>NZ_BJYY01000032.1 GCF_007991755.1 Cellulomonas aerilata | reverse complement strand
CCCCACGCTGCCTCGTGATCCCCCGGTGCAACGACGGGCCACCGGTGAACACCACGTCCGCCTCGGCCAGCAGACGGCGCTGCCCGAGGACCAGACCCTGCGGGGCGTCCTTGAACGACGCCAGGTCGTCCATCACGTCGTAGACGAGCAGGTCACCGTCGAGGCTCTGCGCCAGCTCCATGGCCATCGGCGTGTAGACCCAGACGTCCCGGGCCGCGCGGCCGGCGCGCTCCAGCTCGGCGAGCAGCAGCCGGCTGTAGTCCGCGGCCGCCGGCTCCTCGAAGCCGTGGTCCAGCGGGTGGTGCACGCTGCGCGGGGTGTGCCCGGGGTCGGCGGGCAGCTCCAGCCAGACACGGGTGAGGCCGTCGACCTGCTCCGTCCCGAGCCGGGGGGAGTCGACGTCGGCGGTGATCGGCTCCTCGACGAACCACGTCCGCGCGCCGTGCGCCGTGCGTTGCGTGGCGAGGCGGGACATCAGGTGCTGCGGGCGCTGCCACACCCACGGCCATCGCAGGTGCGACAGGACGACGAGGTCGGGCAGCGTGGGCGCTGCGGCAGGGGTGGGTGTCATGACGGGCTCCCTCGTGTCGTGCGGTGCAGCGGTGGACGGGACGTCGGTGCGCAGGGCGGGGACGGCCTCGGACGGCC
>NZ_BJYY01000031.1 GCF_007991755.1 Cellulomonas aerilata | reverse complement strand
CCCCCCGCTGCCGCGTGATCCCCCGGTGCAACGACGGGCCACCGGTGAACACCACGTCCGCGTCCGCCAGCAGCCGGCGCTGGCGCAGCATCAGGCCCTGCGGCGGGTTCTTGAACGACGCCAGGTCGTCCATCACGTCGTAGATCAGGCGTCCGGGGGCGAGCGACCTCGCGACGTCCAGCGCCATCGGGGTGTACAGCCACACGTCGGGCGCGCTCGGGCGGCCGGCGCGCTCCAGCTCCGCGGCCAGCAGCGGACCGAGGTCACGCGCGCCGGCGTCCTCGAACCCGCGGTCCATCGGGTGCGCCTCGCTGCGCACCGTCGGGCTGGACGCCGGGGGCATGACGAGCCACGCGCGGGTCAGCCCGTCCACGGGTTGGGTGCGGATCTGCGGGTGGTCGACGTCCCCGACGACGGGCTCCTCGACGAACCACGTGCGGGCGCCCGCGGCGGCCCGCTGCCGAGCGATGCGCGACACGATGTGCTGCGGGCGCTGCCAGACCCACTCCCAGCGCAGGTGGGACAGGACGACGAGGTCGGGCATCGTCGGCGCGGTCGTCGGCGCGGTCGTCGGCGGGGTGGTCGAGGGCAGGTGCGGGGACAGGTCGGACGGCTGGTGCGGCGGCATGGTCGACTCCGGGGAGAGGTGGGGCGGGGAGAGGTGAGGAGGAGGAAGGTCGGTCCGCAGGGCGGGGACGGCCTCCGACGGCT
>NZ_BJYY01000030.1 GCF_007991755.1 Cellulomonas aerilata | reverse complement strand
GCGTACTCGCGCCCGGCCGGCTCGCCCACGCTCGCCGCGTTGTTCGGCCACGAGTACCAGCTCGCGATGAGACCGGTGATCATGGGCGCGACCCACCACGAGGTGCGCTTGTAGGCGCCGTCCCAGCTCAGGGAGATGTGCACGTGGTCGGTGTGCGGGCTGGCGCCGGTGTAGTCCTTCCAGCCGGAGCCCGGGCTGGACGCCGACCAGATCTTGCGGTTCCAGATGATGTACATGACACCGAGCCGGCGCGCGTTGTAGCCCGGCTTGTCGTCCGGTCCGGCCGCCGTCAGCCACGTGGTGAACGCGTCGCCCGCGGCCTTCTCGGCGCTGTTGTTCACGTTGAGGCCCCAGTCGAGCGCGCGGCCCTCCTTGTGCTCGCTCGCGCCGCCGATCCCGCACGCGCGGCTGATCCCGAGGTTGCGCCCGACCCGGTAGTAGTCCATCGCCATGCGCAGGATCGCCTGGGCCCCCGGCTTGGCCGTCGGGTCGCAGGTGTTCTGCCCGTTGTAGGGGCTGTAGGGGTCGACCGGGCTGGGAGCCGGCACGCTCGACGTCGGCCCGGGCGGCAGGACGGCGGCCAGTGCGGGAGCGGCCACCACCGCGCCCAGCAGCGCCGTCACGACGGCGATGTCGGCGAGGCGGTGAGGCCGTGCGGAGGTCGTTCGGGTCTGGCGGCGCATCGTTGTCCAAGCAGGAGGGGGCGGGGTCTGCCCCGTTCCCATCGGGTGCGGCGGGGCGTTCGTGAGCGTTCTGGGTGGTTTTGTCGGAAGTCGCCGGCCGTGGGCGGTCAGGGGGCGACGGCGTCGTCGGTGGTCGTCCCGTTGGGCGCCGGACCGTCGGCGCGCTGACCCTCGGCGCGCTGACCCTCGGCACCATCACCCTCGGCGCCGGCACTCTCCGCGCCCCGACCCGTCGCGGTCGATCCCTCCTGCGTCGGCTCGTCCGTCGCCGGTGCGTCGGGCGCGCCGGTCGTGGGGGCCGGCGTCGGGGTGGCGCTCGGGCTCGGGG
>NZ_BJYY01000029.1 GCF_007991755.1 Cellulomonas aerilata | reverse complement strand
TGGCCCTCACCCGGTCGGGGTGGGGGCGACGACGTCGCTCTCGGGGTAGGGCTGTGGTGGGCGGTGGTGTGCGGGCACCGCGCACCGGGTGGGTCAGGCGCTGACAGCGGTCCGGTACTCCGAACCAGCGCCGGCACGGGCACCAGCACCGGTGCCGGCATCGGCCCGGGTCGCGGCGGCCGGGACGCCGGCCGGACGCTGGCTGGGCAGCACCCCCGCACCGGTCGAGGCGATCGTCGAGGCCCGCGCCAGGAACGAGGCCTGCTGGGCGACCAGGTCGAAGTACGCCTTGCGGCGACGCTCGGCCACACCGTCCGGGCGCTCGGCAGCCGGCACCAGGGACGGCTCCAGCGACGCGTTCATCCCGTCCTTCATCAACGCCAACGCCTCGGTGCGCAGCTGGGAGATCCGCGACTGGGTCACCCCCAGCTCCTCGGCCAGCTCCACCACCGGACGGTCGTGGAAGAACAGCTCCTCCACCACGTACCGCAACCGCTCGGGCAACGCCCGCACCGCCGCATGCAGGTGCTGCATCTTCTCGCCCACCAGCAGGCTCTCCTCCGGACCCATGCTCGGCTCGGACACCGTGTCCGCGATCGCCGAGTCGAACGCCTCGATCGACAAGATCCGCCGGTCCGCATCCCCCCGCGCCGCGTCGATGTCCGCCACGCTCGACCCCATCGCCTGCGCCAGCTCCTCACGCGTGGGAGTCCGACCCAGCTTCGACGTCATCTCGTCCGCCGTCGTGGACACCCGACGAGCCCGCTGCCGCGCACCCCGCGAGACCCAGTCCATCGACCGCAGCTCATCGAGCAGCGCACCACGGATCCGCAGCGCCGCGTACCGCGCGAACGGCACACCGGTCTCGGCGTCATACGCCTGAGCCGCCAGCACCAACGCCAGCGACCCCGCCGACGACAGGTCATCACGCGAGACATACGCAGGCACCCGACCGAGCAGCTCGGACACGTGGTAACCGACAAGGGGCAGATTGGCCGTGACCAGCGCGTCGACGGCAGCAGGAGAGTTGCGCACACCACCCCTTCGGCCCACCGCGAACACCACTTGA
>NZ_BJYY01000028.1 GCF_007991755.1 Cellulomonas aerilata | reverse complement strand
TCGGGCTCGGGCTCGGGACGGGGTTGGGGCTCGGGGTCGGGCCGGGTGCCGGTGCCGGGGTGGGCTCGGGGGTGGGTGCTGGTGCGGTCTGCTGGGTCTGGGCGGGGGCCTGGTCGGTGGGTGTGGTGGTGGCGCTGGTGGTGGGGCGGGTGATGGTGGTGCCGGTGGTGGTGGCGGTGATGGTGCCGCCGGTGAAGGGTTGCTGCTGGGCGCCGTTGGGCAAGGTGGTGGCGGGTCCGGTGGGGGGGCCCAGGGGTCCGGTGGGGCCGCCGGCGTTCTGGTGGGCGGTGTCGATGCGGGTGGGCACGACCCAGGCGCCGTAGACGGAGTAGTAGATGCGGGCGCGTTGGAAGCGTTGGGCCCAGATGCCGCCGGGGTGGGCGGTCTCGGGGCCGGTGGGGAAGCCCAGGGCGGTGGTGGCGCCGTTGGCGAGGTAGGTGTCGTGGATGGCGTTGACCGAGGCGTGGCCGCCGGTCGCGGCGGAGTAGTAGAGGGCGCCGCGTTGGAAGGTCTGGCGCCACCCGCCGGCGACGGCGGTCTCGGGTCCGGTGGGGAAGCCCAGCGGTCCTGCGGGTCCGCCCGAGGCGCGGTACACGTCGGAGATCGCGTTGACCACGATGCCCATGCCGGTGGCGGGGGAGTACAGGACGGTGCCGCGCTGGAAGGACTGCGACCAGCCGCCGGCGACGGCGACCTCGGGTCCGGTGGGGTGGCCCAGGTATCCGCCCGGGCCGCCGGTGGCGGTGTAGGTGGCGCCGATCGCGTTGACGGAGGCGTACCCGCCGGTGGTGTCCGAGGAGTAGGCGGTGCCGCGGGTGAAGGGCTGCTGCAGGCCGCCGCCGGCCATGGCGGTCGCCGGGCCGACGGGGATGCCGAGCTGGCCGGTGCTGGCGCCGGTGGCCTGGTGGATCGCGTCGATGCGGGGCGGGACCACCCAGGCGCCGTAGGGGGAGTAGAACACCCGTCCGCCCTGGAACCGCTGGCTCCAGGCGCCGGCGGCGGCGATCTCCGGGCCCAGGGGGTAGCCCAGGGCGCCGCCGGGGCCGCCGTTGGCCAGGTAGGTGCTGTGGATCGCGTTGACCGACGGGAACCCGCCGGTGGCGTTGGAGTAGTAGATCGCGCCGCGCTGGAACTGCTGGCGCCACCCGCCGTCGCCGGAGGTCTCCGGTCCGGTGGGCCACCCCAGCGGCCCGGCCGGGCCGCCCGAGGCCCGGTACGACGCGTCGATCGCGTTCACCGACGCCCACACCCCCAACGACGACATGAACACCGTCCCGCGCTGGAAGTTCTGCGCCACACCCCCCGCCACC
>NZ_BJYY01000027.1 GCF_007991755.1 Cellulomonas aerilata | reverse complement strand
GGCGTACTGGGGCCGGCCCACCAGACGGCGAACCTTCATCGATGTTCCACCCATGAGCACCACCCCCAGCGCATCCGGCCAGGGCATGGGCCTCACCACCAACCGACACCCGAAGGCACCGTGGTGGGAGTGCTCCTTAGAAAGGAGGTGATCCAGCCGCACCTTCCGGTACGGCTACCTTGTTACGACTTAGTCCCAATCGCCAGTCCCACCTTCGACAGCTCCCTCCCACAAGGGGTTGGGCCACCGGCTTCGGGTGTTACCGACTTTCGTGACTTGACGGGCGGTGTGTACAAGGCCCGGGAACGTATTCACCGCAGCGTTGCTGATCTGCGATTACTAGCGACTCCGACTTCATGGGGTCGAGTTGCAGACCCCAATCCGAACTGAGACCGGCTTTTTGGGATTCGCTCCACCTCGCGGCATCGCAGCCCTTTGTACCGGCCATTGTAGCATGCGTGAAGCCCAAGACATAAGGGGCATGATGATTTGACGTCATCCCCACCTTCCTCCGAGTTGACCCCGGCAGTCTCCCATGAGTCCCCGGCACTACCCGCTGGCAACATGGGACGAGGGTTGCGCTCGTTGCGGGACTTAACCCAACATCTCACGACACGAGCTGACGACAACCATGCACCACCTGTACACCGACCTTGCGGGGAGCACATCTCTGCACTTTTCCGGTGTATGTCAAGCCTTGGTAAGGTTCTTCGCGTTGCATCGAATTAATCCGCATGCTCCGCCGCTTGTGCGGGCCCCCGTCAATTTCTTTGAGTTTTAGCCTTGCGGCCGTACTCCCCAGGCGGGGCACTTAATGCGTTTGCTGCGGCACGGAACTCGTGGAATGAGCCCCACACCTAGTGCCCAACGTTTACGGCATGGACTACCAGGGTATCTAATCCTGTTCGCTCCCCATGCTTTCGCTCCTCAGCGTCAGTTGCGGCCCAGTGACCTGCCTTCGCCATCGGTGTTCCTCCTGATATCTGCGCATTCCACCGCTACACCAGGAATTCCAGTCACCCCTACCGCACTCTAGTCTGCCCGTACCCACTGCAAGCCCAAGGTTGAGCCTTAGGTTTTCACAGCAGACGCGACAAACCGCCTACGAGCTCTTTACGCCCAATAATTCCGGACAACGCTTGCGCCCTACGTATTACCGCGGCTGCTGGCACGTAGTTAGCCGGCGCTTCTTCTGCAGGTACCGTCACTTGCGCTTCTTCCCTGCTGAAAGAGGTTTACAACCCGAAGGCCTTCATCCCTCACGCGGCGTCGCTGCATCAGGCTTTCGCCCATTGTGCAATATTCCCCACTGCTGCCTCCCGTAGGAGTCTGGGCCGTGTCTCAGTCCCAGTGTGGCCGGTCGCCCTCTCAGGCCGGCTACCCGTCGTCGCCTTGGTAGGCCATCACCCCACCAACAAGCTGATAGGCCGCGAGCCCATCCCCAACCAAAAAATCTTTCCAGACCACCCCATGCAGGACAGTCTCATATCCGGTATTAGCCACCGTTTCCAGCAGTTATCCCAGAGTCAGGGGCAGGTTACTCACGTGTTACTCACCCGTTCGCCACTGATCACCAGAGCAAGCCCCGGATCACCGTTCGACTTGCATGTGTTAAGCACGCCGCCAGCGTTCGTCCTGAGCCAGAATCAAACTCTCCGTAAATGTCAACATGGCA
>NZ_BJYY01000026.1 GCF_007991755.1 Cellulomonas aerilata | reverse complement strand
GGTGAGCCGGGGGGCGAGGGTGTTGTCGAAGAGGGTCATGGCGGAGGCGATGGCCATGTGCATGTCGAGGTATTGGTAGGTGCCCAGGCGTCCGCCGAAGTAGACGTGGGGTTCGGCGGTGGCGCGGTCGCGGTAGCGCTTGAGGATCTCGCGGTCGTGGGGGGTGTTGATGGGGTAGTAGGGCTCGTCGTGCTCGGTGGCGTGGCGGGAGTACTCGTGGACGATGACGGTCTTGTCGGTGGGGTAGTCGCGTTCGGGGTGGAAGTGGCGGAACTCGTGGATGCGGGTCCAGGGGACGTCGGGGTCGGCGTAGTTCATGACCGGGGTGCCTTGGAAGTCGCCGATGGGCAGGACCTGCTGGGTGAAGTCCAGGGTGCGCCAGCCCAGTCGTCCTTCGGTGTGGTCGAAGTAGGTGTCCACCGGGCCGGTGTAGACGATGGGGGTGGTGGTGGGGATGTGGGGGCGGACGTCGAAGAAGTCGGCGTCCAGGACGACGTCGATCAGGGGGTGGTCGGCCATGGCCTGCAGCCAGGCGGTGTACCCGGCGGCGGGTAGGCCTTCGTAGGTGTCGTTGAAGTAGCGGTTGTCGAAGGTGTACCGCACCGGCAGGCGGCTGATGATCTCGGCGGGCAGCTGGCGGGGGTCGGTCTGCCACTGCTTCTCGGTGTAGCCGCGGATGAACGCCTCGTACAGGGGTCGCCCGATCAGGGAGACGGCTTTGTCCTCCAGGTTCGCGACCCGGTCGGGGTCGATCTCCCCGGCCTGGGAGCGGACCAGGTCGCGGGCGGCGGTGGGGGACAGGGCCTGGCCGAAGTACTGGCAGATGGTGCCCAGGTTGATCGGCATGGGGTAGGTCTGGCCCTTGCTGATGGTGTGCACGCGGTGCTGGTAGTCGGTGAAGTCGGTGAACCGGTTGACGTACTGCCACACCCGGGTGTTGGAGGTGTGGAACAGGTGGGCGCCGTAGCGGTGGACCTCGATGCCGGTGGTGGGCTCGGCCTCGGAGTAGGCGTTGCCGCCCAGGTGGTGGCGTCGTTCGAGGATGACCACGCGGCGGCCGAGCTCGGTGGCGGTGCGTTCGGCGACGGTCAGGCCGTAGAACCCGGACCCGACCACGACCAGGTCCGCCGCGGCGAGCAGGCCTGTCAGGTCCGGGGTGTGGGCCAGGTGGGTGGTGCTCATGCGTCCAGCTCCTGGGCGGTCGGGCACGGGGACGGGACCTGGCAGGTCGGGCACGCCTGGCCGTCGGTGGTGGTGTGCAGGCGCCGGACCCGGTGCAGCCGTGACAGCAGCGGGGCACGCAGGAACGGCGTGGCCGAGGTCACCGCCGCCTCCGCCAGCACCGGCACCGCGGTCCCGGTCAGCCGCACCGGACCCAGGCCCGCGTCCTGCATCCCGGCCAGCGCCGCCCCCACACCGTGGGCGTGCGCGCGCTCGAGCTCCGCCGCGAGCGGCGTGAGCCGTACCTGGTCACGCCACGTCGTCATGCCGTCTCCTGCGTGCTCGCGGCGCCGGAGGCCGCCTGGCGGGCGGTCTCCATGAGGGCGGCCATCCGCTCGGCGATGTGGTCCCACTCCTGGCGGGCCTGCAACGGGCGGACCCGCCGGTCGCGGGTGTCGCAGTCGTCCCCGACCACCGTGCGGCACGCCGCGGCGAACCCCTCGCCGTCGTCGGCCAGGTGCACCACGTCGTCGTAGTCACCCACCACGTCGGGCACCCGGGTGGACACCACCGGCAGCCCCGCCGCCAGGTACTCCAGCGTCTTGGTCGGGGAGATGCTCCTGGTCGCCTCGTTCAGCGCGAACGGCATGAGCGCCACGTCGAACCCGGCCATCACCGCCGGCAGCTCGTCGTAGGACACCAGACCCGGGTACTCCAGGTTCGGCGCCTGCGGCAGGTCCGCCGGGTCGATCTTCGCCACCGGCCCCACGACCCGGATCGTCCAGTCCGCCAGCTCCGCAGCCAGCCGCCCGATCAGCTCCAGGTCCAGCCGCTCGTCGATCACCCCGACGTACCCCGCCACCGGACGCTCGTGCGGCGTGCGCAACCGGCGGCTCGCCGCGTAGTGACCGGTCTCCACCCCGCTGCGGAACAGGTGCACACCCT
>NZ_BJYY01000025.1 GCF_007991755.1 Cellulomonas aerilata | reverse complement strand
GGAATGCAAGAAGGACCGCCCCGTGGGGGCGGTCCTTCTTGTGAATGGGTGTCCGGCGGCGACCTACTCTCCCACACAGTCTCCCGTGCAGTACCATCGGCGCTGAGGGGCTTAGCTTCCGGGTTCGGAATGGGACCGGGCGTTTCCCCCTCGCTATGACCGCCGTAACTCTATGGAGATGTACCGGGCCGACACCTGGTCCCCGCGGTCGGCTGGGGGGTGTCGGTGTGCCCGTCTCTCGGGAACCGCACAGTGGACGCGTCACACAGTCTTGAAGGTGTGGTGAAGTTGTCGGCTTATTAGTACCGGTCAGCTTCACGGGTCGTTGGTCCCCGCTTCCACATCCGGCCTATCTACCCAGTGGTCTAGCTGGGAGCCTCTCGGGACAAGTCCCGTGGAAACCTCATCTTGAAGCAGGCTTCCCGCTTAGATGCTTTCAGCGGTTATCCCTTCCGAACGTAGCCAACCAGCCGTGCTCCTGGCGGAACAACTGGCACACCAGAGGTTCGTCCGTCCCGGTCCTCTCGTACTAGGGACAGGTCTTCTCAAGTTTCCTGCGCGCGCAGCGGATAGGGACCGAACTGTCTCACGACGTTCTAAACCCAGCTCGCGTACCGCTTTAATGGGCGAACAGCCCAACCCTTGGGACCTACTCCAGCCCCAGGATGCGACGAGCCGACATCGAGGTGCCAAACCATGCCGTCGATATGGACTCTTGGGCAAGATCAGCCTGTTATCCCCGGGGTACCTTTTATCCGTTGAGCGACGGCGCTTCCACAAGCCACCGCCGGATCACTAGTCCCGACTTTCGTCCCTGCTCGACCTGTCAGTCTCACAGTCAAGCTCCCTTGTGCACTTGCACTCGACACCTGATTGCCAACCAGGCTGAGGGAACCTTTGGGCGCCTCCGTTACATTTTAGGAGGCAACCGCCCCAGTTAAACTACCCACCAGGCACTGTCCCTGATCCGGATCACGGACCGAGGTTAGACATCCAGAGCGACCAGAGTGGTATTTCAACGACGACTCCACCGACACTGGCGTGCCGGCTTCACAGTCTCCCACCTATCCTACACAAGCCGCACCGAACACCAATACCAAGCTATAGTAAAGGTCCCGGGGTCTTTCCGTCCTGCTGCGCGTAACGAGCATCTTTACTCGTAGTGCAATTTCGCCGAGTTCGCGGTTGAGACAGCGGAGAAGTCGTTACGCCATTCGTGCAGGTCGGAACTTACCCGACAAGGAATTTCGCTACCTTAGGATGGTTATAGTTACCACCGCCGTTTACTGGGGCTTAAATTCTGAGCTTCGCCTTGCGGCTGACCCGTCCTCTTAACCTTCCAGCACCGGGCAGGCGTCAGTCCGTATACATCGTCTTGCGACTTCGCACGGACCTGTGTTTTTAGTAAACAGTCGCTTCTCCCTGGTCTCTGCGGCCTTCGAACGCTCCCCCAGCAAGTGGGTTCACGCCTCAGGCCCCCCTTCTCCCGAAGTTACGGGGGCATTTTGCCGAGTTCCTTAACCACGATTCTCTCGATCGCCTTGGTATTCTCTACCTGACCACCTGAGTCGGTTTAGGGTACGGGCGGCTAGAACCTCGCGCCGAGGCTTTTCTAGGCAGCATAGGATCACCCTGCTTCCCCCATACGGGGTCACCATCAGCTCTCAGGCTCCATGAGGGGCGGATTTGCCTACCCCTCGCCCTACAACCTTGGACGTGGTCAACCATCGCCACGCGGAGGCTACCTTCCTGCGTCACCCCTGTTAATACGCTTACCTACTACCGGTTCGGGCCGCGCGCGCCACCACCAGGTGCCCCCGAAGGGACGGTTGGCGGCTTTGGGCGCTTAGCATCACCGGGCTCGGTATGGGCGGTTCTTCGCCGGTACGGGAATATCAACCCGTTGTCCATCGACTACGCCTGTCGGCCTCGCCTTAGGTCCCGACTTACCCAGGGCGGATTAGCCTGGCCCTGGAACCCTTGGTCATTCGGCGGACGGGTTTCTCACCCGTCTTTCGCTACTCATGCCTGCATTCTCACTCGTGTGGCGTCCACCGCTGGGTCACCCCGCGACTTCACTCGCCACACGACGCTCCCCTACCCATCCACACACCTGAACCACGAAGGCTAAGTTATCGTGTGAATGCCACAGCTTCGGCGGTGTGCTTGAGCCCCGCTACATTGTCGGCGCGGAATCACTTGACCAGTGAGCTATTACGCACTCTTTCAAGGGTGGCTGCTTCTAAGCCAACCTCCTGGTTGTCTGTGCAACTCCACATCCTTTCCCACTTAGCACACGCTTAGGGGCCTTAGCTGGTGGTCTGGGCTGTTTCCCTCTCGACTACGGAGCTTATCCCCCGCAGTCTCACTGCCACGCTCTCACTTACCGGCATTCGGAGTTTGGCTAACGTCAGTAACCTTGTAGGGCCCATCGGCTATCCAGTAGCTCTACCTCCGGCAAGAAACACGTGACGCTGCACCTAAATGCATTTCGGGGAGAACCAGCTATCACGAAGTTTGATTGGCCTTTCACCCCTAACCACAGGTCATCCCCTCGGTTTTCAACCCAAGTGGGTTCGGTCCTCCACGCGGTCTTACCCGCGCTTCAACCTGCCCATGGCTAGATCACTTCGCTTCGGGTCTAGAGCACGCGACTGAAAACGCCCTGTTCGGACTCGCTTTCGCTACGGCTTCCCCACACGGGTTAACCTCGCCACGTACCACTAACTCGCAGGCTCATTCTTCAAAAGGCACGCTGTCACCCCTGCTAAGGAGGCTCCAACGGATTGTAGGCACACGGTTTCAGGTACTATTTCACTCCCCTCCCGGGGTACTTTTCACCTTTCCCTCACGGTACTTGTCCGCTATCGGTCACTAGGTAGTATTTAGGCTTAGCAAGTGGTCTTGCCAGATTCACACGGGATTTCTCGGGCCCCGTGCTACTTGGGATCCCCCTCGGGAGGCCGCACCATTTCGTCTACGGGGGTCACACCCTCTGTGCCGGGCCTTTCAAGACCCTTCGACTATGACACGGCTTTCTGACTCCCTGAGAGCTCGGCAGAACTCCCTGAAAGGTCCCACAACCCCGCCCACGCAACGCCTGCCGGCTATCACACGAGGACGGTTTGGCCTCATCCGCTTTCGCTCGCCACTACTCACGGAATATCTCTTCCTGTCGGTACTGAGATGTTTCACTTCCCGACGTTCCCTCCACACACCCTATATATTCAGGTGCGGGTCACCGCACATGACTGCGGCGGGGTTCCCCCATTCGGACATCCTCGGATCACAGCTCGTTTGCCAACTCCCCGAGGCTTATCGCAGGCTACCACGTCCTTCTTCGGCTCCTAGTGCCAAGGCATCCACCCTGTGCCCTTAAAAACTTCAACCACAAAGACAAGAAAATAAAGATGCTCGCGTCCACTGTGCAGTTCTCAAGCTACGGGCGACCCCACCCTCACCACACCCCGACACAGGATGCGCTCCGGTGGTCCGCACAAGGCAACACGCCACAACCTCTGGCCCGCTCCCTCAGGACCCAACAGTGTGCCAAC
>NZ_BJYY01000024.1 GCF_007991755.1 Cellulomonas aerilata | reverse complement strand
TGCGCCATCTCGTCCAGGTCCCGCTCCCAGTGCACGCTGTGCCCGGTGGTGTCCAGGGCGTCGACCCCGGCCCCCGGGTGGTACGTGCTCTCGAACCCGGCCACGAACGTGCGCCCCACCGGCGGGAGCGGGTGGAGCGGGTGGCGCTGGTCGAACCGGGAGTCAGCGGTCATGTCACCTCAGGGGTCGGGCGGACGGCGGGGCACCGCCGATCGGCCCCCCCGGCTGACCGGCCGCCGCCCGGAGCGGGGGCCGTGCTCGCACCCTAGGGGTGATGGGTGGAAAACGGCAGGCCCTGCCCGACCGCCGGATGACCGGCGGCCGGCAGGCACGCGACGTCAGGACTCGAGCATCCCCGGCGCGTAGTCGCCGTAGGAGAACTCGTCGATGGCGTCCCCCGGGACGGCGGCGGCGACCCGGGTGGTGACCGCCCTGATCCGCTCCATCGCCGCCTTGGGCTGCCGCTCCGCGGTCAGCAGCCCGTTGCGCTCCTGCTGCGTGTCGGTCAGCTGCGTCCAGCAGAAGCCGACGACGGCGGGGCTGTCCAGCAGCGCGGTCACCAGGTCGGTGTAGCCCTGGACGAGCTGGTCGGCGTTGCGCACCGCGCCGTACCCGCGCCACCCGTGCCGGTCGTCCAGGTCCAGCGAGATCCCGCCGAACTCGCTGATGAGGACCGGCGTGCCCTCGCGCGCCGCCCCCTCGAGCAGGACGACGCGGTAGGCGGGCTGGGTGCGCGTGAGGGTGTGCTCGAGCTTCTCCCAGTCCCCGTAGCGCTGGCGCAGGACGGCGCCGCGGGACGTGTAGTCGTGCACCGTGACGACGTCGGTCACGGGCTGCTCCCAGCCGTCGTTGCCGATGACGAGGCGGTCGGGGTCGATCGCCTTGGTCAGGTGGTAGAGCGAGCGCACGAGGTCCTGCTGGGCGGTCGAGCGCTCGAGCGCCGGGACACCCCAGCTCTCGTTGATCGGCACCCAGGCGATCACGCAGGGGTGGCTCGCGTCCCGCTCGAGGATCTCCAGCCACTCCCGCGTCAGCCGCTGGATCGTCATGGGGGAGAACTCGTAGGCGGCCGGCATCTCCGCCCACACCAGGACCCCCAGCCGGTCGCACCACGCCAGGAAGCGGGGGTCCTCGACCTTCTGGTGCAGCCGCACGCCGTTGAAGCCCAGCTCCTTGACCAGCTCCACCTCGCGGCGCAGCGCGTCCGCGTCCGGGGCCGCCAGGTGCGACTCGGGCCAGAAGCCCTGCGCCAGCACCAGGCGCAGGAAGTACGGCCGGCCGTTGAGCAGCAGGCGGTCGTGCGACGCGGAGATGGACCTGACGGCCGTGTAGCTGCCGACGCGGTCGAGCACCTCGCCGCCCTCGATCAGCGTGAGCTCGGCCTCGATGAGGTTCGGGTGCTCGGGGGACCAGAGCAGGTCCGAGTGCCCCAGGCTCATGTCGTTCTCGGTGAGCGTGATGGTGCGCTGGAGCTCGGCGTGGTCCACGGCGTAGGTGTCGTCGGCCAGGACCTTGCCGCGCTGGGTGAGCACCACGCGCAGCCGCAGTGCGTCACGGCGGTCGGCGCGGACCCGCACCGTCATGGTCACGCTGCGGGCGTCGGCGTTCGGCGCCCACCGCAGGGTCCGGATCCGGACGTCGGGCACGTGCTCGAGCCACACCGGCTGCCAGATGCCGGACGTGCGGTCGTACCAGATCGCGTGGGCTTCCCGCTGCCAGTCCTGCTTGCCGCGAGGCTGGCGCAGGTCCCACGGGCTGTCCTCCGCGCGCACGACGACCGTCTGCGTGCCGGACGCGTCCAGCGCCGAGGTGATGTCCGCCGTGAACGGGGTGTTGCCGCCCTCGTGGAACGCGACGGCCGCGCCGTTGACCCACACGTGGGCGCGGTAGTCGACGGCGCCGAAGTGCAGCAGGACCCGGTGCCCCGGGCGCCCGGTGACCGTGAACGTCCGGCGGTACCAGACGACCGGGTGGAACCCGGTGTCGCCGATGCCGCTGGCCGGGGACTCGAACGGGAAAGGCACCTGGATCACCCGGTCGAACGGGTCCCCGCCGGTGCGGTGCCAGAGCTGGGCGATGCCCACCCCGTCGTCGTCGAAGGCGAAGTCCCACGGCCCGCACAGGTCCACCCAGTCCGGGCGGGTCAGCTGAGGGCGGGGGTGGTGGGGGTCGACGCTCGAGCCCGGCTCGTCCGCGCCGGCACTGGGGCTCGCGGGGTCGTTGAGGTCGTGCTCCGTGGGTCCAGGTGCCATGACGGACAGCATGGTGCAGCGCCTGAGGCGCGTCATGTGGGCGCGCACGGCGGTGGGGGCGGGTCCACCGGCCGCCGCCGAGCCGGTGGACCGGCCCGGCGTTACATTCGAGGCCCCGACAAGCCCCGGTGGGGGCCACGGGAGCCCCCGAGGAAGTGGAGCACCATGTCGTCGGTCGGTCGCGAGCACGCCCCCGTCCACCCGGGCTACTTCGCCGACCCGTTCGTCCTGCGGACGGGGTCGGGCTACGTCGCGTACGGCACGTTCCCGCCGGACGCCCCCGAGCGTGCCGACTGGGACGGCCTGGAGTTCCGGGTCCTCACCTCGCCGGACCTGGAGCACTGGACCGACCACGGGGGCGCGCTCGTGCCGCTGCCGGTCGAGAACGGCACGGACTACTGGGCCCCGGAGGTCGCCGAGGTCGACGGGACCTTCTACCTGTACTACTCGGTCGGCCACGGCCACCGGACCCACCACCTGCGGGTGGCGACGTCGGACACCGCGACCGGCCCCTTCCACGACGCCGGCGTCGACCTCACGCCCGACGCGCTGTTCGCCATCGACCCGCACCCGTTCCGCGACGACGACGGCAGCTGGTACCTGTACTACGCGCACGACGTGCTCGAGGGCGACCGGGTCGGCACCATGCTCGCGGTCGACAGGCTCGTGTCCATGACCGAGGTGGCGGGGCAGCCGACCACGATCCTGCGCCCGGACGCGGACTGGCAGATCTACCTCCGGGACCGGGAGATGTACGGCCGCCGGTACGACTGGCACACCCTGGAGGGCCCGTTCGTGCGCCGCCGCGGGGACCGGTACTTCTGCTTCCACTCCGGCGGCAACTGGGAGAACGAGACCTACGGGGTCGCGTGGGCCGAGGCCGACCACCCGCTGGGACCGTGGGCGCTGCCCGACGGCGCCCGTCGGGTGCTGTACACCGTGGAGAACTGGGCGATCGGCCCGGGCCACAACAGCGTGACCACGGACCTCGACGACCAGGACGCCATCGTCTACCACGCGTGGGACGACGAGCGCGTGCGGCGTCGGATGTACGTCTCGCCCCTGACCTGGGAGGACGACGGCCCGCACGTCCCCGGGTTCTGAGCGGGGCGTGGCGCGGCCCCGCCCGGGAGGGCACGCGGGCGGCACGGCACGATGGGCCCATGAGCGACGCGCAGCCCGGCCCCCGTCCCCCCGTCGAACCCCGTGCGGCCCTGGTGACCGGGGCGGGACGCGGCATCGGCCGCGGCCTCGCGCTCGGCCTGGCCGAGGCGGGCTACGACGTCGGGCTCGTGGGCCGGCGCCGGGACGCCCTGGACGACGTGGCGGCCCGGTGCTCGGCGCTCGGCGTCCGCACCGCGGTGGCCACCGCCGACCTCGCGGTGCCCGACGACGCCAGGCGCGCCGTCGGCGAGATCGAGGGAGCCCTGGGGGCGGTGGGCCTGCTGGTCAACAACGCCGGCGTCATCGAGGAGCGCGAGGTGCCGTTCGGCGACGACGACGTCGACGACGTGTGGCGCGTGATCGAGACCAACGTCCGCGGTCCGCTGCTGGTCACGCACGCGGCGCTGCCGGGCATGCTCGGTCGCGGCGGCGGGCGCGTGGTGAACGTCAACAGCGGCTCGGGGCACCAGGCCTCCCCGGCCTACACCGGCTACGGCATCAGCAAGGGCGCGCTCGCCCGGTTCACCACGCTGCTCGACCGCCAGTACCGCGACCGGGGCATCCGCGTGCTGGACCTGGCGCCCGGAGTCGTCGTCACCGACATGACCAGCGCGATGCCGGTGCACGCCGACCGCACGCAGTGGACCGACATCGCCGACGTCGTCGCGCTGCTGCTCGCCTTCGCCGAAGGGCGGCTCGACCGGCTCTCCGGGCGGTTCGTCCGGGCCGGGGTGGACACGCCCGCGTCGCTGGCCGAGGCCGCGGACCGCATCGTCGGGTCCGACGCGCGCGCCCTGCGGCTCGCGTCGTTCGGGGTGGACGACCCGCTCGCCTGAGGGCGCATGGCGGGCCGACGGCTGCGGCGCCCGCCTAGGCTGGTCCGGTGACCCGCCGACGCCCGAACCGTGCTGTGCCCGACGTGACCGCCGTGACCGACGTGACCGCCGTGACCGACGTGACCGCCGTGACCGCCGCCTCCTCCGTGCGGCCGGGCCCGGCCGCGTCGTCGGCGCCGTGCCCGTCGCTGCTCCCGGCCGCGGCACCGTCGCCTGCGTCGACGTCCGGGCGGTCGCTGCGCGCCCGGCTCGCCGCGGTGGGCGCGGGTGCGCTCCTGGCGGTGACCGGGACCGCGCTGCCCGCCCTCGCGCACGACGAGCTCACCGGGAGCACCCCGACCGACGGCGCCACGGTCGAGATCCCGCCCGCCGTGGTCGAGCTGACCTTCAGCGAGCCGCCGCTGGCGATCGGCTCGCAGGTGCAGGTGACCGGTCCGGACGGCGAGGTGGTCAACGCGGGGGACCTGCAGATCGTCGACTCCGTCGTCAGCCAGCCGCTGTCCGCGGACCTGCCGGCCGGGGACTACGCGATCGCGTGGCGCGTGACGTCGGCGGACGGGCACCCGATCTCCGGCGAGCTGGCGTTCACCGCCCAGGGCGGCACCGCCGAGCCGCAGCCCGGGCCGACGCCCTCGGCACCCGAGCCGGCGCCGGCCGCGACGAGCACGCCGTCCGCGTCGGCCGCACCCGCCCCGGGCGAGCCCACCGCCGACCCCGGCACGATCACCGCGGCACCGGAGGCCCAGGCCGTGGCCGACCCGTCGCCGGGCGCGACGCCGTGGGTCGTCGGCGCTGTGATCGTCCTGCTGGTCGGCGGGACGCTGTGGTGGGTGGTCCGCCGGCGCGCCGCCGGTCCGCAGGGCTGACCGGCGAGCGAGGCGGCCTTTTCACCCGCCCGCACCCCCAACCGCAACCGCACGTCGGCCGGACCGTGATCCGGCCTCCCTAGGCTCGGGCCCGCAGGGGCCCGGGGAAAGGGGAGGCCGCGATGAAGCGGTCGGTTGCAGCACTCATCGGTTTCGTCCTGGCGGCGCTCGCGCTCGTCGCCGGGCCGGCGTGGGCGGCGTCCGCCACCGCCGCCACGCCGTACTGCGGGATCCAGTGGGGGTCGCTCGAGAAGGGCGTCACCACGGGGACGGTCGGGCCCGAGGTCGGCACCCTGACGGACCTGCGCGCGGGTCGGCACGCCTGCTACGACCGCCTGGTGCTCGACGTCCAGGGCCGCTCCGCCGGGTACACCGTGCGGTACGTCCCGGAGCTGGTGCAGGGCGGTTCGGGCCACGTCGTCCACGTGGACGGCGGCGCCCGGCTGGAGATCGTGGCCGACCTGCTGGCGACCGACGCGGGCGGCAACCGGCTGTACGACCCGGCGGACCCGGGGCACGCGGTCGACGTGTCGGGGTTCGGGACCTTCCGTCAGGTGGCGTCCCTGGGCAACGTCGAGGCGCGCGAGGTGGTCGGCCTCGGGGTGCGGGCCCGGCTGCCGTTCCGGGTCTTCGAGCTGGACGGTCCCGGCTCGGGCTCGCGCCTGGTGGTCGACGTCGCCCACCGCTGGTCGTAGTCGCCGGTCGTCACCTGCGGGGCCTCGTGCCGTGCCGGAGCCCACGTCGCCGGGCCCCCCGTCGCCCGGACCCCCACCGTCGCGCCCACCCACGTCGGGTGGCGGCGGGGGTCCGGCTCGTCGCGCCTACAGGTAGCGCAGCGGGTCGAACTCCGTCAGCGGGATGATCCGCAGGCGCGGCAGCTGCACGTTGAAGGCCTTGACCTCGCCCTCCAGGTCGAAGAGCGACAGGCCGCGGTCAGCGAGCTGGGTGAGCGAGGAGCTCGTGAACTCGCGGAACGCCAGCAGGCCCACGCGCCGCCCGTCACCGAGCAGGCGCTCGACGTCGGCCGCGAAGTCGCCGTCGTGGCTGGCGAGCAGCACGTCCCCGGGCCGGTCCACCAGCGCCGCCAGCGTGCGCTGGATGCCGATGTCCACGACCTTCTCGTACGACTCGCCGGACAGCGGGATCGGCTGGTAGCCGATCGCCATCAGCGCCTGCACGAACGACATCGGCATGGTGCCGGACGACGCGTTGAGGAAGAACAGGCCCTTCACCGGCTGGTCCCAGGTCCGCTGCGCGAAGTCCAGCACGCGCTCCCAGCGCGGACGCTGGTCGGGGCTGGGCCGCCCGTTGAGGATGGCCGACCCGAGGGTCGCGTCGATGTTCTCGCCGTCGACCAGGACGTACGTCGTGCGGGGGCTGTCGCTCACAGCGGCCAGCCTAGGGGTGCGGGCCTCGGCGGCGTCGGCCGGCGCGACCGGTCCGGCGGCCGGTGCAGGGGCCGCTGCAGCGACCGGTGCAGCGACCGGTGCCGTGACTGGTGCAGGAGGGGCGGCGGGTGTGCCGACGGGGCGCACCGCGCGTCGCGGGCTCAGCTGCGGCCGCCCGAGGCCGTGCCCGCGCGCACCAGCGGCGCCACCTCGGTGCCCAGCAGGCGGATGGACTCCAGCACGCGGTCGTGCGGGAGCGTGCCGACGCTGATGTGCAGCATGAAGCGCTCGATCCCGAGCCACTCGCGCAGCAGCAGGATCTTGGCCGCCACCGTCTCCGGGTCGCCCAGCACCAGGGACCCGAGACGCGAGCGCATCGCGTCGAATGCGGGCCGGGACATCGGCCCCCACCCGCGCTCGCGGCCGATGACCGACATGGCGTGGGCGTAGGAGGGGTAGTACTCCTGCGCCGCCCGGTCCGAGGTCGCGGCCACGTACCCGTGCGCGTGCACGGCGATGGGCACCGGGGCGTGCCCGGACTGCTCGACGGCGCGGCGGTGCAGGTCGGCGAGCGGGGCGAACGCGTCCGGGCGGCCCCCGATGATGGCGAGCGCCATCGGCAGGCCGAGCGTGCCGGCCCGGACGACGGACTCCGGGTTGCCGCCGACGCCGACCCATACCGGCAGGGGGCCGGACTCGGGGCGGGGGTACACGCCCCTGTCGTGCAGGGCGGCCCGGTGCCGGCCGGACCAGGTGACCCGCTCGTGGTCGCGGATCGCCAGCAGCAGCTCGAGCTTCTCGGCGAACAGCTCGTCGTAGTCGTCCAGCGACAGCCCGAAGAGCGGGAACGACTCGATGAACGAGCCGCGCCCGGCCATCACCTCCGCGCGGCCGTCGGACAGCAGGTCCAGGGTCGCGAAGTCCTGGAACACCCGGACCGGGTCGTCCGAGCTCAGCACCGTGACGGCGCTGGTCAGCCGGATGCGGCTGGTCCGGGCGGCGCCGGCGGCGAGCACGACTGCCGGGGCGGAGGCGGCGAAGTCGGCCCGGTGGTGCTCACCGACCCCGTAGACGTCGAGCCCCACGCTCTCCGCGCACTCGATCTCCTCCACGACCCGGCGCAGCCGGACGCCGTGCGGCGTCGGCTCCCCGGTCACGGGATCGGGGTACGCCTCCGCGAAGGTGGTCACGCCGAGCTCCACGGTGCCTCCTGCTGGTCGTCGCCGGTCGTCGTGGTGGTCGTGGTCCACGCCGGGGGTTACGGCCGGTCGTCGGTCGTCACGGCCGGTCGTCGGTCGTCGCCGGTCGCCGGTCCGGTGACCCGGCCCCATCGTGGCGGTCAGTCGAGCCGGTCGGCCACCTGGTCCTCCAGCGCCGGGCGACGCAGCGTCCGCAGCCGGTCGGCCACGGCGGTCGTCGTGGGGCGTCGCGCGGGGTCGGACGACAGCATGGCCGTCAGCAGCGTGGACCAGCCGCGACCCAGCCGCGTGGGCACCTCCACCGGCTCGAGCAGCCGCGCCAGCGAGCTCGTCAGCGGCGTGCCGGTGTAGGCGCGCTCGCCGGTGAGGGACTCCAGCAGCACCAGTCCCAGCGAGTAGACGTCCGACGCCGGTCCCATGGGCTCGCCGAGCGCCTGCTCGGGGCTCAGGTAGCTCGCCGTCCCGAGCGTCGCCTCGGTCGGGCGCTCGCCGGTGCCGGCGGAGCCGCGGCCGGTCGCCTGGGCGATCCCGAAGTCGGCCAGCTTGGTCGTCACCACGGGCGCGTCGACGTCGCCGCTGAACGTCGCCTCGTGCGTGATGAGGACGTTGGCGGGCTTGATGTCACGGTGCACGATGCCGGCGCCGTGCGCGTGACCGAGCGCGTCGGCGAGCTGACGGCCGACGTCGGCCGCCTCCAGCGCGCTGAGCGGCCCCTGGCCGATGCGCTGCTGGAGCGTGGGCCCCTCGACGAGCTCCATGACGAGGAACGCGAGCGGCTCCTGACCGGGGCCGACGTCCGCGCCGACGTCGTACAGCGCGACCAGTCCGGGGTGCGACAGGCCCGCCAGGACCCGGGCCTCGTCGGCGTAGCGCCGGATGTCGTGCACGCGGGCGTCGGACAGCGAGAACACCTTGAGCGCGACCGGACGGTGCAGCCTGCGGTCGGTCCCCCGGAACACGTCGCCCATCCCGCCGCTGCCGAGGTGGCTCTCCAGGCGGAACCGCCGGGCCAGGGTGGTGCCGACGAGGGCGGCGCAGTCCAGCATCACCGGTCCTCCAGCTCCCACCACATCCGCCGACCGCTGCTGGTGCAGCCCGGGTCGACGCTAGGAGCGTGGGGTGCGGGGCGCATCCCGGAGCCGTCCCTACCACCCGTACGGCCCACCGGCGCTTTGCTGACACGCCGTCGGAACAATGTCACGTGCCGGCGGACCGGTCCCGGCCGGGCGGTGCGGGTGCCCGGTGGGAGGATCGACCGGTGTCCTCCACCGCGCTGACGCCCAGCCCCTATGACGCCCTGCTGCTGTTCTCCTTCGGCGGGCCGAACGAGCCCGACGACGTCCTGCCGTTCCTGAGGAACGTCACCCGGGGCAAGAACATCCCCGAGGAGCGGCTCGTCGCCGTGGGCGAGCACTACTACCACTTCGGCGGGCGCAGCCCCATCAACGAGCAGAACGTCGCGCTCATGGCCGCACTGCGCGCCGAGCTCGAGCGTCGCGGCGTGGAGCTGCCGGTCGCGTGGGGCAACCGCAACTGGGAGCCGTACACCACCCAGGCGCTGACCGAGCTGCGCGACGCCGGCGCGCGCCGGGTGCTCGCGGTCGTCACCAGCGCGTACGGGTCCTACTCCGGCTGCCGCCAGTACCGGGAGAACCTCGCGGCGTCACTCGTCGAGCTCGGCGCGGCCACGCCGACCGGGGACGACGGCGGAGCCGGCCTGGTCGTGGACAAGCTGCGGCACTACTTCAACCACCCCGGCTTCGTCCGCGCGAACGCGGACGCCGTCGTCGAGGCGTACGAGGAGCTCGCCGCGCGCACCGGCGTGGACGTGGCGACCCTGGCGTCGTCGGCCCCGCTGGTCTTCGTGACCCACTCCATCCCGGACACGATGGAGGAGGCGTCCGGCGCGCAGCGGCCGAGCTACTCGACCCAGCACCGGGACGTCGGCGCGCTGGTCGCCGCGCAGGTGTCCGAGCGCCTCGGCGCCCCGGTCGAGTGGACCCTCGCGTACTGCTCCCGGTCCGGCCCGCCGAGCCAGCCGTGGCTCGAGCCGGACGTCAACGACCTGCTCGGCGAGCGGCACGCCGGCGGCACGCGCAGCGTCGTGCTCAGCCCGATCGGGTTCATCTCCGACCACATGGAGGTCGCCTACGACCTCGACACCGAGGCGCTGGAGACGGCGCGCGAGCTGGGCATGGCGGCCGTGCGGGCCGGCTCGGTCTCGACCCGGGCGCCGTTCGTCGAGGGGCTCGTGGACATGGTGCTCGAGCGAGCCGCCGCCGAGCGCGGCGAGGCGGTGGAGCGGGTGACCGTGGGCACGCTCGGTGCGTGGCCGGACGTGTGCCGGCCCGGGTGCTGCCGGCTGCGCGCCGGGGAGGACTCCGGCGTCCCGGCGGCGTGCGGCTCCGACAGCGTGGGCGACGGCGCCGTCGGGGCGGTGGCCCGATGACCGGCGAGCACGCGGCAGCGCCCGAGGGCGGGCACGCGGCTGCGCCCGAGGGTGGGCACGCGGCCCACGTCGCCGACGCGATCAACACCCGGATCCGGTACGCCATGTGGTCGGTGTTCGCGCTGGAGGAGGCCCTGCCCGCGGACGACGCCGAGCGTGCCGCCATGGTGGCCGAGGCGGAGTCCGCCGTCGCCGCCGGTGGTGGGGACCTCGTCGTGCGCGGCTGGTACGACGTCGCCGGCCTGCGCGCCGACGCCGACCTGATGGTCTGGTGGCACGGCGACTCGGTCGAGGCCGTGCAGGGCGCCTACCAGCGGCTGCGCCGCAGCCCGCTGGGGCGCCACGTGCTGCCCGTGTGGTCGGTCGTGGCGCTGCACCGTCCGGCCGAGTTCAACCGCGGTCACGTGCCGGCGTTCCTGGCCGGTGAGCCGCCGCGCGACTACCTGTCCGTGTACCCGTTCGTGCGGTCCTACGACTGGTACGTGCTCCCCGAGGCCGAGCGCCGGGGGATGCTCGTCGAGCACGGCCAGGCGGCGCGGGACTACCCGGACGTGCGCGCCAACACCCTCGCGGCCTTCGCGCTGGGGGACTACGAGTGGATCCTCGCGTTCGAGGCGGACGAGCTGCACCGCATCGTCGACCTCATGCGCGAGTTGCGCGCCACCGAGGCCCGGCGGCACGTGCGCGAGGAGATCCCGTTCTACACAGGCCCGCGGGTGACGCTGGCGGACTGGGCGGAGCGGCAGCCGGTCGAGGACTGACGCGGCGGTCGTCCGGCTGCTCACGTCGGCCCGCGTCGCCGGGCGGGGCGGTCAGCCCGCGTCGGGCGCGGCGCGGTGCAGCGTCACGAACTCCCCGGGCGTCATCCCGGTGACCCGGCTGAAGTCGTGGTGCAGGTGGGGCTGGTCGGCGTAGCCCAGGTGCGCGGCGAGGTCGCTGACCGTGCCCGTGCCCGTGCCCGTGCGCAGGTGCTCGGCGGCCTCCTGCAGGCGGCGCCGCTGGATGAGCCACTTCGGGGTCAGCCCCAGCCGGCGGTGCACGAGCCGCTGCAGGGACCGCTCGGACAGCCCGAGCTCGTCGCAGATCTGGGCGACCCGCAGCACGTCGGGACGTGACTCGACGAGGTCCACGAGCCGGTTGACGAGCAGCCCCTCGCCGTCGACGGGCAGGGTGCTGCGCAGCTCGTGCTCCATCGCGGCCACCGCCCGGGTGTGCGCGGCGACCGACCACGGGTCCGCCTCCATCGCGGCGCGGACCTCGCCGACCAGGTGGGCGCCGCGCTCGGCCCCGAGGACCTGCCCGACGTCGACGTGCCGGTCCGTGAAGTCCGCCACCGGCCGGCGCGCGACGAGATGGCCGGCGGCCGGCTGCAGCATGACCCCGACGGCCCAGCCGTCCCCGGCGAGCACGGTCGTCGAGACGCCGGACACCACGCCGTAGAACCGGGCGTACTCGCCGGACACCACCAGCAGGCACACCGGGTACTGCAGGACCCGCTGCGGCGCGGTCCGACCGGCCGGCACGGACCAGACCGGGACCCAGTACCGCTGCACGAGGTCGGCCAGGTCCGGGGCCGGCTCGTACCGGTGCATGGTGTGGGAGCGGTCGCCGGGCGCCTTGAGGTGCGCCCGGTCGATCCGGTCGCGCTCGGGCTCCGGCTCTCCGGGGCCGCGGTGGGCGGTGTCGGGTTTCATCAAGAGCCATCGTGACGCAGGCGCCTAGCGTCCACGCCATGGACACCACACTGACGCAGTACCACGAGGCCGCCCGCCCGCTCACCGACGTCATCGAGTCCGTCCCCGCGGGCGAGTGGTCGCGCCGCTCGCCGTGTGACGACTGGACGGCACGGGACGTCGTCGGGCACCTGGTGGAGACGCAGCGGTCCCTGCTCGCCGAGCACGGCGTGGACCTCGGGCCGGCGCCCGACGTGGACGCCGACCCCGCGGACGCGTGGCGCCGGCACACCGGCCAGGTGACCGCCGCGCTGGCGGACGACGCCGTCCCGGCGACGGCGTTCGACGGGTTCTTCGGGCCCACGACGCTCGGCGAGACGCTCGTCCGGTTCTACGTCTGGGACATGGTCGTGCACCGCTGGGACATCGCCACGGCGGTCGGGGCCGGCACGTCGTTCACCGACGCCGAGCTCGACCGGATCGAGAGCGGCGCGGAGGTCTTCGGCGACGCGCTGTACATGGAGGGCATCTGCAAGCCGGGGGTCGAGGTCCCGGCGGATGCCGACCGCGCGACCGCCGTGCTGGCGCGGCTCGGTCGGGCGGCCACGACGGGGGTCGGCGCCGGCAGGTGAGCGGGCCGGTCGGCTCTCGGACGGTCGGCTCTCGGACGGTCAGCTCTGGGCCGGGCCGGCCGACCCGGCCGCGTACTCCAGCAGGGGCACGCCGCCGGCGGCCCAGACGCTGAGCACGGGCTCGACGATGCGCCACGCCAGCTCGGACTCCGCGCTGCTGACCGACGTGCGCGTCCCGCCGGACAGGACGTCGGTCAGCACCCGGCCGTAGGCGGACAGCTCGCCCGGTGCGTTCACGTGGACGGCCGGCGCGGCGCTGCTGCGCTGGGGCCCGTCCAGCTCGATCCACAGCTCGGTGTCCGAGACCCGGTCGGCGTCGGCGGGGTCGACCTGCGGTGCCGTCCCGCGGAAGTGCAGGGCCACCCCCTTGCGGGACGTGCCCAGGGCCTTGCCGTTCCGGACCACGAACGTGGTGCCCGCCCACCGCGGCGAGTCGACCTCGAGGAGCAGCTCGCCGTAGGTCTCCGTCCCGCGCGCGGGGTCGACGCCGTCCTGCTGCGCGTAGCCGCCGACGGCGGTGCCCGGTGTGCCGTCGGGTGCGGTGAGCGTCCCGGCGCCGTACCGGGCGCGGCGCGTCCGTGCGGGGACGTCGTCGGGAGTCAGGGTCCGGACGGAGCGCAGGGCCTGGGCCTTCGCGTCGTGCAGCGCCTGCTCGGAGCCGTCCGCCGGCGGCTCCATGGCGACGAGCGCCAGCACCTGCAGCAGGTGGTTCTGCACGACGTCCTTGACCGCGCCGACGCCGTCGTAGAAGCGCTCGCGGCCGGCGAGCCCCAGGGTCTCGTCCCAGAGGATGTCCACCTGGCGCAGGTGCGCGCCGTCCCAGGCCGCCTCCAGCGGCCCGCCCGGACTGCGCAGGGCCACGACGTCCTGCACACGGGGCATGCCGAGGATGTGGTCGACGCGGTACGCCGACACCCCGCGCGCGTCGGTGACCCGGGTCAGGAGGTCGTCCAGCGCGAGCGCGTCGTCGAGGCCCTCCCCGAACGGCTTCTCGACCGCGATCCGGCTGCCCTCGGGCAGGTCCGCCTGCGCGAGCGCGCGCAGGGTCGGCGCGAAGGTCCGCGGAGGGAGCGCGAGGTAGACGGCGACGGGGGCGCGCGGGCCGTCGGGCCCGTGGACGGTCTCGACGGCGTGGACGACCGTCGCCGGGTCCTGCGGGTCGAAGCGCCGGTACTGCAGGCCTGCGAGGAGCGACCGGTGCGCCGACTGCGGCACGTCGGGCGCGTACTGGCGCAGCCGCTCCGCGACGTGCTCACGGAACGTCTCGTCGTCCCAGTCCTGCTGGGCGGCGCCGACCACGCGCAGGTCGTCCGGGAGGGTGCCGTCGCCGAGCAGCCCGGCGAGCGCCGGCAGCAGGAAGCGCCCCGCGAGGTCGCCCGTCGCGCCGAGCAGCACGAGTCGAGTGATCACGGTGGACTCCTTCGGGGTGGTCGGGGTGCTCGGGGAGCTCCGGGTGCGGCCGTGAGGTGACAGGCAGACCCTCGCACGGAGGGCCCGCGGGTGCTACGCGACCCCGTCGTCGTGCGGGTCGTGACCAGCCAGCTCGTGCCCCGCGGCGTCGGTGAAGACCCACCGGGCGCCCTGCCGGTGGATCTCGATCCCGCGAGCGTGCACATAGGCGTGGTGGTGCCAGCACAGGAGGATCCCGTTCGCCACGCTGGTGCTGCCGTGGTCACGTGCCTAATGTCGGACGTGGTGGCATTCGGACAAGGTCGGTGGTGCGCTGCACCTGGGGAACCGGCAATGCCGGTCGCGTGCGATGATCGCATTTCGCCTCGCCCGGGTGAACGTCCGTTCCGCCCGCCCCACATCCAAGATCTCGGACGTCGGGCCGAATATCACTCGGTTGAGCTCTCCGTCGCACGCGAGGCGGTTCAGCAGAATGCGCGGGAGCGGGGTTCCGTCCTCGAACTGCGGACAATGCAGCACACTCTCCGCCGTCAATACCGCCGCCGACTTGGGCAACGTCCGGCCGTCCTGTTGGGCGACCGCCCGCTCAGCGACGTTCTGCAGCGTCTCGTAGGACACCAGCACGTTGAGGCGGGGCCGCGACGCCCTCCCCTCACCGGCCAGGCCCTTGTCCAGCACCAGGTTCGCCAGCACCCCGACTGCTTGTGCGCGCCGCTGATCGGCTGTGCTCGTGTCGCCGGCGGCTGGGACAGGAGTGACCGCCTCTAGTGCGGTCACCAGCGCCTGCCCCACG
>NZ_BJYY01000023.1 GCF_007991755.1 Cellulomonas aerilata | reverse complement strand
CGTCCATGAGCGCCATCAGGTCCGCCATCGGCCCGGCCAGGCGCGCCGGCACCCGCGCCAGGTCGGCCGCAGCCACGCTCGCGGAGGTGCCGGCAGGCGGGCCGTCGTCGGCCATGACAGTCACCTCCTCGCGCACCGGGGAATCTCGACCCCGAATTCCGGCCGCTCGCCGCGAGACCGCGGCGATGCTTCCTGTGCACGATTCTACGGAGTGCCACTGACATCACGTGGGAAGCCGCGGTGCATTGTGGACGAGGGCGAGATTGGGAGCCCTGTGTACGGCAAGGCGCTCACCTCCACCGACCACGGCTTCTTGCACGAGCTCCAATGCGCCGGCTCCTTCCAGGGACCTCGCCCCGGAACGGATGGAGCATGGTCCGGCTCCGCCGGGCCAGACGGGCTCGCGTCACCGCGCTGATGTCACACCCAGGCCCGGACCAGCCGCTCCAGGGTGTCCACCCGCGTAGCGACGTCGTACGTCGTGGCGGCGACGAGCAGCTCGTCGGCGCGGGTGCGGTCCACCAGGTCCTGCAGCTCGTCCACCGCGCGCTCGGTCGTCGTGGCGATCTGGGTGCCCGGGAGCTGGGCGAGGACCTGCTCCAGTGCGCTGCCCTCCAGCTTTTCCAGCACCTCCGCGGCGGTGTCCGGGTCGGTGATCGGCCCCAGCCGACCGGTGCGCAGACTCAGCGCCATCACCCGGCTCGGGCCCGCGAGGTACCGGGCCTCGTCCTCCGAGTCCGCGATGATGACGGACGCGCTGATCATCGCGTGCGGCGCCGCGAGCTGGGCCGACGGCCGGAACTCGGCGCGGTACGCCGCCATCGCCTCCATCGTCTGGGTGGCGCCGAAGTGGTGGGCGTAGGCGAACCGGATGCCCAGCGCCGCCGCCAGCCGGGCGCTGAACGTGCTCGAGCCCAGCAGCCACACCTCGGGCGTGGAGCCCTGGACCGGCGTCGCGGAGAACCGGCGCACGAACGGCGACGGCGCGCGGCCGGTCTCCTCCTCGTGCTGCTGACCGAGCAGGCCGAGGACGTCGAGCAGCTCACGCGGGAAGTCCTCCGCGCCCAGGCCCTCGGTGGTGCGGCGCAGCGCCGCCGCGGTCGACGGGTCGGTGCCGGGTGCGCGCCCGATCCCGAGGTCGATGCGGCCGGGGTGCAGCGCCTCGAGCATGGCGAAGTGCTCGCCGACGACCAGCGGCGGGTGGTTGGGCAGCATGACCCCGCCGGACCCGACCCGGATGCGCTCCGTCGACGCGGCGAGGTGGGCGATGAGCACCGCCGGGGACGTCGACGCCACCGCCGGCATGTTGTGGTGCTCCGCCACCCAGAACCGGTGCAGGCCGAGCCGGTCGGCCGCGCGCGCCAGCTCGGTGGTCGCCAGCAGGGCGTCCCGGCTCGTGCCGTCGTCCGAGACCGGTGACAGGTCCAGCACCGACAGGGGCACGCGCGTGGCGGCGGACGGCGACGAGGGAGCGGTGGAGGCGAGCGGCGAGGCGAGGTCGTGGGTCACGACAGGGCCAACACGCCGGGCCGCCACCTCCTTCCCACCGGCACCGGCTCACCGGCACCTTCCCACCGGCACCGGCACCGGCACCGGCACCGGCACCGGCACCTTCCCACCGGCACCGGCTCACCGGCACCGGCACGGGCTCACCCGCCCGCCGCCCCTGTCACGGGTACAGCCCGCGGATCTGGTGCGCCTCGGCGACCCGTCGGACCCCGATGACGAGGGCGGCGTCGCGCAGGCTGAGGCCCTCCGCCCGGGCGACGTCGGCGACCGCGGCGTAGGCCGTGAGCATCCGGTGCTCGAGCCGGTCCTCGATCTCCTGCTCGGTCCACCAGTACGCCTGGTTCGCCTGGACCCACTCGAAGTAGGACACGACCACGCCGCCGGCGTTGGCGAGGATGTCCGGCACGACCACGACGCCGCGGTCGCGCAGCACGCGGTCGCCCTCCGCCGTCGTCGGCCCGTTCGCGCCCTCCACGACCCATCGCGCCTTGACGGTCTGCGCGGTGGTCTCGTCCAGGACGCCCTCCACCGCCGCCGGGACGAGGACGTCGACGTCCAGGGCGAGCAGCGTCGCGTTGTCGATGGGGTCCGCGTCCGGGAAGCCGGCGAGCCGTCCGGTGCGCGCCAGGTGCTCCATGAGCGCGGGGACGTCCAGGCCCTCCGGGTCGTGCACGCCGCCGTACTGGTCGCTCACCGCGACCACCTTCGCGCCCGCCTGGGCGTAGAAGCGCGCCGCGTGCGACCCGACCTTGCCGCAGCCCTGGACCGCGACGCTGACCTCGGCCAGCCCGACGCCGGCGTCGGCCAGCGCGGCCCGGGTGGCGTGCACGACCCCGCGCGACGTGGCGGTGGACCGCCCCAGCGAGCCGCCCATCGCGAGCGGCTTGCCGGTGGTGACCGCCGGGATCGTGTACCCCCGGTTGACCGAGTACGTGTCCATGACCCACGCCATGGTCTGCTCGTCGGTCCCGATGTCGGGCGCCATGATGTCCCGCTCGGGACCGATCATCGGCATGATCTCGCTGGTGTAGCGGCGGGTGACGCGCTCCAGCTCGGTGCGCGAGTACCGGCGCGGGTCGATCGTCACCCCGCCCTTCGCGCCGCCGTAGGGCAGCTCCACCACCGCGCACTTCCAGGTCATCCACATCGCCAGGGCGCGGACCTCGTCCGGGTCGACGCTCGGGGCGTACCGCAGCCCGCCCTTGCCCGGCCCGCGCGAGATGTTGTGCTGGACGCGGTAGCCGCTGAACAGCTCGGTCGTGCCGTCGTCGCGGCGCAGGGGGATCGCCACCGTGATCTCGCGGCGGGGGGTGGCGAGCATCGCGTGCAGCCCGGCGTCGTACCCCAGCAGCTCGACCGCGGTCGCGAGCTGCGCGCGCGCGGTGCCGAGCGGCGACTGGTCGGGGGACGTGCGAGAGGGATCGGTGAGGGTCATGGTCGTACCCGCGCCTTTCAGCGTGCGACCCGGCGCCGACGTCGTCGTCAGCCGGCCGGGGTCCATCGGCCCACACCCTGCCACGCGCCACCGTCACGCCGCACGAGCCCCCGGCGCACGTGCCCCGGACGTGCGACGGCGCCCCTCCACCGGGGAGGGGCGCCGTCGCGCGAGCGGGAGAGCCGGGCCGTCCGCGGTCAGAGGACCGTGCTGAGCCCGTCGATCCGGGCCACCTCGTCCTCGCTGAGCGTGAAGTTCGCCGCCTCGAGGTTGGAGTCGATGCGCTCCGGCGTCGTCGACTTCGGGATGACGACGATCCCGTGCTCGATGTGCCAGCGCAGGACGACCTGCGCGGTGCTCACGCCGTGCTCCTGGGCGATGGCGGTCAGCGTCGGGTCGTCGAGGTTCGTCCGCTTGAACGGGCTGTACCCCTCCAGCACGACGCCGCGCTCGGCGTGCGCCGCGACGAGATCGGCGTCGTAGTCGGCCGGTGACCACGGGATCTGGTTGAGGGCCGGCGCCTCGCCGGTGGCCTCGATCAGCTCGTCGATCTGCGCGACGGAGTAGTTCGACACGCCGATCGCACGCGTCAGGCCCTCGTCGCGGAGCGCGACGAACTGCTTCCAGGTCTGCGGGGTCGCCTGCTTGTTCGGCGGCCAGTGCACGAGCCACAGGTCCACCTGGTCGACGGCGAGGTCCCGCAGCGACGCCTCGAGCGTCTCGCGCTCGCGGCCGGCGCGGTCCGGCGGCAGCTTCGTGGTCACGAACACCTCGCCGCGGGCGACGCCGGACGACGCGAGCCCGCGGCCGACCTGGGACTCGTTGCCGTACGCGGTCGCCGTGTCGATGTGCCGGTAGCCGGCCTGCAGGGCGTGGTGGACGGCGCGCTCGGCGTCGTCGCCCTCGGACTGCCAGGTGCCCAGGCCGAGCACGGGGATCTCCGCGCCGCGCAGGGCGATGGTCAGGATGGTGGGGGGTGTCATGCGTCCATCCTCACCCGGCCTCACCGGCGGGTCGACCGGAGCGGCCCCGCCCGGATCTGCGGCGGAACTGGGCGGGGGTCTCCCCGGTGAGCCGGCCGAAGGTGCGCGTGAAGGCGGCCTGGTCGTAGAAGCCGCACGCCGTGGCGACGTCGGCGATCGGCCGGTCGGTGGAGGTCAGCAGCGACGCGGCGTGGTCGATCCGGGTGCGCAGCACCAGCTGCTGCGGGGACAGCGAGAACACCTTGCGGATGCGCCGGTCCAGCGTGGACGGCGAGCACCCCGCGGCGCGGGCGAGGTCCGCGATCGACACCGGCTCGGTGAGCCGCTCGTGCACGAGCGCGACCACCCGGGCCAGCGAGTTCACCGTCACGTCCCCCGCGTCGTGGGTGCGCAGGTCCTCCGACACGCTCAGCAGGCCGACGACGACGCCGTCGACCCGCACCGGGACCTTCGACGTCAGGTACCACCCGGGGACGCCGCCCGGACGCCGGATGAGCTCGAGCACGCCCCGCAGCGCCTGGCCGGTCGACAGCACCTCGTGGTCCTGGCGCGTGTAGTGCTCGGCGAGCTCGGGGACGAACAGGTCCTCGGCGCGGCGCCCGATCACCGTGCGCCGCGACCGCTCGCTCGTTCGGTCGACGAACACCTGGTTCACGGCGACGTACCGGCCGGTGACGTCCTTGGCGCAGAACATGGTCGCGGACAGGTCGTCCATCAGCGCCAGCATCTCGGGCGCCAGCGCCGCCAGGAGGGCCGCCGCCTCCGGGCGCACGTCGTCACGCGGGCGGACGTCGGCACGCGGGCCGGCTCCGGGCCGGACGGCGTCGTCGCGCGGGCGGTCGCCGGTGTGGACGGCGTCGTCGCGCGGGCCGTCGCCGGGCTGGACGACGTCGTCGCGCGGGCCGCGGTCGGGCGGGCGGCCGGCGGTGGGGGCGGGCGCGACGCCGGGCCCCGGGTCTGCGGTCAGGTCTGCGGTCATGTCAGCACGGGACGCTACAAGCCCGGCAGCCCGCCCCGGGGACCGGATCCGTACAAGACGCGCGGCGTCCCGGCCGCGACGATGACGCCATGTCGACCGACGCCCTGCCCACCGACGCGCCCACCGACGCGCCCACCGACGCGCCCACCGACGCGCCCACCGACCTCGCGTCCGTGACGGACGCCGCCCTCGCGCTCGCGGACCGGTGGGTCGCGGCGACCGCCGCGGGGGAGACGCCGGCCGAGCGGCGCACGACCGGGCGCCTGGCCGCGCTCGTCGCCGACCCGGCCGGGCTCGAGCTCGCCATGCACTTCGTGGACCGGGTGGCCCGGCCCGAGGACCTGCGCGTCGCCGCCCGCGAGCTCGCCGGGCTGGCGCAGGGCGCGTCCGCCGCGCGCGGGTTCCTCGGCCCGGTCGACCTCGCCCTGCTCCAGGTGGGCGCCCGGGTGGCGCCCGTGCTCCCCGGCGTCGTCGTTCCCGCGGCCCGGCTGCGCCTGCGCCAGCTGGTCGGGCACCTGGTCGCCGACGCCGGGCCGGGGCTCGGCCGGCACATCGCCGCGGCGCGGGCCGAGGGCTTCCGGCTGAACCTCAACCTGCTCGGCGAGGCGGTCCTCGGCGAGGCGGAGGCGACCCGCCGGCTGGACCGGGTGTCCGCGCTCGTGCGCCGCCCCGACGTCGACTACGTGTCCGTCAAGGTGTCCGCGGTCGCCAGCCAGCTGTCCACCTGGGACACCGCCGGCAGCCGCGACCGCATCGTCGCCAAGCTCCGGCCGCTGTACGTCACGGCCGCCCGGCACGGCACGTTCCTCAACCTCGACATGGAGGAGTACCGGGACCTGGCGCTGACGGTGGAGGTCTTCGAGGCGCTCGTCATGGACCCCGACCTGCTCGCCGCCGAGGCCGGCATCGTGCTCCAGGCGTACCTGCCGGACTCCCTCGCCGCGCTCGACGAGCTCACCGAGCTCGCCGCCCGCCGCCGCGCCGCGGGCGGGGCCCGCATCAAGGTCCGGCTCGTCAAGGGTGCCAACCTCGCGATGGAGCGGGTCGAGGCCGAGCTGCACGGGTGGCCGCAGGCACCCTTCGAGACCAAGGCCGAGGTCGACGCGCACTACGTCCGCCTCGTCGACCGCGCCCTGCGCCCCGACCGCACCCGTGACGTGCGGATCGGCGTCGCGAGCCACAACCTGTTCCACGTCGCGCTCGCGCACCTGGTGGCCGAGCGGCGCGGGGTGTCCGAGGCGCTGGACGTCGAGATGCTGCAGGGCATGGCGCCGTCCCAGGCGCGGGCCGTGCGCGACACGGTGGGCGGGGTGCTGCTCTACACCCCCGTGGTCGCCCGGGCGGACTTCGACGTCGCGATCTCCTACCTCGTGCGGCGCCTGGAGGAGAACGCCGCCCCGCAGAACTACCTGCACGCGCTGTTCGCCGACGACGCCTCCGCGCACGGCCTGGACCGGCAGCGCGAGGCGTTCCTCGCCTCGGTCCGGGACTCCACGCTGCCGCCGCCCGCGCCCCGGCGCGTCCCGCGTCCCGCCCCGGTCGAGCCCGAGCCGGGCGAGCCGTTCCGCAACGCCCCCGACACCGACCCGGCGGTCGCGGCGTCGCGCAGCTGGGCGGCCGAGGTGATCGGTCGCCGGGTCGCCGTCCCCGAGGCGGTGACCGTCACCACCACGGCCGACGTCGACGACGCCGTCGCCCGCGCGCAGGGGGTCGCCGCCACCTGGGCCGGCACCGACCCGTCCGCCCGCGCCGCGCTGCTGCGCCGCGCCGCCGTCCGCCTGGAGGAGGCCCGCGGCGACCTGGTCGCGACGATGGTGCAGGAGGCGGGCAAGACGGTCGCCGAGGCCGACCCGGAGGTCAGCGAGGCGGTGGACTTCGCGCGCTACTACGCCGACCGCGCCGAGGAGCTCGCCGACGGCCGCGTCCCGGGTGCGGTCTTCCGCCCCGACGGGCTGACGGTCGTCACCCCGCCGTGGAACTTCCCGGTCGCGATCCCGGTGGGGTCGGTCCTGTCCGCGCTCGCGGCGGGCTCTCCGGTGCTGGCCAAGCCGGCGCCCGCCACGCCGCGGTGCCTCCAGGTCGCCGCGGGGGCGATCCACCGCGCGACGGACGACCTCGGCGTCCCGCGCGACGTCCTGCAGGTCCTCCTGTCGCCCGAGGGCGACGTCGGCCGGCACCTCGTGACGCATCCCGCCGTCGCGCGCGTCCTGCTCACCGGGTCCATCGAGACCGCCGAGATGTTCTCGTCCTGGCGCGCGGACCTCGACGTGCTGGCCGAGACGTCGGGGAAGAACGCGCTGGTGGTGACGCCGTCGGCCGACGTCGACCTCGCCGTCGCCGACGCCGTGCGCTCCGCGTTCGGGCACGCCGGGCAGAAGTGCTCGGCCGCCTCGCTGCTGATCCTCGTCGGGTCGGCCGGACGGTCCCCGCGCATCGCGCACCAGCTGGTCGACGCCGTCCGGTCCCTGCGCACCGGCCAGCCGACCGACCTCGCCACGACCGTCGGCCCGCTCACGGAGCCGGCGAGCGGCAAGCTGCTGCGCGCCCTCACGACGCTCGAGCCCGGCGAGCGCTGGGTGGTGCAGCCCCGGCGCCTGGACGACGAGGGCCGGCTGTGGACGCCCGGCGTGAAGGACGGCGTCGCACCCGGGTCGTGGTTCCACCGCACCGAGGTGTTCGGTCCCGTGCTCGGCATCATGCGGGCCACGACGCTGGACGAGGCGATCGACCTGCAGAACGCCGTCGCGTTCGGGCTGACCGGCGGCCTGCACTCCCTCGACGAGGCGGAGATCGCACACTGGCTGGACCGCGTCGAGGTGGGCAACGCCTACGTCAACCGGCACATCACCGGGGCGATCGTGCAGCGGCAGCCGTTCGGCGGGTGGAAGGCCTCGGTGGTCGGCCCCGGCGCCAAGGCGGGCGGCCCGCACTACGTCGCCGGCCTGGGCCGGTGGGCCGACGCGGCGGACCTCCCGGCCGACGACGCCGGCTGGCTCGCGTGGGCGCGCGCCGACGACGAGCGCTGGTGGGGCGCCGAGCTCGCGGAGGAGCACGACCCGAGCGGGCTGGCGGTGGAGTCGAACGTGCTCCGGTACCGCCCGGTGCCGGACCTGACCGTCCGCGTCGGCGCGGGGGCCCGGCAGCGGGAGGTCACCCGGGTGCTGTCCGCCGCCGAGCGTGCCGGCGTCCCGGTGACCGTCAGCACGGTCGCCGACGAGGACGACGACGCGTTCGCCGGCCGCGTGCGGTCCGGCGCGGTGTCCGGGCGGGTCCGTGTGGTGGGTGCGGCGCCGGGTCTTCGCGAGGCGGCGCGCACCCGGGTGGGTCACGTGACGGTGCTCGACCACCCGGTGCTGGCGAGCGCGCAGCGGGAGATGCTCACGGTCGTCCGCGAGCAGGCGGTCAGCCGCACGAGGCACCGGTTCGGTCACCTGCCCGCGGAGCGCTAGGCGCGGCGGAGCAGCGCACCCCCTGGTGCGGCAGCCCGGCGCCGCAGGCGTCAGTCGCTGTTGCGGAACCAGATGGCCTCGGTGAGCGCCGTCGCGAAGACGGTCCACGCCAGGTACGGGAGCAGGGCGGCGCCGGCGGCGCGGTCGTGCCGACCGACCGCCCGGATCAACGACACGGTCGAGGCGTCCAGCGCCAGGGCGGTCCCGACCGCGAGCCCGGGCCGCCGGGCCCGGAAGAAGGTCCAGGTCCAGCCGGCGTTCAGCACGAGGTTGCGGCCGAGGGTGGACGCGACCGTCGCGCGTCGGCTGACCGGGGCGCGGTTCAGCGCACGCGTCGACGCCCACGCGATCGTGGCGTACAGCGCCGTCCACGCGATCGGGAACGCGGCGTCCGGCGGGTACCAGGCGGGCTTGCGCAGCGAGCGGAACCACGCGGTGTCCGCCCGCACGCCGACGGACCCGACCACGGCCGTGGCCACCACGGCCCCGGTGACCAGGACGGCGGTGCGACGGCGGCGCCGGCGCTCGGTCGGGGTGCCGGCGGGACGCCCGTAGGGCTGGAACGCGAGGTCCATGGCGCGACGCTACGCCGGTCGGGGTCGCCCGGTCGCGGCCGGGCGCCGCTCAGGCGGACTGACGCCGCACGAGCTCGGGCGGGAAGATCACCGGGTCCACGGCGACGGGTCGGCCGGCGAGCTGGTCGAGCAGCAGCTCACCGGCCCGTCGGGCCATCGCGACGACGGGGTTGACCACCGTGGTCAGCTGCGGCTTCGTCGACTCCGCGACCCCGAGGTTGTCGTACCCGACGATCGCGACGTCGCCGGGAACGGTGCGCCCCCGCTCGGCGAGGACGCCGAGCGCGCCCACCGCCATGAGGTCCGACGCGGCGAAGATCGCGTCGAGGTCGGGGTGCCGCTCCAGCAGCTCGGTCGCGGCCGCCGCACCCCCGGCCGTGGTGAAGTCGCCGAACGCGACGGCGTCGTCGGGCAGCCCGGCCTCGCGCAGCACGTCGCGCCAGCCACCGAGCCGGTCCAGGCCGGCGGCCATGTCCTGCGGGCCGGCGATGGTCGCGACCCGCCGTCGTCCCAGCCGCACCAGGTGCTCGGTGGCCAGCCGGCCGCCGAGGGCGTTGTCGAGGTCGACGTGCCGGACCTCCCGGTCCCGCTCCAGGGGGCGGCCCACGAACACGTGCGGCAGTCCCGAGTCGGCCAGCGCCCGGTCGAGGGAGTCGTCCTGGTGGTGGGACACCACGATGGCGCCGTCGACGTGCCCGTGGCGCAGGTACCGCGTGGCCCGGGCGTTGTCCCCGGGCCGGACGATCAGCAGCACGAGCTGCAGGTCGGTGCTGGACAGCGCCGCCGAGAGCCCGTTGAGCGTCCCGGCGAAGAAGGGGTCGGTGAGCACGCGCTCGTCCGGCTCCGGGATGACCAGCGCGACCGAGTCGCTGCGCCGGGTGACCAGCGACCGCGCCGCCCGGTTGGGCGTGAACCCGAGCTGGGCGATGGCGGACTCGACCGCGGCCTGGGCCTCGGGGGAGACCCGCAGCCCGCCGTTGATGGCCCGTGAGGCCGTCGACCGCGAGACGCCGGCCAGCTCGGCGACCTCCTCGAGGGTGGGCGCCCCACCCCGGCCGCCCCGGGGACGCGGGCCCCCGCCCGCTGCGGACGCGTCCGGCGAGGTCGGCGGCGCCGCTGCCGGCATCGTGGCCGTGCTGTCGGTCATGGCGGTCATCTCCGGGGCGCCGGGCGGGAGGTCGGACGCGTGCTCCGGAGAATACCCACCCTCGTGCCCGCCCCCCGCCCGGCGTCGTGGCTCACTCGCGCGGGGCCAGCGCGTTGTCGCCGGCGACCGTCGCGTACCAGCGAGCGCTCGCCTTGGGCGTGCGCTCGAGGGTGTCGTAGTCGACCCGGACGATGCCGAACCGCTTGTGGTAGCCCCATGCCCACTCGTAGTTGTCCAGCAGCGACCAGGCGAAGTAGCCGCGGACGTCGACGCCGCGGCGGACCGCCTCGTGCACCGCACGCAGGTGCAGGTCGAAGAACTCCAGCCGCTCGGTGTCCTGGACGTAGCCCTCCACGTCCGGGACGTCGTCGTAGGCGGCGCCGTTCTCCGTGACGTAGAGCGCGACCCCGGCCGGCCCGGTGTACTCCTCCTGCAGGCGCAGGAGCAGGCGGGTCAGGCCCTCGGGCTGGACCTCCCAGTCCATGCTGGTCACCGGCAGGTCCCGGGGGTGGTTGTGCACGCCGTCGGCCGCGGGGAACGGGCTCGACGTCGGGCGCTCCACCGGCGCGTCCCCGCGCAGGGTCGCCGGAGCGGGCTGCGCGCTGACCATCTCGCCGTGGTAGTAGTTCACGCCCAGGGAGTCGATCGGTGCGGAGATGACCTGCAGGTCGCCGTCCCGCACGTGGTCGAGCAGGCCGTACTCCGCGACGTCGTCGAGCACGTCCTGCGGGTAGGACCCGCGCAGGATCGGGTCGAGGAAGAACCGGTTGAACTGGCCGTCGATGCGGCGCGCGGCGTCGACGTCGGCCGGGTCCTGCGGGTCCACCGGGTCCGTGACCGTGAGGTTCAGCGTGATGCCGAGGTTGAGGTCGGCGTCGCGCGAGCGCAGGGCCTGGACGGCCAGGCCGTGGCCGAGCATGAGGTGGTGGGCCGCCGCGAGCCCGTCCGGACGGCTCTGCCGGCCCGGCGCGTGCACCCCGGCGGTGTAGCTGAGGAAGGACGAGCACCACGGCTCGTTGAGCGTGGTCCACACGTCGACCCGGTCGCCCAGGGCGTCGTGCACGCTCAGCGCGTACTCCGCGAACAGGTACGCGGTGTCGCGGTTGGCCCAGCCGCCGCGCTCCTCCAGGGCCTGCGGGAGGTCCCAGTGGTAGAGCGTCAGCCACGGCTTGATGCCGTTGGCCAGCAGCTCGTCGACGAGCCGGGAGTAGAAGTCGACACCCAGGGGGTTGACCGCCCCGCCGTCCGGCCGCACGCGCGCCCACGAGGTGGAGAACCGGTACGAGCCGAGGTTGAGGCCCTTCATCAGGGCGGCGTCCTCGCGGTACCGGTCGTAGTGGCCGCAGGCCACCTCGCCGTCGTGCGCGTCCAGGACGGCGCCGGGGACGCGGGCGAAGGCGTCCCAGATGGAGTCGGTCCGGCCGTCGCGGTGCGCCGCGCCCTCCACCTGGTACGCCGCGGTCGCCGCGCCCCACAGGAAGCCGGGCGGGAAGGTCAGCGCGCCCGGGTCGAGCGTGACGCCGGGCCCCGTGAGGAGGTCCGTGCGGTTGTCGGTGAGAGAGCTCATCCCTTGACTGCTCCTTGCATGATGCCGGTCACGAGCTGACGGCCCGCGACGATGAAGACCAGGACCAGCGGGATCGTCGAGACGACGACGCCGGCCATGATCAGCGAGTAGTCCTTGAAGTACGTGGCCTGCAGGAGCTGCAGCGCCACCGGCAGAGTCGGGTTGCCCGACCCCAGCACGATGAACGGCCAGAAGAAGTTGGTCCACGACCCGACGAACGTGAAGAGCGCCAGCATGGCCGCCGCCGGCCGGGCGGCGGGCAGCGCGACGTGCCAGAACGTCCGGATCATCGAGCACCCGTCGACGCGGGCGGCCTCGATCAGCTCGTAGGGCAGCGCCTCCTCCAGGTACTGGGTCATCCAGAAGACCCCGAAGGCGGTCACCATCCCGGGGATGATGACGGCCGCGAGCTTGCCGGTGAGGTCCAGCTTCGACATGACGATGAACAGCGGGACGATGCCGAGCTGGGTCGGGACTGCCATGGTGGCGATGACGAACACCAGGAGCGGGCCCCGGCCGCGGAACCGCAGCTTGGCGAAGGAGAAGCCCGCCAGCGTCGAGAAGACCACCACGGACAGCGCCGTCAGCGTCGAGACGATGATGCTGTTGATCAGCGCCGGCCAGAACTGGATGTCGGCGGTGAGGACCCGGCCGATGTTGCCGAAGAGGTTGCCCTCCGGCAGCAGCGAGGGGATGGGGTTCTGCGCGATGGTGATCGCGTCCGACGACGCCAGGAGGACGGCGTAGTAGATCGGGTAGGCAGCGACCGCGAGGGCCACCCCAAGGAACAGGTAGGTCACCCAGCCCGGCCGGCGGTTGGCGCCTCCGGTCAGGCCTCGCCTGCGGGCGGCGGCGCGCGCGGCGCCGGCTCCGGCGGTCTGCCGGATCATGGGGACCGAGGTGGTCATCGCGAGCCTCGCTTCGGCTTCTGGGTGGATCCGGTCGACGAGATCCGGCGGGTGATGGCGAAGTTGAGCAGCCCGATCAGCACGATGATCAGGAACAGGATCCAGGCGACCGCCGCGGCCCGTCCGAAGCTCTTCTGGGCGCCCCAGCCGAGCTCGTAGAGGTACATCGTCACCGTCATCCACTGACGGTCCGAGCCGCCCTGGCCGAGCTGGTCGAACATGCGCGGCTCGTCGAAGATCTGCAGCCCGCCGATGGTCGCCGTGATGACGATGAAGATGATCGTCGGCCGCAGCATCGGCACCGTGATGGAGAAGAACTGGCGCAGCCGGGTGGCGCCGTCGATGACGGCGGCCTCGTAGAGGTCGCGCGGGACGGCCTGCATGGCCGCGAGGAAGATCAGGGCGTTGTAGCCGGTCCACCGGAAGTTGACCATCGTCGCGATCGCGAAGTGGCTGGCGAACGGGTCGGCGTGCCAGCGGATCGCGTCGACGCCGACGGTCCCCAGCAGCGCGTTGATCATCCCGGACTGGTCGGCGAACAGCTTGGAGAAGATGAGCGAGACGGCGACCGGCGCCACCACGTAGGGCAGCAGGACGCCCATGCGCCAGAACGTCTTGGCGCGCAGGTTCGCGTCCAGCACCGCCGCGATCACGATCGCGAGGATCACCTGCGGCACCGAGGACAGCAGGAAGATGCTGAAGGTGTTGCGCAGCGCGGTCAGGAACCGCGGCTGCTGGACGACGTCGACGAAGTTCTGGAAGCCGACGAAGTCGCCCTGCCCGCCGATGAGGTGCCACTCGTGCACCGAGACGTAGGCCGTGTACACGAGCGGGAAGAGCCCGGTGACGGCGAAGAGCAGGAAGAACGGGGAGACGTACAGGTACGGGGAGAGCTTGACGTCCCAGCGGCCGAGGCGCTGGCTGAAGCCGACGCGGCGGGGCTGGGCGGCTTCCGGGGCCCGGGAGGGCTTCGGCGGGCTGATCACGGACATGCGACACCCTCTCGGGACGGACGAGCGACGATGGTCGGCCGGGCTGCGGTGCGTGCCGGGGTCGGGCGGGCGTGGCGCCCACCCGACCCCGGCACGTCGACGCGGGTCGGTCAGCTCAGGCCGAGGGACTCGTACGCGTCGAGCGCCTTCTGCCACGAGGAGGCGGCGTCGTCGGTCTGGTCCACGTCCACCCGGGTCAGGGCGTCGGAGACCGTCGTGTGGATCGCGAAGTAGTTCGGACCCTTGAACGGCGTCGCGGTGACGGCCTCGGCGCGGTTGGCGAGGATCTCACCGGTCGGCGCGTTGTTGAAGAACTCGTTCGTCTGGGCCTTGAGGTCGTCGCTCTCGAGCGCCTCGACCTGGCTCGGGAACGTGCCCTTGGCCTGGAACGCCTTGATCTGCTGCTCCGGCGCGGTCAGCCACGCCGCGAGGGCCTTGGCCTCCTCCGGGTGCTCGCTCTGTGCGGGGACGGTCAGGTAGGACCCGCCCCAGTTGCCGCCGCCACCGGGGAAGACGTCGGCGACGTCCCAGCCGGCCACGCCGGCCGCGTTGCCCTCGACGACGCCGAGCATCCACCCGGGGCAGAGCTGGGTCGCGAAGGCGCCGCTCTGGAACCCGGCGGCCCAGTCGTCGCTCCACTGCAGCAGGTGGGCGGAGAGGTCCTCGTCCACGGACGCGGTCAGGACGTCGTTGTAGATGTCCTTGACGGTGTCGTGGTCGATGCCGAGGACGTCGCCGTTGTCCTCCTCGTAGGCGTTCTCGACCTGGTTGATCATGCCCTGGTACGTGGCGCCGGCCGAGTCGAACCAGGCGGCGTCCGACTTGGCGACGAACTCGCGGCCGACCTCGAAGTAGCGGTCCCAGTCACCCTCGAGCAGCGCGGCGACCTCGGTGCGGTCCGTCGGCAGGCCGGCGGCGGCGAACAGGTCGGAGCGGTAGCAGATCGCCTCGGGGCCGATGTCCGTCCCGTAGCCGATGAGCGCGCCGTCCTCGGTGGTGGCGGCCGCGGTCTTCCACTCCAGCCAGCGGTCCTCGATCTCGGCGTCCGACAGGTCGACGAACATGTCCGAGTACTGCATGAGCTCGGGGAGCCAGTCGACCTCGACGCCCTCGATGTCCGACAGGCCGGAGCCGGCCGCGAGGCGGGTGTTGAGGTTGTCGCGCGCCTCGTCGGAGGTGGCGGCCTTCTTGTGCTCGACCGTGATGTTCGGGTTGAGCTCCATGTACTCCTCGATGAGGCCCTCGTACCCGAACTCGTTGAACGTCGCGACGGACAGCGTGACCTTCTCGTCGCCGCTGCCACCGCCCTCGCTGCTCTCGCCTGCCGCGGTGTCGGAACCGCCGCCGCAGCCGGAGGCGAGGAGGGCGATGCCGGTGACCCCGGCCATGAGCGCCCAGGTCTTGCTCGTGCGTGTGCGCACTATGACTCCCTTGTCAGCTCGTCGGCGTCGTCGCCGTACGGGTTGCGCCGAAGCCCTCGACAGGACGGCGGCGTGGCCAGAAGGCCGGTGCAGGAGCGCTCCCACACCGAGGTGCGGGAGCGGTTCCACGTGAGGACGATGGTTGGGTGCGCGTCGTCCCGGTGTCAACCGCCGAGCAGGATGGAAGCGGTACCACGGGGCGTCTGTGCAGGTCAGAGGCCCGGGGTGATGATCCGCGTTACGGAATCGTTACGGGAAACCGTGTGCCGTCGCCCCCGCCAGGGGGACGTGAGGGTTTTCCGGGCACGCGCAGCGGGCGGCCGGTCAGCGGGCGGCGAGCCAGCGGGCGCCCGCGTCCTGCTCCGCCTGGAGCGCCGACCGCACGGCACCGGCCGCCGCCTGCTCGATCGCCGCGGCGAACAGCGGGACCCCTGCCTTGAGCTCGCCGTCGTAGGTGAGGACCGAGGCGTCCGGTCCGTCGGGCTTGAGCGTGACCGTGCCGGTCAGCCGCACCGGTGCGCCCGGGATCTCCACGACCACGGTGCCCCGGCGGGCGCCGTCGTCCGCGGTCGGGGCCTCCCACGCCTCGACCTGACGGACCTCCAGCGTGGACCCGACGAAGGCCCGGGCCTGGGCGGGGATCTGGTCGCTCGGCGTCGACCGGCGGGTGGTGACGGTGACCGCGCCCGCGGCGGTGCCGCTGACGTCGGCCTGCAGCACGCCGGCACCGCTGGCCTCGACCCGGGCCCGCGTGTAGCCGACGTCGGCCAGCATCGCGGCGACCGCAGGGACCGGCGCGGCGTAGCGCAGCTCGACTCGCACGTGCACGTGGACCTCCTGGAGCACCGGGGCGGGCCGGGCGGCCACGCGGTCAGCCGGTGTGCGTCCTGCGAGGCTATCCGAGCGGCCGTGCGATGCTCGGCCGGCTCCCTGGCGGGTGGCGCACGCCACGCTGTCTAGGCTGGCGGCCGTGTCCACGCTCAGCGACCTGGTCTCCCGCCACTGCGACATCGACGCCGCGGACGTGGAGTGGCTGCACCTGCTGGTGGGGGACTGGCAGGTGGTCTCCGACCTCGCGTTCGCCGATCTCGTGCTGTGGCTGCCCACCCGCTCGGGGGACTTCGTCGCGATCGCGCAGTGCCGGCCGAGCACCGGCGCGACGGTCCACTACGACGACATCGTCGGCTCCAGCGCCCCGGAGGGGCAGCGCCCCCAGCTCGAGCGCGCGCTGACCGAGCTGCGTCCGCAGCGCTCGCGCGAGCCGCGCTGGTTCGGGTCGTACGCGGTCCGCGAGGAGGCGACGCCGGTGGTGCGCAACGGCCGGGCCATCGCCGTCGTGGCGCGCCAGACGAACCTCGGCGGGGCGCGCACCCCGAGCCGGCTCGAGCTCAACTACGTCGAGGCCGCCGACGACATCATGAGCATGATCGGCCGCGGGGAGTTCCCGGTGGCGAACTCCGCGACCGGCTCGCGCCGCGGCGCCCCCCGCGTGGGGGACGGGCTGATCCGCCTCAACTCCGAGGGAGAGGTGCTCTACGCCAGCCCGAACGCGCTGAGCTGCTTCCACCGGTTCGGGGTGATGGGCAGCCTCGTCGGCCGCTCGCTGATCGAGGTCACCACCGACCTCGTCGAGCACCAGTCGCCGGTCGACGAGTCGATGCCGCTGGTCATCATGGGCCGTGCGCCGTGGCGCACGGACCTGGAGGCGCACGGGGTCTGCCTGTCGCTGCGCGCCGTCCCGCTCACGGAGAACGGCGAGCGGATCGGCGCCGTGCTGCTGTGCCGGGACGTGTCCGAGCTGCGCCGGCGCGAGCGCGAGCTCATCACCAAGGACGCGACGATCCGCGAGATCCACCACCGCGTGAAGAACAACCTGCAGACCGTGGCCGCGCTGCTGCGTCTGCAGGCCCGGCGGATGACGTCGCCGGAGGCCAAGGAGGCGCTCGAGGAGGCGATGCGCCGGGTCGCGACCATCGCCCTGGTGCACGAGACGCTCTCGCAGACGCTGGACGAGTCGGTGCCGTTCGACGCCCTGGTGGGGCGCAGCCTGCGGCTCACCGCCGACGTCGCCTCCGCCGGCGCCCAGGTGCGGACCCGGACGACCGGCTCGTTCGGGATGGTCCCGGCCGAGGACGCGACCGCACTGGCGCTGGTGCTGACCGAGCTGGTGACGAACGCCGTGGAGCACGGGCTGTCGAGCACCGAGGGCGGCACGGTGGAGATCGACGCCACCCGGGACGGCCAGGAGCTGCGGGTCGTCGTCGCCGACGACGGGGTGGGGCTGCCCGAGGGGAAGGGTGCCGGCACCGGCCTGGGCACCCAGATCGTGTCGACGCTCGTCGCCAACGAGCTGCACGGGTCGATCGACTGGCTGCCGCGGGACGGCGGCGGGACGCAGGTCGTCCTGGACGTCAAGCTGCGGCTCCCGCAGGCGTAGGACCCCGGACGCACGGATGCCCGGGCGAGGAGCTCGCCCGGGCATCGCGTGGGTGGTGCGGTGCCGCCGCTCAGCTGGCCCGACGCTGGCGCGCGGTGCGGCGCTTGAGGGCGCGACGCTCGTCCTCCGACAGCCCGCCCCAGACGCCGGCGTCCTGGCCGGACTCGAGGGCCCACTTGAGGCACGTGTCCACGACGGGGCAACGACGGCAGACGGCCTTCGCGTCGTCGATCTGCAGGAGCGCAGGCCCGGTGTTCCCGATCGGGAAGAACAGCTCCGGGTCTTCGTCCAGGCACGCAGCGCGGTGGCGCCAATCCATGACAGCTCCTAGGCACAGGTGGAGCCGACCCCCGCAGGGGTTGTCGGCTCGCGTTGAGGGTTCGAACAAAACCTGCGTCAAGGTTCACATCTGACCGCGTAGTCCACAAGAGGTCACGGTGAGGTTTCGACCCGATCACGGCTGAGGTCTTGATCACACCCTGGCCTGCAGTTCTGTCCTGTGAGGGTGCCGTCGCCGCGCGTAGGGTCGACGCGTGAGCCGCTCCGCTCGTCGCCCCTCGGACCGGTCGCCGGACGGCGTTCCTGTTCCGGACGACAAAACAGCAGCCGTGCCCGACAATCACTCTTCCCGACGTCGCCCCGCCGCCCTGACGGTGGTGTGCGCGCTGGTCCTGGTGCAGGCCGGGCTGCTGGTCGGGCTGGCCTCGGCCTGGGTCCTCGGGCTGGTCCGCGGCGAGAGCCGGCTGCCCGGGGCGGCCGTCTTCCTGGTCCTGTTCGCGCTCGGTGTCGCCGCCGTGCTGGTCCTCGGCGTCCGCGGGCTGTGGGCCGGGCGCCGGTGGGCCCGCTCGCCGGTGATGACGTGGCAGGTGCTCCTCGTGGTGATGAGCGTGGGGTGGCTCGGCGTCGAGCTGGCCCCGTGGGCCACGGGTGTGCTGGTCAGCGCGCTGGCCGTCGGCGTCGGTCTGCTGCTCCCGTCCGTCGTGGCCGTCACGGCCGAGCGGCCACCCGCCTGAGCGGACGGCCGCCGGGCCCGGAGCGCCCTCTGGCGGGACCGGATCTCGGGCGCCCTCAGGCGGCCCCGGGCGGGTGGGCCACCTGGACGGGCACCGTCCGCCGCCCGAGGACGACGACGCCACGACCGGGGTCGTGCGGCCGGGCGACGTCGACGTCCCAGGACAGGTCCACGCCGAACACCTCGGCGCTGCCCGGCTCCTGCGGGGTGAGCACGAGCCCGCGTCGCCCGGTCCGCAGCGCGCCGATCGCCCCCCGGAACGACACGCACGCGGCCGACGTGTGCGCCGAGGCGACCAGGCTCCAGGCGGCGGGCATGCCTGGGCCGCCGGGCGGCGCGGTGACGAGCCGTGCCGCGGCCACGGGGTCCAGCTGCTCCAGGGCGTCCAGGTCGTCCACCAGCACGACGACCCGGCGGTTCCGCCGGTCCGGACGCAGGTGCCCGTCCGGGTCACGACGCAGGGCGTCGATGACGGCGTCGACCCGCCCGGCACCGAACCCGCACGTGCGGTCGGGCAGCCGATGCTCGCCCAGGTCGCGGAGCGGTCCGTCGCGCGCGACGACCAGCACCTCGTGCCCGCGGGCCAGCATCCCGTGCGCGAGGACCGCCAGCGCGGTCGAGCGACCTGAGCCCCCGGGGCCGACCACCAGCGCACCGCCCTCGACGGGCAGGTGAACCGGTCCGGCGTCGTCCCCGCCCAGCCCGATCGGGACGGCGGACCTCGGGTGGGCGGACGTGGCGGGCGCCGGAACGGTGGGGGTCGGGACGGCGGAGGTGTCCAGCGCCGGGACGTGCCCGGCGCGCGCGAGGTCGTCGAGCGTGACGCGGTGCGGGAGCGGCAGCAGACGCACGGCGGCCTGCGGGGTGGGGCGGCCCGTGGAGCCGGGCTCCCCGGGTGGTGGCACCGCGACCTGGCACAGCACCGGACCGCCGGCCCCGTCCGCCCCGTCAGCCCCGGGCTCTGCGCAGGCCCCGGGAGGCAGCCACACGCCACGGCCGGGTGGGCGGCGACCGCCCGCCAGGTCGCTCGGGACGCCCGCCATCGTCTCGGCCGGCGCGTCCCCCACCCGCAGGACGAGCCGGTACCCGAACAGTCCGGCGACCGCGTGCGGCAGCGCAGGGGACGACGACGCCGCCACGCACACCCCGCGCCGGCGGCCGTCGCGCACCAGCTCGACCAGCCGGTCGGCGGCTCGCCCGCGCGCGACCGTGCCGAGGACCTCGAGCACGGTCTCGAGCCCGTCGACGAGCAGCAGGTGCGGGCCGGTCGTGCCGGTCCCGAGCTCGGGTTTCGTGGTGCCGGCGGCGCCGGTCGGGCCAGTGGTGCCGTCGGCGCCGGTCGGGCCGGTGCCGCCGTCGGCGCCGGTCGGGCCGCCGGTGCCGTTCCAGCCGCTGGGACCGGCACCCGGTCGACCGGCCAGCACGGTGAGCAGCCGCGCCATCAGCCGGGGGTCGTCCGTGGACGCCCAGGTCCCGGCCGTGCGTGACACCGTTCCCGGTCCGAGGCCGACCGGCGTCCCGGCGGAGATCGTGTGCACCTGCCACCCCTGGGCAGCGGCGCGGGCGGCGAGGCTCTGCATCGTCGTGGTGCGTCCCGAGCCCGGGGCGCCGACGACCAGCAGCCCGCCGTCCCGCGCCGGCCACGCCACCACGCTGCGTCGTTGCGCGGCCGGCTCGTCGGCGAGCGCGACCGCGAGCGCGGCGTCCGGGCCGGCGTGCCGGTGCTCGGGGTCACCGGGCAGGTCGCGGCCGGCGGACGCGGCGTGCGACCACGCCCCAGCACGCTCCCCGGTCCGCGTGTGCGCCGTCAGGTCCGCCCAGCTCACGGTGGTGGGCAGCGCGGGCAGCCACGGGACGTCCGGGGCCGGCAGGCCGGCGTGCCGCGCCGCGGCGACCGCGGCGGCGACCCACGCCTGGGTCAGGTCCGGACCGTCGCGCACCGCGACGCGCCCGGGTGCCTCACGGACGGCGGCCGGTTGCGCCCCCGTGGGTCGCCGCGCGCCGACGACGCGTCGGACGGGCTCGGCCGCGGTCGACGGACGCGCGTCCGCGAGCGCGACCTGCAGGGGCTCGGGGACGCCGGGGCCGCGGCGCAGGAGCGCGCGACCGGGCAGGCCCGGGGGGATCCGGGCGGCGTCCGGCACGTCGAGGACGTCCAGCGAGTCCGCCGCGTCCGTCACGCGCAGGCACACCCGCACGGCGAGGTTGGCCCGCAGGTCAGGACCGACGGCGCCGCCGGGCCGCTGCGTCGCGAGCAGCAGGTGGACGCCGAGCGAGCGTCCCTGCGCCGCCACCCGCAGCAGGCCCGGGACGAACCCTGGCAGGTCGTCGAGCAGCGCGCGGAACTCGTCGACCACGACGAGGAGGCTGGGCGGAGCCTCCTGCGGCGCCCGGTCGCGCAGGGAGGCGAGGTCGGGCGCGCCGTGGGCGGCGAGGAGCCGCTCGCGACGGCGCAGCTCGGCGCGCAGGCCGGTCAGCGCGCGCTGCGCCAGGGACGGGTCGAGGTCCGTCACCTGGCCCACCACGTGCGGCAGGCGCATGCACGCGCCCAGCCCGGCGCCACCCTTGTAGTCGACCAGCAGGATCGCGAGCGCCGCCGGCGAGCAGGTCAGGGCCAGCGACAGCACCCAGGTCTGGAGCAGCTCGGACTTGCCCGCGCCGGTGGTCCCGGCGACCAGCGCGTGCGGTCCGTCCTGCACGAGGTCCAGCAGGACCGGGCCGTCAGCACCGGCTCCCAGGTGCGCCGTGAGCCCGCCCGGCCGGCGTCCGTGCGCGCCCTCCCACGCCGCCAGCACGGCGCCCTCGTCGGGCAGCGGGATCCCGGGCAGGTCCGCGAGGGCGACGGCGCGGGGGAGCGCCGCGACGGGTGGTGCGGCGCCGTGCCCGGTCGCCGTGCGCTGCTGGACCGCCGCGAGCAGGCGCGCCTGCCGTTGCGCCCACGCCGTCGACACCCCGCTGACCGCCCGCCCGCCCCGGTGGTCCGCCGTCGTGCGGTCACCGTCCCCCCGCAGGTCCGCGACCCCGTGCACCGTCGCGGCGACCCCGTCGGCGTGCACCTGCACGCGGGTCCGGCACCACGCCGGCACGCGCGCGGGGTCGTCCTCGACGACGACGACGAGCGGCTGACGGTCGTGGGCCCGATCGTCGTGGGCCGGTCGGTCGGCCGGCCACGGGAGCCCGGGGGCGAGGCCGGCGGACTCCCGCGCTGACCGGTCGTGCGCGCCGTCGACGACCACCACCGTCGGCGCAGGCCCCGGCGCGGACCCCGGCGCCGACCTGGACGCGCCGACCCAGGCGCACCACGCCCACGCCTCGGCCGCGCCGGTGCGCGGCCGGACCTCGACGTCGACCGGCCTGCCGTCCCGAGCCGCGGCGGTGAGCTCGGCGCACACCAGCAGGCGGGACACCGCGAGCGCCGCCGGACGCGGTCCGACGACGGCCACGGGCGCCCGGTGCGCGGGCCGGTCCCGCGGCGGGATCCCGCCCGCTCGCCCGTCGTCCGGGGCCCGGGCCATGCCGTCGGTCGGGCCGTCCCGGCGCCGCGCCGACCCCGCGTCGTCACCCCCGTGGACCGCCAGGAGTGCCCTGGTGCGCAGGTCCGACGCGAGTGGCGCCCGGAAGCCGTCGCCCAGCAGGCCGTCGTCCGGCAGGCGACCTTCGGGCAGGCGGTCGTCGGGCAGGCGGTCGTCCGGGACCGCGCGGTCCGGCCGGCGACGACCGGTGGGCAGGCCGCGGCGGACGGGCGTGCCGGACCGGACCCGGCGGCGTCGACCCACCGCGCGGTCGACGAGACCCCCGAGGACGGCGGTCAGCGGGCCGACGGCGGCGAGGGCCAGCATGGACGGGCTGCCGGTGACCACCGCGAAGACGACGCCGCCGAGGGCGCCGGCCAGCCAGGTCGACGCCCCGGCCCGCGGCACCGGGGGTGCACCGCCGGTAAGTGGGCCGTTCCGGTCGGGCGTGATGCCCTCCGGCCATCCGCGCAGCCGCTCGACGTCCCGGCGCGTCCGGACCTCCAGCACCGTCCCGCCGAGCACGACCCGGTCACCGCGGCGCAGGCGCCGGCGTCGCCGGCCGACGCGTCGCGGCCGGCCTCGGCCGCCGGCCCGCAGCAGGACGGTGCCGTTGTGGGAGCCCAGGTCCCGCACGGTCGGGCCCGTGGCCCCTCCGGCGCGTCGTCCGGTGCGGAGCTCGACGACCACGTGCCGCACGGACGCGTACCGGTCGTCGACGTCCAGCCGCCGGACGGGCACGCCCGGGGCGCCGCGACGGGCCGGGCCCCGCGCACGGTCTCCGCGCGCACCCGGACCCGCGCGCCGCCTGCCCGGACGGACCGGGCCCCGCGCACGATCCCCGCGGCCGCCCCCGGGCGCGTCCGGCGCACCCGGCTCGCCCGGCGCCCGGCCCTCCTCCACCGGCACCGCCCCGCCCACCTCGACCCGCGCCGGGCGGCCGACCTCCACGGCCCCCTCCAGGGCGACCAGCGCCCCGCTGTCCGGGCCGCCGACCACCGCCAGGTGCCACGGGGACCGCAGCGCGTGCAGCTCGGGGTCCGGCGAGCCACGCCCCAGCCGCAGGACCGCGCCGGCGACCAGCGGGGCACGCCCGGTCCGCTGGTCGTCGTCGAGCACCGCGTTGTCCACCGCGAGGACGGCCACGGACGCGCCGGGCGCCCGGAGGGCGAGCTCGGGCCGCCCGGTCGCCGCGGCCAGGTGCGGGCGCAGGTCGCCGAGGCGGGCGCCGTCAGGGACCTCGACGTCGAGGTCGGGGGAGCCGGCGTGACCGGCCACGGTGAGTCGCACGGTCCCACGCTGGCGGCGGCCGCCGACCGGCGGGACGACGACGGGCCCGTGGCCCGGGACAGCTCCCCGTTCCACAGGCCCGTCGGTCGGGTCGGTGTCAGTCCACCGCGAGCGCCGCCACCGGGGAGGTGCGGGCGGCCGAGCGTCCGGGCAGCACCGAGGCGAGCAGACCCGCCGCGAGGGACACCGCGAGCACCGCCGCCAGGTCCACCCACGGGACGTCCAGGTGCACGTCGCCGACCACCCCGAGCACGGTCGCCGCCCCGGCCCAGCCGTACAGCACGCCGAGCAGCACCCCGAGGGCGCCACCGACCCCGGCGATGAGCACGCCCTCGATCGCGAGCGACGCGCGCAGCCGTCGCCGGGACAGCCCGATGACCCGCAGCGTGGCCGACTCCCGGCGGCGCTCGATGACCGACAGGGACAGCGTGTTCGCCACCCCGATCAGGGCGATGACGACCGCCACCGCGAGCAGGCCGACGACGACGGCGAGCAGCGTGTCGATGATGCCCTCGTACATCGCGCGCTCGACCGCGGCGCCGACCACCTGGACGGCGATCTCGGACAGCTCGTCCTGGACGGCCGGCACCACCACCGCGGGGTCGGCGTCCGGTGACAGGCGCACCCAGGCCTCGTCGAGGGTCCCGCCCGCCGGGTCGACGGCCGAGCCGTCGGCTGACGCCCCCGCCGCCTCCAGGGGCAGGGCGGCGGCCGTGCTCGGCGTCAGGACGAGCCCGGAGAGGGCGGTCACCACGACGGTGCGCGCGGTGGGCTCCCCGGTCGGGGACCCGTCAGCGCCCTGCACGGACAGCGTCAGCGAGTCACCCGACACGACCCCGAGGTCCTGGGCGAGGGTCTCGCCGACCACGACGGTGCCGTCGGCGAGCCCGTCCACCACCGACGGAGTCCGCACGAGACCCGTGGCGACGGACGGCTCGAGCACCCAGGCCGTCGTCGACAGCGTCGTCCCCACGTCCCCGTGCGCCGGCGCCCCGGCGCCGACCACCAGCGGCACGCTCGGCACCGTCACGACCTGCTCGACCCCGTCGACACCCTCCACCGCGCGGACGAGCGTGGGCGTCACGAGGTCCAGCGCGCCGCCGCCCGCCGTGATCTGCACGTCGACCGGGAACTCCTCGTCCAGCTGCCCGGCCAGCGTGACGCGGGCGGACGCGGCACCGGTGCTCATCATCGTCACCAGGGTCACGCCGATCAGCAGCGCGGTGCTCGTCGCCGCGGTCCGCCGGGGGTTGCGGACCGTGTTCGCGGCGGCCAGCCGGGCGCTCGTCCCGCTGCGTCCCACGAGCCGGCCGCACGACCCGACCACCCGAGGGACCCAGAACACCGTGCCCACCAGGACTCCCACGAACGACAGCGCACCGCCCAGGACGCCCAGCCCGAGCGCCGCCACGGGGTCCACCACCCGGCCCGCGACCACGCCGAGCGCCAGCAGCGCGGAACCCACGAGCGTCAGCAGGACCGCGAGCACCAGCCGAGGACGGCTGCCCCGGTGCGTCACGGCAGGGGCGTCCGCCGGCCGCAGCGCGGCGAGCGGGGCGACCCGGGTGGCGGCCCGCGCCGGGGCGAGCGAGGCCAGCACGGTGACCAGGGTGCCCACCAGCAGCGGCACCAGCACGACCGCCGGCGTGACCGTCACGGCGGACGGCAGCGGCACGTCCAGCGCCAGGCCGCCGAGCGCCCACAGCGCCACCTGCGCCACGACGACGCCCAGCACGACCCCCACCGTGGACGACGCCACCCCGAGCAGCCCCGCCTCGAGCAGCACGGACCGGCGCAGCTGGCGGCGGTCCGCCCCGACGCACCGGAGCAGGGCCAGGGTCCGGGTGCGCTGCGCGATCATCACCTGGAACGTGTTGGAGATGACCAGCGCGGCGACCAGGAGCGCCACCGCGGCGAACCCGAGCACGATCATCGTGAAGACGTCCGTGCCGTCGGTCAGCTCGGCCGTCATGGCCCGGGCCTGGTCGTCCTTGGTGCGGACCTCGGCACCCGGCACCGCGGAGGAGACGGCGGACGCGACCGCGGGCAGCGTCCCGGCCGGGTCGGTGCCGTCGGCCAGGACGAGCAGCGCGTCGTCGTAGGAGGGCTCGCCGTCGACGGCGTCCTGGGCCGTCCAGCGGCGCGCGTCGTCGGCCGAGAGCACAGCGGCACCGCCCGACTGGGCGAACGCCCCGGCCGGGTCGTCGGTCAGACCGACCACGGTGAGCGGCTCGGGCCGCTCCACCCACTCCGCGTCCGGGGCGTCCGCGGGGACCCACGCACCGCGCTGGGCGGTGACCTCGTCGCCCAGCCCGACGCCGAGCCGCTCGGCGACCGGGCCCGGCAGGGCCACCTCTCCCGGAGCGGCCGGGAACGCGCCGTCGAGCACCGCCTGGGCCTCCAGGCGCGGGTCCGAGGCCACCGCGGTGGTCGCGGTGACCACGCGGCGGCTCCCCGCCGTGAGCTCCACCCACAGGCCCGACCGGCCGTCGACGGCGCGGACGCCGTCCACCCGGCGCAGCGCGGCGAGGTCGGGCTCGGTCAGGTCCTCGCCGGGCGTGGTGACCACCAGGTCGGCGTCGGCGTAGGACGCCGAGACGGCGTCGAGGCTGGTCCGCGTGATGACCGCGCCGGCGATCAGCGTCGCGGCGACGAAGGCCGTGCCGATGGCGATCGCGACGCCGGCGGCGGTCAGCCGGCCCAGGCTGCGGCGCATCTGGGCCAGGGTCAGGCGCAGCATCAGCGCACCCCCGACCCGGGTGCGGCGGGGGCGCCGGCGACCGTGGCGTCCAGCGACCGCAGCGCGTCGAGCCCGGTCAGGACCGACTCGGGGGTGGGGTCGGCGATGTCGCCGGCGATGCGGCCGTCGGCCAGCAGGACGACGCGGTCGGCGTAGGCCGCGGCGGCCGGGTCGTGCGTGACCATGATGACGGTCCGTCCCAGCTCACGGACCGACTGGCGCAGGAAGCTGAGCACCTCCGCCCCGGCACGGGAGTCGAGGTTGCCGGTCGGCTCGTCGGCGAACACCACCTCGGGCCGGGCGATCAGGGCGCGGGCGATCGCCACCCGCTGCTGCTGCCCGCCGGACAGCTCCGCCGGCCGGTGGCCGAGCCGCGCGGTCAGCCCCAGCGTGCTCACCAGGGTGTCGAACCAGTCCCGGGCCGCGGCGTCGACCTTCACCCCGGCGAGCTCCAGCGGCAGCAGGATGTTCTGCTCGGCCGTGAACATCGGCAGCAGGTTGAAGGACTGGAAGACGAAGCCGACCCGGTCCCGGCGCAGCTCGGTCAGGGCGGAGTCGCCGAGCCGGGTGATCTCGGTCTGCCCCAGGAAGGCGGCGCCGGACGACGCAGTGTCCAGCCCGGCCAGCAGGTGCATGAGCGTGGACTTGCCGGACCCGGACGGGCCCATGATCGCGGTGAACGCGCCGGCCCCGAAGTCGACGTCGACGGCGTCCAGCGCCCGGACCGCGGACCCGCCTGAGCCGTACACCTTGCTCAGCGAGCGGGCGTGCACGGCCACCCGGCCGTCCGGGGACGCCGGGACGGACGTGGGCGCCGTGGGCTCCGTGGGCAGGGTGGCGGGCGCCGTGACCGGCACGGAACCGGCCGCGCCCCCGGACGGGAGGCCGCCGCCGGCACCGGGCGGGTCGAGGGGGCGGTACACGGTCGTGTCCATGGCTTGCTCCTGTGGTCAGGCGTCGGAAGGGATGCTCCGAACCTATGGACCCGCAGGTCAGCGCCGCATCGAGCCCCGGTCGGGCACCGAGGTCATCCCCCGGGTGGACCCGTCGGCGCGCGTCTCGTCCCGGGGGCCGAGCCGGCCGCGCCGGTGAGCGCCGGGGGTCGGCGCCGTCCCGCCCCGCGCCCCACTCAGTGCACCATCACGCCCGCGCCCCATCACCCCCGCGCCCGTCACGCCCGCGCGACCGGCCCACCGCTCACCGCTCACTGGCCGGGGTGCACGAGCCCGGTCTCGTACGCCGTCACCACGGCCTGCACCCGGTCGCGCGCGCCGAGCTTGGCGAGGATCCGCCCCACATGGGTCTTGACGGTCGCCTCCGCGACGAACAGGTCCCGGCCGATCTCGGTGTTGGAGCGGCCCCGGGCCATCAGCACGAGCACCTCCCGCTCGCGGTCGGTCAACGCCGCCAGGGCCGCCCGGGCCTGCGCCGCCGCACCGTCGTCCGGGCGGTCGTCGGGCAGCACGGTGACCAGGTGCTCGAGCAGGCGCCGCGTGCTCGACGGCGCGATGACCGCGTCCCCGGCGTGCACGGTGCGGATCGCGGCGAGCATCTCCTCCGGCGGGGCGTCCTTGAGCAGGAAGCCGCTGGCGCCCGCGCGGATCGCCGCGAGCACGTACTCGTCGAGGTCGAAGGTGGTGAGCACGATGACGCGCGGCACCGCCCGACCGGGGTCCGCGACCGACGCCGCGGTGAGCCGCGCCGTGGCCGCCAGCCCGTCCAGCCGCGGCATCCGCACGTCCATGAGCACGACGTCGACCCCGCCGCGGGTCGCCTGGGCGTCCAGCACCCGCAGGGCCTCCTCGCCGTCCCCCGCCTCGGCGACGACGGTGAGGTCGGGCTGGGAGTCGATGACCATCCGGAAGCCGGCGCGGACGAGCTGCTGGTCGTCGACCAGGGCGACCCGCACGGGCGCGCCAGGGGTCGCCGGGGACGGGTCGACGGGGGACGAGGTGCTCACGGTGCGGCTCCAGGGCTCGGGGGAGGAAGAGGTGAGGGGCGACGCCGGGTGGACGGACGGGCCGACGGACCGACGGACGGCAGGGCGGGCGGCCGACCGACGGGTGGACGCGTCACGTCCCCGCCGGCAGCGGCAGCTGCGCCCGGACGCGGTAGCCGCCCCCGGCCCGGGGACCGGCGGTCAGCGTGCCGCCGAACATGGCCGCCCGCTCGCGCATCCCGAGGACCCCGTTCCCGGCCCCGTCGTCGATCGCCGCGGCGCCACGGCCGTCGTCGCTGACCTCCAGCACCAGGTCCGACGGCGTCCACTGCACCAGGACGGTGACGGTCGGGTCCGGCCCGGCGTGCTTGAGGACGTTGGTCAGCGACTCCTGGCAGATCCGGAAGACGGTCAGCCCGGCGCCGGGGGGCAGCGTGCGCGGGGTGCCCATGCGGACCAGCGAGACCCGGACCCCGGTGGCGCGCACCTGGTCGACGAGCTGCTCGACGTCCCCGGCGTCCGGCTGCGGGACGAGGGCAGGGGTGGCCGGGGCGCCGGGGCCGCCGTCCCGGTCGTCGGAGCCGTCGCGCAGCACCCCGAGCAGGCGCCGCATGTCGGCCAGTGCCGCGCGCCCGGTCTCCGCGATCGTCCCCAGCGACCGCGCGGCGGCCGCGGGGTCCGCCTGGGCGGCGTAGCGACCGCCGTCGGCCTGCGCGATGACCACGGACAGGGAGTGGGCGACGATGTCGTGCATCTCGCGCGCGATCCGGGCGCGCTCGGCGGCGGTGGCGATCTGCGCCTGCTGGTCACGCTCCACGCGCAGGCGCTCGGCGCGGTCCTGCCAGACCAGCAGCGTCTCGCGCCGCGAGCGCTTCACCAGCCCGGACGCCCAGACGACCAGCGCCGCCATGCCGGTGAACACCGTCACCCCGGCGCCACCGCCGACCCCGTACGCGGTGTCCACCACCATGAGGGCGACGCCGAGGACCGCGCACCCCACCAGCCCGGTGGCGATCGCGGTGCGGTGCGCCCAGCGCGGTCCGTAGACGGTCACCGAGTAGAGGGCGATCAGCACGGCGAGGTCGGCCGGGACGAGCAGCGGCAGCCCCAGGACCGTGTGCGCGAGGCCGGCGGCGTAGACGGCGACCGCGGACGCGACCGGACGGCGTCGTCGCCAGGCCAGCGGGGCCACGACGAGCACGGACCACGCCACCGCGGTCCAGCCGCCGATCGCGGAGATCACCACCGTCACCAGGACCGAGACGAACGCGAGGACGACGGTGGCGAGGGTGTCGAGGGTGTGGGCGCGCGACTCCAGCCAGCGGTTCCACCGCTCCCACCACCCCATGGGGACGGAGCCTAGGCAACCGGCGGACCACGGTCGTCGGACCGCGGGGGGAGCAGGAGGGCCGAGCACGGCGTCGGGCGTCCGACCACGGGGGGACGCGGTCCGGCGGACGTCCACCTGGACTCTGCCGCGCCGTGGGCTGCGCGTGACCTAGCATGGCGCGATGACGCAGGTGCTGCTGGCTGAGGATGACCCCGCCATTGCCGAGCCTTTGGCTCGCGCGCTCACCCGTGAGGGCTACGACGTGACCGTGCAAGGCACGGGTCAAGGCGCCGTCGACCATGCCGGCGAGGCGGACCTCGTCGTCCTGGACCTGGGACTGCCGGACATGGACGGGCTCGACGTGGCCCGCGCCATCCGCAACCAGGGGCTGACCACCCCGGTGCTCGTGCTGACCGCCCGAGCGGACGAGGTGGACCTCGTCGTCGGGCTGGACGCCGGCGCCGACGACTACGTCACCAAGCCGTTCCGGCTCGCGGAGCTGCTGGCCCGCGTCCGTGCGCTGCTGCGACGCACGCACGGCGAGCCGGTCGACGAGGACGAGGTGCACGCGCAGGACGTCCGGGTAGACGTCGCCGCGCACCGCGCCTTCCAGGACGGGCGCGAGCTGCACCTGACCGCCAAGGAGTTCGACCTGCTGCGCGTGCTGGTCGCCGCGGCCGGCACCGTGGTGGCCCGCGAGACGCTCATGCGCGAGGTGTGGGGCAGCGACCCGCTCGGCTCCACGAAGACCCTGGACATGCACGTGTCCTGGCTGCGCCGCAAGCTCGGCGACGACGCCAACTCGCCCCGCTACGTCTCGACGGTGCGGGGGATGGGTTTCCGGTTCGAGACCGGCGCCGACGCGGCGGCGTAGGTCGTGCGCCGGCGCGTCCTGCAGGCCACCATCGCGGCGGTCACGGTCGCCGTCGTCCTGCTCGGCTTCCCGCTGGCGTTCTTCGGGGCGCAGTACGCGCGTGACAACGAGGTGCGCGAGCTGGAGTCGCGGGCCGAGCAGCTCGCGTTCGCCGTCGACTTCCGGGTCGAGCGGGAGATCGAGCTGACCCAGTCCACGCTCGAGGCCTACACCGGTGGACGGACGTCCCAGGCGGCCGAGGTCACGGTCATCCAGCCGGACGGCACCCGCCTGCACGCCGGGGAGCCGATCGACGGACGACGCATCGAGACGCGCACGACCGCCCAGACCGGTGCGGTCGTCGAGCTGGTCATCTCCTGGTGGGACGTGTTCTGGCTCAGCGCGCGGGTCGTGGCGCTGGTCGTCGCGGCCGCGGTGGTGGCGTTCGGCGCCGGGATCGCGACCGCGATGTGGCAGGCCAACCGGCTGGCGGCGCCGCTGGTGTACCTGGCCGCGTCGGCCGAGCAGCTGGGGTCCGGGCAGGTCCGGCCGCAGGTCGAGCCGTCCGGCGTGGAGGAGATCGACCTCGTCGCGGCGGAGCTGGCCCGCAGCGCGGACCGCATGGCCGGGCGGCTCGCGGCGGAGCGGCAGTTCGCCGCCGACGCCTCCCACCAGCTGCGGACCCCGCTGACCGCGCTGTCCATGCGGCTGGAGGAGATCCACGACGCGACCGAGAAGCCCGAGGTCCGCGAGGAGGCCCGGATCTCCCTGGAGCAGGTGGAGCGGCTGGTCACCGTGGTGGACGACCTGCTCACCCGCTCGCGGCGGGCCCAGGGCGGGACGACCGAGGCCCTGCGCCTGATCGACGTCGTGCACCAGCAGGAGGAGGAGTGGGCGCCCACGTTCGCCGCCGCCGGACGCGAGCTGCGCATCGACGTGTCGCAGAGCGCGCACGTGCTGGCCACGCCCGGCGCGCTCGCCCAGGTGCTCGCGACGCTCATCGAGAACTCCCTCAAGCACGGCGGCGGGCGCACCACCGTCCGGTCACGTCAGAGCGGGCCGAGCGCCGCCATCGTGCTCGAGGTCGCGGACGAGGGTCCGGGCGTCCCCGACCACCTGGCCCCCCGGATCTTCGACCGCGGCACCACCTCGGGCGCCGGGACGGGGCTGGGCCTGGCGCTCGCGCGCGACCTGGTGGCGGCCGACGGCGGTCGTCTCGAGCTGGCGCAGCGCCGGCCGGCGGTGTTCGCGGTGTTCCTCGCCGGGGTGCCGCGCTCGCTCGACCCCGACGTCGTGCTGCCGAAGGGGTCGCTCATCTCCCCGCGGCGGATCGGTCGTCGGCGCCGGTGAAGACCAGGCGCTGGTAGCAGACGTACCGGAACGCGGTCCCGAGCACGAGCCCCACCACGTTCGCGGAGATGTTGTCCGCGAGCGGGGACCGCAGCCCGAGCACGTAGTGCGAGAACCCCAGGCACGCGAGCCCGACGGCGAGCCCTCCGAGGTTGACCAGGGCGAACCCGAGCAGCTCGCGACCGCGGGCGCCGGTCCGCCGGTGCGCGAAGGTCCAGTAGCGGTTGCCCAGCCACGCGACCACGGTGGCCACGGCGACGGAGAGGGCCTTGGCGGTGAGCGGCTTGGCCTCGAGCAGGTCGCCGGGACCGAACCGCAGCAGGTTGAAGAGGCCGACGTCGACCACGTACGCGACGGCGCCCACGGACCCGAACCGGGCCAGCTCGGCGACCCGCGCGACGGACCGGGTGCGCCACGCCGCTGCGGACGCTCCGCGGGCCGGCACCCCGGGTGCCGGGGGCTGGGCGAGGGTCCGCGGGCCGGTCCGGGCAGGGGGCGTCACGACCGGAGCGTAACCCGCGGGATCCCGGCCCCGGGTGGGTCCGGGTGGCTCCGGGGTGGACGGCGCGCCGGCGCCCACGCGGTCCCGGCTACCCTCGACCTCCGTGGCAGCACCTGTGGTGGCAGTGGTCGGCGGCGGTCAGCTCGCCCGGATGATGGCGCCCGCGGCGACCGCGCTGGGCGTGCACCTGAGGGTCCTGGTGGAGGGCCCGGCGTCCTCTGCGGCCCAGGTGGTCCCGGACTCGGTCGTCGGCTCGGCGTCGGACGTCGGCGCCGTCCGCGCGCTGGTCACCGGCGTCCCTGGTGCGGACGTGCTGACCTTCGAGCACGAGCACGTGCCCAACGACCTGCTCGAGCAGCTCGTCGCCGAGGGGCACCCCGTGCACCCGGCGGCGCACGCGCTCGTGCACGCGCAGGACAAGATCGTCATGCGGCAGCGGCTCACCGCGCTCGGCGTCCCCTGCCCGCGCTGGGCGCCGCTGCCGGACGCAGCCGCGCTGCAGCGGTTCCTCGACGAGGCCGGTGGCGCCGTGGTGGTCAAGACCGCCCGCGGCGGCTACGACGGCAAGGGCGTGCGGGTGGTGACACGCACCGACGAGGTCGCCGACTGGCTCGACGCGCTCGGGGACGGCGGCGTGCCGCTGCTGGCCGAGGAGAAGGTGCCGTTCGTCCGCGAGCTCGCGGTGATGGTCGGGCGCCGGCCCTCCGGCGAGGTGCGGGCGTGGCCCGTCGTGGAGTCGGTGCAGGAGGGCGGCGTCTGCAGCGAGGTCGTCGCGCCCGCGCCGGACCTGGACGCGACGGTCGCCCAGGAGGCGACGGCGCTCGCGGTGCAGGTGGCGCAGGGGCTGGACGTGACCGGCGTGCTGGCCGTCGAGCTCTTCGAGGTCCGCGACCCCGACGGCGGATCCCGCGTCCTGGTCAACGAGCTGGCGATGCGCCCGCACAACACCGGCCACTGGACCATCGACGGGGCGGTGACCAGCCAGTTCGAGCAGCACCTGCGCGCGGTCCTGGACCTGCCGCTGGGCGCCACCCGGGCGCGCGCGCCGTGGTCGGTCATGGTCAACGTCCTGGGCAGCCGCCACGCCGACCTCGCCGACGCGCTGCCGGCGGTCGCCGCGCTGGACGCCGACGCCAAGGTGCACCTGTACGGCAAGGAGGTCCGGCCGGGCCGCAAGCTCGGGCACGTCACCGTGACCGGGGACGACCTGGCCGACGTCCGGGCGCGGGCGCGCGCCGCCGCCGCGGTCCTGCGCGGCGAGGAGCCGGCCGGACGTCCGGCCGCAGCGACGGCCTCGACGGCCACGAGCGGGGGAGCAGCATGAGCGGGCAGCCGCAGGTCGGGATCGTCATGGGGTCGGACTCGGACTGGCCGGTCATGCAGGCGGCGGCCGACGCGCTGGCCGAGTTCGGCGTGCCGGTGGAGGTCGACGTCGTCTCCGCGCACCGCATGCCGCAGGACATGGTCGACTACGGCCGCGCCGCCGCCGACCGCGGGCTGCGCGTGGTGATCGCCGGCGCCGGCGGCGCCGCCCACCTGCCCGGCATGCTCGCCGCCGTCACGACCCTGCCCGTCATCGGCGTGCCGGTGCCCCTGAAGTACCTCGACGGCATGGACTCCCTGCTGTCCATCGTCCAGATGCCCGCCGGCGTGCCGGTGGCGACCGTGTCCATCGGCGGGGCCCGCAACGCGGGACTGCTCGCCGTGCGGATCCTGGCGGCGGGGGTCGACGACGACGCCCGCCGGCTCGCCGGGGCGATGGTGGCGTTCCAGGACTCCCTGCGCGCGCAGGCGAGCGAGAAGGGCCGCCGGCTGCGCGAGCGGCACGCGGCCGATCGGGCCCCGGCGCCCGGGGCCTGACGGGCGGGGCCTGACGGGCGGCGTCAGCCGGCGGAGGTCAGCCGGCGGGGACCCCGCCGACCGGACCGGCCGGCAGGTCGCCGTTCATCACGTCGCGGAAGAACGCCGGCGACGCGTCCGGGTCCAGCCGGACGGTCGAGCCGATGCCCCCGGGCCGGTAGTCGGCGTCGATGATCGGCGGCGTGCCGCGGATGCCCTCCGGCCCGGACGCGCTGCGGAACGCGAGTGCGAGCCGGCCCAGGTCGGTGATGTCCGTCCCGTCGCTCACGTGCAGCGCCCCGATGCCGGCCGACACCAGGCCGACCTGCCGACCGGGGTTGAGCACGGTGGACGGGGTGGCCGCCGCCGACGACAGTGCCGCGATCAGCTGCTGCTGGCGCTTGGCGCGGCCAATGTCGCCCTCGCGGTCCGCCTTGCGCATGCGGGCGAAGGCGAGGGAGGTGTAGCCGTCGACGACCTGGCAGCCGGGGGCGGCCCAGACGAGCCCGGAGTCCGGGTCGTCCAGCGGGAAGCTGACCTGGTTGACCGCCGGGTCCAGGCACAGCTCGACGCCGCCGACGGCGTCCACCACCTGGGCCACCCCGCCGAGGCCGACCTCCACGTAGTGGTCGACGTGCATGCCGGTCAGCCCCTCCACCGTCTCCACGAGCAGCGGGGCGCCGCCCCAGGAGTACGCGGCGTTGAGCTTGTTCGCGCCCTGCCCGGGGATCTCGGCGAGGGTGTCGCGCGGCAGAGAGATCAGCGCGGCCGGCCCGCCGGACGGGACGTGCAGCAGCATGATCGTGTCGGTGCGGGCACCCTCCGTGCCGTCCTGGGCGATGCCGCCCTCCCCGCCGCGCAGGTCCGACCCGGCGAGCAGGTAGGTGATGCCGGGGGTGTCGGCGCCGCCGGACAGCGCCGGCACGTGCTGGATCTTGCCGTTGGCCCACACCAGCAGGCCGACGGGCCACGCGAGCAGGAGCACCGCGACGACCGCGACCCCGAGCAGCAGCCGTCGGCGCCGCTCGCCGTGACCGCCGAGCAGCCCCGCGCGTGGCGTGGCGGACGGCGCCCCGGGAGCCCCCGCGCCGGGCGCGAGGCCGGGGGCGACGGTGCCCGGGCGTGCGGACGCGACCCGGGCTGGGCCGCCGACCTGCACCGGTGCGCCGCCGACCTGCACCGGTGCGCCGAGGGCCTGGGCCGACCGCGGCGGGATCTGCACGGCCGGCCGGCCCACGGGCTGGGCGGTGCCAGTCCGCTGCGGGCCCCCGGTGCGGGGTGGCACCTCCACCGGGTGCGCGGTGCCCACCGGCTGGGCGGACCCGGCCTGCCGCGCCGGCGCCGCGCGCGGCGGCAGGGGGCGGGCCGGGACCGCGCGCGGCGGGACCGTGCCCACGGGGTCGGCGTCGTCGACGGCCGGGGCCCGCCGTGCCGGGCCCCCAGGGGCGAAGCTCGGCGGCGGCGCGCTCGGACCCGCATCGGCGCGGGCGTCCGCAGCGGGCCGTCGGGGGTCCCGGGGAGCCGTCGGGCGGGGCGGGCCGCCGACCGGACGGGCCGAGCCGCCGGCACGGGCGCGGCTGCCGCCGCCCCCGCCCGCCGCGTCGGGGGCGTCCTCGCGGCCGGTGGGACGCTCAGCCACAGACGGTCGAGACGTCGTCGGCGGTGATCGGGTCCTTGCCGGGAGTGGGCGGGGCGGCCTCGACCGGCGGCGTGGTGACGGCGGGGTCGGGCGTCGCAGCCGGGTCAGGCGTCGAGGCGGGGTCGGGGGTGGCCGGGGGCTCGGCGACCAGGGGCAGGTCGGCGGACATGTTCGACCACAGCAGGTCCGCCTCGTCCGTCATGACGACCCGGTTCGGGTCCGACGGCGCGGTGGCGAACGGGACCGTCATGAAGGCGATGTTGCCACCCAGCGTGGCGCGCAGGCTGAAGGCGAGGCCGGTCATGTTGGGGATCGACGCCAGGTTCGGGCTGGCGGTGATCGACGACGTCGCGGCGTTGAGGAAGCTCAGCAGCTGCGGCACGTCGGTGAGCAGGTTCTTGGACTGCACGGTCTGCACCGTCGCGGCGAGCAGCTGCTGCTGGCGGCCCAGGCGGTCGGTGTCCGAGCCGTCGCCGACCCCGGTGCCGGTGCGTGCCCGGGCGAAGGCCAGTGCGGTCGAGCCGTCGAGCACGTGGTTGCCGGCGGTGAGCTCCAGCCCCGCCTTGGGGGAGCTCATGTCGTTCGGGATGCACATCGGCACCCCACCGAGCGCGTCGATCATGCGGATGAACCCCGCGAAGTCGATGACCACGTAGTCGTCGATGAAGACGCCGGTGTTCTCCTCCACGGTCGCGATCGTGCACACCGCGGCGTCGGAGACCTGGCCGCTCTCGGACCCGATCGAGAAGGCCGCGTTGAACTGGCCGCGCTGGGAGCGGGAGGCGGTGCCGTCGGATCGGTTGCACGCCGGGATGTCCACCAGCGTGTCGCGGGGGATGGAGACGAGCTCGACCCGGCTGCGGTCGGCGGACACGTGCATGACGATCGTCGTGTCCGACCGCATGCCCTCGACCTCGCCGCCGATCTCGGCGTTCTCGCCCTCGCGCACGTCGGAGCCGATGAGGAGGATGTTCAGCGCCCGGCCCGCGTTGGGGTCGTCGGGGTCGGGGGCAGCCGACGGCGTCGGGCGGTTCTCGCCGAGCAGCTCGGTGACGTCGACGGACCGGATGTTGCCCTGCAGCCGCGTGTACGCGCTCGCAGCGCCGGTGACGCCGAACGCGAGCAGGGCCGTGACGCCGAGCGCGGTGCCGTACAGCACCCGGTGGGACTCCGGGCGGCGGGCGTGGCGGGCGACGCGCGGGCGCGCGGCATGGCGAGAGGGCACGCAGGGAGTTTAGGCGTGCGGGTCTCACGGGACGGCGGAGCGGCAGCGCCGATCGGGTAGAGACGTTGTGAAGCCGGCCGCACGCGACCGGGACGTGGCGGGCACCGCCGCCGGCGCCCGCCCCGGCGACGTCGGCCGGCGTCGGGTGAAGTCGGCCGTCCGGTCCTCAGGACGTGGTCCGGGCTGCCGAAGGGACGGACGCAGGCGTGCGCGCACGGACGCGGCGCGCCGACACCACTCGAGAAAGCGGTCCGATGCGTAGGTCCCACGCCTCACCCCCCTCCCACCTGCGCCTCGCGCAAGCCCTTGTCCCGGCGCTCGTCGCCGCCGTCGCACTCACCGGTGCGGCGCCGGCCGCCTCCGCGGCCGACGGTGACCGGCCCGAGGGCTCGCGCACCGCAGCGGCCGACGGTGGCCGCCCCGAGGGCTCGCGCACCACAGCGGCCGACGGCTCGCCGACCGATTTCTCGTCCCCGCTCCAGGCTCCCCTCGACCCCGCGACCCTCGCCGACCGGGTGGCCGAGACCGAGGCCGCCGAGGCCGCCGCCCGGGCCGCTGCGGACCAGGCCGCGAACCCGGGCTCGGTCGTCGTCCCCGAGGAGCACCGCGACCAGGCCGCGCCGGCGCTCCCCGACGCCGCCGCGCTCGTCACCGAGCAGCCGCCGACGCAGGCGGACACCGCCGCGACCGGATCGGTCCTCGGTGTCGTCACCGGACCGGCGGGGCCGCTCGCGGACGTCTCCGTCATCCTCAGCCCGCGGGCGGGCGCTGGCCTGATCGGCGCGCACGCGCGCACCGACGTCCACGGCCGCTACACGGTCGCAGGCGTGCAGCCGGGCGACTACCACGTCTTCTTCCTCGCCGGATCCATGTCGGGTCTGATCAACGAGTACTGGGAGAACAGCCCGACCACGATCACGGCGACGCCCGTGACGGTGACGGCGGGCGGGACGGTCGCCGGCATCGACGCCGAGCTCGAGGCCGGGGCGACCATCACCGGGCGGGTCACCGACGACGCGGGCCGGCCCGTCGCCGGCGTGGGTGTCTCCGCCGACTCCGCGAGCTCGATGACCTACGGCGGCTGGACGAGCACGAAAGCGGACGGGACCTACTCGCTCGCCGGCATCGCGGGCGGCTCGTACGTCCTCAACTTCGTGGCGCCCCCCACGTCGGGCGTGATCTCCGAGTACTGGAACGACACCCCGGAGCGGTCCAAGGCCACGGTGCTCGAGGTCCCCCCGGGCGCGACCGTCCCGCACATCGACGCCGAGCTGACGACCGGCGGTGTCATCACGGGCACCGTCACCGGCCCCGGAGGGGCACCGCAGCAGGGCGTCCAGGTCACCGCCGCGCACGCGGACGGGTCGGGCTGGGGGCAGCCGGCGACCACCGGCGAGGACGGGACGTACCGGCTCGCCGGTCTGGCGGGGAGCGTCTACACGGTCTCCTTCGGCGCGCGGGAGGGTAGCGGGCTGCTCGACGAGCACTGGCCCGACGCCCCCACCGTCCACACCGCGACCGAGGTCCCCGTGGCGCTGGGCCGGACGGTCGAGCGCGTCGACGCGCAGCTGGCGCCGGGCGGTGCCATCAACGGCACGGTGACGGGTCCCGGCGGCGTGCCGGCCGGGACGACCGTCACCGTCTCGGGATCGGGCACCTACCGGCAGGTCCACACGGCGGCGGACGGCACCTACACCGCCGACGGCCTCCCGACCGGGAAGTACACGGTCGAGTTCCAGGGCGACGGCTCCCTGGCCGGCGAGTTCTGGGACGACGCGCCCCTGTGGGTCGACTCGTCGCTCGTCCCCGTCGAGATCGGGAGGACGACGCCCGCGAGCGCCGAGCTCGCACCGGGCGGGACGATCACCGGGACGCTCACGGGCCCGACCGGCGCCCCGCTGGCCGGGGCGCAGGTCTCGCTCTCCGGCATGAACGCCTACGACTGGCGCTTCCTGACCACCGACGCCGACGGCCGGTACTCGGCCACCGGGCTGCGGGCCGACTCCTACAGCATCTGGTTCACCGGCGGCACCCAGAACGGCAACCTCGTCGGCGAGTACTACGGGGACGGGGCGGACTGGGACGCGAGCGCGAAGGTCGCGGTCACGTCCGGCGCCACCGCGGTCGCGGACGCCGGCCTCGCGGCGGGGGCCACCTTCACCGGCACGGTGACGGACAGCCAGGGCGACCCGGTCGCCCACGCAGCGGTGCACGCCATGCCGTTCGACGGCGTCGGGGGCGGGGGCTACGCGACCACCCGCCCGGACGGCACGTACGAGGTGGACGGCCTGCGCGGTGACGACTACGTCGTCGCCTTCTACGGTCCAGCCGGCAGCTACGCCTACGAGTACTGGCAGGACGCCGGCAGCCCCGACACCGCCACCCCCCTGGTCGTCCCGACGGCCGGCGCCGTCGGGGACGTCGACGCACGGCTCGAGGCCGCGGCGAGCGTGTCCGGGTCCGTGGCCGACGCGTCGGGCACGGCGCTCTCCGGCGTCGCGGTCGAGGTGCTGAACGAGCGCGGGGAGTACGAGAACGCCGGCAGGACCGAGGGCGGCGCCTACTCGCTGGACGGTCTGCGCGCCGGCGGTGTCAAGGTCGCCTTCGCGCGGGCGAGCGGCACGACCCCGTACGTCCCGCAGTTCTACTCCGGCGCCACGACGTTCGAGGCGGCCCGCACGGTGCCGCTGACGCAGGGCGTCGCGAGCACGGGTCTCGACGTCGTCATGGCGACCGGCGCCACCATCTCCGGCCGGATCACCAACGCGGCTGGTGTGCCGCTGCGAGGGGTCGACGTCCGGGCCTTCGCCCCGGACGAGGAGTCCGTGCCGACGCGTGGTGGCCGGACCAGGCAGGACGGCACCTACGTCATAGAGGGTCTCCTGCCGGGGAGCTACCTCGTCGCCGCGCTGCGCATGGCCGACGACGCCGCAGGCTCGGACGTCTTCCACCGGACCGGGACGACGCGACCGGGCACCGGGACCGTCGCCGTGACGGGCACCGCCGCTGCCACGGGGGTCGACATCGTGGTGGGCGGCCCTCAGCCGGTCCGGTTCGCCGATGTGGGGCCGGGTGCGCCGTTCGCGGTGGAGATCGACTGGCTGCGGGCGCGGAGCATCTCCATGGGGTCGGTCGACCCGACGACCGGCGAGGTGCGCTTCGACCCGGCCGGCGCGGTGCGTCGCGAGGCGATGGCGGCGTTCCTGTACCGGGCTGCGGGGTCGCCGGCGTTCGAGGCTCCGGCGACGTCGCCGTTCGTCGACGTGCAGGCTGGTGCGCCGTTCTACCGGGAGATCTCCTGGTTGGCGGCGCAGGGGATCTCCAAGGGGACCGACGTCGGTGGTGGGAGGTTCGAGTTCCGGCCGGCGGAGTCGGTGACGCGTGAGGCGATGGCAGCGTTCCTGTACCGGGCCAAGGGCAGGCCGGTGTTCACCGAGCCGGCGGTGTCGCCGTTCGCGGACGTGGTCGCGGGCGCGACGTTCTCCAAGGAGATCGCGTGGCTGCGGGCGGCGGCGATCTCCCAGGGGACGCAGGTGGGCAGCACGCTGGAGTTCCGCCCGGCCGAGCCGGTCCGGCGGGAGGCGATGGCCGCCTTCCTCTTCCGGGCGTACGAGCCGGCGAAGTGAGCACGGCGACGTAGGCACGACCGCACCGGCGGTGCTCACCCGCCGGTTACGACGAGCGCCCTCCACCCCTGCCGGGGTGGGGGGCGCTCGTGCGTGCGCCCGCGACGTCCGGTGCTGCAGGGGCCACCACGGAGCTCCACCGGGGCCGCCAGGGGTGAAGCGCCCTGGAGCCCCGGGGAGGGCTCGGACACGTTCCACGGGGCGGGTGAGCAGCGCCCCTCCGCGGGGCGACGTCGTGGTGACGGGCACCGCGACGACGTCGGGGGTGGACGTCGTGGTGGGCGGCCCTCAGCCGGTCGGGTTCGCCGATGTGGGGCCGGGTGCGCGGTTCGCGGGGGAGATCGACCGGCGGCGTGCTCGGAGCAGGTCCACGCGTCGGTGGACCCCACGACCGGGGAGGCGGGTGCGTCGTGAGGCGATGGCCGCGTCCCTCCTCGGGGCGTACGAGCCGGCGACGAGGACGGCGACGTCGGCACGACCGCACCGGCGGTGCTCACCCGCCGGCGGCGACGAACGCCCTCCACCCCTGCCGGGGTGGAGGGCGCTCGTGCGCGTGCGGCGTCGGGCCGTGCCCGGCCCAGAGGCCGGCGGGCTCGCGTGCCCGGGCGGCCCCGGGGTCAGCCGATCGTCGCGGAACGGTGCAGGAAGGCAGCCATGGCCTCGCGCATCACCGGCTCGGCGGGGCGGAACTCCGTGCCCGCCGGCGTGGCGGTGCCGCGGGAGATGCCGCGCTCCCGCAGCCACGCGATCTCCTTGGCGAACGGCGCGCCCGCGGCCACGTCCAGGAACGGCGACACCGCCGGCTCGGTGAAGGCGGGCCTGCCCTTGGCCCGGTACAGGAACGCGGCCATGGCCTCGCGCGTGACGGACTCGGCCGGACGGAACTCACGCCGGTCGCCGACGACCGTGCCGGTCGAGATCCCCCGCTCGGCCAGCCACGTGATCTCCCGGTGGAACGGCGCACCCGGGGGGACGTCGACGAACGGCGACGCGGTGGTCACCGCGGGCGAGCCGGCCTGGCGGTAGAGGAAGGCAGCCATGGCCTCCCGGGTGACCGGCGCGCTCGGGTCGAACAGGAGCGACCCGTCCGGGGCCGCCGAGCCGAGGCTGATACCGGCCGTGCGGAGCCAGGCGATGTCGGCCGCGAACGGGTGGTCGGCCGGCACGTCGCCGAACGGGCCCGCCGGGGCGGGGGGTGAGACGCGCACCCGGGCGGAGGTCGCGCTCTGGGTCAGCACCGTGAGCGTGTAGCCCGACCCCGGGATCGCCCAGCGGGAGCCCAGGGGCGCGGACACGACGGAGAACCCGGTGCCGGTCGGGGCGCGGAGGTCGAGCAGCTCGGACGTCGCGCCGAGGGTGCCCTCGGGGGCGACGAGCCGGTGCGCCTGGACCCCGGCCCACGCGGCCTTGCGGGTGTCCCGTCCCACCGCGGGGCGGTAGTCGACGAACAGGTCCCCGTGGTCGGTGGGCACCCGGATCGCCCGGACGGCAGTCGCCGACCCCAGCGGCGCGAGGTCGACCTCGACCGTGCGGTCCGGCGACGCGTCGACGGACCGGACCAGCCCGAGGGCCGAGGCGAGCGCGGTGTTGAGGTTGCCCGGCGCGGCACCGGTCGAGATCCCCATGACGTCCGAGACGTCCAGGTACTCCTTCAACGTGCAGGTCGCCGACAGCGGGACCCGCTGCCCTCCCTCGGTGCAGCTCGTGCCGTTGGCGTGCCCGACGCCGAGGTTGTGGCCGAGCTCGTGCGCCAGGACGTCGGTCCGCGCGAGCCCGTTGATCCAGATGTCGTTGCCGCCGACCTCGCCGAGGCCGACCCACCCGCCGCAGTCGGAGCGGGTCGGGAAGTACACGGCGACGTGGTCGCGGTGCGCGGTCGACGGGGTGACGCCGTGCGCGGCGAGGGCCGCGGTGCGCAGGTGCGCCGGGGAGCAGGTCCCGGGGTCGGCGATGAGCGCCGACGGCCGGACGGTGACCGCCGTCGTCATGGCGCCGCCCGTCTGGTCGGACCAGAACGTCGCCGACTCCTCGGCCACCGCGCGCAGCGTCGCGTCCGACGCGTCGCGGGCGCCCCAGTGCACCGGCAGGACGAGCAGCGTGTGCGGCCCCGCCGGCTGGGTGGCGGACCGCGCCGCCGCGAGACCCGAGGGTGCCCGACGCACGTCGACGACCTCCACCCCGGTGGGGTCCGTGGCGGCCGACTCGACCGCCTCGGCGGCGCTCATGCCCGCCGGGGCGTCGAGCGTCGCGGTGACGGGCTGCCCGGCGGGGATGGACGTCCCGAGCCCCGGGGGCAGGTCCAGCAGCGTGCCGTCCACGTCCAGGAGCCGGATCGACGCGGGGTGCTCCTCCTCGGTCGCGTGCGGCGTCCCGTCCGGTGCGGAGCCGTGCCCGGTGGCGAACTCGTCCCCGCCGTCGACCACGACCTCCCGCAGCACTCCCTGGGCGGTGACGTCGCCGTCGTCGGCCGCGGCGGCGCCGGCGCCGGTCAGGCCGAGGGTGGCGGAGAGGCACAGGGCCGCCAGTGCGGCGGCGCTCCGTCCGAGGGCAGCGGGTGCGCGGGTCGGGGTCATCGGATCTCCGGGCGTGGGTGAGGAGCAGGGAACAGGTCTGCCCCATCGGCAGCAGGGCCCGGTCTATGAGGGTCTGTCGGTGCTCATCCGCTTCTGTCCCCTCCGAGACGACGGGCGGTCGCCTCGGCCGCGGCCGCGAGGTCCGGCCGGCCGGTGAACCGGTAGACGATCGCCAGGTTCTCCCACGGCAGCGGGTCCGCCGGGGCGTACCGCGCCGCGGTCCGGAAGTGCTCCTCCGCCGCGCCGGTGTCCCCGCCCTGGGCAGCCAGCACGCCGGCCGCGAGCCGGACGTCGGGGTGCCACGGGGCCCGCGCCGTCAGGAGGTCGAGCTCGGCGCGTGCGGGACCGACCTGGCCGACGACGCCGCGCGCGTAGCCGTGGACGAGCGCCGCCTCGAGGGAGTCCGGAGCGGCGGTCAGGGCCCGCTCGGACCAGGTCAGCGCCGCTGCGCCGGAGGCCGGGTCCCCCGCCAGCGAACCGGCGTGGAACGCCTGCGCGGCGATCAGGGCGACGTCGCGGTCCCACGGGCGCAGCCGTGCCGCGGCGTCGAACCCGGCGGTGGCGCGCTCGGTGTGGCCGGCCGCCGCCGCCGTCACCGCGCCGGCGAGCGGCACCTCCGCCGCGGTGCCGGCGGCGAGCGCGAGGCCCCACACGCCGGCACCCGCCGCGACCAGGCGCGACGTCCGGCCGCGCGGTGCGCCGAGCCCGGCCGGGGACCCGTGGCCCGGCTCGCGGCTCGCCGCCGGCGCGGTCGCGACCATCGCCCCCACGAGCAGCGCCACCACGGGCGTCGTCCCCGGCGTCGTGAAGTGGGTCAGCAGCGCGAGCCCGTAGCCTCCGGTCGCCGCGAGCGCGCCGGGGACGAGGTCGGCGCGCGAGGTTCCGGCGGACAGGCGCCAGGAGCGAGCGCCGAGCCGCACGACCGTCACCGCGAGGACGACCGCGAGCACCAGGAGCGGCATGCCCCCGGCGAGGAGCGCCTGCAGCGGCCAGGCGTGCGGCGAGTCGGGCGGGTCGGCGCTGCCCACCTGCAGCGCCCACGCCTGGGAGTGGCGCCCGGCGACGGCGTCGACGAAGCCGCTGGGGCCGACGCCCAGGAGCGGGTGGTCCGAGGCCAGCGAACCTGCGTCCGCCCACAGCAGCCGGCGGCCCCCGACCGTCCCGCCCGACAGGTCGCCGAGGCGCAGCAGCCGGTCACGGGTGGCGGGCACCGCCGCGAGCGCCGCAGCCAGGGCGGCCCCCGCCGCGAGGCACGCCAGCGCGGCGGGCGGCAGCCGCCACGACCGCGGGCCCGGTGCACCACGGTGCCGCAGGACCTCGGACGCGGCGAGCACGACGACCGCCGCCAGCGCGGCGAGCGCGGCGGCGCGCGAGCCGGACGCGACGACCGCCGTGGCCGCCGCGACCGCACCGAGCACGACCACCGGGCGCCGCTCCCGCCAGGCGGGCAGGAGCAGCACGGCGAGGACGACCGTGCCGACCAGGCCCAGGTCGGTGGCGTTGCCCAGCAGGGACCCGGGCCGTGCGGCGTCCCCTCCGAGCGGCCGCCCACCGCCCGCCTCGACGGCGCCGACGACGCCGACGACCGTCGCGACGACGGCGAGGGCGGTCCGCAGGGTGCGCAGGCGGGTGACCGGTGCGGCCGGACCGAGCAGGCGGGCGCCCGCCCACAGGGCGCCCACGTACACGGGCAGGGCGACGAGCCCCTCGTACCGGGGCCATCGACCGAGCAGCTGGGCGGCCGGGGCGGCGGAGGACAGCGCCGACGTCACCAGCACGAGCGCGCCGACGCCGAGGACCACCCCGACCGGCCGGGGCAGTCGGCCGGCGGGCCGGGCGAGGGCGGCCAGACCGACCGCGACGACCGCGACCAGGAGCTTGGCCACCGCGAACCGGAACAGGCCGCCCGGGACCATCGCGACCGGGACCAGGGCGAGCGCCCAGAGCGCCGGCCGTGCCCACGGGTCACCGGCGCCCCCGGCACGCACGCCACCGTCCGCCGCACCGGGACCGGCCGCGCCGCCGCGACCGGCCGCACCGCCCCGACCGGCCGCACCGCCCCGACCGGCCACCAGCCTCGCGCCCACCCGGCTCAGCACCCGCCGCCCGCCCTCTCCCACACGGTCACGGTCCGCCCGTCGGGCGTCGCCACCCGGTCGACGGCCCGGAAGCCGACGCGGGCCGCGGCCGCCTCGAGCTCCCCCGTGTCGGGGACCGGGGCGAACTCGTTGACCGTCCCGGGCGAGGTCAGCAGGTGGCAGCTGGCCGCCGCGGAGCCGCTGGTCAGCCAGGCCTCGTAGGCCGGGAGGTCCTCGCCGAGCGTGACGGGGTCGATCTGGACCACGGCGACGCCCACCCCGGTGCGCTCGAGCACCTCCAGCTGCAGCGTGTTCACGTTGACGAAGTAGCCGCGGAATCCGAGGGCGACGTCCGGCCGGGCGGTGGAGCCGTCGAGCACGTGCGTGGTCAGCCGGTCCACCGAGCGCGCCCACTCCACAGCCATGGCGGGGTGGTCCCGCAGCACGCCCCGACCGGTCGTCACGTACGCGGGGTGCAGGTTCTCGCCCTCGGTGACGATCAGCGCGGGGGTGCCGGGCACCGAGACGTACCGCGGCTCGGCGAGCACCGACCCGCGGTGGAACGACGGGACGGCGAGCACCACGCAGACGGTCACGAGGAGCGCGAGACCCACGGGACGCGCGGCGCCGACGCGGCCGCGCAGCAGCCGGTCCCAGCCGGCGGCGGCGATCACCGCGGCCGGACCCAGCAGCGGCAGCGCGAACGCCGAGCCGGCGTTCCGCGACGACATCAGCGCGGCGCAGCCCCCGGCGACCACGAGGGCCGGCGCAGCCAGCGGGTGCCGGGCCACGCGCCGCAGGTCGTCGCGCGAGTGCCGGGCGCGCAGCGCGCGGAGGGCCGGCCATGCGGCCGCCGCGCACCCGGCCAGCCCGAGCACGAAGTGGGGGACGAACGTCTCCTTGGCGACCATCCCGAGCAGCGCCAGGGGCGGGGACGCGGCGCCGAGGCTGTACGCGGCGCTCTGCGCGCCGTACCCGTAGCTCGTCAGGTAGCCGAGCACCAGCTCGCGACTGGGGACCAGCCAGGTCGCCGCCACGCCCGCCGCGGCGAGGCACGCGAGCAGGAGCGCGAGCGCCTGGCGCCGGCGGTCGCCCGGGGTCGCGAGCGCCTGCACGACGGCGACCACGAGGAGCACGGGCACGAAGGCGAGGGTCATCGTCCGGGTGAGCGGCAGCAGCCCGACCGCGACCCCGAACGCGAGCGACCACGGGGTGCTGGTGAGCCCGCGGGACCGGGCCAGCGCCAGGAGCGCCGCGAGCACGAGCGCCGTGGCGGGGACCGCGAAGCTCACGTTGCGGGAGTAGGCGAGGAAGCCGGGCGTCGTCGCGAGCAGCACGAGGGCGAGCCCCACGACGGCGCGGCGCCGCAGCCGGGCCGCGAGCAGCGCCAGCAGCACGAGCGTGAGCGCCCCGGACGCCAGCACGACCGCCATCCCGGCCCGTTCGGGGCCCCACCCGAGGAGCACGACGAGCGACGTCACGGCGGGGGTCAGCGGCGCGTGCATGCTCGGGCCGAGGACGGCGTCCAGCCAGCCGGTCGGGCCACCGAGCTCCCAGCCGCGGGCGTAGGTCAGTGCGATCCCGAGGTACCCGGCCTCGTCGATGTTCAGCGGTCGCCCGGCCCGGTGCGTCGCCAGCCACCAGGCGTTCGCGGCGGTCCAGCCGGTGATCCCCAGCAGGGTGACCAGCGGGATCACCACGGCGGGCAGCGGAGCTCGGGCGCGCTCGCGAGCCTGGGGGGACGTCATGCGGGACTCTCTCGGACGGGTCGTCTCGGGGAGTCGTTCAGCCCGGCAGGGCATCCGGGGCCCGACTCGGGCGGCTGGTAGCGTAACGCGCGATTTGTCGAGGGAGGACCAGCGTGCGTTCAGGATCTACGGGCGGGGTCGTGCAGGCGCTCCGTCCCGGGCAGCCGGTCGACCGCCTGCCGCATCCGCGCGGGGAGAGCTCCGCCCGGATCGGCCGCGGGTCGAGGGCCGTCGTCCTGGGCGGTACCGGCTTCGTGGGCAGCGCGGTCGCGCGCCGCCTGCTGGCCGACGGGTTCGACGTGACGGTCGCCGCCCGGCGCGCCCCGCGGGACCCGGGCCGGCTGGCCGGCGCGCGCGTGCTCACGCTCGACGCGAGCGACCCCACCGTCCACGACGAGCTCCTCGAGGGTGCGTCCGCGGTCGTGTACGCGGTCGGCTGCCTGTTCCCGCAGGAGTCGAACGCGAGCCCGCTGGCCGACATCCAGGACTCCCTCACCCCGCTCATCCACCTGCTCGAGGCGCTGCGCCGGCGGCCCTCGGTCTCGCTGGTCTTCCTCTCCTCGGGCGGCACCGTCTACGGCAACCCCCGGACGCTGCCCGTCACGGAGGACCACCCCACCGACCCCACCACGTCCTACGGCATCCTCAAGCTCGCGGCCGAGAAGTACATCGGCATGTACCGGGAGCTGTACGGCATCGACGCCCGGGTGCTGCGCGTCGCCAACGCCTACGGGCCGTTGCAGCCCGTCGGGCGCGGCCAGGGCGTCGTCGGCGTCTTCCTCGAGCAGCTCCTCCAGGGCGCGCCCGTGACGGTGTTCGGCGCCGGCCGCAGCGTGCGCGACTACGTCCACGTCGACGACGTGGCGCGCGCCGTCAGCGTGTCCCTCACCGCGGCCGGCCCCGCGACGCTCAACGTGGGCACGGGCGTCGGGACGTCCCTCCTGCAGATCGTCCAGCTGCTCGAGCAGATCACGGGTCGGGGGATCACCGTCCGGCACGAGCCCGCGCGCGGGTTCGACGTCGAGTCGATCGTCCTCGACGTGTCGGCGTACCGGGCGCTCGCCGGCCACGATCCCGTCGGGCTGCACGCGGGCCTCGCGGCGACGTACGCGTCCGCGGTCGAGGTGGCCGACCTGCGGCGGCGCGGCGTCCCGGCCGCGGTGCCCGGCGGCGCGCCGGCCGACGCGTCGGTCGCCGCGGCAGGTCGGAGCCGGTGACGGCCCAGCCGCCCGGGTCGCGACCGGCTGCGCTCGACCGAGCCCTCCAGCGCACCCGCGCGCACGTCGCCCGCGCGCGCCGCGCCGTCGTGAGCGCCGGCCCGGGCCGGCTCGCCGGGGTGGTCACCGACGTCCGGGTGGACGCCGACCGCATCACCGTGCGCGGGTGGGCGGCGCTGCCGTCGCAGGGCATCGCGGCGGTGTGGCTGACGGTCGACGGCGTGCCGCTGGCGCTCGCCGACCGGGGCCGGACGACGCCGACCGACGCCGGTGGCCGGCCCCTGACGGGACGGTCCCCGCACGCCGGCTGGGTCGCGAGCATCGAGCGCTCGCGTCTGCAGCCCGGCTACCACCGGGTGGGTGCGCTCGCGCTGCTCGGCTACGGGCTGGTCGAGCAGCTGGTGCCGCTCGACGTCGACCTGCCCTCCGCCGACCCGCCGGGCGCCCTCGACCTGCCCGCCGAGGGCGAGCAGGTCAGCGGCATGCTCGCGGTCCGCGGCTGGTTCCTCACGTCGCGCGGGTACGACCGCGTCGAGGTGACGACCGACGACGGGCCGCCCCGGCCCGCCCAGCTGCTGCACCATCCGCGGCCCGACATCGCCGCGGTGGTCGACGACGCGGACGCCCCCCTCTCCGGCTGGGAGGTGCTCGTCCCGCTCGGCCAGACCGCGCGCGAGGTCCGCGTCGTCGCGGAGGCCGTCGGCCCGCACGGGCGGATCCTGCTCGGCAAGCGCACCGTCCGCTCGGTGCCCGTGGACGTGACCGTCCACGACCCGGGGCGCGCGGCGGTCCTCGCCGCTCGGACCGACCTCCTCGCGCGCGGGCACCGACCCGACGAGCAGGGGCTCAACCTGCTCGTCCTGACCCACCACCTGGGTCTGGGCGGCGGACAGCTCTACCTCCAGGAGCTGCTGCGGCGGCTGCTCGAGCGCGAGGGCGTCACCTGCACGGTCATGTCCCTGTCCGACGGGGTCCTGCGCGAGGACCTCGAGGCGATGGGCGCCCGTGTGCACGTGGTGGCGAACCCCGGCTGGACGGGCGTCGGGTACGAGGAGTGGCTGCAGCTGGTCACCGGGATCGCCGTCACCACCGGCGCGAACCGCGTCCTGGCGAACACCGCCGGGTGCTACTGGGGCGTCGACCTGGCCGCGCGGCTGGGCGTCCCCTCGGTGTGGGCGGTGCACGAGAGCTACCCGCCCGAGGTGTACCTGGCGGTCGGCTTCCCCGGTCCGCCGGACGAGTGGGTCCGCCGCCGGTTCCTCGACGCGTTCGAGCAGGCGGGCGCGGTGGTGTTCGAGGCGGACGCCACGCAGCGCCTGTTCGAGCACCTCGTGCGGCCGGGCCGCGCGGTGCGCGTGGACTACGGGATCGACCTCGAGCGCGTCGCCGAGGTCGTCGCCGGGCACCCGCGGGACGCCGTGCGGCGCCGGCTGGGCATCGGTCCGGACGAGGTCCTGCTCATGTGCTTGGGGACCCTCGAGCCCCGCAAGGCCCAGGCGCTGCTCGCCACCGCGTTCGCGCAGGTCAGCCGCACGCACGCCGAGGCGGTGCTCGCGCTGGTCGGCGACCGGGGTGACGTGTTCTCCGCGATCGTCCACCAGCTCGTCGACCGCCTCGGGGTCGGGGACCGGCTCCGGCTGCTCCCCGTGACGCCCGACATCGAGGACTGGTACCTCGCCGCGGACGCGTTCATCCTCGTCTCCTCCGTGGAGTCGCTGCCACGGTCGATGCTCGAGGCCATGGCGTTCGGCACGCCCGTCATCGCCTCCGCGGTCTTCGGGGTGCCGGAGGTGATCCGGGACGGCGTCAACGGGCTGCTGGTCGACAACTCGTCCGTCCCCTCGGTCGCCGCCGTGCTGCGCCGACTGCTCCAGATGCGTCCGGACGAGCGGCAGCGGATCGCGACCGCCGGGCGCCTGACGGTCGAGGCCAACCGGTCCTCGACCCTCTACGCGCACGACTACCGGACGCTGTTCGACGTGGCCGGGTCCGCCGACCCGGTCGACCTCGACCAGGCGCTGGGGCGCGGGTGATCTGGGACCACGCACGGGGCTGGCCGGCAGGCGGTCCTCGCGTCCTGCTGACGGACTGCTGGCTGCAGAACGCCGGGGACGCCGCGATCGCGATCGCGACCCAGCGCATGGTCGAGCAGCTCGCCCCCGGCGCGGTCGTCGTGCACGCCGCGTACGGCAGGGCCGCCGTCGGGCACCACTACCCGGACCTGCGGCTCGCCCCGCCGCTCGACGCCCTGCTCGGCACCCGGTGGGCCGAGCCGGCGGCCGGGGACCGGGAGGCGGGCCGCGCGTTCGTGGCCGACGCGGACCTCGTGATCAGCCAGGGCGGCGGGTTCCTGCGCGAGGGGTACAGCCCGTGGGCGCGCGTGGACTCGCTCGCCCGCGCGGTCGACCTCACGGGGTCGGTCGCCCTGCTGGGCCAGACCGTCGGCGTGTTCCGCACGGCGTTCGGCCGCCGGCTGCTCGGTGCCGGCGTCCTCTCCCGGGCGAGCGTCGTCCTCGTGCGCGACGCGGGCTCCCGCGCGAGCGCCGTCGAGCTCGGCGCCGACCCCGCCCGCGTGCACCTCGGGACCGACTTCTCCCTGGAGCTGGTCGGCGCGGACCTGGGGGCCGGCCCGACCGCACCTCCGGCGGACCCCGGGACGGTCGGCGTCGTGCTCAGCGACCACGTGGTGCCGGGGGAGTCGGCGGACCGCGGCCTGCTGGCCGCCCGGTTCCTCGCCGCCGTGCTCGAGCGCAGCGGGGACCGGCCGGTCACCGCGTGGTCGAGCTCGCAGGGCGTCCCGGGCGACTCCGACGACGACGTCGTCGCCCGCACCGCGGTGGAGCGGCTGCCGGCCCACCAGCGGGACCGGGTCACCGTGCCGGCCGGCCACCTCGACGCCTACGACCTGTACCGCTGGTCTGCCGCGTTCGGGTCCCTGGTGTCCATGCGGTTCCACCCCGCGCTGCTCGCCGCGGCGCAGGGCATCCCGAGCGTCCTGGCGATGTCCGACCCCAAGGTCGCGTTCTTCGACGGCTCGCCCCTGCGCGCGCGCGTGGTCACCGGGCACGACGCGGCGTCCGCCCGGCACGCCGCCGGTCTCGTGCTGCCCACGCCGGGGCGTGCGGACCCGCGGGACCTGCTGGGGCCGGTGGCCGACCGGCTGGCCGTCAACCGTCGCGTCGTCGCCGACCTCCTGGCGGGTCTGGGCTGACGGCCGGCGCCGGGCGCGGCCCCTGCGCCGGTGCGCCCGCCGCCCAGCCCGTGCGCCGCCCGCGCGGCCTAGCGCCCGAGCTCGGCGTACTTCGCCTCCGTGGCGTCCTTCTGCGGGCGCCACCACGCCTCGTTGGCCTGGTACCACTCGATGGTCGCGGCGAGGCCGTCGCGGAAGCTGTCGTACCGCGGCTCCCAGCCCAGCTCGGTGCGGAGCTTGCTCGAGTCGATCGCGTAGCGCATGTCGTGGCCGGGACGGTCGCTGACCAGGTCGTAGGCGTCGCGGGGGCGGCCCGTCAGCTCCAGGATGAGCTCGACGACGTTCTTGTTGTTCTCCTCGCCGTCCGCGCCGATGAGGTACGTCTCGCCGATCCGGCCGCGCTCGATGATGGTCCAGACCGCGGTGTTGTGGTCCTCGACGTGGATCCAGTCCCGCACGTTCTCGCCCTTGCCGTAGAGCTTGGGGCGGATGCCGTCGATCACGTTGGTGATCTGGCGGGGGATGAACTTCTCCACGTGCTGGAACGGCCCGTAGTTGTTGGAGCAGTTCGAGATCGTGGCCTGGACCCCGAACGACCGCACCCACGCGCGGACGAGCAGGTCGCTCGCGGCCTTGGTCGACGAGTACGGGCTGGACGGGTTGTACGGCGTCTCCGGCGTGAACCTCGCCGGGTCGTCGAGCTCGAGGTCGCCGTAGACCTCGTCGGTCGAGATGTGGTGGAAGCGGGTCGAGTGCCGGCGCACCGCCTCGAGCAGCGTGTAGGTGCCGACCACGTTGGTCTGCACGAACGGCCACGGGTTCGTCAGCGAGTTGTCGTTGTGGGACTCCGCGGCGAAGTGGACGACGACGTCGGCCTCCGCGACCAGCGGGTCCACCACCGCCGCGTCCGCGATGTCCCCACGGACGAGGGTGACCCGGTCCGACACCGCCGCGAGGGAGGCCTCGTCGCCCGCGTAGGTCAGCGCGTCGAGGATCGTCACCTGCACGTCGGGGCGCTCGCGGACCGTCTGGTGGACGAAGTTGGAGCCGATGAAGCCGGCTCCGCCGGTGACGAGCAGGTGCACGGGTTCCTCCTGGTCGGTGTGCTGTCCGGGGCGAGCCTACCGGGGTGCCGCTGCACGGCCCGGTCGCGGGCCGGCCGCCCCGGTCACGCCCGGTACCCGCCCGTCGCCGTGGACGGCGGGTCGACGAGCAGCCGCTCCACCTCGCGGCGGGGCACGCGGGCGGCGCGCCCGATCGCCCTGCGGCGGCGCAGCGCGGCGGGGAGCAGGCGGGCGTAGGAGCCGAGCACGCGGCCCCGCAGCAGCACGTGGTCCCACGGCTGGCTCCGCCGGACCGCGATCGACGCCGTCGTCAGCACGTACCGGCCGACGGCGCGCGCGGCGCGGGCCGCCGTGGCGTCCTTGGTGAGCATGAGCAGCCGGTTGCGGCCGTCGTGGAACCGGAACAGCGGGCTGCCCTCGCCGGTGGACGCCGCGTGGACGTGGTGGACGACCGCAGCTGCGCAGTGCTGGACCCGGTGGCCCGCGAGCCGCAGCCGCCAGGAGAGGTCGGAGTCCTCGTAGTAGAGGAAGAAGTCCTCGTCGAAGAGCCCGACGTCGGCCAGTGCCGAGGTCCGCAGGATCGCCGCTGCGCCGCAGAACCCGAAGACGTCCGGCTCGGGGCGGTGCCGCGCGGCGTCCGCCAGCCAGCCCCGGTCGACCCCGTAGCCGTCCGTGCGCAGCACGTTCCCCGTGGAGTTCACGAGCGTCACCGGCCCGCGCGGGTCGCGGACCCACGTGCCGTCGGGGCCGTGCACGAGGTCGGCGGCGGGGTCGTCCGCCGTCGGCGGGCGGAAGCGGTCCGCGAGCAGCACGGTCGCCGTGAGCGCCGCGACGTCGGCCGGTGCCGCGCGCAGCGCCCGGACCAGGGCGGCGACGGCGTCGGGACCGGGCACGGCGTCGTTGTTGAGCAGGATCACGAACGGCGTCGCGACCTCGCGCAGCGCGACGTTGTTGCCCCCGGCGAACCCGCGGTTGACGTCCCCTCGGACCACCCGCACCTGGGGGTACGTCTGCTCGACCAGGTCGGCCGTGCCGTCCGTCGAGGCGTTGTCCACGACGACGACGTCCATCGCGAGGTCGCCGAGCCGCTGGGCCGCCAGCCCCGCGAGGCAGTCCAGGACCAGGTCGGCGGCGTTCCACGTCACCGTCACCACCGTCACGTCGGCGGGGCGTGCCGCCGGCGCGCTCACGCGAGCCCGTAGGCGTCGAGGGTGGCGTCGGCGCACGCCGCCCAGGTGAACGTCGCCGCCCGGGCGCGGCGGGCGGCGCGGTCCGCGGCGGTGTCGCCGGCCGCCAGGACCCGCGCGAGCGCGTCCGCCAGGGCGTCGGGGTCGGTGGGTGGTGCGCCGACGGCGTGCTCCCCGGCGACCTCGCGCAGCGCCGGGATGTCCGCGACCACGACGGGGCGCCCGCACGCCAGCGCCTCGAGCACGGGCAGGCCGAACCCCTCGTCGAGCGAGGGCAGGACCAGGGCGCGCGCACCGGCGACGAGGCGACGGAGGTCGGCGTCGTCGAGCCAGCCCGTCAGGTGCACGCCCGGCACGGCCGCCAGGGCCTGCTCGCGCCCGGCGGGACCGGCGAGCACGAGCCCGGGGGCGTCCGGGACGTCGGCCCGCAGGCCCTCGTAGGCCCGCAGGAGCGTCGGCAGGTTCTTGCGCGGGTCGAGCGACCCCACGAAGACGAGGTAGTCCGCCGGCAGCCCGCGCCCGGCCAGCCAGCTCGCGGCGGGCGGCTGTGCCCGGGACCACTCGGGGTCCACGCCGAGCGGCGTCGCCGTGACCCGGTCGTCCGGGAGGCCGTACTCGGAGGCGACGGCGGCCGCGACCGTGCGGCTCGGCGTCACGACGTGCGCCCCGCGGGCCAGCGCACGGGGCACCAGCTCGCGGTAGAGGAGGCTGGCGGCGCCCACCGTGGCGGTGTGGTGGAGGTAGGTGAGGTCGTGCACGGTGAGGACCTCGGCGGCACGGCGGGTCGGCGGGGACACGAAGTTGGTCCCGTGGAACACGTCCGTGCGCCCCACCAGCGCCTCGATGGGCGGCACTCCGCCCCGTCGCCACAGCTCACGCAGGGCACGCGCCGGCACGCGGGGGCCGACCTGGTGCACGCCGGGCGGCAGGTCGCGCAGGGCGCCGCCGCGCGCGGTCCACGTGGTCGCGCGCACCTCGGCGTCGGCGCCGCGGCGGGCGAGCGCTCCCGGCAGCTCGGCGACGAGGTGGTGGACGTAGCGCCCGATCCCGGTGCGCGGTCCGAGCAGCGGGGTGGCGTCGAGGGTGATCCGCAATGGGGGGCCTATCGGAGCGGCTCGGGCTGGGGCTGGGGCTGTGGCTCGGGCTGCGGCAGCGACCCGGGTCGGGCGTGGTGCTGCGGCTCGGGGGAGTCCTGCGGCGTGCCGGACCTCCGGCTCGTGACCAGCGCCAGCGCCACCAGCGCGACCACGAGCGCCGCGTGCAGGCCCACGGCGGGCAGGTAGCCGAGCGGAGAGGTCCACGTGGGCTGCTCGGTGAGCAGCTCCCGGGTCTCCCCGACGCCGTACCGGCGCATCGCCCAGTAGAAGGCCAGCACGTGCGCCACGCCGAGCAGGGGCAGCAGCACCCCGGCCAGGCGTCGGGCCAGCGTGAGCGCCTCGGTGCGGGCGCCCGTCAGCAGGGCACCGGCGAGCAGGGGCACGCCGACGGCGACGGGGAGCGTGTAGCGCCCCTGCCAGACCAGTCCGGTGTCCTCCACGCTCGGGAGCTGCGCGACCATCGGCCCGACGCACACCCCGACGACGAGCACTCCGAGCGCGAGCCGACCCCGGACCGCCCCGGGGAGGGCGAGCGCGAGCGCACCCGCAGCACCCACGGCGCCGGTCCACAGGTAGACCGTGAGCGGCGGCGACGGGGTGTCGAACCAGCCGAAGTTGCCGATCATCTGCAGGTAGAGCGTCTCGCCGCCCCACAGCATGTCCCGCAGGGCGCGCCCGGTGTCCCGGTACTGCGGCCAGATGTCCTCGCCGTGGAGCAGGGCGCCGTGCCGCACGGTCCAGGCGACGCCAACCGCCGACGCGGCGACCATCACCAGGACCGCGGGCACGGCCCACCTCGAGCCCACGGCCCGCCGCAGCGCCCCCCGGTCCGCCGCCAGGAGGCACAGCGCGAGGACGACCGCCGCCCACAGGGCAGACAGGGCACGGATGTTGACGAGCACCGCCGCGGAGACGGCGACCTGGAGCCAGCGCGAGCCCAACGGCTGCGTGCTCCGCCCCGACAGCAGCGCGAGGCCGGCGGCCCACAGACTGAACGCGGCGGCGATCTCGAGCCCGTTGGGGTTGACGGTCCCGGCGAGGAACAGGGACATCGGGGTCAGCGCGACGGCGGCGCTCCACGCGGCGATCCGCGGTGAGCCACGGCCCCACAGGGCGCGCAGGCCCCACACGATCATGAGGGAGGCGGCCGCCGCGCTCACGAGCCGCATGGCGTGCATGCCGCGGTCGGGCGCGAGCACGAGGCTCGGCAGGCCGACGAGCCAGTAGTACAGCGGGGGGTACTGCCCGGCGGGCGTGGTCGCGTCGACGAGAGGGCCCGCGTCGGTGCGCAGCGGGGCCTGGCAGGCGGCGCTCTCGTCGGGCTGCCGCGCGTAGCAGGTGTCGGACGCCGCGGCGTAGCCCGACGGGATCTGGACGGTGGTGAGCGCGCCGGGGACCGTCCAGTCCACCGGCACGGGCCCGAGGTCGCCGGACAGCTGACCGCGCGCGACGGCCAGCGCCTTGATCGTGTGGGCCGGCTCGTCGGGCGACGCGGACAGGGGGGTGCCCAGCGACCAGGTCGCGGTCAGACCGAACAGCAGCAGCCACGCGAGCACCAGGCCCGCGGCCCGCCCCCACGAACCGGCCCGCCCCCGGGACCCGGCCTGCCCGCGCGTCCCGGCCCGCACCCGCGGCCTGCGCGGCGGGCGGACGGCGCCGGCGGCGGCGGTGCTCACGTCCGAGCCGGTCCGGTGCCGTCCGGGAGGTCGTCGGGCGGGCCGGGAGGCGCCGCGGCCGGGACGAGCCCGCCTGCCGCGGGGAGCGGGTGGGGGTCTGGCTCGGGCGCGCCGGCCGAGGCCTCCTGGCGGGCGACCCGCTCCGTCAGGTGGCGCAGCTCGAGCCGGACCATGGCGACCTCCTCGCAGAGGACGCGGCGGTCCTCCTCGAGGCTGGACAGCTCCGTGCTGAACTGGACGCAGACCGCCAGCAGGACGAACCCGCTGGCGAAGAACAGGAGGTTCGTCGGGACGACGATGCCGACGACGTCCGCCGCCCACTCGAGGATGCGCGGGTTGAGCGCGAGCAGGATGACGCCGACCGCCAGCAGCGCCCACCACAGCGCGTACTTCTCCCGCATCCGCCGCGTGCGCAGCAGGTTGACCATGAGCGCCAGGGTCGCGACGGACAGCAGCAGCGCGAACGTGTAGGCGCTCACGTGAGCCCTCCTCCGAGCGGTGCCGCCTTGGGGCGCAGCAGGGCCATCACGAGCGCGACCATGGCGCGCACGAGGAACACGGCGGCCTTCAGCGGACCGTGCGACGGCTGTCCCGCCGCGCGCGGGCGCATCTCGACGCTCACCTGCCGCACCCGCAGACCCGCGCGCGCCGCGATGACCAGCGACTCGACGGTGTCGCCGAGGTACTCGGCCGGGTAGTTCGTGGCGAACAGCGCGACGGCCCGGGGACCGGCCGCCTTGAAGCCGCTCGTGGTGTCCGTCAGGGGGGTCCGGGTGACCCGGGACAGCAGCACGGACAGCGCGCGCATGGCCCAGCGGCGCGGTCCGTTCGCGGCGTAGTCGCCCCGCCCGGCGAAGCGTGCGCCGATCACCAGGTCCGCCCCGGTCGCGTCCAGGGCTTCCAGGAGCAGGGGGACCTCGCGCGGGTCGTGCTGGCCGTCGGCGTCGAGCTGGACCACGACGTCGAACCCGTAGCGCCGCGCGTAGCGGTAGCCGGCGCGCATCGCCCCGCCGACGCCGAGGTTCATGGGCAGCTCGAGCACGTCCACGCCGGCCGCCCGGGCGACACCGGTCGTGTCGTCCGTCGAGCCGTCGTTCACCACCACGACGGAGGCGCCGAGGTCGGACGCGGCCACCTCGCGCAGGACGCCGGGCAGGGCGTCCTGCTCGTTCCAGGCGGGGATGACGACCAGGACCCGCTGGCGCTGGTCTCGGGGCATGGCGGTTACCCTAACGTGGCACCGGCGGACGGACGGACGACGGAGCGACCGAGCGGGCGTCGTCGAGCGCCGCCGAGAGGTGGAGCGAGGATCGTGCGGTGAGGCCCCGTGACCTGCGCCGCGACGCGTCGACCGCCCCGCCCGGAGCCGCCGCCCTGCCCGTGGCCCCCGCGTCGGGTTCACCCTCCGACCCTGCGCCGCCGGCCGGGCCCGCCGGGCGCGGCGCACCCTGGTGGCGCCACCCCCTGGTGCACTACCTCGTGATCGGCGGTCTGAGCTTCGTCGTCGACATGGGCTCGCTCCTGCTGCTCTCCGGTCCCGCCGGTCTACCCGTGTGGCTCGCCGCGACGGTCGGGTACTGGGCCAGCCTGCTGGTGAACTTCGGGCTCAACCGGCGGTCGATGGCGGGGACCGGTGGGCGGCTGCGGGTGCAGTCCGTCCGGTACGCCGTGCTGCTCGTGGGCAACTTCCTCATGACCCTGCTCGTGCTGCAGGTCGGTGCCGGTCTCGGGCTGCCCACGGCGGCGGCGAAGTGCGTCGCCGTCGTGGTGGCCACGGCGTCGAACTACGTGCTCTACCGGCGGTGGGTCTTCGCCTGAGGCCGGCGGCCGCGGAGCCGGCCGGTCGACGCGACCCGGCGCTCCCGGGTGAGCGGGAGCGCCGGCGGTGACGTCACGGTGCGGTCGTCCCCGCGCCGGCGGTGCTGCCCCGCACAGCCTCGCCCGTGCGCGGCTCGTCGGCCGGCGTGCCGGGCGCGCCCGTGGTGGGGGTGGGGCCGGGTGTGGCGGGCCCGGCGGGCTCCGTGGGTGTGGGCGTCGGGACGGGGGTCGGCG
>NZ_BJYY01000022.1 GCF_007991755.1 Cellulomonas aerilata | reverse complement strand
ACCCCGATGCGCACCCCTCGTCCCGCGCGCTGCGAAGAACGAGCGGGTGGTGTCACACAGAGGGTTGCGCCGGCCCCCGGGACCAGCCGCCGCTCCAAGGAGCTGGCGTCCGTTCCTCCCGACCAGGGCGGCGAGGGACAACGTTACCCGCCCTGCGCGGTGTCCGGTCAACCCGGAGGACCGTGACGCCCGTCACCGGCCTCGCACGCAGCGCCTGTGCCGGGCGCGGAACGGGCGGATCGCTCGTCGGGCGGCCGTGACGAGGCGCTGCCGGCGAGGGCTCGTGTCACCGCGCCGGCGCCGGCGCCGGCCGGCGGGCCCCTGCCGGCCGTGCCGCCAGCGCTGCCCCGAGCGGGGCGACCTCACCGCCTCGTGGACTGAGCACGAGCCGGTCGGCGATGTGCATCGACTCCAGGAACGGCGAGCCGGCGGCGTGCACCCGCAGTGACTCCGTGACGGCCTCGAGCAGCGGCATGCCCAGCTGCGCGACGCCGCCCCCGAGGACGACATGGCGCACGTCGCACATGAGCACGAGCATCCGTACCGCTGCGGCCACGGCGTCGGCGACGTCGTCACGGATCCGCAGGGCGTCGGCGTCACCCGACGCGGCTGCCTCGAAGACCTCGGCGGGTGCCGGCCGTCCGGTCCTGCTGGGCCACGCCGCAGCGATGGCGGACCCGGACGCGTAGAGCTCCAGACAGCCTCGTTGTCCGCAGAGGCACGTCGGGCCGTCGGCCCGGAACGGCAGGTGGCCGATCTCCCCCGCGCCTCCCCGGTGCCCCCGGCGCAGCTGCCCGTCGAGGACGAGCCCGGCACCGACCCCGGTCCCCAGCGCGAGGAAGGCCAGGTCGCCGTCGAGGTGGAGCAGCTCGGACGCGCCCAGGGCCGCGACGTTGAGGTCGTTCTCCACCCGGACCGGGCTGCGGCGCAGCTCCTCACCGAGCAGCCGCCCGAGCGGGAGGGGGTCCCCGTGGACGCCGAGGTTGACCGCATGGGTCACCGTCCCCGCCGCGGTGTCGACCATCCCCGGCACGCCGACGCCGACCGCGGCGAGCTCCCCCGGCGTCACGTCGGCCTGCGCGCACAGCCGGTGGGTGGCCTCGGCAGCGGAGCCGACCACGCCGGAGACGCCATGACGCGTCGGCATCCGCAGAGCCGACCGGACGGTCGACGTCTCGTCCACCAGCACCGCGCTGATCTTCGTCCCACCGATGTCGAGCCCGACCGACCAGCCTGTCCCCCCTGGGCCCGCCGGTGCGGTCATCCCTTCACCGCCCCGGCGACGAGACCGCCGGTCATGCGGTTCTGGACGACGAGGAAGAACACGATGACGGGGACCGCGATCATCGTGGCCCCGGCCATGACGACTCCCCATTCCGTGGCGCGGTTCGCCTCCACCAGCCCCTGCAGCCACAGCGGGAGCGTGCGCTCGTCGGGATCGGTCATCACGACGAGGGCCAGTGTGTACTCGTTCCACGCCTGCAGGAATCCGTAGACCCCGGAGGCGACCAGACCGGGCGCGAGGAGCGGGAACGTGATGCGGAAGAACGCGCCGGTGCGCGAGAGCCCGTCCACCATGCCCGCTTCCTCGAGCTCGATCGGGACGCCGGTGACGAAGCCACGCAGCATCCAGATGGTGAACGGCACGATCGCGGCGACGTAGACGAGGCTGAGGCCGAGGACGTGGTTGACCAGGCCCCAGCCGTCGAGCATCTGGTACTGCGAGATGAACAGGCCCTCGGCCGGGATCATCTGCACCACCAGGATCGCCACGACGAAGCTCCGGCGGCCGCGGAACCTGAACCGGCTGACCGCCAGTGCGGCCAGGAACGCGAAGAGGATGGCCGCGGCGAGCGTGATCCCGGTGACGACGAGCGAGGTCCGGAAGGACTCGGCGAAGCCCGGGTCGCCCAGGACGGTGCGGAAGTTGGCCAGCGTGCCGTCGAGCGGGACGAACGTCGGTGTGGGGGTGCGCAACCGGTTCGTCGGCAGGAACGAGCTGCTGATCATCCAGTAGATCGGGAAGACCCAGACGAGGGCCACCGCGACGGCCACGACGCCCAGCAGACGGGTGGCGAGCGGTCGGCCACCGGAACGAGCGGTCCTCCGACCGCGCGAGAGCGGCGCGGCAGGACGCGGCCCGGCCCCCAGCGGCGAGGTGCCCCGTGCGGGGGCGGTCGACGCGGTCACAGCTCCTCCTCGCGCAGCATGTGCCGGATATAGAAGCCGGTCAGCGCCAGTGTCAGGACGAGCATGATCGTCGCCATGGCGCCGGCCATGGAGAACTCCTTCGCCAGCGAGTAGATGTACGTGCCCAGCAGGTGCGTGTCACGCGTCGGAGCACCGGCCCGTTGCAGGACGTAGATCTGGGTGAAGACCCGCAGGTCCCAGATGATCTGCAGCAGGGCCACGACCAGGAGGACGGGCTTGACCATCGGGATGGTGATCAACCAGAACCGGTCCCAGGAGCTGGCCCCGTCCAGCTGGGCGGCCTCCAGCGTCTCCGTGGGCACCTGGAGCAGGCCGGCGTAGACCGTGAAGACGACGAACGGCACGCTCATCCACACCACGATGACGGTGGCCACGGCGTAGAAGGACAGCGGTTCGACGAGCCACGCGTGGTACCGCATCCCCGCCATGCCCAGGGGCTCGGCCAGGATCCAGTTGACGACGCCGTACTGGGAGTCGAAGAGCCACTGCCAGACCGTCATCGTGGCCAGCACCGGGGTCCCCCACGCCAGGAGCATCGACACCTGCAGCACCAGGCGCGCGGGCCGCCCGACACGCGCCATCAGCACGGCCAGGGCCATCCCGACCGCCATAGTGATCGCCGCGTTGGCAAGGCAGAACGCCACCGACCGGACGATGACGGCCCAGACGTACCCGTCGGAGAGCAGCGCGACGTAGTTGTCCAGGCCGACCCACTCGGCGGGGCGCCCGAACTGCTGGGCGAGCCCGTACTCCTGGAACGACAGGACGAACTGGCGAGCCAGCGGGTAGCCGAGGCCGACGAGGATGGGGATCGCCGCCGGCACGATCAGCGCGTAGCCGCCGAGGCGGCGCAGCGGTGGACGCCCACGTGGTGGCGACTGCCCGGGTGGCAGGGCGGGGGCAGGCGCCACGGTCATCGACGGCGTCGCCGCGGTGACCGGGCGGCCGTCGTACGGGCCGGACATGGACTCTCCCGACGTAGTCGGACGCCGACAGCGGGCGGGTGGTGACCGTCGGAGGGCGACGGGACCCGCTGTCGGCGTCCGGTGCTGTTAGTTGAGCGTGTCGGCGATGAGCTGGTCGGCCGCGGCGGCCGCCTGCTCCACGTCGGCGCCGCTCGCGATCTGCTGGAAGAAGTCCTCCAGGATGCGCTCGCCCTCCACGTCGGCCCACTTCTCGGCCGGCGGGGTGAGACGGGCGTCCAGGGCCGCGTCCCGGGCGGCGACGGCGTACACGTCGTCCCCCAGGGTGTCGGCGAGCCGGGTGTTGCCCGGGATGAGGCCGTTCTCGCCCAGCATGGTCTGGTACTCGTCGCTGAAGATGATCCGCAGCAGCTCCTGCGCGAGCTCCTGGTTGCCGGACATCGACGGGATGGCGATGTTCGAGCCGCCGGCGAAGACGGTGGCCGGCTCTCCCTCGGACCGACCCGGCAGCGGGAAGATGCCGGTCTTCTCCTCGTTGCACGCCTGCTGCTCGGCCCGCAGCGCGACGGCCTCCTCGGACGTGTCCTCGGGGTCCACGCCCTTGTTGCACTCGGGGAGGTCGATGCTCCACCGTGCCCACGTCGGCGCGGAGAACATCGCGGTCTCGCCGTTGTTGAACGGGATCCACGGCTCGTTGGAGTCGGCGTCCCGCGGGGCGTTCGTCCCGGTGGTGAACAGGCGCTGGATCTCCGTCAGCGCCTTCTGCGACTCGGGGCTCGACAGTCCCCCGACCCATTCGTCGCCCTCCTGGACCGCGAGCTCGCCGCCGTTCTCGTAGATCCAGGGCAGCGCGTTGTACCAGTCCTGGCCCGGGAACCAGAAGCCGGAGAAGTTCGCCGCCCCGCGGGGGTTCGCCTGCTGGAGGGCGACGGCGGCCGCGGTGAACTCGTCCAGGGTCGTGGGCACCTCCACGCCGGCCGCGGCGAACAGGTCCTTGTTGTAGAACACGGCCCGGGCGCCCGAGTAGTACGGCAGGGCGTACACCGCGTCGTCCACCGTCCCCGCCTCGACGAAGCCCGGCAGCAGGTCGTCGCCGCCGAGCTCGTCGTACAGGTCGGTGAGGTCGGCGAACGCGCCGGCGTGGGTGAAGGTGGGCGCCTGCGTGTTGCCGATCTCCACGACGTCCGGCGTCTGCTCCGCCGAGGTCAGGGCCGTCTGCAGTCGCGGCACCAGGCCGTTCCAGTCCTGCTCCTCGATGGCGAGCGTCGCGCCGGTCTCCGCCGCGAAGGTGTCGACGAGGTACTCCCGCAGCTCGTCGGGCGTGTCCCCGCCGTTGAGCCACAGCCGGATCTCGGTGTCGGAGCCGGCCTGGGAGGTGCCCTCCTGCGACTCGGCAGGGCTGCCGCCGCTGCACGCGGTCAAGGTCAGTGTCCCGAGCGCCAGTACGGCCGTCGTGCGTGCCAGTCTCATGGGTGTTCTCTCTCTTCCGTGGTGCGGCAGCGCCCTCGACGCCGCGGTGGACCTACCGATGTGCCGGTCGGAGAGCCCCGAGGGGGTCAGCCGAAACCGAGTTCTGCGGACAGCACGAGGACGGCGGCGCCCAGCAGGGTCCCGTCCTCCTCCAGCCGGGTCATCCGCAGGTCGAGACCGGTGCCGATGACGGGGATCGTGCGCTCCCGGATCGTCCGCAGCGCCGCGTCCCGCAACGGCCCGCCGAGCAGCTCCGGGGGTCCGCTGAGGATCACCTCGGAGAGGTTCAGCGCACTGACCACCGGTGCGAGCGCGACCCCGAGACGCCGGCCCACCGCAGCCAGCGCGACGTCGCGCTCGGCAGCGTCCAGTCCGGCGATCCGGTGCCGCAGCGCGGGCACCGAGAGGACCGTCTCCAGGCACCCGCGACGACCGCACGCGCACTGCTGCGCCCGGCCCAGCGGGGCGTGGTCGACGTCGTCGCGCTCGTCGACCACGGTGACGTGCCCCAGCTCCCCCGCGGCATCGCCGTGGCCGCGCACCAGCGCGCCGTCGACCACGATGCCCGCGCCGACGCCCTGCCCGACCGTGACCACCAGGACACCCGACGCGGACGCCGCCCCGAAGGTGAACTCCCCCAGGACCGCCGCGTTGGCGTCGTTGGCGACGTGCACCGGCAGCGACAGCGCCCGGGACAGCGTCTCCGCGAGGCCGACGCCGTACCAGCCGCGGTTGGGCGCCTGGATCACCGTGCCGTGCGCGTCGACGACACCGGGCGAGCCGATGCCGACGCCGAGCAGCGGGCGGTCGGCCAGCGCGACCAGCTCACGCGCGAACTCCAGGACGGCAGCCAGCGCCTCGTCACCGTCCAGGCCCTCGACCGCGACGTCCTTGCGTGCCTTCCGGTCCCCGCTCAGGTCCAGGACCGCCCCGTGCAGCCGGGTGTCGGCCGTCAGGTCGATCGCGACGATCTGGAAGGCGTCCGTACGCAGCCTCAGCCGGGTTCCCGGCTTCCCGACGCGACCCTCGGCGCGGGGCCCGAGCTCGGCCACCAGACCGTCGGCGATGAGGGAGGCGGCGAGGTCCGACACGGTCACCCGGGTGAGCCCGGTCACCCGTGCCAGCTCGGCGCGGGACGCCGGCCCCGTGTGGAACAGGTGCTGGAGCAGCATGGCCCGGTTGTGCGCGCGCCCGTCCTCCGGCAGGACCTTGCTCGTCGGCCGCAGAGCGCGCTTCGTCGCCACGTTTGTAAGTTGCCCTTCCTAACGCGCTCCCGTCAAGTGTTTTGCTCTATCTGTGCGTGGCCAGCGCTTGCCGGACCAGGCGCGGCGGCCGCAGGAGGTCCGGCGCGTCGGTGGGACGCGGCTCTGCCGACCCGTTCGCCGGATGCCACCGAGGAACGCGGGCGCTGGGGCACCGTGCCCGCGACCCAGGGGGCGGCTCCCCTGGGGCCCCGCCCGGGAGCAGCAGAGGGCGCAGCCCCTTGGCAGGGCGCCCCCTCCGATGTCGGCTGTCGCCATGGCATGACGAAGGCCCCCTCCCGGGATCCGGGAAGGGGCCTGTCGTCGTGAGTGGAGCTGAGGGGATTCGAACCCCTGACCCCCTGCATGCCATGCAGGTGCGCTACCAGCTGCGCCACAGCCCCGCTGCCCTTGCGAGCGACGTGAACTCTACGTCACGTCGCAGGTCCAAGGCCAATCGCCACGGTGTGGGGCGTCTCACGCACCCTCCGGCACGACCTCAGGCCGGCACCTCACGGCCGGCCCCGCGGTCCGGGGCGGCGATCGCACCGAGCGCCGTGCCCGCGTTCCAGTCGGCGATCGACGTCGACGGACCCAGGTCGTGGCCGAACAGCCGCCACCCCGGCTCGACGCCCGGCGGGTTGCGACGCAGCTCCGCCCAGTGCGCGTTGGTCAGACCCGCGATCCCGCGCCACTGCAGGCCGAGGCCGAGCATCCCGGTCAGCGCGAGCGTGATCGCGGCGCCGTGCGAGACGGCCACCAGCGTCTGCGTGGGCTCCAGCGCGGCGGCGTGCTCCTCGATCGCCGCGACCATCCGCTCGGACACCTGCGCGCGGGTCTCCGCGCCGACGCCCTGCGGGTCCCCGCCGGACCGCCACACGTCGAACTGCTCGGCCCAGTCGGCGGAGATCTCCTCGCCGGTGAGCCCCTCCCACTCGCCGAAGGCCCGCTCACGGAGCCGGTGGTCCACGACGGCCTCGCGGCCGGTGCGGGACGCGAGATGCGCGGCGGTCTCCCGCGCGCGCCCGAGGTCGGAGACCACGATGCCGTCGACGCCGACCGTCGCGGACAGCGCCGCAGCGGCGGTGGCCGCCTGCCGGTGACCCACCTCGTCGAGCGGGATGTCGACCTGGCCCTGCAGCCGCATCGCGGCGTTGTACGCGGTGCGGCCGTGCCGCCACAGGACGACGGTGCCGGCGCTCACTCCGGACGCCCGGCCTCGCCGGCGCCGCCGCGGGCGTCGGCGGGCAGGTCGACGAGCGGGCAGTCCTTCCACAGCCGCTCGAGGGCGTAGTACACGCGGTCCTCGGCGTGCTGCACGTGCACGACGATGTCGCCGAAGTCGAGGAGCACCCAGCGGCCCTCGGACTTGCCCTCGCGTCGGAGCGCCTTGACGCCCTCCCGGTGCAGGGCCTCCTCGACGGCGTCCACGATCGCGGACACCTGGCGCTCGTTCGTCCCGGACGCGATGAGGAAGACGTCGGTGAGGACGAGCTGCTCGCTCACGTCCAGGGCGATGATCTCGTCGGCCTTGAGGTCGGAAGCGGCGCGGGCCGCGGTGATCGCGAGCTCCACGGCACGGTCGGTGGCAGTCACAGCACTCCTCGGGGGTCCGCCGGCAGGACCGACGACAGCAGGGCGGGCAGGGTGGGGGCGAGCGCGGCGGCGCCGTCGTCCGCCCCGCGGGTGATGAGGGACCAGATCAGGAAGCCCAGGACGAACGCCACCAGCAGGAGCACCAGCAGGTGGACCGTGGTGTAGCGGTGGTGCTCGTGCGGGGCGTCGTCGTGCGTGTCGTCGTCGTGCAGGGCGTCGTCGTCCAGGAGGTCGCGCCGGTCCAGGTCGTCCGGGCGAGGTCCGGGGCCGGCGACCTCGCCCGTGGACGGCGACGCCCCGGCGCCCGTGGGCGACAGGATCCCCGTGCCGGGGCGGAGGGACGACGTCGCGGCGTCCGGGTCCGCCCCGGGACCGGTCGGGGGCCGGGTGGGTGCCGTCGCGCCGACGCCGCCCGCACCTGCGCCGGGGCGCGGTGTCGTGGTGCCCCTCGGACCGGTGCCCGCCGGGCCCGCGCCGGTACCGGTGGGCCTCCCGTCGGGTCCGGTCGCCGGCGTGCCCGCGCCGGGACGGGGGTCCGTCCCGGACGTCGAGGGACGACCGGGCAGGACCGGCACCGACGGCAGCGCGGCGGACGACACCGGCCCGGACGAGACGGGCCCGGGGCGTGCCGGACCCGGGCGCCCGGGACCCGGGCGTGCGGAACCGGGATGCGGACCCGACAGCGTCTCCTCGGCGCCCGCGGGGCGCGGCGGTGTGCTCCCGGGCGGGCCGGTGCGCTGGGCCGGGAGCAGTCCCGGGCGGGCGGCCAGGGGCGCCCGCGGCTCGTCGTGCTCGTCGTGAGCGTCGTGCTCGTCCCCGGCCGACCGGCGACCCCGCGGTCCGTGACCGGACCGGTCGGCCCCCGGCGGCAGGTCGACGGCGAGCTCCTCGCCCGCCTCGGCCGCACGCCGGCGCTCCAGCTCGCGCAGCTCGCGGCGGGACAGCGGGCGCGACCCGGCCGGCGCGACAACCGGGACGGCGGAGGTGACCGACGGCGTCGACGTCCCGTCCGGGGTCGGCGGCGTGCGGGGTCCCGGTCGGGCCGGCGCGTGGGTCGACCCGTCCGGACCCGGCCGCTCGACGCCGGCCGGACGCTCGGCGTCGGCCGCCTGCTCGGGTCCGCCCGCCGCCTGCTCGGCCGCGAGCTCGCGGGCACGCTCGGCCTCGCGCCGACGGCGCCGCTCCCCCGGTTCGTTACTCATCGTCCTGCTCTCGATACAGACCGTGCTTGGCGATGTACTGGACCACGCCGTCCGGCACGAGGTACCAGACCGGGTGCCCGGCCGCGGCGCGGATGCGGATGTCGGTGGACGAGATGGCCAGCGCGGGCACCTGCAGCTCGCTGACCCGGTCCTCGGGCAGACCGGCGATGGACAGGTGGTGCTCCGGTCGGGTCACCGCGACGAACTGCGCCATCCGGAACACCTCCTCGGCGTCCTTCCAGCGCAGGATCTGCTCGATGGCGTCGGCACCCGTGATGAAGTAGAGGTCGACGTCCGGCCGCGCCGTCGTCAGGTCGCGCAGGGTGTCCACCGTGTAGGTCACGCCGGCGCGGTCCACGTCCACCCGGCTCACCGTGAACCGCGGGTTCGACGCGGTGGCGATCACCGTCATGAGGTACCGGTGCTCCGCGTGCGTCACGCGCTGGTCGAGCTTGAAGGTCGGCTGGCCCGTCGGCACGAAGACGACCTCGTCCAGCTCGTACCGTGCCGCGACCTCGCTCGCGGCGACCAGGTGCCCGTGGTGGATCGGGTCGAACGTGCCACCCATCACGCCGATCCGGGGGCGTCGCTGTGCCATCGCTGCGGGGCCGCGGCCGCCGACGGTCAGTGGCGCTGCCCGACGCTGCGGAACGCGTAGGCGATGAGCAGGAGCACCACGAGCCCGCCGAAGCCGCCGACCCCGATGACGACCGGGTCCACCGGCAGCTGGTTCACGACCTCCGTCGCCTCCTCGGCCAGGATCTGGGCAGCGTTCACGTCGTCCTCCAGGTGGTGTTCTCGCGGCTGCGGCTACCCGCGCGCGCAGCGCCAAGTGTCGCACGGCGGCACCTCCCCGGCCCGCCGCTCAGCGCGGTGTGGCGAGGTGCACGAGGCGGTCAGGAGCGGATCTGCCCGTCCCCCTGGACGATCCACTTGGTCGTCGTGAGCTCCCCCAGCCCCATCGGCCCGCGAGCGTGGAGCTTCTGGGTCGAGATGCCGATCTCCGCCCCGAGGCCGAACTGGCCGCCGTCGGTGAACCGGGTCGAGGCGTTGACCATGATGGCCGCCGAGTCGAGCTCGGCGACGAAGCGCTCCGATGACGTCAGGTCGCGCGTGACGATCGCCTCGGTGTGCCCCGACGTCCACGTGCGGATGTGCTCCAGGGCCCCGTCGAGGTCGTCCACGACCCCGACGGCGATCTCCAGCGCCAGGTACTCCCGCGCCCAGTCGTCGTCCGTGGCCGGGACGACCGCCACCCCCGCCGGCGCGAGGGCGGCGGTGCGGGCGTCACCGTGCACGACGACGCCCGCCTCGGCCAGGGCGGCGAGCGCCAGGGGCAGGAACGCCGGCGCCGCGTCGGCGTGCACGAGCAGCGTCTCGGCGGCGTTGCACACGCCGGTCCGCTGCGTCTTGGAGTTGAGCAGGATGGGCAGCGCCATCGCAGGGTCGGCGGAGGCGTCCACGTACACGTGGCAGTTGCCGACGCCGGTCTCGACGACCGGGACGGTCGACTCCCGCACGACGGTCTGGATGAGGTCGGCCCCGCCGCGCGGGACGAGCAGGTCCACCAGGCCGCGAGCGTGCATGAGCGCGACGGCGCCCTCACGCCCGTACGCGTCGATGGACTGGACCGCGTCGGCCGGCAGTCCCTGCGCGACCAGGGCGCGGGACAGCACGCCGACGATGACCTCGTTCGACGTCGCCGCGGCCGAGCCGCCGCGCAGGATCACCGCGTTCCCGCTCTTGAGGGCGAGCCCGGCGGCGTCGACGGTGACGTTCGGCCGGGCCTCGTAGATCATCCCGACCACGCCCATGGGGACCCGGACCTGTCGCAGCCGCAGGCCGTTCGGCAGCGTCGAGCCGCGCACGACCTCACCGACGGGGTCCGGCAGGGCGGCGAGCTCGCGGAGCGCCGCGGCGATGGCCTCGACGCGGTCGGGGGTGAGCGTCAACCGGTCGAGCAGCCCGACGGACGTGCCGTTCTCGCGACCGCGGCGCACGTCGACCTCGTTGGCGGCCACGATCTCGTCGGTGGCCGCGACGAGGGCGTCGGCGAGCGCCAGGAGGGCGGAGTCCTTCTGGGCGCGGGTGGCCATGGCCAGCGCGCGGGAGGCGACCTTCGCCCGGCGCGCGACGTCCAGGACGGCGTCACGCACGGGGTCGGTGGGCGAGTCGGTCGGCGCGCTCGCCGTCGTCGCGTCGGTCAGCGTGGTCATGGTCCCAGGGTAGTGCCGCGGTGCGGCACGACCGCCGGCCCCGGCACGCGCCCCGCGGTCGCGAGCCGGCGCCCGTCGGCCCGCGGTCAGCGCCGGGCGAGCCGGACCAGCACGAGGTCGTCGCGGTGCACGATCTCCCGGTCGTACCCGGGTCCGAGCTCCGCCCGCAGGGCGGACGTGGAGCGGCCCAGCAGGGCGGGGAGCTCGCCGGACGCGTACTGCACGAGCCCGCGCGCCACGGTCCGGCCGTCCAGCCCGACGAGGTCGACCGGGTCGCCCGCCTCGAACTCCCCCTCCACGCGCACCACACCGGCCGGGAGCAGCGAGGCGAGCCCGCCCCGCACCGCCCGCACGGCGCCGTCGTCGAGCACGAGGCGCCCGTGGGTGCGTGCGGCGTACGCGAGCCACAGCAGGCGCGTGGACCGCCGGCGCCCGGTCGCGCTGAACCACGTGCCGACCTCCTCGCCGGCGAGGGCGGCGGCGGCCTGCGCTGCCGACGTGAGCACGACCGGGATGCCCGACGCCGTGGCGATCGCCACGGAGTCGAGCTTGGTGACCATGCCGCCGGTGCCGACGGCGCTGCCCCGCGAGGTGACCTCGATCCCGGCGAGGTCGGCGGGTCCGTCGACCACGGAGATCCGCCGGGCGCCCGGGCGCGACGGGGGGCCGTCGTAGAGCGCGTCGACGTCGGTGAGCAGCACCATGGCGTCGGCGTGGACGAGGTGCGCCACGAGTGCGGCGAGCCGGTCGTTGTCGCCGAACCGGATCTCGTCCGTGGCGACCGTGTCGTTCTCGTTGATCACCGGCACGACGCCCAGCGACAGCAGCCGGGTCAGGGCGCGCTGGGCGTTGCGGTAGTGACCGCGGCGGATGGTGTCCTCCGCGGTGAGCAGGACCTGGCCCACCCGCAGCCCGTGGGCGCCGAACGCCTCGGTGTACCGGGCGACCAGCAGCCCCTGCCCGACCGAGGCGGCAGCCTGGGCGGTGGCGAGGTCCCGTGGCCGGGCGCTCAGGCCCAGCGGCCCGAGCGCCGCCGCGATCGCCCCGGACGACACCAGCACGACCTGGCCGCCGTCGGCGACCCGCGCCGCGAGCACGTCGACGAGGGAGCCCAGCGCGGCCGGGTCGAGGCGCCCGTCCGCCCCGGTCAGGGACGACGACCCGACCTTGACGACGACGCGGCGCGCCGCCGCCAGCCCGGGGCGGTCGGTGACGTGCGGTGCGGCGCTCACGAGGGCGCATCCTTCCGTCCGGCCAGGTGCAGGGGCGTGAGGTTCCGCCCGCTGGACGCCGGTCCAGCGATCCGACGGCACGGACGGGCCCGGCCGTCCCCGCCGGACGGGACGGCGGGGCCGGCTCAGCGCCCAGAGTCCTCCGGGGCGGTGGTGCGGGCGTCGTCGTCGGTCCAGATGCCCGCCTCGCGCTCCGTCCACAGCTCGGCCCGGGCCTCGGACTTGGCGTCCATCCGGTCCTTGTACTCGCGACGCTTGTCCGAGCGGGTGGGCCTCGAGCTGTCCTCGAGGCGCAGGTCGGTGCCGCGCGGCCCGCCGAGCAGCTCCGAGCCGGTCAGCAGGGTCGGCTCCCAGTCGAAGACGACGGCGTCGTCCCCGTCGCCGATGACGACCTCGGCGCCCGCGACCGCCCCGGCCTTGAACAGCGCGTCCTCGACGCCGATCCGGGCGAGCCGGTCGGCGAGGTACCCGACCGCCTCGTCGTTGGAGAACTGGGTCTGGCGCACCCAGCGCTCGGGCTTGGAGCCGCGGACCTGGAAGAACACGTGCCCGCTCTCCTCGCGACGGGTCACCGTGAACCCGGCGTCGTCGACGGCCCTGGGCCGCAGGACGACGCGCGTGCGCTCGGGCTCGGGCGCCTCGCGCCGCGACTGCTCGACCAGCTCGGCGAGGGCGAAGGTCAGGGGACGCAGCCCCTCGTGGCTGACCGCGGAGATCTCGAAGACGCGCAGGCCCCGCGCCTCGAGGTCGGGCTTGACGAGGTCGGCCAGCTCCCGGGCCTCGGGGACGTCGATCTTGTTGAGCACGACCATGCGCAGGCGCTCGGTGAGCGGCACCCGGCCGCCCTCGATGCCCACGTCGCCGCCGTACTCGGCCAGCTCGTGCTCGATCACGTCGAGGTCGCTGAGCGGGTCGCGGCCCGGCTCCAGGGTCGCGCAGTCCAGCACGTGCACCAGGACGGAGCACCGCTCGATGTGGCGCAGGAACTCCAGGCCGAGGCCCTTGCCCTCGCTCGCCCCGGGGATCAGTCCCGGGACGTCGGCGACGGTGAACCGGGAGGAACCGGCCTGCACGACGCCGAGGTTGGGCACCAGGGTGGTGAACGGGTAGTCGGCGATCTTGGGCCTGGCCGCGGACATGGCCGCGACCAGGCTCGACTTGCCGGCGCTCGGATACCCGATGAGCGCGACGTCGGCGATCGTCTTGAGCTCCAGGACGACGTCCTGCGTGTCCCCCGGCTCCCCGAGCAGCGCGAAGCCCGGCGCCTTGCGGCGCGGGGAGGCGAGCGAGTGGTTGCCCAGCCCGCCGTGCCCGCCGGAGGCGACGACGTAGCGCGACCCGGCGCCCACGAGGTCGGCGAGCACGTGGCCGGACGGCGACTTCACGACCGTGCCGTCGGGCACGGGCAGGACGAGGTCCTCGCCCGTGGAGCCCTGCCGGTAGTCACCCATCCCCTGCGTGCCCGAGGGGGCGTGCCGGTGCGGCGAGTGGTGGAACTGCAGCAGTGTGGTGACCTGGGGGTCGACCTCGAGGACGACGCTGCCCCCGTTGCCGCCGTTGCCGCCGTCGGGGCCGGCGAGCGGCTTGAACTTCTCCCGGCGGATCGAGGCGCACCCGTGCCCGCCGTCACCTCCGGTGGCGTGCAGCACCACCCGGTCGACGAATGTCGCCACGGTTCACCATTCCTCTCAAGACTGCTGGTCCCGGCCGGTGCCGCCACTCGTGGGGCGGGCACGCCGGGACACTGCTGGACCACCGGAAAAGGACGAGGGGCGCACCGACACCGGTGCGCCCCTCGTTCTCACTGCTGTGCGTCGCGACTACGCCTGGACGATGTCGATCACCTTGCGGCCACGGCGCGTGCCGAACTGGACGGCACCCGGCGTGAGGGCGAACAGCGTGTCGTCGCCGCCCCGGCCGACGTTGTTGCCGGGGTGGAAGTGGGTGCCGCGCTGGCGGACGATGATCTCGCCGGCGCTGACGACCTGGCCACCGAAGCGCTTCACGCCCAGTCGCTGCGCGTTGGAGTCGCGGCCGTTGCGAGAGGAGCTCGCGCCCTTCTTGTGTGCCATGTCGAACCTGCTTTCGTGCTGCGTGGAGGAACAGGAGCCCGTGCCCGGTCGGTCGACCGGCCGCGGAAGGTCAGGAGATGCCGGTGACCCGCAGGCGGGTGAGCTGCTGGCGGTGGCCCTTGCGGACCCTGTAGCCGGTCTTGTTCTTGTACTTCAGGATGGCGATCTTCGGGCCCTTCTCGTCCCGGACGACCTCCGCCGTGACAGTGATCTTCGCGAGCGCCTCGGCGTCCGTGGTCACCGTCTCGCCGTCGACGAGCAGGATCGCAGGGAGCTGCACCGTGGCACCGGCCTGCTCGGCCAGCCGGTCGACGACGACGACATCGCCGACGGCGACCTTCTCCTGGCGGCCGCCAGCCTTCACAATCGCGTACACCACGTTGCTGCTCATCTCTGCTCGGGTCACTGCTTCGTCTGCGTCACGTGCGGGGCGACTCGCCGCGAGGCGGTGCAGGCACGTGGGATCAGCGCGCGATGCGCGCCGACGTTCTAGGGTACGGAACCCACCCACGAGGGTCAAATGACCGGGGCTGTGACGACCGCCGCTCGCCGCCCCCGGACACGGGGCGGCGAGCGGTCGGCCGACGTCGCGCAGGTCAGTCGTCCGCGGGCTCGTCAGGCTCGACGACGTCGCCCAGGTCGGGCGCGACCGGCTCGCCCAGGTCGGGCGGCGAGACCTGCTCCTCCTCGGGCTGCAGGGGCTCGTCGCCCACGGGCTCGCCGGCCACCGGCGGCTGCCCGGCGTCCGGCAGCACGTCCACGGACCCGGCGTCGTCCGGCTCGACGTCGTCGGCCTCGACGTCGTCGGACTCGTCGTCGGAGAGGTCGAAGACGTCGGCGGCCACCGGGACCAGGACCAGCGTCTCGGTGGGCTGGGCGCCCAGCTCGTCGGCCGGCAGGCCCGCGAGCGGGTCGCCCGCGGCGTCGGCGACCACCTCGTCGGCGACGTCCTCGACGGCCAGGACCTCCTCGACGGTCGGCTCCAGGTCCGCCGGGGCGACGTCGGGGTGTGCCGCCGTGGCCAGCGACTGCGCCAGGTCCGGCTCGGTGAGGCCGGGCTCGCCGAGGTCCGGCTCGCCGAGGCCAGGCGCTACGACACCGGGCTCGGCCACCGACGCCGGCGACGCGGCGGGGTGCGCCTCACGCAGCGCGTCCAGCGCCTCGCTCACCGCCGCGACGACGTCGCTGGAGCCGATCCCGCCCTGGAGGCCGGAGCCGCCGTCGACCGGGGTCGTCGGCCCGGACGCGGGGGTGGCCGGGACGGCGACGTCGGGAGCCGCCGTCGCGTGACCGTGCCCGTTGTGCTCGTGGGCGTGCGCCGCGGCGGCCGCGATGGTCGCCAGCGTCGCCTTGACCGCCTCGCGCGCCTCCGGCAGCACCGGCAGCGCCGGGACGGCCGTCGTCGTCGCCGAGCCCTGCTCCTTGCCCGTCCCGCGCTTGCGGCGGGACGAGGCCCGCTTGCTGTCGTCACCGGTCGTCACCGACTGCTGCGAGGCCCCCTGCGGGGCGGGTGCCGGGGCGCCGTTCGATCCCTCGACGGGGTCGGTGTGCACGATGAACCCGCGGCCGTTGCAGTGCTCGCAGGTCTCGCTGAACGCCTCGACGAGCCCCTGGCCCACACGCTTGCGGGTCATCTGCACGAGACCCAGGGACGTCACCTCGGCGACCTGGTGCTTGGTGCGGTCGCGACCCAGGCACTCGACCAGCCGCCGCAGCACGAGGTCGCGGTTCGTCTCGAGCACCATGTCGATGAAGTCGATGACGATGATGCCGCCGATGTCCCGCAGCCTGAGCTGCCGGACGATCTCCTCCGCCGCCTCGAGGTTGTTGCGCGTGACCGTCTCCTCCAGCGTGCCGCCGGAGCCGGTGAACTTGCCGGTGTTGACGTCGACGACGGTCATCGCCTCCGTGCGGTCGATGACCAGCGACCCACCCGACGGCAGCCACACCTTGCGGTCCATGCCCTTGGCGAGCTGCTCGTCGACGCGGTGGGCGGAGAAGACGTCACCCTCGGCGGTCCAGCGCGAGACCTTCTGGGCGAGGTCCGGCGCGAGCGCGCCGATGTAGCCCGAGATCGTCTCCCACGCCTCGTCGCCCTGGACGACCAGGGACCCGAAGTCGTCGTTGAAGATGTCGCGCACGACCCGGATCGCCATGTCCGGCTCGCCCTGCAGCAGGGCGGGCGCCGACGCGGTCTTCGCCTTCTTCTCGATCGCGGTCCACTGGTCCTGCAGGCGCTGGATGTCGGCGCGCAGCTCGTCCTCGCTCGCGCCCTCCGCGGCGGTCCGCACGATGACGCCGGCGGTGTCGGGCACGATCTCGCGCAGCAGCTTCTTCAGGCGTGCGCGCTCGTTGTCGGGGAGCTTGCGGGAGATGCCGGTCATGCCGCCGCCGGGCACGTACACCAGGTACCGGCCGGCGAGAGTGATCTGGCTGGTCAGGCGCGCGCCCTTGTGCCCGATCGGGTCCTTGGTGACCTGCACGAGCACGGAGTCGCCGGACTTCAGCGCCTGCTCGATGCGTCGCGGCTGGCCCTCGAGCCCGGCCGCGTCCCAGTTGACCTCGCCGGCGTACAGCACGGCGTTGCGCCCCTTGCCGACGTCGACGAACGCCGCCTCCATGCTCGGCAGCACGTTCTGGACGCGGCCGAGGTAGACGTTGCCGGCCATGGACAGCTGCGCCTGGCGGGAGACGTAGTGCTCCACCAGGACGCCGTCCTCGAGCACGGCGATCTGCGTGCGACCGTCGAGCTCGCGCACCACCATCGTCCGGTCGACCGACTCGCGGCGGGCCAGGAACTCCGACTCGGTGATGATCTGGCGGCGGCGGCCGGCGTCACGGCCCTCGCGCCGGCGCTGGCGCTTGGCCTCCAGGCGGGTCGACCCGCGCAGCGCGGTGACCTCGTCCGACGGCGCCCGCGGCGCCCGGACGCGGGCAGCGACGGGTGCGACGGCCTCGGCCTCGACGCCCTCGGTGCCACGCCCGCTGCGGCGGCGACGGCGACGGCGGCGGCTGGAGCCGGTCCCCTCGTCACCTTCGGTCGGCTCCTCGTCGCCCTCGGTCTCGGCGCCGGCGGCGTCCTCGTCGTCGTCCTCGTCCGCGTCGTCCGCGAGCGGGGTGCGCGAGGCGTCCGCGTCGCCACCGGCACGGCTGCGACGTCCACGACCCCCACGACGACGACGTCGCCGCGGCCCGCCGTCGGTGGTCTCGTCGTCGTCCTCGTCCTCGTCGGGCTCGACCGCGGTGTCGACGGCGGACCCGTCGACCGTGAGCAGCGCCTCACGGTCCTCGATGGCGTCCTCGTCCGCCTCGAGGTCGGCGCCGCCCTCGTCGACGGCGTCGCGCGTCGGCGTCTCTCCGAGGAGCTCCTGGACGGCGTCCAGGGCACGGGAGGACCCGCGCCGCCGCGAGCCGCGACGTCCAGTGCGCGGCGCGTCGACGGCCTGGTCCTCGGTGTCCGTGTCGGTCGCGGTCGGCTCGTCGCGGACCGGCGTGGTGACCTCGGCGGCGGGCGCCGGGACGACGGGCGCCGGAGCGGCGGTCGGCCGTGAGGCGCGCCGGCTGCGACGACGCGGCTCACCGGCGGCGGGCTCGTCGGCGACCGTGCCGACCGGTGCGGCCGGGGCGCTGACGGGCGCGGCGATCGGGGCCGACGGCCCCTCGCTCGTGGTGACGGTGACCTGCGGCGCGGCCGAGGCCTCCCCGCCGCGCGGGGCGTCGGGGGTGATCGTCTCGGGGACGATGAACTGCGGGGGTCCGGCCTGGGCGACCACCCGGCGGCGCCCGGCACGGGTGGTGACCGGCTTCGGCGGCTGGAACAGCACCGCGGACGACGCGAGCCGCGGGGCGGGGGTCGGCTCCTGCGGGGCGGCGGAGGCGTCGGCGGTCACGCCACCGGTCACCTCGGTCGTCTCCTCGGCGTCCTCGTCGGTGGACGTCTCGGGGCCATCGACGGTCACCGCCGAGGTCACCGCGGGGGCGGTCACCTCGGACGCGACGGGCTCGGTGAGGGCTGTCGTCTCCGGCTCGTCGCCGGACGGGGCGGCCGGCTCGGCGGTGCGGCGCGAGCGCCGACGGGTCGACGCGGCGCGTGCGACGGGGGCGAGCTCGGCGAGCACGTCGAGGCGGGCACCGGTGGCGGTCGCCTCGGTGACGGACTCGCTGGTGGACTCGGTGGCCGCCGCATCGGGGACGCCGGTGGTCCCGGGCTCCGCGGCGACGGGTGCGGCCGGGACGGCGTCGGCCGCGGGCTGCTCGGTCGGGGCGGCGGCCTTGGAGGTCGCGCGGCGGGTGCGCTTGGCGGGCGCCTTGGGCTCGGTCGCCGGCTCGGTTGCTGCGGCAGGCTCGGCGGCCGGGGCGGGCTCGGCCGCTGCGGCGGGCTCGGCCACGGCGGCGGGCGCGGTGGTGGCCGACGGCTCCGTGGCGGCAGCGGGCGGAGTGCCCGTGGACCGCCCGGCGGACGTCGCGCGGCGGCTGCGGGTGGCTCGTGCCGGCGGGGCCACGGAGGGCTCGGGCGCCGGGGCGACGTCCTCGGACGCGGCCGTGGTGGCGGCAGGCGTGGTGGCGGCAGGCGTGGTGTCGGCAGGCGTGGTGTCGACGGGCGGGGCCTCGACGGCAGCCGGTGCGCTCTCGGCACCGGCCGGGGTCTCGACGGGCGCCGGGGCGGCGGTCCTGCGGGTCGCGCGTCGGCGGGCGGGCTTCGACGCGACGGCGTCGACGGCCGGCGGGGCGTCGGCGGTGGGGACTGCTGCGGTGGGCGCTGCGTCGGTGGGTGTGTTCTCGGACGTCACGTGGGGTACTCCTGTGTGCCCGTCGGCGTCGTGCCACAGGTCACGTCGCCTTCGGGCGGTCGGTCGTCGCTCGTGCGGTGAGCACGGCGACGGAAGTCGTCGGTCGCGGCGCCACAAGCGCGGCGACGCCGGCGCCAGCCGATCACCCCGGAGGGCGGCGGCGCGCGGCGGCCGCGGATGCGGCGAGCACGGTCGTGGTCCTGCGGGAGCTGTGGACTCCCGGACCGCGCCCAGTATCGCACAGGGCCATCGGCGGGGTGACCCACGACACGCTCGGCCGGGGGCCGCCGCCCGCCTACCAGCGCCCGTTGCGGGGTCGGCGCTGGCACACCGGGCAGGTGAACGCGGACCGGTTCATGAAGTCGTCCCGCCGGACCGCCGTACCGCACCGCGGGCACGGCCGTCCGGCCTGGCCGTAGACCGCGAGCGAGCGGTCGAAGTACCCCGAGGCGCCGTTCACGTTGACGTACAGGGCGTCGAAGCTCGTCCCGCCGGCGACCAGAGCCTCCTCCATCACCTCGGCCGCACCGGCCAGGACACGCTCCACCTCCGCCCTGCGCAGCGTGTCGGTCGGGCGCGCGTAGTGCAGGCGGGCGCGCCACAGGGCCTCGTCGGCGTAGATGTTGCCGACGCCGGACACCAGGGTCTGGTCGAGGAGCGCCCGCTTGACGCCCGTGCGGCGACGGCGCACCGCGGCGACGACGGCGTCGGCGTCCAGCGCGGGGTCGAGCAGGTCCCGGGCGATGTGCGCGCTCGGGCCGGGGACCATCGGGGCCGGCGAGCCCTGCCCGCCCGGCTGCCCGTCGGGCGTGAGGACGAGGTCGGCCATCGCGAGGTGGCCGAAGGTGCGCTGGTCGACGAAGTCGAGGTGGGCGCCGTCGTCCAGGCTCAGGCGCACCCGCAGGTGCGGCGACAGGACGGGTGTCTCCTGCGCGGTGCGGACCAGCAGCTGCCCGCTCATGCCCAGGTGCGCGGTCAGCGCGACGTCGGGCTCACCGCCGGCGACGGGGTCGAGGAGGAGCCACAGGTACTTGCCGCGGCGCACGGCCGCGTCCAGGCGCCGCCCGGTGAGGTCGGCGACGAAGCGGTCCGGACCGCCGGGCGTCCGGCGCACGCTGTAGTCGCGCAGCACCTGGACGTCGGTGACGGTCCGGCCCAGGACGTGGCGGGCCAGACCGTCGCGGACGGTCTCGACCTCGGGCAGCTCGGGCACCGGCTCAGGCGGTGGAGGCCGGCTGCAGCACGCGGTACGCGGCGGCCGCAGCGAGCTGCTCGGCCACCTTCTTGGACGGGCCGACGCCCTCGCCCCGCACCACGTCGTCGAGCAGCACGCGGGCGGTGAACGTGCGCGCGTGGTCGGGGCCGGCGCCCTCGACGGCGTACTCCGGGGCGCCGAGACCCTGGGCCGCGGCGACCTCCTGCAGGGACGTCTTCCAGTCCAGCCCCGCGCCGAGGTCGGCGGCCGCGGCCAGCGTCGGACCGACGAGCCGCTCCACCAGCGCGCGGGCGTCCTCCAGGCCGTGGGACAGGTACACGGCACCGAAGAGGGCCTCGAGCGTGTCGGACAGGATCGAGTCCTTGTCGGCGCCCCCGCTGGCGAGCTCGCCCTTGCCCAGCAGCACGTAGCCACCGAGCCCGAGCTCCCGCGCGGTCGCGGCCAGGGCGCGCTGCGACACGGTCGCGGCGCGCATCTTGGCCAGCTCGCCCTCGCTCAGCGACGGGTGGCGGCGGTACAGCGCCTCGGTGACGACCAGCCCGAGCACGGAGTCGCCGAGGAACTCCAGGCGCTCGTTCGTCGGGATGCCGCCGGCCTCGTGCGCGAAGGACCGGTGGGTCAGCGCGAGCACGAGAAGCTCGGGGTCCAGGTGGACCCCGAGCTTCTCGGTGAGCCGGTCGGCCGACGTCGCGGCGTTCCGCACGTCAGCGATCGCGATGGTCAGCTCGCGTGCTCGGTGCGCACGGCCTCGGCGTACGTGCGGCCCTTGTAGGCACCGCAGTTCGGGCACGCGGTGTGCGGCATCACGTTGCTCTTGCACTGCGGGCAGGTGGTGAGCGTCGTGGCAGTGGTCTTCCACTGCGACCGTCGCGCACGGGTGTTGCTGCGCGACATCTTGCGCTTCGGAACAGCCACGGCTAGCTCTCTTTCGTCTCGTCGAACATGCCCTGGAGCCGGTTCAGCTCGGCCCAGCGCGGGTCAAGGATCTCATGCGAATGGTCTGGGTCGTCCGCCAGCCGGAACCCGCACTCGGAGCAGAGCCCCGGGCAGTCCGGCGTGTCGAGCGGCTGGAACGGCAGCGCCGGCACCACGGTGTCGCGGAGCGCGGGCTCGATGTCGATGAGGTCGCCGTCCAGCTCGCGGACCTCGTCCTCGTCCTCGTCGAGCCCGGCCTCGCCGGCAGCCTTCACCCGCTCGGCATACGCGTACAGCTCCTGGAAGGGGACGTCGAGGTCCTCGACGACCTCCTCCAGGCACCGCACGCACTCCCCGACCGCACGCCCGCGGACGTGGCCGGTGACGAGCACGCCCTCCATGACGGCCTCGAGCCGGAGGTCCAGCTCCAGGTCGGTGCCGGTGGGGATGCCGATCACCTCGGTGCCGAGGTGCTCGGGCGCCGCCACCGTGCGCTGCACACGCCGCATCGATCCCGGACGCCGACCGAGCTCGTGCGTGTCCAGCACGAGCGCGGAGCGCGGGTCGAGCCGGTGGGGCGTGTCCACGGAAGGATTCCAGTCTGATCGGGTGGGGGATCCGCCAGACCGGCGGGACCAACGGACGATGCTACGTCATGGCCGCGGCGCCGCCCAAACGCCCGGGCGCACGTCACACCGCTGCGCGGGTGTCGCCGGAGCGGCGCCAGGCCCGGGCGTCAGTCCTCGTCGTCGTCGGTCCCCAGCCGCGTGGCGAGCTTCGCCCGTCCGGCCTGCACCTGGGTCATGAGCCGGGTCAGGTCGATCTCGAAGTCCGCCAGGCGCCGGTCGCAGTAGTCGTCCGCGTCCCGGCGCAGGCCGTCGGCGACGTCCTGCGCGTCGGCGACGATCTGCTCGGCGCGTGCCTGGGCGGCGCGGGTCAGCTCGTGCTCCTCGACCAGCTCGGCGGCGCGAGCGCGGGCGCCGGCGATGATCGCGTCGGCCTCCGCCTGCGCGGCCACGCGGGCGGCGTCCGCGGCCGCGAGCACCTCGTCGGCGCGGGTCAGCTGGGTGGGCAGGACGTCGCGGGCCTGGTCGACGAGGTCGAGCAGCTCGGCCCGGTTGACGAGCACCGACGAGGACATCGGCATGGAGCGGGCCTGGCCGATCGCGTCCGCGAGGGCGTCCAGGATGCCGGTCAGGCCCTCCGGCTGCGTCCGGTCCGGTCCGTGGTCGCTCACGCTCATCGCGCCTCTCCTCCCTGGGCCGGGCCCACGCCCAGCGCGTCACGTACGGCGTCCTCCACCCCGGCCGGTACCAGGTCGCCGACCCGCCCACCGTGCCGGGCCACGTCCTTGACCAGCGACGACGCGACGTGCGCCAGCCGCGGGTCCCCGAGCACGAACACGGTCTCGACGCCGGTCAGGTGCCGGTTCATCAGCGCCATCGGCACCTCGTGGTCGACGTCGGCCCCGCCGCGCAGGCCCTTGACGACCGCCACGGCGCCGACCTCTCGGCAGAACTCGCTGAGCAGTCCGTGGACGGGCTCGACCCGGACGCCGTCGGTGCCCGCGACCGCGGCGCGGGCGAGCTCGACCCGCCGCTCGAGGCTGAGCAGCGCGGTCTTCGACGAGTTCCGGGCGACGCCGACGACGACCTCGTCGAACAGGGCGCGCGCCCGCCGGACCACGTCCAGGTGCCCGAGGGTGAGAGGGTCGAACGACCCGGGGCAGACGGCGATGGTCACGGGGACGAGGGTATGTCAGCGCTGCTGGTCGAGGCCGACGGGCGACGCGAACCACACGACGGTCTCGCCGTAGGCGCGCCGGTCGGTGCGCTCCAGCCCCGCGGGCCACGCCGGCTCCGGGCTGCGCGAGGAGCGCTCGACGACGACCACGGCGTGGCCGGCGAGGGCTGCCGCGAGCGGCGAGAGCACGGCGGCGAGGTCGTCGTCGGTGAGGTCGTAGGGCGGGTCGACGAGGACGAGGTCCCACGGCGCGGGCGGCGCGGACCGCACGTACCGCTCGGCGCGCTGGGTGACCACGTCGATGCCGCTCAGTCCCAGGTCGGCGACGTTGCGGCGGCACACGTCGGTCGCGGCACGCGCGGAGTCGACGAGCGTCACCGCGGTGGCGCCGCGGCTGGCGGCCTCGATGCCCAGCGCACCGGAACCGGCGTACAGGTCCAGCACCCGCGCGCCGTCGACGGCGCCGAGGTGCTCCAGGCGGGAGAACAGGGCCTCGCGGACCCGGTCGCTGGTGGGGCGGGTCCCCCTGGGCGGCACGCGCAGGGTGCGCCCACCGGCCGTCCCGGCCACGACCCTCGTCACGGCGTCAACCTACGCGGCGTCGGGGACGTGGGCGCACACGGCGGCGACCAGCGCGGACACCAGCGCCTGGGCGACCAGGACGCCCGGCACCACGGTCCCCAGCGCGACAGCCACGAGGACCGGCACCAGGCCGAGCACGACGACGTCCGGCCCCCGGGACAGCACGCTCGCGGCCCCGATGGGCAGCGCCCCGGCGGGGGTGGAGACGAGCGGACCGCCCCAGTCGGGGGCCGGCCGGTACGCCGCCCGGACCGCGGCACCGGCCCACACCGGCGCCGCGAGCAGCCCGAGCACGACCCACTCCGGGACCTGGGCGCCGAGCAGCACGAGCGGCGTGAACGCGGGCACGGACCACAGGGCGATCGCGACCCCGGGGACGACCATGCGCAGCCACCGCACGCGTCGCGCGCCGATGGGCAGCAGGCGGTCGACGACGGGCGCCATCTCGGCCCGGCGGGCGCCCTCCGCGGTCGCCAGCGTGGCCACGTAGCCCGCGGCGAGCAGCGCGGGCAGCACGACGACCGGTGTGCGCAGGTGCGGGACGGAGAGCACGGCCGCGGGCACGCACGCCGCCCCGGCCAGCTGGGCGAGGTGCCGTCCGGACCGCAGGAGCAGCAGCGCGTCCGCGGTGACGAGCGCGGCGGCCGCGGACCGGACCGGACGCAGCCGGGCGCTGCGCCGCCGCCGGCGTGCCGGGATGCCCTCGCCGAGCGCGCGGCCGAGCTCGCGGGAGTCCAGGGAGACGACCGCACCGACCGCCTGCCCGGCGACGGAGCCGCTCTCGCGCAGGGCGCGGGCCGGGATCCGGTCCAGCCGCCGGTCGAGCGCGACCGACGCGGCGACCACGACGACGCCCAGTCCGGCCAGGACGCCGGCGTCGGGCGTGGGTGCGGGCGGCAGGCTCACCCCGGTGACCGCCGCGCCGACCGCCAAGGCGGGCGCCAGCGCCACGAGCACGTCCCCGGCGGCTGCGATCCGACGGCGCGAGGCGCCGAACGTCTGCCCGACGCCGGCGGCGAGCACCAGGGCGGCGGCCCCCAGCGCCCCGGCGGCGGCGACCGCGAGCACCCGCTCCGGCGCCGGCCGGCCGGCCTCGTGCACGGCGAGGTCCAGCACCGGGAGGACCACCGCCCCGACCGCCCCGGCGGCCAGCGGCAGCCGGACGGCAGCGGGTCGCAGCAGCGCGCGGCGCCCGACGGGCAGCGTGAGCCACCACGTGGCCTCCGCACCCCCGACGCCGACCGGGCCGAGCCGGCCAGCCAGGGACACCACGGTCCCGACGAGTGCCAGGACGACCAGCGCACCGAGCGTCGGCAGGCTCACCTCGGGTCCTGCCGCACGGCCGCCGGTGTCCGGCGGCAGCACCTCGCGGACCCCGTCCACCAGGCCGATCGCGAGCCCGACGCCGACGGCCGTGGTGATCAGCACCGTGTAGACGTCGACGAGCAGGGAGCCGATGGACGCCCCGCCGCGGCGGCGGGCGCGGGCGGCGGTGTACCGGCGCACCTGCCGGCCGGTCGGCACCGGGGTCGCGGTGAGGGTCACCGGGGCGGCTCGGCGCGGATCGCGCGCACCGCCTCGGGGACGTCGAGCACGGGCGACTCGTCCTCCCCGACGAGCACCGCGGCGTCCGCCACGGCGGCCAGCAGCGCGGGGTCGTGGGTCGCCAGCAGGACCGCTCCCCCCGCGGCGGTCTCGGCCCGCAGCCGCGCGGCCAGGGCGGACCGCATCCGCTGGTCCAGGCGCTGCTCCGGCTCGTCGAGCACCAGCAGCCGGCGAGGTCGGGCGAACCCGGCCGCGAGCAGCAGCCGGCGGCGCTGCCCCGAGGACAGCGTCACCGGCAGGACGTCGGCGTGGCCGGCCAGGCCGAAGTCCTCGAGCAGCTCGTCGACCACGCCCTCCGCGTCCGGCACGCCGTGCCCGCGTGCGGTCAGGACGAGGTGCTCGGCCACCGTGAGCGCCGGGAAGTACGCGTCGTCGTCCAGGACGCCGGCGACCTCGGCCCGGAAGAGGTGCTCGCGCTCGTCCACCTCCCGTCCCAGGACGTGCAGGACGCCGTCGGCGGGGGTGAGCAGGCCGAGCACGGCGCGGAGCACCGTCGACTTGCCCGACCCGTTGGGCCCGACGAGCGCGAGCGCGGTCCCGGCGGGCAGGTCGAACGTGACGGGGGCGCACACGGGCTCCCCGCCGTAGCCGACGAGCAGGGAGTCGGCCCGGACGACGGGGTCGGTCGGCCGGTCGCCCAGCCGGCCGGTCGGCACGTCGGTCAGCCCGTCGGTCGGCACGTCGGTCGGCACGTCGGTCGGCACGTCGGTCGGCACGGCGGTCACCCTAACCAGGGCCGGTCAGCCCGCGCGCCGCACCACGACGTCGTCGACCGTCACCACCACCGAGGCCGGCAGCGCCCCGCTGCCGAGGTACGTCGTGATCCCGACCGACCCGGCCGTCTGCAGCCCGGCGGTGGAGTCGGTGGACGTGACCTGCCACGTCGTGGGCTCCGGTGCGCCCGCCTTCCAGACCCGGACCCGGACGGTGGTGGGCGACGCACCGGTCACCTGGACCCGCACCACGAGCCGGTCCCCGGACGCGTAGGTCAGCCCGGGGAGGGTCAGCGCACGCAGCGTGGTCCCCGAGCGCAGCGCCTGCACCTGGACCGCGCCGGCCGGGTCGACGACGGCGCGGCCCGCGTACTCCGCCGTCCCGACCCGCCGCCCGAGCAGGGCGACGTGGACGCTGCCGCGCGTCGGGCGGAGGAAGCCCACCGTCGCCCGCACGTCGGTGTCCCGCGCCTGGACGCCCGCCAGGACCGCCGAGCGTGTCGTCGCGGCGGGGGTCCGCAGGGTCCCGGTGCGGCCGTCGACGGCGAGGTCGGCGGCGACCGCGGTGGTGGTCCACGGTCCGCCGACGTCGGCGGTGCCCAGTCCCCCGCTCACGGTGCGGCTGAACGTGTCGGCGGCGAGGTAGCCTTCGAGCTGGGCGACCTCCGAGGCGGCCAGCCCGAAGGCGCCCACGCAGTAGGCGATCGACGTCGTCAGGCTCGGCGCCGCGGGCGCGTCGCCCACGCCCTGGCAGTGGGAGACGAACCCGGTGCTCTTCAGCGACGTGGTGGTCAGCCCCTTCCAGGCGTTGAGCACCACGGGCAGGTAGGTCCCCGCGTCCAGCACGCCGGTGCGGATGCCGTACGCCATGGCGTAGGTGAACAGCGCCGTGGCGCTCGTCTCCGGCGCGGGGTAGAGGGAGGGGCTCAGCAGGCTGGACCGCCACATGCCGTCGGCGCCCTGGAGCCGGGCCAGCCGTGCCGCCATCCGCTGCAGCATCGACCGGTACTCGGCCGCCTGCGGGTCACCGGAGGGCAGCGCCATGAGCGTGCGCGCCATCGCGGCGATGACCCAGCCGTTGCCGCGGGCCCAGAAGACCTTGTGGCCGAGCGCGTCCCGCTGCGCGACGAACTTGCAGTCGCGCCACCACAGGTCCTCGGTGGCGTCGAACAGCCCCGAGGCGGTGCAGCCCGGACGCCAGACCGTCGTGCCGTCCCGCTTGAGGAAGGCGTAGAACTCCGCCGACCTGGCTCGGTAGGCCGGGTCCCCGGTGCGGGCCGCCCACCGGGGCCACAGCGGCAGGCCCATGAACATGGAGTCGACCCACCAGTACTGCGACGCGGGCAGCGCCCGGTCGGCGGCCATGAACCGGTCCGACGGCGCGAGGTCGGCGGTCACGCCGGAGGCGACGGAGTCCTGCCAGACCTGGATCGCGGCCCGGCTGTCCGGGTTGGACGTCGGGCTCACCGGGGCGTCGGGGGTCCAGCGGTTGCGGTCCCCCCAGGACTGCAGCCACTGGCGGTACTTCGGGTCACCGGTCTGCCGGTGCAGGGTCTCGACCGCCATGAAGTACGGCGTCCACCGCCAGCCGGCGTTCGACGTGGCTCCCCCGCCGGCAATGTAGAAGTGGTCGACGGCGGACCGCGCCGCCGCGATCACCGAGGCGCGGCTGGGCGGTGCGGGGACGGGCGTCGCCGTGGCGGCCGCCGTGCCGGCCGACGTGCCGGCCGGCGTCGCGAGCGACGCGACAGCCGCCTCGCGGGCCGTCGCAGCCGCGGACGGCACGGCGGCGACCAGGGCCAGGGTGGCGGCGACGAGCAGTGCGACGAGCTTCTTCATCGTGGGCACCCCGGCTCGGCGAGCGGTGGACACCCGACGGTAGGCCGGTCGGCCGGGTCAGGCCAAGGGCCCGCTGGCGACGCGACCACGCGGCCACGCGGCCACGCGGCCACGCGCTCTCGCGGCTACGCGGTGACGGTCGAGCGTCGGGCGTCGCGGTGCACCAGCACGGCCGCGGCGACGGCGCGGGCGATCCGGGCGCCGCCCACCACCGACGGCTCGATCGGGTTGGCGTAGTCCGCGGCCTGCGTGCAGACCAGCCGCAGGTCGACCACGGGGACCGCGCGGGCGAACGCGGTCCGGGTGATGGCGTCGTTGAACAGCGCGAGCGCGCTGCGGATCACCGCGTGCTCGGGTGCCGACGGGTTGGTGTCGTAGACGGTGCACACCGCCGTCGGGAGCCCGGTCGCCAGGACGCCGTCCAGCATGGCCGCGTAGTCCCGCTCGAACGCGGACTGCGCCCGGCCCAGCAGCGCGATGCCCTCGGCGACCGACCGCACCGGGGCCCCCAGCAGGTGTGCGTGCCCGAGGGCGTCGTTGCCGCCGACGCTCACCACGAGGTGCGTCGCGTCGGCCGGCAGGGACGCGAGCTGCCGGGGGATCCCGGCCGTGACGTCGCCGTCGACGGCGAGCAGGGTCGCCGCCCAGCCCGCCGGCAGCTCCCCGCGCAGGTGCGTCACCACGTCCGGGCCGCCGGGCACGTAGACGCCGTTGTCGAAGATCGAGTCGCCCAGCAGGACCACGTGTCCCGGGCGATCCTCGGCGTGCGTCATGGCTCCTCCTCGGCGCCGTCGGCGTCGTGCGGCCTCACGGGGAGCGCCGCCCCACGGGGCCCGCTGGGTCGTCGTGCCCGCTCTGTCACGGTGCCTGCTCTGTCACTGTGCATGCTCTGTCACTGTGCCCTCTGTCACCGTGCCCGCGACCACGATGCACGCTGCGGGTCAGGTCCGCTCGAGGAACTCCTCGCGCTCACCGGCGAGCTGCCGGTCGATGGCGGCGCCGAGGGCGGGCCACGCGTCGAGGGTGGGGTCCTGGTCCACGAGCTCGCGCGCGTCGGCACGGGCCCGCTCGATCACGTCGGCGTCACGGGCCACGCGCAGCAGGCGCAGGGAGCTCGCCGCGCCGGACTGGGCGGCGCCCAGCACGTCGCCCTCGCGCCGCAGCTCGAGGTCGACGGCCGCGAGCGCGAAGCCGTCGGTCGTCTCGGCGAGCGTCTGCAGCCGCGTGCCGGCGGGCGTGCCCGGGGACGCACCGGACACCAGCAGGCACAGTCCGGGCTCCGTGCCCCGCCCGACCCGGCCGCGCAGCTGGTGCAGCTGCGAGAGCCCGAACCGGTCGGCGTCCAGGACCACCATGACGGTGGCCTCCGGCACGTCGACGCCCACCTCGATGACGGTGGTGGAGACCAGGACCGGCACCCGGCCGGAGGCGAAGTCCGCCATGGCGCGCTCCTTGTCCTCCGGGGGCATCCGCCCGTGCAGGACGCCGACGCCCACGCCGGCCAGCACCGGCAGGCCGCGGAGCATGTCGGCCACCTCGACGACGGCCCGCAGCGGCGGCTGGGGGCCGCCACCCGGACCCGCATCCTGCTCCACGTCCAGCACGAGGTCCGCGCCGTCGTCGTCCGCCCGCGCCCGACCCGTGGTGCCGTCGGGCGCCTCGCCTGCCTCGATGCGCGGGCACACCACGTAGGCGCGTCGTCCGGCGTCGACCTCCTCCTTCACGCGCTGCCAGGTGCGTCGTGTCCACGCCGCGTTGTCGGCGGGCACCACGTGCGTGGTCACGCCGCTGCGGCCGGCCGGCACCTCGGTCAGCGACGACGTCTCTAGGTCGCCGAACACCGTCATGGCCACCGTGCGCGGGATGGGGGTCGCGGTCATCACGAGCAGGTGCGGGGTCGTGCTGCCCTTGGCGCGCAGCAGGTCCCGCTGCTCGACGCCGAAGCGGTGCTGCTCGTCCACGACGACCAGGCCGAGGTCGGCGAACTGCACCGTCTCGCTGAGCAGGGCGTGCGTGCCCACGACGATCCCGGCCCGGCCGCCGGCCGCGTCCGCCAGGTTCTCCCGGCGGGCGGCGGTGGCCTGCGACCCGGTCAGGAGCGCGACCCGGGTCCCCTGGTCGGCGCCGCCGAGGAAGCCCGCCTCGGCGAGCGGGCCGAGCAGCGCCCGCAGCGTGCGGGCGTGCTGGGCCGCGAGCACCTCGGTGGGCGCGAGCAGGGCCGCCTGGCCGCCTGCGTCCACCACCTGCAGCATCGCCCGCAGCGCGACGACGGTCTTGCCCGAGCCGACCTCCCCCTGCAGGAGCCGCTGCATCGGTCGGGGCTGCGCGAGCTCGGCCCCGATCTCGGCCCCGACCGCCCGCTGACCGGCGGTGAGCGTGAACGGCAGCCGCGCGTCGAAGTCGTCGAGCAGCCCCCCGGCGCGCGGCGGTCGGGCGGTGGCGTGCTGGGCGGCGGCCCGGGCGCGGCGGCGGGCCAGCTCGGCCTGCAGGACGAAGGCCTCCTCGTACTTCAGCCGCTTCAGACCTTGCCGCCACTGCGCGTCGTCGTGCGGCGCGTGGACGTCGGTCAGCGCGCCGAGCAGCGTCACCAGGCCACGACGGGTGCGCAGCTCGTCCGGCACCGGGTCCGGGACGTCCGCGGGCGTCAACGGGTCCAGCACCGTCCGGACGCTGGTCGCGATCCGCCAGGACGGGATCGCCGCCCCGGCCGGGTAGATCGGGATGGGCCGGCTCGCCTCGGCGAGCGCCTCGTCCTCGTCCTCCACGTCCACGCCGATGATCCGGTAGTCGGGATGGGTGAGCTGCCGGTCGCCGCGGTACTCCCCCACCACCCCGGTGAACAGGCCGACCCGGCCGGCGCGGAGCTTGTGCTCGTGGCTGCGCAGCGCCCCGGCGCCCTTGGCGAAGAACGTCAGGTGCAGCGAGTGGCGGCCGTCGGTCACCACGGCCTGCAGCATGGCGCCGCCGCGGGACCGCATCGACCGGACGGTGGCCTGCCGGACCTCGGCCATCACGGTCACGTGCTCGCCGACCACCAGGGAGGACAGGTCGGTCAGCGTCCCCGGCTCGGAGTACCGGCGCGGGTAGTGGCGCAGCAGGTCGTGGGCGGTGTGCAGCCCGAGCTTGGCCAGCGCGGTCGCGGTGCGCGGCCCGAGCAGCCGGGTCAGGGGCTCGGACAGCCGGTCCGCGGGCGCGGCCACCACCTCACCCAGCTCGCTGGTCACCGGTCCCTCCCCGTGCTCGCCCGACCTCGGGTCCCCGGGCCGGGCGTCGCACCGGACCGCAGGTCTGCCCTGCGCACGGTACGACGCGCCGCCCACACCGACGCGGCTCGGTCCACCGCGCGGTCCACTGCTCGGTCCACGGCACGGTGCACGGCGTGGTCCGTCACGCGCGCCACTGCTGCGTGCGGGCTCACTCGACCGCCACCGCTGCCGCCGGCGCCGGCTGCCCGCCGGCGAGGACGACCACCTCGACGTCCGGGTGCGACTCCCCCAGCGCACGCACCAGGTCCGCACGCAGCGGGGCGAGCGCACCCAGGTCCGCGCCGGCCACCACCGTGACCAGCTCGCCGCCGTGGTCGTCGAGGAGGGCTCGGGCGGCGCCGAGCACGGCGGCGGTGTCCGGGACCTCGACGGTGGTCGTCCGGACGGCGGCGAGGGCGTCCCGCATCGCTCCCACACGGTCGACGTCCGTGCCGGCACCCGCGGTGACCGCGACGACGACGCGGACGTCGTCGTCGGCGTCCAGGACGTCGACCGACACGTCGGCGAGCCCGGTCGCGGCGCGCGCCGCCGCGGCGGCCGCCGGCGACCCGGGCAGCACGACGACGTGCCGCGCGCCGGTGTCCACGACGACCCGCAGGACGTCCCGCGCCCGGACCGGCGCGCCGGTCAGGACGAGGACGAGCGCGCCGGCACGGGCGAGGTCCGCCACCAGCCCGGTCGCCCCGGTCGCGGCCACGACGCCCAGGTCCCGGCCGTCCGCGTCCGGGGACGTCAGCCGGCCGACGACGACCTGGCTCAGCACGCCGACGTCCGCCCCGGCGCGGATCGCGTCCGCCGGACGGTCCGTGTGCACGTGGACGTGCCAGCCGTCGCTCCCGCCGACGACGGCGACCGATCCCCCCAGCGCCTGCATGCGCGCGCTGAGCGCCGGCGCCAGGTCGTCCCGCGCCTGGCCGGCCTCGGCGGCCTCCCTCGGCTCGACGACGAACATCACCTCGAGCTCGCCGTCCCCCGCGGCCTCCGGGTGCCCGGGGGCCTGCGGCCCACCGCCGACCGTGGTCGGGGACCCGCTCGCGCTCGCGACACCGGCCGCGGCCCCAGCTCCGGCCCCGGCCCCGGCACGGGCGACCACCGCGGCGATCTCGCTCGTGCGGACCTCGGCGTTGCGGACGACCGCCGCGAGCGCCTCGAGCATGACCACGAGCCCCGACGCACCGGCGTCGACCACGCCGGCGGCGCGCAGGACGTCCAGCGCCTGCGTGCTGCGCGCGAGCGCCTCGCGCGCCGCGCTCGCGGCAGCGGCCGCGGTGGCGACGGCGTCCCCGCCCTCGCGAGCCACCCGGGTGGCGGCGGCCGACGCGGCGGTGGCCGCGGTGAGGATGGTCCCCTCGACCGGCCGCGCGACGGCGGCGCGCGCCGCACGCTGCGCCTCGTCCAGCGCGCCGGCGACGACCAGGCCTTGGCCGCCGGCGGTCGCACCCGTCGACCCGCCCCCGGTCGCGTCCGTCGACCCGCCCCCGGTCGCGTCCGTCGATGCGCCCGCGGTCGCGGGGCCGGACGGCCGACCACCCGCGGCCAGGCCGGCGGCGAAGCCGTGCAGGTACTGGCTGACGATGACCCCTGAGTTGCCCCGGGCGCCGCGCAGCGCACCGCGGGCGAACGCCGCCGCCACCTCGGTCGCCGCCGCGTCCGGGGCGGCGTCGGCGGCGTGCTCCGCCCCCTCGGCCACGGTCAGCGCGAGGTTGGTGCCGGTGTCGCCGTCCGCCACCGGGAAGACGTTGAGGGAGTCGATGGACCCGCGCGCCCCGGCGAGGGCACGGGCGGCGGCGGTGGCCCAGGCGCGCACCGTGCCTGCGTCCACCGTGTGCTCTCCTGGGGGTCGACGCGCCGCGGCGCGGAGGGGACCGCCGGGGACCCGGCGCAGATCACACCCTGCCCCACCGGGCGCGGGTTGGGGACCGCGCCGGTCATCGGCTAGTCTGTGCAGGTTGCCCGGGCCGCGCCCGGGCAGATGTGGAGCGCTCCGGCAAGGGCGCGCACCGCAACCCCGACCATTTACCTACGCGCTGTCGCGCGTGCACGACGATCAGGAGAGACCGTGGCTGCCAACTGCGACGTCTGTGGCAAGGGCCCCAGCTTCGGGCACAGCATCTCGCACTCGCACATCCGCACGAAGCGCCGCTGGAACCCGAACATCCAGCGCGTCCGCGCACTGGTGGCCGGTGCTCCGAAGCGCCTGAACGTGTGCACCTCGTGCCTGAAGGCCGGCAAGGTCGTCCGGCACGTCTGAGCCTGCCGCCCGAGAACGTCCCAGAGCCCGCCGGAGCACCGCTCCGGCGGGCTCTGCCGTGTCCGGGGCGCCGTCCCGTCGGCCGGCGCCGGCGCCCGCCGCGTCGCGTCCCGGCGAACGCGGGAGGGCCGGTGGGCGACCCGGAGCCGTCCCCCGGGTGACGCCCCGGTGACATCGGTCCGGCGACCCGCCGCCTGTCGGGCAGATGGCTGCATGCCCGAGCCGTCGATGGCATGGTGTGGCCCATGGGTGAAGAAGCCGAGGTCGCCATCAGGACCGCCCGCGTCGACGACGCGGCCTCGATCGCACGTGTGCACATCGCGTCGTGGCAGCAGGCCTACGAGGGCATCGTCCCCGCGGACTACCTGAGAGCACTCGACCCGGCCGACCGCACCGAGCGCTGGGCCACGGACCTGCGCAACGCCGAGCGTGACGGCGTCCGGACCTGGGTGGCCGACGACGGCGGTCGCATCCTCGGGTTCGCCAGCGTGGGCCCGGCCCGCGACGAGGACGCGTCGCGGGAGCAGGAGGAGATCTACTCCATGTACCTCGACCCCACGATGTGGGGCAAGGGCGTGGCCCGCGACCTCATGCGCACCGTGCTGAACGCCGTGCGCAGCGGGACCCCCGTGTCGCTGTGGGTGCTGGCCGCCAACGAGCGCGCACGGCACTTCTACCGCCGGCACGGGTTCACCCCGGACGGGTCCGAGCGCATGGAGGAGTTCGGCGGCGCACCCCTGCTCGAGGTCCGCCTGCGCCGAGGCTGAGCCGTCCGGCTGCCGCCCCGGGCGGGCGGCTGGCTCAGCGCGCGAAGTGGTCCCAGCCGGTCGTGCCGACCGCAGGCGGCTCGCCGTCGACCAGCACCCCGCCCCTCGCGTCGGGCCCGACGGTCCGCGCCCGGCCGATGCGCCGGAACGGTGCGGGCAGGTCCGCTCCGGCGGGGAACGTCGCCAGCAGGCCGTGGTCCTCGCCACCGGTCAGCACCCACTCCGCCGCGCTCGCCCCGAGCAGTGCGGCAGCCGCCCCCACGGCCGCCAGGTCGTCCGGGAGCGCGGTCGCGACCGCGTCGAGGTCGAGCACGACGCCGCTGGCGCGGGCGATGCGGCCGGCGTCGCGCAGCAGCCCGTCGGACACGTCCAGCATCGCGGTGGCCCCGGCGAGCGCGGCGGCCGGTCCGGCGGCGAGCGGCGGGTCGGGGCGCAGGTAGGCGCGGACCAGCTCCGGGGCGGCGTCGGCGTGTCCCGCGAGGAGCAGCGCCAGCCCTGCCGCGGAACGGCCGCGGACCCCGGCGTGCGCGACGACGTCGCCCGCCCGGGCACCGGACCGCAGCACCGGCGCCCGCCCGCCGAGGTCGCCGTGGACCGCGACGGTCACCACCACCCGGTCCCCGCCGGACAGGTCGCCCCCCACGACGCCGACTCCGGCCGGACCGCAGGCCGCCGCGAGCCCGCGCGCGAACCCGGTCACCCACTCCACCGGCAGGTCGCCCGGCGCCACGAGGGTGACCACGACCGACGTCGGCCGCGCGCCCATCGCCGCGATGTCGGCGAGGTTCTGCACGGCGGCGCGCCAGCCGACGTCCTCCCCGCTGGACCAGTCGCGCCGGAAGTGGCGGTCCTCGACCAGCACGTCGGTGGACACCACCACCCGGCCGTCCGGGGCCCGGACGATCGCGGCGTCGTCGCCGGGGCCGAGCACGGTGTCCGCGCCGGCGGGCAGCAGCGGGAAGATCAGGGCGAGCAGGTCGTCCTCGGAGACGTCGGACACGGTCAGCGGGGACCGCGCGGGCGGCTCGGGGGTCACGGCCGACACGGTACCCACCGCCGTCCCCGCCGGGCCGCACCGCTGGTCCCACCGCGGTCCCGCCCCGTGGTCCCACCGCGGTCCCACCACCGTGCGCCCGCGCCCGCGGTCGCCGTGCGGCTCGCCGCCGGATCCGCCGCACGTGCCGCGGGTACCGTGGCGTCATGCCCCCCGCGAGCGCCTCCGTCCGCGCGCGCCCGTCCGCGCGCCGGTGGACGACCCCGGCGTCGGTCGGGGTCGGGGTCGGCCTGACGCTGCTCGCGGGCTGCTCGTCTGCGGTGAGCGTGGGCGCCGCACCGTTCGCCGGCGACCCGGTGTGCGCGCAGGTCGTCCTGGCCCTGCCGGACGAGCTCGGGGTCGCCCGGCGGACCGAGACGACGAGCCAGGCGACCGCCGCGTGGACCGACGGCGACGCGCGGGACGCCATCGTGCTCCGCTGCGGCGTCGAGCCGCTGCCTCCCACCACCGACCAGTGCGTGACCGCCACCGACGAGTCCGGCACGAGCGTGGACTGGGTGACCGTCCCCGGCGACGAGGCGGCCGGCACGCCGTGGACCTTCACCACCTACGGGCGGCTGCCCGCGGTGGAGGTGACCGTGCCGACGTCCGTCACGTCCGAGCGGTCGACGTCGTTCCTCGTCGACCTCGGCCGCGCGATCGCGCACACCGAGCAGGTCCGGCAGTGCCTGTAGCCCGCCCGCAGCCGAGCCCGTAGCCGGCCGGTGGCCGGCCGGCCGCGAGCCGGACGCGGGGAGCCGGCGGCGAGCCGGCTCAGCGCAGGCCGGTGGGGCGGCCGAGCGCGAGCTCGACCAGCTCGTCGATCAGGTCGGGGTAGGACAGCCCCGAGGCCTGCCACATCCGGGGGTACATGGAGAACGGCGTGAAGCCCGGCATGGTGTTGATCTCATTGACGACCACGCCGTCGTCGGGCGTGACGAAGACGTCGACGCGGGCGAGCCCCTCGCAGCCCACGGCGTCGAAGGTCCGGACGGCGATCGCCCGCACCTCCTCCAGCACGTCGGCCGGCAGGTCCGCCGGGCACGTCAGCTGCACGCCCGCCTCGTCGAGGTACTTGGCCTCGAAGTCGTAGAACCCGTGCCGGGTGTCGGTCACGACGATCTCGCCGGGCTGCGAGGCCCGCGCGGGCTGACCCGGACGTCCGCCGAGCACCGCGCACTCGATCTCCCGGCCGCGGATGCCGGCCTCGACGACGACCTTCGGGTCGTGCTGCTGCGCCGCGGCGATCGCAGCCGGCAGGTCGGCGAGGTTCTCGACCTTGGTGATGCCCAGGCTCGACCCGGCCCGCGCCGGCTTGACGAACACCGGGAGCCCGAGGGCCGCGACGGTCTCGGTCCACACCTGCGGGTCCCGGTCGAACTCCCCGGGACGGATCACGGTGAAGGGCGCGATCGGCAGCCCGTGCCCGGCGAGCACCATCTTCATCACGTGCTTGTCCATGCCGACGGCCGACGCGAGCACACCCGCACCGACGTAGCGCAGGTCGACGAGCTCGAGCATCCCCTGGATCGTGCCGTCCTCGCCGAACGGCCCGTGCAGCAGGGGGAAGACGACGTCGACGGACCCGAGCAGGGCCGGTGGGGCTCCGTTGCTGAGCACCTGCAGGTCACGGTCGCCTGCCGACTGCGGCAGCAGCACCTGCGCCGGACCGTCCAGCACCTCGGGCAGGTGGCCGTCCGTGATGGACCACGCGTCCGGGTCGTCGTCGACCAGCACCCAGCGTCCGGACCGGGTGATGCCGACCGGGACGACGTCGTACTTCGTCCGGTCGATCGCCCGCAGCACCCCGCCGGCGGTCGAGCAGCTGATGGCGTGCTCGCCGGAGCGGCCGCCGAACAGCAGCATGACCCGCGGACGGTCCCGCGGCTGATCCGGGTCGAGGGGCGGCACGGGCGCGGGCGAGGTCTCCATCGCGCCCGACCCTACCGGCCGGGGGGCGTCCGGCCCGCCACGGCGCGAGGGTGGCGCGAGGGCGGCCCCGGCCCCGCACTACCCTGACGGCGTGGATCCCCAGACGTCCCCCGTGGACCAGGCCGTCGGCGCCGTCGAGCCCGCCGGTGCACCCGACCGCGGCGCACCCGACCGCGGCGCACCCGACCCCGGTGCACCCGACCCCGGTGCACCGACCGTCACCGGCACGCCCGCCCCGACGGCGTCCGCCGGCGCGCCCGACGCCGCCGACCGGCACCTGACCGGGCTCGCCCCGGCCACGGTCGCCGTGGCCTCCGGACGTCCGTCGCGCACGCCCGGCGGACCCGTGAACCCGCCTGTGGTGCTGTCGTCCACGTACGTCTCCACCGGCACCCCGCCGCCCGGGGAGCTGCTCTACGCCCGCTCCGGCACCGAGACGTGGGTGCCATTCGAGCGGGCGCTCGCCGACCTCGAGGGCGCCGCCCAGCCGGCGCTGGTGTTCTCCTCCGGCATGGCGGCCATCGCGGCCGTGATGTCGCTGGTCCCGGCCGCCGGGCGCCTCGTCGTCCCGCGGCACGCCTACCAGGTGACGCTCGGGTTCGCGGCCGACCTGGCCACGCGTGCCGGCGTCGAGGTCGTCAAGGTCGACATCGCCGACACCGATGCCGTGGTGGCCGCCGTCCGCGCGGCGCCGACCTCGCTGCTGTGGCTGGAGTCCCCGACCAACCCGATGCTCGAGGTCGCCGACCTGCCGGCGCTCGTCGAGGCGGCCCACTCCGTGGGCGTCCCGGTCGCCGTGGACAACACCTTCGCGACCCCGCTCGGGCAGCGCCCCCTGGGCCTCGGGGCGGACGTCGTCGTGCACTCGGTCACCAAGTACCTCGCGGGCCACAGCGACGTGGTCCTCGGGGCCGTCGTCGTCGACGACGCCGCCCTGCACGCCCGCTTCCTGGCGTACCGGACGCTGCACGGCGCGATCGCCGGCCCGTGGGAGGTCTGGCTCGCGCTGCGGGGCCTGCGCACCCTGCACCTGCGGGTGGAGCGGTCGCAGGCGAACGCCGCCGAGCTCGCCCGGCGCCTGGCCGAGCACCCGGCCGTGCTGGAGGTGCGCCACCCGAGCCTGCCCGACGACCCGGGCCACGAGCGCGCGTCGACGCTGATGACCGGCTACGGCTCGATCATCGGCCTGCGCCCCGCGGGCGGCGCAGGCGTGGCCGACGCGGTCGTCGACGCGCTGCGCCTGTGGGTGCCGGCCACCAGCCTGGGCGGGGTGGAGTCGACGCTGGAGCGGCGCCGCCGGTTCGCCACGGAGTCCGAGACCGTCCCGGAGGACCTGCTGCGGCTGTCGGTGGGCGTCGAGGACGTCGAGGACCTGTGGGCGGACCTGTGCGCCGCGCTGGACAGCACGGTGCCCAGCGGTGTCTGAACCGGGGACGACGGCGACCACCGCGTCGGTGGCCGACCTGCTGGCCGAGGTGAGGGCCGAGCTCGCCTCGCTCGAGGACCCGAGGGCACGTGCGGTGAACGAGCGTCACGGTGACGACCACGGCGTGAACCTCGGCCGGCTCCGGGCGCTGGCGAAGCGGCTGCGGACCCAGCACGAGCTCGCGATCGCGCTGTGGGCGACGCAGGACACCGCGGCGCGGCTGCTCGCGGTCCTCGTCTGCCGCCCGAAGGCCTTCTCGCGGTCCGAGCTGGACGCCATGGTCCGCGAGGCCGGCGCGCCGAAGGTGCACGACTGGCTCGTGGGGTACGTGGTGAGGAAGAGCCCGCACGCCGAGGAGCTGCGCGTGGCCTGGTCCACCGATCCCGATCCGGTGGTCGCCGGCGCCGGTTGGGCGCTGACCACCGACCGGGTGGCCAAGAGCCCCGACGGGCTGGACCTCGCGGGGCTGCTCGACGTCGTCGAGACGCAGCTGAAGGACGCCCCGGACCGGCTGCAGTGGGCCATGAACCACTGCCTGGCGCAGATCGGGATCGACCACCCCGACCACCGCGCCCGGGCCGTCGACATCGGCGAGCGCCTGGAGGTCCTGAAGGACTACCCGACCCCGCCGGGCTGCACGTCCCCGTTCGCGCCGACCTGGATCGCCGAGATGGTGCGGCGCAGCACCAGCGCCTAGACCGTCCGCGCTGCGGTGGCCCCGATCCGGACCGAGACGAGGGCCGCCACGGCGCACATCCCGGCGGCGCCGAGCCACGCGATCGTGTACGTGCCGGTCTGGTCCCGGATCGCCCCCGCGGCGACGGCGGCCACGGCGGCACCCACCTGGTGCGCGGCGAAGACCCAGCCGAAGACGATGGTGGCGTCGTCCCCGAACGACTCCCGGCACAGCGCCACGGTCGGCGGGACGGTGGCCACCCAGTCGAGCCCGTAGACGATGACGAACGCCAGCATGCTGGGGTGCACGGCGTCGGACAGCAGCGACGGCAGGAGCAGCAGGCCGACGCCGCGGAACGCGTAGTACACCCCGAGCAGCAGGCGGGGGTTGACGCGGTCGGTGAGGTAGCCCGAGCCCAGCGTCCCGACCAGGTCGAAGACGCCGACGACCGCCAGCAGACCGGCGGCGGTCGTCTCGCCCATCCCGTGGTCGTGCGCCGCCGGGATGAAGTGGGTGCCGACCAGCCCGTTCGTCGTGGCACCGCAGATGGCGAAGCCGCCGGCCAGGGCCCAGAAGGTGCGCCGTCGTGCGGCCGAGCGCAGCGCGGTGACCGCACGGCGGGCGGCGCCGGAGCCCGGGCGCCCGGCCGGCACCGGGTCCAGCAGGTCGAGCGGCTCGGCGGCGCCGTACGGCTGGACGCCGCGGTCGCGGGGGTGGTCGTGGAGGTAGCGCACGACGAGCGGGACGACGGCGAGGCTGGCACCCGCGATGACGAGCGACGCGGCCCGCCAGCCCCACGCCTCGGCGACGAGCGCGACGACCGGCAGGAAGACGAGCTGGCCCATGGTGCTGCCCGCCGTCAGCAGACCCATGACCAGCCCGCGGCGCTGGACGAACCACCGGGACGCGACCGTCGCCGCCAGCACCAGCGCCATCGACCCCGTGCCGACGCCGACCAGGACGCCCCACAGGGCCACGAGCTGCCACGACGCCGTCACGAACACGGTCAGGCCGCTGCCCGCCGCGACGAGGACGAGCGCGGAGGCGACCACCCGGCGGATCCCGAAGCGCTCCATGAGGGCCGCGGCGAACGGCGCCGTGAGCCCGAACAGCACGAGGTTGAGCCCGACCGCCGCCGACAGGACGCCGCGGGACCACCCGAACTCCTCCTCCAGCGGCACCATCAGGACGCTGGGCCCGGCGCGGAACGCGGCCGCGCCGACCAGCGCGACGAAGGTCACCGCGGCGACCAGCACGGCGGGGTGCAGGGCGCCGCGGCGGACCACGCGTCGTGGGGTGGCGGTGGTGCTCATCGGTCCTCCGGCTCCGGTCCGCGCGTGCCGCCTCGTGCCGGACGCTTGACGCGGGACACTAACCACCTAGGCTTGCTTCAAGCAAGCATGGAGCGAGCAGGGAGAAGACGTGCCTCTCAGGTCGGACTGGTCGGGAGAGCCCTGCCCGATCGCGCGCTCGTTGGACGTCCTCGGCGACCCCTGGGCGCTGCTGGTGCTCCGGCAGGCGCTGTCGGGTGCGCGCCGGTTCGAGGACTTCCGCGCGTCCCTCGGCGCCGCCGACAACGTCCTCGCCTCGCGCCTGCGGGCGCTCGTGGACCACGGGCTGCTCCGCCGGTCGCCCTACCGCGACGGCGCCCGGACCCGCGAGGAGTACGTGCTCACCGACGCCGGCGCCCAGACCCTGCCGATCCTCAACGCGCTGGCGCTCTGGGGTGAGGCGCACCGACCGCACCGGGACCCGGACCTCACGATGGGCATCGTGCACCGCGACTGCGGTCGCACCACGCAGAGCCCCGACCGCTGCACGCACTGCGGGACGGCCCTGACCCCCGCGTCGACGGCCTGGCGCAAGAGCTGGGCGCCGCAGGACCTGGCGCTCGTCGACGCCGGCTGACGATTCCGTGCGCCGTCCGCGCCGTGCCCCTCGCCGGCGCCACCGCCGCCCCTCAGAGCACCGAGAACCCGGGCGGCAGGGGCGCGCGACCGGTCACCGCGAGCAGCAGCGGCGCGGCGTGGCCGTCCTCCACGGCCAGCGCGGCCACGAGGTGCAGCGCCTGCGTCGCCGCGACCGGCGGGACCGCGGCGGGCACGGACAGCGCCGCGGCCAGGTCGGTGGTGTGGACGACGAGCTCGAACGTGCGCGTGGGCAGGTAGTCGGCGAGGCGCATGCCGCCGGCGACCGTGGTGAGCAGCGCAGCCGGGTCGGACCCGTCGACGAGCGGCACGACGCGGGCGGCGATCGCGGCCACGGCGCCGGCGGGGTCCTCACCCAGCGCGACGCCCGCGTCACGGCCTCGCTGCGCCACCTCCGGCCCGGACGAGATCGCCCGGGTGGCGCGGTAGTAGTGCGGCGCGGAGGCGACCTCGACGCGCTCCGCCGGTCGGGCCAGGTACGACTCGACGGTGAGCAGCGAGCGGCTGGTGTGCCCGACGAGGGCCCGCACGTCCCACTCCCCCAGGCCCGGCTCGCCCCACCGGTCGGCCACCAGCGCGACCGTCCCGACGAACCACTGCGCCGCCTCCGCGAACGCCCGGCGGGAGTCCTCCCACGCCGGCGACGCCGCCGCTGTCGTGTCCACGGCCGTAGTCAAGCACCGCGGCGCCGGCAGCGGCCCTCCTCGCCGGCCGCACGTCGACGAGGTCCGACTCGCCGGCCGCAGGTCCCGACGAGGTCCGGCGACGACGTCCGCTCCCTCACGACGGAGCCGGACGCCGCCGGCCCGCCTGGTGCGCGGCCAGGCGGTAGACCGCCCGGTCCGGCAGGAGCCGCACCACGGCGGCGACCACGAGGGCGTCGCGCCCCACGACGCGCCGCGGCCGCGGGTGACGCTCGGTCAGGGCGCGCAGGACGGCCGCGGCGGCTCGGTCGGCAGGCAGCCCGGTCGCCGCGCTGCGTGCCGCGCCGGCGACGGCGGCGTCCATCCGCGCCCCGTAGTGCGCCTGCGCCTGCGGCGACATCCCGGCGGCCATGGCGCGACCGTCCGCGGCGCCCCGCCCCCAGATCGGCGTCGCGATGACCCCCGGCTCGACGAGCAGGACGCGGATCCCCCACGGCGCGAGCTCCGCGCGCAGGGACCCGGTGAGCCCGACCAGCCCGAACTTGGCGGCGTGGTACGGCCCGAGCATGGGCCCGGCGATCCGGCCGCCGATCGAGCCGATCATGACGATCCGCACGTCCCGTCCTCGCTCACGGCCGGCCCGCAGGGCGGGCAGCATCGCCTGGGTCACGGCGAGCTGACCGACGAGGTTGACCTCCAGCTGGCGGCGCAGCACGTCCAGCGGGAGGTGCTCCAGCGGCCCAGGCAGCGCCACACCCGCGTTGTTGACCAGGGCGTCGAGCGGACCGGCTGCGCCCACACGTTCCCCGGCCGCCCGCACCGACGCCTCGTCGGTGACGTCCATGAGCACCGGCTCGACGGCGTCACCGTGCTCGGCCCGCAGGCTCTCGGCGTCCTCAGTCCGGCGCACGGTCGCCCACACACGGGCGCGCGACCGGACGAGCCCCGCGACCAGCTCGCGGCCGATGCCGGTGGACGCCCCGGTGACGACGACGGACCTCATGGGCGGACCTCCGGTGGATCGCATGACCTCGGGTCGCCAGCGTCCCACCGGGCTGGCGCACCTGGCCTGCTCGGCGCCCGGCACGGCGGCGCGACGCCCTTCCTGCGCGGAGGCGGCCGGGGCTAGCGTGGGCGGCCTCGACACCGACGGGAGCCCTCGATGGACGTGCGTCTGGAGCTGGTCATGGTGCCCGTGTCGGACGCCGACCGGGCGATCGCCTTCTACGTCGACCGGGCCGGGTTCGTCCTGGACCACGACGTCCGGGTGGACGAGACGGTGCGGTTCATCCAGGTGACCCCGCCCGGCTCGGCGTGCTCGATCATGCTGGACTCCTTCTCCGGCGCCATGGCGCCGGGGTCGCAGCGGGGACTGCAGGCCGTGGTCGACGACGCCGACGCCGCCCGCGCAGAGATGCTCGGCCGGGGGGTCGAGGTGAGCGAGGTGGACGAGCAGCCGTGGGGCCGGTTCGTGCACTTCGCCGACCCCGACGGCAACACCTGGGCGCTGCAGCAGCTCCCGTCCTGGGCCCCCGCACGGGACGCGGAGAGCTAGCCGCCGCTCCCCGGGTGGGAGACTCCCGCCCATGCCCTCGATGCACCGGTACGACGTCGAGGTGCTGCACCTCCTGGTCTCCCCCGCGCACGCCTACTTCGGCCGGGCCCGGGACGGCGCGGCGGACGTCCCGACCACCGACGCGGACCTCGCGCAGGTCGTCGCCGGCAAGGGCATCGTCGGGGACCGGTTCTTCGGCAAGGCGGCGCACATGGACGCCGCGGTCACGCTGTTCGCGGTGGAGGGCCTGGAGGCGATCGCCGCCGAGCTGGGCGCCGGACCGTTCGACCCGCTGCTGACCCGGCGCAACGTCGTCCTGCGCGGCGCGCACCTGGCGCCCCTGCTCGGCGAGGAGTTCGAGCTGCGGACCGGCGAGACGTCGGTGCGGTTCCGGGCCGGGCGGCCGGCGAACCCGTGCGCGTGGATGGACCGCGTGCTGGCCCCCGGCGCGCACGCGGCGATGCGCGGGCGGGGCGGGCTGAGGTGTCGGCCCCTGTCCGACGGCGTCCTGCGCCGTGGGCCGGCCGTCCTGCTGAGCCCGGTGCCCCTCGACCCGGACCGCGCCGGCGTGGCCGAGTGGCGCCGCCCGTCCCGCCTGCCCTGACCGTCCCGCGCCGGCCGGCCGATGCGGCCTAGAGCCCCTCCGCCCGGTGCGGACGGCCGAGCAGGCGCGGCGCGAGCTCGTCGACCGGCAGTCCCTCGTGCAGGACGGCGACCACCGCCTCGGCGATCGGCATCTCGACCCCGACCGACGTGGCGAGCTCGAGGATGGACCTCGACGACTTCACGCCCTCGGCGGTGCCGCCGGTGACCGCGATCGCCTGCTCCAGCGTCAGTCCCTGACCGAGGTGGGACCCGAGCGTGTGGTTGCGCGACAAGGGGGACGCGCAGGTCGCCATGAGGTCGCCCATGCCGGCCAGGCCGGGGAACGTCTCGGCGTCGGCGCCCAGGGCGAGCCCGAGCCGGGTGATCTCCACCAGTCCGCGGGTGATGACGGTGGCCATGGTGTTGTAGCCGAGGCCGCGCCCCTGGGCGATGCCGACCGCGAGCGCGATGACGTTCTTCGCGGCGCCGCACAGCTCCACGCCGACGACGTCGGTGTTCGTGTACGGCCGGAAGTACCCGGTCGCGCACGCCCCCGCGACCAGCTGGGCGGTTCCCTCCTCCACGGCGGCGACCACGGTGGCGGTCGGCTGCCGCTCGGCGATCTCCCGGGCCAGGTTCGGCCCGGAGACCACGGCGACCCGGTCGTACGCCACGCCGAGCGCCTCGGCGACGACCTGGCTCATCCGCCGGTCGGACGTCAGCTCGACGCCCTTCATCAGCGAGACGGCGATCGCCCCGGCCGGGACGTGGTCGGCCAGCGGCTCGAGGGTCGCCCGCGCGCTCTGCGAGGGGATCGCCACGACGACCAGGTCCGCGGCGTCGAGGACCTCCTCCGCGTCGGTGGACGCCCGCAGCCCCGCGGGCAGCTCGATGCCCGGCAGGTACTCCTCGTTGCGGTGCTCGACCGTGATGTCGTGGCAGACGTCGTCCCGGCGCCCCCACAGGGCGACGTCGCAGCCGGCGTCGGCCAGCACGGCGGCGAAGGTGGTCCCCCACGACCCGGTCCCCAGGACGGCGGCGCGCAGCCCCGTCACGCGGGCTCCTCCCCGACGGCGGGCAGATCGGTGCCGGGTGACTCCGTGCCCGCGGTGCCGGACGGGCGGCGTCGGGCGTCGAAGCGGACCTCCGGCGCGTGCCCGCCCCGGATGCCCTCCAGCAGCACGGTGATCGCGGCCATGACGCGCTCGGTCGCCTCGCGCAGGGTCGCGGCGTCCAGCGGGCGGCCGTAGAGGTCGTCCAGGTCGACCGGTGGGCCGGCGACGACGGTGACCCGCTTGCGGGGGAACGGCTTGAGCACCTTCGCGTACTGACCGAGCAGGTCCTGGGGGCCCCACTGCGCGATCGGGATCACCGGGGCCCGGGTGGTCAGCGCGAGCCGGGCCACGCCGGTCTTGCCGACCATCGGCCACAGGTCGGGGTCGCGGGTGAGGGTCCCCTCGGGGAAGACGGCCACGCACTCGCCGGCGTCGATCGCCTCGACCGCGGCCTTGAGCGAGTCGCCGGCCTGCGCGGTGTTGCGGAAGACCGGGATCTGGCCGGTGGCGCGCAGCACCGGGCCGAGCACGGGGACGCCGAACAGCGACGACTTGGCCAGGATGCGGGGGGCGACGCCGTTGTCGTACAGGTAGTGCGCGAACGTCAGCGGGTCGACGTTGGTCATGTGGTTGGCCGCGGCGAGGAACCCGCGGTCGGTGGGCAGGTGCTCGGCGCCGTGCCAGTCCGGCCGGGTCATCGCGAACAGCAGCGGTCGGATCACACGGGCGACGGTGCGGTACGCGCGAGAGGAGCGTCGGGGGGCAGGCACGAGCGACGATGCTACCGGGCGCGCCCGGCGCGCAGGCGGTCGGGCAGCCTGCGCGCGCCGGACGCCGCGGACGTCCTCAGTCCCGGCTGAACTCCGCGCCCAGCGCGGTGAGCTTGTCGGTGAAGTGCTCGTAGCCGCGGTCGATGAGCCCGATGCCACGGACCGTCGAGGTGCCCTTGGCCGTCAGCGCGGCGATGAGGTGGCTGAACCCGCCCCGCAGGTCGGGGACCTCGATCTCCGCGGCCTCGAGCGGCGTCGGGCCGGAGATGACGGCGGAGTGCAGGAAGTTGCGCTGGCCGAACCGGCACGGGCGCCCACCCAGGCACTCCTTGTAGACCTGGATGTTCGCGCCCATGCCCACCAGCGCGTCGGTGAACCCGAAGCGGTTCTCGTAGACCGTCTCGTGCACGATGGACAGGCCCGTGGCCTGGGTCAGCGCGACGACCAGCGGCTGCTGCCAGTCCGTCATGAACCCGGGGTGGACGTCCGTCTCGAGCACGATGGACTTCAGGTCGCCGCCGGGGTGCAGGAAGCGGATGCCGTCGTCGTCCACCTCGAACTCCCCGCCGACCTTGCGGAAGGTGTTGAGGAACGTCGTCATCTCCGGCTGCGTCGCGCCGCGGACGTAGATGTCGCCGCGGGTGGCCAGCGCGGCCGACGCCCAGGACGCGGCCTCGATGCGATCCGAGAGCGCGGTGTGGTGGTAGCCGCGCAGGCGCGGGACGCCCTCGATCCGGATCACCCGGTCGGTGTCGACCGAGATGATCGCGCCCATCTTCTGCAGGACGTTGATGAGGTCCATGATCTCGGGCTCGATCGCCGCGTTCGCGAGCTCGGTCAGGCCCTCGGCGCGCACCGCGGTCAGCAGCAGCTGCTCCGTGGCGCCGACGCTCGGGTACGGCAGCGCGATCTTGGTGCCGTGCAGACCGTGCGGGGCGCGGATGTGGATGCCCTGCTCGCGCTTGTCCACCACGGCGCCGAACTGGCGAAGGATGTCGAGGTGGTAGTTGATCGGGCGGTCCCCGATGCGGCAGCCACCGAGGTCGGGGATGAACGCCTCACCCAGTCGGTGCAGCAGCGGCCCGCAGAACAGGATCGGGATGCGGCTGGAGCCGGCGTGCGCGTCGATGTCGGCGACGTGCGCGGACTCGACCTCGCTGGGGTCCAGGTGCAGGGTCCCGGCGCCGTCGTCGACCGCGACGTCGACGCCGTGCAGCTCGAGCAGCCCGGTGACCACCGCGACGTCGCGGATCTGCGGGACGTTGCGCAGCACGCTCGGCGTCTCGCCCAGCAGGGAGGCCACCATCGCCTTGGAGACGAAGTTCTTCGCCCCACGCACGGTGATCTCTCCACCGAGGGGGTTGCCGCCGTTCACGTAGAGCAGGTCAGTCATGGAACCCATGGTCGCCTACGCCTGCCCCTGCCACCTAGCCACGCGCCGCGCGTGCCGCGTCACACCCCGAGATCTTCACAGGCCACCACCCCGCCGAGTGCGACGTCGTGGCCCCTTCCGCTGCGCGGAGGGGTCCACGACGTCGCACTCGGCGGTGGGATCGGGCGGTGGGAGTGGTGGGGGGTCAGGCCAGCGGGACGGTGCCCTGGCCGGTCGGCGAGCCGATCGACACCGGCACGGGACGGGCGGCCTCGATCTCGACCGGCGGCAGGTGCTTGGCGGGCAGGGTCCTGGGCCGCCACGGCTCGCGCGACGCCTCGAACTCGACGATCTCGGCCTCGTGGTTGAGGGTCAGGCCGATGTCGTCCAGGCCCTCCATGAGGCGCCACCGGGTGTAGTCGTCCACCTGGAACGGCACGACGACGTCGTCGCACACGACCGTCCGCGAGACCAGGTCCACCGTGATCTCGGTGCCGGGGCGGGTCTCCAGCACCTTCCAGATGAGCTCGATGTCCTCCGGGGCGACGACGGCGGCCAGCAGGCCCTGCTTGCCGGAGTTGCCGCGGAAGATGTCGGCGAAACGGGGGGACAGCACGACGCGGAAGCCGTAGTCCTTCAGCGCCCACACGGCGTGCTCGCGGGACGAGCCGGTGCCGAAGTCGGGGCCGGCGACCAGGACCGAGCCGGTCGCGTAGGCGGGCTGGTTGAGGACGAACCCGGGGTCCCCGCGCCAGGCGGCGAACAGCGCGTCCTCGAAGCCGGTCCGGGTGACCCGCTTGAGGTAGACGGCCGGGATGATCTGGTCGGTGTCGACGTTGCTGCGTCGCAGCGGCACGCCGACCCCGGTGTGCTGGGCGAACTTCTCCATGGGGGCGCTCCGGTCTGGGGGTCTGGGTGCTGGTGCGGGCTCAGGCGTGGACGGGCTCGGGCTCGCGGACGGCGTCCGGGCCCAGGTCCGCGACCGACGACAGGGTGCCGCGGATGGCGGTGGCGGCCGCGACCAGCGGGGACACCAGGTGCGTGCGACCGCCCTTGCCCTGGCGGCCCTCGAAGTTGCGGTTGGAGGTCGACGCGCTGCGCTCGCCCGGGGCCAGCTGGTCGGGGTTCATGCCCAGGCACATGGAGCAGCCGGCGTTGCGCCACTCGGCGCCGAAGTCCAGGAAGACCTTGTCGAGCCCCTCGGCCTCGGCCTGCAGGCGCACCCGGGCGGACCCCGGGACGACCAGGACCCGCAGCGACTCGGCCCGGTGCTTGCCCTTGATCACCTCCGCGACCGACCGCAGGTCCTCGATGCGCCCGTTGGTGCACGAGCCGATGAAGACGGTGTCGACGGCGATGTCGCGCAGCGGCATGCCCGGGGTCAGGCCCATGTACTCGATGGCGCGCTCGGCGGCCTGGCGGTCGCCGGCGTCGGCGATCTGGTCGGGCACCGGGACCGTGGCGGACAGCGGGAGCCCCTGGCCGGGGTTGGTCCCCCAGGTGACGAACGGCTCGAGGTCGTCGGCGTCGAGCACGACCTCGGCGTCGAAGACGGCGTCGTCGTCGCTCCTCAGCGTGCTCCAGTAGGCGACGGCGGCGTCCCAGTCGGCACCCTCGGGCGCGTGCGGGCGGCCCTGCAGGTACTCGAACGTCGTCTCGTCCGGGGCGATCATCCCGGCGCGTGCGCCGGCCTCGATGGACATGTTGCAGATGGTCATCCGCGCCTCCATCGACAGCGAGCGGATCGCCTCGCCGCGGTACTCCAGCACGTAGCCCTGACCGCCGCCGGTCCCGATCTTGGCGATGACCGCCAGGATGATGTCCTTGGCGGTCGTCCCCGGCTTGAGCTGCCCGTCGACGGTGATGGCCATCGTCTTGAACGGGTTGAGCGGCAGCGTCTGGGTCGCCAGCACGTGCTCGACCTCGCTGGTGCCGATGCCGAACGCCAGCGCGCCGAACGCCCCGTGCGTGGAGGTGTGCGAGTCGCCGCAGACCACCGTCAGGCCCGGCATCGTCAGGCCGAGCTGCGGCCCGACGACGTGCACGATGCCCTGGTCCGCGTCGCCCAGGGAGTGCAGGCGGATGCCGAACTCCACCGCGTTGTTGCGCAGCGTCTGGATCTGCGTGCGGCTGGTCGTGTCGGCGATCGGCCGGTCGATGTCGAGCGTCGGGGTGTTGTGGTCCTCGGTGGCGATCGTCAGGTCCGGGCGGCGGACCGGACGACCGGCGAGACGCAGCCCCTCGAAGGCCTGCGGGCTGGTCACCTCGTGGACCAGGTGCAGGTCGATGTAGAGCAGGTCCGGCGCGCCGTCGCTGCCGCGGCGCACGATGTGCGCGTCCCAGACCTTCTCCGCCAGCGTGCCGGCCATGTCGTGGTGTCCCTTCGTGTGCGTCCCCGGGGTGGTCCCGGGGCTCCGTCCTGCCGTCTTTCGTCCTGCTACTTGCGTCTCACGCATCGAGACGCCAATATCGTCCTATGGACAACTCTAGCGGAGTCGGCGTCCTGGACAAGGCCGCGTCGGTACTCAGTGCCCTCGAGGCCGGCCCGGCGACGCTCGCCCAGCTCGTCGCCGCCACCCACCTCGCCCGACCCACCGCACACCGGCTCGCCGTCGCCCTCGAGCACCATCGGCTGGTGACCCGCGACATGCAGGGAAGATTCGTGCTCGGTCCGCGGCTCTCCGAGCTCGCGACCGCCGCGGGCGAGGACCGGCTGCTGGCCGCCGCCGGTCCGGTGCTCACCGCGCTGCGCGACCACACCGGCGAGAGCGCCCAGCTGTACCGGCGGCAGGGCGACCAGCGCATCTGCGTGGCGGCCGCCGAACGGCCGATCGGCCTGCGCGACTCCATCCCGGTCGGCGCGTCGCTGTCCATGCAGGCCGGGTCGGCCGCCCAGATCCTGCTCGCGTGGGAGGAGCCGGACCGGCTGCACCGCGGGCTGCAGGGAGCGAAGTTCACCGCGACGATCCTCTCCGGCGTCCGGCGCCGTGGATGGGCGCAGTCGGTGTCCGAGCGCGAGGCCGGCGTCGCCTCGGTGTCCGCCCCGGTGCGGGGGCCGTCCGGCCGCGTGGTCGCCGCGGTGTCGATCTCCGGTCCGGTGGAGCGGCTCAGCCGCCAGCCCGGCCGCCTGCACGCCGGCGCCGTGGTGGCCGCCGCGAACCGCCTCACCGAGGTCCTGCGCCGCACCGGCGAGTAGGCCACGCCCGTACCGCGTCCCGCGACCCGCACCCGTCCGCCCTCCACACCCTCCGCCCTCCGCTACCCCGGCCCCCCGCGCCCTGCCCCCTGCGTCGAGTGCGACGTCCTGGACCTTTCGGTCACCCAGAAGGGTCCAGCACGTCGCACTCGGCGGCGACGGACGGTCCGGGACGTCGCACTCGGCCCGCCCGGGCGCGGTCACGTCCGCAGACGCAGCGACGGACCGACCAGCACGTCGCACTCGGCGGCGGCGGACCGCAGGAACGGCGAAGGCCCGGCCACCGAGGTGACCGGGCCTTCGTGCGTACCCCCGACCGGATTCGAACCGGCGCTACCGCCGTGAGAGGGCGGCGTGCTAGGCCGCTACACAACGGGGGCCTTGCAGCAATCCGCGAGAAGGGCCGGAGCCGATCTCGCGGGGAACCACGGGTGGAGACTGTACCGGATGTCCGGGCCGGAGACCGGCACGTACTGGCACTGCCTCGCGCTGGGGTACCAGGACTCGAACCTAGAATGACGGTACCAGAAACCGTTGTGTTGCCAATTACACCATACCCCATGGGGGTAACCCGTCCGGTGCGCCCGCCGTGCCCGTGAGGACCCGTCGAGGTGCGGTGGACTTCGTACCGGGGAGAGACGTTACCCGAGCCGGGCGGCACGGACCAAACCTCGTGGCGCTCGGGCGGCGGAACGTGACGAAGGGCACCCGCCGTGACAGCCGTCGTGCGGCGTCAGATCCAGCCGTGCCGGCGGGCCACGTGGACGGCCTCGTGCCGGTTCGCCGCACCGAGCTTGGTGACCGCCGCCGACAGGTAGTTGCGCACCGTGCCGGGGCTCAGGTGCGCGCGCTGGGCGATCTCCTCCACGCCGGCGCCGCCGGCGGCGAGCTCGAGCACGTCGGCCTCGCGCGGCGTCAGGGGTGACTCCCCCGCGCTGATCGCCTCCGCGGCGAGCTCGGGGTCGACGTACCGGCCGCCGGCGTGCACCTGCCGGACGACGTCGGCGAGCACGCGTGCGGACACGGTCTTCGGCAGGAACCCCGCGACCCCCGCCGTGAGGGCGCGCTTGAGGTGCCCGGGCCGCCCGTGGCTGGTCACGATGACGGTCCGGCAGCCGGGCACCTCGGCCGAGAGCCGCTGCGCGGCGGCGATGCCGTCCAGCCCGGGCATCTGCAGGTCCAGGACTGCGACGTCCGGCCGGTGCCGGCGGCCGGCGTCCACCGCCTCCGTCCCGGACGCCGCCGTGGCGACCACCTCCAGGTCGTCCTCGAGCCCGAGCAGTCCGGCCAGGGCGTCGCGGATGAGGGTCTCGTCGTCGGCGAGCAGGATGCGGATCATCGTGCGGCCATGCTGTCAGCCGCCGGCAGCGGGACGGTGGCGCGCAGGGTGAACCGGTCGCCGTCGGCGGTGGCGGTCAGGGAGCCGCCGACCTCCGCCAGCCGCTCGGTGAGACCGACCAGGCCGGAGCCGGTGGTGCCCGGCCGGACGGCGGCGACGCCGTCGCTGACGAGGCCGTCGCCGGTGCCACCGTCGGCGGTGCGGCCCTCCCCCGAGAGGCCGTTGGTCGTGCCACCGCCCGTGCCGCCCTCGCCCGTGCCGCCCTCGCCCGTGCCGCCCTCACCCGTGCCGCCGTCGTCCGTCAGCCCGTCGTTGGTGATGGTGAGGACGGCGACCGCGCGGTCGTGCCGGCCGTGCCTGCCGGCGCTGCTGGGTGCGCCGGTGCCGATCACGTCGAGGTCGATGGTGCAGCGCCGGGCGTGCGCGTGCCGGACGACGTTCGTGACCGCCTCGCGCACCACCCAGGCCAGGGCGCGCTGGACGTCGTCGGGCAGCGCCGTGCCCTCCCCCACGACGCGCGTGTCGATCCCGGCGGAGCGCAGCACGGACCGTGCCCCGGTGAGCTCGGCGGCGAGGTCGGCCGTCCGCAGACCGGAGACGACCCCGCGGACCTCCCGCAGCGACTCCTGCGCGAGGTCGCGGACCTCGGCCATCTGCTCGACGGCGCCGTCCTGCCCGCGCCGTGCCAGCTCGGCGGCGAGCTCGCTCTTCACCGCGATGGCGGACAGCGTGCGGCCGACGACGTCGTGCAGGTCACGGGAGAAGCGCAGGCGCTCCTCCGCCACCGCGAGCCGGGCGTGCACGGTCCGCGAGCGCTCCTGCTCCCACACGACCGCGAGCATCCAGCCCGAGATCCGGAAGCTGACCGCCATCCCCCACACGACCAGGACGCACAGCACGCCGACGACCCAGGCGCCCTCCCGACCGGCCGCGACCTCGGTGACCGCGACCACGACGCCGACGCCGACGCCGCACAGCCCCAGGGTGCGCACACCCAGCACGGGCGCCACGGCCATCAGGGCCAGGGCGAGCGTCACGAGCAGGGCTAGCGAGCGGACCGGCTGGTCGAGGTCGCCGGTCAGCGGCAGGGCGGCGACCGCGACCCCCAGGGCGCCGAGGGTCGTGGCTGCGAGCGCGGCCAGCCACGGGCGCGACAGCGGCGCGCCGGTCACCAGCCGGACCAGCGCCGCCCGGACGACACCCACCGCCGCGACCGTCTGCGCGACCGTGAGCGTGACGAACACCGCGGCGGCGCGGGTGGTGAGCCCGGAGGTCAGGGACAGGGCGACCAGCGGTGCGCTGGCCAGCAGCAGGTAGATCGTCCAGCGGGTGTACATGTCGACCCGCTCGGGGTCGGTCTGCCGCTGCCAGGCGGTCAGCATGCCGGTCATGGGCTCACCCTCCCAGGCAGCGGGGCCAGGGAGGGCGTGCGCCGGCGTCGGGCGCCGGTGCCGCGGCACCGGCGGTGCTGCCGGTGCCGCCGGTGCGGGTCAGCGGCGGGGCTCCCAGCGCATCCACCGGCGTGCACCCCCGAGGCCCGCGACGGTCCAGAGCGCCAGGCACAGGAGGGGCTGCCCGACGGCGGTCAGGGTCCCGCCCGCTGCCGGGCCGGCACCGAGGCCCGCCTCGACGAGGGCGACGACGGGGTACATCGGCGTCCACGACGCGATCGTGCCGACGACGTCCGGCAGGGCCTCCAGCGGCACGGTGAAGCCCGACAGGACCATGGTCAGCATGATCACCGGCAGCGTGGTCAGCTGGGCGGACTCGACGGTCCGCGTCAGGCCGGAGCTCACGACGGCCAGCAGCACGAACACCACGGTGCCGCCCGCGAGCCCCAGGAGCAGCCACAGCGGGTCGGCGACGTCCGGCACCGTGAACCAGACGCCGACGGCGACCGCGCCCAGCACGAGCTGGCCGAGGACGACGGCGACCGCGGGCGTCGCGCACGCCGCGACGATCTCGGTGGCGGACACCTCGCCGCTGAGCAGGCGCTTGAGCACGAGCTCCTCCCGGCGGGCGACGAGGGTCGTGGTGAGGTTGTAGTAGACGACGAAGACCAGCGCGATCGCCGCCAGCACGGTCAGCAGGAACGTCGCGGTCGCCTCGGCTCCCCCGCCGGCCCCGGGGAACGAGCCCGCGCCGATCCAGGCCAGGAACGCCACGGTCGCCGGGGCGACCGCGAGCGCGTTGAACAGCGCAGTCCGGTTGCGGACCAGCAGCAGGATCTCCGCCCGCGCCAGGGACCACACCCGGGCGGGTGCGGGCCGACGGGCGGGAGCCGGCCGGGCGGCCGCGGGCATCGCGGCGGTGGTGGACGTGGTCATCGGGAGGTCCTCTCGAGCGGGGCGCCCCGGCGGCGGCCGGTGGCGCTGCGGGTGCTGCGGGTTCGGTCGGACCCACCGGGTGCGTGGGCATCACCGGGGTCGGCGGCGTCGCCGACCCCGCCCGCGCCGCCGGCGGCGACGGCCAGGAACGCGCGTTCCAGCGAGGCGGGGCTGGCGTCCAGGTCGGTGAGGACCGCACCGGCGCCGTCCGCCTGCACGAGCAGACGCGTGAGGGTCGCCTGGAGGTCCGTGGAGGTGAGCTCGACACCCGTGGCGTCGGACCGCGGCGGCGCGGCGAGCGCCGGCAGGGCGGCGAGCCGGGCGGCGTCCCGCAGGTCGGGGGCGGTCGTCCGGAAGCGGATGCGCGCGGGCTCCCCGGCGACGATGTCGGCGACGGTCCCGGTCCGCACGACGCGTCCGGCGTGCATGATCGCGAGACGGTCGGCGAGCCGCTCGGCCTCCTCGAGGTAGTGCGTCGTCAGGACGATGGTCGTGCCCTCGTCGAGGAGGCGGCGCACGAGCTCCCAGGCGTCCCGGCGCGACTGCGGGTCCAGCCCCGTGGTCGGCTCGTCGAGGAACAGCACCGCGGGACGCCCGAGCAGCGCGAGCGCCAGGTCGAGCCGGCGCCGCTCCCCGCCGGACAGCGACGCGACCGGGACGCCGGCGCGGCCGCGCAGCCCGACCAGCTCCAGCGCCTCGGCGACCGGCATCGGGTCGCCGAGCGTGCCCGCCCACATGCGGGCGGTCTCCGCCGTCGTCAGGTCGGACGGGAAGCCCGCCTCCTGCAGCATGATCCCGGTGCGCGGGCGAATCCGGGCGCGCTGCCGGTAGGGGTCCAGCCCGAAGACGCGGACCTCGCCGCGGGTCGCCGGCGCGAGTCCCTCGACGACCTCGAGGAGTGACGTCTTGCCGGCGCCGTTGGTGCCCAGCAGGGCGAACAGCTCGCCCGGCCGGACGTGCAGGTCCACGCCGCGGACGGCGTCGAAGGAGTCACGGCCGGCGCCGTAGGTGCGGTGCAGGCCTCGGACGGTGATGACGTGGTCGGTGGGGTCCATGGCTCCACGCTCCCGGCCGTCGGCGCCGGGCGGCAGTGGCGCCCGTCACCGGTCCCGGTGAGGGCCGCACGGGTCGGGCATGACGGATGTCATGGTCGAGCCCCGGCGCCGGGGCCGGCGGCGACCCCCGCGCGGGACCTCACAGCCCGAGCGCCCCGGGGAGCTCCGCCAGACCGCTGACCACGAGCACGCCGGACGTGGCGATCTCCGCGGCCGACACCGGCACCCGCCGGGGCCCCGGCCGGTCGAGCCAGACGCCGGTCAGCCCCGCGGCGCGCGCGGCGACCGCGTCGACGTCCAGCTCGTCGCCCACGTACGCGGTCCGGGACGGGTCGGTGCCGAGCCGCCGGCAGGCCTCGACGAACACCCGCGCGTCGGGCTTGCCGAACCCGAGCGTGTCCACCCCGACGAGCATGGGCACCGTCTCGGCGAGACCCACGCGCTCCAGCTTCAGGCTCTGGTAGTCGACCGACGCGTTCGACAGCGCGCCGACGGCCACGCCGAGGCCGCGCAGCTCGTCGACCGCCGCGGCGGCGTCGTCGTGCGGCTCCCACGCCGTGCGGAACGCCTCCTCGAAGACCTCGTCCCAGGTGGTGAAGCCGTCGTCGTCGAGCATCGAGCCGCCGAACGCCGCGTGCATCGCGTTCGCGCGCGCGAGGCGCTGCTCGCGGTAGCCGACCTCCCCGCGCGTGTAGCGCGAGTAGTGACCGGCGGCGTCGGCGCGCCAGTGGGTGAGCAGCTCGGGGTGGCGCCCGGCGGGCAGGTGCGGCAGAAACCGCTCAGCGACCACGCCGAGCGCGGCCGCGAAGGCTCCGCGGGTGTCGACGAGCGTGTCGTCGATGTCGAACAGGACGCCGTCGAACGGCCGGTCGGCCGCCCGGGCGCTCACCCGGCGTCCCCGAGGGTCGCGCGCAGACGCCGCAGCCGGGCCAGCGAGGCGTCCTTGCCGAGGATCTCCATCGACTCGAACAGCGGCGGCGACACGCGCCGGCCGGACACGGCGGTGCGCAGCGGGGTGTAGGCGAACCGCGGCTTGATGCCGAGCCCGTCGACGAGGGCCGCCTTGAGGGCGTCCTGCACCGGCTCGGCGGTGAAGCCGTCGGCCGGGATCGGCTCCAGCGCGGTCAGCGCGGCGTCGAGGACCGCGGGCGCCTCCTCGCGCAGGGCGCCGACGGCCTCGGCCTCGAGCACGACGGCGTCGTCGGCGACGAACAGGAAGCCCAGCATGCCGGGGGCCTCGCCGAGCAGCGTCATGCGCTCCTGGACGAGCGGGGCGCCGGCGTCCAGCAGGGCGCGGTGCTCGGGCCGCAGGTCGGCGTACGAGTCCCCGGCGACCAGGCCCGCGCGGTGCAGGTACGGGACCAGCCGGTCCCGGAACTCCTCGGGCGACATGAGCCGCACGTGCGAGGCGTTGATCGCCTCGGCCTTCTTGAGGTCGAAGCGGGCCGGGTTGGGGTTCACGTCGACGATGTCGAACGCCTCGACCATCTCCTCGACCGTGAAGACGTCCCGGTCGTGGCTCAGGCCCCAGCCGAGCAGCGCGAGGTAGTTGAGCAGCCCCTCGGGGGTGAACCCGCGCTCGCGGTGCAGGAAGAGGTTCGACTCGGGGTCGCGCTTGGAGAGCTTCTTGTTGCCCTCCCCCATGACGTACGGCAGGTGCCCGAACAGCGGCATCACCGTGGCGACGCCGATGTCGAGCAGCGCGCGGTAGAGGGCGACCTGGCGGGGGGTGGAGGACAGCAGGTCCTCCCCGCGCAGCACGTGGGTGATGCCCATGAGGGCGTCGTCGACTGGGTTGACCAGCGTGTAGAGCGGCTGGCCGTTGCCGCGCACGATCACGTAGTCGGGCACCGAGCCCGCCCGGAAGGTCACGTCGCCGCGCACGAGGTCGGTGAACGTGACGTCGTCGTCCGGCATGCGCAGGCGCAGCACGGGCGCGCGGCCCTCGCGGCGGAAAGCGGCCTTCTCCTCCTCCGTCGTGTGCCGGTCGGCGCCGTCGTAGCCGAGCTTGGGGTCGCGCCCGGCGGCGCGGTGGCGCGACTCGATCTCCTCGGGCGTGGAGAAGGACTCGTAGGCGTACCCGCCGGCGACGAGGCGCTCGACGACGTCGCGGTAGAGGTCCATCCGCTGCGACTGCCGGTACGGCTCGTGCGGCCCGCCGACCTCGACGCCCTCGTCCCAGTCCAGGCCGAGCCAGCGCAGCGCGTCGAGCAGCTGCCGGTAGCTCTCCTCGCTGTCCCGGGCGGCGTCGGTGTCCTCGATGCGGAACACGAACGTGCCGCCGGTGTGCCGCGCGTACGCCCAGTTGAACAGGGCGGTGCGGATCAGCCCGACGTGCGGCGTGCCGGTCGGCGAGGGGCAGAACCGCACCCGGACGTCGCGTCCGGTGGGCGTGTCGGTCGGGGTGTCGGTGGGGGCGGGAGTCACCGCGCCAGCGTAGTGCGGGCGCCGCGTGGCCCCGGGGCGGGCGAGGGTGCCCGCACGGCCGGCGGCACGTCCCGCCGGGCGCCGTTAGGCTCGCGGTCGCGTGCCCCATGCCCGGGACACCGTGCCGACGGGCGCCGCCCCGGCTACGGTCGCAGGCGACGCGCCCCGCCCGGCCACCAGCAGGCAGCCCCGGACGAACGCAGAAGGCGAGGTGGGCCCGATGGAGGTCGCTGCCCTGATCATGGCGAGCGTCGCGGCGTCCCGCACGACGGTCGTCATCTGCGACGCGTCCGCCCCGGACCTGCCCGTGGTGTACGTCAACCCCGCCTTCACCGAGCTCACCGGGTACACCGAGGCCGAGGCCGTCGGGACGAACTGCCGCTTCCTGCAGGGTCCCGCCACCGACCCCGGGACGGTGCGGGCGATCCGCGACGCCGTGCGCGCCGGGGAGCCGGTCGAGTGCCGGATCGTGAACTACCGCGCCGACGGCACGGAGTTCTGGAACGAGCTGCGGATCTCCCCCGTCCACGACGCCACCGGCAGCATCACCCACTACATGGCGACCCAGCGCGACGTCACCGACGAGATGACCGAGCGGGAGGCCGAACGTCAGGCCGCCACGCACGACCCCCTGACCGGACTGCTCAACCGCACCGCCTTCGTGGAGGAGCTCGACCGCGAGCTCGCCCGGGCGGCGCGCAACGGCACGGCGGTCGGCGTGCTGTTCGCCGACGTCGACCACTTCAAGAAGGTCAACGACACCCGCGGGCACCTGGTGGGCGACGAGTTCCTCCGGCACGTCTCCCGGCTGCTGCGACGCAGCCTGCGCACGCAGGACGCCGTCGCACGTCTGGGCGGGGACGAGTTCGTCGCCCTGCTCACGGACCTGCCCGTCGAGCTCGCGCAGGACAGCGTCGACGCGGTGGTCGAGGACCTCGAGCGGTCCCTGGCGCAGCCGGTGCCCCTCGACGGCACCGAGTACCGCACCACCGTCAGCATCGGGGCCGCGGTCCACACCGCAGGCGCCGCCACCGGACGTCAGCTCCTCGACGAGGCGGACTCCGCCATGTACGCGCGCAAGCGGCGAGCGGCCGCGCGCGCCGACCACCGCGGCCGCTGACCCGGCCGGCTCCCGGACCGGGCTCGGCGCGGGCTCGGCGCAGGCTCGGCGCAGGCTCGGCGCGGGATCGGCGTGGTCGCCCGCCCGCCGGCCGGCGCCGGTCGCGCTCAGTCGCGCCGGATGACCGGGTTGCGCAGGACGCCGATCCCCTCGACCTCGCACTCGACGACGTCGCGGTGCACGATCGGCCCGACGCCGGCCGGGGTGCCGGTGAGGATGACGTCGCCGGGCAGCAGCGTGAAGATCTCCGACACGTACGAGATCAGGTACGGCACGTCGAAGATCAGCTGCGACGTCCGACCGTCCTGCCGGGTGTCGCCGTTGACGCGCGCGGTGACCTGCAGGTCGTCCACGTCCAGCCCGGTGACGATCCAGGGGCCGAGCGGGCACGAGGAGTCGAAGCCCTTGGCGCGGGTCCACTGCTCGTCCGAGCGCTGCACGTCGCGCGCGCTCACGTCGTTGGCGACGGTGTAGCCGAACACGTGGTCGAGCGCCCGCTCCGGGGTGACGTCCTTGACGACCTTGCCGATGACGACGGCGAGCTCGGCCTCGTGGTGCACCTCGTCCGAGTAGGACGGCAGCACGATGGGGTCGTCCGGCCCGACGACCGAGGTGTTCGGCTTGAGGAACACCAGCGGCCGGGTGGGCACGTCGTTGCCGAGCTCGGCGGCGTGCGCGGCGTAGTTGCGCCCGATGCCGATCACCTTGGACCGCGGGATCACCGGCGCCAGCAGGCGCACCGCGTCGTCGGCGAGCGGGATCTCCTCGCCGGTCGGCTGCACGGGGGTGTAGATGGGGTCCCCGCTGATCACCACGAGCCGCTCGGAGCCGGCCTCGCCGTCGACGAGGGCGTAGCGGGGGTCGTTCCCGGTCGTGAACCTGGCGATGCGCATGCGCACACCCTAGGTGGACGGCCGGAGTGCGCCGACGCGGCGTCAGGCGCGGGCCAGGACCTCGCCGTGCAGGACGGCGAACCAGCCGTCGGGGTAGGTCCCCCACTGCCGCCAGCCGTCCGCCAGGTGCTCCAGGGCGACGTCGTCGGCGAGGCCGTGCGCCAGTGCCTGGCGGGCGAAGTCCGACTCCGTGCAGCGGTCCGCCCACAGGTCGGACCACCAGGTGCGGTCCTCCTGGGTGGCGTAGCACCACACGCCCGCGCCCGGGACGACGCCGGCCGGGTCGAAGCCCGCCTCGAGCACCCACGAGTGCAGCATGCGCCCGGCGTCGGCCTCGGCGTGGTTGGCCTCGGTGACCTCGTGGTACAGCGCGCGCCACTCGTCCAGCCCGTCCGACGGCGGGTACCAGGTCATCGCGGAGTAGTCGGCGTCCCGGACGGCGACGACGCCGCCGGGGCGGGTCACGCGCCGCATCTCGCGCAGCGCGGCGACGGGGTCGGTGAGGTGCTGCAGGACCTGGTGGGCGTGCACGACGTCGAACGAGTCGTCGTCGTAGGGCAGGGCGTAGACGTCGCCGGCGGTGAAGCTGACGTTGGTCGCCCCGGCGGCTGCCGCCTCCTCGCGCGCCATCTCGACCACGACGGCGGACCGGTCCAGGCCGACGACCTCGCCCGGTGCGACCCGGGCCGCGAGGTCGATGGTGACCGTGCCCGGGCCGCAGCCGACGTCGAGCAGCCGCTGACCCGGCAGCAGCGCCGGGAGGAGGTAGGCGGCGGAGTTCTCCGCGGTGCGCCACCGGTGCGAGCGCAGGACGCTCTCGTGGTGACCGTGCGTGTAGGTGTCCTGGCTGCTCACGCACCCCAGTAGGCCGGTCCCAGGCGCAGAGATCAAGTGGCGGGACAGGCGGTACCGGAAGGTGAGACGGATTCGTCGCCGGTGCACAGGTCGCGACGAGCCGGCCGGCGGCCGGGCGGACGTACGCTGCGGGGCGTGGAACGCATCGGTGGCGTCGACGTCGCCCGCGGTGTCGCGGTGCTCGGCATGATGAGCGCGCACGTCGGGGTGGCGGGCCCGGACCTGTGGTCGACGGACGGCTGGCTCGGTGTGGCGGACGGACGCTCGGCGGCGCTCTTCGGGGTGCTCGCCGGGCTGTCGATCGCCCTGCTCAGCGGCGGCCCGCGGCCGGTGTCCGGGTCCGCCCTCGGCCGGGCGCGCGTGCGGATCGCCGTCCGGGGCGGGCTCCTGCTGCTGCTCGGGATGTTCCTCGCCGCGCTCGGGGCGCCGATCGCGATCATCCTGCAGTCCTACGGCCTGCTCTTCGCCCTCGCCCTGCCCGTCCTCCGGCTCCCCCGCACCTCGCTCGCGCTGCTGGCGGTGGCGGTGGCGCTCGGCGGACCCGGGCTGTGCTTCGCGCTCACGGACACGCTCACCTCCGCCGGGCGGCCGCCGACCGGGCTGCTGGAGCTGCTCGTGGCCGGCTACTACCCTGCGGCGGTCTGGTTGGCGTACGTGCTGGCCGGTCTGGCGCTGGGCCGGTCCGACCTGCGCTCGACGGCGCTGCGCGTCCGGCTCGGGCTGCTCGGTGCCGGGCTCGCCGTGGCGGGGTACGGGGGCGGCGTCCTGCTCACGGCGATGGCGGCCGGCCAGTCAGCCCAGGTGCTGCGGCTGCTCAGCGTCGAGCCGCACGCCGACTCCACGTTCGAGGTCGCCGGCAACACCGGGGTCGCGTTCGTCGTCATCGCGGTCAGCCTCGTGGTGGCCGACCGCTGGCCGCGGGTCGTGTACCCGCTGGCCGCGACCGGTGCCCTCGCGCTCACGGCGTACAGCACCCACATCGTCGCGATCGCGGTCATGGGCGACGAGGTCGTCCGCGAGCCGCAGGTGACCGTCCACCTGGGCTTCCTCGTCACGACCCTCGTGCTCACCAGCCTGTGGCGGGCCGTGCTCGGTCGCGGGCCGCTGGAGCGCGCGATGCACGTCGTGTCGACGAGCGTGGCGGCATCGGTGGTGGACCGGGACGAGTCACCCGCGGGGGGCTCGGGGTCGATCGGCCCGCAGGGCCAGGTCGGCCCTCAGGGCCAGACGAGCTCGCGGCTCCAGCCGGCCGACGTCGAGCCGGCCGAGTCCCCCGCACCGACCGCGCCGCCGCCGGGCGCGCCCCGCCGGTAGACGACCCTGGTGTGCGCGCGTCGCGGGTCGCCCTGCCAGAACTCGACCGTGTGCGGCACGACGCTGTAGAGCACCCACTCCGCGAGCACCGTGCCCGGGTCCTGCTCGACGCGCGCGAGCGCCCCGGCCATCGCCTCCTGGAGGTCCGCGGTCGACGGCAGCGGCTCCCCGGGTCGGGTGGCCAGCGCGGCGGCGCGCGAGGCGGGCGAGCGAGCCAGGAAGTCTGCCGCGGACGCCTCCGGACCGAGCGCGCGGGCCGTCCCGTCGAGCCGCACCTGCCGGCCCTGCTCGCGCCAGTAGAAGGACACCGACGCGGCCGGGTTCGCCTCCAGGTCGGTGGCCTTGCGGCTGCGGGCGTCGGTGGCGAACTGCCAGCCGCCGTCGACCAGGTCCTTGAGGATCACCACGCGGGCCGACGGGCGTCCGGCTCCGTCCGCGGTCGCGACCGTCATGGCGTGCGGCTCGCGGACACCCGCGTCGACCGCCTCGTGCAGCCAGCGCACGAACAGCGCGTCCGGCCGGTCCGGCAGGTCCGCGGGGTCGAGGACCGGGAAGGGCCCGGCCAGGGCCGGCAGCCGGCGCAGCAGCGGTCGCAGCTCGCCGGGTTCCTGGGTGCTCACGGGGCGGCTCCGGGGTCGGGGGTCGGGTGCGACGGCACCCGCGCCTGAGCACCCTAGGCCCCGCCTACCCTGGTGGCCATGACGACGTCGGCGGCCCCAGCGACCGGCGTCGTGCTGCCCGCCGAGGCCTGGCTCCCGCGCGCCCGCGACCACGCCGAGCGGGCGGACGCGCTGACCGCCGGCTACCGCGAGCGCCGGGCCCAGGGCGAGCGGCACGCGATCGACGACTTCATGTACGACTACTACGGCGTCAAGTCCTCCCACCTGCGGCGCTGGCACCCCGGCCCGGGGGTCGTGCTCGCGGGCTCGCCCGACGACCTGGCCGCGCACGCGTCGTGGCGCTGGTACCGGGCCGTCGACGGCGGCGTCGCGCTGGACGCCGAGGGCTTCCTCGCCGAGCGCCGGTCGACGGTGGAGCACGTGCGCACGCTTCTCGCCGGCACGGCGTCACGGCCGGCGCACGTGGGCTGCCTGGGGCTGCACGAGTGGGCGATGGTCTACCGGCAGGACGACACCCGACGCCGTCACTCCCTGCCGCTGCGGCTCGGACGGGAGGGCACCGACGCGGTGGTGGAGGCGCACCCGCTGCGGTGCAGCCACTTCGACGCCTTCCGGTTCTTCACGCCGGACGCGGTCGGGCGCAACCGTGAGCAGCTGACCCGCGAGACGCAGACCGCCACGGAGCAGCCGGGCTGCCTGCACGCGAACATGGATCTGTACAAGTGGTCGGCCAAGCTCGTCCCGGCGGTGCCGGGCGAGCTCCTGCTGGACTGCTTCGTGCTTGCGCGGGACATCCGGACGCTCGACATGCAGGCGTCCCCGTACGACGTGTCCTCCCTGTACGAGCCCGCGGTCGCGATCGAGACGCCCGCCGGCAAGGCGGAGTACGTGGGGCGGCAGCGGGCGTTCGCCGAGCGTGCGGCGGTGCTGCGGCAGCGGCTGCTCGAGGTGGCGGACGGGCTCGTCGGTCCGGCGTCGTAGGGCGTGAGCGACGGGCGCCTCGCCCGGTCACGCGCCGTCGTCGTGGCGGTCCTCTCGAAGGTCCGGCAGCTCGCGTCCGGCCGCGTCGGTGAACACCCACCGGGCACCCTGCCGGTGGATCTCGATCCCGCGCGCATGCACATGCCCGTGGTGGTGCCAGCACAGCAGGATCCCGTTGCTGACCGAGGCGCTGCCGTGATCTCGTCCCCAATGTCGGACGTGGTGACATTCGGACAAGGTCGGTGGTGCGCTGCAGCCGGGGAACCGGCAATGCCGGTCGCGGGCGATGATCGCATTTCGCCTCGCCCGGGTGAACGTCCGTTCCGCTCGGCCCACGTCGAGGATCTCGGACGTCGGGCCGAATATGACGCGGTTCAGCTCCCCGTCGCACGCGAGGCGGTCCAGCAGAATGCGCGGGATCGGCGTGCCGTCCTCGAACTGCGGGCCGTGCAGCACGCTTTTGGCCGTCAATATCGGCGCTGCCTCAAGCAACGGGAGCCCGTCCTGCCGCGCGATCGCCCGCTCGGTGACGGCCTGCAGCGTCTCGTACGACACCAGCACGTTGAGGGAGGGCCGGGACGCGCGTCCCTCACCGGCCAGCCCCTTGTCGAGCGCGAGGTTCGCCAGCACCCCGACCGCCTGCGCGGCGCTGGTCGGCCGTGCTCGTGTCGCCCGCGGCCGGGACGGGAGTCACGGCCTCGAGGGCGGTGACCAGCGCCTGCCCCACATCCACGGTGAGGAACCCCTGCACGTGGTACCCGCCCAAGGTCGGTGAGACCTGCAGGTGCTGACGTTCGCACGCCTGCACGTACCCGCGGTCGTCCGCCTCGGTGTCGGCGGCCGCGGCCCAGTGCCGGACCACCGTGCGCAGGTCGTCGACCGTGTTGAGCCTGGCCTGCCTCACCAGCCACGCCTCGTCGCACTCGCCGTCCGGGCTGCTCAGCGCCGCACGCCGCCGCTCCGTGGTCGGGGCCAGCGCTGCAAGCACGTGCGCGTGCTCCCCGCCGATCTCCCCGACCGCGGCTGCGGCAGCGGTCAGCGGCAGGTCGTCACGCAGCTTGCGGCCCAGGCGCACCTGGGCCTGGGCGCTACGGACGCTGACGTCCAGCCGGCGTGCGGCCCACCGGACCAGCGACCGCGACTCCACCGACCACATCCCGTCCGCCTCCACCACCGCCAGCAGGCGGGCCTGCACCACCCCCAGCCGGCTCGTCGCGGCCGCGATCCCCGCGGCGACCACCGCCGCCTCACGACCGTCCACCCCGGCGTCCGAGCGAGCCACGGCGACCGCGGCATCGGCCACCGCGTCCAACGCCGCCAGCAGCTCCGCGATCTCCGGGCGCACCGTCGCATGATCGGTGCCGGTGGCACGCGCCGGGGTGACGCCCGGCTCGTCCGACACGTCGTCGTCCATGGCGCTCACCCCTTCCCGGCGTCTGCACCGAATCGGCTTGTTGCTCCCATTCTCGGGCGGCCCACTGACATTCCCGGCGGCCGGCCGAGCATTGTGGACGGCACGTCGTCGGGCCTGCCTGTGGACACGTCGCCGGCGCGGCGTTGTGGCGGAGGAAGAGACCCCCGGAGCATCATGGACCCAGACACGCGCCAATGTCCCCGAGAAAGCACGCGCCACTGACACGTCCCGCCGATTCCGCGCTCGCCCTGTGGACGACTCAGCGCGCGCACCGGCCGACGGTCCGCGGGACGCCACCCGACGCCAAGGGTGACGCCCGACCCCCACCGGTGCCCGGTCCCGCATGCCGGAGACGCCTGCCGCAGACCCCTGCACCACACCGCGCTCCACCACCAGGAACAATGAGTCCCGATGAGCCCCGACCCCAGCAGCACCCTCACCGCCCGCATCCCGGACGACCCCCAGGACCCGGACGCCCTCTACGAGGCGTTCACCGGGTGGGCCGGCGACCAGGGCCTGACCCTGTACCCCGCGCAGTCCGAGGCGCTGATGGAGCTGGTCACTGGGTCGCACGTCATCCTGGCGACACCGACCGGGTCCGGGAAGTCGCTCGTCGCGATGGCCGCGCACTTCGTCGCCCTCGCGCAGGGCCGGCGCACGTTCTACACCGCCCCCCTCAAGGCGCTGGTGAGCGAGAAGTTCTTCGCCCTCGTGGCGGCGTTCGGCTCCGAGAACGTCGGCATGATGACCGGCGACTCGGCCGTGAACCCCGGCGCGCCGATCATCTGCTGCACCGCGGAGATCCTCGCCAACCACGCCCTGCGCACCGGCGGGGCCGACGACGACGCCACCGACGACGACCTCGTCCGGGCCGCGAGCGCCTCGGGTGCCGCGGGTGCCGACGTCGGCCAGGTCGTCATGGACGAGTTCCACTTCTACTCCGACCCCCAGCGTGGCTGGGCGTGGCAGGTGCCGCTGCTGGAGCTGGCGCAGACCCAGTTCCTGCTGATGTCGGCCACCCTCGGGGACGTCTCCTTCTTCGCCGACGACATCGAACGGCGCACCGGGGTGCCCGTCGCCGTCGTCGCCCACACCGAGCGGCCGGTTCCGCTGACGTTCTCCTACGCGATCGAGCCCCTGCACGAGCTCATCGAGGAGCTCGTGCGGACCCGGCGGGCCCCGGTGTACGTCGTGCACTTCACGCAGGCCGCCGCCGTCGAGCGCGCCCAGTCGCTGCTCAGCACGAACGTCGCCAGCCGCGAGGAGCGCGACCGGATCGCGGACGAGCTCGGCGCGTTCCGCTTCGGCCCCGGGTTCGGGCGGACGCTGTCGCGCCTGCTGCGGCACGGCGTCGGCGTCCACCACGCCGGGATGCTGCCCAAGTACCGCCGGGTCGTGGAGCGGCTGACGCAGAAGGGGCTGCTCAAGGTCGTGTGCGGCACGGACACCCTCGGTGTCGGCATCAACGTGCCCATCCGTACCGTCCTGCTCACGTCGCTCGTGAAGTACGACGGCGTCCGGATGCGGCACCTGACCGCGCGGGAGTTCCACCAGGTGGCGGGCCGAGCCGGACGCGCCGGCTACGACACGGTCGGCGAGGTCATCGTCATGGCCCCCGACCACGTCATCGAGAACCGCAAGCTGCTGGAGCGTGCCGGGGACGACCCGAAGAAGCTCAAGAAGATCGTCCGGAAGAAGGCGCCCGAGGGGTCGGTCAACTGGACCGACAAGACCTTCGAGCGCCTGCGTGACGCCGACCCCGAGCCGCTGACCTCCAGCTTCGCGGTCTCCCACGCCATGGTGCTCAACGTCCTGGCGCGTCCGGGCGACCCGGTCGCGGCCATGACGAAGCTGCTCACCGACAACCACGAGCCGGAGTCGGCCCGTGGTCGCCACGTCCGGCGGGCGATCGCCGTCTACCGGTCGCTGCGGGCGGCCGGCGTCGTGGAGCGCGTCCGGCGGCCGGACGGGTCCGGCTGGACCGTCCGGCTCACCGTCGACGTCCCGCCGAACTTCGCGCTGAACCAGGCGCTGTCGCCGTTCGCCTTCGCGGCCCTGGACCTCGTCGACCAGGCCTCCCCCACGGCCGCGCTCGACACCGTCTCGATCATCGAGTCGACCCTCGACGACCCGCGACAGGTGCTCTTCGCCCAGGAGAAGAAGGCCCGCGGCGAGGCCATCGGGGCGATGAAGGCCGAGGGCTACGACTACGAGGAGCGGATGGCGGCGCTGGAGGACATCAGCTACCCCAAGCCGCTCGCCGAGCTGCTCACCGCGACGTTCGCGACGTACCGGCAGACGAACCCCTGGGTGGCGGACCTGGAGCTGTCCCCGAAGTCGGTCGTCCGCGACCTGCACGAGCGGACCATGACCTTCGCCGAGTACGTCTCCTTCTACGCCCTGGAGCGCACCGAGGGCGTGCTGCTGCGCTACCTCGCCGACGCGTACCGGGCGCTGCGCCACACCGTCCCCGAGGACAGCCGCACCGAGGAGCTCGCCGAGCTCGTGGAGTGGCTCGGCGAGCTCGTCCGGCGCACGGACTCCAGCCTGCTGGACGAGTGGGAGCGCCTGCGCGACCCCGAGCACGCCGACGCCGGCGCCGTCCCGGGCCTGGACACCGAGGACGAGTCGGCCCGTCCGATCACCGCCAACCACCGTGCGTTCCGTGCCCTGGTCCGCAACGCGATGTTCCGCCGGGTCGACCTGGCCGCCCGCGAGGACTACCGCGGCCTGGCGGCGCTCGACGGCGCCTCGGGCTGGGACGCCGACGCGTGGGCCGCGGCGTTGGACCCGTTCTACGACGACCACGACGCGATCGGGGTCGGCCCGGACGCGCGCGGACCCGCCCTGCTGCAGATCACCGAGCGGCCCCCGCACGCGCGCGACGCGTGGGAGGTGCGCCAGGTCCTCGACGACCCGGCCGGCGACCACGACTGGCGCATCGACGCCGTCGTCGACCTGCCTGCGAGCGACGCCGCGGGCGAGGTCGTCGTGCGCGTGACCGCCGTCGGGCGCCTGTAGCGGCACTCCCGCCGGGTGCGGCCTGGAGCCGCCGGTGCGCATCCGGCGCGGATCCGGCGCGCTTCGGCGCTGCCCGGCCACGAGCTGCTTGGGGATGTCGGCCCCTCGGCCTACCGTGTGGCGATCGGACGCAACGGCGCGTTCACCTGATCGGAGGCTTGCCATGGGCAGAGATCGATCCCTCGCCGTCCTCGCGACCGCGGCACTCGTGGCCGCGGGACTGAGCGGTGCGACGGCCGGCGCGGCGTCCGCCGACGTCGCGGGCACCACCACGCCGTCGAGCTGGCTCGTGCTGGCCGAGGACGTCGGCGACACCGGGCGGCTCGCGCAGGACCTGGCGGCCGCGGGGGCGGAGGTGACCTCCGTCAACGAGGCCATCGGCCTCGTCTCCGTCCGCTCGGCCGACGTGGGCTTCGCCGCGCGTGCGAACGCCGTGGACGGCGTGCAGGGCGTCGCGACCGACAGGGTCGTCGGGGTCACGCCCCGGCGCGCGGCCCCCGACCCGGTGGAGCGCGAGAACGTGTTCGACCGCAGCAGGCGCAACGGCACGGTCCGCGACCTGCCTGCCCCGCCGTTCGGGCACGACCCGCTCGACGGGCTGCTGTGGGGGATGGAGATGATCGACGCGTTCCAGGCGCACGCCGTGGAGACGGGCGACGAGCGGGTGACCGTCGGCGTCCTGGACACCGGGGTCCAGGCCGACCACCCCGACCTCCGCGACAGCGTCGACACCGCGCTGTCCCGGAACTTCGTCACGGACATGGAGGACATCGACGGGCCGTGCGAGGTGGCCGGCTGCATCGACCCGGCGACGGTCGACGAGGGCGGGCACGGCACCCACGTGGCGGGGACCATCGCGGCCTCCCTCAACGGGCTGGGCATCAGCGGCGTGGCCCCCGACGTCACGCTCGTGAACATCCGTGGCGGGCAGGACAGCGGCTTCTTCTTCCTCGGTCCGGTCACCAGCGCCCTCACCTACGCCGGTGAGGCAGGTCTCGACGTGGTCAACATGTCGTTCTACGTGGACCCGTGGCTCTACAACTGCCTGGGCGGCGCCCCGGAGGACTCCGACGCCGCCGCGTCGGAGCAGGAGGTCGTCATCGAGGCCATGACGCGCGCGCTCGACTTCGCGCACGACCACGACGTGACCCTGGTCGGGTCGCTGGGCAACGGCCACGAGGACATCTCCAACCCGCGGGTCGACGAGACCAGCCCCGACTACGGAGCGGACCCGTACCCGCGGACCATCGACGACGACACGTGCTTCGACCTGCCCGTCGAGGGCCCGCACGTCCTCGGCGTCTCGGCCGTCGGCCCGTCCGGCGCGAAGGCCGACTACTCCAACCACGCGACCGAGGTGACGTCCGGCGAGATCGAGCTGTCCGCGCCGGGCGGCTGGTACCGGGACCGGTTCGGCACCGAGGCGCACATGACCAACGGCAACCTGATCCTGTCGACTGTGCCGTTCGCGTACCTGGTGGAGACCGGCGAGATCGACCGCAAGGGCAACATCACCCGCCTGGGTCGGCAGAACGGGATCCTCAAGCAGTGCGTCAGCAAGCGGTCGGACTGCGGCTACTACGGGTGGTTCCAGGGCACCTCCATGGCGGCACCGCACGCCACCGGTGTGGCCGCCCTGGCCGTGAGCGCGCATGGCGCGGTGGACCCGGTGGCGGGCCACGGGCTGACCATGGCGCCGGACGCCGTCGGCGACCTGCTCATCGACACGGCCGTGGACCAGGCCTGCCCGGCGGGCGGCGTGCAGTCGTACGTCCGGGAGGGCCGGACGGCCGAGTGGGACGCCGTGTGCACCGGGGACGCGGCACTGAACTCGCTGTACGGGCACGGGCTGGTCAACGCCCTCGGCGTGCTCGGGTGAGGTCCGGCGCGGCGCCTGTCGGGTCGCTCCGACGGGTGCCGCGCCCGCCGCCCGCTGAGGGCAGCCTCCCCTTCGGTGACGTGGTGTGCTCCGGCTCCTAGCCTGAGCCGGGTGGACCGACCCTCACGACTCCTCGGTCAGAGCCCGGCCGAGCCGCACCACGCGGGCACCGCTGCGCGGCTGAACCGGCTGCGTGCGGGCGTGCTGGGGGCCAACGACGGCATCGTCTCGGTGGCGGGCGTCGTGGTCGGCGTCGCCGGCGCCACCGGCGCGCGTCCCGCGATCGCGATCGCCGGGGCCGCCGCGCTGGCCGCCGGGGCCCTGTCGATGGCGGTCGGTGAGTACGTGTCCGTCTCCAGCCAGCGCGACTCCGAGCGCGCGCTGCTCGACCTCGAGCGTCGCGAGCTCGCGGAGGCACCCGAGGAGGAGCTCGAGGAGCTGGCCGGGCTGCACCGGGCCAACGGGCTGTCCGACGGCCTGGCCCGGGCCGTCGCGGCGGAGCAGACCGCGCACGACGCTCTGGCCGCGCACGCGCGCGTCGAGCTCGGCATCGACCCCGACGCCCTGGTGAACCCGTGGCACGCCTCGCTGGCCGCGTTCCTGGTCGGCGGGGCGCTGCCGCTGGTCGCCGTCCTGGCTCCAGCCGTCGCCGCCCGGGTCCCGGTCACGGTGGCGTCCGTCCTCGCGGCGCTCGCCCTCACCGGGGTGCTGGCGGCACGGCTCGGACGCGCGCCCGTCCCACCGGCGGTGGTCCGCAACCTCGTCGGCGGCGGGCTCGCGATGGCGATCACGTTCGGCGTCGGCAACGTCGTCGGCCTGGCCGTCTGACGAGGCGCCCGACGAGCCGCACGTCCGGCTGGCCTACGCTGCCCGGGTGGTGAAGAAGGCCTCCCGGTCCGCGCACGGCGGCACCCCCGCGCTCGTCGCCCTGGAGGCCGCGGGCGTCCCGCACACCGCGCATGCCTACGAGCACGACCCGGCGAGCGACGTGGGGTACGGCCTGGAGGCCGCGCAGGTGCTGGGCATCCCGGCCGAGCAGGTGTTCAAGACCCTCATGACGTCCGTCGACGGCGTGCTCACCGTCGCCGTCGTCCCGGTGACCGGCATGCTCGACCTCAAGGCGCTCGCGCACGCGGTCGGCGGCAAGCGTGCGGTGATGGCCGACAAGGCGGTCGCCGAACGGGTCACGGGGTACGTGCTCGGCGGCATCTCGCCGCTCGGTCAGCGCACCCTCCACCCCACCGTCGTCGACGAGAGCGCCGAGCTCTTCGACACCGTGTTCGTCTCCGGCGGGCGCCGGGGCCTGGACGTCGAGCTGGCGCCGGCCGACCTGGTGCGCCTCACCGGCGCCGTCGTCGCCCCCGTGGCGCGGGACTCGTGACCCCCGACGACGCGGCCCGTCACGACGGCGCCACGCCTCCGCCGCGCGACGACGTCGCAGTTCCCGCGCGCGACGACGTCGCGGTCCCGGCGCGTGACGACGTCGCCGTGCCCGCGCGCGACGACATCGCCGTGCCCGCGCGCGACGACGTCGCGACCCGCCTGCGGGAGGTGCACCAACGCATCGCCGCCGCCGAGACGGCCGCGGGGCGGTCGGTGGGGTCCGTGCGGCTGCTGCTGGCCACCAAGACCGTCGGCGCGCCGGCGATCCGCGCGGCCCTCCTGGCCGCGCCGTCGGTCGCCCACCGCCCCGTGCTGATCGGCGAGAACCGCGTCCAGGAGCTCGTCGCCAAGGGACCGGACCTGGCCGACCTCCACCCCGACGTCCACCTCATCGGGCCGCTGCAGTCCAACAAGGTCAACGCCGCGCTGCGCTGGGTGTCGTGCGTGCAGACCGTCGACTCCCTCGCGCTGGCCACCCGCCTGGCCGCCCGGGCGACCGCCGACGTGCGCCCGCTCGACGTCCTGGTGCAGGTCAACGTGTCGGGCGAGACGACCAAGTCCGGTGTCGCGCCGGACGACGCCGTCGCCCTCGCCCTCGCGGTCGGCGCCCTGGAGGGGCTGCGGCTGCGTGGCCTGATGACCGTGGGTGCCCGCTCCCCCGACGACGCCGTCGTGCGCGCCGGCTACGCGGTGCTGCGACGGCTGCGCGACGAGGTCCGCGGCTCCGGTGCGCCGGGGACGGAGGCGGTCACCGAGCTGTCCATGGGGATGAGCGGCGACCTCGAGGCGGCCGTCGCGGAGGGCGCGACCGTGGTCCGCCTCGGCACCGCGGTCTTCGGCAGCCGTCCGCCGGTGGCTGCCGACGCCCAGCCGCCGAGCACCTGAGCCGCCGGGCCGTCGGGCCGCCGGGCCACTCGGCCGTCGGGCCACTGGGCCGCCGGACCCACTGCGTACACAGCCACCGCGCCGTCGAGCCAGCGGGCCTCCGCGCTACTGAGGCGCATCGCAACTGACAAAGACGCTTGACACCCCGACAGGTGTCAAGCACTCTTGTCACCAGAGGCGCTGTCAAGGGTCCTTGACCACCACCGCCGACCTCTGCGCCGGCGTCCTGCCGGAGCAGCGGCGCACCGACCAACGCCCACCGACCACTGACCACCGACCGGAGGCACGCATGAACCCGACTCTGGACGCCCTGCAGTCCCTCGACGTCGCGCCTGCGACCGTGGCGGCTCTCGTGCTCGCCGTCGTCGTGCTGGGCGTGACCGACCCCGTCCTGGGGCGGCGCGACCACCGTGCGCTGCTCGCCGAGCTCGCCGCCGACCCGGCCGGGGCGGAAGCGGCCCGGGTGCGCTTCTACCGCCGGTGGGTGCGTGGCGGCTGGCTGTGGGCCGCCGCGGTCGTCGCACTCGTCACCGCGCTGCCCGACGTCGGTCTCGCCGCCCTGGGCCTGCGCGCTCCGGACCTCGCCGGGCTCGGCACGTCGGTGTGGCGCGGGACGTCGTCCGCGGTCGACGTCCCGCCCGGCGACGTGCTCGAGACGGCCGCGGGGATGCTCGTCGGCCTGCTGCTCGGCACCGCCGTAGTGGTCGCGGTGCTCCGGCTGGTGGCACGCGCGCGGTCGCGCTCCGCCCAGGCCCCAAGGGCCGGCTCCGGCGGCATTCCCCTGGCCGGCTCCGCCGCTCTCACCCCGATGCTCCCCACCACGCCGCGCGGTCGGCGCGGGTGGGCGGCGCTGTCCGTCACCGCCGGCGTGACCGAGGAGATCACCTACCGCGGGCTCGTGCTGCTCACGCTGGCGCTGCTGCTGCCCACCGCAGACCCGCGCGTCGTCGTCGTGATCGCCGCGGTCCTGTTCGGGGCCGCCCACGCCTACCAGGGGTGGGCCGGGATGCTGGCCACCGGGCTGGCCGGCGCCGTGTTCGCCGGCCTGTACCTCGCCACCGGCAGCCTCGTGGTCCCGATGGGGCTGCACGTGCTCGTGGACCTGCGTGCGCTGCTCCTGACGCCGCGGCCCGTCCGCCGGCGGGACACCGCCGGGACCGTGCAGCCCGCGCAGCCCGTGAGCGCATGAGGAACGAGATCCGTCGCCTGCGCGAGGAGGCCGGGCTGTCGCAGGGCGCGCTCGGCACCGAGCTCGGCGTCTCCCGGCAGACGGTCAACTCGCTCGAGACCGGCAAGTACGACCCGTCGCTGCCCCTGGCCTTCGCCATCGCCCGCTACTTCGGCACCACCATCGAGGAGATCTTCCATGCCGACCTCTGACGCCCGGACCCGACGCCTGGTGTGGTGGGGCACGATGCTCGGCGGTCTCGCGGTCCTTCTCGTGCTCGCCGCGGTCACCGCCGCCGGTGGCGAGCGCGACACCGCCGCCGGGATGCTGACCGGTGGCCTGCTCGTGCTGGGGCTCGCCGTGCTGGCGCGGGTCCGCAGCGTCCGGCGGGGCCTGCAGGCGGCCACCGCGTCCCGGGTGGTAGGCGGCGAGCCGGACGAGCGGGACCGGCTGGTCCACCAGCGCGCCGCGGCGGCCGTGGGCATGTCCGCCTTCGTCGCCGCTCCGGTCGCCATGGTGGCGAACCTGTTCGGCGCGGATGCCGAGGTCCTGCTGGGCGCGCTGCCGTGGGTGTTCATCGTCGTCGGCGTCGTGTCGTTCGTGGTGATCGACCGGCGCAGCTGACCGGCAGGTGGGCGTCGGGCGAACCCCGACCGCCCGCGCGTGGGACGCCCCGCGCCGTCGGGCGTCCTACGGCACCCGGGCGGTCCACTCCGGAGTGCCGAACTTCGTCGCCACGAGCCTCTCCGCGGACGCGACCTCCTCCGGACGCAGGGACCCGTCGACCGTGTCGTACCGCGAGCGGAAGTGCGCCTTGAAGGCGTCGATGACCTCGGTGCGCGACCGCCCGGTCTGCGAGCGCACCGGGTCCACCCGCTTGGCCGCACTGCGGGTGCCCTTGTCGGACAGCTTCTCCCGGCCGATGCGCAGCACCTGGGTCATCTTCTCGGCGTCGATGTCGTAGGCCATGGTCACGTGGTGCAGGACGGCGCCGCCGACCAGCCGCTTCTGCGCCGCACCAGCGAGCTTGCCGGCCGGGGACGCGATGTCGTTCAGGCCCGCGTAGGACGCCGTCACGCCGACGTCGGCCAGCGCACCGAGCACCCAGTCGTCCAGGAACGCGTACGACTGCTCGAAGGTCAGCCCGTCCACCAGCGACGCCGGGACGACGAGCGAGAACGTGATGCAGTTGCCGGCCTCCATGAACATCGCCCCACCGCCGGAGATGCGGCGCACGACGTCGACGCCGTAGCGCTCCGCCGCCTCGAGGTCCACCTCGTTGCGCAGGGACTGGAAGGACCCGATCACCACGGCCGGGTCGACCCACTCCCAGAAGCGCAGCGTCGGCCCGCGGCGACCGGCGGCCAGCTCCTCGGACAGCACCTGGTCCAGCGCCGCGTGCAGCACGGGCGGCCGCGGACCCTCGTGGATGAGCTCGAAGGTGTGGTCGTGCCACCCGGTGGCCCGGCCCACGGCCCGGCGGACCGCGATGGCCACCGACTCCGGCGTGAACCCGACGAGCGTGTCGGTCGGCCGCAGCGCGGCCTCGACCGCCGCGGTCAGCTGCGCCGCCGAGGAGTCCTCCGGGCGGCCGGTGAGCGCCGTGTCGAGCCGGGCGAGGGCGTCGTCGGGCTCGAGGAAGAAGTCACCGCTGACGGCTACCCGGTCCAGCCGTCCGTCCCGGACCTCGACGTCGACGGCGACCAGCTTGCCGCCGGGGACCTTGTACTCGCCCCGCAGGACGCCGTTCTGGCTGCTCACCACGTCATCGTAGGTCGCCCGGACACCGGTCCCGCCGGGCCGTGCCGGCGTCGGCCAACCTCGGCACGGCGCTCGCCGACCCTCAGGACCGCCGCTCGACCCCGGCCTTGAGCAGCCCGTAGACCACCGAGTCGACGAGCGCCTCCCACGACGCCTCGATGACGTTGGGGCCCACCCCCACGGTCCGCCAGGTGGTCTCCGCGCCGTTGTCCATGGTCTCGACGAGCACGCGGGTCACGGCGTCGGTGCCGTGCATCGCGTCCATGATCCGCACCTTGAAGTCGATGAGCTCGAACCGCTCGATCTCGGGGTAGGAGCCCACCAGCGCGAGGCGCAGCGCGTGGTCCAGCGCGTTGACCGGGCCGTTCCCCTCGCCGGTCGCGACGACCCGCCGCCCGCCGGCGGTGAGCTTGACGGTCGCCTCGGCGTTGGCCTCGTCCGGGCGCCCGGGCAGCGTCTCGACGATGACCCGCCAGCTCTCCACGTCGAAGTAGGCGAGCCGCGAGCCGTCGACCTCCTCGCGCAGCAGCAGCTCGAAGGACGCGTCCGCGGCGTCGAACGTGTACCCCTCCGCCTCGGACTGCTTGACCCGGTTGGTGACCCGGCTGAGGACGTCGCTGCGCCCCTCCAGCTCGATCCCGAGCTCGCGGCCCTTGAGCTCGATCGACGCGCGTCCGGCCATGTCGGAGATCAGCATGCGCATGTCGTTGCCGACCTGGGTCGGGTCGATGTGCTGGTAGAGGTCCGGGTCGACCTTGATCGCCGAGGCGTGCAGGCCGGCCTTGTGCGCGAACGCGCTCGCCCCGATGTAGGGCTGTCGCGCGAACGGGCTGATGTTGGTGATCTCGCTGATCGCGTGCGCGATCCGGGTCGCGTCCCGCAGGCCGTCGTCGGCCAGCAGCGCGCGGCCCTGCTTGAGCTCGAGGTTGGCGACGACGGCGATCAGGTCCGCGTTGCCGGTGCGCTCGCCGTACCCGTTCACGGTCCCCTGGACGTGGTCGGCCCCCCCGGCGACCGCGGCGAGGGAGTTGGCGACGGCGCACCCGGAGTCGTTGTGGGCGTGCATCCCCAGGCGGCCCTGGGGCCCGAGCGCGGCGCGGACCACGGCGACCGTCTCCAGGACGCCGTCGGGCAGCATGCCGCCGTTGGTGTCGCACAGGGCCGCGACCTCGGCACCGGCCTCGAAGGCGGTGCGGACCGCGCTCAGGGCGTAGGTGGGGTCGAACCGGTAGCCGTCGAAGAAGTGCTCGGCGTCGAGCACGACCCGGCGGCCCTCGCCCACGAGCAGGGCCACCGTGTCCGCGATCATCGCGAGGTTCTCCTCGCCGGTGGTGCGCAGCGCACGCTCCACGTGCCGGATGTCGCTCTTGGCGACCAGCGTCACGACCGGCGCCTCGGAGTCCAGCAGCGCCCGGACCTGCGGGTCGTCGCCGGCCCGGACGCCGGGCTTGCGGGTCGCGCCGAACGCGGCGAGCTGGGCGTGACGCAGGGTCAGCTCCTTGGCGGCCCGGGCGAAGAACTCGGTGTCCTTCGGGATGGCGCCCGGCCAGCCGCCCTCGATGAACCCCACGCCGAGCTCGTCCAGCAGCGGGGCGATCGCGAGCTTGTCGGCGACCGACAGGTTCATGCCCTCCTGCTGCGCGCCGTCGCGCAGGGTCGTGTCGTAGACGTCGAAGGCCGTCGACTGGCTGGTCACGATGGCACCTCTCGAGGGATGACTGGTTCTCTTCGTCGGCGCTCGCGGTGGCTCGGGTGCCCCCGGCGGCGGGTGGTGCCGGGGCGAGGCGACGACGTCGTCGGGCGTGGGTGGTGCCCGGCAACAAAAAGACCCCCCGGGGTGCGGAGGGTCTGCGCGTCCGGCGGGTGGGCCGGACGCGCTAGGCGATGACGATGCTGCGGTGCTGCATCCCGTCATCATGGCACAGCGTCCGGCAGGTGAGAACACCATCCACCATGCGGTCGGTCTGTCCCGCCGGCCGCCCCCTCGGGCCCTGCCCTCCACCCCGCACCCCCTCCACGCCGAGTGCGACGTTTCGGTCCCAACCCGAAGTGCGAACGGTGCGGAACGTCGCACTCGGCGAGTTGCGGGGGCCACGTGCGTGCCGGGCCGAGCCGAGCGCTCCAGGCTGCCGAGTGCGACGTCGTGGACCCATGGCCTCGCGGGAGAGGTCCGGGACGTCGCACCCGGCGGTGGGAGTGGAGGGGCGCTGAGGGGTGGGCAGGGGCCGGGCGGGCGGTGGGTGTCAGATGAGGCGGTGCATCCAGCCGTGGGGGTCGGCGGCTCGGCCGTACTGGATGTCGGTGAGCTGGGCGCGGATGCGGGTGGTGACGGGTCCGGACGTCCCGTCGCCGACCGTGAGGTCGAAGTCGTCCCCCGCCAGCCGCCCGATCGGGGTCACCACGGCGGCGGTGCCGCACGCGAAGACCTCCGCGACGCGCCCGTCGGCGAGGCCGGCTCGGACCTCGTCGAGCGGGATGCGGCGCTCGGCGACCTCGTGGCCCGCGTCGGACAGCAGCCGCAGGATGGACGACCGGGTCACGCCCTCGAGGATCGAGCCGGTGAGCTCGGGGGTGGACACCCGGCCGTCGGCCTCGACGACGAACACGTTCATCCCGCCGAGCTCCTCCAGCACGCTGTTCGTGGCGGCGTCGAGGAAGCAGACCTGGTCGAAGCCCTTGGCGTGCGCGACCTGCTGCGGCAGCAGGCTGCCGGCGTAGTTGCCGCCGAACTTCGCCGCCCCGGTGCCACCCGCGCCGGCCCGGTGGAAGTCCTGGGCGACCCAGATGGACACCGGCTGCACCCCGCCGGCGAAGTAGGGGCCCACCGGCGAGGCGATCACGAGGAACTCGGCCTCGAGCGACGGCCGCACCCCGAGGAACCGCTCCGAGGCGTACATGAACGGCCGCAGGTACAGGCTCATCTCCTCGCCGCCCGGCACCCACGCGGCGTCGGTGCGCACGAGCGCGGTGATCGCGCCGAGGAAGTCCTCCTGCGGGAGCTCGGGGAGCGCGATGCGGTACGCCGACGCCGCGAACCGCGCGGCGTTGGCCCACGGGCGGAAGGTCCAGACCGACCCGTCGTCGTGCCGGTAGGCCTTGAGCCCCTCGAAGATCTCCTGCCCGTAGTGCAGGACGGCGGCCGCGGGGTCCAGCTGCAGGGGCCCGTACCGCTCCACCCGGCGGTCGTGCCAGCCGTCCCCGGCCGTCCAGGTGGCCCGGGCCATGTGGTCGGTGAAGACCGTGCCGAACTTGGGCTGGGCCAGCGCTGCCTCACGCTGGGCGTCCGGCAAGGGGCTGCCGGTGCGGTGGACGACGAACGCGTCCTCGGCCACGGCGACGGTCGCGAGGTCGGTGTCGGAGCGGGTCATGAGGGTGGGGCCTTTCACCTGGTGGTCGTTGCTGACGGTACCGGTGATGACGGCCGAGGACGCCGGGCGCCGCTCCCCGAGCGGGGGGCGGCACCGAGGGCGGGACGGGCGAGGGTCAGCCGGCGACGCGCGCGGCGAGGTCCTTGCCCACCTCGGCCGTCGACCGTACTCGTCCGCCCCGCTCGGTCAGGTCGGCGGCCACCGCGGCCTCGACCCGGGTGGCCTGGTCGGGGAGCCCCAGGTGCTCCAGCAGCATCGCGACGGACAGCACGGTGGCCGTCGGGTCGGCCTTGCCCTGGCCGGCGATGTCGGGCGCCGAGCCGTGCACCGGCTCGAACATGGACGGCGCCACGCTGGCGCCGGACGCGTCCCGGTCCGGGTTGATGTTCGCGGAGGCGGCCAGCCCGATGCCGCCGGTGATGGCGGCCGCGAGGTCGGTGAGGATGTCGCCGAACAGGTTGTCGGTGACGATCACGTCGAACCGGGACGGGTTGGTGACCATGAAGATGGTCGCCGCGTCGACGTGCAGGTAGTCGACCGTGACGTCGGGGAAGTCCGCGTTGACGGCTTCGACCGTCCGGCGCCACAGGTGCCCGGCGTGCACGAGGACGTTGTGCTTGTGGACCAGCGTGAGCTTCCTGCGCGGGCGGGCGGCGGCCCGGGCGAACGCGTCCCGGACGACGCGCTCGACGCCGAACGCGGTGTTGACGCTGACCTCGTTCGCGATCTCCTGCGGCGTGCCGACGCGCAGCGCGCCGCCGTTTCCGACGTACGGGCCCTCGGTCCCCTCGCGGACGACGACGAAGTCGACCTCGCCCGGGTCCGCGAGCGGCCCGGTGACCCCGGGGTAGAGGCGGCTGGGGCGCAGGTTGACGTAGTGGTCCAGCGTGAACCGCAGCTTGAGCAGCAGCCCGCGCTCCAGGACGCCGGACGGGACCTGCGGGTCCCCGATCGCGCCGAGCAGGATCGCGTCGTGGCCGCGGATGGCCTGGAGGTCCGCGTCGGTCAGCGTCTCGCCGGTGGCCTGCCAGCGCCGTGCGCCGAGGTCGAAGTCGCGCGTGGCGACGGTGACGTCGCTCCCGGCGAGCGCGGCCTCGAGGACGAGCAGCCCCTGCTCGACGACCTCGGTGCCGATCCCGTCGCCCGCGATCACGGCCAGGTCGATGCTGCGCGTCATGCCCGCGACCCTAGCGTGAATCGTCCATCACTCGGGACGCATGTCTCGGCATCCGAGCACGGCCGCACGGGACCCGGGCGCGGCGGCACCGGTCAGGACTGCTGGCGCGCCAGGAGCAGCGGGGCGCCGTCGGCGGGGGTCAGGACGAGGACGGCACCGCCCTCGCGCAGCTCGACGCCGTGCTGCTCGCGGTCCAGGTCGGCCTTGCGCGTGCTCACCGGCCCGTCGCCGGACTCGGGGTCGTCCACGGTCTGCGTCCCGGCCGTGGGGCGCAGCGTGAGGCGTCCGTCGCCGACCCGGAACGTCCCCTCGACGACGTCCTGGAACCGGAACGTCCCGCCCTCGCGCTCCTCGCGCAGCAGGCTGACCCGGGTGAACGTGCCGTCGGCGTCCAGCTCCAGGACGATCTCGGCGCCTCCGTCCTCGCCCGCGCCCCACAGCCCGAGCAGGTCCTCGGCTGTCAGGTCCTCCGGCGCGGTGGTCTGCGGAGGACGTGCCGCCTGGGTCGATGAGGCCGTCGCCGGGGAACCGGTCTCGGGCGGCCCGCCGAGCGCGACGGGCGTGGGGTCCGCGCCGCCGCAGCCGGCGAGCAGCAGGGCGAGGACGACGGCGGCGACCGGTGCGACCGAGCGCACGCGAGGCGTCATCCGACTGCTCTCCCGGGCCGACCCGCGCCCCTCGGGCGCCCGGCGTCGCACCACACCGCGTCGCAGCACCCGGTGTCGCAGCACCCGGCCCACCCGGTCAGCGCGTCCGGACACCCGTGGGGAAGCGGACCTCGAACCGCTCCAGCACCATCGGGGTGTCGTCATCCAGGGCCCGGCCGACCGCGGCCCCGAGGCGCCCGAAGTACCGCTCGTGCTCGGCGCGCCAGGTCTCCAGCGACCGGTCGCCCTCCCCCTCGCGGCGGGCGTGGTCGGCGTCCACGTCGGCGAACCGGGCGATGCGGACCTCGGTGGTGCGGATGAGCGCCCGCGGGTGGCCTCGGCCGTCCAGCACGATCGAGAGGTCGCCCCGCTCGGGGACGGGCTGGCCCGCGTCGGTCAGCTCCCACAGCGCCGTCGTCGTCGCCGTCTTCAGCCCGCGCAGCACGAGGTCCAGCAGCTCGTCCGCGAGCCCCGGGGAGTCGCCGAAGGCCCACGCGGGTGGCGCGACGCTCGCGGCGGCACCGGGGCCGACGAGCACCGCCAGCCGTCCTAGCCCGGCACGGGTCCGCGCGAGGTGCCAGAACGCCGCGATCTCGTCACCGTCGGGGGCCGGGACGCCGTCCGGTGCCGGGACGCCGTCGGGGGCCGGGACGTCGTCGGGGGCCGCGACGTCGGGCGCCTGAAGGCCGTCGGGGGCCGGCACGCCGTCAGGGGCGTCCAGCCCCGCGGCGCCGTCGGGATCGGTCATGGACCCATCCTCCCCTCCCGGCCGCCCGTCGGGCGCGACGACCCGCCCCGCCCGCACCACACTGGGACCACCCGACCGGAGGTGCGCCCCGTGAGCGTCGACCACCACGAGCGGGCGCACCCGGGTGCGCACGCCGACTCGCCGATCCGCATCCCGGCGCGGGGATGGCGGCAGATCGTCCTGCGCGCGCTGCAGCGGGCCTTCGTCGACCGCGTCACGCTCATCGCGGCGGGCATCGCCTTCTTCGGGTTCCTCGCCCTGTTCCCGTCGCTCATCGCCGCCGTCCTGCTCTACGGGCTCGTGAGCACCCCGGCCGACCTGGCCGAGCACGTCGACGCGCTCGCCCGCACCCTGCCGGCCGCGGCGGCGGACCTGCTCGCGGAGCAGATGCAGGAGCTGGTCGCCGCCGACGGGGGACGGCTGGGACTCGCGGCCGTCGTGTCGGTCCTCGTCGCGCTGTGGTCGGCGTTCGTCGGGATGGACCACCTGCTCATCTCGGTCAACGTCGTCTACGAGGAGACGGAGCGGTCCGGGTTCCTGCGCCGGCGGTGGCTCGCGCTGCTGTTCACGCTGGGCTCGGCGGTGGTGTTCGCCGTCCTGCTCACCCTGGTGGCCGTGGTCCCGGCCGTCCTCGACGGCGGCTTCCTGCTCGGTCTCGGGCGCTGGCTGCTGGTGCTCAGCGTCTTCGCGCTGTCCCTGGGCGCGATCTACCGCTACGGCCCCGACCGCCGCAAGCCCCGGGTCTCCTGGGTGACCGTCGGCGCGCTGGTCGCCACCGGGTTCTGGCTGGTCGCCTCGGCCGTCTTCTCGCTGTACGTCGCCGAGTTCGACCGGTACTCGCGCAGCTACGGCGCGCTCGCCGGCGTCGTCGTGCTGCTGGTGTGGATGTGGCTGTCCGTGCTGGCGATCCTGCTCGGCGCCGAGATCAACGCGGAGGCCGAGCACCAGACCGACGCCGACTCCACCGTCGGGCCGGAGCAGCCCCGGGGCGCCCGCGAGGCGGTCAAGGCCGACCAGGCCGTCGGCCGACCTGCACCGCACCCGACGGACGAGCCCGCTGCGGACGACCAGCCCGACGACCTGGACCGCTCCGCCCGCGCCGAGGGCTGACCGTCCCCGGCCGCCGGGTGCGACGTCGCAGACCTCGACCGGCAGCCGACTGCGACGTCGCCCACCTCTCACAGCAGCCGAGTGCGACGTTGCGGACCTCACAGCACCCGAGTGCGACGTTGCGGACCTCGAGCACGGAGCGAGAGGTCCGCAACGTCGCACTTGGCGGAGGGGTGAGGCGGCGGGGAGGGTGAGGCGGTGGGGCGGGCGAGTCGCCCCACCGCACAGAGGTCGGGTCAGCGACCGGCGCTGCCCTCGACGTAGTCGGAGTCGGACGGCTTGACCCACGCGAACATCTTGCGCAGCTCACGGCCGGTCGCCTCGATCGGGTGCGCCTCGCCCTTGGCCCGGAGCTCCTTGAACTCCGTGCCCCCGTTGTCCTGGTCGGTGATGAACCGCTCGGCGAACGCGCCGGACTGGATGTCGGCCAGGACGGCGTTCATGTTGTCCTTGACGTGCGGGTCGATGACCCGCGGGCCCGAGACGTAGTCGCCGTACTCGGCGGTGTCCGAGACGCTCCAGCGCTGCTTGGCGATGCCGCCCTCGACCATGAGGTCGACGATGAGCTTCAGCTCGTGCAGCACCTCGAAGTAGGCGACCTCGGGCTGGTAGCCGGCCTCGGTCAGGGTCTCGAAGCCGTACTGGACGAGCTGCGAGGCGCCGCCGCACAGCACGGCCTGCTCGCCGAAGAGGTCGGTCTCGGTCTCCTCGGTGAAGGTCGTCTTGATGCCGGCGGCGCGCAGCCCGCCGATCGCCTTGGCGTAGGACAGCGCGAGCGGCCACGCCTGGCCGGACGCGTCCTGCTCGACGGCGACGATCACCGGCACGCCGCGGCCGTCGACGAACTCCCGGCGCACGAGGTGGCCCGGGCCCTTGGGGGCGACCATGACGACGTCGACGCCCTCGGGGGCGGTGATGTAGCCGAAGCGGATGTTGAAGCCGTGGCCGAAGACCAGCGCGGCGCCGTCGGCCAGGTTCGGGGCGATCTCGTCGCGGTACACGTGCCGCTGGACCTGGTCCGGCGCGAGCACGACGACGACGTCGGCCTCCTTGACGGCGTCGGCGACGCTCAGGACCTTCAGGCCCTCGTTCTCGGCCTTGGTGCGCGACGCGCTGCCCTCGCGCAGGCCGACGCGGACGTCGACGCCCGAGTCGCGCAGGTTCAGCGCGTGGGCGTGGCCCTGGCTGCCGTACCCGATCACGGCGACCGTGCGCCCGCCGATGATGGACAGGTCGGCGTCGTCGTCGTAGAACAGCTCAGCCACGGTGGATCTCCTCGTTGGTTCGTCGGTGGTGCGGTGGACGTGCGGGGGAAGGCTCTCAGGCCGAGCGGCTCACGCGCTCCAGCGCCCGGTCGGTGATCGACCGCGAGCCGCGGCCGATCGCGACCGTGCCGGACTGGACGATCTCGCGGACGCCGAACGGGTCGAGCGCGGCGAGCAGCGCGGTCAGCTTGTCCGGGCTCCCGGTCGCCTCGATGGTCACGGCGTCCGGGACGACGTCGACCACGCGGGCACGGAAGAGCTCGACGACCTCGAGCACGTGGCTGCGCTGGGCCAGGTCCGCCCGGACCTTGACGAGCAGGAGCTCGCGCTGGACCGACGAGCTCTGCTCGAGCTCGACGATCTTGAGCACGTGGATGAGCTTGTTGAGCTGCTTGGTCACCTGCTCCAGCGGACCTCCCTCCACGTCGACGACGACGGTGATCCGGGAGATCTCCGGGTGCTCGGTCGGTCCGACGGCGAGGGAGTGGATGTTGAAGGAGCGGCGGGCGAAGAGGCCCGCCACGCGCGTCAGCACGCCGGGCTTGTTCTCCACCAGCACCGACAGCGTGTGCCTGCTCATGCTGCACCCTTTTCCTGAGTGGTCTGCGATTCCAGTGCGGCGTCCAGAAGCGCCCCGACGTGCAGGGCCGTGGTGTCCAGGACCGGGACGGGCAGGTCGTGCGCGGTGAGGATCATCGAGAGCTCCGTGCACCCGAGGACGACCGCCTGGGCGCCGGCGGCGACCATCCGGGCGACGACACCCTGCAGGGCGGTCCGCGACTCGCCGCGCACGACCCCGTGGACCAGCTCGTCGTAGATGACCCGGTGCACCAGGGCGGCGTCCGCGCCGGACGGCGCCTGCGAGGTGAGCCCGTGCCCGGCGAGCCGGTCGGGGTACAGCGAGGACTCCATCGTGTAGCGCGTGCCGAGCAGCGCCAGGCGCGTGACGCCGAGATCCACGGCGGCGGCAGCGACGGCGTCGACGACGTGCACCACCGGCACCCCGGCGCCGCGCACGACGTCGTCGTGCACGAGGTGCATGGTGTTGGCGAGGATGCCGACCACCTCGGCCCCCGCGGCGGCCAGCGCCGCCGCCTCGGACTCGTACCGGGCGCCGAGCGCGGCCCAGTCCCCCGCGCTCTGCAGCGCCTCGACCTCAGCGAAGTCCACCGACCGCAGCACGAGGTCGGCGGAGTGGAACCCGCCCACGCGCTCGCGGACGCCCTGGTTGAGCAGCGCGTAGTAGTGGGCGGACGACTCCCAGGAGGTGCCGCCGAGCAGCCCGATGCGGCGCACTACTCCTCCCGGTCCCAGGCCGGGCTGATGCCGCGGGCGTACTGGATCTCGTCGTTGGAGACCCCGGCGGCGACCATCGGCCACACCATCGCGTCCCGCGAGACGGTGAAGTCCACGACCACCGGGCGGTCGTCGATCTCCATCGCGCGCTTGATGGTCGCGTCGACGTCGGCCTTGGTCTCGCAGCGCAGGCCCACGCAGCCGTAGGCGTCGGCCAGCTTGACGAAGTCCGGCACGCGCACGGTCCCGTGCCCGGTGTGCAGGTCGGTGTTGGAGTAGCGGGACTCGTAGAACAGGGTCTGCCACTGGCGCACCATGCCGAGCGAGGAGTTGTTGATCACCGCGACCTTGATCGGGATCTCGTTGATCGTGCAGGTGGCCAGCTCCTGGTTGGTCATCTGGAAGCAGCCGTCGCCGTCGATCGCCCACACGGTGCGGTCCGGCTGGCCGACCTTGGCGCCCATGGCCGCCGGCACCGAGTACCCCATGGTCCCCAGGCCGCCGGAGTTCAGCCAGGTGTTGGGCCGCTCGTACTTGATGAACTGGGCGGCCCACATCTGGTGCTGACCGACGCCGGACACGTAGATCGAGTCCGGACCGGAGATCTCCCCGATGCGCTGGATGACGTGCTGCGGGGCGAGGTGCCCGTCGTCGGGCTCGTCGTAGCCGAGCGGGAACGTCTCGCGCCAGTCGTCGACCTGGCGCCACCAGCCCTCGAGGTCCGGCTTGCCGTGCTGGGCGTGCTCGCGCTCCAGCTCGGGCAGCAGGTCCGCGATGACCTCGCGCAGGTCCCCCACGATCGGCACGTCCACGGCGCGGTTCTTGCCGATCTCGGCCGGGTCGACGTCGGCGTGGATGACGGCGGCGTTCGGGGCGAAGCTCGCGAGCTTGCCCGTCACGCGGTCGTCGAAGCGCGCACCCAGCGCGACGATGAGGTCCGCCTTCTGCAGCGCGGCCACGGCGGCGACCGTGCCGTGCATGCCGGGCATGCCGAGGTTCTGCGGGTGGGAGTCAGGGATCGCCCCGCGGGCCATCAGCGTGGTGACCGCGGGCGCGCCGGACAGGTTGAGCAGCCGGACCATCTCGGCCGAGGCGCCCGAGCGGATCGTGCCGCCACCGATGTAGAGCACCGGGCGGCGGGCGGTCGCCAGCAGCCGGGCGGCCTCCCGGATCTGCTTCGCGTGCGGCTTGGTCACCGGGTGGTACCCGGGCAGGTGCAGGTCCTGCGGCCAGGAGAACGTGGTGCGCGACTGCATCGCCGACTTCGCGATGTCCACCAGCACCGGGCCCGGACGGCCGGTCGAGGCGATGTGGAACGCCTCGGCGATCGTGCGCGGGATGTCGTCGGGGTCGGTCACGAGGAAGTTGTGCTTGGTGATCGGCAGCGTGATGCCGACGATGTCGGCCTCCTGGAACGCGTCCGTGCCGATCATCGCGGCGCCGACCTGCCCCGTGATGGCCACCATCGGGATGGAGTCCATGTTGGCGTCCGCGATCGGCGTCACCAGGTTGGTCGCGCCCGGCCCGGACGTCGCCATGCACACCCCGACCCGGCCGGTCGCGTGGGCGTACCCGGACGCGGCGTGGCCGGCGCCCTGCTCGTGCCGCACGAGGATGTGCCGCAGCCGCTCGGAGTGCATGAGGGGGTCGTAGGTCGGCAGGATCGCGCCGCCCGGGATGCCGAAGACGACGTCGACGCCGGCCTCCTCGAGGGACCGGACGATCGACTCGGCGCCGGTGACGTCCTGCGGGGCGACGACCGTCTCGGGGCGAGCGACGGCGGACAGCCGTCCGGCCTGGGCCTGGGCCTGGACCTGCGCCGGTGCTGCGGACGGGCGGGCGCGCTCGGGCGCCGTCGGGCTGGTGCCGGCGCTGGTGCGCGGCGGCGCCGGGTGCTGACCCTGGACCATCGGTCTCTCCTGGCTGTCGAGAGCGGTACTGCTCGGGCTCGCCGTCCGCGTGACGGTGCGGCGAGGTGGCACAAAAAATCCCCTCGTCGCCCGCTGGCGGGCCGGTCGAGGGGATGCGCGCAGACGAAGGGCCGTGCAGGCCTCAGTCGGCGCGCTCGGGAAGTACTACGACGATCGTCTGCACACCGGCAGGGTACGCCGCGTACCGTGCAGGTGTCATCCCGGCGCCCTGCCGTCTCGGATCGTGGTTCACGTGCCCGTCTGGTGGACGTCCGGGCTGCTGACGCGGATCCAGGCCGTCGTGTCCGGGCCGACCACCAGGTCGCCGGCGGAGGCCGGTCCATCGCTGCGCAGCAGCACCGTGCCACCGTCCGGGACGCGGACCGCGGTGCCCCCGACGGTGACCACCACCAGGACGTCGCCGTTGCGGAACGCGAGCACGCGAGCCGGGTCGGCGCCGTCGAGCGCGACCCAGCGCAGGTCCCCCGAACCGAGCCGGAGCCGGCCGCGGAGCCCGAGCGCCGTCCGGTAGAGACTCAGCGTCGACCCGGGGTCCTCACGCTGCACGTCGACCGCGAGCGCGGCCCAGTCGGCGGGCTGCGGCAGCCAGGTGCGTCCTGTCGGCCCGAAGCCGAAGCCCGGACGGTCGGACTGCCACGGCAGCGGCACCCGACAGCCGTCCCGGCCCCGCTTGGTCCCGCCGGACCTGGTCCAGATCGGGTCCTGGCGCAGCGCGTCCGGCAGCGTCGTGTGCTCCGGGAGCCCCAGCTCCTCCCCCTGGTACAGGTAGGCGGACCCGGGCAGGGCGAGCATGAGCAGGACGGCGGCGCGCGCCCGGCGCAGCCCCAGCTCCGCGTCCGGCTGCGGGTCGTCTGCCCCGATGCCGCTCGGGGACCGTCCGGTGTCCGGCAGGCCCAGCAGGGACGCGTGCCGGACGACGTCGTGGTTGGACAGCACCCAGGTGGTCGGGGCACCGACGGCTCCGTCCGCCTCCCGGGACACGGTGATCACGTGCCGCAGCGCCGGGGCGTCCCACCGGCACTGCAGGTACGGGAAGTTGAAGGCCTGCTGCATCTCGTCCGGCCGGACGTACCGGGCCGCGCGCTCCGCCGGCTCCACGCACGCCTCGCCGACCATGGCGCGGTCGCCCGGGTACGTCACGAGCAGCCGGTTCCACGAGCGGTAGATGTCGTGCACGCCCTCCTGGTCGAACATCGGCCCCAGCTCGACGACCGAGTCCGTCACCAGGTCCGTCACCGGGCCCGCCACCGGGTCCGTCGGCGGGTTCCCGACCTGCGGCGCCCGCGCCCGGTCGCCGCCCATGACCATCGCCGCCCCGCCGCCGTCCCAGTCGGGCAGGCCCTCCGCCTTGACCAGGCCGTGCGCGACGTCGACGCGGAACCCGTCGACCCCGCGGTCGAGCCAGAACCGCAGGACGTCCTCGAACCGCGCCCGGACCACCGGGCTGTCCCAGTTGAGGTCCGGCTGCTTGGGGTCGAACGAGTGCAGGTACCACTCGCCGACGTCGCGGGAGTCGCCGGTCAGGCGGTCGACGCGGGTCCAGGCCGGGCCCCCGAAGATCGACTGCCAGTTGTTCGGCGGCCTTTCGCCGTGCTGCCCGGTCCCGCGACGGAACACGTACACGTCGCGCTCGCGGCTGCCGGGCCCGGTGGCGAGCGCGGCGCGGAACCAGGGGTGCTCGTCGCTGGAGTGGTTGGGGACCAGGTCGACGACGACCCGCAGGCCCAGACCGTGGGCGCGGTCCAGGAGCGCGTCCAGGTCCGCGAGCGTCCCCAGGAGCGGGTCGACGTCGCAGTAGTCCGACACGTCGTAGCCGCCGTCCGCCTGCGGCGACGGGTAGAACGGCGACAGCCAGACCGCGTCGACCCCCAGCCACACGAGGTGGTCGAGCCGGGCGGTGATGCCCGGCAGGTCGCCCACGCCGTCCCCGTCGGAGTCGGCGAAGGACTTCGGGTAGATCTGGTAGATGACCGCGTCGCGCCACCACGGCGCGCCGGACCCGCTCGTGGGCGTGGTCATGTGGCGGAGCCCCTCCGGTCCGGCGCTACTTGATGGCACCCTGCGTGACCCCGGACATGACCCACCGTTGGGTGAAGAGGTAGACGATGATCGCCGGCGCCATCGCCATGAGGTAGGACGCGAAGGCGACGTTGTAGTTGCTGCTGAACTGGGTCTGGAAGACGCTCTGCAGCACCGGCAGCGTCTGCAGGGTCGAGTCGGCGGTGATGAGCGACGGCATCATGAAGTCGTTCCACGAGGCCAGGAAGGCGAAGATCGCCACGGTCGCGCTCATCGGGGCCATCAGCGGGAACACGATGCGCCGGAAGACCGTCCAGGTCGTCGCCCCCTCCAGGCGGGCGCTCTCCTCGAGCTCCTCGGGCAGGCCGCGGATGAACGCCGTGAACAGCAGGACGCTGAACGACAGCTGGAACATGATGTGCAGGATGGCCACCCCCAACGGGTTGGCCAGTCCGACCATCCCGGTGAGCTTCACCTGCGACAGCGCGAGGACGGGGAACGGCAAGAACATCGCGGCGAGCAGGTAGTAGAAGGCACCGCGGAAGAACCGGTGGTCCCAGTTCCGCGCGATCGCGTACGCCGCGAAGGCGGCGAGCACCACGGTGCCCACCACGGTGATGACCGTGACGAACACCGAGATCGCGAAGCCGCGCGGGAAGTTCGTGAGCCGCCACGCCTCGACGAAGCCCTCCACGCTCAGCGGGGACGGCAGCGAGAACACCTGGCCGTTGACCGACTGCGCGGTGGTCTTGAACGCCATCGTCACGGTCGCGTAGAGCGGGAGGAACACCGCGATCGAGCACACCAGCAGCGTGATGGTCCCCGGCCGGTTGGGGTGCTCCTCGGTCCCCTTGCCGGCGAACGGGCGGCGTCGGCGGATCGGGACCTGGCCCGGCGTCGTGGTCGTGAGCGTCTGCTGGGTCATCAGAACGCAGCCTTCCCGCGCGTGGTGCGCAGCTGGAGAACGGCGAGGACGACGGCGATGAGGAAGAAGACCGTCGCGTTGGCCATCTGGTACGCGTAGTCGCCGCCGGTGAAGCCCGAGAAGATCGTCATGGCGACGCTGCGGGTCGAGGTGCCCGGCCCGCCGTTGGTCAGGCCGACGATGATGTCGTAGGCGTTGAGGTGGTTCTTGAAGCCGATGATCAGGTTGATGATCACGTACCCGGCGACCAGCGGCAGGGTGATGGAGACCAGCCGCCGGGCCGGCGAGGCGCCGTCCATGGCGGCGGCCTCGTACACCTCGCCGGGGATCGACAGGATGCCCGCGATGTAGATCAGCAGGGCCGACGGGATGCCCTGCCAGGCGGTGACGAACACGATCGTCAGCCAGGCGAGGTCGGGGTTGGCGAGCAGGCTCGAGGCGAGGGGCTCGATGCCGATCCACGCCCCGAGCTGCGGCAGGGAGTTGGCGAAGAGGAAGCTGAAGACGTACGCGATGATGATTCCCGAGATCACCATGGGCAGCACGAAGATCGCTCGCAGCACGACCTTTCCGCGGATCTTGGAGGTCAGCAGGACCGCGAGCAGGAACGCGACGACGTTCACGACCAGGACCGTGACGAGCGCGAACCCGATCGTGAAGGTGTACGCGCTGAGGATCGCCGGGTCCGAGAACATCGCGACGTAGTTGGTCAGCCCGACCCAGGAGAACTCACCGAACCCGACCGAGTCGGTGAAGCTGAGCGTGATCCCCATGATCGCCGGCACGGTGATCGCGAGGGTGAAGAGCACCAGCGAAGGCACGAGCATGAGCCAGAACGTCCCGTTGACCCGGGAGCGACCGGCCCTGACGTTCCTCGGCGCCGCGTCCGCGCGGGACCGGGCACCGGTGGTGGGTGCTGTGGCTGTGGCCATGAGAGATCTCCGGTGTGAGCAGGGGTCCGAGGGTCATTCAGGGACGGGAGCACGGAAGGCCAGACGCGCCCAGTCGGCGTCGAGCCTTCGCAGGATCGGCTCCGGCTGGTCGCCGGTGGCCAGGGACTGCGTGTAGTTCTGCAGCGGGATCGACTGCGGGACGAGCTGGGACGCACCGAGGTAGAAGTCCGCGCGGTCGTAGTACTCCTTGAGCTCCACGAGGGTCGTGTTCGTGACCGGTGCCGCGTCCTCGGTGACCCCGAAGCCGAGCGCCTCGGCGTTGTAGGCGTCGATGACGTCGGGCCGCATGAGGAACGACAGGAACTCCCGCGCCGCCTCCTTCTTGGCCGACCCCTCGGGGATCCACAGCGCGAGGTCGATGTTCACCCGGACCTTGCGGTCGTCGGGGTCCTCGGTCACCGGCAGCGGGAACGCACCGACGTTGATGTCGGGGTTGGACTTGGCGATCTCGGTCAGCGCCCAGGGCCCCTGCAGGTACATGGCGGCCTCGCCGTTGGCGAAGGCGAGGTTGCCGTCGCCGTAGCCCCGGCTCTCGGCGTCCTCGTTGGTGTACTGGACCAGCTGCTTCATCCGCTCGACCGGCTCGACGAACTGCTTCTGGAAGGCGACCGGGGAGTCGACCCCCACGTCGGCGCCCTGCTGCTTGAGCTCGGTGAAGAACTCCGTGGTGTCGACCATGCCGCCGACCGAGTAGTCGAAGTGGCCCTGCGCGATCGTCCACGGGTCCCGGAACGTGCTGTAGATCGGGGTGACGCCGGCGGCGGTGAGCGTGTCGCACACGGCGACGAACTCCGACCACGTCGTCGGTGGCTCGACACCGACCTGCTCGAAGATGTCCCGGTTGTACAGGACGGCTGCCGCCATCAGGGAGTACGGGATGACGCTGGTGCGCCCGGGGTACGTTGCGGTCACGTCGATCAGCGGCTGCAGCTCGTCGAGGATCCGGTCGGCCTCCGGCATGTCGCCGAGGTCGCTCAGGACCCCGCGCTCGACGTAGCGCGAGACCTCGAAGTTGTAGTTGAGGCAGCCCAGGTCCGGCGGGGTCTCGCGGACGAACGACCCGGCGATGTTCGAGGTGGCGTCGTGGCGCACCCGGACGCTGGACTGCTCCTGGTGGAACCGCTCGATGAGCTGGTCGAAGTAGCCGATCACCTCCGGCTTCGACTGGTAGAAGACGATCTCGGTGACGCCCGAGCCCGGGTTCGGCGCACACGAGGCCAGGGCCGCGGTGGCGCCGGCGGCACCGACGCCCCGGAGGAACGATCGACGGGTCAGCTCCCGTGATCCGAGTGGTAGCGAGGAAGGCACGTCGTCGTCTCCTCCGTAGGACTGTCGTGCGGCGCCTGCGGCGACGGAGCGGCGCGGCGACCGTGGGGCTGGGCGGTGCTGGGCGGTGCCGACGTCGTCGGGCTCGACCGGGACCCGGGGCGAGCGGGCAGCGGCTGTGCTGCCCGACGCCACGGGCGTCGCGCCGGGAGCGTGCTAGTCGCGAGTCCCGGGCCCCGCCGCGTCCTGCGCTGGACGTGTGATCGACCGCGACGACTGTAACCGCTTCCACTACGATGTGTCGAGCGTCACAGCGTCGCCGCCGACCGCCCGTTCCTGAGGGCGCGGCGCTGACTGGGTGCCGCTGGAAGCGCTTCCAATCGACGTGGGGCCAGCAGCCCCGGAGGAGGCCAGGTGGCCAGCATCAAGGACGTCGCAGCGCTCGCGCAGGTCTCCACCGCCACGGCCTCCCGCGCCCTGAGCGGCCGCGGACCGGTGTCCCCCGACGCGCGCGAGCGCGTCCTGCGCGCGAGCGCCCAGCTCAAGTTCGTCCCGTCGGCCAACGCCGCCGGCCTCGCCTCCGGCCGCAGCCGGAACATCGGCGTCATCGTCCCCGGGGTCGACCGGTGGTTCTTCGCCAAGGTCGTCCGCGGCATCTCCGAGGAGCTGCTGGACCGGGGGTACGACCTCTCGCTCTACACCACCGGTGGCAGCCACGACCACCAGGAGAAGGTGCTCGAGGACTACCTGCTCCGGCAGCGGCTCGACGCCGTCGTCCCGGTGGCACTGGAGCTGACCCGGCGCGAGCGTGCCCACCTGCTGTCGATCGGCCGGCCGGTCGTCGGGGTCGGAGGGGCGATGGCCGGCGTCTGCACGGTCGGCATCGACCAGGAGGCGGCCGGCGCGCTGGCCACCGGGCACCTCATCGGTCTGGGGCACCGCTCCATCGCCCACATCACCGCTGGTACGGACCCGAACCGCGACTTCGCGCTCACCGGCACCCGTCGCAGCGGCTTCGAGCACGCGATGGCGCGTGCGGGGCTCGAGGTCCGGCCGTCGTGGCTGGTCGTCTCGGACTTCACCCTCAACGACGCCTACGCACGGTCGAAGCTGCTGCTCGCGAGCCCGGAGCGCCCGACCGCCGTGTTCGCCGCGTCGGACGAGATGGCCGCCGGGACGATCCTCGCGGCCCGCGACCTCGGGCTGCGGGTCCCGGCCGACCTGTCCGTGGTGGGGGTCGACGGCCACGAGCTCGGGGAGGTGTTCGGGCTCACGACGGTGCAGCAGTTCCCCGAGCGCCAGGGGGCACGCGCGGCCGCGCTGCTGATGCAGCAGCTGGGTCCCGAGGGCGCGGTCGGGGACCCGCACCACGAGACCGTCCCCACCGAGTTCGTGGTCCGGTCGAGCACCGCCGCCCCGGTGCGGCCGGGACCGGCGTGACGCGACACCGGCGCCACGGCCGGTCGCCGTGCCGTGCGGCGTCGTCGTCGGTGCCCGGTGCGGGCGTCAGCCGGCCACGCGGTGGACCCGGGCCTCCCAGGGCCGCAGCGGCGCGTCCGGAGCGGGGCTCCCGTCCAGGTTCCCCAGGAGGAGCCCGGCACCCATCCACCGGTCGGCGCCGGGAAGGTCGAGGGCCTGCTCCTCCCCCGAGACGTTGACCAGCACGAGGAGGGACGTGCGCCCCAGGCGACGGGTGAACGCGTACACCTGCTCGTGCTGCGGCAGGAGCATGGTGAAGTCCCCGAGCGCCACGGCGGGCTCGGTGTGCCGCAGCTCGATCAACCGGCGGTAGTGCGCGAGCACCGACCGGGGGTCGTCGAGCTGCGCGGCGGCGTTGATCTCCCGGTGGTTGGCGTTGACCTCGATCCAGGGCTCGCCGGTGGTGAAGCCCGCGTGCGGCGAGTCGTCCCACTGCACCGGGGTGCGCGCGTTGTCCCGGCTCATCGCCGCGAGGGACGCCAGGATCTCGTCCTCCGTGGCCCACCCGTACTCGAGCGCCTCCCGGTGGTGGTTCACCGACTCGATGTCCCGGTACTGCTCGATCCGGGTGAAGCCCGCGTTCGTCATCCCGAGCTCCTCGCCCTGGTAGACGTACGGCGTCCCCCGGTGCAGGTGGAGCAGCGTGGCGAGCGCCGTCGCGGACGCGACCCGGAAGGCGTCGTCGTCCCCGAAGCGGGACACGACGCGCGGCTGGTCATGGTTGTTCCAGTACAGGCTGTTCCAGCCGACCTCGGCGAGGCCGGCCTGCCACCGGCCGAACGTCGCCTTGAGGTCGGTCAGCCGCAGCGGGCGCACGTCCCACTTCGAGGCGCCCTGGTCCAGCGACACGTGCTCGAAGGTGAACACCATGTCGACCTCCGCGCGCCGGGGATCGGTGAACCTGACCGCCTGCTCGACGGTGGCGCCCGGCATCTCCCCCACGGTGAGCAGCCGGCCCGGCCGGCCTGCGAACACCTCGCGGTGCATCTCGGCCAGGTACTCGTGCAGGCGCGGGCCGTACCCGTAGTGCGGGTGCCCGTCGCCGTACACCCGACCCTCGCGGACGACGCCGTCGGGCAGGGCGGGGTCCTTGGAGATGAAGTTGACGACGTCCATGCGGAAGCCGTCGACCCCGCGGTCCAACCACCAGCGCATCATCGCGTGCACGGCCGCACGGACCTCGGGGTTCTCCCAGTTGAGGTCCGGCTGCTTGCGGGAGAACAGGTGGAGGTAGTACTCGCCGGTGGCCTCGTCCAGGTCCCAGGCAGGTCCGGAGAACGCCGCACCCCAGTTGTTCGGCTCGGCGCCGGGCGCGCCCGGCTCCATCCCCGCCCGCGGGCGGCGCCACCAGTACCAGTCGCGCTTGGGGTTGTCGGTCGAGCTGCGGCTCTCGACGAACCAGGGGTGCTCGTCGGAGGTGTGGTTGACGACCAGGTCCATCACGAGCTTCATCCCCCGGGCATGGATGCCCTCCACCAGCGCGTCGAAGTCCTCGAGCGAGCCGAAGGTGGGGTCGATGTCCTGGTAGTCGCTGATGTCGTAGCCGTTGTCGTCCTGCGGCGAGCGGTAGACCGGCGACAGCCACACGACGTCCACCCCCAGGTGCTGCAGGTGGTCCAGGCGGCTCGCGATGCCGCGCAGGTCGCCGACGCCGTCACCGTCGGAGTCGGCGAAGCTGCGCGGGTAGATCTGGTAGACGACTGCGCTCGTCCACCAGGGCGGGCCGTCCGGCCAGGCGCCGCCGGGGGCGTCCGGGTCGGCCGTGGGCCGTGGGGTGTCGGACAGGGGCGAGTCGGTCACGGGATGGCTCCTCGGGTGGGCCGGCGACGCGGCGGGACGGGACGGGACGGCGACGACGGCACATCGTCCTCGGATGTGGGTGGATGCTCAGTCGGTCGAGAAAGCGGCAGGTGCCGGCTGAGAGCGTGCCGAGCCAGCCCAGCGACAGCTCGGGCGGCGACGTGACCGGGACCGGCGCGTCGGTCGACCTCGGGCTCAGCGGCGACACTCGTCGCGCGCAGCGCCCGCACCGTCGGCGCACCCACCTCCCCCAGGTCGGCGCCCTGGTGCAGGACGCGGGGCAGCGGGTCGCCCGAGCAGTCCGGGACGACGCTGACGCCCGCGGCACGAGGGTGCAGGTGGACGTGAGGGTGGGCGCGCATGGTCAGACTTCCGTGTCCGCTGGGCCGGGGCGCCGGATCACGCGCCGCTCCACTTAGTGTTGTGGCGAAAGTCAGCCGACGTCAACACCGCGGCGCGGGACGCCACGACGACACTAGGCGCGGCTACTTCCATCCGGTTCGAAACTAAGAAGCCGGTGCACGAGGTCCCCACTCGGTCACCGGGGCCCGTGCCAAGATGTGGCCGCACCGCCGGAGGGAGACCCGTGACGATCGTCGAAGCCTGGAGCCCGTCCAGCGGGTCGGCGCACGGGGTGGCGCTGGAGGTGCTGCTGCACGGGCCGCTCTCGCGGGCCGAGCTCGCGCGGCGGCTCGGGCTGTCGCAGGCCAGCCTGTCGCGGCTGACCAAGCCGCTGCTCGCCTCCGGCCTGCTGGTGGAGTCCCCCACGCGGCCCGACCCGGCCACCGGCCGCCCCGCGCAGCCGCTCGACGTCGTGCCCACGTCGCACCACTTCGTGGGCGTCAAGCTCACCGGCGAGGTCGCCGCCGCGGTGCTGGTCGACCTGCGCGGCACGGTGCTCCGGGTGGTCGAGGTGCCCGTCCACGATCACGGCGTCGAGCAGGTGGTCACGGTCCTGGCCGGCGTCGTCGCGCAGGTCGCCGCCGGCACGCCGGTGACGGGTGTGGGGATCGGGCTCGGGGGACACTCCCCCGACCACCGTGAGGTGACCGCCGCGCCGTTCCTCGACTGGTCCGAGGTGCCGCTCGCTGATCTCGTGGAGCCTGCCACCGGGCTGCCCACCGTCGTCGAGAACGACGTCGCGGCGCTGACCGCCGCCGAGCACTGGTTCGGCGAGGGCCGCGGGCGCCCGAGCCTGGCGGTGATCACCATCGGCGCCGGCGTGGGCTACGGCCTCGTGCAGCACGACCAGCAGGTCGTGCACAGGGACATGGGGATCGGGCTGATCGGGCACCACCCGTTGTCCGCCCATGGTGCGGTGTGCGCCGAGGGGCACCGCGGCTGCGCGACCGCGATGCTGACGATCCCCTCCCTGACCGGCCAGGCGTCGCTCGCCCTGGGCCGTCCGGTGGGCTACGACGAGATGCTGTCCCTCGCGCACGACGGCGACGCGGCGTGCGCCCGCCTGGTCGACGACGCCGCCCGCGCGCTGGGCCGGCTCCTCGCCGCCGTGGGCAACCTGACGATGCCGGAGCGGATCGTGGTGACCGGCGAGGGGGTCGCCCTCGCCGACGCCGCGTGGGCCACGGTGCAGGCGGCGATCCGCGCCGACCGCGACCCCCGTGCCTCGGCCCTGGACGTGGTGACGCGGCCCGGCGACTCCACGCAGTGGGCGCGCGGGGCCGGGGTCGTGGCCATCCAGGACTTCGTGCTGCGGGTGCGGTGACGCGTTGCCCGACGGCCGGAACGCACCAGGGACGACGCTGCGCCCCGGCCGCTCGGGCGACCGGGGCGCAGCGGGATCGTGCGGGGCCGTGCTCGGATCAGCACGGCGCTCAGATCAGCACGGCGCTCAGATCAGCACGGCGCCCTTCGACGCGGACTGCACGAGCTTGGCGTACTTGGCCAGCACGCCTCGCGTGTAGACGGGGGGCAGCGGCTCCCAGCCCCCGGCGCGGGCGGCCAGCTCGGCCGGCTCGACGAGCAGGTCGAGGGTCGCGTTGGCGACGTCCAGCCGGATCCGGTCACCGTCGCGCACGAACGCGATCGGGCCCGCGTCGACGGCCTCGGGTGCGACGTGGCCCACGCACAGGCCGGTCGTGCCGCCGGAGAACCGGCCGTCGGTGAGCAGCAGGACGTCCTTGCCGAGGCCTGCGCCCTTGATCGCGCCGGTGATGGCGAGCATCTCGCGCATGCCCGGCCCACCCTTGGGGCCCTCGTACCGGATCACGACGACGTCGCCGGCCTGGATGGTGCCGTCCTCGAGCGCGTCCATCGCGGCGCGCTCGCGCTCGAACACCCGGGCGGTGCCCTCGAACACGTCGGAGTCGAAGCCCGCCGACTTCACCACGGCGCCCTCGGGGGCCAGGGACCCGCTGAGGATCGTGATGCCGCCGGTGCGGTGGATCGGGTTGTCCAGGGCGCGCAGGATCTTGCCGTCCGGGTCCGGCGGCTCGATGTCCGCGAGGTTCTCCGCGACGGTCTTGCCGGTCACCGTCAGGCAGTCGCCGTGCAGCAGACCCGCATCCAGCAGCGCCTTCATGACCACCGGCACACCGCCGATGCGGTCGACGTCGTTCATGACGTAGCGGCCGAACGGCTTGAGGTCGCCCAGGTGCGGGACGCGCTTCGCGACACGGGAGAAGTCCGCGAGCGTCAGGTCGACCTCGGCCTCGTGGGCGATCGCGAGCAGGTGCAGCACCGCGTTCGTCGACCCGCCGAACGCCATGACCACGGCGATGGCGTTCTCGAACGCCTCCTTGGTCATGATCTGCCGCGCCGTGATGCCCTTGCGCAGCAGCTCCACGACGGCCTCGCCGGACTTGGCGGCGTACATGTCGCGGCGGCGGTCCGCCGACGGCGGCGCGGCGGAGCCGGGCAGGGACATGCCCATGGCCTCGGCGACGGACGCCATGGTGTTGGCGGTGTACATCCCGCCGCACGCGCCCTCGCCGGGACAGATGGCGCGCTCGATGCGGCCGAGGTCCTCGGTGCTCATCAGGCCACGTGCGCACGCGCCGACGGCCTCGAAGGCGTCGATGATCGTGACGTCCTTCTCCGTGCCGTCGGAGAGCTTGACCCAGCCCGGCGCGATCGACCCGGCGTAGAGGAACACCGAGGCCAGGTCCAGGCGGGCGGCGGCCATGAGCATGCCCGGGAGCGACTTGTCGCAGCCGGCCAGCAGGACCGAGCCGTCCAGGCGCTCGGCCATCATGACCGTCTCGACGCTGTCGGCGATGATGTCGCGGGAGACCAGCGAGTAGTGCATCCCCTCGTGGCCCATCGAGATCCCGTCGGAGACGGAGATCGTCCCGAACTCCATCGGGAAGCCGCCCCCGGCGTGCACGCCGTTCTTCGCGGCGGACGCCAGGCGCTGCAGCGACAGGTTGCAGGGCGTGATCTCGTTCCACGAGCTCGCGACGCCGATCTGCGGCTTGACCCAGTCGTCGTCGCCCATGCCGACCGCGCGCAGCATGCCGCGCGAGGCGGTGGCCTCGATCCCGTCGGTGACCTGACGGCTACGGGGCTTGATGTCCACCGCCGGGTCGGTGGCGCTGCCGCGGGTGAACTGGCCGCCGGCGGACGTGCTGCTCTCGGTGGTGCTGGTCATGCGCGCGAGTCTAGGTCGGCCGCCGACGGGCGCCGGTCGCTGTTCGAACCTCGGACGGCGCTCACTCGGGCTGCCGGCCCTGCCAGGTGCAGACGCACACCTCGTTGCCCTCCGCGTCGGCCAGGATCCGGAAGGCCGGGTACCTCGCGTCGGACACCAGGTGTCCTCCGGCGGCCAGCGCGGCCTCGACCCGCGCGTCGGCGACGTCGTGCGGGACCGTCACGTCGACGTGGATGCGGTTGCGCTGCGGGCGGGGCGCGTCCATCTGCTGGAACCACACGGTCGGGCCGATGCCGGCGGGGTCGACGACCTCCTCCGCGTCCCCGCCGTCCTGGTAGCCCAGGACCGCCCGCCAGAACGGCAGCACCGCGAGGATGTCGAGCGCGTCGATCGCGATCTCCAGCGCCTGCGGTGCGGCCGGCTCCCCCTCGATCCCGAGCTCGTCGGCGATCGACGAGATGACGCCGGCGAGCGCCGTGTCGCGCTCCGTCAGCCCGCCGGCGTCGTGGCTGGTGAGCACCACGTGCACGCGCCCGTACCGCAGGTCGACGTCGGGGTGGTGGTTCGCGGCGTCGGCCGCCTCGCCGATCCGGGCGACGAGCTCGACGCCCCGCGCGAAGGACCCCGTGCGGAAGGTGGCCCGCAGGGTCCTCAGCAGGACGCGCCAGTGCCGGGCGTCGACGGACTCCTGGACGGTGCGGTGCAGCGGCAGCTCGGTCATGGGCCCACTGTGGCAGGGGCCACCGACACGGCCCAGCGCCGGCTGCGAACGGGGCCGACCGCACCCGGGCCGCGCCCCCACGCCCCGCTGTCGTGGTCCGGCTCACCGATCTGCCGTCCGGACGCGTCGGTGAACACCCACCGGTCCCGCCGTCGCTGGATCCTCACGCCTCGCGTGTGGGAGTCGACGCGGCCCACCGCGGATGAACGCCGGGCCCGTGCCGCACGGCAGCCGCCGTATCGCGTACGGCGCTCCGGCCCAGGGCCACAGCGCCCCGCAATGCACGTGGTTGCGGTTGACGTAGCGTCAACTCCTAGCGTCGTGGGCGACGGCGGAACGGCCGCCGTCGGAGCGCACGACACGGACGAGAGGGCGGGCCATGGAGGCGATCGTGCAGGCCGCGTCGGACCGGACGCCCCTGCGAGGCGGGGGCCGCCGCGACGCCTGGACGATCGGCGAGGTCGCCCGGCTCGCGGGCGTCACCACCCGCACCCTGCGGCACTACGACGCCGTCGGGCTGCTGCGACCCACCGGGGTCGCCGCGGGCGGACGGCGGCTGTACGGCCGGACGGAGCTGCTGCACCTGCAGCAGGTCCTCGTCCTGCGCGAGCTCGGCGTGGACCTGGCGACGGTCGCCGAGATCCTCGCCGACGGGGACGACGTCGTCCGACGTCGCCGGCTGCGCGAGCACCACGCCCGCCTGCTGGCCGAGCGGGACCGGTTCGACCGGCTCGCGCGCACCGTGGAGAGCACGCTCCGCTCACTGGAAGGAGGGATCGAGATGGCAGCGAAGGACCTGTACGCCGGGTTCGACAACAGCCAGTACGACGCCGAGGCGCGCGAGCGATGGGGCGACGAGGCGGTCGACCGCAGCAACGCCTCGTGGGAGAGCCTCGGCAAGGAGGGCCGCGCGGCGTTCGGGGAGGAGAGCACCGCGATCGGCCGCGGGCTCGCCGAGAGGATGGCGGAGGGCGCCGACGTCGCCGACCCGCGGGTCCAGGCACTGGTGGCGCGCCACCACCGCCAGATCGCGACGTTCTGGACGCCGGACCGGGAGGCGTACATCGGCCTGGGTCAGATGTACGTCGACGACGAGCGGTTCACCGCCACCTACGACGCGTTCGCCCCCGGCCTGGCGCCGTACCTGCGCGACGCGATGCGGGTGTTCGCCGAGTCCCACCTGGAGTGACGCGGGCGGGTGGCGCAGCCCGGCGAGCCCGGCACGACGACGGCGCGGACCTGGCCTCGGCCGGGTCCGCGCCGCCTGGCAGCCGCCGCCGGACCCTCAGGTCCGCGCGACGACGTTCTCCAGCTCGCGGCCGGCGGCGAGGCGCTCGAGCTGGTCCTGGACGAGCGTGGTCATCCGGCGCGGCGTCGCGGTGGTGTTGCCTCCCTCGTGCGGCGTGAGGATCAGCCCGGGCGCCGACCACAGCGGGTGCTCGGCCGGCAGCGGCTCGGGGTCGGTGACGTCCAGCGCCGCGCGCAGCCGGCCGGACCGCAGCTCCGCCAGGAGCGCACCGGTGTCGACGACCTTCCCGCGCGCGACGTTGACCAGCAGCGCGCCGTCGGGCATCCGTGCCAGGAAGCCGGCGTCCACGAGCCCGTCGGTCTCGTCGGTCAGCGGGACGGTGAGGATCACGACCTCCGCACCGGGCAGCAGGTCGGGCAGCTCGTCGACGCCGTGGACCTGCACGCCGTCCTCCTCGCGCGCGGTGCTGGCGACCCGGACGACGTCGACGACGAACGCCTCCAGGCGCCGCGCGACGGCGGCGCCGATCGCCCCGTGCCCGATGACGAGCGCCCGCCGGTCCGCCAGCGAGGGACGGGTCCGGGAGGTCCACTCGTGACGGTCCTGCGCCCGCAGGTAGTCGTCGAGCCCCCGCAGCGACGCGAGGGTCAGCGCGAGCGCGAGCTCGGCGGTCTCGTCGTCGTGCACGCCCCGGCCGTTGCACAGCGTGACGCCGGGCGGCAGGTGCGGCATCACGTGCTCGAAGCCGGCGCTGGGCAGCTGCACGACGGCGAGGTGCGGCACGTCCCGCAGGCGCCGCAGCGTCTCGCCGACGACGCCGTGCGGGACGACGACGACGTCGACGGTCGCCGCGACCTCGGCCGGCAGGTCCCTCGTCAGGTCCCACAGCTCCAGCTGCACGCCGTCGGGGACCGTGAGCGCGTCGCGGGAGGCGTCGTCCGGCACCGTGACGGTGACGAGCCGGCCGCCCTGGTCCTCGCGGCGCCCGACGGGCACGGCACGGTCGTCGGGCGTCCCGGGGTCGGGCCTCCGGGGCTCGGGCGTCCCGGGGTCGGGCTGGCTGGGGGCGGTCGCGGTGTCGTGGCTCATCGCGGCCATCGTGCCGGACGACGAGCCCCGGGGTCGGCGGGAGCGCGCCAGGGTTGGGCCGGAGTGCGCCGACGTCGCGGCAGCGCGCCGGCGCCGGGCACGACGACGCCCTCCCGGGTCGCGGCCCGGGAGGGCGTCGTCGTCACGGCCGGCCTAGCGGGCGCCGGCGGGGATCAGCCCCGCCACACCTGGACGACGGACGGACGCGGCCCGGCGAACTGCCCGGGACGGTTGGTGTCCGTGTAGTCGGGGAAGTGCGAGCGCTGGGCGCCCCAGGTGCCGTCCTCCCCCGGGTGCTGCACGTTGACGTAGACCATGGACTCGGCCTCGTCGATCACCGGACCGCAGGTCTCGGCGTCGATCGGCACGGCCAGGAACTGCTCGACCAGGCCGCGCTGCGCTCCCTCCAGCCGCACGCGGAACAGGGCGTCGTTGTACCCGATGGTGCCGGGCTGGCCGTCGGTGGAGATCCACAGGTTGCCGGACTCGTCGAAGGCGAGGTTGTCCGGGCAGGCGATCGGCGAGACCCGGTCACGCGGGAAGCCGGCGAAGTAGGCCGAGGCGTCCTTCGACGGGTCGCCGCAGACCAGCAGCAGCGACCAGGTGAAGGTGGTCGCCGTCGGGTCGTCGCCGGTCTCGCGCAGCTCCACCACGTGGCCGTCGCGGTTCCGGTTGCGCGGGTTGGGCTCGGTCGCGCCCTCGACCGTCGCGGAGACTCCGCGGTTGGTGTTGTTCGTGCACGCGACGTACACCCGTCCGGTCACCGGGCTCGCCTCGACGTCCTCGGGACGGTCCATCTTCGTCGCACCGACCGTGTCCGCGGCGAGGCGCGTGTACACCGCCACCTCGGCGGCGGAGAAGCCGGCGACCCGGCTCTGGCCGTCGACGAGCAGCGGGACCCACTCGCCGGTGCCGTCGAAGGCGCCGTCGGAGGGCAGCTTGCCCGTGCCGTCGATCTCCGCGACCGGGGAGTCGCCGGTGAACCGCGCGACGTACAGCGAGCCGTTCGAGAGCAGCGTCTTGTTGTGCGCGCGGTCGGCCTGCCGCGTCCCGGTGCGGATGGTGTCGGCGGACACGAACTTGTACAGGTAGTCGAAGCGCTCGTCGTCGCCCGAGTAGGCCGCCACGTGACCGGACGGCGCGACGACGATGTTGGCGGCCTCGTGCTTGAACCGGCCCAGCGCGGTGTGCTTGACCGGCGGGGCGTCGGGCTCGAACGGGTCGAGCTCGACCACCCAGCCGAAGCGGTGCGGCTCGTTCTCGTAGCCGGGGTTGGTGGCGTCGAACCGGGGGTCCTCCTGCTCCCAGCCGCGCGAGGTCGGCCGGTTCGTCAGGCCGTAGCGGGCGTCGCCACGTCCGGTGCCCGTCGTGCGGAAGTACTGGTTGAAGTTCTCCTCGCCGGACAGCACGGTGCCCCAGGGCGTCGTGCCGCCGGCGCAGTTGTTGAGCGTGCCGAGCACGACGGTGCCGGACGGGTCCGCGACCGTGCGCAGGAGTGCCGAGCCCGCCGCCGGGCCGTCCACCGTGAACGGCGTCGACACGGTGATCCGGCGGTTGTGCGCGCTGCGCCGCTGGTACTCCCACGGCTGCCCGGCACCCCGGCGGCGGACCTCGACCACGGACATGCCGTGCGCGGCCATCGCGATGCGGCGCTGCTCGGAGATCGTCGCCGGGTCGGCCGAGGGCGGGAACATGATGTTCTCGTTGGTGTACTCGTGGTTCGACACGAGCAGCGCCTTGGTGTCGCGGGTGCGCGGCGCGGTGCCGGTGTGGTGCGGGCCGCCGGTGACGCCGCGCGACCGGTTCATCGAGATGATGTCCAGGTAGTCGTTGTTGTACCCGAACTGGCCCGCCTGGGCCTGCGCCGTCTGGTTGTCCGGGTCGAACTCCGGTGCCCCGCGCAGGATCGGGTCGCCCCAGCGGATGATCGGTGCCCACCGGTACCCGGCCGGGACGGTCATCGCGTCGACCGTGGTCGGCACGGGCGGGATGACGCCGAACGCGAGGCCCTGGCCGGCGGCGGCCCGCGAGCCGGCCGCGGCCGCCGGGAGCGCCGAGGTCGCCGGGTTCACGAGCAGGGCCAGCGCGCTCAGCCCGACGCCGCCGAGGACGGCGCGACGCGTCAGCGCGGCGCCGGCGATCTCGGCGAAGTAGCCGTTCTCGCTGGTGTTCGGCACGGGCTGGGAGCAGGCGTCGCCGCACTTGAGGTGGCAGGTCACGGCGCTGCGCTTGCCGCGGGTGTGCCCGAACATGGGCAGGAGGCGACGGGAATCGGGAGCGATGGTCACAGGGAGACCTTCCACACGGGGGCGGGCGGGATCGACGCCTGCGACCGTAGGAACCCTCCGTGTCCTCCCGCCGACCGGCAGGTGACCGTGGGTTGAACACTCGCCCGACGTCACCGGTCGGCCCTCCGCCCGGCCCCGCCCTGCCCGCCCCGCCCGGCCCGGCTGGTCCGGCCCCGGCTGGTCGAACCCGGCCCGGCCGGGCCCGGCGACGCTGCCCGCGCCGGTCCGTCAGCCGCGGTCGGAGCCGCCGCGGAACTCGTCCTCGAGGATCCCCATGACGACGGCGTCCGACCAGCGGTCGCCGTCGCGGTAGGCGTCCCGCATCCGGCCCTCCACCCGGAAGCCGACGCCCTCGTACAGCGCCTGGGCACGCGGGTTGATGGCGAGCACGTCCAGGCCCACGCGGTGCAGCCCCAGCCCGTCGAACGCCAGCCCGAGCACCAGCCCGATCGCCTCGGTCCCGTACCCGCGCCCCCGCATCGCCGGACGCATCGACAGCCGCAGCGACGCCGAGCCGTTCTGCTCGTCGATGTCGTTGAGCACGATCTCGCCGAGGTAGTCGTCCGACCCGCCGGCCGTCACCGCCCAGTCGATGCGGCCGTCCGCGGCGGCGACCTCCGCGCACCACCGGTTGATCTGCGCGCGCGTGAAGGTCGCCGTCGTGCCGGTGACCCGGCGGCTCTGCGGGTCCGTGACGATCTCCCACATGCCGTCGGCGTCCCGGGCCGCGAGCGGGCGGAGCCGGACGAGCTCACCCTCCAGGGTGGGCTTGTCGGCCACCCTCCGGCGCGCGGGCATCAGCCCTCGACGCCGAGCCGGGACAGGATGAGCTCACGCACGCGGCCCGCGTCGGCCTGCCCGCGGGTCGCCTTCATGACGCCGCCGACGATCGCGCCCACGGCCTGCACGCGCCCGCCGCGGATGCGGTCGGCGACGTCCGGCTGGGCAGCCAGGACCTCGTCGATCGCCGCGAGCAGGGCGCCGTCGTCCGACACGACCCCCAGCCCGCGCGCCACGAGGACCTCCTCCGGCGACCCCTCGCCGGCGAGGACGCCGTCGAGCACCTGGCGGGCCAGCTTGTCGTTGATCCGGCCGGAGTCGACGAGCGCCTGCAGCTCGCCGACCTGCGCCGGGGTGACCGGCAGCTCCGCGAGCTCGACCTCGCGCTGCTTGGCGGTGCGGGCGAGCTCGCCCATCCACCACTTGCGCGCGGCCGCCGGGCTCGCGCCCGCGGCGACGGTCGCCTCGATGAGGTCGAGCGCGCCGGCGTTGAGCACGTCGCGCATCTCGGGCTCGGCGTAGCCCCACTCGTCGGTGAGCCGGCGGCGGCGGGCGCCGGGCAGCTCGGGCAGCGACGCGCGGATCTTCTCGACCCACTCGCGGGAGGGCGCGACCGGGACGAGGTCCGGCTCGGGGAAGTAGCGGTAGTCCTCGGCGTCGGACTTCACGCGGCCCGGGGTCGTGACGCCGGTGTCCTCGTGCCAGTGCCGGGTCTCCTGCACGACCGTCCCGCCGGCGGCGAGGATCGCGGCCTGCCGGGAGACCTCGTAGCGCACGGCCCGCTCGACCGAGCGGAAAGAGTTGACGTTCTTGGTCTCCGTCCGTGTGCCCAGCGGGGACTCCGGGGTCGGCCGGAGCGAGAGGTTGACGTCCGCCCGGACGTTGCCGCGCTCCATCCGCGCCTCGGAGACACCCAGGGTGCGGAAGATGTCCCGCAGCGCCTGCACGTACGCGCGGGCGACCTCCGGGGCGCGGGCGCCCGCGCCGGTGATCGGCTTGGTGACGATCTCCACGAGGGGGATGCCGGCGCGGTTGTAGTCGACCAGGGAGTACTCCGCGCCGTGGATCCGCCCGGTGGAGCCGCCGACGTGGGTGTTCTTGCCCGCGTCCTCCTCCATGTGGGCGCGCTCGATCTCGACCCGGAAGACCGTGCCGTCCTCCAGCTCGACGTCCAGGTACCCCTCGAAGGCGATCGGCTCGTCGTACTGCGACGTCTGGAAGTTCTTCGGGACGTCGGGGTAGAAGTAGTTCTTCCGCGCGAACCGGCAGCGCTCGGCGATCTGGCAGTTCAGCGCGAGCCCGATCCGGATCGCGTACTCCACCGCGGTGCCGTTGACGACCGGTAGCGCCCCGGGCAGCCCGAGGGACACCGGGGACACCGCGGTGTTCGGCTCGGCGCCGAACGTCTGCGGGGCGGGGTCGAACATCTTGGTGCGGGTGCCGAGCTCGACGTGCACCTCGATGCCGATCACCGGGTCGAAGCGGTCGATCGCCTCGTCGTAGTCGACGAGCTCGACGGCAGTGGTGCTCACGGTGCTCACGTGACGACCTCCAGCTCCGGCGCGCGCGACAGCAGCGGCGCACCCCAGGTGTTCTCGAGCAGGGACTCCAGCGCGGCGCCGACCCGGTACAGCCGGTCGTCGGCCTTGGCCGGGGCGAGGATCTGCAGGCCCACGGGCAGGCCGTCGTCGGACAGGCCGTTCGGCACGGACATGCCCGGGACGCCGGCGAGGTTCGCCGGGATGGTCGCGACGTCGTTGAGGTACATCGCCAGCGGGTCGTCGAGCTTCTCCCCCAGGCGGAACGCGGTGGTCGGCGCCGTCGGCGAGACGAGCACGTCGGCCCGCTCGAACGCGGCGGCGAAGTCGCGCTGGATGAGGGTGCGGACCTTCTGCGCGCTGCCGTAGTACGCGTCGTAGTACCCGGCGGACAGCGCGTAGGTTCCCAGGATGATGCGGCGCTTGACCTCGTCGCCGAACCCGGCGCCGCGGGTGGCGCCCATGACGCGCTCCGCGGTGACCGGACCCTCGGTGGGCTCCACGCGCAGGCCGAAGCGCATGCCGTCGAACTTCGCCAGGTTGCTGGACGCCTCGCTCGGCAGGATCAGGTAGTACGCGCCGAGCGCGTAGGTGAAGTGCGGGCAGGAGACCTCGACGATCTCGGCCCCGGCCCCGCGCAGCAGCTCCAGCGACTCCTCGAAGCGGGCGCGGACGCCGGCCTGGTAGCCCTCGCCGCCCAGCTCGGTGACGACGCCCACCCGGACGCCGCTCAGGTCGCCGGTCGCGCCGCGGCGGGCGGCGTCGACCAGGGCCGGCAGCGGCTCGGGGATGGAGGTGGAGTCGCGCGGGTCGTGCCCGCCGATGAGCTCGTGCAGCAGCGCCGAGTCCAGCACCGTGCGGGTCACCGGGCCGGCCTGGTCGAGGCTGGACGCGAGCGCGATCAGCCCGTAGCGCGAGACGCCGCCGTAGGTCGGCTTGACCCCGACGGTGCCGGTGACGGCGCCGGGCTGGCGGATGGAGCCGCCGGTGTCGGTGCCGATCGCCAGCGGCGCCTCGTAGGCGGCGACCGCCGCGGCCGACCCGCCGCCGGACCCGCCGGGGATCCGGTCGAGGTCCCACGGGTTGTGGGTGTTGCCGTAGGCCGAGTGCTCCGTGCTGGACCCCATGGCGAACTCGTCCATGTTGGTCTTGCCGAGGATCGGCAGGCCTGCCTCGCGCAGGCGGGTGGTGATGGTCGCGTCGTACGGCGGGACCCACCCCTCGAGGATCCGCGAGCCGGCGGTGGTCGGCATGCCGCGCGTGACGACGATGTCCTTGACCGCGATCGGCACGCCGGCCAGCACGTGCAGGTCCTCGCCCGCGGCCCGGCGGGCGTCCACGTCGCGGGCCGTCGCGAGCGCGTCCTCGCCGTTGACGTGCAGGAACGCGTGGACCGCGGGCTCGACGGCGGCGATCCGGTCCAGGTGCGCCTGGGTGGCCTCGACGCTCGACACCTCGCCGGTGGCGAGCCGGCCGGCCAGGTCGGCTGCGGACAGCCGGGTCAGGTCGGTCATCAGTCCTCCTCCAGGATCTGCGGGACGAGGAACCGGCCCTGCTCCGCGGCGGGGGCGCCGGCGAGGATCTCGTCCACGTCGAGCGTCGGCTCGGGGACGTCCTCGCGGAACACGTTCGTCATCGGCAGGGGGTGGCTGGTGGCCGGCACGTCGGGGGTGGCGACCTCGCTGACGCGTGCGACGGCGTCCACGATGTGGTCGAGCTCGCCGGCGAGGCGGTCCAGCTCGGCGGGCGTGAGGTCGATGCGGGCCAGCCCGGCCACGCGCGCGACCTCGTCACGGGAGATGGTGGACATGCGGGCGAGTCTAGTGGCGCCCGTGTGACCGCCAGGTGACGGGCCGTGACCGGTCACGTGACGCCGGGCGCCGGTCAGGTGGCGGGCCGGTCCAGGGCGAGCCCGACGAGCGCGAGGACCGCGCGCGCGTACGCGTCCGCCGCCGAGTCGTCCCGGGACGCGACGGCGTCGTCCACGCCGGGGGGCCGGGCCAGGACGACGAACCCGCCGGACGGGTCGGCCTGCAGCGCGACGAACGTGCCGCGGAGCAGCTCGCGGAGCTGGTCCTCCCGCGGCAGCCACAGCGCGTCGTCCTGCGCGACCGAGTCCAGGGCCCACTCCGTGGTCCCGTTGAAGCCCAGGACGGTGCCGGTGGAGAACTCGTGCGCCTCGATCATCATGTCGCTGATCGTGAAGACGTCGCCGGTCATCTCCGGCTGGAGGATCGCGAACTGGTCGCCCGTGCGCGGGTGCCACACGACGCCGGCGTCGCGGAGCTCCAGGGCGAGGCTGAGGGAGATCATCGGGTCAGTATCGGCTCCCGTCCACAGGGGTGCACGGGGGGTGCACGGGCGCGCACGCGGGTGCGGGGTCGTGCACGACGGGCGCCCCGGCGTGGGGACGCCCCCGCCGCACCTCGGGAGGCACGGCGGGGGCGTCCGGTCGCGCAGGTGTGCCCCAGCGGGCGGTCAGTCCGAGCAGGTGAGGAACCGGAAGCTGTCCCGCGCGAACTCGGCGGTCGCCGGCGCGCCGTCGCGCTCGACGACGTACAGCTTCACGTAGCCCTTGGCGGCCGCCAGGATCGGCTCCCAGTCGAGCTCGCCCTCGCCGACGTCGGTGGGCGTCCCGCGGCTGGCGCCCTCGACGCCGGGCCCGTTGAGGAAGCCGTCCTTGATGTGCAGCAGCTCGATGCGCCGGCCGTACCGCTCGAGCAGGTCGACGACGTCGACGCCGGCGTCCGCGGCCCAGAAGACGTCGAGCTGGAACGTGACGTACCGGGGGTCGGTGTGCTCGGCGATCACCTCCCAGGCGGTCTTCGTCTCCCCCGTCGCGGGGTCGACGACGGTGGTGAGGAACTCCTGCTGGTGGTTGTGGCCGAACACCTTGCCGGTGCCGTTGCGCACCGAGCGCTCGCCGAGCCGGTCCAGGGACTGCGCGACCGCGACGACCTCGTCGTAGGTCATGCCGGCCCGGATGCCGCCCAGGGCGAACCCGCCCGACCCCACGTACCGCTGCCCGACGTCCTTCGCGTACGCCAGCGAGGCGTCGAACGTGGCCTCGTCCGTGCCCCCGTGCGAGCTGGGGACCTTGAGCCCGTGCGACCGCGCGAGGTCGCGCAGCTCCTCGCCGGACAGCCCGCCCCACCCGGTCGGGCCGAACGCGAACGGCTCGATGTTGCGGTAGCCGATCTCCTCGAGCTCGGCCAGCACCGGCTCGATGCCGACCTGGTTCGTCCAGCCGAAGTAGCTGAACATCTGGATGGAGATCTTCCCGACCGGGACGCGGCCGGCGCAGTCGTCGCCGTGCGGCCCCCGGTCGTGGCCGGGGTGGGCGCTCGCCGGACCGGCGAGCAGGCCGGTGCCGGCCAGGGCGACGGCGGCACCGGCGACCAGGCCGGTGCGGACGACGCGACGACCTGTGGACGTGAGTCGGTTCACTGCTCCTCCTTCGACGTGCGCGACTGCGGTGTCGCGTCACGGTCGTGCCCCGCGCGTGACCGTCGGTGGGCAGGCGCGGCCCCCTGCGGGCCCACGCGCCGCGGCGCGCCGCCATGGTCGACATGGTCGGCGCCCCGCGGCGCGCGGCGCAGGCGTCAGCGGGTGCTGAACGCGGCGTCGAAGGACGCCGCCGGCGGGTCGAAGGCGAGTCGCCGCACGAAAGCCAGGGCGTCGGGGGCGCCGACCAGGCGGTCCATGCCGGCGTCCTCCCACTCCACGGAGATCGGCCCGTCGTACCCGATCGTGTTGAGCATCCGGAAGCAGTCCTCCCACGGCACGTCGCCGTGGCCGGTGGACACGAAGTCCCAGCCGCGCCGCGGGTCGCCCCACGGCAGGTGGGACCCGAGCCGGCCGTTGCGGCCGTTGCCCACCCGGCGCTTCGCGTCCTTGCAGTCCACGTGGTAGATCCGGTCGCGGAAGTCCCACAGGAAGCCGACCGGGTCCAGGTCCTGCCACACGAAGTGGCTGGGGTCCCAGTCCAGGCCGAACGCCTCGCGGTGCCCGATCGCCTCCATCGCCCGGACGGTCGTCCAGTAGTCGTAGGCGATCTCGCTGGGGTGGACCTCGTTCGCGAACCGGACGCCGACCTCGTCGAACACGTCGAGGATCGGGTTCCACCGGTCGGCGAAGTCGCGGAACCCGGCGTCCACCATCTCGGCCGACGCCGGCGGGAACATCGCGACGTACTTCCAGATCGACGACCCGGTGAACCCGACGACGGTCTTGACCCCGAGCCGCGCCGCGGTGCGGGCGGTCAGCTTCATCTCCTCCGCGGCCCGCTGCCGGACGCCCTCGGGCTCGCCGTCGCCCCAGACCCGGTCCGGGAGGATGTCGCGGTGCCGGGCGTCGATCGGGTCGTCGCAGACGGCCTGGCCCTTGAGGTGGTTGGAGATCGCGAACAGCTGCAGGTCGTACTTCTCGAGGATGTCCAGGCGGCCCTTGATGTAGGCGTCGTCCTCGGCGCCGCGCCAGACGTCCAGGTGGTCGCCCCAGCACGCCACCTCCAGGCCGTCGTAGCCCCACTCGGAGGCGAGCCGCGCCACCTCCTCGAACGGCAGGTCGGCCCACTGGCCCGTGAACAGGGTGATCGGTCGTGCCATGTCAGCGTCCGTTCCTCTCGACGTGCCGGTCCACGCCCGTCTCGACGGGTGTCCAGGTGCTGCTGTCCGCGGCGCTGCGCTCGACGGCGGCCAGCACGCGCTGGACCTGCAGCCCGTCCGCGAACGACGGATCGGGCTGGCGCCCGGCCGCCAGGGCCTCCACCAGGTCGACGACCTGGTGGACGAAGCCGTGCTCGTAGCCGAGCCCGTGCCCGGCCGGCCACCACGCGCCGACGTAGGGGTGCTCCGGCTCGGTGACCACGATGCGACGGAACCCGGCGACCCGGGCGTCCTCCGTCGCGTCGTACAGGTGCAGCACGTTCATGTCCTCGAAGTCGAAGGCCAGCGACCCGCGCGAGCCGTTGATCTCCAGGCGGATGGCGTTCTTGCGCCCCCAGGCGAACCGGGTCGCCTCGAACGTCGCGAGCCCGCCGCCGCTGAGGCGACCGGTGAAGATCGCGGCGTCGTCCACCGTGACGGGTCCGCGTCCGGCGCCGGCGGTGCCGTGCAGCCCGGCGAACTCGCCGGCCACGGGGCGCTCGTGCACGAACGTCTCCAGGACACCGCTCACCCCGGTGAGCAGCTCGCCGGTGACGTGCTGGGCGAGGTCGACGACGTGGGCGCCGATGTCCCCCAGGGCGCCGGACCCGGCCTGCGCCTTGTCCAGCCGCCAGGACAGCGGCGCCTCCTCGTCGGCGATCCAGTCCTGCAGGTACTGCGCACGCACGTGCCGGACCGTCCCGATGCGCCCCTCGGCGACCAGCTCGCGGGCGAGCGCGATCGCCGGGACGCGGCGGTAGGTGAACCCGACCATCGCCCGCACGCCGGACGCCGCGGCGGCGTCGGCGGCGGCGACCATCGCCTCCGCCTCCGCCACCGTGTTCGCCAGCGGCTTCTCGCACAGCACGTGCTTGCCGGCCTCGAGCGCCGCGATCGCGATCTCGGCGTGCGTGCTGCCCGGCGTGCAGATGTCGATGAGCTGCACGTCGTCGCGCACCAGCAGCTTGCGCCAGTCCGTCTCCGTGTGCTCCCAGCCGAGCTTGCGCGCCGCGGCCTCGACACCCGCCGCGGTGCGCCCGGCGACGACCGTCATCCGCGGCTGCAGCGGCAGGTCGAAGAACCGCGGCGCCACGCGCCACGCCTGGGAGTGGGCGGCCCCCATGAAGGCGTAGCCGACCATCCCGACACCGAGACCGGTGCCCCCTGCCCCGTCCATCCCTGTCCCGTCCACGGTGCGTCCGGTCCGCGGGTCAGGACTCGAACGCGGTCGGCAGGTACTGCTCGACGTTGTCCGCGGTGACGACGGGGGCGTACAGCTGGATGGTGCGGGGCACCTCGACCTCGACCAGGTCGCCGAGGGCCTTCTGCTGCACGAGCAGGCGGGCCAGGCGGACGCCGTCCGCGGCCTGCGTGGACGGGTAGACGACCGTGGCCTTGAGCACGGAGTCACCGGCCTGGATGTCCTCCATGACGTTCTTCGAGCCGGCGCCGCCGACCATGAGGAACTCGTCCCGGCCGGCCTCCTCGATGGCCGCCATGACGCCGACGCCCTGGTCGTCGTCGTGGTTCCACAGCGCGTCGATCTTCGGCGCCGCCTGCAGCAGGTTGGCGGCCGCCTGCTGGCCGCCCTGCACGGTGAAGTCGGCGGCGACGCGGTTGCTGACCTCGAGCCCGCAGTCGTCGAGCGCGTCGGCGAAGCCCTGGCTGCGGTCCTGCGTCAGGGGCAGGGAGTCGATGCCGGCGATCTCGGCGACGACGGCGTCGGGGTTGTCGCCCAGCTGCTCGCAGATGTAGGTGCCGGCCGAGACGCCCATGCCGTAGTTGTCGCCGAGGATCGTGGTGCGCGCCGCGAACGGGCTGGAGAACTCGCGGTCGACGTTCACCACGGTGATCCCGGCCTCCATGGCCTGGGTGGCGACCTCGGTCAGCGCGGCGCCGTCGAACGGCAGCAGCACGATGGCGTCGACGCCGTCGTTGATGAACTGCTCGACCTGGGAGATCTGCAGGTTCACGTCGTTGGTGCCCTCGGCGACACGCAGGTCGACGTCCTCGTACTTCTCCGCCTCGGCGCGGGCGGCGGCCGTGATCGCGCCCATCCAGCCGTGGTCGGCGGCGGGGGCCGAGAACCCGATGACGACCTCGTCGCCGGGCTCGTCGTTGGCGCCGACGGCGATCTGCTCACCGGCGTCCTGCGGGGCGTCGGCCTCGGGCTCGGGGGTGTTGGACGTGCAGCCGGCGACCAGCAGGGCGCCGACGGCGAGGCCGGCGGTCATCCACCGGCGACGGCTCATCGTGGTGCGTGCGGACATGGGGATCCTCCTTGACGGCGAGCGTGGGCTCGGTGGGGCTGTGACGTGGGACGGGTGCGCGGCGCGGCGGCGCCGCGGGAGCGAGGTCAGGTCCGGCGGGACCGGGCCGCGAACTGCTGCTGCAGCAGGACGGCGACGACGATGATCAGGCCCTTGGCCACCGACTGGGCCGAGGTCGACAGGTCGTTCTGGACGAAGACGTTGGTCAGCGTGGAGAAGATCAGGACGCCGAAGACGGTGCCGACGATCGTGCCCCGCCCGCCGGCGAGCAGCGTCCCGCCGACCACGACGGCGGCGATGGCGTCGAGCTCGTAGAGCTGGCCGTGGGTGGAGGCCCCGGACGTGGTGCGCACGAGCATCATGAGCCCGCCGATCCCGGCCGCAAGACCGGACAGCGCGTACAGGTACATGGTGTGGCGCTTCACCCGGATGCCCGCGAGCCGGGCCGCCTCGGGGTTGCCGCCGACGGCGACCGTGCGGCGCCCGAACGTGGTGCGGTTGAGCAGGACCCAGCCCGCGACCGCGACCAGCGCGAAGATCCACACGGACACCGAGATCCCGAGGATCTCCGTGCGGAAGGCGTCCAGGAACGCGTCCACCTCCACCAGCTGCGTCCGCCGGTTGGCGATGATCTCGGCCAGGCCCCGGGCGCCGACCATCATCGCCAGCGTCGCGATGAAGGCGACCACCTTGCCGTAGGCGATCAGCACGCCGTTGACCACCCCGCAGACCGTCCCCACCGCCAGGGCGGTGAACACCATGACGATCCAGTGGGTGTCCTCGGCCATGGTCTGGGTGGCCAGGGTGCTGGCCCACACCGAGGACAGGCCGATCACCGACCCGACCGACAGGTCGATGCCGCCGCCGGTGATGACGAACGTCATGCCGATGGCCACCACGCCGTAGACGGCGGCCAGGCGCAGGATGGTCATGGCGTTGTCGAGGCTGGCGAAGCGCTCGCCCGCGGTGGCCACGCCCACGACGCACAGGACGACGAGCGCGATCACCAGACCCACGTTGCGGCCGGCGCCGCCCCCCAGCCGGCTGCGCGCCTGGTCGGACGGTGTCGCGACGCCGCCGTGCGAGGTCGCGGCCGTGCGGGCGAGCGGGGTGGGGTGGTCGGGGTCCGGCGGGACGCTGCCGGCCGCGGCCAGCGAGGGGGGCAGTTGGTCGCTCACGCGGCACTTCCTTCCATGACGAGGTCGAGCACGCGGTGCTCGTCGATCTGGTCCGCGGGACCGCTGTGCAGGACGCGGCCCTCCGCGATGACGAGGACGCGGTCGGCGAGGCCGAGGACCTCGTCGATCTCGCTGGAGACGACGACGACGGCGTTGCCGGCCTCGGCGAGGGCGTGGATGAGCCCGTAGATCTCCGCGCGCGCGCCGACGTCCACGCCGCGGGTCGGCTCGTCCAGCAGCAGCACACGGCAGCCGTGCACGAGCCAGCGCGCGAGCATGAGCTTCTGCTGGTTGCCGCCCGACAGCGTCCGGGCGGAGCGCTCGGGGTCGGCGGGCCGCAGCTCCAGGGCCTCCAGCTGGTCCCGGGCGACGGACCGCTCGGCGCGCTCGTCCAGCATGGGTCCCTTGGCGAAGCGGCCGAAGGTCGACAGGGTCACGTTGCGGTAGACGGGCTCGTCGAGCAGCAGGCCCTGGCTCTTGCGCTCCTCCGGCGCCAGGCCGATGCCGGCCTGCACGGCGGCGGTCACCGACCCCGGCCGCAGCGGCGTGCCGGCGACCTCGACCCGGCCGGCGGTGGCGCGGCGGGCTCCGTAGATCGTCTCCAGGATCTCCGAGCGGCCGGAGCCGACCAGCCCGGCCAGACCGACGACCTCGCCGGCACGGACGGTCAGCGACACGTCCGCGAACACCCCGCGCAGGCCCAGGCCCTCGACGTGCAGCAGCGGCTGGGCGTCGGCCGCGACGGTCCGGCGGGGCGGGAACACCTGCTCGACCGTCCGGCCGGTCATCAGCCGGATCAGGTCCGGCGTCGACGTCGTCGCCACCGGCAGGCCCGTGGCGACGGTCCTGCCGTCCTTGAGGACCGTGATGCGGTCGCCGATCTGCCGGATCTCCTCCAGCCGGTGGGAGATGTACAGCACCGCGACGCCGGCGGCGGTGAGCTGGCGCACGACCCGGAAGAGGTTGGCGACCTCCTCCGAGTCCAGGACCGCGGACGGCTCGTCCATGATGATCAGGCGGGCGTCGTGGGACAGCGCGCGCGCCATGCTCACCACCTGCTTGCCGGCGGCCGACAGGTTCCCCACCTCGCGGTGCGGGGGCAGCTCGTCGTGGCCGAGCCGGGCGAGCAGCTCGCGGGTGCGGGTGTGGGCCGCCCGGCGCCGCGTGAGGCCGCCGGCCGCCAGCTCGTGACCGAGGTACACGTTCTCCGCGATGGTGAGCCCGTCGACGACGTCGAGCTCCTGGTACATCGTGGCGATGCCGGTCGCCAGGGCGGCGACGGGGTTCGACAGGTTCGCGGTCCGGCCGTTCCACTCCACCGTGCCGGCGTCGGGCCGGTGGGCGCCGGCGAGGACCTTGATGAGGGTGGACTTCCCCGCGCCGTTCTGGCCGAGCAGGCAGTGCACCTCGCCGGGGCGGACGTCGAGGTCCACGCCGTCCAGGGCTCGCACGCCGGAGAAGTGCTTGACGATGCCGCGCATCTGCAGCAGCGGCGCCGCGTCGGTGGAGGGCTCGACCGGCGGCTGGGGGTCCACGGTGACCATGCCGGAACACTGACAGGAGTTCTGCCGACGGTCAATCAAAAGTTGCTGCTGAATCGCGACGTTACGTGAACGTGACCGCAGCAAGTCCAGGTGCTTGACTGACCGCATGACCGAGGAGCTGACCCGCGGCGTCCCCCGACCCACGGGCGCGGGTGAGCTCTTCCAGCTCCTCCGGGACGGTCGCCCGCGCACCCGGGCCGACCTGGCTGCGGTCACCGGGCAGGCCCGGTCCACTGTCGCGGCGCGCGTCGACCTGCTGCTCTCCTCCGGGCTCGTGGCGCCCGCCGGGGAGGCGGCCTCGACCGGCGGGCGTCCGCCGGTCACGTTCGCCTTCAACCCCCGGGCCCGCGCGGTGCTCGCGGTCGACCTCGGGGCGACGCACGCGCGGCTGGCCGTCACGGACCTCGCCGGGCAGGTGCTCGTGGAGCACCACCAGCCGCTGGCGATCGCCGAGGGGCCCGACGTCGTGCTGGACCGCGTGGCCCGCGTCGGCACGGAGCTGGTGCGCGAGGCCGGCCGGGAGCCGACCGACCTCGTCAGCGTCGGGGTGGGGCTTCCCGGCCCGGTCGACCACGGCACCGGCCGCCCCACGAACCCGCCGATCATGCCGGGCTGGGACGACGCCGACGTGCCCGGTCACCTCGGGCGGCTGCTCGGGGTCCCGGTGCTGGTCGACAACGACGTCAACGTCATGGCCCTGGGCGAGCACGCGTCGACCTACCCGGAGGTCGACCACCTGCTGTTCATCAAGGTCGCCACCGGCATCGGCGCCGGGATCATCAGCGACGGCCAGATCCGCCGCGGGGCGCAGGGGGCGGCGGGCGACCTCGGCCACATCGCGGTCCCGGGCGGCCGGGACCTGCCGTGCCGGTGCGGCAACACCGGGTGCCTGGAGGCGGTGGCGAGCGGCTCGGCGATCGCCACCGCCCTGCGGTCGGAGGGCCTGGAGGTCGCGTCCAGCAGCGAGGTCGTCGCGCTCGTGCGCGCGGGCAACCTCGCCGCGAGCCGCGCGGTGCGCGAGGCGGGCCGGGACATCGGCGGTGTGCTGGCGGCCTGCGTCAGCCTGCTGAACCCGTCGCTGATCGTCGTCGGGGGCGTGGTGGCCGAGGCGGGTGAGCACCTGCTCGCCGGCATCCGCGAGGTGGTCTACCGGCGGTCGCTGCCGCTCGCGACGCAGCACCTGCGGATCGTCACCACCCGGACCAAGGGCCGGGCCGGGGTGCTCGGCGCGAGTGCGATGGCCGCCGAGCACGTGCTGTCCTCGGCCGCGATCGACGCCTCGCTGGGCTGACCGGAGGGGGCTGACCCGCGCGGGCTGACCCGCGGGGGCCGACCCTCCTCGGCCCGAGCGGTCAGCGCTGGCGGTAGTGGTAGCGCTCCGCCGGGGTGAAGCCGAGGTCGGCGTACATCTCGATGGCGACCTGGTTGGACTCCTCCACCTGCAGGAACGCCTGCCGGGCGCCGCGCCGGACCGCCTCGTGCAGCGCGGCGCGCGTCAGCGCGCGGCCGATCCCCCGCCGCCGGGACCGCGAGTCGACCGCCAGGCACGACAGCGCCACCCAGTCCTCGACCAGCGCGGCCCGGATGACCGCGACCGGCCCGTAGCCGTCCCGGGCCGTGAGGTACAGCGCCGGTGAGCCGGTGACCAGCGCGGCGGCGACCCCGTGGTCGACCGGGGCGCTGGACTTGACGTCGAGCCAGCGCGAGAGCCACGCCTCGTCGGGCGTCTCGCTCACGCCCACCTCGAGCCCCGCGGAGTCGAACGGTGCCGCGACCTGGTCCAGCCCGGAGCGGACCATGACGAGGGTCGGGGCGACCTGGCGGTACCCGCGGGTCGCGAGCACGTCGTCGAGGTCCCACGGCTCGCTCTGGGCGCACACCCGGAACACCGCCGGCTGACCCGCCCGGGCGTAGATCCGCTCGACCTCGCCGACCGCGGCCTCGACGTCCCTCGGCTCGGCGAGCGCCAGGACGCTGTTGGCGCGCCGGGTGAACCCGCCGGACAGGCCGACCCGCCAGCCGTCGACGTCGTGCACCTCGCGCGGCCGCCACACCGCCACCTCCGCCCGGGCGCCCGGTCCCGGTGGCACGTCCCACGTGTAGACGCGCAGGGAGACGTCCTCGTGGTGCCAGTCCCGGTCCGGGACGCGGGTGAAGCACAGCCGGTCGTAGAGCCGGTGCGCCGCGGACATCTGCTCCAGCGTGGACAGCACCACGCGCCGGGCGCGCAGCGTCACCGCCTCGCGCATCGCAGCCCGCACCAGCGCCTCCGCGATCCCCCGCCGGCGGGCCCACGGGGCGACGGCGAGCATCCGCAGCTCGACCTCCCCCGGCTCGGCGATCTCGGCGTACGACGTGCCGGCCGGGGCGATCGTCAGGGTCCCGACCAGGGCCGGGACGTCCTCGTCCTCGCCGCCGACGTCCTCGGAGCCGTCGGTCGGGGTGAGCGCCACCAGCAGGCTCGCCTCCCGGGCCCGTCGGACGGCGTCCATGAGCTCGTCGACGTAGTCGTCGCCGTCGGTCACCAGGCCGTCGGTGTGGTACGCCTGCGCGGTGAGCGCACCGGCCGCCGCCACGTCGTCGTCCGTGGCCACGCGGATCATCAGGTCCGGCATCGCTGGTCTCCCTCGGTCGTCCGCCCATCGTCCTACCGGTCCCCCCGGACGCGCGACCGAGGCGCCCTCAGGACGCGCCGTCGCCCGACGGCTCCGCCCCGGCAGCGCCGTCGTCCGCCCCGGTGACGGCGGGCACGACGGCCTCCTCGTCGGCGTCGACGCCCGCCTCGGCGCCGGACCCGGTGGCCCGGACCGCCGCGGGGCCCTGGTCGAGCAGCAGCGCGAACCCGGCCTCGTCGAGGATCGGGACCCCGAGCTCGCGCGCCCGTGCCTCCTTGGTGCCGGCGTTCTCCCCGACGACGACGAAGTCGGTCTTCTTGGACACGCTGCCTGCCGCCTTGCCGCCGCGGGCGAGGATCGCCTCCCGGGCACCGTCGCGGGACCAGCCCTCGAGCGACCCGGTCACCACGACCGTGACGCCCTCCAGCGTCCGCGGCACGGACTCGTCGCGGACGTCGGCCATGCGCACCCCCGCCGCGGTCCACTTGCGGACCATCTCGGCGTGCCACCTGTCGTCCTCCCCCGGCTGCTCGAACCAGGCGCGCACCGCCGCGGCGATCGTGGGGCCGACGCCCGGCACGGACGCCAGCCGCTCCCCCTCGCCCTCGCGTGCCGCCTGCTCGATGGCCTCCATGGAGCCGAACTCCTGCGCCAGCGCGCGTGCCGCGGTGGGGCCGACGTGGCGGATCGACAGCGCGACCAGCACCCGCCACAGCGCGGTGTCCTTGGCCTGCTCGAGGTTGGCGAGCAGGCTCTCGCCGACCGCGTTGAGGTCGCCCGCCTCGCGCGCGCGGCCCTTCACCTTGGACCGGGTGGACAGCACGAACTGCGGGACCCGGCGCAGCGCGTCGGCGTCGAGCGCGAACAGGTCCCCCTCGTCCCGGACGACGCCGGCGTCCAGCAGGCTCGACGCCGCCTCGAAGCCGAGCGCCTCGATGTCGAACGCGCCGCGCGAGGCGACGTGGAACAGCCGCTCGCGCAGCTGGGACGGGCAGGACCGGCTGTTGGGGCAGCGGATGTCGGCGTCGCCCTCCTTCGCCGGCGCCAGCGGCGTGCCGCACGAGGGGCAGCGGTCCGGCATGACGAACTCGCGCTCCGTGCCGTCCCGCAGCTCGACCACCGGCCCGACGATCTCCGGGATGACGTCACCGGCCTTGCGCAGGACCACCGTGTCGCCGATGAGCACGCCCTTGCGCCGGACCTCGCTCGCGTTGTGCAGCGTCGCCATGGACACCGTCGACCCCGCGACCTGCGCGGGCACCATGACGCCGAACGGGGTCACCCGGCCCGTGCGCCCCACGTTGACCTGGATGTCCAGGAGCCTGGTGTTGACCTCCTCCGGCGGGTACTTGAACGCGATGGCCCACCGCGGGGCCCGGCTCGTCGCCCCCAGCCGTCGCTGCAGCGCCACCTCGTCGACCTTGACGACGATGCCGTCGATCTCGTGCTCGACGTCGTGCCGGTGCTCCCCGTAGTGGTCGATCATCGCCTGCACCTCGGCGAGGTCGTCGACCACGCGGCTGTGACCGGAGACCGGCAGCCCCCACCCGGCCATGAGGCCGTAGGCCTGCGACTGCCGGTCGACGACGTCCCCGCGGCCGGCCCACCGCAGGGCGCCGATGCCGTGGCAGTACATCCGCAGCGGGCGGCTGGCGGTGACCCGGGGGTCCTTCTGCCGCAGCGACCCGGCGGCCGTGTTGCGCGGGTTGGCGAACGGCGGCTTGCCGGCGGCCACCTGCGCCTCGTTCACCGCACGGAACCCCTCCACGGGCAGGAACACCTCGCCGCGGACCTCGATGAGCTGGGGGTGGTCGTCCCCGGCGAGCCGGTGCGGGATCCCCTCGATCGTCCGGACGTTGAGGGTGACGTCCTCGCCGGTCCGGCCGTCGCCGCGGGTCGCGGCACGCACCAGGCGGCCGTTCTCGTACAGCAGGGCGACCGCGAGCCCGTCGATCTTCAGCTCGCACAGCAGGTGCATCCCGGCCGAGGCGCCGTCGAGGTCGCGCCGCAGCCGCTCGTACCAGGTCCCCAGGTCGTCCGCGGAGAACGCGTTGTCCAGGGAGAGCATCCGCTCCACGTGCTCGACGGCGGCGAACTCGGTGGAGAACGTGCCGCCGACCCGCTGCGTCGGGGAGTCCGGCGTGCGCAGCCCGAGTGCGGCGTAGCGGTCCTCGAGCGCCTCGAGGCGGCGCAGCAGCCGGTCGTACTCGCCGTCGCTGACCGAGGGTGCGTCGCGCACGTAGTAGGCGAACTGGTGGTCGCGGATCTCGCCGGCCAGCTCCTCCCAGCGGTGCCGGGCCGCGACCTCGTCCAGGTCGGCGTCGGCGGGGTCCAGTACGGGTTCGCTCACCGGGTCATCATGGCCTGGACCACCCACGCGTCGCGTGGTAGGCCGGGGGCACGGCACGTCGCCGTCCACGCCCTTCGCCACCGACGCCGGAGCAGGCTCATGACACAGACGGAGAACCGACCCACCCCCCGCACCGACCCGCGCACCGCGAGCACCACGGGCGCGCTCGCCGGGCTGCTGCCGCTGTCCGCGGTCGCCGGGGCGCCCCCGACGACCGAGGCGGCCCTCCTCGCCGGGTCCCCGCCGCCCACGGCGCCGGGCGAGGCCGGACCGCCCGCCGCGGCGCTCGCCGCCGGCGACGCGGCCTGGTCCACCCGCTTCGGCGCCACGAACGTCGGCATGCGGCCGCTCGCGGTCGCCGTCACCGGGACGAGCACCGGCACCGGCACCGGCACCGGCCCGACCGTCTACGTGGGCGGGGACTTCGCCGGGCCGATGGCCGGCATGCCGGAGGGCACCTACCAGCGCATCGCCGCCTGGGACGGCGTCGCGTGGGACCGCCTGGGCGAGGGCCTGGACGGCCCCGTGCACGCCGTCACCGTCGTGGGCGACCACGTCTACGTCGGCGGGGAGTTCACCGTGGCCGGCGGGAAGGTCGTCGCCAACCGGCTCGCCCGGTGGGACGGCGCGGCGTGGTCCGCGGTGTCCGGCGGGGTCGCCAACAGCTCGGTGCCGTCGCTGGCCGCGGTGCGGGCGCTCGCCTCGGACGGGGAGCGGCTGTACGTGGCGGGCGTCTTCGACTCCGTCGGGACCGGGACCGCCGCGGTGCCGGCCCGGGGGTTCGCCGTCCTGGACCTGGCGAGCGGGGCGTGGTCATCCCCCGACGGCGGGCTGGGCTTCCTCGGCGGACCGGGCGAGGGTCGCGCCGTCGCGGTGCTCGGCGGCCGGGTCCACGTGGGTGGCTACTTCGACACCGCGGGGACTGTGCCGGCGTCGTCGTTCGCCGCGCTCGACCCGGTCACGGCGACGTGGACCGCGTTCGGCGACGGGATCCGCAGCGGCGAGTTCGTCGGCTCGGTGAACAGCCTGACCGTGGACGACGCGTCCGGGACCGTGTTCGTCGGCGGTGCCTTCACCGCGGCGGGGACCGTCGCGACGTCCGGGGTGGCGACCCTGACCGGCGACACCTGGGGGACGCTGGGTGCGTTCACCCGCTTCGGCGACGCCGGCACCGCCGGCGTCCTGGCCCTCGCGTTCGCCGGTGGCCGGCTCTACGCGGGCGGGGAGTTCACCACGGCCGGCAACGCGGCCGCGTCGTGGTGGGCGGTGCACGACGGCGCCGAGTGGTCGGTCCCCGGGGACGGGGTGGACAACGCGGTCCGCGCGATGGCGGCGCTGGGCGACGACGTGGTGGTCGTCGGGGACTTCCAGTACTCCGGGTCCCTGCGCATGACCTACGGCGGCGTGTGGACCGCCGACGGCTGGCAGACGTTCGGGCAGGGCCTGTCCTACGACCCCTACGCCGACGGGAACGTCTTCGCGGTCCTGCCGACGCCGGCGGGGCTGGTCGCCGGCGGCTACTTCGACCAGGCCGGACCCGTGCCGGTCGGGTCTGTGGCGACCTGGACCGGGGACCGCTGGGACCCGATGGCCGGCGGCCTGCGCGGGGTCAACGCGCTGGCCACGGTCTACGCCGTGGCCCGCCTCGGGGACGACGTGTACGTCACCGGGTCGTTCTCCACGGCCGGCGGCGGGACGGCGGCGAACATCGCCCGCTGGGACGGCACCTCGTGGTCCGCCCTGGGCAGCGGGCTCAACGGCACGGGCTACGCCCTCGCCGTGCTCGGCGGCCGGCTGTACGTGGGCGGGCGGTTCTCGGCGGCCGGGACGACGTCGGCGAACGGCGTCGCCGCCTGGGACCCGGCGACGTCGACGTGGAGCGCCGTGGGCAACGCCCCCGCCTACGACGACGCCGTCCTGGGCCTGGCCGTGATCGGGGACCGCCACCTCGTGATCGGCGGGAGGTTCCACGCGCTGCGCGCCGGCGGGCGGGACCTGGTGCGCGGGCTCAACGGGCTCACCGCCTTCGACACCCAGGCCGAGATCACGCCCGGCGGCCTGCTGGACGGGTACCTGATCGTGGCCGGCGTCCAGCAGTCCAGCGGCACCGGCACCGTCCGGGCGCTGCACGTGCAGGACGGCGACCTCGTGGTGGGCGGCACGTTCGACACCGCGGGCGTCGTGCAGCTCGCCGACCCGCCCGAGCTCGGCTTCTCCGCCCGCAACCTCGCGGTCTGGCACTTCGGGGGCGACGGGCGCTGGGAGACGCCGGGCGGCACGGACGAGCCGGTGATGGCGCTGACCACGGTGGACGGCACGCAGGTCGTGGTGGGCGGCTGGTTCGGCGCAGCCGGCCCGGTCGCCGCCTCCGGCGTCGCCGCGTTCGAGCCCGCCACCGGCGCGTGGAGCGCGTTCGGCAGCGGGGTGGGGCCGGGTGAGCGGGGCGTGCGGCACGTCGAGGCGCTGGCCCAGGACCCTGCGCACGGGCTGTGGGTCGGCGGCACCTTCGACACCGCCGGCGGCGCGCCGAGCTGCGCGCTCGCGCTCTGGACGGCGACCGCCGCCGAGCGGCCGGGCGGCGGTCCGGAGCGACCTGCGGAGGTCGACCCGGGCACCTGACCGCTGCCGGACGCCCGGCCGCGTCCGCCGAGCAGCGGTCGCCGGCCGGGCGGCGGTCAGCCCCCCGCGGCCGCCTCGGCGACGACCTCGGCCGCCCGGACGACGTCCGCGAGCGCCCGGCGGGCGCCGTCCGGGGTCGAGGACGTGCCCGCCGGGACCAGGACGACGTCGTCGAGGCGGGCCACCGGCAGCCCCACCCGGCGCCACGGCCGCAGCAGGGTGTCGGCCTGGCCGCGCACGTCCGGGCCGGCGCACTGCGACGACGCGACCGGTGGCAGGGCGGACCAGACGTCCACCCCGCTCTCCACCGTCTGCGCGACGTGCTCCCACGCGCGCTCGTCCAGGGTCCCCACCGCCAGGCCGACGGCGTCGACCCCGGCGCGGGCGACCGCGGGCAGCGACGCCCACGCCTCGCCGAGGTGCACCACGACGCGCGACGCCCCCGCGCCCCGGACGGCGTCGGCGACCGTGCGGAGGCGCTCGGCGACGACCGGACCGGGCACGGGCCGGATCGCGGAGTACCCCGAGAACGTGGGGACTGCCCCCACCAGCACCGCGGCGAGCAGGGGCTCGTGCAGCAGCACGAGCGGCTCGGCCCCGGGGACGGCGACCCGCAGCCGGCCGATCTCCTCGGCGAGGCCGGTGCCCAAGGACTCGGCGAGGTCGCGCACCGCACCGGCGTCGGCCAGCGCCCGGTCGCCGCGGGCCAGGTACAGCGACGCGGCCAGGCTGAGCGGCCCCTGGACCGCGGTGACCAGCGGCCCGGCGTAGCCCAGCGCCGCGATCGCCAGCGCGTCGAGCTCCTGCCGGGCCGACGCACGGGCTCGCGCCTCGTCGCGCCCGGGGTGGTCGGCCAGCTTCCAGCCGTGGACGCCGACCTCGACCGGCAGGTCCACGAGCAGCGCCGCCGCGCGTCCGGTGGCGTCCAGCGCGCCGCCGCCCGAGCCCGTCCCCGGGGCGGGCTGCACCCGGAACGGCAGGCCGTCGATCCCGGCGGGCGTGCTGGTGAGGTCGCCTAGCACGACGGTCTGCGCCTCCAGCGCGTCCGTCCCCGGCCACGGGCCCAGGCCCGAGACGGCCGTCACGAGCTCAGCCGGGCGTGCAGGAACCCGATGCTGCGGGACCGCGCCACCTCGGCGGCCGCCGGGTCACCGAGCCGCACGTCGAGGTTGGCGAAGGAGTGGACGGTGCCCGGGTAGGTGAAGGTGTCGACCGGGGTGCCGGCCTGCTCCAGCGCGGTGACGTACGCCTCGACGTCCTCGGGCGCCTCGAACTCGTCGGTCTCGGCCAGGTGCAGCTGCACCGGGCACCCGGTGGTCGCCGCGTCGGACGCGGGCCGGGTGGCGTAGTAGCCGACGACGGCGTCGACGTCCCCGCGGGCTGCCGCCCCGAGCACGACCGAGCCCCCGAGCGAGAACCCGACGGCGCCGACGGCAGGCGCACCGGCGTCCCGCAGGCGCCGACCGGCGTCGGCGACCGCGGCCCGGGCGGCCGCCCCGTCCAGCGCGTCGGCCAGCCGCTCCGCCCGGTCGGGATCCGTCGCCGTCGCGCCGTCGTACAGGTCGACCACCTCGACGGCGAACCCGGCCGCCTCGAGCTCCGCGGCGTAGTCGTGCACGTGCGGGTGGAGCCCGTACCAGTCGTGCACCACGACCACCCCGACAGCGCTCATGCCCGTTCCGTCCCCTCGACCGTCGCCTGACCCAGCACCCTCGTCCCTGCGTACAGCACCAGCGACTGCCCGGGCGCCACGCCGCGCAGGTCGCCGTGGACCTCCACGCGCACGCCGCCGTGCGGGGTGCGCCGGGCTCGCGCGGGCACGGGGTCGCCGTGCGCGCGCACCTGGGCCTGGCACGCGAACCAGTCGGCGCCGCCGGCGCGCCCCGCCGGCTCGGCCCCCACGACGTCGTCCGCCAGCCACACCGCGTCCCCGCCGAGGACCGCACCGACCGCGAGCGCGTCCGCCGGCCCGACCACCACGGTGTTCGACACCGGGCGGACCTCCAGGACGTAGCGGGGCCTGCCGTCCGGCGCCGGACGCCCGATCGACAGGCCCTTGCGCTGCCCGACGGTGTACGCGTAGGCGCCGTCGTGCGCGCCGACCACCCGCCCGTCGACGTCGACGACGTCGCCCGGCAGGGAGCCCAGCCGCTCGCGCAGGAAGCCCTGGGTGTCGCCGTCGGCCACGAAGCAGATGTCGTACGAGTCCGGCTTGGCGGACACGCTCAGCCCCCGGGCGGCCGCCTCCGCGCGCACCTGGGCCTTGGACGCGGCGTCCCCCAGCGGGAACATGGACCGCGCCAGCCGGTCGGGGCCCATCACGGCCAGCACGTAGGACTGGTCCTTGGCCAGGTCCGCGGCGCGGTGCAGCTCGCGGACCGGCGCCGACCCGTCGGGACCCGGACGGGTCACCACCCGCGCGTAGTGCCCGGTGCAGACGGCGTCGAAGCCCAGCGCGACCGCCTTGTCCAGCAGCGCCTCGAACTTGATGTGCTCGTTGCACCGCACGCACGGGTTGGGTGTGCGCCCGGCGGCGTACTCCGCGAGGAAGTCCGCGACCACGGTGTCCTCGAAGCGCTCGGACAGGTCCCACACGTAGTACGGGATGCCCAGGACGTCGGCCGCCCGGCGCGCGTCCCCGGCGTCCTCGATCGAGCAGCACCCCCGCGAGCCGGTGCGGAACTGGTCGCGGTTGCGCGACAGCGCCATGTGGACGCCGACCACGTCGTGGCCGGCGTCGACGGCGCGCGCCGCCGCGACCGCCGAGTCCACGCCTCCGGACAGCGCCGCCAGGACCCTCACCGGGCACCCCCGCGTCCGGCACCCGCACCCGCGCCGGCACCGTGACCGGTCGGGCCGGCGCGACCGGCCGGGCCGGCCGACGCCAGGCCGGCGGCCCGCGCCCGCTCCACCACGCCCGGCAGCACGTCGAGCAGCGCGTCGACGTCCGCGGCGGTGGACGTGTGTCCGAGGCTGAAGCGCAGCGCGCCGCGTGCGTCGTGCTCCTCGACGCCCATCGCGAGCAGGACGTGGCTCGGCTGCGGCACGCCGGCCTGGCAGGCCGAGCCGGTCGAGCACTGCACGCCGGCGGAGTCCAGCCCGAACAGCAGCGAGTCCCCCTCGCAGCCCGGGAAGGTGAAGTGCGCGTTGCCGGGCAGGCGGGCGGGCGGGTCGCCGTGCCGGGCGGCGTCCCGGCCGGTCGCGGGGACCGGGTCCGGCCCGCGCAGCACCGCACCCGGGACCGCCTCGCGCACGCGCCGGACGAGGTCGTCGCGCAGGTCCGTCACCCGGGCGGCGGTCTGCGGCCGGGCCCGGACCGCGGTGTCGACCGCCACCGCGAAAGCCCTGCTCGCCGGGGTGTCCAGGGTCCCCGAGCGCACGCCGCGCTCCTGCCCGCCGCCGTGCAGCACGGGGGTCAGGTCCAGCCCGCGGCGGGCCAGCAGCGCCCCGATGCCCAGCGGCCCGCCGACCTTGTGGCCGCTAACCGTCAGGGCGTCCAGGCCGGAGGCGGCGAAGTCGACGGGCACCTGGCCGACCGCCTGCACCGCGTCCGAGTGCACCGGGACCCCGTACCGGTGCGCGAGCGCGACCACCTCGCGCAGCGGCTGCAGCGTGCCGACCTCGTTGTTCGCCCACATGACGGAGACCAGCGCGGTGCGGGGACCGGCCGCCTCCAGCTCGGCGGCGAGCGCGTCCAGGTCGAGGCGTCCGGTGCCGTCGACCGGCAGCAGGACGGTCTCCGCCCCGGCGTGCCGGGCCAGCCAGGACGCGGGGTCCAGGACGGCGTGGTGCTCCACCGCGGACACCAGGATCCGGCGGCGCGCGGAGTCCTGCCCGGCGCGCGACCAGAACAGGCCCTTGACGGCCAGGTTGTCGGCCTCGGTGCCCCCCGCCGTGAGCACGACCTCCCCGGGCCGTGCGCCGAGGGCGGCGGCGAGCTGCTCGCGCGCCTCCTCCACGGTCCGGCGTGCGGAGCGCCCCGCGGAGTGCAGCGACGACGCGTTGCCGGTCCGGCCGAGCTCGGCGGTCAGCACGTCGATGGCCCCGGGCAGCATCGGCGTGGTCGCCGCATGGTCGAGGTAGGCCGTCACGAGGGTCCAGTCTACGAACCCCGTGACACCCCGCTCGCGGCTGGCACCATGGGCGCGTGACTGCTCCGGATCCCGACGAGACACCGGTCGCCTTCTCGGGGTCCCGCCTCGGCTGGCAGGACCTCCCGCGCCACGTCCGGGCGCGCATCGCGCAGCAGGCCGGTGCCGAGGTGATCGCGGAGACCGGCGCGACCAGCGGGTTCAGCCCGGGCTTCGCCTCGGTCCTGGAGCTCGGCGACGGACGCGAGGTCTTCGTCAAGGCGGTGTCCGCCGAGCAGAACCCGCACTCGCCCGACCTCGCCCGCCGCGAGGTCGCCGTCGCCGCGGCGCTGCCGGACGACGTGCCCGCGCCGCGGCTGCTGTGGTCCCACGACGACGGCACCTGGGTGCTGCTGGGCTTCCAGGCCGTGCACGGTCGCTCCCCGGTGCTGCCCTGGCGTGCGGACGACCTCGTCCGGGTGCTGTCGGCCCTGGACCGCCTGGCCGGCACCGCCCCGCGCGAGCCGCACGCCCTGCGGCCGGTCACCGAGACCCTCGCCGACGTCATGTCGGGCTGGGCGTCCCTGGCCGCCGAGCCCGAGGCCTACCGGCGCGGTGTCGCCGATGCCGGCGGCGAGCTCGGCGCCTGGACGCTGGCGCACCTGGACGAGCTGGTCGACGCGGAGGCGCGGTGGGCCCAGGCCGCGGCGGGCGACGCCCTCGTGCACGGTGACCTGCGCGCGGACAACGTGATCCTCGACTCCACGACCTGCTGGCTCGTGGACTGGCCGCACGCCGCCCTGGGCGCGCCGTGGCTCGACGTCGCGCTCATGCTGCCCAGCGTCGCGATGCAGGGGGGCGGGGAGCCGAACGCGATCTTCCGCTCGCAGCGGGTCTCCGAGGGCGTCGGCGACGACCGGCTGCGGCCCGTGCTGGCCGGGCTCGCCGGGTACTTCGCGCACGGGGCGCTGCAGCCCGCCCCGACCGGCATCCCCAACCTGCGCCGGTTCCAGGGCGCCCAGGCGGTCCAGACCCTGCGCTGGCTGCGCAGCCTGGGCTGAGGCGCGACGCCCGCTGCCCGCGCCCGCCGAGCGGACGAGCGCGCCGCTCAGCCCCGCAGTCGCCTGATCTCCTCCGCCGCCTGCGGCAGCACGGTGAACAGGTCGCCGACGATCCCGAAGTCGGCGATCTCGAAGATGGGCGACTCGGGGTCGGTGTTGACGGCCACGATCGTGCCGGACGCCTGCATGCCGCCGCGGTGGTGCACCGCCCCGGAGATACCCGCACCGATGTAGAGCTGGGGCGAGATGGTCACCCCGGTCTGGCCGATCTGGGACTCGTGCCCGATCCAGCCCTCGTCGGTCGCGACCCGCGTCGCCCCCACCGCACCGCCCAGCACGTCCGCGAGCTCCTCGACCGGCGAGAAGTCGCCGTCGGTGCCCCGGCCGCCGGCCACCACGGTCTGCGCCTCGGCGAGCTCGGGACGCCCCGACGCCGCCCGCTCGGTCCGCCGGACCAGCGTCGCCCGCAGCGCGGACGGGCTGACCGTGACCTCGTGCGGCTCGACCTGGGGCGTGGTCGGGTCGGCCACGGTCTCGGCCGGCACGGCGTTGGCCTTCACGAGCACCACGGCCAGCGGCGTGGTGATCGCGCACCGGGTGGTCCAGGTGCCGGCGAACACCGTCTTGGACACCACGACGACGCCGTCCTCCTGCGTCACGCCGGTCGCGTCGCTGACGACCCCCGCACCGGTGAGCACCGCCAGGCGCGCGGCGACCTCCTTGTTCTCGAACGTCGAGGCGAGCAGGACGGCCGAGGCGTCGTCGGTCCGCACCACCGCGGTGAGCGCCTCGGCGACCACGGGCGTCAGGTGCGGGTCGGCGCCCGGCAGGACGACGTCGTGCACCCGCGCGACCCCGTACCGGCCCAGCTCCTCGGCGGCCGCCTGCGCCAGCCCCGGCTCGACGGCCACCGCGTGCACGGGCGACCCGGTCGACGCGGCAAGCCCCCGGGCGAGCGTCAGGAGCTCGAGCACGGGCGGACGCAGCCGGGGTGCGCCGTCGACCGTGTGGTGGTCGAGCAGGACGACGACGGGTCCGGTCGGCACGTCGGTCGCAGGGTCGGTCACGGGCTCGGTCACGGGGCTCCCTCTCTCGGGGACGCAGGGGTGCGGCGGTGGGACCGGACGGGTCAGACGAGCTTGCGGTCGACGAGATACCGCGCGAGCTGCGTGCCGGCGGTCCCGTCGTCGGTGATCAGGACGCGGTCCTCGCGGGGCGGGCGCGGGGCGGCCTCGACGATGCGGGTCCGGGAGCCGGCGGCGCCCACGGTCGCCGGGTCGACGCCGAGGTCCGCCAGGCCCAGCACGGTCACCGGCTTGGCGCGGGCGGCCATGATCCCCTTGAAGTTCGGGTACCGGGGCGAGTTGGCCTGGTCGGTCACGCTGACCAGCGCGGGCAGCGGCGCGGTGAGCTCCTCGCTGGCGCTGTCCAGCTCGCGCCGCACGCGCACGACGGCGTCCTCCACCGCCACCTCGGCGACCATCGTCAGCTGCGGCAGGTCGAGCTCGGCGGCGAGCGCGGCCGGCAGCAGGGACGTCAGCCCGTCCAGCGCCGCCATGCCGGTCAGCACCAGGTCGACGTGGCCCTGCGCGTCGAGGTGCCGGACCGCGGCGGCCAGGACGGCCGTCGTCCCGAAGACGTCCGAGCCGGCGACCGCGTCGTCGAGCACGTGCACCGCGCCGTCGGCGCCCATCTGCAGGGCCCGGCGCACGGCGTCGGCCGCCTCGGCGGGGCCGACGGTGAGCGCGACGACCTCGGACTCCCCCGCGGCCGCGGCGAGCACCAGCGCGGCCTCCACGGCGTTCTCGTCCAGCTCGTTGAGCGTGCCGTCACCACCGTCGCGGACGACCCGCCCGTCCGGGCCCAGGCTCCGGTCGGACTGGATGTCGGGCACGTGCTTGACGCACACCACGATCTTCACGTCGGCGTCCCTCTCCGGCGACCGACCGGGTCACCCGTTCGGCGCCCGGCGCGGGCTCTGCGCACCGCGGGACGAGGCTACCGTCGCCCGCGCCAGCGAGTTCACCCGCACCGGCGGGCCCGGCCCGGTGACAATGCACGGGTGACGTCACGAGCCCCGGTCCCCTCCTACCGCCCCACGCCCCCGCTGGGCGTGCACCTGGCCGGGGACGGGGTCGACGTCGCGGTGCTGGCCGCACGCGCCACCGGGGTGGACCTGTGCCTGCTCGACCGGGACGACGCGTCGGGTCTGGGCTGGCACGAGCGCCGGGTCCCGCTGGAGGGCCCGGTCCACGGCATCTGGCACGCGCACGTGCCCGGCGTGCACGCCGGGCAGCACTACGGCTTCCGGACGCACGGCGCCTGGGACCCCACCCGCGGCCTGCGCCACAACCCGGCCAAGCTGCTCGTGGACCCCTACGCGCGCGGGCTGTCCGGGGCGCTGGGCTACGGGCCGGAGACGTACGGGCACGTCACCGACGACGCCGGGGCCGGGGCCCACGACGGCCCGCCGGACCCGCGCGACTCGGTGCGATCGGTCCCCCACGGCGTCGTCGTCGACCCGGCCTACCGCGGCGAGCGCATCCCGCGGCCCGGCGTCCCGTGGGAGTCCACGGTGGTCTACGAGGCGCACGTTCGCGGCCTGACCCACTCCCTGCCCGGCGTCCCGGAGGACCTGCGCGGCACCTACGCCGGGCTGGCGCACCCCGCGACGATCGACCACCTGCTCTCCCTCGGCGTCACCACGCTGGAGCTGCTGCCGATCCACGCGTTCGCGTCGGAGCCGCACCTGATCGACAAGGGCCTGACCAACTACTGGGGCTACAACACGCTCGGCTTCTTCGCCCCGCACGCCGCCTACGCCACCGCCGACGCGCAGGCGGCAGGCGCCGGCGCCGTGCTGGCCGAGATCACCGGCGCCGTCCAGCTGCTGCACGCGGCCGGGCTCGAGGTGCTGCTCGACGTCGTCTACAACCACACCTGCGAGGGCGGGGACGGCGGCCAGCACGTGTCGTGGCGCGGGCTGGACACGACGGGCTACTACCTGCACGACGGCGGCATCCCGGCCCGGTTCGCGGACGTCACCGGGTGCGGGAACTCCCTGGACTTCCGCCGGCCCCGCGTCGTGCAGCTCGCGCTGGACTCGCTGCGCTACTGGGTCACCCAGGTCGGGGTGGACGGGTTCCGGTTCGACCTCGCGGTGACGCTGGGCCGGACCGACGAGGGGTTCGACCCCGACCACCCGTTCCTCGTCGGCCTGCAGACCGACCCGGTCCTGCGGGACGTCAAGCTCGTCGCCGAGCCGTGGGACGTCGGTCCTGGCGGCTGGCGAACCGGCAGCTTCCCGCCGCCGATGGGCGAGTGGAACGACCGGTTCCGCAACGCGGCGCGCCAGTTCTGGCTGAGCGACGCCGCGCAGGCCGCCCACGGCCGCCCGGGGCAGGGCGTCGCCGAGCTGGCCACCCGGCTCGCCGGGTCCGTCGACCTGTTCGGCCACGGCGACCCGCCGCTGGTGCGCGGGCCGGTGGCGTCCGTGAACTACGTGACCGCGCACGACGGGTTCACCCTGGCGGACCTGGTCGCCTACGAGCACAAGCACAACGAGGCCAACGGCGAGCACGGCCGCGACGGCAGCGACGACAACCGGTCGTGGAACCACGGCGTCGAGGGGCCGGTGCGGGCCGACTCGCCCGGTGTGGACATCCTGCCGCTGCGCCGCCGGTCCATCCGCAACCTTCTGGGCACGCTGCTGCTGTCCGCCGGGACGCCGATGATCACGGCCGGGGACGAGATCGGCCGGACCCAGCACGGCAACAACAACGCCTACTGCCAGGACGGCCCGATCTCCTGGGTGGACTGGACGCTGTCCGAGTGGCGCCGGGACCTGCTCGCGACCACCCGGTACCTGCTGCTGCTGCGGCGCGAGAACGCGGCGATGCAGGTGCCCACGTTCTTCCGCGGCCGGCCCGCGGTGGAGGGCGCCCGCCCGGACCTCGCCTGGTTCGCGGCCGACGGCGGCCCGCTGGACCACGACGCCTGGCACGACCCGGCCGTGCGCAGCCTGCAGATGCTGCGTGCCGTGGCGGGCTCCACGGTGCTGCTGGCGATCAACGGCGCCCTGGACCCCGTGCGGGTCGTGCTCGCGGACGACCGGCCCACGCACTGGGAGCTCGCGTGGGACAGCGCCTGGGAGCACCCCGGCGAGCGCTCGTCGGCGGCCATCGGCGGCGGGCTGCACCCCGACGCGGGCGACGGCGTCGTGCTCGAGCCGCTGTCCATGCGGCTCTACCTCGAGCGCCGCTCCGAGCCGACCGGCCCCGACCGCACGCCGTTCAACCGGCGTTGACGACCAGCCCGAGGTCCGCCACCGACACCAGGGCCGGGTGCCGCGGCACCACCCGGACCGTGTAGCCGAACGGCCCCGAGGCCGCGAGCGTCAGGTCGCCGCCGAACGCGCACCGCCCCGCCTCGTACTCCTCGACCAGCCCGAGGTCGGCAGCGGCGAACGTGGTCAGGTCGTCCTCCTCGTCGACGCGGCCGTGCAGCACCTGCACCGCGACGTCGTCCGGCCGCAGGTCGCCGAGGGAGACGTAGGCCCGGACCCGCAGCGAGTCGCCGACCTGCGGGGAGTCGCCGACGCCGCCGGACTCCACGTGGTCGACGTGCACGCGCCCCCACTGCTCGCGCACCCGGGCCTTCCACGCGGCCAGCTCGACGGCCGGGCGGTGCCGGTCGACGTGCCGGTCGGCGTCGTCGGGGGCGCCGGTCAGCGCGCGGCTCGCGAGCGCCGCGGGCGCGTACAGCGACCGCACGTACTCGGCCACCATGCGGGTCGCCTGGACCTTGGGGCCCAGGGTGGCCAGCGTGTGCCGGACCATCCCGAGCCACGTGACCGGCAGCCCGCGCTCGTCGCGGTCGTAGAAGCGGGGCGCGACCGCGTTCTCCACCAGGTCGTACAGCGCGGCCGCCTCCAGGTCGTCGCGCCGGTCGGGGTCGTCGACCCCGTCCGCGGTCGGGATCGCCCACCCGTTCTCGCCGTCGAACCACTCGTCCCACCAGCCGTCGAGGATGGACAGGTTGAGGCCGCCGTTGAGCGCGGACTTCATCCCGGACGTGCCGGACGCCTCCAGCGGGCGCAGCGGGTTGTTCAGCCACACGTCGCAGCCGGGCAGGAGGGTCTGGGCCATCGCGATGTCGTAGTTCGGCAGGAAGACGATGCGGTGCCGCACGTCGTGCGCGTCGGCGAACCGGACGAGCTGCTGGATGAGGCTCTTGCCCTGGTCGTCCGCCGGGTGCGACTTGCCGGCGATGACCAGCTGGACCGGGCGCTGCGGGTGCAGCAGCAGCCGCCGCAGCCGCTCGGGGTCGCGCAGCATGAGGGTGAGCCGCTTGTAGGTCGGCACCCGCCGGGCGAACCCGATCGTCAGGACGTCCGGGGACAGCGCGTCGTCGACCCAGCCGAGCTCGGCGGGCGTCGCCCCGCGCAGCCGGCACGACGCCCGCAGCCGCGTGCGCGCGTCGGCGACGAGCTGGGCCCGCAGGGTGCGGCGCAGCTCCCAGAGCTCGGCGTCCCCGACGGCGTCGGCGCGCAGCCAGCCGGCACCCGACTCGAGCTCGGCCGGGTCGAGCCGGGTCTCGGCCAGACCCTGGAGCCGCCGGTCGACCCAGGTCGGGGCGTGCACGCCGTTGGTCACCGAGCCGATCGGCACCTCGGACCGGTCGAAGCCGGGCCACAGCGCGGCGAACATGTCGCGCGAGACGTGGCCGTGCAGCACCGAGACGCCGTTGGCCCGGCCGCCCAGGCGCAGCCCCATGACGGCCATGTTGAACAGGGTCGGGTCCCCGCCGTGGTAGCGCTCGGCGCCCAGGTCCAGCACGTCGGCGACCGGCACACCGGGCACCGCGCCGCCCTCCCCCAGGTACGCCGCCACCAGGTCCCGCGGGAACCGGTCGATGCCGGCCGGGACCGGGGTGTGGGTGGTGAACACGGTGGCGGCCCGGACCGCCTCCAGCGCCGCCCCGAAGGGAAGTCCCGCACCGCGGACGAGCTCGCCGATCCGCTCGACGCCCTGGAAGCCGGCGTGGCCCTCGTTGGTGTGGTAGACCTCCGGCGCCGGCGCCCCGGTCAGCCGCGACCAGGCGCGCAGGGCCCGCACGCCCCCGACGCCGAGCAGCAGCTCCTGCTGCAGGCGCTGCTCGCCCCCGCCGCCGTAGAGCCGGTCGGTCACCCGCCGGGCGGCGTCGTCGTTCTCCGGGACGTCGGAGTCCAGCAGCAGCAGCGGGACCCGGCCCACCGCCGCGGTCCACAGGTGCGCGTGCAGGGTCCGGCCCTGGGGCAGGCCGACCGAGATCTCCACCGGCCGGCCGTCCTCCTCGCGCAGGAGGGTCAGCGGCAGCCCGTCCGGGTCGATCACCGGGTAGGTCTCGACCTGCCAGCCGTCGCGGTTCAGCGACTGGCGGAAGTACCCCGAGCCGTACAGCAGGCCGACGCCGACGACGGGCACGCCCAGGTCCGAGGCGCTCTTGAGGTGGTCGCCGGCGAGGATCCCCAGCCCGCCGGAGTACTGCGGGAGCACGGAGGTGATCCCGAACTCCGGGGAGAAGTACGCGATCGACCGCGGCAGGTCCGCGCCGGCCGCCTGGTACCAGCGCGGGTCCAAGAGGTAGCGGTCCAGGTCCGCCCGGGCGGCCCGCACCCGGGCGACGAACTCCTCGTCCGCCGCCAGGACGTCGAGCCGGTCGGGCCCGAGGGACCCGAGCAGCGCCACCGGGTCCCCGCCGCCGGAGACCCACCGGTCGGCGTCGATCGACGCGAACAGGTCCCGGGTCGGCGCGTGCCACGACCAGCGCAGGTTCCGCGCCAGCTCGTCGAGGTCCGCCAGGGCGGACGGCAGCAGCGTGCGGACGGTGAAGCGGCGGATGGCTCTCACGCGGCGACCCTACAAGCGTCGGCGCGGCGCTCGAGCCCGCGCGCTGCCCGGTCGCGCCGGCCGGCCGCCCACGCACGGCGTCGGGACCGCGCGGCGGCCTACCTCCCGCTCGCCGCCGTCACCACGTCGGCCGCACCGGGGCCCGCGGCGTGACCGCTCGACCCGACCGGCGGAGCGGTGTGCGAGAGCGCGACCGCGAGCGCCATCCCGCACGCCATGACGACGAGCTCGCCGGTCGCGAGGGCGACGAAGGCCCGCGGGCGACCCTGGGCGGCCGCGGCGATGGTGCGCACCCGGTGCCGGTGGCCCATCGCGCCGAGCCCGACCAGGGCGACGACCTTCGCGAGCAGCAGCTGCCCGTAGGGCGTGGACCACAGCTGGTCGACGCGGTCGACCGTCCCGACGCCGGTCAGCGCACCGGACACCGCCACGAGGGCGAAGCAGCCCAGGGCGACGGCGCTGTACCGACGCAGGACCGCGTTCAGGGTCGCCGCCGTGCCGCGCAGGTGCACCACCAGGGCCCCCAGTCCGCCGACCCACACCGCGGCGGCCCCGACGTGCACCGCCCCTCCGGTCGCAGCCAGTGCCCCGGATCCACCGTGCCCGGCGTGACCGGTCAGCACCGGCAGGACGAGTGCCCACCCGGCCCCCAGCAGGAGCAGCGCGCCCCGGGCCGGGGTGGGCGACCCGCGGGAACCCGCGCCCACCAGCAGGGCCAGCCACGCCGTCGCGAGCAGGGCCCGCGTGGGCTCCAGGTCGAGTGCCAGCGGCAGCAGGCCCGAGGCGACGACCGACGCGAGCGGGATGCCGGCGACCGTGGACAGCGTCAGGAGAGCGGCCAGGACGGCGGTCGCGCACCACACCGCTGACCACCACGTCGCGGCCCGGAGCAGACGTGCCCCGTCCGCACGCATCGCGCCCGACGTGGACGCGAGCAGGAGGACCGCGACCAGGAGTACCCCGATCGTGCCGATCGCGGACAGGTCGCAGGCGAGGCGGAGGGCGAGGAGCCCCCAGCGGGTCAGCGGGCCCGGATCCGACAGCGCCTCCGGCGCCGCCGCGCCGCCGAGCAGGGCAGCCGCCACGAGCACCGCGCCGACCAGGAGCGCACCCGCTGGCACGACGTAGCCGACGACGCGCCGCCGTCCCGCGCGCCGGACCGCGGCCGGAGCGGCGCCGGCGACCGGGCGGCCCACAATGAGCTGATCCATCGTCGTCCTCCTCGTCGAGCGGGTCCGGGCACGGGTCACGTCGCGGGGCGGCCTACCCCAGGTGCGGGAGGACGGCCACGACGCGACCGGTGACGGCGTCGAGCGGGACGGCCCCGTAGGACCGGGAGTCGATCGAGAGCGCCCGGGAGTCGCCCAGGACGAACACGCCGCCCTCCGGGACGGCGACCGGGCCGAACCAGGTCCCGTCGATCCGGCTCAGGTCGACCTGGGGCTCGTCGGCCGCGACGCCGTCCACGTGCAGGACGGCGTCGCGCAGGGCGACCGTCTGCCCCTCGACGGCGACGACGCGCTTGACCGCCTCGCCGCCGTCGTCCGGGCTGGTGAACACGACCAGGTCACCCGTCCGGACCTCGCGCCAGCGGCCGGTGAGCCTGTCGACCAGGACGGTGCTGCCGACGTGCAGCGTCGGCTCCATGCTGGGTGAGGTCACCGTGAGGGGCTCCAGGACGGTTCCCCGGAGCACCAGGACCGTGCCGGCGATCGCCACGGCGGCGAGCAGGGTCGTGCGGCGGGCCATGGCGTCGGGCCCGGTCGGTCAGGCGGCGTCGGCGTAGGCGCCGCTGTCCGGCTGGGGTACCGCGGCGGCGATGGGGTCGTTGACGGTGGGGTCGCCCACCGCGAACTGGGTCATCATGTCGTGGTCCTCGTGCGGCAGGTTGTGGCAGTGCACCATGTACCGGCCGCCGGCGTTGCCCCCGCTGGTCCCACCACCCGGGTTCAGGGTGAACTTCATCAGCACCTTGACCGTCTCGCCCTCGCCGACGTACACGACGTCCTTGGGGCCCTTCTCGTAGGCGAACGGCGCGACGCCGTTGCGGCTGACGATCTGGAAGTCGATCAGGTGGATGTGCAGCGGGTGGAACCAGCCGCCGCTGCTGTTCTCGATCGTCCACAGGCCGACCTCGTCGGGCCTGGGGTTGGTCAGCAGGCTGGTGAACCCGCTGGCCTCGATGTCGTGCCAGGTCCTGCCGTTGATCGCGAACTGGCCGTTGGTGCGCTCCAGGCGCATGTACGCCTTGTTCGTCGCCATGGCCGGGGTCAGGCCCATCGCCTCGCTGGCGACCAGCGTCGTGGGGACGGTGCTGGGTGTCCAGCTGCCCGGCTGGTCGGCCGGCAGCGTCGCGGGGTCGCTGACCACGAAGCGCATCACCTTGTTGGTGTGGTCGTAGTCGACGTTGTTCGGGTTGGACAGGTTGGTCAGGTCGATGGTCGTGCCGACCGGGTACTTGCTGAAGTCGATGAGGACCTCGTACCGCTCCGCGCCGGCATGCCGGTAGGAGGTGACCGGCTGGGTCCTGGGCATCAGGCCCCCGTCGGTGGCCACGACGTTCAGCGGGGCCCCGTTGCTCAGCTTGAACCGGTACGACCGCGAGATCGACGCGTTCAGCACCCGGAAGCGGTAGATCTTCGGCTTGACCTTCAGCACCGGCCACGGCTGACCGTTGACCAGCACCACGTCACCCCACAGACCCGAGTGGCTGTTGTCCTCGTACGCCAGCTTGCCGTCCGCGGCGAACATCGCGTCCGAGACGGTCATCGCCACGTCGTAGCTGCCCTGCGGCAGCAGCGCACGCTCCGCCTCGTCGCTCAGGTGGTACTGGGCGGCCAGGCCCGAGTAGGCGTTCTGCGCCGTGGTCATCACGTTGTGGTCGTGGTACCAGAGCGTCCGCGCCGGCTGCCAGTTCGGGTACAGGTAGTCCTTGTACTCCCCCGGCTCGGTGACGTCGTTGGCGTACCCGTCGTACTGCGGCAGCGACGCCGAGCCGTGCAGGTGGGTCGAGGTGTTGAACGCCTGACCGCTGAGCGGGTTGCCCGTCGCCGGCAGCTGGTTGCGCACCCGCAGCCTGGCCCGGGTGCCCTGGGGCACCTTCACGATCGGCCCCGGGACGCTCCCGTTGTACCCGTACACCGGCGTGGTCAGCCCCGGCAGGATGTTCGCCACCGACTGCCGCTCGCTCACCGTGAACAACCGGTACGGACCGTTCGCGTCCTGCACGGTCGTGTACGGCAGCACCGGCGGGTGCACGAACCCCGCCGCGTACGGCTTGGGCATGTTCCGGGCCGCCAGCGTGCTGATCGACTTCGCCTGCACACCCGAGCCTCCGAACGGGACAGTCAGACCAGCAACACCGAGCACGCTCAACGCGCCCAGCCCGAGCGCCTCGCGGCGACTCACGTTCATGAGGACTCCCGACATCTCGTGCACGCAGGCCGCCCCGTCGGCGGCCACCACCAGCGTGGGCGCCCCACCACCGCCCTGCCGCGCCGGCAGCGGAAGCTGGCACACGTGTGCCAGCACACCTGCGGCCTGTTGCGAAGCACCGTCCGGGCGGTACAACGGCACCGGGCGGTCGGGCGTGGCGCCACGGCGGTCGGCCCCGACCCGCGCCCGGTGGTGCGCGACCGTCCGTGGCGGCGGGGGCTGCGCCTGCCGGCCGGCGCGGCCCACCACGCGCGGACCGGCCGCTCTCGGTAGGTTCGACCCCGTGGAGAGCTCCAGCACGCCCCCTGTCCGTACCGCGCCCGCCGGCGTCGGCCGCATCCCCGTCACCGACGTCGGCCCGTCCAGCCAGGAAGGCCGGTGGCCCGCCAAGGCCGTGGTCGGCGAGGCCGTCCCGATCCGGGCGACCGTGTTCCGCGAGGGCCACGACGCCGTGGGCGCGACCGCCGTCCTGGTGGACCCCCAGGGCCGGGACCACTCCCGCGCCCGGATGGTCGACATCGCCCCCGGGCTGGACCGGTTCGAGGCCCGGCTGGTGCCGGACGCGCTGGGCACGTGGGGCTTCCGCGTCGAGGGGTGGTCCGACCCGTACGGCACCTGGAGCCACGACGCGTCCATCAAGGTCGCGGCGGGCATCGACGTCGAGCTGATGCTCGCCGAGGGCGTCGTCGTGCTGAACCGCGCCGCCGGCCGCAAGGGCCTGCCTCGCGCCGCCGCCGCCACCCTCCAGGACGCCGCCAAGGCCCTGGCCGACACCGAGCGCCCCGCGCCCGTGCGCCTGGCCGCCGCGCACTACGAGGAGGTCCGGGCCGTCCTGGCCGCCGACCCGCTGCGGGACTTCGTCACGGTCTCCCCCACCTACCCGCTGGTGGTGGACCGCCCGCTGGCGCTGACCGGGGCCTGGTACGAGATGTTCCCCCGCTCGGAGGGCGCGACCTTCGACCCCGACACCAAGCAGTGGCGCTCGGGCACCCTGCGCACCGCGGCCCGCCGGCTGCCGGCGATCGCGGCCATGGGGTTCGACGTCGTCTACCTCATCCCGATCCACCCGATCGGCACCACGTTCCGCAAGGGCCGCAACAACTCGCTCGAGCCGGTCCCGGGCGACCCGGGCTCGCCGTACGCCATCGGCTCGCCCGACGGCGGGCACGACGCCATCCACCCCGAGCTGGGCACGTTCGCCGACTTCGACGCCTTCGTCGCCGACGCGCGGGCGAACGGCATGGAGGTGGCGCTGGACCTCGCGCTGCAGTGCTCCCCCGACCACCCGTGGGTCGCCGAGCACCCGGAGTGGTTCACGACGCGGGTCGACGGCTCCATCGCGTACGCCGAGAACCCGCCGAAGAAGTACCAGGACATCTACCCGCTGAACTTCGACAACGACCCGGCGGGCATCTACGCCGAGGTGCGCCGGGTGCTGCAGGTGTGGATCGACCACGGCGTGACGCTGTTCCGCGTCGACAACCCGCACACCAAGCCGCTGAACTTCTGGGAGTGGCTGCTCGCCGACGTCCGCAAGGACCACCCCGAGGTCATCTTCCTGTCCGAGGCGTTCACCCGGCCGGCCATGATGCAGACGCTGGCCCGGATCGGGTTCCACCAGTCGTACACGTACTTCACCTGGCGGAACACCAAGAAGGAGCTGGCCACCTACCTCAAGGAGGTCTCGGGCGAGGACGGCTCGTTCCTGCGCCCGAGCTTCTGGCCGACGACGCACGACATCCTGCCGCCCTACCTGCAGGACGGCGGCGTCGCCGGGTTCGCGGTCCGCGCCGTGCTGGCCGCCACCGGCTCGCCGACGTGGGGCATCTACTCCGGGTACGAGCTCGTGGAGAACGTGCCCCGGCCCGGTGTCGAGGAGCAGATCGACAACGAGAAGTACGAGCTCAAGCCGCGCGACTGGTCGCAGGCGGACGCCATCGGCATCTCGACGCTCCTGACCCGCCTCAACGAGATCCGCCGCGCCCACCCCGCGCTGCAGCAGCTGCGCAACCTCACCGTGCACCCGACGTCCGACGACGCCCTGCTGTGCTTCTCCAAGCACCTGGACGCCGCGCACTCCCCGACGGGCGAGGCCGACACGGTCATCGTCGTGGTCAACCTGGACCCGCACTCCACGCGGGCCGGCGTCGTGGACCTGGACCTCGCGGCGCTCGGCCTGGCCACGTCCGGCACGGCCGGCACGTCCGGTGAGGCGGGCGACGCCGGCGAGGTGACCTTCGCCGCGCACGACCTGCTGTCCGGGGCGACCTACCCGTGGGGCGCCAGCCCGTACGTCCAGCTCGACCCGCACACGCAGGTCGCGCACCTGATCCACGTGAGGACCTCGTGACGACGGCTCGCCCGACGCCGCTGCCCGGCTCCTCCGCCGCGCCCTCGACCGGCCAGATCGCGCTGTCGGCGCTGCCGGCCCGGTCGCAGCCGGTCGTGCCGGTACCGGCTGCGACCGGGCTCCGGGAGGACCCGGGCTGGCACCGGACCGCGGTGTTCTACGAGGTCATGATCCGGTCGTTCTCCGACTCCACCGGGGCGGGGACCGGGGACCTGCGCGGGCTGATCGACCGGCTCGACTACCTGCAGTGGCTGGGCATCGACTGCCTGTGGCTGCCGCCGTTCTTCCCCTCGCCCATGCGCGACGGCGGCTACGACGTCTCGGACTACACGGCCATCGCGCCGCAGTACGGGACGACGGCGGACTTCGCCGAGCTGGTCGAGCAGGCGCACGCGCGGGGGATCCGGATCGTCATCGACCTGGTGATGAACCACACCAGCGACCAGCACCCGTGGTTCCAGGCGTCCCGCTCGGACCCGGAGGGGCCGTACGGCGACTTCTACGTGTGGAGCGACGACAACACCCGGTACGGGGACGCGCGCATCATCTTCGTGGACACCGAGACGTCGAACTGGACGTTCGACCCGGTGCGCCGGCAGTACTTCTGGCACCGGTTCTTCAGCCACCAGCCGGACCTGAACTTCGAGAACCCGCGCGTCGTCGACGCCATGTTCGACGTCGCCCGGTTCTGGCTGCGGATGGGGATCGACGGGTTCCGCCTCGACGCCGTGCCGTACCTGTTCGAGGCCGAGGGCACCAACTGCGAGAACCTGCCCGAGACGCACGCCTTCCTGCGGGGCCTGCGCCGGATGATCGACACCGAGTTCCCGGGCCGCATCATGCTCGCCGAGGCGAACCAGTGGCCCGAGGACGTCGTGGAGTACTTCGGCACCGAGGAGGAGCCGGAGCACCACATGTGCTTCCACTTCCCGGTCATGCCGCGCATCTACTACGCGATCAAGGACCAGCGGTCCCGGCAGATCCTGGACATCCTCGCCGACACCCCGGCGATCCCCCGCGGCGCGCAGTGGAGCACGTTCCTGCGCAACCACGACGAGCTCACCCTGGAGATGGTCTCCACCGAGGAGCGCGCCTCCATGTACGGCTGGTTCGCCCCCGACCCGCGCATGCGCGCGAACATCGGGATCCGCCGCCGCCTGGCCCCGCTGCTGGACAACTCCCGCAAGGAGATCGAGCTCGCGCACGCGCTGCTGCTGTCGCTGCCGGGCAGCCCGTGCCTGTACTACGGCGACGAGATCGGCATGGGCGACAACATCTGGCTGAACGACCGTGACGCGGTCCGCACGCCGATGCAGTGGACCCCGGACCGCAACGCCGGGTTCTCCACGTCGGACCCGGGCAAGCTCTACCTGCCCGTGATCCAGTCGCTGGTGAGCAACTACAACCACGTCAACGTCGAGGCACAGCTCGCGCAGCCGACATCCCTGCTGCACTGGGTCCACGGCATGCTCACGGTCCGCAAGAAGCACCCGGCCCTGGGGATCGGGGAGTTCCAGGCGGTCCCGTGCGACAACGAGTCGGTGCTCGCGTTCCTGCGCCGCACGCCGGACGAGACCATCCTGGTCGTGGCGAACATGGCGTCCACGGCACGCTCCGCGACCCTCCGGCTGCCCGAGTGGGCGGAGGCGAACGTGAGCGACGTGTTCGGCGGGGCACCGTTCCCGCCGGTGAGCGCCCAGGGCACCTGCGTGGTCACATTGGGCTCGCGCGAGTTCTACTGGCTGGCGATCACCCGGTAGCACCCGCTCCCCGGCGCGCGGCAGGTCCGCGCGCCGGGGCCCGACCACGCCCGATCACGCGTGACGACATGGAGGGCGACGATGCCGACGCAGGGAGCCGGACCGATGAACCCGCAGGTGGACGAGACCGGCGTGACCGACGACGAGCTGCTCGAGGCGGTCCGGTCGTGGCTGCCGGAACGCCGGTGGTTCCCCGCCAAGGGGTCGGACGCCGACGTGACGCTCGCCGGCGGCTTCCCGCTCACCGACCCGCAGGGGGCAGCCCCGGTCCGGGTGCTGCTCGTGCGCGTGCGCACCGCGACGGTCGACGCCGTCCTGCAGGTGCCGCTCACGCTGCACGACGCCGGCACGGGCGACGCCGGTGACCGTCCTGATGGCGGCGACGGCGGCGCGTCCACCGCCGGCTCGACCCTCGGGACGGTCGGGGACGGCCTGCAGGTCCGCGACGGCAGCGGCGACCCCGCCTTCCTGCGCGCCTGGCTCGCCGCGGCGCAGGGCCCCGGCACGGCGCCGAGCGAGCTGGGCCTCGACGTCGACCACCCGCGGGTCATCACCGGCGAGCAGTCGAACACCTCCGTGATCCTGCCCAGCACGGAGGCCGGCGCCGACGGCGGCGCGATCCTCAAAGTCTTCCGTGCGCTGACGCCCGGGGAGAACCCGGACGTCGACGTCCCCCGGCGCCTCGCCGCCCAGGGCTGGACGCACGTGCCCGCCCCCCTCGGGTGGCTCGACGGCGCCTGGACCACGGACGACGGCGAGGTCACCGGCAGCCTCGGCGTGCTGAGCCAGTTCGTCGCGGGCGCGTCGGACGGCTTCGAGATGGCGTGCGACATGGCGTCCCGGCACGAGTCCTTCGGCCGGCTGGCCGAGGACCTGGGCCGGGTCGTGGCCGGCATGCACCGGGCCCTCCTCGCGGCCCTGCCGGTGGACGACGCCGCCGCCGGTGTCCAGCCGGGCGAGGCGGTCGAGGGGGCCGACGTCTCCAGCACCCGCGGTCAAGACGTCGCCGCGGCGATCGAGGAGCGCTTCGGCTGGGCCGTCGGCTCGGTCCCCGACCTCGAGCAGTGGTCAGGGGCGGTGACGGACCGGCTGGCCCGGATCCGCGAGCGGGAGTCGGTCCCGCCGCGCCAGCGCGTGCACGGCGACCTGCACCTGGGTCAGGTGCTGCGGGCCCGTGACCAGTGGTACGTCATGGACTTCGAGGGCGAGCCGCTCAGCGGGCTGGAGGCGCGCACGCGCCCGGACCTGGCCCTGCGCGACGTCGCCGGCATGCTGCGGTCGTTCGACTACGCCGCGGCGCTGAACGACGCCCAGCCCGGCTGGGCGGACGAGGCGCGGGCCGAGTTCCTGCGCGGGTACGCGGCCGAGTCGGGGGAGGAGCCCGACGCGGACCTGGTCGACCTCCTGGAGCTCGACAAGGCGCTGTACGAGGCGGTCTACGAGGCGCGCAACCGGCCGCAGTGGCGGCACATCCCCGCGGCGGCCCTCCAGCGCCTCCTCGGTGCGTAGGCACGTGACCTGCGGGGACGCCGCGCACACATCACGACGCAGTGAAAGGCTGGACCCATGGACAGCGATCTGACGACATCGACCGAGCCGCCGCAGCGGTCACCCGAGCTGGCAGCCGTCGCCGGCGGCACGCACGGCGACCCTCACCGCATCCTCGGACCGCACCTGCAGGACGGCGGCGTCGTCGTCCGCGTCGTACGGCCGATGGCCGACCGCGTCACCATCGTGACCCAGAGCGCCTCGACCGACGCGGTGCACGTGCAGGACGGGGTCTGGGAGGCCCGCCTCGACGTGGCGGAGGTGCCCGACTACCGCGTGCAGGTCACGTACGGGGACCACACCCAGACCGTCGACGACCCCTACCGGTTCCTGCCGACGGTCGGCGACCTGGACCTGCACCTGGTCTCCGAGGGACGCCACGAGGAGCTGTGGACGGTCCTGGGCGCGAACGTGCGCACCTACCCCAGCGTGCTGGGCGAGGTCCACGGCACGTCGTTCGCGGTGTGGGCGCCCAACGCCCGCGCCGTGCGCGTGGTCGGCGACTTCAACGTCTGGCAGGGCGCGACGCACGCGCTGCGCACGCTGGGCAGCTCCGGGGTGTGGGAGCTCTTCGTGCCGGGCGTCCGCGCGGGCGACCGGTACAAGTTCCAGATCCTGGGCCGCGACGGCGTCTGGCGCGAGAAGGCCGACCCGATGGCCAAGGGCACCGAGCTGCCGCCGGCGACGGCGTCGGTCGTGGTGGAGTCCACGCACGAGTGGTCGGACGCCCAGTGGCTGGCGGCGCGGGCGGCGACCGACCCGCACTCGGGGCCGATGAGCGTCTACGAGGTGCACCTCGGATCGTGGCGGCAGGGCCTGAGCTACCGCGACCTGGCGACCGAGCTCACCGAGTACGTCACGCAGCTGGGGTTCACGCACGTGGAGCTGCTCCCGGTCGCCGAGCACCCGTTCGGCGGGTCGTGGGGCTACCAGGTGTCCTCCTACTACGCGCCCACCTCGCGGTTCGGGCACCCGGACGACTTCCGCTACCTCGTCGACCGGCTCCACCAGGCCGGGATCGGCGTGATCCTGGACTGGGTGCCGGCGCACTTCCCCAAGGACGAGTGGGCACTGGGCCGGTTCGACGGCACGCCGCTGTACGAGCACCCGGACCCGCACCGCGGCGAGCACCAGGACTGGGGCACGTACGTCTTCGACTTCGGCCGGCGTGAGGTGCGCAACTTCCTCGTGGCCAACGCGACGTACTGGCTCGAGGAGTTCCACATCGACGCCCTGCGCGTGGACGCGGTGGCCTCGATGCTCTACCTCGACTACTCGCGCAACCACGGCGAGTGGAGCCCGAACAAGTACGGCGGCCGGGAGAACCTCGAGGCGATCGAGTTCATGCAGGAGGCGAACGCGACGGCGTACCGGCGCACCCCCGGCGTCATGATGATCGCCGAGGAGTCCACCGCGTTCCCCGGCGTCACGGCGCCCACCAGCGCCGGCGGACTGGGGTACGGCCTGAAGTGGAACATGGGCTGGATGAACGACACCCTGCGCTACGTCGCGGAGGAGCCGATCAACCGGCGCTACCACCACCACGAGATCACGTTCTCGCTCGTGTACGCGTTCTCCGAGCAGTTCGTGCTGCCGATCAGCCACGACGAGGTCGTGCACGGCAAGGGCTCGCTGCTGGGCAAGATGCCCGGGGACCGCTGGCAGAAGCTGGCCGGCGTGCGCGCCCTCATGGCCTACCAGTGGTCCCACCCGGGCAAGCAGCTGCTGTTCATGGGCAGCGAGTGGGCGCAGGTGGGCGAGTGGGCCGAGGGCCGCAGCTTGAGCTGGCACGAGCTCGACGACCCCGGCCACGCCGGCGTCCAGCGCATGCTGCGCGACCTCAACGCCATCTACAAGGCGCACCCGGCCCTGTGGGCCAAGGACCACTCGCCCGAGGGCTTCGAGTGGGTCGTCGGTGACGACGCGGGTCACAACCTGCTCGCGTACCAGCGCCGCGACGACCACGGCAACGTCGTCATCGCGGTGGTGAACTTCGCCGGCACGCCGCACGAGGGCTACCGCCTCCCGCTCCCCCACGGTGGCCGGTGGCGCGAGCTGCTCAACACCGACGCGGAGATCTACGGCGGCTCGGGCGTCGGGAACCTCGGCGTGGTGCACGCCGAGCCGGTCCCGTGGGGCGGGCGGCCGTTCTCCGTACGGCTCCGGGTGCCCCCGCTGGGTGTCCTGTACCTGACCCCCGAAGAGGTCACCGGGACGCCCGGGCCCTGAGTCCCGCGCCCTCACCGGCTCGCCGGTGGGAGGCAGCAGTCCCCCCGATCGCCGGGTGCGCAACGTCGCACCCGGCGATCGGCGTCCGGGACCAGGACAGCCGGCGCTCCAGGTCGCGCCGGGTGGACGACGAGGGCGTCGGACACGGGCTGGCCGAAGCCGGCCGGCCGGCCGGACGGGACCACGGGTGTGCGAATACAGCGCAGCGGGCGGCGTCGATGCCGCCACGAGGCAGGGTGGAGGCGGCACGCTCCTCGGTCGGCGACCGGGAGGCCCGTCCGGCTCCGCGGCTGCGAGGCACGGACTGCCGCTACCTTCTCTCGCCAGTCCCGCACCAGCAATCGTCCCGCACCCGCACCCGCACCCGCACCGTCGGGATCGACGCCAGCCGGCCTGCGCCGCACGCGTGCCGTTCGAGCAGCAAGGCGGCGCCTCGATCCCAGCCGACTGTCGCCGGCGGAGCGATGCCGATGGCGTTCACCCGCGACCGTTCTCGGTCTCGCGCCGCCGGCACGCACACGCGTCCGACCGTTCTCAGTCTCCCGACGCCGGCACGGAGACGTCCTGTCCACGCGCATGCTCGTTCGTCGCCGCCTCTCTTGGACGACGAAGAGCCACCCCGGGTCGGGGTGGCTCATGGTCCGTCACGGGTCC
>NZ_BJYY01000021.1 GCF_007991755.1 Cellulomonas aerilata | reverse complement strand
GGCCTGAGAAGGTCCTGGGTGACGCGGGCAGAGTGCGCCGGTCGGACGACGCGGCGCCGTCGCCAGAACACGGAGCCACCCCGATGCGGGGTGGCTCGTTGTGCTTCCGGACACCCCCGCCCGGCGGCCGGCATCCGGGCGAGGCGTCGGCAGTCCGTGGCCCGAAGCGTCTGTGGTCGACGTCGCACCACGAGCAGGACTGATGCAGTCGCTGCAAAGTTGCAGGCGCTGTAAGGTTGTCGACGTGGTGAGGGACGTGGCGGACGGGCCACTGGGGCTGCGTGAGCGCCAGAAGCGCGCCCGCCGGGCAGCGCTCGTCGATGCGGCGCACCTGCTCGTCGCGCGGGACGGGCTCGACGCGGTCACGGTCGAGGCGATCTGCGCCGAGGCCGGGGTGTCCCCCCGCACCTTCTTCAACTACTTCGAGTCCAAGGACGACGCCGTCCTCGGCATGGAGCCCCTGGCACTCGATCCTGATCTGGCCGAGACCTTCGCGGCCGGCGGCCCGACCGGCGACCTCGCCTCGGACCTCGAGGCGCTGGCCCGGTCGGTGCTCGTGGTGCCCGTCATGACCCGCGACCGGCTGGCGGCGGCAGCCGAGCTGGCACGGCGCGACCCACGCCTCAGTGCCCGGCTGCTCGCCTGGATGGAGCGGTACCGGGTGCAGGTCGATGCGCTGCTGCGGCGCCGGATCGCGGGTGACACAGGTGCTCCCGACGACACCAGCCATACGAGCGAGACCGACGCCACCGGTCGGACCCGCTTCGCCGCCTCCTCGACCACCGACGACGACGGAGGCGGGGCTGCTGCAGCAGCGGGGTCGACGACCGGCACCGAGGCAGCGCACGACGCGCTCGTGGAGATCGCCGGCATGACCCTCATGGTCCTCGTCCGCTCGGCGCTGACCCGCTGGGAGATGTCCGGGGCCCGAGGTGAGGTCGGGGACCACCTCGGGGCGGCGCGCGCCGACCTGCGGCTCCTCCTCGGCGGCACCTGACCCACGGTGGGCGCCGTCTCCGGCACGCCACCCTGACCGCCTCGCGCACCCCGGACGGCGCGACCCACCCGCACCACCCAGACCCGCACCACCCGGACCCGCACCACCCGGACCCGCACCACCCGGATCCGCACTGCTCCGCGGCCGGGACCGCACGCCTGCGGACCGAGCCGGACGAACGCCCACCAGACCGATCAACGAGGTAGAACCGCATGGCTTCCGTCGCCACCCCCGGCCCCGAGGCGTCCCCGACGTCCGGTGCTCCCGTGATCGTGCTGAACCAGCGCACGATCTGGCTGATCTTCGGCGCACTTATGGCGAGCATGTTCATGTCGTCGCTGGACCAGTCGATCCTCGGGACCGCGATGCCGACGATCGTCGGCGAGCTCGAGGGACTCGAGCACCAGGGGTGGCTGATGACCGCCTACATCCTGGCGATCGCGGTCGTCATGCCGCTGTACGGCAAGTTCGGTGACCTGTGGGGTCGCCGCTACCCGTTCCTCGTCGCGATCGGGCTGTTCACGGTCGCCTCCGTCGGGGCCGGCATGGCGCAGAGCTTCGGTGCGCTGGTCGCCTGGCGTGCGGTGCAAGGACTCGGCGGCGGTGGCCTGATGATCCTGTCCCAGGCGATCATCGCCGACATCGTGCCGGCCAAGGACCGCGGCAGGTACATGGGCCCGATGGGTGCCCTGTTCGGGATCTCCGCGGTCATCGGGCCGCTGCTCGGCGGCCTGTTCACCGACCACCTGACCTGGCGCTGGGCCTTCTGGATCAACGTCCCGATCGGGCTGGCCGCCTTCGCCACGGCGTGGGTCACCCTGCGCCTGCCCAGCCACCGGTCGGGACGGAGCATCGACGTCGCCGGGATCGTCCTGCTGGTGCTCGCGACGTCGGGCCTGATCCTCACCACGAGCTGGGACTCGTTCAGCGGCGAGGCGGGCTACGACTGGTCGGACCCGCGCCTGCTCGCCCTGGTGACCGGGACCGTGGTCGCCGCCGTCGGATTCGTCGCCGTGGAGCGCCGCGCGGAGGAGCCGCTGCTCCCGCTGCACCTGTTCCGGAACCCCACGTTCGCGATCGCGACCCTCGTCGGCCTGGTGATCGGCATGGGCATGTTCGCCGCGCTCACCTTCCTGCCGACCTTCCTGCAGATGGCGACCGGGGCCGGTGTCACCGAGTCCGGCTTCCTCATGCTCCCGATGATGGTCGGCGTCATGTCGACCGCCATCTTCTCCGGCATCGCGATCACCAAGACGGGCCGCTACCGGAGGTACCCGATCGCCGGCATGGGCATCGCGACCCTCGGGCTGATGTGGATGACCACGCTCACCGGGGACACCAGCATGGTGCTGTTCAGCGCGATGATCCTCGTCCTCGGCGCGGGCCTGGGGCTCGTGATGCAGACGATCGTCCTGGCGGTGCAGAACTCCGTCGACCCGCGCGAGCTGGGGACCGCCACGAGCGCGAACAACTTCTTCCGCGAGATCGGCGCGGCCGTGGGCGTCGCGCTGTTCAGCACCATCTTCACCGGCCGCCTCACGGACCGGCTCACCGAGGTCTTCGCGGGCGCCCCGGCGGCCACGGCGGGGGACGGCGGCGTGGACTCGCTGACGCCGGCCGCCGTGTCGGCGCTCCCCGCGCCGCTGCGGGACGGCGTCGTCGACGCCTTCGCCGACGCTCTGGCACCGGCGTTCTGGTACCTGGTGCCGCTCCTGGCGGCGGGCTTCGCGCTCACGCTGTTCCTGCGTGAGGTGGCGCTGTCTGACGTCGCCGGCATGGTGGCGCGCGGCGAGGCCGTCATGGAGGACACGTCCACCCCGACGATCGCCGGCCCCGAGCACGTGGCCGTCGGCGCGGCCGCGGCCGGCGCGCTGTCCCCGACCACGGACGGGCCGCACTCCGACGAGCCCGGTGCCGACGGCCACGCCTCCGCACGCCGGTAGCCTGGGGCGATGACCGCGTCCACCCCTGACGACGCCGCCGACGACGCGTCGCACGCCGCCGCGCACGCCGAGCGGAGCACGGCCGGCGTGCCGGCACCGGCTCGCCGTCGCTCGGCCAAGCAGCAGCTGGCCGCCACGACGCTCGTCCTCGAGGCCCTGGTGATCCTCTTCGCCACGCTGGTCGGCTACGGCCTGCGGGTCGCGCCGCCCGGAGTGCTCTGGCTCGCCGGCGGTGGGCTGGCGCTCGTCCTCATGCTGCTCTCCGGGATGCTGCGCCGGCGCGGCGGGTACGTCGCCGGGACCGTCGTGCAGGTCCCGGTGCTGGCGAGCGGGCTCGTCCTGCTCGCCGCGCCGGTGACCGGCGCCGGGTTCGGCGCGACGATCCTGTTCGTGATCGCCGCGATCTTCGTCCTCATGTGGGTCGCGTCGCTGCGGGTCGGCGGCCGGATCGACCGCGAACGCGCGGAGTGGGACGCGGCCGCCGCGGCCGGTCCCGGCGCCTGAGACCCGCCCGACGCTCGGTAGGGTCGTGCCCATGACCCAGACTGACGCCCCCACCGAACGCACCCTCGTCCTCGTCAAGCCCGACGGCGTCCGCCGCGGCCTGTCCGGGGAGATCCTGCGCCGGGTCGAGGCCAAGGGCTACACGCTCGTCGCCGTCGAGCTGCGCACCGCCGGCGACGACGTCCTCGCCGCCCACTACGCCGAGCACGAGGGCAAGCCGTTCTACGCGCCGCTGGTCGACTTCATGAAGTCCGGCGCCGTGCTCGCCGTCGTGGCCGAGGGCCACCGCGTCATCGAGGGCTTCCGCTCGCTCGCCGGGACGACCGACCCCACCACCGCCGCGCCCGGCACCATCCGCGGCGACCTCGGCCGGGACTGGGGGCTGAAGGTCCAGCAGAACCTCGTGCACGGCTCGGACTCCGCGGAGTCGGCCGCGCGCGAGATCGCGCTGTGGTTCCCCGCCCTCTGACCGACGCGACGGCGTCCGCACGCCGGTCCGTCCGGACCGGCGTGCGGAACTCCTAGGCTCTGCAGCGTGCACCTGAAGACGCTCACCCTGCGCGGGTTCAAGTCGTTCGCCTCGGCGACGACGCTGAGCTTCGAGCCCGGGGTCACCTGCGTCGTCGGGCCGAACGGCTCGGGGAAGTCCAACGTCGTCGACGCGCTCGCGTGGGTCATGGGGGAGCAGGGCGCGAAGTCCCTGCGCGGGGGCAAGATGGAGGACGTCATCTTCGCCGGCACGTCCGGGCGCGCCCCGCTGGGCCGTGCCGAGGTCGCGCTGACCATCGACAACTCCGACGGCGCCCTGCCGATCGAGTACACCGAGGTCACGATCTCCCGGACCCTGTTCCGCAACGGCGGCTCGGAGTACGCCATCAACGGCAGCTCCTGCCGGCTGCTGGACATCCAGGACCTGCTCTCCGACTCGGGCCTGGGCCGCGAGATGCACGTCATCGTCGGCCAGGGCCAGCTGGACGCCGTCCTGCGCGCGACCCCCGAGGAGCGCCGCGGCTTCATCGAGGAGGCCGCCGGCGTCCTCAAGCACCGCAAGCGCAAGGAGCGCGCGCTGCGCAAGCTCGACGGGATGCAGGCCAACCTCACGCGACTGGGCGACCTCACCTCGGAGATCCGCCGCCAGCTCGGCCCGCTCGGCAAGCAGGCCGAGGTCGCCCGCCGGGCCCAGGTCGTCCAGAGCGACCTGCGCGACGCGCGCTCCCGGCTGCTCGCGGACGACCTCGCACAGCTCACGTCGACGCTCGAGCAGGAGATGGCCGACGAGTCGCTGCTGCGGGCCGGTCGCGAGGAGGCCGAGCGGGCGCTCACCGAGGCCCGCCGCCGGCTGGCGGACCTCGAGCGGGAGGCCGCCGAGGCCGCGCCCGCGCTGTCCGAGGCGAGCGAGGTCTGGTACCGGCTCTCCTCGCTGCGCGAGCGGCTGCGCTCGACGTCGACCCTGGCCTCGGAGCGGCTGCGCCTGCTCGGGTCGTCCGCACGGGAGCCGGAGTCCGGACGCGACCCGCAGGACCTGGAGGCCCAGGCCGAGCGCGCCCGCGCCGCCGAGGCCGAGCTGACCGCCGAGGTGGACGCCGCCCGCTCCTCCCTCGCCGCCGCCGTCGCCGAGCGGGAAGGGGCCGAGGGGGCGGCCGCCACCGCGGAGCGGACGCTGGCGACCGCGCTGCGGGCCGCCGCCGACCGCCGGGAGGGCCTGGCCCGGCTCGCCGGCCAGGTCGCCGCCCGCCGCAGCCGCGTCGAGGCCACCGAGAACGAGATCGGCCGGCTGCGCGAGGCGCTGGCCGAGGCCGAGCGCCGCGGAGCGCAGGCCACCAGCGACTTCGCCGCCCTGGAGACGCAGGTCGCCGGCGTGGAGGAGGGCGAGGAGGGGCTCGACGCCGAGCACGAGGCGGCCGCCGACGCCGTCGAGCAGGCGACCGCCGCGCTCGCCGACGTCCGCGAGCGGATGCAGGTCGCCGAGCGCGACCGCGCCGCGGTCGCGTCCCGGATCGAGACCCTCGAGCTGAGCCTGGACCGCAAGGACGGCGCCGGCGCGCTGCTCGGCACGGCCGACGTCACCGGCACGCTCGGGTCCCTCGCGGCCCTGCTGAGCATCGAGGCCGGGTACGAGGACGCGATCGCCGCCGCGCTGGGTGTCGCCGCCGACGCCGTGGTCGTGGACTCCGTGGACGCCGCCGTGGACGCCCTGCGATGGCTGCGCGCGCAGGACGCGGGACGGGCGACGCTCGTCGTGGGGTCGGCGGCGGGGGGAGCCGAGGCCGGGGCGGACGGCGTCCCGGCGGGCGCCCGCCGTGCCACCGACCTGGTCCGCGGCCCCGCGCACCTGCAGGGCGCGGTGGACGCCCTGCTCGGCCACGTGCTGGTCGTCGACGACCTGGCGACCGGCCGGGCGCTGGTGGCGACCGACCCGTCCGCCACCGTCGCCACGTCGACCGGCGACCTCCTGTCGGGTCTGCGCGCGTCCGGCGGGTCGGCGACCGCGCCCAGCGTGCTGCACCTGCAGGCGGCGCTCGACGAGGCGAGGACGGCCCGGGACGACGCCGTCGCCCGGGGGGAGCGCGCCCAGTTCGAGCTGAGCGGGGCGACCGAGGCGCTCGCGGTCGCCGAGGACGCCTACGCGCGCACCCTGGACCGCCTCAACGAGTCCGACGCGGCCCTCGCGGCGGTCGCCGAGCAGCTCGGGCACCTGGGTGCGACCGCCCGGGCCGCGCGGGCCGAGGCGGAGCGCGTGCAGCGTTCCCTCACGGTGGCGACCGAGTCGCTCGCCACCGTCCAGGCCGAGCTGGCCGAGCTCACCGGGCGGCTCGCCGCCGCGGAGGCGGCGCCGGCCGAGTCCGAGGCCGCGATCGAGGACGGCACCGCCGCGCGGGACCGGCTGGCCGCGGTGGCCACGGCCGCGCGTGCCCGGGAGACCGAGGCCCGACTGGCTCTGCGCACCAGCGAGGAGCGGGCGCGGGCGCTGGCCGGCCGTGCGCAGTCCCTGCAGCGCGCCGCCCAGGCGGAGCGCGAGGCGCGGGCCCGCGCCGCGCAGCGCGAGCGGGTGCGGGTCCGGCAGGCGCAGCGGGCCGAGGCGGTCCGCGCCGGAGCCGTCCGCACGCTGGCGGTGCTCGACCGCTCGCTCCAGACCGCCGGCCTCGAGCGGGAGGCGGCGGAGGCGGCGCGCGCGGAGCGGGACGCCGCGGTCGTCGCGCTGCGTGCGGAGGTCGACTCCCTCGCGGCACGGCTGGCGGAGCTGACCGACGTCGCGCACCGCGACGAGGTGGCACGCGCGCAGCAGCTGCTGCGCCTGGAGCAGCTGCAGGCGAGGGCCGTGGACGACCTCGGCATGGACCCGGGGGTGCTCGTCGACGAGTTCGGCCCGCACCGACCGGTGCCGGTCCTGGCCCCCGCGTCGGACGACGCGCCGCGCGAGGTGCCGTACGTGCGCGCCGAGCAGGAGAAGCGTCTGCGCGCCGCCGAGCGGACGCTGGCCCAGATGGGGCGGGTGAACCCGCTGGCGCTGGAGGAGTTCGCGGCGCTGGAGGAGCGGCACAAGTTCCTCACCGACCAGCTCGCCGACCTCAAGAAGTCCCGCGCCGACCTGCTCGACATCGTCAAGGAGATCGACGCGCGGGTGGAGCAGGTGTTCGCCGACGCCTACCGGGACACCGCGGCGCAGTTCGACCGCGTCTTCCCGCGCCTGTTCCCCGGCGGCGAGGGCCGCCTGGTGCTCACCGAGCCGGACGACATGCTGACCACCGGCATCGAGGTGGAGGCCCGGCCGGCCGGCAAGAAGGTCAAGCGGCTGTCCCTGCTGTCCGGCGGCGAGCGGTCGCTGACCGCGGTCGCGCTGCTCGTGTCGATCTTCAAGGCGCGACCGAGCCCCTTCTACGTCATGGACGAGGTCGAGGCGGCGCTCGACGACGCCAACCTGGGCCGGCTGCTGGACATCTTCCGCGAGCTGCAGGAGGACAGCCAGCTCATCGTCGTCACGCACCAGAAGCGCACGATGGAGATCGCCGACGTCCTGTACGGCGTCACGATGCGCGGCGACGGCGTCACCACGGTCATCAGCCAGCGGATGCGGGACGACGTCAGCGCCTGAGCACGCGGGCGGGCGGCTCGGCGACGCGCCGTCGCGCGCGACGCGCCGTCTCCACCGGTGGGCTCCTGACGCACGTGCCCGGGCCCGTCTGGGAGGATCGGCGCATGCTCACGCTCGTCGTCTGGACGTTCCTCGCCCTCGTGGCGGCCGCCGCCGTGCTGGTCGTCGCCGGCTCGGCCGGGGGGCGCACCGGGAGCCTGCGCGGGTTCTTCCGCCACCTGGTCGCCGGGCTGCGTGCGCTCCGGACCCGCCGGACGGCGCCGGGGGACGACGCGCGCGCCGACGCCGGCGACGACTCCGACGAGCCGGTCGAGACCTCGCTCGACGAGCTGCTGGCCGCGGCCGAGGTCGACGACCCGGCCTACCTCGCCGTCGAGGACCTGACCGAGACCCTGGCCCGCGCCCGCGAGCGCGCCACCCGCGGCGTGTCGGCCCTGACCCGCCGCTGACCCGCCCGTGAGCCGGACGGTTCACGACTGACAGGATGTCGGGTGTGAACGAGACCCTCGAACTCCTCCTGGCCATCGGTCTGCCGGCGCTGGCCGTCGTGGGCACGGCGACCGGTGTGCTGGTCCGCCGTCGCGGCCGCGGCCCCGCGCAGCCGCCCGCACCCACCACCGCACGCCGCGTCCCCAGCCCGGCACCCGCACGCGACGTCGACGGCGACGCCGACGTGGTCGGCGCGGCGCCGACCGGTGTCGACGTCCTGGAGCGACCCGCCCCGACCCTCGACGTCCCCGAGCCGGTGCTGGGCCGCCTCGCACGGCTGCGCGGCCGGCTCGCCCGGTCCGGGTCCCCGCTGGGGGCACGCCTGCTCGCCGTCCTGTCCCGCGACCACCTCACCGAGGACGACTGGGACGAGCTCGAGGAGACGCTGCTGCTGGCCGACGTCGGTGCCGGACCCACCGGCGAGCTCATCGACGCGCTGCGCTCGCGCGTCCGGGTCGAGGGCGTCAAGGACCCGGCGGTCGTGCGCGCCATCCTGCGCGACCAGCTGATCGAGCTCGTCGACCCGTCCCTGGACCGCTCGCTCAACACGGTGCCGGGCCTGACCGACGACGGGTCCCGGCAGGTCCCGGCCGTCGTGCTGGTCGTGGGCGTCAACGGCACCGGCAAGACCACCACGGTGGGCAAGCTGGCGCGCGTGCTGGTGGCCGAGGGCAGCACGGTCGTGCTCGGCGCGGCCGACACGTTCCGCGCGGCGGCGGCGGACCAGCTGACCACCTGGGGCTCGCGCGTGGGCGTCCACACGGTCCGCTCGGACCGGGACGGCGCCGACCCGGCCGCCGTCGCCTTCGACGCCGTGCGTCACGGCCGCGAGACCGGCGCGGACGTCGTCCTGGTGGACACCGCGGGGCGGCTGCAGAACAAGGCCGGCCTCATGGACGAGCTGGGCAAGATCCGGCGCGTCATCACCAAGGAGGCGCCGCTGACCGAGGTGCTGCTCGTCCTGGACGCGACCACCGGGCAGAACGGGCTGAACCAGGCGCGCGTGTTCGCCGAGGTCGCCGGCGTCACCGGGATCGTGCTGACCAAGCTCGACGGCACCGCCAAGGGCGGCATCGTCGTGGCGGTCCAGCGCGAGCTCGGCGTGCCGGTCAAGCTCGTCGGGCTCGGGGAGGGCGCCGACGACCTGGCGCCGTTCGAGCCGGAGGACTTCGTCGACGGGCTGCTCGGCGTCGCCTGACGCGTCCCGGGACCCGCTCATGCCCGCCGCGCCAGCGGGGAAACACGATCTTTACGCGCGCGCGGCGACTGTCACCTGCCGGTAACACGCCAGGTGCGCCGCCGAAATCGCCGTCCCGGAGGGTGGAGCCCGGATCCAGCCGACCGGCTGGCGATTTCGGAGAGGCGATCTCGATGGAACTGGACACCGGAAACACAGCGTGGATGTTGATGTCCTCCTCGCTCGTGCTCCTGATGACGCCGGGTCTGGCGTTCTTCTACGGCGGCATGGTGCGCGGCAAGTCGGTCCTGAACATGATGATGATGAGCTTCGGCGCGATGGGCGTCGTGGCTCTCATCTGGGTGCTGTGGGGCTACTCGGGCACCTTCGGCGGTGACATCGGCGGCTTCGTCGGCAACCCGCTGGAGTACTTCGGCCTGTCGAGCCTGACCGACGACGAGAGCCTGATGGCCGCGTCCGGCGTGCCGGCGCTGGTCGCCGTCGGCTACCAGGCGACGTTCGCGATCATCACGGTCGCCCTGATCAGCGGCGCCATCGCGGACCGCACGAAGTTCGGCTCCTGGCTCGTCTTCACGGCGCTGTGGGTCACCTTCTGCTACGTGCCGATCGCGCACATGGTGTGGGGCGGCGGGCTGCTCGGCGCCGACGGCATCACCAGCGGCTGGTCGACGCCGATCGACTTCGCGGGCGGGACGGTCGTGCACATCAACGCCGGCGTCGCGGGGCTGGTGCTCGCGCTGCTGCTGGGCAAGCGCCGCGGGTTCGGCCGTGAGCCGATGCGCCCGCACAACCTGCCGTTCGTCATGCTCGGCGCGGCCCTGCTGTGGTTCGGCTGGTTCGGCTTCAACGCCGGCTCGGAGTTCGCCGCCGACGACGTCTCGGGTCGGGCGTGGCTGAACACCCTGGTCGCGACGTCCGCCGCCATGCTCGCCTGGCTCCTGACGGAGAAGTTCCGGGACGGCCACGCCACCTCCCTCGGTGCCGCGTCCGGCGTCGTCGCCGGCCTGGTCGCGATCACCCCGGCCGCGGCCGCGGTGGACACCTTCGGTGCCATCGCCATCGGCGTCGTGGCGGGCGTGCTGTGCGCGCTGGCCGTCGGCCTGAAGTACCGGTTCGGCTACGACGACTCCCTCGACGTCGTCGGCGTCCACCTCGTCGGCGGTCTGGTCGGCACGGTGCTGATCGGCTTCTTCGCGACCGACACCAACAACGCCTGGTACCCGGAAGGCGCGCAGAACGGCCTGTTCTACGGCGGCGGCGTGACCCAGCTGGGCACGCAGGTCGTCGTCGCGCTGGTCGCGGTCGTGATCTCCGCCGCGGTGACGTTCGCCATCGGCGCGATCCTGCGGGCCACGATCGGGCTGCGCGTCAGCGACGAGGTCGAGGTCGCCGGCGTGGACCAGGCGGTGCACGGCGAGACGGCGTACGAGACGCTGGGCGGCGCCCGCCGGCTGGGCGGCGGGGACACGGGTGGCCGCGCGGCCGAGCCCGCATACGAGACCCTGGGCGACACCCGGGTGACGACGGAGGCGAAGTGATGACGAAGCTCGTGACGGGGATCATCCAGCCCCACCGACTGGACGACGTGAAGGCCGCCCTCGAGGCCGCCGGCGTGCGGGGCATGACGGTGAGCGAGGCCAGCGGCTACGGCCGCCAGCGCGGTCACACCGAGGTCTACCGCGGTGCGGAGTACACGGTGGACCTGGTGCCCAAGGTGCGGGTGGAGGTGCTCGTCGAGGACGAGGACGCGACCCTGATCACCAAGGTGCTGATCAAGGCCGCGCAGACCGGCAAGATCGGCGACGGCAAGGTGTGGGTCGTCCCCGTGGAGGACGTCGCCCGCGTCCGCACCGGCGAGCACGGCACGGACGCCCTGTAGCGATGACCGCGACCCCGATGCCCGCGCACGGCCCCGGGGGCGCGTCCGACGACGACCTGGAGGTCCCGCGCCCCCCGTCCGGGGTGCGGGGCCTCAAGGCCGAGCGGCTCGACCTCGCCACGCGGCTGAGCCGGACGTCCACCCCGGGCCCGCAGCGCCGGACGGCGGTGACCGAGCTCGTCTCGGCCCGGCTGGCCGAGCTGTGGGACCAGGCGACCGCGGACTTGCCGCACACCGACGGCGTCGCCCTCGGCGCGGTGGGCAGCATCGGGCGACGGGACGCCAGCCCCTGCAGCGACCTGGACCTGCTGCTCGTCCACGACGGACGGGGGCGCAGCGCCGAGGACCTGACCCGGCTGGCCGAGCGGCTCTGGTACCCCATCTGGGACGCCGGGCTGGACCTCGACCACTCCGTGCGGTCCCTGGCGCAGTGCCGCCAGGTCGCGTCCAAGGACCTGCCCGCCGCCGTCGGCCTGCTGGACCTGCGGCCGGTCGCCGGGGACGCGCTCGTCGTCCACCGCGCGACGTCGGCCCTGCTCACCGACTGGCGCGCCGCCGCCCGGCGCCGCCTGCCCGAGCTGCTGAGCACCACCAAGCAGCGCGCGGAGCGTCACGGCGAGCTCGCGTACCTGCTCGAGCCGGACCTAAAGGAGGCCCGCGGCGGCATCCGCGACGCCGTCGTGCTGACCGCGCTCGCCGCCACCTGGCTCACCGACCGGCCCCACGGCTCGGTCGACCACGCCTACGAGCACCTGCTGGACGTGCGCGACGCCCTGCAGGTGGTGACCCGGCGGCACACCAACAGGCTGCTGCTGGCCGACCAGGACGAGGTCGCCGAGCTGCTCGGCCTGGGTGACGCGGACGACCTGCTCGCCAGCGTCGCCGAGGCCGGCCGGGTGATCTCCTACGCGCTGGACACCACCGTCCGCAACGCGCGCCAGGCCCTGCAGCGGCCGCTGGTCACCCGCCGTCCGGTGCTGGTCCGTGGCCGACGGGGCGCCCCGCGGCTGCGGTCGGTGGGGGAGGGGCTGGTGGAGCACGACGGCGAGCTGCTGCTGGCCGTCGACGCGCAGCCGGCGTCGGACCCGCTGCTGTCACTGCGCGCCGCGGCGACGTCCGCCCGCACCGGGCTGACGCTGTCCCCGGTCACCGTGGCGAGCCTGACCCAGACGCCGTCGTTGCCGGAGCCGTGGCCGCCACCTGCACGGGAGGCGTTCGGCCAGCTGCTCGCGTCCGGGCGTGCGCAGGTGCCGGTGTGGGAGGCCCTGGACCTGGCCGGCGTCGTGACGACCTGGATCCCGGAGTGGGCCGGGGTGCGCAACCGGCCGCAGCGCGCGGCGATCCACCGGCACACGGTGGACCGTCACCTCGTCGAGACCGTCGCGATCGCGGGGCGGATGCGGCGTGACGTGCGCCGCCCCGAGACGCTGCTGCTGACGGCCCTGCTGCACGACATCGGCAAGCGCGCCGGCGTCCGGGACCACTCCCGGGAGGGTGAGCGCCTGGTCGGGGTCATCCTCACCCGCATGGGGGTCCGGGCCCGCGACACCGCCGACGCCATGCGCCTCGTGCGCCACCACCTGACGCTGGCCGAGCTGGCGACCACCCGGGACCCGGACGACCCCGCGACGCTGCGCGAGCTGCTGGACGCCGTCGACCACCGGCCCGACGTGCTGGAGCTGCTGCGGGCCCTGACCGAGGCGGACGCGTCCGCGGCGGGTCCCACGGCGTGGACGGCCTGGCGGGCCCGGCTCGTCGACGGCCTGACGGCCCGGGCGGCGCTCGCGCTCGAGGTGGGACATGCCGAGAGGGCTGCCGAGGGGCCTGCCCAGCGGCATGCCGACGGGCAGCCGGAGCGGCGGGGGGCGTGAGCGCGGAGCCCTCCACGTCCGGCCCTCGGGGACGCAGGTAGTCTGGGGCGTCCCGTGATCGACCAGCGAACGTGAGGAATCAGCGGTGTTCGCGAGCCTGTCCGACCGACTGACGTCGACCTTCAAGAACCTGCGCACCAAGGGGCGGCTGTCCGAGGCGGACATCGACGCCACCGTGCGCGAGATCCGTCGTGCCCTGCTCGACGCCGACGTCGCCGTCAGCGTGGTGCGCGCCTTCACCGCCTCCGTGCGCGAGCGTGCGCTCTCCGCGGAGGTCTCCGGGGCGCTCAACCCCGCGCAGCAGGTCGTCAAGATCGTCAACGAGGAGCTCGTCGGGATCCTCGGCGGGGCCACCCGCCAGCTGCGGCTGGCCAAGAACCCCCCGACCGTCATCATGCTCGCGGGCCTGCAGGGTGCGGGGAAGACGACGCTGGCCGGCAAGCTGGCGCTGCACCTGCGCTCGCAGGGGCACACGCCGCTGCTCGTCGCCGCGGACCTGCAGCGGCCGAACGCCGTGACCCAGCTCGGCGTGGTCGCCGAGCGTGCCGGTGTGCCGGTGTTCGCCCCGCACCCCGGGGTCGCGTCGGAGTACGAGGCGCCGACCGGCGACCCGGTGTGGGTCGCCCGCGAGGGTGTCGCCACCGCCCGCAGCCGCCACCACGACGTCGTCATCGTCGACACCGCCGGACGCCTGGGCGTGGACGCCGAGCTCATGCAGCAGGCCGCGGACATCCGCGACGCGATCGAGCCGGACGAGACGATCTTCGTCATCGACGCGATGATCGGTCAGGACGCGGTCGCCACGGCGCAGGCATTCCTGGACGGTGTCGGCTTCTCCGGCGTCGTGCTGTCCAAGCTCGACGGCGACGCGCGCGGTGGTGCCGCGCTGTCGGTCGCCTCGGTGACCGGCCGCCCGATCCTGTTCGCCTCGACCGGTGAGAAGCTCACCGACTTCGAGGTGTTCCACCCGGACCGCATGGCGTCGCGCATCCTCGACATGGGCGACGTCCTGACGCTCATCGAGCAGGCCGAGCGCGCCTTCGACGCGGACCAGGCCGAGGCGATGGCCTCCAAGCTCGCGTCCGGCGAGGGCTTCACGCTCGAGGACTTCCTCGTCCAGATGCAGCAGCTCAAGCAGATGGGCTCGATGAAGAAGATGCTCGGCATGCTGCCGGGCATGGGCCAGATGCGGGAGGCCCTGGAGAACTTCGACGAGCGCGAGGTCGACCGCATCGAGGCGATCGTCCGCTCCATGACGCCCGCCGAGCGGCGCACCCCCAAGATCATCAACGGCTCGCGCCGGGCCCGGATCGCCAAGGGCTCCGGGACCACGACGACCGACGTCAACGGCCTGCTGGAGCGGTTCACCGCGGCGCAGAAGATGATGGCGCAGATGAGCAAGGGCGGCGGCATGCCGGGCATGCCCGGCATGCCGGGGATGGGCGGCGGCAAGAAGGCCCGCGGCAAGCAGGCCCCGCCCCCGCGGAGCAAGAAGGGCAAGTCCGGCAACCCCGCCAAGCGTGCCGAGCAGGAGCGCCTGGCGAGCCAGCGCGCCGCCGGGGTGGCGCCGCGCGCCGGCCAGGGGTCGGCGTTCGGCCTCGGCGCCGCGCCCGACCAGCCCGTCGGCCCGGCCGAGCTCGAGCTGCCCGCCGGGCTCGAGAAGTTCCTCGGTCGCTGACCGCGGCGCACGCGGGGCGGGTGCGGGGGCCACGGTGAGCGTCGTCCACGTGCGCGGCACCGTCGGTCTCGACGACGACCGCGAGGTCGGCGAGCTGTGGGCGGTCGACGGCCGGGTGACCTTCGAGCGCCCGACCGTGCCCCGCCACCTGACGCGCGACGTCGTCACCGTCGAGGGCTGGGCGGTCCCCGGCCTGGTCGACGTGCACTGCCACATCGGGCTCGGGGCCGACGGCCCGGTGGACGCCGCGACAGCCGAGGCGCAGGCCCTGGCCGACCGCGACGCCGGCACGCTGCTGATCCGCGACGCGGGGTCGCCGTCCGACACGGCCTGGGTGCACGCGCGCGCCGACCTGCCCCGGCTCATCCGCTCCGGGCACCACCTCGCCCGCCCCAAGCGGTACCTGCGCCACTACGGGCGCGAGCTGGACGCCGTGAGCGACCTGCCGGCGGCCGTCGCCGAGGAGGCCGACCGCGGGGACGGGTGGGTCAAGCTCGTCGCCGACTGGATCGACCGGGACCTCGGGCCCGAGGCCGACCTGCGGCCGCTGTGGCCCGACGACGTGCTCGCCGAGGCGATCGCCGTCGCGCACGAGCACGGTGCCCGCGTCACCGCGCACACGTTCGCGACCGAGGCGATCCCCGGGCTGCTGGCCGCCGGGGTCGACTGCCTGGAGCACGGCACCGGCCTCACGCCCGACCAGATCGACGAGGTCGCGCGCCGGCGCATCCCGGTCACCCCGACGCTGCTCCAGGTCGAGCGGTTCGAGGCGATCGCCGCCCAGGCGCACCGCTACCCGGTCTACGCCGCCCGCATGCGGCGCATGCACGCCCGCCGCCACGAGCACGTGCGCGACCTGCACGACGCCGGGGTTCCGCTGCTGGTCGGGACCGACGCCGGCGGCACCATCGAGCACGGCCGCCTGGCGGCGGAGACGGCCGAGCTGCTGCGTGCCGGGGTGCCCGACGCCGACGTCGTCGCCGCCGCGAGCTGGCGCACCCGCGCGTACCTCGGCGTCCCCGGGCTGGAGGAGGGTGCGAGCGCGGACCTCGTGGTGTACGACGCCGACCCGCGCCGGGACGCCCGGGTGCTGGCCGACCCGCGCGCCGTCGTGCTGCGTGGGGTCGTGGTGCCGGGCCGGGCGTAGCGCCGGCCCCGGACCTCCGCCCCCGGCCGGACGTGACGCACGTCCGGTTGGGGCGTGCGGTCGCCGTCTGGCAGAATGGCCCGCTGTACTCGGCGCGCGGACCCTCTAGCCGCGCGCGGAGTCCCTCGGCCGGGCTGCCGACCTGCCCCCACGGGAACGCGTCCCCGGCCACCTCAGCTCACATCCAGGAGAAGACCACACCGTGGCCACCAAGATCCGTCTGAAGCGCATGGGCAAGATCCGTCAGCCGTACTACCGCGTCGTCGTCGCCGACTCGCGCACCAAGCGCGACGGCCGCGCCATCGAGGAGATCGGCAAGTACCACCCCACCGAGGAGCCGTCGCTCATCGACATCTCCTCCGAGCGTGCGCAGTACTGGCTCGGCGTCGGCGCGCAGCCGACCGAGCAGGTCCTCGCGCTGCTCAAGGTGACCGGGGACTGGCAGAAGTTCAAGGGCCTGCCGGGCGCCGAGGGCACGCTGCGCGTCAAGGGTGAGAAGGTCGACCCGGCCGCCGCCATCGAGGCCGCCGCGCTCGACGCCGAGAAGGCCAAGGCGCGTGCCGCCGAGGCCAAGGCCGCCGCGCCGGCCCCGGCCGCCGACGAGTCCGGCACCGCGGACGAGCAGGCCTGATGCTCGCCGACGCGCTGGAGCACCTGGTGCGGGGCATCGTGGACCACCCGGACGACGTCCAGGTCGCCACCAGGACCCTGCGCCGCGGTGAGCTGCTCGAGGTCCGGGTGCACCCCGAGGACCTCGGTCGGGTCATCGGCCGCGGCGGGCGCACCGCGCGCGCGCTGCGCACGGTGGTCAGCGCGCTGTCGGCCGACGGGTCGGTCCGCGTCGACGTCGTCGACGTCGACCGGCGCTGAGCAGCGCCGACCCGACCCGACCGTTCCACCGACGCAAGGCCCGGTCCCCACGCCTGGGGGCCGGGCCTTGCGTCGTCGGCGGGCTCACCGCCCGCCCCACCGCTCGTCCCCTGCGTCCCTGTGGAGAGACCCCATGCAGCTGACCGTCGCCCGCATCGGCCGTGCCCACGGGCTTCGTGGGGAGGTCGCGATCGACCTGCGCACCGACGACCCCGGGCGTCGCCTGGCCGACGGGCAGGTGCTCCACACCGACCCCGCCGCCGCGGGACCGCTCACGGTCGCCGGGACGCGCTCGCAGCACGGCAAGTGGTTCGCGCGCTTCGTCGAGGTCGCCGACCGCACCGGCGCCGAGGCGCTGCAGGGCGTCGTGCTCGTCGTCGAGGCGGACGACGACGACGAGGAGGACGCCTGGTACCCGCACGAGCTCACCGGGCTGCGCGCCGAGCACGTCGACGGGCGGCTGCTCGGCACGATCGCGGGGCTGGAGCACCTGCCCGCGCACGACGTGCTCGTGCTCGTGGAGGAGGGCTCCGGTGTTCGCACCCTCGTGCCGTTCGTGCACGCGATCGTCCCCGTCGTGGACGTCCCGGGCGGACGCGTGGTGCTGGACCCGCCCGGCGGGCTGCTCGCGTCGGACGTGGAGAACCTCGTCGTCTCGGAGGAGACGGTCGGCCCGGCTGGCGCCCGGTCGGCCGCCGGCGAGCCCGACGCCGACGAGGACTGACGTGCGGATCGACGTCGTCTCCATCTTCCCCGCGTACCTGGCGCCGCTGGAGCTGTCCCTCGTCGGCAAGGCCCGTGCGTCCGGGCTGCTCGACGTGCGCGTGCACGACCTGCGGACCTGGACCAGCGACCGGCACCGCACCGTGGACGACACCCCGGTCGGCGGCGGGGCGGGCATGGTCATGCGGCCGGACGTGTGGGGATCGGCGCTCAACGACGTGCTGACCCCCGGCGCGCACCTGCTGGTCCCCACGCCGTCGGGGGAGCGGTTCACCCAGCGCACGGCCGAGATCCTGGCCGGCGAGCAGCACCTGGTCATCGCCTGCGGGCGGTACGAGGGCATCGACGCCCGGGTGATGGAGCACTACCGCTCCCGTGACGACGTCCGGGTGACCGAGGTGTCCCTGGGGGACTACGTGCTCAACGGCGGTGAGGTCGCCGCGCTCGTGGTGGTCGAGGCGGTCGCGCGCCTGCTGCCCGGGGTGGTGGGCAACCCGCACTCGCTCGTGGAGGAGTCGCACGGTGCCGCCGGCCTGCTCGAGTACCCCGTCTACACCCGCCCGCCGAGCTGGGCGGGGCTGGACGTGCCCGAGGTGCTGACGTCCGGGCACCACGCGCGGATCGAGCGCTGGCGGCGCGACGAGGCGCTGCGCCGGACGGCGTCGCGCCGCCCCGACCTGGTCGCCGCGCTGGATCCTGCCTCCCTGGACCGGCACGACGTCGCGGTGCTGGCCGACGCCGGCTGGACGGTCACCGCGGACGGGGTGCGGCCGACGTCGCCGGACGCCTGACGCGCCGGGGCCCGGCGCACCGCGGGGGCACGGCACAGCGCCTGAGGCCGGGTGCAGAGCACCGCGCTGAGGTGCACGGCGCAGCGCGCGAGGTGCACAGCAGAGCGCCTGAGGTGCACGGCACAGGGGCCGCCGGTTCTGCCCCGGGCCGGCCGTGTGGCAGACTGGTCGGTCGGTGTGCGCCGGTCTCGTCCCTGCCACAGGGGGGATGGTCACGACCTGCGGGCCCACGCCCGCCGCACCACCGCTGGACACTCATCAGGCGCCCCTCGAGGGCGCCCTCGACACACGCGCCTGACCTGTGGCAGCGCGAGGAAGTGACACGACATGCACACGCTCGACGCGGTCGACGCAGCATCGCTGCGCACCGACATCCCGGCCTTCCGGCCCGGGGACACCCTCAAGGTCAACGTCAAGGTCGTCGAGGGCAACCGCTCCCGCATCCAGGTCTTCCAGGGCGCGGTCATCGCGCGCCAGGGTGGCGGCGTGCGGGAGACCTTCACCGTCCGCAAGGTCAGCTTCGGCGTCGGCGTGGAGCGCACCTTCCCCGTGCACTCCCCGACGCTCGAGTCCATCGAGGTCGTGACCCGCGGTGACGTCCGCCGCGCGAAGCTGTACTACCTGCGCAAGCTGCGCGGCAAGAAGGCGAAGATCAAGGAGAAGCGCGACGCCGTCCCGGCCAAGTAGTCCGGTGCGCTGAACGCTGTCCCTCGACGGGCGGTCACCCCTGGGGTGGCCGCCCGTTGGCGTACCTGGGGGTGTCGGCCGGTCCGGCCTCGCGTGGGCGGCGGCACGGGGCCGCTCGTTAGGCCCGCGGCGCGCGGGATGGCACAGTGTTCGCGTGAAGGACCAGCCCATGCCCGCTCCCGAGACGAGCCCGTCAGGGGAGCCCGGCACCGGCGGTCACCCCACCGGCTCCCGGGGCGCCTGGCTCCGCGAGACCGTGGTGATCCTGGCCAGCGCGCTGCTGCTGTCGCTGGTCATCAAGACCTTCCTGTTCCAGGCGTTCTACATCCCCAGCGCGTCCATGCAGGACACGCTGATCGAGGGTGACCGCGTCCTGGTCACCAAGCTGGCACCGGGCCCGCTGGACGTGCACCGCGGGGACGTCGTCGTCTTCAAGGACCCGGGCGGCTGGCTCCCGCCGGTCGTCGCGGAGGAGCAGTCGCCCCTGGCCGAGTGGACGACGTCGGTGCTGACGTACGTCGGCCTGCTGCCGCAGGACTCCGGCGAGCACCTCATCAAGCGGATCATCGGGCTGCCGGGGGACCGGGTGGCGTCCGACGGTGGCGGGGCTCCGGTCACCGTGAACGGCGTCGAGGTCTCCGAGCCGTACGTGCGGGAGGGCTCGATCCCCAGCGAGGTGCAGTTCGACGTCGTCGTGCCCGAGGGCAACCTGTGGGTCATGGGCGACAACCGGCAGAACTCCCAGGACTCGCGCTACCACCTCGGTGACCCGGGCGGCGGCAGCGTGCCGGTCGACAACGTGGTCGGGGTGGCGTTCGTGACCGTCTGGCCGGCCGACCGGTTCACGCTGCTGCGCAACCCGGGCGCCACGTTCGAGCCGGTCCCGGAGCCGTAGCCGTGGGGGCACCGACCCGCACGCCGGCGAGCACGCCGACGCGCACGGCGACCCGGACCCCGCGCTCCCGCGTGCCGGGTCTGCGCGTCGAGAAGTCGCTGCTGCGCGCGGGTCACACGCTGGTCGGCGCGTGCGACGAGGTGGGCCGCGGCGCGCTCGGCGGTCCGGTGACCGTGGGGATCGTGCTGGTCGACGCGAGCGTCCAGCGTCCCCTCGCCGGTGTGCGGGACAGCAAGCTGCTCACCCCGCAGGCCCGCGTCGCGCTCGTGCCGCGGATCCGGCGGTGGGTGGTCGGGCACGCCGTCGCCCACGCGACCGCGGAGGAGATCGACGAGCACGGGATCATCGCCGCGCTGCGGATGGCGGGCACCCGGGCGCTCGCGGCGCTGCCCGTGCGGCCCGACGTCGTCCTGCTGGACGGCAACCACGACTGGCTCTCCCGCCCGCAGCAGCCGACCCTGTTCGACGGCACCCCGCTCGCGGAGGTCCCGCCGCCGGTGGTGCGCACGATGATCAAGGCCGACCTGCAGTGCTCGTCGGTGGCCGCCGCGAGCGTGCTCGCGAAGACGACGCGGGACGCCCTGATGGCCGAGCTCGCGGTGTCCCACCCCGGGTACGGGTGGGAGGTCAACAAGGGCTACTCGACGGCGGCGCACGTCGAGGCGCTGCGGCGGCTGGGACCGTCGGTCCACCACCGGCAGAGCTGGCGGTTGCCGGGGCTCGTCGGCCCGGCCTGCGACGGGCTGTTCGACGTCCCGGCGGTGGCCGGCGGCACGGTGGCCGACGGCGCGGTGGGCGGCGACGTGGTGCTCGGCGGCGCGGTGGCCGGCGACGGTGGGTCCGTGTCGGCGGACGACCTCCTCGGGCCCGCGGGCGACGAGGTGCTGGGCGGGGACCCGGACGACCTCGCCCGGGGGCTCGGGGACGACGTCGGCGACCTCCTGGGTGACGAGGACGAGGACGGCGACGACCTGCAGGACGGCGCGGACGAGGACGGCGACGACCTGCCGGACGACGACCTCGGCGAAGCTGAGAACGACGACGCCGGCGAGGGTCGCGACGACGTCGCAGGCGAGGGTGGCGACGACGACCGGGCGGAGCGCGCCGGTCCCGAGATGGCCGAGCTTGGGGACGCCAACCGGTGGCTCGCGCACGCCGCTCGCTGACCGGCCGGCGACCGCACCACCTGCGGGGATGGTCCATGATGGACCGGTGAGCGCGGAGGACCTCGAGAACTACGAGACCGACATGGAGCTCGCCCTCTACCGTGAGTACCGCGACGTGGTGGGCCTGTTCGCGTACGTCGTGGAGACCGAGCGACGGTTCTACCTCGCGAACCAGGTGGACCTGCAGGTGCGGTCCGCGGCGGGCGAGGTCTACTTCGAGCTCCGGCTCGCGGACGCCTGGGTGTGGGACGTCTACCGCTCGGCGCGCTTCGTGAAGTCCGTCCGGGTGGTCACCTTCAAGGACGTCAACGTCGAGGAGCTGGCCAAGGCGGAGCTCGACGTCCCCGGCGGGGGCGGCTTCCGGCACTGAGCCGGGTCCGCCGGTCGACCCTGCTCCGCGCGACCCGGCTCCACGCGACCCCGGTCCGCCCGACCTCGGTCGGCTGACCGGCGACCACGTCCACACCCCGTCCCCTGCGCACGTCCGGCGCGACGGGACCTGGCGGCAGGCTGCCTCGCGGAGGTGGTCGCATGCGCGCCAAGGACGCCGTCGGGCGGCACGGGGAGGACGTCGCCGCTCGCTACGTGCAGGACGCGGGGTGGCGCCTGCTCGACCGCAACTGGCGCGGCGCCGACGGCGAGCTGGACATCGTCGCCCTCGACGACGGCGCCCTGGTCACCGTCGAGGTCAAGACGCGCAGCGGCGTCGGGTTCGGGCACCCCGCCGAGGCGGTCACCGCGCGCAAGGTCGCCCGGCTGCGGCGCCTGACGGCCCAGTGGGTCGCCGTCCACGACGTGCGCCCGCGGTCCATCCGCATCGACGTGATCGCCGTGGTGCTGCCCCGCAGCGGACCTGCGCAGGTGGAGCACCTGGTGGGGATCGTCTGATGGGGACTGCTGCGGTGGACCGTCCGACGGGGCCGGTCTGATGGCGCTGGGCCGCACGCTCGCGGTGAGCCCGCTCGGCATGTCCGGCCACCTCGTGGAGGTCGAGGCGCACCTGGCGGCGTCCGTGCCGGGGTTCACGCTGGTCGGCCTGCCGGACACCGCGCTCGCCGAGTCCCGCGACCGGGTCCGGGCCGCGATCACGTCCTCGGGCCTGGGGTGGCCGCAGCGGCGCATCACCGTCAACCTCTCGCCGGCGTCCCTGCCCAAGGCCGGGTCCGGGTTCGACCTCGCGATCGCGGTCGCGATGCTCGCCGGGGCCGGTGTGGTCGACGCGTCCCGCACCGCCGGGGTCGTCCACCTCGGCGAGCTCGCCCTGGACGGCCGGCTGCGTCCGGTCCGCGGCGTGCTGCCCGCGGTGTCGGCCGCCGTGGCGGCCGGGCGACCGCGCGTCGTCGTCCCGGAGGCCAACGCCGCCGAGGCGCTGCTCGTCCCGGGCGCGGACGTCGTCGCCGCCCAGACGCTCGCGGAGGTGGCCTTCCGGCACGGCGCCGACATCCCGCGGCCCGAGCGGACCGCCGCACCACCACCGGGCCCGCCACCGGAGCGGCCCCCCGTCCCGGACCTCGCGGACGTGCTGGGCCAGCACGAGGCGCGCGCCGCGCTGGAGGTCGCGGCCGCGGGTGGGCACCACCTGCTCATGGTCGGCCCACCGGGGGCCGGCAAGACGATGCTCGCCGCCCGGATGCCCGGGCTGCTGCCGGACCTGTCCGACGACGACGCGGTGGAGGTCACCGCGGTCCACTCCGTCGCGGGCACGTTCGACCCGGCCGGCGGGCTGCTGCGCCGGCCGCCGTTCGAGGACCCGCACCACACCGCGACCGCGGCCGCGATCATCGGCGGCGGGTCGGGGGTGCCCCGGCCGGGTGCGGCGTCGCGGGCGCACCGGGGGGTGCTGTTCATGGACGAGGCGCCGGAGTTCTCCCCGGGCGTCCTGCAGACGCTGCGCCAGCCGCTCGAGCACGGCGAGCTGGTCATCCAGCGTGCCGGCGGCGCGGCGCGGTACCCGGCGCGGTTCCAGCTCGTGCTGGCCGCCAACCCGTGCCCGTGCGGCAAGGCGGTCGGCAAGGGTCTGGGCTGCGTGTGCCCGCCGGTCGTGCGGCGCCGGTACTGGTCGCGCCTGTCGGGGCCGCTGCTGGACCGGGTGGACCTGCAGGTGGAGGTGCACGCCGTCTCCCGCGTGCAGATCGGTGGGACCGAGGCCGGCGAGGCGACCGACGCGGTCGCGGCACGGGTCCGCTCGGCCCGGGCCCGGCAGGCCGAGCGGCTGGCCGGCACCCCGTGGCGGACGAACGCCGAGGTGCCCGGGCACTGGCTGCGGGCCTCGCTCGGAGCGGACCGGTCGCTCATGGCCGACCTGGACCGGGCCCTGGACCGCGGAGCGCTCAGCCTGCGCGGGGTGGACCGGGTGCTGCGGGTGGCGTGGACCCTCGCCGACCTGGCCGGACGCCCCACGCCCCGCCGGTCCGACATCGGTCAGGGCCTGCTCCTGCGCACCCGGGGGCAGGTGAGCGCATGACCACGGCAGCCACCCCGTCCACGCCGGCAGACTCCCGGGGCCAGGTCCCCGCCGCCGACGACGAGCGTCGTGCCCGGGCGGCGTGGAGCCGTCTCGCCGAGCCGGGGGACACCGCGGCCGGGACGCTGGTGTCCGCCCTCGGGGCGCCGGGGGCACTGCGGTGGGTCGGCGAGGTGCTGGGCCCGGCGACCGTCCCGACCGGCGAGGGGGACGGGGCCGCCGCGGTCCGCCTGCCGCGCCGCTCGGTCGAGCACCTGGTCGAGGTGGTCGGTGCGCTCGACCAGGGGACGCGTCGACGGCTGGCCGCGGCGGTCGCGCGGTGGGCCACCCGGTGGCACGACCTCGACCCGGACCGCGACCTGGACCGGCTCGAGTCCCTCGGCGGGACGGTGACCTACCCCGGCCTCGCCACCTGGCCGGTCGGGCTGGACGACCTGGGCGCAGCGGCACCGCCGTGCCTGTGGGTGCGGGGGGCCGCGGACGTCGGCCCGCTGGTCACCCGCTCGGTCGCGCTGGTCGGGGCGCGTGCCTCGACCGCCTACGGCGACCACGTCGCCACGGACCTGGCGGTCGGCCTGGCAGACCGCCGGTTCACGGTGGTGTCGGGCGGCGCGTACGGGATCGACGCGGCCGCGCACCGCGGGGCGGTCGCCGCGGGTGCCGCCACGGTGGTGCTGCTGGCCGGCGGCGTGGACCGGCCGTACCCGGTCGGGAACGCCGCACTGCTCCGGCAGGTGCTCGAGACCGGCGGCGCCGTGGTGAGCGAGGTGCCACCGGGCAGCGTGCCGAGCCGGACGCGGTTCCTGCAGCGCAACCGGCTCATCGCGGCCGCCGGCCGGGCGACGGTGGTCGTCGAGGCGGCCTGGCGGTCCGGGGCGCTCAGCACGGCCGCGCACGCGGTCGGGCTGCTGCGCCCGCTCGGTGCGGTGCCGGGTCCGGTGACGTCCATGGCCTCGGCCGGGTGCCACCGGATCCTGCGCGACGGGTCCGCGGTGTGCGTCACGGACGCCGCCGAGGTGGCCGAGCTGGCCGGCGACCTCGGCGCCGACCTCGCGCCGGAGAGACGCTCGGGGTCGCCCGAACCCGGCGCCCTGGGCTCCGCCGGCGGGGGCCCCGACGGGCGAGGCGCCGACGCTCGGGACACCGACGGGTTGGACCCAGACGCACGCCGGGTCGTCGACGCCCTGCCGGTCGTCCGGCCGGCGCCCGTCGGCTCGATCTGCCGGGCAGCCGGCCTGGGGGAGCACGACGTGCGCGGCGCACTCGGCATGCTCGAGCTGGCCGGGCTGGCGGCGCAGCGGGACGGCGGCTGGGTACGGGTGCGCCGGGCCGGAGGACGGCGGGCGCCGTGACCGTGCAGCACAGGCATCGCGGAGCCCGCACCGTGGGACGTGTGTCGGCGCACGCCATGACGTCAGTCACACTGGCTCCGTGCAGGGGACGGAGACACGGCAGGACGGACCCACCGAGCCGCTCGCTGGACCCGCCGCACCCGTGTCGGCCGGGGCGTCCTCCGGGAGCGAAGACACCATGCGGCCGGCGGGCGACGCCCCGCGACCAGCCGACGGCGCGTCTCACCCGGTCGGGGACGCCGGACCGCCGCCGTCGCTGGACGACTTCGCCGACCACCTCGCACTGCAGCGGGGCCTGTCCGCCCACACCGTCCGCGGCTACGTGGGCGACCTGACGCACCTGTGGCACCACGCCACGCAGCACGGGTGCCCGACGTGGGACGCGGTCGACCTCGGCGTGCTGCGCGGGTGGCTCGCGTCGATGGTCGGCGGGGGCCTGAGCCGCTCGACGATCGCACGCCGCTCGGCCGCGGTCCGGGTCTTCTTCGCGTGGGCCCAGCGCACCGGACGGGTGTCCCAGGACCCGTCCCTCCGGCTGGCCTCGGCGCGCATCCCCGCCCACCTGCCGACCGTGCTCGACGTCGAGCCCGCCGCCCGGATGCTCGAGGCGGCCCGGACCAGGGCCGACGACGGCGACCCGATCCACCTGCGCGACTGGGCGGCGCTGGAGCTGCTGTACGCGACCGGGGCGCGCGTCGGTGAGATCGCCGGCGCGGACGTGGACGACGTGGACCTGGACCAGCGGACCCTGCGCGTCCTCGGCAAGGGTGGCAAGGAGCGCGTGGTCCCGTTCGGCGTCCCGGCCGCGCGTGCCGTGCGGGCTTGGCTCGCGACGGGGCGCCCCCGGCTGGCCGTCGACGGGTCCGGGCCGGCGCTGTTCCTGGGCCGCCGCGGCAACCGGGCGGACCAGCGCCAGCTGCGCAGCGCCTCCCACGACGTCGCGCGGTCCGCCGGGGTGGCCGACATTGCCCCGCACGCCCTGCGCCACAGCGCGGCGACGCACCTCCTGGCCGGCGGGTCGGACCTGCGCAGCGTGCAGGAGGTCCTCGGGCACTCGAGCCTGGCCACCACGCAGCGGTACACGCACGTCTCCGCCGAGCGGCTGCGCGACTCCTTCCGCCAGGCCCATCCGCGCGCATGACCGACGCCGCCAGGGGACGCGTGCCAGGGACAGGGACAGGGACAGGGACAGGGGCAGGGATGAGCCCGGCTCCTCGCGGCGTCGGCTTCGGCGTGCCTCGACCGCGACCCCCACACCACGTCGTCGTCGTGGAGGACGACGTCGTCGCGGAGGTCGCCGCGGTCCTCGAGGGGGACGCGCTCGAGGAGGAGATCGAGCTCGACCTGTCCGACTCGCCCGTCGCGGACCTCATCGCGGCCGCGTGGGAGGCGTACAAGGCGACCGGGGACCGTCTCCAGCGCGAGCGGCTGATCCTGCACTACGCACCCCTGGTCGCCGCCGTCGCCGGCCGGGTCGGGATGCGGCTGCCCAGCAGCGTCGAGCACGCGGACCTCGTGTCGGCCGGGATGTTCGGCCTCATCGACGCGATCGAGAAGTTCGAGCCCGGGCGCGGCGTCAAGTTCCAGACGTACGCCGGTTCGCGTATCCACGGCGCGATCATCGACGAGCTCCGGGCGACGGACTGGATCCCGCGCTCGGTGCGGGCCAAGGCCCGGGCCGTCGACCGTGCCTACGCCGAGCTCGAGGGCGAGCTGCGCCGCCGACCGCACGAGTCGGAGGTCGCCGCCCGCCTCGACCTGGGCGTCGCGGAGCTCCGCTCGGTGTTCGCGCAGATCTCGACCGTCAACGTGGCGGCGCTGGACGAGCTGCTCGGCGCCGGCAGCGAGCGGGGCGACTCGCTGTCGCTCGGAGACACGCTGCGGGACGACCGGACACCGGACCCGGCCGGCTCGTTCGAGAGCCACGAGACCAAGTACCTGCTGGCCCGGGCGATCGAGCAGCTGGGGGAGCGGGAGAAGATCGTCCTGGTCCTCTACTACTACGAGAACATGACGCTGGCCGAGATCGGCCGCGTGCTCGGGGTGAGCGAGTCGCGCATCTCGCAGATGCACAGCGCCGCCATGGCGCGGCTGCGCACGACCCTCCTGGAGTCCGAGCGCGCCTGACGCCGAGGGGGCGCCGCTCCCGTCGACGCTCATCCGGGCAGCAGGACGACCGGACCGCGGTCGAGCACCCAGCGCATCGGGTCGAGGTACGTCTCCCCGCGCCGCAGCCCCCAGTGCAGGCAGGTGGCCGGCGCGCAGTGCCCCGGCGTGCCCGCCACCGTGGCGACGACCTGGCCGGCGATCACCCGCTGCCCGACGGTGACCCCGGGCACGATCGGCTCCAGGCTCGAGCGCAGCCCGTCGTCGTGGGTGATCGTCAGGACCCCGCGGTCCACGACGGTGCCGCTGAACGTCACGACGCCGGCCGCCGGTGCCCGGACCGCCCGCATCGGCGACGCGGCGAGGTCGACGCCCCGGTGGCCCGGCGCCCACGGCTGCGGTGGCGCGTCGAACGGGCGGGCGACGGTGACCGGGGCGTCGAGCGGCGGGGACATCAGCGCGGCCGGGCGGTCCGACGCCGGCCCGACCCTGGACGTCACCACTGCCGGCGGTCCCGAGCCGCCGGCCCCGGCCAGGTCGGCCACGGCCCATGCCGTGCCCAGAGCCAGCAGACCCGCCACGACCGTCGCCCGCACCATGGACCCGAGCGTGCGGGGGCGACGACGGCTCCGCGGAGGTCCGTGCCGCGCGCCGGTGGACGACAGGCCGCACCTCTCGCCTGGGGACGGGTGACGCCGTCCTCGTGAGCGGGCCGTCCCGCGGGACGCACGCGACCCTGACCACGCACGCGACCCCGACCACGGGACAGGGGGCGTCGCGTCCGCGCACCACGTCCGCGTCCACGTCGGCCCGACCGCTGTGCACGGGCTCACACCGACGCCTCACCGGCAGAACCCGGACCGCCCTGCGGGTTCGGGTACAGTAGGCGCCGCGACCGGCCTGCGCCGGTCGACTTCGCGCGCCCACTCCCGCGATCCCGCCACCGGACCTGGTCCAGTCGCGGGCAGACGGGGACGTGCTGACAGCGGTCCGGCTCCGGCCGGCGTCAGCCGCCGGGCGCCAGGGGCCCCGACCACCCGGCCGGAGCCGACAACCGAGTGCGGGCCCGCGGGCCCGCCTGCCGAGAGCGCACGCCCGTCGGCGTGCGTCGAGAGGACGTGCCATGGCCGTCGTGACCATGCGCCAGCTGCTCGAGAGCGGTGTCCACTTCGGGCACCAGACCCGCCGCTGGAACCCCAAGATGAAGCGCTTCATCTTCACCGAGCGCAACGGCATCTACATCGTCGACCTCCAGCAGTCGCTGGGCTACATCGACACCGCCTACAACTTCGTCAAGGAGACCGTCGCCCACGGCGGCACGATCCTCTTCGTCGGCACGAAGAAGCAGGCGCAGGAGCCGGTCGCCGAGCAGGCCGCCCGCGTCGGCATGCCCTACGTCAACCAGCGGTGGCTCGGTGGCATGCTCACCAACTTCACCACGGTCAACAAGCGGCTCCAGCGCCTCAAGGAGCTCGAGCAGATCGACTTCGACGACGTCGCCGGCTCCTCCTTCACCAAGAAGGAGCTGCTGATCATGCGCCGCGAGCGCGACAAGCTCGCCAAGACCCTCGGCGGCATCCGCGACATGGCCCGGGTCCCCTCCGCCGTGTGGATCGTGGACACCAACAAGGAGCACCTGGCCGTCGACGAGGCGCGCAAGCTCAACATCCCGATCGTCGCGATCCTCGACACGAACTGCGACCCGGACGTCGTCGACTACAAGATCCCGGGCAACGACGACGCGATCCGCGCCGTCACCCTGCTCACCCGCGTCATCGCGGACGCCGTCGCCGAGGGGCTCATGCAGCGCCACTCGGGCCGTGCGACGGGTGCGGACGCCGCGGCCGAGCCGCTGGCGGAGTGGGAGCGCGAGCTCCTCGCCGGCTCCGAGGCCGAGCTCGCCGCCACGTCCGACGCGGCCGGCTCGGTCGAGGCCACGCAGGCCCCGGTCGACACCACCACGACGGACGCCGCGGACTCCGTGCTGACGACCCCGCAGGCCCCGGCCCCCGAGGTCGTCGCGGACCTGACCGAGACCACCCCCGGTGAGGCCGGTGCGGCCGAGGCCGCCACGCCCCCCGGGAACGACGCCGCTCCGGCCGTCGACGCCGCCGCCGCGGGTGCCGCGCCGGAGATCGCCGCGGCCGCCGCGTCCGACGACGCCCCGACCGACCAGGCCGCGCTGGCCCCGCTGGTCGACGACGCGACGCCGGCCGCCGACGCCGACCAGGCCTGAGCACCCGTCTTCCCCACGACGTAAGGACACGAACACCTATGGCGAACTACACCGCCGCTGACATCAAGGCGCTCCGCGAGCGCACCGGTGCGGGCATGCTCGACGTCAAGAAGGCGCTGGACGAGGCCGACGGTGACGCCGAGAAGGCGCTGGAGATCATCCGCGTCAAGGGCCTCAAGGGCGTCAGCAAGCGCGAGGGCCGTGCCGCCTCGGACGGCCTCGTGGCCGCCGACGTGCAGGGTTCGGGCGAGGGCCAGACCGGCGTGCTGGTCGAGATCAACTCCGAGACCGACTTCGTCGCGAAGAACGCCACCTTCCTCGCGCTGGCGGACAAGGTCCTGGCGGCCGCCGTGTCCTCGGGGGCGTCCGACGCCGCCGAGCTCGCGGCCACCCAGGTCGACGGGAGCACGCTCCAGACGGTCGTCGACGAGGCCGCCGCGACCCTCGGCGAGAAGATCGCCGTTCGTCGCGTCGCCCGCGTCACCGGCGACAACGTCGCGACCTACCTGCACAAGGTCAACAAGGACCTGCCCCCGCAGGTCGGCGTGCTGGTCGCCGCGGACGCCGGCGGCGCCTCGGTGGCCAAGGACATCGCGATGCACATCGCGGCGTACTCCCCGACGTACCTGACCCGCGAGGACGTCCCGACCGAGGTCGTGGACTCCGAGCGCCGCATCGCCGAGGAGACCTCGCGCAACGAGGGCAAGCCCGAGGCCGCCCTGCCGAAGATCATCGAGGGCCGCCTCAACGGCTTCTTCAAGGAGAACGTGCTCGTCGAGCAGGCCTTCGCGAAGGACCCGAAGAAGACGGTCGGCCAGGTGCTCACCGAGGCCGGCGGCACGGTCACCGGCTTCGTCCGGTTCCGCGTCGGCGCCTGAGCGCTCACGCACCACAGGGGGTGGCCCCGGTCCTTCGGGGCCGGGGCCACTTCTGCAGCAGGACCGTCGAGGGGCGCACGCGCCCCCGGCGCGCCGATGGGCACGCGCCCCGGCAACCCCCGGCAGGACGAGCAGGAGGAGGGCACGTGACCCAGGGTCTCGAGGCAGGCACGGACGTCGGCACCAGCCAGAAGCGCGGCGGCAGCCCCGCGCGTCGCGTGCTGCTCAAGCTCTCCGGGGAGACCTTCGGCGGAGGGTCGATCGGGCTGGCGCCGGACGTCGTGCAGCGGGTGGCGGCCGAGATCGCCGTCGCCGTGCGTGCGGGCGTGCAGGTCGCGGTCGTGGTCGGCGGCGGGAACTTCTTCCGCGGCGCCGAGCTGTCCCAGCGCGGACTGGACCGGGCGCGCGCCGACTACATGGGCATGCTGGGCACCGTGATGAACTGCCTGGCCCTGCAGGACTTCCTGGAGCAAGCCGGCGTCGTCACGCGCGTGCAGACCGCGATCACGATGGGGCAGGTCGCCGAGCCGTACATCCCGCTCAAGGCGATCCGGCACCTGGAGAAGGGTCGCGTCGTGATCTTCGGCGCCGGCGCGGGCATGCCGTTCTTCTCCACCGACACCGTGGCCGCCCAGCGTGCGCTCGAGACGCACTGCCAGGAGGTCCTCATGGGCAAGAACGGCGTCGACGGCGTCTACACCGCCGACCCGCGCCGCGACCCCGACGCCGTCAAGCTCGACCACCTGACCTACACCGACGCGCTCGTGCGCGACCTCACGGTCATGGACGCCACCGCGATGAGCCTGTGCCGGGACAACGACGTGACGATGCGCGTGTTCGGCATGAACGAGCCCGGCAACGTCACGCGGGCGCTGGAGGGTGAGAAGATCGGCACGCTCGTGACCGCCGGCTGAGCGACCACCCCCGCTCGACCCGCGCCCGCGACCGAGTCCCCGCCCCCGACGGCGGACCCGCAGAACCATGAAGGAGCACCGGTGATCGACGAGACCCTCTTCGAGGCCGAAGAGAAGATGGACAAGGCGATCGAGGTCGCCAAGGAGGACTTCGCGACGATCCGGACCGGGCGCGCCAACGCGGCGATGTTCACCAAGATCGTCGTGGAGTACTACGGCAGCCCGACGCCGCTGCAGCAGCTCGCGTCCTTCCAGACGCCGGAGGCGCGCACGATCCTCATCTCCCCGTTCGACAAGACGTCGACGACGGCGATCGAGAAGGCCCTGCGCGACTCGGACCTGGGCGTCAACCCGTCCAACGACGGCAACGTCATCCGGATCAACCTGCCGGTCCTGACCGCGGAGCGCCGCAAGGAGTACGTCAAGCTCGCCAAGACCAAGGCGGAGGACGCCCGGATCTCGGTGCGCAACATCCGCCGGCGCGCCAAGGAGGAGCTGGACCGCATCGTCAAGGACGGCGAGGCCGGCGAGGACGAGGTGGCGCGGGCCGAGAAGGAGCTCGAGGCGCTGACCAAGAAGCGCATCGAGATGATCGACACCGTGCTCGCGTCCAAGGAGAGCGAGCTCCTGGCGGTCTGATGGCAGAGCTCGCCAGCCCCGAGGCGCCGCCCCAGGCGACGCGCGCCGGCCGGAACCTCCCGGCCGCGGTCGCCGTCGGCCTGGGGCTGCTCGCGCTCGTCTGGGCGTCGTTGTTCCTGGTCAAGGAGGCCTTCGTCGGGGTCGCCGTGCTGGCCGTCGGCGCGTCCCTGTGGGAGGTGTCCCAGGCGTTCGCACGCCGGGGAATCAACCTGCCGGTGCTGCCGTTGCTGGTAGGGACGGTCGGCATCCTCGTCTCCTCGTACGTCGCGGGGGAGGAGGCGCTGCTCGTCTCCTTCATGCTGACGGCCGGTGGCGTCGTCGTGTGGCGCGTCATCGACTCCGGTGGGGTCGACGCGCTGCGCGACAGCACGGCGGGCGTGTTCGCAGCCGCCTGGCTGCCGTTCCTCGCCGGCTTCGTGATGCTCATGCTCGCGATGCCGGACGGTGCGCGCCGGGTGCTGCTCTTCGTCCTGCTGGCCGTGGCCAGCGACGTCGGGGGATATGCCGCCGGCGTGCTGTTCGGGCGTCACCCGCTGGCGCCCTCGGTGAGCCCCAAGAAGACGTGGGAGGGGCTCGCCGGGTCCGTCCTGCTGTCCTGCCTGGTGGGGGCGGCAGGGATCACCTGGCTGCTCGGCGGCGATCCGCTGGTCGGCGTGGGTCTCGCCCTGGCGACCGTCGGGACGGCGACCTTGGGTGACCTCGCGGAGTCCTTGATCAAGCGCGACCTGGAGCTCAAGGACATGGGCACGCTGCTGCCCGGGCACGGTGGAGTACTCGACCGGCTCGACTCGCTGCTGCTCACCGCACCGGTCGTGCACCTCGTCCTGCTGGCGTTCCTGCCGGTGGGTGACTGACGGATGGAAGACCAGCGATGACCCCGAGCACCACAGGCACGCCGACCGCCCCCCGCGCGGTCCCCCTCGGCATGCCGACCGGCGCCCCCGGCGGCACCGTCCAGGTGTCCCCGCGCCCGGAGACGCCGATCCCGCTCAACCTCGCCGCGCCGACCCGCGGCCGCCGCGGCAAGCCGCCGCGCCACTTCGTCGACCTCACGCCGCCCGAGCGTGTGGCCGCGGTCACCGCCCTGGGCGAGAAGCCGTTCCGGGCCAAGCAGCTCGCGACGCACTACTTCACGCACCTGGACCCGAGCCCCGCGGCGATGACGGACCTGCCCGCCGCGAGCCGCGACCGGCTCGTCGAGGACCTGTTCCCGCCGCTGCTGACGCCCGTGCGCACCCTCAAGGCCGACGCCGGCACCACCGTCAAGACGCTGTGGCACCTGTTCGACGGCGCCAAGGTCGAGTCCGTCCTCATGCGCTACCCGAACCGGTCCACGCTGTGCGTCTCCAGCCAGGCCGGCTGCGGGATGGCGTGCCCGTTCTGCGCGACGGGCCAGCTCGGGCTGACCCGCAACCTGTCGACCGCCGAGATCGTCGAGCAGGTCCGCACCGCGGCCAAGTCGCTCGCCGACGGCGAGGTCCCCGGCGGCCCCACCCGGCTGTCGAACCTGGTGTTCATGGGCATGGGCGAGCCGATGGCGAACTACAAGGCCGTCATGGAGACCGTCCGGCGCCTGGTCGCCCCGACGCCGGACGGCTTCGGCATGTCCGCGCGGAACATCACGGTGTCGACCGTCGGCCTGGTGCCCGCCATCGAGAAGCTGACGAACGAGGGCATCCCGGTGACCCTCGCGGTGTCGCTGCACGCCCCGGACGACGAGCTGCGCGACGAGCTGGTCCCGATCAACACCCGGTGGAGCGTCGACCAGACCCTGGACGCCGCGCGCCGCTACTTCGACGTCACGGGACGCCGGGTGTCGATCGAGTACGCGCTGATCAAGGACATGAACGACCACGCGTGGCGGGCGGACCTGCTGGGGGAGAAGCTCAACGCCCGCGGCAAGGGCTGGGTCCACTGCAACCCGATCCCGCTGAACCCGACCCCCGGCTCCAAGTGGACGGCCAGCGAGCCCGCGGTCGAGCAGGAGTTCGTGGACCGCCTGCGCGCCCACGGCATCCCCACCACGATCCGGGACACCCGCGGCAGCGACATCGACGGTGCCTGCGGCCAGCTCGCCGCGGAAGAGGCTCCGTCCGAGTGAACCAGAGGATGTTCCGCACGGTGTCCCGGCTGCACGCCGGGTACGACCCGAAGGAGGTCGACGAGTTCTTCGACCACGCCCGGCAGGTCTACGAGGGCGCGGTCGACGAGCCGCTCACCGGGCGGGAGGTCCGCTCCACCGCGTTCGACCTCGTCCGGGGCGGGTACGTCACCGGGGCGGTCGACGCGGCGCTGGACCGGCTCGAGGCGGCCTTCGTCGCCCGGGCCCGCGAGCAGTTCATCGCCCGCAACGGGCAGAGCGCCTGGATGGCCGAGCTCGCCGACAGCGCGCGCACGCTGTACGGCCGCCTGACCCGTCCGGACGGCGAGCGGTTCGCCCCGGCCCGTCGTGGCGAGCCGGCCTACGACCCGGCCGACGTCGACGCCCTGTGCCGGCGGCTCGTCGCGTACTTCGACCACGGGCAGGCGCTCACGGCCCAGGAGGTCCGCTCCGCCACGTTCGGCCGGCGTCGCGGCGCCGCCGGGTACGCCGAGGGCCCGGTCGACGCCTTCTGCGACCGCGCCGTCGAGGTGCTGCTCGGTGTCGAGTGACCTGACGGGGACCGGCCCGGGCGAGCCTCGCAGCGTGGTGCTGCTCGGCTCCACCGGCTCCATCGGCACCCAGGCGATCGACGTGCTGCGCCGCCACCCCGACAGGTTCCGGGTGACCGGGATCAGCGCGGGCGGCGCGGACCCGCGCACCCTGGGCCGGCAGGCGGTCGAGCTGGGCGCGCAGGCCGTCGCCGTCGCCGACCCGGACGCCGCGGGGCCCGTCTTCGCGGCCGTGGCCGACGCCGCCTTCGCGAGCGGGCGCCCGTTCGCCGGCGTGGAGGTGCTCAGCGGGCCGGACGCCGCGAGCCGGCTCGCCGCGCGCGGCGCCGACGTCGTCCTCAACGGCATCACCGGCTCGGTGGGCCTGGGGCCGACCCTCGCCGCGCTGCGCGCGGGCAGCACGCTCGCCCTGGCCAACAAGGAGTCGCTGGTCGTCGGGGGAGGGCTGGTGGCCGCCGCCCTGCAGCGGCCCGACCAGATCGTGCCGGTGGACTCCGAGCACTCCGCGATCGCACAGGCGCTGCGGTCCGGACGGCACGGTGCCCCGGGGGAGCCGTCGGAGGTGCGCCGGCTCGTGCTCACCGCCTCCGGCGGACCGTTCCGCGGCCGGACGCGTGACGACCTCGAGCCGGTGACGCCCGACGAGGCGCTCGCCCACCCCACGTGGTCCATGGGGCCGGTCGTGACGGTGAACTCCGCGACGCTGATGAACAAGGGCCTGGAGCTCATCGAGGCGCACCTGCTGTTCGGCGTGCCGACGGACCGGATCACCGTGGTCGTCCACCCGCAGTCGGTCGTGCACTCCATGGTCGAGTTCGTCGACGGCTCGACGATCGCCCAGGCGTCGCCGCCGGACATGCGCCTGCCGATCGCCCTGGGCCTGTCCTGGCCGGACCGCCTGCCCGACGTCGCCGCGGCGTGCGACTGGTCGTCGGCGACGTCCTGGACGTTCGAGCCGCTGGACGAGGCCGCCTTCCCCGCCGTCGGCCTCGCCCGCGACGCGGTCGCCGCGTCCGCGACGCACCCCGCGGTGCTCAACGCCGCCAACGAGCAGTGCGTCGCGGCGTTCCTGGCCGGACGGGTGGGCTTCCTCGACATCGTCGACACGGTCGCCGCCGTCCTGGGCGAGCACGACGGCGTCGCCGCCGACGGGCTCACGCTCGGCGACGTCCTGGAGGCCGAGCGCTGGGCCCGCGCCCGCGCCGACGAGCTGCTCGCGCGCCGGTAGCCGACCGGTGGACCGGGGCGCCGGGTCGCGTGCGGGCCGGTCGGCCGGCGGCCCGGCCCGTGGCACGGGTCGGCGGGGGATGATGGGGCCAGGGCGCGGTCGCGCCCGCCTCGGGACGGAGCGGTGATGGCGTACGCGGTCGGTGTGCTCGTGATGGTGGTCGGCGTGCTCGTCTCCATCGCCCTGCACGAGGTCGGTCACATGGTGCCGGCGAAGCGGTTCGGGGTGCGGGTCAGCCAGTACATGGTCGGCTTCGGCCCGACGCTGTGGTCGCGCACGCGGGGGGAGACCGAGTACGGCCTCAAGGCGATCCCGCTCGGTGGCTACGTCCGCCTGGTCGGCATGTACCCCCCGCCGGACGCCGTCGGCAACCCGCCGGTGCGCGGCTACCTCGGCCGGATGATCCAGGACGCGCGCGAGTCCAGCGCCCGGGAGATCCGCCCCGGCGAGGACCACCGGGCGTTCTACCGGCTGAGCACCCCCAAGAAGCTGGTCGTCATGCTCGGCGGGCCCGTGATGAACCTGGTGATCGCCGCGGTCCTGCTCACCTCGGTCATGGTCGGCTTCGGCCTGCCCGGGCCGAGCACGACGGTCGACTCGGTGTCCGACTGCGTCGTGCCCGCGACCGACGACTCCACCGAGTGCGGGCCGGGCGACCCGGTGGCGCCCGCGGCCGCGGCCGGCGTCGAGCCCGGCGACACGATCGTGGCCTACGCCGGCGCCGACGTGTCCTCCTGGGACGAGCTGCAGACGGCGATCCGCGCGTCCGACGGCGACCCCGTCCCGCTCGTGGTGGAGCGCGACGGCGAGCCGGTCACCCTGACCGTCACCCCGTTGATCACTGAGCGGCCGGCGCTGGACGACCTGGGTGCGCCCGTCGTCGGCGACGACGGCGAGCTCGTCACCGAGCCGGTCGGCTTCCTGGGCGTCGGACCGACGACCGTCCTGGTCCGCGAGCCGGTGACCGCGATGCCGGCCGTGCTGGGGGACGCCGTCGTGCAGACCATGCGCGTGGTGGTCACCCTGCCCACCCGGATCGCGGACGTCGCCCAGGCCGCCTTCGGCTCCGCGCCCCGGGACCCCGAGGGTCCGATCGGCGTCGTGGGGATCAGCCGGGTCGCCGGCGAGGTGGCCGCGGACGGCGGCGGCACCTTCGGCCTGACGGGGCAGGTCCTCACGCTGCTGACGCTGGTCGCGTCGCTGAACATCGCCCTCTTCGTCTTCAACCTCATCCCGATCCTGCCGCTGGACGGCGGCCACGTCGCCGGGGCGCTGTGGGAGGGCGCCAAGCGGCAGGTCGCCCGGATGCGCGGGCTGCCGCGGCCGCGTCCGGCCGACATCGCCCGGATGACCCCGCTGACGCTGGCGATGGTCGTGGTGTTCCTCGGCATGGGGGCGCTGCTGGTGTACGCGGACCTCGTGCGCCCGGTGACGCTCGGCGGCTGACGGACGGGCCCGGCGACCGGGGTATCCGCGGCGGCTCAGCCGAAGGCGTCCCGGGCGAACCGTGCGGCCGCGTCGGCGTCGAACCCGAGCTCGCGGAGCCGGTGCGCGTACTGCCGCGCGGCCACGACCGCCTCGCGCTCGCGGTCGGCACCGCGGGTGGCGACGAACGTGCCGAGCCGGCCACGGGTCACCACGGCGCCGGCCTGCTCGAGCTCGCGGTAGGCGCGGGCGACCGTGTTCGCCGCCAGGCCCAGGTCGGTGGCGAGGGCGCGCACGGTCGGCAGGCGGTGCTCGGGCGGCAGCGACCCGTCGGCGATGAGCGCCTCGATCCGGTGCTGCACCTGCTCGTACGGCGGGACGGGGGACGCGGGGTCGACGGCGATGTGCACCGGGACACCGTAGGGCGCGGCCTCAGGGCGTGGCCGGAGCACGGTCACGGCGCCCCGTCCGCCGTCGCGCGGCTGTGGAGGTCGCGTGAGGGAACCCGGGTGAAACGCGGATCACAGGCCCCGGCGAGGGGCCGGTGCCGCAGCCGGGGCGATACTGGGACGGTGAGCACCCCGATCAGCCTCGGCATGCCCGAGGCGCCGGTCCCCGTCCTGGCACCGCGTCGCCGTACCCGCAAGATCCAGGTCGGCAAGGTCGCCGTCGGCGGTGACGCCCCCGTGAGCGTCCAGTCGATGTGCACGACCCCGACGACGGACATCAACGCGACGCTGCAGCAGATCGCCGAGCTGACCGCGTCCGGGTGCGACATCGTGCGCGTCGCCGTCCCCACCCAGGACGACGCGGAGGCGCTGCCGGCCATCGCGCGCAAGTCGCAGATCCCGGTGATCGCGGACATCCACTTCCAGCCGAAGTACGTCTTCGCCGCCATCGACGCCGGCTGCGCCGCGGTGCGCGTGAACCCGGGCAACATCCGCAAGTTCGACGACCAGGTCAAGGAGATCGCCCGGGCCGCGTCGGACGCGGGCGTGTCGATCCGCATCGGCGTCAACGCCGGCTCCCTGGACCCGCGCCTGCTGGCCAAGTACGGCAAGGCGACGCCGGAGGCGCTCGTGGAGTCGGCCGTGTGGGAGGCGTCGCTGTTCGAGGAGCACGGCTTCCACGACTTCAAGATCTCGGTCAAGCACAACGACCCGGTCGTCATGGTCCGCGCCTACGAGATGCTCTCCGAGCGCGGCGACTGGCCGCTGCACCTGGGCGTCACCGAGGCCGGCCCGGCGTTCCAGGGCACGATCAAGTCCGCCACCGCGTTCGGCGCCCTGCTGAGCAAGGGGATCGGCGACACCATCCGGGTGTCCCTGTCCGCGCCTCCGGTGGAGGAGGTCAAGGTCGGCATCCAGATCCTGCAGTCGCTGAACCTGCGCCCGCGCAAGCTCGAGATCGTGTCCTGCCCGTCCTGCGGGCGGGCCCAGGTCGACGTCTACACGCTTGCCGAGCGCGTCACCGCGGGCCTGGAGGGCCTGGAGGTGCCGCTGCGCGTCGCCGTCATGGGCTGCGTCGTGAACGGCCCCGGCGAGGCACGCGAGGCGGACCTCGGCGTGGCGTCCGGCAACGGCAAGGGCCAGATCTTCGTCAAGGGCCAGGTCGTCAAGACCGTGCCCGAGGCGCTCATCGTCGAGACCCTGATCGAGGAGGCGATGCGCATCGCCGACTCCATGGAGCCGGTCGAGGACGCCGCCCCCGTCGTCACCGTCCTGTAGATCCCGCTGCCCGACACCGCCTCGTCCCCGCTCCTGCCGACCCGACCCGTGGAGGGTGCGGACGGCGTGCCGAGCGCTGCTCTGGACGAGGAAGCGCATCACCCGCCCGGGTGGGGCAGAATCACACGCATGGGACGCTGGAACGGCGCCACCCTCAGCGGCAAGGCAGCCGAGGGGCGGATCCTGGGCGACGCGGACGTCGACGCCGCACTCGCCGTCTGCGCGCGCGTCCCCGTGGACTCCGTGCTCGCGGCGAGCCGCATCGAGGTGGCCGCCCGGTCGGGCCTGCGACCCGCCGGTGGGCAGCTGTGGGGCTACGACCGCGGTGGCGAGCTCGTCGCCGTCTGCTGGGCCGGCGCCAACATCGTGCCCGTCGTGCCGGACGGCGACCCCGGCGCGCTGGACGCCTTCGCGCGCATCGCCCGCGCCCAGGGTCGCCGGTCGTCCTCGATCGTCGGGCAGGCCGACGCCGCCCTGGGCCTGTGGGACCGCCTGAGCGGCACCTGGTCCGCGCCGCGCGAGATCCGCGCCAACCAGCCCTCGCTGGTCATCGACCACGACCCGCTCGTGCGGGTCGACGAGCTCGTGCGGCGCTCCACTCCCGGCGAGTACGGCATCGTCCTGCCGGCGTGCGTCGCGATGTTCGCCGAGGAGGTCGGGTACTCGCCGGCGTCCGGGCCGAACGGGCCCTACGAGGAGCGCGTGCGCGGCCTCATCGCCGAGGGACGGTCCTACGTGCGGCTCGTCGCCGGGTCGCGCGGTCCGCAGGTGTCGTTCAAGGCCGAGCTCGGCGCGGTGGCCGGCGGCGTGGCCCAGGTGCAGGGCGTGTGGGTCGAGCCGGCGTACCGGGGACGCGGCCTGTCGGAGATCGGGATGGCCGCCGTCGTCCAGCTCGCGCGCCGCGACGTGGCGCCCACCGTCTCGCTGTACGTCAACGACTACAACGCCCGGGCGCTGGCCTCCTACCGCCGGGTCGGCTTCCGCCAGGTCGGCACCTTCGCGACCGTCCTGTTCTAGGGGTCGGACCAGCCGCTCAGCGCAGCAGCTTGGACAGCCGGCGGTCCGCGAGCGGCTGCCCCCCGGTCTGGCAGGTGGGGCAGTACTGCAGCGAGGAGTCCGCGAACGACACCTCGCGCACCGTGTCCCCGCAGGGCACCCCGTCCCATCCCGGGCACGGCAGCCCGGTGCGGCCGTGGACGCGCATGCCCTGGCGCTTGGCGTCCTTGAGCTCGGCGGCCGGCTTGCCGGCCGCGGCGTCGACCGCCTCGCGCAGCACCCGCAGGATCGCCGCGTGCAGGGCGTCGGTGGCCGCCTCGTCGAACGACCGGGTCAGCGCGAACGGGCTGGTCCGGGTCGCGTGCAGGATCTCGTCGGAGTAGGCGTTGCCGATCCCGGCGATCGTGGACTGGTCGCGCAGGAGCGACTTGATCTGCTTGTTGCGGGCCGCGAGGAGGCGGCCGAGCACCTCCTCGGTGAACGCCGGCGACAGCGGCTCGACCCCGAGCGTCGCGACCGCAGGGATCTGCTGCGGGTCGGTCACGACGTGCACGGCGAGCCGCTTGCGCGTCCCGGCCTCGGTGAGGTCGAACCCGGACCCGTCGGCGAGGCGGACCCGCAGGGCGATCGGCGACCGGCCGGGCCGGACGGCCGTCTTCGGCACCGCGTCGTACCAGCGCAGCCAGCCGGCGCGCGCGAGGTGGAAGACCAGGTGCGGCGCCTCGGGTCCCCCCGCGCCGTCGTCCGCCCCGGCGCGCGGGCCGGTGGCGACGTCCAGCCACTTGCCGCGTCGCGTCACCCCGGTGACCGGACGTCCGCCGAGGTCGGTCGGGGCGGGGGAGAACGTCTTGAGCGCGCTCACGGCGCCGACGTCGACCGCGGCGACGGCGACACCCACCGTGCGCTCGCGGAGGAATCCGGCGAGCGCCTCCACCTCGGGCAGCTCAGGCATGGGCCCATCGTGGCCCACCGCGCCGGGTTGTCCACCGGGTTCGACGTGGCACGCGCGGTGGGCCGGGGTCCGCACCGGTGCACCCGCCGGTACCGCCCGCCCGCCCACCGCCGCCGCACCGGGCCGCGTCGCCGCCGCACCACCGCGGCACCTGCCCGCTGTGCCCCGCCGCACGGAGGTGCCCCCGCCGCCAACTAGGCTGGCGGCCATGCTGCTGCGGATGTCGTCCCTGTTCGTGCGGACCCTGCGGGAGGACCCCGCGGACGCCGAGGTGGCGAGCCACCGCCTGCTCGTGCGCGCCGGGTACATCCGCCGCGCCGCCCCCGGGGTCTACACCTGGCTGCCGCTGGGTCTGCGGGTGCTGCGCAAGGTCGAGGCCGTCGTCCGCGAGGAGATGGAGGTGATCGGCGCGCAGGAGGTGCACTTCCCCGCGCTGCTGCCGAAGGAGCCCTACGAGGCGACCGGCCGGTGGACGGAGTACGGGCCGAACATCTTCCGCCTCCAGGACCGCAAGGGCGCCGACTACCTGCTCGCACCCACGCACGAGGAGCTGTTCACGCTGCTCGTCAAGGACCTGTACTCGTCCTACAAGGACCTGCCGCTCGCGCTCTACCAGGTCCAGACGAAGTACCGCGACGAGGCCCGCCCGCGCGCCGGCCTCATCCGCGGTCGCGAGTTCGTCATGAAGGACGCCTACTCCTTCGACGTCGACGACCAGGGGCTGGAGGCCTCCTACCTCGCCCAGCGCGGCGCCTACCAGCGGATCTTCGAGCGCCTGGGGCTGGAGTACGTGGTGGTGGCGGCGACGTCCGGGGCCATGGGCGGGTCGCGCAGCGAGGAGTTCCTGACCCCGACGGCGATCGGCGAGGACACGTTCGTCCGGTCCCCGGGGGGCTACGCGGCGAACGTCGAGGCGGTCACCACGGTCGTCCCGCCGGACGTGCCGTTCGACGACGCCCCTGCCGCGCACGTCGAGGACACCCCCGACACCCCGACGATCGAGACCCTCGTCGCGGTGGCGAACGAGCGCTTCCCCCGTCCCGACCGTCCCTGGACGGCGGCCGACACGCTGAAGAACGTCGTCCTGGTCGCGGTGCTGCCCACCGGCGAGCGCGAGCTGCTCGTGGTCGGGCTGCCCGGCGACCGCGAGGTGGACCTCAAGCGGCTCGAGGCAGGCCTCGCTCCGGCCGAGGTGGAGACGGCGACCGAGGCGGACTTCGCGGCGCACCCCGAGCTGGTCAAGGGCTACATCGGACCCGCTGCGCTCGGCACCAACCGCGGGGTGGACGACGACGGCGCCCCGCTGGGGGTGCGCTACCTGCTCGACCCGCGCGTCGTGACCGGCACCCGGTGGATCACGGGCGCGAACGAGCCCGGCCGGCACGTGTTCGACCTCGTCGCGGGACGGGACTTCCAGGCGGCCGGCCAGGACGGCGCCGCGAACACCGTCGAGGCGGCCGAGGTCCGCGCCGGCGACCCGGCGCCGGACGGCTCGGGCCCGCTGGAGCTCGCCCGCGGCATCGAGATCGGCCACATCTTCGCGCTCGGCCGCAAGTACGCCGAGGCGCTGGGTCTGACGGTTCTCGACCGCAACGGCAAGTCCGTCGTGGTCACCATGGGCTCCTACGGCATCGGCGTCACCCGGGTGATGGCCGCGCTCGCCGAGGCCAACCACGACGACGCCGGCCTGGCCTGGCCCGTCCAGGTCGCGCCCGCGCACGTCCACGTCGTGGCCACCGGCAAGGACCCGGCCGTCTTCGCAGCCGCCGAGACGATCGCCGGTGACCTGTCCGCCCGCGGTGTGGAGGTCGTGTACGACGACCGCCCGAAGGTGTCCCCGGGGGTGAAGTTCGCCGACGCCGAGCTGCTGGGCGTCCCGCTGCTCGTCGTGGTGGGTCGGGGGCTCGCCGAGGGCGTCGTCGAGGTGCGCCCCCGGCGTGCGGGCGTGGCGGGCCTCGGTGCAGAGCAGGTGCCGGTCGACGCGGTGACCGACCGGGTGTCCACCCTGGTGGAGAAGCTGCTGGCCGAGGGCTGACGGCACCGGCGGCCGGCGCCCTGGTGGTTCCGGCCGCCCTGTGACTGCCGGCCGCCCGGGGCAGCCGGCCGCCCCGGTCAGCCGGCCGACTGGTCCGGCATGCCGGGCAGTGCGGGCAGCGAGGCGCCCCAGGCGACCGCCTGCTGCGTCGCCTCCGCCGCGGCGTCGACCATGGCCGGCCGCGCGTCCGCCGCGACGTCGGCCACCAGCGAGGTGTAGTGCGCCGCCAGCGCCGTCTCCAGCGACTGCGCGAGAGCGGCGGCCGCGGCGGGGTCCTCGAGCCCCCCGGGCACCGCGTACGCGACCCGACGGGGGTCCAGGCCCGTCCCGTCGACCTCACCGAGCTCGGCCCAGGTCTGGGCCCGCGACCGGTGCGCGACGGCCCGCTCGCCGGCCCGGCGGCGCACCTCGTCGGCGTGCTTGGCGGCGACGACCTCGTACCCGTACCCGGCGGAGTCCTCGGCGGCCACGATCGCGGACAGGTCGGCGTCGGTCAGCCCGTCCGGCCGCTCGCCCGGCAGGTCCACGGTCGGGGGCGACGGGGCGCCGAGTCCTGCCGCGGCGGCGAGGCGGGCGGCCGCGAGCGAGCGGCTGACGGCGATCGAGCCGAGCAGCCGGGCGAGCGGCCCGTCGGTGACCGTGGCGGTGTCGGCGCGTGCGGCGGAGGCGGCGTCGGTGAGAGCGGTGACCAGGGCGTCCGGGGTGGCGGCCGCGGGGGTGGGCCCGCGCGTGGCCGCGGGGGAGTCCGGTCGGTCCCCGTCCGGCCCCGGCGTGCCCGCGGTGGCGCCCGGGCCGGCGTCGTACAGGCCGCCGAGCAGGTCCAGGTGCGCGGACGCCGCCGCGGCGACGTCCGCCCGGGCCGCGCCGACGGGGTCCACGGCGGGGTCGGCCGGTGCCACCGGGGCGCCCGCGAGCACCTCGAGGGCCACCGAGTCGGCCGACGCCCGCTGCCGTGCCACCTCGTTCACGTCCGGGACGAGCGGGGCGGGCGGGGGTGTCTCGAGCCGCACGCCGCACCCCGCCAGCAGGGACAGCACGAGCACGAGAGCGACGGCGAGGGCCGTCCGGACCGCGCGCGGGGCGGGGGTGCGGGGCGAGGGCATCGCCGCGATCCTGCCATGCGGCCGGTCCCGCAGGACTCGTTAGGCTGGGGTCGCACAACACCACACGGTCTGTTCCACGCACGGTGTTGCGCTGGAGACGACAGGGGAGATCGATGGTGGCGCCAGCCGGTACGCAGCGGGTCCGCGAGGCAGCCGAGGCGGTGGTCCGGGCGGCGGGCCTGGTGCTCGAGGACGTGGTGGTGACACGGGCCGGCAGGCGGTCGGTGGTGCGGCTCGTCATCGACCTCGACGACGACGCCGTCGGGAGCCTCGACCTGGACACGCTGGCCGACGTCTCGCGCGACGTGGGCACCCGGCTGGACGAGGTGGACGCCGTCGAGGGCGAGTACACCCTCGAGGTGTCGACGCCCGGCACGTCGCGCCCGCTGACGGAGCTGCGCCACTTCAAGCGGGCCCGCACGCGCCTCGTGCGCCTGAGCCTCACGGACGGCACCACGGCCTTCGGCCGGCTGCGCGCCGTCGACGGCGGGACCCTCGAGCTGGGCCCGGTCGACCAGGCCACCGGCCGTGACACCGCGGGCGAGCCGACCCGCGTGGCGCTCGCGGACGTCGCGCGCGGCACGGTCGAGGTCGAGCTCTCCCGGGTGACGAACGACGACGACACCGACGAAGAGGGCTGAGATGGACATCGACATGACGACGCTGCGGCTGCTGGAGCGCGAGCGCGACCTCAGCCTCGACGTCCTGGTCTCCGCGATCGAGCAGGCGCTGCTCTCGGCGTACCACCGGACCCCCGGGGCGCGGCAGAAGGCACGCGTGCAGGTGGACCGCAAGACCGGCCACGTCACCGTGTGGGCGACCGACCCGCCGGTGGTCGGCGAGGACGGCGTCGCGGCGGACCCGGGGCCCGAGTACGACGACACCCCGGAGGGCTTCGGGCGCATCGCCACGGCGACCGCGCGCCAGGTGATCGTCCAGCGGCTGCGCGACGCCGAGGACGACCAGGTGCTGGGTGCGTTCCGCGGCAAGGAGGGCGAGGTCCTCGGCGGCGTCATCCAGCAGGGCCGGGACCCCCGGGTCGTGCTGGTGGACGTCGGCGGCACCGAGGCCGTGCTGCCCGCGCACGAGCAGGTGCCGACGGAGAGGTACGTGCACGGCGAGCGGCTGCGCGCCTACGTGCTCGAGGTCACGCGCGGGCCCAAGGGCCCGTCGATCGTGCTCTCCCGGACCCACCCCAACCTCGTGCGCAAGCTGTTCGCGCTGGAGGTCCCCGAGGTCGCCGACGGCACCGTGGAGATCACCGCGATCGCGCGGGAGGCGGGGCACCGCACGAAGATGGCCGTGCGCGCCAACGTGCCCGGGCTCAACCCCAAGGGTGCGTGCATCGGCCCCATGGGCGCCCGCGTGCGGGCCGTGATGGCCGAGCTGCACGGGGAGAAGATCGACATCGTCGACCACAGCGACGACCCGGCCCGGATGGTCGCGCACGCGCTGTCCCCGGCGCGGGTGCTGTCCGTGGAGGTCGTCGACGCCGCCGCGCGCGCCGCCCGCGTCGTCGTGCCGGACTTCCAGCTCTCCCTGGCCATCGGCAAGGAGGGGCAGAACGCGCGGCTGGCGGCCAAGCTCACCGGCTGGCGGATCGACATCCGCTCGGATGCGGCCACCGCGGAGCCCGGTGGCGGGGGCCCGGCCGGCGGTGGCGCAGGTGGTGCGGGTCGCGAGCGGTGACGGCCGGTGGGTCGGGGCGGTAGAGTGAGGTCCGCTGAGCCCGGCGCTCGGCCTCCCAGCACACCGTCCCCCGAGCCCGTCACGGGCCCGGTGCGCACGTGCGTGGGGTGCCGCCGCACCGGGTCCAGGTCCGACCTGCTCCGTGTGGTGGTCACCGGCGGCGGCTCCCTCGAGCCGGCCCTGGTGGTCGACGCCGCCCGGAGCCTGCCGGGCAGGGGTGCCTGGTTGCACCCCGACCGTCGTTGCCTCGAGCTCGCCGAGCGCCGCCGGGCGTTCGGGCGGTCCCTGCGTCATGCGGGACCGCTGGACCCCGGCCCGATCGGGGAGTATCTCGAGGCGTGGCGGGGTTAGCACGACAGTCCGGGTCCGCACCCGGACCATGACGGCCGAGCCGCCCCTGGGCGAGCTGCGGGTCGAACGCACGTCCACTGCGACATGGGAAGCGGGTCACCGAGCCGATGGCTGCCCGATGAGCACCGACCGATGAGTACCCAGCGATGAGTACCCAGCACTAACCACGGTCCGACCCTGTCCTGGGCGGACCAGAACAGGGAGAGACGTGGCCAAGGTCCGCGTGTACGAGCTCGCCAAAGAGCTCGGTGTGGAGAGCAAGACCATCATGAACAAGCTGGGCGAGCTCGGGGAGTTCGTCCGCTCGGCGTCCTCGACCATCGAGCCGCCCGTCGTGCGCAAGCTGCGCGACCTGTACCCCGCCGGTGGCGGCAGCAACGGGAACGGCTCCGCCGCGCCCAAGGCCGTCGCGCCCACCGCCCCGGTCCCGGCTCCGGCCCCCGCGCCGGCTGCCCCCGCGACGCCGGCGCCCGCGCCGACCGCCGCGCCCACCCGCCCGGCTCCGGCCGCGCCCGTCGCCCCGGCTGCGCAGACGCCCGCGGCGTCCCCGGCGGCCCCTGCCCCGCAGGCACCGGCGGCTCCCGTCGCCCCCGCGGCGCAGGCTCCGGCCGCTCCGGCATCCGGTGCTGCCCCCACCACGGGTGCAGCGCCCACGACCCCGGGTCCGCGTCCGGCCGCCCCGCGTCCGGCGGCTCCCGCCCCGGCACGTCCGGCCGCGTCGCGTCCGGGCAACAACCCGTTCGCGCCCAGCCAGGGCATGCCCCGTGGCGGCGCGGACCGTGGCGCCAACCCGCGCCCGGGTGCCGGTGCCGGTGGCGCCGGCCCGCGTCCGGGTGGTCCCCGTCCGGGCAACAACCCGTTCGCGCCCAGCCAGGGCATGCCCCGTCCCGGCGACCGTCGTCCGGCCGACCCGGCCGCGACGGGCGCTGCGGCTCCCGCCGGCGCCGGCGAGCGTCCCGGCGGCCCGCGTCCCCCGGCCGGACCCCGTCCGGGTGGCCCGCGTCCCAACCCCGGCATGATGCCCGGTCGCAGCGCCAGCGGCGTCGGCCGTCCCGGTGAGCGTCCGGCCGCGCCCGGTCGTGGCGGCCCGGGTGGTCGTCCCGGCGGTGGCGGTGGCGGGTACGCCGGTCGTCCCGGTGGCGGCCCCGGTGGTCCCGGCGGTGCGCCCGGTGGTGGCGGCGGCTTCGCCGGTCGTCCCGGTGGCGGTGGCCGTCCCGGTGGCGCCGGTCGCGGTGCGACCCAGGGTGCGTTCGGTCGCGCCGGCGGTCGTCCCGTCCGGGGGCGCAAGTCCAAGCGGGCGAAGCGCCAGGAGTTCGAGCAGATGCAGGCCCCCTCGCTGGGTGGCGTGCAGGTCCCCCGCGGGGACGGCACGACCGTCATCCGCCTGCGCCACGGCTCCTCGCTGAACGACTTCGCGGACCGGATCGACGCCAACCCGGCCAGCCTCGTCACCGTGCTGTTCCACCTCGGTGAGATGGCCACGGCGACGCAGTCGCTCGACGAGGACACCTTCGGGACCCTCGCGACCGAGCTCGGCTACGTCGTCGAGATGGTCTCGGCCGAGGAGGAGGACCGCGAGCTGCTCGGGGCCTTCTCCATCGACCTGGACGCCGAGCTGGCCGACGAGGACGACTCCCAGCTGGTGGCCCGTCCGCCGGTCGTGACCGTCATGGGCCACGTCGACCACGGGAAGACCAAGCTCCTCGACGCCATCCGGCAGACCGACGTCGTCGCGGGTGAGGCCGGTGGCATCACCCAGCACATCGGTGCCTACCAGGTGCACACCACCCACGAGGGCGTCGACCGCGCGGTCACCTTCATCGACACCCCGGGCCACGAGGCGTTCACCGCCATGCGTGCCCGTGGTGCCCAGGTCACCGACATCGCGATCCTCGTGGTCGCCGCGGACGACGGCGTCATGCCGCAGACGGTCGAGGCGCTCAACCACGCCCAGGCCGCCGGTGTCCCGATCGTGGTCGCGGTCAACAAGGTGGACAAGGAGGGGGCCAACCCCGCCAAGATCCGCCAGCAGCTCACCGAGTACAACCTGGTGGCCGAGGAGTACGGCGGCGACACGATGTTCGTCGACATCTCGGCGCTGCGGCGGATGGGCATCGACGACCTCATCGAGGCCGTGCTGCTCACCGCGGACGCCGCTCTGGACCTGCGGTCCAACCCCGACAAGGACGCCCGCGGCGTCGCCGTCGAGGCCAACCTGGACAAGGGACGCGGTGCTGTGGCGACCGTCCTGGTCCAGACCGGGACGCTGCACGTCGGCGACGCGATCGTGGCCGGCACGGCGCACGGTCGGGTGCGGGCGATGTTCGACGAGCACGGCAACACGGTCACCGAGGCGGGTCCGGCGCGTCCGGTCCTCGTCCTGGGTCTGGCGTCCGTCCCGAGCGCCGGCGACACCTTCCTGGTGGCGCCGGACGAGCGGACCGCGCGGCAGATCGCCGAGCGTCGTGAGGCCGCCGAGCGTGCCGCTCTGCTGGCCAAGCGTCGCAAGCGCATCTCGCTGGAGGACTTCACCCAGGCGCTGCAGCTCGGCAAGGTCGACACGCTCAACCTGGTCCTCAAGGGCGACGTGTCCGGTGCCGTCGAGGCGCTGGAGGACGCCCTGCTCAAGATCGACGTCGGCGACGAGGTGGACCTGCGGGTCATCCACCGCGGCGTCGGTGCGATCACGCAGAACGACGTCAACCTGGCGACGGTCGACAACGCGATCATCATCGGGTTCAACGTCAAGTACGCGGAGCGCGTCGAGGCCCTCGCCGAGCGCGAGGGGGTGGACGTCCGGTTCTACTCGGTCATCTACCAGGCGATCGACGAGGTCGAGGCGGCCCTCAAGGGCATGCTCAAGCCGGAGTACGAGGAGGCCCAGCTCGGCACCGCCGAGGTGCGCGAGGTGTTCCGCTCCTCCAAGTTCGGCAACATCGCCGGTTCGCTGGTGCGGTCCGGGTCGATCGTCCGCAACTCCAAGGCGCGCGTCCTGCGGGGCGGCGTCGTGGTCGGGGACAACCTCACGGTCGAGTCGCTCAAGCGGTTCAAGGACGACGCCACCGAGGTCCGCGACGGCTACGAGTGCGGTATCGGTCTCGGCTCGTTCAACAACGTCGAGATCGGCGACGTCATCGAGACGTTCGAGATGCGGGTCAAGCCCCGCGGCTGAGCACGCAAGCAGTGAGGTCGGCCGCGCCCGCGGGTGGGGCGCGCGGCCGACGGGCGAACGGGGTCGGGGCGCACGTGCGCACCCGGCCCCGTTCGCCGTCCGCACCATGCACGCACGCGCGCGTCACCCGCGCCGCGCGTCCCGTCCCGCCACGCCTTACGGTCGGCGGGAGCACAAGGAGGAACGACCATGGCTGACCCCGCACGCGCCCGGAAGCTGTCCGACCGGATCAAGCAGATCATCGCCCAGCAGCTCGACACGCGGGTCAAGGACCCCCGGCTGGGCTTCGTCACGGTGACGGACGTCCGGGTGACCGGTGACCTGCAGCACGCGTCGGTCTTCTACACCGTGTTCGGCGACGACGAGGCACGCGCCGGCACCGCGGCCGCGCTGGAGAGCGCCAAGGGCATGCTCCGCACGGAGGTCGGCCGGCAGACCGGCATCCGGCTGACGCCGTCGCTCGACTTCTTCCTCGACGCGGTCCCGGAGACCGCCGCGCAGCTGGACGCGGCGCTGCAGGAGGCGGCCCGGCGCGACGCCGAGGTCGCCGCGCTGGCGGCCCGCGCGACGCACGCCGGCGAGGCGGACCCGTACCGCCGTCCCGACTCGGACGAGGACGAGCCCGGCGCCTGAGGCGCCACCACCGGGCCCGGGCGGGAGACCCGCCCGGGCCCCGTCGTGGCGGCGCCCCGGGCCCCGTGGTGCCGGCACGACAGGTGTCGTCGTGCCGGCACCGGGCGACCGGCGTCGCGGACCCCGCCCACGTCGCGGATACCCTCCACCCCATGGACGACCCGCCCGCCCGACCGCCGTCCGCACCCGGGGCCCCGCGCGACCGTCGGCGCGTCGAGGGGCAGCCCCGCCCCGAGCGACGCCCCACAGCGGCCGACGGCGTCGTCGTCGTCGACAAGCCCGCCGGCTGGACCAGCCACGACGTCGTCGCGCGCCTGCGCCGGCTGGCGGGCACGCGCAAGGTCGGCCATGCCGGGACCCTGGACCCGATGGCGACCGGCGTGCTGGTCATCGGCGTCGGCCGCGCCACACGGCTGCTGACCTACGTCGTCGGAGCCGACAAGGAGTACACCGCCACGATCCGCCTGGGGGTCGCGACGACGACCGACGACGCCGAGGGGGAGACGGTCGCCCGCACGGACGCCACCGCGGTCACCGCCGAGGCCCTGCGCGCGGGCGTGGAGCGCCTCACCGGCCGGATCCAGCAGGTGCCCAGCTCGGTCAGCGCGATCAAGGTCGACGGGCAGCGGGCGTACGCCCTGGTCCGCGCCGGGCAGGACGTCGCCCTCGCGGCCCGCACGGTGACCGTGTCGGAGCTCACGGTGCACGACGTGCGACCCGTGCCCGCCGGCGACGGCGCGCCCGCCGCACTCGACGTGGACGTGACGGTCGTCTGCTCGTCCGGCACGTACGTCCGGGCGCTGGCGCGGGACCTCGGCGCGGACCTGGGCGTCGGGGGGCATCTGACCGCGCTGCGCCGCACGCGGGTGGGCGGGTACGCGCTGGCGGGGGCGCGCACGCTGGAGGACCTCGAGGCGTGGCCGGCCGACGTCCCGCTGGAGGTCACGTCCCTCGCCGACGCCGCCCGCGCGACCTTCCCCGTCCGCGAGCTGACGGCCGACGAGGCGCGGGCCCTGTCGTTCGGGCACCGCATCGCCCCGGGCGACGCCGCCCCGGCGAGCGAGCCGGTCGCGGCCATCGGCCCGGACGGGACCCTGGTGGCGTTGCTCACCGCGGCGGGGCCGCAGATGCGGCCCGTCGTCGTGTTCGCACCCGCCTGACGCGCGCGGGCCCCGAGCGCCGTGGCTGCGGTCGAGCGCGGGTCGCACGCCGTGGCACGCTTGACCGGGCCCGTCGCACGGTGGGCCCGGCGCGTCCGCTGATCCGCACCCGCCCCGCTCCGGCAACCCGGTCCGGGCGCCGGGCCCGGACGGCGCGCCCGACACGACCACCGCCGACCCGGCGGAGCGCAGAACAGGAGCCCGTGTGCACCGCTGGACCGATCTCGCCCAGGTGCCGGCCGGCTTCGGGCCGTCCGTCGTGACCCTCGGCAACTTCGACGGCGTCCACCGGGGCCACCGCAGCGTGCTCACCCGCATGGTGACCGACGCCCGCCACGCCGGCGCGCACGCCGTCGCCGTGACGTTCGCGCCGCACCCGGCCCAGGTGCACCATCCCGAGACCGCGCCGCCGTTGCTCACCGGGGTGACCGACCGGCTCGAGCTCCTCGCGGAGACCGGCCTCGACGCCGTCCTGCTGCTGGACTACACCCTCGACTTCGCCCGCCAGACCCCCGAGGAGTTCGTCGTCCGGTACCTCGTGCAGGGCCTCGCCGCCCGCACCGTGGTCGTCGGCCGCGACGTCCGGTTCGGGTGGGGCAACGCCGGGGACCTGGCCACGATGACCGAGCTCGGGCGGCGGCACGGGTTCTCGGTCGAGGTCATCGAGGACCAGGCGTCGGAGCCCGAGCCGGCCCCCGGTGCGGCCCCGGACGGCGTGGCGGACGACGTCGCGCGCGCGGCGGCCGAGCACCTGCGCCACGTCGCGGACCCGCTGCACCGGCGGTGGTCGTCGACCTGGACCCGGGAGCTGCTGGCGACCGGGCGGGTCGCGGAGGCGGCCGAGGTGCTGGGCCGGCCGCACCGGATGCGCGGCGTCGTCGTGCGCGGCGACGCCCGCGGGCGCGAGCTCGGTTACCCGACCGCGAACCTCTCGCCGGCGTCCGCGGGCATGGTCCCGGCCGACGGGGTGTACGCGGGTTGGCTGCGGGTCACCCACCGTCCGCTGCCCGGCGTCACCGGGTGCACGCCCGAGGTCGACGCCGTCAGGGCGGCCGACGCCACCGGGCGCGGGGGGCTGGTGCACCGCGACGACCCCGCGCACCGCGGGGTGCCGCACGGCGAGGAGGCGGGCCGGATGCCGGCGGCGATCTCCGTGGGCACCAACCCGACCTTCGACGGAGCCGAGCGACGGGTCGAGGCGTACGTGCTGGACCGCGACGACCTCGAGCTCTACGACTGCGAGGTGCTGGTGGAGTTCGTCACCCGCATCCGCGCGACGCTGCGGTTCGAGTCGGTGGATGAGCTCGTCGCGACGATGGACGGTGACGTGGAGCGCGTCCGAGCCGCGCTCGCCCAGGCCACCGCGCCGGTCGCGGGCTGGTAAACTCGGGTCGCCGTCAGAACGGCCGCGGACCCAGAGCGCCCGGGTGGACATGCCCCGGAGCACCGCGCAGCGAGACCAACCAAGGAGAGCCGTGCCCCTCGACGCAGCCACCAAGCAGGCCATCATGACCGAGTACGCCACGCACGAGGGCGACACCGGTTCCCCCGAGGTCCAGATCGCGATGCTCACGCAGCGCATCAAGGACCTCACCGAGCACCTGAAGGAGCACAAGCACGACCACCACAGCCGTCGTGGTCTGCTGCTCCTCGTCGGCCAGCGCCGTCGCCTCCTGGGCTACCTCCAGAAGGTCGACATCAACCGCTACCGGAGCCTGATCGAGCGCCTCGGCCTGCGCCGCTAGCCCTCACGCCCCAGCCCGGACCTGCTCGCAGGTCCGGGCTGGTGTGCATGGGGGACCTGCACGACCGCGAAGGAACCACCCACGCGCCGCCCGGCCACGTCCGGTCCTCGGTAGCGGTCCGCGGAGCGCTGCGAACGACCAGCAGCTCCGCGGGTCTCGATCGAAGACCGCCGAGGCGGGGGCGCCGTCACGAAAGAGGAGGGCACCCATGGAGGGTCCCGAGATCGAGTTCAGCGAAGCCGTCATCGACAACGGCCGGTTCGGCACGCGCACGGTGCGCTTCGAGACCGGCCGCCTCGCGCGCCAGGCCGCCGGCTCCGCCGCCGCGTACCTGGACGGCGAGACGATGCTGCTGTCGGCCACCACGGCCGGCAAGTACCCGAAGGACCAGTTCGACTTCTTCCCGCTCACGGTGGACGTCGAGGAGCGCATGTACGCCGCGGGCCGCATCCCCGGCTCGTTCTTCCGCCGCGAGGGCCGCCCCTCGACCGAGGCGATCCTGGCCTGCCGCCTGATCGACCGCCCGCTGCGCCCCACCTTCGCCAAGGGGCTGCGCAACGAGGTCCAGGTCGTCATCACCGTCATGGCCCTGCACCCGGACGACGCGTACGACACGCTGGCGATCAACGCGGCGTCGCTGTCCACCCAGCTGTCCGGCCTGCCGTTCACCGGCCCGATCGCCGGTGTGCGCATCGCCCTGGTCGACGGCCAGTGGGTCGCGTTCCCCAAGTACTCCGACAAGGAGCGCGCCGTCTTCGACATGGTCGTCGCCGGCCGGGTCGTCGGTGACGACGTCGCGATCATGATGGTCGAGGCCGAGGCCACCGAGGGCTCCTGGCACCTCATCTCCGAGGGTGCGACCGCGCCGACCGAGGCCGTCGTGGCCGAGGGCCTCGAGGCCGCGAAGCCGTTCCTGCGGGCGCTGTGCGAGGCGCAGGCCGACCTCGCCCGCCGTGCCGCCAAGCCGGTGCAGGACTTCCCGCGCTTCCTGGACTACCAGGACGACGCCCTCGCCGCCGTGGAGTCCGTCGCCGTCGGCGCGGACCTGCGCGGTGCGCTGACCATCGCGGGCAAGCAGGAGCGCGAGGGCCGGATCGACGAGATCAAGGCCACCGTCGTCGAGCAGCTCGCGGGCCAGTTCGAGGGCCGCGAGAAGGAGCTGTCCGCCGCCTTCCGCAGCGTGCAGAAGCAGCTCATCCGCCAGCGCGTGCTGACCGACGGCGTCCGCATCGACGGCCGGGGGCTCGCGGACATCCGCACCCTGTCCGCCGAGGTCGAGGTCCTGCCGCGGGTGCACGGGTCGGCGCTGTTCGAGCGCGGCGAGACCCAGATCCTGGGCGTCACGACGCTGAACATGCTCCGCATGGAGCAGCAGCTCGACACCCTGGCGCCCGAGACGCGCAAGCGCTACATGCACAACTACAACTTCCCGCCGTACTCCACCGGGGAGACCGGTCGCGTGGGCTCGCCCAAGCGCCGCGAGATCGGCCACGGCGCGCTCGCCGAGCGTGCCCTGATGCCGGTGCTGCCCAGCCGCGAGGAGTTCCCGTACGCGATCCGTCAGGTCTCCGAGGCGCTGGGCTCCAACGGGTCCACCTCCATGGGCTCGGTCTGCGCGTCCACCCTGTCGCTGCTCAACGCCGGTGTGCCGCTGCGCGCTCCGGTCGCGGGCATCGCGATGGGCCTCATCTCCGACGAGGTGGACGGCGAGCCGCGGTACGCCGCGCTGACCGACATCCTCGGTGCCGAGGACGCGTTCGGTGACATGGACTTCAAGGTCGCCGGGACGCGCCAGTTCGTCACCGCCATCCAGCTCGACACCAAGCTCGACGGCATCCCGGCGTCGGTCCTGGCCGGCGCGCTGACCCAGGCACGCGACGCGCGCCTGGCGATCCTGGACGTCATGGCCGAGGCGATCGACGTCCCGGACGAGATGTCGCCGAACGCCCCGCGGGTCATCGCGGTGAAGGTCCCGGTCGACAAGATCGGCGAGGTCATCGGGCCGAAGGGCAAGATGATCAACCAGATCCAGGAGGAGACCGGCGCCGACATCTCGATCGAGGACGACGGCACGGTCTACATCGGCGCCACCGACGGTCCGTCGGCGGAGGCCGCGCGGGCGGCGATCAACGCGATCGCCAACCCGCACATGCCCGAGGTGGGCGAGCGCTTCGTCGGCACCGTGGTCAAGACCACGACCTTCGGCGCGTTCGTGTCGCTCTCCCCGGGCAAGGACGGTCTGCTGCACATCTCGCAGATCCGCAAGCTCGTCGGCGGCAAGCGCGTGGAGAACGTCGAGGACGTCCTCGGGGTGGGCCAGAAGGTCCAGGTCGAGATCGGCGAGATCGACCCGCGCGGCAAGCTGTCGCTGCACGCGGTGGTCGAGGAGTCGGCCGAGGGCGGCGAGGCCGGCGACGGCGTCGCGTCCGTGGACGCCGAGACGGCCGTGGCTCCCGCGGCCGGCGCCGACGCCTGACGTGCCGCTCGCCCTTCCGCTCGTGCCGCCCGGTGAGCCGGGCAGCGAGCTGAGCGCCGGGCAGGACGGCGACGCCCTCGTGCGTCGGTCCGTCCTGCCCGGCGGGGTGCGGGTGCTCACCGAGCGCATGCCCGGGTTGCGGTCGGCCACGGTCGGTGCCTGGGTGGGGGTCGGCTCGCGCGACGAGCGCGACGGCCACCACGGCTCCACCCACTTCCTCGAGCACCTGCTGTTCAAGGGCACCGACCGCCGCTCCGCGATGGACATCGCCGAGGCGTTCGACGCCGTCGGCGGCGAGGCCAACGCGGCCACCGGCAAGGAGCACACCTGCTACTACGCGCGGGTGCTCGACGACGACCTGCCGATGGCGGTCGACGTCATCACCGACATGGTGACCTCCGCCCGCCTGGACGCGGACGAGCTCGAGACCGAGCGCGGCGTCATCCTCGAAGAGCTCGCGATGAACGACGACGACCCGTCGGACGTCGCGCACGAGCACTTCGCCGCCGCCGTCCTCGGCGCCCACCCGCTGGGCCGGCCGATCGGCGGCACCCCGGAGACCATCCTCGCGGTGCCGCGCGACGCCGTCTGGCAGCACTACCGCGAGCACTACGGCCCGCGCACGCTCGTGGTCACCGCCGCGGGCGGCGTCGACCACGACACCCTGTGCGCGCAGGTGCTGCGGGCGCTGGAGGACGGCGGCTGGGACACCTCGTCCCCGGCTGCGCCGCTCGGGCGGCGCGGCGACGACGGGCCCGGCGAGGTCCTGGCGCCGTCCGCCGGGACGGAGCTGACCGTCCGGCGGTCCACCGAGCAGGCGAACGTCATCATCGGCGGTGCCAGCCTGACCGCCACCGACCCGCGGCGCTTCGTGCTCTCGGTGCTCAACGCGGCGCTCGGCGGCGGCATGTCCTCGCGCCTGTTCCAGGAGATCCGCGAGAAGCGCGGGCTGGCGTACTCGACGTACTCCTTCTCCTCCGGTCATGCGGACACCGGCGTGTTCGGCCTGTACGCCGGGTGCACCCCGGCCAAGGTCGACGAGGTCACCCGGCTGCTGGAGCAGGAGTGGGACCGCCTCGCGCAGGACGGGCTGATGCCCGGCGAGCTGGAGCGCAGCATCGGCCAGCTGTCCGGCGGGCTCGTGCTCGGCATGGAGGACACCGGCTCGCGAATGGGCCGGCTCGGCAAGTCCGAGCTGGTGCACGGCGAGCTCCTCGGCCTGGACGAGTCGCTGGAGCGGATCCGGGCGGTCACCGCCGAGGAGGTCCGCGAGCTGGCCGGTGAGCTGGCGGCGCTGCCGCGGTCGTGCGTGCTCGTGGGCCCGTTCGGCGACTGACCGCACCACCCGAACTGCCCGAGGGGCGGTGCCCGCCGACCGGTGGTGGGCACCGCCCCTCCCGCGTGCGGTGGGCGGGTCGGGTCGCGCTGAGCCGGTGCGGCGGCGGCGCGGGGGGCGGCGTGGGCCCGGACGGTTAGGGTTGCGTCCCGTGAGCGAGCAGACCCGGGTGGCCGTCCTCGGAGCCGGTGGGCGGATGGGCGCCGCGGTGTGCGACGCCGTGCGGGGTGCCGCCGACCTGGAGCTGGTCGCGGCGCTGCACCGAACGGATGCCGTGTCCGACGCCGTCGCGGCCGGCGCCTCGGTCGCGGTCGACTTCACGGTCCCCGGCGTCACCGAGGCCAACGTGCACGCGCTCGTCGACGCGGGTGTGCACGCCGTCGTCGGCGCGACCGGCTGGACCGGTGAGTCGCTGGACCGGGTCCGTGAGCACCTCGACGGAGCCCCCGGGGTGTCCGTGCTCGTCGCCCCCAACTTCGCGCTCGGGGCCGTGCTCGCGATGTCGTTCGCGGCCCAGGCCGCGCGGTGGTTCGAGTCCGCCGAGGTGGTCGAGCTGCACCACCCGGACAAGGTGGACGCCCCGTCCGGCACGGCTCGGCACACCGCGGCGGCGATCGCCGGGGCACGGGCGGCCGCCGGGCTGGGCGTGATGCCGGACGCCACCGCCTCGGGCCTGGAGGGTGCACGCGGGGCCGACGTCGACGGCGTGCGGGTGCACAGCGTCCGGCTGCGGGGCCTGGTCGCGCACGAGGAGATCCTGCTCGGCAACCCCGGCGAGCAGCTGACCGTCCGGCACGACTCGTTCGACCGGACGTCGTTCATGCCGGGCGTCCTGCTGGCGGTGCGGCAGGCGGCGTCCCGGCCCGGGCTGACCGTGGGGCTCGAGCACCTGCTCGGGCTGGGCTGAGGCGGCCGTGCGGATCCGGTCGGTCCTGGGTGCGGTGGCGCTGACCGCGCTGCTGACCATCTACGTCGTCGTGGTGGCGTCCCGCGGCGTCGCGCTGATCCGCACCGGCGAGCCGGTCGGGGTCGTGCTCGGGCTGGGCGTGCTCGTCCTGCCGCTGCTGGCGGTGGCGCTGGTCGCCCGCGAGTGGGTGCTCGCGGTCGCCGTGCAGCGCATGGCCGACGAGCTCGCCGCGGCCGGGCAGCTGCCCGTCGACGAGCTGCCCCGGTCACCGAGCGGACGCATCGACCGGGCTGCGGCACGCGAGGCGTTCGAGACGGCCCGGCTCGACGCCGAGGCGCACCCGGGGGACTGGGCGGCGCGGTACCGGCTGGGCTTCGCCTACGACGCGGCGGGGGACCGTCGCCGGGCCCGCGCGTCGCTCCGGCTGGCGGCGAAGCTGCGCCGTGACGGGCACCGCGGGGTCTGAGCCCGACGAACCGAGCCCCGGACCTCGAGCCCCGGGCCGGGAGGCCTCAGGTGGTGCGACGGTCCGGTGTCCAGCGCACGCACACGCAGGTCTGCGGCCATGGGACGGTCGCCGTCCCGGCTGCGGCGCACGCCGCGGCGACGATCCCGTGCGCGGCGTCGAGGAGCCGCTCGCGGTCGTCGGCGTCCATCAGGGTGAGTGCCGAGTGGGTGGCCAGGGTGCCGCGGACGTCGTCCGCCGACACGTCCCACGTCCACGGGACGCGTGCCTCCTCCAGCTCGTCCGGGGGCAGACCCGTCGCGCGGAGCCGCCCCGTCCAGTCCTTCCGGCCACGGTCCGGGTCGAGCGCGGCGAGCTCGGACGTCCAGCCGCCGACCGTCGGGGTGGGTCCGTTCCAGGCGACCGCGAGCCGGCCGCCGGGCGGCAGCACGCGCCGGACCTCGGCCACCGCCTGCCCGGCGGGGAACCAGTGCCACGCCGAGGCGACGAGGACCGCGTCGACGCCGGCGTCCGCCAGCGGCAGGGCCTGCGCGCCGGCGAGGTGCGCGTGCGCGGCGGGGTGCCGGCGCCGGAGCACGGCGAGCATGTCCGGGTCGGGCTCGACGGCGTCCACGTGCAGGCCCCGCGCCAGCAGCGCGCCGGTCAGCTTCCCGGTGCCCGCTCCGACATCGGCGACCTCGCGTGCGCCGGCCGGGAGCATCCAGTCCACCGCAGCGTCCGGGTACCCGGGTCGCCAGCGGTCGTAGTCCTCGGCGTGCCGCCCGAAGACGGTGGCCCGTCGAGGGTCGGGGTCGTCCGACGCGGTCATGTCCTGAGCGTCCCATCGCAGGAGCCGGGCGACCTCGCCGGACGACGACGGCCCGGAGCGGGCCCGGGCGCCGTCAGATCGCGGCGGACCAGCGGTGCTCGGAGACGGTCCGCTCGACGGCGGGCGAGCCGTCGGGGGCCGACCGGTCGACCACCATGCCGGTCGCCAGCTGCCGGACGGCGCCGTCCGGCCCCAGCCCCGCGGAGCGCAGGAACTGGCCGCGGGCGGTGTCGCCGTCGAGCACCCAGGCCACGAGGTGCTCCCCACCGTCCTGGCGCAGCCCGTCCACGACCGCCGCGAGCAGCCGGGACGCGTGCCCGGTGCGACGCGACCCGGGGGCGACCTCCAGGGCCACGAGCTCACCACCCGGGCCGGCCGGCGGGGGCCCGGGGGCGGCCGGGAGCGGGGCGACGGCGGCGAAGCCGACGACCGTCGCCCCCTCGCACGCGGTGAGCACGCGGTGCTCGGGCGTGGGCGGCCGGACGATCGCGGCGCGCCAGCGCTCGTGCAGGGCGCTCGGGTCCAGGCCGGCCAGGACCTCGGCGCCGACCACGTCGGCGTGGGTCGCGCGCCACGCGGCGAGCTGGACGTCGGTGATCGCCACCTCGTCGCCGGGGACGGCGGGGCGCACGGAGACGTCCGCCTGCTCGCGGAACAGCGCCATCAGCGCGGGCTGCGGTCGGCGGGGGCCGCGGCCCGGAGGCCCGGCAGGCGGCAGGGGGTCGGACGCACGAGCGGCTCCTGGGCGGGACGGGTGGGGAACGGGGCGGGTGGGGAACGGGGCGGGACGGGGACGGAGGTCGGGGCGGGCGGGACGGACGACGCGGCGGTCCCACCAGCGGGGCGCGGCCCGCGGAGGACGTCAGCGCAGGCTATCCGCCGGTCAGCCCGCGAGCGCCCGGAGCCCCGCGGCGGTGGCCGCGGCGAGCCCGACGACGACCACGAACGGGGCGCGCAGCGCGAGGGCGACCGCCGCCACGGCCAGCGCGGGCAGGCGGGCGTCGAGGGTCACGTGCTGCCCGGTCGTCACGGTCTGCACCCCGACCAGGGCAGCGAGGAGGCCGACCGTGACCAGGGACGCCGTCCGGGCCACCCGGGGCTCGGCGAGCCAGTGCTCGGGCACGAGGTGCCCGAGCAGCTTGATGGCGAAGCAGACCGCCGACGCCGCGAGGATCGCCAGCCACGTCATCGCGTCCGGGCTCACCGGCCACCCACCCCGGGGCCGTCCGCGGCCGGCCGCGCGCCGGCGGTCCAGCCGAGCACGACCGCGACGACGGCGGCCGCGAGCACCGGGATCCCGGCCGGGACGAACGGCGTCAGGGCGAGCGCCACGACGATCGCCGCCGCCGCGGTCGCCTGCGCGAGCCGGCCCGCCAGCCGGGGCCACAGCAGGGCGAGGAACGCCGCAGCCGCCGCCGCGTCCAGGCCGTACCGGGTCGGGTCACCGAGGGCGTCGCCCAGCACGGCGCCGACCAGTGTGAACGTGTTCCACAGCAGGAAGACGCCGACACCGGTCCACCAGAACCCGGTGCGGATGGCCGCCGTCGTCGGCTGGGCGGTGCCCACGGCGGTCGACTCGTCGATGGTCAGCTGGGCGGCGAGGGGACGGCGCCAGCCTCGAGCGCGGAGCAGCGGCGCCACCTGGACGCCGTACAGGCCGTTGCGGGCGCCGAGCAGGCCCGCCGTCGCGACCGCCGCGAGCGGCGCGCCCCCGGAACCGACCACGCCGACGAACGCGAACTGGGACCCGCCGGAGAACATCAGCAGGCTGAGCGCCATGGTCTGCAGGACGTCGAGGCCGGCGGCCACGGACAGCGCCCCGAAGGACACGCCGTACAGGCCGGTCGGCACCGCGACGCTGACCGCCTGGCGGACGGCGGCGCGCTGCTCCGGCGTCCGGGAGGGGGCGGGGCGGCCGGGCACGCGGGCCACCCTAGCCGCGGTCCGGGGGACGCGTGCGGGCCCCTCCGGCGCCGTGGGCGAGCGGCCCGACGGGGCGACGCGACGCCTAGGATGGCCGCCATGCCCGTCCCCACCCCGTACGAGGACCTGCTGCGCCACGTGCTCGAGCACGGGACGCCCAAGGCGGACCGGACCGGGACCGGGACGCGCAGCGTGTTCGGCCACCAGATGCGGTTCGACCTGCGCGAGGGCTTCCCGCTGGTCACCACGAAGCGTGTGCACCTGAAGTCCATCGTGTACGAGCTGCTGTGGTTCCTGCGGGGGGACTCCAACGTCGGCTGGCTGCGCGAGCAGGGCGTGACGATCTGGGACGAGTGGGCGGCGCCCGACGGCGAGCTCGGCCCGGTCTACGGCGTCCAGTGGCGCTCGTGGCCGACGCCCGACGGCGGGCACGTCGACCAGATCACGCGCGTGCTGGACCAGCTGCGGACCGACCCCGACTCCCGCCGGATCATCGTCTCGGCGTGGAACGTCGCCGAGCTCGACGCCATGGCGCTCGCGCCGTGCCACGCGTTCTTCCAGTTCTATGTCGCCGACGGGCGGCTCTCGTGCCAGCTCTACCAGCGCAGCGCCGACCTGTTCCTCGGGGTGCCGTTCAACATCGCCAGCTACGCGCTGCTGACCCACATGGTCGCCCAGCAGGTCGGCCTGGAGGTCGGCGACTTCGTCTGGACCGGTGGCGACTGCCACATCTACGACAACCACGTCGAGCAGGTGACCGAGCAGCTGCGCCGCGAGCCGTACCCGCTGCCGCGCCTGGAGCTGCGGCCCGCGCCGTCGCTGTTCGACTACACGTTCGAGGACGTCCAGGTCGTGGGGTACCAGCACCACCCCGCGATCAAGGCGCCGGTCGCGGTGTGACCCTCGGGCTGGTCTGGGCGCAGGCACGGGGCGGGGTCATCGGGCACGACGGCGCGATGCCCTGGCACGTGCCGGAGGACCTGGCCCACTTCCGCGAGGTCACGCGCGAGCACCCGGTGCTCATGGGGCGGGCCACCTGGGACTCGCTCCCGGACCGCTTCCGCCCGCTGCCCGGGCGCGACAACCTCGTGCTGACCCGGACGCCGGGGTGGGCCGCCCCGGGCGCCGTCGTCGTCAGGGACCTGGCGGACGCCGAGGCCGCCCTGGCGGGCCGGGACGCCTGGGTGATCGGCGGGGCGCAGGTGTACGCCCTGCTGGTGGACCGCGCCGACCGGCTGGAGGTGACCGAGATCGACCTCGACGTCCCCGGCGACGCGTTCGCCCCGGCCGTCGACCCGGCCGTGTGGACGGCGGACGCCGGCGCCCCGTCCGAGTGGCGCCGGTCGCGCACCGGCCCGCGGTACCGCTTCGTCCGGTACCTGCGGACCGGCGACCCGGCACCCCGCATCCCTGCCGCCGACGCCCCCGCACCGCCCGCGCGGCCCCGGACGGACGCCGGCCGCACCGGGCCGGGACGGTAGATTCGGCCCATGCCTGCCCCCACGACCCCGGCCCGGCCGTTCGGCGCGGTGCTGACCGCCATGGTCACGCCGATGGACCCCGCCGGAGACGTCGACCTCGAGGCGGCCGCCCGCCTCGCCCGGCACCTCGTCGACCACGGGCACGACGGCCTGGTGCTCAACGGCACCACCGGCGAGTCGCCCACCACGCACGCCCCGGAGAAGGTCGACCTCGTCGCCGCGGTCGTCGAGGCCGTGGGGGACCGGGCGGTCGTGGTGTCCGGCGCCGGGTCCAACGACACCAAGCACGCCGTGCGGATGGCCGAGCAGGCCGCCGAGGCGGGTGCGCACGGGCTGCTCGTCGTCACCCCGTACTACTCCCGGCCCTCGCAGAGGGGCATCGTCCAGCACACCGTCGCCGTCGCGGACGCCACCGACCTGCCGGTGATGCTCTACGACGTCCCCGGCCGGACGGTCGTGCGCTACGCCCCCGAGACGTTCGACCGGCTCGCCGCGCACGACCGCGTCGTCGCGGTGAAGGACGCCACCGGGGACGTCTTCGCCGCGCTGCGCACGATGCAGCGCACCGGGCTGGCCTTCTACTCCGGGGACGACCCGCTCAACCTGGCGTTCCTCGCCCACGGCGCCGCGGGCGTGGTCAGCATGGCCGGCCACCTCGTGGGCGACGACCTGGCCGCCCTGGTGGCGGCCGTCGACGCGGGCGACCTCGTGCGCGCGCGGGCGGTCATGGTCGGGATGCTGCCGGCGATCGACCTCGTCTGCGGCTCGGGCAACGGGGCGCTGCGCTCCAAGGTGGCCCTGGAGCTCCTCGGCCTCATCCCGCACCGCACGATGCGCCTGCCGCAGGCCACCGCGGACGAGGACGAGGTCGCCGTCGTGCGCGCCGCGATGACCGCTGCGGGCCTGCTCGACGCCGCCTGACCGGGCCCACCCCGGCTGCCGGACCCGCGACCGCACCGCACGACCGCCCGGCACCCGCACCCGCACCCGCACCGCACCGATCCGCCGTCCCAGCACCGGAGCCCCATGTCCCAGCCCACCCAGCCGCACCTGACCGACCTCGGGCTGCCGCCCGCCCTCGCCGACGGCGCGCTGCGCGTCGTGGCGCTGGGTGGGCTCGGCGAGATCGGGCGCAACATGGCGGTGCTCGAGCACGCCGGTCGCCTGCTCGTCATCGACTGCGGCGTGCTGTTCCCGGAGGACCACCAGCCCGGCGTCGACCTGATCCTGCCGGACTTCGACTACATCGCCGACCGCCTCGACGACATCGAGGCGATCGTGCTGACCCACGGGCACGAGGATCACATCGGCGCGGTCCCGTACCTGCTGCGCCTGAGGCGGGACATCCCGCTGGTCGGCTCGCAGCTCACGCTGGCGTTCGTCGAGGCCAAGCTGCGCGAGCACCGCATCGCCCCGCTCACGCTGGCGGTCAAGGAGGGGCAGACCGAGCAGCTGGGGCCGTTCGAGTGCGAGTTCGTCGCCGTGAACCACTCCATCCCGGACGCGCTCGCGGTCGCCGTCCGGACCGGTGCCGGGACGGTCCTGCACACCGGCGACTTCAAGATGGACCAGCTGCCCCTGGACGGGCGCATCACGGACCTGCGCGCGTTCGCGCGGCTCGGCGAGGCCGGCGTCGACCTGTTCATGGTCGACTCCACCAACGCCGAGGTGCCCGGGTTCACCAGCCACGAGCGCGAGATCGGCCCGGTCCTGGACGCGGTGTTCGCCGCGGCGACCCGGCGGATCGTGGTCGCGTCGTTCGCCTCGCACGTGCACCGCGTCCAGCAGGTCCTGGACGCCGCCGCGGCGCACGACCGCAGGGTCGCCCTGGTCGGCCGCTCCATGGTGCGGAACATGACGATCGCCGCGGACCTGGGCTACCTGACCGTGCCCGACGGCATCCTCGTGGACGCCAAGGCGATCGGTGACCTGCCCGACGACCAGGTCGTGCTCATGTGCACCGGGTCGCAGGGCGAGCCGATGGCGGCGCTGTCGCGGATCGCCAACCAGGACCACCGGATCTCGGTCGGCCCGGGGGACACGGTGATCCTGGCGTCCTCGCTCATCCCCGGGAACGAGAACGCCGTCTACCGGGTGATCAACGGGCTGACCCGGTTGGGTGCGCGGGTCGTGCACGGGGGCAACGCCAAGGTGCACGTGTCCGGGCACGCCTCCGCCGGCGAGCTCCTCTACTGCTACAACGTGCTGCGGCCCCGCAACGTCATGCCGGTGCACGGGGAGGTCCGGCACCTCGTCGCCAACGCCGCGCTCGCGGTGCAGACCGGCGTGCCGGCGGAGAACGTCGTGCTGGCCGAGGACGGCGTCGTGGTCGACCTCGTCGACGGCCGTGCCCGGGTGGTCGGTGCCGTGCCGTGCGGCTACGTGTACGTCGACGGCTCCAGCGTCGGCGCGATCACCGACGCGGAGCTCAAGGACCGCCGCATCCTGGGCGAGGAGGGGTTCATCTCGATCTTCGTGGTGGTGGACTCCACCAGCGGCAAGGTCCTCGCCGGCCCGCACATCCAGGCCCGCGGATTCGCGGAGGACGACGCGGTGTTCGAGGACATCCTCCCGCAGATCACCACGACGCTCGAGGAGGCCGCCCACGGCGGCGGCGCGGACACCCACCAGCTGCAGCAGGTCGTGCGCCGCGTCGTCGGGCGGTGGGTCAACACCCGGCTGCGGCGACGGCCGATGATCATGCCGGTGGTCGTCGAGGCCTGACCTGTACGGTCAGGACGGCGCCAGGACGCCGGCCCCGACGGCCCGGAGCGCCGCCTCGTAGCGCTGCGCGCGCTCGTCCGGTGAGCCCGGCAGCAGCCCGCCGAGCTCGAGCTCGACGAGCCCGTGGGCCAGTCCCCACAGCGCGAGGGCCGGTGCCGCCGCGGCCTCGTCGGCCGCGGCGTCCGGGGCGCCGCCGTCCCGGAGCACGCGCGCGACGGCGTCGCGCAGCGCCACGTACGTCGGCCGGGCCGTCACCGGCGGGCCCGACGCCGTCCGTGCCCCGACGCCGCCGGTGCCGAACATGACCCGGTAGAAGTGCGGGTCCGCCAGCGCGCTCGTGCGGTAGGCGAGCCCGAGCGCGAGCAGGTCGGCGACCGGGTCGTCCGTGCGCCCGGCCGACCCCAGGTGCGCCGCGAACCGGCGGAACGCCTCGGCGCCGACCGCCGCGACGAGCTCGTCGCGACCTCCGAACAGCGCGTACACCGCGGACGCCGACGTCCCGGCGCGCGCGGCGACGTCCCGCACGGTCAGGCGTGCGGGACCGTCCTCCGCGATGACGCGGGACGCCTCCTGCAGCAGGCGGGTGCGCAGGGCGTCGTCGTGCACCCGGGGACGTGGCATGCGGGGAGTCTAGGGCTTGACCGGCCCAGTGGTAACGGTGTTCTATAACAGTGTTCCAGAACTTTCCCGACCGGACGAGGTGCCCCGTGCTCGAGCTGACCGATGCCGCCCGCACGACCGCGGGCGTGGTGCTGCTGACCGTCGTGGCGATCGAGTCCGGGGGAGCGTTCATGCTGCGCGTGGTCACCGGCGCGGTCCCGGCCACGGACTTCCAGCGGCGGTTCTACCGGGCCGGGCACGCGCACGCCGGCGTCCTGGTGACGCTGGGCCTGGTGTGCCTGCTGCTCTCCGAGGCCGCCGGCCTGACCGGGCTCGTCGGCTGGTTCGCCCGCACCGGCGTGCTCGTGGCGGCGATCCTCATGCCCGCGGGCTTCTTCCTCTCGGCCATGGGCGCGGGACGGGACCGGCCCAACCGCTGGATCGCCCTCCTCGTGGCGGGAGCCGTGGTGCTCGCCGCCGCCGTCGTGACGCTCGGGCTGGGGCTCCTCGCTGCCGGGTGAGACGGCGGCCACGGTGCCGGGCCGGGGTGTCGCCGGTCGCGTCCGCACGACGGGCCGCTACGTTGAGGCCACTATGGCCACCAGCACGTCCTCTCCCGGCCGGTCCGACGCCGCTGGGCGGCCCCGGGCCTCGTCCCCGCGCGGCACGCCGGGCGGAGGCTCCTCGCGACCCCCCGGCCGGTCCAGCAAGGCGACCCCGACCCCGCCGCCGCCGCGCCCGGCGCTGCCCGTGCGCATGGTCCGCGGTCTGTGGATGGGATGTGCGCACGTGGTCGGTGGGACGGCTCGCCGCGTCGGGCACGGTGCCCGCGACCTGGACCCGGCGCTGCGCCGGGACGGCATCGGCTTCACCCTGCTCGCGCTCGCGGTGATCGTCGCCGCCCGCGAGTGGTGGGGGCTGGCGGGCACCGCCGGGACCGTCATCCACGCCGTGGTCGCCGGCACCTTCGGCCGGGTCGGCGTCGTGATCCCGCTGGTCCTGCTCGGGCTGGCGGTGCGCGTCATGCGGCACCCCGAGCGCGCGCAGGAGAACTCGCGCGTCACCATCGGGATCGCCGCGCTCGGCGTGGCCGTGTGCGCGCTGGTCCACCTCTCCGCCGGGCTGCCGGCGCCCGCCGACGGCTTCGCCGCCCTGCGCGAGGCCGGCGGGATCATCGGCTACCTCACCGCCACGCCGCTGGCCAGCGCGCTGACGCCGTGGGTGGCGGTGCCGCTGCTGCTCATGCTGGCGTTCTTCGGCCTGCTGGTCATCACCGCGACGCCGGTGCACATGATCGGACCGCGCCTGGCCGGCGCGTACCACAAGCTCACCGGCGGCCACGAGCGTCCCGACGCCGCGGACGACGACGACGCACCCCTGGTCATCAACGCCGGCCACACCGCGCTGCCCGAGGAGCCGGAGCCCCGCAAGCGCGGCCCGCGCCGCAGCGAGCGCAAGCGGCAGCAGGAGGCCGAGGCCGCGGAGGCCGCCGCCCTGCTGGCGCAGTACGAGGCGGACGAGGCGTTCGAGCGGGCGGCCATCGTCGCGCCGCCGGAGGACGCCGCCGACGCCGACGAGCCCGCCGCCACGACACCCGGCAGCCGCGCCGTCGCCCCCGACGCCCCCGACGCAGCCGCGACCGCGCCCACGGCCGTCGTCGCCGCCGTCGGCCACGCGGACCCCCGCGACCTGCCCGCCCCGCCGACGACGGGCGTGCCGCGCGGCGAGCAGCCCATGCTCGAGGGCGACGTCGTCTACTCGCTGCCGTCGGACGAGGTGCTCGCCAAGGGTGCCCCGCACAAGGTGCGGTCCGCCGCGAACGACCGGGTCGTCGAGGCGCTCACGACGGTCCTGGACCAGTTCGAGATCGACGCGCAGGTCACCGGCTTCATGCGCGGCCCGACGGTCACCCGCTACGAGGTCGAGCTCGGCCCTGCGGTCAAGGTCGAGCGCGTCACGGCGCTCAGCAAGAACATCGCCTACGCGGTGGCCAGCGCGGACGTCCGGATCCTGTCCCCGATCCCCGGCAAGTCGGCGATCGGCATCGAGATCCCCAACACCGACCGCGAGACCGTCTCCCTGGGCGACGTGCTGCGGTCGTCGGCCGCCCGGCGCACCGAGCACCCGATGGTCATCGGCGTGGGCAAGGACGTCGAGGGCGGCTACGTCGTGGCGAACCTCGCCAAGATGCCGCACCTGCTCGTCGCCGGTGCCACCGGTGCGGGCAAGTCCAGCTTCGTGAACTCGATGATCGTCTCGATCCTCATGCGCTCCACCCCGGACGAGGTCCGCATGGTGCTCGTGGACCCCAAGCGCGTCGAGCTGACGATCTACGAGGGCATCCCGCACCTCATCACGCCGATCATCACCAACCCCAAGAAGGCCGCCGAGGCCCTGGAGTGGGTCGTGCGCGAGATGGAGGCGCGCTACGACGACCTGGCGATGTTCGGGTTCAAGCACATCGACGACTTCAACGTCGCGGTGCGCGCGGGCAAGGTCCACCCCCTGCCCGGCAGCGAGCGCAAGATCGCGCCGTACCCGTACCTGCTGGTCATCGTCGACGAGCTCGCCGACCTCATGATGGTCGCCCCGCGTGACGTCGAGGCCTCCATCCAGCGGATCACCCAGCTCGCGCGCGCGGCCGGGATCCACCTCGTCCTGGCGACGCAGCGGCCCTCGGTCGACGTGGTCACCGGCCTGATCAAGGCGAACGTGCCCTCGCGCCTGGCGTTCGCGACGTCCTCGCTCACGGACTCCCGCGTCGTCCTGGACCAGCCGGGCGCGGAGAAGCTGATCGGCCAGGGTGACGCCCTGTTCCTGCCGATGGGCGCGTCCAAGCCCATGCGGACCCAGGGTGCGTGGGTGTCCGAGAGCGAGATCCACGCCGTCGTCGAGCACGTCAAGACCCAGCTCAAGCCGGTGTACCGCAAGGACGTCACCCCGACGGTGGAGAAGAAGGCCGTCGACGAGGACATCGGCGACGACCTGGACCTGCTGCTGCAGGCCGCCGAGCTCGTGGTCACCACGCAGTTCGGGTCGACCTCGATGCTGCAGCGCAAGCTGCGGGTCGGCTTCGCCAAGGCCGGGCGTCTGATGGACCTGCTGGAGTCCCGCGAGATCGTCGGCCCCTCCGAGGGGTCCAAGGCCCGCGAGGTGCTGGTCCAGCCGGACGACCTGCCGGGCACGCTCGCGATGCTGCGTGGCGAGCCGCCGGCGGCCGACGACGACGACGTGATCGGCGACTCGATGCCGCCGGTCGCGGAGGACTACCACGACGACGCCGACGCCGACGAGGGCCCCGGCTGGGGCGGTCGCTGAGGCGGTCGTGCGGTGGTCGTGCGGTGGTCCGTGCGGCCGCCGGCCCGGGCGGCGCCGCCGGGTCGGTGGGTGTCGGTGGGTGTCCCGGAGGTGGTCGGCGGGTGACCTCCGTGTGACCGGCGGTGAAACGGTCCATCGGCGATCCGGGGGCGTCTCGACGGGCGGTGCCGCACCGGAGCCCTAGGCTGGTCGGGTGGTGACCGAAGCTCCTCCCTCGCCCTGGAACGTCGCGAACGCGGTGACGATCGCGCGGATCGCGCTCGTCCCGTTCTTCGTGGTCGCGCTCCTCGCCGCCGACGGCGAGTCGGTCACCTGGCGACTGGTCGCCACGGCGATCTTCGTGCTGGCCGCGAGCACCGACAGGCTGGACGGCTACCTCGCGCGACGCGACAACCTCGTCACCGACCTGGGCAAGATGCTCGACCCGATCGCCGACAAGGCCCTCATCGGGGCCGGCCTCATCGGCCTGTCCATGCTGGGCGAGCTGCCCTGGTGGGTCACCGTCGTCATCCTGGCCCGCGAGCTGGGTGTCACCGCGCTGCGGTTCGTCGTCCTGCGCTACGGCGTGATCGCGGCCTCGCGCGGCGGCAAGCTCAAGACCGTGCTGCAGGCGGTGGCGATCTCGCTGTTCCTGCTGCCGCTGGACCACCTGCCCGGCATCGTGCGACTCGTCGCCGTGGCCACCATGGCCGCCGCGGTGCTGGTGACACTGGTGACCGGCGCCGACTACGTCCGGCAGGCCGCCGGCCTGCGTCACGCCGGGCGTGCCTGACTCCTCGTCCGGCTCTGCGCGTCCCGGTCCCCGGCTCGGGACGGACGGCGCGGCCGACGCGGAGAGCGCGGCAGCGGACGGAGTGGAGGGCGCGGCCGCCGTGCTCGTCCGGGCGCTCGCCGACCGGGGGTGGACGGTGGCGGTGGCCGAGTCCCTGACCGGCGGCATGGTCGCCGCGGAGGTCGTCGACGTGCCCGGTGCCTCCCGGGTGCTGCGGGGCGGCGTCGTCGCCTACGCGACGGATCTCAAGGCCTCGCTGCTCGGCGTCGACGGGGCGCTCCTCGCCGCCCGGGGGCCGGTCGACCCCGACGTCGCCGAGGCCATGGCCCGCGGGGTGCGCCGGCGGCTCGGGGCCGAGGTGGGCCTCGCGACCACCGGTGTCGCGGGACCGGGCAGCCAGGACGGTCATCGCGCCGGTGAGGTCCACGTCGCCGTCGTGACCCCGGACGCCGTCCGGGTGGAGTCGCTGCGGCTGCCGGGCGACCGCGCTGCGGTGCGCGCCGGTGCCTGCCGCGCCGTGCTCGCCTGCGCGACGAACCTGGTGGTTTCTGGAGCCGTCGGTGGGGAACACCCGGCATCAGGGTGACGTTGGGTGAAGTGTGCAGAACATCCGGCCCGTGAGCGGGCCTCCGCAGGGCAGGTTGGTCGCTCCGGGGTACGGTAGGAATCTCCCCAGCAGGGGAAGCGTGAACGCGGCGGTCGCCGGTCGACCGCCCCAGGTGGCTACGCAGGAGCAGCGGTCGACGACCGCGCGGGACTCGGGAGGGGGACGCCAGATGGTGGTACTGCGCCGCGAGATCGGGGACGTGCTGCGGGATGCCCGCCAGCGACAGGGGCGCACCCTGCGCGAGGTGTCCTCGGCCGCCCGGGTGTCCCTGGGCTACCTCAGCGAGGTGGAGCGTGGTCAGAAGGAGGCGTCGTCGGAGCTGCTCGGCAGCATCTGCGACGCCCTCGCCGTCCCGCTGTCGCTCGTGCTGCGTGAGGTCAGCGACCGGGTCGCCGTCGCCGAGGGTCTGCTGATCCCCGACACCGTCCCGGCCGACCTCGCGACGTCGGTGGGCCCGGTCGACGACACCGGGCTCGGCTGGGCGCGCGGACGAGGCGAGCTGGCCCCGACGGGCTGATTGTCACCACGACGGCCGGGCACGCTCGGTCGTCACCCTTCTTCTTGCGGGACGCCGCGACAGCCACCGGCTGACGCGGCATTCGTGCGTCCGGTGGGTGCTCGGTCCGCCCGTCGGTGGTGGGCGTCCTCGCGCGGTCGGCGTCCGTGCCGGTGGGGGTCCTCGGCGGTCGGCGTCCGTGCCGGTGGGGGTCCTCGCCGGTGGGCGTCCTACCGGCGGCGTCCTCGACGGTCGGTGCCCTGCCGTCGGTGGGCGTCCCTCCGGCGGTCACGGTCCGGCCTTTGGTGGGCGTCTCTCCGGCGCGTCACCGTCCGGCCTCCGGTCAGCGCGGCGCCTGGCAGCGCGGGCAGTAGAAGACCGGCCGCTCCTGCGGCGGCTTGCGGACGGTGCCGCGCTCGATCGGGGTCCCGCAACGGCGGCACGGCCGACCGATCCGGCTGTGCACGTAGCTCGTCTCGCCACGCCCGCCGTCGACCGTCTGACCCGGCGGCTTCGTCGACAGCACGGAGCGGACCATCAGCTTGCGGATGGCGAGCAGCAGCCCGGCGGGGTCCTCGAGCTCGTCCGCGGGGGTCCACGGCCACTGCCGCAGCAGGAACAGCGGCTCGGCGGTCCAGATGGTGCCGATCCCCGCCACCACGGTCTGGTCGAGCAGGACCTCGGCCACCGGCATGGACCCGCGCACCGCCCAGCGCCGCAGCGCCTCCGGCAGGCCCTCGGTCGGGAACGCGTCGTCGAGGATGTCCGGCCCGAGGTGGCCGATGACGGTGTGCTCCTCGCGGGTGTCCACCACGTCGAGCATGCCCAGCCGGTCGCCGAGCGCGGTCCAGACGGCGTTGCCGAGGACCGCACGGATGTACGGCCCGCGGCCACGGGCCCCCGGGGCGCCGGTGCGGGCGATCGCCCAGGACCCCTCCATGCGCAGGTGCGTGTGCAGCGTCCGGCCGTCGTCGAACCGGGTGAGCAGGTGCTTCCCGTAGGACACCGTGGCCAGGACGGTGCGCCCGGTGAGGTCGACGCCGACGGCCGACGGCCAGCGGAGCTCGGCCCGCTCGAGCACCCGGCCGGTCAGCGCCTGGTCGAGCTTCGACGCGCTGCGACGCACGGTGTCGCCCTCAGGCACCGGCGCACCCCCTCACGACGCGCTCCGCAGCCGCAGCCCGCGCGGCGTCGGGGCGAACCCGGCGCCGACCAGCGCGCGCCCGAGCGGGCTCTGCAGCTCCCCGAGGAGCTCGGTGCCGTTCCCCCGCTGGATCGCGGTGCGCCCGAGCCGTCCCGCCCGGACGGCGTCGGCGAGCCCTCGGGCGGCGATGGTCAGCGGCTCCGGGTCGTGCGTGAACGACAGGACCGTCCGACCTCCGCGCTCGACGTAGAGGACGAGCGCCCCGGACACCAGCACGACGACGGACCCGGCCTTGCGGCCCGGCCGGTGCCGGCCGCCGTCGGCGGTCGCGGGGACGGGCGTCCCGGGTGCCCCGTCGCCGGCGGCTCCCGCGGCGACGGCCGCCGCGGCGGCGTCGCCGGGCAGCCGGCCGGGCGCGCCCGACGCGGCACGCCCGTCCGCGCCGGGCGGTGGCGGCACGGTCGGCCAGGCCAGCGCGGCACCGTAGGGGTTGGCCGGGTCGGTGGCGGCGAGCACGATCGGGACGCCGGGCGCACGGCCGCCGAGCGCCGGACCGTCGAGGTCCACGCCACCGTCGTCGGCGTCGGTGGATGCCTCCTTGGCGTCCGCGCGCAGCTGGTCCACCGCCCCCGGCAGCGCGAACTGGGACCCGCCGAGGTGCTCGACGAAGTAGCCGCGGCGGACCTGGCCGGCCTGCTCGAGCGCGGCGAGCACCTTGTAGACGAGCCCGAACTGGCCGGCGATGCCCTCGGCCGGGGCGACGGCACGCGTCAGGACGCCGTGCCGGTCGAGCAGCTGCGCGGCCAGCGCGTGCGCGCGCACGGTGGGGTCGGTCTCGCGTGCGGGCAGCAGCGACCAGCGGCCACCGGCCTCGTTGCCCGCGATCGACACCATGCCGGACATGCCGGACCCGCCGGACCCGCCGGCCGCCGCGGACGTCGGGCGTCCCAGCCCCGGCCGCAGACCCAGCCGGGTCCCGCGCGCGAACGGGCGGGCCCGTGGTGCCGCGACCTTGGCCCGGTGCGCCGTCCCGGACCCGCGAGGGCCACCGGCCGCCAGCCGCGCCCGCAGCGGGGTCAGGCCGTCGTTCGTCAGGTGACCGGCCCACACCAGGTCCCACACCACCCCGGCGAGCCGGCTCTGGCTCGGGGTCACCACCGTGTCGGGGTCCTCGCCGGCGAGCAGCGCCTCGGCCCGCAGGTGGTCGGCCACCCGAGCGGCGACGGCGGGCAGGAAGAACGCGCCGCCGTCGGCCAGCACGGCCAGGACGGCGTGGTGCTCCGGGGTGTCCACCGGGCCCCCGGGCTCGAGGCCGGGGACGGGCGGGAGCGTGAGGTCCGCCGTGGTGGTGGGGTGCAGGCTGACCTGCCCGTCGTGCGCGGCGAGCTCGCCGTGGCCGGCCCAGACCACCTCACCGGCGGCCGTCAGCTCGTCCAGCATCGCGGGGGAGTAGTCCACGACCCGGGCCGGCAGCACCAGCGACTCCAGCGCGGACGCCGGCACGACGCTGCCCGCGAGCTGCTCGATCGCCCGCGCGAGCCCCTCGACGCCGCGCAGCCGGCCCACGCCCTGCCAGCGGGGCAGGAACACGCCCAGGGCGCGCTGGTCGACCGGCTCGACCTCGGCCCGCAGCGCGGCCAGGGAGCGCCGGCGAAGGGTGCGCAGCACCTCGGTGTCGCAGTACTCCTCGCCGCTGCCCCCGAGCACCTCGGGGCGCAGCCGTCCGGACACCAGCACCCCGGACGACTCCAGGCGGCGCAGCACGTCGGTCACCACCGCCACACCGATGCCGAACCGGGCGGCGACCTGGGCGGCGGGGAACGGGCCGTGCGTCCGGGCGTGCCGTCGCACCAGGTCGCCGAGCGGGTCGGGCACGATCTCGGTGAAGACCTCCGGGACGCCGACCGGCAGCGCCACCCCGAGCGCGTCCCGCAGGCGTCCGGCGTCCTCCACCGCGGCCCACTGGTCGGTCCGCTCCGTGCCGTCGGGGGCGGGTGCCGCGCCGGCGAGCCGCACGCGGATGAGCCGCCGGGCGCTCTCGAGCTCGGCGAGCCAGGCCGGGACCTGCTCCCGGACGTCCTCGCGGGTCCGGGTGGCGGCCTCGCCGGCGGTGAGCGGGCCGTGGCGGCGCAGGACGTCGGCGAGGTCCTCCGCGTGCCGGGCCAGCCGCTCCGGGGCGGTGCCCATGAGCTCGGCCTCGGTCCGCTCGACCGCCGCGGGGTCGAGCAGGTCGGCCAGCTGCGACGCGCCGCTCTGGCCGAGCAGCTCGGCGAGCAGCGTCGGGTCCAGGGTCAGGGCGGCGGCGCGGCGCTCGGCGAGCGGGGCGTCGCCGTCGTAGAGGAACTGCGCGGTGTAGCCGAACAGCAGGGACTGCGCGAACGGCGACGGCGTCGGCGTGGTGACCTCGACGACGCGGACCCGGCCCGCGGCGGCGTCGGCCATGAGCGTGGTGAGCGCCTCGACGTCGAAGTCGTCCTGCAGGCACTCGCGGACGGCCTCGAGCAGGATCGGGAAGTCCGGGTACTGCGCCGCCACGCTGAGCAGCTGCGACGAGCGCTGGCGCTGCTGCCACAGCGGCTGGCGCCGGTCCGGACGCCGTCGCGGCAGCAGCAGCGCCCGGGCGGCCGCCTCCCGGAACCGCGCCCCGAACATCGCCGACCCGCCGAGCTCCTCGCGCACGGCGTCGGCCACCTCGTCGGGGTCGATCAGCAGGTCGGTCGGGTCGACGGCCGGCCCCGAGTCGTCCCACGACGTGCTGCCGTCCCCGACCAGCATGTCCGGCAGGCGCAGGACGATGCCGTCGTCGGCGTGCATCGCGGCGGCGTCCACGCCGTACCGCTCGCGCATGCGGGCGCCGATCACGAGCGCCCACGGGGCGTGGACGCGTGCCCCGTACGGGGAGTGCAGGACGATCCGCCAGTCGCCGATCTCGTCGCGGAACCGCTCGACCACGAGGGTGCGGTCGTCCGGGACGACGCCCGTCGCCTCGACCTGCTCGCGCAGGTACGCCACCAGGTTGTCCGTGGCCCACGGGTCCAGGCCGGCCCGCTCCACCTCCGCGCGCGCGGTCTCGGGCGACATCCGGGCGACGTCGCGGACCCACGCGCCGATCGCCCGGCCCAGGTCCGCCGGCCGGCCGGGGGAGTCGCCCTTCCAGAACGGCAGCCGGCCGGGGATGCCGGGCGCGGGGGTGACCAGCACCCGGTCGGGCGTGATGTCCTCGATGCGCCAGGTGCTCGAGCCGAGCGTGAAGGTGTCCCCGACGCGGGACTCGTAGACCATCTCCTCGTCGAGCTCGCCGACCCGCTTGCCGCCGCGCAGCCGGCCGCCGCCCGAGCGCTCGTCGTCGGCCGGGACGTCGGGCCCCGCCACCGGGCCCGACGCCGTCGCGAGGAAGACCCCGTAGAGGCCGCGGTCCGGGATGGTCCCGCCGCTGGTGACCGCCAGCCGCAGCGCACCGGGACGGGCTGTGAGCAGGTCCCGGGTCCGGTCCCACACGATCCGGGCGCGCAGCTCGGCGAACTCCTCGCTCGGGTAGCGGCCGGCCAGCATGTCCAGCACCGCCCGCAGCGCGCCGTCGCCGAGGCCGGCGAACGGCGCCGACCGCCGGATCACCTCGGCCAGGTCGGTCACGGTCCAGTCCTCGACGGCCACCATGGCGACCACCTGCTGGGCCAGGACGTCCAGCGGGTTGCGCAGCACGGCCAGGTGCTCGATCTCGCCGAGCCGCATGCGTCCGGCCACGACCGCCGACGGCACCAGCTCGCCGCGGAACGTCGGGAACAGCACGCCGCGGGAGACGGCGCCCACCTGGTGCCCGGCCCGGCCGATGCGCTGCAGGCCGCTGGCGACCGACGGCGGCGAGCCGACCTGGACGACCAGGTCGACGGCGCCCATGTCGATGCCCAGCTCCAGCGACGACGTCGCCACCACCGCGGGCAGCCGCCCGGCCTTGAGCTCGGTCTCGGTGCGGGTCCGCTCGGCCCGGCTCATGGACCCGTGGTGCGCCCGGGCCAGCACGGACGCGTCCGACGGCGGCAGCCCGGCGCCGATGCCGACCGCCGTCCCCGACTGCGCCGGGACGGCCGCCACCTGCAGGGTCGCGGGGTCCGGCACGTCGTCGCCCTGCCGGGTCGCCCAGACCTCGTTCATCCGTGCCGTGAGCCGTTCGGCGCCGCGGCGGGAGTTGGTGAAGACCAGCGTGGAGCGGTGGTCGGCGACGAGGTCGACGACCCGCTCCTCCACGTGCGGCCAGATGGACGCTCGTGACGGGTTGCCCGCGGCCGGCCCGGTCAGGTCGATCTCGCCCGCGGGCAGCGGCGGGCCCTCGGGGACCCGGGCGCCGGGCGGCAGGGGCGCCCCGGCGAGGTCGGAGAGGTCCGGGACGGGGACCACGACGTCGACCTCGATGCGCTTGGTGGACTCGGGCTGGACCACGACGACCTCGCGCCCCCCGTCGGCCTGGGTGCGGGCGCCGCCGAGGAACGAGGCGACCGCCTCGACGGGGCGCACGGTCGCGGACAGGCCGATGCGCTGCGCCGGGGCGGGCAGCAGCGCGTCGAGCCGCTCCAGGGTGACGGCCAGGTGCGCGCCGCGCTTCGTGCCCGCCACGGCGTGGATCTCGTCCAGGATCACGGTCCGCACGCCGGACAGGCCCACGCGGGCGGCCGAGGTCAGCACGAGGTACAGCGACTCGGGCGTGGTGATGAGGATGTCGGGTGGCTTGGTGGCGAACGCGCGTCGCTCGGTCGGCGGGGTGTCGCCGGTGCGGACGCCGACCGTGACGTCCGGCACGGGCACGCCCAGCCGGGTGGCCGCCTGGCGGATGCCGACCAGCGGAGACCGCAGGTTCCGCTCGACGTCGGAGGCCAGCGCCTTCAGCGGGGAGACGTAGACGACGCGGCAGCGCTCCACCGGGGTCTGCGGCACAGGCTCCCCCTCGCGCGGCGAGAGCAGGCCGTCCAGCGCCCACAGGAACGCCGCGAGGGTCTTGCCCGAGCCGGTGGGCGCCACCACGAGGGCGTTCCGGCCGGAGCCGACGGCGTCCCACGCGCCGGCCTGGGCCGTGGTGGGGGCCGCGAAGGCCCCGGTGAACCAGTCCCTCGTCGCCGGCGAGAACAGCCGCAGCGGGTCCGCGTCACCGCCGGGGGGCGGTGTCGGGCTGCCGGGTCTGCTCACCGGGCCATTGTGTCCGCAGCCACTGACATGCGCCCCCACGCGGGCGTGTCAGGCTCCTCCCATGCGCAACCGCGAGTTCTGGCAGCTGGTCGACGAGGTGTTCGGGGAGCGGTACGGGCGCACCCTCGCCGCCGACCAGGTGCTCGGCGAGCTCGGCGACCGGACCGCGTGGCAGGCCCTGGAGGACGGCGTGGAGCCGCGGACGGTGTGGCACGTGCTGTGCGACGCGATGGACGTGCCCGAGCAGCAGCGGTGGGGCACCGACCACCGCCGGCCGGCGCCGCCGCGGCGCTGAGCCGGACGCCCAACGGCCGGGTCGCCCCCGGCGGTCGCAACGGCCCGGACCCGGTGGCGGGCGACCCGTCCCGACGGCGCCGTGCCGGGCACGGGCGCGTCCCCGGCGTCCCCGGACGGCCGTCGGCGTGTCGCGCCCGCGGTGGGTGCAGTCGAACAGGTGTTCGGCTAGCGTGGACCACAGGCGATGACGACGACGGCCCGTCCACATGCGGTGGCGGGCTCGGGTCGGATGTCGGTGGTCGGGCATAGCGTCGCCGTCGAGAACAGACCAGCCCCAGGACACGCAGCGACCGCTGCCTTCAGACACGAGGTGTGACATGCCCGCTCCCCAGGACCGCGAGAAGGCCCTCGAGGCCGCGCTCGGCCAGATCGACCGCCAGTTCGGCAAGGGCTCGATCATGCGCCTCGGCGACGAGGGCCGCGCCCCCGTCGAGGTGATCCCCACCGGGTCCATCGCGCTCGACGTCGCGCTGGGCATCGGTGGCCTGCCGCGCGGCCGGATCATCGAGATCTACGGCCCGGAGTCCTCCGGGAAGACGACGGTCGCGCTGCACGCGGTCGCCAACGCCCAGCGCGCCGGCGGCATCGCGGCGTTCATCGACGCCGAGCACGCGCTGGACCCGGACTACGCCAAGAAGCTCGGGGTGGACACCGACGCCCTGCTGGTGTCCCAGCCGGACACCGGCGAGCAGGCGCTGGAGATCATGGACATGCTGATCCGCTCCGGCGCGATCGACGTCGTGGTGATCGACTCCGTCGCCGCGCTCGTCCCCAAGGCGGAGATCGAGGGCGAGATGGGCGACAGCCACGTCGGCCTCCAGGCCCGTCTGATGTCCCAGGCGCTGCGCAAGATCACCGGTGCGCTGAACGCCTCGGGCACCACGGCCATCTTCATCAACCAGCTCCGCGAGAAGATCGGCGTGTTCTTCGGCTCCCCGGAGACCACCACCGGTGGCAAGGCGCTGAAGTTCTACGCCTCGGTCCGCATGGACATCCGCCGCATCGAGACCCTCAAGGAGGGCACGGACGCGGTCGGCAACCGGACCCGCGTGAAGATCGTCAAGAACAAGATGGCCCCGCCCTTCAAGCAGGCGGAGTTCGACATCCTCTACGGCGTGGGGATCTCGCGTGAGGGTGGCCTCATCGACATGGGGGTCGAGCACGGGTTCGTGCGCAAGTCCGGCTCGTGGTTCACCTACGACGGCGACCAGCTCGGCCAGGGCAAGGAGAACGCCCGCGGCTTCCTGCGGGACAACCCCGACCTGGCCGAGGAGATCGAGAAGAAGATCAAGGAAAAGCTCGGCGTGGGGGCGAAGCTCGACGCACCGGCCGACGCCGGCCCCGCGGTCGACTTCTGAGCGGCATGACCGGCCTCGACGACGGCCGGCGGTCCGGGCGGCGCGGTGAGCGCCGGCCCGGTCGCCGGTCGGTGGCGACGGAGCCCCCGGGCTCCGGCGCGGCCGCCGTCGACACCGAGCCGGACCCGGAGTCCGTGGCTCGCGCGATCGCGCTGCGACTGCTCACCGGCGCCCCGCGCAGCCGGGCGCAGCTCGCCGAGGCGATGGCGCGCAAGGACGTGCCCGAGCCCGTGGCGCAGAAGGTCCTCGACCGGTTCACCGAGGTGGGCCTGATCGACGACGCGGAGTACGCGCGGATCCTGGTGCGCTCCCGTCAGGCCGACCGCGGGCTGGCGCGGCGCGCGCTGGGCGTGGAGCTGCGCCGCAAGGGGATCGACGACGAGCTGGCCGCCGAGGCGCTGAGCACCGTGGACGGCGACCTGGAGGAGCGGACCGCGCGCGACCTGGCCCGGCGACGCCTCGCGACGACGGCCGGGCTCGCCAGGGAGGTACGGGTCCGGCGGGTCACCGCCATGCTCGGCCGCAAGGGGTATCCCGGTGGCCTGGCGCACCGGGTGGTGCGCGAGGTCCTGGCCGAGCTCGCCGAGGAGGGCCTCGACGGGGGAGCGGACGAGGCCCCGGGCGCCGCGGGCTGGGACGACGACGGGATCGACGTGGACCCGTCCGTGCTCGCCGAGGACGACTGAGGCCGTACCGTCACTCCCGGGGACGACTCGGGGGGCAGTCATGAATCTGGACGCGGCGGAGATCGCGCTCCTCGTCATACCGGCGGTGCTGGTCGTCGTGGCGGCTGTGGCCGTCGTGTCGCTGGCCCGCCGGGACGTGGCCGCAGCCCGTGACCGCGCGGCCCGCGACGTGCAGTCCGCCGGGGACCGTGCGGCGCGGGAGGCCCAGGCGACGCAGGACGACGCGCGCCGGGCTGCCGCCGACCTCGACCGGCGCGCGGAGAGCCTGGCCGCCCGCGAGCGTGCGCTCGCCGAGGACCGGGCCGCCGCCGCCGACCTCGCCCAGCAGCTGCGCGACCGTGCCCTGGCCCTGACGCGGTCCGAGCAGGAGGCGCTGGAGCTGCTGGCCCGGTCCCGCCAGGAGGCTGCCGAGGTCGTGACCCAGGCGCGTGAGGAGGCCACGGCCGAGCTCGAGCGGACCGCCGGCCTCACGGCGGCCGAGGCGCGCGCCGAGCTGCAGCGACGGGTCGTGGAGCAGGCCACCTACGAGGCCGAGGCGGCGGCCCGGCGGGTCGAGGCGAAGGTGCGTGCGGAGTCCGACGAGCGGGCTCGGCGGATCGTGGCGACCGCCGTCCAGCGGGTGGCGGTGCCGACCAGCTCGCAGAGCGTCGTCGCGGTCGTCCCGCTGCCCTCGGAGGAGATGAAGGGCCGCATCATCGGCAAGGAGGGGCGCAACATCCGCGCCTTCGAGGCGCTGACCGGCGTCAACGTCGTCATCGACGACACCCCCGACTCCGTGATGCTGTCGTGCTTCGACGCCGAGCGTCGCGAGGTCGCCCAGGTCACCCTGGAGGCGCTCGTCGCGGACGGCCGGATCAACCCGCAGCGCATCGAGGCCGCGTACGCCCACGCCGTCGAGGGCGCGGACGAGCGGACGATGGCCGCGGGGCACCACGCCGCCGAGGAGGCCGGGGTCGGGTCGCTGCACCGGGATCTCGTCCGCACGATGGGGCGCCTGCGGCTGCGCACGTCGTACGGCCAGAACGTCCTGCAGCACCTGGTGGAGAGCGCCCAGATCGCGGCCGTGATGGCCGCGGAGGTCGGCGCGGACGTCGCGGTCGCGCGCCGGGCGGCGTTCCTGCACGACGTCGGCAAGGCGCTCACCGCCGAGATGCCCGGCACGCACGCCACGCTCGGCGCCGACCTGGCCCGGCGCTGCGGGGAGAACGCCGTCGTCGTGAACGCCGTCGCGGCGCACCACGACGAGGTGCCGGTGGAGTCGGTGGAGGCGGTGCTCGTCCAGGCCGCGGACGCGTGCTCCGCGTCCCGGCCCGGCGCCCGGCGCGACGAGCTGGACCAGTACGTCGAGCGGATGGACACCATCGAGAAGCTCGTCGCCCAGCACGAGGGCGTCCGGCGTGTGCTGGCCATGTCGGCCGGCCGCGAGGTGCGCGTCCTGGTCCAGCCCGAGGTGGTCGACGACACCCACATGCCGGGGCTCGCCACGGCCATCGCCAAGCACATCGAGGCGGACCTGACCTACCCCGGGGAGATCAAGGTGACGGTCATCCGGGAGATCCGGGCCAGCGCCACCGCCGGCTGACCGTCAGCGCGTCGTGGCGGTTCCGACGATCAGCGCCGGCGCCTCCGCCCGGGTCGTCCCCGACGTGCGCGACCCGAGCCGCCGCGAGAGCCGCCCCGCGACCCACGTCAGCGTGTAGTTGATGACGATGAACACGACCGCGATGACGATGAGCGCCGGCACGACGTTGCCGTCCTGCACGCCCAGGCGGCGCCCGTTCGAGAGCATCTCGGGGTAGGTGATGATGTAGCCGAGCGCCGTGTCCTTGAGGATCACGACGAGCTGGCTGATCACGGACGGCAGCATCGCGATGAGCGCCTGGGGCACCTCGACCGAGCGCAGCGACTGCCCGTGGGTCAACCCGGTCGCCAGGGCCGCCTCCCGCTGCCCCCGCGGCAGGCCGTGCACGCCGGACCGGACCAGCTCGGCGACGACGGACCCGTTGTAGAGGACGAGCGCCAGCACGACCGCGACCAGCGGCAGCTGGTCGCGCGGGATCGCCTCGACCCGCGCCAGGCCCAGCCAGAAGAAGATCATCATGAGCAGGACGGGGATGGCGCGGAAGAACTCCACGACCGTGCCGGACACCGCGCGGACCACCGCGAGCGGCGCGAGGCGCCCGAGCCCGAGCAGCAGTCCCAGGACCAGCGACCCGACGATGGCGAGCCCCGCGGCCTTCAGGGTCGAGGTCAGCCCCGGGACGATGTAGTCGCCCCACACCCGGCCGGTGAGGAACGGCTGCCACATGGCGCCGGTGAGCTGGCCCTTGTCGGCCAGCCGCATCAGCACCCACACCGCGATCCCGGTCACCGCGACGGCCGCCACGACGTTGCCGACGAGGATGCGGCGTCGTCCGCGCGGTCCCAGGGCGTCGAACAGGACGTTCTGCGCGCTCATCGGGCCACCGCCAGGCGTCGGGACAGGCTGGTGACGACGAGTCCGACCGGCAGCACCAGGATGACGAAGCCGATCGCGAAGGTCAGGAAGATCGCGATGATCACGTCGGGCCGGAACTCGATCATCGTCTTCATGAGGGCGGAGGCCTCCGCGACGCCGATCGCCGAGGCCACCGTCGTGTTCTTGGTCAGCGCGATGAGGGTGTTGCCGAGCGGGGCGATCGCGCCTCGCAGCGCCTGCGGGAAGATGATCAGCCGCGCCGTGGGCAGGAACCCGAGCCCGATCGCCCGGGCGGCCTCGGCCTGGCCCACCGGCACCGTGTTCACCCCGGACCGCAGGGCCTCGCACACGAACGCCGCGTGGTAGACGGACAGCCCCAGCACGGCGAGCCGGAAGTTGTTCTGCTCGAAGAACGTCTGCGAGGTGGGGCTCGCCAGGTTGAGCCCGAGCTGGGCCCAGAGCCCCAGGTTGCAGAACAGGATGATGACCGTCAGGGGCGTGTTGCGCAGCACGTTGACGTAGGCGGCGCCCACCCACTGCAGCGACGGGATCGGCGAGATGCGCATGAGCGCCAGCACGGTCCCGAGCACGAAGGACACGACGGCGGATACCGCGGTGAGCCGCACGATCTGCCAGAACGCTCCGAGCACGTCGAACGTGGCGAACAGCTCGGCGAACTGGTCGAGGTAGTCGCTCAGGGTCACCACTCCTCACGGTGGGGCGGGACGGCGCCCGGGCGGGTGCCGGGGGCCGGTGGCGGCGTCGCGGCGTCCCGGACGCCACGACCGGCGCGCGGCCTGTGCTCCGCGCGCCGGTCGAGGTCAGCGGGTCAGGCGCAGGGCTCGGGCGTGGGCGGGTTCAGCTCCTCGTTCGGGGTGTAGCCGGACTCGCCGACGTTGTCCTGGAGCAGCTGCTCCCACGTGCCGTCCTCGATCATCGCCGTGATCGCCTCGTTGATCGCCTCGCAGTTCTCGCTGCCCTTGGGCAGGCCGACGCCGTAGTTCTCCTCGGAGAACGGGTTGCCGACGACCTTGACCTTGCCGGCGTTGGTCGGCTGCGACGCCAGGCCGGCGAGGATGATGTCGTCCGTGGTCACGGCGTCGACCGCGCCGGCGACCAGCGCGGTGACGCAGTCGGCGTAGCCCGGGTACTCCTGCAGCTGCACGCCGGCGGAGTACTCGTCCTTGATGCGCTGCGCGGACGTCGACCCGGTGACCGAGCACAGCCGCTTGCCCTCGAGGTCCTCCGGGCCCTCGATGCTGTCGTCGTCGGCCGCGACCAGCAGGTCCTGGCCGGCGACGAAGTACGGGCCGGCGAAGTCGACCGTCTCCTTGCGGGCGTCGGTGATCGAGTAGGTGGCGAAGATCATGTCGACCTGACCGGTCTGCAGCAGGTTCTCGCGCTGCGCGGACGGCGACTCGAAGAACTCGATCTGGTCCTCGCCGTAGCCCAGCTGCTCGGCGACGTGCTTGGCGACGTCGACGTCGAAGCCGGTGTACTCGCTGCCGTCCTGCAGGCCCAGGCCGGGCTGGTCGAACTTGATGCCGATGGTGATGGTGCCCTCGGCGCCGCCCTCCGAGCCGCCCTCGGTCGCGGCCTCGGTCTCGCCGGCCGCGGGCGTCTCCGCGTCGCCGCCGCCACATCCGGCGAGGACGAGTGCGGTGGCTGCGGCGAGGACGGTCAGTCGGGTCCGTCGTGTGCGCATGGTGGCTCCCTTACGTCGGTGATGCTGGTCAGTGCGTGAGGATCTTGGACAGGAAGTCCTTGGCGCGGTCGCTGCGCGGCGCGGTGAAGAAGGTCTCGGGCTGCGCCTGCTCGACGATCTGGCCGCCGTCCATGAACACCACACGGTGGGCCGCCCGGCGGGCGAAGCCCATCTCGTGGGTGACGACGATCATCGTCATGCCCTCGCCGGCGAGAGACACCATCACGTCGAGGACCTCGTTGATCATCTCCGGGTCGAGCGCCGACGTCGGCTCGTCGAAGAGCATGACCTTGGGGTTCATCGCCAGTGCCCGCGCGATCGCCACGCGCTGCTGCTGCCCGCCGGACAGCTGGGCGGGCAGCTTGCCGGCCTGGTTGGCGACGCCGACCCGCTCGAGCAGCGCCATGCCGTTGTCGCGGGCCTGGGCCCGGTTCATGCCCTTGGCCTTGACCGGCCCCAGGGTCACGTTCTCCAGCACGGTCTTGTGGGCGAACAGGTTGAAGGACTGGAACACCATGCCCACGTCGGCGCGCAGCCGCGCCAGCTCCTTGCCCTCCGCGGGCAGCGGCTTGCCGTCGATGGTGATCGTCCCGGTGTCGATCGTCTCCAGCCGGTTGATGGTGCGGCACAGCGTCGACTTGCCCGAGCCGGAGGGACCGATCACGACGACGACCTCGCCGCGGTGCACCGTGAGGTCGACGTCCCGCAGGACGTGCAGCGCGCCGAAGTGCTTGTTGACGCCGTCGAGCACGACCAGGGGCTCGCCACCCACCGGCGACCCGGTCGCGGGTATGGCGGCGGTAGAGGTTCGGTCAACCATGCTGCGAACCTAGGCGGCGCACGTTTCGGACGCCACCTCCGCAGGTCACGGACCTGCAACGTCACGGACACACACCCGTGGCGACGTACCCTGACGGGTGATGGACACGACCCTCGCCCCCACTCTGCCCGTGCCGGCCGCCGACCGCGCGCCGGCGCCCGCGGGCGCCGCGCAGCACGCCGTCGCCGACGCGCGCACGTACGTCGTGCGCACCCTGGGCTGCCAGATGAACGTGCACGACTCCGAGCACATGGCGGGCATGCTCGAGCAGGCCGGGTACGTCCCGGCGTCCGCGGCGGACGCCGCCCGTGGCAGCGCCGACGTCCTGGTCATCAACACCTGCGCGGTCCGCGAGAACGCCGCCGACAAGCTCTACGGCAACCTCGGCCAGCTCGCGGGCGTCAAGCGCGGCCGCCCCGGCATGCAGATCGCGGTCGGCGGCTGCCTCGCGCAGAAGGACCGCGCCGGCATCGTGGACCGGGCGCCGTGGGTCGACGTCGTGTTCGGCACCCACAACCTCGACGCGCTGCCGGTCCTGCTCGAGCGGGCACGCCACAACGAGCGCGCGCAGGTCGAGATCGCGGAGTCCCTGCAGGTGTTCCCCTCGACGCTGCCCACCCGCCGGGAGTCGGTGTACGCGGGCTGGGTGTCGATCAGCGTGGGGTGCAACAACACCTGCACGTTCTGCATCGTCCCCCACCTGCGGGGCAAGGAGCGCGACCGCCGCCCGGGCGAGGTCCTCGCCGAGGTGCAGGCGCTGGTCGACCAGGGCGCGATCGAGGTGACGCTGCTCGGGCAGAACGTCAACAGCTACGGCGTGGAGTTCGGGGACCGCGGCGCGTTCGCCAAGCTGCTGCGCGCCTGCGGCGACGTCCAGGGCCTGGAGCGCGTGCGCTTCACCAGCCCGCACCCGGCCGCGTTCACCGACGACGTCATCGAGGCGATGGCCGCCACCGCGAACGTCATGCCGCAGCTGCACATGCCGCTGCAGTCCGGCTCGGACCGCGTGCTGCGGGCGATGCGGCGCTCCTACCGGTCCGAGCGCTTCCTCGGCATCCTCGACCGCGTCCGTGCGGCGATGCCCGACGCCGCCATCACGACCGACATCATCGTCGGCTTCCCCGGGGAGACCGAGGACGACTTCGCCGAGACGCTGCGGGTCGTCGAGGCGTCCCGGTTCGTGTCGGCCTACACCTTCCAGTACTCCCAGCGCCCCGGCACCCCCGCGGCGGACCTGCCCGACCAGCTGCCCAAGGCGGTCGTCCAGGAGCGCTACGAGCGGCTGCAGGCGCTGCAGGAGCGGATCTCGCTGGAGGAGAACCGGGCGCAGGCGGGGCGCCGGGTCGAGGTGCTGGTGGCGGACACCGAGGGGCGCAAGGACGGCGCCTCGCTGCGGGTGTCGGGTCGGGCGGCGGACAACCGGCTCGTGCACTTCGCGCTGCCGCCCGCCGTCCAGGGGCTGGCCGCCGGCGCCGGCGCGCACGCGGTGGGGCACCCGTCCGACGCGCGGCTGGAGGAGCACCCGCACCCGCTCCTGCCCCGGCCGGGCGACCTCGTCACGGTCGAGGTCACCCACGGCGCACCGCACCACCTCGTCGCCGACTCGGCGCTCGCCGGCGGCATCTACGCCGTCCGGCGCACGCGGGCCGGGGACGCCTGGGCGCAGCGCGCCCGGGCCCGCGCCGGCCTGGGTGGGGACGACCACGGGCACGGCCACGGGTCGGGCCAGGGCTCGGCCGCCGGGTCCGGAGCGGCCGGGGGACCCGTCGTGCTCGGGCTGCCGGCGGTCCGCACCCGCTGAGGTCCCGGCCCGGCGGACGCCGGGTCTGCGCCGGCGACGCCGTCCGCGACGCTCAGTCCAGGTCGGTCTCCGGCGGCAGCAGCGAGTCCAGCACGGTGAACATCTGGACCCCGGTGCCGAGCCCGCACGCGACGAGCTGGGCCAGCTGGCTGCCGGTCGCGCCGTGCTCGAGGTCGACGGACACCTCGCTGTAGAGGGCCAGCTCGCCCTCCTCCTCGCGGACGTAGACCTTCGGCCAGATGCGCTCGCGGTTCCAGTCGTTGGCGGCGAGCAGCACGGCGGTGCGGCGGGTGACCGGCAGGGTGCGGTGCCACCGCCCGCGGATCTGCAGGATCTCGCCGTGGTCGCCGAGCAGCAGGAACCAGAACCGGCTGCCGTCCCACGTGCCGGTGAGGTCGCCGTCGTCGTCGAGGAGGAAGCGGTACCCGCGGGAGAGCAGGTACGTCGCCACGCGGTCACGGGTCACCGGGGTGGCACGCTCGCGCGCCGGGGACGGCGTGGGCGCGTGCGTGCGGGCCGTGCCGAACATCCGCGAGAGCCAGCGGGACCGGGCACCGGGGCTCATGGCGCCTGGCCCGCGGGGTCGGGGTAGAGCTCGTCGATCGCGTCGAACAGCATGCTGCCGGTGCTCAGGCCGCAGTGCAGCAGCTGACCGAGCTGGGCGTCGGTCGCGCCGTGCTCGAGGTCGGTGGCCACCTCGGAGATCACGTGCACCATCCCGTTGTCCCGCACCCGCACGTACGCCTTGGGCCAGATCCGGTCGGCGTTCCACTCGTTGCAGGCGTCCAGGATCTCCTCGAGCCGCTCGATGGAGACCTCCCGGTTCCACTGCCCGCGCACCTGGAGGATCTCCGAGCGCTCGCCGAACAGGAAGAAGTAGAAGAGCCGGCCGCGCCACAGGCCGCCGAGGTCGCCGTCGTTGTCGATGAAGTAGCTGAACCCGTTGTCCTCGAACCACTCGACGATCCGGGCGACGGTCAGCGGCCACGGGACGTCGCCGGCGTCGTCGGCCGACTGGATCGGCGCGCCCGGCCGCGCCGGCGTGGCGACGTCGGACAGCCGGCGCGCCCCGAGCTCGCGGGTGAGCAGCTCCTCGACGCGCGCCTGGAGCTCGGCGTCGGACAGGTGCTCGGCGTCACGCTGCGGGTCACGTCCCGGCCACCAGCTCGGGCGGCCACCCCGGAAGAACCCCATCGCCGCACAGTACCCCGGTGACCGCGGGGACCCGGCGCCCGACGCCACCGGCGACCCGCAGCGGCTACCGTTCCTGCCCGTGCTCGACAACGCGACCCTGGTCCCCGACACCGCCCTGCTCGTGCCGGGCGCGGCCGGGGCCGCCGAGGTCCTCCCGGAGGTCCGCGCCGCGGCGGTCGCAGCCGTCGAGGCACTGCTCGCCGCGTCCCCGGCGCGCGTCGTGGTGGTCGCGCCGGGCCGGGCCGACCGGATGATGCCCGGCCCGTTCGCGCCGACCCTGGCCGCCGCGGGCATCGACGACGCGCGCCTGGGCTGGCCGCTGACCGCCGGGGACGTGCACCCCGACGTGACCCCCACCCGCGTCGACGGGCCGGCCAGTGCCGTCGCGCTCGCGCTGCTGGCCCGCTGCGGGTGGTCCGGACCAACGACGCTCGCCGAGGTCGCGCCGCCCGGGACCGAGCCGCTGACCGTGGCCCCGGGCCGTGCCGCCGAGCTGGCCGCGCTCGGGTACGGCCTGGCGTCGGGCCCCGAGCGGGTCGCGTTCCTGGTCGCCGGGTCGTTCAGCGCCCGGCGCGGGTCCGACGCGCCGCTGGAGCACGATCGCCGCGCGGCGGCCGTGGACGGGGGCATGCTCGCCGACCTGGCCGACGCCGGACCCGACGCACGCGTCCGGCTCGCGGGGATGGCCCCGGACCTGGCGGCCGAGCTCGCCGTCACGGCGTGGGCGCCCTGGCAGCTCGTCCTGGGCGCGGTGCCCCGCCGCGCCACCGTGCGGGCGGCGGTCCCGCACGTGTCGGCGCCATTCGGGGCGACCTACGCGGTCGCGTCCTGGAGCACCCGGTGAGCGCCCCCCGCCCCCCGCTCGTCGTCGCGGTGGTGGGTCCCACCGCGACCGGCAAGTCCGACCTCGGTCTCGCTCTCGCGGAGGCGCTCGACGGCGAGGTCGTCAACGCCGACGCGATGCAGCTGTACCGCGGGATGGACATCGGGACGGCCAAGCTCACGCCCGCGGAGCGGCGCGGAGTTCCGCACCACCAGCTCGACGTCCTGGACGTCACCGAGGACGCCTCGGTCGCGCGCTACCAGCACGAGGCCCGCGAGGACCTCGCCGCCATCGCCGGCCGCGGACGACGGTCGGTCGTCGTGGGCGGGTCCGGGCTCTACGTGCGCGCACTGCTGGACCGGCTCGAGTTCCCCGGAACCGACGCGCAGGTCCGCGCCCGGCTGGGGGAGCGGGCCGAGCAGCACGGCACCCGGCACCTGCACGACGAGCTCGCACGCCTGGACCCGGCCGCCGCCATCGCGATCGGCCCGGCGAACACCCGGCGCATCGTGCGGGCGCTGGAGGTCATCGAGATCACCGGCCGCCCGTACACCGCGAACCTGCCCGAGCAGGTCTACGAGGTCCCGGCCGTGCAGATCGGCCTGGACTGCGACCGGGCGGTGCTGGACGCGCGGATCGAGGCCCGGGTCGACCGGATGTGGGACGAGGGCCTGGTCGAGGAGACCCTGGGTCTCACCGTGCACGGCATGAGCCGGACGGCGGCCCGCGCGGTGGGCTACGCCGAGGTCCTCGCCCTGGTCCGGGGCGAGCTGGACGAGCAGGCCGCCCGGGACGCCGTCGTGGCCGGCACCCGGCGCCTGGCCCGCAAGCAGATGACCTGGTTCGGCCGCGACCCGCGCATCCACTGGCTCGACGCCCGCGACGGTGACCTGGTCGCGCACGCCCTGGCGGTCGTGGCCGCGGCCGACGCCGGCGCGGGGACCGTCGGGGACGGCGGCGCGCCCCGCCGTACCCTGGGCTCATGACCGCGCCCGACGTCGTCCGTACCGCGGCCGGTGCCGCGCACCCCCGGCTCCTGGAGTTCACCAAGGGGCACGGCACCCAGAACGACTTCGTCCTGCTCGACGACCGCGACGCCGCGCTGGACCTGACACCCGCCCTGGTGCGCGGGCTGGCGGACCGCCGCGCCGGGATCGGCGGGGACGGCGTGATCCGGGTCGTCCCGACGGCCGCGGTCCCCGAGGCTGCCGCCCTGCTCGAGCGCGAGCCGGCGGCGACCTGGTTCATGGACTACCGCAACGCGGACGGCTCGGTCGCGGAGATGTGCGGCAACGGGGTGCGGGTGTTCGTCGCCTACCTGGAGCGGCTCGGGCTCGCGCGGGCGCCGCGGCCCGGCGAGGGACCCCCCACCGCTGCGCTCGCGGTCGGCACCCGCGCGGGCGTGCGGTACGTGCGCGCCGAGCCGGGCGGCTGGTACGCCGTCGACATGGGTCCGTGGCACCTGCCCGGCGGCGACGCGGCGGCCGTCGCGGGGTACGACGCCGAGGTCGACGTCGCCGGGCTCCCGGTGACCCGTCCCGCGCTGAGCGTGGACGTGGGCAACCCCCACACGGTGCTCGCGCTCGCGGACGAGGGGGAGCTGTCCGCCGCCGACCTGGCCCGCGCACCGCAGGTGCAGCCCCTGCCACCGGCGGGCACGAACGTCGAGCTCGTGGTGCCGCTCGGCGAGCAGGCCGGGGCCGACGGCGTCCTGGTCGGCCGGGTCCGCATGCGCGTGCACGAGCGCGGGGTGGGGGAGACCCGGTCGTGCGGCACGGGCGCGTGCGCGGCGGCCCTCGCGGTGCGCACCTGGGCGGGTGCGGGTGCGCCGGACGTCTGGCTGGTGGACGTCCCCGGCGGCACCGTGCGGGTCCGTGTGCTGGCCTCCGGCCACGTCGAGCTGGCCGGTCCGGCTGCCCTGGTCGCGACGGGGCGGGTGGACCTCGCCGCGCTGGCCGTCGCCTGAGCCGAGGCGGCCGGAGCACCGCGCCGCCGGCCGTCGCCCGAGCACGGGCGGCCGGAGCGCCGCTGCGCGCCACGTGGCGCCCCACGAGCGGAACACCGGCGGCAGCGACCGTGTTGGACCCGGTGTGACCATCGACCGTCCCCGGCTGACCGCCGACGACCTGGGCGCACCGCTCGGCCGGCGGGCGACCCTCGTGCAGTTCTCGAGCACGTTCTGCGCCCCGTGCCGGGCGACCCGCCGGGTGCTGGAGCACCTGCTGGCCACCGAGGACGGCGTCGTGCACGTCGAGCTGGACGTGGCCGACCGCACCGACCTCGGGCAGGCGCTGGAGATCGACGTCACGCCCACCGTGCTCGTGCTCGACGCGGAGGGCGTCGTGGTGCGGCGCGCCTCCGGCGTGCCGAGCCTGGCCCAGGCCCGAGCGGCCGTGGCCCTCGCGGACCGCGTGGTCCGCGTGGGCTGAGCCCGTCCGGCCGGGACGGGCGCCGGGTCAGCCCCGGGCGACGCGCAGCACGCGGAAGCCCTTGGCGCTGGCCACGCGGTCGACGTCGAAGGACGCCGGCACGCCGTCGGGCGGGGTGGACGAGGCGAGGGCGTCGGCGAGCCACCGCTGCAGCGAGTCCGCGCCGAGGTTGCGCTGCACCACCAGGTGCGCGTCGGCCCCGGGCGCCAGCCGCGGCAGCCAGCGCAGGAGCATCTCGTGCAGGGCCGCCTTGCCGACCCGGATCGGTGGGTTGGACCACAGGGCGGCGAGGGCGACGTCGTCCGGCACGTCGTCGGGCGTCACCGCCCTCACCCGGGTCAGCCCCAGCCGAGCCGCGTTGCGGCGGACCAGGTCCAGGGCGCGCTCGTTGACGTCCACCGCCCACACCGTGGCGTCGGGGGAGAGCAGGGCGAGGGTCAGCGTGACCGGCCCCCAGCCGCACCCGAGGTCGAGCAGGTCCCCGGACGGGGGCGGGTCGGGGACGGTCCGCAGGAGCACCTCGGTGCCCAGGTCGAGCCGGCCGGGGGAGAACACCCCGCCGGCGGTCTCGACCTGCAGGTCCCGGCCCGCCAGGTGCACCGCCAGCGTGCGCCGCTCGTCGGCGGACGCCGGGCGCGCGCTGAAGTAGTGGTCACCTGGACCGTCCGCCGGACCGACGTCCGGACCCAGACCGTCGCCGCCGGCCGGGCCGGCACCGGGCAGCGCGTCGCCGTCCACCGGGCCGGCCGTGACGGGCTGGTCGGGGCGGGCTCGGTGGACCGGGGCGTCAGGCACGCGCCGAGCGTATCGGCGGGCCCCGACACCCCGCGCCGGGCGGCGGATCACGCTGGCAGCGAATAACGTTCGCGGGCCCTGGGGGCCCGTGTCAGTCTGGAACGAAGCAGAGAAGAGAGGCACCACGTGACCCACCCCCACACCGGGCACACCGACGCGACCGGGCAGCCGGACGACGCCGGCCGGAGTGACACCACGACCACCGGGCGCAGCGCGCAGGACGTCGCAGGCGACGTCGTCGCCCGCGTCCTGGCCCGCGCGGGAGCCGCGGCCGTCGGCACCGGACGCACCGAGCACACCGCCTACGACGGCGACCAGATGGAGCTCGAGGAGCGCACGTCGCTGCGCCGTGTGGGCGGGCTGTCCACCGAGCTCGAGGACGTCACCGAGGTCGAGTACCGCCAGCTGCGCCTGGAGCGCGTCGTGCTGGTCGGCATTTCTGGCGAGGGGACGCCCGAGGAGGCGGAGATCTCGCTGCGCGAGCTCGCCGCGCTGGCCGAGACCGCAGGCTCGCAGGTGCTCGACGGGCTGCTGCAGCGCCGGCAGAAGCCGGACCCCGGCACCTACCTGGGCTCGGGGAAGGCCGCCGAGCTGGCCCAGCTCGTGCGTGCCGCGGGCGCGGACACCGTCGTCGTCGACGGCGAGCTCGCCCCGTCCCAGCGCCGCGCGCTGGAGGACGTCGTCAAGGTCAAGGTCATCGACCGGACGGCCCTGATCCTGGACATCTTCGCCCAGCACGCCAAGTCCCGGGAGGGCAAGGCCCAGGTCGAGCTCGCACAGCTCGAATACCTGCTCCCGCGCCTGCGCGGGTGGGGCGAGTCGATGTCCCGGCAGGCCGGTGGTCAGGTCGGCAGCGCCAGCGCCGGGATGGGCTCGCGCGGTCCCGGTGAGACGAAGATCGAGCTGGACCGGCGCCGCATCCGCAACCGGGTGGCGCGCCTGCGCCGGGAGATCGCCGCGATGGAGCCCGCCCGGGCCACCATGCGCGCGTCCCGGCGGCGCAACGCGGTCCCGTCGGTCGCGATCGCCGGGTACACCAACGCCGGCAAGTCGTCCCTGCTGAACCGGCTCACGGGCGCCGGTGTCCTGGTCGAGAACGCCCTGTTCGCGACGCTGGACCCGACGGTCCGCCGCGCGCAGACTCCGGACGGGCGCCAGTACACGCTCACCGACACGGTCGGGTTCGTCCGGCACCTGCCGCACCAGCTCGTCGAGGCGTTCCGCTCGACGCTGGAGGAGGTCGCCGAGGCGGACCTCGTGCTGCACGTCGTCGACGCGTCGCACCCGGACCCCGAGGGGCAGATCTCGGCGGTGCGGCACGTGTTCGCCGACATCCCCGGCGCCATGGACGTGCCGGAGGTCATCGTGCTCAACAAGGCCGACGTCGCCGACCCGGCCGTCGTGGCCCGGCTGCGCTCGCGCGAGCTGCACTCGGTGGTCGTCTCGGCGCACACCGGCGAGGGGATCGCGGAGCTGCTGGCGCTCATCGCCGACCAGCTGCCGCGCCCTGGCGTGCAGGTCGAGCTCGTCATCCCCTACGAGCGCGGGGACCTGGTCAGCCGCGTGCACGAGGAGGGCGAGATCGAGACCGCCCAGCACACCGAGCAGGGCACCGCGATCCGCGCGAAGGTGGACGCCTCGCTCGCCGCCGAGCTCACCGCGGCGGCCGTCCGGTCCTGACCGCCCCTCCGCTCGCGCACGGCCGACGGCGGGCCGGCCCGGATCCCGGGCCGGCCCGCCGCGTCCCTGGCTCCTCACGACCGGGCGTCGAGGCGCCCGGTGTCCCCGGGGTGGGTGGCGGCGCCCGGGGGACGGTCCCCCGCCGACTACGCTGGGGCGGTGTCCGTGACGTCCCCGAAGCCGGCCCCCGCCGGCCAGGCGGCCGGTGACGCACCCCCCGCGGAGCGGCAGCAGGTCGCCGCCGAGGTGGACACCCTGCTGGACCTCGCCGTCGGGCGCCTGGGCGGTGCGCGGCGCGACGGGCAGCACGCGATGGCCCGCGCCGTGGCGGAGGCGATCGGCACCGGCGAGCACCTGCTCGTCCAGGCCGGCACGGGGACCGGTAAGTCCCTGGGGTACCTCGTGCCGGCCGTCCGGCACGCCGTCCGCGAGGACGAGCGCGTGGTGGTCTCGACCGCCACCCTGGCGCTGCAGCGCCAGGTCGTCACCCGGGACCTGCCGCTAGTCGCCGACGCCGTCGCCCCTCGGCTGCCGCGTGCCCCGCGGATCGCGCTGCTCAAGGGCTGGCACAACTACGTGTGCCTGCAGAAGGTCTCCGGCGGCTACCCCACCGAGGACCCGTCGGCGCTGTTCGCCCTGCCGGTCGACGCGCACGGCGAGCACGCGGGGGCGGCCGACCACCCCGCCGCCGACGACGGCGCCGGGTCCGGCAGGGGTGACCGGGTGGGGGACCTGGGCGCGCAGGTCCTGCGGCTGCGGGAGTGGGCGGAGGAGACCGGCACCGGCGACCGGGACGACCTCGTCCCGGGCGTCAGCGACCGCGCGTGGCGCCAGGTGTCCGTCACCTCGCTGGAGTGCCTGGGGCCGCGCTGCCACATGATCGAGGAGTGCTTCCCGAACCGGGCGCGGAACCTGGCGAAGGAGGCCGACGTCGTGGTGACGAACCACGCGATGCTGGGCATCGCCGCCTCCGGGGCACCCGGTGTGCTGCCCGAGCACGACGTCCTCGTCGTCGACGAGGCGCACGAGCTGACCGACCGGGTCACCGCCCAGGCCACCGTCGACCTGTCCGTCGCGAGCGTCGAGCACGCGGCCCGGCTCGCCCGGCGCCACGGCGGCGTCCCCACCACGGACCTCGACGCGGCGAGCGTCGCGCTCGGCGCCGTGCTGGCCGAGCTGCCCGAGGGACGGTTCCGCGACGGGCTGCCGGACGCCGCCGTGCTCGCGGTCGGGGCCGTGCGGGACGCCGCGCGCGGCCTGCTCACCGTGCTCAAGCCGGACGGCGCGCCCGCCCAGGCGGCCGCCGAGGGCGGCATGAAGATGGCCGCCTCGGCCATGCTGGCGCTGTTCGAGATCGCCGACCGGATGAGCGGTGACGCGGCCCGCTCCGGCCGTGACGTGCTGTGGTGCTCCCGCGGCGACGACGGCTCCGGTGGCTTCCGGGGCAGCGGGATGTCCCGGCTGCACGCCGCCCCGCTGGCGGTGAACGGGCTCATCCGCACGCACCTGCTGGCCGGGCGGTCGGCGGTGATGACCTCGGCGACCCTCTCGCTCGGCGGGACGTTCGTCCCGGTCGCACGGTCCCTGGGCCTGGAGCGTCCCGCGCGCCGCGACGCCGCCGACGCCGAGCCCCTCGCCGGGGCGGCGGCCGCGGGCGCCGGGGTGGTGCCGGCCGCCGCGCTCGCCGAGCAGCCCACGGCACCGTCGGGTCTGCCGGACGCCGGCCCCCGGGCGGCGGGCACCGCGGACGCGGGGACCGCCGACGGCGGCACGCCCGACGGTGAGAGCCCGGGCGAGACGGCGGGTGCGGCGTCGACGTCGGCCACGCGGGCCGACGAGGAGCGCGCGTGGCGCGGCCTGGACGTCGGCAGCCCGTTCGACTACCGCCGGCAGGGCATCCTCTACATCGCGTCCCGGCTGCCCGCGCCCGGCCGGGAGCCGACGACCGACGCGCAGCTCGACGAGATCGCGGCCCTGGTGACGGCGGCCGGCGGACGCACCCTGGGGCTGTTCTCCTCCCGGCGCGCGGCGACCGCCGCCGCCGAGGCGATGCGCGAGCGGCTCGACGTGCCGGTCCTCGTCCAGGGCGACGACCAGCTGCCCACGCTCGTGCGGCAGTTCGCCGAGGACCCGGCGACCTGCCTGTTCGGCACGCTGTCGCTGTGGCAGGGCGTCGACGTCCCGGGCGCGGCGTGCCAGCTGGTGCTGATCGACCGGATCCCGTTCCCGCGGCCCGACGACCCGGTGCGCTCCGCGCGCTCGGAGGCGGTGCAGGCGTCCGGCGGCAACGGCTTCATGCAGGTGGCGGCCACGCACGCCGCCCTGCTGCTCGCGCAGGGCGCCGGCCGTCTCATCCGCAGCACCCAGGACCGCGGTGTGGTGGCGGTGCTGGACCCGCGCCTCGCGACCGCCCGGTACGGGGACTTCCTGGCCCGCTCCCTGCCGGACTTCTGGCGCACGACCGACCGGGCCGCCGTCCTCTCCGCCCTCGAGCGGCTCGCGGCACTAGCCTGATCGGACGCGCCGGCCGGGCGGCCCCCGCCCTGGCCCTGGCGCGGCGCACCGCACCGCCCGGCACCGACCCGACCCGGAGGATTCGTGAGCGAGAGCCTGGCGCGTGACGCCGCCGTCGACGACGCCCCCGCCGGCACGGCCCGGCGCCGCACCACCAAGGTCGCGGTCGTGGGAGCCGGCGCGGTGGGGTCGACCATGGCGTACGCGGCGCTCATGCGCGGCGCCGCGCGGACCGTCGCGCTGTACGACATCAACAAGGCCAAGGTCGAGGCCGAGGCCCTCGACCTCGGGCACGGGATCCAGTTCATGCCGATGGCCGAGGTCGTCGGGTCGGACGACATCGCGGTGTGCGCCGACGCCGACGTCGTGATGGTCACCGCCGGGGCGAAGCAGAAGCCGGGGCAGACCCGCATCGACCTCGCCGAGAACACGATCGCGCTGGTGCGGTCCATGCTGCCCTCGCTGGTCGAGGTCGCCCCCGACGCCGTGTTCGTCATGGTCACGAACCCCGTCGACATCGTCACCTATGCGGCGCTGAAGGTCTCCGGCCTGCCGCCCGCCCGGCTGTTCGGGTCCGGCACCGTGCTGGACTCCTCCCGGCTGCGCTACCTGGTGGCCCACCACACCGGCGTGGCGGTCCAGAACGTGCACGCCTACATCGCGGGCGAGCACGGGGACACCGAGTTCCCGCTGTGGACGTCCGCCAGCATCGGCGGGGTGCCGCTGCTGGAGTGGCGCGGGTCGCGCAGCGCCGGCCCGCTGACCCCCGAGGTGCGCGAGTCGATGACGCGCGAGGTCATCGACTCCGCGTACCGGATCATCGAGGGCAAGGGCGCGACCAATTACGCGGTGGCCCTGGCCGGGTCCCGGATCATCGAGGCCGTCCTCAACGACGAGCGGCGCGTGCTGCCGGTGTCCAGCCTGCTCGAGGACTACCACGGCATCGGGGACGTGTGCCTGTCCGTCCCCACGGTCGTGGGCCGGGGCGGGGCGCAGCGGCTGCTGGAGGTCCCGCTGTCCGACGGCGAGCTCGCGAGCCTGCGGCACTCCGCCGACGCGCTGCGGACGGTCGCGCGGCGGTTCGGGCTCTAGCCGGCGGACGGCTCCGCGTCGGCGTCGGGGAGGTCCTGCGGCGGCTGCACCCGGGAGGTCGACGGCGTCCTACGCTCGGCCTCGCCGGTGGACGGCGTCGTCCGCTCCGCCTGCGCCTCACTCCGGTGGGAGGTCTCGGGGACGACGTCGTCCGCCGCGGGTCCACGCGCCGCCCGCGGCAGCGGCTCGGTCTGCAGGCGCCGCAGACGCTCGGTGGCGCGGGGACCGGGGTCGGGAAGGCGTCCGGGCACTGTCGACCTCCTGCTGGTCTCGTCGGCGGACCTGTCGTGCGCCGGGTCGGTCCCAGCCTCGCGGGGCCCGTCGCCGGGCGCGAGCCGGGTGCGGGCCGCAGCCGACGGGCGCCGCGCCGTCGTGGCGCCCGTCGGCACGGACGTCAGAGGCTGCGCAGCACGCTGACGACGCGACCGAGCACCTGCGCCTGGTCGCCGGGGATGGGTGCGTAGGCCGCGTTGTGCGGCAGCAGCCACACGTGGCCGTCCGACCGCTTGAAGGTCTTGACGGTCGCCTCGCCGTCGATCATCGCCGCCACGATCTCGCCGTTCTCGGCGACGGGCTGGCGCCGGACGACGACCCAGTCCCCGTCGCAGATGGCCGCGTCGATCATCGAGTCGCCGGCGACCTTGAGCAGGAAGAGGTCGCCGTCGCCGACGAGCTGGCGCGGCAGCGGGAACACGTCCTCGACGACCTGGTCGGCCAGGATCGGCCCACCGGCGGCGATCCGCCCGACCACGGGGACGTAGGACGGCGTGGGCGCGGCATCGTTCGCGGCCAGGTGCTCCTCGCCGAACGTCTCCTCGGCCGTGGGCGCGGACCACGCGGTGATCGTGCGCGAGTCGTCCGGCTGGACCACCTCGATGGCGCGCGGCCGGTTCGGGTCGCGGCGCAGGTAGCCCTTGCGCTCGAGCGCCATGAGCTGGTGCTTGACGCTGGAGGGACTGGTGAGGCCGACGGCCTCCCCGATCTCGCGCATGCTCGGCGGGTACCCGCGGTGCTCCACCGACGACCGGATGGTCTCCAGCACGAGCCGCTGCCGGGCCGTGAGGCCGTCGTCGCCCGCGACGCCGTCCGGAAGCACGTGGACCGACGCCAGGCCCGCCGCCTGCCCGCCCTGTTCTGCGTCTGAAGCCACCGAAGTCCTCCCTGTCGCGCGGTCCGCCACCCGTCCGTGTGGGTGGCTCATGATGCGCTGTGCGTGTCCTCGCAGCCTAGGAGTGCAGGGCGTCGCTTTCAAACACCTGTTCGACCGTGTCGCGTCATCTGTCTCGACGCCGCGTGTCGGACGTGGTAGATATCGTACAGACGTTCGTCGAACACGTGTTCGACGTCGACGGAGGAGGAGCGGATCATGAGCGCAGCGTTGATGGCACCGCGGGTCCCGACGGCACCGCGGGTGACGAGCTCACCGCGCCGGACGACGGCCCCGGCGACGGCACCGCGCGTGACGACGGCCGCGCCGGCGACGGCGCAGGGGCTGGCGCAGGCGCGGACGGCAGCGCACGCGCCGACGGCGCAGGTTCCGACGACGCAGCCGGCCGGCGGCGCGCTGGCCCTCACGGCGCGCGGCCGCTGGGTGGTGCGGTCCCTCGCTGTGGTGGTCGCGGGGCTGGCGCTGCTGACCGGCGGCCGCGCCGTCGCCGAGGGGCCCGGTGCGCCGGTCGCGGTCGACAGCTACACGGTCGGCGCGGGGGAGACCCTGTGGACGATCGCGGCGGCGTACACCGCGCCCGGCGAGGACGTCCGGGATGTCGTGGACGACCTCACCGAGCTGAACGGCATGAGCGGCAGCCGCCTGACCGCCGGCGACCAGATCCTGGTGCCCGTCCGGCACTGACCCCGGCGTCCTTGCAGGGTGCGGACCCACCGCCTAGGTTGCACACCGGATGGAGTAGGTGTGGGTGCCCGCGCGCCGCAGGGAGCCAGGTGGCACCGGGTGCGCGGACGCTCCCTATGGTCGGAGGCCGCCCTCGTGCACTGCCCGTTCTGCCGTCACGCCGACTCGCGGGTCGTCGACTCGCGGACGTCCGACGACGGCTCGTCGATCCGCCGCCGCCGGCAGTGCCCGCAGTGCGGGCGCCGGTTCACGACTGTGGAGACGGCGAGCCTGTCGGTGGTGAAGCGCTCCGGCGCCACGGAGCCGTTCAGCCGGGAGAAGATCGTCAACGGCGTCCGCAAGGCGTGCCAGGGCCGTCCGGTCTCCGAGGACGACCTCGCGCTGCTGGCCCAGCGGGTCGAGGAGCTGGTCCGCAGCACCGGCAGCGCCGAGCTCGACGCGTACGAGATCGGCCTGACGATCCTGGGTCCGCTGCGTGAGCTCGACGAGGTCGCGTACCTGCGGTTCGCGAGCGTGTACCAGGCGTTCGACTCGCTGGACGACTTCGAGGCGGCGATCACGTCACTGCGCGCGGAGCACGAGGCCTCGCGATCCGACACCGAGCCCCACGCCGGGCCCGATCCCGACCCGTCCGCCGGCCCGCCAGCCTCGACGGTCGCGCCGGCGCGCTGAGCGCAGGCGGGCTGAGCGCCGACCGGGCCTCGCGGCCCACGGCCGGCGGTTCACGCCAGGTCGATGGCCCCGGTGACCTCGGACCGCTCGGCGAGCGCGTCGACGTACGCGTCGGCGGGGTGCATGGTCTGGCTGCTGCCCGCCCGGACCGACCGCACGGAGCCGTCCTGCGCCCACGTGTAGCGGAACGTCTCTCCCGGGGAGCCGTAGCCGGTACCGCCGCCGATCCTCAGGGTCGAGTCGTCCTCGGGGGTCAGGTGCACCGGGGTGGCCGTGAGGTCGGTCGCGGTCGGGTCGAACGCGTAGAGCCGCCCACCCAGCCGCACGACGTCCATCAGGCCCCACAGGTTGGCGAAGCGGCCGGTGAACCGGTCCAGGCGCTCGGTGTCCCGCGCCGCCGTCCGCGGGTCGAGGGGCACCGTCGCGGCCAGGTCCACGAGCCGGACCACCGTGGTCGCGAGCGTGGTGGCGGGACCGTCGATGGCGTTCGTCAGCACCGACACCGCGAACCGGTCGGCCGGGTCCCACAGCGTCCGGGTGATGTACCCGGGGAAGCCGCCGCTGTGCCCGACGGTGCGCCGGCCGTCGACGGTGGCGACGATGAGGCCGAGCCCGTAGTCCTCGTCGGGCCGCACCCCGGCCCACTCCGGGCGCTGCATGCGTCGCTTCGCCGCGTCCGAGAGCAGGCGGGTGTCCCCGAGGTAGTGCCCGGCGGCGAACCGGACCATGTCCTCGGCGGTGGAGCACACCCCGGTCGCCGGAGCGAGGGCGCCGGTGGGGACCGGGGCGATCGGCCGGCGCGGCTCGCCCGGGCGGGACGTGGCGCGGCCGGTGTGCCCCGTGGCGAGCGTCCCGGTGACCGAGTCGTCCCAGTCCGCCCCGGTGCGGTCCAGCCCGAGGGGGACGGTCACGGACGCCGCCAGCAGCTCGGCGTACGACTTGCCGCCGGCCGCCTCGACGACGAGACCGAGCAGGCCGTAGCCGAGGTTGGAGTACTTGAACCGCTCGGCGACGGGGAGCACGTCGGCCCCGACGGCGGTGATCCGCCGCAGCGCGTCGTCGTCCGGGAACGGGCCGACCAGCTGCCAGAAGTCGCCGTCGTCGGAGTCGCGGCTCACGCCCGCGCCGTGTCCCAGGAGGTCGCGCACGGTCGCGCCGCCCAGCGGCGAGGCGGACAGGTGCTCGAGCCACGCGTCCAGCCGGTCGTCCAGGCGCAGTGCGCCGGACTCGGCGAGCTGCATGACCAGGGTCGCCGTGAACGTCTTGGAGTGGGACGCGACCCGGAACAGGTGCTCGGGCGTGAGCCGCTCGCCCGTCGTGACGTCGGCGACCCCGTAGGCGCGGCTCAGCACGACGTCGTCCCCGAGGCCCACGGCGACCTGGATCCCGGGCAGGTCGTGCACGCGGTGCTGGACGGCGAGCCACTGCTCGGCGTACGCGGCGGCGTCGCGGACGGCCGCGCCGACGGCGTCCCAGGCGCCGTTGCCGGCGGCCGACGGAGGCGTGCCGGTGCGCGCGGGGACGGCCTCGTCGGTGCGGGTCTCGCGGACGTCGTCGTGGGTCACCGGCCGACCGTACCGGTCACAGGTCGCTGGATCGCGCCGCCCAGAGGTTCACGCCCGCCTCCACGGCGTGCTCGTCGATGCGGTCGAGGTCCGGCGCGGTGAGGGCCGGGCCGTCCAGGGCGGCCAGGTTCTCGTCGAGCTGCCCGACGCTGCTCGCCCCGAGCAGGACCGAGGTGACCCGTGGGTCGCGCAGCGCCCAGGCGATGGCCAGCTGGGCGAGGGTCTGCCCACGGTCCGCCGCGATCGCGGCCAGCGCGCGCACGTGGGCGAGGTTCTCCTCCGTGAGGAACTCCCGACGCAGGGAGCCGCCCCGCGCCGCGCGCGACCCCGCCGGGATGCCGTCCAGGTACCGGCCGGTCAGCATGCCTTGCGCGAGCGGCGAGAAGACCACGGCGCCCAGGCCGGCCCCGCCCACCACGTCGAGCAGGGACCGGTCGCCGGCCATCGGGTCCGGGCGCTCGATCCAGCGGTTGAGCATGGAGTACGCCGGCTGGTGGACGGTCAGGGTCAGGCCCAGGTCCGCGGCGACGGCCAACGCCTGCTGCGTGCGGTGCGCGGAGTAGGACGAGATGCCCACGTACCGCGCGCGCCCGGAGTCCACGGCCGTCCGCAGCGCGCCGAGCGTCTCCTCCAGCGGCGTCGTGGGGTCGAACCGGTGGCTGTAGAAGAGGTCGACGTGGTCGGTGCCCAGGCGCGCGAGGGACTGGTCGAGGGAGGCGAGCAGGTACTTGCGCGAGCCGCCGGACCCATAGGGGCCGGGCCACATGTCGTAGCCCGCCTTCGTGGAGAGCAGGAGCTCGTCGCGGTACGGACGCAGGTCGCGGGCCAGGATCCGGCCGAGGGCCTCCTCGGCGGCGCCGGGCGGCGGCCCGTAGTTGTTGGCGAGGTCGAGGTGGGTGATCCCCCGGTCGAACGCGTGCAGGACGACGTCGCGGCGCCGCTCGTGCGGGTCGGCGTCACCGAAGTTCTGCCAGAGCCCGAGCGAGATCGCGGGCAGGTCCAGACCGGAGCGGCCGGCTCGGCGGAAGGGGAGCGCGCCGTAGCGCTGCGGGTCGGCGACGTGCACACGCAGGACCGTACGCCGCCGCGGGACCCGATCGCCGGTGACCCGCGGCTCGCCCGGTTTGTCGCGCGGCCCCGGGCGGGGCACGCTGGACGGCGGCGCCGGACCCGGCGCCGCAGGACGCGACCGTCAGGAGGTCTCCGTGGCAGAGGATGACAAGGGCACGCCGACTCCCACCGGCGCGAGCGACGACGCCAAGGCCCGGTTCCGGGAGGCGCTCGAGCGCAAGAAGTCGGCCAACCACCGCACGTCCCAGGGATCCGGCAACACCGGCTCCGTGCACGGCTCGGAGACGGCCGGCCGGGGGCAGCGGACGTTCCGCCGGCGCTCCGGCTCCTCCTAGGGGCGCGGGTCGGCCGGCGGCCGGCCCGAGGGCGACAACCGGCCCCGCGCCCTGACGGGTGCGGGGCCGCTCTGCGCCGCGTGCGTCAGGACAGGACGCGCAGCCGCACGGTCTGCGGCATGCCGGCCAGCGCCTCGAGCGCGTCCGGGGCGACGTCGGAGTTGACGTCGGTGACCACGTAGCCGATCTCGCCGCGCGTCCCGAGCAGCTGGCCCTCGATGTTCACGCCGTGCTCCGCGAGGGTCGCGTTGACCGCGGCCAGCACGCCGGGGGTGTTGCGGTGCAGGTGCGCGATGCGCTGGATGCCCGTCCCCTGGTCCAGCGCGAGGTTGGGCAGGTTGACGCTCAGCGTCGTGGTGCCGGTGCCGAGGTAGTCGCGCATCTTGTTGGACACGAACTGCCCGATCGCCTCCTGCGCCTCCTCGGTGGACCCCCCGGTGTGCGGGGTGAGGATGACGTTGGGCAGGCCGCGCAGCTCGGACTCGAACGCGTCGCCGCGCCGCTTGGGCTCCACCGGGAACACGTCGACCGCGGCGCCGGCGACGTGGCCGGACAGGATCGCGTCGCGCAGCGCGGCGTAGTCCACGACGAAGCCGCGGGACAGGTTGAGGAACACGGCGCCGGGCTTCATCCGGGCGAACTGGTCCGCGCCGAACAGGCCGGCGTTCCCGCTGCGCCCGTCGACGTGCAGCGTCACGACGTCGGCGGCGTCGAGCAGCTCGTCCAGGCTCTCCAAGCGGCGGGCGTTGCCCAGAGCGAGCTTCTCCGCGGTGTCGTAGAAGACGACCGACATGCCGAGGTTCTCGGCGAGCACGGACAGCTGCGTGCCGATGTTGCCGTAGCCGATGATCCCCAGCGTCCGGCCGCGGACCTCGTGGGCGCCCTCGGCGGACTTCTCCCAGACGCCGTCGTGCATGGCGCGGTCCAGCACGGTGAGCCGGCGGGTCAGCGCGATGATGTCGGCGAGCGCGATCTCGACGACCGAGCGGGTGTTGGAGAACGGCGCGTTGAACGCGGCGACGCCGTGCGCGGCGGCCGCGGTCAGGTCGATCTGGTTCGTCCCGATGCAGTACGCGCCGATCGCGAGCAGGTCGGGGGCGGCCGCCACGACCTTATCGGTCACGTGCGTCTTGGAGCGGATGCCGAGCAGGTGCACGCCGTCCAGCGCGTCGATCAGCTCGGACTCGTCCAGCGCCCCGGTCCGGGTCGTCACCTCGATGCCCTGGGCCGCCAGGATCGAGGCGGCCAGCGGATGGAGGTTCTCGAGGAGGAGGGCGCGCAGCACGCCCCCATGGTGCGCCTGTCCGAGAGGCGGACCAATTCGGTCCCGCCCCTCGGACGCAGCCGGGTCCCCGCGCGGGCGCCTACGCGACCGCGGCGCCGGCGTCGCGCGGCCAGCCGGCCGGCAGCGGGTCGCGGTGCACCACGCGCAGCCCCCGGGTCGGCCGCGTCATGGCGACGTAGAGGTCACCGGCGCTCGCGGCCAGCACGGCGGCGGGCTCGACCAGCACGACGACGTCGAACTCCAGCCCCTTGCTCTGCCGCGGCGTCAGCACGATGAGCGGCGCGTCCATCGCACCCGCGCCCGCGCCCAGCGCCGCGCCGAGCCCGGCCGCCTCGATCGCCGAGCGCACCGGTGCGACCAGGCCCGCGGGAGCGACGACCGCGACCCGGCCGCCGTCGGCGACGTCGTCCATCTCCTCCACCGCCGCGCGCGCGTGCCGGACGGCGGCCCGCACCACGGCGTCGGGGCCGCCGTCGGTCACCTGCTCCACGACCAGCGCGTCGGGGACGTCCCGGGCCGACCGCAGGTCGCTGACCGGCAGCTGTGCGGCGCCGGCGACGGACTGCGCGGCGGCGGCGACCGTGGCCGGGGTGCGGTAGTTCACGGTCAGCTCGGACAGGCGCCACGAGCTGCGCAGCACCGGGTCGAGCATGCCGCGCCAGGACCGGGCGCCGGCACGGGCGGTGGTCTGCGCGACGTCCCCGACGATGGTCATGGACCGGGTGGGCACCCGGCGCAGCAGCATCCGCCAGGCCATCGCGGACAGCTCCTGCGCCTCGTCGACGACGACGTGCCCGTAGGTCCAGGTCCGGTCCGCGGCGGCGCGCTCGGCGGTGGTGAGCCGGGGCCCGGTGGCGGCGAACCGGTCGGCGAGCAGCTCGGCGGACACCAGGCCCTGGTTGCCGGACGACGCCAGCACCCGCCGCGCGTACTCCACCTCGGCGGTGCGTCGCTCGGCGTCGGCGCGCGCCTGCGCCCGGGCCGCCTGGTCGTCCTCGCCGAGCAGCTCGGCGGCCTCGTCGAGCAGCGGGACGTCCGCGGCGGTCCACAGCGCGCCGGGTTCGCGGCGCAGCAGGGCGCGGTCCCGACGGGACAGCTCCGGCGCGGCGGCGACCAGGCGTGGGGGCTTGGCGTACAGGTCCTCGACGAGCTTCTGCGGGGTCAGCGGCATCCAGGCCAGGTTGAGCGCGACCCGGATGTCGCGCGTGGTGCGCAGCTCCTCGAGGATCTCGCCGCGCTCGTCGGACGGGACGTCGTCGCCCAGCTGCGCGACGTACTGGTCCGCGAGGCGGGAGAGCATCTCGCGCACGAACGTCACGCGCGCCAGGTTGTGCGGCCGGTGGTTGCGCCGGGCGCGGGCCATGGCCTCCTGGACGTCGCGGGGGGTGATCACCACGGTGCGCCCCTCGACGCGGACGCTCTGCTCGTGGGCGGGGACCCGCTGGCGCTGCCGGACGGCGCGCGCGACGACGCCGGCCATCACCGCCCGGCCCTTGACCTCGGCGACGGCCTCGTCCTCGTCGGCGGTGGCCTCGATGCCGGGGTACAGGTCCCCGATCGTCGCCGTGACCACGCCGGTCTCCCCGAGGGACGGCAGCACCTGGTCGATGTAGCGCAGGAACACGGCGCTCGGCCCCACGAGCAGCACGCCGGAGCGCTCGAGCACCCGGCGGTGCGCGTAGAGCAGGTAGGCGGCACGGTGCAGGGCGACCGCCGTCTTGCCGGTCCCCGGACCGCCCTGCACGACCAGCGCCCCGGCGAGGTCGGAGCGGATGATCGCGTCCTGCTCGGCCTGGATGGTCGCGACGATGTCGCCCATGCGGCCGGTGCGTCCCGCGGCCAGCGCCGCGAGCAGCGCACCCTCGCCGGTCAGCCCGGACATCGCCGACCCGTCCCCGTCGTCGCCCGCGCCCAGCGACGCGAGGTCCAGGACCTCGTCCTCGATCCCGGTGACGGACCGTCCCCGCGTCACCAGGTGACGCCGGCGCACGACGTCGTCGCGGTGCGCCGCCGTCGCCCGGTAGAACGCCTGGGCGGCCGGTGCGCGCCAGTCGGTCAGCATGGTCGTGTGGTGCTCGTCGGTCAGGCCGATCCGGCCGATGTACCGCTGGCTGCCGTCGTCCAGGTCGAGGCGCCCGAACGCCAGCCGGTCCTCGACCGCCTCGAGCTGGGCGACCCGGTCCTCGTACAGCGTGGCGAAGGCGTCGCGCTCGCTGCGGTTCTGCGGCGAGCCGGACGGACCCTCGCGCCGGACCTCACGCAGCCGCTCGCGCTGGTGCGCGCGCAGCTCGTCCAGCCGCGCGTACAGCGCGTCGACGCGCTTCTGCTCGCCCGCGAGCTCGGTCTCGCGCCCTGCCATGTCTCGCCCCTGTCGGTGCCGCACCGGCCCTGGCGGACCGGCCGCCTCGAAAAGGCGGCCGTCCATTATCCGCCCGCTCCCGATGTGGTCCACCCGGTGTCCATGGCGGCGGGTCCGTGCGGTGGCGGTGGCGGTGGCGGTGGCTATGGCCGGTGGGCGGTGGCGGTGGGCGGTGGCTGGTCGGTGGTGTCCGTGGGGCGCGACGCACGGCCTCGGCCGGCGGGGTGACGGGTGCGTGGCCGCGGGGCTCGCGCCCGTATGCTCCGGGGCGACCGCGACGACGAGGGGACGCCGAGTGACCGCCAGCACGACGACGGACCAGGCGATCCGTGTGCTGCTGGTCGAGGACGACGACGGCGACGCCCTGCTCGTCGAGGAGCTCTTCGCCGACGCCGGCATCGCCGTGGATCTCGTCCACGTCCGGTCCCTCGACGCGGCCGTCCACGCCCTGGACGCCGACTGCGTCCTGCTGGACCTCGGGCTGCCCGACGCCATGGGCCTCGGCGGGCTGGAGCGGCTGCTGGACGCCGGTGCCCCCGCCGTCGTGGTCCTGACCGGGCTGAGCGGGACCGACCTGGGGCTGCAGGCGCTCGCAGCCGGCGCGCAGGACTACCTCGTCAAGGGGGAGGCCGACGGCGGCATGCTGGGACGGTCCGTGCGCTACGCCGTCCAGCGACAGCGGTCCGAGGCCACGGAGCGCGAGCTGTACCGCAGCCAGGTGCGTGCGGAGGAGACGTCCCGGCTGGAGCGCGCCCTGCTGCCCACGCCGGTCGTCGTCGACCCGTGGCTGGAGGTCGGCGTCGGCTACCAGGCGGGACGCGACGGGCTCCTGGGCGGCGACTTCTACGACGTCGTCGAGCGCCCCGACGGGTCGGTGCTGGCGATCGTCGGCGACGTGTGCGGGCACGGCCCCGACGCCGCTGCCCTCGGCGCCACCCTGCGCACCGCCTGGCGCACGCTGGTCCTGGCCGGCGCGGATGTCGAGCAGATCCTGCCGCTGCTCGAGCGCGTGCTCGACTCCGAGCGGTGGGCCCCGGAGATCTTCACGACGGCGAGCATGCTGGCGGTCGCCCCCGACCGCCGCTCCGCCGACCTCTACCTCGCCGGCCACCCGGTGCCCCTGCTGCTGGGTCCGCCCAGTCGGCTGGTGCCCCCCACGATGCGCGACCGCGCGCTGGGCGTCCCGGTCCCCGGGACGTGGCGACCGCAGCGCCTGGAGCTCAGCGCCCCCTGGCGGCTGATGATGTACACCGACGGGATCATCGAGGCCACCGTCGTCGGCGGGCGCCTGGGCAAGGACGGCCTCGTCGAGCTCGTGGACCACACGCTGGAGCGGGGCACGGCGAGCCTGGTGGACGAGGTCATCGGGCAGGTCCGTCGGCGCCACGGCGGCCAGCTGGCGGACGACGCCGCGGCCGTCGTCCTCGGCTGGCACGGGAGTGCCCGGTGACCGGCCCGGGGCGGCCGTCGCGCTGGACCGCGACGCTCCGGGCGCGCCTGGGCCGCGCACTCACCGTCGCCGCCGCCGTGCTCGGCGTCCTGGTGCTCATGGCGCTGACGGCCACCGTGCAGGTCATCCGTGCCCAGGACGACGTCACGGACCTGTACTTTCGGGCCATCCGCGAGGCCAACGACGGGTACATCCGCATGCTCGACGCCGAGACGGGCGTGCGGGGCTACGCCCTGACCGGTGATCCCGCGACCCTGGAGCCGTACCAGCACGCGATCTCGGGCTCGGGCGGGTCCTCCACCGCCGAGCTCGCCGACGAGCTGGCCGCCGACCCCGAGCTCGCCGCCGCCCGGGACGAGGCGGTGGCCCGGGCGCGCGTCTGGTTCCTGGAGTTCGCCGAGCCGACCATCGCGGCCGTCGAGGCCGGCGGCCCGGCCGCGGTCACCCCTGCCGACGTCGAGCGCGGCAGGGTGCTGTTCGACCGGACGCGGGACGCCGTGGAGGGCTACCTCGAGGTCATCCTCGACCACCGGGCGGAGGCCAACGACCGGCTGCAGACGTGGACGAGGGTCCTGGTCGCGTCGGCCGCAGCGCTGGCGGTCGGGGCGATGGCCGTCGGCGTCGGGCTGTGGGTCACGCTGGGGCGCTCGGTGACCCGCCCGCTGGCGGCGTTGGCCGCCGACACGCGCCAGGTGAGCTCCGGGGACCTCACCCACGAGGTGCTCTCGACCGGCCCGGGGGAGATCGCCGCGCTGGCCGACGACGTGGAGACCATGCGCCGCGTCCTGGTCCGGCAGGTCGAGCAGGCGGCCCACTCGGCCGCCGAGCTCGTCGAGGCGCACCGGCTGCTCACCGGGCAGGCGGCCGAGCTCGAGCGGTCCAACCGGGACCTGGAGCAGTTCGCCTACGTCGCGTCCCACGACCTGCAGGAGCCGCTGCGCAAGGTCGCGAGCTTCACCCAGCTGCTGCAGAAGCGCTACGGCGGGCAGCTGGACGAGCGCGCCGACCAGTACATCGAGTTCGCGGTGGACGGGGCCAAGCGGATGCAGCGGCTCATCCAGGACCTGCTCGGCTTCTCCCGGGTGGGCCGGGTCGGCGGCGAGCCCGCCCCGGTCGACATGGCGGACGCGCTCGCGGTCGCCGCCGGCAACCTGGAGCACGCGATCGACGACGCCGGGGCCGAGGTGACCCACGACGGTCTGCCTGTGGTCCTGGGTGAGCGCCCGCTGCTGGTCCAGCTGCTGCAGAACCTGGTGGCGAACGCGGTCAAGTTCCGCGACCCGCAGCGCCCCCCACGGGTCCGGCTCTCGGCCCGCCGCGTGGCAGACTCCTGGGAGTTCGAGTGCCGCGACAACGGGATCGGCATCGACCAGCAGTATGCGGAGCGCGTGTTCGTCATCTTCCAGCGGCTGCACGCCAAGGAGACGTACGAGGGGACCGGCATCGGCCTGTCCCTGTGCAAGAAGATCGTCGAGCACCACGGTGGCCAGATCTGGATCGAGCCGGTCACCGACGGCCCGGGCACCAGCATCCGCTGGACCCTGCCGGCCGGGGCGTCCGGGGAGCCGGTGGCCGCCGGGGTTCCTGCGGTCGACCACGTGGCGGTGACCGGCGGGACGACGACGGACGCGTCCGCCCGGACGATCGACGAGACGACCGCAGCCGGTCGGTGAAGGGACAGCCCATGCGCGCCACACCCGAGGTCATCGACGTCCTGCTCGTCGAGGACGACCCGGGTGACGTGCTGATGACCCGCGAGGCGTTCGAGGACAACAAGGTCACCAACCGGCTCGCCGTCGTCAGCGACGGCGTCAGCGCGCTGGAGTACCTGCGCAAGGAGGGGCAGTACGCCCAGGCCCCGACGCCCGACCTGATCCTCCTGGACCTCAACCTGCCACGGATGGACGGCCGCGAGGTGCTGCAGGCGCTCAAGGGCGACGAGCAGCTGCGGCGCATCCCGGTCGTCGTGCTGACCACGTCGGAGGCGGAGGAGGACGTGCTGCGCAGCTACTCGCTGCACGCGAACGCGTACGTCACCAAGCCGGTGGACTTCGACCGGTTCATCGACGTCGTGCGGCAGATCGACGAGTTCTTCGTCTCCGTGGTGCGCCTGCCGGGTCGCTGAGCCGCTGCCGCCGGGAAGCATCGCCGCCCCGAGCGTGTTGACCTGGTGTCGGCGGCCTGACCGCCGCCGACGTCCGACCAGGCGGGAGAACACGACATGCTGGATCCCAGCGACATCTACGAGGTCGAGCCGCAGGTCGCGGCCCGGCTCGCCGAGCTGTCCGCGCACCTGCCCGACGGCGGTCCCGTGCTGCTGCACGCGATCCGCGGCTTCGTCGACGCCGGCAGCGCCGGGCAGATCGCGGCCGAGCACATCCGCGAGGAGCTCGACGCGGTGCGCCTGGCGACGTTCGACGTCGACCAGCTGCTCGACTACCGCTCCCGGCGGCCGCTGATGACGTTCGACTCCACCACCTGGAGCGACTACAGCGAGCCCGAGCTGGTCCTCGACCTGGTCACCGACGCCGACGGCGTGCCGTTCCTGCTGCTGCACGGCGTCGAGCCCGACGTGCAGTGGGAGCGGTTCGCCGCGGCCGTGCGCCAGCTCGTCGAGCGCTTCGACGTGCCGCTGACCATCGGCGTGCACGGCATCCCGATGGGCGTGCCGCACACGCGGCCCATGACGGCCACCGCGCACGCGACCCGGCCCGAGCTCGTGGCCGACCACCGGTCCTGGTTCGGCACCGTCCAGGTCCCGGCGAGCGTGGGAGCCCTGCTGGAGTACCGCCTCGGCGAGTCCGGGCACGACGCGATGGGCTTCGCCGTCCACGTGCCGCACTACCTCGCCCAGTCCCCGTTCCCGCTCGCGAGCCAGACGGCGCTGCAGGACGTGCAGCGGTCCACCGGGCTGAACCTGCGGATCGACGCCCTGGCGCCCGCCGTGCGCGAGGCGACCGAGGAGATCGACCGCCAGGTCGAGGCCTCCGCGGAGGTCGCCGCCGTCGTCCACGCGCTGGAGGAGCAGTACGACAGCTTCGCCCGGTCCATCGGCCGCACGAGCCTGCTCGCGGAGACCGCCGAGATCCCCACGGCGGACGAGCTCGGCGAGGAGTTCGAGCGGTTCCTGGCCTCCCAGGGCGGCGACGGCCCGGGCCTCTGACCTCGGCGCGCTCCTCGCGAGGACCGTCTCACGCGGCTGCCGGACCGACCCCAGGGGACACCCGGGACGCCGTGCCGGAAGTGGGCTGTCGAATGGGCCCCGGCAGGTGTGCGCTGTGCCACACTCGTGCGCGTTGCAGTGACGTACGGACGCTTGACCGGCGCCGGAGCCCCCGGGCCCGGCACATCAGCCACCCGGCTGGTCCACCCGGTGCAGGTCGTGTGAGAAGGCATTGCGGCACGGCGACCGGGCCAACAAGGGCACGGTCACACGCCTCGGATGGACAGAAGGACAGGAACATGGCACAGGGTGCTGTCAAGTGGTTCAACTCGGAGAAGGGCTACGGGTTCATCGCCCAGGACGGCGGCGGTGCCGACGTCTTCGTCCACTACTCCGCCATCGAGACCCAGGGGTACCGCTCGCTCGACGAGGGCCAGCGGGTCGAGTTCGAGATCACCCAGGGCCCCAAGGGCCCCCAGGCGGAGGCCGTCCGCCCGCTCTGACCGCTGACGTCACGAGGCCCCGTCCCGCTCGCGGGGTGGGGCCTCGTGCTGTCCGGGCTCACCCGTCCCGCAGTGGCCGAGCGTCGCCGACGAAGGACGCCAGCTCGGCCCCGTGCAGCACCCGGGTCGGCGCCGGCAGGGAGCGGATGGTGCGGGCCAGCTCCGCCGAGCCCAGCAGGCCTTCCCGGTCCGTGCCGGCGAGCACGACGTTGCCGTAGCGGCGCCCCTTGAGCTGCCCGGGCTCGGCGATGGCGATCACGTCGCGGAACACGGCGCGCAGCGTCGCGACCTCCGCGCGCGCCTCGGCCAGGGGCGGGCGGTCCGCGCAGTTGGCCAGGTACACCCCGCCGGGGACGAGCACCCGGGCCACCTGCGCGGTGAACTCGACCGTCCGGACGTGGCCGGGGGTGGTGTCCCCGGCGAACACGTCCCGGATGACCACGTCCGCGCTCGCGTCCGGACGCCGCTCGAGCTCCGCCCGGGCGTCGCCGGCCCGGATGCGCAGCGCAGGCGAGCGCGGGAGGTCGAACCACGTCCGGACGAGCTCGGCCAGGGCGGCGTCCAGCTCGACCGCGAGCTGGTGCGACCCCGGGCGGGTGGCGTCCACGTACCGGGCCATCGTGCAGCCCGCGGCACCCAGGTGCACCGCGCGCAGAGCGGCGCCGGGACCCGCCGTCCGGTCCAGCACGGCAGCCATCTGCTGCATGTACTCGAACTCCAGCCGGGTGGGGTCCACGAGGTCCAGGTGCGAGCTCGGCACGCCGTTGACCAGCACCGTCACGCCCGTCGGGTCGTCGAGCCGGCGCTCGAGGGACACCGTGCCCGTGGTGGTCACGACCGGGACTTCCGGGAGCTCCCGCGGTGTTGTCAGTGGTGGATGCGATGCTCCACGGGATCGCCTCGAGGAGCTGCCGCCGGTCCGTGCCACCGGACCACCGTAGGCCGCCGGGCCGACGTGTTGACGACATTCGAACATGTGTTCGAGAATGGGAGCGGGAGGTGCCCACCATGACCCGTACCGCCGAGTCCCGCACCGCGGGGACCCGTAGCGCTGAGCCCCGCACCGCGGGGACCCGTACCGCGCCCGCCGCCGGGCCCCGGACCGCGCACACCGCTCCGCTCCCGCAGAGCGCCGTGGACCTGCTCCGGCGGGCCGACGCCGAGCTGCTGGCCGCGCAGTTCTCCGCGGCGCCCGACGAGACCTTCTCCCACGCGCACCTGGCGGCCCTGCGTGCCGCCGCCGCCGTGCTGGCGGTCCGCGGACGTCCGACCGGTCGCCGTGCCCCGCGCACGGTGTGGGACATGCTCACCGCGGTCGCGCCGGAGGCCGGGGACTGGTCAACCTACTTCGCCGCGGGCGCGCCGATCCGGCGGGCGATCGAGGCCGGCCGCTTCGACGCGGTCGACGCCGACCACGCGGAGGCGACGCTGTGCGCCGCGGAGGACTTCCTCGACGAGGTGCGCGCGCTCCTGGAGGCCGGACGGGCGCCCGGCACGACGGCCCGCCCGCTGCGGGCGGTCCGCGCGTCATGAGCCGGACCCGATGAGCCGCGCCCCTCGGGCGGCCCTGGGGCGGCGGGACTGGGGCAGCGAGGAGGACGGCTGCTCGATCCTCCACGTCGACATGGACGCGTTCTTCGCCTCCGTCGAGCTCGCCCGCCGGCCGCAGCTGCGCGGACGGCCGGTGATCGTCGGCGGCGAGGAGCGGTCGGTCGTGCTGGCCGCGACCTACGAGGCCCGGGCGTTCGGCGTCCACTCGGCGATGCCGATGGCCGTCGCCCGCCGGATGTGCCCGCAGGCGATCGTGATCCCGCCCGACATGCCGGCCTACCGTGCGGTGTCCACCGCCGTCATGGAGGCGCTGGCCGAGGTCACGACCCTCGTCGAGCAGGTCAGCGTGGACGAGGCGTTCCTCGACGTCTCCGGCGCCCGCCGACGCCTCGGCCCGCCGACGGGCATCGCTGCCCTGATCCGGGAGCGGGTGCGCCGCGAGCACGGCATCACGTGCTCGGTCGGCATCGCGGGCACCAAGTTCGTCGCCAAGCTCGCCTCCGGGCACGCCAAGCCCGACGGCGTCCTGCTCGTCCCGCGCGCCGCCACGGTGGACTTCCTCCACAACCTCCCCGTCGGGGCCCTCTGGGGGGTCGGGGAGCGCACGGAGGCGGCCCTGGCGCGGTGGGGCGTGCGGACCGTGGCCGAGCTGGCCCACAGCGACGTCACCACCATCCAGCGGGCGGTCGGCAAGGTGGCCGGCGCGCACCTGCACGACCTCGCCTGGGGTCGCGACCCGCGCCCGGTCGAGCCGGGCCGGGTGGAGAAGAGCATCGGCGCCGAGGTGACCTTCCCCGCCGACGTCTTCGACCCCGCGGTCGTGGAGGCCCAGGCGCTGACGCTCGCGGACCGGTGCGCCGAGCGGCTGCGGGCGGAGTCCTTCCTGGCTCGCACGGTGAGCATCAAGGTGCGCACCTCGGACTTCCGCACGCTCACCCGGTCCCGGACGCTGCACACGCCCACCGACGTCGGCCGGGAGATCTTCCTCGTCGCTCGCGAGCTGCTCGCCGGGGTCGACCTGGGCGGGCTGCCGGTGCGGCTGATCGGCGTCCGCGCCGAGGGGCTGTCACCCGCTCGGACCACTCCGCGGCAGCCCACTCTGGACGAGGCGACGGCCGACGACGGGGCGTCCCGACGGGAGGCCGAGCGTGCGATGGACCTCGTGCGCGGCCGGTTCGGCCGGGCCGCGATCGTCGCGGGGACCGTCGTGACCTCGGACGACAGCGTCACCCCTCGGTCAACTACCGCAGCGGGGTTTCGCGACCTATCCTGACGGGGACAATCGTCCCACCGGGGAAGTGCGGAGGTACTGATGCCTCTGTCCGAGTACGAGCAGCGCGTACTGGAGCAGATGGAGCGACAGCTCACGTCTGACGACCCCAGACTGGCCAACACGCTGCAGTCCAGAGGCAGACGTGGCGTCGGCCGTTGGTTGATCGTGACCGCGGGCTTCATCGCGGGGCTGCTGCTCCTCGTGGCCGGTGCGGCGCTGTCGCAGCTGCTGCTCGGGGTCGTCGGCTTCCTGCTCATGTTCGGCGCCGTGGCGTTCGCGTTCGCCGGGCCGCAGGCTCCCGCGGGCCCGGCCGGCGTGGTGCAGCCCGACGGCAGCGTGGCGAACCGCAACAAGCGGCCCGGCGCGCGTCCCGCACCCAAGCGCGGCTTCATGAGCCGACTCGAGGAGCGGTGGGACCGACGCCGCCACGAGGGCCGCTGACCGCACTCCCGCACGACTCCACGATGCTCCCGTCGGCCCCGGCCGGCGGGAGCATCGTCGTCCCTGGGTCCGAGTGCGGGTGCAGCTGCCGACGCGGGCGCTGATGGCAGGGTCGAGCGGACTGCGGAGGCGGGCGACGGGAGCGCGCTGACGCCGACGTCGACCGCGTGGTCATCTTGTGGGAGCCCGTGATCGGGACCGCCCCGACGTGGTGCCGGCGAGACCTGGTGCCGGTGCGAGGTGGTGCCGGTACGACGCAGTGCCGCTGCGAGGTGGTGCCGGTCTGCGGGGTTGGTGCCGCGCAGGCGCGGTGGCGCGCCGGCCGGTGCCGTCGCCACCGGTACGGCCGGCAACACGGCCGCGCGGCCCGGACGGGGGCGGCCCGGTCCGAACCCGGCCCGGAGCCGGGAGCCGGCCTGAAGCCGGTCCGGTCGCCGCTGCGTGCGCATCGGCCCTCCGGAGGGCCGGTGCGGACCGCGGCCCCGGCGGGCTAGCCCCTGCGGCCGCTTCGGGCCGGCGTCGCGGCGGCGACCTCCCGCAGGACGTCGGCCACCCGCTGCTCCAGGTCGGCGTGCGACCACACCCGCGGGGCCGCCGCGTAGCGGTGGTCCTCGACGGCCCGCGCGAGGTCGACGAGCGCCCGGCGTGCCGCCGGGTCCATCGGGCCTCCGCGCCGCGCCGCGATCTCGGCCGCGACCAGCTCGGCCGCCTGACGCGTGGTGTGCGCATCCGTCCAGACGATGCCCGAGGCGGCCAGCCGCTTGCGCAGGTGCGCCCAGGCGGCCTCGGGCCGCAGCTCCTCGGCGACCGAGAGGCGGCGGCGCAGCAGGTACGCGGCGGCCCCCAGCAGCAGCACGCCGGTGGCGATGCCGACCGGGACCAGGTAGCCGGGCGTCGTGTCGGTCGGCGCGGCGGTGGTCGCCTGCGGTACGGGCGCGGCGGACGGCAGCGGGCCGAGGTCCCCGGCCGCGCCGGTGGGCTCCGGCTCGATGAACGGCGTCGACCCGGTCCCGGCGAACGGGTCGGCCCAGGCCGGCGGCGCGCCCGACTGCACGCGCGGGGTCGGCTCGAACCGGATCCACCCGGCGTCGGGGAAGTAGAGCTCGGGCCAGGCGTGGGAGTCCCGGCCGGTCACGACGTACTCGCCGGAGTCCGCCGGGGTGCCGGGCAGGAAGCCGACGGCCAGCCGCGCGGGGATGCCCAGGGTCCGGGCCATGATCGTCATGGCGGTGGCGAACTGCACGCAGTAGCCGGTGCGGGAGCCGAGGAAGTCCCACACCGCGTCGTCGCTGCGGGCGGGGTCCACGTCGATCGTGTAGGTGAAGTTCTGCGTGCTGCGGAAGTAGTTCTGCAGCGCCAGGGCCTGGTCGTAGCGCCCGGACTCGCCGTCGACGACCTCGCGCGCGGCCCGCTCGATGTCGTCGACGCGGGACGTCTCGGGCAGGTCGAGGTACTGCGCGACGTCGCGCGGGTCGTCCTCGCCCGAGGCGCGCAGCGTGTCGTCGGTGAGGTCGAGCAGCTCGACCTCCATGGAGTACTGCATGCCGGACCGGGTGAGGCCCGCGCGGACGACCTCGTCCCGGCGGCTGTCGTAGGTCAGGCGGTCGTCCACGAAGAGGGTGCGGGGCATCACCGGCACGGGCAGGCGGTCCTCGCGCAGACCCTCGAGCCGGACGTCGAGCCGGGTCGTCGACGGTTCGCCCTCGCCGGGCGGCTCGGGGGTGAGGTCGCGGGTCGGCCACAGGAGCGTGCCGGCCTCGACCGGGGGCAGATCGGTGTCGTCCTGCTCGCGCGACCAGGTCTCCCCGTCGTAGTCGCGCAGGGTGAACACGCGCAGCGGGCCGGCCAGCGCCGGGTCGGCGCGGTAGGAGAGGACCACCTCGCTGGAGCGGGTGCCCAGGCTCTGGCGCATGTCCAGGTCGTCCGCGAGCTGCAGCGAGCCGCCGGTCGAGCTGCCCACCTGGGGCAGGCGCACCGTCGACCAGCCCGGCAGCACGGTGCCGAGCGGCCCGACGACGAGCGCGACGACGATGACGCCGCCGGCGATCGTCGCCGCGGCGGTCGCGCGTCGCCGGTGCTCCTCGGGGCTGCGCCGGCGCCGCGACGACGTCGCGGGTGCCGCGCTGACCGCGAGCAGCAGCAGGTAGGCCAGCGCGGCGCCGACGAAGCCCTGCGTGCTCCCCGGCCGGCCGATGACGATGCTGGGGATCCACAGTGCGAGCATGGCCAAGCCGGCCCATGCCGGGGCGCCGAGGCCGAGCGCGATGAGGTCGGCGGCGAGCATGACGAGCAGGGCGCCGCCCACCACGAGCAGCTCCAGCGGGAGCGTCGGCTCCGCCGGAGGTCGGGAGGTGTCGGCAGCCTGCAGGCCCGCGCGGATGAGGTCGCCGAGCCGCGCGACGGACTCGCGGTCGGGCAGCACCTGCAGGCGTCCGGGCGGTGAGGCGTACAGCACGAGCAGCGCGAAGGTCGACAGCAGCGCGCCGCCGAGGGTCGGGGCCCACCAGGCGCGCGTGGTCGCCCGGATCCCTCCGAGCACGGCCGCCAGGGCCACGACGGCCAGCGCCCCGAGCTGCAGCCACCGGCCCGGTGCGAGCAGGAACGTCAGGGCGAGCAGGCTCGCCGACACCCCGACCGCGAGCAGCCCGACCGCGAGCCAGGCCCGGGTCCCGCGCACGACGTCGTTCATCGCGCCGTCTCCAGCAGGCGTGCCCATACGTCCTCCAGGTTCTCTCCGGGCTCGGCCGAGCACACGTGCCACCCGGCGCGACGCAGCGCACCGAGCGTGACCTCGGCGTCCCGTCGGGCCGCCCCCGCGGCCCGGGGCAGGCGCACGACGGCGTACGGCTCGCAGGCGTCGACGACCTCAGCCAGGGCCGCGCGGGCGCGAGGGGTCAGGGGTCCCAGGACGGCGAGCACGAGCTCGGACCCGGAGCCGGAGCGGGTGAGCTCGGCCGCGGCGGCGAGCAGGTCGGCCTCCGACTCCGCCTCGGTCGCCGCCGGCTCGAGGTCCACGGCGCGGTCGAGCAGCTCGGCGCGGCTCGAGACGCCGGTGCCCTCCCGGACGTGGGTGAGTGCGCCGACCGACTCCGCGAGCGGCCGGGTGGCGAGCGAGCGCCCGCCGAGCATCCGGACCGGGTGCCCGGACCCGAGCGTGGCCAGCCCCATGGACGCCGCCAGCGACACGGTCCACTCGATGCCGGAGCGGTCAGCGGGCAGGTCCATGAGCACGGTCGCGGGACGGCGACCGGCGCGCTCGTCGCTGCGCACGAGCAGCTCCCCGCGGCGCGCCGAGCTCGCCCAGTGCACGCGCCGTAGGTCGTCGCCCACCCGGTAGGTGCGCAGCCCCGCGTCGTCCGGGGACGGCGTGCGGGCGCCCAGCGCCACCCGGTCCGGCTCGCCGACCAGGGCGCCGGCCGGGAAGGCCAGCTCCGCGACCTCGGGCCAGACGGCGACGTCGACCGCCTCGCCGAGGGTGGCGCGGGTGCGCACGACGCCGAACGGGTCGGTGCGCCGCGCGACCAGAGGACCCAGCGGCCAGCGGCCTCGCCGGACGGGCGACAGGGGGTAGGTGAGCGTGATGCTGGCCGGTGCGCGCTCGACCCGCGCGCGCAGGGTGAGGCCGCCGGACAGCTGGCTGGCCGCCTGCTCGCCGAGCTGGACCTCGGCCAGCCGGACCCGGGAGGCGACGTCGCCCGCGGTGACCTGGACGTGCGCCGTGGCACCCGAGCCCGCCGAGACCGGGTTCGGGGTCACCGACCGGTGCACCCGCAGGGCGTGGCGGCCGCGCGTCGGGTCCACGACGAGCACCCAGACGGCGCCGGCCACGACGACCAGCAGCGCCACGAGCCCGAGCCGGACGAGGTCGGTCGACCCGAGGCCGATGCCGACCCCGGTGACGAGCGCCCCCACCGCGAGCAGGCCCCAGCCGCGCGGCGTGGGTCGCATCGTCCAGACGGGGGCGTCCCGGCGGACGAGGCGGCCGGCCCGCGACGTCCCGCGACGCGGGTCGCGCGGGTCGCGGCCGTGCCGCACGAGGGAGGCGACGGAGGGCATGTCAGCCGGTCGCGCGGCGGGCGCGCGGCGCCTCGACCGACGGGATCGGCGTGCGCGCGACGATCCCCCGGACGACGTCGATGGTGGTCCGGCCGGACAGCCGCGACTCGGTGGAGCTCAGCAGGCGGTGGGCGAGCACGTGCTCGGCGAGATCCTGGACGTCGTCGGGCAGGACGTGGTCGCGTCCGGACAGCGCGGCCAGGGCCTTGGCGGCACGCAGCAGCTGGATGGACGCCCGCGGCGAGGCGCCCAGGCGCAGGCCCGCGTCCGCGCGGGTCGCCGCGACCAGGTCCAGGACGTAGCCCTTGACCGCCGGAGCGGCGTAGAGGCGGCGGGCCGTGGTGATGAGCCGGGCGACGTGGGCCGCGTCGGTCACGGGCGAGATGTCGGCGAGCGGCTCGGCCACCTCCTGGCGCTCGAGCATCTCGAGCTCGGCGCCGCGGTCGGGGTAGCCGACGCTGAGCCGGGCCATGAAGCGGTCGCGCTGCGCCTCGGGCAGCGGGTAGGTCCCCTCCATCTCGACCGGGTTCTGCGTCGCGATGACGAGGAACGGCCGGGGGAGCGGGTACGTGGCGCCGTCGACCGTGGCCTGCGACTCCTGCATGCACTCCAGGAGCGCGGACTGGGTCTTGGGCGAGGCCCGGTTGATCTCGTCGCCGATGACGATGTTCGCGAAGACCGGGCCGGGCCGGAACTCGAACTCATGGGTCTGCGCCCGGAAGATGTTGACCCCGGTGAGGTCGCTGGGCAGCAGGTCCGGCGTGAACTGGATGCGCCCGACCGAGCAGTCGATGCTGCGCGCGAGCGCCTTGGCCAGCGTGGTCTTGCCGACCCCCGGGACGTCCTCGAGCAGCAGGTGCCCCTCGGCGAGGAGCACGGCGACGGTCAGCCGCACGAGCTGGGGACGTCCGGCGACCACTCGCTCGATGCTCGAGCTGATCAGGCTGGTGGTGTCGACGAGCTCCTCGAGCTCGGTCGACGTCGGCACTGCTTGCAACATGTCTTCTCCCTCGAGGACCTGTGCGAAGCGTAGGCCGTCCACGGAGCACCTGGGAGTGAACGACCGGTGCCGCCGGACGTCACCCGTGCGGGCCGACCGGTCCTCCACCGTCCTCCACCGCAGCCGTCCGGCCGTCGGATCCCGACCGGAGCAGGCCGTCTGCCTGTTCGGCTCGCCCGGGTTTCACGGGCGACGGCCCGCTGCCGCGGGGCTGGCAACTCGCCGGGGACAGGCAGGGGCGCCCGTCCGCTCCACCCTCCTCCACCGTCTCTGACCTGCACGGACGCCCCGACTGGGCGTCCCGAGAGGCACATGCCCCCTTGTCGGTGGAGGGATGTGGAGTAGTGTGGAGGCACAGGGTGCGAGCGGGTGTCTGCGGGGAGGGGTCGGCTGTCCATGAGCGACCTCCTCGGCGCCGGCTCCGCGATGTTCCTGGGCACCTACACGCCGCGGCTCGACGACAAGGGCCGGCTGATCCTCCCGGCGAAGTTCCGCGGCCAGCTGGCTCCGGGCCTGGTGATGACGCGCGGCCAGGAGCGGTGCCTGTTCCTCCTGCCGCTGGAGGAGTTCCGCCGGATGCACGACCAGATCCGGCAGGCGCCGGTGACCAGCAAGCAGGCGCGCGACTACCTGCGCGTCTTCCTGTCCGGGGCCAGCGACGAGCTGCCCGACAAGCAGGGCCGCATCTCGATCCCGCCCACCCTGCGCACCTACGCCGGTCTGGACCGCGACGTCGCCGTCATCGGCGCCGGCACCCGGGTCGAGATCTGGGACCTGGCCGCGTGGGAGACCTACCTGGCCGAGCAGGAGTCCGACTACGCCGACACCGCCGAGGAGGTGTTCCCGAACGGCCCCTTCTAGGGGACGACGCCCCGTCCGGTGAGGTCTCCTCCCGCCTGCTCTGACGCACTTCCCCGGCGCCAGAGGGTCGGAGGGGGACCTGACCGGACGGCGCACCCCCGCCCATCGCACCAGCCGCCACCCACAGCCGCCCCGTCCACCCATCCACCGCCCCGCGATCGGGACGCCACCCCGGCGTCCGCCCGGACCGCGAGCGGCCGACGTGCCTCCGGGCGCCGACCGCATCGCAAACCCCAGCACCCCCGGACCACCCACCGCACGACCCGCGGGACGACCCGCCGCACGACCCACCGCACCACCCACCGCACGACCCACCAGGAGCAGCCGATGAGCGAGCCGCGCGACACGGCGGACCGGCACACGCCGGTCCTGCTCGAGCGCTGCCTCGAGCTGCTCGCGCCCGCCGTCGGGCAGCCCGGCGCCGTGATGGTCGACTCGACGCTCGGCATGGGCGGTCACACCGAGGCGGTGCTGGACCGCTTCCCCGACGTCCGGGTCATCGGGCTCGACCGCGACCCGCAGGCGCTGGACCTCGCCGGCCGGCGTCTGGCGCGGTTCGGCGAGCGGTTCCGGCCCGTGCACGCCGTCTACGACCAGATCGGCGACGTCGTCGACGACCTCGGGCTGGACGAGGTGCAGGCGGTGCTCATGGACCTGGGCGTGTCCTCCCTGCAGCTCGACGAGCCCGAGCGCGGGTTCTCCTACGCGCAGGACGCGCCGCTGGACATGCGGATGGACCCGTCCACCGGTCCGACGGCGGCCGACGTGCTGAACACCTACGACGAGCGCGACCTGGCCCGGGTGCTGCGCGAGTACGGCGAGGAGCGGTTCGCCGCCCGCATCGCGCGCAACGTCGTGCGCCGCCGCGCCACCGCGCCGCTGACCCGGACCGCCGAGCTGGTCGACCTCCTGCGCGCCAGCATCCCGGCGGCCACCCGCAAGACCGGCGGCAACCCGGCCAAGCGCTCCTTCCAGGCGCTGCGGATCGAGGTCAACCGCGAGCTCGAGGTGCTCGAGCGGGCGGTGCCCGCGTCGATCGAGGCGCTCGCCGTCGGTGGGCGCATCGTCGTCGAGGCGTACCACTCGCTGGAGGACCGGATCGTCAAGCGCGCGTTCGCCGCCGGCGCGACGTCGAGCGCCCCGCCGGACCTGCCGGTCGAGCCCGAGACCCACAAGCCGTACCTGCGGCTGGTCACCCGCGGCGCCGAGGAGGCGCCGCCCGAGGAGCGCGAGCGCAACCCGCGCTCGCAGTCCGTCCGCCTGCGGGCCGCCGAGCGGCTCCGTCCCACGCCCGACCACCTCCGGGGGGTGCGCCCATGAGTGCCGTTCCACAGTCCTTCGCACCCGCGGCCCGGCCGGCTGAGGACGCCCCGGCTCCTGGCCGCGGCCGCGGCTCGGGTCCCCGCCTGCGGGTGGTCCGGGCACCCGAGCACGGCCGCACCCGGGTGCCGTTCGTGCTGCTCTGCATCGCGATCTTCGTCGGGTCGCTGCTCGGCGCGCTCGTGCTCAACACGAGCATGGCCGGCGCCGCCTACCGCAAGCACGAGATGCAGGTGGAGCTCGCCGGGCTGGCGCGCACCGAGCAGTCGCTGCGCACGAGCCTGGACGCCCAGGCGTCCCCGCCCCAGCTCGCCGCCTCGGCGCGCGCGCTCGGGCTGGTCCAGGCGCCGCCGTCGGCGTACCTGCGGCTCTCCGACGGCGCCGTCCTGGGCACCCCGACGCCCGCCGGGGCCGCCGGATGACCGGCGAGCGCCGCGACGCCGGCCTGCCGGGTGCCGCCCGGCCGGGCGGCACCACCTCGACGTCCCGGACGACCGCGGGCTCCTCGCCGTCGCGGGCGCGCGGAGCCGCCGGCGACCGGACCTCGGCGGCTCGCCCGTCGCCGTCCACCGGCCGACCGACCACCGCCGCGCCGCGCGGGACCGGCGCCACTGCCGTCGACGCCGCGCCCGCCGCGACCGCCCGCACCGCGACCTCGCGCGATGCCGGCGCGCGTCGCGGCGACGCGGCCGTGCGTCCGACCGCGGGGCGCCCGCTGCCGGGCACCCGCGCCACGCGGCCGACCGCCGGGCGCGGCGCGACGACGGCGCCGGGCGCGACGACCGACCGCGCGACGACGGCGCCGGGCGCGACGACCGACCGCGCGACGACGGCGCCGGGTGCGGCGACCGGCCGCGCGACGACCGACCGCGCGACGTCCACCCGCGGCACGACGTCCACCCGCGGAACGACGACCACCCGCGGCACGACGACCGTCCGGTCGCGGACCGACGCCAGGACGACGGTCGAGCACGACGCGAGGACCCCCGACCGGACGACCGCCCGGACGCTGGCGCGGACCTCGACCGCGGGCGTCCCGACCCGCCGCGGGCGCACGGACCGCGACGCCCCGGCACGCCCGGCCGCGCCCGGCCGGCGGCACAGCGTCCTGATGGTGCTCACCCTGACCGTGCTCGTGGTGTTCGCCGCCCGCCTGGTCTACGTCCAGGGGCTGATCGGGTCGGCGGTCGCCGCCGAGGCGCTCGAGAAGCGGATGGGGACCGCGCACCTGGTCGCCCCCCGCGGGGAGATCACCGACGCGGACGGCGTCGCGCTGGCGACGTCGGTGGAGCGCTACGTCGTCTGGGTCGACCAGACGAAGGTCGCCGCCTGGAAGCGGACCTCGGGCGGCAAGGTGCTCGAGGAGGGCCCGGCCGACGCCGCGGCGATCCTGGGTCCGCTGCTCGGGATGGACCCCGCCGAGCTCGGGGCCGCCCTGGTCGGCGACAAGCGGTACGTCGAGATCCGCCGCGGCGTCCTGCCGGACGTGTGGCGCGCCATCCGCGAGGAGCGCATCACCGGCGTCGAGGCCGACCGGGAGGACGAGCGGGTGTACCCGGCCGGCACCGTCGGGGGGAACGTCGTCGGCTTCGTCGACCGCGACGGCCGCGGGCAGGCGGGCCTGGAGCGCTCGCTGGACGAGGTCCTGACCGGCGTCGACGGCACGTACCGCTACGAGCGTGGCGCGGGCGGGCAGGAGATCCCCGGCGGCGTCCGCGAGGAGACCCCGGCCCAGCCCGGCACCGACGTGCGGACCACGATCCTGCGGGACCTGCAGTGGAAGGCCCAGGAGGCGATCGACCAGCAGGTCGCGACCACGGGGTCGGACTCCGGGTCCCTCGTCGCGATGGACGTCACCACGGGCGAGATCCTCGCGCTGGTCGACTCCGGCTCGGTCGACCCCAACGACCCCGGCGCCACCGCCGCCGACCGGCGCGGCTCGCGTGCCATCTCCGACGTCTTCGAGCCCGGGTCCACCGCCAAGGTCATCACCATGGCCGCGGCGCTGGAGACCGGCGTGACCGACCCGCTGCAGCCGTGGGAGGTGCCCTACCAGTACACGACGGCGAACGGGCAGACCTTCAAGGACTCCCACGAGCACCCGGGCCTGAGGCTGACGACGACCGGCATCCTCGCCGAGTCGTCGAACACCGGCACGGTGATGATCGGCCAGAACATCCCGCAGCAGGTGCGCCACGACTACCTGGCCAAGTTCGGGTTCGGCACCCGCACCGGTCTGGAGCTGGAGGGGGAGTCGGCCGGCATCCTGCACCCGGCGGACGCCTGGGACGGGCGCACCAAGTACGCGGTCCTGTTCGGCCAGGGCGTATCGGTCAACGCGGTCCAGGCGACCCAGGTCTTCGCCACCATCGCCAACGGCGGCGTACGGATGCCGGCGCACCTCATCAAGGGCTACACGCTCCCCGACGGCACCGTGCAGCCCGCCACCACACCCGGTGAGGGCGTCCGGGTGGTCTCCGAGGAGACCGCGAACACGGTGATGACGATGCTGGAGAGCGTCGTGACGAGCGAGGGCGGCACCGGCGCCGACGCCGCGATCCCGGGCTACCGGGTGGCGGGCAAGACCGGCACGGCGCAGGCGTGGGGCGCCGACGGGCAGGTCGGCATCACGGCGTCGTTCATCGGCGTCGCACCGGCCGACGACCCGCGGATCGCGATCGCCGTGATCATGCACAACCCGCGCACGTCCGAGTGGGGCGGCACGGTCGCGGCGCCGGTCTTCAGCGAGGTCGGCGGCTTCGCCCTGCAGCTGCTCAAGGTGCCGCCCACCGGTGCGCCGGCCGCCCTCTTCCCGACGACCTACGAGTGAGGCAGACCATGCCCGCGCGGCCGCTCGCCCTCCGGCCCGGCCCGACGGCCCGCGGTAGATTCGTCCCATGACGTCCCCGTACGGCCGGATGCGCCCTGCGCATCCCACGGTCCACGGGGTCGTCGACCTCGCACGCACCTTCGCGCTGCGCTGGGCGGGACCCGAGCAGCCCGACGTCGTCGTCACCGGCGTCACGCACGCCAGCTCCGAGGTGGAGCCGGGCGACCTGTTCGTCGGCCTGGACGGGTTCCGGGTGCACGGCGCCGCCTACGCACCCGCCGCGGTGGCCGCCGGTGCCGTGGCGGTGCTCACCGACGCGCAGGGCGCGGACCGGTGCGGCGACCTCGACGTCCCGGTGCTCGTCGCCGACGACCCCCGGGCGCTGCTGGGCGACCTCGCCGCCTGGGTGCACGGGCACCCGGCCACCGAGCTCGTCACCGTCGGCATCACCGGCACCAACGGCAAGACGACCACCAGCTACTTCGTCGACGCCGCGCTGCGCGCCGTGCACGCGACGACCGCCGTCCTGGGCACGGTCGAGCTGCGCATCGGCGAGGAGGCGATCGAGAGCCCCCGCACCACGGTGGAGGCGCCCGCCCTGCACGCGCTGCTGCGCCTGGCCCGTGAGCGGGACGCCGGCGCGGTGACCATGGAGGTCTCCAGCCACGCCCTCGCGCTCGGCCGGGTGCACGGCCTGACCTTCGACGTCGTGGGGTTCACCAACCTCCAGCGCGACCACCTGGACTTCCACGGCGACATGGAGGGCTACTTCGCGGACAAGGCGCGCCTGTTCGCGCCCGCGCAGGCCCGCCGCGGGGTCGTCGTCGTCGACGACGAGTGGGGACGCCGGCTCGTCGCGCAGTCCCCCGTGCCGGTGGAGTCGGTCTCCACCCACGTCGGCTCGCCGCAGGCCGCCGGTGCCGACTGGGCCGTCACCGCGGCGACCATCGGCCTGGACGGCGTCGGGTCGACCTTCACGCTGCGCGGCCCGGACGGCGTGGAGCACGCCGCCGCGAGCCCGCTGCCCGGGCTCGTGAACGTCTCCAACGCCGCGCTGGCGATCGTGCTCGCGCACCGCGCCGGGGTGCCGCTCGACGCCGCGATCGCCGCCGTGGGCACCGCGCACGCCATCCCCGGCCGGATGGAGCGCGTGGTCGAGCGCGGCGGCGGCCTGCCGCTGGCCCTGGTCGACTACGCCCACACCCCGGACGCGCTCGTGCTGGCCCTGGAGGCGGTCCGGCCGATCACGCCCGGCCGGCTCGTCCTGGTCTTCGGGTCCGACGGCGACCGGGACCAGGGCAAGCGCCCGATCATGGGGCAGATCGCGGCGCGGCTGGCCGACGTGCTGGTCGTGACCGACGAGAACCCGCGGTCGGAGGACCCGGCCGCGATCCGGGCCCAGATCCTCGCCGGGGCACGCGCCGAGCGTCCCGACGGCACCGACATCCATGAGGCGACGTCGCGCGCGGACGCCATCCGGGCGGCCCTCGCGCTCGCCGACGACAAGGACACGATCATCATCACCGGCAAGGGGCACGAGCCCACCCAGGAGATCGCCGGGGTCTTCCACCGGTACAACGACCGCGACGTCCTGCTCGCCGCCGTCGGCACGCCCGCTCGCGGGGCCGGCGAGTGATCGCCCTGACGGCCGCCGAGGTGGCGGCCGCCACGGGCGGACGGCTGCACCCGCAGACCCTCGACCCGGCACTGATGGTGCACGGGCCGGTGGTGGTGGACTCGCGCCAGGTCGACACCGGGTCGCTGTTCGTCGCGCTGCCCGGCGAGCACGTGGACGGGCACGACTACGCCGCCGCGGCCGTGGACCGCGGCGCGGCCCTCGTGCTCGCGTCGCGCGCGACGGTCGGCGACGACGGCCGCGAGCTGCCGAGCGTCCTGGTCGACGACGTCGAGCGCGCGCTGGGCGACCTCGCGCGCGAGGTGCTGCTGCGGCTGCGGACCGACGACGAGGCGGGCGCGACCCGGCTCACCGTCGTCGGCGTCACCGGGTCGGTCGGCAAGACCACGACGAAGGACCTGCTCGCCCAGCTGCTGACGCCGTCGGGCCCGACCGTCGCACCGGTGAAGTCGTTCAACAACGAGATCGGCCTTCCGCTGACCGTCCTGCGCGCCGACGAGCAGACCCGGTTCCTCGTCCTGGAGATGGGGGCCAGCGGGCTGGGCCACCTGACCTACCTGACCGGCATCGCGCCGCCCGACGTCGCCGCCGTCCTGGTGGTCGGCAGCGCGCACCTGGGGGAGTTCGGCGGGATCGAGGCCGTGGCGCGCGCCAAGGCCGAGATCGTGGCGGGCCTGGCGCCCGGCGGTGTGGCGGTCCTCAACGCCGACGACATGCGCGTGGCCGCGATGGCGGACGCCGCGCCCGGTGACGTGGTGACGTTCGGTAGCTCCGAGGGCGCCGACGTGCGCGCCACCGACGTGCGCGTGGACCGCGCCGGCCGCGCCACGTTCGCCCTGACCGCGGGCGGTGACAGCGCGACCGTCACGCTCCGGCTGGTGGGGGAGCACCACGTCCACAACGCGCTCGCCGCCGCCGCGGTGTCCCTGCGGCTCGGGCTGGGTCTGGCGGACGTCGCCGAGCGGCTGTCGTCGGCCGGCACGCTCAGCCCGCACCGCATGAACGTCGTCGAGCGCGCCGACGGCGTGACGGTCATCGACGACTCCTACAACGCCAACCCGGACTCCATGCGGGCCGCGCTCAAGACGCTCGCCGTCGTCGCCGGCCGCGACCGCCGCTCCGTCGCGGTGCTGGGGGAGATGCTCGAGCTCGGCGAGGACCACCGGACCGCGCACGAGGCCCTGGGGCTCATGGTGGTGCGGCTGAACGTCGGCCTCACCGTCGTCGTCGGGTCCGGCGCCCAGCCGATCGCCGACGGTGCGCTGCGTGAGGGCTCGTGGGGCGACGAGGTCGCCATGGTCGACGACGTCGACGCCGCGGCCGCCTTCCTCGCCGACGAGCTCCGCGCGGGCGACGTCGTCCTGGTCAAGTCGTCCTTCGGGGCGGGCCTGTGGCGGCTCGGGGACCTCCTCACCGCCGACGGTGCCGGCGCGACCGGCGCCGCCGGCCCGGCCGACGAGGCCACGGGCGGGGACGAGGCGGTGGTCGCCCCGTGAGGGCGGTCCTCATCTCCGGCGGGCTCGCGCTGGTCCTGTCGCTGCTGGGAACCCCGCTGTTCATCCGCTACCTCGTCCGCAAGCAGTACGGGCAGTTCATCCGCCAGGACGGTCCGACCGCGCACTTCACCAAGCGCGGGACGCCGACCATGGGCGGCGTCGTCATCATCCTGGCCACGCTGCTGGGGTGGGCCGGCGCGAGCCTGGTCACGGGGAACCTGCCCAGCGCGTCCGCCGTCCTGGTGCTGTTCCTCATGACCGGGCTGGGGGTGGTGGGGTTCCTCGACGACTTCATCAAGATCTCCCGGCAGCGCAGCCTGGGCCTGCGCGCCCGCTGGAAGATCATCGGGCAGGGGCTCGTCGGGATCGGCTTCGCGGTGGCCGCCCTGCAGTTCCCGAACCAGAACTTCCGCACGCCGGCGTCCACCCAGATCTCGTTCATCCGCGACACCGGGCTGGACCTGGCGTTCGCCGGCGCGACCGTGGGCCTGATCCTGTTCGTCATCTGGGCGAACTTCCTCATCACGGCCTGGTCGAACGCCGTGAACCTCACCGACGGGCTCGACGGCCTGGCGACCGGTGTGTCCCTCATCGTGTTCGGCGCCTACGTCATCGTCTGCGTCTGGCAGTCCAACCAGACCTGCCAGTCGATCCTCACCGTGGGCCCGCGCTGCTACGAGACGCGCGACCCGCTGGACCTGGCGGTGGTGGCCGCGGCCATCACCGGCGCCTGCTTCGGGTTCCTGTGGTGGAACGCGAGCCCGGCGAAGATCTTCATGGGCGACACGGGGTCCCTGGCCCTGGGCGGCGCCCTGGCCGGGCTGTCGATCCTGTCCCGCACGGAGGTCCTCGCCGCGATCATCGGCGGCCTGTTCGTGCTCGTCGTGCTCTCCGACGTCATCCAGATCGGCTTCTTCAAGATGACCGGCAAGCGGGTCTTCAAGATGGCGCCGCTGCACCACCACTTCGAGCTGTCCGGGTGGGGCGAGGTCACCATCGTCATCCGGTTCTGGATCATCGCGGGGCTGTTCGTCGCCGCGGGGATCGGCGTGTACTACGCCGAGTGGGTCGCGGGCTAGTGCCGGACCTGCCGCTCCCCGACGTCCCGGGTGCGCGCCCGGGCACCCCGGACCTGTCCGGCCGGCGCGTCGTCGTCGCCGGCTACGGCGTCACCGGCCGCGCGGTCGCCGAGGTGCTCACCGCCCGCGGCGCCCGCGTCACGACGCTCGACGCGCGCGACCCGGACGCCGACGTCGCGGACGTCGACGGGTTCGCCGTGGGCTCCGCCCTGGACGACGTCGACCTCGTCGTCGCGTCGCCCGGGTGGCGTCCCACCACGCCCGTGCTCGCCGAGGCGGAGCGTCGCGGCATCCCGGTGTGGAGCGAGGTCGAGCTGGCCTGGCGGCTGCGCGCGGACCGGACCCCCGACGCGGACGGCACCCCGCGCGGCCCGGCGCCGTGGCTCGCGGTCACCGGGACGAACGGCAAGACCACGACCGTCGGGATGCTCGAGGCGATCCTCACCGCGGCGGGACGCCGCACCCTGGCGGTCGGCAACGTCGGGACGCCGGCGATCCTGGCGGCCACCGACCCCGACCTCGACGTCCTGGCCGTGGAGCTGTCCAGCTTCCAGCTGCACCACACGCGGTCCATGTCCGCGCAGGCGGCGGCCGTGCTCAACGTCGCCCCCGACCACCTGGACTGGCACGGCACCTTCGAGGACTACGCCGCGGCCAAGGGCCGGATCTTCGAGCGCGCCCAGGTGGCCTGCATCTACAACTCCGCCGACCCGCTGACCGAGCAGCTCGTCCGGGACGCCGACGTCGTGGACGGCGCGGTCGCGGTCGGGTTCACGCTCGGCATTCCGAGCGTCGGGCAGGTCGGCCTCGTCGAGGACGTGCTCGTCGACCGCGGATTCGCCGTGCTGCGGCACACGCACGCCGCCGAGCTGGGCACGCTGGCGGACCTCGAGCACCTCGCGCCGGGCGGCGGCGAGGGGACCGACCCGCGCACCGGCGCGGTCCCGTCCCACGTGGTCGCGGACGCGCTCGCGGCCGCCGCGCTCGCGCTCGCGCACGGCGTCCCGCCGGCCGCGGTGCGCGACGGGCTGCGCGCGTACGCGCCCGGCGCGCACCGGATCCAGACCGTCGCCACCGTCGACGGCGTCCGCTACGTCGACGACTCCAAGGCGACCAACGCGCACGCGGCGGCGGCCTCGCTGGCCGCCCTGCCGCGCGGCGGCGTCGTCTGGGTCGCCGGGGGGCTGGCCAAGGGGGCGTCGTTCGACGAGCTGGTCCGCGCCCGCCGGGACCGGCTGCACGCCGTCGTGCTGATCGGCGTCGACCAGGAGCCGCTGGCCGGTGCGCTGGCCCGACACGCTCCCGAGGTTCCCGTCGTCGGGGTGGATCCCGACGACACTGGGACGGTGATGACCCGCGCCGTCGACCAGGCCCGCCGGCTCGCCCGGCCGGGCGACACCGTGCTGCTCGCACCGGCCTGCGCCTCGATGGACCAGTTCACGTCCTACGCCGAGCGGGGTGACGCGTTCGCCGCGGCCGCCCGGGCGCTCGGCGACCGGTGAGCGGCGAGGGACGCGGCATGACGCAGACCGCCGGGTACCGCCCGGCCGCCTCGGCGCGCGACCACGACCCCCGCCGACCCGCCGGTGCCGCGACGGCCTCGACGGGCGCCGCGCTGCACGGCCGCCGCCGCGACCTCGCGGCGGTGCTGGGCCACTGGAACAGCGCCGTCACGAGCTACTACCTGCTGACCGGCGCCACGACGATGCTCGTCGTCCTCGGGCTCGTGATGGTCCTGTCCAGCTCGAGCGTGGAGTCGCTGGCCGACGACCGCTCGCCGTACGCGGAGTTCCTCAAGCAGGCGCAGTTCGCGATCATCGGGCTCCCGGTGCTGTGGGTGATGAGCCGGCTGCCGGTCGCCGCGCTCAAGCGGCTCGCGTGGCCCATGCTCGTCGGCGCCGCGGTGCTCCAGCTGCTCGTCTTCACGCCGCTCGGGCTCGGCGAGGGCGGCAACCAGAACTGGATCGGCGTCGGCCCCATCACGATGCAGCCGTCCGAGATCGTCAAGCTCGCGCTGGCCCTGTGGATCGGGGTCGTGCTGGCCCGCAAGCAGGCGCTGCTGCACGACTGGCGCCACGCGATCGTCCCCGTGCTGCCGGTCGGCGCCCTGATGATCGGCCTCGTCCTGCTCGGCAACGACCTGGGCACCGCGATGATCCTCATGCTCCTGGTGGGCGGCGGGATGTTCCTGGCCGGGGCGCCGCTGCGGGTCTTCGCCGTCGCCGCGGTCGGGGCGGCCGCGGCCGTGGTGGCCCTGGTGGTGTCCAGCCCGAACCGGGTCAGGCGGATCTTCTCGCTGTTCAGCGACTCCTGCGACGTCACCGCCGAGTGCTACCAGACCCTGCACGGCCAGTGGGGCCTGGCCACCGGGGGCTGGTGGGGCATCGGGCTGGGCGCGAGCCGGGAGAAGTGGTCCTACCTGCCCGAGGCGCACAACGACTTCATCTTCGCGATCATCGGCGAGGAGCTCGGCCTGGTCGGGACGCTGCTGGTGCTGGCCCTGTTCGGGGCGCTCGGGCTGGCGATGAGCCGCATCATCCGCCGCCACCCGGACCCGTTCGTGGTGATCACCACCGGCGCCATCAGCGTGTGGATCATCGGCCAGGCGCTGGTCAACATCGGCGTGGTCATCGGCCTCGCCCCGGTCATCGGCGTGCCGCTGCCCCTGGTCTCCGCGGGTGGGTCCGCGCTGATCATGACGATGGCGGCGATCGGGGTCCTCATCGCGTTCGCCCGGCAGGAGCCCGGTGCCGCCGAGGCGCTCGCGGCCCGCCCGGGCGTGGTCCGCCGGTCCCTGGCCGTGCTGGGCCGGGCCCACGGTGAGGGGGCGCGGCGATGAGCGACCCGACCCCCGCGCTGCGCTCGGTCCTGCTCGCCGGCGGCGGCACCGCCGGCCACGTCAACCCGCTGCTCGCCGTCGCCGAGGAGCTGCGCCGACGGCACCCGGACCTGGAGGTCACGGTCCTGGGGACCGCGACCGGGCTGGAGGCACGCCTGGTGCCCGAGCGCGGGCTGCCGCTCGCCCTCGTGCCGCGCGTCCCGCTCCCCCGGCGTCCGACCGCCGAGTGGCTGCGCCTGCCCGGACGCCTGGGCGCCGCCGTGGCAGCCGCCGGGGACACCATCGAGCGCACCGGTGCCCAGGTCGTCGTCGGCTTCGGCGGCTACGTCGCGACGCCGGCGTACCTCGCGGCGCGCCGCCGTGGCATCCCGGTGGTGGTGCACGAGGCCAACGCCCGCCCCGGGCTGGCGAACCGGCTCGGCGCCCGCTGGGCCGCCGAGGTCGCCGTGACGTCCCCCGGCACGCCGCTGCCCCGCGCGCAGGTCGTCGGCATGCCGCTGCGGACCGCCGTCGCCGACCTGGCCCGACGTCGGGGGGACGACCCCGCCGGCGCCCGCCGGGCGGCCGCGGACGCGCTCGGGCTGGACCCGTCGCGGCCCACCGTCCTGGTCACCGGCGGCAGCCTCGGTGCGGCGCGGCTCAACGCCGCCGTGGCGGGCGCCGCCGTGCAGCTCGTCGCCGCCGGGGTGCAGGTCCTGCACCTGACCGGCACGGGCAAGTCCGACGCCGTACGCGACGCGCTCGCCGACGAACCCGACGTCCGCTCGCACTACCACGTGCGCGAGTACCTCTCCGAGATGGAGCAGGCCTACGCCGTCGCCTCCCTGGTGGTCTGCCGTTCCGGTGCGGCCACGGTGAGCGAGCTCGCGGCCCTGGGACTGCCGGCGGTGTACGTGCCGCTGCCGATCGGCAACGGCGAGCAGCGACTCAACGCGGCGCCGGTGGTGGACGCGGGCGGCGGGCTCATCGTGGCCGACGCCGACCTGACGACCGCGTGGGTCCGCTCGCACGTCCTGCCCCTGCTCGCCGACGCCGACCGGCTCGCGGCCATGGGCCGGGCGGCCGCCGGGGCCGGGACCGTCGAGGGCGCCGGGCGCGTGGCCGACCTCGTCGAGCGGGCCGCACTCCGCGCCCGCCAGGGGGGGCCGGCATGACCGCCGGGGACCGCGTGACCGCCGGGGACCGCAGCGGCGGGACGCCGGTCGCGGACCTCGGCCGCGTGCACCTGATCGGGGTGGGCGGCGCCGGCATGTCGGCGATCGCCGCGCTGCTGGTCGCCCGCGGCCTGGCGGTCAGCGGCTCCGACGCCCGGGACAGCGCCGTGGTGGCCGCCCTGCGTGCGGCCGGGGTCGACGTGCACGTGGGGCACGACGCCGCGCACGTCGACGACGTCGACACGGTGGTCGTCTCCAGCGCCGTCCGGGAGACCAACCCCGAGCTGGCCACGGCCCGCGCGCGCGGCGCGCGGGTGCTGCACCGCTCCGCGGCTCTCGCCGCGCTCATGGCGGACCGTCGCGCCGTGGCCGTCGCCGGGGCGCACGGCAAGACCACGACGTCGGCGATGGTGTCGGTCGCGCTGCTGGCCGCCGGTGCGGACCCGTCGTACGCGATCGGCGGCACCGTGCTGGCCGACCTCCCCGACGGCGCGACGCTCGGGGCGCCGTCCAGCGGACCGCTGGCCGGCGCCCGGCACGGCGCCGGCGAGGTGTTCGTCGCGGAGGCTGACGAGTCCGACGCCTCCTTCCTCGCCTACCGTCCGACGGTCGCCGTGGTCACCAACGTCGAGCCCGACCACCTCGACCACTACGGCACCCGCGAGGCGTTCGAGCAGGCCTTCCGGGACTTCGCCGAGCGCGTGGTCGACGGCGGCGCCCTGGTGGCCTGCGCCGACGACGCCGGCTCGCGCGCCCTGCTCGCCGCCGCCGCCCGCCCCCTGCGCGCCCGCGGCGCCCGGACCGTCGGCTACGGCCAGGACGCCGCGGCGGACGTCGTGGTCGGCGACTTCCGCGTGGGGCCCGGCGCCGGCTCCACGTTCACGCTGACCACGTCGCACCCGGACCTCGCGGCTGCCGGCGAGGTGCTCCGGACCGAGCTGACGCTGGCGGTCCCCGGGATCCACAACGCCCTCAACGCGGCCGCGGCCTGGACGGCGGCCCGGCTGCTCGGGGCCGACCCGGCCGACCTGCGCCGCGGGCTGGACGCGTTCCGCGGCACCGGGCGCCGGTTCGAGCACCGCGGCACGGCCGGGGGCGTCCGGGTCGTCGACAACTACGACCACCACCCGACGGAGGTCGCCGCCCTGCTGCGTGGTGCCCGCCCGGTCGCCGCGGGCGGGCGCGTCGTCGTGCTGTTCCAGCCGCACCTGTACTCGCGCACGCGGATCTTCGCGACGGAGTTCGCCGACGCTCTCGCCCTGGCCGACGCCGTCGTGGTGACCGACGTCTACGGCGCGCGCGAGGACCCCGACCCGGACGTCAGCGGCGCGACGATCACCGACCGCATGTCCGACGGTGCGCACGGGGAGTTCGTCGCGGACCGGCTCGCCGCCGCCCGGCGCGTCGCCGAGCTCGCCGCGCCGGGAGATCTGCTCCTGACGGTGGGCGCCGGGGACGTCACCGAGCTCGCCGACGTCGTGCTCAGCCACCTCACCCGGCTCGCCGACGGCGCGGACGACGTGCACGGGACGGCCCGGCCGTCCGTCGACCGCTCTGCCGAGCCGTCCGCCGACGGCTCGGCCGCAGCGTCCGACGAGCGACCTGCCGACGGAGCCGCGGGTCGGTCCGCCTCGTGACGCCGCCCGCCCGCCCCGGGACGCCGGTGCCGCGCGGGGCACGACCCGCCCAGCCCCGCCCCGCCCAGCCCCGCCCCGGGCGTGCCCCCGGTCCGCGACCCCCCGTCCCGCCCACCCCGGCGGGCGGGACGGAGCCGGCCGACCGCACGAGGCCGGACGCGTTCCCCGGGTCCACCTCCGACACCGGCCCTGCCGGGTCGCCGGCAGCCCCCGGGACGCCACCGCCGGCGGCAGGGCCCACGGTGTCGGCGACGTCGGACGCGGTCACCACCTACACCGCCGGACGGCGCGCGCTCGGGCTGCCGGTCCGCCCCGTCGTCGTCTCCGGTGCGTCGGCCGCACGGTTCGCCGAGCGGGTGGCGATGCGACGCCGGATCGCCCGGCACAAGGCCTACGTCGCCGGCGCCGTCGTCGTGCTGCTCGGCGCCCTCGCCTGGCTGCTCCTGCTGTCCCCGGTCCTGGCGCTGGAGGCGTCCCGGGTGCAGGTCACCGGCGCCGGGACGGTGGTCGACGTCGCGGACGTCCAGGCGGTCGTCGACGAGGTCGACGGCACCCCGCTGCCGCGGCTGGACACCATCGGGCTGCGTGACCGGGTGCTCGAGGTCCCCGGCGTCCGCCAGGCGAAGGTGTCCCGGATCTGGCCGCACGGGCTCGTCGTCGCGCTGGTGTCGCGCGAGCCCGTGGCCGCGGTCCCCGAGGAGGCGCCCCCGGCGACGCCGGCGCCCGGTGCCGACCTGCGCGACCTGCCACGCGGGGGGTTCACGCTGCTCGACACCGAGGGCTTCGGCGTGGGCTGGACGGCGCAGGCGCCGGAGGGGCTGCCGGTCGTGTCCGTGCCCGTGGGGGAGGGCAGCGAGCGCACGTTGACGGCGGTCCTCACGATCCTGCAGGCGCTGCCACCGGAGCTGGCGGCCGAGGTCTCGTCCATCGAGGCCGCGACCCAGGACACCGTGCGGATGGGGCTGCGCGACGGCAGGTCCGTCGTGTGGGGGAGCGCGGGGGACGCGGCGCTGAAGATCCGGGTGCTGCAGACGCTGCGCGGCGCGGCGCCCGACGCCGGCGAGTACGACGTCTCGGCCCCGACGCTGCCCATCACGCGCTGAGCCCGGACCCGGCGGTCCCGACCTCCCGGACGACCCTGGATCGGACGGCGGCCCGTCCGGACAGGCCCCGGGGCGTCCGGCACCCGGTCCGCGGGGCCCCGGCCCGCCCGGCGGCCGTCCGGGCTGCGCGCCCGATCCGGCCGGTCGCGCCGACCCGGACAGACCCGACGATCCGGACGCGACACGCGCGCGTCGGTCGTTGATCCGCCTCGGTGGCCCGCCTACCGTCCTCGCCACTGGATCTACTTGACATAACTCTAACCCTCTAGTTGAGGGTGAGGGTTTGCACCGGCACCCGAACGCACGCAGCTCTACCCATGGCAGAACGAGAGGCAACGACGTGGCAGCTCCGCAGAACTACCTGGCGGTCATCAAGGTGGTGGGCATCGGAGGCGGTGGCGTCAACGCCGTCAACCGCATGATCGAGGTCGGCCTCAAGGGGGTCGAGTTCATCGCGATCAACACCGACGCGCAGGCCCTGCTGATGTCCGACGCGGACGTCAAGCTCGACGTCGGCCGCGAGCTGACGCGTGGTCTGGGAGCGGGCGCCGACCCCGAGGTCGGCAAGAAGGCGGCCGAGGACCACGCCGACGAGATCGAGGACGTCCTGCGCGGCGCGGACATGGTGTTCGTGACCGCCGGCGAGGGCGGCGGCACCGGCACCGGCGGCGCGCCCGTCGTCGCACGGATCGCGCGGTCGCTGGGTGCCCTGACGATCGGCGTGGTCACCCGCCCGTTCACGTTCGAGGGCCGCCGCCGCTCGGTCCAGGCCGAGACGGGCATCGACGCGCTGCGCGCCGAGGTCGACACCCTCATCGTCATCCCCAACGACCGCCTGCTGTCCATCTCGGACCGCTCGGTGTCGGTGCTGGACGCGTTCCACTCCGCCGACCAGGTGCTGCTGTCCGGTGTGCAGGGCATCACCGACCTCATCACCACCCCGGGCCTGATCAACCTCGACTTCGCCGACGTGAAGTCCGTCATGCAGGCGGCAGGAAGCGCCTTGATGGGCATCGGCTCCGCCCGGGGCGAGGACCGTGCGGTGCAGGCTGCCGAGCTGGCGATCTCCTCGCCGCTGCTCGAGGCGAGCATCGACGGCGCGCACGGCGTGCTGCTCTCGATCCAGGGTGGCAGCGACCTCGGCCTCTTCGAGATCAACGAGGCCGCCCGGCTCGTCCAGGAGGCCGCGCACCCCGAGGCGAACATCATCTTCGGTGCCGTCATCGACGACGCCCTGGGCGACGAGGTCCGCGTCACGGTCATCGCGGCCGGGTTCGACAACGGCGGTCCGGAGACCCACCGCGGGGCTCGCGGCGTCGGCCAGGTCGGGGCGTCGCGCCCCGTGCCGACCCCGTCGCCGGTCACGGTGCCGGCCGCCTCCCCGGCCCCGGTGCCGGTCCCGCAGCACCTGGCGGGCGCGCCGCTCAACGGCCACGCCGCGCCGCAGCAGGCCGCCCCGACGGGCCCGAACGGCACGCCGGTCCCGGCCTTCCTGTCCTCGGACCCGCACGCGGTCTCCACCACGGGCCAGCTCGAGGTCCCGCGGATCTTCGAGGAGGAGCAGCGCCGCCGGCGCGACGAGGACCTGGACGTCCCGGACTTCCTCAAGTAGCCCGCTCGTCGTGACCGACCCCGCCACGGGTCAGGTCGGCAGCCCGGACGGTCCCGCGCGCGCGGGACCGTCCGGGCTGCTCGTCGTGGACCTGGGCCCCGGCGTCCGGGCCGCGTTCACCGGCCGGAGGGCGGTCCCGCCCGACGCCACCACGGGTCGACCGGGCGTCGGCGGGAACCTCGGCCTCGGCGTCGGGGACGACCCGGGCGAGGTCCGGCGACGCCGTCGCGACCTCGCGGCCTGGGCGGGCGGCGCGGTCTCCTGGACCACGCAGGTCCACGGCACCGCGGTGGCGCTCGCGTCCGCACGGCCCGACGCGGCCGCGAGCCACCCCGCCGTCGGCCACGACGGCGTGGGCCCCGTCGCCGAGGCGGACGCGCTGGTCGCCGTCGGGGGAGGTGCCGGCGCGGCTGTCGTCGTCGCGGACTGCGTGCCCGTGCTCCTCGCCGACCCGGTCGCCGGGGTCGCCGCCGCCGTGCACGCCGGGCGCCGGGGCCTGGCCGACGGCGTCGTGCAGGCGGCCGTGCACGCCATGGGGCGCCACGGGGCCCGGGTGAGCCGGGTGCGGGCCGCGGTCGGACCAGCGATCTGCGGCGCCTGCTACGAGGTCCCGGCCGCGTTGCGTGACGAGGTCGCCGCCGTCGTGCCCTGGGTCGCGAGCCGCACGTCGTGGGGCACGCCGGCTCTGGACCTCCCCGCCGGCGTGGTCGCGGTGCTGCGCGGGCTCGGTGTGGAGCACGTGCAGGAGACGCGACTGTGCACGTACACCGACGACCGGTACTTCTCCCACCGTCGCTCGGGCGCCACCGGGGAGCCGGAGGGACGGTTCGCCGCGGTCGTCCGGATCGCCGCCCCGTGATGCGCGTGTCGCGCCGGGGTGGTGGACGCGGCCCTTGCTAGCGTCGCAGCGCAGGACACAGGGTGGGCACGAGAGGACGAGGCGATGGCCGGAGCACTGCGCAAGACGATGCTGTACCTCGGTCTCGCCGACGAGCGCGGGGATCACGGGACCGACGACTACACCGACGAGTACCAGGAGCTGGAGACGGCCGTGCCGCACGAGTACGAGGCCCAGGTGACCCCCATCCGTGCGAACGGCAGCCACGCGCTGGTCCCGGCGCCGACGCCGGCGCCGGACCCCGAGCTGCGCCGGATCACCACAGTCCACCCGCGGTCGTACAACGACGCCCGCAAGATCGGCGAGGCGTTCCGCGAGGGCACCCCGGTGATCATGAACCTCTCGGACATGGACGACTCGGACGCCAAGCGTCTGGTCGACTTCTCGGCGGGCCTGATCTTCGGGCTGCACGGCGCGATCGAGCGCGTCACCAACAAGGTCTTCCTGCTCTCCCCGGCGCACGTCGAGGTGACGGCCGAGGAGCAGGCTGTGCCCGGCGAGATGCGCGCCGGGTTCTACAACCAGAGCTGATCCGTGAGTCTCATCGGCGACGTCCTGGCCTTCCTCGTCGGACTCTTCCTGCTGCTGCTGTTCGTGCGGGTCGTGTTCGACTGGATCCAGGTGTTCGCCCGCGACTGGCGCCCACGCGGCATCGCGCTGGTGGTCGCGGAGGCCGTCTACACGGTGACCGACCCGCCGCTGCGCGCCCTGCGCCAGATCATCCCGCCGTTGTCCCTGGGTGCGTTCCGCCTGGACATGGCATTCCTCGTGCTGGTCATCCTCTGCGTCATCCTGCAGTCGGTCCTCAACAGCCTGTAGCGCCCGGCCCGGCACCCGGGGCCGTCGCCGCCCGTCCCCGAGCCGTCCACTCCGCCCGCCCCGCCCCCGCGGTGGCGGGCGTCGGCGTGCACGCAGGGGGTGGCGCGACCACCCCGGCAATGTCCGCTACGGTGAACGCTGGTGGTCGCCGGACTGCCGGCCTGACCAGCTCGGACCACGAGCGCATCGAACTTGCAGAGGTGACACCGATGGCACTGCTGACCGCAGACGACGTCCTGAACAAGAAGTTCCAGGCGACGAAGTTCCGGGAGGGGTACGACCAGGACGAGGTCGACGACTTCCTGGACGAGGTGGTGAACACCCTTCGCGCGGTCCAGTCGGAGCGGGACGAGCTGCAGAACAAGCTCGCCGCCGCGGAGCGTCGGGTCGCCGAGCTCAGCCGCGCGGGTGCACAGGCGCCCGCCGCCGCCGCAGCCCCCGAGGCTGCGCCGGAGCCCGTGCCGGCTCCCGCCCCGGTCGCCGCCGCCCCGGCCCCCGCGCCGTCGCGCGCCAGCGAGCCGGAGTCCGCCACCGGCATGCTGCTCCTCGCCCAGAAGCTGCACGACGACTACGTGCGCAGCGGCCAGGAGGAGGGCGAGCGTCTCATCAACGAGGCCAAGCAGCAGGGCACGCGCATCGTCCGCGAGGCGGAGGAGACGTCCCACCGCACGCTGGCCCAGCTCGAGCAGGAGCGCAGCCTGCTGGAGCGCAAGATCGACGAGCTGAGGGTCTTCGAGCGCGACTACCGCACGCGCCTGAAGAGCTACCTCGAGAACCTGCTCGGAGACCTCGACAGCCGCGGCAGCGCGCTGCCGCCCCGGGCGAACCAGGCGGCGGGCGGGGCGCCGAGCGCCCTGTGACCGCCGCGCCCGCCGGGCGCTGACCCGCAGGTCAGCGCCCGCACCGCAGCACCCGACACACCACGCCGGCCCGATCCGGCGTGGTGTGTTGTGCGTCGGCAGGCGGGCGTCTAGTCTCTGCTGACTTCGACCTCCAGGGGGCGCTCGTGTCTGCTCACGAAGCGATCGGCTCGACGACGCTGACCGACATCCCGGACCTGGCCGACAAGGTCGGCCGCTTCCCCGTCCGCGACTCCGAGGATCCGTGGACCGAGTCCGAGGTCCTCGAGATCGCCGAGGAGCTCACCGGCGAGATCCAGCGGCTCCGCGCCGAGCTCGCCGCCGCCGACGAGACGCTCTCGGACCTGCTGCGCGACTCCGGTGACGGCGCCGGGGACGACCAGGCGGACTCCGGGTCCAGCGCGCTGGAGCGCGAGCACGAGCTGACCCTGGTGAACAACACCCGCGACCTGCTCACCCAGACGACGCACGCCCTGGCCCGGATCGGTCGCGGCACCTTCGGGACCTGCGAGTCGTGCGGGAACGCCATCGGCAAGGCCCGCCTGCAGGCGTTCCCCCGCGCGACCCTGTGCGTGGTCTGCAAGCAGCGGGAGGAGCGTCGCTGACCGGTGTCCCGCGTGGGACACTCGTCCGCGATGTCCACCACGCCTGACTCCGTCCCCGCGCACGCCGCCGAGCCCGAGCTCCGCGACCCGGCACCGCACAGCGACCCGGCACCGCACGGCCACCCGGCACCGCACGGCCACCCGGCACCGCAGAGCCACCCGGCACCGCTGGGCGGCCTGCCCGCAGGCACCGCCCCCTCGGTGGCGCGCACCGTGTCCCCGGCCCGGCGGCGCCGGCTGCTGACCGTCCTGACGGCGCTGACCCTCGGCGTGCTCGCGGTGGACCAGGTCACCAAGGCGTGGGCCGTGTCGGCCCTCGAGCCCGGCCGGCGCACCGCGGTCGTCGGCGACCTGCTCGGCCTGAGCCTGATCTACAACCCGGGTGCCGCGCTGTCGATCGCCACCGGCATGACGTGGGTGCTGACCGTCATCGCGGTCGTCGTCGTCGCCGTGGTCGTGCGCGCGTCGCGCCGCATCGGCTCGCGGGGGTGGGCGGTCGCGCTCGGCCTGCTGCTGGGCGGGGCCATCGGCAACCTCGTGGACCGCTTCTTCCGCGAGCCGGGGCCGGCGCGCGGGCACGTGGTCGACTTCATCGCCTACGGGCAGCTGTTCGTGGGCAACGTGGCGGACATCGCGATCGTCGGCGCCGCGGGGCTCATCGTGGTGCTCGCGGCCCGCGGCATCGGGCTGGACGGGTCCCGCGAGGCCGACTCCCGCCGCGACGCCTCGGCCGACCCGGACGACACCGCCGGGCCCGTGCTGCGCGACGAGCCGCACGACCCCGCGCACGCCGGCGCCGGGGACGACGTCGCGGGCAGTGCCTCGCAGCCCGGCGCCCGTGACGAGGCCGCGCACGACCCCACGCACGGCGGCGCCCGGGACGACGCGCGTGGCTGAGACCCGCGCGATGCCCGTGCCGGACGGGCTCGCCGGTGAGCGCGTCGACGCGGCGATCTCGCGGCTGCTGGGGCTGTCCCGCACCCGGGCGGCCGAGCTGGCCGCGGCCGGCGGCGTCCGGCTGGACGGCAGGACGGTCGGCAAGTCCGACCGGCTGCTGCCCGGCGCGTGGCTGGAGGTGGAGCTGCCCGAGGCTCCGTCGTCCGTGGCGGCGGAGGTCGCCCCGGAGCCTGTCCCCGGGATGCGGATCGTGCACGACGACGAGGACGTCGTCGTCGTCGACAAGCCGGTCGGCGTGGCCGCGCACCCCTCGCCCGGCTGGACCGGACCGACCGTGGTCGGGGCGCTGACGGCGGCGGGCTACCGGATCTCGACGTCGGGCGCGGCCGAGCGCCAGGGCGTCGTCCACCGGCTCGACGTCGGCACGTCCGGGCTCATGGTCGTGGCCAAGAGCGAGCACGCCTACACGGTGCTCAAGCGCGCCTTCAAGGAGCGCACGGTCGAGAAGGTCTACCACGCGCTCGTCCAGGGCCACCCCGAGCCGACCACCGGCACGATCGACGCGCCGATCGGGCGGCACCCGAGCGCGGACTACCGGTTCGCGGTCGTCGCCGACGGCAAGCCGTCGGTGACGCACTACGAGGTCCTCGAGATGCTGCCCGCCGCGTCGCTGGTCGAGGTGCACCTGGAGACCGGGCGGACCCACCAGATCCGGGTGCACTTCGCCGCGCTGCGCCATCCGTGCGTCGGGGACCTGACCTACGGGGCGGACCCGTCGCTGGCCGCCCGCACGCGGTTGGAGCGGCAGTGGCTGCACGCCGTCCGGCTCGGGTTCGAGCACCCGGGCACCGGGCGGTGGCTGGAGGTCACCAGCGAGTACCCGGCCGACCTCGCGGCGGCGCTCGAGGTGCTCCGCGACGGCTACCGCTGACCCGTCCGACGAGTCGCACGGCACACGCACGGGACGTCGCGGCACGCCCTCCGGTGGCCCGGACGTGTCGGTCCCGCCGCCTAGAATCGGCGCCATGCCCCCAGCCACGTCGACGGACTTCGTGCACCTGCACGTGCACACCGAGTACTCGATGCTGGACGGCGCCGCCCGCCTCAACGACCTGTTCGGCGAGGCGCAGCGGCTGGGCCAGACGGCGATGGCCACGACCGACCACGGGTTCGTGTTCGGCGCCTACGACTTCTGGTCCAAGGCCAAGGCCCACGGCATCAAGCCGATCATCGGCGTCGAGGCCTACCTGACGCCGGGCACCAGCCGGCACGACCGCACCCGCGTGAAGTGGGGCGAGTCGCACCAGGCGTCCGACGACGTCTCCGGTGGTGGGGCGTACACCCACATGACGATGTGGGCGCGGAACACCCAGGGCATGCACAACCTGTTCCGGATGGCGTCGCTGGCCTCGCTCGAGGGGCACTTCTACAAGCCCCGCATGGACCGCGAGCTGCTGCAGACGTACGGGCAGGGGCTCATCGCGACCACCGGGTGCCCGTCGGGCGAGGTGCAGACCCGGCTGCGGCTCGGCCAGTTCGACGAGGCCGTGCGCGCCGCCGGGGAGTACCAGGACATCTTCGGCAAGGACTTCTTCTACGTCGAGCTGATGGACCACGGCCTGGACATCGAGACCCGGGTCACCAAGGACCTGCTGCGGCTGGCCGAGGCGATCGACGCCCCGCTCGTGGCCACGAACGACCTGCACTACACGACCAAGGACGACCACCAGGCGCACGAGGTGCTGCTGTGCGTGCAGTCCGGGTCGACGCTCGCCGACCCCAAGCGGTTCAAGTTCGACGCGGAGGACTTCTACCTGAAGTCCGCGGCGGAGATGCGCCGGACCTGGGCCGAGCACCCGGAGGCCTGCGACAACACCCTGCGCATCGCCGAGCAGTGCGAGGTGGAGTTCAACACCGCCGCCAACTACATGCCGCGCTACCCGACCCCGCAGGGCGAGGACGAGACCTCCTGGTTCGTCAAGGAGGTCGAGAAGGGGCTGCACGTCCGGTACCCCGGCGGCATCCCGGACGACGTGCGCAAGCAGGCCGAGTACGAGACCGGCGTCATCACGCAGATGGGCTTCCCGGGGTACTTCCTCGTCGTCGCCGACTTCATCAACTGGGCCAAGGACAACGGCATCCGGGTCGGGCCGGGCCGTGGGTCCGGCGCCGGGTCGATGGCTGCCTACGCCATGCGCATCACCGACCTCGACCCGCTGCAGCACGGGCTGATCTTCGAGCGGTTCCTCAACCCCGACCGCGTCTCCATGCCCGACTTCGACGTCGACTTCGACGAGCGTCGCCGCGGCGAGGTCATCCGCTACGTGACGGACAAGTACGGCGAGGACCGGGTCGCCCAGATCGTCACCTACGGCACGATCAAGGCCAAGCAGGCCCTCAAGGACTCCTCGCGCGTGCTCGGCTACCCGTTCGCGATGGGGGAGAAGCTCACCAAGGTGATGCCGCCGTCCATCATGGGCAAGGACATCAGCCTGTCGGGGATCTTCGACCCGGCCGACAAGCGCTACCACGAGGCCGAGGAGTTCCGGCAGGTCGTCGCCGCCGACCCCGACGCCCAGCGCGTGGTCGAGACGGCCCGCGGGCTGGAGAACCTCAAGCGCCAGTGGGGCGTGCACGCCGCCGGCGTCATCATGTCCAGCGAGCCCCTCATCGACATCGTGCCGATCATGCGCCGCGAGCAGGACGGCGCGATCATCACGCAGTTCGACTACCCCACCTGCGAGGGCCTCGGCCTGATCAAGATGGACTTCCTCGGGCTGCGCAACCTCACGATCCTCGACGACGCCCTGGCGAACATCGTCATGAACGGCAAGGAGCGCATCGAGGTCGAGTCCCTGCCGCTGGACGACCCGGCGACGTACGAGCTGCTCGGCAGGGGCGACACCCTGGGCGTGTTCCAGCTCGACGGCGGCGGCATGCGGTCGCTGCTCAAGCTCATGCGCCCGGACAACTTCGAGGACATCTCCGCCGTCGGCGCGCTGTACCGCCCCGGTCCCATGGGGGCGAACTCCCACACGAACTACGCGCTGCGCAAGAACGGCCTGCAGCCCAAGGACCCGATCCACGCCGAGCTCGAGCAGCCGCTGGAGGAGATCCTCGGCACCACGCACGGCCTGATCGTGTACCAGGAGCAGGTGATGGCCATCGCGCAGAAGGTCGCCGGGTACTCCCTGGGCCAGGCCGACCTGCTGCGCCGCGCGATGGGCAAGAAGAAGAAGTCCGAGCTGGACAAGCAGTTCGAGGGCTTCTCCGCCGGCATGCGGGAGCGCGGCTTCTCCATGGCCGCCGTGCAGACCCTGTGGGACATCCTCCTGCCGTTCTCCGACTACGCCTTCAACAAGGCGCACTCGGCCGCGTACGGCGTGGTGTCGTACTGGACCGCCTACCTCAAGGCGAACTACCCGACCGAGTACATGGCGGCGCTGCTCACCTCGGTGCGCGACGACAAGGACAAGTCGGCGCTGTACCTCAACGAGTGCCGGCGCATGGGCATCACGGTGCTGCCGCCGGACGTCAACTCGTCCTCGGCGAACTTCACCGCCGTCGGCACCGACATCCGCTTCGGCCTGACCGCGGTCCGCAACGTCGGGGCCAACGTGGTCGACGCCGTCGTGGCGACCCGGGAGGCGAAGGGCGACTTCACGTCGTTCACGGACTTCCTCGACAAGGTCCCGGCCGTGGTCTGCAACAAGCGGACCATCGAGTCGCTCATCAAGGCCGGTGCCTTCGACTCCCTCGGCCACACCCGCCGGGCCCTGCTGCTCGTGCACGAGCAGGCCGTCGACGCGGTCATCGGCGTCAAGCGCAAGGAGGCCGAGGGCCAGTTCGACCTGTTCGCCGGCTTCGGGGGCGACGACGACCCCTCCGGTGTCGGGTTCTCCGTCGAGGTCCCCGAGCTGCCGGACTGGGACAAGAAGCAGCGCCTCGCGTTCGAGCGGGAGATGCTCGGCCTGTACGTGTCCGACCACCCGCTGTCCGGGCTGGAGCACGTGCTCGCCCAGGCGGCGGACGTGTCGATCGCCACCCTGCTCGCGGACGAGGCCCGGCCGGACGGCTCGACCGTCGTCGTGGCGGGGCTCATCACGTCGCTGCAGCGCAAGATGTCCAAGCAGGGCAACCCCTGGGCCGCCGTCACCGTCGAGGACATGGAGGGGTCCGTCGAGGTCATGTTCTTCGGCGAGACCTACCTGGCGTACTCCACCGCGCTCGCGGAGGACACCGTGGTCGTGGTGCGTGGCCGGGTCCGGCGCCGGGACGAGGCCATGCAGCTGCAGGCCATCGAGGTGTCCCTGCCGGACGTCAGCGCCGCCGCCGACGCGCCCGTCCTGGTCACGATGCCGGTCGCCCGCTGCACGACGCCGGTCGTGGAGCGGCTGCGCGAGGTGCTCTCGACCCATCCCGGCCGCACCGAGGTGCACCTCAAGCTCACCAGCCCCGGCCGCGCCACGGTCATGCGGCTGGAGGAGAGCCTGCGGGTCGAGCGGTCCTCGGCGCTGTTCGGCGACCTCAAGGCGCTGCTGGGGCCCAGCTGCCTCATGTCGTCGTGACGGTCCCCGGGACGGGGGAGCAGCCGGCGGGGTCGGGGCAGCCGGTCGTCACGCTCTCCGACGCGCAGCTCGCGTTCGTCACCGACCGTCACCTGGCCACCCTGAGCACCGTCCGGCGCGACGGCAGCCCGCACCTGGTGCCCGTCGCGTTCACCTGGGACGCGACCCGCGGGCGGGCCCGGATCACCACCCGGTCGACGTCGGTCAAGGCCCGCCGGGTCGCACGCGGGGGGCCGGACGGCGGGCCGCTGCCGGCGGCGCTCTGCCAGGTCGACGGGCGCCGGTGGCTGACCCTGGAGGGCACGATCACCCTCTCCGACGACCCGGCCGACGTCGCCGAGGCGGTCGAGCGGTACGCGGACCGCTACCGGGTGCTCGGCGAGCAGCCGACCCGGGTCGTGCTGCACCTGCAGGTCACGAAGCTGCTGGGCACCGTCCGCTAGCGCTGCTACCCACCGCCCCCGGCCGCCCCCCAGCCGCGGGCGCCGCTTCCGCGCTCCCGCCGCTCCGCCCACGCCGAGTGCGACGTTGTGGACCGTTCCCGCGCGCAGGAGGGTCCGCAACGTCGCACTCGTGCAAGGCGACTCCCGCGCTCCGCCCTGCTCCGCCTGCGAGTCGCACTCGGGCAAGGCCGCTGCCGCGGTCACCCCGCCGCACCGAGTGCGACGTCCTAGACCGTTCCCGCGCGCCGAAGGGTCCGCGACGTCGCACTCGGGCAAGTCCGCTCCGGCGCTCCGCCCTGCTCCGCCTGCGAGTGGCACTCGGGCAAGGCCGCTGCCGCGGTCACCCCGCCGCGCCGAGTGCGACGTCCTAGACCGTTCGCGCGCGCCTAAGGGTCCGCGTCGTCGCACTCGGGCAAGTCCGCTCCGGCGCTCCGCCGTGCTCCGCCTGCGAGGGGCACTCGGGCAAGGCCGCTCCCGCGATCCGACTTGCTCCGTCGAGTGCGACGTTTTGGACCGTTCCCGTGCGCCGACGGGTCCGCGACGTCGCACTCGAGCAAGGCCGCTCCCGCCCTCCGCCCGCTCCGCTCCGTCGAGTGCGACGTCCCGGACCGTTCCCGCGCGCCGAAGGGTCCGCGACGTCGCACTCGGGCGGGGTGGGGTGGACGGCGGCGGGGTCAGCCGACGGTCGCGGTGGTCTGCCCGGCGGGGTGGTCGACCACGACGACGTCGCCCCGGCGCAGCTGGCGACCGCGGCGGGACTCGTCCTGTCCGTTCACGGTCACCGCACCGTCCTCGAGCAGCTCGCGGGCGTGCGCCCCGGAGTCGGCCAGGCCGGCGAGCTTGAGGAACTGGCCGAGGCGGATGACGTCGTCGCTGATCGGGACCTGGCTCATGCGTCCATCATGCCGGGCGTCGTCGTGCGGGCAGTGACCCGGCAGGCGCGGGCCGGGCCCCGGCGCGGTGCCCACGCCTAGACTGGCGAGGTGATCACCCGTCTCGACCTGCGCGGGCGCAGGCTCACCCCCCGAGAGCTCGTCGCGGTGCTGCCGCGCGCCGAGGTGGACGTCGACGCCGCGACCCACCTGGTCCAGCCCGTCCTGGACGCGGTGCGGGTGCACGGCGCCGCGGCGCTGCGCGACCTCGCCGAGCGGTTCGACGGCGTGCGCCCCGAGCACCTGCGCGTGCCGGCCGACGCGCTGGCCGCCGCGCTGGAGGACCTCGACCCGCTCGTGCGGGCCGCGCTGGAGGAGGCGATCCGCCGGGTGCGGACGGTGCACTCCGCCCAGGTTCCTGCGCCCCTGTCCGTCGACCTCGGTCCGGGCGCCCAGGTGCGCCAGCGGTGGGTCCCGGTGGACCGGGTCGGCCTGTACGCCCCGGGCGGGCTGGCCGTGTACCCGTCGTCCGTCGTGATGAACGTCGTGGCGGCCCAGGAGGCGGGGGTGCGCTCGCTCGCCGTGGCCTCCCCGCCGCAGCGGGACGAGAAGGGGCTGCCGAACGCCACCGTGCTGGCCGCGTGCGCGCTGCTCGGGGTCGACGAGGTCTACGCCGTCGGCGGCGCGCAGGCCGTGGCGATGTTCGCCTACGGCGCCGCCGGGTCCGAGCCCGTCGACGGCGACTGGCTGTGCGAGCCGGTGGACGTCATCACCGGCCCCGGCAACGTCTACGTCGCGGCGGCGAAGCGGCTGGTCCGCGGACGGGTCGGCATCGACGCCGAGGCGGGGCCGACCGAGATCGCGGTGCTCGCCGACGGGGGAGCCGACCCGGTCCACGTCGCCGCGGACCTCATCAGCCAGGCCGAGCACGACCCGCTGGCTGCGGCCGTGCTGGTCACGGACTCCGTCGAGCTGGCCGGTGCGGTCGAGTCCGAGCTGGAGGACCGCGCCGACGCCACCCCGCACGAGGAGCGCGTGCGCACCGCGCTGTCCGGCCGGCAGAGCGCGATCGTGCTCGTCGACGACCTGGAGCACGGTCTGCAGGTGGTCGACGCCTACGGCGCGGAGCACCTGGAGATCCAGACCGCCGACGCGGCCGCGGTCGCGGACCGGGTGCGCAACGCCGGGGCCGTCTTCGTCGGCCCGTACTCGCCGGTCTCCCTCGGCGACTACATGGCCGGGTCCAACCACGTCCTGCCCACCGGGGGCTGCGCGCACTTCGCAAGCGCGCTCGGCGTGCACAGCTTCGTCAAGGCCGTGCAGGTCATCGAGTACGACTTCGCCGCACTGCAGGCGGTCGCCGACCGCATCGGCGCCCTGGCCGACGCGGAGGACCTGCCGGCTCACGGAGAGGCCGTCCGCGCCCGGTTCTGACAGCTCCGCCGGGCCCCGCGTCGCCCTTCCGCACGGGCCCGCACGGCCCGGTGGGGTCCGCCGCGGTGCCCCCGGCGTGCTCATCCTCACCGTCGTTCGGGACGACGCATGCGGTGGGCGATGCAAAACTAGGGCTCCGACCCGGCCCCCGCGGTGCAGGGCCGTACCGGGACACGTCCGCCCTGCCCTTCGGGCGGCGACGGGGACCGGTGTCCGCAGCTCCCTGCAGAAACCGGGTCAGCACGTGAACGGCAACGCCACCTTCCGCCACTCCGGCACCGCCCTCCTCGCGGTCACGGGGCTCGAAGCCCCGGTGGTCGTCCCGTCGTCGCACTTCGACGACGAGCTCGCCGGGACGTTGCGGAGGCTGCGGCTCCCGCGTGGCCTGCTGCAGCGGGTCGCCGGCGTCACGGAGCGACGCTGGTGGGACGCGGGCACGGCGTTCGACGACGCGGCGATCGCCGCGGGCGCGAAGGCCCTGGCGGAGTCGGGGGTCGACGCCGCCGACGTCGGGCTGCTGATCAACACGTCCGTGACGCGCGCGCACCTCGAGCCGTCGGTCGCGTCCAAGGTGCACGACGGGCTCGGCCTGCCGCCGTCCGCGCTCAACTTCGACGTCACCAACGCCTGCCTCGGGTTCGTCAACGGGCTGACGCTGGCGGCCGGGATGATCGACTCCGGCCAGATCCGCTACGCGCTCATCGTCGACGGCGAGGACCCGCAGGCCACGCAGGAGGCCACCCTGGCGCGCCTGAACCGGCCCGGGACCACCCGCGAGGACTACCTGCGCGAGTTCGCCACCCTGACCCTGGGCTCCGGTGCGGCGGCCGCCGTGCTCGGCCCGGCGCGGGACCACCCCGGCGGCCACCGGATCCTCGGCGGGGTCGCCCGCGCCGCGACGCAGCACCACGCGCTGTGCGTCGGCGGGATCGACGGCATGAGCACCGACCCCACGGGGCTGCTGGAGGGCGGGCTCGCGCTGGTCCAGGAGGCCTGGCACGAGGCCGAGGCGGAGTGGGGCTGGTCCGGCGTCGACCGGTTCGTCATGCACCAGGTGTCCACCGTGCACATCAAGGCGATCGTCGACGCGCTCGGGATCGACCGCCGGACCGTGCCGCTGACGTTCCCGACGCTGGGCAACGTGGGTCCGGCGTCGGTGCCGATCACGCTGGCGGCGGAGGCGGACAACCTGTCGGCCGGCGACCGCGTGCTGTGCATGGGGGTCGGGTCCGGGCTCAACACCGCGATGACCGAGATCGTCTGGTGACGCCGGGCCCCACCCCTGGTCCGCACGCCGTGACGCTGCCGGCACAGCTGCCCCCGCCCGGCCTGCCGGGCCTCGACCCGGGCTGGTCGCGCCTGGTGGAGGTGCCCCGCCCGGACCGGGACGGGACGTCGCCCGCCGGCCCCGGCGCCGTCGACACCTGGCACCTGCTGGACAACGCAGCCGACGTCGCCGGACCCGTGCGCGGCACGCTGCTGTGCGTCCACGGGAACCCGACGTGGTCCTACCTGTGGCGCGACCTGCTGCGCGCCGGCGCCGCCGCGGGGTGGCGGGTGGTCGCGGTCGACCAGCTCGGCATGGGGTTCTCCGCCCGCACGGGGCGCGTGCACCGGCTCGCCGACCGCATCGCCGACCTCGGCGCGCTGACCGACACGCTCGGGCTCACCGGTGCGGTCGTCACCGTGGGCCACGACTGGGGCGGGCCGGTCTCGCTCGGGTGGGCGGTCGCGCACCCCGAGCTCCTGGCCGGCGTCGTCCTGACGAACACGGCCGTGTACCAGCCGCTGGACGCGCGGACGCCGGCGCCCCTGCGGCTGGCGATGGCGCCGGGCGTCCTGGGGGCGAGCACCGTGACGACCCCCGCGTTCCTGGAGACGACGCTCGCGATCGCGCACCCGCCGCTCGCCCGGGACGTCCGCGAGGCGTTCCGGGCCCCGTACCGCTCGGCGGAGCGTCGCGTGGCCGTCGGTGACTTCGTCGCCGACATCCCGGTGGACGCCGCCCACCCCAGCCGTCCGGCGCTGGAGGACCTCGCCGCGTCGGTGCGCCGCCTGCGCGTGCCCACGCTGCTGCTGTGGGGGCCGCGCGACCCGGTGTTCGTCGAGCGGTTCCTGGCCGACCTGCTCGATCGCCTCCCGCACGCCGACGTCCACCGCTTCGAGGGGGCCGGGCACCTGCTCCCCGAGGACGCCGACGTCGCCTCGGCCGTGGTGGCCTGGCTGAATGACCGGCTGGACGAGCGGCTGGACGACCGGCCGGCCGGCCCGCTGGACGAGCGGCCGGACGACCGGTCGACCGGCGACCCCGCCGGCCGCGCCGCCGACGGTGCGGCGGTCGGCGAGCCGCGCGACGGCACACGCGACGGCACGCGTGACGGCGACCGTGACGGCCACCAGGCCGCGCCCGCGTACCGCCCGCTGTGGCGCGTGCTGGAGGAGCGCGCGGGCGACGGCGGCGTGGCGCTCGTCGAGATGGCCCCGGCCGGCCGGGGACCACGGTCGATCAGCTGGTCGCTGCTGGCCCGCCGCGTCGACGAGCTGGCCCGCGGGCTGCACGCGAGCGGCGTGCGGCCCGGGGACCGGGTCAGCCTGCTGGTCCCGCCCGGCGCCGACCTCACCGCGACGATGTACGCGTGCCTGCGCCTCGGAGCCGTCGTCGTGGTGGCCGACGCCGGTCTGGGGCTGCCGGGCCTGTCCCGAGCCGTGCGCGGCGCGCGGCCGGACGTCGTCGTCGGGATCCCGCGCGCGCTCGCGGCGGCGCGAGCCCTGGGCTGGTCGTCGCGGCGCGTCCTGGCGGGGCATCTGCCACCCGCCGCCCGGGCCGCGCTGGGGGTCGAGTGCGACCTCGTCGAGCTCGCCGCCCGCGGACGAGCCGCTCGGGCGACGGACCCCGACCCGCTGCCCACGCCCGGCCCCGACGACGACGCCGCGATCCTGTTCACCTCGGGCTCGACCGGCCCCGCCAAGGGCGTCGCGTACACCCACGCGCGGATGTCCGCGATGGCCCGAGCCGTCGGCGCGGCCTACGACCTCGGACCGAGGTCGGGCCTGGTCGCGGCGTTCGCCCCGTTCGCGCTGCTCGGCCCCGCGATCGGCGCGACCTGCGTGAGCCCCGACATGGACGTGACGTCCCCGCGCACGCTGACCGCCACGGCGCTCGCCGACGCCGTCGCCGCGATCGACGCCGGGGTCGTGTTCGCCTCCCCGGCCGCGCTGACCAGCGTCGTGGCGGACGCCGGCAGCCTGGACGACACCGGCCGCGCGGCGCTGACCGGGGTGCGGGTGTTCCTGTCCGCCGGCGCGCCGGTCCCACCGGAGCTGCTCGAGGCGGCCGGGCGGCTCATGCCGAACGCCGAGCCGCACACGCCCTACGGCATGACGGAGGTGCTGCCGGTCACCGACATCTCGCTGGCCGGGATCCGTGCGGCCGGCGAGGGCGAGGGGGTCTGCGTCGGGCTCCCGGTCGCCGGTGCGCGGCTGGCGATCAGTGCCCTGGACGACGACGGCGCCGCCACCGGCCCGCCCGCCGGCACCCCTGGGGTCACCGGAGAGGTCCTGGTCAGCGCCCCGCACGTGATGGAGCGCTACGACCGGCTCTGGCTGACCCACCGGGCCGCGCGGCGCGACGCCGGCTGGCACCGGACCGGCGACGTGGGTCACCTGGACGCCGAGGGCCGCCTGTGGGTCGAGGGTCGCCTCGCGCACGTGCTCACCACCCCGGCAGGCGTGCTCACGCCGGTGGGTGTCGAGCGGCGGGTCGAGCGGCTCGAGGGTGTGGGCCGCGCCGCGGCGGTCGGCGTCGGGCCGCGCGGCGTGCAGCAGCTCGTCGTCGTGGTCGAGACCGTGCCCGCGGCGCGCCGGCCCGCCCTCGCGGACCTCGAGCTGACCGAGCGCGTGCGGGCCGCGGTGGACGTCCCCGTCGCCGCCGTCCTGGTCGTCGACGTGCTGCCGACCGACGTCCGGCACAACTCCAAGGTCGAGCGGACGCGCCTGGCCCGGTGGGCGGAACGCGCGCTCACCGGCGGCCGGATCGGTCGACCGTGACCTCCGGATCGGGGCGGCACGTGCGTGCGGCGCCTGCCGGGGCAGCGGCCGACGCGGCCCTGGAGGCGGCCACCGACGTGACGGCCGAGCGGGTCCTGGTCACCGGGGCGAGCGGCATGCTCGGCCGGGCGACCGCGGCGGCGGTCGCGGCGCGCGGGCACGGCACCCGGAGCTTCCAGCGCGGGCCTGCCGGCGTGCCCGGTGTGGAGGACGTCCGCGGGTCGCTGACCGACGCGGGCGCCGTCGAGCGCGCCGTCGCGGGTCGGACCGCGGTCGTGCACCTGGCGGCGAAGGTTGGGGTCACCGGACCGGAGTCGGAGTACCGGGCGGTGAACGTGGACGGCACCCGCGCGCTGCTCGCCGCCGCCCGGGCCGCCGGGGTCCGCCGGTTCGTCATGGTGTCCTCGCCGTCGGTCGCGCACGTGGGCACGTCGATCGTGGGGGACGGTGCCGGTCCGGCGGACCCCGAGCGCGCCCGCGGCCCGTACGCGCGCACGAAGGCCGCCGCCGAGCTGTTCGCCCTCGCCGAGGACTCACCGGAGATGCGGGTGCTCGCGGTCCGGCCGCACCTGGTCTGGGGGCCCGGTGACCGGCAGCTCGTCGAGGGCGTGCTCTCGCGGGCCCGGCGCGGGCGGCTGCCGCTGCTGGACGGCGGTGCGGCGCTGGTCGACTCCACGTACGTCGACAACGCGGCCGACGCGATGGTCGCCGCGCTCGAGGCGCCGCCGGACGCCTGGGGCGACGCGTACGTCGTCACGAACGGTGAGCCGCGCCCGGTCCGGGACCTGCTGGCCGGCATGTGCCGGGCCGCGGGGGTGCCCGTGCCGACGTGGTCGGTGCCGGCCGCGGTCGCCCGAGGGGCCGGCGGCGTGATCGAAGCGCTCTGGGCCGCCCGGCCCGCCTGGGGCGAGCCGCCGATGACGCGGTTCGTCGCCGAGCAGCTGTCCACGGCGCACTGGTTCGACCAGCGACGCACCCACGAGGCGCTGCGGTGGACGCCGGCCGTGACCCTCGACGAGGGTTTCGCCCGGCTCGCGGCGCACCTGCGCGGCCCGGGGGCCGAGGACTGATCCGGGGTCCGTCCCCGCTCAGCCCACGCCGAGCACGAACGGGTGCACCGCGGACGCCCCGGCCTGCCGCAGCAGCCGCGACGCGACGGTCAGCGTCCACCCCGAGTCCGTCCGGTCGTCGACCAGCAGGACCGCCCGTCCGGGCAGACCGGCGGCGGCCCGCTCGGAGAGGTCGAGCTCGAGGCGCCCGGCGACCGACGAGAGCCGCTGGGCGGAGTTGACGTCGTGCCGACCGGCCGGGACACCCGCGACCGGCCGGACCGACCCGACGACGGGCAGCCCCAGGTGGTGGGCCACCCCGTGCGCGAGCTGCCGGACCAGCTCGGGCCGGCTCGCCGACTCCACCAGCACCACGCCCGCCGGTGCCGGCTGCGGGTGCCACGCGTCCAGCACCTCGAGCACCGCGCGCTGCAGCGCGACCGGCAGGTCCTGCGTCACCCGGTCGGACCGGTCGGCCGGGTCGCCCGGGTCGTCCGGGTCACCGCCCGGCCATGCGTCGTCCGGCCCGCCGGAGGGCCCGCCGGACGGTGCGGCGAACAAATCGCGCAGCAGGCCGCCCCAGCCGATGCCGTCCATCCGGGCGACGGCGCGCCCGGTCTCGGGCCGCTCGCCCTCGGCGATCCGCCCGGATACGCGCAGCCCGAGCCCGGCCATGCCGGACGGCCACTGCCGCCGCGGCTCGACCTCCACACCCGGCACCGCGAGGCGGTCGCGCGCCGCGGCGACCTCGTGCTCGTCCGGTGCGTCCCCGGCCGCCGTGCCGCCGCACCGGTCGCAGCGACCGCACCGCCACCCGTCGGCGAGCTCGGGGTCGTCCAGCGCGTGCCGCAGGAACGCCATCCGGCACCCGTCGGTCCGGACGTAGTCGAGCATCGCGCCCTGCTCGGCACGCCGGGTCTCGGTGACGCGCGCGTAGCGCTCGGCGTCGTACGCCCAGGGTCGGCCGGTGGACTGCCACCCGCCCTTGACCCGCCGCACCGCGCCGTCCACGTCGAGCACCTTGAGCATGAGCTCGAGCCGGTTGCGCCGCAGCGACACGCGCGTCTCCAGCGCCGCGGTCGACAGCGTCCCGGCGTCGTCCAGCGCCGCGACCGTAGCCCGAACCTCGGTCTCGGGCGGGAACGCCATGGAGGCGAAGTAGTCCCAGATGGCGCGGTCCTCCGGTCCGGGCAGCAGCACCACCTCGGCGCGCGCGGTGGCACGGCCCGCGCGGCCGACCTGCTGGTAGTAGGCGATCGGGGAGGCCGGAGCCCCCAGGTGCACGACGAACGCGAGGTCGCCCTTGTCGAACCCCATCCCCAGCGCGGACGTCGCGACCAGCGCCTTGACCCGGTTGGCGAGCAGGTCCTGCTCGGACTGCTCGCGCTCGGCGGTGTCGGTCTGCCCGGTGTACGCGCGCACCGCGAGCCCGGCCTCGCGCAGGTACTCGGTCACCTGCTGGGCGGCGGCCACGGTGAGGCAGTAGACGATCCCGGACCCCTCGATGGTCGGCAGGTGATGGGCCAGCCAGGCGAGCTGGGCCGCCGTGCCCGGCAGCTCCCGCACGGCCAGGTGCAGGCTGCCCCGGTCCAGCGAGCCGCGCAGCACCAGCACGTCCGCGAGCGCGATGGTCCGGGACCCGGGCGAGCCGGGGGACGCAGGCGAGCCGGGCGAGCCGGGGGACGCGGGCGAACCGGGCGCACCGGCCGAGCCGGGGGACGCAGGCGAGCCGGGCGACCCGGGCGACCCAGCCGAGGAGCCGCCGCCGGCGGGCTCGTCGGAGGTCACCGCGAGCTGCTCGGCGACGTCGGCGGTCACCCGGGCGTTCGCGGTGGCGGTGGTGGCGAGCACCGGGATGCCGGCCGGCAGGTCGGCGAGCAGCGTGCGGATCCGCCGGTAGTCGGGGCGGAAGTCGTGACCCCAGTCCGAGATGCAGTGCGCCTCGTCGACCACGACCAGCCCGGCGCTCGCGCCCAGCCGCGGCAGCACCTCCTCCCGGAACCCCGGGTTGTTCAGGCGCTCCGGTGACACCAGCAGCACGTCGACCTCCCCGGCCGCGACGCGCTCGTGGACGCCGTCCCACTCCTGGACGTTGGCGGAGTTGATCGTCTCCGCCCGGATCCCGGCCCGCTGGGCGGCCTCGACCTGGTTGCGCATGAGGGCGAGCAGCGGCGAGACGATGACGGTCGGACCGGCGCCGCCCTGGCGCAGCAGCGCGGTCGCCACGAAGTACACGGCGGACTTGCCCCACCCGGTGCGCTGCACGACCAGGGCCCGGCGGTGGTCGGCCACGAGGGCCTCGATGGCGACCCACTGGTCGTCCCGCAGCCGCGCGTCCGGCCGTCCCACGAGCGCGACGAGCGCGGCCTCGGCGCGGGCGCGCAGGTCGCGGGTGTCCGCCCGCCCAGCGGTCGCCGCACCGTCCCCCGGGGCGCCGCCGAGGTCGGTCGTCGGGGAGGCGGGCGTCGGGGAGGGGCTCATCCGTCGATGGTAGGCAGGGCCTCCGACACCGCCGTCCCCGGCCGCCCGAGCGGTGGACGGTGGCCGGGCCGCCGGTCGGCACGGACCGGCCGGCACCGACCGGCCGGGGGTCCGGCGCGGGTGGCCGTGGGCGGGCATCCCTACACTCGGGGCCGTGACCCTTCCCCTGCGTCCCGAGCTCGCGGGCCTGCAGCCCTACGGCGCCCCCCAGCTGGACGTCCCGGTGCTGCTCAACGTCAACGAGAACCCGTACCCGCCCGCGGAGGACGTCGTCGCGGACATCGCAGCGGACGTCGCGGCCGCGGCCCGCGGTCTCAACCGGTACCCGGACCGCGACTTCCTCGCCCTGCGCGAGGACCTCGCCGCCTACCTGCTCAAGGAGTCCGGCGTCGCGCTGACCCCCGACCAGGTGTGGGCCGCGAACGGGTCCAACGAGGTGATGCTGCACGTCATGCAGGCGTTCGGCGGGCCGGGACGCACCGCCCTGTCGTTCGCGCCGACGTACTCCATGTACCCCGAGTACGCCCGCGACACCGGCACGGGCTGGGTGCAGGGCAGGCGCGAGCCGGACTTCACGCTGCACCCGGCCACCGCCGCCGCGACCATCACCGACCTCGGGCCGAGCGTCGTGCTGCTGGCGAGCCCCAACAACCCGACCGGCACGGCGCTGCCGCTCGGCACGATCGAGGCCGTGCTGGGCGCGGCAGGCGACGTGCACGGAGGCTGCGTCGTGGTCGTGGACGAGGCCTACGGCGAGTTCCGGCGCGCCGGGACGCCGTCGGCGCTGGAGATCCTGGGCGACCACCCCAACCTCGCCGTGAGCCGGACCATGTCCAAGGCGTTCGGGCTGGCCGGTGCCCGGATCGGCTACCTCGCCGCCGCCCCCGCCCTGGTCGACGCGCTGCGCATCGTGCGGCTGCCGTACCACCTGTCCGGGGTCACGCAGGCGGTCGCCCGGGCCGCGCTGAAGCACTCCGTCGCGCTCATGGCCCAGGTCGGGTCGCTGCGTGCGGAGCGGGACTCCACCGTGGACTGGTTGCGCTCGCACGGGTTCACGGTCGCCGAGTCGGACGCCAACTTCGTGCTGTTCGGCATGTTCGACGACCGGCACGCGGTCTGGCAGGGGCTGCTGGACCGTGGCGTGCTGATCCGGGAGGTCGGCCCGCCGGGGTGGCTGCGGGTGTCCGTGGGGACCCCGGAGGAGATGGCGGCGTTCCGCGCCGCCCTGCTGGAGGTGACCCGATGAGCGACGACGCCACCGTGCCCCTGAACTCGGTGACCCCGCCCCGCGAGGGGACGACCGTCCCGCTCGACCCGACGACCGGGCGCACGACCGGGCGCCGGACCGGGCGCATCGAGCGCACCACGTCCGAGTCCAGCGTCCTGGTCGAGCTCGACCTGGACGGCACGGGGCGCACCGAGATCTCCACGAGCGTGCCGTTCTACGACCACATGCTCACCGCGCTCGGCAAGCACTCGCTCCTGGACCTGACCGTCCGGGCGACCGGCGACACCCACATCGACGCCCACCACACCGTCGAGGACGTCGCGATCGCCCTCGGTGAGGCGCTACGGATCGCGCTGGGGGACAAGGCCGGCATCGGCCGGTTCGGCGACGCGCTCGTGCCGCTCGACGAGGCGCTCGCGCAGGCCGTCGTCGACGTCTCCGGGCGCCCCTACCTCGTGCACTCGGGCGAGCCGGCCGGGCAGGAGTACCACCTCATCGGCGGGCACTTCACCGGGTCGCTGACCCGGCACGTGCTGGAGTCGATCGCGCACCACGCCGGCATCTGCATCCACATGCGGGTGCTGGGCGGGCGCGACCCGCACCACATCGTCGAGGCGCAGTTCAAGGCGCTCGCCCGGGCGCTGCGCGCGGCGGTCGCGCCGGACCCGCGGGTCGAGGGCATCCCGTCCACCAAGGGGGCGCTCTAGTGGCCGACGACGCCCCCACCCCGCCCTCGGGCGACGGTCGGCCGGCGGCGGCGCAGGTCGCCCTCGTCGTGACCCCGGTCGCCGGGCCCGGCCCGCTCGCCGCCACGTGCGCGATGGCCAAGGTCGCGGTCGACGTCGTGCCCTCGACGGTGGGCGCGATCGCGGTGTGCCGCGACCTGACCGGGGGTGCGCCGCGAGAGGCCGCGATCGCGATCTCGCGCCTGCTCAAGGGCGTGCCGGTCGTGCTGCTGGAGCGGTCCGGCGGCCACGTGAGCGCCTCGCGCTGGCTGGACGGCGAGCAGGGTGAGGACCTCGCCGCGGGCCTCGTCCTCAGCGGCGCCCCCGAGGTGCTCGAGGACCTGCTGCTGGGGACGACCACCCCGGCGGAGGTGGACGGCGCCGTCTCGAGCGTCGGGCTGTCCCGGTTCCGCGCCCTGCGGATGCTGGCCGCGTCGGCACGGGCGAACCGCCGGTAAACTCGCTCGCGTGAATCCCGCACCGAGCGTCGTCGTCCTCGACTACGGGTTCGGCAACGTCCGGTCCGCCGTGCGCGCCCTGGAGCGGGTCGGCGCCCAGGTGGAGCTGACCTCCGACGCCCGGGCGGCCGGGGACGCGGACGGGCTCGTGGTCCCCGGGGTCGGTGCCTTCGCCGCCGTGATGGAGGGGCTCGACGGGGTCCGCGGTGGCCAGATCATCGACCGGCGCCTGGCCGGTGGGCGTCCCGTCCTGGGCATCTGCGTCGGCATGCAGGTCATGTTCGAGCGGGGCGAGGAGCACGGCGTCGAGGCCGAGGGCCTGGGTGAGTGGCCCGGCGTCGTCGACCGCCTGGAGGCCGACGTCGTCCCGCACATGGGCTGGTCGACGGTGGACGCGCCCGCCGGCACCGTCCTGTTCGACGGCCTGGAGGACGAGCGCTTCTACTTCGTGCACTCCTACGCGGCGCGCAGCTTCCCGCCGCTGGGGGACGCACGCTTCACGCCCCCGCTGGTGACGTGGTCCCACCACGGCGGGCCGTTCGTGGCCGCCGTCGAGAACGGCCCGCTGTCCGCGACCCAGTTCCACCCGGAGAAGTCCGGCGACGCCGGCGCCCAGCTGCTCGCCAACTGGGTCGGGTCGCTGCGCTCCTGAGCGCCCGCCCGACCCCGCCCGCCCGACCGTCTGCCCGAGGAGACCACCCACCCATGTCCACACCCCCGCTCGAGCTGCTGCCCGCCGTCGACGTCGCCGCCGGCCAGGCCGTCCGACTCGTCCAGGGGGAGGCGGGCTCCGAGACGTCGTACGGCGACCCGCTCTCGGCGGCCCTGGACTGGCAGGCCGGCGGGGCGGAGTGGGTGCACCTGGTCGACCTGGACGCCGCCTTCGGGCGCGGCTCCAACGCCGACCTGCTCGCCTCGGTCGTCGCGGCGCTGGACGTCCAGGTGGAGATGTCCGGCGGGATCCGTGACGACGCGTCCCTCGAGCGAGCCCTGGCGACCGGGTGCGCGCGCGTCAACCTGGGCACCGCCGCCCTGGAGAACCCCGAGTGGACCGCCCGGGTCATCGCCGAGCACGGTGACGCGATCGCCGTCGGGCTGGACGTGCGGGGCACGACCCTGGCCGCCCGTGGCTGGACGCAGGAGGGCGGGGACCTGTGGGAGGTGCTCGCGCGCCTGGACGCCGCCGGGTGCTCGCGCTACGTCGTCACCGACGTGACCAAGGACGGCACGCTGCGGGGCCCCAACCTGGACCTGCTGCGCGAGGTGTGCTCGCGCACCGACGCGCCCGTGGTCGCCTCCGGCGGCATCTCGAGCCTGGACGACCTGCGGGCGCTGCGCGACCTCGTCCCCGCCGGCGTCGAGGGCGCCATCGTCGGCAAGGCGCTCTACGCCGGCGCGTTCACCCTGCCCGAGGCGCTCGAGGTCGCCGGTCGCCCCGGCGGCTCCGGCCCCGGCCGGTTCTGAGCGGGGCATGACCGACGCCACGCCCGCGGGCGGCCGTGCCCTGCCGCCGTCGTCGCCGTTCGCCGGGGACGACGGGTCGGCGGACCCCGCGGTCGTCTCGGCCCTGCGGCGCTACGCCGAGGGCTCCACGGCGCTCGCGGACGTCGTGACCGTCCTGGCCCCGAGCCGGGTGCTCGTCCCCGTGCTCGCGCAGCTGGAGGCCGCCGAGGTCGTCGAGCACGACGGGCGCGAGCACACCGTGGACAAGGAGGCGTCGGCCGGGATCGTCGCGGTCCGCACCCCGGACGGGCGCACCGCGATGCCCGTGTTCACCTCGATGGCCGCGATGCGCGCCTGGCACCCCGACGCCCGGCCGGTGCCGACCGACGCGGCGCGTGCGGCGCTGTCCGCGGTCGGCGAGGGCTGGGAGGTCGTCGTGGTGGACCCCGGCGGCCCGGTCACCGCCGTCCTGCCGCGGCCTGCCGTGTGGGCGATGGCGCGCGGCGAGGCGTGGCGGCCCGCCGTCGCCGGCGGCGTCGTGGACGACGACGTCGTCGCGGCCGTCCGCGCTGCCGTCTCCGGGGTGGCGGCGGTGGCGGGCGCGACGGCGGAGCCCGGCCGGCGCGCCGAGGTCGCGGTCGTGCTGGTGCTGGCGCCGGGGCTCGACCGGGCCGGCCTGGACGCGGCGCTCGCGCAGGTCAACACCCGGCTCGCCGCCGACGACGTGGTCGCCGCGCGGGTGGACTCGATCGAGCTGCGGCTCACCACGGCCCGGCCGGGCTGAGCACGTCAGCGGCGGCGCCGCCGCAGCGCCCGGGCGAGCGCGACCACCACGACCATGCCCACGAGCTGCCCGCCGAGGACGACCCGGTTGAGGTCGAGCGCGGGGCGCCAGTGCACGCCGGCGTCGTCCAGCACGTAGACGCCGACCGGGCGCACGCGCACGCCGAAGCCCCCACCGCCGCCCTCGCCGCCCGCGCCGGAGTCCTTGCCGTCGGCCGGGTCGACCACGTCGCCACCGCCGTACCCGAGCCCCGTGCCGCCGTGCACCTGGGCGACGGGGATGACGCGCACCCCGTCGCGCTCGTAGGCCTCGCCGAAGGCGCGCCGGACCGTGAGCAGGTCCGCGGCCGACGAGACGAGGGTCGAGGGGTCGAACGTCCGGCGTCCGGTGCGGTCCACGGTGTCCTCCTGCGACGGGTCTTGCGACGGGGTGCGGGTGGGGCGGCGGGTCCGGGTCCTCGAGCGAGCCGTCGGGCGTGGTCGCGGTCAGCCCGCGCAGGACGGTGCGTCGACGAAGGACCCGGTGTCGGCGAGCATCGTCCTGAGTGTGCTCACGGGGACGATGAAGCTCTGGTTCACGGAGTTCTTGGCGTACACGACGCCCACCACCCGTCCCTGCGCGTCCAGGACGGCGGAGCCCGAGCTGCCGGGCTCCACCTCGGCGTCGGTGACCAGCACCTCGCCGAGGTTCTCGTTCAGCGGGTCGGTCGTGCCGCCGATCACCTTGCCGCTGGTGACGGTCAGCCGCCCGCCCTGCGGGTAGCCCACGACGGACACCGTGTCGCCCGGCGCCGGGTCGGCGTCGGCCAGCTCGGGGACGGCGGGCAGCTCGTCGGTCGTGCGGACGATCGCGAGGTCCGCGAGCTCGGCGGTGCTCGCCGTGGTGGCCGCGAGGTCCCGCCCGTCGTAGGTGCTCAGCTGCAGCTCGGCGGACTCGGCGACCACGTGGCGGTTCGTGATCAGGGTCTGCGCGTCGACCGCGAACCCGGACCCCGTCGACACCGACCCGCAGCCGACGTTGCGGATCCGCACCGCCATGCGCTGCGCGGCGTCGAAGCCGTCGGGGGAGAGGTTGCCGGTCGCCGTCGGGGCCGGGGCGGGCACCTCGGACGGCACGAAGCCGGTCGGCGTCGGACCGGGCATCGCGGGCAGGACGCCGCACCCGGTCAGCAGCGCCGCCGCCAGGACCGGCGCGAGCACCGTGACCTGCCGGGTGCGGATGCGGGTCACCGCTGGTCCAGCTCGGACTGCAGCGCGACGTTGGCGTCCGACGCGGACCGGCACAGCGCCTCCACCTCGGACCCGTAGTTCGCCAGGTCGGCCGGGTCGTAGGAGGCGGCGTCCTCGAGGTAGGCGATGAGCTGGTCCTGGCCCTGGACGCACCGGTCGAGCGCCGAGGCGACGATCCCGGCCGCCTCGCTGACCCGAGCCTGGTAGTCCAGCAGCTGACGCTGCGCCTCCCGGTCGTCCCCGATCTGCGCCTTCTCGTCGGCCAGTGCGGTGATCCGCTCCTGCGCCGTGGTCAGCTGCACCTGCAGCCCCTCGATCTCCGAGCGCGCACCCTCGAGGTCGCTGCGCGTCAGCGCGAGGTCCGACCCGATCGCCCGCGCCTGCTGCTCGGTCCAGTCCAGCCGCTCGGCGTACGCGCGGGCCGTGGCGAGCAGGTAGCCGCCGACCGCGAGCGACGCGACGAGCAGGACGCTCAGCACGACGACCGGCCACCGGCGACGTCGCCGTCCTGCGCCGGCCGCCGGCGGGGCCGCCGTGGCGCCGGGGTCCGCCGTGCCGCCGGGGTCCGCCGGCGGCGGACCGGAGGACACCCGGTCGCCGTCCGCGGTGCCGCCCGGGCCCGTGGTCGCGTCCGGCGTGGCGGCGGCCGGGGGCAGCGTGCGCAGGACCGTGGTCGCCTCGGAGCCGGCGTGCGCGACCGTCCCCGGCTGCGGCGCGCGCACCTCCTCGGTGGTGGCCGCGGTGCCCGGACGGTCCAGCGCCGACGCGCGCCGCCCCGACCCCGGGGGCGCGGAAGGCTCGGCGGTCGGCTCGTCGGTCACGGCAGCAGGATAGGACGGCGGGCCGGGCGGGGACCGGGTGAGGCTGCCGGATATCACCGTGCCGGGTGTCGGAGGCGTCTGGGACGATCCTCCGCATGACCCTCGCCCCCTACGGGCGCCTGCTCCGGCGCCCTGCTGTGCTGCGCCTCGTCCTGGTCTCCCTGGTGGCGCGCATCCCGCACGCCGCCGTCGGCGTCGTGCTGACCCTGCACGTCGTCGGCACGCTCGACCTGGGCTACGGCCACGCCGGGGTGGTTGCGGCGGCGATGACGGTGGGCATGGCGATCGGCGCGCCGTGGCGCGGCCGGCGGGTGGACCGGCTCGGTCTGCGGCGGGCGCTGCTGCCGTCGGTCGTGATCGAGGCGGCGGTGTGGTCCGCCGCACCGTTCCTCGACTACCGCGGCCTGCTGGTGGCCGGCGTCGTCGCGGGGCTGTTCATGGTCCCGGTGTTCTCGGTGATCCGTCAGTCGCTGTCCGTGCTGGTCCCCGAGGAGGAGCAGCGCACGGCGTTCGCCCTGGACTCGGTGTGCACCGAGCTCACCTTCATGCTGGCGCCCGTGCTGGGCGTGCTGGTCGCGACCACGTGGTCGACGACGGCGGCGCTGGTGGTGGTCGGCGTCGCGACCGTGGGGGCCGGCGCGCTGCTCATGTGGTTCGACCCGCCGACCCGCACCGCCCTCCGCCCTGCCGCGACGGGCGCCGACGGCGGCGACGTCGCACGGGCGGGCGCCGCGGTCGCCGGCCACGCCGGCTCCCGCGCCGCGGTGGCGCCCGCCCGGGTGATCACCCCGGCCCTGCTCGTCACCCTGCTGGCGGCGAGCGCCGCGTCGCTCGTCCTGACCGGCACCGACGTGAGCATCGTCGCCTCGCTGGAGGAGTGGGACCGCGTCCCGGACACGGGCTGGATGATCGCGCTGTGGGCGGCCGGGTCCGTCGTGGGCGGGCTCGTCTACGGCGCGGGACGGCGCTCGGTGCAGCCGCTCACGCTCGTGCTCCTGCTGGCCGTGCTCACGGTGCCCGCCGCGCTGGCGGGGAACCCGCTGTGGCTCGCGGTCGCGGTGGTGCTCGCCGGGGTCCCGTGCGCCCCGGCGCTGTCCTCCATCACGGCGGCGCTCGTCCGGCTGGTCCCCGAGCACCGCCGCGGCGAGGTGATGGGGTGGAGCGGCTCGGCGATGACGGTCGGGTCCGCGCTCGGTGCACCCCTGTGCGGGCTGGTGATCGACCGGGCGGGGGCGAGCGCCGGGTTCCTGGTGGCCGGCGGGGTCGGCGTCGTGGTCGCCGGTGGCGGGCTGCTCGTGCTGTCCGTCGTGCGCGACCGCCGGGCCGCCGCCGCCGTCGTGACGGACGCGGACCTCGACGTCGCCGAGCCCGAGGGGCCGGTGCCCGGCGGCGAGGTGCTGGCCGGGCGCACCGCCCGCTGAGCGGGTGGCGCTCGGCCCCCGTCCGGGCGACCGTCCACCCGGGAGGTCGGACCGTGGTCAGCTCACGTAGCCGGTGAACTTCTCCCCGGGACCCTCGCCCGGGGCGTCCGGGAAGGGCGAGGCCTCGCGGAAGGCGAGCTGCAGGGAGCGCAGCCCGTCGCGCAGGGAGCGGGCGTGCTGGTTGCCGAGGTCCGCCGCGCTCGCGGTCACCAGGGCCGCGAGGGCGGTGATGAGCTTGCGGGCCTCGTCGAGGTCGAGGTAGTCGGCGCCGGTCGCGTCCGGGGTGTCCTCGGACAGGCCGCACTTGACCGCCGCGGCGCTCATGAGGTGGACGGCGGCGGTGGTGATGACCTCGACGGCGGCGACGTCGGCGATGTCGCGGGTCGCGGTGGTGGCGTCGGTCGAGGGGGAGTCTGCGGAGGGCTGGGACATGCACCGATCCTCTCACTGCGACCACGGTCACCTTCCCCTGGGGGGCCGGGGTGCTAGTCTTGGCGCCGACCAACTGGTGATCCGTGCCCGCACACGCGTGCGGCGTGGCTCATCGGTGCACAAGTGGAGCTGATCCCACCCGCTGCCGACTGTCCTGACGGACGACAGGTGCCGGGTCCGGTCCGAGAGAGCGCGTCCCGTCCTGCGGGGCGTGCACTCGAGTCGTGGCTGCGCACCAGCGCGCTGCGACGTCGGATCCATCGGCCCTCGCCTGTGCCCACGGACGAGGGCCTTTCTCGTCCCGCGGTGGACCACTGCGAGTACGAGGAGCACCACATCAGCGAGCCCCGCATCAACGATCGGATCCGCGTCCCCGAGGTCCGGCTCGTCGGCCCCAACGGGGAGCAGGTCGGCATCGTCCGCGTGGAGGACGCTCTGCGTCTGGCGCAGGAGTCGGACCTCGACCTGGTCGAGGTCGCCCCCGACGCCCGCCCGCCCGTCTGCAAGCTCATGGACTTCGGCAAGTTCAAGTACGAAGCCGACATGAAGGCGCGCGAGGCCCGGCGCAACCAGACGAACACGGTCCTCAAGGAGATCCGTTTCCGGCTGAAGATCGACCCGCACGACTACGGCACCAAGAAGGGCCACGTCGAGCGGTTCCTCAAGGCCGGCGACAAGGTCAAGGTCATGATCATGTTCCGTGGCCGCGAGCAGTCGCGCCCGGAGATGGGCATCCGCCTGCTGCAGCGGCTCGCCGACGACGTCGCCGAGCTCGGCTTCATCGAGAGCTCGCCGAAGCAGGACGGCCGCAACATGATCATGGTGCTCGGCCCGACCAAGAAGAAGGCCGAGCAGAAGCAGGAGCTGCGGCGCGCCGCTCGCGACTCGCAGCCGGCCCCGGAGCCGGTGGAGCGCGTGAGCGTGCCTGCCGGGGCGACCGCTGCCGTCGCCACGGCGCCCGCGCCTGCTGCCGCCCCCGCGGCCGCAGCCCCCGCCCCGGTCTCGGCTCCGGCTGCGTCCGCCCCGGCGGTGCCGGTCCCGACGGTCTCCGCTCCGACGGCCCCGGTCGCCGCCCCGCGTCCCGCGGCGGCTGCACCGGCCCCGGCGGCGCGTCCGGCGGCGACGTCGGCCCCGCGTCCGGCGTCGTCCGCGCCGCGCCCGGTGTCCTCGGCCCCCCGTCCGGCGTCGTCCGCGCCGCGTCCGGCCTCGTCGGCCCCGCGTCCGGCGTCCCCGGCCCCGCGTCCGACGACGTCCACCCCCGCGGCACCGGCGGCGCGTCCGGCACCGACGGCCCGTCCCGCTGCGACGCCCGGCGAGCAGGCTGCGCGTCCCGCGGCGCCCCGGCCCACCCCGGTGCCGGCCCGGCCGTCCCCCGCGGTGGCCGGCAAGCCGACCCCGCGTCCGGCCGCCCGGCCGGGGCCTGCCAAGCCGGCGGCACCGCGTCCGCCGTCCGCCGAGTCGTCGGACTGAGCCCGTCCGCACACCCCTGCACTGCGCGGAGGCCCACCGGCCGCCGCACGACGACAGTCGCGTGAAGTCCGCGCGATGCGACCAGAGGAGAGAACGGCAGCCATGCCGAAGAACAAGACGCACTCCGGTGCCAAGAAGCGCTTCCGGATCACCGGGAGCGGCAAGGTCATGCGCGAGCAGGCGGGCGCCCGTCACCTGTTCGAGCACAAGTCGAGCCGCCGCACGCGTCGTCTCGCCGGTGACCTCGTGGTCGCACCCGCCGACGCCCCCAAGATCAAGAAGATGCTCGGCAAGTGAGCCGACCGGACGCACCCGCGTCCGTCGTCTGACGTCAGCCGGACCCGAAACGTAAGGAGCATCACGTGGCACGCGTGAAGCGGGCGGTCAACGCCCACAAGAAGCGTCGCGAAGTTCTCGAGCGCGCCAGCGGCTACCGCGGCCAGCGCTCGCGCCTGTACCGCAAGGCGAAGGAGCAGGTCACCCACTCCCTCGTCTACTCCTACCGTGACCGCAAGGCGCGCAAGGGAGACTTCCGCAAGCTCTGGATCCAGCGGATCAACGCGGCCTCGCGCGCGCAGGGCCTGACGTACAACCGCCTCATCCAGGGCCTCAAGGCCGCGGGTGTGGAGGTCGACCGCCGCGTCCTGGCCGACATGGCCGTCAACGACATCGCGTCGTTCAACACGCTCGTGCAGGTGGCGAAGAACGCCCTGCCCGAGGACGTCAACGCGCCCGTCGCCGCGGCCTGAGCATCCCCGCTCGCGCACGAGACCACGAACGCCCGGACACCGGTAGACCCTCTGTGACGTCGCCGGCCGGGCCCGAGCTGACCAACCCCCGCTCCGAGCGGGTGAAGGCGGTCCGGGCCCTGTCCGGGCGTTCGGTGCGTCTGCGGGCCGGGCGGTTCCTCGTCGAGGGACCGCAGTCGGTCCGCGAGGTGGTCCGGGAGGCGCCGGGCCGGGTCCGGGACGTGTACGTCACCCCGTTTGGTGCCGACCGGTACGCCGAGATCCTCCACGACGCCGCCGCGGCGCGCCTGCGCGTGCACGTCGCGACCGACGAGGTCGTGGCGGCCATGAGCCCGGACGCGCAGGGCGTGCTCGCCGTCGCCGAGACGCACGACGTCGGGCTGGCGTCGGTGATCGCGTCGTCGCCCCGCCTGGTCGCGGTGCTCGTCCGCGTGCGTGACCCCGGCAACGCCGGGACGGTCGTCCGCGCGGCGGACGCGGCCGGGGCCGACGCCGTCGTCCTGACCGCCGAGAGCGTCGACGTGCACAACCCCAAGGTCGTCCGGTCCACGGCCGGGTCGCTGTTCCACCTGCCCGTCACCGCCGGTGCGCCCCTGGCCGAGGTGACCGCCGCGCTGCGTGCCGCGGGACTGGCGGTGCTGGCCGCGGACGGCTCCGGTGAGCACGACCTCGACGACCTGCTCGACGCGGTCGGGCGCCCGGCGCGAGCCGGCGTGCCGGACCTGACCCGACCCACGGCGTGGGTCTTCGGCAACGAGGCGTGGGGCCTGCCCGAGGAGGACCGCGCGCTGGCCGACGCCGTCGTGCGCGTCCCCATCCGCGGCCGGGCCGAGTCGCTGAACCTGGCGACCGCTGCGACGGTGTGCCTGTACGCGTCCTCGCGCGCCCAGCGCTGAGGACCGCCGGCGGCGGAGGAGGCCCGGGGTGCGGTTGTTCGCCGCGGTGCTGCCGCCCCCGCGCGTGCTGGACCACGTCGAGCACGCCCTGGCCGCCGTCCGGGGGCCCGGTGAGGAGTCCGGCGCGGTGGGCCCCCTGCGCTGGGCGCCCCCCGAGGACCGTCACCTGACGCTCGCCTTCTACGGCGAGGTCCCCGCCGGGGCCGCGCAGGACCTGGCCGGCGGGCTGGCCGCGGTCGCCGCCGGGCACGAGCCTTTCGACCTGCAGCTGCGCGGTGCCGGGGTGTTCGACCGGCGGGTGTTCTGGATCGGCGTCGGCGGCGACGTCGAGGCGATGGCCGCGCTCACCGCGCGGAGCGTCGACCTCGGCGGCGAGGTCACCGGCCGGCAGGACGGCCGGGTCCGGTCCCGCGCGCACCTGACCGTGGCCCGCGTCCGCAGCCAGGCACGCGGCCGCTCCGGTCCGCACCGGCGCCGCGGTGAGGCCGGGGGCTCCGGCCCGGACCGGGTCGCGTCCCTCGCGCACGCCCTGGCCGTCTACGGGGGACCGCTGTGGACGGTCGAGGACTTCGCCCTGGTCGAGTCCCGCCCGGGTGAGGGCCGCGGCGGGGGACCGGCCTACACGACCGTCCAGACGTTCCCCCTGACTGAGAGCACGACCGCCTGAGGGGTGCGCGGGCCCGGGGCGCCGGCGGAGGCGGCCGGGCCCGGACGGTCCGAGTGCGCGGGCACGTCGCCCTGTCGGCACCGGCAGCCGGTCCGGGTCGGCGTCCCTCCGCTCGCCCGTGCCGACGCCCCCCTGCGACGGGGGGAGGTCGACGCCGGTGGTCGTCCGCCACCCGGCGAAATGTGGGCGGGCCCAACGGCGGCCGCGCCCTAGACTCACCAGGCCGCGGGCCGCTCGACCCTGCTGCTCGCACCGCTCCGCACCGGCGGATCGCACCGGCCGCTCGCCCAGGCACGCTCGAACGGCCGGTGAGCTGGCCCCTGACTGGCATGGAAGGCTCGGATGTCCACCCCCTCACTGCCCTCGGAGAACGACCCGCAGCGCCTTGCCCTGTCGCCGCTGGACGCCGGCGCCGTCGAGCAGGCCCTGACCGACGCGCTCGCCGCCGTCGCCGCCGCCGGTGACCTGGACGCGCTGAAGACCGCGCGGCTGGCCCACGCCGGGGACCGCAGCCCGCTGTCGCTGGCCAACCGCGAGATCGGCCGGCTGGCCCCGGCCGACAAGGCCGTCGCCGGCAAGCTGCTGGGGTCGACCCGCGGCCGCCTCACCGCGGCGATCGCCGCCCGCCAGGTGGAGCTGGAGGCCGAGCGCGACGCGCGCGTGCTGGTCGAGGAGGCGGTCGACGTCACGCTCCCGGTCGACCGGGCCCCGCGCGGCGCACGGCACCCGCTGGAGCTGCTGCAGGAGCGCGTCGCGGACATCTTCGTCGCCATGGGCTGGGAGGTGGCCGAGGGCCCGGAGGTCGAGGCGGAGTGGTTCAACTTCGACGCGCTGAACTTCGGCCCGGACCACCCGGCGCGCCAGATGCAGGACACGTTCTTCGTCGAGCCGGCCGACGCCGGTCTGGTGCTGCGCACGCACACGTCACCGGTCCAGGCGCGCACGCTGCTCTCGCGCGACCTGCCGGTGTACGTCGTCTGCCCCGGCAAGACGTTCCGCACCGACGAGCTGGACGCCACGCACACGCCGGTGTTCCACCAGGTGGAGGGACTCGCGGTCGACAAGGGCCTGACCATGGCGCACCTCAAGGGCACGCTGGACCACTTCGCCCGCGCGATCTTCGGGCCGGAGTCCCGGACCCGGCTGCGGCCCGCGTACTTCCCGTTCACCGAGCCCAGCGCCGAGATGGACTTCTGGTTCCCGCAGAAGAAGGGCGGCCCCGGCTGGGTCGAGTGGGGCGGCTGCGGGATGGTGAACCCGAACGTGCTGCGCGCCTGCGGCGTCGACCCCGACGTCTACTCCGGGTTCGCGTTCGGCATGGGGATCGAGCGCACGCTGATGTTCCGTCACGGCATCGCCGACATGCACGACATGGTCGAGGGCGACGCCCGCTTCTCCCAGCAGTTCGCAGGAGTGATCTGATGCCCCGCATCCCGCTGTCCTGGCTCGCCGAGCACGTCGCGCTGCCCGCCGGCGCCACCGCCGAGTCCGTCGCCGCCGACCTGGTGCGCGTCGGGCTGGAGGAGGAGGCGATCCACCCGGCCGCCGTCAGCGGCCCGCTGGTGATCGGCGAGGTCGTGGAGCTGACCCCGGAGCCGCAGAAGAACGGCAAGACGATCAACTGGTGCCGGGTCGACGTCGGGACCTACGGCGAGCCGCGCGAGGACGGCACGTTCGCCCCGCGGGGCATCGTGTGCGGCGCGCACAACTTCGAGGTCGGCCACCGCGTCGTCGTGGCGCTGCCCGGGGCCGTGCTGCCCGGACCGTTCCCCATCGCGTCCCGCAAGACCTACGGGCACGTGTCCGACGGGATGATCTGCTCCGCCCGCGAGCTGGGCCTCGGCGAGGACCACGACGGCATCATCGTCATCTCGCGCCTCGGCCTGGACGCCGAGCCGGGGACCGACGCCCGCGAGCTGCTCGGGCTCGGCGAGGAGGTCCTCGAGATCAACGTGACCCCGGACCGCGGCTACTGCTTCGCGATGCGCGGCGTGGCGCGCGAGTACGGGCACTCCACCGGCGCGGCGTACACCGACGCCGGCCTGCCGGGCGTGGTGACCGATCCCGCCGCCGTGTCGCGGCCCGCGGGCGGGGGCGTCGCCGTGGAGATCGCCGACGACGCCCCGGTCGACGGGGCCGCCGGGTGCAACCGGTTCGTGGCGCAGGTCGTGCGCGGGGTCGCGGCGTCGGGCCCGTCCCCGACGTGGATGCAGCGCCGGCTCACCCAGGCCGGCATGCGCCCGATCTCGCTCGCGGTCGACGTGACCAACTACGTGATGCTCGACCTGGGTCAGCCGCTGCACGCTTACGACCTCGCCCAGCTGGCCGAGCCGGTCGTCGTGCGCCGCGCGCGCCCCGACGACGCGCTGACCACGCTGGACGCCGTCGCGCGGACGCTGCACCCGGAGGACCTCGTCATCACCGACAGCCCGCACGGCGCCGCCGGCGCCCGGGTGCTGGGACTGGCCGGGGTCATGGGCGGCGCCGAGACCGAGGTGAGCGCGGGCACGACCGACCTGCTGCTCGAGGCGGCGCACTTCGACCCGGTGTCCGTCGCGCGGACGGCCCGGCGGCACCGGCTGCCCAGCGAGGCCGCCAAGCGGTTCGAGCGCGGGGTGGACCCGCAGCTCGCCCGGGTCGCGGTGGCGCGCGCCGCGGCGCTGCTGGTCGAGCACGGCGGCGGGACCGTCGACGACGCGGTCACCGACGTCGACCGCACCGGGCCCGCCCGGACGCTCACGCTCCCGGTGGACCTGCCGGCCCGCCTGGTCGGCGTGCCGTACACCGCGGACGAGGTGGCCGAGACGCTGCGCACCATCGGGTGCACGGTGGCGTCCGGCGACGGGGCCGACGGCGCCGGTGCCGGTGCCGGCTCCGGCGGGACGCTCGAGGTCACGGTCCCGAGCTGGCGTCCGGACCTGCAGGTGCCCGTCGACCTGGTCGAGGAGGTCGCGCGGCTGCGCGGGTACGACGCGATCCCCTCCGTCCTGCCGGCCGCACCGGCGGGACGCGGGCTGACCGAAGGCCAGCTGGCCCGCCGCGCGGTCGCCCGGGCCCTGGCCGGGGACGGCTGGACCCAGACGCTGTCCTACCCGTTCGTCGGCGCCGAGCAGCACGACGCGCTCGGCCTGCCCGCGGACGACGACCGGCGCCGTGCGCTGCGGCTGGCCAACCCGCTGGCGGACACCCAGCCGGAGATGCGGACCAACCTGCTGACCACGCTGCTGGAGACGGCCCGGCGCAACGTCGGGCGTGGGGCGACCGACCTGGCGCTGTACGAGATCGGCCTGGTCACCCGGCCGCTGCCGGACGCCCCGCCGGCGCCGCAGCTCCCCGGCGCGGTCCGGCCGTCCGACGAGGACCTCGCGCGCCTGGCCGCCGCCGTGCCGCCCCAGCCGCGGCGGGTCGCCGGCTTCCTCGCCGGTGCCCGCGAGCGCGCCGGCTGGTGGGGACCGGGGCGGCGCGCCGACCACGGCGACGCCATCGCCGCCGTCCGGCTGGTCGCCGCCACGGTGGGGGTCGAGGTCCAGGCCCGGGCCGACAGCGGCCACGCGCCGTGGCACCCGGGCCGGACCGCCCGGCTGGAGCTCGCGGACGGCACGCTGGTCGGTCACGCCGGCGAGCTGCACCCGGAGGTGCTGGCCCGCCTCGACCTGCCGGCCCGCTCGGTGGCGTTCGAGCTGGACCTCGACGTCCTGCTCGCCGCGGCCCCCGGCGAGCCGCTGCAGGCGACGCCGGTCTCGACGTTCCCGGTCGCCAAGGAGGACCTCGCGTTCGTGGTGGACGCCGACGTGCCCGCCGGGGACCTCATGGCCGCCGTCCGCGACGGTGCCGGGGACCTGCTGGAGGAGCTGCGGGTCTTCGACGTGTTCACCGGCCCGCAGGTCGGCGAGGGCAAGAAGTCGCTCGCGTTCTCGCTGCGCCTGCGCGCCGCCGACCGCACGCTCACCGCCGCCGACGCCGCGGCCGTCCGGGAGGCCGCGGTCGCCGAGGCCGGACGGCGGGTCGGGGCGGTGCTGCGCGGGGCCTGACCCCCGCAGTGCGGTGCGGCGGCGGGGGAGCAGCCGCGAGGCCGGCGCGCGACCACGCGGGGTGGCGTGCGCCGGCTCCGGTTAGGTTGGGCGCATGCCGACACGGGCCCCCACGACCGCCGCCGCACGATGGTCCGCCGACGACATCCCGGACCTGGACGGCCGCCGCGCCGTCGTCACCGGCGCGAACAGCGGCCTCGGGCTGCAGACCGCGATCGGCCTGGCGGCGCACGGCGCCTCCGTCGTGCTGGCGTGCCGCGACGCCGGCCGCGGGGAGGCGGCACGGGCGACGCTGCGCGCGGAGACCGGGAAGGACGCCGAGCTGCAGCTGCTCGACCTCGCCGACCTGGCGTCCGTCGCGCGGTTCGCCGACGACTGGGGCGAGGCGCCGCTCGACGTGCTCGTGTGCAACGCGGGCGTCATGGCGGTGCCGCGCGGCACGACCCGGGACGGCTTCGAGACGCAGATCGGCACCAACCACCTCGGGCACTTCGCCCTGGTCGGCCGGCTCCTGCCGGCGCTGCGCCGGTCGCCGGACGCCCGCGTCGTCGTGGTGTCCTCCGCCGGGCACCGGATGGGGCGGATCGACCTGGAGGACCTCGGCTGGGAGCGCCGCCCGTACCGTCCGTGGCGCGCGTACGGCCAGAGCAAGCTCGCGAACCTGCTGTTCGCGCGCGAGCTGGACCGGCGCCTGCGTGCCCACGGCGACCCGGTCGTGGCCGTGGCCGCGCATCCCGGTCTGGCCTCCTCGAACCTCAGCGCGCCCTTCGTCGCGGGGCTGCCGAAGCCGCTGGCCGCCCTGTACACGTCGCTCGGGCACGCCGTCGAGCAGTCCGACGCGGACGGCGCCCTGCCCTCCCTCTACGCCGCGACCATGCCCGACGTGCGCGGCGGGGAGTACTTCGGCCCGGACGGCCGCTTCGAGCAGCGCGGCGCCCCGACGCGGGTGGGCCGCTCGGACCGGGCGACGGACGACGTGACCGCGCGGGGCCTGTGGTCGCTCAGCGAGCGGCTCACGGGTGTCACCTACCCCGACCTGCCGCCGGTGGGGCCGACCGCCGGCGGCTGAGGCGCCGGTGGTACCAATCGCGGGCGGCTGAGGCGCCGGCGGCCCCTCGGTCGGCGGTCACGCGGTGAGCGCGCGGACCTGCTCGCCCGCATGGCCACCGTCGAGCGTCCGCGCCAGCAGGGCCACCCGGACCGCACCGCCCTTGGTGACCTGCTCACCCACCTGCCGGAAGCCGAGCCGGGCGTGGAACGCGAGCGACTGGGAGTTCGGCGGCTCGAGGTTGACCTCGCAGGTGATCTCTCCCAGGCCCAGCTCGTGCGCGCGGCCGGCCACCGCCGCGTAGAGCGTGCGGCCCAGACCCCGGCCGTGGGCGTGCGGCGCGACGACGATCCGGTCGACGTACAGCGACCCCGGCCGGTGCTCGGAGAACCACCGGTAGTTCTCGCTCGCGTAGCCGGCGCCGGGCGCGACGGCGAGCACGAAGGCCAGCGGCGCGCCGTCGTCGTCGGGCACGACGAGAGCCACGTCGCACCCGGGCACGTGCGCGGCCAGGCCGGCGGCGCCGAGCTCGTTGACGGCCGGGACGGCGGCGTCGTTGAGGTGCGCGAGCGCCGGGACGTCGGCCGGCGCGATGGGTCGCGGGAGCGCGGCGGAGGTGACGGTCACCGGCCCGCGTCCCACGCGCGCTGCAGCGCCTGCGCGAAGAGCTCGGTCGGCTGCGCGCCGGACACCCCGAACCGCCGGTCCAGCACGAAGAACGGCACCCCGGACACCCGGACGGCGCGCCCCTCCTCCAGGTCGGCCAGGACGTCGTCGGCGGCGGCGTCCCCGGCGAGCGCGCTGCGCACGTCGCCCGGGTCCAGGCCGGCGCCGGCGCCGATGGCGACCAGGACCTCGCGGTCGTCCACCGCCAGCCCCTGCTCGAAGTGCGCGCTCATGAGCGCCTCGACGACGGCGTCGGCCAGGTCGGGGTCGCGGCGGCGGGCGAGGTGGATCAGGCGGTGCGCGTCGAAGGTGTTCGCCGGCCGGACCGTGTCGAACCGGTACGTGAGCCCGACGCTCGCGGCGACCTCGGTGACGTGCGCGAACATGTCGTGCACGGCGTCCAGCGGCAGGCCCTTCATGTCCGCGAGCATCTGCGCCTCGGACAGCGGCGAGCCGACCGGCGCCTCGGGGGACAGCTGGTAGCTGCGCCAGCGGACGTGGACGCGGTCGCGGTGCGGGAAGTCCGCCAGGGCGGCCGCGAACCGTCGCCGCCCGATGTAGCACCACGGGCACGCGACGTCGGACCAAATCTCGACCCGCAGCGGGGTCGTGCGGGTGGTGGCGGACGGCGTCGCGGCGCCGCCCAGGGGATCGGTGGTCGTCACGGGACCAGGAGAACCTTTCCGGTCGTCTCGCGCCCCTCGAGCGCGCGGTGGGCGTCCGCGGCGTCGGCCAGCCGGAACGTCGCGCCGATGCGCACGTCCAGCGCGCCGGTCTGCACCGCGTCGAACAGCTCGGCGGCCCGCCAGGTGAGCTCCTCGCGCGTGGCGACGTAGTGGCCGAGCGTCGGACGGGTGAGGTACAGGGACCCCGCCGCGTTCAGCCGCTGCGGGTCCACCGGCGGGACCGGGCCCGACGACGCGCCGAACAGCGCCAGGCCGCCGCGCGGCCGCAGCGAGGCCAGCGACGCGTCGAAGGTGTCCCGGCCGACGCCGTCGAAGACCGTGTGGACGCCGCGGCCGTCGGTCAGGGCGCGCACCTGCTCGGGCAGGTCGCGCGTGAGGTCGTCGAGCTCGGTGTACCGGATGACGTCGTGCGCCCCGGCCGCCCGTGACAGCCGCTCCTTGGCCACGCTGCCGACCGTGGTGATGACGCGCGCACCACGGGCCACCGCGAGCTGGGTGAGCAGCAGCCCGACGCCGCCCGCGCCGGCGTGCAGGAGCACGACCTGGCCGCGGGAGACGGGGAACGTGGACGTCACGAGGTAGTGCGCGGTCATGCCCTGCAGCAGCAGCGCGGCGGCGACGTCGTCCGGGACGTCGTCGGGCACGGGCACCGCGTCGCGCACGGGCACCACGGCGAGCTCGGCGTACGAGCCGGGGGCGGCGCTCCAGGCGACGCGGTCACCGGGGGCGAACCCGTCGGCGCCGTCCCCGACGCTCACGACGGTGCCCGCCCCCTCCGACCCGACGACGTGCGGGAACGGGACCGGGTAGACGCCGGAGCGGCGGTAGGTGTCGATGAAGTTGACGCCCGCCGCCGCGACCTGGACCAGCAGCTGGCCGGGTCCGGCGACGGGGGCGTCCAGGTCGTCCAGGCTCAGGACCTCGGGTCCGCCCGCGGCGGTGGCTCGGATGGCTCGCATGTCGGCGCAACATACTCCGGGGCCCGCGTCATCCCGGGCCGTGCGCTCGCGCGCCGGACCGTAGGTGACCGGGCCAGTGGAGCGCCTCGCCGCGCGCCATCTCCGGGACACCGCCAGAGTGGGCCCGGACCTCTCGCGGACGTCCGACCGGCACCTGCATCGCCGTGCATTCGGGTGTATGTTCATGCACATGTCGTTCACCGTCGCCGTCGCCGGCGCCAGCGGGTACGCCGGGGGTGAGGCCCTGCGGCTGCTGCTCGGTCATCCCGACGCCCGCATCGGCGCCCTCACCGCGCACGGCAGCGCCGGCAGCCTGCTGGGGGAGCACCACCCGCACCTGCCCGCGCTCGCCGACCGCGTCCTGCAGCCGACCACGGCCGAGGTGCTGGCCGGGCACGACGTCGTGATCCTCGGACTGCCGCACGGGGCCTCCGCGGCCATCGCCGCCGAGCTGGGGGACGACTGCCTCGTCCTGGACCTCGGGGCGGACCACCGCCTGAGCGACTCCGGCGCCTGGACCGCGTTCTACGGCGGCGAGCACGCCGGGACGTGGCCGTACGGGCTGCCGGAGCTGCTGCACGCGGGCGAGGCTTCGGCGTCCGCCCAGCGTGCCGCCCTGGCCGGCGCCCGCCGGGTCGCCGTCCCCGGGTGCAACGTCACGGCCGTCACCCTGGGCCTGCAGCCCGGCGTCGCCGCCGGCGTGATCGAGCCGACCGACCTCGTGGCCGTGCTGGCGAACGGGTACTCGGGCGCGGGCAAGGCGCTCAAGCCGCACCTGCTCGCGGCCAAGGGGCTGGGCTCCGCGCAGGCGTACGGCGTCGGCGGGACGCACCGGCACATCCCGGAGATCGAGCAGAACCTCACGGTGGCGGGTGCCGCGTCGGTGTCGATCTCGTTCACCCCGACCCTGGTCCCGATGTCCCGCGGGATCCTCGCGACCGCGACCGCGCGGCTGGCTCCCGGGGTGGACGTCGGCTCCGTCCGGGAGGCGTGGGAGACCGCCTACGCCGACGAGCCGTTCGTCCACCTGCTGCCCGCCGGGGCCGGCGGCGCGCTGCGCTGGCCGACGACGGCGGCGACCAGCGGCGCCAACACCGCGCTCGTCCAGGTCGCGGTCGACGAGCGGGCCGGCCGGGTCGTGACCGTCACCGCGCTGGACAACCTCGTCAAGGGCACCGCGGGCGGGGCGCTGCAGTGCCTCAACCTCGCGCTCGGACTGCCCGAGACGGCCGGCCTGACCACCACCGGGGTGGCCCCGTGAGCGACCAGGAGGACCTATGACTGTCACCGCCCCCCGCGGCTTCCGCGCCGCCGGCGTGACCGCCGGCCTCAAGGCGTCCGGTCGGCCCGACGTCGCCCTCGTCGTCAACGACGGCCCGCTGCAGGTCGCCGCGGCGGTCCTCACGAGCAACCGCGTCCAGGCGGCCCCGGTGCTGTGGACGCGCCAGGCCGTGTCGGACGGTGTCGCGACCGCCGTCGTCCTCAACTCCGGCGGCGCCAACGCCTGCACCGGCCCGGAGGGCTTCGGCGACACGCACGCGACCGCCGAGCACACCGCAGCGGCCCTGGGGGTGTCCGCCGGGGACGTCCTGGTCTGCTCCACCGGGCTCATCGGTGAGCGGCTGCCCATGCCGGCGCTCCTGGCGGGGGTCACCGCGGCTGCGGAGGCGCTCACCCCGGCCGGCGGCGACAGCGCCGCGGTGGCGATCATGACCACCGACTCCGTGCCCAAGACCGTCGTCGTGCAGCGCGAGGGGTGGTCCGTCGGCGGGATGGCCAAGGGCGCCGGCATGCTCGCCCCCGGCCTCGCCACGATGCTCTGCGTCCTCACCACGGACGCCGACTGCAGCGCCGAGGACGCCGACGCCGCCCTGCGCACCGCGACCCGCGTCACCTTCGACCGGGTGGACTCCGACGGCTGCATGTCCACCAACGACACCGTCGCGCTGCTGGCGTCCGGCGCCTCGGGCGTCCGGCCCTCCCCGGACGAGCTCGCCGCCGCCGTCACGCAGGCGTGCGCGGACCTCGCGCGTGCTCTGGTCGCGGACGCCGAGGGCGCCAGCCACGACATCGCCGTGACGGTCGTCGGCGCGCACACCGAGGACGCCGCGGTCGCCGTCGCCCGTGCCGTCACCCGGTCCAACCTGTTCAAGGCCGCCGTCTTCGGCAACGACCCCAACTGGGGCCGGGTGCTCGCCGCGGCGGGCACCGTGCCCGTCGAGGTCGCGGCCTTCAGGGCGGACCGGATCGACGTCAGCATCAACGGCGTGCAGGTGTGCCGGGCGGGCGGCGTCGGCGAGGACCGCTCCGGCGTGGACCTCGCCGCCGGCCGCGAGGTGCAGGTGCTCGTCGACCTGCACGCGGGCGACGCGCGCGCGACCGTCTGGACCAACGACCTCACGCACGACTACGTCCACGAGAACAGCGCGTACTCGACATGAGCCAGCCGACGACCGGCGCGGGCGGCACGGCCGGCGAGCCCGCCGACGACTTCCACTTCGACCCGCGGACCGACCTGTTCCCCGAGCAGAAGGCCGAGGTCCTCATCGAGGCCCTGCCCTGGCTCCAGCGGTTCTCCGGGGCGCTCGTCGTGGTCAAGTACGGCGGCAACGCCATGGTCGACGACGACCTCAAGCGCGCCTTCGCGCAGGACATGGTGTTCCTGCGGCAGGTGGGGCTGCGGCCCGTCGTCGTGCACGGCGGGGGACCGCAGATCAACTCCATGCTCGACCGCCTCGGCATCAAGTCCGAGTTCCGCGGGGGGCTGCGGGTCACCACCCCCGAGGCGATGGACGTCGTGCGGATGGTGCTCACCGGGCAGGTGTCCCGCGAGCTCGTCGGCCTGCTCAACGCGCACGGGCCGTACGCCGTCGGGCTGTCCGGCGAGGACGGCGGTCTGCTCCAGGCCCGCCGGCGCACCGCCGTCGTCGACGGCGAGGCGGTCGACATCGGGCTGGTCGGGGACGTCGTCCACGTCAACCCGTCGGCGGTCCTGGACCTGCTCGACGCCGGACGCATCCCGGTGGTGTCCACGGTCGCGCCCGACATCGAGGACCCGACCCAGGTGCTCAACGTCAACGCCGACACCGCGGCGGCCGCGCTCGCGGTCGCCCTCGGGGCACGCAAGCTCATCGTGCTGACCGACGTCGAGGGCCTGTACGCGGCCTGGCCCGACCGGGCGTCCCTCGTGCGCCGGATCCGCGCCTCGGCCCTCGCCGAGCTGCTGCCCACGCTCGACCGGGGCATGCGCCCCAAGATGGAGGCGTGCTGGCGCGCGGTCGAGGGCGGCGTCGGCCGGGCGCACGTCATCGACGGCCGGGCCCCGCACTCCGTGCTCGTCGAGATCTTCACCAGCGAGGGCGTGGGCACCATGGTGCTGCCGGACGACGAGCCGGTCCCGTCCCCGTTCACCGGTGCCGTGCCCGTCGTCGTCCGCAGGGAGCCCGCATGACCGACGTGACCACCCCGACCACGACGGACCTGGCGGGCCCGGACTCCGTCGCCGCCTGGACGCAGCGGTACGGCCAGGCGCTGATGGACACGTTCGGCCCGCCGCAGCGCGTGCTGGTCCGCGGCGAGGGCGCCTACGTGTGGGACGCGGACGGCAAGCGGTACCTGGACCTGCTCGCCGGGATCGCCGTCAACGCCCTCGGCCACGCGCACCCCACGCTGACCGCCGCGATCTCGGCGCAGCTGGGGACGCTGGGGCACGTCTCGAACTTCTTCGGCACGCCGACCCAGATCGCCCTGGCCGAGCGGCTGCTCGCGCTGGCCGCGGCGCCCGAGGGATCGCGGGTCTTCTTCACCAACTCCGGCGCCGAGGCCAACGAGGCCGTCTTCAAGATGGCGCGCCGCACCGGACGCCCGCGGATCCTCGCGCTCGAGGGTGCGTTCCACGGCCGGACGATGGGCGCGCTGGCGCTGACCGCCAAGGCCGCCTACCGCGAGCCGTTCGAGCCGCTGCCCGGCGGCGTGGAGTTCCTCCCGTTCGGCGACACGGCCGCGCTGGAGGCCGCCATGGCCGACGACGTCGCCGCGCTCGTCCTGGAGCCCATCCAGGGGGAGGCCGGTGTCCGGCCGCTGCCGCCCGGCTACCTGGCGCGGGCCCGTGAGCTGACCCGCGAGCACGGCGCGCTGCTCGCCCTCGACGAGGTGCAGACCGGCATGGGCCGCACCGGCGCCTGGCTCGCCCACCAGCACCCGCACCTCGGCGGCGGCGTCACGCCCGACGTCGTCTCGCTGGCCAAGGGCCTCGGCGGTGGCTTCCCGATCGGCGCGGTCGTCGCGTACGGCGAGCGCGCCGCGACGCTGCTCGGCCGCGGGCAGCACGGCACCACGTTCGGCGGCAACCCGGTCGCCAGCGCCGCCGCGCTCGCGACCATCGCGGTGATCGAGCGCGACGGCCTCCTCGCCCACGTCACCGAGGTGGGTCGGCGGCTGCGCGACGGCGTCGCCGCCGCCGGCCACCCGCTGGTCGAGGAGGTGCGCGGCGACGGGCTGCTGCTCGCGGTCCGGCTGCGCGAGCCGGTGGCCGCCGCGCTGGCCGCCCGTGCGCTCGAGGCCGGGTTCATCGTCAACGCCGTCGCGCCGGACGCGATCCGGCTCGCGCCCCCGCTCGTCCTCACCGCGGACCAGGCCGCGGACTTCGTCGCCTTCGTCGCGGCCGACGGCGCCGCGCACGTCCCGGCCGACGACGTCGCCGACGGCGCCGCGCACGAGCCGGCGCACGACGCGACGGGCGGTGCCCGGTGACCCGGCACCTCCTGCGCGACGACGACCTGTCGCCCCGCGAGCAGCACGAGGTGCTCGAGCTCGCGCTCGCCTACCGCGACGACCGCTTCATCCGCACGCCGCTGGCGGGTCCCCGCGCCGTCGCGGTGATCTTCGACAAGCCGTCGACGCGCACCCGGGTGTCCTTCCAGGCGGGCATCGCCGAGCTCGGCGGGTACCCCCTCGTGCTGGACGCGGGGACGTCCCAGCTCGGGCGGGGGGAGTCGGTCGAGGACACCGCACGCGTGCTGGACCGCCAGGTCGCCGCGATCGTGTGGCGCACGTTCGGCCAGGAGCGCCTGGACGCCATGGCCGCGGTGTCCCGCGTGCCGGTGGTCAACGCGCTGTCGGACCAGTTCCACCCGTGCCAGGTGCTCGCGGACCTGCTGACCGTCGCCCAGCACCGCGGCGGTGCGGCGGCGCTGCGCGGGATGACGCTGGCGTACGTGGGGGACGGGTCCAACAACATGGCCGCGTCCTACCTGCTCGGCGGGGCGACTGCCGGCATGCACGTGCGGATCGGGACGCCGCAGGCGTTCCCGCCGCCGGCCGACGTGGTCGACGCCGCCCGCCGCCTCGCCGCCTCCACCGGCGGGTCGGTGCAGGTCACGCACGACGCGGCCGAGGCGGCGGCCGGTGCGGACGTGCTGGCGACCGACACCTGGGTGTCGATGGGCCAGGAGGGCGAGGCCGACCAGCGCGAGGCGCCGTTCGTGCCGTTCCGCGTCGACGAGGCGCTGGTGGCGCTCGCCGCGCCGGACGTGCTCGTCCTGCACTGCCTGCCGGCCTACCGCGGCAAGGAGATCACCGCCGAGGTGCTCGACGGCCCCCGCTCGGTCGTCTGGGACGAGGCGGAGAACCGCCTGCACGCGCAGAAGGCCGTCCTGACCTGGCTCTTGGAGCAGCCGTGAGCGCCCCCGCGACCCGCGCCGGCCGGGCGTCGTCCGGCACGGCGCCGGGCACCGCGCCGGGCACGTCGTCGGGCACGCCGTCGGGCACGCCGTCGGGCACGGCGTCGGGCACGGCGCCGGCTGACGCGGGGCGGCTGCCCGCGACCAAGGCCGCCCGGCACGCGCTGATCGCCACCCTGCTGTCCCGGCAGCCGGTGCACTCCCAGACCGAGCTCGCCGGCCAGCTCGCCGAGGCCGGCGTCTCGGTGACGCAGGCGACCCTGTCCCGGGACCTCGTCGAGCTGCGGGCGGTCAAGATCCGCACCGCCGGCGGCGCCCTGGCGTACGCGATCCCGGCCGAGGGCGGCGACCGCAGCCCCCAGCCGGCGCCGGACACCGAGTACCTGGCGGCGCGCCTGGCCCGGCTCTGCGCCGAGCTGCTCGTCACCGCGGACGCGTCCGGCAACCTCGTCGTCCTGCGCACGCCGGCCGGCGCGGCGCAGTTCCTCGCCTCGGCCATCGACCACTCGGTCATGCCCGGGGTGATGGGCACGATCGCCGGCGACGACACCGTCCTGGTGATCGCGCGCGACGACCGTCCCGCCGGCACCACGGGCTCCGCCGGCTCCGTGCTGGCGGCCCGGTTCCTGGACCTGGCGTCGCACGGCCCCGTCCCCTCCTCCTTCCCGACCCCGCTCTCCCCGACTTCCGACGAAAGAGACCTGTGATGACTGATCGCGTCGTGCTCGCCTACTCCGGCGGCCTGGACACCTCTGTGGGCATCGGCTGGATCGCCGAGGCGACCGGGGCCGAGGTCATCGCCGTCGCCGTCGACGTCGGCCAGGGCGGGGAGGACCTCGAGGTCATCCGCCGCCGTGCGCTGGACTGCGGTGCCGTGGAGGCGTACGTGGCGGACGCCAAGGACGAGTTCGCGGCCGAGTACTGCATGCCCGCCCTGCGGGCGAACGCGCTGTACCTCGACCGCTACCCGCTCGTCTCGGCGCTGTCCCGCCCGGTGATCGTCAAGCACCTGGTCCGCGCCGCGCGGCAGTTCGGCGCCACCACGGTCGCCCACGGCTGCACCGGCAAGGGCAACGACCAGGTCCGCTTCGAGGTCGGCATCACCTCGCTCGCGCCGGACCTGGCGTGCATCGCCCCGGTGCGTGACCTCGCCCTGACCCGGGACAAGGCGATCGAGTACGCGAACAAGCACTCGCTGCCGATCGAGACCACGAAGCACAACCCGTTCTCGATCGACCAGAACGTGTGGGGCCGCGCGGTGGAGACCGGGTTCCTCGAGGACATCTGGAACGCGCCCACCAAGGACGTCTACAGCTACACCGACGACCCGACCTTCCCGCCGGTCGCCGACGAGGTCGTCGTCACCTTCGAGCAGGGGATCCCCGTCGCGCTCGACGGGATCCGGGTCACCCCGCTGCAGGCGATCCAGGAGATGAACCGTCGCGCCGGCGCCCAGGGCATCGGCCGGATCGACATCGTCGAGGACCGTCTGGTCGGCATCAAGTCCCGCGAGGTCTACGAGGCGCCCGGCGCCATCGCGCTCATCGCCGCTCACCAGGAGCTCGAGAACGTCACCGTCGAGCGCGAGCAGGCCCGGTTCAAGCGCGGCGTCGACCAGCGCTGGACCGAGCTCGTCTACGACGGCCAGTGGTTCTCCCCGCTCAAGCGCTCGCTCGACACCTTCATCGACGACACCCAGCGCTACGTCTCCGGCGACGTCCGCCTGGTGCTGCACGGCGGTCGGGCGACGGTCACCGGCCGCCGCAGCGAGGCGAGCCTCTACGACTTCAACCTCGCCACCTACGACACGGGTGACACGTTCGACCAGTCCCAGGCCAAGGGCTTCATCGAGATCTACGGCCTGACGTCCAAGCTGTCCGCGGCGCGCGACGTCAAGTTCGGCAACGGCGTGGACCTGAGCCCGGTCGCCGGGTCGTCCAGCGCCGGTGCGCTGTCGGGGGGCGGCGCCGAGTCGACCTCGTCCGGCACGCCCGACGGCGCCGCGGGGGCCTGAGCGATGACGTCCCCGACCGTTCCGGACGGGCTGCCGGACGGGCCGCCCGACGGCGGGCCACGGCTGAGCCTGTGGGGCGGCAGGTTCGCGTCCGGACCATCGGACGCGCTGGCCGCCCTGTCGCTCAGCACCCACTTCGACTGGCGCCTGGCGACGCACGACATCGCCGGGTCGGTGGCCCACGCGCGCGTGCTGCACGCGGCCGGGCTGCTCACCGACGACGAGCGTGACGGCATGGTGGACGCGCTCGGGCGGCTGCGCGACGACGTCGTGTCCGGAGCGTTCACCCCGGTCCCGGCCGACGAGGACGTGCACACCGCGCTCGAGCGCGGCCTGATCGAGCGCGCCGGGGTCGACCTCGGCGGCAAGCTGCGGGCCGGACGGTCCCGCAACGACCAGATCGCCACGCTGATCCGGGTCTACCTGCGCGAGCAGGCGCGGGCCGTCTCCGCCCTGCTGCTCGACGTCGTCGACGCACTGGTCGCCCAGGCGCACGCGGTCGGCGAGGCGCCGATGCCCGGTCGCACGCACCTGCAGCACGCTCAGCCGGTCCTGCTCGCCCACCACCTGCTGGCGCACGCGTGGCCGATGCTGCGCGACGTCGAGCGGTGGGTCGACTGGGACGCCCGCGCGGCGCGCTCCCCGTACGGGTCCGGGGCGCTGGCCGGGTCCTCGCTGGGGCTGGACCCGGCCGCGGTCGCCGCGGAGCTCGGGTTCGACGGGCCGACGGAGAACTCCATCGACGGCACCGCCTCGCGCGACGTCGTCGCCGAGTTCGCGTTCGTCGCGGCGATGACCGGCGTGGACCTGTCCCGGCTCGCGGAGGACGTCATCCTCTGGGCGACCAAGGAGTTCGGGTTCGTCCGGCTGGACGACGCGTTCTCGACCGGGTCGAGCATCATGCCGCAGAAGAAGAACCCGGACGTGGCCGAGCTCGCGCGCGGCAAGGCGGGCCGGCTCGTGGGCGACCTCACCGGTCTGCTCACCACCCTCAAGGGGCTCCCGCTGGCGTACAACCGCGACCTGCAGGAGGACAAGGAGCCGGTCTTCGACCAGGTCGACACCCTGACCGTGCTGCTGCCGGCGTTCGCGGGGATGGTGGCCACCATGCGGTTCGACGTCGGCCGCATGGCCGAGCTCGCACCGCAGGGGTTCTCGCTGGCGACCGACATCGCCGAGTGGCTGGTCCGCGAGGGCGTGCCGTTCCGGGTCGCGCACGAGGTCGCCGGGGCGTGCGTGCGCGAGTGCGAGGAGCGCGGCACCGAGCTGTGGGACCTGTCCGACGACGACCTCGCGCAGATCTCCCCGCACCTGACGCCGCAGGTCCGCACGGTGCTGACCGTCGAGGGGTCCCTCGCGTCACGGTCGGCCTACGGCGGGACGGCGCCGGTCCGGGTCCGCGAGCAGCTCGAGCGTGCCCGCGCGCGTGCCGGTGAGCTGCGCGCCTGGACGCAGGCGTGACCTCGCTCCGCCGGTGAGCCCGCCGACCCGGCCCGCGGTGCCGGTCCCGACGCCCGAGCCGGTGACGTCCGCGGTACCGACACCGGTGCCGACACCGGCTCCGGTGCCCGTGTCGGTGACCGCGCTCGCCGACCGGGTCCGGGCGGCGTCGCCGCGGCTGGGTGGCACCCGCCTCGTCGTCGTCGACGGCCCGGCCGGGTCCGGCAAGACGACGCTCGCCGGCCGGCTCGGCGCCGCGCTCGGCGCGCCGGTCCTGCACGGCGACGACCTGCTCGCCGGCTGGGGCGACCTGGAGGGCTGGTGGTCACGGCTCGCCGACGGCGTCCTGGCGCCGCTGGCCGCCGGGCGCCCCGGCCGGTACCGCCGCTACGACTGGGTGGAGCGCCGGTTCGCCGAGGAGCACGACGTCCCGCTCACCGGCGCCCTTGTCGTGGAGGGCTGCGGCGCGGGTCGCCGGGCGGCGGACGCGGTCGCCGTCCTGCGCGTGTGGGTCGAGGCGCCGCCCGACGTCCGGCTCGCGCGGGGGCTGGAGCGCGACGGGGAGGACATGCGCTCGGAGTGGCTCGCGTGGATGGCGGCGGAGGCCGCGCACTTCGCCGCCGAGGGCACCCGGGAGCGTGCCGACGTGCTCGTCGACGGATGCGCGAGCATGGAGCCGTGACCTCGCCCGCCCCCCGCCTCGGCCCGCACGCCCCCCGGCTCGATCCGGACGCCCCGGACCCGGCCCGCCCGCACGACGTCCCCGACCGTCCGTGGTACGCCCGGGACGCCCACGAGGTGGCCGCCGACCTGCTGGGCTCGCACGTCACCACGCGTCACGCCGACGGCGACGTCACCGTCCGGCTCACCGAGGTGGAGGTGTACCGCGGGCTCGCCGACCCGGCGTCCCACGCCTACCGCGGCCCCACCCCCCGCAACGCGGCGATGTTCGGGGAGCCGGGACGGCTGTACGTCTACCGGCACCTGGGACTGCACCACTGCGTCAACGTCGTGACCGGACCGGACGGCGTCGCGTCGGCCGTCCTCCTGCGGGCCGGCGAGGTGGTCGCGGGCGCCGAGCTGGCCCGGGACCGCCGCTCGCGCGCCGGCGTCACGCGCTCGGACGTCGACCTCGCCCGCGGACCCGCGCGTCTGGCCGTCGCCCTCGGCCTCGACCTGACCGCCTACGGGGCGGACCTGACCGACCCTGCCGGCTTCGTGGTCGTGCACCGGCCGTCCGGTCCGGCGCTGCCGCACGTGACGGGCCCGCGCGTGGGCGTCTCGGGTGCGGGCGCCGACGCCGACGCGTTCCCGTGGCGGATGTGGCTGCCGGGGGAGCCCACGGTCTCGGTGTTCCGGCCCGGCCCCCCGCCCCGGCGCCGCGCGACCCGCGCCGACCGGACGTCGGCCTGACCGACGGCGCGACCGCCCCCGGCCGGTCGAGACGAGCGGGGCGCGGCGCCCGCGGGACGGACCCCGCGGCCGGCCCGGCGGCGCGCACGGCAGACTGTGCGCAGACCCGCGACAAGGAGATCCACCCGTGACCGAGATCCTCGACGAGCTGCGGTGGCGCGGCCTCGTCGCCCAGACCACCGACGAGCCCGCCCTGCGCACCGCGCTCGCCGACGGGCCCCTCACGCTGTACTGCGGCTTCGACCCCACCGCGCCGAGCCTGCACATCGGCAACCTCGTGCAGATCCTCACCGTCCGCCGCCTCCAGGACGCCGGGCACCGCCCGCTGGCCCTGGTCGGCGGGGCCACCGGGCTCATCGGCGACCCGAAGATGACGGGCGAGCGGACGCTCAACTCGCCCGACGTCGTCGCCGGCTGGGTCGAGCGCATCCGCCGCCAGATCGAGCCGCTCCTGCGGTTCGACGGTCCGGCCGCTGCCCGGATGGTCAACAACCTCGACTGGACCGCGCCGATGTCGGCGATCGACTTCCTGCGCGACGTCGGCAAGCACTACCGGCTGGGCACGATGCTCGCCAAGGACACCGTCGCCCGGCGGCTCCACAGCGAGCAGGGCATCAGCTTCACCGAGTTCAGCTACCAGATCCTCCAGGGGATGGACTACCTCGAGCTGCACCGCCGGCACGGCGTCACGCTCCAGACGGGCGGCAGCGACCAGTGGGGCAACCTGCTGTCCGGGGTGGAGCTGATCCGCAAGGTCGAGGGGATCGGCGTCCACGCGCTGACCACGCCGCTGATCACCAAGGCCGACGGCACCAAGTTCGGCAAGACCGAGTCCGGCACGGTGTGGCTCGACCCGGAGCTGACCAGCCCGTACGCCTTCTTCCAGTTCTGGCTCAACGCCGACGACGCCGACGTGGTGCGCTACCTCAAGGTGTTCACGTTCCGCAGCCGGTCCGATATCGAGGCGCTCGAGGCGGCGGTCGCCGAGCGGCCCGCAGCCCGTGAGGCGCAGCGCACGCTCGCGCACGACGTGACGGCGCTCGTGCACGGGACCGCGGCCGCCGACGGCGTGGTGGCCGCGAGCCAGGCGCTGTTCGGGCGAGGCGACCTGCGCAGCCTGGACGCCGCGACGACCGCGGCGGCCGTCGCGGAGCTCCCGAGCACCGCCGGCAAGCCGGGGGACCCGCTCGTCGACCTCTTCGCCTCGTCCGGTGTGGTGGCGAGCAAGGCGGCCGCTCGCCGGGCGATCGCCGAGGGGGGTGCGTCGGTCAACAACGTCAAGGTGGTCGACGACGCCGCGGTCCTGGACGCGGACGACCTGCTGCACGGGCGCTGGGCGCTGCTCCGCCGCGGGAAGCGGACCCTCGCGGTGGTCGACGCCGGCGCCGCCGGCTGACCGACGCCGGCGATCCGGGCGACGAGCGCGCCGGGAACCGCTCGGCAGCCCGTGGACACGCCCGAACGCGCATCCGTGCAGGTCAGGCGCGGTGAGCGCCGTCACGGACAGCCCAGGTTGACCCTGTCTAGGGCCGTGCGTAGTGTTCCTGTTCGCCGCCCGGCAGGGAGGAACGGACATCGGCTCTTCGGAGTGGGTGGCTGGTCCCGGGGTGGCTCCCTCCAGGTTCGACTCTCCGCGGTCCCTTCGGGTTCGTGGGTGCGATGGCGCCTTGGGGTGGGATCGGGCCTGGTGCCGGGTGGTTGACGGTGGGGGTCGGGTCGGGTAAGTTTGAACGGTTGCCTCCT
>NZ_BJYY01000020.1 GCF_007991755.1 Cellulomonas aerilata | reverse complement strand
GGTCGGGCAGGCGCTGGTGACGGCACTCGAAGCTGTCACCCCCGTTCCGGCTGCTGGGGACACCTCGACGGCCGATCAGCGGCGGGCGCAGGCGGTCGGCGTCCTGGCGAACCTGGTGCTGGACAAGGGACTCGCCGGTGAGGGCCGCGCGTCACGGCCGCGGCTGAACGTGCTGGTGTCCTACGAGACGCTGCAGGCCGTCACCGAGCGGGCGATCGCTCGCCAGGACGGGCAGACGTTGCCCGGGTTCGCGTCGGTATTGACGGCGGAGAGCGTGCTGCACGCCCCGCGGTTCGAGGACGGCGCCCCGGTCCCGCGTATTCTGCTGGACCGGCTGGCGTGCGACGGGGAGCTGAACCGGGTGATATTCGGCCTCAAGTCGGAGATATTGGATGTGGGCCGGGCGGAACGGACCTTCACCCGGGCCAGACGCAACGCCATCATCGCCCGCGACCGGCATTGTCGGTTCCCGGGGTGCAGCGCGCCACCGACGTTGTCGGAATGTCACCACGTCAAACACTGGGCGCGTGACCACGGCAGCACCAGCGTCGACAACGGGATCCTGCTGTGCTGGCACCACCACGGGCATGTCCACGCGCGCGGGATCGAGATCCACCGCCAGGGTGCCCGGTGGGTGTTCACCGACGCGGCCGGGCGCGAGCTGGGCGATCCCTGCCCGGACGACGAGGCGGGATGACGTCGTGCGTCACCGGAGATGTGTAGACGCGGGGGCGAGTCACCGGGCACATCGAGATGCGTCACCAGGAGCTCGGACGCTCGCTCACGCCACGCGCCCGGTCGATCCACGACGCACCCCGTTCGATGAGCTGGGGTGGCACCGGGGCGATCGCAGCGCCCGGTGCCACCCCTGTCGGTGGCCCCTGCTCGAAGGTCGTCCTCGACCGCTCCGCACCGGTCCGGCGCCATGAGACACCGGGCCGGCCCGACCCTGTCCGGCTCAGCCCTCCCCGAGCCGCTCCCCGCCCTCGGCGAGGTCCGGGCTCTCCTCGGGCTGCGGGACGCAGAGCTCGAGGGCGCCAGGACGCACGGTGACGACCAAGGAACGACCCGGCTCGATGACGTCGCCGTCGAGCTGGCGCCGCTGCTCCCGGTCGCACACGACGCGGATGCGGGTGCCGCGCAGGACGTCCATGTGGGCGATGTCCCGGTTCTGCCGGACGATCCCCCAGATCATCTGGACCCAGTGTCCGAGCCGGTGGGGGGCGAGGATCGCGACGTCCATCTGGCCGTTGTCCGGCTCGGCGTCGGCGAGCAGCTTCACGCCGCCCTGCAGCCGTCCGACGTTGCCGACCACGACCGTGCGGGCGCGTCGACGCACCGGCGGGCGGTCGTCGATGTAGACGGCCACCCGCATGCGCCGGTCCCGCAGGTGCTTGAGCGCCGACAGGACGTACGCGACAGGCCCGAACTTCGCCTTGAGGGTGGTGGACGCGTCGTCCAGCAGCGCGGCGTCGAAGCCCATGCCGGCCATGACGGCGAAGACGTGCCCGTCGACCTCGCCGACGTCGAGCCGCCGCCGGCCCCACTGCGTGGCGAGCTGTACGCCCGCCTTCGGGTCGTCGGGGATGCCGAGGTTGGTGGCGAGCAGGTTGCCGGTGCCGGCGGGCAGGACGGCGAGGGCCGCCTCGGTGCCGGCGACGCCCTCGATGCACGAGCGCACGGTCCCGTCGCCGCCGCACGCGAAGATCACGCGCGCGCCGTCCTCGACGGCCTGGCGCGACTGGCCGGCGCCCGGGTCCTCGGCGCTCGTCTCGATCCACTCCGGCGCGGGCCACCCGGCCTCGGCGAGGGCGGCCTCCACGGCCACCCGCCGGCCCTCCAGGTCCTCGACGCGCACCGGGTTGTAGACGACGGCCGACCGGACCGGCTCCCGGGAGGAGGAGGCCGCGTGCCGCGGGCGGGACCGGGTGACCGGCGCGCCCGCCGTGTCCGGGGCGAAGCTGCCGGCGACGGCCGCCGGCCCGGTGCTGCCGGCGGTCGTGTCCGGTGCCGAGGCGCCAGTGGTCGGGGCATCCATGAGGTCTCCTGAGGTGGGTCGTCCGAGCGCTGGGCGTCGGGCGGCAGGTGCGGGCTCCCTCTACGGTCCCAGACCGCCTCGCTCCCCGCAGCGCGGGGCCGCCCGCCCCTGCGCCGCAGCCCGGCCCGCCCCGGACGACGACCACCCGGTCGGTGACGTCCGCACCGGCGCGAACGGTGCCAGGGTGTGCTCATGACCGGGATCCGATCGGCGGCCTCGCAGGCCGGCAACAACCCTCTCGTCGAGCGCGGCGCGCGCCTGGGCTACGCGGCCAGCGGGCTCCTCCACCTGCTCATCGCCTGGGTCGCGCTCCAGGTGGCATGGACGGGCAGCGGGCAGAGCGCCGACCAGAACGGCGCGCTGCAGACCCTGGCGGGCAGCGGCGTCGGCCGCGCGCTGCTGTGGGTGACCGTGGTCGGCTTCGTCGCGCTGGGCCTCTGGCAGATCACCGAGGCGTTCGCCCGGCGGGACACGGGCGACCGCGTCAAGGCGGCGGCCAAGGCGGTCATCGACCTCGTGCTGGCCTGGACCGCGCTGTCGGTCGTGCGCGGGTCGGGCGGCTCGGGTGGCGGGGAGGGCGTCACGGCGACGCTCATGTCCAGCACCGGCGGGCGGGTGCTGCTCGCCGCCGTCGGGCTCGGGGTCGTCGCCGTGGGGGCCTACCACGTGGTCAAGGGCTGGACCCGGCGGTTCCTGGAGGACCTGCGCGAGAACCCCGGACGCTGGCCGGTCGTGGCCGGCCGCATCGGGTACATCGCCAAGGGGCTCGCGCTGGCCGTCGTCGGTGGGCTCCTGGTGCTGGCCGCGGTCCGGAGCAACCCCGGGCAGGCGCAGGGGCTGGACGCCGCGCTGCGGACGGTCGCCGCCCTGCCGCTCGGCACCGCACTGCTCACCGCCATCGCGCTGGGTCTGGCCGCGTTCGGCGTCTACTCGTTCGCCCGGGCGCGCCACGCGCGCGTCTGACGCACCGCACCGCCGGACACGCCTCAGCCGCCCGACGGACGGATCCGTCGGGCGGCTGAGGACGCGGGGTGCAGTCGGGTGGGACCCGTCAGACCGTCTGCGGCTCCCGGGCCGCGACCTGGGCGTCGGCGGCCTGCTCGGCCTCGACGATCGGGTTGGGCTTCATGCTCTTGAGCGCGATGACGACGACGGCCATGACGACCATCCCGACGGCGACCGCGAGCAGGAACCCGAGGGCGTTCGAGATCAGGGGCGACACCCACACGCCACCGTGCGGCGCGCGCAGCTCCGAGCCCAGGCTCATGATCATCGCCCCGGTGACGGTGGAGCCGACGACCGAGGACACGATGACCCGCCACGGGTCCGCCGCGGCGAACGGGATGGCGCCCTCGGAGATGAAGGACAGCCCCAGCAGCCAGGCAGCCTTGCCGTTCTCCTGCTCGGCGTGCGTGAACAGGCGCTTGCGGACCGTCGTGGCCAGCGCCATCGCGAGCGGGGCCACCATGCCGGCGCCCATGACCGCCGCCATGATGCGGAACTGGGTGGCGCCTGCCTCCAGGCCCTCGGTCGCCAGGCCGGTGGTGGCGAAGACGTAGGCCACCTTGTTGATCGGGCCGCCGAGGTCGAAGCCCATCATCGCGCCGAGGATGGCGCCGAGCAGGAACAGGTTCGCGCCGGACAGGCCGTTGAGCCAGCCCGTCAGGCCCTCCATGAGGCCCGCGATCGGGCGGCCGATGATCACGAACATGATGAGGCCGGTGAGCAGGGAGGACAGCAGCGGGACGACGACGACGGGCATGACCCCGCGGACGCCCTTCGGCACCTTCCAGCGGCTGATCCACAGCGCGAGGAAGCCGCCGATGAAGCCGGTCGCCAGACCACCGAGGAACCCGGCGTTGATCGCACCGGCGATGGCGCCGCCGACGAAGCCCGGCACGAGGCCGGGACGGTCGGCGATCGCGTAGGCGATGAAGCCCGAGAGCACAGGCACCAGGAACCCGAAGGCGAGCCCACCGGTGCGGAAGAGCAGGACGGCCCAGTCCTTGCCGGAGAGGGCGTTGAAGCTGCCGACGAGGTCCGCGACCGGGACCTGCGTGACCTCCACCGGCCCGTTCTCGCCCCACGCCGCCTGGGCGACCATGAAGCCCAGCGCGATGAGGATCCCGCCCGCGGCGACGAACGGGATCATGTAGGAGACCCCGGTCATCAGCCACTGGCGGACGCGGGTGCCGACGCCGGCGTTCTTGTCGACCTTCGTCACCGGTCCCCCGGCGGCGGTGGCGCCGCCCGGCGCGGCTGCGGGCACGACGCCGGACTCGACCGCGGCGACCGCCTGGGCCAGGACCCCGTTCGGGTCGTGCACGGCCTTCTTGACGCCGACGTCGACGACGGGCTTGCCGGCGAACCGCTCCTTGTCCTTGACCTCGAGGTCGGCGGCGAAGATGACGCCGTCGGCGTCCGCGATGAGCTGGGGGTCCAGCGGGGTGGAGCCCGCGGCTCCCTGGGTCTCGACGTGGACCTCGTGCCCGGCGGCGCGGCCGGCGACCTCGAGGGCCTCGGCGGCCATGTAGGTGTGGGCGATCCCCGTGGGGCACGAGGAGACGGCGACGAACTTCATGAGACCACGACCTCTCGGGAGACGATGTCGGCCACCGTGGCGGGGTCCGAGGCCTCGAGCAGCGAGGTGCGGAACGACTCGTGGATGAGCCGGCGTGCGAGCGCGGCGAGGATCTTCAGGTGGTCGCCGTGGGCGCCGTCGGGTGCGGCGATGAGGAAGACCAGCCGCGCCGGTCCGTCCGGCGCGCCCCAGTCGACTCCCTGGCGCAGCTTGCCGACGGCGAGGCTGGGCTCCACGACGTGCGCGGACCGGGCGTGCGGCAGGCCGACGCCGCCGGGCATCCCGGTGGCCATCTGCGCCTCGCGGGCCCGGACGTCGGCGTGGAAGCCGTCGGCGTCCGTCACGCGCCCGGCGGCGGTGAGGAGCTCGATGAGCTGTCGGGTGGCGTCGTCGCGGTCGGTGGCGTCGAGGTCGACGGCGACCAGGTCCGCGGTGATGAGGGGGGTGCTCACGTTCACAGCTCCTTGAGGGTGAGGGTCGGATCAGGGCTCTCGACGACGCGGACGGCGCCGATGACGGCGTCCACGTCGGACTTCTCGGGGACGGCGCTGCCGGGCAGCAGCACCGCGGCACGGCCCCAGGCGACCGCCACACGCAGGCGCTCGGCGGGGGGGCCGTCGGCGGACAGGTAGCCGGCGAGCGTGGAGTCACCCGCGCCCACCGTGGACAGCGGGACGAGCGGCGCGCCGCCGGCCCACCAGCAGCCGTCGCCCGTGACGAGGAGCGCACCGTGCGCTCCGAGGCTGACCAGGACGGCGTCGTTGCCCTGGGCCAGCACCTCCCGGCCGGCGACGACGACGTCGTCCACGGTCACGAGGTCGCGACCGACGAGCTCGGCGAGCTCGTCGTCGTTCGGCTTGACCAGCGCCAGGCCACCGGCGGCCACGGCCGCGGCGAGCGGTGCGCCGGAGGTGTCCAGCGCGACGGGGACGCGGTGCCGGCCGGCGGCGCGGGCCGCCCGGACGAACAGGTCGTCCCCGGCCCCCGGGGGCAGGCTGCCCGCACCGACCAGCCAGCGCGGGGCGGTGGTGAGCTGGTGGCCGACGGCGGCCAGCAGCGCGCCGACCTCCTCGGCGCTCAGGCCCGGCCCGGGCGCGTTGATCTTGGTGGTCGTCCCGTCGCGCTCGACCAGCGTGACGTTGGAGCGGGTGTCCCCGGCCACGGGGACCGGGACCGCGGGGACGCCGAGCTCGGCGAGCAGCGCCACGAGCCGGGACCCGTCCGCACCGCCGGCCGGGAGCACCGCCGTGGACGGGACACCGGCACGCACCAGCGCCCGTGACACGTTGATGCCCTTGCCACCCGCGTGCTCGTGGGCGGCGACGGCGCGGTTCACCTCCCCGACCGCGAGGCTCTCGAGATCGAGGGCACGGTCGACGCTCGGGTTGGGCGTCAGGGTCACGATCATGCGCGCACCACCGTCGGACCGGCAGCCTCGAGCTCCTCGGCGAGCTCGGGTTCGACGCCGGAGTCGGTGATCACCGTATCGACCTGGGCGAGCGGCGCCACGTGGGCGAAGTCGGTGCGCCCGATCTTGGTGTGGTCGGCGAGGACGACCACCCGGCCGGCCGCCGCGATCAGCGCGCGCTTGACGGCGGCCTCCGCCAGGTCGGGGGTGGTCAGCCCCTGCTCCACCGTCACGCCGTTCGTGCCGAGGAAGACGACGTCCGCGTGGATGTCGGCGAGCTCGCGCAGCGCCCACGTGCCCACCGCCGCGAGCGTCCGGCCGCGCACCGTGCCGCCGACCAGGTGCAGCGTGAGGCCGGGACGGGAGGCCAGCGCCGAGGCGACCGGCAGGGCGTGCGTGACGACGGTCAGCTCGCGGTCCGCGGGCAGCTGCTCCGCGAGCCGCAGGGTCGTCGTCCCGGCGTCGACGAGGATCGAGCCGCCGTCGGGGACCTCGTCGAGCGCCACCTTGGCGATGCGCTCCTTCTCGACGGACAGCAGGCCCTCCCGGTCGGTGAGCGTCCGCTCGATCGTCAGGCGCTCGACCGGGATGGCGCCGCCGTGCACGCGCCGGACCAGGCCGTGCCGCTCGAGGACGCCGAGGTCACGGCGGACGGTCTCCGCGGTGACGTCGAGCTCGCGAGCCAGGGAGGCCACGTCCACGCGGCCCTCCGACCGCGCGCGGGCCAGGATCTGCTGGTGCCGCTCCGGTGCGTACACATCGACTCCGTCGTCCGGACCCCGAGCCCCTGCGCCCGTCGGGTGTGCCCCGAGTCTGGCCGGAGGGTGCCGTCGATGTCAACACATTCGGGCATTTCCGGGTGAACTCGGGCAACCCGGAGGTCCGATTCCTTCCGATTCGGTCCGGCGTGATCAGGCGCGCCGCCGACACCCCGATCGCCCGGCTCGCCCGGGTCGCGCCGGTGCGGAGCGCCCGGCACGGTGACCAGGTGACGGACGCAGACCAGGGTCGGGCGCTCGTGGTCGGGGCGAGCAGCGCCATCGGGCGGGCGATCGCGGCGCGGCTCGCCGACCGGTTCGCGCTCCACCTGTGGGGGCGCGACCGGACGCGCCTGGACGAGACCGCGACGGCCTGCCGCCGCGCGGACCGACCGTCGCCGGTGGTCGAGGTCGTGGACGTCACGGACCCTGCCGCCCTCGCCGGCGCCGCGGGGCGCGTCCGGGACGCCGGCGGGCTCCAGGTCGTCGTGTGGGCGGCCGGCGCCTTCGACTGGGCGCCCGCCCCCGACGCCGACCCGGCCACCTGGCGACGGGTCCTCGACGTCAACCTCGTCGCCCTCGCCGAGGCCGCGGCCCTCCTCGTGCCCGAGCTCGTCGCCCACGCCCCGGGCTCGCTCGTGCTGCTCGGCTCCGGTGCCGCGCACCGGGCCTACGCCGGGAACGCCGCGTACGTCGCCAGCAAGCACGGGGTCGCAGGCCTCGCCGAGGCGCTGTGGCTGGACCTGCGCCGTCACCACGTCGGGGTGACGCTCGTGTCCCCCGGCCTCGTCGCCGCCGGCGCCGGGCTGGGCGCGCCCGTGGCGCAGGACAGCCCCGAGCTCCTCCTGCAGCCCGAGGACGTCGCCGACGCCGTCGGGTACGCGGTCGACCTGGCGACCCGGGGCCCGGCCCGCGCGTGCCCCACGGTGATCCGCCTCGACCCGTACGTGGAGCCCTGAGTCTTCGTCCCCGGGCCACCGCGCGTTCACCGCCACCGTGTGGGATCGGGTCCAGGCCGCGCGCCGCGCCGGCCCCGTGACCAGGAGAGACCGTGCCTCGATCCGCTCCCCCGCTCGTCATCGGCCACCGCGGCGACCCCGTGTCGTTCCGGGAGAACACCGTGGCCGCCGTCGAGTCCGCCATCCTGTCGGGTGCCGACGCCGTCGAGGTGGACGTCCAGCTCGCCGCGGACGGGACGCTCGTGGCCGTGCACGACGACACGTTCGAGCGCCTGTGGGACGACCCGCGACCGGTCGCCTCGATGACCGCCGTGCAGATCGCCCGCCTCGGCCACGGCGACGTGCGCGTCCCGCGGCTGGCCGACCTGCTCGAGCTGTCGACGGCGGCCGGCATCCCGCTGGTCCTGGACCAGAAGCACCCGATCGCCGCCATGGCGGCCGCCCGGCTGGTCACGCGCATGGGCGCGACCCGGACGGCGTTCTGCGGGTCGACCCAGGGACTGCTCGCCATCCGTGAGGCGGACCCGGACGCCACCGTCTACCTCAACGACGCGTCGCTGCACCCGCCGGACGTGCGCCTGCTGGCGACCCTGCGACCGCAGCTCTACAACCCGCTCTGGACGCTGCTGTCGCCGTCGACCGTGCACGCCATGCGCACGTTCGGCATCGGGGTGTGCTGCTGGACGCCGAACGACGACGCGGACCTGGAGCTCGTGCTCGCGCTCGGCGTGGACGCGGTCATGACGGACCGTCCGGGGCGGCTGCGCGAGCTCGTGGAGGCCCGGTGGCCGGCGCCCTCCCGCGAGCCGGTGGCGCCGGTCGGGTCCGCCGCCGGAGCGCTCGGCCGCGCCGCCGACCCGGCGTAGCCGCCGGCTGGGGCACAGTGGGCCCGTGCGCACCCACCTGGCCCTGCTGCGCGGCATCAACGTCGGCGGCCGCAACCGGCTCGCCATGGCGGACCTGCGCGAGGTCGTCACCTCCCTCGGTCACCGGGACGTGGCGACGTACATCCAGAGCGGCAACGTCGTCCTGACCTCGACCGGGACGGACGCGGCAGCGCTCGCCGACGACCTCGAGCGCGCGATCGCCGAGCGCACGGACGTCCACCCCGGCGTCGTGGTCGTCCCTCGCGACGCGCTCGCCGCGGTGGTCGCCGGCAACCCCTACCCCGGGGAGGGCGACCCCAGCCGCCTGCACGTGGTGTTCCACCGCGCGCCGCTCACGCCGGAGGCGGTCGAGGCGGTGGCCGACGCCGTCCGCCGGGCGCAGGCCCGGGGCAGCCGGGACGAGGCCACCGCCACCGGCTCGGTCGTGTACCTGCACACCCCGGACGGCCTGGGGCGCAGCGAGCTGGCCACGCTGCTCGCGCGGGTGCCGGCCGACGTCACGGGCGGCGTGACGACGACGCGCAACTGGGCGACGGTCACCCGGCTGCTGGGGCTGCTCGACGAGGGCTGAGCCCCTGCTCCTCAGCGCCAGGGTGCGCGCAGGGCGCCCAGGGCCGGGGCGCCGAGCGGCTCGGTCAGCCACCGCGCACCCACCGCACCGCCGGCGCTCCCAGCCGCCTCGTCCGGCGCGGCGATCTCCAGGCGCAGGCGGTGCGGCGTCTCGCGGAACACCACGTCGACCAGCAGGGTGCCCCGTCCGGTCCAGCCGCCGGTGACCGCGACCGGGACCGCGGTGCCGTCGGCCCGGTGGGCGTCGGCGACCAGCCAGCCCCCCGCCGCTGCACCGGCGCCGGTGCCGGCGCCCGATCCGGTGCCGCTGCCGGGCCGCGGGAGCGGCACCGTGACGGCGTGCGGGTCCGTGGCGGCGTCCGGGTCCGCGGCGGCGTCCGCCCCGGCGTCGGTCCCGTCCCGGCGGCCGCGCACGGTGAGCTCCCACCCGTCGTCGCCGCGCGCGAGGGTCACCTCGGCGACCGGACCGTCCGGCGACCCGGCCGTGAGCCCGTCCCAGCGCTCGGCGGCGGACGGCGGCTCGCCGTCGCCCGGCAGGGGCGGCAGCGCGAGCCGGGCGAGCCGCTCGGCGAGGTCCCGGTCGGCGGCCTCCGGGTCCGTCCGGTCGGTGCCGGGCCGCCCGTCGCCGGATTCCTGCCCCCCGTCGGACCCCTGCCCCCCGCTGGACGCCCGCCCCCCGTCCGACGCCCGGCCCCCGAGCGCCGGGAGCAGGTGCGCGTAGACGGCCTCGAGGACGCTCCCCATGTCGGTCGTCGCAGCCGTGATCGCCACGACGGCGTCCTGCTCGGGGAGCACGAGGCAGAACTGCCCGTAGGCGCCGTCCCCGCGGTACCCGTGCTGACTGCGCCAGAACTGGAAGCCGTAGCCCTGGCGCCAGTCCGCGGCCGTGTTCGCCACGGCGTTGTCGACGTGGCTGCGGGTGGCGTCGTCGACCCACTCCTGCGACAGCAGGCGGATGCCGTCCCACACCCCGCCCTGCAGGTACAGCTGCCCCAGCCGCGCGATCGCGTCGGTGGTCGCGTGCAGCCCGGAGTACCCGATCTCCCGACCGGACGAGTCGCGCTGCCACGCGACCGGTCCGATGCCCAGCGGGTCGAGCAGCCGGGGACGCAGGTACTGCGTGAGCGACTCCCCGGACCGGGCCGCGACGATCGCGGCGACCGTGTAGGTGCACGGCTGGTTGTAGGCGAACACCGTCCCGGGCTCGCGGTCCGGCGGCGTGAGCAGGAAGCCCCGCACGAGGTCGGCCGGGTCGGTCTCGAGCGCGCGCTCGTGGGTCTCGGTCAGGTGCCCGCTCGCCATCGCGGCGACGTGCCGGACGAGCATGGCGCGGCTGCGGGGGTCCACGACGTCGGCGTCGAGGTCCGGGAAGTGGCTGAGCACGGTGTCGTCGAGCGAGACCAGCCCCTCGGCGACCGCGAACCCGAGCGCGGTGGACGTGAAGCTCTTGCTCAGCGAGTACAGCAGCTGGACGCCGTCGGCCGCGTACGGGTGCCACCACCCCTCGGCGACCACGTGCCCGTGCCGCAGCACCATGAGGCTGTGCGGCTCGATGCCGGGCGCCGCCTCGAGCGCGTCGAGCAGCGCCGCGACACCGCGCGCGTCGACGCCCTGGTCGCGGGGAGCGCTGCGGGGCAGCGCGTCGGTGCGGGCGGGCGCGTCGGTCACGGGAGGGCCTCCGGAGCGGGTCGGTGAGCGGCGGACGCCGCGGGGTCGAGGCCGGGCACGGCCGGGGTACCGGCACATCGTGCACGACCCCGGCACCCGTGTCGTGCCGCCGGGCGACAGGTCCCGCCCGACGGGCGCCCGCCCTCTCACCGCGCCCGCTCGCCGCGCGCGATGTCCCCGCTCCGCTGACACTCGGACGTGTGACTACACCCACCACCGCCGTGGACGTGCCCGAACGCGCCCCCACGCCCGGCATGGTCCGCACGATCCTCACGATCATCGGCCTGCTGCTCGCGACCGCGCTGCTCCTCTACATCGTCCTGCACTCCCTGCAGGTGATCACGTGGATGATCATCGCCGCGTTCTTCGCCGTCGCCCTCTACCCGGTCGTCAACCTGATCCAGAACCGCCTGCTCGGCGGCCGCAAGCGCGTCCTGGCGACGCTCCTGGTCTTCCTCGTCGTGCTGCTGGTCATCGGCGCCATCGGCACCGTGTTCGCCGTCCCGCTCGCCCGTGAGGGGAGCCAGTTCGCCGGTGAGCTGCCGGACCTCGTCGAGGACGCGCGCAACGGGCGCGGACCGGTCGGGGACCTGCTCGAGCGCACCAACGCCCTGGAGTACGTGCAGGACAACCAGGAGCGCATCGGGGAGTTCGCCCGCGGGCTGACCAGCCCCGCCGCCGGCGTCCTCGCGGGCGTCGCGAGCGGGCTCATCGCCCTCGTGACGATCTTCGTGCTCGCGGTCCTCATGGTCCTGGAGGGCCCGAAGGTCGTCGACGGCTTCGTCAGCCTCTTCCGCCCGACCACCGGCCACCGCATCCGCGTGGTCGGCGGCGACTGCGCCCGGTCCGTCACGGGCTACCTCTCCGGCAACCTGGTCATCAGCGTGATCTGCGGTGTGCTCACGTACATCGTGCTCAAGGTCGCCGGTGTCCCGTTCGCCGGGCTGATCGCCCTGTTCGTCGCCCTGATGGACCTCGTCCCGCTCGTCGGGGCGCCGATCGGGGCCGTCGTCGCGACCGTCGCCGCCCTCGTCCACTCGGTCCCGGCCGCCATCGCGGTGGGCATCTTCTTCCTGATCTACACCCAGCTGGAGAACCAGCTGCTGCAGCCGGTGATCCTCTCCCGCGCGGTGAGCCTCAACCCGCTCGCGGTCATCGTGTCGATCCTGGTCGCCGTCGAGCTGGCCGGGATCCTCGGTGCCCTGCTGGCGATCCCGGTCGCGAGCATGATCCAGGTCATCGCGCGCGACGTGTGGGACCACCGCGGTGGGCGTCTGAAGGACGAGCCGACGGTGGGCGAGGACCGGCTCCCGGTGAGCCAGGCCCCGGCGAACCCGGCGATCTCCGGGGCGTCGGTCGCCCGGTAGCCCGGCTCACGCCCGGTTCGCGCCCGGCCTCGCACGCCGACGGGTGCACGGTCGAGGAATCCGTGCACCCGTTCAGCGGCCCCCGGTGAGCGTGCGGTGGCGCTGCCGGACCCCGGCGACGCCGTACGGGTAGTCGTCGACGCGGGGTGCGCTCGCCTCGCCGAGCCGGGTCAGCTCGTCCTCGGTCAGGTCGAGGTCGGCGGCCGCGAGGTTGTCGGCCAGCTGCTCGGCCGTGCGCGCCCCGAGGATCACCGACGTGACCGCCGGCTGGGCGGCCAACCAGGCGAGCGCCACCTGGGACGACGACGCGTCGTGCGCCGCGGCGACCTGCCCGACGACGTCCAGCACGCGCCACGTGCGCTCGTCGGCGTTGCGCGCGGCCCACGCCTCCATCCCGCGCGCCGGGTTCTCGCCCAGGCGGGTCGCCCCGGTGGGGTCGACGTCGCGCCGGTACTTGCCGCTGAGCCAGCCGCCCGCCAGCGGGGACCACGGCAGCAGCCCGACGCCGGCGTCCAGGGCGGCCGGGACGACCTCGTGCTCGATGTCCCGCACCAGCAGGTTGTACTGCGGCTGCAGCGTGACCGGCGGCGCCCAGCCGTGCGCCGCCGCCACGTGCACCGCCTTGGTGAGCTGCCAGCCGAGGTAGTTCGAGAAGCCGTAGTACCCGATCTTGCCCGCTGCGACGGCGTCGTCCAGGAAGCGCAGCGTCTCCTCGAGCGGGGTCAGCGCGTCCCAGGCGTGCATCTGGTAGAGGTCCACGTGCTCGACGCCGAGGCGGCGCAGGGAGTCGTCCAGCGCCGTGCGCAGGTGCCGGCGGGACAGACCGTGGTCGTTCGGGCCGGCTCCCGTGGGGAACCGGCCCTTGGTCGCGACGACGAGCTGCGCGGCGTCGGTCGGGTGGGCGGCGAGCCAGCGGCCGACGATCTCCTCCGAGACGCCGGCGCCGTAGACGTCCGCGGTGTCGACCAGCGTCCCGCCCGCCTCGACGAAGGCGGTCATGATCCGCCCGGACGTCGTCTCGTCGGCCTCGGCGCCGAACGTCATGGTGCCCAGCGCCTGGGTGGACACGACGGTCCCGCTGCGGCCGAGCGTGCGGTATCTCATGGGGCTCCTCGTGGGGGTGGGCGCCGGTCGGACGCCGGTCGGGCCTGACGGGCGCTGGTCGGGCCGGACGGCCGGCTCAGCGGGTGAGCGCGGGCTCGCTCCGGTGCAGCGTGCTGTGCCGGTAGCCGAACAGGGCGTAGATCGCCATCCCGGCGGCGAGCCACGCGAGGAACCGCAGCCAGGTGAGCGTCGTGAGGTTCGTCATGAGCCACAGGCACGCGACGCCGGACAGGATCGGCAGCAGCGGGGACAGCGGCACCCGGAACCCGCGCTTGAGGTCCGGGCGCGAGCGCCGCAGGAGCGGGACCGCGAAGCTGACCAGCACGAAGGCCGACAGGGTGCCGATGTTGATCATCTCCGCGAGCACCTCCACCGGGGACAGCCCCGCGATGAGCGCGACCACCACGCCCGCTGCCACCTGCAGCCGGACCGGGGTGTGGTACCTGTGCGACGTGCGGGAGAGCGCCCGCGGCAGGAGCCCGTCGCGGCTCATCGCGAAGACCACCCGGGTCAGGCCGAGCAGCAGCACCATGAGCACCGACGTGAGCCCCACGAGGATGCCCACCGAGATGATCCGCCCGGCCCAGTCCGCCCCGACCAGCACGAACGCCGTCGTCAGGGACGGGCTGTCGGACTCGGCGAGCTCGCGGTAGGACACCATCCCGGTGACCACCACGGTGACGAGGATGTAGAGCACCGTGACGATCGCGAGCCCGCCGAGCACGCCGCGCGGGATGGCGCGCTGCGGGTCCTTCGTCTCCTCGGCGGTGGTGGCGACGACGTCGAACCCGATGAACGCGAAGAACACCAGCGCGGCCCCGGACAGGACGCCGACGACGCCGTAGGTGGACGGCTCGAACCCGAGCAGGAACGCGCTCAGCGGCTGGTCGAGCGAGCTCTTCTCCGCGGCGGCCTGCGACGGCGGGATGAACGGGGTGTAGTTCTCGACCCGGACGTAGGTGAACCCCACCACGATGACCAGCAGCGTGATGCCGACCTTGATGAGCGTGAAGACGCTGTTGACCCGCGTGCTGAGCTTGGTGCCGACGGCCAGCAGGGCGGTGAAGACGGCGACGATGACGACGGGCCCCCACTCGACCGCCAGGCCGCCGGGGTGGACCGTCGTGGGGATGTCCACGCCGAACAGCCCGAACGCGTCGGACAGGTACACGCCCCAGAACTTGGCGATCACGGCCGAGGCGAGCAGCAGCTCCAGGATGAGGTCCCAGCCGATGATCCACGCGACGAGCTCACCCATCGTGGCGTAGGAGAACGTGTACGCGGACCCGGCGACGGGGAGCGTGGACGCGAACTCGGCGTAGCACATGATCGCCAGGCCGCAGACGACCGAGGCGATGACGAACGACAGGATGACGCCGGGTCCGGCGTAGTCGGCGGCGGCGGTCGCGCCGACCGAGAAGATGCCGGCCCCGACCGCGACGGCGACGCCCAGGACGGCCAGGTCCCAGCTGGTGAGCACCCGGGACAGGGACCGCTCCGGGTCGTCCACCGAGGCGAGGGAGTCCTCCACGGACTTCCGCCGGAAGATGCTGCGCGACTCCATGGTGCCTCCACGTCGTTCGGTGCGTGCCGGACCGCTCCGGCCGGAACCCCACCGGCGCATCGGCGCGCCGGACGACGGCGCCCCGCGCTGCCCCGCGACGGCGTCCCGCCGACGAGCATCCCAGGATCACCCGCCGGACGCCCGGTGACACGACCGGGCGTCCGGGACGCGGCTGCCCGAGGGGTCCGCGCGGTCCGACGACCGGTCAGGCCCCCGGGACCTCCAGCACGACCATGCTCCACGAGGCCGGTGGCAGCTGTGCGGTCAGCGTCCCGTCGGTCACCGAGGCGTCCGGGTGCGGGCGCGGGACGACCCGGTCCGGGTCGGCCTGCGTGTTGGCGGCGGTGAGGTCGTCGTCGGCGATGACGACCGCCTCGGCGATCTGGCCCCCGCCGAACGCGCGCAGGTCCGTGCTGAACGACACGGGCTCGGAGGGGTGCCGGTTGACGACGAACACCGCGAGCCGGCCCTCGTCGGCGTCGTGGGTGGCGACCGCGTCCAGCACCGGGACCTCGCCGTACGTCGGCGTGGTGGTCGTGGGGGCGTCCAGGCGCAGGTCCAGGACCGTGCCCCGTGCGTGGCGGGCGGTCCGGGCGAACGGGTGGAAGATCGACTGGCGCCATGCCGGGCCGTTCGGCTCCGTGCGGATGGACGAGATCGTGTTGACCAGCTGCGCCTGCGAGGCCGCGGTGACCCGGTCGGCGTGCCGCAGGAGGGTGATGAGCAGGGAGCCGACGACGACGGCGTCGAGCACCGTGTACGCCTCCTCGCTCGTGCGCGGCGCGACGGTCCAGTCCTTCGGGAGCCCGCCCTGGCCGCTCATCAGCTCGCGCAGGTACCAGACGTTCCACTCGTCGAACGAGATGTCGATCCTCTTGTCGGACCCCAGGCGCGCGCCGACGTGGTCCGCGGTCGCCACGACCTGGTCGATGAACCGGTCCATGTCGACCGAGCACGCCAGGAAGCTCGCGTGGTCGCCGTCGAGCAGCTGGTAGTAGGCGTGGGCGGAGATGTAGTCGACGACGTCGTAGGTGTGCTCCAGGACGGTCGCCTCCCACGCCCCGAACGTCGGCATGGTGCGGCTCGAGGACCCGCACGCGACGAGCTCGAGGCCCGCGTCGTACTGGCGCATGGCGCGCGCCGTCTCGGCGGCCAGGCGGCCGTACTCCTCGGCGGTCTTGTGCCCGAGCTGCCAGGGTCCGTCCATCTCGTTGCCCAGGCACCACAGGCGGATGTCGTGCGGCTCCTTGGCGCCGTGCTCGATGCGCAGGTCCGACAGCGCCGTCCCCTGCGGGTGGTTGGCGTACTCGAGCAGGTCGATGGCCTCCTGCAGGCCTCGGGTGCCCAGGTTCATGGCCATCATCGGCTCGACGTCGGCCTTCTTGGCCCACTCCATGAACTCGTTGAGCCCGAAGGCGTTCGTCTCGATGGTCCGCCACGCGGGGTCGAGCCGGGTCGGGCGGTCCTCGCGCGGGCCGACGCCGTCCTCCCACTTGTAGCCGGACACGAAGTTCCCGCCGGGGTAGCGCACGGTCGTGACGCCGAGCTCGCGGACCAGGTCCAGGACGTCGCCGCGGAAGCCGTCGTCGTCCGCGGTGGGGTGCCCGGGCTCGTAGATCCCGGTGTAGACGCACCGGCCCATGTGCTCCACGAAGGACCCGAAGACCCGGCGGTTGACCGGGGCGACGACGAACGCGGGGTCGATCGAGATTCGTGCCTGCTGCATGGGACTAGGCCTCCTGGGCGCTGCTGGGCGGGGTGGGTGACGGCGGGGTGGGTGACGGCGGGGTGGGTGACGGCGGGGTGGGTGACGGCGGGGTGGGCTGCGGGGTGGGCACCTGCGGCCCGAGGGTGGACTCGCGCTCGACCACCCGGAACGGCGCGACGTGCTCGACCGCCGGGCGGGCGGCGCGGGCCGGGTCGGCGATGCGCTCGACGAGGAGGCGGACCGCGGTGCGGGCGATGTCGTGCCGTCCGGGGTCGACGCTCGTGAGCGACGGGGTCGAGTAGCGCGCGTCGTCCAGGTCGTCGAAGCCGACGACCGCGACGTCGTCCGGCACGGCCAGGCCGCGCGCGGACAGCACGCGCAGAGCGCCGAGCGCCATCGCGTCGTTGAGCCCGAAGATAGCGTCGACGGCGGTGCCGCTGTCCAGCAGGCGGCTCATCGCCTCGGCGCCGGTCGCGCGCTGCCACCGGTCGCCCGGGACGACCAGCGCCGGGTCCAGCGCGAGGCCGGCCTCGTCCAGGGCCCGCCGGTAGCCGGCGATGCGCAGCGAGGCGGAGCCCGTCGGTGCCCCGGGGTGCGCGCCGAGGATGGCGATACGGCGTCGTCCCAGGTCCAGCAGGTGCCGGGTGGCGGCGTACCCGCCGTCCTCGTTGGCCATGGTCACGTGGTCGGTGGGGCCGTGGAAGATCCGCTCGCCGAGCAGGACGAGGGGGTAGTCCACCGACAGCGCGGCGCGGTCCTCCTCGCCGAGGGCGAGCGGGGAGAGGATCAGCCCGTCCCGCATCCGGCGCCGGGCACCGTGCAGGACCTCGAGCTCGCGGTCCCGCTGGGCCCCGGTCTGCTCGATAAGCACGGTGACGCCGAGGTCCTCCCCCGCCTGGATGACCAGGTCGGCGAGCTGGGCGAAGTACGGCTGGCTCAGCTCGGGGACGGCCAGCCCGATCATCCCGGTGCGCCCCTGGCGCAGGTTCCGTGCGGCGACGTTGACCTGGTAGCCGAGCTCGGCGATCGCCGCCTCGACCCGCTCCTTCGTCGCCGGCCGCAGGTGCGCGTAGCCGTTGACGACGTTGGAGACGGTCTTGACCGACACGCCCGCGCGCCGGGCGACGTCGTGCATGGTCACCGGCATGGACGTCCCTCGGATCGGCGCGGGCGGCGGGTGGTCACGGCTGCGGGCGGGTGGTCACGGCAACGGGCGGCGGGTGGTCACGGCTGTGGGCCGTCGGTCACGGCAGCGGTGCCCGGTCGAGGCGGTCGGTGGCTGCCCGGGCGACGTGCGCTGCCCCGGCCCGGCGAACTCTACAACGATGTACAGCGTCCTACAACGATGTACGGCGTCGGCAGCAGGAGGTGTGCCGGCCGACTAGGGTGGGCGGCGATCGAGCGTTCGCGAGGCACACGTCCGCGCGCACCTGCCTGGCGTGAGGACACCGCGATGACCAGCGTGACCGAGCCTGCTCTCCCCGAGATCGACTGCGCGGACGAGCCGATCCGCATCCCGGGGTCCGTCCAGGCGCACGGCGTGCTGCTCGCCGTGGACGAGAGCGACCACACCGTGGTGATGGCGTCCGCGAACGCCGCCGAGCACCTCGGGCAGGACGCGGCGAGCCTGCGCGGGCGCCGTCTGCAGGACGTGCTCGGGCCCGACGGCGTGCCGTCCCTGGCGGCCGGGGAGGAGAGCGCCGAGCCGCGGCGCATCGACGTGCCGCTGCCCGACGGGACCCGCCGCGCCGTCGACCTGCTGGCCCACCGCAGCGACGGGATGCTCGTCGTCGAGCTGGAGCCCCCGGTCGGGTCGGCGCCCGAGACCGCCCCGCGCACGCGGCTGGCGCTGCGCGCGCTGCAGGGTGCGACGAGCCACGGCGAGCTGACCCGCATGCTCGCCGCGGAGATGCGCCGGGTGACCGGGTTCGACCGTGTGATGGTCTACCGGTTCGACGACGACTGGAACGGCGAGGTCGTCGCCGAGGAGGCACGCGAGGACCTCGAGCCGTTCCTCGGGCTGCACTTCCCGGCGTCCGACATCCCGGCCCAGGCGCGCGCGCTGTACACGTCGCAGTGGTTGCGGTCGATCCCCGATGCCGGCTACACCCCGAGCCCGCTGATGCCGGGCCTGAACCCGCGCACCGGCCTGCCGCTGGACCTGTCCGGGGCGGCGCTGCGCAGCGTCTCCCCCGTCCACCTGCAGTACCTGGCCAACATGGGCGTGCGGGCGTCGATGTCGGTGTCCCTGCTGTCCCACGGGCGGCTGTGGGGGCTGGTCGCGTGCCACCACTACGCCGGCCCGCACTACCCGAGCCCCTCGACCCGCAACGTCGCGGAGTTCCTCGGGCGCACCGCGTCGCTGCTCATCCAGGGCAAGGAGGACGAGGGCCGGTACGTCGACGCGCTGGCGATCAGCGCGACCGCCGCCGATCTGACCCGGTCCCTGGCCGGCAACATCCGCAACCCGCTGGACTCGCTCGCCGGGGACGGCGGGGCGCTGGACCTGATCGAGGGCGCGTCCGGCGTCGCGATCCGCGTCCACAACGAGCTGCGCCTGCTCGGCGAGACGCCGTCCGTGCAGGACGTCGAGGCGCTCGCCGGCGTCCTGTGGAGCAGTGGCCGGACCCTGGTCGTCACCGACGCCCTCGGTCGGGACCTCGCCGCCACCGAGCTGACCGCGCGCATCGCCGGCACCGCCAGCGGCGTGCTGGGCGTGCCCCTGACGTCCGGCGAGCGCAGCGACTTCCTCATGTGGTTCCGCCCCGAGGTGCTCCGTGAGGTGCAGTGGGCCGGGGACCCGCGCAAGGCGGTCCAGCGGACCGACGACGGGCTGCGCCTCACGCCCCGCGCCTCGTTCTCCGCCTGGGTGGAGCAGGTCCGCGGGCGGTCCGACCCGTGGGCGCCGGCGGAGACGGCGGCGGCCCAGCGGCTCGGGCAGGACGTCGACGAGCTGCTGGCCCGCCGGTCCGCGGAGGACAGCCGCATCGCGGCCGCGCTTCAGCAGATCGTGCTGACCGAGCGCCCGGTCATCCCGGCCGGGTTCTCCCTGGCGTCCCGCTACGTGCCCAGCGGCAACGACATCATCGGCGGCGACTGGTACGACGTCACCGTGCTGCCCGACGGCCGGGTGGTGCTCATGGTGGGCGACGTCGCCGGCCACGGGATGGGCGTCGCGGCGATCACCGCCCAGATGCGTCACGCGCTGCGCGCCTACCTGGTCAACGAGGGCAGCGCGTCCACGGCGCTGCGCCGGCTCGGGACCCTCATCGGCGCCCTGCTGCCGGGCAAGCTGGCGACCGTGGTCGCCGCGGAGCTCGACCCGCAGACCGGCAGCGCCCGCATCACCAGCGCGGGCCACCTGCCGATCCTGCACCTCGGGGCCGAGGGCGGCCGCCTGCTGCACGAGGCCACGGGCCCGGCACTGGGCGTCGACGTCGCCCGGGACTACGCCGAGGTGACGGTCGAGCTGGCGCGGGGCGACGCGCTGGTCCTCTACTCCGACGGCCTGGTCGAGGAGCGCGGGGTGCACCTGCTGCGCAGCCTGGAGCAGCTGCGCGACCGGGCGGCGGCCGGCGGCCGCGACCCCGACGGGCTCTGCGAGCGGCTGCTCGCCGGTGCGCCGCAGACCCGCGACGACGTGACCGTGCTGGCGCTGTCGCGGTTCTGAGGGCCGGGGACGGGCGAGGGCGCATCCCGCGCCCCGGCTCGGGGCTCGGGGCTCGGGGCTCGGGGCTCGGGGCTCGGGGCTCGGGGCTCAGGCGACGTCGGTCGCCGGCTCCCGGCGCACGGCGGGCAGGTGGACGGCGCCGAGGTCGGCGAAGACGTCGGCGTTGAGGCGGAACGCCACCCGGGCCTCGTCGATCACCCGCGCCCGCTCGTCGACGCCGAACGGCAGCGCGTCGAGCCGGGCGCGGTAGGCGTCCTTGAAGAGCTTCGGCTTGGGGATCGACGCGAAGGTGTAGAACGCCAGCGCGTCGTCGGGCACCGCCATCGTGCGGCGCAGGACCGTCCGGATCGCCTGCCCGCCGGACAGGTCCCCCAGGTAGCGCGTGTACGCATGGGCGACGTACCCCCCGACCCACGTCTGGGCTGTGGCGCGCAGGCGGTCGACGTAGCGCCGGGTCGCCGGCAGCACCCGCAGCCCGTCACGCCACGTCGGACCGCACAGCACGGCCAGGTCGCTCTCGATCGACCCCGACCGGGCCAGTCCGTCGACCACGACGCTCGCTCCGGCGCAGTCGGCTCGCACGAACGGCTCGGCGGCCTCCAGGGCGTGGTAGATCGCGTGGTGCTGGGACAGCAGGTCGACGTAGGCCGCGAGGGGAAGACGGCCGGCCATCAGCTCGCCGACGAAGGGCATGTGCTCGGCCTGCTCGTGCTCCGTCCGGGTGGCGGTCCGGAGCGCGGCGGCGAGGGGCGTGTCCACGGGGCTGAGGATGCCACGTCCGGACGACCAGCCGGGCTGACGGGGTGGCGCGCGCCCTCAGCTGCGCGGCTTCAGGCGCTGCAGCGGCATCGGGGGTGCCGGCAGCGGAGGGTGCGCGTGCCCGGTGACGGTCCCGAACCTCGAGCCCGGCCGGGGCCGCCCCATCGGGCCGTCCGGGACGGCGTCGGGCGGCACGCCGTCCGCCGCGCCGAGGTCGGCCCGACGTGGGTCACCGGCGGCCGGGTCGCCGGCCACGGCGATCTCGGCGTCGTCCGCGCCGATCTCCTGCTGCCACCGGTCCCGGGCGGCCACGACCTCGTCGTGGGAGCGGCCGATGAAGTTCCACCACATGACGATGCTCTCCCCCAGCGGCTCACCGCCGATGAGGACGACCCGCAGGTCGGCGTCGCCGAGCGCCCGCACGGCGAGCGTCGACGTGCCCGGCGGGACGTACAGCAGCTCGTCGCGCTCCCCGCGCACCCCCTCGACCTCCGCGGTGCCCGTGTCGACCAGCACCGCGTGCTCGAACGTCGGGTCGACCGCGAACGTGTGCTCGCAGCCGCCGCCCAGCACGACCTCGGCGCCGACGAGCGGCGAGAACGTCGGCACGGGGGACGTCGACCCCTGCAGCGTGCCCAGGAAGACCCGGACCGCACCGTCGTCGAGCAGCACGACCGGCGGGGCGTAGTGGTCGAACGCCGGACGGGTGTCGCGGTGCCGCTCGGGCAGCACCGTCCACAGCTGGACCCCGTGCAGCACCCGGGTCTGCGCGGTGGAGTCCTCGGAGTGGCTGATCCCGTGCCCGGCGGTCATGAGGTTGAGCTCCCCCGGCCGCACGAAGGCGTGCGTCCCGAGGCTGTCGCGGTGCTCCACCTCGCCGGAGAACAGCCAGCTGACGGTCTGCAGCCCGGTGTGCGGGTGCGGCGGGACCTGCATGCCGCCCGTCGCGGTCACGTCGTCGGGCCCGTAGTGGTCGAGGAAGCACCAGGCGCCGACGAACGACCGCGCCCGCTGCGGCAGGGTCCGGCGCACGGACATCGCGCGGATGCCCCCCAGCGGCACGTCGCGCGGGGTCAGGACCTGCACGCCCGCGGCGGCGGTCTCCCGGTCGTCGCACAGCAGCGCGTCGGGCCGGGTGTCGAGGTTGGTCACGAGTCCTCCTCGGACGTCGACGCCGTGACCGCCGTCGGCCGGCGGGGGCAGCCCCCATCCTGCCCCGACGCGGGGCTGCTCAGGTGAGGGACAGCACGAAGGACAGCAGGAAGCCGGCCGTGGTCGAGAGCGCGACGGTCGGCCCCCCGTCCTCGTAGGCCTCGGGCATCAGCGTGTCGGCGAGCGAGGCGAGCACCGCACCGGCCGCGAACGCGAGCGGCAGCGAGATCGTCTCCCCCGACGCGCGCGACAGGGGCCCGGCACCGAGGACGACGGCGAGCGTGAGGAGGACGCCGCACAGGGTCCACAGGGCCAGCACCGAGAGCCGGGACCGTCCCTGCGCACGCATCGACGCCGCCCCGACGAGGGCCTCGGGGAAGTTCGACACGAAGATGGCCGCCAGGAGCGCCAGTCCCCCGGTCCCCTCGCCGATCGAGACCCCCAGGGCGACGTTCTCCGGCACGCCGTCGAGCGTCACGGCGGCGAGCAGGGCGAACCCGGCGGCGCCGCGCGTGGACGCCGACGACGGCGCGTGCTCCTGCGCCGCGGCCTCCAGGTCCAGCTTGTCGCTGCCCTCGTCGCCGGACGTGGTGCCCGACCCCGCGCGGGCAGCCGCGTCCAGACGCGCGCTCAGCAGCGTGAACACCACGGCACCACCGGCCAGACCGAGCGCGGCACGGCCGATGCCGCCGCGGTCCACGGACTCCTCGAACAGCTCGAAGGCGAGCGCCGTGATGAGGGCTCCGGCGGCGAAGGCGAGCATGCCCGCCAGCACGCGCTTGGGCAGGGTGGCCCACCCGCCGACCAGAGCACCCAGCACGAGCGCGCTGGACGCGATCGCCCCGAACAGGATGACCTCGCCCATGGGTTCACCCAACCGCAGCGCGGCCGCCGTGACCAGGCCCGACGGCACCGGGTCCGACGTACCAGCGCGGGCGACGGGCCACGGCCGGGGTCAGTAGACGTGCACCGGCGTGCCCAGCGGCGCGCCCCAGGTGTCCCAGATCCAGTCCATGGCGGCGTTCGAGACCCGCACGCAGCCGTGGGACGCGGGCCACGGCGGGATCGAGCTCGAGCCGTGCACGGCCCACCCGCCGCGGAAGTACTTCGGCCGGTACATCGAGCCGAGCTCCAGGGTGGACTCGTGCATGCCGTCGATCTGCCGGACCACGCTGTAGTCGCCGGTCGGGGTGACGGCGCGCTGGGTGCGGCCCAGCGCCTCGTACGGCTTGCCGTTGCCGGACGACGCGTTGACGACCCGGGTCACGACGCCGTCGTCGACGGCGAGCAGCAGCTGGGCGTCGAGGTCGACCTCGATCGCCCGGCCGCTCGTGGTGCGCGGGGCGGGAAGGGTGCCGGCGTCGAGCGCGGCCAGCGTCGCCGGCCCGACGACGCCGTCCCGGCCAAGGCCCGCGGCCTTCTGCAGGGCCCACACGGCCTGCTCCGTGCCGGCACCGAAGCGGCCGTCGGCCGCGGTGAGGAAGTAGCCCAGGTCGATCAGGCGCTGCTGCAGCGCGAGCACCGCCTCGCCCTCGTCGCCCCGGCGCAGCCCCGTGGGCTCTGCGGGGGGCGCGGGCTCCGGTGCGGCAGCGGGCGGCGCCGGCTCCGCCGGTGCGGGTGCCGGCGCGGGTGCCGGCGCCGGTGCGGGCGCCGGCGGCGCCGGCTCCGGGGCGGGCGCCGGGGTCGAGGTGGGCGGGGGCGTCGGGGTCGAGGTGGGCGGGGGCGTCGGGGTCGACGTGGGCGTCGGTCGTGGAGCCGGGGTGGCGCGGTCGGACGCGCTCGGCGACGCCGTCGGGCCCGGCGACGGTGCGGCGCCCTGGGCGCTCGTCAGACCGGTGCCGCACCCGGTCAGCACCACCCCGACGAGCAGCATCGCGCTCGCCGCGACAGCACCGCGCCGGACCCCGCGCCGCCCCGCCGCTGGTGAAGCGGCCACGTCCTGCACCATGGTGAGCCCCCGTTCGTCGCGGCGACCCCGCGGTCGCCTGAGAATGATGACGCGCGAGCGGTCCGGAACGTTGTCTCCTCGACGCGGGCTCGCGGCGCGCCCCGCGTTTCACCCGGTCGCCGCGGGCCCTGCCTGTCCGCCCTCGGTGGCGTGGGACCGTGCCGGCGCCTGCCCCGACAGGCGCCGGACGCTCTCGTCGATGTCGGCGCCCTCCCGCTCGACGTCCTCCAGGTACAGCCGCGCCCCGACGACCTGCTCGTCCCGTACCTGGAAGAGCGCGACTCCTCGCACCTCGAACGGCTCGCCGTCGGTGCGCCTCCCGGTCCAGTGCCACTCCGACCACACGGTGTCCCCGTCGACCACGCTGCCGAGCAGCTCGGCACGGAAGTCCGGGACCCCGGCGAACATGGCCTCCCAGTTCGCGCGCATCTGCGCCCGCCCGCTGAAGTCGCGGGCCGGGTGGGCGGGCTGCCGGCTCTCGTACCCGGGGGCGAAGAGCGCCGCCGCGCCGTCCAGGTCGTGCGCGTTCATCGCGGCCGCCAGCCGCTCCACCAGGTGGGTCATCGTCGGCCTCCACCGGTGGGCCCGTCGACGTCCGGCGGGCGCGCCGGTCACCACCATGGTCCTCCGTGGCGGGGTCCGGAACCAGGTCCTGCGTACCGCACGGACCTCGCACGCAGGCGACCCCGGCGCGACGGCGGCGAGCGCTGTCGTGCCGGGGCGCAGGCCGCGCCGCGTGCCCGGGTCGCGTGCCGCGGTCCCTCCGTCCGCGGGCGACGCCGTCAGACCTGCGGTGCGACCGGCAGGCCGGCGTCGGGCAGTGCGGGCGCCGGGGCCGCGGCGATCACGGGGGACGACGGCGGGGCGCCCACCCGGGCGACCGGCACGGCCACGGCGTCCGGAGCGGTGACCGGGACGTCGCCGTCCGCGATCGACCAGGCCTCCTCCGTGATCGTGCGGGGCCAGACCGTCGCCGCGATCAGGTACGCGACGAGCGAGGTCAGGCCGCCGTAGAACGTGGGCCACCCGTCGAAGCTCGCGGGCACCAGGTCGTTGGGCAGGTAGGCGACGTCGTTGGGGACGCCGTACATCGTCGGCGTCAGGACGAACAGGCCGATCCGCACGACCAGACCCGTCACCATGGCGGCGACGGCCGCCCGCGTGCCGCCCCGCTTCCAGAACAGGCCCAGCAGGAAGGGCACGACCAGGCACGCCAGCATGAGGTCGAAGGCCAGGGTGAGCAGGATGCCGGTCTGGGCGACCTGCAGGGCCACGGTCACGCCGAGGATCACGACCGGGATCATCGCCATCCGGGTCCAGCGCAGCAGCGGGTCGCGCACACCGGGCTCCGTCGTGACCCGCCGGACGCCGAGGATGTTGCGCACGGCCACCGCGGAGGTCGCCAGGATCGCCCCGGACGCGGTGGAGAAGGACGCCGCGACGATGCCGGACAGCACGAGGATGGTCAGGGCCGGCGGGGCGTAGTCGTCGAGCAACGTGAACAGCACGGGCCCGTCGGCCATGTCGAGCCCGAACGCGGAGACCGCGGCGAGCGAGACGAGGGCGTAGGCGACGCCGATCACCGCGGTGCCGGCCGCACCCGTGAAGCACGAGCGCCGGGCGACCTCGGGGCTCCGCGCCGAGAAGATCCGCTGCATGAAGTCGATCGCCACGATGTCCCCGATGCCCAGCGAGAGCAGCGTGGCCCAGTTGATGGGGGCACCGGCGTCGGTGGAGGTGAGCTGCTCGAAGTCGAACGGCCCCATGCCGTCGGGGATGGAGAACCCGATCGTCGAGCCGACCCACCACAGCAGCGCGGCGGTCGCGGTGAGCGTGATGACGATCTGGATCGCCGCGGTGTAGGCGTCGGAGAACATCCCGCCGCCGATCGTGTAGACGAGCACCAGCACCACGGCGATGCCGACGCCGAGGGTGTAGTCGAGCCCGAGGAACCGCTCGAGCAGGAACCCGCAGGCCACCAGGTTCCCCGCCATGAGGATCGCGAACGCGAAGATCATCAGCAGCGACGACGCCACCTCGACCCCGCGCCCGTAGCGCAGCCGGTAGAAGTCCGCGAGCGTGAAGAGCCCCATCCGGTTCATCGGCTTGGCCAGGAAGATCCCGGTCAGCAGCAGGCAGAGCGCCAGCCCGAGCGCGAGCGACGCCCCGGACCAGAAGCCGAACGCCGACGTGAGGTCCGTGTTGCCGACCGTGGCGTTGGAGTCGACTGCGGCCGCCATGAGGGACGCCGCGACGAGCGGCACCCCCAGGCGCCGGCCCGCGACGAGGAAGTTGGCACTGTCGCCGTCGACCTTGCGGGCGACGACGATTCCGACGAGGACGACAGCGAGGACGCTGAGTCCGACTCCGGCGATGATCACGGCACACTCCGATGCACGAGCGCAGGGGGGACCCGGTCGCGGACGAGGTGGCCGCGGGACCGGCGCCGGGGAGTTTCCTGTCGCCCGACAGGCTCATTGATCACCCGGGCCGTGTCCGGGTCGATGCGCTCGTGCAACGGTCGTGTTAATTCTCCGGCCGCGCCGCACGATTCTGCGGAAAGCGCGCGACGCCGAGATCCGGGAGCGTCGCGCGCAGCGCCAGGCCCTCGGCGCGCACGGCGGCGAGCCCGGCGGGGGTCGCGCCGAGGAGGCGCTGCACGGCGTCGGCGACCCGGGGGGCGACGTCGTCGGCCCGGAGGTCGGGCTCCTCCCGGCGCCGCAGGATCACGCTCTCGACGAGCCCGATCGCCAGGGACGACAGCTCGCCGACGTCCTCGCCGCGCACGCCGGGGTACTGCCCGACGAGGTCGGCGTACCCGGCTCGCAGCGCCAGGTGCAGCGCCCGGAACGGCGCGAAGCGCTCGTCGGACAGCTCGGGGAGGAAGTACAAGGCCCCCAGGTTGTCGCGCGGTGCGCACAGCAGCTCGACGTCGGCGGCGGCGAGCGCCCACAGCCGGGCCGGCACGCCGGCGTCGATCCGGGCGAGCAGCTCGGCGTTGCGCAGCGACGGGCGCACCGTCCCGAGCAGCAGCTCGTGCAGGATCGCGTGCTTGCCGGCGAAGTGGTGGTACATCGACGCCTGCCGGACGCCGGCGCGCTCGGCGATCGCGTACGTGCTCGTGGACGTGTAGCCCACCGTGCAGAACAGCGCCGCGGCGGCGTCCAGGAGGTCCTGCGCGGTGCCGCGCCCGGTCGCCTGCTCGGCGTTCGCCCGGGGCCGTCCGGGTCTGCGTGCCATAGGTGTTCCTGCCATGGGCCGGGGACCGTACACCGCGTAATCCGCTGTTCACGCAATGGTGACGGACGCGGAACACCGGCCGTCCACCCTCATTCCTGTCGACCAACAGATTCGGCCTCGAGAATCGTGAGCGGAGAGCCACATGACCGGCAGCAGCAGCGGCACGGCCACCACAGCGGGAGCACGTGAGCACGCCCGGGCGCAGGAGGCGCAGGCCCTGGACGGCGCGGCCGGCGGGCGCCTGGCGATGCCGGTCCTGCCGGCCAGCGCCTGGCCCACGCCTCCCCCCGGCGTCGCCGCCGGCGACCTCGTCTGGGCCGAGACGCTCGGCGCGGGCGGGTACACGCACCTGGTCGTGGAGCGCGGCACCGCCGTCCGGCTGACCGACCTCACCGGTGACGCCTGCGCGCACGTCCTGCTGCACAACGCCGACGAGCCGTGGGAGCGGCTCAACGTCGCCGACACGGTCAAGGTCCAGTGGCAGGTGCACCTGACCGCCGACCACCTCCTGCTCTCGGGGCAGGGACGGGCCCTGGCGAGCATCGTGGCGGACACGTCGGGCCGGCACGACAGCCTGTTCGGCACCACCACGCGCCGGCGCAACGAGGAGCGCTACGGCGACGGGTCCGCGCACGGGCCGTCCCCGGCCGGGCGCGAGCTGTTCACGCTCGCCGCCGCCAAGCACGGCCTGGACCGCCGGGACCTGCCGCCGAGCATCTCGTTCTTCCAGGGCGTCCGCGTGGACGACGACGGCCGGCCCCGCCCCACGGGCTCCGCCGGCCCCGGCGCCGCGGTCACGCTGCTCGCCGAGATGCGCCTGCTGGTGCTGGTCACGAACACCGCCCACCCGCTCGACCCGGCGCCGGCCTTCCGGAGCGGGCCGCTGGAGGTCGTCGCCTGGCGCGCGACGCCCACCACGCCCGACGACGCCCGCTGGACCGCGACCCCCGAGGGGCGCCGCGCGCTCGAGGCGACCGCCGCCTACCTGACCACGAGGGGGACCCGATGACCACCACCATCACGAGCGCCGCCGCCGCCGGGCCGCGCGCCGCCGACCCGACCACGCAGCCCGCCGTCCTGCTCGATGAGGTCGTCCCGGCGCGGGCGCCCTGGTCGACCGTGCTGCCGGCGGGCAGCGAGCTGACGATCGTCGACCTGGAGGGCAACCAGGCCGTGGACTTCCTCGCCTACGACGCGCACGACACGTCCCTGCGCTACAGCGCGCCGGACACCATCGCGGCGCAGGGGTCGATCTTCCTCACCACCGGCAGCGTGCTGCTGGACTGCGAGGCCGACCCGCTGCTGACCGTCGTCGCGGACGAGTGCGGCCGGCACGACACCCTGGGCGGTGCCTGCTCCAAGGAGTCCAACGCCCTGCGGTACGGCCGGCACACCGCCGGGCAGCACGCGTGCGCGGAGAACTTCCTCGTCGAGGGCAGCCGGCACGGGCTGACCGCCCGCGACCTGGTCTCCAACGTCAACTGGTACATGAACGTCCCGGTCGACCCCGACGGCGCCCTGGGCATCGTCGACGGCATCTCCGCGCCCGGGCTGAGCCTGACGCTGCGCGCCGAGCGCGACGTCCTGGTGATGGTGTCCAACTGCCCGCAGGTCAACAACCCCTGCAACGGCTTCGACCCGACCCCGGTGCGGATGGTCGTCACCGCGCCCGCTCCTGCCGCCGCCACCGCCGCCGCCACGCCCGTGCCGGCCACCGTGCCGGCCACCGTGCCTGCCCCCGTGCCGGCGCCCACCGACGGGCCGGAGGCCTGAGATGTCCTTCGACACCCTGCTCGTCGCGAACCGCGGCGAGATCGCCGTCCGCATCCTGCGCACCGCGCGCGCCATGGGCCTGCGGACGGTCGCCGTCCACTCCGCCGCCGACGCGGGCGCCCCGCACACCCGCCTGGCGGACACCTCGGTGCTCCTCGGCCCGGCACCGGCCGCGCAGAGCTACCTGCTGGGCGACCGGATCGTCGAGGCCGCGCTGGCCTCCGGCGCGGGCGCGATCCACCCCGGGTACGGGTTCCTGTCGGAGAACGCCGGCTTCGCGCGCGCCGCCGAGGCGGCCGGGGTCGCGTTCGTCGGGCCGTCGCCGGAGCACCTGGAGCTGTTCGGGTCCAAGCACACCGCCCGGGACGCCGCCCGCGCCGTCGGCGTCCCCATGCTCGCCGGCACCGGGCTGCTGGAGACCCTCGACGAGGCGCTCGTCGCCGCGGACGCCATCGGCTACCCGGTCATGCTCAAGGCGACGGCCGGGGGCGGCGGCATCGGGATGCGGGCGTGCCGCTCGGCCGCCGAGCTGTCCGCGGCGTGGGAGTCCGTGCGCCGGACCGCCGGCGCGAGCTTCGGGACGGCCGGGGTGTTCCTCGAGCGGCTCATCACCGCCGCCCGGCACGTCGAGGTCCAGGTCTTCGGCGACGGCGCGGGCACCGTGGTCACGCTCGGCGACCGCGACTGCTCCCTGCAGCGCCGCCACCAGAAGGTCTGCGAGGAGGCGCCCGCCCCCGGGCTGCCGGACGCCGTCCGCACGGGCATCGCCGACGCCGCCCGGGACCTGTGCGCCTCGGTCGCCTACCGGTCCGCCGGGACGGTGGAGTACGTCTACGACGCCGAGCGCGAGGAGGCGGCGTTCCTCGAGGTCAACACGCGCCTGCAGGTGGAGCACCCGGTCACCGAGGCGGTGTACCGCGTCGACCTCGTCGAGTGGATGCTGCGCCTGGCTCAGGGCGACACCTCCGTCGTCGACACCCCGCTCGAGCCGCGCGGGCACGCCGTCGAGGCCCGGGTCTACGCCGAGAACCCCGACCGGGACCACCTGCCCAGCGCCGGCACGGTGACCGGCTTCGCCTCCCCCGCCACCGGCGTCTCGACCGGCAGCACGAGCGGCGGCCCGGCCGGCAGTCCGGCCGGCGGCTCGACCGGCACCGCCGCGCGGGTCGACACCTGGATCGAGGCCGGCACCGAGGTCACCACGCACTACGACCCGCTGCTCGCCAAGGTCATCACCGCCGGCGCCGACCGCGACGCCGCGTGGGCCGCGCTCGGCGACGCGCTGGCCGGCACCCGCGTCGACGGCATCGCCACGAACCTGGGGCTGCTGCGCTCCATCACGACCACCGCCGACGTCCTGGCCGCGACGCACCACACCGGCACGCTGGCCGGCGTGGTCGACGGCGACCCGCGGGTGGAGGTCGTGCGCCCGGGGATGCTGACCACCGTCCAGGACTGGCCGGGCCGCACCGGGCTGTGGCACGTCGGCATCCCGCCGTCGGGCCCGATGGACGACCTGTCGTTCCGGCTCGGCAACCGGGCGCTGGGCAACGACGAGGGCGCACCCGGGCTGGAGTGCACCCTCGCCGGGCCGGCGCTGCGGTTCCGGACCGCGGCGACCGTCCTGGTGGCGGGCGCCCCCACGCCGGTGACCGTCGACGGCGACCCCGTGCCGCAGTGGCAGCCGGTCCACGTCCCGGCCGGGTCGGTCCTGGACATCGGCACGCCGACCGCGGGCATGCGCAGCTACCTGCTCGTGCGGGGCGGGCTGGACGTCACGCCGGTCCTGGGGTCGGCCGCCACCTTCGACCTGGGCCGGATCGGCGGCGTGACCGGGTCCGCCCTGCGCGCCGGCGACACGCTCCGGCTCCCGGCGGCGGCCGCGGAAGGCGACCCGATCGCCCCGGGCGCAGGCGTGCCGGTCGCCGACCGCCCGACGATCACCGACGCGTGGGAGATCGGCGCGCTGGAGGGCCCGCACGCCGCCCCGGAGTTCTTCACCCCGGGCGACGTCGAGGAGTTCTACGCCGCGACCTGGTCCGTCCACTTCAACTCCGCGCGCACCGGGGTCCGCCTGGTCGGCCCCAAGCCGACCTGGGCCCGTCCGGACGGCGGCGAGGCGGGCCTGCACCCGTCCAACATCCACGACACCCCGTACGCCGTCGGCGCCGTCGACTACACCGGGGACCTGCCGATCCTCCTCGGACCGGACGGGCCGAGCCTGGGCGGGTTCACCTGCCCGGCCACGGTCGCCGTCGGGCAGATGTGGAAGCTGGGCCAGCTCCGGCCGGGCGACGCCGTGCGCTTCGTGCCGGTCGACGAGGCCCAGGCCGGCACGCTGCGCGCCCGGCCGCAGTCCCGGCCCGTGGCGTCCCGTCCGGCCCACGACGACGGCGGCATCCTCGCGCGGCTGGAGGCCCAGGCGCACCGCCCCGAGGTCACGATGCGCCGGTCCGGCGACGACAACCTGCTCGTCGAGTACGGGCCCATGCAGCTGGACCTCGCGTCGCGCATGCGGGTGCACGCGCTCGCCGAGGCGGTCCGCGAGCGCCTGGCGGCCGACGGCGGACGCGCGGCACGCGGGCTCGTCGATCTCACCCCCGGCATCCGGTCGCTCCAGCTGCACCTGGACCCCGACGTCCTGCCGCTGCGCACCGCGCTGGACCTGGTGCGCCAGGTCGAGGACACGCTGCCGGCGACCAGCGAGCTCGTCGTCCCCAGCCGGACGGTCCACCTGCCGCTGTCCTGGGACGACCCCGCGACCCGGGAGGCGATCGAGCGGTACATGGCCGGCGTCCGCGACGACGCGCCGTGGTGCCCGTGGAACATCGAGTTCATCCGCCGCATCAACGGCCTGGGCTCGGTCGACGACGTCTACCGCACCGTGTTCGACGCCGACTACCTCGTCATGGGCCTGGGCGACGTCTACCTCGGCGCCCCGGTCGCCACACCGCTGGACCCGCGGCACCGGCTGGTGACGACGAAGTACAACCCCGCCCGGACCTGGACGCCGGAGAACGCGGTCGGGATCGGCGGTGCCTACCTGTGCATCTACGGCATGGAGGGACCCGGCGGGTACCAGTTCGTCGGGCGGACCGTGCCGGTGTGGTCGACCCACACCCAGCGGGGCGCGTTCGAGCCCGGCACGCCGTGGCTGCTGAGGTTCTTCGACGTCATCAAGTGGCACCCGGTCGGTGCGGACGAGCTGCTCGACCTGCGGGCCGACGCCAAGGCCGGACAGCTCGACCTGCGCATCGACCAGGGCACCTTCGCCCTCGCCGACCACGAGCGGTTCCTCGCCGACAACGCCGGGTCCATCGAGGCGTTCCGGGCCGCCCAGGCTGCGGCCTTCGGGACCGAGCGCGACGCCTGGGAGGCCGCCGGCGAGTTCGACCGGCGCGCGGAGGCCGAGCCGCCGGCGTCCAGCGGGGACGGCGTCGTGGTCCCGGAGGGCTCGGAGGGGGTCGGCGCCCCGTTCGTCGGCACGGTCTTCCGGATCGACGTCCGGCCGGGCGACGTGGTGACCGCGGGGCAGACGCTCCTGGCGCTCGAGGCCATGAAGATGGAGGCGCCCGTGGTCGCCTCGGTGTCCGGGACGGTCACGGCCGTGTCCGTGACGCCCGGCGACCAGGTGTCCCCCGGGCAGGTGCTGGTCGTGGTCGAGCAGCGCGCGGCCGCATAGGGCCGTGCGCTGACCTAGGGTCCATGCCGACGACTCGCGGCCGGCTCGGGTCCAGGCGGGAAGGACGGGCGGATGCTGCCGCTGAGCACGTTCTTCCCGCCCGCGCCCGAGCCGGGGCGGGCCGGTGACCCCGGCACCTTCGGCCCCGGCTCGGCGGCGTGGCGTCTCGCCCGCGAGCGGGTCGTGCTCGTCGGGGGTCCGGCCGCCCTGCTGCTGCAGGTCGCGCACCCCCTCGTGGCCGCCGGCGTCGCCGCGCACAGCGACTTCGCCGCCGACCCGCTGCGCCGGCTGCAGGGCACGCTCGACGCCGTCATGACCGTCACCTTCGGCGACACCGCTCAGGTCCGCGGCGCCGCCCGGCACGTCGCCCACCGGCACCGGCCGGTCCGCGGCACCCTGCCGGTCGCGACCGGAGGCCACCCGGCGGGGACGCCGTACTCCGCCGCCGACCCGGACCTCGCCCTGTGGGTCTTCGCCACCCTGGTGTGGACCTCGGTGCAGGTCGTCGACGGTTTCGTCCGGCCGGTGCGGCCGCCCGAGCGCGAGGCGTACTACCGCGACATGACGCAGGTCGCCCCGCTGTTCGGCATCCCCGCCCGCGTGCTGCCGGCGGACTACGCCGACCTGGCGCGGTACGTGGACGCGCAGGTCGACGGCGTGCTGGCCGTGGGTGACGCAGCCGCCCGGCTCGCGGACCAGATCCTCGCGCCGGACCCCCCGATCCTGCCGGCACCGGCCCGGGGCCTGCCGGCACTGCTCGCGGCGGGCGTGCTGCCGCCCGCGCTGCGGGCCGCGTACGGGCTCGACCAGCGGCGCCGGGACCGGTTCGCTTTCGGGGCCGCACAGCAGGTGTCCCGCCGCGTGCTGCCGCTGCTCCCGTCCCGTGCCCGGTACTGGCCGCACTACGTCATCGCCACCCAGCGCGTCACGGCGGAGCAGGTCGGGCCGGAGCGCGCCGGGGCCGAGCGGGCCGGGGCTGAGCGGGTCGGGGCTGAGCGGGTGGGGACCGAGCCGAGCGCCTGAGTCCCGCTCGGGCGCCTGCGCCCGAGGGCGCGGAGATCACCCGCGGCGATCGGGTGACGCGGGCCCGTGGCCGCAACCCGGCGCGACCGTGGACGCCACAGTGGTCCGGCGACCGCCCTCGACCCCACGGAGCCCGACGCCATGAGCCCGCCCGACCCGTACGCCGTCCCTGGGCCGGAGGCGGGGCGGCACGGACCGGACCCGGCACCGTACGCCCCGCCCTACGAGCGAGCGGACGTCCCCGGGTGGGCACGGCCCGCACCGCACGCCGCCGCGCCGTTCCCGGCCCCGCACGCGGCCGTGCACACGGCCACCCGCACCGTGGCGACGCCGACCCACGGGCCGTCGCCCGCACCGCCCACGTCCGCGTTCCCGGACCCGCCGTGGGGCGGCCCCGTTGCCTCGGGGACCGGCGCCGGTGCCCCGTGGGCCGGCCCGGGTGGCCCGTGGGCGGACGGAGCCTGGCCACCGCCTGCGCTGGGTGGGCACGGCGGTGCGCTGGTCCGGCGGGTGGCGTGCACCGCGGCCGCGGTCGCGCTGGCGATCACCGCCGTCGTGCTGGCCTCCCTCGGTGAGGGCCCGGTGTCGGTGCTGGTCGGCCTGCTGGGCGTGGTGGCGGGGCTGCTGGGCCTGTGGCCCACGCCCACCCGCGACCGCCGGGGCAGCGGCTGGGCGGCGGCCGGCCTGACCGCCTCCTCGCTCGCCGCCGTGGTCGGCGGTGCGGTGTCCCTGGTGGCCGGCACCGGCCTCGGCGCGGCGGTGGACGACTGGGCGAGCTCGACCACCGACATCGACCTGCCCATGGTCGCGCTGCGCACCGGCGAGACCGGCCAGGTCGGTGACTACTCGGTCGTCGTCGACGAGATCCGGCTGGACGCCGACGACGACCTGTCCGCCGACCCGCAGAACCCGCCCGCCGAGGGCCGGTACGTCGAGGCGGTCGTGACCGTGACCTACACCGGCAGCAGCCTCGGGACGGTCGGCGACGACCTGCTGGTGTCCTACGCCGGCAGCACGGACGAGTGGCTCTACGACGAGTGGTCGTGCGCCGCGGTCACCGAAACCCCGCCCTACGAGGTGCCGCGCCTGTCCCCCGGTGAGTCCGCCACCTTCGTCTCCTGCATGGACGTGCCCGCCGACGTGGTCGACGAGCCCGCGGTCGTCGTCGAGGACCTCACCTCCGTCGAGCCCGTCGGCGAAATGTGGGGTGAGCGCCCCGCGTCCTGAGACACCGGCCGGGCGGCGGGCTGCCAGGGGCAGGACTGGCGCGACGAGCCCGCCCGGTGCACCGTGGAGGAGCCGCACCACCGACCCCACGGTCCGCAGCAGGAGGTCCGCAGCCATGAGCACGACCATCCCGGGCGCCCCGACCGCCGGCGTGGACGACGACGACCCCCGCGAGCACATCGAGGTCGGTGTGCTGCTCCCCACCGGGCGGCTGGTCGGGCGCCGGTTCGCGTCCCGGGCCGAGGCCCAGGCGTGGGCGCGGCCGGAGGAGGGCGAGCAGGTCGTCGAGTGGAACCTCGTCTGCGAGTGCGCGGTGTGAGCCTCCCCGACCGCACCCCGGACGCCGCCGCGTGGGACGAGCGCTACGGCGCCACGGAGCAGGTCTGGAGCGGCGACCCCAACGGCGCCCTCGTCGCCGAGACCGCGGGGCTGGAGCCCGGCCGGGTCCTGGACGTCGGCTGCGGTGAGGGCGCCGACGCCGTGTGGATGGCGCGCCGCGGGTGGCACGTGACCGCGCTCGACGTGTCGCGGGTCGCGCTCGACCGAGCCGAGCAGCACGCCCGTGAGGCGGGCGTGCAGGTGACCTGGCTGCACAGCGGGCTGGTGGAGTCCGGGCTGCCCCCCGGCGGGTTCGACCTGGTGTCGGCGCAGTACGCCGTCCTGCGCCGCACGCCGGACGCCGTCGCCGAGCGCACCCTCAGCGAGCTCGTCGCCCCCGGCGGGACGCTCCTCGTCGTCCACCACGCGCTCGACCGGCACCACGGCGCCGAGCACGAGCACGGCGACGAGCACGATCCCGACCACGATCCCGACCATGCCGGGACCGGCGGCTTCGACCCGTCCCTGTACGTGCTGCCCGACGACGTCGCGGCCACCCTGCGTGCGGGCTGGCAGGTCGACGTGCACGAGCGCCGGCCCCGGTCGGTGTCCGGGGGCGGCGGCGCGCACCACGTGGAGGACGTCGTGCTGCGCGCCCGGCGGCTCTGAGGGCGAGCGCCCCGCACGACGGCGGCCGCGGTGGTCGTCCTGAGGGACGACCACCGCGGCCGCGGTCGGTGCAGCGGGCGTCAGACGCCCGCGACCACCTCGTGCTCGTTCGGGACGCAGTGCGTCATGACGAGGCCGGTCACGTCGCGCGGGCCGTTCTTGCCGAGGTTCGACAGCCGGACGAGCTCGTCCTCCGACAGCGTCTGGCTCTGCAGCGGCGGCAGGTGCCGGACGTCGTCGGGCGAGATGCCCAGGCCCTCGCCGACGCGCAGCCCCAGCTCGTCCTCGCACATGAGGAAGTGCCACACCATGCGCTCGGCGATCGGCCGGTCGCACTGCTGCAGCGCCGAGACCAGGTTGAGGACGAGGTCGTCCTTCTCCCACTGCTCCGACAGCAGGTAGCGCTCGCCGGCCTGCGCGTAGTCGTTCGTGCGTGGGATCCGCTTGCGGGTCAGCCGGCCGGTGATCTCCGGGCCCTGCTCGTCGTGCGTGGGGTAGGTCGCCTCACGCAGGCCGCCGGTGATCGACGGCTCGTAGTTCACGTGCGGGTTGGCACCGACGACGTCACGCCCCATCGACATCTGGCCGCCCTGCTGGTTGGTGTGCACCGGGGCCTGCGGCCGGTTCACCGGCACCTGCAGGTAGTTCGGGCCCACGCGGTGACGCTGGGTGTCGGAGTAGGAGAACGTCCGGCCGACCAGCATCTTGTCGTCGGAGAAGTCCAGCCCGTCGACCAGCACGCCGGTCCCGAACGCGATCTGCTCGTTCTCGGCGAAGTTGTCGGTGACGTTGCGGTCCAGGACCATCCGGCCGACCGGACGCAGCGGGAACTGCACCTCCGGCCACACCTTGGTGTCGTCCAGCGGGTCGAAGTCGAGCTCGGGGTGCTCGTCGTCGCTCATGATCTGGACGTTGAGCTCCCACTCGGGGAAGTCGCCGCCCTCGATCGCGTCGTACAGGTCCTTGGTGTGGTGGCCGAGGGTGCGTGCCTGCACGGCGGCGGCGTCGGCCGCGGTCCAGGACCTCACGCCCTGCTTGGGCAGCCAGTGGTACTTGACCAGCACGCTCTCGCCCTGGGCGTTGAGCCACTTGTAGGTGTTGACCCCGAAGCCCTGCATGGTCCGGTACGACGCCGGGGTGCCACGGGGCGAGAAGACGAGCGTGACCATGTGCATGGCCTCGGGCGTCTGGCTGAAGAAGTCGAAGGCGCGGTTGGCGACGTTGGCCTCGAAGGTGACCGGGTCGGGCTTCTGGGAGTGGATGAAGTCGGGGAACTTGATCGCGTCGCGGATGAAGAACACGCCCATGTTGTTGCCGACGAGGTCCCAGTTGCCGTCCTCGGTGTACATCTTCACCGCGAACCCACGGGGGTCGCGCGCGGACTCCGAGGAGTCCTTGCCACCGGCGACGGTGGAGAAGCGCACGGCGACGTCGGTGCGCTTGCCGGGCTCCTGGAACAGCCTGGCGCGCGTGTAGCGGGCGATCGGCTCGTCGCCCAGCGACCCGTACGCCTCGAAGTACCCGAACGCCGTGGTGCCGCGCGCGTGCACGACGCGCTCCGGGACGCGCTCGCGGTCGAAGTGGCTGATCTTCTCGAGGAACTGGTAGTTCTCGAGCGTCGCCGGGCCGCGCGCGCCCACCGTGCGGGAGTTCTGGTTGTCGTAGACCGGGTGGCCCTGACGGTTGGTCAGGACGGGACGGTCGTCGTCGGGGGCGGACGGCTGGGATGCGACGTCGGTCATGGGTCTCCTCGGTGGTGCGCAGGCGCGCGTTCGTGGTGGTGACTCCCCTGTCGGGTCGTCACCGCCGGGGGGTCAGTGGTGGCTGTGCGGGCGCGCCGCCACGGCGGCGGGCACGGTGGCGGGCACGGCGGTGGGGAGGGCAGGGGGCTCGGCGCCGGGGGCATCGGGGGCAAAGAGAGCGGGCGCTGCGCCGTCGGGGACGACGGCGCCTCGCGGGCCTCGGGGCGGCCGCGGGCCGGTCGGTCCGGCGACGGCTCCGCGGGCGGCGCACGCGGCGCACCGGCCCCAGAACACCACCTCGGCCTCGTCGACCACGAAGCCGTGGTCGTCGCCGGGCGCGAGGCAGGGCGCCGACCCGTGGGTGCAGTCGACGTCCACGGTGGTCCCGCACTCGCGGCACACCAGGTGGTGGTGGTTGTCACCGACCCGGGTCTCGTAGAGCGCGGGGCGTCCGGCGGGCTCGATCTGCCGCACCAGGCCGGCGCGGATCAGCGCCTCGAGGCAGTCGTAGACGGCCTGGGTCGAGATGCCGTCCGTCCGCCGTCGGGCGCCGGCGGCGACGTCGGCGGCGGTGAGGTGCCGGCCCTCGCCGCGGGCGTCGTCCAGCACGCCGTAGACCGCGAGCCGGGTCCCGGTCGCGCGCAGCCCCGTGCGGCGCAGCAGGTCGGCGGGAGTCACGGGCACGGCCCCATCCAAGCACCCAGTCTGGAACGAGTCCAATGTACGGCCGCCTCCGGCGCGGCGGCGCGGCTCGCCGTGCCCGTTTTGCCCGGCCTGGCCGGATATGTCGTGCGTGTCTATCGTCGGTGGGGCCAACGGACCACGACCCGGTGTCGCCGACCAGCGTGGGTGGACGACGCCCGTCGATGGAGGGACCACCTATGCGCACTCCGCTATCCGCCCGGGCGCTCGTCGTCGCGACGACGGCCCTGCTCCTGCTCGCCCCGGGCGCCGCCGTCGCGCACGACGACGACCGTGCCACCCGCGACCGGGACCGGGGCCTGCCGACCAGCTACGTGCTCGACCCGGCGGGGCAGGCCGACCCCGACGTCTTCCCCGAGGGCATCGCGGTGCGCGGGGACACCTTCTTCGTCGGCAGCACCACCGACGGGACGATCTACCGCGGTGACGTGCGCGAGGGGACCGCGACGCCGTTCCTGCTGCCCGGGAACCCGGAGGGGCGCACGTCCGCGATCGGGATGAAGGTCGACGGCCGGACCCTGTTCGTCGCCGGCGGGTCGACCGGGCAGGTCTTCGCCTACGACGTCCGCAGCGGTGAGCTGACCGGGCGGTGGACCGTCACCGACCCCGCCGGGTCCCCGACCTTCCTCAACGACCTCGTGGTCGACCGCAGCGGCGACGTGTACGTGACCGACTCCCTGCGTCCGGTGCTCTACCGCATCGACGCCCGCGACCGGCGGACCGACGGCGTGCAGACGCTGCCGCCGTTCGTGCGCTTCACGGGCACGGCCCTGACGTACGTCGAGGGGTTCAACGTCAACGGCATCGCCGTCTCCCCGGACGACCGGTACCTCGTCCTCGCGCAGTCGAACACCGGGACGCTGTTCCGGGTCGGCATCCGGGACCGCAGCGTCACCCCGGTGGACCTGGACGGGCAGGACGTGCCGGGCGACGGGCTCGTGCTGCGTGGCCGGACGCTGTACGTCGTCGACAACCGCTCGGCCGATCCCGCTGTGGTCCGGGTCGACCTCGAGCGCGACCTGACCGCAGGCACCGTCGTCAGCCGGACGGCGGACCCGTCGTTCGCGTTCCCCACGACGGCGGCCTCCGTCGGCCGGTCGCTCCTGGTCGTCAACAGCCAGTTCGACGCGCGCAACGCCGGCCGCCCGCCGACGCTGCCGTTCACCGTGTCCCGCATCCCCGCCCCGTGAGAGGAACCACCATGCGCACTCCCCGAGCCCTCCGGGCGCTCGTCGCCGTGACCGCCCTGCTCCTGGTGAGCCCGACCGCCGCCGTCGCGGCCGACGACCGGGCGACGCGCGACCGCGACGCGCACCTGCCCACGAGCTACGTCCTCGACCCCGCCGGGGTCGCGAACCCGAACATCTTCCCCGAGGGCGTCGCGGCCCGCGGGAACACGTTCTACGTCGGCAGCACCACGGACGGCACCGTGTACCGCGGGGACGTCCGCGAGCCGGTCGCCACCCCGTTCCTGCTGCCCGGCGAGGACGGACGCACGTCGGCGGTAGGGATGAAGGTGGACGGGCGGACGCTGTTCGTCGCCGGCGGGGCGACCGGGCGGGTCTTCGCGTACGACACCCGCACGGGCGACCTGACGGGCTCCTGGACGGTGGCGAACCCGACCGACCCGGCCAACCCCACGTTCCTCAACGACCTGGTCGTCACCCGGGGCGGGGACGTCTACGTGACCGACTCCCGCCGCCCGGTGCTGTACCGCATCGACGCCGACGAACGGCGGACCGACGGGGTGGCGGACCTGCCGGTGTTCCTGTCGTTCGCCGGGACGCCGGTGCAGTACGGCACCGGCTTCAACGTCGGCGGCATCGCGGCCTCCCCGGACGGGCGGACGCTCGTCCTGGCGCAGTCCAACGCCCGGGCGCTGTTCCGGGTGTCGCTGGACGACCGGGCCGTCACGGCGATCGACCTCGGCGGCGAGCCGGTCGGTGGCGACGGGCTGGTCCTGGTGGGCCGCAGCACGCTGTACGCGATCGAGCGGCAGGGCGACCTCGGCTACGTCGTCACGGTCGACCTCGACCGGGACCTCGGTTCGGGCGAGGTCCTGGGCCGGACGCCGGACGCGTCGTTCGACGACCCGACGACGGCCGCACGGGTGGGCCGCTCGCTGCTCGTGGTGAACAGCCAGTTCGGTGCCCGCAACGCCGGCGTCCCGCCCACGCCGCCGTTCACGGTGTCGCGCGTGGCGCTCCCGTCCGCACGCTGACCCCGCGGCACGCAGCCCGGGAGCGGCCGGCCGGTCAGCGGCCGGCCGCTCCCACCGGGTCGGGGCTGCGCAGGGAGGTTCGTCCGTCCTGCCAGGCCGCCAGCATTTCCGCCCCCGCGCGGCCGTCCACCGCGAGGTAGATGGCCGCGCCCCACAGCACGTCGTCGCGCACGGCCGGCTCGAGCTCGGCCAGCGCGCCGGCCAGGTCACGGCCGGCGATCTGCTCGTGCACCGCGTCGGCCTCGACGTGCTCGTCGTAGTAGAAGGTGACGTCGGTGCCGTACCCGAGCCGGCGGAAGCCGTTGGCGTAGCGGCGGCACGGCAGGGACGACGTCATCTCGAACGCCGCCAGGTGCCCGACGATCGCGCCGCGCAGCCGCCGGTGCAGCCCGAACAAGCTCAGGACGTTCGCCGACGCGAGCGTCAGCGCGGGCACCCGGTCCAGGTACGCGCCGTAGGCGTCGTCCAGGCCCAGGGCACGCATCGTCCCGGCGAACAGCTCGGAGTGGATGTGGCCGGGCCGCCCACCGCCGTACTCGTCCGCCTGAATCTCGATCAGCGCGGACTTGGGCCGTCCGGACAGGCGCGGGAGCGCCCAGCTGTGCGGGTCGGACTCCTTGAGGTGGTAGATCGAGCGCTGCACGACGAACTCGTGGGCCTGCTCGTCGGTCGCGTGCTTGGCCAGGTACGTCGAGACGCTCGGGCCGGTGTCGGCCGCGGTCAGGTCGAAGAGGGCCTGCGCGACCTCCGCGGCGGTGCGCGCCTGGCTCGCCGGGACGGGCACCACGTCGCGCAGGGCCGCCTCGAACGCGCGCTCGACGTCGCCGCGCACGCGCAGCAGGTCCGGCTGCCACTCCCAGGACTCGTCCACGCCGTCGACGCCGCGGTAGTGGAGCTCGTAGAGCACGGACAGGGACAGCTGCAGGTCCTCGTCGGCGAGCACGTCGGTGGTGGCGGCCAGAGCGCCGTCGACCGCGGCCTGCACACCGGGCACCGGTGCCGGGGCACCCTGCAGCGCCTCGAGCAGGGCGACGCTCACGGGTCCTCGGGGGGCGGGCGGTCGCATGCGGTCTCCTCCTGGCTGTGCTCGCGGACGCGTCCCGGCGCGCGCGTCCGGTTCGGCGGGACACGGTGCCACGGGGCACCGACTCCCCGTCCATCGTCGGCGCTGCGCGGCGCGCGCGCTCGCCGGAGCGCTCGGGCCCGTTCGTGCGGACCGGCGCGGCGCCTCGGTGAGCGCCCGGGCACGCGGGCGGGTTGACTGACGGGCATGGCCCCGGACGACCTGCCGACGACCTCCACCCGACCGGCGGGGTGGGCGAGCGTCACCGCCTGCCCGCATGGTCCGCTGCTCGTGCGCGGCGACGTGGAGATCCTGCTGGCGTCCGGCGAGCCGGCGCCCCGGCGGCGCAGCACCGTGGCGCTGTGCCGGTGCGGCGCGTCCGGCATCAAGCCGTACTGCGACGGCAGCCACAAGGCGATCGGGTTCCGGACGGACGACGAGCCGACCTGACGGGCCCCGGGCCGGCGCGCCCGGCTCGGCCGGGTGCGGCGGCCAGGTCGGGCTCGACGCGCTCGGCGGCCGCGCCCGGCTCGGCGCGCAGGGTCCAGGCCCGGCCGTCCCCGGCCGGGCCGGACCCGTCACGTCAGGTGCGGGCGACCTGCACGGTCACCCGGCGGGGGTCGCTCAGGGCGACCCGGTGCAGCGGGCCCGTGACCGTGACGAGCGCACGGCTCGTCGCGGTGCCCGGGATCGCGCGCTCCGCGGCGGCGCGCTCGTTGCGGATCGCCCCGTTCGTCGCCTCCTCGGCCACCTCGACCCGCGAGGCGGAGGCGTGCGAGCCGACCCACACCTGCGCGTCGCCCGGCTCCACGACTCGCGTCATGGACCGGTCGGAGAAGGCGAACCGCTGCGTCGGCACCGTGAACGTGACCGTCGCGGACTCCCCCGGCTCCAGCGTGACCCGGGCGTAGCCGAGCAGCTGCACGACCGGCCGCGCCACGGACCCGTGCACGTCGCGCCCGTAGAGCTGAACGACGTCGGCGCCGCGGACCCCGCCGGCGTTGGTGACGGTCACCGTCGCGGTGAAGGAGGAGCCGGCGCTGACCTCGGGGTCGACCTCCAGGTCGCCGTACGCGAACTCGGTGTACGACAGCCCGAAGCCGAACGGCCGCGTCGGGGTGGAGTCCGTCGAGGTCACCTCGGAGGGGCCACCCAGGATCGGGTGCAGGTAGGTGTACGGCTGGGCGCCGGCGTCGCGCGGCAGGGACACGGGGAGGCGACCCGACGGGTTGACCCGCCCGGAGAGCACCCCGGCGATCGCGGTGCCGCCCTCCTCACCCGGGAAGAAGGCCTGCAGGACGGCGCTCGGGCGGGCGTCGCCGTCCAGGGCCCACTCGATGGCGTAGGGGCGTCCGGTGAGGACGACCATGACGACCGGCGTCCCGGTCGCGACGACCGCCTCGACCAGCTGGCGCTGCACCCCCGGCAGGTCCAGGGACAGCGTGTCGTTGCCCTCGCCGACCGTCCCGCGGCCGAACAGCCCGGCCTGGTCGCCGACGACCACGACGGCGACGTCCGCGCCCTCGGCGGCGGCGACCGCCTCGGCGAAGCCCGAGGTGTCGCCCTCGACCTCGCAGCCCTGGGCGTACACCAGCTCGGGCCCGGACGCCGGGTCGGCGCCGCCCAGGCTCTCCCGGCCGAGCGCCTCCAGCACCGTGGGCATCTCGACGGCGATGGGGAACTCGGGGTGGTGGGCGAGGACGTGGTTCGCGAAGGAGTAGCAGCCCATCAGCGCCTCGGACCGGTGCGCGTTCGGGCCGATGACGGCGACGCGCGCAGCGGGGTCCGTGAGCCGCAGCGGGAGCAGGCCGTCGTTGGACAGGAGCACGACCGACTCCTCCGCGAGACGACGGGCGATGTCGCGGTGGCGCGGGGTGTCCAGGTCGACGTGTGCCGGCGGCTCGTCCTCGAAGGCGCCCGGCTCCAGCAGCCCGAGCTCCTCCTTCTGCTTGAGGGCGCGCAGGACCGCGCGGTCCACCAGACCCTCGGACACCCGGCCGGTGCGGACGGCCTCGGCCAGCGGCTCCAGGTACGCGTCGCCGACCGGCAGCTCGACGTCGATCCCGGCGGTCAGCGCCAGCTCGGCCGCCTCCGCCCGGTCGCGGGCGACGCCGTGCATCACCTCGAGGAACGCGACCGCGAAGTAGTCGGCCACGACGACGCCGTCGAAGCCCCACCTCTCGCGGAGCAGCTCGGTGAGGTACTCGGTGCTGGACGCCATGGGGATGCCGTCCACGTCGGTGTAGGAGTTCATGACCGACCGGACGCCCCCCTCGACCACCGCCATCTCGAACGGCGGGAGGAAGACGTCGGCGATCTCACGCGGCCCGGCGGACACCGGGGCGTGGTTGCGCCCCGAGCGCGAGCCGGAGTACCCGACGAAGTGCTTGAGCGTCGCGTGCACGCCGGTCGACTGCAGCCCGCGCACGTAGGCGGTCGCGAGGGTGCCGACCACGTAGGGGTCCTCGGCGATGCACTCGTCGACCCGGCCCCACCGGGGGTCGCGGACGACGTCGAGGACGGGGGCCAGCCCCTGGTGGATGCCGAGCTCACGCATCGACTCACCGATCGCGACGGCCATCTCCTCGACCACCTCCGGGTCGAAGGACGCACCCCAGGCGAGCGGCGTCGGGAACGTGGCGGCCTTCCAGGCGGCCAGTCCGGTGAGGCACTCCTCGTGGACGAGCGCCGGGATGCCCAGGCGGGTCTCCCGCTTGAGCCGGCGCTGCTCGGCCCACAGCCACGCGGCCCGGTCGACCGGGTCCACGGGACGCGTGCCGTACACCCGCGTGTAGTGGCCCAGCCCGTGCTCGGTGATCTCGGCCAGCTTGCCGGACCCCTGCCCGGCGGCCATCTCCCCCTGCATGGGGGCGACGAGGCCGTTCTGGTCGAGCCAGTAGCCGACGATCTGGGCGAGCTTCTCGTCGAGGGTCATCCGGGCGTGCAGCTCGCGCACGCGCTCGGACACCTCCGGCATCGCAGGCAGCGACTCGCCCGAGCGGGCAGGGCGCGTCACCCCGGGGATGGCTGGGGCAGTCACAGGTCGTCTCCTTGGACGGGCAGAACGTGGACGGGCAGAGCGTGGACGGGCAGAACGTGGACAGGCTGAGCGTGGACGGGCAGAGGCGCCACGGGGCGCGCCGGACGTGCGCGGGCCCCAACAGCACGGCGGCCGGGCGCGGGGTGCGCGCCGGCCGCCGGGCTGGGCAGTGCAGAGCGGGCGGGTCAGCCCTTGACGGCACCCTGGAGGCCGTTGACGATCCGCTTCTCCATCGCGAGGAAGAAGATCAGCGCCGGGATCATCGCCAGCGACGTGAACGCCAGGACGCCTGCGGTGTCCTGCGCGTGCTCGCTGGAGAACCCGGCGACACCGAGCGGCAAGGTCTGCGCCGCCGGGTCGTTGAGGATCAGCAGCGGCAGCAGGTAGGAGTTCCACGACGCCACGAACGCGAGCACGCCGACCGTCACCATCGCGGGCCCCGACAGCGGCAGCAGGATCCGCCAGAAGAAGCCGATCCGCGACGTCCCGTCGAGCTGGGCCGCCTCCTCCAGCTCCTTCGGCAGGGCCATGAGGAACGGCCGCAGGATGACGATCGTCATCGGCAGCGAGAACGCCGCCTGCGGCAGCGCGACGCCCCAGAAGCTGTTGGTGAGGTTCAGGTCCCGGATCATCAGGAACAGCGGGATGATCGCGACCGTCAGCGGGAAGAGCAGCCCGAGGGTGAAGACCGTGGTCAGCAGGCCGCGACCCTTGAAGTCGTAGCGCGCCAGCGGGTACGCCGCCATCACGCCGAAGACCGCCACCAGCGCCGTGGTGATGAGGGCGACGACCGTGGAGTTGAGGGCGTAGCGCCAGAACTCCGGCGACGTGAGCACGTTGACGTAGTTGGTGATGATCCACGGGTCCGGCAGGCCGACGGGGTCCGCGGCCAGCTGGGGGTTGGACCGGAAGCCACCGAGGATCGCGTAGATGACGGGCCCGAGGGTGGCGACCACGACGATCAGGGCGATCGCGTAGATCGCGACGTTGCCGCCGCTGAAGCCCTTGCCGCGGCGGGGCGGCGGGTCCTCGAGGAGCGCCGGACGGCCCGTCGCCGGGGTGAACGTGGGAGCGCTCATGCCTTCGCCTTCCTCGGCTTGGGGGCTTGCGGGTTGTCGCGACGGAGCACCAGGTACTGGTACAGCGCCGCGATGATGAGCGAGATGACGAAGAGGATCACGGCGACCGCGGAGGCGTAGCCGTAGAGGCTCCGGTTCGTGCCCTGGTTGATGAGGTACGTGGCCATCGTCATCGTCGAGTTGGCCGGACCGCCACCGGTGAGGATCCAGACCATGTCGAACAGCTGGAGCGCGCCGATGATCGACAGGAAGCCCCAGGTGCGGATGGTCGGGCCGAGCAGCGGGATGGTGATCCGGCGCTGCACCTGCCACCAGGAGGCGCCGTCGAGCTGCGCCGCCTCGTACAGGTCCGCGGAGACACCCTGGAGGCCCGCGAGGAAAAGGATGATCGCCAGACCCAGGTACTTCCACGTGAGCACGACCATGACCGTGCCCAGCGCCACGTCGGGGTCACCGAGCCAGAGCTGGGTGAGGCCACCCAGACCGACGGCGTCGAACATCGCGTCGATGACGCCGTTGGGCTGGAGCAGCATGAGCCAGACGACGCCGGCGACGACCTCGGCCAGCACGTACGGGACGAAGATGATGACCCGCAGCGCCGTGCGCCCCCAGATCTCCCGGTTCAGGAGCAGGGCGATGGCCAGCCCGAGCGGCAGCTGGATGATGATCGACAGCACGATGATGATCAGGTTGTGCATCACCGCGTCGGTGAACACGGTGTCGCGGAGCGCCTGCGTGTAGTTGTCCAGCCCGACGAAGTCGTCCATCGGGCCCAGACCGTTCCACTTGTAGGTGGAGTACCGCACGGCCTGGACGACCGGGACCACGACGAAGAGGACGAACAGCGCAAGAGCCGGCGCGACGAAGAAGGCGATCTCCAGGCGCTTGCGCGCGTTGCTGGAGACCGATCGGCGGCGACGCCGCTGTCCCCCCACGGCACCCGCCGCCGACCTGGCCGGAGCCAGGTCGGCGGCGCGTGCGTCGCGAGGGGTGGCAGCGACGGCCCCGGTGCTGGTCGAACGCGCCGTCAGGTCGTCCGCCATGTCATCACTCGTTGTCGAGAGCGGTCTGGGTCGCGTCGACGATGTCCTGCGGGCTCGCCTCGCCGGCGAACATCAGGGCGATGGCGTCGTTCATGGCGCCACCGACGTTCTCGCCGAAGTACGTGTCCAGGTACAGCTGGACACTGCTCGCCTCCTCGTCGCGGTACGTGAGGAGGTCGGCCAGCGCCGGGTCGGCGACGGAGCCGGTCGCGGCCGGGTTCGTCGGCAGGCCCATGCTGTTCTCGGCGAACGTGGTCTGGACCTCGTCGCTGAGCAGGTAGTTCGCAAAGTCGGTCGCGGCGTCCGGCGCCTCGGCCGAGACGGCCCACGCGTCGCCGCCACCCATGGCGGACTCGGGGTCACCCTCGCCACCCTCGACGGCCGGGAACGGGAACCAGCCCGTCTTCTCGCCCAGGCCCTGCTTGTCCTCGGTGAGCCCCTGCATCACGCCGGGCTCCCAGTGACCGGCGAGCTCCATCGCGACCTGCTCGGTCGCCAGCAGGCCGGACGCGCTGGTCGGGCCGGTCTGCGCCGGCGTGGCCAGGAAGCCCTCGTTGAACGGCTCGGCGGCGATGAGCTCCTCGAGGTCCTCGCCGGCCCGCACGAAGCACTCGTCGGAGAGGTCGCCGTCGGTCGTGGCGGCACTCATGGCGTCCTCGCTGCACTCACGCTGGGCGAAGTAGTACCAGTAGTGCGCGGCGGGCCACTTGTCGCCCGCGCCGACGGAGATCGGCTGGATGCCGGCGGCCTTCAGCTTCTCGATCGCGGCGTACAGCTCGTCCATCGTGGTCGGGGCCTCGGTGATCCCGGCCTGCGTGAAGAGCTCGGTGTTGTACCAGAAGCCGACGACGCCGACGGAGAACGGCAGCGCGTACGTCTTGTCGTCCACCTGCCACCCGGCGACGGAGCCGCCGATCTTCTCGATCGCCTCGGCGGAGTCCTCGGTGATGTCCTTGGTCAGGCCGGCCTCGACGTGAGCGGCGAGCTCGCCGCCGCCACGCTCCATGTAGACGTCCGGCGTGTCGCCGGTCTGGAAGGCGGCGTCGAGCCGGGTCAGCATGTCCTCGTGCGCGAGGGCGCTGATCTCGATCGTCACGCCGGGGTTCTCGGCCTCGAAGTCCTTGGCCACCTGCTCGTAGACGCCCTTGCCGGGGTCGCTGTTCGAGTTGTGCCACCAGGTGATGGTGTTGTCCCCGCTGTCGGAGCCCTCCGCTGCGGTGTCGCTGCCGCCGCCGCCACAGGCGGCCAGCATGGCCACACCCGCGGTCAGCGCCACGGCCGAGAGAACGCGGTTCCGCGCCATAGTCAGTGTCCTTAGTCGTCGTTGACGGGCAAGTCTCGAAGAGCATCACATGCTCGATCTGGGAGTGTCAAACGTTTTCGATAACGTTTTCGTAGCGGTACCATCGCCACGTGACCGACCTCCAGCGCTGGACGACGACCACCGGACCTCACCGTGTGACGATCAACGACGTCGCGCGGGAGGCGGGCGTCTCGGTCGCCACCGTGTCCAAGGTGATCAACGGACGCTACGGCGTCGCGGTGAGCACCTCGGAGCGGGTGCAGCAGGTGATCGACGATCTCGGGTACGAGTCGAGTCTCGTCGCAAGGAGCCTGCGCAGCCACCGGACGAACGTCATCGGGATCCTCGTGGCGGAGTTCGAGCCGTTCAGCACCGAGATCCTCAAGGGGACCTCGCAGGCCATCACCGACACGGGCTACGAGCTGCTCGCCTACTCCGGCGGCGGGCGGGCCGGGACGAGCGTCGGCTGGGAGCGCAGGTACCTGTCCCGGCTCAGCGGGACCCTGATCGACGGCGCCATCCTGGTGACCCCGACGGTCGTCGAGCCGGGCGGGTCCGTGCCGGTCGTGGCCATCGACCCGCACGCGGGGCCGGCGGGCATGCCCACCGTGGACTCGGACAACTTCGCCGGCGCCTCCACCGCGACCCGGTACCTGCTCGGCCTGGGGCACCGGCGCATCGGCTTCCTCGGCGGCCGCCCCGACCTGGAGTCCTCGCGCCAGCGCGAGGACGGCTACCGCTCGGCCCTGGCCGAGGCCGGTGTCGCCGTCGACCCCGACCTCATGCGGGTGGGCGGGTACCGGCGCGCCAGCACCGTGGAGCCGGCGCGCGAGCTGCTCACCCGGCCCGACCGGCCCACCGCGCTCTTCGCCGCGAACGACCTGTCGGCGCTCGGCGTGATGGACGCGGCCGCGGCCCTGGGGCTGACCATCCCCGACGACGTGTCCCTGGTCGGGTTCGACAACATCCCCGAGTCCGCCCTCACGACCCCGCCGCTGACGACCATCCACCAGCCGATCCAGCAGATGGGGGCGGCCGCCGTGGACCTGCTCGTCCACCTCATGGACGGCAGCGGTGACCGCGACACGCACGTGCGGCTGCCCACCGACCTCGTCGAGCGCGGGTCCGCCCGGGCGCTGTAGCCCACGCTCGTCCTGGCCGGCACCCGGCCGGCGCTCGCCCTGCACCTGAACGACGTCGTCCGACGTCGTCCCTCGTCCCACCGCTGGAGGACCGATGTTCGTCGACATGCCCGAGGACCGGCTGCGGGAGCACCGCTCCGCGGTGAGCGAACCGGAGGACTTCGACGAGTTCTGGTCCCGGACCGTGGCCGAGGCCCGCACGCACGACACTCCCCCGCAGCTGGTCAGGGTCCCCAGCCCCCTGACGACCCTCGAGGTCCACGACGTCACCTTCCCGGGGTACGGCGGCGAGCCGGTCCGCGCGTGGTACCGCCGTCCGGCCGGCGTCACCGGACCGCTGCCCGTCGTCGTCCAGTACGTCGGCTACGGCGGCGGTCGGGGCCACCACCTGGAGAACCTCGTGTGGGCGTCGGCCGGGTACGCGCACCTGCAGATGGACACCCGCGGCCAGGGGTCGGGCTGGAGCCGTGGCGACACCCCCGACAGCGGCGGCGCGGGCCCGCAGATCCCGGGCGTCATGACCCGCGGCATCGAGGACCCGCAGACCTACTACTACCGGCGCCTGTTCACCGACGCGGTCCGGGCGGTCGACGCGGCGCGCCTCCTGCCGGGCGTGGACCCCGAGCGGGTCGCGGTGCTCGGCGGCAGCCAGGGCGGCGCGATGGCGCTCGCCGTCGGCGGGCTCGTCCCGGACCTCGCCGCCGTCGTCGCCTACGTCCCGTTCCTGTGCGACATCGCCCGGGCCGTGACGATCACCGACGCGTACCCGTTCCGCGAGGTCGCCGACTACCTGGCCACGCACCGGGAGAAGGTCGACGCGGTGCTGCGGACGCTGTCCTACATCGACGGCACCGCGTTCGCCCGCCGGGGCACCGCACCGGCCCGCTTCTCGGCGGCGCTGATGGACGACGTCGTCCCGCCGTCGACCGTGTTCGCCGCGCACAACGTCTACCCGGCCGCCAAGGAGATCCGGGTGTGGCCGTTCAACGGCCACGAGGCCGGCGCCGTCCAGGACGACGCCGAGGCGCTGGAGTTCCTCGCCCGCGTGCTCGCCTGACCCTCCCGAGGGACCGGCCCGGACCAGCCCGACGCTGCACCAGCCCGACCCCGGACCAGCTCGACCCCAGTTCTTCGACGACGAGGAGAGACCCATGACCCCGACCTACCGTTCACCGTCCCCCGACCCCACCATGGCCCACCGCACCGCCGACGCGACCCTCGTCGTGCGCGGCGCCGACGGCAGCCCGCTGGCGGGCGCGGAGGTCGTCGTCGAGCAGACCCGGCACGCGATCGCGTTCGGGAACATCGGCTTCGACTTCATCGGCTACGCCAACGGCGAGGTCGAGGCGACCCCGGACAGCCCGTTCGGCGGCGCCGGGCCCGAGCTCGGCGAGACGCTGTCGAAGCTCTACTTCGACCTGTTCAACACCGCGACCCTGCCGTTCTACTGGGGCGGGTTCGAGCCCGTCCGCGGCAAGCCGGACACCGCGCGCGTGCTGCGCACCGCGCAGTGGCTGGTCGAGAACGGCGTGCAGGTCAAGGGTCACCCGCTGGTGTGGCACACGGTGACCGCGGACTGGCTGCGCGACCTGCCGACCGACGAGGTCGAGGCGGCCCAGCGCGACCGCATCCGTCGCGAGGTCACCGACTTCGCCGGCGTCGTGGACACCTGGGACGCCATCAACGAGGTCGTCATCATGCCGGTCTTCACCAACGAGGAGCGGATGAACGGGATCACCCGCCTGTGCCTGGAGAAGGGGCGCATCGCGACGATCCGGATGGCCTTCGAGGAGGCCCGCGCGGCCAACCCGGACGCGACGCTGCTGCTCAACGACTTCGACATGTCGACGGCGTACGAGTGCCTGATCGAGGGCGTGCTCGAGGCCGGCATCCAGGTCGACGCGCTCGGTCTGCAGAGCCACATGCACCAGGGCTACTGGGGCGAGGAGAAGACCCTGCGCGTGCTCGAGCGGTTCTCCCGCTACGGCCTGCCGATCCACCTCACCGAGAGCACCCTGCTGTCCGGCCACCTGATGCCGCCGGAGATCAAGGACCTCAACGACTACCAGATCCCGTCCTGGCCCTCGACGCCCGAGGGTGAGGCGCGGCAGGCCGAGGAGATGGTCCGGCACTACCGCACGCTCGTCTCGCACCCGTCGGTGCAGGCCATCACCTACTGGGGCCTGTCGGACGAGGGCGCGTGGCTCGGTGCGCCGGTCGGGTTCGTCCGGGCCGACGGCACCCCCAAGCCGTCGTACGACGCGCTGCACGGGCTGGTCAAGGGCGAGTGGTGGCTCGCGCCGACCACGGTCCGCACCGACGACGAGGGCCGGGTCCCGGTGCGCGGGTTCCTCGGCGACTACCGGGTGACCGCCGGCGCCACGTCGGCGTCCTTCACGCTGGACACCGCCGGTGCGGTCTCCGCGGAGGTCACGCTGGGCTGATCGCGGCCGCCCGCGCCGCGGACGACGACGCCCGTCCCGCCGAGCAGCCCGACCAGCGGGCTGACCGCGCCGCCGAGCGCACCCTGCAGCGAGCCGATCACGGCGGACGCCGTCCCGGACCGCTCCGGGTGCCGGGACAGCGCGAGCGCCGACGCGTTGGAGATGATCGACGCCAGCAGGGCGACGGTCACCCACAGCGGGACGATGAGGCCCACGACGCCGCCGGCGTGGGTCGCCGCCACGGCGACGAGGGCACCCGTCGACACCACGGTCGCCGGCAGCCCGGCGCGCAGCAGGCGCACCGGGCCCACCCGGCGCACCAGCGAGGCGTTGAGCTGCGAGCCGACCATCATCGACGTGGCACCGAGCCCGAACACGAGCGCGAAGTCGCGTGCGGTCAGCCCGTACTCGCCCTGGAGCACGAAGGGCGAGCCCGTCACGTAGCTCATGATCACGGCGAGGCCGAGGCCGGGCAGCACCGCCAGCGCGACGAACTCCCGGTCGCGCAGCAGCCGCCCGTAGCCGCGCACCGACGCCCCGAGCCCGCGGGCGGTGCGCCGGTCGGCGGGAAGGGTCTCCGGCAGCGCACGCGCGACCGCCAGCCCGAGCAGCGCGCCGAGGACCGCGAGCGCCACGAACACCGCCCGCCAGCCCCAGCGGTCCGCCACGGCGCTGCCCACGAGCGGCGCCAGGATCGGCGCGACGGCGATGGCGATCCACAGGCGCGACATCAGCCGTGCCGCCTCCGCGCCCCGGAACCGGTCGCCGATGACCGCCATCGCCACGACCGACGCGGCGGCACCCACCACGCCCTGGAGCACGCGCAGCGCGACGAGCTGGCCGATCGTGGCGGCGACCACGCACAGCAGCGCGACGACGACGTACGCGGCCATGCCGAGCACCGCCGGGCGGCGGCGGCCGTAGCGGTCGGACAGCGGACCGACCACGAGCTGGCTGAGCGCACCGCCGATGAGGACGCAGCTGATCGTCAGCTGTGCCGCGGCGCTGGTCGTGGACAGGTCGCGGGCGACCTCCGGCAGGGACGGCAGGTACATGTCGGTGGTCGCCGCCGGCAGGAACGCCAGCGCACCCAGCAGGACCACCAGGCCGCGGTGGCGTCGGTGCCCGGCGGTGACGGCGGGCTCGGGAGTCGCGGGGGTCGTCACGGACGCCGGGCCGTCGGCCGGCACGTCGGGCCGGGCGGCGGCCCGGGCCTCCGCAGGCCGGACGTCGGCGCGGACGTCAGCGGCCGGGAGGTCGCCGGCCCGGTCGTCCGGCACGTCCGCGGGCACGCCGTCCGGCAGGTCGGCGGGCTCGGAGGACCGGCGGGTGGACAGGCCGGCCGAGGCCGCGGTGGGGTCGGTGGTCTGCACGGGTGAAGTCTGACATCGAATCGATTCGAACGCTGCACCGGTGAGCCCGTCCGGGTCGGCGTCACACCAGCAGCTGGTGCGACGCGAGCTCGCGGTAGAGCGGGCTGGTGGTCAGCAGGTCCTCGTGCGTGCCGACGCCGACGACGCGCCCGGCGTCCAGGACGACGATCCGGTCCGCCCGCACGACCGTCGCCAGCCGATGGGCGACGATGAGCACCGTACGACCCCGGGCGGCGGCGTGGAGCGCGTGCTGCATGGCCTGCTCGTTGCGTCCGTCCAGGCTCGCGGTCGGCTCGTCCAGCAGGAGCAGCGGGGCCCCCGCCAGCAGCACCCGGGCGATCGCGAGCCGCTGCCGCTCGCCGCCGGAGAGCCCGACGCCGCCGTCCCCGACCTCCGCGTCGAGGCCAGCCGGGTGCCGGTCGACCCGCTCGAGCAGGTTGACGGAGTCGAGGACGCGACGGCAGGCGTCGTCGTCGGCGGCCGGGGCGGCCAGCAGCAGGTTGTCGCGGAGCGTGCCGGCCAGCACCGGGGCGTCCTGCTCGACGTACCCGATCTGGCCCCGCAGCGCGGCGCGCGGCAGGGTCCGCAGGTCGTGCCCGTCGAGGCGGACGACGCCGTCGTCCGGGTCGTAGAACCGCTCGGCCAGGGCCAGCAGGGTGGACTTGCCGGCCCCGGACGGTCCGACGACCGCGGTGGTCCCGCCCGCCTCGACGGCGAGCGTCACGCCGCTCAGCACCGGCTCCCCGGGGCGGTACGCGAAGGACACGCCATCGAACGCGAGCAGCGGGTGCCGCGCCGGGGCGGTCGGGCCGCCGTCGACCGGCGCCGCCGGGGCGGCGAGGTGCGGCGTGGCGCCGTCGTCGTCGGACTCCGGCGCGAGGTCGAGGATCTCCTGGATCCGGGCGAGGGCCCCCAGTGCGGAGCGCACGGAGGCGATCGCGCCGAACGCCTGGCCCAGCGGGGTGAGCATGAGGAACAGGAAGAGGATGAAGCTCACCAGGTCCGCGACCGTCAGGGCACCCGTGGCGACCCGGTAGCCGCCGACCCCGAGCACCGCGAGGAAGGCACCCTGGATGGCCAGTCCGCTGACCGGCCACAGGATCGCCCCGAGCCGGGCGATGCGGACGCCCAGGTCGTAGGCGGACCGCGCGTCCGCCTCCAGCCGCGCGCTCTCCCGTTCCGTGGCGTTGGCCGCCCGCACCGTCCGGACCGCCGACAGGGCACGCTCCACGCCCGCGGCGACGCGGCCGACGGCGTCCTGCGACTGCCGGGTCAGCACCTGGATGCGGGCGCTGGCCACCACAACGCTGACGACGGCGACCGTGATGACCCCGACCGTCATGCCCAGGAGCAACGGGTCGAGCAGCGCCATCGCCACGACGGACCCCGCGAACACGAGCGTGCCACCGACCGCGTCGAGCAGCCCGCCGGTGAGCACCGAGCGCAGCATCGTGGTGTCCGACCCCACCCGGGAGACCAGGTCCCCCGTGCGTCGGGTGTCGTACTCGGCGACCGGCAGGCGCAGCAGGCGTCGGATCAGCCGACGCCGCGCGTCCAGGACGACCCCCTCCGCGGTGCGCTCGAGGCCGTACTGCTGCAGCGCGCCGAGCACCCCGGCGCCGACGACCAGCGCCACGAGGACCCCGACCCCGCCGCCGTACGGCTCGCCCCGCCCGACGGCGGTGATCACCCGGTTGACCACCACCGGCTGGGCCAGGCTCAGCCCCGCCGAGAGCACCGACACCACGAGGACGAGCGAGAGCACGCGGCGGTGCCCGGAGAGGTACGCGAGCAGGTCGCGCAGGCGGGCGGGGGTCGGCGGGGTCTCGGTGCCGGAGTCTGAGTCGGTCTCGGTGCGGGTCGGGGTGGTGGTGCCGGTCGCGGTGCCGGTGCCGGTGCCGGTCGCGTGGTCGGTCCCGGTGCCGGTGGCGGGGTCGCTGCCGGTCGCGGTGTCGGTCTCGGTCCTGGGGGCTCTGTCCGCCATGGGTCCACCCTGCCGCGCGCCGGTCGTCGCCGGGGCCGGTCCCGTCCACGTGGCGTCGGACGGCGCGCCGCCCGGCCGGTGCGTCAGACGGGCGGGGTACGGCCCAGGGCGACACCGAGGCCGAGGGCGACCGCCATGATCGCGAGCTCGCCGACGGCGAGCCTCGCGAACAGCGCCCGGGAGGCCGGCGAGCGCTCCAGCGCGGGCAGCACGCGGCGGCGATGCTGGCGGCCGAGCACCCCCAGGACCACCAGCGCGACCACCTTGGCGGTCGTCAGGGCGCCGTAGGCGGTCGTCGGGGACGGCCAGTGGCCGACGCGGTACAGCGCCCCGGCGACCCCGGAGGCGGCGACCGCCAGGAAGCACCAGCCGGCCAGCGTCGAGAAGCGCCGGGCGCTGGCGGCGATGTGCGGTCCGAGGTGGCGGCGCAGCAGCGCCAGCCCGGCGAGACCGCCGACCCAGGCGGTCACCCCCGTCAGGTGCAGGACGAGCGTGTTGACGGCCGCGTCGTGGCTGGCTGCGCCCGCGGAGTGGCCGCCGAGCGCGGGTGGCAGCAGCGCGCCGAGCGACACCAGGGCGAGGACCGCGAGGGTCGACACCCGGCGCGCACTCTGCGCCCCGACGAGCACGGCCGCCACCAGGACGACCGTGCCGGCCAGCAGGCGCCCGACCTCGACGTCCACGAGGAACGTCCCCAGCCGGTCGAGCGCGCCCGGCTCCCCCAGCCCCACGCCGACGACGTCGGAGTACGTCAGCAGCAGCACGCCGACCGCGAGCCCGGCCCACCCGGCAGCCCAGCGGGCGGCCAGCCGCACCGCGCGGACCTGGTGCGGACCAAGCAGGTCGCGGTCCCGCTCGGTCGTCCGGGGCAGGGCCACGACGGCGATCGCGAGCAGGCCGATGGTCATGGTGGCGGCCGCGTCGTGCAGCGCGCGCAGCACCGGCAGCCCCCAGCGGGTGAGCAGCCCCGGGTCCGAGAGCGCTGCCGGTCCGGTCGGGCCGACGGCCAGCTCGCCGACGGCCGCGAGGGCGGCCACGGCGACCACAGGCGCGAGGGCGAGCAGCGCGACGACGAGCAGCCGTGTGCGTGCGGTCCGGGCGGGCGGTGAGCCGAGGCGCTCGGGAGAGGTGTCGGATGCGGGGCTCACGGTGGGCTGACGGTACCGGAGGGGTCGGCGGGGGCTGGCCGGGCCCGGGCTGCGAGGTGACTCCTCGCGTCAGCGGGGCGCGTCCGGAGACGTCTGCGGACGTCAACTCGGCGTCGGCTCTGGTCGAAAGCCTTGGCCGCCGGAAGAGGAGACGGCCCGACACGAGCCGACCCAGCAGGTCCCCCTGCTCATGAACGCACTCGCATGGTGAAAAAGGTGCTCAGCTCGGGGCCCTTCAATGGACGTCAAGGCGTCCACAGGCCGACGCGGGGACGGCTCGTCCACAATCTATGGTGACCCGCCAGGAATGTCAGTAGGCCACCCTAGAATAGGAAGCAACAAGCCGATTCGGTGCAGACGCCGGGGAGGGGTGAGCGCCATGGACGACCACGAGCCGGACGAGCCAGGCATCACCCCGGCGCGTGCCACCGGCACGGACCTGTCGACGGTGCGGCCGGAGGTCGCGGAGCTGCTGACGGCGCTGGAGGCGGTGGCCGATGCTGCGGTCGCCGTGGCCCGGTCGGACGGCGGGGTGGACGGTCGTGAGGCGGCGGTGGTGGCCGCGGGGATCGCAGCCGCGACGAGCCGGCTGCGGGTGGTGCAGGCGCGGATGCTTGCGGTGGTCGAGGCGGACGGGATCTGGTCGGTCGAGTCCCGGTCGCTGGTCCGGTGGGCCGCCC
>NZ_BJYY01000019.1 GCF_007991755.1 Cellulomonas aerilata | reverse complement strand
CCCAGGTGCGCCTGGGCCGCACGCTGCGTGACGACCTGCCGCTGACCGCCGCCGCGGCCGCAGCCGGAGAGATCGGGGTGGAGCACGCGCACGTGCTGGCCGCGCTGGCACCCACTAGCGAACGCCGTCGCGAGGCGCTGGCCAGCCCGGATGTCGAGTGCGACGAGGCGTGGCTCGTCCGGCAGGCCAAGCTCAACACGGTCGACGACCTGCGGACCGTCGTCCGGCACTGGGCCGCGGCTGCGGACACCGACGCAGACGACCGCGGGTACGTGCAGGCGTGCGAGCGTCAGCACCTGCAGGTCTCCCCAACGCTGGGCGGGTACCACGTGCAGGGGTTCCTCACCGTGGATGTGGGGCAGGCGCTGGTGACGGCACTCGAAGCCGTCACTCCGGTCCCGGCCGCCGGGGACACCAGCACCACCGACCAGCGGCGAGCGCAGGCGGTCGGCGTCCTGGCGAACCTGGTACTGGACAAGGGCCTCGCCGGTGAGGGGCGCGCGTCACGGCCCCGGCTCAACGTGCTGGTGTCCTACGAGACGCTGCAGGCCGTCACCGAGCGGGCGATGGCGCGCCAGGACGCCCGGACGTTGCCCAGGTTGGGGTCGGTACTGACGGCAGAGAGCGTGCTGCACGGTCCGCAGTTCGAGGACGGCACCCCGATCCCGCGCATTCTGCTGGACCGGCTGGCGTGCGACGGAGAGTTCAACCGCGTGATATTCGGGCCACAATCCGAGATCCTCGATGTGGGCCGGGCGGAACGGACCTTCACCCGGGCGAGACGAAACGCGATCATCGCGCGCGACCGGCATTGCCGGTTCCCTGGCTGCACAGCACCACCGACCTTGTCGGAATGTCACCACGTCCGACATTGGGCACGAGATCACGGCAGCACCTCCGTCAGCAACGGGATCCTGCTGTGCTGGCACCACCACGGCTACGTGCATGCGCGTGGCATCGAGATCCACCGGCAGGGCGGGCGGTGGGTGTTCACCGACGCCGCCGGGCGCGAGCTGGGCGATCCCTGCCCGGACGACGAGGCGGGGTGACGCCGGTCGACACCAGCGGGCCTGACCCGGGACGCCACGATCCGGCTGGTCGCCTCGGGCGCGCACCGCCGGTCGGACGCCCTCACTGCCCGAGGAGGTAGCGCAGGGTCGAGGCGTTGCGGACGGCGTTGGCGTCGCCGTCGTTGTTGAAGTACGCGAAGACCTCCCGGCCCTGGCTCTCCCACTCGCGGAGGCGGTCGGCCCACCAGCGCAGGTCGTCGTCGGAGTACGAGCCGCCGTACAAGTGGTGCTGGTCGGGACCGTGCAGCCGGACGTAGACGAACGGCGCGGTCGCGCGCAGCCGGCACGGCAGGTGCGCCCCGCTCATGACGCAGTAGGCGGCGCCGTGCCGCTCGAGCAGCGCGTAGACGTCGTCGTGGTCCCAGCTGGGGTGGCGCAGCTCCACCGTGACCCGGACCCACCACGGCAGCCGGGCCAGGAAGTAGTCCAGCCGCGCGTCGTCGCGGGCCAGGGTCGGCGGCAGCTGGACGAGCAGGACGGCGCGCTTGTCGCCGAGCTCGTGCCAGCAGGCCTCGATCCGCTCGACCCACGGCTCGGGACGGTAGAGCCGGCGCGCGTGCGTCAGCCCGCGCGGCGCCTTCACCGACAGCGCGAAGCCGGGCGGCAGCACCCGGCGCCACCGGGCGAAGCTCGTCGGGCGCGGCCAGCGGTAGAACGACGCGTTGAGCTCCGCCGTCGCGAACCGCTGGACGTAGTGCCCGAGCCGGTCCTGCGGCGGCGAGCCGTGCGGGTACAGCTCGCCGTGCCAGTGGTCGTAGGACCACCCGGACGTCCCCACCCACACCGTCACGCGGCGACTCTCCCACGCCGACCCGCGCTGCCCCTTGCTGCCCCGTGCTGCCCCGTGCTGCCGGACGCTCCGGGGCGCCCGCCGTGGCCCGCAGTGCCCGGCAGGCGTCGAAGGGCGTCGTCGGACCGGCGCGGTGATCATGGCGGGATGCGCGCGCGCCCGGACCCCGCACCGGAGCCCGCCGGCTCGCGTGGGTCCGCCCCGGACGACCGCCGGCCCGCCTTGACCGACGGGCGCGGTCACGCGGAGCGCCTGCGGGACGCCGTCGTCCGGCAGGGCGGACGCTGCTTCTGGTGCGGTCGACCGTTCTCCGACCTGGTCGCCCCGACGACCGACCACGTGGTCCCGCGCGTCAAGGGCGGACCGTCCTGGCCGGAGAACGAGGTGGCGGCGTGCCGGCGGTGCAACGCCGAGCGCGGCCACACCACCCCGGTCGACTGGCTCGAGGAGTGCGTCCGCCGGGGCTGGCCCGCGGACCCGTCAGCGCTGGACGCGACCCTCGCGACGCTGGAGACGGCCATCGTCCGGCGCGGTGGTCAGCGCCGCGCACGGCCCTACGTGCACAGCCAGCGTCGCCGGCTGTCCCGCAGCGGCCCCGGTCAGGAGCGCTCGACGTAGTACTCGGTGAACTCGCGGCACCGGCCCGCGCCGTCGAACCGCATGACGAAGCAGTTGTCGTAGACCCTGACGACGGGTCCGTCCGGCGTGTCCCGGTAGCGGGACGTCCCGGTGGCCACGACCGTGTCGCCGTCGACGGCGACGGGGGCGTAGTCCGCGTCGTAGGTGCCCGGCGCGTCGCGCGTGGAGGCGCCGTCGGGCGAGTCGGTCCCGAGCCACGACGCGACGACGGCGTCGCGCCCGGTGACCGGGTCGTCGCCGGGGTGGTAGCGGTACGCCACGTCGTCGCTGAACAGATCCCCGATGGCGTCCGGGTCGTACGTGCGCCACGCGTCGACGTAGCGCCGGAGCCAGTCCTGTGCACCCTCGCTGTCCACCCGGCCACGGTAGCCCGCGTACGGTCGCGCGGGCAGGAGGTCGTCGGACCACCGGGTTAGGTTCGTGCGGTGATCCCTGCCGACCTCGCCCTGCTGCGCACCCCCGGTACTCCCGCCCTCAGCCCGGACGGGACCACGGTGGTCGTGTCCGTCACCTCCCCCGACCCCGGGACGGACGAGTACGTGGGCCGGCTGTGGACGGTGCCGGTCCACGGCGGCGCGAGCCCGTCCCCGCTCACGCGCGGGCACCGCGACACCGCCCCCGCCTGGTCGCCGGACGGCCGGTGGATCGCCTTCCTGCGGGCGGAGCCGAAGGGCAAGCCGCAGCTGCACGTCGTCGAGGCGGGCGGTGGGGAGCCGGTCCGGCTCACCGACGCCCCGCTCGGTGTGGCCGAGCCGCGCTTCTCCCCCGACGGCACCCGGATCGCCTACCTCGCGCGGGTGCCCGACGAGGGGCGCTACGTCGAGGGCGAGGACGCCGGCGCGGAGCCGCCGCGGCACATCACGACGTACCAGTACCGCGGCGACGGCGTCGGGTTCTTCCGCGACCGCCCGCAGCACCTGTTCGTCGTCGACGTGCCCGCCGACCCCCAGCCCGGCCGGCTGCCCGAGCCGGTCCCGCTGACGGCCGGTGACGTCGAGCTCAGCGCGCACCGCTGGCTGCCCGACGGGGACCACCTCGTCGCGGTCGCCGCCGTGCACCCGCGTCGCGAGGAGGACCTGCTCGCCGACGCGGTCCTGGTCGACGCCAGGCCGTCGACACCGGACCCCGGGGTGCCCGCGCCGCTCCCCCGCCCGCTGACCGGCGCCGCCGAGCGGTCCACGCTCGCGGTCGACACGGTCCAGCCCTCGCCGGACGGCCACACGCTCTGGCTGCTCGCCTCCGACCAGGGGCCGACCGGGCTGGAGTTCGTCGCGTCCCAGACCGGTCTGTTCTCGCTCGACCTCGACGCCGCGCTGGAGTCGGACTCGGGCGGTGAGGCCCACGCCGCCGTGGTGCCGCGCCGGCACACCGACGTCGACGCCGTGGACCTCGTCCCAGGGGTCCTCGCGGTCGCCGGCGACGAGGTGCTGGTCGCGGACCAGCGTCGCGGCGCCGTCGTCCTGCTGGCGCTGCCGGCGGACGGCGCCGGGAGCGCCCCGCACCCCGGCAGCACCGCCGCCGCCGCCGAGGGCCGGGTGCTGCTGGACGCGCCCGCCGTCGTGCTCGGCGTCGCGGCCACGCCGGACGGCTCCGCGGTCGTCGTGGCCGCGGCCGCGCCGGACTCGGCCGGCGACGTGCTGGCGGTGGACCGCGCGTCGGGGGCGACCACGCGGCTGACCGACCTGTCGGCGGACCTGCGCTCGACCGGCCGGCTGCACGCGCCGAGCGAGCTGACCGCCACCGCGCCGGACGGGTACCCCGTCCACGGCTGGGTCGCCCTGCCCGACGCCGACCGGCACCCGGGCTCGCACCCGGTCCTGCTGATGATCCACGGCGGCCCGTACGCGCAGTACACCCACGCCCTGTTCGACGAGGTGCAGGTGCTCGCGGAGGCCGGCTACGCCGTCGTCCTGGGCAACCCGCGCGGCTCCGCGGGCTACGGGTCGGCGCACGGACGGGCGATCCAGCGGGCCTTCGGGACGGTCGACACCGACGACGTCCTGGCCCTGCTGGACGCCGCCCTCGCCGACCCCGCGCTGCGGCTGGACGGCGCCCGCACCGGGGTCCTGGGCGGGTCCTACGGCGGCTACCTGACCGCCTGGCTGACCACCCGGACCGACCGGTTCACCGCGGCGATCGTCGAGCGCGGGTTCCTCGACCCGGTGAGCTTCGTCGGGTCCAGCGACATCGGGTGGTTCTTCGGGCAGCAGTACGTCGGCGACACCGGCACCCCCGAGGGGGCCACCGCCGTGGCGACGCAGTCCCCGATGGCGCACGTCGGCAGGGTCCGGACCCCCACGCTCGTCATCCACTCGGAGCACGACTGGCGCTGCCCGGTCGAGCAGGGTCAGCGCTGGTTCGTCGAGCTCAAGCGGCGCGGGGTGCCCAGCGAGCTGCTGCTGTTCCCCGGCGAGGGTCACGAGCTCAGCCGCTCCGGCCGGCCGCGGCACCGGGTCGCCCGCTTCGAGCACGTCCTGGACTGGTGGTCGCGGCACCTGCCGGTCTGAGCTCCCGTTCGCAAGCGCCGAGCCCCCAGGCAGGCGGCGGAGCGCTGCGGCGGGGCGGCGGAGCCCTGCGGCGGGCGGCGGAGCGGGCGGAGCCTTCAGGCAGGGCGGGCGGCGGAGCGGGCGGAGCCTTCAGGCAGGGCGGGCGGCAGGGCGGGGCGGCGGAGCCCTCAGGCCGGGGTGAGCGCACGCACGACGGCGGCCGCGCCGTCGCCGTCGTGCAGCTGGTACAGGCACGCGGTGAGCTCGGCGAGGGCGACGAGCATCCCGTCGGGGTCGCGGGTCAGGTGCTGGACGGTGCGCGGGTCGACCTGCGCCCCCTGACCGGCGAGCTCGCCGGTCACGATCTCCAGCGCCGCCGCGCGCTGCCAGCCGCCCGGCGACCCGCCCGCGGACCCGTCCACGGCGTCGGCGGCCCGGCGCAGGAGGTCGTGCGGCTCGGGCGCGTCGGCCAGCAGCCGGGCGGCGCGGGCGCGCAGCCACACGCAGGCCAGGCCGAGGTCCACGGCGACGAAGCCGGGCCGCTGCACCGGTGACCGGTGCAGCGCCTGCGTCAGCATGGCGTGCGCGGTCAGCTCGGGTCGGTGCAGCACCCAACCGACAGTAGGCGCCGGACCACGGTGCCCGGCGCCGTCCGGGGCCCGGTGCGCCCGATCGGGCGACCGTCCGGCGGCAGGGTTCACCCGGCTACGGTCCTCGGGTGGACACCAACGCGCAGCCGGTCACGCCGACGACTCCCTCCGCCCAGCCCGCCCCGCCCGTCCCCGTGGCGACCGGCCCGCAGCCGACCGCGCACACCGGCGGCCACCCGCCGCTGCTCGGTGCGGAGACCGTGCGCTGGGGCATCATCGGCGTCGGCGACGTCACCGAGCGCAAGAGCGGCCCCGGCTTCCAGCAGGCCGACGGCTCACGGCTCGTGGCGGTGATGCGGCGGGACGGGGCCAAGGCCGCCGACTACGCCCGCCGCCACGGCGTCCCCCGCTGGTACGACGACGCCGACGCGCTCGTCGCCGACCCGGACGTCGACGCCGTCTACATCGCGACGCCGCCGGACTCCCACCGCGACCTCACGCTGCGGGTCGCGGCCGCCGGCAAGCCGGTCTACGTCGAGAAGCCCATGGCCCGGACCGCCGCCGAGTGCGAGGAGATGCTCGCGGCGTGCGACCGGGCCGGTGTGCCGCTCTTCGTCGCGTACTACCGGCGCGCGATGCCGCGGTTCGTCGCCGTGCGCGACCTGCTCGCCGACGGCGCGATCGGTGCGCCCCGGACGGTCGCGGTGCGGCTGCAGCAGCCGGCCGAGCGGTTCGACGACGGCGTGGTGCCGTGGCGGCTGCGCCCGGAGCTCTCCGGCGGCGGGCTGTTCGTCGACCTCGGGTCGCACACGCTGGACCTGCTCGACCACCTGCTGGGGCCGGTGACCGAGGTCTCGGGGTCCGCGGCGAACCAGGGCCGCCACCACGCGGCCGAGGACGTCGTCGCGGGCGCCTTCACGTTCGCCTCCGGCGTCCACGGGGTGGGGCTGTGGTCCTTCGACGCCTACGAGCGGCGGGACGAGGTGGAGATCAGCGGGACCGCCGGGACCCTGCGGTTCTCCTCGTTCGGTCAGGAGCCCCTCGTGCTCACCACGGCCGCTGGGACGCGGGAGATCCCCGCGGCCGCCCCGGCGACCGTGCAGCTGCCGCTCATCCAGACGGTCGTCGACGCGCTGACCGGACGCGGGACGTGCCCGAGCACCGGCGAGAGCGCCCTGCGGACCGCCCGCGTGGTGGACGCGCTGCTGGCGGAGCACCGGGCCGCCCTGAGGACCTCGGGGCCGGCCGCGCCGGGGAGCTGAGGGTCTGACCATGGACGGCCCCCGGTTCGCCGGAGCATGCTGACGACAGCGCCTCCACCCCCCGCAGACGTCAAGGTGAACAACGAGGTTCGACCGAAGGGCGACAACCATGAGGGTGTTCGGATCACGACGGGCGAGGGTGGGCGCGGGGACTGCGGTGCTCGCGGTGGGTCTGGCGACCGCGGGGGCGGCCTTCGACGACGGGGACGACCGCCTCACCCGGGACCGCGGCCCGCGGACGGCGAAGAACGTCATCCTCGTCGTCGGTGACGGGCTGAGCATCGCGGCACGGGAGGCGGCCCGGCTGCACTTCGTCGGCCAGGACGGCGAGCTGGAGATGGACCAGCTGCGGTACGCCGGCTGGACCCACACGGACTCCGCCGACCCCGACGACGCCGTCACGGACTCCGCGGCGGCCGCGACGGCGTTCGCCACCGGGGTGCGCACGTACAACGGGGCGGTGGCGGTCGACCTCGAGGGCGACCCGGTGCGCACGCTGCTCGAGGACGCCAAGGAGCTGCGCAAGGCGACCGGGCTGGTGACCACGGCGCAGGTGACCGACGCGACCCCGGCCGCGTTCGGGTCCCACGTCGCCGACCGGGGTGCCCAGACGGAGATCGCCCGGCAGCTCATCGAGGTGACCAAGCCGGACGTGATCCTCGGTGGCGGCGAGGACTGGTGGTACCCGGTCGGCGACCCGGGCGCCTACCCCGACGACCCCGAGGACCGGCGACCGGAGGTCAGCAAGAGCACCATCGGCAACCTCGTCACCCGGGCGGAGCAGTCCGGGTGGGACTACGTCCGCGACGCCGAGGAGCTCCAGGCCACGGACTCCGACCGGATCCTGGGGCTGTTCGCCAACGAGGAGATGTTCGAGCAGGAGCCGGAGGGCCAGGGCGACGAGTACGCCCCGGTCGTCCCGCTGCGGACCATGACCGAGAAGGCACTGGACGTGCTGTCCCGGGACCGCCACGGCTTCTTCCTCATGGTCGAGGAGGAGGCGATCGACGAGATGGCGCACAACAACAACGCCCCCCGCACCCTGCAGTCCACCCAGGCGCTGGACGAGACGGTCGCGCTGATCCGGGACTTCGCGGCGGAGCACCGCGGCACCCTGGTCGTCGTCGTCGGCGACCACGAGACCGGCGGCATGCACATCGAGAACGTCGACCCGGCCGACGAGACCGGCGACCCCGAGAACGCGAGCGAGGCGGTCCTGCAGAGCCTGGAGGACGGCCCCTTCCCGATCGCGGACTCCGAGCTGGAGTTCGTCATCGACTGGACCACCGGCGGGCACACCGGCGCGGCGACGCCGCTGACCGCCGAGGGTCCCGGTGCCGAGCGACTGGCCCGGGTGCAGGACTCGACCAACGTGCACGACGTCCTGCTGGACGTGATGGACCGCTAGACCGGCGGACGGCGGCCCCGGTCCCTGCGCGCGACGCGGGGGCCGGGGCCTCGCCCATCTCGAGCCCACGGTGAGCCACGTTGAACCCACCGTGGGCCCACGGTGACAACGCGCCCCGCTCCCACGACGCTGTGTGCATGGACCCCTCGACGGAACCCCCTGCCCTCGCCCCCCGCCCCCTGCACCTGGCGGACCTGTCCGCCCTGATCGGGATCGTCGGCACGCTCGAGGGGCGCCTCATGGCCGGTCACCTCGACGTCACGCTCGCCGGGGACCTGCGCGACCGCCTCACCCGGGACGGCCTCCTCGAGGCGGACGCCGGGACGATGGAGCTGCGCGAGGCGCTCGCCTCCCTCGCGCAGCGGCTGCACCACGCGTGGGGGGCGTACGACGAGCCACCCGGTCCGGAGACCGTCGAGCCGAGCGAGCACGACGTCGACCTGCCCCCGAAACCGTCGAACTGACCGGCGGACGCCATGATGGGCGCCGTGACCACCTTCCTCGTGAGCGTGTACCCCGCCCTGCTGGCCCCGGACCCCGTGGACCCCGGCGTCGTCCGCGACGTGTACGCCCGGCTGCGTGACGTCCCCGGCATCGGCGCGGTCGAGCTGCCGCTCGGGCCCGACGGCCGGATCCCGGACGAGGACGCGACACTGGCTCATCTCGCGCCGCACTGGGACGTCGTGCTGACGACGGTGCCCGGGACGATGGCGCGCGCCGACGACCCCGCCTACGGCCTGGCCTCCCCGGACGAGCGGGGCGGTGACGAGGCGGTCGCGCACCTGCGCCGGTGCCTGGAGACCGCCGCCCGGGTGGACGAGGCGCTGGGCCGCCGCGCCGCCGTCGGCCTCGAGGTGGTGTCCGCACCACGGCGCACGCCCGGGGACGGGGACGGCCCCGACCGGCTCCTGGCCCGGCTGCGCGGCGTGCTCGACGGGCGCCCGGGCAGCGGCACCCCGCTCCTGATCGACCACTGCGACGCGCTGGTCGCCGGGCAGACGCCGGCGAAGGGGTTCCTCGACCTGGACGAGGAGATCGCGGTGGTCGCGGCGCTGCGCGCCGACGGGCACGCGGGCACCGGCCTGGTCGTCAACTGGGGCCGGTCGGCCCTGGAGGCCCGGTCCGTCGACGGGCCCGTCCGGCACCTGGAGCGGGCCCGGTCCGCCGGCGTGCTGCACGGCCTGGTGCTCTCGGGCTGCGCGGACCGCGACAGCGGGTTCGGGCCGGCGTGGACGGACATGCACCCCGGCCCGGCCGACCTGGCGGCACCCGCGGGCGAGCCGGCGTCGCTGCTCACCGACGCCGAGATCCGGCGCAGCGTCGAGGCGGCCGGCCCGGTGGCCGTCGTCGGCACCAAGTTCGCGGTCCGCCCGCACGGGCTGGACGCCGCCGCCCGCGCGCAGGCCGTCGTCGCCGGGGTGGAGCACGTCCAGCGACTGCTCGGCTGAGCGGGTCCGGGCCACCGAGCCCGATCTGATGGGTGCGTGCGTGCCCGCGCCGGTCGTACGGTCGTCCTGACGCGCGCACGCGCGTCGCCTCGTGAGGACTCACCAGGAGGACGACCCATGGCGATCGACGGCGAGACCGGCGCTCTGACCGGCACGAAGGACAAGGACTACAACGTCATCTGGTTCGTGGAGGCGTGCCTGAGCAACGTGCTCCGGCTGCAGGTCTACATCCAGGACGCCGAGCGCGAGGGCGACACCGAGCTCGCCGAGTTCTTCCGCAAGGCGCAGGCGGAGAGCCGCAAGGGCGCCGAGCAGGGCAAGCAGCTGCTCAGGAGCCGGCTGGGCTCCGGCACGTGACACGTGCCTGACGGGCGAGCGACCGTCACGGACCCGACGAGCCCCGCACCGCCGACGACGGCGGTGCGGGGTTTCGTCATGCCGCCACGGTCCGCGGCGCAGCCGCCGTGGTCCGCGGCGCAGCCGCCGTGGTCCGCGGCGCAGCCGCCGTGGTGCGACGGCCGCGGGTCGAACGCTCGCCGGCGACATAGGATCGCCACGCGGGGCAGGGCGACGCCCTCCCCGGTGCACTGCGCACCTGCTCGCTCGGGATCCCGGGGCCGGCTCTGGCCCTGCGCGCCTGCCCCCTGCTTGGGGCGGCTGGTCCGACGCATCGCCGCTGCACGCGACGTCCGCCTCTCGACCACGGAGCCCCCATGCCCAGCCGTCCGTCCCGTCCCTCCCGTGCCCTGCCGCGTCCCCCGTGGCGGCCGGCGCTCCTGGTCGCCACGCTCCTCGGGCTGGGCGCGTGCGGTGGCGGCACCCCCGGCGCCGGTGCCGCGGCCACGGGGACCCCGGACGCCCCGGCGTCGTCGTCCGCCGCCTACCCGGTGACGTTCGACAACTGCGGCGTCGACGTCACCGTGGACGCGGCGCCGCAGCGCGTGGTGACGATCAAGTCGAGCACCACCGAGATGCTGGTGGCGCTGGGCCTCGCCGACCGCATCGTCGGCGCGGCGTTCCTGGACGGCCCCTTCCCGGACGACCTGACCGACGCCGGCGCCGACGTGCCGGTCCTGTCCGAGCGGGCTCCCGGTCCGGAGGCCGTGCTCACCGTCGAGCCGGACCTGGTCTACGCGGGCTGGGAGAGCAACTTCTCCGCCGAGAGCGCCGGCGACCGGCAGGCACTGGCGGACCTGGGCGTGAGCAGCTACGTGTCGCCGTCGGCGTGCAAGGGCGACGGGTACCAGCCGGACCCGCTGACCTTCGACGCCGTCTTCGACGAGATCACCGAGGCGGGCCAGGTCTTCGGCGCCCCCGACGCCGCGGCGGACCTCGTGGACCAGCAGCGCGGCGAGCTCGACGAGGTCGTCCCGGACCCGCGGGGGCTGACCGCGCTGTGGTACTCGTCCGGCTCGGATGTCCCGTACGTGGGCGCCGGGATCGGCGCGCCGCAGATGATCATGGACGCCGTGGGGCTGGAGAACGTCGCCGCCGGTGTCCACGACACGTGGACCGCGTTCGCGTGGGAGGAGGTCGTGGCCGCCGACCCCGACGTGATCGTCCTCGTCGACGCCGCCTGGAACACCGCCGACGCGAAGATCGCGATGCTCGAGGGGAACCCGGCCACCGCCCGGCTCACCGCCGTCCGCGAGCACCGCTACCTCGAGGTGCCGTTCGCGGCGACCGAGGCCGGGGTGCGCAACGTCGCCGCGGCGAGCGACCTGGCCGCCGGGCTCGCCGGGCTGGAGGTCGCGGGGTGACGCGGACCGCGCAGCCGCGGCCGCGGCCGGCCGGGCCTGGTCGGCCGGACGACGCCGGGCCCGGTCGGCCGGACGACGCCGGGCCCGGGGCGCTCGACCGGCTGCCCGCCGTGGTGCCCGACGCGTCGCTGCCCGCTGTCCCCGCCGTCGACCGTCGAGCCGACCGGACGGGTACCCGGCGCACCGCCCGGGTCCCCTCCCCGGCACTGCTGCTGGGCGCCCTCGTCCTGCTGGTGGTGTCCGTGGTCCTGGCGATCACCATCGGCCCCGCGCAGATCTCGCCCGTCGACGTGTGGCGGTCGGTGGCCGCGCACGCCGGGCTGGGCAGCACGCCGCTGCCGGCGTTGCGCGACGCGATCGTGTTCGACATGCGGCTGCCGCGGGTCCTGACGGCCGGTGCGGTCGGTGCCGGGCTGGCACTCGCCGGCGCGGTCATGCAGAGCCTGACCCGCAACCCGCTCGCCGACCCGTACCTGCTCGGCCTGTCCTCGGGGGCGTCGCTCGGCGCCGTCGGCGTGCTCGTGCTGGGGCTGGGCGTCGTGCTGCCCGTCGCCGCGTTCGTGGGTGCCACGCTCGCCCTGCTCGCCACCCTCGCGCTGGCCGGCTCGCTGGGCACGACGAGCCCCACGCGCACGGTCCTCGCCGGGCTGGCGGTGGCCCAGCTGTGCGCCGCCGCGACGTCGTTCGTCATTTTCTGGTCGGCGACCGGCGACTCCTACCGCGAGATCCTCAGCTGGCTGATGGGGTCCCTCGGCGGCACGACCTGGACCAGCGTGGCGATCGCCGGCTCTGCGCTGCTCCTGGTCGGCACCGCCCTGGCGACCGCCGGCGGCACCCTCGACGCGTTCGCGTTCGGCGACACCTCGGCGGCCGCGCTGGGCGTCGACGTGCGCCGCACCCGCCTCCTGCTGCTCACCGGCGTGGCGGTGCTGACCGGGGCGATGGTCGCGGTCAGCGGCTCCATCGGCTTCGTCGGGCTCGTGCTGCCGCACGCCACGCGGCTGCTCGTCGGCGCGCGGCACCGCGTCCTCCTGCCGCTCTCCGCCCTGGCCGGCGCGACGTTCCTGATCTGGGCGGACACCGCGGCGCGGACGATCTTCGACCCGCGCGAGCTGCCGGTCGGGATCCTCACCGCGGTCATCGGTGCGCCGGTCTTCGCCTGGATCCTGCGGCGGCGGCGGGCCGTCTCGTGAGCCTGGAGGTCCGCGGCGGCGGGGTGCGGATCGGGGACACCGTGGTCCTGGACGGCATCGACCTCACCGTCCCCGCCGGGACCGTCACCGGCCTGCTCGGGCCGAACGGGTCGGGCAAGTCGACCTTGCTGCGGCTGGTCGCCGGCGTCGGTGGCGCCCTGCCGGGCCGGGTCACGACCACCGGCGACGTGCGCTGGCACGGTGCCGACCTGCTCGCCATGCGCCCGCGCGACCGCGCGCGCCGGGTCGCCCTGGTGGAGCAGGACGCCCGCACCGAGGTCGAGCTCAGCGTGCGCGACGCCGTCCTGCTCGGCCGCATCCCGCACCGCTCGCGCTGGGCGGCGGACTCCGACGCCGACCGCACCGCCGCCCAGGCCGCGCTGGACGCCGTCGGGCTGACCGGTCTGGCCGACCGCCCCCTGGCCTCGCTCTCCGGGGGCGAGCGCCAGCGCGTGCACCTGGCCCGGGCGCTCGCCCAGAGGCCCGAGCTGCTGCTGCTCGACGAGCCGACGAACCACCTCGACATCCAGGCGCAGCTCGCCGCCCTGCACCTCGTGCGGGCCGCGACCTCCGGCGGCACGACGGCGCTCGTGGCGCTGCACGACCTCAACCTGGCGGCGGCCTACTGCGACCACGCGGTCGTCCTCGCGGGCGGCGCCGTCGTCGCCGCCGGGCCGGTGGCGGACGTCCTGGTGCCCGCGGTCGTCGACGCGGTGTACGGGGTCTCCACCACCCTCCTGCCGCAGCCGGGGACCGACCGGCCCGTCCTGGCGTTCCGGGCCGCCGCACCGCCGGACCTCCCAGCCGTGGGCGCCTGGGGCGGATGATCGCCGTCATGGAGTTCACCGACGTCGTCCGCCGCCGCCGCATGGTCCGCCGCTACTCCCCCGAGCCGGTGGACCCCGCCGTCGTCGACCGGATGCTGGGCAACGCGGTCCACGCGCCGAGTGCGGGGTTCAGCCAGGGCTGGGGCTTCCTCGTCCTGGACAGCCGGGCGGACGTCGACCGGTTCTGGGACGCCACGACGCCGGACGAGCTCGGGTCGCCGCTCGCCGGCTGGCTGCGGGGGATGCGGACGGCGCCCGTGGTCGTCGTGCCGTTCTCGTCCGAGGCGCTGTACCGGCGCCGGTACGCCGAGCCGGACAAGACGACCGGCGCGCGGACGCCGGACGAGGACCAGTGGCCGGTCCCGTACTGGCACGTGGACGCCGGCATGGCCGCCCTCCTCATCCTGCAGACGGCCGTCGACGAGGGGCTCGGCGCGTGCTTCTTCGGTGTCCCGGCGTCGCGGACCGACCGGCTGCGCACCGAGTTCGGCGTGCCGGGCCACTACACGCCGGTCGGGGCGATCACGGTCGGGCACCGCGCGCCCGACGAGCGGCCCAGCGGCTCCTCCGTGACGCGGCGCCGTCGTCCGGTGGAGGAGGTCGTGCACCGCGGGGCCTGGCAGGGGGCGGACGCGTCGGTGCCTCCCACCGGGCCCCTGACGCGGGCCTGACGCGGGGCCGGTCGCGTCAGACCGCGACCGGCAGCGCCGCCATGCCGGGGACCGCGGCCACCACGCGCGCGCGGACCGGCGCGGGCAGGACGGCCCAGTCCGCCACGGTGTCGAGGTCGACGGCGAGCCCCGGCCGGTCCACCTCGGCCGGCACCCAGCCCCGCCGGCGGGCCTGCGCCCGGTGGGCGGCCAGGCTCTCGGGGCCGAACGCGTACGGGAAGCCGGCCGCGGGGCGGTCCAGCAGCAGCGCGTTGGTGCCGGTCCCGGTGCGGTCGGGAGCCACGACCACCGGGCCGGCGGCGTCGACCAGGGCGGCGACATCGACGGCCGCGAGCGCGGGCAGGTCCGCGTGGACGACGAGCAGGCGGGCGTCGGCGTCCGTGAGAAGGAGCCGCTCGCGGGCGACGTCGAGCGCGGCGTTGAGGCCGGGACGGTCCGTCGGCTGGGTCAGGATCTCCACCGCTCCGCCGACGCCGCCCAGCGCCGCGTGCGCGAAGGCGGCATCCGCGGTCACCACGACGACCCGGGCGACGGCGTCCGTGGCGGCCAGCGTGGCCACGACGTGGCGGGCGAGCGCCGCGACCAGGCAGGACCGGTCGTCCGGCCCGAGGTCCCCGGCGAGCCGGGTCTTGCCCGAGCGGCCGTCCCGCAGCGGCACGACGGCGACGGTCGTCCTCACCCGCCGACCGCGGCGTCGAGCACCTCGCGGGCGAGCCGGCGCCGGTCGTCGGGCCCACCCATCACCGTGCCGGTGACCACGACGTCGAGGCCGAGGTCCCGGATGGCCGGGGCCAGGGCGCGGTCCTCCTCGTCGATGCAGAGCACGTCCAGCAGGCCGACGTACAGGCGCGCCACCCCCAGGGCCGACACCTCGTGGCCGAGGTCCGCGAGCATCTGGGCCGCCGGACCCTTGAGCGCCTGCCCTCCGACGATCGGGCTGACGCCGACCCGGCGGGCCGAGGTGCCGGCCAGCGCGTCGCGCACCCCCGGAACGGCGAGGATCGGGCCGATGCTGACGAACGGGTTGGAGGGCGCGAGCACCACGACGTCGGCGTCGGCGAACGCCGCCAGCACCCCCGGTGCCGGCGCCGCGGTCTCGATGCCGTCGAGGACCAGCCCGACGACCGGGTCCTGGTGACGCCGGCCGACGAAGTACTCCTGGAAGTCCAGGCGCCCCGCCGGGGTGTCGACCATCGTCGCGACGCGGTCGTCGGTCATCGGCAGGAGCCGTGCCCGGATGCCGAGCGCCGCGGTGAGGTCCGCGGTCACCCGCGACAGCGGCGTCCCGGCGCGCAGGCGTCCGGTGCGCACGACGTGGGTCGCCAGGTCACGGTCGCCCAGGGTGAACCACGTCCGCTCCCCCAGGCCGGCCATGGCGTCGAGCGTCACCCGGGTGTCCCCCGCCACGCCCCACCCGGTGACCGGGTTCGCGAGCCCGGCGAGGGTGTACATGACCGTGTCGAGGTCCGGGCTGATCGACAGCCCGTAGACCTCCGCGTCGTCCGCGGTGTTCACCACGACGGTGAGGTCCCGGACGAGCCCGTCCAGCCCGTGCACGAGCTTCGCCCCGCCGACCCCACCGGCCAGCGCCGTCACCGTCATGTCTGCCGCAGGCACGCGCCGGAGCATAGCCGCGGGGGGCGGGCGGCCGAGCGGTGCGGATCCACCGACGCGAGCCGCCGGTCCGGCTCGTCGGCCGGCGTCCGGCGTCAGCCGAAGGGGTACCGCTCGATGCCCGACAGCCGCAGGGCGCGCTGCACGGACACGCTCGGCTGGTACTCCGCGACCCCCGGACCGCCCGCGACCCGCTGCAGCAGCACGAGCATCCGCACGCCCTCGGCGCCGAAGAAGGTGACCTCCCGGCAGTCCACCGCGACGGGCTCGTGGGCCGCCCGGACGACCGCGAGCACCTGGTCGAACCGGGCCCGCAGGGCCGTGTCGATCTCGCCCGAGAAGCGCACCAGCAGGCGGCCGCGGCGGGTCTCCAGCGCGATCGCGTCCCGGGGCTCCGCGGGCCCGCGCGCCACCGTGAGCCCGGGGACGACCGGCCTGCCGGGCAAGGGGGCCGAGGCGATCGAGGGCACCGACGGCGCGGCGCCCTGCCGTCGGGAGACCGCGGGGCGGGAGGTGCCCGACTCCGCCGGAGCCGACCCGTGCGGGCCCGGGACCTCCGAGAGCATGTGAGCCACCGGGCTACCTCCTGACAGGCCGGACGACGTCTCCGCGTCACGTCCCCGGCGTGGGCACCGGGGCCGTCCGCACGCGCGGGGAGTCCCACTGTTCCATGTCACAGGTCGTGCTGACACGGACTCCGCGGGTTGTGACACAACCGTGACGGCAAGCCCCCGGTCAGTCGACCGGGCTGCGGCGCTGTGCCGGGGCCATCGCCTGCGCCGGCGTGGTGGCGTCCGAGGCGTCGTGGTCACCGCCGTCGTCGGGGTGCGCCGCACCGGTCCCCGGCCGGTCCGCGTCCCCGGCGCCAACCCCCGCCGGGGACCGGGACGCCGGCAGCTCCGCGCCGGTGAACACGCCGCCCGGCAGGTCGTCGCGCGCCCACTCCACGAGGTTCACCTCCTCCACGTCACCGCCGCCGCGGGGGACCCGGAAGGTCCGGATCTGGCCGGGCCCGAAGTCGGCCTCGACCACGCGGCCGAGCACGGGCAGCGCCAGGCGCGCGTGCGCGGGCCGGCCGCGCGTCTCGACAGCACGCACGACGAGGTCCACCGCTCCCGCGTCGCCGTCGGCGTCGTCCTCGCTGCCCTTCAGGGCGCTGATCATCACCGCGCCGCCGCCGTCGGAGGCGAAGGAGGCCTCGGGGGGCAGGGCGCCGTCGTGGAAGCCCTCGAGCATGGCGCGCGCCGGGGAGCCGAGCTCGGCGGCCCGGCGCGTCAGGCCCGCCTCCCGCCAGTCCCCGGCGTGCGGGACGAGCTGGTACCGGAACGACTGGCGGCCCTGGTCCTGGTAGGAGTAGACGCCGTCCGGGTCCAGCAGCCGGGGGTCGTGCCAGGAGTACACCGGGCTGCGGACGGCGGTCAGGCCGATGCTCGCGGTCGGCCCGGGCGAAGGGTCGGCCGGCAGGACGTCGTAGCCGTGCTTCGCGTCGTTCACCAGGGCCAGGCCCGCGCGCCGCCCGTCCGGCGACCCGCTCACCGACCCGCTGACGTCGACCCACGACTGCGCCGGGTTCTCCGCGCCGTCCACGGGGTGCTCGAGGGTGCCGAACGGGATCTCGTACGTGCTGACCGGCTCGTCGAGGGCGACGGGGAACCGGAGCTTGAGCAGGTGCGCCCTCTCCCGCCAGTCGAGGGTGACCCGGACCTCGAGGCTGTCGCTGCGGTGCCCGAGGACCAGCTCCTCCACGAGGGTCGAGCGGCCCCACTCCCGCTCGACCCGGAGCACCGCACGCAGCGGGCCGCTCTCGCGCAGCACCACCCGGGTGGTCCGCATCGCGGCGCCGGGCCACGCGTAGGAGACGACCCGGTGCCCCCAGGTGTCGGTCGGGTCGGCGCTCACCTGCGTGTGCTCCCCGCGGGCCCCGGCGACCAGGTCGGCGCCGGTGCGCTTGTCCCGCAGGGAGGTCAGCCAGCCGGTCGCCGGGTCCACCTCGACCCGCAGGACGTCGTTCTCCAGGACCGTCCCGCTCGCGAGCAGGGTGCCGGCCGGCTCCGCGCTCGGCCCGGCGGAAGACGGCGCCGCCCCGGCCACCAGCCGGTACAGGCGGTACCCGAACGGGGGCAGGTGCGCCTCGAGGACGACGGCCGCCCGCCCCCGGTCGTCCGTGGTCGCCACGGATTGCGTCCGCTGGGACACCGCGACCCGGCCGTCGGCGTCCACGACGTGCACGCCGGTGGGCTGGGACCCGTACTGCAGCTCCACGTGCGCGGTGACCGGCCAGGGGTGCGGGTTCAGGACGAGCACCGGCTGCGTGCCCTCCACCAGCGCGATGTCGACCTGCCGCGCCAGGACGTTGTGCACCCGGTTGATCACCCGCTTGGCGACGGCCACCGCCTCGCCGAGCTGGTCGCGCGCGTCGTCGTACGCGGGCTCGATCGCGGAGCCGGGCAGGACGTCGTGGAACTGGTTGAACAGCACGGCCTTCCAGGCGCGGCCCAGGTCGTCCCGGGGATAGGGCAGGCCGTGAGCGAGCGCCCCGACCGCGGCCCACCGCTCCGCGGACAGCAGGGCCGCCTGCGCCCGGCGCTGCCACGCCTTGATGCCCGAGTGCGCCGAGTAGCAGCCCGCCGCGTGCCGCTGCAGGTCACCGCGCCACACCGGCAGCGTGGGAGCCTGCGCCTCCCGGGCGAGCAGCCCGTCGAGGTACCGGCGCGGGTGGGACAGGGTCATCCGCCCGAAGGAGCCCATCCGGTCGTAGCGGTGGACCGACTCGATGTTCGCCCGGGTGGGGCCCCCGCCGTGGTCGCCGACGCCGTAGAAGACCATGAGGTCGCCCAGGCTCTGGTCGAGGGCCCCCAGCGACTTGTCGGTCTGGCCGGACACGTCGCCCGGCGGGCTGCCGTACTCGTACGGGATGCGGTACCCCAGCACGCGGGAGCCGTCCGGCGACTGCCACCAGAACGCGGTCCCGACCAGCGGACCCTCGTGCGGTCCGGGGCGCAGGAAGACGTAGGAGTCCATGCCCTGCAGGCGCAGGATCTGGGGCAGCATCGCGTGGTGGCCGAACGGGTCCGCGTTCATGCCGACGGTCGCGGTGACCCCGAGCCGCTCGCGCAGGTGGCGCTGGCCGTACAGCCCCTGCCGGACGAACGACTCCCCCGCCGGCAGGTTGCAGTCCGGCTCGACCCACCACCCGCCGACGAGCTGCCAGCGGCCCTCGGCGACCCGCTCGCGGATGCGCGCGAACAGCTCGGGGTCGGACTCCTCCACCCAGGACAGCAGCACGACCTGGTCGGACGTGAACACGAAGTCCGGGTACTCGTCCATGCGGTGGATCGCGGACCAGAACGTCGCCCGCGCCTCGGCGTAGCCCTCCTGCCACGGCCACAGCCACACCGGGTCCAGGTGCGCGTGGCCGACCATGTGCAGCGTGCGGTCCGGGGTCGCGGCGGGACGCCGGGCCGGGGTCGGAGCGTCCGGGGGCGGGTCCGCGGTCATGCCCCCGCCCCCGCGCTGCCCGACCTCACGGCCGCCCGTGCCGGCGGGGGCCCCGTCGACCCGCGCTGGAGGACGCGCGCGCCCAGCATCACCGTGCGCGGCGGCGCCTGCGCGGCCTCGATGCGCTCGAGCAGCCGGGTCACGGCGGTCTCGCCCAGCGCCACCGCGTCCTGCTCCACGGCGGTGACCTGCGGCGTCACCATGCTCATCCACGGGGCGTCGTCGAACGACGCGAGGCTCAGGTCGTCGGGCAGCCGGACGCCCAGGTCCGCGGCCGCCCGCCACACCGCCTCGGCGAGGAGGTTGTTGGCGGCGAAGATCGCGGTCGGCGGGTCCGGTCGGCGCAGCAGGTCGGCGGCCGCGGCCCGGGCGGCCCCGGCGTCCCACCGCGCCGCGACGACCAGCGACTCCTCGAGGGGCAGCCCCGCCGCGCGGCACGCCTCCTCGTAGCCCGCGTGCCGCTCCCGCCCGGTGGTCCACTCCATCTCGTCGATGAGCAGGGCGATCCGGCGGTGCCCCAGGCCGATGAGGTGCTCGGTCACCCGGCGGGACGCGTGCTTGTTGTCCACCAGGACGGCGTCGGAGGCGCCCTCGCCGAACTGCCGGTCCACCTCGACGAGCGGCACGCGGTGCCGGGAGAGGTAGGCGACGACGTCCGGGGCGACCGGGGTGACCACGACCCCCGCGACCCGCAGCGCGACGAACCGCTCCGCGGCCGCGACCTCGTCCGCGGCGCTGCCGTTGTCGTCGGCCAGCATCATCGTGTAGCCCCGGCGCCGGGCCTGCTGGCTGATGCCCGCCGCGAGGTCGGCGTAGAACGAGTTGCGCAGGTCCGACACCAGCACCCCGATGGACCGGGACACCTGCTGCTTGAGGTGCCGGGCCGTGGCGTCGGGCACGTAGCCCAGCCCCTCCGCCGCGTGCTGCACCCGCTCGCGCACCCCGAGGCCGACGTACCCGCGTCCGGTGAGCGCGCGCGACGCGGTCGACCGGGAGACCCCGGCGGCCTCGGCGACGTCCTTGATCGTCGCCCGGCGCACCGGCCCGGGGGCGGCGCCGTCCCGGGCGGGCACGGGGTCCGACCCCGTGCCGTTGGAGGCGCCGGCCGAGGGGCCGGTCGACGTCCCGGTCGACGTGCCGGTCGCCGGACCGACCCGGGGGCCGTCCGCCGCCGCGTACGACGTCGCCGGCCCGTGGGCCGTGCCCGTGGAGGTCGCACCGTCCACCGCGGCCCCCTAGCCCGCGTCCACGACGTCGACCAGCGCCTCGGCGTGCTGCCCCAGGTGCAGCTCCCCGATCCGGACGTCGACCGCCACCCGCGCCCGACGCTGCGGGCTGTGCCCGACGGCGACGTCGAAGTCGACGTCCACGGCACCGCCCCCCGGGAGCGGGACGACCGCGACGTCCGGCTCGGCCCGCCACCCGGTCGGCAGCACCGGACGCACGGTGGCCTTCTGCTCCTCCGTCGTGGGGTTGCGCACCGACACGGTGAACCGGGCCGTCTGCGCCGCGGGCACCTGGGACAGGTACGGGGCCACGCGCGCCAGGACGCCGTCCATCCCGAGGTCGAGGGTGCCGCCGGGCAGCAGCGCCTCGTGCAGCGCGACGAACTCCTCCGCCTCGTCGGTGAGCATGGCCAGGTACCCGGGCTCGACCCACCGCGGCTCCCAGTGCCCGGTCACGATCACGCCGGGGGCGATCCGGTGGTAGAGCGCGGCGCTGCGCCGGTAGTCGTCGAGCCGGACGATGTTGCGGTACTGGTAGTTGAGGACGTCCCGGCGCTGCCCGGGGATGCCGAGCCCCTCCTGCTGGTCCCCGGTCACCAGCACCCGCACGCCGTCGACCTCGAGCTCGAACGCCGCGGCGTACAGCGTGTGCCCGGGCAGCTCGTGCACGGTGATCTCGTACTCGTGCCAGCGGAACGTCCCTCCCAGCGGCAGCACCCGGTCGGACGGGATGGGGTCGTACCACTGGCACGGCAGGTCGTAGCGCATGGGGTCGGCCAGGATCGGCGCGACGTTCTCCGGGGACCAGATCTCGGTGCCCTCGACCTCGCGCAGCAGGTTCAGGCCGGCGACGTGGTCGTCGTGGTAGTGCGTGGGCAGGGCGACCTCGACGGACGTCACCCCGTGCCTGCGCCGCAGCGCCGGCAGCGACGCGAGCCAGGGCCGGCGGGCCGCGCGGTCCGCGCCGGGCGGCAGGCCGGTGGTCACGTCGTAGCCGAAGTCGATCATCATCGCCGCGCCCGTCCGGGACACCAGCACGTAGCTGCACGCCAGGCTCGTGCGGTTCCACAGCAGGTGCGGGGTGACCTCGACGTACGGGTCGACGAGGCGGGTCTGCAGGTCCCACGGGTACGGCCGGCGGGAGTCGACGTACGCGCGCAGGCGCTGGGCGAGCAGCCCGAGGCTGTGCTGCGGGTCCTCCATCACCTCCCCGTGCGAGGGCAGCAGCCGCGAGACGTGCCGGTCCATGAGCACGTAGCAGCTCATGACGGTCATGGCCGGGCCCTCGTTCTCGGTGTACGACCACTGCGTCGCCGCCAGGGACCACACCTTGCCGGGGCCGTAGATGAGGTCCCCGCTGAACGCCAGCCGCTCGCTGTCCCGCTCGACCAGGTAGGTCACCGACCCGACGGTGTGCCCGGGCGTCGGCAGCACGAGCACCGGCACGCCCCCGTAGGTGCGCGTGCGGTACTCCGGCACGACGTCGGCCACCGGGACCGGGTCGAGCAGGGAGAACCGGTCCTGGCGCAGGTTGTAGTCGTTGACGAGGGGGCGGGTGCGCCACATCTCGTCGACGGCGGCGAACAGGTCCCGCTCCACCGGCGGCACGTGGATCCGGATGCCTGCCGCGGCGGCCAGCGGCAGCCCCTGGCCCTGGTCCCGGTGGTGGTGGGTCATCAGCACGTCGGTGAGCCGGTCGACGCCCATCTCGGCGAGGTGCTCGAGCACCACGCCCGAGCCGAAGTCCACCGCGATCCCGGTGCGCCCACCGGCGGCGCGGATGACGTAGACGTTGCACGTGTCCCGGACGCGGAAGACGCCCGGTGCGACCTCCGACACTGGATGGTCCATGACCGCATGATATCGATCCCAGGCCCAGGTGGTCCCCCGTCCCGCTTCTCGCGTGCGGGTGGCACTTCTGTCGCCTACATCGACCTGACATCGATCCCAGCACATGGTCAGGAAACAGCCGTGGCGGGCAGCGTCGACATGGACGCGGACGGGCGGAGGTGGTGCGCCGGCCGGCCCGTCAGAGGGCGAGGACCTGACCGGCGTCGCGCAGGCGGTCCTGCAGGGTCGCGACGTCGACGGCCTGCACCGCCCGGCCGCCAGCGACGGCTGCGGCGGCGGCAAGACCGGCCGCGTGCCCGAGCATGCCGTACTGCACCTCCATCCGGACCGACGAGAACGCGACGTGCGAGGCCGACAGGCACACCGGCACCAGCAGGTTCGTGCAGTCGTCGTACCGCGGCACGATCGACCGGTACCCGATCGCGTACGGCGGCACGGGCACCGACAGGTACCCCTCCGTGACCACCGTCGGCGTCGGACCGTCGAACTCGTGCACCCACCGCCAGGTGCGCTGCACCTCGCGCACGTCGAGGTTGTACGACCCGAGCGCGACGACGTCGTGCTGCCGGCGGCCGGCCACGACGTCGTGCTCGGTGAGCACCCGCTCGCCGAGCATGCGGCGCGCCTCGCGCACGTACAGCTGGTGCGGCAGGTGGCCGGTGTCCGCGAACTCGTCGCGCGGCAGCCCCCACCGCTGCACCTCGGCGCGGACGTGGGCCGGCACGGCCGGGTCGTGCGACAGGAACCACAGGAGGTCCTGCGCGTGGTGCAGGTGGTGCCGGCGGAGCTCGTCGCGCCGCCCGGGCGACGCCTCCGGGTACTCCCACGCGGCGCCGTCGAGCACGCTGAGGGACAGCGGCCCGAGGGAGTTCGCGTCGCACTTGCCGTGCGGCAGGTTCGGCTCCAGCCCCAGCAGCTGCCCGGCGACGACCTCGGTGCCGGTCCGGCGCCACTGCGCGAACAGCCGGCGTCCCAGCTCCCAGTACTCCTCGTCGTAGCCCGCACGACGCTCGAACGGCAGCCGGTCGGCCGCAGTGGTCAGGCACACCCGGTACCCGTACGACATCACCCCGCCGTCGCCGCGCCCGACGTCGACCATCGGCCCCGGCCTGACCTGCGGCAGCACCCGACCGACGACCCCGGGCGGCGGGTCGTCCGCGAACGGGGAGACCCACGGCGGCATGGCGTGCCTGCCCGGGGCGAGCTCCTGCCGGCCGGCGAACCGCTCCCCGTGCAGCGCGCGGTCCTCGCGGCCGACGGCGTAGGGCACACCGGCCAGCGCCATGACGTCGCCCTCGTAGCCCGCGTCCACGACGACGCCCGCCCCGACGCGCTCCCCGGTGACCGTCGTGAGCTCCTCGATCCGCGCGTCCCGCACGTCGACGGCGACCACCCGCTGCCCGAACCGGACGTCCACGCCGGCGCGGTCGAGCCATCGGGTGAGGACCTCCTCGGCGACGTGCGGCTCGGGGCCCGCGTAGGTCCCGACCGGGACGCCGTAGCTGTCGGCGACCTCCTGCCGGAAGCGGGCCGGCATCCCGCCGACCACGCGCAGGTCCCCCAGGTCGGTGTAGCCCAGCCCCCCGGACGTCATCCCGCCGACGTGCCGTCCGGGCTCCAGCAGCACGACGCTGGCCCCGGCGCCGGCGGCGGCCACCGCGGCGCACACCCCGGCGAAGGTCGCCCCGTGCACGACGACGTCCGCGGAGAGGGTCACGGCCGCACGCCCTGTGGTGCGGGACCGGCGGTGCGGGTGAGGCCGGCCCGGTACTGCGCCCAGGTCCGGGCGACCAGCGCGAGGTCGTCGTCGGTCAGCGGCTCCCCCGTCCGGTCGATGCGCTCGGCGTAGTACAGCGCCGGGACCCCGAGCCCGGCCTGCGCGCGCACGTAGTCGCGCCACTGCGACCGGGTCGGCATGGGCCACTGGTCGGTGTCGACGAGGTGCCCGGGCAGCGCCGCGGTCGCGACCCTGTGCCGGAACCGGAGCTGGTCCGCGACCGCCACCGGGCCCTGCAGCGGGTTGCGCTCCAGCACGTCGTTCAGCCGCACCATGTCGCACACGTCGGCGAACCCCGGGTGCGGGGTGTGCGTCACGACCAGGGCGTCCGGCTTGGTGCCCTTGGCCGCCCGGTAGAGGGCGTCGAGCAAGGTGTGCACCCCCGCGATCCCCCAGACCGGGTGGCGTGCCGCGCCCGGCTCCGTGTCGGTGTGCGCCCGCAGCGAGCGCCCCGCGGGCGCCCGCTGGGTGAAGTCGACCTTGAGGCCGTCCGCGTCCAGCCCGTCCGGGCCCAGCAGGCGCGCGACGGTCCGGGCGAGGGTCCGGCGGTGCACCGGGTTCCCCGGGTCGACGCAGACCGGGCGACCGGTCACGTCGGTCACGCACTCCTCGGCCGGGAGACCGGTGCAGTCCCAGGCCTTCCACCACAGCAGCACCCGCTGACCCGCGGCATGGCGGTCGGCGATCCAGCCCCGCAGGTCCGGCCAGCGGTCGAGGTCCGGCTCCGCGGTGCCGTACCGGTCCTGCCAGCGGTCGTCGACCACGATCGTGCCGGGCACGACGCCGTGGGCGGCGAGGTGGCCCAGCAGCTCGTCGTAGACGTCCTGGCGGGCCAGGTCCGGGGCGATCGGCAGGCCGGGCGGCGGGACGGCCGGGCCCAGGTCCTGCAGAGAGTACGGGTGGCTCGGCGGCTCGCCGGGCATCGGCGCCCGGGCGCACTGGGCTCCCCAGCCGCAGAAGATGGGCTCGGACCACCAGCGCGCCGCTGGGTGCTGCGGACCGTCCGCCGCGAACCCGCGCGCGACGTGGTCCGCGCGGTGGTCGCGCAGGGCGGTCCACGGGTCCGCGGCGGGTCGCAGGACGAGCGCCGGGGTGGTCAGCTCGCCGTCCACCCGGGTGTGGCCGTCGTAGTCGAGCTCGAGGTGGAAGCCGCCGTCCAGCGGGGCGTACCGCAGGGTGGTGAAGGTCAGGTCGGCCACGGGCGCGACCACCCCGACCGCGAGCCACCCGCCGTCCGGGACCGACGTGGGGCCGCCTGCGGGCCCCCGACCGAGCACCAGGCACAGGGGTGGCGGGGAGAAGACGGCGTTCAGCCGGCCGGCGGTGGCGTCGCCGACGACGCCGAGGCTCACCGCGGACGCGGCCGGGCGGACGACCTGGACGGGCTCGGTGGGCGTCGGGTCGAAGACCGACAGGTACTCGATCGAGGACCGGAAGCTGCCGCAGGCGCCGGACAGCAGGACCGCCCGTCCCCCGAGCAGGCGCGTCTCGGCGAGCACGCCGTGCCCCCGGACCGTCACCTGGAGCTCGATGCGGTCCGGCAGGCACCGCAGCCGCACCGTCCGGGCGTCCCAGGCGCTGCTCCGCGTCGTCAGCAGGACGTCCACCGCGTCCGAGCCGTCGTCCGCGCGGACGACGACCGGCACCGCCGGACCCAGCGACTCGTCGGCGACGTCGGTCCGGTCCACCGAGGCCAGCAGGCTCAGGTGCGACCACAGCCGCCCGTCCGGGTCGGCCAGGATCGCCCGGGGCGGGTTCGCGCGGACCTCGAGGAGGTAGGCGGGTGCCGTCACGGTCACCGTCCCCGGTCGCGCGCTGGTGACCTGCACGCCAACGTCCCCCGTCCCTGGACCACGAACCGGCCCGGCCCGAACCGGCCCGGCCCTGTCCAGCCGGCCGGCCGTCAGCCCGCCGTCAGCCCTTGCTCCCGGTCGTGGCGATGCCCTCGACGAAGTGCTTCTGCCCGAGGAAGAACAGGATCACCATCGGCAGGGTCGTGAGGACGCCGGCCGTGACGATGATCTCCCAGCGGAACTCCCCGCCGAACCCGAACTGGTCCACGAGCGTCTTCAGGCCGCGCGGGATCGTGAAGGTCTCCGGGTCGCGCAGGTAGATGAGCGGACGCATGAGGTCGGTCCACGCCGCCTGGAACTCGAACAGGAGGGTCACGACGATCGCCGGCTTGGTGAGCGGCAGGGCGATCTGGGCGAAGATCCGCCAGTTGTTCGCCCCGTCGATGCGCGCCGCCTCGAACAGCTCGCGCGGGAGCCCGAGGAAGAACTGACGCAGCAGGAAGATGTAGAACGCGCTGCCGAACAGGTTCCCGGCCCACAGCGGGTACAGCGTCCCGGTGAGGCCCAGCGCGTTCCAGATGAGGAACGTCGGGATCATCGTCACCGCGCCGGGCAGCATCATCGTCGCCAGCACGAGCCCGAACACGGCGTTGCGGCCGGGCCACCGGAAGTACGAGAACCCCCAGGCGACCAGCGAGCTGGAGATCGTCACCGTGAGCGCGGCCAGCACCGTGACCAGCAGGGTGTTGCCGAGCCACAGCAGCATCGGCGCCTCCTGCCAGACCTGCACGTAGTTGTCCAACGTGAAGGTCTTCGGGATGAGCCGGTTGTCGAACACCTCGGCGCGGGTCTTGAACGAGGCCGAGACGAGCCACACGAACGGGTAGATGAAGACGACCGTGCAGGCGCTCAGCGCGAGCAGCACCAGGACGCGCCCGGGTGTGATCCGCTTGCTGCGGTCCCGTCGCACGCCGCCCGCGTTCGCGACCACGGCGGCGCGCCCCACGTTGTCGCGCTGCTGGGCCTCGCTCTCGATGCTCGCGGTCATCGCTGCTCCCCCTCGTAGTAGACGAAGCGCTTGGAGACCCGCAGCTGGACGAGCGTGATGACGAGGATGATCACGAACAGCACCCAGGCGAGCGCGGAGGCGTAGCCCATGTTGAGGAACTCGAAAGCCTCGCGGAACAGGTAGATCGAGTAGAACAGCGCCGCGTCGTTGCTGTACGTCGTGTTCCCCGAGCCGAAGTACGCGGTGTACGCCTCGGTGAAGGACTGCAGCGCGTCGATCGAGTTGATGATGAAGACGAAGAACAGCGCACCGCTGATCATCGGGACGGTGATCAGCGTGGTCTTCTGCCAGAAGTTCGCGCCGTCGACCTTCGCGGAGTCGTAGAGCTCGGCGGGCACGTTGCGCAGCGCGGCCAGCAGGATGATGACCGAGGAGCCGACCGACCACAGGCTCATGAGGATGAGCCCGGGCTTGATCCAGTTCGGGTCGGTGGTCCACGCCGGACCGTCGATCCCGACGAGGCCGAGCACCCTGTTGATCAGGCCGCTCTGGCCGTTGAACAGCAGCAGGAGCAGGACGCCGATGGCGACCGGGGGCGTCATGCGCGGGAGGAAGAACGCCGTCCGGAAGAAGCCCGACGAGCGTCCCGCCTGGTTCAGCAGCAGGGCCAGGGCCAGCGACACGAGGACCTGCAGCGGCACCTGGATGATCGCGAAGTAGAAGGTGTTGCCGATGGCCAGCCGGGCCGTCTCGTCGGAGAACAGCGTGCGGTAGTTCTCCAGACCCACGAAGTTCGGGGCGTTGAAGACGTCGTAGTCGGTGAGCGACAGGTAGCCGCTGTAGAGCACCGGCCACAGGGTCAGGACGAGGAACCCGACGAGCCAGGGGCTGATGAACAGCAGGGCCGCGCGGGTGTCGCGGCGCGTGTTCCTGCGCTGCGCCTGACGCGCCCGGCTGGTGCCGAGCGCGTCAGGCGGCGTCTGCGTCGTGGCGGCCACGACCTATCCCTGCTCGTCGTCCCAGGTGGCCCACGCCTCGTCGAGCGCGTCCTGCGCCTCCTGCTGCCCCTGGTCGAGGGACTCCTGCGCGCTCGCCTGGCCGTTGAGGACCCGGTTCACCGCGTCCTGCCAGGCCGTCTTGAACTCGGCGTCGGCCGGGTTGGCGGGCAGCGAGAACGCGGCGTCGTTCGCCTCGTACATCGCGTTGATCGCGGAGATCCACGGCTCCGGGGCGTCCGCCGGGACCATCTCGCGGATCTGCTCGTCCGCGTCCTGGTTGCCGGTCAGCAGACCGGTGAACAGCTGGCCGCTCTCGGCGCGCAGGTCCACGCGGGCCTGCGCGGCCTTGAGCCACGAGTCGGTCTGCGTGATGACCTTCATCAGCCGGCAGGCCGCCTCGGGGTTGGCGCTGTCGGCCGGGATGGCCCACGCCGAGCCGGTCGCGTAGGACAGCGTGTTGCCCTCGCGGTCCTTGACGGTGTCGAAGGCCATCGGGGCGGTCGGGGAGTTCTCGTTCAGCACGTTGATGTACCAGTGCTCCATCGGCATCGCGCCGAGGGTGTTCGTCGCGAACTGGTTCTCGGCGCCGAAGAAGTCGGCGGTGTCGCGGTACGCCTTCACCGCGCTGAAGCCGCCCTGCCGGTCGTAGATGTCGACGGCCCACTCGAGCGCCTCGACGACCTTGGGGTCGTTGACGTTCGCGGTGCGCCCGTCCTCGGAGAGCAGGTCGACCCCGTTGGCCTTGGCCCACAGCGGCAGGAACTCCGGCAGCTTGCTGTCGACGCCGATGGTCTGCAGGCTCCCGCCGTTGCCGACGGTCATGGCCTGGGTGGCGGCCGTCATCGCGTCCCAGTCGGACCCGTTGACGTCCTCGATGGTCAGGCCCGCGGCGGACAGCAGGTTCGCGTTCGCCATCGTGACGATGATCCCGTTGAACTCCGGGATGCCGTACACCTGGTCGTCGAAGGTGACCTGGTTCAGCGCGCTCTCGCGGTACTGCGAGGTGTCGATCCCCTCGCCCTCGATGCAGCTGTCCAGCGGGACGATCGCCCCGCGGGAGGCGAAGGTGCCGATCTGGTCGCGGTTGGCGTAGACGATCTCCGGCGGGTCGCCCGCGGCCACCGCGGACAGGAACTGCTGGATGTCGAGGTCGCCCTCGACGAGCTGGACGTCGACGTCGGGCATCGCGGCCTTCGCCTCGTCGAGGCGCACCTCGCCGATCTCGTCCCCCGCGCCGAACCCCATGATCGACAGCTCGCCGCTCACGTCCGCCGCCGAGTCGAACTCGGTCTCGTCGCTCGCCTCGCTGCCCGTCCCGGACGCACAACCGGTGAGCGCGAGACCCGCGGCGACGGTGAGGGCGGACCAACGCCAAGGTGCTCTCTTCATTGCATCGTCTCCAGCCGGTGTGAAGGGCCCCGTCGGGAGCCCCTGAGGTGTTCACCGGTCCGGTCGGACGCGGCTCACGAGTTGCGCGCCATCTTCACCGGAGAACGGTCCGACCTGCGCTCTGGCGCGCCGGGACCGTGTCCGAAGCTGGCGTCATCGCCCGCTGAGAACGTAACCACACCTCCTACGGCGGTCAACCGCGGGCAACGACACGATTCGGACACGCCGGGCGCCGGTGCCGGCCGGCGCCCGCTCCGCGAGCGGGGCCGGGGCTTCCGGACGGCCGGGCGATCGCGTCGAGGGTCGGCGCCGGAGCCGGCGGGGGCGTGGGCACCGGAACCGGAACCGGGTGGGTCCGGTCATCGGGTCCCGTCGGGTCGTGCGGGTCCGGTCGCCGCGGGGCCGGTCGCGGCGCGGACGAAGCGCTCGGCGACGGCGTCGTAGGGCCCGGCGTCGACCGGACGCGGGAGCACCTGCACCGGCAGGCGCAGGGCGCCTGCCGGAACGAGCCCCAGCCGCTCGGCGGCGAGCAGGGCGGCGCCGGTGGCGACGGGCTCGGCGGCGGTCACGAGGTGGACGTCGGCCGCGGTCACGGCCGCCTTGAGGTGCATCCACACGGTGCTGGTCGCCCCGGCGCCGCCCAGGACGAGCAGCGGCCGCACCGGGCCACCGCGCGGGTCGCCACCCGGGTCCCCCGTCCCGGCGCGGGCCAGGCGCTGCTGGACGTCCAGCATCCACCGCGCCTGCAGGGCCAGGCCCTCGAGCATCGCCACCGTCGACCGCGCTGCCCCGGCCGGGACACCGGTCCCCGGGACGGGGGCGAGCACCCGCCCGGTGACGTCCCGGTCGCCGTCGTCGAGCACCCGCACCCGGGCGGCCGGGTCCGGGACCGGTGACTGACGCCCGGACGGGTACGGCAGCACGAGCAGGCCGGTCGGGGCAGCCGGCAGCGCGTCCCCGCCAGGGAGCGCCGCCGCCAGCGCGTCCGAGACGGTCCGCCCGGGCAGGACGGTCTCCAGCCACCACCGGACCATCCCGCCGGCCGCGGGTGAGCCGGACACCACCGCCTCGTGCGCGCCGGTCACCGTGCGCACGAGGCTCATGCCCTGCGCGGCCACCGCGGCCCGGTCGACCGGTCCCCCGAGCACGGTCGTCACCGCCTCCGCGGTCCCCACGGAGTCCGCGCGGTCCCCCGGCGCGCGCATCCCGGCGGCCCAGGAGCCGACCGGGTGGTCGTGGCCGGCGACGACCACCGGCGTCCCGGCGGCGAGCCCGGCCGCGACGAGGTCCGGGTGCACGACGACGCCGGCCGCCTCGCCGGGACGGGCCACGACCGGCAGCTGCTCGGGTCGCAGCCCCACGGCGGCGAGCAGGTCGGGGTCGAACCCGTCCGGCGGCGACTCCCCCGACGCCGGGAGCCGGTAGGCCATGGTCCGTCCGGCCAGCGTGTGGTCGGTCACCAGGCGCCCGGTCATCGCCCAGCACACGAGGTCGGCCGCGCCGGCCCACCACGCGGTCCGCCGCCAGACGTCGGGCCGGGTGCGTCGCAGCCACGCCCACGTCACCAGCGGCACCTTCGCCGAGGGTCGCACGCCGGTGGCCGCGAACAGCGCGTCGCGGCCGAGGTCACCGGTCAGCGCGTCCGCGTCCCGCGTGCCGCGCCGGCTTTCCCACCGCAGCAGCGGGGTGAGCGCGCTGCGGTCCGCGCCGAATGCCGCGCCCGTCTCGGCCATCGACGCGATCCCGACCGCGTGCGGCGGGGCGTGGCCGTCCAGGACCGCCCGGACCAGGTCGACGACGACGCGCACGAGGAAGTCCGGGTCCGCCGGCGTCGGGGCTGCACGGACGGCGACCTCCGTGAGCGTGCCGGCCCCCGCGTCGGCGCTCACCAGGACGGCCTTGACGTTGGTGCTGCCCACGTCCAGGCCGAGCACCGGCACCGGCCCCGGCACGGCACCCGTCCCCGGCCCCGCGCGCCCCGTCCCGTCCCGCACACCGGCAGTCTGTGCGGATCCGCCGGCCACGACCACCCCGCGAGGCGGTCGCCCGGCGGCCGGCGACGCTCAGGCGGGCGGTGGCCCGGGCTGCGGACCGGTGACGTCGTCCACCGGTGGGGTCACCAGCGCCTCGAAGGCGTCGTCGGTGTTCGTGTCGATGATGACGCCGCCGAACTCCTCGGTGTGGCGGCGGACGCTCTCCACGACCGAGCGTGCCGCGCCGTCGCCGAGCACGGTGCTGCGGATGTCGCAGCTCAACCCGGAGCCGCCCGCGTGCTGCAGGTGGCGCATGAGCTGCTGGAACGCTGCGGCGTTGTGGACGTCCAGCCGTCCGGTGACCACCACGTGCAGCGCCGAGACGCCGGCGTCGAGCTCGAGCCTGATCTCCATGGGTGACCTCTCCGCGCTCGTCGGGCGCACCCCGGCGGGCACGCTGCCCGCACCGCCCGCCCACGTCCCGCGACGCCGTGAGGGCTGTGGCTCCTCGGCACCCGTGGGCACCGGAGCGATGTCCGGCCCGGAGGGGGCCGGTCGATCCCTCCCCAGCATAGGGAGGGGGCCCGACCTGGCAAGGACCTGCCCGGACGTGCCCGGACCTGCTCGGACCTGCCCGGACGTGCCGGCGCCTCCCAGCGCCGGCCACGGCGTGCCGGGACCTACCCTGTCCCCGCCGGCCAGGACCCGCCTGTCCCCGGCCACCGAGGGAGCGGGGCACGCATGCGCGTCGGGATCATCGGGCTCGGGGACATCGCCCGCAAGGCCTACCTGCCGGTCCTCGCGGCCACCCCCGGCGTCACGCCGGTGCTGGTGACCCGCAACCCCACGACGCTGGACGACGTCGGCGGTGCGCTGCGGGTGCCGGACCGCTTCACCTCCGTCGACGACGCCGTCGACGCCGGCCTGGACGCCGCGCTGGTGCACACCCCGTCGGACACCCACCCCGCGATCGCCGGGACCCTGCTGCGGGCCGGCGTCCCCGTGCTCGTCGACAAGCCGCTGGCGACGGACGCGGGCGCCGCGCGCGACCTCGTGGCGCTCGCCGAGCGCACCGGGACGTCGCTGACGGTCGGCTTCAACCGCCGGTTCGCGCCCGCGGTGGCCGAGCTCGCCACCTGGGACGACCGCGACGTCGTCGTGCTGCACAAGCACCGCGCGCACCCGCTGGGGCCCGCGCGCGCGATGGTGTTCGACGACTTCATCCACGTCGTCGACACGCTGCGGTTCCTCGTGCCGTCCTCGCTCGGGGACCTCACGGTGTCGGTGCGCACCACCCCGGACGGGCTCTGCCGCCGGCTCGCGGTGCAGTTCACCGGGTCGGGGCGGCTCGCCGTGGGCGTCATGAGCTGGACGGCCGGCACGGCGCACGAGCTGCTCGACGTCGTCGGCGACGGGCGCCGGCGGCAGGTCACGGACCTGGCCGACGTCGTCGACCTCGCCCATGGAGAGCGGCTCGTGCGGCGCGACGGGTGGGCGCCGGCGACCCGGCTGCGCGGGTTCGACGCGATGTGCGCGCACTTCCTGGACGCCGTCCGGTCCGGTCGCCGCCTGGACGCGACCGACGCCCTGGTCACCCACGAGCTGTGCGAGCGCGTGGTGCGCGAGGCGGAGGCCGACCCGGCCGAGGGCTGACGCCACGGCAGCACCCGGTTCGGCGGCGGCGGGAGCGGGTGGGGCACGCCGCCGTCAGGCGCCGGGCGGCCACACCCCGGACGTCCCGCGACGGTGGCTGCCCAGCAGGTGCGTGTCGACGATCCCGACCGCCTCCATGAGCGCGAACATCGTCGTGGGCCCGACGAACGCGAACCCGCGGCGGCGCAGCTCCTTCGCGAGCGCGACCGACTCCGCCGACCGGGTGGGGACGTCGGCCGCCGTGGCGGGCGCCGGCGTGCGCTCGGGGCGGAACGACCACACGAGGTCCACCAGCCCGCCGTCGGGTCGCAGCGCGACGGTCGCGCGCGCGTTGGCCAGGGTCGCGAGGATCTTCGCCCGGTTGCGCACGATCCCCGCGTCGGCCATCAGCCGGGCGACGTCGTCGGCGTCGTACGCGGCGACGACGTCGGGGTCGAACCCGTCGAACGCCTCGCGGAAGGCGGGCCGCTTGCGCAGGATCGTCGCCCACGACAGCCCGGACTGGAACGCCTCCAGGCTCAGGCGCTCGAACAGCCCGCGCTCGTCGGTGACCGGCATGCCCCACTCGGTGTCGTAGTACTCGCGCAGCAGCGGGTCGGTGGCCGCCCACGCCGGGCGCGCGAGCCCGTCGTCCCCGACGACGACGCCGGACCCGGGCGACGGGACGGCGGGTGTCGTCACGGCGGGTGTCGTCACGTCGGGTGTCGTCACGGTGGGTGTCGTCACGGCGGGGACCGGCGGTGTCACGGCACCAGTGTGCGGTCCGCGCGCGTCGGGGAGCCTCGACGGCGCGCGGATGCCCGACGGGACGCGCGGGCGCACCCTGGACGCAGACGACCGGGAGGACCCGCATGACGCTGCCCACGATCTCCACGCTCGACGACCTGGCGGAGCTGGTGCGCCAGGACGGCGGGGACGCCCAGGACCTGTTCGTCCGGTGGTCGCAGGGCCCGGACGTCGACCTGGACGAGCAGTCCCTCGGCCGGAGCCGCGACGCGCTGACCGGCATCCCGCTGCCCGGGATGTCGGCCAACTCGCTGCGCGTGGAGGAGTGGTGGGGCGACCGGCCTCTGGACCTGTGGGTGGCCCGCCGGCTGTACGACTACCGGCACCTGCGCGACCTGCGGGGCCCCGGCGTGCGGGCGTGGATCCTGCGGGGGCGCGAGTGCAGCCGCGGGCCGGACAACGAGCCGCTGGTGGTCGACGCCGTCCCCGTCGCCTGGGTCGACGACGCGGTGCTCGAGCAGGGCGAGCGGCTGGTGGAGGACCAGCGCTCGCCCGAGTGGGGGTCGCTGGACCGGCGCGGCTGACGACCGGTCGGCACGGGCCGCGCCCCACCCGCGCCCCAGCCGCGCCGCGGTGGTCGGCCGCGGTGGTCAGACGAGGGGCCGGCGCAGGGCGAGGAGCGCGACGTCGTCGCTGCGCTGCTGCCCGACGAGCTCGGTCAGCAGCAGGTCGCACAGCGAGTCGGGGTCGTGCGCCAGCCCGGTCGCCGCCACGCGCACCAGCCGGTCCAGCCCGACGGACAGCGACTCGGACCGCTTCTCCACGAGCCCGTCGGTGTAGAGCAGCAGCGTCGCCCCGGGCGGCACGGTCCCCGACCACTCCGGCGTGGGTCCGATCCGCACACCGAGCAGCGTCGTGCCCTCGACCGGCAGCAGCCGGGCGCCGGCGGCGTCCACCAGCAGCGGACGCGGGTGCCCGGCGGACGCCAGCCTGACCTCACCGGTGGCCGGGTCGAGCCGGCCGAACACCGCGGTCGCCATCCGCTCCAGCCCCAGCACCGGCCAGCTCGCCTGCAGCCGGTCCACGACCTGCGCGGGCCCGGCGCCGTCCGACATCAGCGCCCGGTAGACGCTGCGGATCTGGCCCATCGTGGCGGCCGCGGTCAGGTCGTGCCCGACGACGTCGCCGACGGCGAACGCCACCGACCCGTCGGCCAGGGGCAGCACGTCGTAGAAGTCCCCGCCCACGTCCGCGTACAGCGACGCAGGCAGGTAGCGCACCCCCAGCTCGAGCCCGGGGATCGGCGGGGGCTGCGGCGGCAGCAGGGCCGCCTGCAGGGCGTGCGACGCCCGGTACTCCACGTCGAACCGCTCCGCGCGGGCCGCGACCAGCGCCACCTGCTGCGCCAGCTCACGCGCGAGCTCGACGTCCTCCCGCGTGAACTCCGGGCGCTCGGGGCCCTCGGCGAACGTGATGACCCCGAGCATCCGGCCCTCGGCGAGGAGCGGGACGGCGACGAACCCCGCGAACCCGGTCGCGAGCGCGAGGTCGAGGTGCCGCTGGTCGCGGGTCGCCCCCCGGAGCCACTCCACGTCCACGCGGGGCTGCCACAGCACCTCACCGCCGGCCAGGGCCAGCGCCGCCGGGGAGCCGTCGCCCAGCACCGGCGCGTAGTCGCGCACCACCTCGTCGACCAGTGGCTGGAGCGCGGGGTCGCCGTGCCGACCGACCATCCGGACCGGGCCGGCGTCGGTGACGATGTCGATGAGGCAGATGTCGGCCAGCTCGGGCACGGCCACCTCGGCGAGCCGCTCCAGGGTGTCCCGGAAGTCGGTCGCGGCCGCCAGCACGGTCGCGGCCCGCAGCAGGAACGCCGAGCGTCGCGCCCCGGCCGCCTCGCTGTCGCGCAGGCTGGCGCGCTCGAGCGCCTGCCCCGCCTGGCGGCCGAGGGTGCCGAGCAGGCTCTGGGCCGTCTCGGTCAGGTCGCGGCCGGGCGGCAGCTCGACCGCGAGCACCCCGAGGGACCGGCCATGGGCCACGAGCGGCACGAGTGCGAGCCGGCTCACCCCGGGTGTCGTGGTGACCGGCTCGAGCCCGAGGGCCCAGGTCCCCTCGCCGGGCGGGTCCACCACGTGCACCTCTCCGTCCCGGGCGGCCGCGGCGTGCGGGAGCGAGGAGTCCAGGCCGATCCGGCGGACGGCTGGCGGCTCGACGCCGGTCCACGCGACCAGCGCGAGCGTGTCACCGTCGGGACCGTCGGGACCGTCAGGACTGGTGGGACCGCCGGGACCGGGGTCCGGGGCCCCGGACGCGCCCGGCCGGGTCAGCCAGACCGTCGAGCCGCGGGCCGCCAGCGCCGGCCCGGCGGCGGAGGCCACCACGTCGACCACCTCGGTGGAGGTCGCGGCCGCCGCGAGCCGCTCGACGACCTCCTGCAGGGCGCGCATGCGGGACTCCGACGCCTCGGCGCTGCGTCGGGCCGCCAGCAGGTCCTGCTCGTAGCGGCGCCGGTGCGTCGCGTCGAAGACCGTCGTCCGGACCAGGTCCGGTCCCCGGCCCTCGCCGGACCGGCGCACCGCGCTGACGAGCACCGGCAGGGTCGTGCCGTCCGCCCGGACGACCTCGAGCGCAACCTCGCGCACCTGGCCCTGCATGCGCAGCAGCGGCGCGTAGTGCGTCTCGTGGTAGATCCGGCCGCCGACGGTCAGCAGGTCGGAGAACCGCCGCAGGCCCACCAGGTCCTCGCGGCGCAGGCCGGTCCAGCGCAGGAAGGTCTCGTTGACCCGGACGAGCGTGCCGTCGTCCGTCATGGTCAGGTACCCGCACGGGGCGTCGTCGTAGAGCTCGGCGAGCGACTCGTCCGGCAGGACGGTGGCGTCGGGGCGCTGGGTGGGCGGGGTGCCGGTCACGCGAGCCCCGCCAGGTACGCGCGGATCGCCGCGATCGTCTGCTCGGGTGCGCTCAGGTGCGGGGTGTGGCCGACCGTGTCGAGCACCGTGAGGGTGCTGCCGCGCACGTGCTCGTGGACGTAGGCGCCCACCGGCGGCGGTGCGATGGCGTCCTCGCGGCACTGCAGGACCAGGGTCGGCACCCGCACGGCGTCCAGGTCGGCACGGTTGTCCGACCGGAACGTCACCTCGGCGAACTGACGCGCGATCCAGGGGTCCGTCCGGCAGAAGCTGTTCGTCAGCTCCTCCCCCAGCTCGGGCCGGTCCGGGCGCCCCACGATCACCGGCGCCATCTGCGCGGACCAGCCCAGGTAGTTGCTGTCCATGGAGTCCAGCAGCGCGTCGATGTCCGCCGGGGTCATCCCGCCGACGTAGTCGACGTCGTCGACGTAGCGGGGTGAGGGCGAGACCATCACCAGCGCCGCGAACAGCTCCGGAGCACGCGCCACGGCGAGCACGCCGATCATGGCGCTGACCGAGTGCCCCACGAGCACCACGTCGGTCAGGCCCAGCTCGCGGCAGAGCTCCACCACGTCGTCGGCGTAGCCCTCCAGGGAGGCATGCCGGACGGGGTCGTAGGCGCGCAGGTCCGACGACCCGGCACCCAGGTGGTCGAAGACCACCACGCGGTGGTCCACCTCGAAGTCGGGCGCCACGAACCGCCACATCGCCTGGTCGCAGCCGAACCCGTGCGCGAACACCATGGGCCGCCCCGACGGGACGCCGGTCACGCGCGCATGGTGCCGCTCGGCCGCAGACATGGGGCGAGAGTACGCAGATGGGCCGCCCGGACCCAAGGCACCCGCCGGTCCGGCGGACGCCCCGCCCGGGTCCGGGCCGCGTGGAGGCCGGACAGGTCCGGTGCCGGACCGGCGTGGGACCCTCGGTCAGAGGCGGTCCGGGTCGTCCCAGGACTCGCCGGCCAGCTCGTGCTGGTGCCACTTGGCCTCGGTGTCGGCCAGGGACCGGGGGCCGTCCTCGGGGTGGCCGCCGGAGCGGACGTCGTCGCCGGGCTCGGGCTGGGCGTCGGCGATCCCCCCGGCGTTGGTGCCCTCCGGCTCGACGAGGTCGCCGTCGTGCGCGTCGGTGTCCGCGGGTTCGGGGATGGGCGTGGTCATGGCCTCTGTCCTACCCCGTCCGGCGTCGCCCCGCATCCCTCAGGGCGCGCCCGGCGCCGCCCCCGGCCGGTCGCACGGGGCCCGTGGGCGAGGGGTGCGGTCCCGGCGGCCCGACGGGCGCCGCGCGGCCGGGTGGGAAAGGATCGGTGCCGTGGGTCCCCGCGGGGGCCCGACCTGAGCACGTGATCCACCGACCGGAGGACCGCCATGACCGATCTCCCGAAGTTCACCGTCCCGGGCCTGAGCACCCAGGACGCCGCGACCATCGCCGACGCCCTGCAGGGCCGGCTGCACGCCCTCAACGACCTTGCGCTGACGCTCAAGCACATCCACTGGAACGTCGTCGGACCGCACTTCATCGCGGTGCACGAGATGATCGACCCGCAGGTGGACGCCGTGCGCCTCATGGTGGACGCGATCGCCGAGCGCATCGCGACCCTCGGCGCCGAGCCGCAGGGCACGCCCGGCGCGCTCGTGGCGGCCCGCAGCTGGGACGACTACTCCATCGGCCGCGCCGGCGCGATCGAGCACCTGGGCGCGCTGGACGTCGTCTACCAGGGCGTCATCTCCGACCACCGCAAGGCGGCGAAGGAGGTCGACGACCTCGACGACGTCACCCACGACCTGCTGGTGGCGCACCTGGCCGAGCTCGAGCTGTTCCACTGGTTCGTCCGGGCGCACCTGGAGAGCTCCGGCGGGACGCTGAGCACCGACGGCGCCACCGGCGAGAAGGACTCCGCGCAGCAGGCCGGCGAGACGGCCCAGCTCGGCACCACGGAGTAGCGCTCGACCGGCACCGACCGACGGCCCGCCGGACGCGGGACGGCCGAAGCCCCCGGGACCCATGAGGTCGCGGGGGCTTCGCCGTGCTGCGGCAGGTGCGTCAGGCGGTCTTCGCGCCGGACGCCTCCTCGCCGATCTTGTGCACGAGGATCGAGTTGGTCGTGCCGGCGACCCCGACCGGGGCACCGGAGACGACCACCACGTAGTCGCCCAGCTCGGCCAGGCCGTTGGCGCGCAGCGTCTGGTCGACCTGAGCCACCATCTCGTCGGTGGAGCCGACCTGGGCCACCTCGAAGCTCTGCACGCCCCAGCTCAGCGAGAGCACGTTGCGCACGGTGGTGACCGGGGTGAACGCGAGCAGCGGGATCGGGGACCGCAGGCGCGACATGCGGCGCGCGGAGTCACCGGACTGCGTGAACGTCACGAGGAACTTCACGCCGACGATCTCGCCGACCTCGGCCGCGGCCCGGGTGATCGCGCCACCGCGGGTGTGCGGGGTCGAGCCGAGCGGCGCCATGCGCTCCCGGCCGAGCTCCTCGGTGTTCTCGATGATCCGCGCCATCGTGCGCACGGCCTCGATCGGGTACTCGCCCACGCTGGTCTCGCCGGAGAGCATGACGGCGTCCGCCCCGTCCAGCACGGCGTTGGCGCAGTCCGACGCCTCGGCCCGGGTGGGACGGGGTGCGGAGATCATGGACTCGAGCACCTGCGTCGCCACGATGACCGGCTTGGCGTTGCGGCGGGCGAGCTCGACGGCGCGCTTCTGCACGAGCGGGACCTGCTCGAGCGGCAGCTCCACGCCCAGGTCGCCGCGGGCGACCATGATGCCGTCGAACGCGTCGACGATCTCGACGAGGTTCTCGACCGCCTGCGGCTTCTCGATCTTGGCGATGACCGGGATGACCCGGCCCTCCTCCTCCATGATCCGGCGGACGTCGGCGTAGTCGGCCGCGCTGCGCACGAACGACAGCGCGATGAGGTCGGCGCCGATCTGCAGCGCCCAGCGCAGGTCGGACTCGTCCTTGTCCGACATGGCGGGCACGGAGACGGCCACGCCGGGCAGGTTGATGCCCTTGTTGTTGGAGACGGGGCCGGGGACCTCGACGCGGGTGACGACGCGGGGGCCCTCCACCGCGGTGACGCGCACGAGCACCCGGCCGTCGTCGATGAGGAGCGGGTCGCCGACACGCGCGTCGCCCGGCAGGCCCTTGTGCGTGGTGGAGACGAGCTCCTTGGTGCCCGGCACGTCCTCGGTGGTGATCGTGAAGACGTCACCCTCGGCCAGCTCGTGCTTGCCCTCGGTGAACCGGCCGAGGCGGATCTTGGGGCCCTGCAGGTCGACGAGCACGGCCACGGACCGGCCCGAGGCCTTCGCCGCGGCGCGCACGTTGTTGTACACCCGCTCGTGCACCTCGGTGTCGCCGTGGCTGCGGTTCAGCCGCGCCACGTCCATGCCGGCGTCGACCAGCGCCTGGATCTGCTCGGCGGACTCGGTCGCGGGTCCGATGGTGCACACGATCTTCGCTCTACGCATGGCTCCAGCCTATGTCGGGGTCGTCGGAAGGGTCCGTCCGGGCGCCGTCGCGGGGCCGGGACGGTCCCGGCCCCTCGCGACGGCGGCCGGCTACGGGTGCAGCGAGACGGTGCTCGCCGTGATGGGGGTGGGCAGCTCGCTCTCGCCGCCCGAGAGGTAGGCGTCGACCGACGCCGCGGCGGCGCGGCCCTCGGCGATCGCCCACACGATGAGGGACTGCCCGCGGCCGGCGTCCCCGGCGACGAAGACCCCCGGCAGGTTGGTCGCGTAGTCGTCGCTGCGGGCCACCACGCCGCGCGGGGTGACCCCTGCGCCGGCCTGGGCCGCAAGTGTGTCGGTCTCCGCGCCGGTGAAGCCCATCGCGATGAGGACGAGGTCGGCCGGGATGTCGCGCTCGGTGCCGCCGGCGGGGACGCGTCGTCCGTCCGGGAGGTACTCCGTGCGGGCCACCCGCAGCGCGGTGACGCGCCCGTCGGACCCCTGGAACGACACGGTGGACGCGAGGTAGTCGCGCTCGCCGCCCTCCTCGTAGGACGTGGAGACCTCGAAGACGGTCGGGTCCATGGGCCACGGCTGGTGCGCGGGACGCTCGGTGGGCGGCTGCTTGCCGATCGCGAGGGTGGTCACGGACGCGGCCCCCTGGCGCAGCGCGGTGCCGACGCAGTCCGACCCCGTGTCCCCGCCGCCGATGACGATGACGTGCTTGCCCTGGGCGGTGATCTGGTCCGGGACGTCCCGGCCGGCCACGACGGCGTTCGCCTGGTGCAGGTACTCCATCGCCGGGTGGATGCCGGCCAGCTCGCGACCGGGCAGCGGCAGCTCGCGCGGGACCTGGGCGCCGGTCGCGACGACGACGGCGTCGTACCGGGCGCGCAGCTGCGGCCAGGTGATGTCCTTGCCGATCTCCACCCCGGGACGGAACCGCGTGCCCTCGGCGGACATCTGCGCCAGCCGGCGGTCGATGACCCCCTTGTCGAGCTTGAAGTCCGGGACGCCGTAGCGCAGCAGGCCGCCGATGGCGTCGTCGCGCTCGTAGACCGCGACGGTGTGGCCCGCGCGGGTCAGCTGCTGGGCGGCGGCCAGGCCGGCCGGGCCGGAGCCGACGACGGCGACCGTGAAGCCGGTCAGCCGCACCGGGACCTGCGGGGTCACCAGCCCACGCCAGAACGCCTCCTCGGCGATGGTGACCTCGACGTTCTTGATGGTCACCGGGTCCTGGTTGATGCCCAGCACGCACGCGGACTCGCACGGCGCCGGGCAGATCCGACCGGTGAACTCGGGGAAGTTGTTGGTCGCGTGCAGCCGGTCGATCGCGTCGCCCCACTGCCCGCGCCGGGTCAGGTCGTTCCAGTCCGGGATGAGGTTGCCCAGCGGGCAGCCCTGGTGGCAGAACGGGATGCCGCAGTCCATGCAGCGCCCGGCCTGCCGCTTGACCAGGCCCTCCTCGTCCGGGTTGTCCAGGCGGTACTCGTGCACCTCCCGCCAGTCCATCAGGCGGATGGGCACGGGACGGTTGGCGGGGAGCTCGCGCTCCCGCACCTTCAGGAAACCGCGGTGGTCAACCACGGGACACCTCCAGGATGTGCTCCCACACGCCGGGCTTGGTCGCGTCGAGGCCCTCGGCCTCGGCACGCGCCATCGCGACGGTCATGCGGGCGAACTCGGTGGGCAGCACGCGCGTGAAGCGCGCGCGCAGGGCAGCGGTGTCGGCCAGCAGCTCGTTGGCCAGCGGCGACCCGGTCTCCTCGTGGTGCCGGCGCAGCAGCGCCTCCACCGTGACGAGGTCGGCGTCGTCCAGCGGGTCGAGCAGCAGCTCGCCGGCCGCGAGGGCGGCCCCGTTGACCGCGCCGGGGCGCAGGTCCAGCACGTAGGCGGTGCCACCGGACATCCCGGCCGCGAAGTTGCGTCCGGTCCGCCCGAGCACCAGCACCGTGCCGCCGGTCATGTACTCGCAGCCGTGGTCCCCCACGCCCTCGACGACCAGCGTGGCCCCGGAGTTGCGCACCCCGAACCGCTCGCCGACGACGCCGCGCAGGAAGATCTCCCCCGACGTCGCGCCGTAGCCGATGACGTTGCCCGCGATGACGTCGCCGTCGCCGAGCTGGGCGTGCCGGTCGGGGCGGACGACGATCCGGCCGCCGGACAGGCCCTTGCCGACGTAGTCGTTGGCGTCGCCGTACAGCCGCAGCGTCACGCCGCCGGGCAGGAACGCGCCGAGGGACTGGCCGGCCGAGCCGGTCAGCGTGACGTCGATGGTGTCGGCGGCCAGCCCGGTGCTGCCGTACCGCTTGGTCACCTCGTGCCCGAGCATCGTGCCGACGGTGCGGTTGACGTTGCGGATCGGCAGGTCCACGCGGACCGGCTCGGCCCGCTCGAGCGCGTCGGCCGACAGCGCGATGAGCTGGTTGTCCAGCGCCCGCTCCAGGCCGTGCTCCTGCCGGCGCCGCTGCTTGAGCGACGCGGGGTCCGCATCCGGCCTGGTCAAGACGGGACCGAGGTCGAGGCCGTCCGCCTTCCAGTGCGCGATGGCACGCCGCGCGTCCAGCACGTCGACCCGGCCCACGGCCTCGTCGACGCTGCGGAACCCGAGGGCGGCGAGGTACTCGCGCACCTCCTGGGCGATGTACTCGAAGAACGTCACCACGAACTCCGGCTTGCCGGTGAACCGGGCACGCAGCTCGGGGTTCTGGGTGGCGACGCCCACCGGACAGGTGTCCAGGTGGCACACCCGCATCATGATGCAGCCCTCGACGATCAGCGGAGCGGTCGCGAAGCCGAACTCCTCGGCGCCCAGCAGGGCGGCGATCACGACGTCGCGGCCGGTCTTCATCTGCCCGTCGACCTGCACGACGATCCGGTCCCGCAGGCCGTTGAGCACGAGCGTCTGCTGGGTGTCGGCCAGGCCGATCTCCCACGGGCCGCCGGCGTGCTTGAGGGACGTCAGCGGGCTCGCGCCGGTGCCGCCGTCGTGCCCGGAGATGAGGACCACGTCGGCGTGCGCCTTGGACACCCCGGTGGCCACGGTCCCCACGCCCACCTGGCTGACCAGCTTGACGTGCACGCGCGCCGCCGGGTTGGAGTTCTTCAGGTCGTGGATCAGCTGGGCGAGGTCCTCGATGGAGTAGATGTCGTGGTGCGGCGGCGGCGAGATCAGCCCGACACCGGGGGTGGAGTGCCGCGTCGCGGCGATCCACGGGGACACCTTCGGGCCGGGCAGCTGCCCGCCCTCACCGGGCTTGGCACCCTGCGCCATCTTGATCTGCAGGTCGTCGGCCGACGTCAGGTAGTCCGAGGTGACCCCGAACCGGCCCGACGCGATCTGCTTGACCCGGCTGCGGCGCTCGGGGTCGTGCAGGCGCGCGGGGTCCTCCCCGCCCTCGCCGGAGTTCGACCGCCCGCCGAGGCGGTTCATCGCGATCGCGAGGGTCTCGTGCGCCTCGGCCGAGATGGAGCCGTAGGACATCGCGCCGGTGTTGAACCGCTTGACGATCTCGCTGACCGGCTCCACCTGGTCGACCGGGATGGCCGGTCGCGCGCCGTCGCGGAACTGCAGCAGCCCGCGCAGGGTCATCAGGCGCTGGGACTGGTCGTCCACGCGACGGGTGTACTGGCGGAAGACGTCGAACTGGCGGGTCCGCGTGGAGTGCTGCAGCCGGAAGACCGTCTCGGGGTCGAAGAGGTGCTCCTCGCCGTCCCGGCGCCACTGGTAGTCCCCGCCCTCGGCGAGGCGCTGGTGCGGCTGGCGATTGCCGCTGCGCGGGTACGCGTCGGCGTGCCGCGCGGCGACCTCGGCCGCGATGACGTCGAGCCCGACGCCGCCCAGCCGGCTGGTGGTGCCGGTGAAGTAGCGCCCGACGAAGTCCTCCGACAGGCCCAGCGCCTCGAACACCTGCGCGCCGCGGTAGGAGGCGATCGTGGAGATCCCCATCTTGCTCATGACCTTGAGCACGCCCTTGCCGAGCGCCTTGATGAGGTTGGCGACCGCCTTGGGCGGCGTGACGTCGAGGTAGCCGGACTTGGCCAGGTCCTCGACGGACTCCATGGCCAGGTACGGGTTGACCGCCGCGGCGCCGTAGCCGATGAGCGCGGCGACGTGGTGCACCTCGCGCACGTCCCCGGCCTCGACGACCAGCGACACCCGGGTCCGGGTGCGACGGCGCAGCAGGTGGTGGTGGACCGCGCTGACCAGGAGCAGCGACGGGATCGCGGCGCGGTCGGCGTCGCCGTCGCGGTCCGACAGCACGATGAAGCTGACGCCGTCGTCCACGGCGCGGTCGACGATCGCGAAGATCTCGTCCAGGCGCTCCTGGAGCGCCGCACCTCCGCCCGCGACCCGGTACAGGCCGCGCACGGTGATCGCCTTGAACACGCCGGCCAGCCGCGGGTCGCGGTGCACGCGCGCGATCTTGGCCAGCTCGTCGTTGTCGATGACCGGGAACGGCAGGAACAGCTTGCGGGCGTGCTCGGGCGCGTCGTCGAGCAGGTTCGGCTCGGGACCGATGGCCCCGCCGATGCTCGTGACCAGCTCCTCGCGGATGGCGTCCAGCGGCGGGTTGGTGACCTGGGCGAACAGCTGCGTGAAGTAGTCGAACAGCAGCCGCGGGCGCTGGGACAGGACGGCGACCGGCGTGTCCGCGCCCATCGCGCCCAGCGGCTCCGCGCCGGCGTTGGCCATCGGGGTGAGCAGGACCTTGAGGTCCTCCTCGGTGTAGCCGAACGCCCGCTGGCGGCGGCGGACCGACGCCGAGGAGTGCGCCACGTGCTCGCGCTCCGGCAGGTCGGACAGCGCGACCTTGTTCTCCCGAACCCACTGGGCGTACGGGCGCTGCGCCGCGAGCTGGGCCTTGATCTCGTCGTCCTCGACGATGCGGCCCGCGCCGGTGTCCACCAGGAACATCCGGCCGGGCTCCAGCCGGCCCTTGCGCACCACGGTCGCCGGGTCGATGTCCAGCACGCCCGCCTCGGACGCCAGCACGACCAGACCGTCCTCGGTGACCCAGTACCGGCCAGGGCGAAGGCCGTTGCGGTCCAGGACCGCCCCGATGAGGGTGCCGTCGGTGAAGTTCAGGCAGGCCGGGCCGTCCCACGGCTCCATGAGCGTGGAGTGGTACTCGTAGAACGCGCGGCGGGCCGGGTCCATCTCGGCGTGGTTCTCCCACGCCTCGGGGATCATCATCAGCACCGCGTGCGGCAGCGAGCGGCCGCCCAGGTGCAGCAGCTCCAGCACCTCGTCGAAGGTGGCCGAGTCGCTCGACCCCTCGCTGACGACGGGCAGCAGGGGCCCCAGGTCCCCGAGCCTGTCGCTGGACAGGGTGGACGTGCGGGCGGCCATCCAGTTGCGGTTGCCCTTGACGGTGTTGATCTCCCCGTTGTGGGCGATCATCCGGAACGGCTGGGCCAGCGGCCAGGACGGGAAGGTGTTGGTGGAGAAGCGCGAGTGCACCAGGGCGAGCTCGCTGGCGTAGCGCGGGTCGGACAGGTCCGGGAAGAACGGCTCGAGCTGGCCGGTCGTCAGCATCCCCTTGTAGGTCAGCGTGCGCGCCGACAGGGAGGCGAAGAAGATGCCCTGCTCGTGCTCGGTGCGCTTGCGCAGCCGGTAGGTGCGACGGTCCAGGTCGACGCCGTGCAGCTCGCGGGACGGGTCGGCGACGACGAGCTGGCGGAACACGGGCATGGACGCCCGCGCGGTCGGCCCCACCAGGTCGGCGGTGACCGGCACGTCGCGCCACGCCAGGACGTCGAGCTTCTCCTCCGCGGCGATCTCCTCGATCGCCCGCACGGCGGCGGCCTGCCCGGCCTCGTCGACGGGCAGGAACGCCATCCCGATCGCGTAGAACCCGGCCGGCGGCAGCTCGGCGTCGACGACGTCGCGGACGAACGCGTCCGGGATCTGGGTGAGGATCCCGGCGCCGTCACCGCTGTCCGCCTCCGCGCCGACGGCGCCGCGGTGGTCGAGGTTGAGCAACGCGGTGAGCCCGGCGTCGACGATGTCGCGTCCGGGCGTGCCGCGCAGCGTCGCCACGAAGGCGACCCCGCAGTTGTCGTGCTCGTTCGCGGGGTCGTAGAGACCCTGGCGCGGCGGAGCGACGAGCGCAGCGGAGTGCGTCGACGACGAGGGCATAGAAACCGTCCTCACAGGGAGTCCCGATTGCCACGGGGGCGGGTGGGGGAACTGGGGGAAACGGCGGGACGTCGTCGGCCCGGGCGTGTGGCGACGATACATGCCGGGAACAGGCTCCCCGCACGTCGTCTCAGCCGGCTCGCGTGCACCCGTCAGGTGGTGGGCTCCGCGGCCTGCTGGTGGTCGTCCCGGGCCGGCCCCCGAGATCGGGGTCGGTCCAGGTCGAGAGTCGTCTCGCGCCCCGGATGACGGCGGCCGAGCACCAGGAAGAATATCAGCGCGACCAGCCCCACGATGAGGGACGTCCAGACGTTCAGCCGCAGCCCGAGGACCTGCTCCGCGGGGTCGATCCGCAGCCACTCGATCCAGAGCCGGCCCACCGTGTAGGTCAGGACGTACAGCCAGAACACCCGCCCGTGGCCCAGCCGGAGGCGGCGGTCGAGCCGGACGATCAGCACCGCGCCGGCGAGGTTCCACAGCAGCTCGTACAGGAACGTCGGGTGGAACAGCGTCCCGGCGTCGTACCCCGTGGGGAACGTCACGCCGGTGGGGTCGATCTCCAGCCCCCAGGGCAGCGTCGTCGGCCCCCCGAAGAGCTCCTGGTTGAACCAGTTGCCCAGCCGGCCGATCGCCTGGGCGACGAGCAGACCAGGCGCGAGCGCGTCCGCGAACGGGGCGAGCCGCACGCCCTGGCGCCGGCAGCCGATCCAGGCACCGACCGCGCCGAGGGCGATCGCGCCCCAGATCCCCAGGCCGCCCTCCCACACGTACAGGGCCCGCACGGGGTCGCCGCCCGGCCCGAAGTACGCGTCCGGCGAGCTGAGCACGTGGTAGACCCGCCCGCCGACGATGCCGAACGGCACGGCCCAGAAGGCGATCTCCAGGACGGTGTCGTCACCGCCCCCGCGGGCGACCCAGCGCCTGGTCGTCAGCCACAGGGCGGCCGCGATGCCGGCGAGGATCGCCAGCGCGTACGCGCGCACCGGGAACGGGCCCAGGTGCCAGACCGACTCCGGCGGGCTCGGGATCGCCGCGGGCAGCAGGCCCGTCCCCGGGACCGCGAGCCTCAACGGGGGACGCGGACGGCGCGGCGCACGCCGGCCGACAGGTCGGCCGCGACCGCGGCCACCGCCTCCAGCCCCTGCGCGGGGCCTGACGCGCGCACGAGCGGGCCGACGAAGGCGGAGCCGACGATGACGCCGTCCGCGTAGGCGGCGACCTGCTCGGCCTGCTGCCCGGTGGACACCCCGAGACCGACGCAGACCCGCTCGGCGCCGGCCGCGCGGGTGTCCGCGACGAGGTCGGCGGCCCGGTCCCCCAGGGACGTCCGCTCCCCGGTGACCCCCATGGTCGAGGCGGCGTAGACGAAGCCGCGCGAGGCGGCCGCGGTGGACGTGAGGCGCTCGGGGGTGGAGGACGGCGCGACCAGGAACACCCGGTCCAGGTCGTGCGCGTCGGACGCGGCGATCCACTCGCCCGCCTCGTCCGGGATGAGGTCGGGGGTGATGATCCCGGCGCCGCCGGCCGCGGCGAGGTCGCGCGCGAAGCGGTCGACGCCGTAGCGCAGGATCGGGTTGAAGTAGCTCATGACCAGCACCGGCGCACCGGTCGCGGCGATGCCCTCGACCGCGCCGAACACGTCGCGGACCCGCACGCCGCCCGCCAGGGCGCGCTCTACGGCGTCCTGGATGACGGGGCCGTCCATGACGGGGTCGGAGTACGCGATGCCCAGCTCGATGACGTCGACGCCGGCCTCGACCATGGCGACGGCCGCGGCGACGGAGCCCGCGACGTCCGGGAACCCGACCGGGAGGTAGCCGATCAGCGCCGCGCGACCCTCGGCGCGCAGGGCGTCGAGGCGCTCCCCGGACCGGTTCCGCGAGGGGGCGCTCACTTCTCCTCCCCCGGGATCTCGGCGACGTTGGCCGCCGGGTCGTCGTCCAGCATGCCGAACCAGCGCGCCGCGGTCTCCACGTCCTTGTCGCCGCGCCCGGACAGGTTCACCAGGATCACCGCGTCCGGGCCGAGCTCCCGGCCGAGCTGCATGGCGCCGGCCAGCGCGTGGGAGGACTCGATGGCGGGGATGATCCCCTCCGTCCGGCACATCACCTTGAACGCGTCCATCGCCTGGGCGTCGGTGATCGGCCGGTACTCCGCGCGGTGGATGCTCGCCAGCCACGAGTGCTCGGGCCCGACGCCGGGGTAGTCGAGCCCCGCGGAGATGGAGTGGCTCTCGATCGTCTGGCCGTCCTCGTCCTGCAGGAGGAACGAGCGGGCGCCGTGCAGGACGCCCGGGGCGCCGGCGGTGATCGTGGCGGCGTGCCGCCCGGTCTCCACGCCGTCGCCGCCGGCCTCCAGGCCGATCAGCCGCACGGACGCGTCGTCGAGGAACGCGTGGAAGATGCCGATCGCGTTCGACCCGCCGCCGACGCACGCCGCGACGGCGTCGGGCAGCCGCCCCACGAGGTCCAGCACCTGGGCGCGCGCCTCCTCGCCGATGATCCGCTGCAGGTCCCGGACCATGGCCGGGAACGGGTGCGGGCCGGCGACCGTGCCGAAGACGTAGTTCGTCGTCTCGACGTTGGTCACCCAGTCGCGCAGCGCCTCGTTGATCGCGTCCTTGAGCGTGCGCGAACCCGTGGTCACCGGGATGACCTCGGCGCCGAGCAGACGCATGCGGGCGACGTTGAGCGCCTGCCGGCGGGTGTCCTCCTCGCCCATGTAGATCACGCAGTCCAGGTCGAAAAGCGCGGCGGCGGTCGCCGTGGCGACGCCGTGCTGCCCGGCGCCCGTCTCGGCGATGACGCGCGTCTTGCCGATGCGCTTGGTGAGCAGCGCCTGGCCCAGCACGTTGTTGATCTTGTGCGACCCGGTGTGGTTCAGGTCCTCGCGCTTGAGGATGACCCGGGCACCGCCCGCGTGCTTCGCGAACCGCGGCACCTCGGTGATGATGCTCGGCCGGCCGGTGTACGTCCGGTGCAGGCGGGCGAGCTCGCCGGTGAAGCCGGGGTCGACCTTGGCCTTCTGGTACTCGGTGTCCAGCTCGTCCAGGGCCGCGATGAGCGCCTCGGGCACGAAGCGGCCGCCGAAGTCCCCGAAGTACGGGCCCTCGAGCGTGGCGAGCGAGTCTGCGATCGACCGGTCGGGGTGGTCCACCGGTGGTCTCCTTCTGATGGGATCAGTCGTGGGTGTGCGTCCGGCGCCGTGCCATCGGTGTCGGCGTCAGCGGCGCACCGCACGCAGGGACGGGTGCGCCCCCGCAGCCACGAGGTCGGCGACCGACTGGCGCGGGGCGTCGTCGGTCACGAGGGCCTCGCCGACCAGGACGGCGTCCGCGCCGGCGCGGGCGAAGTCCATGACGTCGTGCGGCCCGCGGACCCCGGACTCGGCGATCTTGACGATGCCGGCGGGGATGGACGGCGCCACGCGGGCGAACGTGTCCCGGTCGACCTCGAGCGTCTTGAGGTCGCGGGCGTTGACGCCGATGACCCGCGCGCCGGCGTCGGCCGCGCGGGCGACCTCCTCGGTGTCGTGCACCTCGACGAGCGCGGTCATGCCCAGGGAGTGCACGCGCTCGACGAACGAGGTCAGCACGGTCTGCTCCAGCGCCGCCACGATGAGCAGGACGACGTCGGCGCCGTGCGCCCGCGCCTCCCAGATCTGGTACGGGCTGACGACGAAGTCCTTGCGCAGGATCGGGATGTCGACCGCCCCGCGGACGGCGTCCAGGTCCGCCAGGGAGCCGTTGAAGCGGCGCTGCTCGGTGAGCACCGAGATGCAGTGCGCGCCGCCCTTCTCGTACTCCGCGGCGAGCGCGGCGGGGTCAGTGATGGTGGCCAGCGGTCCGCGGCTGGGGCTGGAGCGCTTGACCTCGGCGATGACCGCGACCGCCTCGTCGTCGCGCAGCCGGCTCACGCACTCCTTGGCGCCGGGGACGCGCGCGGCGCGCTCCTTCACCAGGTCCAGAGGGGTTGCCGCCTCGCGGACCGCCAGGTCCTCCCGGACTCCCGCAACGATCTCGTCGAGCACCGTCATCGTGACCACACCTCCCTGGAGCGAACCGCCCACCGACTCCCGTGCAGCTTCGTGGGGACCGCCGCAGGCTGGACAACATCGTAAAGCCGTCCGGGTGTGACACCGACCACGGCCCAGCACCCGGGACCCCGCCCGGCGGCCGCCCGGGACCCCGCCCAGCGGCCCCGGCACGGTCCGGCCGAGGCGTCGTCCCTGGTCAGGCGCACGTCGGACCGCGTCACGGCCCGAGCGCGGGCGCGAGCGCCGGGACGTTGCGCAGCACCCCGAACGCCAGGACGACGACGAGCAGGGCCCACGGCGACCCGGCGGAGGCCAGCGCCCGCACCCGGGCCGGTCCGCTGCCGACGCGCGGCGCGCCACGCCGGTCCGGCGCCACGCGCCGCAGCAGCCACCGCGCCCACGCCACCAGCACCACCGGCGCGAGCACCACGAGCAGGGGGTTCATGTCCCACGCGGCGGCGAGCTCCCCGTGGGCCAGGCTGTGCACCGCGCGCTGGGAGCCGCACGCGGGGCACAGCAGCCCGGTGAGGACCAGCAGCGGGCAGACGAGGTGCCGGCCGGGCCGGTACGGGTCGGAGAGCCCGAGGGCCACCACCCCGCCCAGGGCGGCCAGGCCGACGGCGACCGGCAGCCGGACGTCCCCGGCACCGGCCCGCGTCCGGACGGCCGGACGGCCCGGTCCCCCGCGGGGGACCGGGCCGTCCGGGTCGTGCCTGGCGTGCACGGGTCAGAACGTCTGGTTGGTGGACGTGCTGTTCGCGGCGAACTCGGCGAACGCGCCGGTGGCGATGAGGATGATCACGAGGATCACGCCGAGCAGGCTGAGGATCGTCGCGATCCAGCCCAGGACGATCCCGGCGGTCGCCATGCCGCCGTTGTTGGCCTGCCCCTCGGCCACCGCCGTGCGGGCCCGGTGCCCGACGATGATGGCCGGGATGCCGGTGAACAGACCGCAGGACAGGACGAACGAGACGATCCCGAGCACGAGCGACCACACCGCGAGGCTGTTCTTGGGGTAGTACCCGGCCTGCCCGTACGCGGACGGCGCCCCGTAGCCCCCGGAGTACTGCGTCCCGTAGGCGGGCTGGGAGCCGTAGGACCCCTGCGAGCCGAACTGGCCCTGGTCGTCCGACCCGTACGCCGGCGGGGTGGACCCGTAGGCGGGCGGGGTGGACCCGTAGGCCGGCGGCGTCGAGCCGTAGGGCTGGGAGCCGTACCCCGGCGTCGACCCTCCCGACGCGTCACCGGACGGGGTCGACCCCGACTGGTCGCCCGTGCCGTACGGGTCGGGCGGGTTCATCGAGGACGACATCAGGCCTCCGTGGTGTGGGGGTCGGGGTGGAGCGGTGGTCAGGCAGATCGCAGCGGTCGTGCGCCGGGGTCCGGCGGGGGTCGGCGGGCGCCGTCACGCGGTGGCACCGGGCCGGTGCGACCCGCGCAGGTCGACGGGGCGGCGCCGGGCGACGGGGCGCCACGCGCCGGGTGTCGCGGGCGGTCAGTGGGAGCGGCCGGCCGCGGCTGCGCGCTGCTGCTTCGCGAGCGTCTTGTCGCCGCCCTGGCCGTGGCCCATGACCTGCAGGATCTTGCCGAGCAGGACGCCTCCGACGGTGACGCCCACGCCGGTCCAGAACAGCCAGTCGATCGTGGTGACCATGCCGGCGGCGGCGACCAGGAAGCCGATGATGACCAGGACCGTGGTCGTCCAGGCGGCCGTGGTGTGCCCGTGGTTCGTGGGCGGCGCCTTGGGCGGGAGGTAGGCGGTCTCGGACCGGGTGGTGGCGTAGTCGGCCATGCGCGTGTGCCTTTCATCTGCGGTACCTGCGTCCGAGCCTATCGCCCCGGACCTGCGCCGACCCCCGGGGCCGCGCCGCGCGGCACGGCCGGTGCGAGGCGCAGGGCGCACGCTCGGCCGGCGGCCGGTGAGGGCGTCAGCTCGGGTCCTGCCCCCGGCTCAGCGCGTCCCACGCGGCCTGGTCGTCGTCCGGCACGGCCGCGGGGCCGGCCGCGACGTCGTGGCGCGCGGAGGGACGCGCCCAGGTGCCCGACGTCGACGCCAGCCACCCGGCCGCCGCGAGCACGACGAGGCCGACGACGGCGGCGACGTACGGCCACGGCGAGAGCGCGACCGGCTCGGCGAGCGTGTCGACGCCGGTCGCGGCGGCGACGGCCGTCCGGGCCACGTCGTCCGGTCCGGCGGCGACCAGGACGGCGGACACGGTCGCGAGCACGCCGCTGAGGGCCACCGCACCGACCAGCACCCACCGGCCGGCGCGGCCGACCAGGCCGATCGCGATGCCGGCCGACAGGAGCACGAGCGCGGCTGCGGGGATGCCGGGCGCCGCCTGGGTCCCCGTCACGGTGACGGGCACGTCGCCCTGCAGGGCGGTCGTTCCGGCGGTGCGCAGCCACACCGGCACGGAGCTCAGCAGCGTCACCAGGGCCAGCGCGAGCACGGTGAGGATCGCCCGTCGGCGTCCGGTGCGGGCCGGCTCGGCACCCCGGTCGTCCGGCAGGCCGTCGCCGTCGCCGTTGCGGTGGCCGTCGCCGTGGGGGCCGTCGCGGTGGGGGCCGTGGTGCGTCCGCCCCGCCGACGTCGCCCCGCTCACGGCGCCACCGCCCGCAGGCGGGACGCGATCTGCACCGCACGCACGGCGGCGGCCGCCTTGTTGCGGGACTCCTCGTACTCCAGCGCCGGGACCGAGTCCGCGACGATGCCGCCGCCTGCCTGGACGCTCGCGCGTCCGCCGGCGATGAGCGCGGTGCGGATGGCGATCGCCATGTCCATGTTCCCTGCGAAGTCGAAGTACCCGGCGGTGCCGCCGTAGATGCCGCGCCGGGCCGGCTCGAGCTCGTCGATCAGCGCCATCGCGCGCGGCTTCGGCGCACCGGACAGGGTCCCCGCCGGGAACGTCGCCGCCAGGGCGCCGAGCGCGGTGGCGCCGGGTCGCAGCGTGCCGACGACCGTCGAGCAGATGTGCATGATGTGGCTGAACCGCTTGACCGCCATGAGCTCGACGACCTCGACGCTGGTCGGCTCGCAGACCTTGACCAGGTCGTTGCGGGACAGGTCCACGAGCATGATGTGCTCGGCCCGCTCCTTGGGGTCGGCCAGCAGCTCCTCCCCCAGCGTGACGTCCTCCTCCGGCGTGGCGCCGCGCGGCCGGGACCCCGCGATCGGGAACGTGACCACGCGCCCGGACGTCACCTTGACCAGCGTCTCGGGGCTGGACCCCACGACGGCGAAGTCCTGACCCGCGGCGTCCTGCAGCTGGAACAGGTACATGTACGGGCTGGGGTTGATCGTCCGCAGCACGCGGTACACGTCCAGCGGGTCCGCCGGGCAGTCCAGGTCCAGGCGCTGGGACAGCACCACCTGGAACACCTCGCCGTCCCGGATGGCCTCCTTGCCGGCCCGCACCGCCGCCTCGAACTCCTCGCGCGTGGAGCGGAACTCCAGCGCCGGCTCCGGGCCCGGCACGAGCACGGCGGTCTCCCGGGGCGTCGGGCGGCCCAGGGCTGCCTGCATCGCGTCGAGCCGCGCCACCGCGTCCGCGTGGGCCTCGTCCACGCGCTCGTCGGTGTCGTCGAAGTTGATCGCGTTGGCGATCAGCCAGACCGACCCGTCGACGTGGTCGACGACCGCGAGGTCGGTGGCCAGGCACAGCGTCATCTCGGGGACGTCCAGCTCGCGCGGCGCCTTCGCCGGGAGCGTCGGCTCCCAGTGCCGCACGATGTCCCAGCCGAGCGCGCCGACGAGCCCGCCGGTCAGCGGCGGGAGCCCGGGCACCGCCGGCGTGCGGAGCACCTCCAGGGTCCGCTGCAGCACGTCCAGCGGCGCCCCCTCGGTCGGCACGCCCGACGGGACGTCACCGGTCCAGACCGCGGCGCCGTCGGCGACGGTCAGCGTGGCCCGCGAGCGCACGCCGACGAACGAGTGGCGCGACCAGGAGCCGTCGCTCTCCGCGGACTCCAGGACGAACGTGCCCGGTCGTCCGCCGGCCAGCGTGCGGTACAGGCCCACCGGCGTGACGTCGTCGGCGAGCAGGCGGCGGACCACGGGGACGACCCGGCGGCTCACTGCCAGGCCACGGAAGTCCTCCAGCGCCGGCCACGTCGCACCCCAGGGCACCTGGACGGGCGCGAGCTCCTCGTCCGGTCCGACGGTCACGTCGGCCCGGACGTCGGGGGCCGGCGCGCTGCCGGCGGTCATCGGGCGGCCACCCGGGGGACGTGGGCCGGCTCCGGGCGCGTCCCCACGACGGCCGGCAGCTCGCCGCCGGCGTGGAAGCACGTCCGGGCGCCGGTGTGGCACGCGGCGCCCACCTGGTCCGCGCGCACGAGCAGCGCGTCACCGTCGCAGTCGATCGCGACCGACGTGACGTACTGGGCGTGGCCGGACGTGTCCCCCTTGCGCCAGTACTCCCCGCGCGAGCGGCTCCAGAACGTCACCCGGCCGGTCGTCAGCGTGCGGCGCAGCGCCTCGTCGTCCATCCAGCCGAGCATGAGCACCTCGCCGGTGTCGTGCTGCTGGACGATCGCCGCGACGAGACCGTCGCCGTCGCGCTTCAGGCGCGCGGCCAGGGTCGGGTCGAGGGGCTGCTCGGGGGACTCGGGGGGTGGCAGGGCGGACACGCCCGCGATTCTCCCACGGCGCGCCGTGCCGGGCGGCGCCGGACCGGCCGACCGCCTGCGGGCGCGCGTCAGCGGGTCTGCGACACCCAGGACGCGTGCATGGCGGAGTACAGCCCGCCGGCCGTGACGAGCTCGGTGTGCGGGCCGACCTCCACGACCCGTCCGGCGTCGACCACGACAACCAGGTCCGCGGCCTCGGCGGTGGACAGCCGGTGGGCGATCGTCACGGTGCTGCGCCCGGCGGTGAGCGAGTCCAGCGCGCGGGCGATCCGGACCTCGGTGGCCGGGTCCACCGCGGACGTCGCCTCGTCCAGGACGAGCAGGTCGGCCTCGGCCAGGTACGCGCGCGCGAGCGCGACAAGCTGGCGCTCCCCCGCCGACAGCGACTCCCCGCGCTGGCCGACGTCGGTGGCCAGCCCGAACGGCACCTCGGCGAGCCAGTCGGTCAGCCCCAGCGCGTCGACCGCCCCCTGGACCCGCGCCTCGACGACGTCGGGGGCGGCCTGGGCGTCCGGGCCGCGCAGCCCGTAGGCGATGTTCTCCAGCAGCGTGCCGTCGAACAGGAACCCCTCCTGCGGGACGACGACGACGCGGCTGCGCAGGTCGTCGGTGGCGATCCGGCGCAGGTCGACGCCGTCCAGCAGCACCTGGCCGCGGGTGGGGTCCATGAACCGGACCAGCAGCTTGGCCATCGTCGTCTTGCCCGACCCCGTCGCACCGACGACCGCGACGGACCGCCCGGCGGGCAGGACCAGGTCGACGTCGCGCAGCACCGGCGGGCCGTCGGGGTAGGCGAACTCCACCTTGCGCAGCTCGACCGTGGCCGGACCGCGCGGGCTGCGGACGGCGTCCGGGCCGGGGTCGGCGACCTCGACGTGGGTCTCCAGGACGGCGAGCACCCGCCGCCAGCCCGCGACGGCGTTCTGCAGCTCGTTGAGGATCTCGGTCGCCATCTGCACCGGTCCGGTGAACAGCTGCACGAGGAACAGGAACGCGAGCAGGCGGCCCACGCTGATGTCGCCGGCCGCCCCGAGCAGGGTACCGACGACGACGACCGCGGACAGCACCAGGTTGGAGACCAGCACGCCGCTGGAGAACACGACCGAGACCAGCTTCTGCGCCCGGACCTGCGCGTCCCGGGTCGCGCGGATCGCGGCGTCGATGCGGCGCTGGACCCGGGCGGCGACGCCGTAGGCACGGATCGTCTCGGCCCCGACGACGGCCTCGGAGATCGCGCCGAGCATGGCGCCCATGCGCTCGCGCACGACCGTGTAGGCCTGGTTGACCCGCCGCTGCGCGGGACGCAGCACGACCATCAGCGGCAGGAAGCACGCCCACACCAGGAGCGTGAGCTGCCAGGAGTAGACGGCCATCAGCGCGGTCGCCACGGCGATCTGCAGCACCGAGACGAGCAGCATGATGCCGCCCCACTGCACGAACAGCGAGATCGTGTCGACGTCGGAGGTGACGCGGGAGACGAGCGAGCCGCGCCGCTCGGTGCCCTGGGTCAGCACGGACAGGTCGTGCACGTGCCGGAACGCGCGCACCCGCAGCGTCGCCAGACCGGCCTCGGTGGACCGGAACAGCCGGATGTTGACCACCGCGGAGCACACGCCCGCCGCGAGCAGGCAGAACCCCGCCGCGACGACGAGCGTGACGACGCGCCGGACGTCCGGGCCGCCGCCGGCGAGCACGCCGGTGTCGATGGTCTGCTGCACGGCGATCGGCACGACGACGCGGCCGACCGCGGCCAGCACCGCGAGCAGGACGGTGAGCCACAGGCCCTGGACGATCTCCGGGGACACCTGCACCCCGCGCCGCAGGGTCGCCAGCACGCCGAGCCCGCTGGCGGTGGCGATGCGCGAGGCGTCGGGACCGTCGGCGTCGTCCGCGGCGCCGGGCGCACCGGCCGCGCCGGGCCGGGCGCTGCGGGCGGTGGTGGCGCTCATCGGTCCGACCCCTCGTCCTCACGGGCGCCGACCCCGACGCCGACGCCGTCTGCGACTCCCTCGTGGTCGCCGTCCTCGTCCACGGCCGCGACGGCGTCGTCGTCGAGCGCCTCCTCCGTGCGCCGGGCCGACTCGCGCTCGTACGCGGTGGCCAGCCGCCGGTACCCGGGGTCGCGGGCGAGCAGCTCGGCGTGGGTGCCGCGGTCGACCACGCGCCCGGCGTCCAGGTGCACGACCTCGTCGGCCATGGTCACCGACGACATCCGGTAGGCGACCATCACCACGGTGGGGCCGGTGTAGCGGCCGTCCGCCCCGGGGTCGCGCGCGCCCTCGACGTACCCGCCGCCCCGGCGCTCGGACCGTCCGGTCCGCTCCCCGCGCAGGCCGGTGAGGATCTGCTGCTCGATGCGCGGGTCGACGGCCGACGTCGCGTCGTCGAGCACCAGCACGCGCGGGCGGCGCACCAGCGCGCGGGCGATGGCCAGCCGCTGACGCTGCCCGCCGGACAGGTTGGCGCCGCGCTCGCCGAGCGGCGCGTCCAGGCCGCCCGGCAGCGCCGCGACGACGTCGTCGACGCGCGCCAGGCGCAGCGCGTCCCAGACGGCGGCGTCGTCCGGCGCGGCGGGGTCGCCGGCGTCGGCGAGCGTGACGTTGGACCGGACGGTGTCCTCGAAGACGAACGTGGACTGCCCCACGAGCGCCACCTGCGACGTCAGGTCCTCGGCGCGGATCGTGCGCAGGTCCAGGCCGTCGACGAGCACCCGGCCGTCGGTGGGGTCCGACAGGCGGCTGAGCAGGCTGACCAGCGTGGTCTTGCCGGCGCCGGTGACCCCGACGACCGCGACGGTGCGGCCGGGGCGGATGTCGAGGTCCACGTCGTCGAGCAGCCGCGCGGTCCCGTCGGGGGCGGGGACGTCGACCGCGACGCCCCGCATCTGCACGTGCGCCCCGGCGCCGGCCGCCGGCAGCGGGACGCTCCCGGGCACGAGCGCACCCTCGGAGTCGAGCACCCGCGCGATCCGGTCGTACCCGACCAGCGACCGCGGGAGCTCGCCCAGCACCCAGCCGAACGCCCGGACCGGCACCGCCAGCAGGGTCAGCAGGTACGCGGCGGAGACGACGTCACCGGTGTCGACGGCGCCGGACCCGATCCGCACGGTCCCCACACCGAGCACCAGCAGCGTGCCGATGCCGGGCAGCAGGTCGATGACCGGGTCGAAGATCGCACGGACGATGCCCACCCGGACGTTGGCCTCGCGCAGCTCGCGGGTGCGTCCGGCGAACCGGCGCTCCTCGCGGGCCTCGGTGCCCAGCGACTTGACCAGGGTGGCGGCCTCGAAGCTCTCGTGCGCGATGTCCGCGACGGCGGCTCGCAGGCTCTGGGCGCGCATGACCTGCGGCGACATCTTCCGCTGGAAGAGCAGGTTGGCGAGCACGGCCAGCGGCAGGACGGTCAGCGCCGCCAGGGCGAGCCACACGTCGGTGCGCACGAGGGCCACCGCGGCGACGGCGATCATCACGACCACCCCGAGCGCGAACGGCAGCGGGTTGAACACGCCCGTCGCGGCCTCCACGTCCGAGCTGGCGTTGGACAGCAGCTGGCCGGTGGGGTGGCGGCGGTGCCACGACATCGGCAGGCGCAGGTACTGGCGGGTGACGCCGGTGCGGTGGCGGGCCTGCAGGTTGGCGTAGCCGACCCCCGCGAAGATCCGCCGCAGCGCCACGGTCACGCCGAGGGTCACCGCGACGGCGACCATCGCCAGACCGGCCAGCCACACGTCGGCGCGGGCGGCGGCGTCGCCGGCGATCGCCGGGACGACGACGCGGTCGGTCACCTCCCCAAGCACCTGGCTGACCGCCACCGTGCACGCGCCGAACAGGGCCGACACGACGATCGCGACCGTGTAGACCCGCGGCTCCGCGGCGATACCCCGCGTCATGACCTGCACCGACCGGCGCAGCACGGACCCGGTCAGGGCGTGCTGCCGGACTGCAGCGGGGCCGGATCTCGGACGCGCGGGCACATCACTCCTTCGCAGGGTCAGGGGATGCGTCGATCTTCGCACGCGCGCGAGGCCGACCGCATGGCAGCATCACGCCCATGCCCTGGCACCCCGTCGAGCGAGCCGCCCTCGCCCATGCGCTGCGGGAGGCCGGTCCCGACGCGCCGACCCTGTGCACCGGGTGGCGCAGCCGGCACCTGGCGGCGCACGTCGTGCTCCGGGAGTCCGCACCGCTCGTCGCGGCCGGCGCCGCGCTGCCCTTGCTCAACCCGCACGCGGAGCGGCGGATCGCCGAGCTCGGGGACCGGTCGGGCGACTGGGCGGGCTACGCCGCGCTCGTCGCCCGCGTCGACCGCGGCCCGGCGCGCCTGAGCCCGGCCGCCCGCATGGGCGACGGCGCCAACCTGCTCGAGTTCTTCATCCACACCGAGGACGTGCGTCGCGGCGCCGGGCAGGGCACGCCCCGCGCGCTCGAGCCGGCGCACGCCGAGGCGCTGTGGGCGCGGCTGTCGCGTTCGGCGCCGCTGCTGTACCGCAGGGCGGGCGTGGGGGTCGTGCTCGTGGTCCCCGGAGGCCCGCGCAAGGCCGTGCGCCGCCCCCGCGGCGACGCCGGGACGGTGATCGTGCGCGGCGAGGTGGGCGAGCTCGCCCTGCACGCGTTCGGTCGCGCGAGCGCTGCGCACGTGGACGTGCTCGGGGACCCGGCCGACGTCGACGTGCTGGTCCGGTCGCACTCCGGGATCTGACCTCACGTGCCCGGGTCGGCCCCGGCGTGACCGGGGCCCGACCGTGGCCCGACCGTGGCGATGGCCGGCCCTGACCCGGCGCACGACGCCTAGCGGACGACGACCCCGGCCTCGCGCAGGGTGTCCTTGACCTGGCCGACCGTCATGGCCCCGAAGTGGAAGACGCTCGCGGCCAGCACGGCGTCCGCACCGGCCATCGCGGCGTCGACGAAGTGCGCCGGCGTGCCGGCGCCGCCGCTGGCGATCAGCGGGATCCGCACCTCGTTGCGCACGGCCCGCAGCATCTCCAGGTCGAAGCCGTCCTTCGTGCCGTCCGCGTCCATCGAGTTCAGCAGGATCTCCCCCGCGCCCAGCGCCGCGGCCTGCACCGCCCACTGGACGGCGTCGATCCCGGTCCCCCGGCGACCGCCGTGCGTGGTCACCTCGAAACCCGAGTCCGTCCGGGTCTCGCCGGTCACCCGGCGCGCGTCGACCGAGAGGACGAGCACCTGGCTGCCGAACCGGGAGGCGATCTCCGCGATGAGCACCGGGCGGGCGATCGCGGCGGTGTTGACCCCGACCTTGTCCGCACCGGCGCGCAGCAGCCGGTCGACGTCGTCCGTGCTGCGCACGCCGCCGCCGACCGTCAGCGGCACGAAGATCTCCTCCGCCGTGCGCCGCACGACGTCGAAGGTGGTCTCCCGGTTCGCCGACGAGGCCGACACGTCCAGGAACGTCACCTCGTCGGCGCCCTCGAGGTCGTAGCGACGGGCCAGCTCGACCGGGTCGCCGGCGTCGCGCAGGTTCTCGAAGTTCACGCCCTTGACCACCCGGCCCGCGTCCACGTCCAGGCACGGGATCACCCGCAGTGCGACCGCCACGTGTCAGCTCCCTCGAGTCGAGGCGTCGTCCGACGCCGGTGCACCGGCCGCCAGGATGTCCACGACCAGGACGAGCGTGTCCTCCTCGCCGCCGACCGCGCCCCCGCTCCCCGGCGGGATCACGAGCATCACCTGGCTGCCCACGGTCTGCTCCAGCAGCCCCTCGGCCAGCCCGGGCATCACCCCGGCGCCGAGGTCGAAGGACCGCGGGCCGCCCTGCGTCCAGCTGGAGTCGTACGCGGACCCGTCCGACCACCGCACGCCGGCGTACTGCACGGTCACCGTCGAGCCCTCCACGACCTGCTCGCCGTCGCCCTTGAGCAGCGGCTGGACCAGCAGGGAGGCGGGCGGGTCGCCCACCGGGGCGGCGACGACCGGCTCGCCGTCGTCCTGCAGCGTGACCAGCGGCAGGCCCGGGCGCGGCGGGACCGGCTCCCCCCACGCCCGCGTGGGCAGGACGTCGACGACCATGACCGAGGCCGAGCTCGACGTGTCGGAGGTGGCCGGCAGCAGGAGCAGCAGGCGGGTGCCGACCGTCCGGCCCTCCAGCGCCCCGTAGAGGTCGGCGCTGAGCGCCTCCGGGGTCATCGCGAACGGCTTGGGGACGGTGGAGTACGTCTGCTCGACGAGGGTCGCGTCGTCGGCGCGCTCCAGGCGGTAGTCCAGCAGGACCGGCCCGCCCTCCTGCAGCTCGGGTCCGTCGCCGGTCCACATAACCTCCGACGACGGCTCGGTGACGTCCAGCGGCGCGGTGTACTCCAGCGTCGGCTCCTCACCGGTGCCGCCGGTGACCTCGACGTCGGGGAGCGGCTCGGACGGCTCGGAGCACGCGCCCAGGGGCGCCGCGAGCAGCACGGCCCCGAGCACCGCGACCAGCACACGTCGCACGTCGGAGCCTTTCGTCAGGGGTGGACCGCGGGGCACCCGCACCGGGTGCCGGCCGCACACTCTACGCAGCGGCGGTCGGTGCCCGGTCCTCCGCCTTGGACGCCGGCGCAGGTCACCTGCGGGTGGCGCATGGACCTCCCCTGCGGTGGCCCCGGGTCACATGGACTCGATGAGCCGCTCCACCCGCTCGTCGACGCTGCGGAACGGGTCCTTGCACAGCACGGTGCGCTGGGCCTGGTCGTTGAGCTTGAGGTGCACCCAGTCCACCGTGTAGTCGCGGCGCGCCTCCTGCGCCTTGCGCACGAAGTCCCCGCGGAGCTTGGCCCGCGTGGTCTGCGGCGGGACCGCCGTCGCCTCGAAGACCTCCAGGTCGGTCGTGACGCGCTCGACCATCCCGCGCGCGGCGAGCATGTTGTACAGCCCCTCGGTGCGGGAGATGTCGTGGTACGCCAGGTCGAGGCGGGCGATCCGCGGGTCGGACAGCGGCAGGTCGTGCTTGGCCATGTACCGCTGCAGGATCTTCCACTTGATGACCCAGTCCAGCTCCCGGTCGACCAGGCTCAGGTCACCGGTGCGCAGCGCCACCAGCCCGCGCTCCCACAGGTCGACGACCTGCTTGACCTCCGGCGTGGGGTCGATGCCGGCGACGTAGTCCTTGACCCGCGCCAGGTACTCCTCCTGCAGGTCGACCGCGGTCGCGGTGCGCCCGGTGGCCAGCTGGACCGGGTGCATCCCGGTCATGTCGTGGCTGATCTCGCGGATCGCCCGGATCGGGTTCTCCAGCGCGAGGTCGCGCAGCTGCACCCCGGCCTCGACCATCCGCAGGATGAGGTCGGTCGCGCCGACCTTGAGCATGGTGGTCGTCTCGGACATGGAGGAGTCGCCGACGATGACGTGCAGGCGCCGGTAGTGCTCGGCGTCCGCGTGCGGCTCGTCGCGGGTGTTGATGATCGGCCGCGAGCGCGTGGTCGCGCTGGAGACGGCCTCCCAGATGTGGTCGGCCCGCTGCGACAGGCAGTAGCGCGTGCCGCGCGGGGTGGTGAGCACCTTGCCGGCGCCGGTGAGGACCTGCCGGGTCAGCAGGAAGGGCACCAGGACGTCCGACAGCCGTCCGAAGTCGCCCTGGCGGCGCACGAGGTAGTTCTCGTGGCACCCGTAGGAGTTGCCGGCCGAGTCGGTGTTGTTCTTGAACAGGTGGATGCGCCCGGCCAGGCCCTCGTGCCCCAGGCGCTGCTGGGCGTCGGCGACCAGGCCCTCCAGGATCCGCTCGCCGCCGCGGTCGTGCGCCACCAGCTGGCGCACGTCGTCGCACTCGGCGGTCGCGTACTCCGGGTGCGAGCCGACGTCGAGGTACAGCCGTGAGCCGTTGCGCAGGAAGACGTTCGACGACCTGCCCCAGGCCACGACCTTGCGGAACAGGTAGCGCGCCACCTCGTCGGCGGACAGCCCGCGCCCGTCGTCGGCGGCGCACGTGACGCCGTACTCGGTCTCGAGCCCGAAGATCCGCCGGTCCATGCCTGCTCCCTACGCCCCGTCCAGGAGGTCCTCGAGGAGCGGGCCGGTCAGGCGCCGGAACGCTCGACGCGACCGCGTGCGGTCCAGGACCGCCACCTCGAGCTGACCGGCCGGGATGGCCCGCGTCTCCCCCTCAGCCTGCGCCCCGAGCGTGCGGACCGCCAGACCCAGGGCCTCCTCCAGCGTCATGCCGGCACGCCACTCCTCGGCGAGCCGCGCGCCGAGCTGCTCGGCCTGGCCGCCCATCACGACGTAGCCGTGCTCGTCGGTGACCGAGCCGTCGTAGGAGAGCCGGTAGATCTGGTCCGTGCCGGGCTCGGCCCCGACCTCGGCGACGACGATCTCCACCTCGAGCGGCTTGGACTCCGTGGTGAACACGGTGCCGAGGGTCTGGGCGTAGGCGTTGGCCAGGCCGCGGGCGTTGACGTCGCCGCGGTCGTAGGAGTAGCCGCGCAGGTCGGCGTACCGCACGCCGGCGACCCGCAGGTTCTCGAACTCGTTGTACTTGCCCACCGCGGCGAACGCGATGCGGTCGTAGATCTCCGACACCTTGTGCAGCGCGCGGGACGGGTTCTCGGTGGCGAACGCGATGCCGTCGTCGTACGCGACCACGACGACGGAGCGGCCCCGGGCGATGCCCTTGCGCGCGTAGTCGGCCCGGTCCTTCATCAGCTGCTCGGGCGAGACGTAGAAGGGCATGCTCATCGCAGGTCACCCCCGTCCACGCGGCGGCCGGTGTCGCTGCCGGCGTGCTGGGCACGGCGAGCGGCCAGGACGGCGTCCACGACGTCCGCGAGCTCGGCCTCCGGGACCCGCAGGTAGCCGGCCTCGGTCACCGTGGCGACCACCGGCCAGATGCGCCGGACGGTGTCCGGGCCTCCGGTGGCGGAGTCGTCGTCGGCGGCGTCGTAGAGCGCCTCGACCGCGACCCGGACGCCGTCCTGCGGGCCCAGTCCCGGGTGCCACAGCTTCTTGAGGGACCCACGGGCGAACACCGAGCCGGAGCCGACGCTGTGGTGGTCGTGCTCCTCGTAGCGGCCGCCGGTGACGTCGTAGGAGAAGATCCGGCCGACCCGGCGGTGCAGGTCGAAGCCGGCGAACAGCGGCACGACGGCCAGCCCCTGCATCGCCAGGCCCAGGTTGCCGCGGATCATCGTGGCCAGCCGGTTCGCCTTGCCGTCCAGCGACAGCAGCGCGCCCTCGATCTTCTCGTAGTGCTCGAGCTCGAGCTGGAACAGCCGGACCATCTCCAGCGCGAGCCCCGCCGACCCGGCGATCCCGACCGCGGAGAACTCGTCGGCGGGGAACACCTTCTCGATCTCCCGGCTGGCGATCGTCGGCCCCATCGTGGCGCGGCGGTCCCCGGCGACGACGACGCCGCCCCTGAACGCCAGCGCGACGATCGTGGTGCCGTGCGGGGAGTCCGGGACCGCGCCGGCGGGCAGCGGCCGACGGCCCGGCAGCAGCTCCGGGGCGTACCCGGCCAGGAAGTCGACGAACGAGGACGAGCCGGCCGCGGTGAACGCGTGCGGCAGCCGCCCGTACGGGTCAGGAGTCATCGGGGGCTACTGGCCGCCCTTCTGCACGAACCCGCGCACGAACTGCTCCGCGTTGGACTCCAGGACCTCGTCGATCTCCTCGAGCAGCGCGTCGACCTCGGTGTCCTGCGACTGGGCGGCGGGTGCCGGGGCCGGGGTGGGTTCCGGCTCGTCCTCGCCGTCGCGCCGCTGCGGTCGAACGTGTTCCTGACCAGCCATGGTGACCTCCCGGTGGGCACTGCCTGCCGTTCCACCCTATGTCAGGGGTCCGACAGGCGGCACGGGCGCGCCGGTCAGCCGCCGGCGAGCGCGGCGAGCAGCGCCCCGGCGTCCCCGCACTCGTCGAGCAGGCGCCCCACGTGCGCCCGGGTCCCGCGCAGCGGGTCGCGCATGGGCACCCGCTGCAGGGTCGGCGCCCCGTGGACGTCGAAGATGATCGAGTCCCAGCTCGCCGCGGAGACCTCGTCGGCGTACCGCGCCAGCGCCTCTCCGCGGAAGTACGCGCGGGTGTCCGTCGGCGGGTGGACGGCGGCCCGCGCGACGGCGTCCTCCTCGACCAGGCGCTCGACCGCGCCGGCCGCGAGCAGGCGGTGGTACAGGCCCCGCTCGGGGCGGATGTCGGACCACTGCAGGTCCACCGCGGCCAGCCGCGGGTGGTCCCAGGCGAGGTGGTCCCGGCGTCGCAGGCCCTCGAGCAGCCGCAGCTTGGCCAGCCACTCGACCTCGCGCGCGCACGACGCCGGCGCGGTGCCCAGCCGGTCGAGCAGCGACGACCACCGGGCGAGCACGTCCGTGGTCTCCGGGTCGACGTCCGGGGCGCCCGTCCCGGCGCCGGCGTCCGGCCCGCCCGCCGTCGCCCCGCCCGCCGTCGCGCCGCCCGCCATCGCCCCGCCCGCCATCGCCCCGCGGACCGCGTCCAGGTAGGCCCGCTGCACCTCCAGCGCGGTGAGCCGGCGTCCGTCGGCGAGCTCCAGCGGCGTCGTCAGGGTCAGGTCGCGGCTGACCGTGTGCACGGCCTCGACCGGGTCCCGCAGCGCCAGGGCGTCCACGGCCACGAGGGCCGCCTGCACCGCGTCGTCCTCGCTCCCGCGCTGCTCGGCGAGCCACAGCACCGCCGAGGTGGTGCCGAGCTTGAGGTAGGTGGCGGTCTCCAGCAGGTTGGCGTCGCCGATGATCACGTGCAGGCGGCGCCAGCGCTCGGGGTCGGCGTGCGGCTCGTCGCGCGTGTTGACGATCGGGCGGCGCAGCGTCGTCTCCAGGCCGATCTCCGCCTCGATGTAGTCGGCCCGCTGGCTCAGCTGGAAGCCGGGCTCCTCCCCGCGCGCGCCGAGGCCCACCCGCCCGGCACCGGTGAACACCTGCCGGGTGACCAGGAACGGCATGATGCGGCGGGCCAGCTCCGCGAACGGGACCGCGCGGTCCACCAGGTAGTTCTCGTGCGTCCCGTAGGACGCCCCCTTGCCGTCGACGTTGTTCTTGTACAGGGCGACGTCCGGCAGGGCGGGGTTCTGCGCGAGGGTCCGGACCGAGCCGAGCATGACCACCTCGCCGGCGCGGTCCCAGCGGACGGCGTCCAGCGGTCCGGTGACCTCCGGCGAGGAGTACTCCGGGTGCGCGTGGTCGACGTACAGCCGCGCGCCGTTGGTGAGGATGACGTTGGCGGCGCTGGGGTCGTCGTACTCCTCCACCAGCGGCCGGGCGAGCTCCTCGAGCGTGTCGGGCGCCGGTGCGACGTCGGCGGCGACGCCGGGCGCGCCCGAGGCTCCCGGGCGCGGCCGGTCGGGCACCAGCACGGCCGGCACGGGCTCGTCCGACGCGCGGGCCGTCGCCGCGCCCGGACCGGTGCCGGACGCCGTCGCGGCGGCCTCGGCGGACGGCCCGGCGGGCGCGGCGTGACCGGCGTCGTCGGTCAGCAGCGACGGGTGCGCGGCCGCCCGCAGCAGCCGGAACCCGCGAGCGTCGTGCAGCGGGTCCTCGTCGTCGTAGTCCCAGCGGGCGCGGGCCCGGGAGCCGACGCGGGCCGGCACGTGCGCGGCCACGACGTAGCTGGACAGCAGCATCGGGTTGGCCCCCGGCCGGCCGGGTTCGAGGATCCCGTACTCCGTCTCGATCCCCATCACGCGGCGCACGGTCACCGGACCACCCTAGTCAGCGGCCGCCGGACCGACCCGCCGGGGTCGGTCCGGCGGCCGTGGCCGTGCCGGGGTGCGCGGACCGCGCGGACCGTCTACAGGTACTGACCGGTGCTGGTGACCGTCTCGATGGTCCGGGAGCCGTCCGGGCCGCCCTTCTTGCTCGTGACGATCGTGCGGATGAACACGATCCGCTCGCCCTTCTTGCCCGAGATCCGGGCCCAGTCGTCGGGGTTCGTGGTGTTGGGCAGGTCCTCGTTCTCCTTGAACTCGTCGACGCACGCGGTCAGCAGGTGGTCGACGCGGATCCCGCGCTGCCCGGTGGCCAGCAGGTCCTTGATCGCCGTCTTCTTCGCGCGGTCGACGACGTTCTGGATCATCGCCCCGGAGTTGAAGTCCTTGAAGAACAGGATCTCCTTGTCGCCGGACGCGTACGTCACCTCGAGGAACCGGTTCTCCTCGCTCTCGGTGTACATCCGCTCCACGACCCGCTCGATCATGGCCTCGACCGCGGCGGCCGTGTCGCCGTCGTGCTCGCGCAGGTCGTCGGGGTGGATCGGCAGGTCGGACGTCAGGTACTTGGCGAAGATCTCCTTGGCGCCCTCCGCGTCCGGCCGCTCGATCTTGATCTTCACGTCCAGCCGGCCCGGTCGCAGGATGGCCGGGTCGATCATGTCCTCGCGGTTCGAGGCGCCGATGACGATGACGTTGTCCAGCCGCTCGACGCCGTCGATCTCCGACAGCAGCTGCGGGACGATCGTGGTCTCGACGTCGGAGGAGACGCCGGTCCCCCGGGTGCGGAACAGCGACTCCATCTCGTCGAAGAACACCACGACCGGGTGCCCCTCGGACGCCTTCTCCCGAGCCCGGGCGAAGATGAGCCGGATGTGCCGCTCGGTCTCCCCCACGTACTTGTTGAGCAGCTCCGGGCCCTTGACGTTGAGGAAGAAGCTGCGCGCCTCGACCGCGTCGTCACCGCGTGCCGCAGCCGCCGTGGCGGCGAGGGAGCTGGCCACGGCCTTGGCGATCAGCGTCTTGCCGCACCCGGGCGGCCCGTACAGCAGCACGCCCTTGGGCGGCTTGAGCCCGTGCTCGCGGAACAGGTCCGGGTGCAGGAACGGCAGCTCGACGGCGTCGCGGATCGCCTCGATCTGCGGTCCGAGGCCCCCGATGTCGGAGTAGTCGATGTCCGGCACCTCCTCGAGGACCAGCTCCTCGACCTCGGCGCGCGGGATGCGCTCGAACACGAAGCCCGAGCGCGGCTCGATGGTCAGCGCGTCCCCGACCCGGACGTGCGCGTCACCGCCCACCAGCTGACCCGCCAGCCGGACGACCCGCTCCTCGTCGGCGTGGCCGACCACGAGCGCACGGTCGCCGCCGAGCAGCTCCTTGACGGTGACCAGCTCGCCGACCGGCTCGTACCCGCCGGCCTCGACCACCGTGAGGGCCTCGTTGAGCATCACCTCCTGGCCCGGGCGCAGCGTGGTGAGGTCGAGCGCGGGCGACGCGCCCACGTGCATCTTGCGGCCGGCGGACACCACGTCGACCGAGCCGTCGGGGCGCGCGCCGACGAACAGGGCGTACGTCCCGGGCGGCTTGGCCAGCTCGTCGAGCTGGCGGCGCAGGTCCACGATCTGCTCGCGTGCGGACATCAGCGCGTCCGCGAGCCGTTCGTTCTTGGCCGCGAGGGACGCGGCCTGCCGCTCCAGGTCGCGGTGGTGGGCGAAGTCCGGGTGCTGGGCGAAGCCCGGTGAGTCCGTCATGGCAGCCCCCTCTCGGGTGTGGCGATGTCCCAGCCTAGACACGGCCTGCGGCCACGACCGGGCGCCCACGCGGTCGCGAGGTCACGATCAGGCGTCAGCGATCTCCGGCCCCTGCCCGACGTCGCGCCGCACCCGCCGCACCTTCTTGTCCGAGATCGGGCGCTCGCCCAGGTCCTCGGCGGTCCACTCCCCCGGCTCGACGGCGTCCACCGGGTAGGAGCCCTTGGCCGGACGGCGACGGCGCAGCGGCGCGTCGACGCCGTCGGCCATCCGCCGCACGGTCAGCAGGAAGCCGGTGTGGCCGATCATGCGGTGCTGCGGGCGCACCGCGAGGCCCTCCAGGTGCCACCCGCGGACCATGGACTCCCACGCCTCGGGCTCGGTGTACCGGCCGTCGCTGCGCAGGTCCTCGGCCAGTCGCGACAGCTGGGTCGTGGTGGCGACGTAGGCGATCAGCACGCCGCCGGGCGCGAGCGCGGCCGCCACGGCGTCGAGGTTCTCCCACGGGGCGAGCATGTCCAGGACGACGCGGTCCACCGAGCCCGGCCCGGCGACCGTGGGCAGGACGTCGGACAGGTCCCCCACCGACAGCGTCCAGGCGGGGTGCGGGCCGCCGAACTGCAGCTCCACGTTGCCGCGCGCGATGGCGGCGAAGTCCTCGCGACGCTCGATCGAGTGGAGCGACCCGCCGTCGCCGACCGCCCGCAGCAGGGACATCGTCAGCGCGCCGGAGCCGACGCCCGCCTCGACCACCCGGGCACCGGGGTAGATGTCCGCCATCGCGACGATCTGGCCGGCGTCCTTGGGGTAGACGACGGCGGCGCCCCGCGGCATGGACAGCACGTAGTCGCTGAGCAGCGGCCGCAGCGCCAGGTACTCGATGCCGGCGGTGCTGCGGACCACGGACCCCTCCGGCCGGCCCAGCAGGTCGTCGTGCAGCAGGAAGCCCTTGTGGGTGTGGAACTGCCCGCCGGTCGCCAGCGTGATGGTGTGCAGCCGCCCGCGCGGGTCCGTCAGCTGGACCCGGTCCCCCTCGCGCAGCGGGCCGCGGCGGATCTCCGCGCCGGTGGGAGCGGCGGGGGTCGGGGCGGCGGCGGGGCGGAGGTCGGTCGGGGTCTGCTCGGTCACGGGGGTCGAGTCTAGGTTCGCGGCCGCAGGGCGGCGACGACGTCCCGCGTGAACAGCAGGCCGGTGACGCGTCCGGCGTCGACCAGGGCCATCACCGGCGACGACGGCGCGACGCGGTTGACCTCGTGGGCGAGCACGGCGCCGGTGGCCGCGGCGTCGACGACCGCGCCGGGCGGCAGCGGCACGCAGACCCCGAGCACGGGCGTGACGGGGTAGGACGCGGACGGCACCGCGCCGGCGGCGGCGGGGTCGACGTACGCGACCGGTCGCCCGTGGTCGTCCAGCACGACGACGTGCCCGGCACCGGCCGCCTGCGCCGCGCGCTGGGCGTCGGCGAGGGTCGCCGTGGTCGGCACGACGGCGGCGGGCCGCGCCAGGCGCGCGGCGGACAGCCCCTCGACCGCCCGCTGCGCGGACGACCCGGTCATCGCCTGGGTCGCCCCGTTCCACAGGAACCCGCCGACGAGGACCGTCCAGAGCACCGTGAACAGGGACGGGCGGCCGCCGTCGAGCAGCGGGCGGCCCAGCGCCCACACGACGACCGCCACGGCGACGACCCGCCCGGCCCAGCCCGCCACGACCGTGGCGCGGTGCCGGTCCTCGAGCGCGCGCCAGACCACGGCCTCGAGCACGCGCCCACCGTCCAGCGGCAGCCCCGGGACGAGGTTGAAGACGCCGACGAACACGTTGGCGAACGCGGCGGCGTACAGCACGGCACCGACCAGACCCATCGGCAGGGCCTGCGCGGCGACCCACGCCAGCGCCGCGAGCGCGAGGTTGGTCAGCGGCCCGACGACGGCGATGAGCGCGCTGGACCGCGGGGTGGCGCCGGTGCCCGCGAACGAGGTGTGACCGCCCCACAGCGTGATCGCGAACTCGTGCACCCGCAGCCCGTGGGCGCGTGCGACGAGGCCGTGCGCGAGCTCGTGCAGGAACACCGAGACGAACAGCAGCACGACGAACACCAGGGCGACGGTGTACGTGGCGACGTCCCCGAGCACGGGCGCCAGCCGCCGCACGGTGGGGGCGAAGAACACCGTGAGGACCACCGCGGCGATCAGCCAGGACGGCGCGAGGATGATCGGCGCACCGGCGGCGTGGCCGATCACCCACCCGGACGTGCCCGATCGGCGGGCTGCGGGGGCCGGGGTCCTGCCGTGATCCTGCACCCGGCCAGCGTAGGTGGTCCCGCGCTGCGGCCCGGCCGGGCGCCGGACCCGCGTCCGTCGGGCGTGGTGCGCGGGACTGTCGGAGGGCGGACCTACCCTGGGCGCGTGTCGATCTCGTCAGTGCCCACGCTCCCCGGCCGGGTCGCGTCCGGCGGTCCGGAGGCGCGACCGGCCGAGCGTCCCCGGCGGCCCGGCCTGTCCCCCTCGCGGGCCAACGACTTCATGCGGTGCCCGCTGCTGTTCCGGTTCCGCGTGGTGGACCGGCTGCCGGAGCCGCCGAGCGAGGCCGCCGCACGCGGCACGCTCGTGCACGCGGTGCTGGAGCGCCTCTACGACGCCCCGGCCGCCCAGCGGACGGAGGGCGCCGCCCGCGCGATGCTGCCGCAGGAGTGGGACCGGCTCCAGGAGGTCGAGCCGCGCTACGCCGGGCTGTTCACGTCGCAGGACGCGGTGGCCGACTGGCTGCGCGGCGCAGGCGACCTCGTGGGGACGTACTTCACGCTGGAGGACCCGACCCGGCTGGAGCCCCGCGAGCGGGAGCTGTTCGTGGAGAGCCAGGTCGACGGCGGCCCGCTGCTGCGCGGGATCGTCGACCGGCTCGACGTCGCCCCGAACGGCGCGGTGCGCGTCGTGGACTACAAGACCGGCCGGTCCCCGCGCCCGGGCTACGAGGGCGACGCGCTGTTCCAGATGCGCTTCTACGCCCTGGTGCTGTGGCGGACGACGGGGACGGTCCCCCGGATGCTCCAGCTCGTCTACCTCGGTGACGGCCAGGTGCTGCGGCACGAGCCGCGGGAGGCCGAGCTCGTCACGACCGAGCGCCGGGTGCGCTCCCTGTGGGACTCGATCCAGTCCGCCGCCCGGTCCGGGGAGTGGAAGCCGCGCACGTCTGCGCTGTGCGGCTGGTGCTCGCACCAGGCGCTGTGCCCCGCGTTCGGCGGCACCCCGCCGCCCGTGCCCGACGGCGCGGTGGAGCTCGCACTCGGCGTCGTCCCGGACGTGGCCGCCGTCCGCGCCGCCGAGCCGGACCTCGAGCCGGAGCGGGCGGTGCCGCCGGTGGCTGCGCGGCCGGCCTAGGGCCGAGGGGCCGCCCGGGACGTCAGGCGACGGGTGCGATGAGGTCCAGGACGTCGCCGTCGGCCACCCGGGCCAGGTCGGCCAGGTCGAGGTCCACCAGCGACGAGACCCGGCTCAGGCCGGGGGCGGGATCGAGGGGCACCATGACCTCGACCCCGATCGTGCGGGCGCCCGCGGCCAGCGCCGACCCGATGCCGGTGGGCGAGTCCTCGACCGCCACGCAGCGGCTGGGGTCCACCCCGAGCCGGGCCGCCGCGGTCAGGTAGGCCTCGGGGTGCGGCTTGCCGTGGGTCACCTCGTCACCGGCGACGATGGTCCGGAACACCCCGGCCGGGGCGGCCGCCGCGAACGGCTCGGCGAGCCGCCGGTACGACATCGTCACCAGCGCGCACGGCACGTCCGCCTCGGCCAGCGCGGTCAGCAGCTCGCGGGCGCCGGGCTGCCACGGCACCTCGCGCGCGACCTCGGCGACGACCCGGTCCACGAGGAAGTCGACGATCTCGGAGACCGGCAGGTCCACCCCAGCGTCGCGCAGGAGCTGCGCGCTGACCTCGAGCGGCTGACCGACCAGGGCCAGCCCCGCCTCGTGCGACCAGGTGCCGCCGTGCGCCTCGACCAGCTCGGTCTCGGCCGCCATCCAGTACGGCTCGGTGTCCAGCAGCGTGCCGTCCATGTCCCACAGCACGGCCGGCGGGAGGGCGACAGCGGGTGCCGAGGGCCCGGCGGTCGGGGTCGGCGGGGATGCGGAGGAGGGCTGCGAGGACACCCGGAGATCCTAGGTCGCCCCGCCGGCGCCGACCCGTCGGCACCCGGCGATGCACCCTAGGCTGGCCGGATGACGGAGCAGGGACACGGGGCCGAGGGCGGGACGGGGCGCGAGCCCGTGCTGCTCGCGGCCTTCGAGGGATGGAACGACGCGGGGTCCGCCGCGAGCCAGGCACTGGTGCACCTGCACGAGGCCTGGGGCGCCGAGCACGTCGACGAGCTGGACCCGGAGGAGTACCACGACTTCCAGGTGAACCGGCCGACCGTCGCGCTCGGCGAGGACGGCGGGCGGCAGATCACCTGGCCCACCACGCACGTGGCGGTCGCCACGGCGCCGCGCACCGGCCGGGTCGTCGTCCTGGTGCACGGCATCGAGCCCTCCATGCGCTGGCGCCGGTACTGCGCGGAGCTGCTCGACATCGCGGCGAACCTGGGCGTCCGGTCGGTCGTGACCCTGGGCGCGCTGCTGGCCGACGCGCCGCACACCCGCCCCATCCCGGTCAGCGCGACCACCGAGGACGCCGACCTGCAGGCCCTGCTCGGCGCGGAGCCGAGCACCTACGAGGGTCCGACCGGCATCGTCGGCGTGCTGCAGCACGAGGCGTCCAACCGCGGGCTGCGGTCCATGTCGCTGTGGGCCGCCGTCCCGCACTACGTCGCCCACCCGCCGTCGCCCAAGGCGACGCTGGCGCTGCTCACGCGCATCGAGGAGCTGCTGGGCGAGCCCGTGCCGCTGGGCGAGCTGCCCGACGACGCGGTCGCGTGGCAGCACGGCGTCGACGAGCTCGCCGCGGAGGACACCGAGATCGCGGAGTACGTGCACCAGCTCGAGGAGGCCAAGGACACCGCGGAGCTGCCCGAGGCCACCGGCGAGGCCATCGCCCGCGAGTTCGAGCGCTACCTGCGCCGACGGGACAAGGGCACCGGCGCCTGAGGTCGGGCGGCCACCCCTGCGTCGAGGGGATGGCTGCACCGCGAGCGCGCAGCCCGCCGCAGGATCGAGATCGTCACCAGGGCGAGCGGTGCGTTGACCAGGCCCGGTGCTCCCACCCACAGGGAGTCGGTGGCGAGCGCGTAGACGCCCCACAGCACGGCGTTGGCCAGCAGCAGGACCTGCGAGGACACCGACACCCCGCCGAGCCCGTCGGGGTCGCGGCGGCAGCGCCAGACCACCAGCGCCTGCGGCCACCACAGCACGAGCGAGACGACCGACCCGGCCAGCCCGGCCACCTCGCCGACCCCGGTCACGACCCGCCTCCTGCCCGGTGCGCCGCGGGCCGTCCGGCGCCGGACGGACCACCGGTGCCGGGCGCTTGCGCGCCGCCGGACGCCGTGGCCAGGATGACGGGGACCTCGCGGACCACCGACCGGGACCCGGCCGCCGGCAGCGGCCGTCGCACGAGAGAGAGGTCGCCGGCGGACGCCGCGTCGCCGGCGCCGTCGCCGATCCGCACCGGGGTGGTGCTCCATGTCGTCACCGGATCCTCCTGCCCGAGCCGTCGCCGTCCACGCTGGCTGGACCGGGGAGGCCGTCGCGTCGGGGGAAGCACCCACCCTGAGCGGCGTGGTGGGGCGTGATCGCGAGCTGGCGGTGCTGCAGGCGCTGGTCGACCGGGCTCGTGAGGGCTCGCCGGGGACGCTCGTGGTCACCGGCGAGGCCGGGATCGGCAAGACGACGCTGCTGGACGCCGCCGCCGCTCGCGCCGAGGGCTTCGTCCGGCTCCGGGGGCACGGCGTGGAGTCCGAGGCGACGCTCGCCCACGTGGCGCTGCTCGAGCTGCTCGCGCCGCTGCGCCACCTGCTGCCGGAGCTGCCGGACCCGCAGGCCGACGCGCTGGCCGGGGCGCTGGGCTGGGGGCGTGCCGTCGGACCGGGCGACCCGTACCTGGTGGCGGCCGCGACGCTGTCCGTCCTCGCCGCCGCGGCGTCCGCCGCACCGGTGCTCGTCCTCGTGGACGACCTGCACTGGGTGGACCGCGAGTCCGCCGCGGCCCTGCTGTTCGCGGCCCGACGGCTCCGGCACGACCCGGTGGTGTTCCTGCTGGCGACCCGCACCGGTCACCCGGCCGCCGTGCCGCTCGACGGTGCCGACGCCCTCGCGCTCGAGGGGCTGCCGGCGTCGTCGGCGGCGAGCCTGCTCGGGGGGCGCCTGGCGGACGGCGTCGCCCGGCGGCTCGCGGAGCGCACCCACGGGAACCCGCTGGCCCTGACCGAGGCGGCCGAGCGCCTCACGCCCGCCCAGCGGGTCGGCGCCGCGCCCCTGCCCGACCCGCTGCCCGTCGGCGCGCGTCTGGCGACGGCCTACGAGCGGCTCCTGGCCGGGTTGTCCGCGCCGGCCCGGACGGCGGTGCTGCTGTGCGCGGCCGGGGGCGGCAGCCATCCCGCGGCGCCGGTCGAGGCGCTGCGCCGGCTCGTCGACGACCCGGGCACCGCCCTGGACGAGGCGGAGGCGGCCGGCGTCCTGGTCCGCTCGGACGGCGAGCTGCGGTTCCGGCACCCGCTGCTGCGGACCGCCGCGTGGCAGGCAGCCACGGGCGCGGAGCGCCGTCATGCCCACCGGGCGCTGGCCGACGCACTGCCCGGCGACGCCGCGCGGGCCGCCCGGACGTGGCACCTCGCCGAGGCCGCCGCCGGCCCGGACGACGACCTCGCGACGGAGCTCGCGGCGGTGGCCCAGCTGGAGCGGACGCGGCGGGGCTACGCCTCGTCGTCAGCCGCCCTCCAGCGGGCCGCGGCCCTGAGCACGGCGCCCGATCGTGCCGCTGACCTGCTCGCCGGGGCCGTCGGTGACGCGTTCCTCGCCGGTGACCTGGAGCGGACCAGGACCCTCGGACGCCGCGTGCTGGACGGTCCCGCAGGCCGGGGCGCGCGCGGCCAGGCGCTCGGGACGTTGGGGACGCTGGAGCAGTACGCCGGGTCGGTCCCGCGCGCGGCCGACCTCCTCGCCGCCGCGGCCCAGGAGGCGGAGGGCGCCGCGCTGACCCAGGTGCTGGCGGAGCTCGCGCTCACCCGCTTCCGGCTCAACGACCTCGCGGGCATGGTGGACTGCGCGGACCGGATCGCCCGGGCGGCGGACCCCGCGGACGTCGAGCAGCGCCTGCTGAGCGCGTTCGTGCGCGGCGTGGCCCGCACCGTCACCGGCGACCCGCTCGCGGGACGTCCGCTGCTCGCGGAGGTGCTGACGCTCCTGGAGCGGCCGGAGCTCCGCGACGACCCCCGATACCTGCTCCACCTCGGCCTGGCGGTCGGGTTCCTCGGCGAGGCCGACCCTGCGGCCGTCGAGGCGTCGGCGGAGCGCCGGCTGGCACGCGCCCGGCAGCAGGGCGCCCTGGGGCTGCTGGTGCCCGGGCTGGCCATCATCGCCGCCGGACGCGCCGGGCTGGGCGACCACCGCGCAGCGTTCGCCGACGCCGGCGAGGCGGCCGAGCTCGGGGAGCAGCTGGGCTACGCGGCCGACACGTCCGTGGCGGTCGAGATGCTCGCCTGGCAGTCCGCCGCGCGTGGCCTGCACGACGACGCCCGCCAGGCCCTGGCGCGGGCGCGGGCGCTGATCGACCGGGCCGGGACGACCGCGGTCGCGGTTCACCACAGCCTCACCGCGGCGTTCTGCGCCCTGACGGCCGGCGACGCCGCCGAGGTCGTGGCCCTGCTCGAGCCGCGGCTCGCCGCGGACGGCGGCGTCGGCTCCATGGCGGAGCCGCTGGGCGTCGCGCCGGACCTGGTCGAGGCCTACCTCGCGCTGGGACGGACCGACGACGCCCGCACCCTGGCCCGGCGGTTCGCGGCGGTCACACCACCGGGAGCGGCCCCCGTGACCACCGCGCTCGTGGCCCGGTGCGCGGCCCTGACCGCAGCCGACGTGGACGCGGCCGTCACGGCCTTCGAGCTGGCCCTGGCCGCGCACGGGCAGGGCCTGGACGCGTTCGACGGGGCCCGCACCCGCCTGCTCTACGGGTCCGCACTGCGCCGGGCCGGCCGCCGGGTCGCCGCCCGGGAGCAGCTGGGCACCGCGCGGGACACGTTCGCCGCGATGGACCTCACGGCGTGGGAGCGGCGAGCCGCCGCCGAGCTCGCGGCGACCGGCGCCACCGCCCGGCGCACCCGCGAGCCGGCGGCCGAGCCCCTCACGTCCCAGGAGACCCGGGTGGCGCTGCTCGTCGCCCGCGGGCTGTCCAACCGCGACGTGGCGGCCGCGCTGTTCCTCAGCCCGCGGACCGTGGAGCACCACCTCACGAGCGTCTTCCGCAAGCGGGGCTACCGGTCCCGCGCGCAGGTGGCCGCGGCGTTCGCCCAGGGTCCTCCCGCGGCGGACCGACCGTGACGCCGGTCGGGGGTGTGGTCCGGCCGCGCTGAGCCGGGTGCCCGGGCTCGCCCGGCTCGGACGGGCTCGCGTGGCTCCGCGCGGGCTCGCGTGGCCTCGCGCGGCTCGCGCGGCGCCGTGCGGGGACGTCAGCTCAGGGCCGGCTCCAGGTCACAGCCGGACGCCGAGCAGTGCGTCGACCGCCTGCGCGACGAGCGCGGGTGCGGCGCCGTCGTCCCCTGCCTCCCCGGTGAGTGGGCCGTCGGCCGCCGCGCCGCCCAGGGCTGCCTCGACCCACACGTCGACCGCGGCCAGGGCCCGCGGCGCGTCGAGGTCCGCGGCGAGCGCGGCACGCAGCTCGGCCACGGTCGCCCCGGCGTCGGGACCGCGGCCGGCGGCGACGGCGCGACGCCAGCGCTCGAGCCGGACGGTGGCGCGGGCCAGGTCGGCGTCGGTCCACGGCCAGTCGGTCGCGTAGTGGTGCGCGAGCAGCGCGAGCCGGATCGCCATCGGGTCCACGCCCTGCGCGCGCAGCGCCGAGACCAGCACGAGGTTCCCGCGGGACTTGCTCATCTTCTCGCCGTCGAGCCCGACCATCCCGGCGTGCACGTGCACGCGGGCGCCGAGGCCGCCGTCGAGCACCCGCGCGTGGGACGTGCTCATCTCGTGGTGGGGGAACTGCAGGTCCACGCCGCCGCCCTGCACGTCGAACGGCACGCCGAGCCCGTCGCGGGCGATGACGGCGCACTCGATGTGCCAGCCCGGCCGCCCGGTGCCCAGGCTGCGGCCGTCCCACGCGGGCTCGCCGGGACGCTCGCGGCGCCACAGCAGCGGGTCCAGGGGGTCGCGCTTGCCGGGCCGGTCGGGGTCCCCGCCACGCTCGCCGAAGAGCTTGACCATGTGCTCGGTGCTCAGCCCGGCCACCGCGCCGAACGCCGGGTCCACCGACAGGTCGGCGTACACGTCCCCGTCGGCAGCCCCGGCACCGCCGGCCGCCCCGGCGCCGGCCTCGACCGGCACGCGGTAGGCCGCGCCCGCAGCCAGCAGGGCCTCGACGGCGTCGACCACGTCCGGGACGGTCTCCACGGCGCCGAGGTAGACGTCCGGCGGGACGACGGCGAGCGCGGCCATGTCCTGGGAGAACAGGGCGATCTGGTCGTCGGCGAGGTCGCGCCAGTCCACCCCGGTGTCCGTCGCGCGCTCCAGCAGCGGGTCGTCCACGTCGGTGACGTTGGAGGCGTAGCGGACGTCCAGGCCGGCGTCGCGCCAGGCCCGGCCGAGCAGGTCGAAGGCGACGTAGGTCGCGGCGTGGCCCAGGTGCGTCGCGTCGTAGGGCGTGATCCCGCAGACGTACATGGTGGCGCGCGGGCCCGGCGCGGCGACCGTCAGCTCGCCCGTGGAGGTGTCGCGCACGTGCACCGGGCCACCCCGACCGGGGAGTCGTGGGATCTGCGGAGCGGGCCAGGTCTGCACCGGGTGAGCGTAACTGCGCCGCGAGGAGTCGGCCGCGCGGGTCCGCTGGGCGGTACCCGGCGCCCGGCGCCGCGTCCCGGTCCGGGGCTCAGCCGCCGGCGGGCGTGGGCGCGACCGCGGTCAGCGCGCCGGTGGCGAGCAGGACCACGACGACGACCGCGAGGACGAGCCGGTACACGACGAACGGCCGGTAGCTGTAGGTCGAGACGATCTTGAGGAAGCCGATGATCACGACGTAGCCCACGACGAACGCCACCAGCGTCGCCACCAGCGTCGCCGCGACGCTCGGGGTGCCCGGGGTCCCGAAGTCGCCCGTGCTGGAGGCCAGCTGGTACAGCCCGGACCCCATGACCGCCGGGATGGCGAGCAGGAACGAGTACCGGGCCGCGGCCTCGCGGGTGTAGCCCATGAGCAGCCCGGCGGTGATGGTCCCGCCCGACCGGGACACCCCCGGGATCAGCGCCAGCGCCTGCGCGAGCCCGAACAGCACGGCGTGGCGCGGGGTCAGCCCGGTCAGCGGGCGCGCCTTGCGGCCGCGCCGGTCGGCCCACCCCAGCACGAGGGCGAACGCGGCGAGCGTGAACGCGATGAGGTAGAGGTTGCGGAACCGGCTCTCGATGGAGTCCTGGAACAGCAGCCCCAGCACGACGATCGGCACGCTGCCCAGCGCGATGTACCAGGCCATCCGGGCGTCCGGGTCGTGCGAGCCGAACCGGGACGCGCGGTCGGTGCCGTGCCGGCCGGTCAGCGCCCGCCACCACGCCCCGGCGATCCGGGCGATGTCGCGGCGGAAGTACAGCAGGACCGCCGTCTCGGTGCCGATCTGGGTGATCGCGGTGAAGGCGGCTCCCGGGTCGGACGAGCCGAGGAGCTCGCCGACGATGCGCAGATGGGCGCTGGAGGAGATCGGCAGGAACTCGGTGAGTCCTTGCACGAGCCCCAGGATGATCGCGTCCCACATGCTCATGCCGTTGCCACCAAGACCGTCATGATGCCCAAGGCTAACCGCGGAGCAGGGGTCGTCCGGACCGCCGCGCTGGCACCCGGCCCGCTCGCCGGGCCTCCGTCGGGCGCCCGGTAGCGTTCCGCCCCATGGAACAGCGGCAGCTCGGACGCACCGGCCTGCGGGTCTCCCACCTGGGGCTGGGCACGATGACCTGGAGCCGTGACACCGACGAGCACGAGGCCGCCGAGCAGCTGCGCGACTTCGTCGACGCGGGCGGCACGCTGCTGGACACCGCCGCGTCCTACGCCGACGGCGCCGCCGAGGAGCTCATCGGCTCGCTGCTGGGATCCACGGTCAGCCGCGACGACGTCGTGCTGTGCACCAAGGGCGGCGTCCGGCGCACCGACGCCGGCGGGGTCGTCGACGCCTCCCGCGGCGCGCTGCTGACGTCCCTGGACGCGTCCCTGGCGCGGCTGCGCACCGACCACGTCGACCTGTGGCTCGTGCAGACCCCGGACCCTCGCACCCCGCTGGACGAGACCCTGTCCGCGCTGCGGCTCGCGGTCACCAGCGGTCGCGCCCGCTACGTCGGGCTCGCCAACCATCCCGGCTGGCAGACCGCGCGCGCCGCGACCCTGCTGGCCGGGGACGTCGGCCTGGCGGCGGTCGAGGTGGAGTACTCCCTGCTGCAGCGGGGCGTCGAGCGGGAGGTCCTGCCCGCGGCGGCGGAGCTCGGGGTCGGGGTGCTGGCCTGGTCCCCGCTGGGCCGGGGCGTGCTGACCGGCAAGTACCGCCGGACGATCCCGGCGGACTCCCGGGCGGCGTCACCGCACCTGGCCGGGTTCGTCGAGCCGTACCTCGGCGCCGGGTCCCTGGCGGTGGTCGAGGCGGTCGCGACCGCCGCCGACGGCCTGGGCTGCGCCCCGCTGGACGTGGCGCTGGCGTGGCTGCGCGTGCGCACGCAGATCGCCTCGGCGATCGTCGGGGCGCGCACGCCCGTGCAGCTCCGCGGCTCGCTGGCCGCCCGTGACCTGCTCCTGCCGCCGGAGATCGTCCTCGCGCTGGACGAGGTGAGCGCACCGGAGCTCGGGTACCCCGAGCGCCGCTGAGTCAGCGCGCGGTGCCGGTCCCGACGTCGTCGCCGAGCCGGTCGACCAGGTCGTCGTCGTCCACGTCCGCGTCGTAGTCCGCCGGCTCGTCGCCCGTGACCACGTCGTCCTCGAGCGCCTCGTCCTCGTCCTCGACGAGGTAGAACGGCGTCGCCTCCCCGTGCACGGTCGCCAGGGCGTCGTCGTACACCTCGAACGCGTCGGCCAGGACGTCGTACGCGTCGTCGACGGCGGGGTCGTCGTCCCCGCGCCGGCCGGCCACGGCCTGGAAGTGGGCCTCGAGTGCGGCGACGAATCGATCGAGGGCGGCACGCGGGTCGACGGTCATGCACCGACGGTAGCGCCGGTCACGGCACAATGGCATCGGGAATCGACGCCCGCACCGGGGTGTTGAGGTCCCGTCGGCTGGCTCGGGCGTACGCCCGGGTCCCGCGCAGGAATCGGTGTTCGGGCTGGTCGGGCGACGAAGGGATCGCGATGGAGAGCAGGGTCGCAGGTCGTGCCCGCAGCGAGTGGGCCGCAGGTGGCGGTCAGTACGAGTACCGCGTGCTGACGATCCCCCGGGACACCAGCCGCAACGACGCGCGCCGGCTGCTCACCGAGCAGGCCGAGTACGGCCGCTGGGAGCTCGCCCGGACCCGGCTGTTCGCCGGCGGCGAGCGCAAGGTCTGGCTGCGCCGCAAGATCATCCGGGTGCGCAGCACCCTGGAGCTCGGGGAGGACTGACCCGGGCGGGTGGGCCGGCCGCTGCCCGCGGGCGCGAGGCCGGTCGGCGTCGGGTCGTGCGCGCCGGTCAGCCCGTGGCGAGGAGCCGGTCCAGCACGCGCACGCCGAACGTCAGCGCGCTCGTCGGCACCCGCTCGTCCACCCCGTGGAACATCGCGGAGAAGTCGAGCTCCGGCGGCAGCAGCAGCGGGGCGAACCCGTAGCCGGTGATGCCCAGGCGGGCCAGGGACTTGTTGTCCGTGCCGCCGGACAGCGTGTACGGCAGCACGGTCGCGCCCGGGTCCTCGGCGTGCAGCGCCGCGACCATGGCGTCGACCAGGTCACCCTCGAAGGGCACCTCCAGGGCGATGTCCTGGTGGATCGGCTCCAGGCGCACGTGGTCGCCGGCGAGCTCGCGCAGCGTCGCCATCGCCGCCTCCCCGTGCCCGGGCAGGAACCGGCTGTCCAGCACGGCCTCCGCACGGCCCGGGATCACGTTCGCCTTGTACCCGGCGCCGAGCTGCGTCGGGTTCGACGTGTTGCGGATGGTGGCGCCGACGAACCGCGCGGCCGGGCCCAGCGCGTCGACGAGACGGTCGACCGTGCCCTCGTCCTCGGGGTCGAACCGCAGCCCCGTGAGGTCCGCGACGCCCTCCAGCAGCCGGTGCACGGTCGGGGTGAGCGTCATCGGCCACGGGTGCCGGCCGATGCGGGCGACCGCCGCCGCGAGGTGGGTCACGGCGTTGTCCGTGTTCACCTGGCTGCCGTGCCCGGCCCGGCCGTCGGCGACGAGCCGCAGCCAGGCGATGCCCTTCTCGGCGGTCTGCAGCAGGTAGGTGCGGCGCCCGTCGATCTCGACCGAGTAGCCGCCGACCTCGCTGATCGCCTCCGTCGCGCCCTCGAAGAGGTCGGGCCGGTTGTCGACCAGCCAGCGGGCGCCGAACGCCCCGCCCGCCTCCTCGTCGGCGAACATCGCCACGACGACGTCCCGGGCGGGCCGACGCCCCTCGCGGGCCATCTGGCGCACGACCGCCAGGATCATCGCGTCCATGTCCTTCATGTCGACGGCGCCGCGGCCCCACAGCAGACCGTCGCGCTCCTCGCCGCCGAAGGGGTCGACCTGCCAGTCCGACGCCTGCGCGGGCACGACGTCGAGGTGCCCGTGCAGCACGAGCGCGCCGCGGGTGGGGTCCTCCCCGGGCAGGCGCACCAGGACGTTGGCGCGCCCGGGGGCCGACTCCACGTACTCCGGGTCCAGGCCCACCTCGGTGAGGGACGCCATGACGTACTCGGCGGCGACGCGCTCCCCCGGGCCCGAGCCGTCGCCGTAGTTCGACGTGTCGATCCGCAGCAGGTCCTGGCAGATCCCCAGCACCTCGTCCTGGGCGGTCACGGCGCGGGCGGCGGCGGGGCTCGACATGCGCCCCACCGTACCGGTGCGGTCCGACGCCGCCCGCGCAGGGTCCGCACCGGGCGGCCCCGGACGCACGCCGGTGGGCGCACGCCGGTGGGCGCGCTCCGGGGCGCGCTCCGGGGCGCGCGGCGGTCAGTCGGTCGCTGCCTCCAGCAGGCCCCGCCGCGCCAGCAGCGGCTCGATCCTGGGGTCCCGGCCGCGCAGGTCCCGGAACGAGTCCATCGCCTCGACCGACCCGCCGCGGCCGAGCAGCCGCCGCCGGAAGGTGTCGCCGTTCTCCCGCCGCAGGCCGCCGTTCTCGGCGAACCACTCGACGGTGTCCGCGTCGAGCACCTCCGACCAGATGTAGGAGTAGTAGCCGGCCGAGTAGCCGCCGCCGAACACGTGGTTGAAGTAGCTCGTGCGGTACCGCGGCGGCACCGGGGCGAACCCGACTCCCGCGCGCTGGAGCGCCGCCGCCTCGAACGCCTCCACCTTCTCCGGGTCGGTGGGCACGTCGTCCGGCCCGAGCTGGTACCAGGCCTGATCGAGCAGTGCGGCGGCGAGGTACTCCGTCGTCGCGAAGCCCTCGTTGAACTGCCGCGAGGCAAGCATGGTGTCCAGCCACTCCTGCGGCAGCGGCTCGGCGGTGACGTGGTGCACGGCGTACGCGCGCAGGATCTGCGGGTCCCAGGCCCACATCTCGTTGACCTGCGACGGGTACTCGACGAAGTCGCGCGGCACGTCCGTGCCGGACTGGGAGGGGTAGCGCACGTCCGACAGCAGCCCGTGCAGGGCGTGCCCGAACTCGTGGAACAGCGTGATGACCTCGTCGAAGGTCAGCAGGGTCGGCTCGCCGGCCGGCGGCTTGGCGATGTTGAGGTTGTTGACCACCACCGGACGCTCGCCGAGCAGCGCGTTCTGGTCCACCAGGTTGTTCATCCACGCCCCGCCGCGCTTGGAGGCGCGGGTGTAGAAGTCGCCGAGGAACAGGCCCAGAGGCTCGGCGGCGCCGTCGTCCGCGACCTCCCACACGCGCACGTCGGGGTGGTAGCCGGGCAGGTCGGTCCGCTCGGTGAAGGTCAGCCCGTACAGGCCGCCCGCGGCGCGGAAGACGCCGTCGTGCAGGACGCGCTCCAGCTCGAGGTACGGCCGCAGGACCGCGTCGTCCAGCGCGTAGCGCTCCTTGCGCACCCGCTCGGCGTAGAACGCCCAGTCCCACGCCTCCAGCGTGGCGCCGGGCACGTCGGCCGCCAGCGCCTCGCCGAGCGCCTGCGCCTCCGCCCGGGCGTTCGCCACGGCGGCAGGCGCCAGCCGGCCCAGCAGCGAGTCGACCGCGTCGGTGGTGCGCGCGCACGCGTCGTCGGCGACGTACGCCGCGTGGTGGGCGAACCCGAGCAGCCGGGCGCGCTCGGCACGCAGGCGGGCGAGCGCCAGCACGGTCGCGCGGGTGTCGTGCTCGCCGCCGGTCGCCCCGCGGGTCACCGAGGCGCGATGGATCCGCTCGCGCAGCGACCGGTTCGTCAGGCTGGCGAGCGCGGGCTGCTGCGTGGGCAGGACGAGCTCGATCAGGTAGCCGGTGTCGTGCCCGCGGCCCTGGGCGGCCTCGCGCGCGGCAGCGACGGCGTCCGGCGCCAGCCCGTCGAGCTCGGCGACGTCCTGCACGAGGACCGCGGCCGCGTTCGTGCCCGCCAGGAGGAGGCGCCCGAACGTCGTCTCCAGGCTCGTGATCTCGGCGTTGAGCTCGCGCAGGCGCTGCTGCTCCGCCTCCGGCAGGCCGATCCCGGACCGGGCGAAGTCCGTGCGGTAGGTGTGCAGGAGCCAGGCGGTGTCCGGCGCCGGCGTGAGCCGGCCCGCGTCGACGTCGGCGCCCAGCGCCTCGAGGCGGGCGTGGAGCCGGGCGTCGAGGTACACCGCGTCGTGGTGAGCCGCGAGCTGCGGGGCGACCTCGGCCTCGATCGCCTCCAGCGCGGGGGTGCTGTCGGAGCCGACCTGGTTGTAGAAGGCCGCGGCGGCCCGGCCGAGCAGGCGACCGGAGCGCTCCAGCGCGACCAGGGTGTTCTCCACGGTGGCCGGGGCCGGGTCGGTGGCGATCTGCTCGACCTCGGCGCGCTGCTGCGCCATGCCGGCCAGCAGCGCCGGGAGGTAGTGCTCCTCCCGGACGGCTCGGTAGTCGGGCAGGGCGAACGGGAGCTGCGACGGGGCGGCGAAGGGGTTGCCGGGGTCCAGGTCGGTCGAGGTCATGGCCTCATCCTGCCGTGCGTACCCGGCGACTCCCCCGGCACCCGCGGCCGTCCGCGCGTCACCCCGACGGCGGCACGGTGTACCGCAGCTCGAGGAAGGAGTCCGGGAACCGGGTCACGTCCTCCAGGCGCAGGTTGCCCGGCAGGCGCGTGGGCAGCAGCGGGGCGCCGCCTCCCAGCACGACCGGGGCGATGCCGAGCCAGACCTCGTCCAGCAGCCCCCGCTCCGCGAACTGGGCGACCAGCACCCCGCCGCCCACCAGCCACACGTTGCGGCCGGCCGCCGCCTCGACCATGCGGGCGTGGACGTCCGCGACGTCGTCGGCGGTGAAGACCACGTCCGCGCCCGGCACCGCCGGCAGGTCCTGGTGCGTGAAGACCCAGGTCCGCTGGGCGGTGTACGGCCAGGACCCCGGCGACTCGTCGAGGAGGAACCGGTACGTCGTCGACCCCATCGCCACCGCACCGACGTCGGCCATGAAGGTCTCGTAGTGCGCGGTGAGCCCGGGCACGTCGTTGAACTGCAGGAGCCAGTCGAGGGAGCCGGCCGGGTCCGCGATGTACCCGTCGATGCTCGAGGCCACGTAGTACTGGGTGAGCGCCATGACCCCAGCATGGCGCGAGCCTCCGACACGCCCCCGCCACCGGGCGGTCCGCCGGACCGGCCGCGGCCCGCTCACTCAGCCCAGCAGAGCAGCGACCCCCTGCACGGAGAGGCCGTGCGCGCGCCCCACGGCGTCGTTGAGCAGGACGCCGTCGTGCGTGGTCAGGCCCGCGGCCAGCGCGGGGTCGGCGGCCGACGCCGACCGCCACCCCACGTCGGCGAGGCGGGTGAGGTACGGCAGCGTGGCGTTCGTCAGCGCCCGCGTGGACGTGACCGGCACCGCCCCGGGCATGTTCGCGACGCAGTAGAAGACCGACCCGTGCACGGTGAAGGTGGGCTCGGCGTGGGTGGTGGGCCGGGTGGACTCGAAGCACCCGCCCTGGTCGACGGCGATGTCCACGAGCACCGAGCCCGTCCGCATGCGGCTGACGAGGTCGTCGCTCACCAGTCGCGGCGCCCGGGCCCCGGCCACGAGCACGGCACCGATGACCAGGTCGGCGTCCACGAGCTCCTCGTCGAGGGTGTACGCGCTGGACGCGAGCGTGCGCACCCGGCCGGCGAACGTGCTGTCCAGGTGGCGCAGCTTGGGCAGCGAGAGGTCGAGCACCGTCACGTCCGCCCGCATCCCGAGCGCGATCTCGGCGGCATGGGTCCCGGCGACGCCCGCCCCGAGGACGACGACCTTGGCGGGGCGCACGCCGGGGATGCCGCCGAGCAGGACCCCCGCACCGCCGGCGCTCGTCATCAGGTGGTAGGCGCCGACCTGGACGGACAGCCGGCCCGCGACCTCGCTCATCGGTGCGAGGAGCGGGAGGGTCCCGTCCGGGAGCTGCACGGTCTCGTAGGCGATCGCGGTCGTGCCGGCGGCGAGCAGGGCGTCCGTGCACGCGCGGTCGGCGGCGAGGTGCAGGTAGGTGAACAGGACCGTGTCGCGGCGCAGCAGCGGGTACTCGGACGGGACCGGCTCCTTGACCTTGCAGACGAGGTCCACGGTCCCCCAGACCTCCTCGGCCGTGGCGGCGACCTGCGCGCCGGCGGCGACGTAGGTCTCGTCCGCGATGGCCGAGCCCGTCCCCGCACCCGCCTGGACGAGGACCCGATGACCGGCGGCGACGAGCTGGTGCGCGCCTGCCGGGGTCAGGGCGACCCGGTCCTCGTTGTTCTTGACCTCGGTCGGGACACCGATCAGCATGCGTCGTCGCTCCGCTCGGGATGGCCGTGATGGGGTGAGGGTGCCGGAGGTGCGTCCGGCCGGATGGGGCGTCGGTGCCCCCGCCGTGGCCTCAGCGTGCCTCCCCCGAGCGCGCGGCGAGCGGTTTTCGACCGCGGGTCCGCGCACGACCGTGCTGGTCCGCGCTCGACGGCGCTCGACGGCGCTCGACGGCGCTCGACCGTGCTCGTCGGCGACGGTGGTGGTGGACTGGTGCCGTGGGGGCACGCGGCGACGGGCAGCGCACGTCCGGGCCGCCGGCTGTGGGGGGATCGTCCCGCGGCGCCGACCGCGCCGTGCACGACGGCGGGTCCACGGTCTTCCGCAAGCAGCGACGGGGCGCACCGGCCGGCTTCTTCGGGTGCGAGGCGGCGGGCCTGCGGTGGCTCGCCCAGGCGGACGCCGTGCCGGTCGTGCGCGTGGTCGACGTGGGCCGCGACCACCTGGACCTGGAGCGCCTGGTGCCGGCCCGCCCTACCGCGGGCGGCGCCCGTGAGCTCGGCCGGGGCCTGGCGCGGCTGCACGACGCGGGCGCGGCGGCGTTCGGGTGCCCGCCACCGGGCTGGGACGGCCCGTGGTTCTTCGGCCCGCTGGACGACCCGGTGCCCTTCGCCGTCGCGGGCCACCCCACCTGGGGGTCCTTCCACGCGACCGGCCGGATCGCGCCGATGCGCCGGCTGCTGGCCGAGCGGGGCCGGCTCGACCCCGCGCTCGACGACGACCTGCGCCGCGTCGAGGACCGGCTCCTCGCCGGGCACCTGGACGACGGCGACCCGCCTGCGCGCCTGCACGGCGACCTGTGGGCGGGCAACGTGATGTGGACGCGCGCCGGTGCGGTGCTCATCGACCCCGCGGCGCACGGCGGGCACCGGGAGACCGACCTGGCGATGCTCGACCTGTTCGGGCTGCCCGGGCTGGCGGAGGTGGTGAAGGGCTACCAGGAGGTGCACCCCCTGCGCCCGGGGTGGCGGCAGCGGCTGGGTCTGCACCAGTTGTTCCCGGTGGGTATGCACGCCGTGCTGTTCGGCGGGGGCTACGTGGCCCGCACCTGCGAGCTGGCCCGCCGGTGGTCGGGGGCGTCGGCACGCGGGTGAGACCGATGGGACCAGCGCGTCCCCCGACCTCCCCGGGCACGACGGACGACGGCCCGGTGACCTCGTCCTGAGGTCACCGGGCCGTCGCCGGATGCCGACCAGCATCGGATGCGTCACCACCCACCGCGCCCGCTTGTCCTTGTCTCGCGCGGCTTGAACCGCCCCCGGCCGTTTGGAGGCTGTCGATGACGTGCCACCCGGTCCGTGTCCGTCCACCCCTCATCAGAGGTGCGTCCCACGACCAGGCCGGTCCGTCGCGGCGCGATGCTGGCACCACCACCCGGACCGGGGAACTGCTCTTCGGTTGTGTACCGCGGCTCTCGCCGCGACACCCTGCCCATCGACGGGCACACCGGCAGTCTGAGAGGTTCAAGCGAACGGATCCCGGATCTATTCCGGCGGACGGACGTCCGGGCGGTGAACGTCAGGCGAGCGGCTCCGCCTGCAGCACGGCCGGGGCCCAGCGCCCGCCGCACACGGTGCACTGCACCTCCTCCTGCGCGCCACCCAGAGGGATGAGCGGGATCCAGAAGACGTGGATCCAGGACCGGGTCTCGGCCTGCTCGTAGGTGCGCGGCTGGAAGCAGTACGGGCAGTGGAAGGTGCCGGAGCCCAGGACCCGGCGGCGCACGCGGGTGCCGAAGAAGAGGATCACGTCCGCGAGCGTGGCACACCGCGTGCGAGGACGCCGCCCGTGCGGATCCCCCGCCGCCGCCGGCTGCCCGGTGCGGCCGTCCCTCCACGCCGCCGCACCACGCCGCCGCACCACCCGCGCGGACGACCTGCGCCCACTCCCACGGACGCCGTCGCAGGTCAGCGCGCCATCGTGGTGCGTGGCCACGTGTTGCGAGGCGCTGGGAGCGGTCCTACCTTCCGAGAGCCCTGGACGCCCGACGGTCTCGCCGGTCGTCCTCCCCCTGACAGGACACAGGAGTCCGCATGAGCGAGACAGCTGCGGCGACCCAGCCGCAGGCGGTGCGCAGCCTCGTCCCGGCGCGCATGGACCGGCTGCCATGGACCAGGTTCCACACGATGATCGTCGTCGGGCTCGGGGTGTCGTGGATCCTCGACGGGCTCGAGGTCCAGCTCGTGGCCAACGTCGGCGCGATCATCACCGAGGACGAGAGCGGTCTGGGGATCTCCACGGCGCAGGTCGGGCTCCTCGCCTCCGTCTACCTGATCGGGCAGGTGGTGGGCGCGCTGGTGTTCGGGCGGCTCACCGATCGGCTCGGCCGCCGCAAGCTCTTCATCCTCACGCTCGCCATCTACCTCATCGGCAGCGGCCTGGCGGGCGCCTCGTGGGACCTGTACTCGTTCCTTTTCTTCCGGTTCATCGCCGGGATGGGCATCGGGGGTGAGTACGCCGCCATCAACTCGGCGATCGACGAGCTGATCCCGGCCAAGTACCGCGGCCGGGTCGACATCGCGGTCAACGGCACGTACTGGGCCGGAGCGCTGCTCGGCTCGCTCGGCGCCCTCGTGCTGCTGGACCCCGACAACATCCCGATGTTCTGGGGCTGGCGCATCGCCTTCTTCCTCGGCCCGGTGCTCGGGCTGATCATCATCTACATCCGCCGTCACATCCCCGAGAGCCCGCGCTGGCAGCTCACCCACGGGTACGCCGACGAGGCCGAGCGCACGGTCGAGGACATCGAGCGGACCGTCGAGGGCCAGGGCGTCACCCTGGAGCGGGTCGACGAGGGCAAGGCCATCGAGGTCGTCGGGGAGAAGAACATCCCGCTCACGACGGTCGCCCGGATCATGTTCCGCGAGTACCCGCGCCGGGCGGTCCTGGGCGGGACGATGATGATCACGCAGTCGTTCCTCTACAACGCGATCTTCTTCAGCTACGCCCTCGTGCTGCGCGACTTCTTCGACGTCGCCCCGGAGAGCGTCCCGCTGTACTTCATCCCGTTCGCGATCGGGAACCTGCTGGGCCCGCTGCTCCTCGGCCACCTGTTCGACACCTGGGGCCGGCGCCGGATGATCCTGCTGACGTACGGCCTGGCCGCCGTCGTGCTCGCCGTCGCGGCGGTGCTGTTCAACGCCGGCGCGCTGACGGCGGTGACGCAGACCGTGCTGTGGTGCATCTGCTTCTTCTTCGCCTCGGCCGGTGCGTCGTCGGCGTACCTGACCGTCAGCGAGATCTTCCCGATCGAGCTGCGCGGACAGGCGATCGCGTTCTTCTTCTGCATCGCCCAGCTCAGCGGCGCGGTGGCCGCGGCCACGTACACGGCCCTGATCGGCGACGCGTCCTCGCGCGGGCCGCTGACCGTGGGCTACTTCATCGGCGCCGCCCTCATGCTCCTCGGTGGGCTCGTCGCCTGGTTCATCGGCATCAACGCCGAGCGCCAGTCGCTGGAGGACATCGCGGACCCGGTGACCTCCACCAAGCGGCGCGGCGCGGTCCGCGCGGAGGGCGCGAACCCGCTGAGCCGCTGAGCCGCTGAGCCGCTGAGCGGCTGAGCGGCTGAGCGGCTGACGCACCGCTCCGCATACGGCGAGGCCCTGACCGGGAGTCCGGTCAGGGCCTCGTCGTGCGAGCGGCGGGTTCTAGAGCGACGTCTCGGCCAGGTAGCCGCCGTCCGCACCGACGTACACGCGCCAGACGCGGATGTCCTTGCCGCCGCGTCCGTTCTTCTCGTGCACCCGGACAGCGCCGTCGCGCTCGCGGCCCTCCCCGTCGATCAGGTACGGCGCGCCGTCCTTGTCGATCTGGAAGGCGACGGTGCCGACGAAGTCGGACAGGCTGGTCACCGGTGCGCCGTTCACGTCCGTGACGAGGTAGGGAACTCCGGAGATCACCGGCTGGGGGCTGGGCGAGTAGGTCATGGGTCCCTCTCACGTCCGTCGGGCGGGACCGTCCCGCAGACTTTTCCAGGATGACGAGCGCGCCGGACGTTTGTCCAGGCTCCGACCGGCCAGCGGACCACCCGACGTCCGGGCGGCGTAGCGTCGCCGGGGCGGACGCCGGCCTCCGGCGTCCGGCAGGTAGGGAGCAGCTCGGGAGCAACAGGGTCGGGAGCAGCCATGAGGATCACCGCGTCAGCCGTCTCGCTCACCGTCGACGACGTCGAGGCGTCGCGCGACTTCCTCGTCGACCACTTCGGCTTCACCGTGCAGATGGGCGCCGACGGGTTTGCGTCGCTGGCCCGCGAGGACGCCGGGATGAACGTCATCTACCTGCGGCGGGGCATGCCGACCCTGCCGGAGGACCAGCGCGACGAGCACGCGCGCGGGCTGATCGTGGCGTTCGTCGTCGACGACCTGGAGGCGGAGCTGGCGCGGCTGACGGCCGAGGGCGTGGCGATCACGATGCCGCTCACCGTCGAGGAGTGGGGCGAGCGGGCGTTCCAGGTGCGGGACCCCAACGGCGTGGTCGTGCAGCTCGTCGACTGGAACGGCCCCGGCGCGGGGTGATGGCCCGCGGACGACACCCGGGACCGGTCGCGGGCCGGTCGGGCTGGTCGGGCTGGTCGGGCTGGTCGGGCCGGTCGGGCTGGTCGGGGCGGGTCCGAGCCGGTCGGAGGGCGCGCCCCGAGGGACGGCCGGGACGACGAAGGCCCCCAACCTGGCGGGGTCGGGGGCCTTCGTCGTCGCTGTCTCAACGAGTGTCCGGAGGGGGACTTGAACCCCCACGCCCGTTAAGGGCACTAGCACCTCAAGCTAGCGCGTCTGCCATTCCGCCACCCGGACAGGTGGGCCTCTGCGCGGATCGCTCCGGCGTCAGGCGCGGCCGTAAAGATAGCACGGTGCGGCCGGCCGACGGTCACGCGGACCCGGGTGCAGACTGACCGCGACACCCGCTGACGACCAGTGTGAAGAGGGTCACCATGACGGAGCAGGAAGCGGCGTCCCTCACCGGGACCGAGCGCTCCCCCGCCTCGACGCGACACCTGGCGGGCACCAGTCCCGCCGCCCGCAGGGTCGCCGGGGCGCGCCGGAACCCCTCGGTCGTCGGGTACGAGCAGACCGCGCCGCACTGGCTGCGGGTGATCGCCGGGATGTCGTGGCGGCTGCTGGTGGTGACCGCCGCGATCGTCGTGGTGTTCTACGCGACGTCGCGGGTGCAGCTGGTCTTCATCGCGGTGTTCATCGCCCTGGTGTTCACGGCGGTCCTGCGGCCGGTCGTCGACGCGCTGGCACGGATCATGCCCCGCGGCCTGGCCACCGCGTTCGCGCTGCTGCTCGGGGTGCTGGTGCTCGTGGGGATGCTCACCTACGTCGCCTACTCGGTCGCCGGTCAGTGGGAGAGCCTGTCGCGCCAGTTCACCGACGGCATCGACGACATCATCAGCTTCCTCGAGGACGGCCCGCTGCCGGTCACGATCACGAACGACCAGATCAACGACTGGATCAACGAGGGCCGGGACTGGGTCGTCCAGCACGGCGGGGAGGTCGCCTCGCAGGCCGCCGCCAGCGCCGGGTCGGTCGTGCAGGTGTTCGGGGCGCTGGCGCTGGCGACGTTCTGCTCGGTGTTCTTCCTCGCACGGGGCCGGGAGATCTGGCTCTGGTTCCTCAACCAGCTGCCGGCCCGCACCCGGGAGTCGTGGCAGACGGCGGCGGGCGCGGGCTGGTACACGTTCTCCGGCTACACGCGGGGCACCGTGATCATCGCCCTGTCGGACGGGGCGCTGGCGTTCATCGTGCTGCTGCTGCTCAAGGTCCCGCTGGCCGCGCCGCTGGCGGTCCTGGTGCTGATCGGCGCCTTCATCCCGCTGATCGGGGCGCCGGCCGCCATGATCATCGCGATGGTGGTCGCGCTGGCGGCGAACGGACCGCTGAGCGCGCTGCTGGTCGGTGTGGCGATCGCGCTGATCGGGCAGTTCGAGGGGCACATCCTGCAGCCGCTGGTGATGGGGCGGCAGGTCTCCCTGCACCCGGTGGTCATCGCGCTGGTCGTCACCGGCGGGACGATCACCGCCGGGATCCTCGGGGCGGTCATCTCGGTGCCGCTCGTCGCGGTGGCGTGGGCGGTGTTCTCGAAGCTGCGGCGGCTGGACCCGCCGCTGGAGATCACCGACGTCCCGGACCCCGCGGAGATGACGCCCGTCGAGGAGTGAGGGCGAGCGCGTCACCGGCGGTCCTCAGTGGAAGTCTCGTGACGCGCTGGGCACCCGCAGGGACAGCGGCGCCAGGTGCTCGGCGACCAGGTTCGTGGCGCCGTCCTCCCGTTCGACCTGACCACGCACCACGACGGCGGCCGACGTCCGGGCGACGGTCCGGAACCGTCGCCACAGCCCCGCGGTGCAGATGACGTTGAGAAGCCCGGTCTCGTCCTCGATCGACAGGAACGTCACCCCTCCGGCCGTCCCGGGTCGCTGGCGGTGCGTCACGACGCCGGCCACCGCGACCCGGCGACCTGGCTCGTGCTCGAACGCCTGCGCGACCCGCAGGACACCGGCCGCGTCCAGGCCGTCCCGGACGTACTCGGTCGGGAAGGAGTCCACCGACACCCCGGTCGCCCAGACGTCGGCGACGGCGAGCTCCTCCTCGCTCATGCCCGGCAGGGTGGGGGCCGCGACCCCGACGGACACGCCCGGCAGGGTGTCGGGGCCCTCCTGGGCGAGCGCCCCGGCCGCCCACAGGGCCTCGCGGCGGCCGACCCCGCCGCGCCCGGCCTCGCCGTCATCGCGGCGTCCGGCCCCGCCCCCGCGGCGTCCGACCTGGTCCCCGCGGCGTCCGGCTCCGCCGTCTCGGCGTGCGACCTGGTCCCCGCGGCGTCCGGCTCCACCGTCGCGGCGTCCCGGCTCGCCGTCGACGGAGCCCGGGACGCCCCCCAGCGCACCGGCGGTGGCCAGCGACTCGAGCTGGGCGGTCGTCAGCCGCACCCGGCGGACGAGGTCGCGCAGGTCGGCGAACGGACCGCCCCGGCCACGCTCCTCGACCAGGGCGGTGGCGACGTCCTCGCTGACGCCTCGCACGGAGGCCAGGCCGAGCCGGACCCCGAGCGCGCCGTCGGCGGTGTCCGCGCTGCGCGAGCGGGGCCGGCCCGCCGCCGCGACCGCCTCGGGCGACCGGGCGGCCCGGCTCGTGGTGCCCCCGGTGAGCGGCAGGAGCGGGAGCTCGGGACCGACCGTCCCGGGGACCCGCTCCAGACCGGCGAGCACCCCCGAGGCCTGCACGTCCGGACGCAGCACGGTCAGCCCGTGCCGCCGCGCGTCGGCCACCAGGGACTGCGGGGAGTAGAAGCCCATGGGCTGCGCCGCGAGCAGGCCCGCGTAGAACGCGGCCGGGTGGTGGGCCTTGAGCCAGGTGCTGGCGTAGACGAGGTAGGCGAAGGAGTACGCGTGCGACTCGGGGAACCCGAAGTCGGCGAACGCCTTGAGCTTGTCGAAGATCTGCTCCCCGGTCTCCCGCGGGATCCCGTTGCCCGCCATGCCCTCCAGCAGCCGCACGTGCAGGGCCTCCATCTTCGCCGTCGACCGCTTGGAGCCCATCGCGCGTCGCAGCTGGTCGGCCTCCGCGGGGGTGAAGTCGGCGACGTCGATCGCCATCTGCATGAGCTGCTCCTGGAACAGCGGCACACCGAGGGTCTTGCTCAGCGACTTCTCCAGCAGCGGGTGCAGGTAGGTGACCTTCTCCCGGCCCTGGTACCGGGCGATGTAGGGGTGCACCGAGCCGCCCTGGATCGGCCCGGGCCTGATGAGCGCGACCTCCACGACGATGTCGTAGAACCGCCGCGGCTTCAGGCGCGGCAGCGTGCCCATCTGCGCGCGCGACTCCACCTGGAACACCCCCACGGTGTCCGCGGCGCACAGCAGGTCGTAGACGTGCGGGTCCTCCTGCGGCAGCTCGTGCAGGTCGACGGTGAGCCCCTCGTGCTCGCGGACCAGCGTGAACGCGTACTGCAGCGCGCTGAGCATCCCCAGGCCCAGCAGGTCGAACTTCACCAGCCCGGCGTCGGCGCAGTCGTCCTTGTCCCACTGCAGGACGGTGCGCCCCGGCATCGTGGCCCACTCCACCGGGCACACCTCGACCACGGGGCGGTCGCACAGCACCATGCCGCCGGAGTGGATCCCCAGGTGCCGTGGCAGCCGCAGGAACCGCTCGGCGAGGTCGAGCACGGGGTCGGGGATCACCTCCATCTCCTGGGCCGACGGCGGCCGGTGCGCGGGCACGACGTCGTGCCGGTCGGCGCCGACGTCCTCGGGCAGCACGGGCACCGGCGAGGTGCTCCGCAGCGTCCCCCACTGCTCGATGGTCTTGCTCCACGCGTCCTGCTGCCCGACGTCGTACCCCAGCGCGCGGGCGGCGTCCCGCACGGCGGACTTGGGCCGGTAGGAGATGACGTTGGCGACCTGGGCCGCGTGCGTGCGGCCGTGCTTGGCGTAGACGTACTGGATCACCTCCTCGCGGCGGTCCGACTCGATGTCGACGTCGATGTCCGGCGGGCCGTCGCGCTCGGGGGCCAGGAACCGCTCGAAGAGCAGGCCGTGGTGCACCGCGTCGACGGCGGTGACCCCGAGCGCGTAGCAGACGGCGGAGTTCGCCGCGGAGCCGCGGCCCTGGCACAGGATCCCGCTGCGTCGGCAGAAGTCGACGAGGTCGTGGACGATCAGGAAGTACCCCGGGAAGTCCAGCTGCTCGATGACGTCCAGCTCGTGGGCGATCTGCGCGTACGCCCCGGCGACCCGCTCGGCCTCCGGCGGTCCGTAGCGGCGCCGGGCCCCCTGCCAGGTCAGCTCGCGCAGCCAGCTCGCCTCGGTGTGCCCCGGCGGCACCGGGTAGGGCGGCAGGTTCGGGGCGACCAGTGCCAGGTCGAACGCGCACTCGGCACCCAGGGCGGCGGCCGTCGCGACGGCCTGCGGGTGGCGGGCGTGGCGGGTCAGCATCTCCCGCGCGGAGCGCAGGTGGGCCCCCGCCGTCGCCGGCAGCCAGCCGTCCAGGTCCTCCAGGGACGACCGGGCGCGCACCGCCGCGAGCGCCCCGGCCAGGTCGGCGTCGCGCGGTGTCGCGTAGTGCACCCCGCCGGTGGCCACGAGCGGCAGGCCGGCCGACGCCGCGAGCCCGGCCAGCGCGTCGCCCCGCTCGGAGTCCCACGGGTCGCCGACGTCGGTCACCTCGACCGCGACGTTGTCCCGGCCGAACAGGGCCACCAGCCGGTCGAGCTCCGCGCGCGCGGCCCGCAGGCCCGAGCGCAGGTCGCCGTCCCGTCCGCCGTCCAGGTGCCCGTCGAGCGCCCGGCGGACCGCACCCTTGCGGCAGCCGGTCAGGACCAGCCACTCCCCGGCCGCCTCCTGCGCGAGGCCCTCGAGGGTGTACGCCGCCGCCCCCTTGTGACCGGTGGCCAGGTGCGCGGTGGCGATGGCGCGGGACAGGTTGCGGTACCCCTGGGCGCCGCGGGCGAGCACGAGCAGGTGGGTCGAGCGGGGGTCCGGGATGCCGGTCGGCGGGTCCAGGACGTCCCCGGTGCGGGTCGGCACCGGCAGGTGCAGCTCCGCACCGAAGACGGTCGGCAGCCCCACCGCCTTGGCGGCCTGCGCGAAGCGCACGACCCCGTACAGCCCGTCGTGGTCGGTCAGCGCCAGCGCCGACAGGCCGAGCCGGGCGGCCTCCGCGGCCAGCTCCTCGGGCTGGCTGGCGCCGTCGAGGAAGCTGAACGCGGAGTGGGCGTGCAGCTCGGCGTACCGGGGCGCGTGGTCAGTCATAGACGGCCTCGCACGCCCAGGTCCCCTGCGTGCAGGAGAGCAGCAGAGCCCGGCCGCCTTCCAGCGCGACCTGCAGGTGCACACGCCGGCGCACCTCCGGGGTCCACCACCGCTCGACCATCGGCCAGGGTCCGGCCCAGGCGACCAGCCGGTGGGTGGTGGCGTCGAGCCCGGGCACGGCGGGCGCACCCGGGGCGCCCGACCACCGCACGAGCGCCGGTGCGCCGCTCGTCGTGAGCCGGGCGTCCACGCGCACCGCTGCACCGCCGGCGTCCAGCACCTCGACGGCCACCGGCTCGACGAGCACCGTCGCCGGCGCGGGCTCGGGCAGCCGTCCGGGCCACGGCCGGTCCGCGGCACGCTGGGTCGCCCGTGCGTCGCCCCACGGGACCAGGTGCACCTGGTCGCGCACGTCCCGGCCGCCCTGCAGCGTCGCGACCAGCACCCCGTCGCCGCCGAGCAGCCCCTGGACCCGCAGCAGGGCGCGGTGCGCGCGCAGGTCTCCCCCGCTCGCGCCTCCCCACAGCCGACCCTGCTCGGCGCCCGCAGGGGCGACCTCCTCGGCGGAGATCCCCAGGCGCACCAGCGCGGACGGCTCCGGCGCCGCCGCGCCGTCGCGGACCGGACCGGACCGGCCACCCCCGGACAGCCACCCCTCGAGCTGCCAGCGGACCCGGTCGGTGATCCGCGCCGCGCTCAGGCCACCGAGGCCGCCGGCGTCGGTGCACCAGGTGCGCACCAGCTCCTCGCCCGCCTCGGTGCGCGCGGTGATCCGCAGCCGCCCGCAGCTCGCGGAGCGCTCGAGCAGCATCGCCTGCAGCTGCTCGGCCAGCCGGCGCGCGGCGAAGGCGGCGGCGTCCACCCGCTCCGCCGGCGGGTCGAGCTCGCACTCCACCGCGACGTCCGACTCCGGCCGGCGGCGGTCGGGTGGCCGGACGTCCTCCCCGCGTGCGAGCCGGTGCGCCCAGGCGCCCAGCTGCCCGAACCGCGCCTCGACGTCCGCCGCCGGCAGCGCGGTCAGCTCCCCGAGCGTGCGCAGCCCCAGGCGGTGCAGCAGGTCCACGAGGTCGCCGACCTCGGCGACGGCGCGCTCGCCGAGGGCGGCATGGACCAGCTCGTCCACGGCCACGGGAGCCAGGAACGTCCGGGCGGTCCCTGCGGGGACCACCCGGGACGACCGGGCGGCCAGCACCGCGGCGAGCAGCCCGTCCGCCACCCCGACCTGGCACTCGTGACCCGTCGCGTCCGCGACCCGGCTCACCAGCAGCTCGGCGAGGGCCTCCTCGGACCCGTGGTACCGGCTGGCACCCACGGCCGGCAGCAGCAGCAGACCCGGACGGGCGACCTCCAGGCCGGCGACGATCGTCTCGGCGGCGGCCGCGACCGGCTCGAACGTGCGCGTGTCGCGCCCCTCGTCGACCGTCAGCAGCTCGAGCCCGGGGCAGCACTCCTGCGCCTGGCGGCGGCGCATCCCGCGACGCACGCCCTGCGCCCGGGCGGGTGCGGAGACGGCGGTGACCCGCCGGCCGTCGTGGACCGCGGCCGGTCGGTGGGCCTCGACCTGCCCCGCCACCATCGCGGCCACCACGGGCCAGTCCGGCACCCACAGCGCCGCGGTCCGGGTCGGCGCGCTGCCGCGGTCCGGGCGCGGGTGCCCGGGCGTCGCGGGCCGGCCGGGTGCCGTCGGGCGCGGGCGTCCGGGCGTCACGGGACGGTCGTGCCCCGCCGGGTGCGGGCCCGACGTGCCACGCACCGGCGTGGTGGTCACCGCCCTCACCCCACCATCCGCAGCGGCACGACCGGCACCCGGTCCGCGCGCTCGGGTGCGGCCGGACCGGCCGCGGCCGTCCCCGGGCGCACCGGCAGGACCACGTCCACGCGGGCGCCACGACCCGCGCTGCCACGCCCACCGCGGGTCACCGACATCCGGTGCCGGCGCAGGTGCCCGTGCCCGTCCCCCAACCCGGTCCACTCGACCGGCTCGGCAGCGAGGACCACGTTCGCCCCGGTCCACGGGGCCGTGGACAGCAGCACGGCGCCACGCTCACGCGCCCGTGCGGTCAGCCGGCGACGGTCGGAGTCCACGAGCGCCGCGCCGTCCCCGACGATCACCAGGTCGACCCCGTCGAGCAGGGCCGCGAGCACGGTAGGGGCGTCGGGCCCGGGCCGCGGCACGAGGGCCAGCCGGTCGAGGACCACCCCGGCCTGCTGCGCCGCCAGCAGCCCGGCACCGGGCAGGCCCACCAGCGCGACCCAGGACCCCTCCTGGGACGCCCGCGCGACCAGGGCGAGCACCAGGGAGGTGGACCCGGTCACCACGAGCGAGGAGCCACGGCGCAGCGCGCCCTCGGGCAGGAGGGGAGCCAGCACCGGCGTGACCGGGAGCGGCGGCCGGTCGGGATGGGTGAGGGCGGACGCCGACGTGGGAGGTACGGTGCTCGCCGCCGGACCGTCGGGCTCGGCCAGCCGGCTCGGCACGGCCGTGCGCACGGTGCTCGCCGAGGGGTCCGGCGTCGGGCTCGGTCCGGCGTCCGGCGACGGGCCCGGCACGACGTCGGGCACGGCGGTCGGCGCGACGACGGTCGGCACGGCCGGCACGGTCGGCACGGGCGGCAGGGCCGGCACGGCCGGCACGGTCGGCACGGTCGCCCGGGTGACGCGCAGGCCGCTGCGCGCTCCGGTGCGCTGCTCGGCACGGGCGAGCGCCGCACGTGCCAGGGCGGCACGGTCCACGCCGTCGAGCACGGTCGTCATGACACCCTCCCACCGGTCGTCGGCACGTTCGAACACCTGTTCGAACGTGTCCAGTGAACGGCCGTCGCCCGACGGTGTCAACCGCGCTCGGCGTGCCGTGTGGACGACCGTTCCGGGCGTGTCGGGACCTCCCGTCGGGCCTTGCCCCCGACCCGCCGGCGTTCCCGTGCCGCGCCTCCCGCGCTGCTCCACCCGGGGTCGCGCACGTCCGGCGGCGCGTGTCCCCGGCCCCGTCTAGCGTTCGGTGTCGCACCACTGCCCGAGCCCCCGAGGAGCCCCGTGGACCTGACCCGCCCCATCGCCCCGGACCCGTACTCCCTGCTCCCGGCCGTCCCGTCCTTCACGCTGACCAGCGACGACGTCGCCGACGGCGTGCCGATGCCGGCCGCCACCACCGCCGACGGCGACGACCGGTCGCCGCAGCTGTCCTGGGACGGCTTCCCGGCCGGGACCCGGTCGTTCGTCGTCAGCTGCTTCGACCCGGACGCGCCGACCCCAGCCGGGTACTGGCACTGGACGGTGGCGAACCTGCCGGCGACCACCACGTCGCTGCCCGCGGGCGCGGCCTCCCCCAACGGCGCCGCGCTCCCCGCAGGGGCGTTCCAGACCCGCAACGACGCGGGCACCACCGGCTACACCGGTGCCGCCCCGCCGCCCGGCGACCACGTGCACCGGTACGTCTTCGCGGTGCACGCCCTGGACGTCGACGCCCTGGACCTGACGCCCGACGCGACACCGACCGTCGTGGCGTTCACCGCCCTGTCCAGCACGGTCGCCCGGGCGACCCTGAGCCCCACCTCCCGGCGATGACCTCGTCCCCCGACCCCGTGCCGGGCTCCCCGGCCACCTCGGCCCCGACGACCCTGACGTGGCTGCGCGCCCTCGACCACCCCGAGCTCATGGCGCCCGCGACGCACGCCGCCCTGCTGGGCTGGGCCGCCGTCGACCCCGGCGTCGCGGACCAGGTCGCCGTCGCCCGGATCGACCCGGACCTGGCGGACACGGCCGCGCTCACCGCCGCCTACGGCCTGCCCCTGAGCACGTCGGCGAACTGCGTGGTCGTCTCGGGCAAGCGCGCCGGCGAGGAGCGCATCGCGGCGTGCGTCGTCCTGGCCACCACCCGCGCCGACGTCAACAACGCGGTCAAGCGGCTGCTGGACGTGCGCAAGGCGTCGTTCCTGTCCACCGACCGCGCCACCGCGGAGTCCGCGATGGAGTACGGCGGGATCACCCCGGTCGGGCTCCCGCAGGAGTGGCGCGTGCTGGTCGACTCCCGTGTCGTCGTCGCCGGGCAGGACGCCGTCGGGCACCCGGCCGTCATCGTCGGCAGCGGCGTGCGCGGGTCCAAGCTGAGCCTGCCGGGAGCCGTGCTCGGGCACCTCCCCGGCGCCGAGGTGGTGACGGACCTGGCGACCGCCTGAGCACGGCCCACCCCCACCTCGGCCACCGGCGCCCGGCCCCTCCCGGCACGGCCACCGGCGCACGGCCCCGCCCGGCACGGCACGGCACGGCCACCGGCGCACGGCCCTCCGGGCACGGCCACCGGGGTGATCTGCGCGGCGCGCTGTCACAACCGGCACCCGCCCGCCGACTGGACCGGCGTGAACCCCACCTGGTCCTCCCCCGTGCTGCACGGCGACCGCGCGCGCCGCGTCGACGCGCGCATCAGTGGCGGCATGACCGTGATCGGCTCGATGGTCGCGCTCGCGATGGCGCACTCCAGCCCGCTGCCGGCGCTGGCGTACGGGTTCGCCCTGACCTGCATCCTCATCGGGCTGCTCATCGTGCGGTTCGCCGTGCGGGTGCCCGGGTGGGTCCTGTCGGGCACCAACGTCATGGGCTCCGCAGGCGTCACGAGCGTCGCGGTGCACGCCCCGGACGGCTACACGTTCGCCAGCGGCCCGATCCTCTTCGTCATCGCCGCGCTCCAGGTCGGCCTGCTGCGCGGCCGCCGCGAGTCCTGGGCGCAGCTGGCCTGGGCCCTGGTCACCTACGTCGTCGGCCTGCACCTGGTCGGCCTGCCGGCGTCGGCCGTCGTGGCGGCCGCCCTGCCCGTCGCGGTCTCGCTGGCCGTGGTCACCGTCGCGGTCACCCGGCTGCGGGCCCGCGTGCTGGCCCTCGGGGACGACCTGACCCGGTCGATCGCCGAGCTGCGGTCCCAGGCCGAGCACGACCCGCTCACCGGGCTGCTCAACCGGCAGGGCTTGGTCCGGCGGGCGGCCCTGCCGTCGGTGCTGCTGGAGGGCTCGGTCCTGCTGCTGGACGTCGACCACTTCAAGCGGATCAACGACGAGCGGGGCCACCAGGCGGGCGACGACGTGCTCGCCCGCCTGGGACCCGTGCTCGCGGGGGTGCCGAACGGTCAGGAGATGGCGGTGCGGGTCGGCGGCGAGGAGTTCCTGCTCGTCCTGCGCGGGACCGACCTCGAGGCGGCACGCGCCCGCGCGGAGGAGGTGCGCGGGCTGGCGGCGCGGGCGCTGAGCTCGGCCGGCGTCGGACGGGTCACCGTCAGCGTCGGCGTCGCCACCGGTGCCTTCGGTGCGACGTTCGAGGAGGTCTACCGACGCGCGGACGAGGCCCTGTACCGGGCGAAGCGGACCGGACGCGACCGGGTCGTGGTGGACGACGCACCGGCTCCCGGCATCCCTCGGCCGGCCACGGCGGCGACGCGCGAGTCCCTCGACGGCGCCCAGCCGGTCGCCGTGGGTCAGCTCGAGCCCCGACCCGGTGCGGACCGCGTCCCCGCAGGCGGCACCGGCCGGTAGGGGTCCGGTTGCCGCGCCCTACCCGGCGCGGGTGGCCCAGAACGCGACCGCCGACGCGGCCGCGACGTTGAGGGAGTCCACGCCGCCGGACATCGGGATGCGCACCACGACGTCGGCGGCACCGACCGCCCCGCGGGACAGGCCGTCGCCCTCGGTCCCGAGCACGAGCGCGAGCCGCCCGGGCGCCCGGTCGGCGAGGTCGTCCAGCGTGACGGCGTCGTCGGCCAGGGCCAGCGCGGCGACCGTGAACCCGTCCGCGCGCAGGTCCTGCAGACCACCGGGCCAGCTCGTCAGCCGCGTCCACGGCACCTGGAACACGGTGCCCATCGAGACCCGCACCGACCGCCGGTACAGCGGGTCGGCGCAGCGGGGGCTGACCAGGACGGCGTCGACGCCGAGCCCGGCCGCGCTGCGGAAGACGGCACCCACGTTGGTGTGGTCGACGACGTCCTCGAGCACCGCGACGCGGCGCGCACCGGCGCCGCCGCGTGCGGAGGCGAGCAGGTCGTGGACGCCCGCCAGCGGCGGGCGGTGCATCGCCGCGAGAGCGCCGCGGTGCAGGTGGAAGCCGGTGATCGCCTCCAGCACCTGCGGCTCGGCGACGAAGACGGGCACGTCGCCCCCCTCGCCGGCGCCGACCTCCTCGAGCAGGTCCGCCAGGTCCGGCAGCCACTTCTCGGCCATGAGCAGCGAGCGCGGCCGGTGCCCGGCCGCCACCGCGCGGCGGATCACCGTCGAGCTCTCGGCGATGTACAGGCCCTTGGCCGGCTCGTGCTTGGAGCGCAGCGCGACGTCGGTCAGGCGGGTGTAGTCGGACAGGCGCTCGTCGTCGGCGGAGGTCAGGCGGTGGATCGGCACGGCGCCGATCCTCCCAGGGCCGCCGGCCCCTCACTCCACCGGCACCGCCGCGGCGAACTGGCTCGCGTACAGGTCGGCGTACGCGCCGCCGGCCGCGATCAGCTCCGTGTGGGTGCCGTGCTCCACGATCGCCCCGTGGTCCATCACGAGGATGACGTCGGCGTCGCGGATCGTCGACAGCCGGTGGGCGATGACGAACGACGTGCGGCCGGACCGCAGGGTCGCCATCGCCTGCTGCACGAGCACCTCCGTGCGGGTGTCCACCGACGACGTCGCCTCGTCCAGGACGAGGATGGCGGGGTCGGCCAGGAAGGCGCGCGCGATGGTCAGCAGCTGCTTCTCGCCGGCGCTGACGTTGCTGCCCTCGTCGTCCAGCCGGGTCTCGTACCCCTCGGGGAGCGTCCGGACGAAGCGGTCGACGTGGGTGGCCTGCGCCGCGGCGACCACGGCTGCGTCGTCGGCGTCCGGCGCCCCGTACCGGATGTTCTCCGCGATCGTCCCCCCGAACAGCCAGGTGTCCTGCAGGACCATCCCGATCCGGGACCGCAGCGCCTCACGGGTCATCGTCGCGATGTCGACGCCGTCGAGCGTGATGCGCCCGCCGTCGAGGTCGTAGAACCGCATCAGCAGGTTGACCAGCGTCGTCTTGCCGGCGCCCGTCGGGCCGACGATCGCGACCGTGCGCCCGGGCTCGGCGACCAGGGACAGGTGCTCGATGAGCGGCGTGCCCGGGTCGTAGCGGAAGGACACGTCCTCGAAGGTGACCCGGCCGCGCACGGGCAGGACCGGGACGGCCGCCGGCTCCGGGTCGGGGGTCTGCTCGTCCGCGTCCAGCAGCTCGAACACGCGCTCGGCCGACGCCACCCCGGACTGCAGCAGGTTCATCATCGACGCCACCTGGGTCAGCGGCTGGGTGAACTGCCGCGAGTACTGGATGAACGCCTGCACGTCGCCGAGCGTCATCGCGCCCGAGGCCACCCGCAGCCCGCCGACGACCGCGATCGCGACGTAGTTGAGGTTCGCGAGGAAGCCCATCGCCGGCTGGATCATCCCGGAGATGAACTGCGCCTTGAAGCTGGCCGCGTACATCTGCTCGTTGCGCTCGGTGAACGTGTCGATCGCCTGCTGCTGCCGCCCGAACACCTTGACGAGCGCGTGCCCGGTGTACATCTCCTCGACGTGCGCGTTCAGCTGCCCGGTCCAGGACCACTGCGCGACGAACTGGGGTTGGGAGCGCTTGGCGATGGCGACCGTGACCGCGATCGACAGCGGCACGGTGACCAGTGCGACCAGGGCGAGCAGCGGCGAGATCCACAGCATCATCACCAGGACGCCCACGACGGTCAGCAGCGCCGTGATGAGCTGCGACAGCGTCTGCTGCAGCGTCTGGGCGACGTTGTCGATGTCGTTCGTCACCCGCGAGAGCACCTCGCCGCGCTCCTGGCGGTCGACGTACCGCAGCGGGAGGCGGGACAGCTTGGCCTCGACCTGCTCGCGCAGCCGGTAGGTGCTGCGCTGCACGACGTCGGTCGTGATCCGGCCCTGCATCCAGCCGAACAGGAACGACCCGACGTAGACCAGCATGACGACGAGCAGCACGCTCGCCAGGGCACCGGTGTCGACGCCCGCGCCGGGCACGACGCCGGACCCGGCGACGACGTCGGCGAACCGCTCCTGCCCCTGCGCGCGCAGCCCCTCGACCGCCTCCGCCCGCGTCGTCCCGGCCGGCAGCCGGCGCCCGAGGAAGCCGGCGAAGACCAGGTCCGTCGCACGGCCGAGCAGCCGGGGGCCGGCGACCGCGAGCGCGACGGAGAGCACGCACAGGACGCCGACGACGGCGATCCGGGCGCGCTCGGGAGCCAGCTGGCGCAGCAGGCGCCGGCCGGACCCGGTGAAGTCCATCGACTTCTCGACCGGGACGCCCATGCCCATGGGCCCGTGAGGTCCTCGCGGCGGGCGGCGGGGCACGGTGGCGGACGGGGCTGCGGAGTCCGCAGACGCCCCGGCGGGCGGCGCGGGGGGACCGGCGGGCGGACCGCTCGGCGGCACCGGCGGGCGCGCCCCTCGCGAGCTCACGCGGCCTCCTCGAGGCTGAGCTGGGACAGCACGATCTCCCGGTACGTGTCCGACGTCCCCATGAGCTCCTCGTGGGTCCCGGCGGCGACGACGGCGCCGGCGTCCAGCACGACGATCTGGTCGGCGTGGCGGATCGTGGCGACCCGCTGGGCGACGACCACCACGGTGGCGTGCCGGGTCTCGGGCACCAGGGCCGCCCGCAGCCGCGCGTCCGTCGCGACGTCGAGGGCGGAGAAGGCGTCGTCGAACAGGTACAGGGACGGGCGGCGCAGCAGCGCCCGGGCGATCGCCAGGCGCTGGCGCTGGCCGCCGGACAGGTTCTGCCCGCCCTGGACGACCGGCGCGTCCAGACCGCCGTCCATGCGCTCGACGAACTCGCGCGCCTGGGCCACCTCGAGCGCGTGCCAGAGCTCGTCCTGCGTGGCGTCCGCCTTCCCGTACCGCAGGTTGCTCGCGATCGTGCCGCCGAACAGGAACGCCCTCTGCGGGACCAGCCCGATGCCGGCCCACAGCTCGTCGGGGACCCGTTCGCGGACGTCGACCCCGTCGACGAGCACGGCGCCGCCGGTCACCTCGATCAGCCGGGGCACCAGGTTGAGCAGCGTGGTCTTCCCGGCACCGGTCGACCCGATGATGGCCGTCGTGCGCCCCGGCGCAGCCGTCAGGCTGACGCCCCGCAGCACGGCGGCCTCGGCGCCGGGGTACCGGAAGTCGACGTCGCGCAGCTCGAGCCGACCACGCAGCCCCCCGTCCGCGGCGGGCGCGGGGCGGCGGGGCCGGTCCGGCGGGCGGACCGTCGGCTCGGTGTCCAGCACGGACGTGATGCGCTCGGAGGCGACGACGGCGCGCGGCACCATGACGAACATCATCGTGGCCATCATCACCGCCATGAGGATGTACATGATGTAGCTCAGGAACGCGGCCAGGGCGCCGACCTCCATGACGCCGTCGTCGACCCGACGCCCGCCGAACCACAGCACCGCGACGCTGGTGGCGTTCATCACGAGCATGACGGCCGGGAACATCAACGCCATCAGCCGGCCCACGCGCACCGACGTCTCCATGAGCTCGGTGCTGGCCGCCGCGAACCGCTCGGACTCCCGACGCTCCCGGACGAACGCCCGGATGACGCGGACCCCGGCGATCTGCTCGCGCAGCACCGCGTTGATGCGGTCGATGCGCTTCTGCATCACCCGGAAGTGCGGCACCATCCGACGCACGATCATCGCGACGGTGACCGCCAGGACCGGCACCGCGACCAGCAGCAGGGACGAGAGCGCGACGTCCTCGCGCAGCGCCATGACGACGCCGCCGACCAGCATGATCGGTGCGACCACCATGAGCGTCAGCGTGAACAGCAGCACCATCTGGACCTGCTGGACGTCGTTCGTGGTGCGGGTGATCAGCGACGGCGCCCCGAAGTGGCCGACCTCCTGCGCGGAGAACCGCTGCACGTGGGAGAACAGGTCCCCGCGGACGTCACGCCCGAGCGCCATCGCGGTGCGGGCCCCGACGTACACGGCCACGACCGCGCACACCACCTGCACGAGGCTGATCGCGAGCATGACGGCGCCCGTGCGCAGGATGAAGCCGGTGTCACCGACCGCGACGCCCCGGTCGATGATGTCCGCGTTGAGCGACGGCAGGACCAGCGTGGCGACGGTCTGGACCACCTGGAGCACCAGGACGACCGCGACCTGCCCGCGGTACGGGGCGAGGTACTGCCGGAGCAGCCGGACGAGCATGGGGCCTCCGCCGCTCGCGGCGTCGGACCGGTGCCGGCGCTCGGGCGATCGTAGGCACCGGCGGGTTCGTCACCGCAGCGGATTTCGCCGACAGCAGTACGCGCCGGAGCGTCCGGCGCCGAGCCCCGCGTGAGCGTCGTCAGACCCCGCGGTCGCCGTCCGACCCGTCCCTGCTCGGCGGGACGACGCCCGTGCTCCCCGCGCCGGGCGCCTCCCCGGCCGGACCCGCGGCCGCACCGCGCGGCACGTCGACCGGGACCGCCGGGGGTTGCCCCGGCTCGGGGTGCGTCGTGGTCGGGTAGCGGGCGGGCTCGGTGGCGTTCGGACGCGCGGGCTGGCCGGTGTACGGACGCTGCCCGGCCGCCGCGGCACGGTCCGCGGGCGCACCGCTCAGCGTGCCGGCGCTGATGGCGTCCGCCGTGGCGGCCTCGGAGTCGTGCCGGGCCTGGGCGAGCGCGATGGCAGGGTCGGGCAGCACGGTCGGCGGCAGGTCCTCGGGCCGGAGCGGCGACGCACCGGCCGGTCGGCCGCCGCCGTCGCCGCCGGAGGGGGCGCCGTCCGACATCGCGGCGCCGAACCCCTTGGTGAGCTGCCCCAGTGCGCCGGTGAGCTCCGACGGCACGATCCAGACCTTGTTCGACGGGCTCGCCGCGATCCTCGGCAGGGTCTGCAGGTACTGGTACGCGAGCAGCTTGGGGTCGGCGTCGCCGCGGTGGACCGCGTCGAACACCTGGAGGATGGCGCGCGCCTCGCCCTCGGCGTTGAGGATCGCCGCCTGGGCGTTGCCCTCGGCCCGCAGGATGGCGGCCTGCCGGTCGCCCTCGGCGGTGAGGATCTGCGACTGCTTGACGCCCTCGGCGGTGAGGATGGCGGCGCGCCGGTCGCGCTCGGCGCGCATCTGCTGCTCCATCGACCCCTGGATGGACTGCGGCGGGTCGATCGACTTGAGCTCGACCCGGTTGACGCGGACGCCCCACCGGCCGGTCGCCTCGTCCAGGACGCCTCGCAGCTGACCGTTGATCTGGTCACGGCTGGTCAGCGTCTGCTCGAGGTCCATCGAGCCGACGACGTTGCGCAGCGTGGTCACCGTGAGCTGCTCGATGCCGGTGATGTAGTTGGCGATCTCGTAGACCGCCGACTTGGGGTCGGTGACCTGGAAGTAGATGACCGTGTCGATGCTGACCACGAGGTTGTCGGAGGTGATGACCGGCTGCGGCGGGAACGACACCACCTGCTCGCGCAGGTCCACCCCGGCGCGCACCCGGTCCACGAACGGGATGAGCAGGTGCAGGCCGGCGTCCAGGGTCCGGTTGTACCGCCCGAGCCGCTCGATGATGAGGGCGACGGTCTGCGGCACGATCCGCACCGCGCGGACGATCGCGACGATCACGAACAGGAGCAGGAGACCCAGGACGACGTAGCCGACGAGCGTGCCGACCGACGGGCTCGAACCGACAGCGGTGATCATGCGGTCTCCTCAGGACGGTGCGCACGCGGGCGCGACGGGGGGTGCGTGACGGACGGGTCGGGGGTGGGGGTGGCCTGCCGCGGCGGGCCGACGCTCGCGTCGTCGACGACGGCGGTCGCGCCGTCGATCCGCACGACGCGCAGCTCCGCACCCGCGGGGAAGACGACGCCCTCACGCGCGGCACGGGCCGACCACACCTCGCCGGAGAGCTTGACCCGGCCACCGTGCACGTCGACGTCCTGGACGACGATCGCCTGCCGGCCGACCTGGGCGGCGGCGTTCGTCTCCACCAGCGGCACGCGGGTGCGCAGGTGGCGCAGCAGCCACGGCCGCAGGGACACCAGCAGCAGGACCGACACCGCGGCGAACACGAGGATCTGCACGGGCAGCGACGCACCGAGCAGGTTCGCGATGCCGGCGGCGACGGCCCCGCCGGCGAACATCAGCAGCACCAGGTCGAGCGTCAGGACCTCGATCGCGATGAGCAGCAGAGCCGCTCCGAGCCACCACAACCAGTCCACCGTGGTCTCCCTCCGGGGCGGGAGCCCCGCGTCGAAGCGGGTTCGCTCCGGCACGCACTATGGCCTCGCCTGTACCGATCCTAGACGAGGTCTTTGCCGCCCTCGGGAGGTCGGCGAGCCCCGACGAGGTGCGGGGACCAGCGTCCGCCCGGCCGCGACCAGCCAGATGCCGCGCAGGGGGCGAGGCGGGCGCGGGCCCGACCGGTCAGCGGGCGGCGCGGGCTCCCCAGCGACCCTCGTGCCGCTCGACCGTGAGCGGCAGCCCGAACGCACCGGAGAGCTGCTCGGCGGTCAGCACCTCCTCGAGCGGACCCGCGGCGTGCACCTGCCCGTCGCGCAGCAGCAGCAGGTGGGTGAAGCCCGGCGGGATCTCCTCGACGTGGTGCGTGACCAGCACGAGCACCGGGGACCGCGGGTCGCCGGCGAGCTCGGCCAGGGCCGCCACCAGCTCCTCGCGCCCGCCGAGGTCCAGACCGGCCGCCGGCTCGTCGAGCAGCAGCAGCTCCGGGTCCACCATGAGCGACCGGGCGATCTGGGCGCGCTTGCGCTCCCCCTCGCTCAGCGTCCCGAAGGTCCGGTCGGCCAGGTCCAGGACGCCGAAGGCAGCCATGAGGTCCGCGGCGCGCTGCTCGTCGGGCTCCTCGTAGGTCTCCCGCCAGCGACCGGTCATGCCGTACGCGGCGGTGAGCACGACGTCACGCACCCGCTCCGCCGCGGGGATCCGGTCGGCCAGCGACGAGCTCGCCAGCCCGATGCGCTGCCGCAGCTCGAACACGTCGACGCGGCCCATCCGCTCACCGAGGAGGTCGGCGGTGCCGGACGTCGGGTGCATCCGCCCCGCGGCGATCTGCAGCAGCGTCGTCTTGCCGGCGCCGTTGCGGCCGAGCACGACCCAGCGCTCCCCGTCCCGGACCTGCCAGGTCACCGTGTCGAGGATGGTCTTGGTGCCCCGACGGATGGACACGCCCTGCAGGTCCAGCACCTCACTCATGGGGACCGACCCTAGCCCGCGCCGACCCCGGCGCCGCACCGCGACACCGCCGGCGTCGTAGGTTGGTCGCCGTGAGTGCGCCCGCCGACCTGCTGACCCTCCCGCGCTCGGTCCTCCTGGCCCTGTGGGTCGAGCGGGTCGGTGCCGGCTCCGGGCCGCTGCAGAGCGCACTGGACGCCGTCCAGGGAGAGGACGAGCCGCACACGGTGCGCCTCGGGGAGGGCGCCGACGCCTCCGGGGAGGGCCTCGCCGGCCTGCTGGCGGCCTGGTGCTCCGGTCCCCGGGACGTCGCTGCCGTCCTGCCGGCGCCCGGGGACCTGACCGGGGTACCGGCGGCGGCCGGCCGGCTCTCGGTGGACGCCGGCGAGTGCGTGCTCGTGCACGGCGCCGCCGGGTCGTTCGCCGCGGTCCCGGTCGTCGAGGAGTTCGGCAGCGCGCTCGAGCCCGGGTACCTGGTGACCTGGGAGGTCCGGGCCGTGCCGGACTGGCGCACCCGGCTCCTGGGCACCCTCGGCTCCCTGGCGGAGTCCGAACGCGACCTCCGCCAGGCGCTGATCTCCGCGACCGAGGCGCTCGCGTCGCTGGACGTCGCACGCTGGCGCCCCGACGCGGCCGAGGCGATCGCGTCGCTGCGTGGGGACACGCCCGTGCGGTGGCCGGTCCCGGACGGGCTCGACGGCCGCCGGCTGCGGGTCCTGGTCACCGCGGCGCGGCTGCGGGCCATCGTCGCCCTGGCCACGTCCGACGACGGCGGCGCGGTGAACCTGTGGCAGGCGGACCAGCGCTCGGCCGCGCTGCGCGAGGTGGACCGGGCGGCCCGGCGGGCGATGTCCGCCGCCACGGCGACCCCCGGCCAGGGACCGTCCGCCGCGGCGCGGTCCTGACCGAGGAGCGGTCCTCACCGAGGCGCGGTCCTCACCGAGGCGCGGTCCTCACCGAGGCGCGGTCCTGACCGAGGCGCGGTCGTGACCGAGGCGCGGTCTGACCGAGGCGCAGGCCCCTTGCGGGCCTGGCTCCCCCGGCCGAGAGTGGACGGGTGGACGACGCACCGGCCCGCGCCCCTCGCCGGGCGACCGTGGCCGTCGTCGCGCTCGGCCTTGTCACCACGCTCGCGGCGTGCACCCCCGCATCTTCCGAGCCGGACCCCGCCCCCGCCCCGCGCGCGACCGGGCCCGCCGCGGCGCCCGCACCCGAGCCGGGCGCCGCCGCGGCGCCCCCGGACGACGTCGCGTGGCCGGCCGGCCCGTCGCTGCCGCCGGCGACCGCCGAGCCGCAGGACGTCGTCACCGACCTGGCCAGCCCGTGGGGCCTGGCATTCCTGCCGGGCGGCTCGGCGCTCGTCACCCTGCGCGACGCCGGCGAGGTCGTGCTGCTCACCGGCGCCGGCCCGCGCACGCTGACCGGCCCGGGTGCCGAGGCGCTGGCCACCACGACGGTGCACGGCGGCGAGGCCGGGCTGCTGGGGGTGGCCGTGTCCCCCCAGGTCGCGGACGACCGCCTGGTCTACCTCTACCGGACGGCCGCCGGGGGCAACGAGGTGGTCCGGGCGACGCTGGACCCCGAGGCCGGGACGCTCGGCGACCTCCAGCCCGTCCTGGGCGGCATCCCGGCGGCCGGCAACCACGACGGGGGCCGCCTGGCCTTCGGCCCGGACGGCTTCCTGTACGTCACGACGGGGGACGCCGGGGACCGGGCCGCCGCCCAGGACCCCGACTCCCTCGCCGGCAAGATCCTGCGCCTGACGCCCGACGGCGCGCCGGCGCCCGGCAACCCGACCGCCGGCAGCCCCGTGTGGAGCCTGGGGCACCGCAACGTCCAGGGGCTCGCGTGGCGCGACGACGGCACGATGGTCGCCGGCGAGTTCGGGCAGGACACCTTCGACGAGCTCAACGTCGTCGTCCCGGGCGGCAACTACGGCTGGCCGGAGGTGGAGGGGCGCGCCGAGGTCGACGGCTTCGTCGACCCGGTCGCCGCCTGGAACCCCGACGACGCCTCGCCCAGCGGCGTGGCCGTCGTCGGCGACACCGTCTACCTCGCGGGGCTGCGCGGCCGGCGGCTGCTCACGGTCGGGCTGTCCGACGGCGACGCGCAGACCGGTGCGGCGCTGGTGGACGAGCTGGGCCGGCTGCGCCACGTCACGGTCGGACCCGACGGCGCCCTGTGGGTCGTCACGAACAACACCGACGGCCGCGGGCGCCCGGGGCCGGGCGACGACCGGATCGTGCGGCTGACCCCGCCCTGACCCCGCGGTCACCCGGGGCCGGGGCCGCCGCACCCGTCGTCGACCCCGCCGTGCCCCCCTCAGCGCGGGGCGTCAGCCCAGCACGGACCGGTAGACCTCGATGGTCCGCTCCGCGATGGCGGCCCAGGAGAAGTGCTCCTCGACCCGGCGGCGTGCCGCGACGCCCATGGCGGCCGCCCGCTGCGGGTCGCTGACCACGGCGGTCAGCGCGCCGGCCAGGTCGGCGACGAAGCGGTCGGGGTCCAGCGGTGTGCCGGTCCCGTCCTGCGCCTGGTCGATCGGCACCAGGAGGCCGGTGACGCCGTCGTCGACCACCTCGGGGATGCCCCCGGTCGCGGTGCCGACGACCGGCAGGCCGACCGCCATGGCCTCGAGGTTGACGATCCCGAGCGGCTCGTAGACCGACGGGCACGCGAACACGGTGCCACTGGCCAGGACGGCGACGAGCTCGTCCCGCGGCAGCATGCGGGAGATCCAGAACACCCCGCTGCGGGTCTCGGCCAGCCGCTCGACCAGGCCGCGCACCTCCGCCTCGATCTCCGGGGTGTCCGGGGCGCCCGCGCACAGGACGAGCTGGACCTCCGGCGGCAGCTGCTCGGCCGCGCGCAGGAAGTACGGCAGGCCCTTCTGCCGGGTGATCCGGCCGACGAACACGACCGACGGACGGTCGGGGTCGATGCCGAGGTCACGGACGACGGCGGCGGCGGCGTCGGCCTCCGGGGTGCCCGGTTCCGGGCGCTGCCAACCGGACAGGTCGATGCCGTTGTGGACGACGTGGACCTTGTCGGGGTCGACCTGCGGGTAGCACCGCAGGATGTCCGCCCGCATCCCGGCGCTCACCGCGATGATCCCGGCGGCCCCCTCGTAGGCGGTCCGCTCCGCCCAGGACGACAGCGCGTAGCCGCCACCGAGCTGCTCGGCCTTCCACGGTCGCAGCGGCTCGAGGCTGTGCGCCGAGATGACGTGCGGGACGCCGTGCAGGAGCCCGCCGAGGTGGCCGGCCATGTTGGCGTACCAGGTGTGGGAGTGGACCAGGTCGGCGCCGGCGACGTCGTCGGCGATGGCCAGGTCCACGCCGAAGGTCGCCAGGGCGGCGTTCGCCCCGCTCAGCTCGGCGGGGACGGGGTACTCGACCACGCCCTCGCCCTCGGCGTGCCCGCCCTTGCCGGTGAAGCACCGGACCCGGACGTCCAGGCTCTGGCGCAGCACGGCCGAGAGCTCGGCGACATGCACGCCCGCTCCCCCGTAGACGTTGGGCGGGTACTCACGTGTCAGCAGGTCGACTCTCACGCGCGTCACGCTAGCGCGACCCGACCGGTCGGGCGACGCGTCCGGGTGGCCTTCGTCACAGCGCCGGGCCTATGTTCTGCACATGGCAGCGCCGCGCGTCCTCGCAATCGTCCTCGCAGGTGGGGAGGGCAAGCGACTGATGCCGCTCACCTCCCACCGTGCCAAGCCCGCCGTGCCGTTCGGCGGCATCTACCGCTTGATCGACTTCGCCCTGTCGAACGTCATCAACTCCGGGTACCTCAGAGTCGTGGTGCTCACGCAGTACAAGTCCCACAGCCTCGACAAGCACGTCACGAAGACGTGGCAGATGTCGAACCTGCTCGGCAACTACGTGACGCCGGTCCCCGCGCAGCAGCGGGTCGGCAAGCACTGGTACCTGGGCAGCGCCGACGCGATCTACCAGTGCCTCAACATCATCGACGACGAGCGTCCGGACATCGTCGTGGTGGTCGGGGCCGACAACATCTACCGCATGGACTTCTCCCAGATGGTGGAGTCCCACATCGACTCCGGTGCCGAGCTCACGGTCGCCGCGATCCGCCAGCCGATCTCGCTGGCGAAGGACTTCGGCGTCATCGAGACCACCCCGGACGACCCGAGGCGGATCGCCGCGTTCCGGGAGAAGCCGTCCGACCCGGTCGGGCTGGCGGACTCACCCGGCGAGATCCTCGCGTCCATGGGCAACTACGTGGCGAACGCCGACGCGCTGGTGCGGGCGGTCACCGAGGACGCCGCCAACGCGGAGTCCAAGCACGACATGGGCGGCGACCTGGTGCCGTACTTTGTCGACAAGGGCACCGCGGGCGTCTACGACTTCATCCACAACGACGTGCCCGGCTCCACCGACCGGGACCGGGACTACTGGCGGGACGTCGGGACGCTCGACGCGTACTTCGAGGCCAACAAGGACCTCATCTCGATCACCCCGGTGTTCAACGTGTACAACGACGCGTGGCCGCTGCACACCGGCTACACCGGCCTGCCGCCGGCGAAGTTCGTGCACGCCGGACCGGACCGGATCGGCTACGCCGCCGACTCGGTGGTGTCACCCGGCGTCATCGTCTCGGGGGCGACGGTGTCCGGGTCGGTGCTGTCGCCGGGCGTCTACCTGCACTCGTGGTCGGCGGTGTCGGACAGCGTCCTGATGGACGGCGTCAAGGTGCACCGGCACGCCCAGGTGCACCGGGCCATCCTGGACAAGAACGTCATCGTCCCGGCCCGGGCGCGGATCGGGCTCGACCCCGAGCACGACATGGCGCGGGGCTTCACGGTCACCGAGTCGGGCATCACCGTCGTGCCGAAGGGGACGATCGTCGAGTCGTAGCCACGGCACGGCCGGACCCCCGGACGGGGCACGGCCCGCTCCGACGCCTCACGACGGCGCCGCACCCCGCAGGGGCGGCGCCGTCGTCGCGCCCGCCCCGAGCGGGCGCCCGGACCGGGCCCCGCTACCCTGCGTTGCGTGAACCGACACACCGACGTCCGGCCGGCCGAGCGACGCCTCGTCGTCATGGACGTCGACTCGACGCTCCTCACCGGCGAGGTGGTCGAGATGCTGGCCGCCCGGGCCGGAGCCGCGGCCGCCGCGGCGGTCGCGCTGGTCACCGAGCGTGCGATGCGGGGCGAGATCGACTTCGCCGCCTCGCTGCACGAACGCGTCGCCGCGCTCGCCGGGCTGCCGGTCGGGGTGCTGGCCGACGTGCGCGCCGAGGTCGAGCTCACCCCGGGAGCCCCTGAGCTGCTCGCGGAGCTGGACCGCCGCGGCTGGCCGGTGGGCCTGGTGTCCGGCGGCTTCGCCGAGATCGTCGAACCGCTCGCGGCCTCCCTGGGCATCCGGCACACCGCCGCCAACCGGCTCGAGGTGGTCGACGGCGTCCTGACCGGCCGGGTGCTGGGGCCGGTGGTCGACCGGGCTGCCAAGGCGGCCGCGCTGCGCCGGTTCGCCGACGCCGAGGGGCTCGACGTGGACCGCGCCGTCGCCATCGGGGACGGCGCCAACGACATCGACATGATCGCGGCGGCCGGTCTGGGCATCGCGTTCAACGCCAAGCCGGTCGTCCGCCGGCACGCCGACGCCTCCGTGGACCATCGGCTCGACGCGGTCCTGGCCGTCATCGACGCCGGGGCCCCGGCGCACGACCCACGCACCGCACCCCCGAGCGTCGGCACCGGCGCCACCTCTGAGCCGGGAGGCACCCTCGAGATGGACGCCCTGGACACGACCCACGAGAACGTCCACCGCACGGACACGACCCACGAGAACGTCCACCGCACGGCCGTCGTGCTGACCAGCGGCGGGCCGGCCTACGCGGACCCGTGGCACGACCTGCGCACCCAGGCCCGGGCGATCGCGTCGGTGCTCACCGACGCCGGGTTCGCCACGCAGGTGCGCGAGGACGTGCTGGCGGCGATGGAGGAGCACGCCGGGACGGCGCTGCTCGTGGTCGCGTGCTCCGGCGCACCGGAGACCTCGGCGCAGGAGCTCGACGAGGCGGAGCGGGTCGGCGCCGCGCTCGACCGGCACGTCGCCGCCGGTGCCCCGGTGCTGGCGGTGCACGGCGGCGGCATGGCGTTCGCCCCCGTCCCCCGGTGGCGGGAGGTCATCGGCGCCCGCTGGGTGCACGGCGCCTCGGGGCACCCGGACCTGGACCGCTGCACCGTGCAGGTCCCCTCGACCGGGCACCCGGTCACCGCCGGGCTCTCCGACTTCTCCCTCGAAGACGAGCGGTACAGCGACCTGGACGTCGACCCCACCCGGGAGGCGCTCGTCACCCACGAGTGGGACGGCCGGACGCACCCCCTGGTGCTCGCCGGGACGGTCGGCACGAGCCGCGTGGTGTACGACGCGCTCGGTCACGACCAGCGGTCCTACGACAGCCCCGAGCGACGCGAGCTGCTCCGGCGCGAGGCGTGCTGGGCGGCCGGGCTCCCGCTCGACTGACCCGACGCGCCGGGCTCCCGCTCGACTGACCCGACGCGCCGCGGCTACTCGTCCGGCGAGACGACGGTCCTCAGCCGGGCGCTGCCCGGTGCCAGGCCGTCCCAGCGGTGCTCGGGCTCGAGCTCGAGCACCGCGTACGCCGCGGTCGACAGGTGCGCGCGGACGCGCATGAGCGCGGCGGTGTCCGACCCCGGACCGGCCAGCGCGGCCGCCGTGGACGACATCGTCGGCTCGTGCCCCACGACGAGCACCGTCCGGACCCGCTCGTCGACCTCGCGCAGGGTCGCGACGAGCTCCCCCACCCCGCCGCTGTAGACGACGTCGTCGTGCAGGACCTCGGGCTCCGCGCCGCCGAATGCGCCGCGCAGCAGCTCCCACGTCTGCCGGGTCCGCACGGACGGCGACACGAGGGCGAGCTCGGGGACCAGTCCGCCGGCGGCCAGGACCGCCCCGACCCGGTTGGCCTGACGGCGTCCGGCCAGGGCGAGCGGGCGGACCTCGTCGCCCGTGGACTCCCCCGGCGGCTCGGCCTTGGCGTGCCGCAGCAGGACGAGCCGGCGGGTGCGGTCGGAGGTCAGCGACATGCGGCCTACAGTCCCATCGCGTGCACGCCGCCGTCGACGTGGACGATCTCGCCGGTGGTCGCGGGGAACCACTCGGACAGCAGGGCCGCGACGGCGCGCGCGGTCGGCTCCGGGTTCGTGACGTCCCACCCGAGCGGCGCACGGTCGGGCCAGCCGCCCTCCATGGCCTCGAAGCCGGGAATGGACTTGGCCGCGGTGGTGCGGATCGGCCCGGCGGAGACGAGGTTGACGCGGATGCCCAGCGGCCCCAGGTCGCGGGCGAGGTAGCGCGCGGTGGACTCGAACGCGGCCTTGGCCACGCCCATCCAGTCGTACACGGGCCAGGCGTAGCGGGCGTCGAACGTCAGCCCGACGATCGAGCCGCCCTGCGACAGCAGCGGCTGCGCGGCGACGGCGAGGGACTTCAGCGAGTACGCGGACACCTCCAGCGCCGTCGCGACGTCGGCCCACTCGCCGGCGAGGAAGTTGCCGCCCATGACCGACTGCGGGGCGAACCCGATGGAGTGGACGACGCCGTCCAGGTGGTCGACGTGCTCGCGGACGCGATCGGCGAGCGCGGCGAGGTCCTCGGCGTCGGTGACGTCCAGCTGCACGACCGGCGCCTCGGCGGGCAGGCGGCGGGCGATCGCCTGGGTGAGCCGGAACTGACGGCCGAAGGAGGTCAGCACGACCTGGGCGCCCTGCTCCTGCGCGAGACGGGCGACGTGGAACGCGATCGAGCTGTCGGTGAGCACTCCGGTGATGAGGAGCTTCTTGCCGTCGAGCAGGCCCATGGGGATGTCTTCCGTTCGTGGTGTTCGGTCGTCTGTGGTCGAGCGCGGGCGCCCGGGGAGCGTGAGGTCAGTGACCCATGCCGAGGCCGCCGTCGACCGGGATGACGGCGCCGGAGATGTAGGCCGCGTCGTCGGACGCCAGGAAGTGCACGACGCCGGCCACCTCCTCGGGCTGGGCGAACCGGCCAGCGGGGATGGACGCCCGGTAGGCGTCCTGACGGTCCTGCGGCAGCTCGGCGGTCATCGCGGTGTCGATGAACCCCGGCGCGACGACGTTGGCCGTGATGCCGCGACCGCCCAGCTCGCGGGTGACGGAGCGCGCCATGCCGACGAGTCCGGCCTTGGACGCGGCGTAGTTGACCTGCCCCTGACCGCCGTAGAGCCCGACCACCGAGGAGATCAGCACGATGCGCCCGCGACGCAGGCGGATCATCCCCTTCGAGGCGCGCCGGACGCACCGGAAGGACCCGGTGAGGTTGACGTCGAGCACCTCGGTGAAGTCCTCGTCGCTCATCCGCATGAGCAGGCCGTCCCGGGTCACGCCCGCGTTGGCGACGAGCACCTCGACGGGACCGTGCGCGGCCTCGACCTCGGTGAAGGCGGCGTCCACGGCCGCGGTGTCGCGCATGTCACCCACCACACCCAGCACGCCCTCGGGCAGGTCGCCGCTGCGGTAGATGGTGGCGACCTTGTCGCCCGCCGCGACGAACCGCTCGGCGATCGCGCGGCCGATGCCCCGGTTGGCGCCGGTGACCAGCACGCTGCGCGGTGCCCGGGTGGGGTCCGCGGTGCCGGGGGCTGCTGCGGGGCTCGTCTCGGTCACACGTTCTCCTGTCGTGGTGCGCCTGCGCGGACGCACGCCGCGCCACGCCCACCGACGCTAGCCGACACCCGGTCCCCCGTCGTGGCACGCGACGACACCGATGCCCGGAGCGGTTTGTCCGATCCGTACAAGGCCCGTGCATCCACGGAGGCACCTTCGCGCGTAAACTCACGTGGTGAGCAAGCGCCGCACCGGGACTCCCCAGGTGCACACGATCACATCCGCTCCGACGCCGCTGGGCGACGACATCGCCCGACGCGCGCGTCGCTACATGTTCCAGATGAGCCTGCGCACGCTGTGCTTCCTCGGCGCGGTCTTCACGTGGGGCCGCGTCCCGGCCCCGGTCTCGGTCGCGCTGCTGGTGGGCGCCGTCGTGCTGCCGTACGTCGCCGTCGTCCTGGCGAACGCGGGACGCGAGCGGCCCGAGCGTCCGGACCCGTACGTCGACGTGACCCCGCAGCTCGGCGCCGGGCCCGTGCCCGGCGGCCCCGCGCGGCCGCCGGTGAACCCGGTCCACCGCACGTGGGAGGACGACCTCGCGCAGTGGGACCACGGGATGCCCCGCTGGGACGAGGCGACCCAGCGCTGGGTGCCGGAACCGCACGACCCCACCCGCGGCAGCCGGACGCAGCCGGACGGCCCTGCCCGTGGTTGACCTGCTCTCCCCTCGTCCCGACGCCGTCGAGGAGCTGCTGTGCAGCGCCCGCGGGTGCCGGGACGAGGCTGCGTGGGGCCTGCTGTGGAACAACCCGCGCCTGCACACCCCCGAGCGCCGCAAGGTCTGGCTCGCGTGCGACGCGCACCGCGAGCACCTCGAGCAGTTCCTCGGCGCCCGGTCGTTCCTGCGGGGCACCGTCCCGGTGAGCGAGCTGGAGGTCGCCGAGCGCCCGTCCGCAGGCGGCCCGGCGTGAGTGGGAGCGGCACGGGCGGCCCCGCCGGCAGCACGACCGGTAGCGCGGCCGGCGGTTCGACCGGCAGCACGGCCGGCAGCGCGGCCGGCGGTCCGACCGGCAGCCCGGCCGGCACGGGCGACGCCCGCCGGGCGGCCCTGCGGCGCGCGGCCGTCAAGCGCGCGGCGGGACTGGTCGCCGCCGCGGTCGGCCTGGCCGTCGTCTGCACCGCACTGGGTCTGTGGCAGTGGCACCGGCACGGGACCCGGTCCGCGGCGATCGCGGTCGTCGAGGCGAACTTCGGCGCCGACCCGGTCCCGCTGGCGGACGTCCTGGGCTCGGCGGGCGACCCGTTGCCCGCCGCCGAGGAGTGGCGCCCGGTGCGGGTCACCGGCCGGTACGACGCCGAGGCCGCCGTGCTGCTGCGCAACCGGCCGGCCGGCGGTCAGGTCGGCTTCCACCAGCTCGTGCCGCTCGTGGTCGCGTCGGGTGACGGGTCGTCCGCGGTGCTCGTCGTGGACCGCGGGTGGGTGCCGGACGAGGCGAGCGCGGCCGACGCGCGCACCCCTGCCGGCGACGTCGAGGTGGTGGTCCGCCTGCGCCCGGACGAGCCGGCGTCGCGCCGGGGCGCCCCGGCGGGGCAGGTGCAGGCGATCGCCGTCCGGCAGGTGCTCGCCGCGGGCGGCGCCGGCGACCTGCCCGCCTACGCGGCGTACGGCGCGATGGTGTCCGAGGACCCGGCCGGCACGGGGCGTCTGGGCCCGCTGCCGCAGCCGAGCACGGACCCCGGGTCGCACCTGTCCTACGCGCTGCAGTGGTGGACGTTCGCCCTGGGGTCGCTGGTGGGCTTCTCCGTCATGGCCCGACGCGAGCTCGTGGACGCCGACGACGAGGGCATCCCCGACGGCGGACCGGCCGACGGCCGGCCCGCGGACGAGGCCGCACCGCAGGTCCCGCCGAAGGCACCGCGACGCCGTCGGATGCCGAGCGCCGAGGACGAGGAGGACGCCCTCATCGACGCCCAGCTCAGGCCAGCGAGATGAGGTCCGCGTACGTCGGGCCCCACAGGTCCTCCACGCCGTCGGGGAGCAGCACGACGCGCTCGGGGTTGAGCGCCTCGACGGCGCCCTCGTCGTGCGACACCAGCACGACCGCACCCTCGTAGGACCGCAGCGCCCCGAGGATCTCCTCGCGGCTGGCCGGGTCGAGGTTGTTGGTGGGCTCGTCGAGCAGCAGCACGTTCGCCGACGACACCACCAGTGCCGCGAGCGCCAGGCGGGTCTTCTCCCCGCCGGACAGCACCTTCACCGGCTTGTCGGCGTCGTCCCCGGAGAACAGGAACGACCCGAGCACCGAGCGGACCTGGGTGTCGGTGAGGTCGGGCGCGGCGGTGCGCAGGTTCTCCACGACCGTGCGGGTCTGGTCGAGCGTCTCGTGCTCCTGCGCGTAGTAGCCGAGCTTGAGCCCGTGGCCAGCCTTGACCGCACCCGTGTCCGGGACGTCGATGCCGGCCAGCATCCGCAGCAGCGTGGTCTTGCCCGCACCGTTGAGGCCGACGATGACGACCCGGCTGCCCTTGTCGATCGCCAGGCCGACGTCGGTGAAGACCTCCTGCGACCCGTAGGTCTTGCTCAGGCCCTCGGCCGTGAGCGGCGTGCGGCCGCACGGGGCGGGGGTGGGGAACCGCAGGCGGGCGACCTTGTCCGACGCGCGCACCTCCTCCAGGGAGGACAGCATCCGCTCGGCGCGGCGGGCCATGTTCTGCGCGGCGACGGCCTTGGTCGCCTTGGCGCGCATCTTGTCGGCCTGGGCCAGCAGCACCGACGCCTTCTTCTCGGTGTTCGCGCGCTCGCGCTTGCGGCGCTTCTCGTCGGTCTCGCGCTGCAGCAGGTACGCGTCCCAGCCGAGGTTGTACTGGTCGAGCTCGCCGCGGTTGGCGTCCAGGTGGAACACCTTGTTGACCGTCGCGCGCAGCAGGTCGGTGTCGTGGCTGATCACGACGAAGCCGCCCGGGTAGGCCTTGAGGTAGTCGCGCAGCCAGATGATTGAGTCCGCGTCCAGGTGGTTGGTCGGCTCGTCGAGCAGCAGCGTGTCCACACCGGAGAACAGGATGCGGGCCAGCTCGACGCGGCGGCGCTGCCCACCGGACAGCGTGCCGATCGTCTGGCCGAGCACGCGCTCGTCCAGCCCGAGGTTGGACGCGATCCGGCTCGCCTCGCTCTCGGCCGCGTAGCCGCCCGCCGCGGTGAACCGCTCCTCGAGCCTGCCGTACCGCTCCATCGCGGCCTCGCGCGTCTCCTCGTCGGCGCTGGCCATCGCGCCCTCGGTCTCCCGCATGCTGCGGACCAGGGCGTCGAGCCCCCGCGCGGACAGCACCCGGTCCATGGCGATCGTGTCGAGGTCACCGGTGCGCGGGTCCTGCGGCAGGTAGCCGATCTCGCCCGCGCGGGTGATCTGCCCGGCGGTGGGCAGCGTCTCCCCGGCGAGGGTCTTCGTCAGGGTCGTCTTGCCCGCGCCGTTGCGGCCGACCAGGCCGATGCGGTCCCCCGCGGCGATCCGGAACGTCGCCTCCTCCAGCAGCACGCGGGCGCCGACGCGCAGCTCGACGGCGTGGGCAGTGATCACGGTGGGGTTCCTTCGATCGCGGTCCGCCGGGCGTGGGACGGGCGTGGGAGGCGGACACAAACGCCGTCCATCCTACGACCGGCTAGCGTGGCAGCCGGTCCTGCCGGCGCCCCTGGGGACGGCGACCGCCTCACACCACCTCACCCTCTGCGAACCCGGAGCGACGCCATGACGACATCTGCTGACCACGACCACGCCGTGGCGGGCGGGCGCGCCGGTGCGGCGGTCGCCCCCCGCACGCACGTGGCGACCGACGTCGCCCTGGTCGCGACGTTCGCCGCGTTCATCGCCGTGTGCGCGCTGCTCCCGGCGATCCACGTCGCGGCGATGGCCGTCCCGATCACCCTGCAGACCTTCGGCGTGATGCTCGCCGGCGTCGTCCTCGGTGCCCGCCGCGGCGTGCTGGCGGTCCTGCTGTACCTGGCCGTCGGCCTGGCCGGGCTGCCCGTCTTCGCCGAGGGCACCGGCGGCCTGGCGGTCGTGGGCAAGCCGTCGTTCGGGTACCTGCTCGCGTTCCCGGTCGCCGCCGCGATCGCCGGGGCGCTCGTCTCGCTCGGCCGCCGGGTGCGCGCCGGCCGGCTGCCGCTCGTGGTGTTCGGCGCCGCGATGGCCGGCAGCCTGCTCGCGACGCACCCGCTGGGCATCGCGGTGATGGGGTGGCGCCTGGACATGACGCCGGCCCAGGCGATCGCCACGGGCGCGACCTTCCTGCCCGGCGACGTCGTCAAGAACGTGCTGGTCGCGGTCGTCGCGAGCGCGGTGTTCCGGGCGTTCCCGGACATGCTGTACCGGCGCCGCTGACCGCCGTGGCGCAGAGCCGGCCGTCGCATGCCGTCACCTTCGACGGTGCCGCCGTGGTCGCCGAGACCACGGCGCCGGACGGCCGGGCCGACCGGCTGACGATCCTGCACCCGGTGACGTGCACGCTCACCGAGCGCCGGGTCGCCGTCGTCGGCGCCAACGGGTCGGGCAAGTCGACCCTCGCGCGCCTGGTCAACGGCCTGGCGACGCCGTCGTCGGGCCGGGTCCTGGTGGACGGGCTGGACACGGTGCGCGACGGCGCCGCGGTCCGGCGCCGGGTCGGCTTCGTCTTCACCGACCCCGACGCCCAGCTCGTCATGCCCACCCCGCGGGAGGACGTCGCGCTGTCGCTGCGGCGGCTGCCCCTCGACCGGGCCGCGCGCGACGACCGCGTGCGCGCCGTGCTCGAGCGGTTCGGGCTCGCCGACCGGGCGGAGGTGAGCGTGCACGCGCTGTCCGGCGGCCAGAAGCAGCTGCTGGCACTGGCCGGGGTGCTCGCCACCGAGCCGTCCGTGCTGGTGTGCGACGAGCCGACCACCCTGCTGGACCTGCGCTGGCGCCGGGTCGTGGACGACCTGCTCGACTCGGTGGACCAGCAGGTCCTGCAGGTCACGCACGACCTGGACGCCGCCGCCCGCGCCGACCGGGTGCTGGTCGTCGACCGCGGGCACGTCGTGTTCGACGGACCGGCGCCGGACGGCGTCGCGCACTACCGCGACCTCATGGCGGTCCGGTGAGCGTCGCGACGCCGCTGGGGCTGTACCGGCACGGGACCAGCGCGATGCACCGCCTGCCGGCCGGGCCCAAGCTCGCCGGCCTCGCGGTCCTCGGGGTCGTCGTCGTCGTCGCCCGCGGACCGGTCGTCTCGGTCGTGCTCCTCGCGCTCGCCGTCGCGCTCAACGCCGCGGGCCGGGTGCCGCTGCGTCCGGTGCTTCGCTCCCTGCTGCCGGTGCTCGTCACCACGGCCCTGGTCGCGGGGTTCCAGTGGTGGCAGCGCGGACCCGCGGTCGCCGTCGAGGTCGCGGCGGACCTGCTCTCCCTCGTGCTCGCCGCCGGCGCGGTGACCGCCACGACACCGGCGGACCGGATGCTCGACCTCCTCGACCGCGCGCTGCGTCCGCTGCGGGTGCTGGGCGTGCGGCCGGACCTCGTCGCGCTGGCCGTCGCGCTCATGCTGCGCACCGTCCCCGCCCTGCTCACGACCGCGCGCGAGGTGCGCGACGCCGCCCGCGCCCGCGGGCTCGAGCGCAGCCCGCGGGCGCTGCTGGTCCCGGCCGCGGTCCGGACCGTCGCCCGCGCCCGCGCGACCGGCGAGGCGCTCGCGGCCCGCGGCATCGGCGACTGAGGTCACGGCCCGATGCGGTCGGTGATGCGGTCGGCGATGCCCGGGTAGCTCACGACCAGGCCCTCCCGGTCGACCGTGAGGTCGGCCGTGAAGCCGTCGGAGTCGAAGTGGACGACCGCGCCGCCGCTGGGCAGCCGCTCCGCAGGCCCGTAGTCCTGCACCGCGACGTGCACGGTGAGGTCCGGCACGGACACCCACGCCACCGTGAACCGCACCGTGCGGTCGGCCCGGTCCAGCAGTCCCGAGCGCAGCACCGGCATGGTGTTGGTCAGGGGGCACAGCCCCAGGTCGCAGTCGAGGGCGCCGGCGAGCTCGGCGGGGTCCGGCAGGTCCGCGGCGACCACGCGGCCGTCGACCCACCGCCGGCCCGACCACCGACCCGCGTCGTCCCGGCGCAGCACGAGTCGCCGTCCGCCGTCGTCAGCGCCGGCGTCGGCGTCGGCGTCGGCGTCGTCACGGTCCGCCGCGCCGGCGTCGTCGCCGGCAGGCACGGTGCGGACGTCCAGCACGCGCGTCGTCCATCCGGGTCCGGTGACCAGGCGCCACGTCACCGTGTGGTCCGGCGCGAGGCTCGTCCCCCGGGCGTGCAGGCGGTCGTCGTGCAGGGTGACGCGAGCCGCGTCGACCCGGTCCGGGTCGACGCCGCGCCACACGAGGAGGCGGTCGACGGCCATGACCCGACGGTAGCCGTCGGCCGGGAGAGGGGCCGGGGTCGGTGCGGCGCACCTGGTCCTGCCCGGGTACGGGCACCGGCCGCCGGACCACCCCGAGGCGAGCGTCCTCGCCGCGCACCGGGACGTCCGGGAGGCGCCGTCCCTGCCGCTGCGGCCCCGCCGGGTCGCGGCTACCGTCGCCCGCATGACGTTCTCGGAGGGTGGCAGCTTCGGCGGCGGACGTGTCCGCACCTCGCGCGGGGGCGGCGGCCGCCGCGGCGGTGCGGTCGGCGGCGGCATCGGCGCGATCGTCGTCCTGGTCGGTGCCCTGTTCTTCGGCGTGGACCTGAGCCCGGTCGTCAACGGCGTGAGCGGCGCCGGCGGTCCGGGCGGCGGCAGTCCCGTCGAGCAGGGCACGATCGGCGAGTGCACCGCCGAGCAGGCGAACACCACCCGCGAGTGCCGGCTGTCCGCCACCGTCGACGCCCTGGACACGTACTGGGGCCAGACGCTCCCCGCCCTCGGCGTGCAGTACGCCCAGCCCGACGTCTGGAGCTTCGAGGACGCGGTCGACACCGGGTGCGGCCCGGCGACCAGCGCGACCGGCCCGTTCTACTGCCCGCCGGACCAGAGCGTGTACCTGGACCTCGGCTTCTACGACGAGCTGACGACCCGGTTCGGGGCGTCCGGCGGAGCCCTCGCGGAGATGTACGTGCTGGCCCACGAGTTCGGGCACCACATCGAGCAGCTCACCGGGATGATGGACGCCGCCGAGCGCGGCGGCACCGGCCCCGAGTCGGACTCGGTGCGGATCGAGCTGGCCGCGGACTGCATGGCCGGGATGGTCATCGGCAACCTCGCCCGCACGGTCGACCCGGACACCGGCGTGACCTACATCGACCCGCCCACGCCGGAGCAGGTCGCCGACGCCCTGTCCGCGGCGTCGGCCGTGGGCGACGACCGCATCCAGGAGCAGGCGACCGGCACCGTGAACCCCGAGGCGTGGACGCACGGGTCCAGCGAGCAGCGCCAGCGGTGGTTCACGATCGGCTACGACGGCGGGACGTTCCAGGACTGCGACGCCCTGCAGGCACCGCGGCTCTGAGCCCGTGACGTCGGACCGAGCCCTCAGATGTTGAAGCCGAGGGCCCGCATCTGGTCGCGGCCGTCGGGGGTGATCTTCTCCGGGCCCCACGGCGGCATCCAGACCCAGTTGATCCGGAAGCCGTCGACCAGGCCGTCCAGGCTCGTCGCGGTCTGGTCCTCGATGACGTCGGTCAGCGGGCACGCCGCGGACGTGAGCGTCATGTCGATGACGGCGTGGTTGTTCTGGTCCAGGCTCAGGCCGTACACCAGGCCCAGGTCCACGACGTTGATCCCGAGCTCGGGGTCGATGACGTCGTGCATGGCCTCCTCGATGTCGGCCACGTTCGGCGGGGTGGACGCGGTGGACGCGCCCGGGGTCTCGGTGGTCATGCCTGCTCCTTGACGTGGGTCGGGACGACGACGCCGGACTTGGCGATCGCGTCCTTGAGCGCTGCCCAGCCGAGCAGCGCGCACTTGATCCGTGCGGGGTACTTCGCCACCCCGGTGAACGCGGTCGCGTCGCCCAGGGTGTCCTCCTGCGCGTCGTCGAGGCCGGCGCCGCGCGCGTGCATGAGCAGCCGGAAGGTCTCCGACAGCTCGTCCACGGTGCGCAGGTCGGCGCCGGTCACCAGGTCCGTCAGCACCGAGACCGACGCCTGGGAGATGCTGCAGCCCTGCCCCTCCCAGGTCACCTCGTCCACCAGGGACCCGTCCGGTGCGCCGTCCGGCGCGGGCCGGAACGCGACCCGCAGGGTCACCTCGTCCCCGCACGTGGGGTTGACCTGGTGCGACTCCCCCGCGACCGCGTCGGCGGGTGCGGGCACCAGCCCACGCCCGTGCGGCGCGCGGGCGTGGTCCAGGATGACCTGCTGGTACAGCTGCTCCATCGAGCTCATATGACTCCTCAGTCCCACCCGAAGAACGCTCGGACCCCGGCCAGTGCTTCCCGGAAGACGGCGATCTCCTGTGACGTCGTGTACACCGACGCCGACGCGCGTGCGGTCGCGGCGACGCCGAACCGGCGGTGCAGCGGCTGCGCGCAGTGGTGCCCGACCCGCACGGCGACCCCGGCGTCGTCGAGCACCTGGCCGACGTCGTGCGCGTGCACGCCCTCGACGACGAACGACACGGTCGCCAGCCGGTCCCGGGTGTCGGTGGGACCGATGACCCGGACGCCGGGCACCGAGGCGACGGCGTCCAGCAGCTCGCGGGCGAGCGCGGCCTCGTGGGCGGCGACCGCCTCCATGCCGAGCTCGGCCAGGTAGGACGCCGCGGCGCCCATGCCGATCGCCTGGGCGACCATCTGCGTGCCGGCCTCGAACCGCTGCGGCGGCGGCGCGTAGGTCGTGGTCTCCATGGTGACGACCTCGACCATCGACCCGCCGGTGGTGACCGGCGGCATGGCCTCGAGCAGCTCCCGGCGGCCGTACAGCGCACCGACGCCGGTCGGCCCGAGCATCTTGTGCCCGGAGAACACCGCGAAGTCGACCCCGAGGCCGTGCAGGTCGACCGGCAGGTGCGGCACCGACTGGCACGCGTCCAAGACGCTGAGCGCGCCGACCTCGCGGGCCCGGGCGACGAACGGCGCCACGTCGGTGATCGCCCCGGTCACGTTCGACGCATGTGTGAACGCGAGCACGCGGGTGCGGTCGGTGACCACGGTGGCCAGCTCGTCGGTCCGCAGCCGGCCGTCGTCGTCCACCCCGATCCAGCGCACGACGGCGCCGGTGCGGGCGGCCAGCTCCTGCCACGGCACGAGGTTGGCGTGGTGCTCGGCCTCGGTGACGACGATCTCGTCCCCGGGGGCGAGCGCGAACCTCCGCGCGGCGTCACCGCCGCGGCCGGCGGTCGCGTTGGACAGCGCGTACGCCACGAGGTTCAGACCGGCGGTGGCGTTCGTCGTCCAGACGATCTCCCCGGCGTCGGCCCCGACGAACGACGCCACCTGCTCGCGGGCGTTCTCGAACGCCTCGGTCGCCTCCTCCGCCAGCTGGTGCGCGCCGCGGTGCACGGCGGCGTTGCGCTGGGCGTAGAAGTCCTGCTCGGCGTCCAGGACGACCTCGGGCTTCTGCGACGTCGCCCCGGAGTCCAGGTACACCAACGGCTTGCCGTCCCGCAGGGTGCGGGTCAGCAGCGGGAAGTCGGCGCGCACCGCCGCCAGCTCACCGCTGCTGAGCAGGGGCGAGCCGGCCGCGACCGCGGTGTCCAGCGTGTCGGTCATGGGTGTCCTCGAGACGGAGCAGGGGCGACGCGTGAGCGTCAGAGCGACGTGGCGGCGCCGATGAAGCGGTCGTAGCCCTCGTTCTCCAGGCGCTCGGCGAGCTCCGGGCCACCCTCCTCGGCGATCCTGCCGTCGACGAAGACGTGCACGAAGTCGGGGGTGATGTAGCGCAGGATGCGCGTGTAGTGCGTGATCAGCAGGACGCCGACCTCGCCGGACGCCTTGACCCGGTTGACGCCCTCGGACACGACGCGCAGCGCGTCGACGTCCAGGCCGGAGTCGGTCTCGTCGAGGATCGCGAACTTGGGCTTGAGGAGCTCCATCTGCAGGATCTCGTGACGCTTCTTCTCGCCGCCGGAGAAGCCCTCGTTCACGGAGCGCTCGGCGAACGCCGGGTCCATGCGGAGCTGGTCCATGGCGCTGCGGACGTCCTTGACCCAGGTGCGCAGCGGCGGCGCCTGGCCGTCGATCGCCGTCTTCGCGGTCCGCAGGAAGTTCGAGACGCTGACGCCCGGCACCTCCACGGGGTACTGCATCGCGAGGAACATGCCGGCGCGGGCGCGGTCGTCCACGCTCATCTCGAGCACGTCCTCACCGTCCAGCGTCACCGTGCCGGACGTGATCTGGTACTTGGGGTGGCCGGCCAGCGAGTACGCCAGGGTCGACTTGCCCGAGCCGTTGGGGCCCATGATCGCGTGCGTCTCGCCGCTGCGGATCGTCAGGTCGACACCGCGCAGGATGGGCTTGGGACCCTCCTTGGTCTCGACGCTGACGTGCAGGTCGTGGATCTCCAGAGTGGACATGGGGGTTCAGCTCTCCTTCACGGGCATGGGGGTGTCGACGTCGACCAGGACGCGCTCGCCGTCGACGGTCACGGGGTACACGGGGACGGGGCGGATGGCCGGCAGGCCGGTGGGGGCGCCGGTGCGCAGGTCGAACTTCGAGCCGTGCAGCCAGCACTCGACGGTCGCGCCCTCGACCTCGCCCTCCGAGAGGGAGACGGAGCCGTGGGAGCAGACGTCGGAGATGGCGTACAGCTCGCCGTCCTCCGCGCGCACGACGGCGACCGCGACCGGGCCGTCCTCGCCCTCCAGCTCGGCACGGAAGGTGCCGCAGGCCGGGACGTCCTGGGCGTAGCAGGCCAGCTGACCGCTCATGAGGCCAGCTCGCTCATGCTCTTCTCGAGCTCGGCCTCGATCGAGGCGATGAGGCGCTCCTCGACCTCCGGGACGCCGATCTGGTGGATCAGCTCGGCGAAGAAGCCGCGCACCACCAGGCGCCGCGCGTCCTGCTCCGGGATGCCGCGCGAGCGCAGGTAGAACAGCTGCTCGTCGTCGAAGCGGCCGGTCGCGGACGCGTGGCCGGCGCCCTCGATGACGCCCGTCTCGATCTCCAGGTTGGGGACCGAGTCGGCGCGGGCGCCGTCGGACAGCACGAGGTTGCGGTTCAGCTCGTAGGTGTCGGTGCCCTCCGCGTTCGCGCGGATGAGGACGTCGCCGACCCACACGGTGTGCGCGCCGTCGCCCTGCAGCGCGCCCTTGTAGGTCACGCGCGAGCGGCAGGACGGCACCGCGTGGTCCACGAACAGGCGGTGCTCCTGGTGCTGGCCGGCGTCGGCGTAGTACAGGCCCACCATCTCGACCTCGCCGCCCTCGCCGGTGAACTCCGCGTCGGGCGTGACCCGGACGACGTCGCCGCCCAGCGTGACCACGATGTGCTTGACCTTGGCGTCCCGGCCGAGCCGGATGCGGTGCGAGGCGGTGTGCACGGACCCCGGGGCCCAGTCCTGCACGGACACCAGCGTCAGGTGCGCGCCGTCCTCGGCGACGACCTCGACGGTCTCGGTGAGGGTGGCGGCGCCGACGTGGTCGAGCACGACGACGGCCTCCGACAGCGGCTTGGCGTGCACGAGCAGGTGCGACGCGGTCGGGTCCGCCCCGGCCCCCTCGACGCCCTCCACCCGGATCGACGTGGCGGACGACGCCACGGCCTGGGCCGGGACGGTCACCACGGTGGCCCGGTGGAACGACGACCACGCGACGGCCGCGGCGCGGTCGCCGGGCACGCCCGCCGTGCCCAGCCGGGCGTCGCCGCGGTCGACGATCTCGACCTGGACCTCGGGGGCGTTGACGACCGTGGTCAGCACGCCGTGCCCGGTGAGCTCGGACTGGAGCAGCGGCGCCACCCGGTCGACCGGGGTGAAGCGCCACTCCTCCTCGCGTCCGGTCGGCATCGCGAAGTCCGCGACGTCGAAGGACGTCGCGCGCTCGGCGCGCGAGCCCTGCGGCGTGCCGCCGGTGCGGTGCGTGTTCCCGTGGGTGTGGGCGCCGTCGGCGGTCGCACGGGAGTGGTCGGTGGACAGGGTCGGCGCGTCGGCGCCGTCCTGCGAGGTGGTGCTCGTCGCGGGCATCAGCCGACGGACCCTTCCATCTGGAGCTCGATGAGGCGGTTCAGCTCGAGGGCGTACTCCATCGGCAGCTCGCGCGCGATGGGCTCGACGAACCCGCGCACGATCATGGCCATGGCCTCGGTCTCGGGCATGCCGCGGGACATGAGGTAGAACAGCTGGTCCTCGCTCACGCGGGACACCGTCGCCTCGTGACCCATGGACACGTCGTCCTCGCGGACGTCGACGTACGGGTAGGTGTCCGACCGCGAGATCTGGTCGACCAGCAGCGCGTCGCACAGCACGTTCGAGGCGGAGTGCGAGGCGCCCTCGAGCACCTGCACGAGGCCGCGGTAGGACGTGCGGCCACCGCCGCGCGCGACCGACTTGGACACGATGGACGACGACGTGTGCGGCGCGGCGTGCACCATCTTGGCGCCGGCGTCCTGGTGCTGGCCCTCGCCGGCGAACGCGATCGACAGCGTCTCGCCGCGGGCGTGCTCGCCCATGAGGTAGATGGCCGGGTACTTCATGGTCACCTTGGAGCCGATGTTGCCGTCGACCCACTCCATGGTTGCGCCCTCGGCCGCCGTCGCGCGCTTGGTGACGAGGTTGTAGACGTTGTTCGACCAGTTCTGGATGGTCGTGTACCGCACGCGGGCGTTCTTCTTCACGATGATCTCGACCACCGCGGAGTGCAGCGAGTCGCTGGAGTACACCGGCGCGGTGCAGCCCTCGACGTAGTGCACGTACGAGCCCTCGTCGGCGATGATCAGCGTCCGCTCGAACTGGCCCATGTTCTCGGTGTTGATGCGGAAGTAGGCCTGCAGCGGGATCTCGACGTGGACGCCCGGCGGGACGTAGACGAACGAGCCACCGGACCACACGGCGGTGTTCAGTGCGGCGAACTTGTTGTCACCGGTCGGGATCACCGAGCCGAAGTACTGCTCGAAGATCTCCGGGTGCTCGCGCAGGCCCGTGTCGGTGTCCATGAAGATGACGCCCTGCTCCTCCAGGTCCTCGCGGATCTGGTGGTAGACGACCTCGGACTCGTACTGGGCCGCGACGCCGGAGACGAGGCGCTGCTTCTCGGCCTCCGGGATGCCCAGGCGGTCGTAGGTGTTGCGGATGTCCTCGGGCAGGTCGTCCCAGGTGGCCGCCTGCTTCTCGGTGGACCGCACGAAGTACTTGATGTTGTCGAAGTCGATGCCCGACAGGTCCGAGCCCCAGTTCGGCATGGGCTTCTTGTCGAACAGACGCAGCCCCTTCAGGCGGGTCTTGAGCATCCACTCAGGCTCGTTCTTGAGCGCCGAGATGTTGCGCACGACGTCCTCCGAGAGGCCGCGCTGCGCGTTGGCGCCCGCGACGTCCGAGTCGTGCCACCCGTAGTTGTAGCTGCCGATCGAGGCGATGGCCTCGTCCTGCGTCATCGGCACGGCCGCGGGAACGGCGTTGGTCGCGTCCTGGGTAGGCGCACTCATGACATCTCCTGGTCTTGGCTGTCGTGGCTGTCTCGGGCGTTGTGACTGTCTGGGCTGTGCGGGGCTGTCGTGGGGGTCGGGACGGTGATCGGGATGTTCGTGGTGCACACGTGCCCGCCGGCCGCGAGGGTCGACAGGCGCTGGACGTGCACCCCGAGGAGTCGGGAGAAGGCGCCTGCCTCGGCCTCGCAGATCTGCGGGAACTCCGCGGCGACCCCCTGGACCGGGCAGTGGCCCTGGCACAGCTGGACGGTCGTCCGGCCGGGGACGGGCCGCGTGCTGGCGGCGTAGCCGTCCGCGCTCAGCGCCGCGGCCAGCACCTGGGCGCGCGACGTCACGTCGGTGCCGGCCGCGTCCACCGAGGCCGCGTACCGCTCCTCCAGCGCGCGGACGCGGGACGCGGCGAACGCCTCCACGGCGTCCGGGCCGGCGACCTCGGCGAGGAACCGCAGGGCCTGCGCGGCGAGCTCGGGGTACGTGCTCGACAGCGCGCTCTGCCCGCGGCTGGTCGCCACGTAGCGCCGCGCCGGGCGACCCCGACGCGCCGGTCCGGCGCCGTGCTGGGCGCGCTGGTCGTGCACGGCGATCTGCCCGCGCGACTCGAGCACGCCGACGTGCCGGCGGATGGCGGCGGCGGTGAGGCCCAGCTCGGCGGCCAGCTCGGCGGTCGCGACCGGACCGGCGGAGGCGACGAGCTGCAGCACACGCTGGCGCGTGGTGGCCTCGGCCTCGGCGACGTCGGTCGCGGGTACGTCGGTCGCGGGTACGTCGGTCGCGGGTGCGGTCGGGTCCAGGGCGGGGGCGTGCAGGGCCGTGCTCATGTCCACCTCCGCTGCTCGGTCCGGGTCGACCGCGGCGCCGTCCGGGCCGCGCGACGGCACGGGCCGTGCGTCGCTGTCGATATTGCCAACATAGTTGTTGCCGAAATCCATCCGTGCAACCAAGGTGCGCCTCACCACGTCCGGGCGCCACCTAGACTCGCCCGCGTGCCTGGGTCCCCCGCTGTCGAGATCACCGGTCTCGTGAAGCGGTACGACGGGCGTGCGGTCGTCGACGGGCTCGACCTGGTCGCCGAGCGGGGCGCGGTGACCGCGGTCCTCGGCCCCAACGGGGCCGGCAAGACCACGACCGTCGAGTGCTGCGAGGGCCTGCGCTCCCCCGACGGCGGCCGGGTGCGCGTCCTGGGGCTCGACCCCGCCACCCGGGCCCGCGACCTGCGCCCGCGGGTGGGAGTCATGCTGCAGGACGGCGGCCTGCCGACCGGTGCGCGCCCGCTGGAGCTGCTCCACCACGTCGCGGCGATGTACGCCCGGCCCGTCGACGTCGCCGCGCTCGCCGAGCGCCTGGGCCTGGGGTCGTTCGCGCGCACGTCGGTCCGGCGGCTGTCCGGTGGGCAGCGTCAGCGCCTGGCGCTGGCCCTGGCCGTCGTCGGGCGCCCCGAGCTGGTGTTCCTCGACGAGCCGAGCGCGGGCATGGACCCGCAGGCGCGCCGGGCGGTCTGGGACCTGGTGGGCGAGCTCCGGGCCGACGGCGTCGCCGTGGTGCTCACCACCCATCTCATGGACGAGGCGGAGAGCCTGGCCGACCGGGTGGTGGTCGTCGACCACGGGCGCGTGATCGCCGAGGGTGCGGTGCGGGAGCTGCTGCGCTCGCACGACGACCGGACGCTGCGGTTCTCCGCCGCACCGGGCCTCACGCTCACCGGGCTCGCCGCGTCCCTGGGCGGCGGTGGCGTCCCGCCGGCGTCGGGCGCTCACGGCGAGCACGCTGCCGGCGAGCACGCCGTGCACGAGGTGACCCCCGGGGACTACGTCGTGACCGGGCACGTCGACCCGCACGTGCTGGCGGCGCTGACCACGTGGTGCGCCGCGCACGACGTGCTGCCGTACGCGATCACGGTCGGCCGCCGCACCCTCGAGAGCGTCTTCCTCGACCTCACCGGCCGGGACCTGCGATGAGCTCACCCACAGGCGCCGGCGCCGCGCCCGCGCCGCGACGGGTGCTGGCGCAGACCCGCTTCGAGACCCGGGCGATCCTGCGCAACGGCGAGCAGCTGCTGATCACGCTCATCCTGCCGGTGCTGCTGCTGGTGGCCCTGGTGCGCACGACGGTCGTCGGGCTCACCACCGACGGCGCGACGCGGGTCGACGTGGTCGCGCCGGGCGTGCTCGCCCTGGCGGTCATGTCGACCGCGTTCACGTCGCAGGCGATCGCCACGAGCTTCGACCGGCGCAACGGCGTGCTGCGCCTGCTCGCCACCACACCCCTGGGGCGCGGCGGCCTGCTCGCCGGGAAGGTCCTCGGGGTGCTGGCCGTCGAGGTGGTGCAGGTGGTCGTGCTCGGCGGCGTGGCCCTGGCGCTCGGCTGGCAGCCGGACCCCTCCGGGATCGGCGCGGCGGTGGTGGCGGTCCTGCTCGGCACGGCGGCCTTCACCTCGTTCGCGCTGCTTCTGGCCGGGACGCTGCGCGCCGAGGCGGTGCTGGCGATCGCGAACCTCGTGCTCGTGGTGCTCGCGGTCGCCGGCGGCATCCTGGTCCCGGCCGGCGCGCTGCCGGGGCCGCTCGCGGCGGTGGCCTCGGTCCTCCCGTCCGGCGCACTCGGGGAGGCGCTGCGCGCCGCGCTGCAGGACGGCGTCCTGGCCGGTGGCCCGCTCGCCGTCCTCGCCGGCTGGACCGTCGTGCTCGGCGCGCTCGCGGCGCGGCTGTTCCGCTGGAGCTCGTAGTGACGTTCGTCGTCACCCACCTCCCGGGCGCCGGCGGGCGTCGGGCGGCGACTACCGTGGAGGGGTGAGCAGCACGCCGGCCGGGACGGCCGCCACCCCTCCCACCACGCCGCTGACGGCGCCGGTGAGCCCCGGCCCGCGGGGTCCCGCAGGGCCGGCGCCCCGGTGGCCGGGTCTGCGGCGCTGGACGCGTGCGGTCCTGGTCGCGAACCTCGTGGTGCAGATCGGCATCGTCGTGACCGGCGGCGCGGTCCGCCTCACCGGCTCCGGGCTGGGCTGTTCCACCTGGCCGCAGTGCGAGCCGGGGTCGTTCACCCCGGTCCTCCACGAGGCCACGACCTGGCACCCCTTGATCGAGTTCGGCAACCGCACCCTCACCGGGGTCGTCGGGATCGTGGCGATCGCCGTGGCGCTGCTCCTGCTCACGGACACCCGCCGGTCGCGCGCGTACCGCCGGCTGGGCGCCGTGCCGCTCGCCGGCGTCGTCGTGCAGGCGCTCATCGGAGGCGTGAGCGTGCTGCTGCACCTGGACCCCGCCGTCGTCGGCGTCCACATGCTCGTCTCGCTGGGACTCGTCGCGGTGTCGACGGTGCTGCTGTACCGCTGGTCAGAGGGCGACGGGCCGGTCCGGCCGGTCGTGGGACCCCGCGCGCGGGCGACCGGTCAGGCGCTCGTCGCGGTCGCCGTCGTCCTGCTCGCGCTGGGTGTGGTGGTGACCGGGTCCGGCCCGCACGGCGGCGACGAGGAGGTCGCGTACCGGTTCGAGGTCGACCCGGTGCTGATCGCCAAGCTGCACGCCGCCGCCGTGTGGACCTTCATCGGCGTGCTCGGCGCACTGGTCGTGGGGCTCGTCCGCGACGCGGCGCCCGCCCGGCCGCGTCGCGCCGCCGTCGTCCTGCTCGCGGTCACGCTCGCGCAGGGCCTGGTCGGGTACGTGCAGTACTTCACCGGCCTGCCCGAGATCCTCGTCGGGGTGCACATGCTCGGTGCGGCGCTGCTGACGGCGTCGCTGGCGTGGACCGTCCTCACGCTCCGCGAACGCTCCTGGTGACCATCCGACCGGCCGGGGCGGCGGACCGCGCGGCGCTGGACGACATCTGCCTGCGCACCGGGGACGCCGGCCGGGACGCGTCGGCCCTGTACGCCGACCCGCGGCTGCTCGCCGAGGTCTACGTCGGCCCGTACCTCGCCCTCGAGCCCGACCTCGCGTTCGTGCTCACCGACGACCACGACGTCGTCGGTGGCTACGTGCTCGGCGCGCGGGACACGGCGGACTTCGAGCGCCGCTGCGAGGACTCGTGGTGGCCGCCGCTGCGCGCGCGGTACCCCCTCGCCGGGACGACGGGCGGTGCGGACGCCGCCCCCGACGCCGGCCGTGCCGACGCGGGGATCGTGCGGATGCTGCACAGCCCCCCGCGCGCCGACCCGGCCGTCGTGGCGCTGTACCCCTCGCACCTGCACGTCGACCTGCTGCCGGCGTGGCAGGGCGGCGGCTGGGGTCGGCGACTCCTCGAGACGCTGTTCACCGCGCTCGCCGACGTCGGCTCGCCCGGTGTGCACCTGGGCGTCTCGCGTCGCAACGAGCACGCGATCGGCTTCTACCGGCGGATGGGCTTCGTCGAGCTCACCGGCGACGACGGCGGGCTGACCCTGGGACGCCCGCTCACCTGAACCCGCCCGTCACGACGGCGGGCGCAGGCCCTCGACCAGGCGCCCCAGCAGCGCGACGAGCTGCTGGTGGTCCTCCTCGGGCAGGGCCGCCGCCACCCGGGCGCGGACGCCGTCCACCCGCGCAGCCAGCTCGGCGTGCTTCGCCTCGCCGGCCTCGGTGAGGCGCAGCCGACCGTCCGACTCGCCGACCCAGCCCCGTGAGCGCAGGTGGTGCAGCAGGGTCGCGATCGTGGCGGAGGAGTCGAACGAGGCCAGCGACTCCTTCAGCCCGGCCGGGGTCATGGGTCCGCGCTCGAGCGAGGCCAGCACCTGCCACCCGCGCCGGTCGACCTCGTCGCCCGCGAGCGCCGCGACGAACGCCTCGTCGAGCGCCGTCTCCGCCTCCTTCAGCCACCAGCCGATGGGGCGCGGCCCGGTGCGGTTCGTGTCCATCGTCGGTCCCTCCGTCCGCCTCCCTGCACGTGCACCACGAGCGGTCCCGGCGCCGTCACCGGATGCCGCGTCACCGGATCCCGTCGAGGAACCGCACCACCCGCTCGGTGAGCAGCGCGGCCGGCACCTCGCGGAAGGCCGGGAGGCTGCGGTCGGCGAACAGGTGCTGGTCACCCTCGTAGAGGAACAGCTCGGCGTCGGCCGTCTCCTGGACCAGTACCCGTGCCGCGTCGAGGTCGCCCTCGTCGGCGAAATACGGGTCCGCGTCCATGCCGTGGATCTGGACCCGGACACCGGGGGGCCACGGTCCGCCGAGCTCGGCGGGCGGGAGGCAGGAGTGGAACAGCAGCGCCCCCTTGGCGCCAGGCCGCGTCTGCGCGAGCTGCTGCGCCGCCATCACGCCGAGGGAGAAGCCCGCGTACACCAGCCCGTTGGGCAGACCGTCGGCGGTCGCCACACCGCGCTCCTGGATCGCGTCGAAGCCGACCTGCCTAGCGTAGGCGAGCCCCTCCCGGAGGTCGTCGAACACGCGCCCGTCGTACAGGTCGGGGACGTGGACGTCGTGCCCGACCGCCCTCAGGGCGTCGGCGAACTCGCGCACGCCGTCCGTCAGCCCGTGCCCGTGATGGAACAGCAGCACCTCAGCCATGTCGCTCCCTCGCGTCGTCCGGCGCGCCGTCACGCGCCTCGCCCGATCATGCCGCCGGGAGCCGACCGCCGGGCTCGGTCCGGAGAACCTCGGCAGGTTTCTCCCGCGGACCCTCCCGTCCGGTCGAGCAACGCAGGATCGGCGGGTGTCGGAGCGCCTCCGCGCCCGCGGCGTCTCGGCGAGGATGGGGACCATGGTGGAGGCGACGAGTGTCGCGGTCGCGCCGCTGCTGGCTCTCAAGCTGACGGTCCCGCCCCCGCGGGAGGACGAGCTGGAGCGGGAGCGGCTGCTGGCGCAGGTGGCACCTGCCGGGGTACGGCTCTGCGCGGTGGTGGCGCCGGCCGGCTGGGGCAAGACGCGGCTGATGGCGCAGTGGGCGGTCCGTGCTCAGGCGAGGGCAGCGGTCGCGTGGTTGACCCTCGACGCGGGCGACGACGATCCGCACCGGTTCTGGAGCTACCTCGTCACATCCGTGCGGGAGGCGACGGGACTGGGCGGCCGAGCCCTGGAGATGCTGTCGGCGCCCGGCGTCGACCCGCTGGCCGCCGCTGTCCCGCTGCTGCTGGACGACCTCAGCGGCCGTCGGCTGCCGCTCGTGGTGGTCCTCGACGACTACCACGTGCTCACGAACCCCCGAGTCCACGAGGGTGTCGAGCTCCTGCTGAGCTACCTGCCGCCGACGGTCCAGCTCGTGGTCGGAGGTCGCGCCGACCCGCCCCTGCCACTGGCACGCCTGCGGGCACGTGGGGAGCTGGCCGAGGTACGGGTCGACGACCTCCGCTTCACGGTGACCGAGTCCGCGGCGGTCCTGGAGGCGGCGAGCGGGGTCCACCTCCCGGCTGCCGAGCTCGAGAGCCTCTGCCGGCGGACCGAGGGATGGGCCGCGAGTCTCCGGTTGGTCGCCCTGACGCTGGTCAGCTCGCAGGACCCGGTCGCAGCGGCGGGACGGTTCGGCGGCGACGACCGGCATGTCGTCGACTACCTGTCCGACGAGGTCCTGGAGGGCCTCTCCTGCAGCGACCGCCGGTTCCTGGTCCGCAGCTCGGTCCTCGAGCAGCTGTCGGGAGCGCTGTGCGACACGGTGCTGGGCCAGGACGACTCGGCGACGCTGCTGGACGATCTCGACCGACGTGGCCTCTTCCTGCAACCGCTCGACCACCGTCGGCAGTGGTACCGCTGTCACGGGCTGTTCCGCGACGTCCTGCGCCGCGAGCTGGACCGCAGCGCACCCGCGATGGTCCGCGAGCTGCAGGGGCGCGCTGCGGACTGGTTCGCCGACCGGGACGAGATCGAGCAGGCGGTGCGGTACCGACTGGCCGCCGGTGACCTGCGAGCGGCCACCGGCCTGCTGTTGGCTCACGAGTCGTGGTTCTTCGAGCGCGGGGCCGCCGGCACCTACCTGGAGCTGGGTGAGCGGGCGCTGGCCCGAGGCGCGCCCCTGGACGCGCAGGTCCTCCTGATGCTCGCCTACGCATCTGCGCTCTGCGGCCGGTCGGACCGCGTCCGAGCGCTGTGCGACACCGCTGCGCGATCGCTGGATGCCGGCGTCCGGATCGACGGCTGGCACAGCGCCCTGGCGGGCGTCCTGACGATGCGGGCGGCGTACGGGCGTCCCGGCGAGGACGAGGCGGCCGCCGCGCTCGCCGATGCCCGCCTGGCCGTCGACCTGGAGGTCGACCCGACCGAGCCGGGTCATGTCGTCGCGCTGGGTGCGCTCGCCGCCGCGCAGGTGCGCCTCGACGCGTACGGCGACGCGGCCGCGACCCTGCGGACCGCGTGGGCGTGCGACTCCCGAGCGCTGCTCCCCACGCCGGTGCTGCTGCAGACCGCAGGGCTGTACGCCATGGTCCTGCTGCACCTCGACGACGTCGAGCACGCGCACGCGGTGGCGCGCGAGGTGGCGGTGACGGCCGCGCGCACGCAGGACGCATGGGGTGACGCCGCAGCCGCAGCTCTCACCTGGCTGCGGCTGGCCGAGGGCCGCATCGCCTACCGACGCCGTGACCTCGACGCCGCGACAGCCCTCCTCCGCCGAGCCGTCGCACTCGCCGAGGTCTGGGGTCGCCCCACGGAGCAGGTGATGACCCTGACCAGCCTCGCCCAGGCGGAGCTGGCCGTCGGCGACAGGTCGCGTGCGCGGGATGCGCTGAGCCGGGCGCGTGAGGTGGCGCAGACCGACGGCTGCCGTCCGCGTGCCCGAGCGGAGCTGGAGGCCGCCGAGACACGCCTCGGCCGTGGCGCCGTGCGCGCGGCCCGGCGCGTCGGCCGACTGCACGAGGAGCTCACCGATCGAGAGCTGTCGGTCCTGCGCGCGCTCGGCGGGCCGGCGTCGCAACGTGAGATCGCCGCCTCGCTGTTCCTCTCGGTCAACACCGTGAAGGGCTACACCAAGAGCCTCTACCGCAAGCTCGGCGTCGTCTCCAGGACCGAGGCGGTCGAACGCGGGCGCTGGCTGGGCCTCATCTGAGCATCAGACCGTGGCGAGGGCGATGGAGACGAACACTGCCGTGTCGATCGCGACGTGCACGAGCCAGGGCCAGGCGACCCCCCTGGTCGCGAGCATCGCCCGTCCGAGCAGGAGTGCCAGGCCTCCGGACGCGACCACACCCCCCAGACCGTCGGGGACGGAGCCGACGTAGTGCGCGAGCCCGAACCAGAGGGAGGTGAGCAGAACGGCCTGGGTAGGCCCGACGACTCCCACCACGGTGGCCAGCGGGCCGGAGCGGTAGATGACCTCCTCACCGAAGGCGTTGAACGCCGCGCAGGCGAGGATCACCGGGGTCCACGGGAGGACGTCCCGCAGCGGCGTCGCGCCGAGCCCCGAGGCGGGCGAGCCGGCAGCGGCCACGAGGGCGAAGATGACCAGGGCCGCGCTGGTCGCGACGACGGCCCAGCTGACCCTCCTCTGCGTGCCCGGCCACCGAAGCCGGGTCCTTGCGGTCAGGTCCCCCGGGGCCACGAAAGCCTGGTGCCGGGTCAGGCCCAGTCCCTTGACGAGGGAAGCCGCGAGGACGAGGGCGAGCAGGACGACGACCGTCCGGCTCACCAGGAGCTGGATCAGCACTGGTCCTGCGCCCCGCAGCGAGGCTGCGAGCACCGGCTGCAGGACGTACCCGACGCAGAACGCAGCCAGCATCACGACCGAGTACGACCGCAACGGTCGCGACGGTGGCCAGATCCAGGCGACCGCGACCAGCGGGATCACGCCCAGCAGCACCCAGACGCTCAGGGACGCCGGCGGTCGTCCCGCTACGGCAGCCAGCACGATCATCGGCAGCCCGCTCAGGACCACGGTCAGGACCCAGGCGGCGGCCACGACCCGTCCGTCCCGCCGCTCTGCGAGGTCGGGACGCCCCGTCGTCCCCCGGTTCTCGGTGTGGGGCGGCTCGCCAGCACCCCGCTGGACGGTGGGGAGAGGTCCGGGGTGAGGATGCATCGTGCTGCTCCTGGCTCAGGCGGGGCTCGGACGAGCACCGACGGACGACGGACGTGCCGGCGCGGGCCGGTAGGGCGCGAGGCCATGAGGGCCGGCGCGCTGTGCGGCCACCCGCCGGCGCACCGACCAGCGACCGCGTAGACGCAGCGACCATCTCGAACGTCGATGCTGGTCCGCACCACCCCCCGCGCTGAACCACCCGGGGTGGGTTCCGTAAGGACGCCCGCCACGGTCCCCCTCGGCTCACTGGGCGACCGACGGCGTCGCCGGCCGGGACCAGGCGTGGCGGGTGTGCCCCGCCGGCCACGCTCCGCCATGCTGAGGCATGGAGATCACCGGGCTGGGCTGGAGCGGCACCCGCACCGATCGCGCCGAGGCCCTGGCGCACTTCTACGAGCACGTGCTGGAGCTCAGGCTCGTCCACACCGAGCCGCACTTCTGGGTCTTCAGGCTCCCGGACGGCAACCACGTGGAGGTCTTCGGCCGGCAGTTCCCTGGCAAGGAGCACTTCACGACCGGGCCGGTGGTCGGCTTCACCGTCACCGACCTCCCCCAGGCGACCAGGCAGCTGCGGGAGGCGGGCGTCGAGCTGCTGGGAGAGCCCGGCCCCACCTGGCAGCACTTCCGCGGACCCGACGGCAACGTCTACGAGCTCGTCTCGGAGGTCCAGCACTCCTGAGATCTCGACCATGCTCGGCACCCGCCGACTGGCGGTGTGAGCGACGCACGCGGCCGCCGCAGGAGGCAACCGGGCACGGTGGGTGGGGTGCCGCCGTCGTCAGGCGTCGCGGGTCGTGCGTCGTGACGTGAGGGCTCCTCGCCCGGCTCCCGTGGTGTGCACCACTGCGTGGATCGCCAGGGCGAGCGTCACGCCTGCGAGTGCGTACAGCGCGAGGACACGGTTGTCGGCGCCGTCCAGGAGCTGGTCGTCCCGGCGTTCGGACGCGGACCGGGAGCTGTGACGGCTGTCAGACGCACGGTGCGCAGGGGGCGCTGCGGACGGCCCGCAGGTGGCGCCAGGGTGCGCGGTGGTCGCCGCGCCTGCGGGCGACCGCCGCACGGATGCCCGTGGACCTGTCGGGGGCCGTGGCGCCGCACGGGCTCGCGGCAGCCGCGCGGCGTCGTTCGGAGCGGCGGGCTGCCTCCTGCAGCTCGGCGGCGCGGTGGTGGTGCAGTGCGAGGACGAGCATGGGGTCCATCGGGGGCTCCGGGTGGGTCGGTCGAGCATGGACGGCGATGCGGGAAGGAGGTCGGCCCGTCAGGCCACGGCCCGGGCCGTGTACGAGCCGGTGAGGAGGTCGTCGACGGCGCCGATCCGCGACGGCGTCCAGCCGAGCTGCCGGCGGGTGCGGTCGGCGCTGCATGCCTGGTCCAGGGCCAGGGCGTCGGCGAACGTGGAGCCCAGGGCGGCTCGAGCATCGTCGAGGTCCCAGGCGTCCGCCCCGACGGGAACTCCTGCCGCCACGGATGCCGCTCGGGCCAGGTCCACCACCGGGACGGCGTGCTCGGCGACCGCGTGCAGCACGGATCCTGCGTCCGCGCGCTCGACCGCGGCGACGTACAGGTCGGCGAGGTCGTCCACCTGCACCATCGGCCACCGCACCGGTCCGGCGCCGACGTACCTCCCGGTGCCGTGCGCACGCGCCTGGTCGACGAGCAGCGCCGGTATGCCGCCGTTGCGCCCGTGCACGATCGCCGGCCGGATGACCACCGATCGCACTCCGCTCCTCGCCGCCTCGAGCACGCGACGTTCGATGGCCGGCCGGTCCCGCACCAGCTCGATCGGATCCGTCGGCGTGGTCTCGTCCGCGAGCGCGTCGCCGGTGGCGCCGAGCACCCACACGCCGCTGGTGTAGACGAACGCTCGACCACTGCCCCGCAACGGGTCCAGCAACGCCTTCGTGGCGGCGTCATCGGTCCCGGCGTGGCCGGACGGCGCGCCGGCATGGACGACGGCGTCGATGTCCGCCGTCACGGCCGCCTGCAGGGACCGGGGGTCGGTCAGGTCGCCGATCCGGACCGAGGCCGCATGCGGCGGGCGAGGACGGACCGCTCCCGGTCGCACCAGCGCGACCACGTGATGACCACGGGCAGCCAGGTGCTCGGCGACCACCGCGCCGACGTAGCCTGTCGCGCCCACGAGGAGAACCTTCATGGCAACCACCTTCGATCTGGACTAGGGTCCGCTTATGACTCCAGACCGTAGCGGACCACAGTCCGCTTCGTCAACGACCGACTCGATCCCTCTGCACATAGCCGCGGCTCCTCACGCCCTCGGTGGTCCTGCAGCCATGCCGGTGCGGCGAGAGCGCGCCGATGCGGCACGCAACCGGCTGCGCGTGCTCGCCGCGGCCGAGGCGCTGTTCGCCGAGCAGGGCGTGGCCGACACGACGATGGACGAGGTCGCGGCTCGTGCCGGGGTGGGCAAGGGCACCGTCTACCGCCGGTTCGGTGATCAAGCGGGCCTGGCCGCAGAGCTGCTGAGCGAACGGGGGCGCGAGCTGCAGGAGCGGATCATGTCCGGCCCCCCGCCGTTGGGTCCCGGGGCTGAGCCCCAGGAACGCCTTGCCGCCTTCGCAGCGGCGTACCTGGAGTTCCAGGCGACACATCTCGACCTGGTCCTGCTCTCCGAAAGCGGGTCCGCCGGCTCCCGACTTCGCAAGGGGTCCTACGCCTTCTGGCGTCAGCACTGCGCGTGGCTGCTGTCCCAGGCCGGAGCAGTCGACCCTGCGCTGCGCGCCGAGGCGCTGCTCGCGTCCCTGTCGGCCGAGCAGGTCCAGGACTGGGTCGGCCGCGACGGCGCCGATGTCAGCGCGCTCGCCGCTGGTCTCGCACGCCTGGCTGCGACGCTGGCCACGGCATGACACGGCACGAGACCCACTGCTGCGAGTCCGTACCGGAGAGCTGCGCTCCCCCTCGGCCGCGTCACGGGCGAGCCACCCCGCCGGGATGCTGCGCGCGCCCGAGATCGACAGCCGCGTCGCGAGCACGGGCGACGCCCCAGGGTGTCGCGGGCGTCTCGGCGCGTGCCGTCCGCATGCTGGCGACCGGCTGGTTGCCGCGCGGGCGCCGCGCCAGGGTGGTGCGATGGCGACGGAGCAGGCGCAGCACGGTGACGAACGACCGCTGCTGATCGATCTGGTCGAGCTGCTCGCCGCGCACGGAGACCACACCTACCGGGAGTTCCTGCGCGTCCCGGCTCTCTCCCTCGGGCTGTTCGCCGCCCCGCCCGGGCACGAGGACACCCAGCAGCCGCACGAGCGGGACGAGGTGTACGTCGTCCTCGAAGGGCGAGCGGTCCTCGAGGTCAGCGGGACGCGGGCGCCGGTGTCGGCCGGTTCGGTGGCCTACGTACCGGCTCGCGCGCCGCATCGCTTCGTCCAGGTCAGCGAGGACCTGCGGGTGCTGGTCCTCTTCGCACCCCCTGATGACGTCCGCACCCTGACGGAGGCCTCCACATGACCGCCCCCACCGCGTCGTCCCCGGGCTGGCTGCTCGACGAGCTGCGCAGCGCAGGCCGGGAGAACCTCGACGCGGACCACGTCTCGCGCTACGACGCGAAGATGGACTCCGGCGCCGCCCAGGAGGTCGCGCTCCTGCGGAGCCTGGGGCTCACCGGCGAGTCGGTGCTGGTGGACCTCGGCGCGGGGACCGGGCAGCTCACCCTCGCCGCCGCTGCCGAGTGCCGGCGGGTGGTCGCCGTCGACGTGTCGCCCGCCATGCTCGAGCGCCTGCAGGCGCGCGTCCGCGCCGAGGCGCTGACCAACGTCGAGATCGCGCGTGGTGGCTTCCTCACCTACGACCACCGCGGCGAGCCCGCCGACGTCGTGTACACCCGCTACGCCCTGCACCACCTGCCCGACTTCTGGAAGGCCGTCGCCCTGGCGAGGATGCGCGCCATGCTGCGTCCCGGTGGGGTGCTCCGGCTCTCCGACGTCGTGTGGAACTTCGGCCCCGACGAGGCCCCCGAGCGCATCGAGGCCTGGTGCGCGACGGCCGGCACGCACGTGGAGGGCGAGTGGAGCCGCGACGAGCTCGAGGAGCACGTCCGCGACGAGCACTCCACCTTCACGTGGCTGCTCGAGCCGATGATCGAGCGCGCCGGCTTCACGATCGAGACGGCGACGTACTCCGACGACGGCATCGACGCCCAGTACGTGCTCCGCGCGGCCTGAGCGACCTGAGCGCGACGTGGACGTCGACACCGCGGCGCTGGACCGCCAGCCGTTCCTCCAGGGCCGTCTCCTGCGGCTCCGGCCGCTGCAGGCCGGTGACGTCGACGCCCTGTACCGCATCGCCGCCGATCCGCGGCTGTGGGAGCAGCACCCCGCCAAGGACCGGACCGAGGAAGCCGTCTTCCGCCGCTGGTTCGACGAGGCCGTGTCGAGCCGGGGGGCGCTGGTGGCCGTGGACACCGGCAGCGGAGAGGTCATCGGCACGTCGCGCTATGCCCTGCGTCCGGACGGCGCGGTGGAGATCGGCTGGACCTTCCTCGCGCACTCGCACTGGGGTGGCCGGTGGAACGCGGAGATGAAGCAGCTGATGCTCGACCACGCCTTCCAGGTCGTCGCCGAGGTCGTCTTCCTGGTCCACTCCGACAACGTGCGCTCACGACGAGCCGTCGAGCGGCTCGGGGCAGTCCGGATCGGCACCGAACCCGACAGTCACGGTCGGGGCGAGAACGACGTGTTCCGCCTCCGCCGACCTGAGTGAGTGAAGGGTCGCGCTCGGCGGACCTGGGCGCGAACCGGCCCCGGCGTCCGCGGCGCCACGCCCGACCGACGACCCGAGCTAGTGCTCCCCGGCCCGACCGAGCCGCCGGACGTGGGCGGCCGTGAGCACCCCGGTCAGCCCGGTCCACCCCACGAGCACGACCTGGAGGGCGACGTGCCGACGCGACAGGCCTGGCGCCCCGAGCCCACCGTCGAAGAACCCGGAGACGGCGCTCACCAGACAGGCCAGCGCCAGCACGGCCGCCGCGGCCCGCGCCGGGCGGCGTGGCGCCCGGACCGCCACCGCCGCGGTCACGACCTGGAGCAGGATCATGGGCAATGGCGCCGCGAGACGGGCGCGCGGCCCCCACGCCCCCATGCCGCGGTTGATCCCGTCCGCGATGGCGGTCAGCCCGCCGGCGAGGTCAAGCGCCACGAGTACCACGACGGCGCCGATGAGCCGCCGCGGGGGGTGCCCTTGGCGCCGGCCGGACGCCACCGTGTCGGTCTCCATGGACGGCAGGCTCCCGCCGTCGCCGGAGCGCCGTCAACGGCCGGCAGCCCCGGCCGGTCGACGCCACCGACGACCCGTCGGACCACCCGTCCTCAGGACGCCGGCGACCACCCCAGCGCCGGACCCAGACGTGTCGCCATGTCGGTGAGGATCTGGACGTAGTCCGCGTGCTCGAACGTGAACGGCAGGGCGAACGCGACCTCGTCGACCTCCCGGAAGCCGGCGTGCGCGTGAAGCTGAGCCGCGAGCTCCTCCGAGGTGCCGACGAGGTCCGGCGCGAACAGCAGACCGGCAGGCCCCTGCGGCGCCCGTGTGCGGGGCAGCCGGCCGGCGGCGTAGGCCGTGTACCGCTCGCGCTGGTCGGGCGTCGCGCTGTCGGTGGGGATCACCACGAGCCCCTGGGACACCCGCGCGGCCGGACCCGCGGGGTGGGCGTCCCGGAACGCCCGGACCTGCGCCGCCTGCACCTGCGCGAAGTCGACCGGGTCGTCCGGGCCGAGGGTGATCACGCTGCTGGTCAGCAGGTTCAGCCCGTTCTCGCCGGCCCACCGCGCCGAGCGCATGCTGCCGCCGCCGTACCACAGGCGATCGGCCAGTCCCGGCGAGTGCGGCTGGACGCGGTCGGAGAACTCCTCGGCACCGACGGTCACCGGCGCATCGGTCACCGGGACCCCTCGCACGTGGTCCACCAGCCGGCGCACCCGCTCGTAGGAGAAGTCCTCAACGTCGGCCGTCGCGGGGTACAGCGCGTCCTTGACGACGTCCCACCGCATCGGCGGACCGACGCTGACACCGGGGTTCAGCCGCCCGCCGGACAGCACGTCGACGGTCGCGAGGTCCTCGGCGAGCCGCAGCGGGTTCTCCCACGCGAGCGGCGTCACCGCGGTGCCGAGCGCGATACGGCGGGTCCGCTGCGACGCCGCTGCCAGGACGGCGACCGGTGAGGAGATCCCGTGCTGCAGGTGCCGGTGCCGCAGCCACGCGCTGTCGAACCCGAGCTCCTCCCCCAGGGCGATCAGGTCGAGCGTCGCCTCGTGGCCGCCGCGCGGGTCGGCGGGGTCGAACAGCCCGATGGTGAGGAAGCCCATCCGGCGCAGCGGCCGGTCAGGGGGTGGCACGGCCGTCAGCCCTCGACGCGACGCTCGGGCCACGGCGCGTCCGCCGGACGCAGCGTGTCCCAGCCGGCCGCCCTGGCCGCCGCCGCCGCCAGGACACCGGACACCGCGGACGGGTTGTGCAGCGCCCCGCCGAGCACGAGCGTCACGGCGTCGTCCAGCGGCACCCACTCGGCCACCATGTCGCGCTCCTCGTCCTCGCGCTCGAACCGGTCGCCGTCCGGCACGTCGGACAGGTCACGGGCCAGGTACACGCGCAGGGCCTCGTCGCTGGCTCCGGGCGAGGTGAAGTAGTCCACGAGCACGTCCCAGCGGGCGGCGGTCAGGTCCGCCTCCTCCGCCAGCTCGCGCGCCGCGGCGTCGCGGGCGTCCTCCCCCGAGACGTCGAGCAGCCCGGCCGGCACCTCCCACAGCTCGCGGCGCACGGGGTGGCGGTACTGGCTGAGCAGCAGCACGCGCTCCTGGTCGTCCAGGGCGACGACGGCGACCGCGCCGGGGTGCCGGACGAACTCGCGTCGCACCACGTCGGCCGCCGGCTCACCCGGAGCGGGCGCCGACCCGTCACCGCGCAGCGCCACCCGCTCCGCGACGACGTCGAACACCATGCCGTCGTGGATGACCTCGGTCTCGATCACCGGACGCGGCGCGAGCCGGTCGCGAGGAGGCATCAGGCCGCCTCGTCGTCGGCGAGCTGACGGGTCAGTGCCGCGCCGATGAGACCGGCGAACAGCGGGTGCGCCGACGTCGGGCGGGACTTGAACTCCGGGTGCGCCTGGGTGGAGACGTAGTACGGGTGCACCTCGCGCGGCAGCTCGACGAACTCGACCAGCTTGCCGTCCGGGGACAGGCCGGAGAAGACGAGGCCGGCCGCCTCGAGCTGCCCCCGGTAGGCGTTGTTCACCTCGTAGCGGTGCCGGTGGCGCTCGGTGACCCGCTCGGCGCCGTAGGCCTCGGCGACCACGGAGCCGGGGGCCAGCTCGGCCTCGTAGGAGCCGAGCCGCATGGTCCCGCCCAGGTCGCCCTCGCCGCCCACGATGGCGAGCTGCTCGGCCATCGTCGCGACGACCGGGTGCGTGGTGTCGACGTCGAACTCCGACGACGACGCGTCGGCCAGGCCGAGCACCGACCGGGCGTACTCGATGACCATGGTCTGCAGGCCCAAGCAGATGCCGAGCGTGGGGATCCTGTGCTCCCGCGCCCAGCGCAGCGCGCCGAGCTTGCCCTCGATGCCGCGGACCCCGAACCCGCCCGGGACGAGCATCGCGTCGGCGCCTTCGAGCGCGAGCCGTGCACCCTCGGGCGTCTGGCAGTCGTCGGACGTGACCCAGCGGATCGTGACCTTGGCGTCCTGGTCGAACCCGCCGGCGCGCAGCGCCTCGGTGACCGACAGGTACGCGTCCGGCAGGTCGATGTACTTGCCGACGAGCGCCACCTCGACCCGGTGGGTCGGGTTGTGCACCCGGTCGGTGACCTTGCGCCAGGCGTCCCACTCCACGTCGTGGAACGGCAGGTCCAGGCGCCGGACGACATAGGCGTCCAGGCCCTCGGAGTGCAGCACGCGAGGGATGTCGTAGATGCTCGGTGCGTCCGGGCAGGTGATGACGGCGTCGGTGTCGACGTCGGTCATCAGGCCGATCTTGTTCTTGATGGACTCCGGCAGGTCGCGGTCGGCGCGCAGCACGAGCGCGTCCGGCTGGATGCCGATGGACCGCAGCATGGCGACGGAGTGCTGGGTCGGCTTCGTCTTGAGCTCGCCGGACGGGCCGATGTACGGCACGAGCGAGACGTGCAGGAAGAACACGTTCTCCCGGCCGAGGTCGTGCCGGACCTGGCGCGCGGACTCCAGGAACGGCTGGGACTCGATGTCACCGACCGTGCCGCCGATCTCGGTGATGATCACGTCGACGTCGGGGCCCGCCTGGGCCCGCATCCGCTCCTTGATCTCGTCCGTGATGTGTGGGATCACCTGGACCGTGTCGCCCAGGTACTCCCCGCGCCGCTCCTTCGCGATGACGGTCGAGTAGATCTGGCCGGTGGTGACGTTCGCGGGCGCGGTGAGGTTGACGTCCAGGAAGCGCTCGTAGTGGCCGATGTCCAGGTCCGTCTCGGCTCCGTCCTCGGTGACGAAGACCTCGCCGTGCTGGAACGGGTTCATGGTGCCCGGGTCCACGTTGAGATACGGGTCGAGCTTCTGCATCGTGACCCGAAGTCCCCGGGACCGGAGCAAGCGGCCGAGGCTGGACGCCGTCAAGCCCTTGCCGAGAGAGGAGGCGACGCCTCCCGTGACGAAGATGTGCCGGGTCGTGTTGTCCGACCGCCCGGGGAGTCGCTTTGCTCGGTCTGCCACGGGCTTCCACTGTACGGCACCCTTCCGGGAGCGGGCGAGGCGGCCACGCCGTGACGGGCGCCACCCGGCCCCGCGATCCGGGGCCGGGCCGGCTGCGCGCGCCAACCAGTGGGCGCCGATCGGTGGGCGCCGACCGGTGGGCGACGGCGGGTGGGCGACGGCGGGTGACCCTAGGCGCCGTACACCCGGCGCAGCTGGTCGACGACGGCGGCCTCGTCCGGCAGGTCGGCGGCCCGCGCCAGGGCGCGGCGGCGCAGGTCCGCGCGTGCATCCGGGTCGTCGAGCAGCCGGCGGACCGCCCCGGCCAGCGCGGCGGCGTCGCCGACCGGCACCAGGACGGCGGCGTCGGCGGTGACTTCGCGCGTCCCGCCCGCGTCGGTGGCCACGACGGCGGCACCGACGGCCAGGGCCTCCTGGATCGCGAGGGGCTGGCCCTCCCAGACCGCGCTGGAGACGACGACGTCCGCGGCGGCCAGGAGGTCGGCGGCGTCGTCGCGACGGCCGAGGAGCCGCACCGGCAGGGCGCCGGCCGCGATCCGCTCGGCGAGCGGACCGTGCAGGGGTCCGTCACCGGCGACGACCCAGACGGGCGCCGTCCCGTCCCGCGCCAGCGACTGAGCGGCGCCCAGCAGGGTGTCGAGCCCCTTCTGCGGGGCGAGCCGCGCGACCGTCACGACCAGGGCCGTCCCCGGCTCCAGGCCGAGCGAGGTCCGGACGGCGGCCGGGTCGCGCGCCACAGGGGGTCGTCCCGGCGCCGGGACGAGCGCCCGCTCGGTGACCCGGGCACCCAGCCGGGACGCCCGGTCCACCAGGTCGCCGGACACCCCGAGCACCACGTCGGCGCCCCGCGCGACGACCTGCTCGAGGACGGCGGACACGGCCCGGACCGACCGGCCCCCGACGGGCAGGTTGTGCAGCGTCACCACGACCCGGGGACGGCGGGCGGGCGGCAGCGTCCGTGCCGCCACGACCGCCAGCGCGCCGGCCCGCAGCCCGTGCGCGTGCAGGACGTCGGCGCCGGCCGCCAGGGAGCGCAGCCGGCGGGCCGCCTCGGCGTCCTGGCGGCGGGGACGGTCGGAGATCTCGACGGCGTCGAACCCGACCGGTCCCCCGGGTGGCGTGAGCACGTCCGCGAGGGCCGCGGGTGCCGCGACGCGGACGGTCCAGCCGGGGCCCTGCGGCGCCGGGGCGCTCGTCGCCTGCGCGACCTGGCGCACGTGCCGGGCCACTCCCCCGGCGCTGGACCCCAGGACCTGCAGGACGCGCAGCGGCTCAGGCACCGAACCCCTCCCCGGGCTCGGCCGGACCGGTGCCGGCGGCCGGGACGCCGGCGGGGCGCGCGGCACCGCCCCCACCCTCACCCGCGGCCTCGCTCCCACCCTCGCCGCGGTCGGCGTGGCGCAGGTCCCGCACGGCACCCCGGTCCAGCGCGACCACGGCCACGGCGACGAGGACCGCGGCGAGCACCGCCCCTGCCGCGCCGGACCCGAGCGCGGCGGCCACGCCGGAACCCGTCGCGCCGGCGAGCGCGTCCGTCAGCCACCGACCCGCCACCGCCGCGACCGCCCCGGCGACCGCCAGCACGAGCAGCGTGCGGGGGACGCCGTGCAGGGCCCGCGCACCGGCGGCGCGCCGGACGGCGACCAGGAGCGCGACCCCGGCCAGCGTCATGCCGAGGGTGTTCGCGGCGCCGAGCGCGGTCAGCGTGGCCGGACCGTCCGGCGTCGCCCGGACCACGACCGAGCACAGCACGACCGAGGCGACGACCGCCAGCAGCCAGCCGGCAGCGGTCGCCAGCACGGCCGGACGCCCCCGCTCGAGCGCGTACAGCGCCCGGGACAGGTGGAACAGGAGCGCGAACCCGAGAACGCCCGGTGCCATCCAGGTCAGCGCCGGACCCATCGCCAGCGCCAGGTCGGGGTCGCCGCGGCCGATCGCACGGAACAGCTCGCCCACCGCAGGAGCGGCGGCCGCCAGCGCCGCCGCCCCCACCGCGGCGACGACGAGCACCGCCCGGGTCGTCACGGCGGCCATGGACGCGTACCCGTCCAGGTCACCGGTCGCAGCCCGGCTCGCCAGCCGCGGGAAGGTGCTGGTCGCGAGCGGCACGGCGAGCACCGCGTACGGCAGGACGTACACCGCCTGGGTGTACTGGAACACCAGGTAGGTGCCGGTCCCGCCGCTGCGGTTCGCGAGCCACAGCACCGTGACCACGGCGGCCTGCTGCGCGAGGAGCGCACCAACGCCGGCGAACGCCAGCGACCGGGTCCGCACGGCCACGCCGGGGGGGAAGCGCAGCGTCGGGCGCAGCCGGACGCCGGTGCGGCGCAGCGGCAGCAGCAGCGGCAGGCTCATGGCGGCGACGCCCGCCGTCGTGCCCCATGCCAGCCACGCCAGCGCGGCGGCCGGGACGCGTGACGGGTCGTCGATCTCGCCGTCGGCCAGCGCCCCGAAGGCGACGTACGCGGCGATCACGACGACGCTGGAGAGCAGCGGCGCCAGCGCCGGCCACAGGAACCGGCGGTGCGCCTGCAGGACACCGACCAGCACCACGCCGACGCCGTACAGCGGCACCTGCACGGCGAACACGAGCAGGAAGTCGGCGACGAGGTGCCGCTCGACGGAGCCCGCGCCCCGGCCGGTGAGGAGCCCGGCCAGCGGGTCCGCGACCAGTGCAAGCAGCACCGCGACCGGCACCAGGACGACCAGCGCCCACCCCAGCATCGCGGACGCGATCCGGTCGACGTCACCGCGGACGCCGCGGGCCAGCGGACCGGCGATGACCGGGATCAGGGCACCGGCGAGCGCCCCGCCGGCCGCGACCTCGAAGAGCACGTTCGGCACCGTGTTCGCGGACGCGTACGCCGTGCCGATCGACCCGTACCCGACGGTGCCGGACTGGACGAGCCAGCGGCCGAACCCGAGCACCCGGCTCAGGACCGTCACGACGGCGATCAGGGCTGCCGCCCCGGCGAGCCCGCCGAGGGTGCGGCGGGCGCGCCCGGTCACGCGCCCGAGCCCGCGCCTGCGGCCGTGACCGGCACCGCGTCCGTGACCGGGACCGGCGCGCTCCCGACGGGCGTGGCGCGCTCCGCCCCGGCCCGGCGGCCCCACTCGTCGAGCTCGCGCAGCAGGGGCCGGGACGCGATGACCTGGGTGAAGCTGACCCGCTCGCTGGCGAGCGTGAGCGCCACGACCGCGCCCAGGACACCGAGCCGGACGGGGCGTGGCGCGTCCAGCACGACCGCCGTGCCCAGCAGCGCGCCGACGGCGTTCGCCCCGCCGTCACCGAGCATGTCCCGCTCCGCGAGGTCCCGGCGCAGCGCAGCGGTCGCGGCACCGACGACGGCGGCTGCCGCCCCCGCCCCGCGACCCCCGGCCAGCGCGAGCGGCCCCGCGCACAGGGCGGCCAGCTTGAGCGCGCGGCCGGGCCGCAGGTCCAGCAGGTTGACGAGGTTCGCCGTCCCGGCGATCAGCGCTCCGGACGCCAGCACGTCCACCGCCCGCCCACGCCCCGTCGTCGGGGCTCCCGCACCCGGGCGCGGGGTGGCGACCAGGGCCGCGAGCAGCGAGGTGGACCCGATGCCGAGCACCTTCAGGCCCCCGGTGGTCACCCGGCCCCGGGCCAGCGCACCCAGGTGCCCGCTCAGTCCCTTGGTCCGCACGGCGGTGTCCTCGGTGAGGTCGTCGAGCAGGCCGAACGCGGCCCCGCCCGCCGTCGCGAGCGTCGCCGCCACGGCCGCGCGAGGGCTCCCGCCGCCCACGGCACCGGCCGTCAGCAGTCCCGCCGCGGTCGCGGGGCCCTCCAGCAGGCTCACCGGCTCGCCGCGGTGGTTGGTGCGGGTCCATCGCGTCCCGGACGTCAGCGGCGCCCGGGCTGCTCCGGGTCGGTCGTGGGACGCCCCCGCCGGGACGCCGGCGCCACCGGGCGACCCGCTCGCCACGGCTCGGTCGAGCCCCGCGCGGACCGCCCGCGTGACCGCGTGCGCGACGACGCCGGCACGGAACGGATGCGGAGCCACGGTCAGCCGGCCGAGGTCTCGGCGTCGGCCGGAGCCTCGGCCGGGGCCGGGGCCGCCTCGGGGACCACCGGGGTCCGGACGACCGCCGGCAGCGTGACCGGCTCGGGCACCGCGGTCAGGCCGTCGGCGAACCCGTAGTGACCGACCCGGCCGCCGATGTGGGCGTTGAGGGCGAGCGGCACCGACACCTGGCCGGTCACGGTGCCGAACCCGGTCACGGTGCTGAGGCCTGCTGCGAGGTCGCCGTCGGCGAGCACCGTGGTGACGAGGTCGCCCGGGACGGTGGTGTCGCCGGCGAGCACGGCACCCTCGGACCGGGCCTCGGCGGCGGAGACGATCGCGACGTGCGCGGCGACGACGTCGGCGTCGGGCTCCGGGGCGGCGTCGTCCTCGTCCTGGGCCTCCGGCTGGTCCGCCACCAGCACGACGACGGCGTCGGCCGGGGCGGCGACGGGCTCGGCGACGGTGATGAGCTCGCTCTCCCCGCTGGCCAGCAGCTCCAGGATGATCCCGGCGGGCTCGGAGAGCTGGTCCGGTGCGGCCGGGTCCGCCCCGGTGAGGCCCTGCGCGAGCGCCTCGGCGAGCTCGGCCTCGGTGCCCGCGCCCGTCGCGGGGGCCGGGTCGAGGTACGTGACGAGGTTGGCGGCGAGCGCCTGGCGGAAGCTGCGCAGTGTCGGGTCGGTCCACAGGTCGGTGACCTGGACGCGCGCGCTGACCGTCGCGCCGGCGTCCGCCAGCTGCTCCTCGACGCCGACGCGCGACTCCTCGTCGACGGCGCCCAGGCTCACCACCGCGACGCGCCGGTCGGTGAGGGTGCCGGCGAGCAGCCGCGGCGCGGCGCCCTCGAGGAACACGCCCTGGCGGTCGGCCGTCGTCCGGGACCGGTCGAGCTCCGCCCGCAGCGCGTCCCGGTCCTGACGCAGCACCTCGACCTGCCCGGTGAGGGTGTTGCCGATCGTCTGCTCCAACGGTCCGGCGCCCAGCGCGATGCCGACGGCGAGCGCCAGGAAGACCGAGATGAGCGAGACGATGTGGTACCTGAAGTCGATCACCGGGCTGCCGTTCCGTGTGAGGTGGTGCGAGGGACGCGTGCTGCCCGGCAGGTCACGAGGACCCGCCGACCAGCTGCCCGACCCACGAGAAGACGTCGTCGACCCGGGCCATCACCAGCGCGATGAGCGTCTGCCCCGCCTCGGTCGCCGCCAGCGCCACGCCGAGCGCGAAGAGCCCGGCGAGCACGAGGAAGAAGAGCTGGAGGTTGGAGATGCGGTGCCGGTAGAGCCGGGAGACGCCCTTGGCGTCGACGAGCTTGCTGCCCACCCGCAGGCGGGTCAGGAAGGTGCTGGCCATCCCGGAGCGGCCCTTGTCCAGGAACTCGACCAGGGTGGCGTGGGTGCCGACCGCGACGATGAGCTCGGCCCCCTTGTCGTCGGCGAGCAGCATCGCGACGTCCTCGCTGGTCCCGGTCGCCGGGAAGACGACATGCGGGACGCCGAGCTTCTCCACCCGCTCGACCCCCGGCGCCCGACCGTCGCGGTAGGCGTGGACGACGATCTCCGCGCCGCAGGTCAGGGCCCGGTCGGACACCGAGTCCATGTCCCCCACGACGAGGTCGGGACGGTAGCCGGCCTCGAGGATGGCGTCCGCGCCGCCGTCGACCCCGATCAGCACGGGCCGGTACTCCACGATGTACGGCCGCAGCGTGGCCAGGTCCTCCTTGTAGTGGTACCCGCGCACCACGATGAGCACCTGGCGACCGTCGATGACCGTCGTGATGTCCGGGACGCCGACGCCGTCCAGCAGCAGGTCACGCTCGCGGCGCAGGTAGTCCATCGTGTTGGCCGCGAACGACTCGAGCTGGACCGAGAGCCCGGCGCGTGCGTCCTCCAGGTTCCGCTCGATGGTCTCGCTTGTCTGCTCCACGCCCTCGGCGACGATGTGGTCGCCGTCGTAGACGACGCCGTCCTCGACCCGGACGACCCGGCCCTCGGTGAGCGACATGACGTCCGGCCCGAGGTCGTCGACCAGCGGGATGCCCGCGGCGTGGATGATCTCCGGTCCCAGGTTCGGGTAGCGCCCCGAGGTCGACCGGGCGGCGTTGAGCACGGCGGCCGGCTGGCACGCGACGAGCGCCTCGGCCGAGACCCGGTCGATGTCCAGGTGGTCGATGACGGCGACGTCGCCCGGGCGGAGCCTCTTCGTGAGCGCCTTGGTGCGGGGGTCGACCCGGGCCGGCCCGGCGGTCCCCGGGGTCTCAGGAAGGGGCGCGCTCCTGCGCAGCGTCAGTCTCATCGCCTGTCATCGTCCCACGCCCGACAGCTCGAGGAGCTCAGCGGCGTGCTGCCGCGCGGCGTCGGAGTCCTGCCCGGACAGCATCCGGGCCAGCTCCCGCACCCGGTCGGCGCCGGTCACGGTGCGCACGCCGGACTCGGTGACGGCGTCCTCACCGTCCCCCGTGCCCTTGGTCACCACGAGGTGGGTGTCGGCGAACGCGGCGACCTGCGCGAGGTGCGTCACCACGAGCACCTGGGCGTCGGCGGCGAGCGCGGCGAGCCGCCGCCCGACCTCCACGGCGGCCTTGCCACCCACGCCGGCGTCGACCTCGTCGAACACGAAGGTCGGCGGCCGGTGCGCACCGGACTCCGGTGACGTCGCCAGCGCGACCTCGATGGCGAGCATGACCCGTGACAGCTCGCCGCCGGACGCACCCCGGCCCAGCGGGCGTGCGGGGGCACCGGCGTGCGGGACGAGCAGCATCTCCACGACGTCACGGCCCCACGGCCCCGGCTCCTCGGCCTCCGCGACCTGCACGAGCAGCGTCGCACCGCCCATCGCCAGCCCGGCCAGCTCCTCGGTCACCGCGGCGGCGAGCGTCTGGGCCGCCGCCCGGCGGCCGGACGTCAGCCGGTCGGCGAGCCCGTCGAGGGTGCGGGTCAGCTCGGCGCGGCGCTCGGTGAGCGCGGCGAGCCGGTCGCCGCCGCCGTCGAGCTCGAACAGCCGCTGGCTGGCGGTCTGCGCCCAGGCGAGCACCGCGTCGACGTCCTCGCCGTAGCTGCGGGTCAGCTGCCCGAGCTGCGCGCGGCGCTCCTGGACGGCGGCCAGGCGCAGCGGGTCCGCCTGCAGGTCCTGCAGGTACCCGGACAGCTCGGTGGAGACGTCGGCGAGCAGGTACCCCAGGTCCGCGAGCCGGCCGGCGAGCGCGGCGAGCACCGGGTCGTGGTGCCCGGCCTGCTCCAGCAGCCGGCGGGCGGCGTCGACGGCGACGACGGCGGTCGCCTCGTCCGGGCCGTCGTCCGAGCCGGACAGCGCGGCGTGCGCACCCGTGGCGGCGGACCGCAGGTCCTCGGCGTTCGCGAGGCGCTCGGTCTCGGCGGCGAGCTCGACGTCCTCCCCCGGCTGCGGGTCGACACGCTCGACCTCCGCCAGCCCGAGCCGGAGCAGCTCGGCCTCCCGCGCCCGGTCCTGCGCCCGGGTGGTCAGGTCGTCGATCTCCTCGTCCAGCCGGGCGCGCTCCGCCCAGGCGGCGCGGTACCCGGCGAGGGTCCCCGCGTGGTCGCGGCCGGCGAACGCGTCCAGGGCCTGGCGCTGCCGGGCCGGCGAGCGCAGCCGCGCCTGGTCGGTCTGGCCGTGCACGGTGACGAGGTCGTCGGCGAGCTCGGCGAGCACCGCCTGCGGCACGCTGCGCCCCCCGAGGAACGCGCGCGAGCGGCCCTCGGCCGCGACGGTCCGCAGGACGACGAGCGTCCCGTCGTCGTCCAGCTCCGCACCGGCGTCCCGGGCCCGCTCGGCGACGGCGGAGTCCGACGGCACGGCGAGCCGGCCCTCGACGGCCGCGGACCGCTGCCCGACACGCACCGCCCCGGTGTCGGCCTTGCCGCCGAGCAGGAGGTTCAGCCCGGTGAGGACCATGGTCTTGCCCGCACCGGTCTCGCCGGTCAGCACCGTCAGCCCGGCGCCCAGGGCGACGTGCGCCCGGGAGATGACGCCGAGGTTGTCGATCCGCATCTCCTCGATCACGGCGCGACCCCGCGCGGCACGTCCCCGGGGTTGCGGCCGCGCCAGCCCTCGACGGGCAGGGAGAACTTGCTGACGAGCCGGTCGGTGAACGGGGCGCGGCTGAGCCGGGCGAGCCGGACCGGCACCTCGCTGCGCCGGACCTCCACGCGCACCCCGGACGGCAGCGGGAACCGGCGCCGTCCGTCGCACGTGAGGACCGCGGTCGACGTCGAGCGGGCGAGGACCTCCACCGCCAGGACGCTGCCCGGGCCCACCACCAGCGGCCGGGCGAACAGGGCGTGCGCGGAGACCGGGACGAGGATCATGCCGTCGACGTCCGGCCACACCACCGGACCGCCGGCGGAGAACGCGTACGCGGTCGAGCCGGTCGAGGTGGACATCACCACGCCGTCGCACCCGAACGAGGACAGCGGGCGCCCGTCGACCTCGACGACCACCTCCACCATCCGGTTGCGGTCGGACTTGTCCACGGTCGCGTCGTTGAGCGCCCACGAGGTCACGAGGGTGTCCGGCTCGCCGGGGACCAGGGCACGGACGTCGAGCGTGCCGCGCTCCTCCACCTCGAAGTCGCCCGCCGCCATGCGCCGCACGGCCTCGCTGACGTCGTCGCGCTCGCTCTCGGCCAGGAAGCCGACGTGCCCGAGGTTGACGCCGAGCAGCGGGATGGAGGTCTCCCGGGTCATCTCCGCGGCACGCAGGATCGTCCCGTCACCGCCGAGGACGATCGCCATCTCCACGTCGGTGAGGTCCACGGGCGCGGCCCCGTCGTGCGGCTCGAACGCCGCCTGCACCGGCTCGATGCCCGCGTGCTCGAGCTCCCGGACGGCCTCCGCGGTCGCGGTGACGGCCTCCTCGCGTCCTCCGTGGGTCACCACGAGCGCACGCCGTGTCATCGCCCACCTCCGCTCGTCGCGCTCGAACCCGTGCCCGAGCTCCAGGTCGCTCCCTCGCCGGTCGGCCCCTCCGCCACCGCGCGCTCCACGAGCCGGCGCAGGTCTGCGTCGGGTCCGTCGTGGTCTGCCACATCCTGCCTGGTGCCGCCCACACGCGCGTCGTCGCCCTGCGCCTCGGACGCCTGCAGCCACAGGAAGTACTCGACGTTGCCGCCGGGGCCCGGCAGCGGGCTCGCCACGACGTCGCGCACCTGCAGGCCGGCCCGCAGCGCCGCGAGGGCGACGTCCAGGACGGCTCCCGTCCTCAGCGCGGCGTCCCGGACGACGCCGCCGGTGCCGAGCCGCTCGCGGCCCACCTCGAACTGGGGCTTGACCATGAGCAGCAGGTCGCCACCCGGGGCGACGACCTCCGCCAGCGCGGGCAGCACGAGGGTCAGGGAGATGAACGACAGGTCTCCCACGACCAGCTCGGGCCGCGGCTCGACGTCCGCGCGCGTCAGGTGGCGGACGTTGACCCCCTCGCGCGCGGTCACCCGGGGGTCCTCGAGCAGCCGCGGCACGAGCTGCCCGTGCCCGACGTCGACGGCCGTCACGTGCTCGGCGCCGCGCGTCAGCAGGACGTCGGTGAAGCCACCCGTCGACGCACCGGCGTCCAGGCAGCGCCGACCGACCACGCGGGGTCCGTCGGGACCGAGCGCGTCCAGGGCGCCGGCCAGCTTGTGACCCGCGCGCGACGCGTACTGCGGACCGGACCCGTCGGCCGCGACGTCGATCGGCTGCTCCGGCGCGACCGGCACCGAGCTCTTGGCCGCGACGGCACCGGAGACCTGCACCCGGCCCGCGGCGATCAGCTCGCCGGCATGGCGCCGGGAGCGCGCCAGGCCGCGCCGGACCAGCTCGGCGTCCAGGCGTCCGCGATCGGGCACGTCAGTCCTCGACGTCGGCGAGACGGTCCTGCAGGGCGGCGTGCACGGCGTCGAAGACGGCGACGTGGTCGCGCACCGGCAGGTCCTCGAGCCCGGCCAGCCGTGACAGCGCCTCGTCGACCGCGGCGTCGCCGGTGGAGTCGGGGTCGTCGGTGGGGTCGGGCTCGTCGGACGCTCCGGTGGGAGTCGGCGCAGGAGCCGGCGCTGGTCCCGGCGTCAGCCGCGCGCCCGACGTCGGCGCTGGTCCCGGCGTCGGGCGCGGGCTCGGCGTCGGGACCGGACCCGGCGTCGGCCGCGCGCCCGGCGTCGGTACCGGACCCGGTGTCGGGACGGGACCCGGCGTCGGGACGGGACCCGGCGTCGGGACGGGACCCGGCGTCGGGCGCGCTGCCTGGTCGGTCCGGTCGTCGTCGTGCACCGCTCTCCCCTGCCGTCCTCGTCGTCCTGCGTCCTCAATCCGCCCGCGCCGCCCCGATCCGTTCCCTCGCACCCGGTCGTCGGGCGGGCAGCCGCAGCCACGCTAGCGGCCACGGACGCGCTCAGGTCCCCGGGACCGCCAGCTCGGGGACGGACGCGGCGTCCACCGGGGCGCCGTCGTCCGCGGCAGCCCAGGCGGCGGCGCACGCGGACCGCAGCAGGTTCAGCTCTGTGGTGTCGCCCGCCGCCGGACGCAGCTCCAGACGCCCGTCGACGACCCGGGCCGCCGCCCCGCGCGTCGTCCACCAGCCCTCGGCGGTGGCCTCGGGCGCGGGGTGCGCCTCCAGGACCGACAGCAGGTCCGCGCCGACGAAGTACGGACGCTCGCTCGGGTGGGCGAGCACCGCGTCCCGGCCGCTGTTGATGCCGGTCAGGACGTGCAGGCCCGGGTACCCCGCAGCACGAGCGCCGCCGAGGTCGGTGTCCAGCCGGTCGCCGATTACCATCGGGGCCGACGCGCCGGCGCGCTCGACGGCGAGCCGGTACATCGTCGGCGACGGCTTGCCCGCGCTGTCCGGGACGACGCCCGTCGCGGCACGCACGGCACCGACCAGCGACCCGTTGCCCGGCGCGATGCCGCGGGCCATCGGCAGGCTGAGGTCCAGGTTGCTGGCCACGTGCCACGCCCCGCGCTGCACGGCGTACGCGGCCTCGGCGAGCTGGGTCCAGCCGACCTCGGGGGCGAACCCCTGGGCGACCGCCTCGGGCTCGTCGTCCGCTGACGTCACGACCGTGAAGCCCGCGTTGCGGACGGCGGTCAGCAGCCCCGCGCCGCCGACGACGAGCACCTTGGCACCGGGCCGCAGCCGGGTGCTGAGCACGCCCGCAGCCGCCTGGGCCGCCGTCATGACCTCGTCCGGACCCGCAGGGATGCCGAGCTCGGTCAGCTGCGCCGCGACGGACTCCGGCTCGCGCGAGGCGTTGTTGGTCACGAAGACCAGGCTCATCCCGCGGGCGCGGGCACCGCCCAGCCCCTCGGCGGCGTTCGCGATGGGGTCGTGCCCGCGGTAGGCGACGCCGTCCAGGTCGACGAGCGCCAGGTCGTAGCGCTCGGCGAGCGGGACGTCGCAGCCGATGAGCCCGGTCACCGGTGCTCGTCCGAGTTGCTGTCGGCGGCGTCGGTGTCGGTCGCGTCGACGGCGTCGACCGTCCCGGCGCCGTCGATGACGGTGTCGGCGGTGTCGCTGTCGTCGGCGGCGTCGACCGTCCCGGCGCCGTCGGCCCGGGTGTCATTCGGCCGGTCGGCGTCGCCGTGGTCGGCGGGCTCTGTTGCGGCCACGTCGTCGGCGTCAGCAGCGTGCTCCGCCGCCGCGACGTCGTCGACGGCCACGGCGGCGTCCGCTGTCGCATCCGTGTCGACGTCGTCGACCCCAGTCCCCTCGCCGTCGCCCACGTCCGCGGCGTCGCCCGGCTCCGGGGAGCCGTCGGCGTCGTCCACGTCGTCCGCCCCGTCCTCGCCGTCGTCCTGGTGCGACAGGACGCCGCCCGAGCCAGCCCCGTCGCCCTCCGGGTCGTCATCGTCGGCCAGGTCCCAGACGACGACGTCCTCCTCGACCTCGCCGGCCGCCTCGGCGAGCTCCGCAGCGGAGAAGGCCGACAGGACCGCGGCGGCGTCGTCCGCGCGACCCAGCGCCTCGAGCGCCGTGGCCTTGGCGTGCGCGACCCGGACCGCGAGCAGGCCGTCCTTGGCGCCGACACGTGCGGCAGCGCCCGTGCTGAGCACGGCCAGCGCGGCCTCGGCCTCGTCTAGGTCCAGGCGTGCGCCGCTGACGACCATGGCCAGCTCGACCTGGTCGTCCGGCTCGAGGGACTCCGCCTCGTCGGACGCGGCCAGCGCGATCGCCCGCTCCGGTCGGCCGAGGCCACGTTCGCAGTCCGCCATCACGGCCAGGTGCTCCGAGGAGCCGTTGAGCCGGCGCACAGTCCGAAGCTCGCGCAGGGCCTCGGCGAAGCGCCCGGTGCGGTAGGCGGCCAGTCCGGCAGCCTCCCTGACGACATCCACCCGGCCGGCACGGCGCACCGCCGCCTGCGCGTGCTCGTAGGCCAGCTCCGGTTCGGTGTCCAGCAGGCGCCCGGTCATCACGAGGTGCAGGGCGACCTGCTCGGCGTTGTCCTTGCTGAGCGTGCGCAGCCGTGCCCGGACGGCCCGGTCGAGGTCGGAGGCGTGCACGTCGTCCGGGATGTCGGGCGAAGGCACCCGCTCGCTCTGCGGCGGGCGCGTCAGCCGCGGGGCGTCGTCGGAGAAGCTGCGGCGAGGCGCCGACGACGCTCCGTAGCCGCTTCCGGCCGGACGCTGCCCGCGGTCCGGGCGGTCGGACGACGGACGGAACGGACGGTCGGGCCGGTCACCGGTCGAACGGCCCCCACGGTCTGGGCGGTCACCCGACGGACGGTACGGACGCTCGGGGCGGTCCGACGACGCACGGTACGGACGGTCCCCCGCATCCCGCGACGGACGGTCGGGCCGGTCACCCGAAGGCCTGAACGGACGCTCCGGCCGATCACCCGACGGCCGGAACGGACGGTCCGGGCGATCACCCGACGGCCGGAACGGACGCTCGGGGCGATCACCCGACAGCCGGAACGGACGGTCCGCGGCACCACCCGACGGCCGGTAGCCCCGCTCGGGCCGGTCACCCGAGGGCCGATAGGGACGGTCGGACCCGGCGCTCGTGCGGGGCTCGAACGAGCCGCGCCCGCCACCGCTACCCGGGCGTCCACGCTCGGCGTCGTCGCGTCCGCGGAAGCCGCCCGCCTGACGGCCACCGGTGCCGCGCCGGTCGCCGTCCTCGCGCGGCCGGTACGGGCGCTCACCCGGTCCGGAGCTCCGCTGGTCCCTCTGGTCGCGGCTCGCAGGCGCCTGTCGGTCCCGGTCACCGCCGAGAGCCGGGTTGCCGGACCGCGCCGCGCCTCGAGGCCCCCCCGACGCGAAGCCACCACGGCCTCCGCCCGCGCGCGGCGCATCCCCGGTCGAGGGGCGCCGGTCCTGCCAGCCCCCGCGCTCGCCGGCGGAACCGCGCCCGCCGGTCGCCGCACCGGTACCGCGTGCGCCCGCGCCGGCACCACGCGGACTTCCGCTCCGCGGGTAGCCGCCGCCCGCCTGACCACTTCCGCGCCCTGCGTCACGGCCTGCGCGTGCGTCCCGGGATCCGCGGTCGTCCCCGCTCCTCGAGTCGCTCGAGCGACCTGCGTCCGCGTTCACGTGTGTGTCCCCTCATCGAAAGCAAAGACCCATCGTCTCATCGCGAGCATCGCCCCTGCGCGCCGGCCGACGAGAACGCCGTCACACTCGGCCCGCCTCGCTGGACCAGCATGACGGCGCACGGACGCGGTGACACCAGCCGGCTTCCAGTGCGCAGTCGAGCCCCTCTCGAGCAGGTCGCCGCCCCCCGGACTTACCGCGAGATACGGCCCGCGCACGCAGATGCGGACCGCGAGCGGCGGGGACGACGCCCCAGCCGTCCACGCCGGCGCGGCGGGAGTCCGTAGCACGACGCCTCGTCGGCGTACCCGCCGCGGGCGGCAGCGGGTCACCTCTCCCGCAGGCTCTTGACGCCGCGCCGGCAACGGCGTCGGTCCGCCACTCCATCACGGCGCCCGCACAGCTATGCGTCCTGACGTCGTCGCCGAGTTGCCGACGGACGTCGACGCCGCGCCCGCGACGACCTTGTCGCCGCTCGGCGCCGCAGCTCTCGCGCGCGCCACGATCTGAGCGTGCCTGCCGACATCATCGCGTGACGCCGTGAGCGCCTTGGGCTCGGGCCACCACGGTCACATGAAGCCAGCGAATGCCCGACTGAAACGACAAGGAGAGCCACCCCGGTCGGGGTGGCTCGATGTTCCTCGTCCT
>NZ_BJYY01000018.1 GCF_007991755.1 Cellulomonas aerilata | reverse complement strand
AGGCGCCCCGGCGCCCGCGCCAGGTCGGCGGCGCCCATGCTCGTAGAGGTGCCCGCGGGCGGGATGTCGTCAGCCACGGCAGTCACCTCATCCCTGCTGCGAACCCGGGCCGACGCCTTGGTGCGACCCTTTTCCTACGCCCAATGCTATGGACTGCCACTGACATGCCCATGATGCAGAAGAATGGCTGTGGACGAGGTCTCGCCTCCCCGGCCTGTGGGTGTCGCCGAATGTGGTGGAGGCGGCTTCGGGCGCGTCGCAGAACCCGGTCCAAAGGTGGAGAGGTCTTCCCAGCATGCCCTAGGCCGAGGGCAGTGCGGAGTGCGCCTACGCGCCCACCTCACCTCAGAGCGGGACCTCGATCGTCTCCTCGACCACGTCGACCAGCGAGCTCACCGGCACCCACATCTCCCACGCCGACCGGTCGCCCTCGTGGGCGGCCACGACGTCCCCGGGCGGCCACGGACCCCGGTCGATCACGGCCTCACCGCCGTCCTGGACGGCGCGGACGACCACGCGGCCCCCTCGCCCGGCGCCGGGGCGGGAGGCCACCGCAGACACCGCAGCCGGCCCTGTCCACACCGCTGTGGTGTGCACGAACACCAGCCGGGTCACCTCGTCCCGGCGCACGAACGCGGACCACTCGAGCCAGCGGTCCTCCTCGAACCCCTCGGGGCACGGCTCCGCGCCGGACGCGCGCAGGTGCAGCTTCCCGGCATCCGGGCCCGGCCCCTCACCGGACCGAGGGTCCGCCGGCGGGATCGGCACGCACGCGTACTCGCGCCCGCGGTACTCGGCGACGAAGCCGGCGCGGATCCGGACAGGCGGCCCCCCGGCCCCCGTCACCGCGGCTCGGCGACCGGCGCCGGGTCGGCCTGGACGGTCCCCGCGACCTGCTCCAGCTCCCGGATGAGCGTCGCGGCGTCGTAGGGACCGCTGTGGCGGCGGTCCACCACGAAGAACGTCGGGGTGCTGCGGGCCCCGCTCGCCTCGGCGCCGGCGACGTCCTCGCGGATGCGGGCCGCGAGGCCGCCGTCGGACAGGTCCTCCACGAAGCGGTCGACCTGCAGCCCGAGCTCCGCGGCGTACTCCACCAGCGCCTCCGGGTGCAGCCGGTCCTGGCGGGTGAACAGCAGGTCGTGCATGGCCCAGAACTGCCCCTGCCGCCCGGCGGCCTCGGCCGCCATGGCCGCACGCTCGGCGTTGGGGTGCACGTCCGGCAGGGGCAGGTGCCGGACGACGTACCGCAGCCGGTCGCCGAAGTGCTCGCGCAGCTCGCGCCCCACCCCGGTCGCCCTCGCGCAGAACGGGCACTCGAAGTCCAGGTACTCCACGAGCGTCAGCGGCGCGGTCCCGGGACCGCGGATGTGGTCCCGCTCGGGGTCCACCGGGGCGACCAGGTGCCGGGGGAGCTCCGCGGTCCGCTCGCCGAGGAGCACCGCGGCGAGCCGGAACACCAGCCAGCCGAGCCCCGTGGCGAGCACCGCCGCGAGCAGCACCCCGACCGTCGCCTCGTCGCGCAGCCGCTCGTCGTCGAAGGCGAGCGCGGTGATGAGCAGCGACACCGTGAAGCCGATGCCGGACAGCGCGGCACCACCGGCGACCTGCCCGTGACCGACCCCCTGCGGCAGCCGGCCCAGCCCCAGGCGGACTGCTCCCAGCGCACCGGCCGTGATCCCGACGGTCTTGCCGACCACGAGCCCGAGGACCACGCCCCAGGTCACGGGGGAGCGCAGCGCGTCGCCCAGCATCCCGCCGCGCAGGTCGACGCCGGCGTTCGCGAGCGCGAACACCGGCACCACGACGTAGCTCGCCCACGGGTGCAGGACGCTCTGCAGCCGCTCGTTCACCGAGATCGCCCGCACGATGCCGCGCTGCGCGGTCCGGCCGACGGACGGCATGGGGGACTGGCGGAACGCCCGCACCAGCGTGGCCGCACCCTCGACGACGTCGCGCCGGGGCGCGGTGGCGGGCACCAGGAGCCCGGCGACCATCCCGGCGATGGACGGGTGCAGCCCGGACCGCACGGTCGCGAGCCACAGCAGGACGACGAGCACGACGTACGGCGAGGTCTGCCACACGCCCCGGCGCGCCAGGGCAGCCAGCGCGACGAGGCACAGCAGCGCGAGCCCGATCGCGCCGAGGTCCAGGTCGTCGGAGTACACGAGCCCGATGACGCTGACCGCGAGGATGTCGTCGATCACCGTCATGGTCAGCAGGAACAGGCGCAGCTGCGTCGACAGCCGGGGACCGACGACCGCGAGCGCCCCGAGCAGGAACGCGGTGTCGCTGCCGATGACGACGCCCCACCCCCGGGCCGCCTCGCCGCTCGGGTTGACGGCCAGGTACAGCAGCGCGGGCACGACCAGTCCGGCCGCCCCCGCCACGAGCGGCACGACGATGCGACGGCGGTCGGTGAGCTCACCGAGGGACAGCTCGCGGCGCACCTCGAGCCCGATGACGAAGAAGAAGATCGTCATCAGCGCGTCGTTGACCCAGTGGCCCAGGTCCATCGTCATCCCGGCGTCGCCGGCACTGAGCGACACCGGCGTCTCCCACAGCGCGACGTACGCCGCGGACCACGGGGAGTTGGCCCAGACGACCGCCACCACGGTGGCCGTCAGCAGCAGGGCGGCGCCGGCCGACTCCGTCCCGAGGAACCGCCGCAGCGGCTCGGACAGCTGACCGTGCAGCACGGTCCGCGCCCGCGGCCGTGATCGATCTCTCCACCCGCGATTCACGCCGCCCAGGCTAGGCACGACGGCGCCGTGCGCGGCACCCCTGTCCATGCGCGCCCTCGCGTGCGTCGCACCCCCGTCCATGCGCGCCTCGCGTGCGCCGCCGTCCGCGAGCCGGCGTCCGCGATGGGCGACCGTGACCCCGAGCCGCCCCGCCCCGCGCCGGCTACCCCCGCCCGCCGTCCGCGGCCGCACCGCGCTCCCCGGCGTCCGGCTCCTGCCGGCCACCCTCCGGCTCGCCCTGAGCCGGCTCACCCTGAGCCGGCTCGCCCTGACCCGGCTCGCCCGGGTCCGACTGGCCCTGCCCCGGCTCGCTCCCGCCCGGTTCGCTCCCGACACGCTCTCCGGCGTCCGGCTCCGCCCGGCGGGTGCGTCGCCGGCTCGTCAACCACGAGCTGGCCACCGCCTCGTCCTCCAGGTCCAGCTCGCGCAGGACCCGGCGCATCACCGTCTCGTCCAGCTCGCCGGCGTCGCGCTGCCGGCGCAGGACGTCGCGCTGGGTGGCGACCATCTCCCGGCGCAGCTCCTGCAGCCGGCGCCCGCGCTCGGGGGACGGGTGGGCGGGGTCGTCCCCGGCCCGGCTCGGGTCCAGGACGACGGCCGCGGCCTCCTCCGCACGCGACAGCGCCGACGTGATGCCGCGGACCGCCTTCCCGGCAGCCTCCGGCCCGATGTCCCGCGCCCACCGCTCCTCCCGGGCGTGGACCACGTCGGCGGCCGCCCGCCCGAGGAGGATTCGCACCTGCGCCTCCTGGCGGGCGTCACGGATCTCGTCGTCGTCGGACCCCACGCCCATGCGCCGGATGACCCACGGCAGCGTGGTGCCCTGCAGCAGCAGCGTGCCGATCGCCACCACGTACGCGGTGAACTGGAGCACCGAGCGGGCCGGGAAGTCCTCCCCGCCGGTCGTCGCCGGGATCGCCGCGGCTGCCGCGAGGGTCACCACACCGCGCATGCCCGCCCACGACAGCACCGTGGTGTCCCGCACCACGGAACCCCAGCCGGGCGGGCCCGTGGACGCCCGCGCGCGCAGCGGCGCCGTCGCGAACAGGTACAGCGGCCGGACCAGGACCGCGGTCGCGAGCACGGCCAGCGCGACACCGAGCGACGCGGCGAGTCCCGCGCCGGACTCGCGGACGTCGGCGAGCACCCACTGCAGCTGGATGCCGATGAGGGCGAACGTGAACCCCTCGAGCAGCAGGTCGACGGTCGACCACAGCGGCCCCTGGTACAGCCGCGTGGAGTACCCCGTCTCCAGGGACGTGTGCCCGAGGTACAGGCCCGCGGTCACCACCGCCAGCACCCCGGAGCCCTGCACGGCCTCGGCCGCCCAGAACGCCGCGAACGGGGTGAGCAGGCCGACCGCCGAGGCGACGACGGCGTCGTCCAGGCGCAGCCGGACCCGGTGCACGACGACGCCGACCACGAAGCCCAGGCCGACGCCCACCACGACCGCGAGACCGAACGTCCGCAGGCCCGCGCCAAGGGACCACGCACCGGTCGCCACGCCCGCCAGCGCGACCTTGTAGAGGGTCAGCGACGTCGCGTCGTTGATGAGGCTCTCGCCGCTCAGCAGCGTCATCACGCGCCGTGGCAGGCCCAGGCGGCGGCCGACGGCGGCCGCGGCGACGGCGTCGGGCGGCGCCACGACGGCACCGAGGACGAGTGCGGCCGCGAACGGCAGGTCCGGAACCAGCAGCCACGCCACCACGGCCACCGCCACGGCGCTGACCAGCACGAGCAGCACGCCCAGCCGGGCGATGGGACGCAGCGACGCGCGGAAGTCCTGGTACGAGCTCGACAGCGCCGAGGAGTACAGCAGCGGCGGCAGCACGAACTCGAGCAGCAGCTCGGGGTCGACCTCGTAGCGCGGGACGCCCGGGACGAACGACACGAGCAGCCCGACGGCGACCAGGACCAGCGGGACGGGCAGTCCCCAGCGCCGGCAGACGGCGGTGACGGCCAGCGCGCCGGTGGCCAGGAGGAAGAGCTCGACGTGGTCCAACGGTCGTCCTCACCTGGGTCCGGCGGCGCGGCCGACACTATCCCGGGCCTCCGACAGCGGCCCGACGGCAGGACGGCGGGCGGACCGGCGGAGCCGGACAGCGGACCGGCGGAGCCGGACAGCGGACCGGCGAGGGAGCAGCGCGCCGGCGCTGGCACCCGACGCCCGTCCACGACAGGCTCGCCCCGTGCAGATCGACCTGAACAGCGACGTGGGGGAGTCCTTCGGCGCGTGGACGCTCGGGGACGACGAGGCGGTCATCGACCTCGTCTCCAGCGCCAACGTGGCGTGCGGCTTCCACGCCGGCGACCCGAGCACGATCCGGCGCACGTGCGCGGCGGCGGCACGCGCCGGCGTCCGCGTGGGCGCCCACGTCGGCTACCGGGACCTCGCCGGCTTCGGACGGCGGTTCCTCGACGTCGCGCCCGCCGAGCTCACCGACGACGTCGTCTACCAGGTCGGCGCGCTGCAGGCGCTGGCCCGCGCGGCGGGGACGGAGGTGGCGTACGTCAAGCCGCACGGGGCGCTCTACAACGCGATCGTCGGGCACGTGGAGCAGGCGCGTGCGGTGGTGCGCGCGGTCGTCGCGGTCGACGACTCGCTGCCCCTCGTCGCGCTGCCCGGCAGCGCCGTCGCGGCGCAGGCGCGGGCGGCGGGGCTGCGGGTCGTCACCGAGGCCTTCGCCGACCGCGCGTACCTGCCGGACGGCACCCTCGTCCCGCGCACCCGGCCCGGTGCCGTCCTGCACGACCCGGTGGCGGTCGCCGCCCGGGTGGTGGGGATGGTGGTCGAGCACTCGGTGACCGCGGTCGACGGGACGCCGGTCGCCGTGGACGTCGAGAGCGTGTGCGTGCACGGCGACACCCCGGGCGCGGTGGCGATCGCCACGGCGGTGCGCGCGGCGCTGGCGGACGCCGGTGTGCGCGTGGCGGGCTTCGTGTGAGCGACCGCCGGGTGGTGCGGCCGATGGGCGACCGGGCGCTGCTCGTGGACTGCGCCGACCTCGCGGAGGTGCACGGCCTGCACGCGGCGCTGACCGCCCGGCCGCTGCCCGGGCAGGGCGAGGTGGTCCCCGCGGCGCGGACGCTCCTCGTCCTGCTGACGGACCCGGGCGCCGCCCCGGTGCTCGCCGAGGCGCTCGCGACGGCGGCGACCGCCGAGCCCGCCTCGGTCCGGCAGCGGGAGGTCGTCCTGGACGTCGTCTACGACGGCGACGACCTCGCGGACGTCGCAGGTGTGCGCGGCGGCTCGCCGGACGCCGTCGTGCGGTGGCACACGGGCACCCCGTGGACGGCGGCGTTCCTCGGGTTCGCCCCCGGCTTCGCCTACCTCGTCCGCGACGAGCCCGACGGTGCCCCGACCGACGTGCCGCGCCGTGCCACCCCGCGCACGACGGTTCCGGCCGGCGCGGTGGCGCTCGCCGGCCCGTACTCGGCGGTGTACCCCCGGGCGTCGCCGGGCGGCTGGAGGCTGATCGGCCGGACGTCGGCGGTGCTGTGGGACGGGGCCCGCGCCGACGACCCGGCGCTGCTGCACGCCGGCACCCGGGTGCGGTTCCGCGCCGTCCGGGCGCAGGCGCGAGCCGCGACACCGGCGGCGGGTCGCGCCGACCCGCCCACCCCCGCCGTCCCGTCCACCGCCGTTCCTGCCGACCCGTCCACCCCCGCCGTCCCGCCCACCGCCGTCCTCGCCGTTCCCGCCGCCCCGCCCGACCGCGCCGCCCACACCCCCGCCTCCCTGCGCGCGGTCGAGGTGCTCCGGCCCGGACCGCAGGCGCTCGTCGAGGACCTGGGGCGGCCCCGCCACCGGGCGCTCGGGGTCGGGGTGTCCGGCGCGGTCGACCGCGGCGCCGCCGTCCGCGCCAACCGCCTCGTCGGCAACCCGCGGACCGCCGCGGTGGTCGAGTGCGTGCTGGGCGGCCTGGAGCTGCGCGCGCACGGGGACCTCGTCCTGGCCGTGACCGGCGCCCCGGCCCCGGCCGTCGTCCGCACGCCGGACGGCACCGCCCGCGACCGGCCCGCGCACGCCACGCCGTTCGCTCTGCACGACGGCCGGACCCTCGTCCTCGAGCCACCCGCCACGGGGCTGCGCTCGTACGTCGCGGTCCGCGGCGGGCTGGGCGCGGCGCCCGTGCTCGGCAGCCGGTCGACCGACGTCCTCTCGGGCCTGGGCCCGCCGCCGCTCGCGCCTGGCGACGTCGTCGGCGTGCTGCCACCACCCCCGGACGCCGTCGCCGCGTGGGGGGACCCGCCGTCGCCGGCCCCCGGTGACGTCGTGCGCGTCCGGGTGCACGTGGGACCCCGGTCCGACCACCTCACCGCACCGGCCCTGCGGCTCCTGCTGACGCAGGACTGGACGGTGACCGCCGAGTCCAACCGCGTGGGCCTGCGCCTGGCGGGGGAGCCGCTCGAGCGCACGGCAGCCGGCGAGCTGCCCAGCGAGGGGATGGTCGCCGGGGCGGTGCAGGTCCCGCCGTCGGGGCTGCCCGTCCTGTTCCTCGCCGACCACCCCGTGACCGGCGGGTACCCGGTGGTGGCCGTGGTCCGTGACGCGGACCTGGACCTCCTCGCCCAGGTCCGCCCCGGCGACCGCCTCCGGCTCGTCGACGACCCCGGGACCGGCGCGGTCCCGCTCCCGGCCCCGCCCGGGGCGCCTGGCCTGCGGCCATGACCGCGGCCTGCGGCCATGACCGCGGCCTGCGGCCGTGACCGCGGCCTGCGGCCGTGACCGCGGCCTGCGGCCATGACCGCGACCATGACTGCGGCCCGCGGCGAGGACCGACCTCCACCACACCGGCCGGGCGACGGCGCCCGCGCACGCCCCCCGCGGGCGCACCGGAGCACCCGGTGGTGCAATCGACCCATGTCCTCGCCCCGCCCCCGCACCGCGGCCACCCGGCCGAACGTCGTGCGTGAGCCCGCGGCGCACCGGGGGACGGGGTCCGGAACACCGGGACGTGCCCGTGTGTTGGCCCACCGGGTACGGACCGCGTGTCCGTGCCTCACCCGCTAGACCACCGCTCCCGCGGTGCCGGACGCCGCCTGCCGTCGCCCCGCACCGCGCGGCGGCCCCGACCGCTCCGCACCGAAGGACCCACGATGACCACCCGTACCGCCCGTACCGCCTCGCTCGCCCTGACCTCCCTGCTGGCCCTCTCGCTGGCGGCGTGCTCGTCCGGCGGCGGGTCCGACGCGGGTGGCGAGTCCGGCGCCGCCGGCGGCGGGAGCAGCGCGGGCGGACCGCTCGAGTCCGGCGTGCTGACGGTCGCCACCGAGGGGACCTACCGCCCGTTCTCCTTCCACGACGAGGGCACCGGCGACCTGACCGGCTACGACGTCGAGGTCGTCACCGCGGTCGCCGAGGAGCTCGGTGTCGAGGTGGAGTTCCAGGAGACGCAGTGGGACGCGATCTTCGCTGGGCTCGAGGCCGGCCGGTTCGACCTCATCGCCAACCAGGTGTCCATCACGCCCGAGCGGGAGGCGCAGTACACGTTCTCGGAGCCGTACACGGTCTCCACCGGGGTCATCGTCGTCCCGCAGGACGAGACGTCGATCAGCTCGTTCGCGGATCTGGACGGCAAGACCACCGCCCAGTCGCTCACCAGCAACTGGTACACGCTGGCCGAGGAGAGCGGCGCGGACATCGAGGCAGTCGAGGGCTGGGCGCAGGCCGCCGCCCTCGTCGAGCAGGGACGCGTCGACGCCACGGTCAACGACAAGCTGACGTTCCTGGACTACCAGCAGGAGTCCGGCTCGACGAGCCTCAAGGTCGCCGCCGAGACCGAGGAGAAGTCCCTCACCGCGTTCGCCTTCGCGAAGGAGGACACCGAGCTGGCCGAGGCCGTCAACGGTGCGCTGGAGACCCTCGCGGCCGACGGCACGCTGACCGAGATCTCCGAGAAGTACTTCGGCGCGGATGTCTCGCGCTGACCTGTCGCGTCCGCGTGCCGGCACGTCGGCGGGCGGCGACGCCCGCGCGACGTGCGCGGCCACGGGGACGACGGCGGGCGTGACGGCCGGATGAACCAGACCCCGTGGGAGCAGTTCGTCAGCTCCCTGTGGCCGATCGTCCAGGGGGCGCTGCTCGGCACGATCCCGCTCGCGCTCGTCTCGTTCGTCGTCGGGCTGGCGATCGCGCTGGTCGTAGCGCTCATGCGGCTGTCGCGGCGGCGCCTGGTCTCCGGGGTGGCGCGCGTCTACGTGTCCCTGGTGCGCGGGACGCCGCTGCTCGTCCAGCTCTTCGTCATCTTCTACGGCCTGCCGTCCGTCGGCGTCGTCATCGACCCCTGGCCCAGCGCCGTGGCGGCGTTCTCGATCAACGTGGGCGGGTACGCGGCGGAGGTCATCCGCGCCGCGATCCTCTCCGTCCCCAAGGGGCAGTGGGAGGCGGCGTACATGATCGGGATGTCGCGCAACGTCGCGCTGCGGCGGATCATCCTGCCGCAGGCCGCCCGGGTGTCCGTGCCGCCGCTGTCGAACACGTTCATCAGCCTCGTCAAGGACACCTCCCTGGCGTCGTTGATCCTGGTCACGGACCTGTTCCAGCGCGCGCGGGAGATCGCCGCCTTCAACGGCGAGTTCATGCTCGTGTTCCTCGAGGCCGCGCTCGTGTACTGGGTCATCTGCCTCGGGCTGTCGGTGCTGCAGAGCCGCCTGGAGACGCGATTGGACCGCTATGTCGCCCACTGACCCGCTCGCCCCCGGCACCTCGGGTGCCCCGGGCACCCCCGGCGTCCCCCCGACGCCGTCCGACCCAACCTGGGGCACGCACGCCCCGCTGCTGACCGTCCAGGGGCTGAGCAAGAGCTTCGGCGACCACCAGGTGCTCGCGTCGGTCGACCTCACCGTGAGCCGGGGCCAGGTGCTCGCCCTCATCGGGGCGTCCGGGTCCGGCAAGACCACCCTGCTGCGCTGCCTCAACGGCCTGGAGACGCCGGACGGCGGCACCATCGACGTCGGCGGTGACCTGCGGCTGGACTTCGGCACGACGCCGTCGGTGCGCGAGCTCGCGGCGCTGCGGGACCGGTCGGCGATGGTGTTCCAGCACTACAACCTGTTCCCGCACAAGACGGTCCTGCAGAACGTCATGGAGGGCCCCGTCGTCGTGCAGCGCCGTCCCGCCGCCGACGTGCGGACCGAGGCGCTGGCCCTGCTGGACCGCGTCGGGCTGGCGGCCAAGCGCGACGCCTACCCGTTCGAGCTGTCCGGCGGGCAGCAGCAGCGTGTCGGGATCGTCCGCGCGCTCGCGCTGCGGCCTCGGCTGCTGCTGTTCGACGAGCCGACGTCGGCGCTGGACCCGGAGCTGGTGGGCGAGGTGCTCGGGCTGATCAAGCAGCTCGCCGAGGAGGGCTGGACCATGGTCATCGTCACCCACGAGCTGCAGTTCGCCCGCGAGGTCGCGCACGAGGTCGCGTTCGTCGACGCCGGCCGGGTGCTCGAGCGCGGGGCGCCCGAGGCGGTGCTGCGCGATCCCGAGCACGAGCGGACCCGGCAGTTCCTGCGGCGGATCCTGCACCCGTTCTGAGCCCCCCGAGCGGCGCCGGGCCAGGTGCCCGCGGGGTGCCGGGCCGCTCGCGGGGTCGCCCCCGGCTCCCGGGCCCGGACGGTGCCCCGGACGGTGACGGCGCCGGTGCGTAGGGTCGGGTCATGGCACGTCTCCGCGGGGACATGCGGGACATGCGGGACGTCGAGCTCGTCGACGCGGGGCCCGACCACGACCACCCGCCGGGACCCCGGGCCGACGGTCGGGCGCCCCGCGGGACGCCGCCGGCTTGGGCCTCGGACCTGCCCGGCGGGCGCCGGACCCGTGCTGGTCGCCGTGGCGCCGCGGTGCTGGCGGTCGTCGCTGCCGTGGCCCTGGCCGGTGGAGTCGCGGCCGACCGGCGCGAGTCCCGGCGCGAGTCCGAGCTCGCCGCGGTCCCCGGGGTGGTGCGCTCGCTCGAGCGGCCGGTCGCGGAGCTGTGGGGGACCGCGGACCGTCCCGTCGACGACCTGCACCTGGTCGGCGACCGCCTGGTGGGAGCGGTCGCGCGGGAGGGCGGCGGCGGCGTCGACGTCGTCGCGCTCGCGTTGGCGACCGGTGAGGACGTGTGGCGGACCGCGGTCGGGACCGGCCGGGCCGACGCGCGCTGGACGAGCTGCGTCGTCCCCGGCCGGCACCGCCCTGGGCCCGGCGCCGGCACGGACGACGCCACGGACGACAGCACCGACGACGGCGGGGGCGACGGCGGCTCGACGCCCGGCACGCCCGTGGTCGTGTGCGTCGTCGTCGACGAGACGACGACCACCGAGGCCAGCGCGCTGGGCACCCGCACCTACCCGACGCGCGCGCGGCTGGTCGTGGTGGACGCCGTGAGTGGTGACATCCGACGGGACGAGCCCACCCTGCCCACGGGCGTCCTCGCCACGGTGGACGACGACGTCCTGCTGGCGGAGGTGGCGCCGGAGGGTCGCCCGCACGTCGTGCGCCTCGACCCGCGCAGCGGCCACCGGCGGTGGTCCCGGACCGGGCCGGACGCCCTGCCGGCCGACGAGTTCCGGCAGCGGACCGTGCGGATCGAGGCGGCCGGCGACCTCGTCGCCGTGGACGGCGGCTCGGTGCGGGTGCTGCGGGCCTCGGACGGCTCCCTCGTCGACTCCTGGCGCCGCGACGCGAGCCTGGACACCGGCGGCCAGGTGCAGGTCCTGGGCGGCGGGACGCTGCTCGCCCGCCCCGCGGCGACGTCCGACGGCGGCTGGGGCACCCGGGTCGTCGAGCTCGCCTCCGGTCGGGAGGCCGGCGCCCCCGGGTACCCGCTCCCGGTGCGGCCCGACGACGGCTCGCTGGCCGGGTCCGTGGTGATGCTCTCCGTCGAGGGGCTCGACCTGCTGGTGCTCGACGTCGCCTCCGGCCGCGTGCGGTGGTCCGTGCCGGCCGGCTCCGGCGGGTTGCCGGTGGTGATGGACGGTCGCGTCGTGCGCGCGGAGAGGCGGTCCCTGCTGGCGCGCGACGGCCGGACCGGCGAGGTCCTGTGGTCCGCGGCGCTGCCCGCGCGGACCGGGAGCCCGCTGATGACGGACGGGCGGTCGGTGCTGGTGAGCCTGCCGGACGGTCGCGGCGGCGGCGAGCTCGTCGCGTTCGGGCTGTCCGACGGACGGCGCACGTGGTCGGTCGGACTGCCCCAGGAGGTGGTGCTGACCAGCGCCGACGGGCAGCTGCTCGGGTCGTCGAGCGGCAGGCTGGTGGCCCTGGGCGCGCCGGACCGGCCCCGGGGAGGAGTCACAGCCGTGGTCACAGACTGATCACGGTCGGACAAACGCTTGCTTTTCGGTCCTCGCAAAGGCGAAGGTTGCAGCCTCAACCATTCTTCGGAAGGTCTGCTCATGCTCATCAAGAGACGAGTCCTGGGGGCGGCCATCGCGTCGCTCGCCCTGTTCACCGCCGCCTGCAGCGGGTCTGCCGAGGACACCGCCGAGTCCGTCGCCGGCGAGGCGTCCGAGGCGGCCGGCGAGGCGTCGGAGGCGGCGGGCGACGCCGCCGGCGAGGCGTCGGAGGCCGCGGAGCCCACGGAGGAGGCCACGGAGGCCGCCGGGGGCGCGTCCACCGTCCTGACCGCCATGGTCGGCACCGAGGAGGACCCGGAGGCCTTCGTCATCACGCTGACGGACGAGTCCGGCGCCGAGGTCACCGAGCTGCCCGCCGGTGACTACACGATCCAGGTCACCGACCCGGCCGAGACGCACAACTTCCACCTCACGGGCGGGTCGGTCGACGAGACGACCTCCGTCCCGGAGCTCGAGGAGACCACGTGGGAGGTGACCCTCGAGCCCGGGGAGTACACCTTCAAGTGCGACCCGCACCCGCCGATGACCGGGTCGTTCACGGTCGTCTGAGCCGACCGCTCGCCCGCTGCACGTCGAGAGCCCCGGACCCGTCGGTCCGGGGCTCTCGCCGCGTTCGGGCGCGCCCTGCGGTCCTACCGGCGGGACCGGCGCAGCAGACCGAGGACGGCGACCAGCGCGACCAGGGCGGCGATCCCGGCGGAGATCGCCGCCAGGTACTTCTCGCTGTACCACTGCGGGTCGAAGATCACCGGGAACGGCCCGACCGACGGGATCTGGACGTAGGAGCTCACGAGCAGCGCCGCGAGGGAGCCGAGCGCCACGGCGCCGAAGGCGAGCCAGGCGAGCAGCGTGCCGCGCACCAGCACCCACAGGGCGACGACCGCCGCGGCGACGGCCTGGGCGATGAACAGCCCCATGAGGGTCACCTGACCGTCGGCGAACAGCGGCGGCCGGTCGAGGGCGATGTCCAGGTGCAGGTACGCGGAGTAGCCCAGCGCGAGGGCTCCGATGACCCGCAGGGCCATCCCGGTTCGCGTGCTCCGGCGGGTGGCGTGGTCGGTGGTGGTGGGCACGTCGGTCTCCTGGGGTCTGTGGGCGTCACGTCGGCGCGCGCGCCGGCGGCCTGTCGCCATGGTGACCCGTCCCGGGGTCGTCCGCCGACTGATCGGCTCACGAGGTGCGCGCCCCTGCCGGCCACCACACCGTGAACACGCACCGGGGTGCCCCGCGGTTCACGTCCGGCGGCCGCAGGACGACGCCGGACCGGGACGGTCAGGGCGTTGATCTGCCCCGCCGGACGCGAGAAGGATGGGTGCGCCGGTGCTGGGCTCGACGCCGGCACGTCCTGACCGGAGGTCGACGATGACCGCGTACGTGTCCCGTTTCAGCGAGGGCGACAAGGACCAGAAGGACCTGCTGGGCGGCAAGGGGGCCAACCTGGCGGAGATGACCAAGCTGGGGCTGCCGGTGCCACCGGGCTTCACCATCACCACCGAGGCGTGCCGGGCGTACATGCGCGACGGCCACGTGCCACCGGGTCTGCGGGTCGAGGTGACGCTCGCGCTCCGCGAGATCGAGGACTCGATCGGCCGGCGGCTGGGCGACTTCCACGAGCCGCTGCTGGTCTCGGTGCGGTCCGGCGCCAAGTTCTCCATGCCGGGGATGATGGAGACGGTCCTGAACATCGGCCTCAACGACGCCTCGGTCAAGGGTCTCGCCGAGTTCTCCGGGGACGAGCGGTTCGCGTGGGACTCCTACCGCCGGCTCATCCAGATGTTCGGCAAGACGGTGCTCGGCATCGACGGCGACCTGTTCGCCGAGGCGCTGGAGGAGAGGAAGGCCGCGGTCGGCGCCCGGACCGACGTCGAGCTGTCCGCGCACGACCTGCGCGACCTGGTGGAGACCTACAAGGCGCTCGTGCGGTCCGAGTGCGGTCGGGAGTTCCCCCAGCACCCGCGCGAGCAGCTCGACCTGGCGATCGAGGCGGTCCTGGACTCGTGGAACACCGACCGGGCTCGTCTGTACCGGCGCCGCGAGCGGATCCCGAACGACCTGGGCACCGCGGTCAACGTGGTGAGCATGGTGTTCGGGAACCTGGGGGAGACCTCCGGGACCGGTGTGTGCTTCACGCGCGACCCGGCGACCGGGGAGAGCGGCGTCTACGGCGACTACCTGCCCAACGCGCAGGGGGAGGACGTCGTCGCCGGCATCCGCAACACCCTGCCGCTGGCGGAGCTCGAGGTGCTGGACCCGGCGTCGTACGCGGCGCTGCGCCAGGCGATGCGGCGGCTCGAGACGCACTACCGGGACCTGTGCGACATCGAGTTCACCATCGAGCGCGGCAAGCTGTGGCTGCTCCAGACCCGGGTCGGCAAGCGGACCGCCGGCGCGGCGTTCCGGATCGCCACCGAGCTCGTCGACGAGAGCCTCATCACCATGGACGAGGCGATCTCGCGCTGCACCGGGGCGCAGCTCGGCCAGCTGCTCTTCCCGCGCTTCGACTCCGCGGCGGAGCGGCGCCTGCTGACCAGGGGCATGCCGGCCTCGCCGGGGGCGGCGGTGGGCGAGATCGTGCTGGACAACGCGCAGGCGGTCGAGCGGACCTCGGCCGGTGCCGCGGTCGTCCTCGTGCGACGGGAGACCAGCCCGGACGACCTGCAGGGCATGATCGCCGCCGACGGCGTGCTGACCGTGCGGGGCGGGAAGACGTCGCACGCCGCCGTCGTGGCCCGCGGGATGGGCAAGTGCGCCGTCGTCGGCGCCGACGCGCTCGAGGTGGACCGCGCTCGCGGCGAGGTGCGCGTGGACGGGTTGGTCCTGCACGCCGGAGACACGATCGCGATCGACGGCGCGACCGGGGAGGTGTTCCTGGGCCGGGTCCCGGTCGTGGACTCCCCGGTGATGGTCTACATCGCCCAGGGGCTCGAGGCCGGGCTCGCCGCGACGGACGACCCGGACGTGCGCGCGCTGGTCCTCGCCGTCGACCGGGTGGTCACCCATGCCGACCGGGTGCGCCGCATGCAGGTGCGCGCCAACGCCGACACCGCCCACGACGCCCGGCGTGCGCGCGAGCGCGGGGCGCAGGGGGTCGGCCTGTGCCGCACCGAGCACCAGTTCCTCGGCGACCGGCGCCGGAACATCGAGCGAGTGGTGCTCGCCTCGGACCCGGGCGAGCGCGCCGCCGCGCTCGCCGAGCTGCTGCCGCTGCAGCGCGCCGACTTCACCGAGCTGCTCGAGGCGATGGACGGGCTGCCGACGACGATCCGGCTCATCGACCCGCCGCTGCACGAGTTCCTGCCTGACCTGACCGAGCTCGCCGTCCGCGTCGCGGTCGCCCGGGAGCGCGGGGAGACCGACGAGCGCGAGGTCGCGCTGCTGGCGGCGGTGCAGCGGATGCACGAGCAGAACCCAATGCTCGGGCTGCGCGGCGTCCGGCTGGGGCTGAAGCTGCCCGGTCTGTTCGCGCTGCAGGTGCGGGCGATCGCCGAGGCGACCGTCGAGCTCAGGCGGGCGGGCCGCGACCCGCGGCCGGAGATCATGGTGCCGCTCGTCGGATCGGTCCGGGAGCTGCAGATCGTCCGGGACGAGACCGAGCACGTCCTCGCCGAGGTGAGCGAGGCGACCGGGGTGCCCCTGGACGTGCCGATCGGCTGCATGATCGAGCTGCCGCGCGCCGCGCTCACGGCCCACCGGATCGCCGAGGCGGCGGACTTCTTCTCCTTCGGCACCAACGACCTCACGCAGACCACGTGGGGCTTCTCCCGGGACGACGTCGAGGGCGCGTTCTTCGCCGACTACCTGGAGAACGGCGTCCTGACGATCTCCCCGTTCGAGACGCTCGACGCCGACGGGGTGGGAGCGCTGGTGCGTGCGGGGGTGGAGGGCGGCCGTTCCACCAGGCCCGACCTCAAGCTCGGCGTCTGCGGCGAGCACGGAGGGGACCCGGAGTCCATCCACTTCTTCCACGACGCCGGGCTCGACTACGTCTCGTGCTCGCCGTTCCGCGTGCCGATCGCCCGTCTCGAGGCGGGCCGTGCGGCCGTCTCCCGCGAGGACTCCACCGCGTGACGCCGCCGGCTCAGTCCGGCAGGACGGCCGTGCCGGTCAGGTAGCGCACGCACGTGCCGGTCAGCAGGGTGCGGTCCCCACGGACCGCCACCCGCACCGTCCCGCCGCGCGCGGAGAGCTGGCGCGCCACGAGGTCGTCGCTCCCGAGCCGCTGGGCCCACAGCGGCCCGATCTGGCAGTGCGCGGACCCGGTGACCGGGTCCTCGGCGATGCCCGCCTCCCCGCCGAACCACCGGGAGACGAGGTCGAACCCCGTCCCGGTGCCCGGCGCCGTCACGACGACGCCGCGCACGGGCAGACCGGCGAGGGCGGCCAGGTCCGGCTGCAGCGCCGCGACGGTCGCGGCGTCCCGGACGACCAGGACGAGGTCCATCCCGGCCCACGCCTCCAGGACCGGGACGCCGAGCGCGGCCTGGACCACCGGGTCGACGTCGACCCGCGTCAGCGGGACGGACGGGAGGTCCATCGTGTACCCGCCGTCGGGGTCCCGGTGCACGAGCAGCCAGCCGCTGCGCGTGAACAGCTGCACCGTGGCGGCGTCGGGATGGACGTCCTGGAGCAGGTGCGCGCCGGTCGCCAGGGTCGCGTGCCCGCACAGGTCGACCTCGGTCGCCGGGGTGAACCAGCGCAGGTGCAGGGCCGGGAGGGACGCGTCCGGGGCGCTCACCCCGTCGGGCAGCGCCGCGACGACGAAGGCCGTCTCGGACAGGTTGTTCTCGGCGGCGACCTGCTGGAGGACGACGTCCGACGGCCAGTGCGGCAGCGGCATCACCGCGGCCGGGTTCCCCTCGAACGGCCGCTCGGCGAACGCGTCGATCTGGAGCAGGGGCACCTGCACGCTGCGGCTCCCGGGTGAGGGTGACGGTGGGGGTCACGGTGGGGGTCACGGGTGACGGGTCACCGCACGCTACGTCACCCCGTGCGCGCGCCGCGTCAGGCGGACGCGGCGCCGGCCCGTGCCGGGGACCACCCGATCGCCGGGGCGATCTCGCGCATGACCGTGCCGAGCAGGTGGGCGTTGTAGTCCACGCCCAGCATGTTCGGCACCGTCAGCAGCAGCGTGTCGGCCTCCTGCACGGCGACGTCCCGGGCCAGCTCCTCGGCGAGCCGGTCCGGCTCGCCGACGTACGACCGGCCGAACCGGGCCCGGACGCCCTCGAGGAGGCCCACCTGGTCGCCCTCGCCGCGGCCGGTGCCGAAGTACTGCCGGTCCAGGTCGGTGGTGATCGGCATGACGCTGCGGCTCACCGACACGCGTGGCCGGCGCTCCCACCCGGCCTCGTCCCAGGCCTCGCGGTACAGGCGGATCTGCTCGGCCTGGAGCTGGTCGAACGGCACGCCGGTGTCCTCCGACAGCAAGGTGGAGGACATGAGGTTCATGCCCTGCTCCGCGGTCCACACCGCCGACGCCCGGGTGCCCGAGCCCCACCAGATCCGGTCGGCGAGGCCCGGGGACCGCGGTTGGACGGCGAGCCGGCCGGTGGCGCCACCGGTCATCCGGGGGTCGGCGTCGACGACGGCCGCCCCGGCGACGGCGGCGCGGAACAGCGCGGTGTGCTCCCGCGCGAGGTCGCCGTCGTCCTGGCCGTCGGCGGGCACGAACCCGAAGGCGCGCGAGCCGTGCAGCGCGGTCTCCGGTGACCCGCGGCTGACGCCGAGCTGGAGCCGCCCGTCGGCGAGGAGGTCGGCCGCGGCGGCCTCCTCGGCCATGTAGAGCGGGTTCTCGTAGCGCATGTCGATGACGCCGGTGCCGACTTCGATCCGGCTCGTCCGCATCGCCATCGCCGTCAGCAGCGGGAACGGCGACGCCAGCTGCCGGGCGAAGTGGTGCACGCGGACGTACGCCCCGTCGACGCCGAGCTCCTCGGCCGCGACGGCCAGCTCGACGGTCTGCACCAGGGCGTCCCGCGCGGTGCGCACCTGCGACCCCGGGATCGGCTGCCAGTGCCCGAAGGACAGGAAGCCCACTCGCGTGCGGTTCATGCCGACCACCTCTCTCGTCGTCGGCGGCAACGCGCCGGGGAGGGCCGGTGTTCCCCGGCCGGACGTCACGCGGCGGCGGTCGCGACGGCGTCGGGCTCGGGTGCGCCCTGCACGGCTCGCCGCAGGGGCCCGGTGCCGGTCCAGGCGGCGACGACGACGCCGAGGACGATGAGCACGTCCCCGACGCTGAACGTGTTCGCCAGCGGCAGCGGCTGGGGCCACGCGAGCACGTCGCCGAGCCACGGCAGGACGGCGTCCGGGACGACGGCCGAGTTGTCGAAGCTCGCGTCGTGCTGCAGGCCGGCAGCCGCGACCGCGGACGGCGACGCCGGGAGCACGCCGCCGTTGAGCGTGATCGTCACCCCGTTGAGGGCGGCGCCGGCGCCCACGACGAGCACCCCGGCGGTCCGCCGGTTCGCCCAGAGGAACCCCAGCCCGACGGCGTAGGTCGCGACGTGCAGGACGGGCGCCAGCGCCTGGGGGAGCACCGCCTGGACGAGCACGACCTGCAGCGCCAGCGCTGTCCAGATCGTCCAGGGGCTGCGCCAGCGGTGCAGCAGCAGGGAGCGGGACCACCGTCCCGCGGCCAGCGGGGACAGCAGGGCCAGGAGGCAGGCGGCGATCATCAGCACGGTCGCGTCACCGCCCCGGCACGATCCGGGCCGCGGCGGCGGCGCCGGCCGCGCGCCGCTCGTCCGACAGGCGCGCGACGATCTCCGCGGCCGACGTCGGGCGTCCCAGGTGGTACCCCTGCCCGACGTCGCAGCCGAGCTCCGCCAGCGACCGGGCGGTGTCCGCGTCCTCGATGCCCTCGGCGACCACCCGCAGGCCCAGGTCGCGCGCCAGGGCGATCGTCGACCGGACGATGACGAAGTCCTGGTGGTTGCGGCGCATGTCGCTGACGAAGGACCGGTCCACCTTGAGCTCGTCGATCTCCAGCCGCTTGAGGTAGCCCAGCGACGCGTGCCCGGTGCCGTAGTCGTCGACGGCGATCGCGACACCCTGCTCGCGCAGGGCCGCGATGACGACGTCCACGCGCGCGGGGTCGGACAGGATCCCGGTCTCGGTGACCTCCAGGACGAGGGCGCCGGGCTCGACGCCGTGCCGGGCCAGCGCCTCGGCGACCTGGCGGGGCAGCGCGAGGTCGGACAGGTGCCGCGTGGACAGGTTCACCGACATGCGCAGGTCGTGCCCGGCGGCCCGCCAGCCCGCCAGTGCGGCCAGGGCGTTGTCGAGCACGTAGGAGGTGAGCTCGGCGATGAGTCCGGAGTTCTCGGCCAGCGGGATGAAGTCGTCCGGTGCGACCGGCCCGCGCTGCGGGTGCCGCCAGCGGATGAGGGCCTCGACCGCGACGACGTGCCCGGACGTCAGGTCGACCTGCACCTGGTAGGCGACGTCGAGCTGGCCGGTGTCGATCGCCACGCGCAGGTCCGCGAGCAGCTGCAGCCGGTCGACGCTGTTGACGTCCAGGGCGGGGGAGTAGGTGCTGATGCGGTCGCGCTCGAGCTTGGCGTGGTAGAGCGCGATGTCCGCGTTCTTCATCAGCGCGTCGCTCGTGGTGCCGTGGTCGGGGGCGACGGCGACGCCGGCGCTGGCACGGACCAGCAGCTCGAGCCGGTCCACGCGCATCGGCGCCTCGAGCGAGGTGAGCAGCCGGTGGGCGACCGCCAGGGTCTGGGGGAGGTCGCCGTCGACGACGACGGCGAACTCGTCGCCGCCGAGCCGGTGCGCGCTGACGTCGTCGCCCAGCGCGGCGCACAGCCGCGCCGCGACCTCCCGCAGCAGGACGTCGCCCACCGGGTGGCCGAGCGAGTCGTTGATGGTCTTGAAGTGGTCCAGGTCCAGCAGCACGAGGCCGGGACCGGACCCGGGTCCCTGCGCGGCGGCGAGGTGGGCGTCCAGCTGCCGGTGCAGGCGCTCGCGGTTGCCCAGGCCGGTCAGCGCGTCGTGGGACGCCTGGTGCGCGTGGCGGGACGCGGCGGCGGCGGTGGCGTACACGGCGACCACGGGGGCGACGAGCAGAGCGAGGACGGTCACGCCGTCCTGCGCCACCGCGGCCGCGACCCCGCCGATGCACAGCAGCACCGCGTGGGTGGCCAGCACGAACCGCGCGTCGTCGCGCACGACGGCGTCGAGCGGCAGGGTGGTGGCGAGGCTGACGACGACCGCGACCAGGAGCCGGTTGACGGCGACCATGGTGACCCCGGCGAGCAGGAGCGCCCCGAGGTGGCGCGGGCCGACCGGCACCGGGTCCGCGAAGTAGGGCAGGCCCGTCAGGGCGCAGAAGACCGCTCGGGCCGCCAGGACGCTGAGCACGTACTGCGCCGTGTTGAAGGCGGACTTCAGCAGCGGACGCCGGTGCACGACGTCGTCGCAGAGGCTCGCCACGACCTGGACGACGACGGCGACGCCCACGCCGCCCACCGCGACCGAGGCCAGGACGAACGGCGCGGAGGTGGAGATGTTCTCGGCGGTCTCCGTGCCACGGGAGATCGGGACCGGCCGGACCTCGCCGACGATCGCGGCGACCGCGAGGAAGGCGATGGACCAGGCCTGGGTCCCGCTGAGCGAGGGCCAGGGCGCGAGCCACAGCGTCAGGACGAGGCCCAGGGCGCCGAGGACGCAGACGGAGGCCAGGAAGGCGTGCAGACGCCACGGCACCGCCGGACGTCGAGCTGCCCCCTGCTCGGTCATGTGACGGCTAGACCCACTTGTGCCCGGCGCCGACCAGGGCGACGACGGCGACCATGGTGGCCGAGCTCGTGGTGATGCGAAGGGCGGTGGTGGTGGCCGTGCGGCGCCAGCTGCTCATGGTGGTGACTCCCCGTCGATCCGTTGCGACGTCGTTCGCGCCGCTCAGGGGACTCTTCGACCCGGCGCCCCGCGATCTTAGGCTTTCACCGCGACGCGCCGGGAGGTGGACGGCGCCGGACCGTCGGCGCGTCGGGCGCCCGGGACGACCGACCGCGGCCCACCACGGGGCGTCCGGACGTCAGGCCCCGACGTCCGCCGACGGCCCGCGACCGGCCTCGGGCGCAGGCGCGGCACCGGGGCTCGCGCTGCCGGAGACACCGCGGCGCCGTGCGTAGACGATGGTCCCGAGCAGGCCCAGACCGCTGAGCAGCAGCATCGAGGCGGTCAGCAGGTTGACGAGCGGCAGGTCCACGCCGGCGACCTCGAGGATGCCGGCGGCCAGCAGGGAGACGGCCCCGACCAGCGCGAGCGCCGTCCGGCGCTTGCTCTGCGCGACCTCGTCCAGCCCGACCTGCGCCTTGTCCTTGGCGTACGCCAGCGGCCGCGCCGCCCAGGCGAACTTCGTCGCCAGGATCGCCAGCCCGGCGGCGACGAGCACGAACCCGGGACCCGGGAGGACGAGCAGGGCCACCCCGGCCAGCGTGAGCGCGCCGCCGACCACTGCCACCGCGACGCGTCCGAGCACCGGGCCTCCCTCGTCACCTCGTCCGGGTGCAGCTGCGACCCGGAGCCGGCCGGGGACCCGGTCGGGGGCACCACTATGCCTGGCGCGCGAGCGGGTGGCGCGCCGGGAGCCACGCCGGCGCCCGGGCACGTGCCGCCTCCGGACGCCGGAGCCGAGAGGCGGCCGGACGCCTGACCGCGCCGGGACGGCTCACCGCCCCTGGTCGCCGCCGGCGGCGGCGCTCTGCGGCCGCAGGTAGTGCCACGCCAGCCACGCGCACACCAGGCCGTTGAGCACGCCGACGACGACGTCGCTCGGGTGGTGCATCCCGCGGTACAGCCGCGCGTAGGCGACCAGGACCGGCACGAGCAGGCACGCGGCGGTCGCCGCCCACCGCAGGGCCGGACGCCGGATGCGGCGGCTCAGCACCGCCAGGACCACGTAGAACGCCGTCGAGGCACCGACGTGCCCGCTGGGGAAGCTCGACGTCGGCGGGGCGACGTCCAGCGCGTCGGCCTCCGGACGGTCGCGCTGCACCACGAAGGCCGCGGTGACGAACACGGCGGCCTGCACGGCGACCGCGATACCGGGGACGATCGCGAACCACCACCGCCGCGTGCGCCACCACAGGACCGCCATCACCGCCAGGCACGCCCCGATGATGAACTCGGTGGCGCCGACGTTCGACCACAGCGACGTCAGCGTGTCCAGGACCGGGGTGCGGCCCGGCTCCATGGCGCGCACGGCCGCGTCCTCGCCCGCCGGGTCCCCGAGCGGCCCGACGATCAGCGTCCCGGTCCCCACGACGACGGCCCACCACGCCGCCGCGGGGGCCAGTGCCCGCCGCACGAGGTCACGGCCCACCCGTCGCGCCGTGGGGCGTGCCCCGTCGTCGGCCCAGCGGTCGGCGGACGTCACGTCAGCCCCCTCGCGCCGGGTGGGTCGCGTCGCTCGCGTCGGCGGCGTCGGCTGCGTGGGCGGTGTCGGACGGGGCGGTGTCGGACGGGGCGGTGTCGGACGGGGCGGTGTCGGACGGGGCGACGCGCGGCGTCGTCCCGACGTACCCGGCGTAGGACGCGCCCGTCACGGCGACCCCCAGGAGCACCCCGGCGACCACGTCGGAGGGGTAGTGCACCCCGAGCAGCACCCGGTCCGCCGCGGTCACCAGGACGACGACGGCCGCCCCGGCCGCGGCGGCGAGGCGCCCGCGCGGACCCAGCAGCGGCCACACCAGCACCGTCACCACGGCGCACGCCGCCGCGGTGTTCGCGGCGTGACCGGACGGGAAGCTGTACCCCGGCGCGTGCGCGACCGCGTCCTCCACGACCGGCCGCGCGCGCTGGACGAGCTGCTTCGCGACCAGCTGGAGGCCCCACGCCACCATGAGCGTCACGAACGCCCACACCGCCCGGGTGCGCAGCCCGTGCCGCCGCCACGCCCACACGCACAGCCCCGTGACGGCCAGGTTGACCCAGCCGGCGCGGAAGCACTCCTGCCACACGAGCAGGGCTCCCCGCAGGCCGGGCTGCGCGCGGGTCAGGTCGGTGGCGGCCCGGATCACCGACTCGTCGAACGGCTGCACCGCGGCGAGGCGAGCCCGCACGACGAGTGCGAGCACCACGAACGGCAGTCCCAGCGCGGCGGCCGCGATCGCAGCCCGCACCAGGCGGTGGCGGCGCCCCGGCCGGTGCGCCGGGCCGGGCCGGTGCGGCGGGCCGGGCCGGCGCGGCGCACGGTCAGGCACCGCACCCGCCCGCGTCGTCCGGCGCGCCGGACGGCGCGCCGACGGGCACGCCGAGGAGCGCCCCGGCGCGGAGCGGGACCGTCAACCGGCGGCCGACCCCGATGGTCATGCTGTGAGCATGGGCCCGCGACCCCTGTCCGCACCACCACCGCGGCCGGCAGGGTCTGGCTGCCCCGCGGGCCACGCGCCTACGCTCGAGGACGAGCCGAGGGAGGACGGACCATGACCGAGACCCGCACCGGTGACCGAGCCACCGACGTCATCGACATCCTGACCACCGACCACCGGGAGATGCTCGAGCTCCTGGCCCAGATCCAGGTGGCGGGTGACCCCGACACCCGCCGGGACCTCGCCGACACCGTCATCGCGGAGGTGATGCGGCACGCGGTCGCCGAGGAGATGTACGTCTACCCGGAGATCGAGGAGCACGTCCCGGACGGGGCCGCGGAGGTCGAGCACGACAAGCAGGAGCACGACGGGATCGTGCAGCTCATTAAGCAGCTGGAGGACGTCGACGCGGCCGACCCGCGGTTCCTGGCGGTGACGTCCGAGCTGCAGGCCCAGCTGAGCCACCACATCGCCGACGAGGAGGCCGACCAGTTCCCGCAGCTGCGGGCCCACATCCCGGCCGACACGCTCGTGACGATGGGCCGCAAGGTGGAGGCCGCGAAGAAGCTCGCCCCCACGAGGCCGCACCCGCACGCCCCGCACTCCGAGCTGTTCCACAAGACCATCGGGCCGGGGGTCGGCATGGTGGACCGGCTCCGGGACAAGCTGAGCGGGCGCAGCACCGACTGACGACCCCGGGCGGCAGCGGCTGGGCTCCGGCCGCGGCTCGGCGGCAGCGGCACGGGCGGCAGCGGCTCGGCGGCAGCGGCTCAGATCCGGCCGCGCACCGGGGTCCGCTCCACGCCGTCGGCCTCGGCGGGCATGACCATCTCGGCGCGGACGCCGAGCAGGCGCACCTCGCGGTCCTCCAGCTCGGCGGCGAGCGCGACCGCGGCGCGGACGACGTCGGCCGTGTCCCGGGTCGGTGCGGGGAGCTTGCGGCTCATCACCTTGGTGAGGAACGGCGCGTACCGGACCTTCAGCCCGACCCGGAGCACCGGACGCCCGTCGGCGGCGACGTCCCCGGCGACGTCCCGTGCCAGCCCGGCCACGGCGTCGCGGACCTGCTCGCGGCTCGTGAGGTTCTGCTGGAACGTCACCTCGCGGCTGTGCCCGCGGGGCACCCACGGCGTGTCGTCCACCACGGCGGGACCCAGACCCTGGCCCAGCTCGTGGTACCAGACGCCCATCCGCGGCCCGAACTCCGCGACCAGCGCGTCCCGGGGGGCCGCCGCGAGCTCGCGCACGGTGTGCACCCCCAGCCCGGCCAGACGTCGGGACACCTTCGTCCCGACCCCCCACAGGTCGATGGTGGGGTGGTCGCCCATGACGTCGAACCAGGTCGCCGCCGTCAGCCGGTAGATCCCGGCCGGCTTCGCGAAGCCGGTGGCGATCTTCGCCCGGACCTTGTTGTCCCCGATGCCGACCGAGCAGTGCAGGTCGGTCGCCGCCAGCACGGCCGCCCGGGCGCGCCGGGCCAGGTCCTCCGGGTCGGCGACCACCGCGCCGAGGAACGCCTCGTCCCACCCGAGCACCTCCACGACGGCCCCGAGCGTGCGCAGCGTGGCCATGACCTGCTCCGACGCCGCCTCGTAGGCGGGGGCGTCGACGGGCAGGACGACGGCGTCGGGCACCTTGCGGACGGCGGTGCGCAGCGGCATCCCGGAGTGCGCGCCGTACCGGCGGGCCTCGTAGGACGCGGTCGAGACGACGGCCCGCTCGGTCGGGTCGCCCCGGCCTCCGACGATGACCGGCCGGCCCACCAGCTCGGGACGCCGCAGCACCTCGACGGCGGCGACGAACTGGTCCAGGTCGACGTGCAGGACCCACGGGACGGCGGGCTCGCTCATGCCAGCAGTCTGCCGCGCCGACCGGGCCGTGCCTCCGGTTCGCCGCCGCGGCGTCCGGGGCGGGCGCCTGCGATGAGTCACGACCGGTGCGACGGTCCACCCCGCGAGCCCGCCCGTCCGGTGCGGGACGCGACAGGTGCCGGCGGCACCGGAAGGGAGCACCCGTGCTGCAGGAGTCCGACGCCTTCAGCGGGTTCTCGGTCGACGACGTCCCCCGTGCCCACGCCTTCTACGCCGGGACCCTCGGGCTGGACGTCACCGAGGAGAACGGCATGCTCACGCTGGCCCTGCGCGGCGGCGGGCGCGTGCTGATCTACCCCAAGCCCGACCACGCACCGGCGACGTTCACGGTGCTCAACTTCCCGGTGCCCGACCTCGAGGCGGTGGTCGACCGGCTGGCGGCACGCGGCGTGCGCTTCGAGCACTACGAGGGCACGCCGATCGAGACGGACGCGCGCGGGATCTTCCGCGGCGGCGGCCCGCTCATCGCCTGGTTCACGGACCCGGCAGGCAACGTGCTGTCGGTGCTGGAGGCCTGACGGCGAGCCGCGACGCGTGGACCCGGCGGGCGTCCGCGAGGAAGGACGACTCTGCGCGTCCGTCCGCGCCCGGTCCGCCTCACGCGGTGCCAGACTGCGGGCGTGCCTCGAGCCACCGACGCGCTGGACGCCGCGTTCCCCGCCGCCGCCCTGATCGCGCTGGACCTCATCCGGCGCCCCGAGGTCGCCGAGCGGTGGTCGACGCCCAGCGCGCTGCCGCACCTGTCGGTCGGCGCGCTGGCCTGCCACCTGGGACGGCAGGCGGTGCGGGCCGCCGAAGGGCTGGCGGTCCCCGCCGACGGTCCCGCTCGGCAGCCGGGCGACCAGCCGGCCCCACCGCCGGTCGAGCTGCCGGTGCTGGCGTCCGCCGACGAGCACTACCACCGTGCTGCCTGGGTCACCGCCGGACCGCCGGCCGGCCCGTCCGAGGACGACCCCGACGAGGCGGATGCCGCCCGCGGACCGGCCGACCTGCAGGCGCGCACCGCACGGGCGACCCAGACCGTCCGCGAGCTGCTGACCCAGGGGGCCCGGGACGTCGTGCCGATCCCGTGGCAGGGCTGGGCGCTGCGCCGGGGCGACTTCCTGCTCACGCGCCAGCTGGAGGTCGTCGTCCACTGCGACGACCTCGCCGTGAGCGTCGGCGTCCCGACGCCGACCTTCCCGGAGGAGGTGTTCGGGCCCGTCCGGGACCTGCTGGTGCGCCTGGCCGAGCACCGTCACGGTCAGTCGGCGGTCATCGGCGCGCTCACCCGCAGCGAGCGGGGCCGGGACATCTCGGCGTTCTGACGCCGACCGACGGCTGCCGACGCCTCCTGACGCCTCGCGGCGCCGGGCTGGCTCAGGCGGCCGGGGACCCGCTGGGTCCCGAGGCCGCCTCGAGCACCTCGATGCGCCGGCGCGTCCGCTCCGGCTGCGTCCAGAAGCTCACGGTCAGGACCGCGAACGCGGCCGCCAGGAGCCATCCCCACCACCGGTGCGGTGTCTGCACGGTGATCGCCGCGTGGACGGCAGTGTTGACCGCGAAGACGAGGCAGGCCGGGACGCGGAACCGGGTCGTGCGGGGCAGGGTCGCGCGTGCGGTCTCGAGGGCCACCCGCAGCACGATCGGGTCGGTGGGAACCGGCCCACCGCGCGCCGCCCGGGTCGCCTGGCGGTACCCGGCCCCCGGCAGCTGGGGCAGGTGTCGTCGGGCGGTCGTCGGCGGGTCCGCCGTGGCCGACCACCGCGCGAGCGCCGCGCTGGCCGGACCGAGGATCGCGCCGAGCAGCACGCCGCCGGCCGCCGACCCGATCGCCCGGGTGGTCACGGGCCCGTCGTCGAGCACGGACAGGACGAGGAAGGTGCCGGCCGCGAACCACGCGGCGTGCAGCAGCGCCCACTGCCACCAGCGCAGGCGGGCCAGGGTGGGACGCACGTGGGCACCCTGCCAGACGGCGGCCCGCCCTGCCGTGACGCGGTCGCGGCCACGGCCGGCCGGCCGCTCGTTAGGGTCGGCGCATGGCAGCCGGGGGACGCGACATGCGCGACGTCCACCTGGTCGAGTCGTGGGACGAGCCGCCGGCCGGAGGCCCCGCCGGCGCCGAGCCCGGCGCCGGGGTGCCGGGGACCGACGGCGCCGGCCGTCCACCGACCTCGCCGCGCGTCCGCCGACGCCGTCGTGGCGTGCTGGTCGTGGCGGCAGCCGTGGCGACGGTGGTCTCCGTGACGGCGGGTGTGGAGAGCTGGCGTGACGCGGCGCGGGTGCGGGCGCTGGCCGACGTCCGGGGCGTGGCGGCGCCCCTGCGGGGTGCGATCCAGCCCCTGTGGGAGGTGGAGAGCCCGGTCGGTGACGTCCTGGAGGTCGGCGAGCGGCTGCTGACGGTGCTGTCGGGTGCCGGGACGGTCGACGCCGTCGCCCTCGACGCCGGCACGGGCCAGGAGGCGTGGCGGACCACGATCGGGTCCGCGGTGGCGACCGACGGGCCGGTCGGGTGCGTCGTCCCCGGGGCGCCCGGCGAGCCGGACGGCGCCGACCGCCCCGTGCTGGCGTGCGTGGTCACCGACCGCGTCGCGACCACCCCGGAGCAGCCGGAGGGATGGACGACGTACCCCGTGGCGGCCCACCTGGTGGTGCTGGACGCGCGGACCGGGCGGCTCGTGTCCGACAGGGCGACGACACCGGGTGCGCGGCTGGCGACGGCCGGCCAGGACCTGCTGCTCGCCGAGGTCGGGGGCGACGACCACGTGCGGGTGTCCCGGCTGGACCCGCGGACGGGGGAGACGTCCTGGACCTTCACGAGCCCCGACCCGGCTCCGGCCGACAGGTTCGGGCTGCGTCCGGTGTGGCTGCAGGCGCCCGGCGACGTCGTCGTGGTCGAGTCCGGCACCCGGTGGGTGCTCTCCGGGGCGGGCGTGCTGTCGCACACGCTCGACCGCGACCCGCAGGCGCTCCCCGGACCGTCGCGCGCGGCGGGCGGGCAGTGGCTGGTCCGGTTCGAGGAGGACCCGCGGGGTGATCCGCGCGTGCGGTCGCGCGTCACGGACCTGGTGACGGGGAGGTCGTACGACGCGCCCGGCTTCGTCGTCGGGGCGCTACCCGACGACGGGTCCCTCCCGGGGACCCTGTTCGTCGGGTCGCCGGACGGCACGGCGGTGAGCGCGGTGGACGGCGCGACGGGCGAGCAGCTGTGGACCGTCGAGGCGCAGGTGGGCTCGTGGCCCATGGTCCTCGACGGCACGGTGGTGCTGCTGGACGGTGGTCGGCTGCTCGCGCTCGACGGGCGGACCGGGGCCGAGCGGTGGTCCGTCGCGGACGACCGCCTCGGTGCCGCGTCGAGCATCGTGACCGACGGACAGGTCGTCGTTGCCAGCGACGGGGCCACCCGGCCCGGGGGCGAGGTGGTCGCCTTCGACCTGGACGACGGACGCGTGCGGTGGTCGAGCGACGTGGGGGGCCCCGTGTCCCTCGCGGTCCACGGCCACCGGGTCGTGGGGTACGACGACCGGGGTCGGATGAGCGTCCTCGGCGACGCGCGCTGACCCTGCGCGGTCCGGCGCACCGGCGCTGCCCGGCGCGATGTCCTGCGGCGTGCAGCGCCCGCCCGGGGGAGCGGCGCTCAGGTGAGCCGGTCGCTCGTCGCGGGGTCGCGCTGCCCGGTGCGCGTGGCGGCGTCGACGGCGTCGAGGAAGCCCCGCAGCGGGGGGAAGGGGCACTGCACGAGGTGCGGCGGCTTCGCCGCCAGCTCGAAGATCACCGTGCGACCGGCCGGGTGCGGGTGGATGTGGACGTCGTCGTCGCACCCCGAGCCCCCCAGCCCGCGGCGCAGCGTGTCCAGGCGGGCCCGCCAGTTGCCGGCCGGGAGCGCGGGGTGCAGCGGCGTCGGCCGCAGGGTGAGGTCGACGTGGTCCGGGTCCGTGGGCAGCCAACCCAGCACGAGCTCCAGTCGCCACCGCTCCCGGTCGGCCGGGCCCGGCCGGGCGCGGTTGACGACGATCGTCCGGCGGACGGGAGCCGGCGGCGGGCCGGGTCGGGGTGCCGTGTCGGTGCCTGCCCGGTCGTCGGGTGCGTGCGGACGGGTCCCACCGTCGGCGGGGAGCGTCGCCCACACCACCTTGCCGCCGCTCGGGTGCGGGTACACGCCGTAGCGGTGGGCGAGCGTCCGCACCAGGCAGAGGCCGTACCGGGCCCCGCGGGGCGCGTCGACGTCGTCGGGCGTGCAGTCCCACCACGCGGCGTCCCACCCGGGGTCACGGTCGTGGACGGCGACGACGAGCTCCCCGTCGGCCAGGGTCAGCTGCAGCTCCAGGAACGTCTGGGCGTGGACGACGGCGTTGGTGACGAGCTCGTCCGCGACCAGGCACGCCAGGTCCGTCACCTCGGGGAGCCGCCACGCGCGGCACGCCGCCCGCGTGAGCTCGCGCGCGCGGTGCGGGACGAACGGCCCCGGCGGGGCGGCGAGGGACGCCGGTCGGGTACCCCGTGGGGACGGCATCTGGACGGCCGGTCGGCCCACGAGCTCGACCCCGGGCTCGGTCCTGCGTCGCTGGTCCATGGCGCACCCCCGTGTGCCCCGCACCGGCCGGGCCGGCTCCCGTGCCCGACGCCCGCCCGACGCCGGCCCGACCATGGTGCACCGCGCGGCGCGGTCTGACACCCCTTCGACGTGGAGCTCGCCCGCGAGGTCGCCTCCGGCCGACGGCGCCGCGAGCGGGTACGGTGCGTGCGTGTCCAGACGGCAGGTGACCCGACCGTGAACGGCGAGCTCGGCGCCGGTCACGCCCCCGTGTCCGCGGCTGAGCTGGTGTTCGACTCGCTGCTCAACGCCGCCCACCTCGCGGCGCCGCACGAGCTGCCGGCGCTGATCGCCGACCACGCGCACCGGCTCGGCGCCCGTGACGCGGTCGTGTACCTGGCCGACCTCCAGCAGACGGTGCTGGTGCCGTTCCACGGGTCGTCCGCGCAGACCGAGCACCAGCACGAGGCGCTCCCGGTGGACTCGAGCCTGGCCGGCCGGTGCTACCAGACCGTCGAGGTGCTGCTCCAGCGACTGGGTCACGGCGCGGCCGGCGCGATGATGTGGATCCCGGTCCTGGACGGGACCGAGCGGCTGGGTGTCCTGTGCGTGACCGTGGCCGAGCACGTCGTCACCGACCCGGGGTTCGGGCTCCTGGAGCTGCGGCTCCGTCGGCTGGCCGCCGTCGTCGCCGAGCTGGTCATGACCAAGTCGTCCTACGGGGACACGATCGTCCAGACCCGCCGGCAGGTGCCGATGAGCCTGGCGGCCGAGATCCAGTGGGCCCTCCTGCCGCCGCTGGCCTTCGCCAGCCCGGACGTGATCATCGCCGGCGCCCTGGAGCCCGCGTACACCGTCGCCGGCGACAGCATCGACTACGCCGTCGACCCCGGGTACGCCCGGCTGGCGGTCTTCGACGGCATGGGCCACGGGTTGGAGAGCGCGCTGCTGGCGTCGCTCACCGTCGCCGCGTACCGGAACGCCCGGCGGGCGGGCACGCCGCTCGTGGACACCGCTCTGGACATCGACACCGCGGTCCACTCGCTGCACGGGACGGCGGCGTTCACCACCGGCATCCTGGCCGAGCTCGACACGGAGTCGGGGCTGCTGAGGTGGCTCTCCGCCGGGCACCCGCAGCCGCTCCTGCTGCGCGACGGGGCGGACGCGCGGGCGCTGCACGTCCAGCCGTCGCTGCCGTTCGGGCTCGAGGCGGCCCTCGGTGCCGGGCGGGCGTTCGAGGTCGGGACCGAGCACCTGGAGCCGGGCGACCGGGTGGTGATCTACAGCGACGGCATCACCGAGGCACGGGCGCCGGACGGCTCGCAGTTCGGCGTCGAGCGGCTCGTCGGCTTCCTGAACGGCCAGGCCGACGACGACGTGCCGGCGCCGGAGGCGGTGCGGCGCCTGGTGCGCGCGCTCATGGTGCACCAGCAGGGGCACTTCAGTGACGACGCGACGTTGCTCATGGTCGAATGGCGCAGCGGCCGGCACCGGACCCTGCTCCCCGGACCGCCGCTGACGGGCGGCCCCGGCGGCGTCTAGCTGCAGCGGCCCCGCACGGGCAGAGGTTCCACATCGACGGAGGGGCAGGTCAGCGGGTGAGCGAGCAGGATGCGACCGAGGAGTTCGGCCACGTGGGGATCACTGCGGCCGACGGACGGTGGCTGCTGCGGCTCACCGGGGAGATCAGCACGGAGATGAGTGCGCGCCTGGACCAGGTGCTCGAGGAGGTCGCCGTCGAGAGGCGGCCCGTGGACGTGGACCTCGCCGCGGTCACGTTCCTCGACTCCAGCGGCATCGGCTTCCTCGCCCGCCTGGGCATCGACAGCGGGGCGGAGGTCCGCGTCCTGAACGCCACCGGCCTGACCCGTGACCTCCTCGTGCTGAGCGGCCTGGAGAAGGTCCTGACGATCACCGAGTCCTGACCGGTCCCACCGTCGGACGGCGTCGGCGCAGGATCGCCTGCACCAGGGCGACGTCCGGGGACCCGGAGCCGGACCCGGCCCAGGGACGCGGCCTGCCCAGCAGGTACCCCTGCCCCAGCCGGACGCCGAGCTCGACCAGCGTGGCCACCTCCGCCGCCGTCTCGATGCCCTCGGCGACGACATGGGTACCCGTCTCGCCCGCGAACCGGACGAGCGCGCCGACGAGGGCCCGGCGGATGGGGTCCGCGTCGACGTTGCGCACCAGGGACATGTCGATCTTGAGGATGTCCGGCCGCAGCTGCAGGACGTGGCTCATGCTGGCGTAGCCGGCGCCGGCGTCGTCGACGGCCACCCGCAGGCCCGCCCGCCGGAAGGGCGCCAGGACCGCGAGCAGGCGCTCGTAGTCGCGCACCGGGGCGTGCTCGGTGAGCTCGAGCACCACGCGCGCGGGGTCGACGTCCCGCAGCACGTCCGCGAGGTTCGAGGTGATCACGTCGGGGGACAGGTTCATGCCGACGGCGGCAGGACCGTCCGGCCGGGACAGGACGTCCAGGGCGTCGCGGGCGGTGGCCAGCTCCAGCTCGGGCCCCAGCCCGCTGGCGTGCGCCGCCGCGAACCACCCCGCCGGGTTCCGGCTGGTGTCGTCGAACCGGGTGAGCGCCTCGGCCCCCACGACGTCTCCGCCGGTCAGGGTGACGACCGGCTGGAACACGGTCCGGCGGCCCACCCCGGCGCAGACGTCCTCGACCTGGCTCCGCAGCCGGGCCGCCCGCTCGCGCGCGGCGACCTCCCCGAGGGAGCGGTGGTGCAGGTCGTCCAGGACCTGGGCCACCAGCCGCGCCGTGCTCAGCGAGTGGTCGTCCAGGTACGGTGCCGGACCGCTGCTGACCAGGCAGAGCATGCCGTTGGGGACGCCGGCGACGTCGTGCAGCGGCACGCCCAGGTACGACCCGATGCTGAGGTTGAGGGTCACGTCGAGCCAGATCGCCGTCGGCTCGTCGTGCGTGTTGGGGATGAGGGCCGGCATGGTCCCCTGCAGGACCCGTGCGCAGTAGGCGTCGTTCAGCGGCGTCGAGGCGCCGACCTGCGGTCCGGTGTGCCCGTCCTCGGCGTCGACGAACCTGAAGACCTGCTGCGTCCCGACGAACTCGCTCGTCCAGCCGACCTGCATCCCGACCTGACGGCGCAGGACCTGCAGCAGGCGCCCGCACGCCTCCTCGTACCCGTCGGGCCCCGACAGGTTCTCCACCGACGCGAACTGGTCGTCGAGCTCCGAGCCACTCATGCCTGGCAGTCCCCCCGACCGGCGCAGTGTGGGCGACCGTGAAGATACCGCGCGGCCGACCCGGGGTGCGGTTGTCGGTGCGGGACCGTCAGTGCAGGACCTTGAGCCCCACCACGCAGCCGACGATCCCGGCGAGCAGGAGGACCTTCACCACGGAGACCGACTCGGCTCCGGTGGCCATCGCGTAGGTGACGGTCAGGACGGCGCCGATCCCCACCCACACCGCGTACGCGGTGCCGACCGGCAGGTCACGCATCGCGTACGCCAGACCGGCCATGCTCAGCGCGAGCGCCGCGAGGAAGACGGCGGACGGACCGGGGCGGCTCAGGCCGTCGGACCTCCCGAGCGCCGTGGCCCAGACGGCCTCCAGCACACCGGACAGGACGAGCACAGACCAGGACATGACGGGCCTCCAGCGGCCGTCTTGTCGCGATCCGGGTACGGCTCCCTCGTCCGGGGCCCGCCGTCGGGCCTCGACGTCACGGTGGCACGGGCCCGGGGAAGCGGCAACCACGTCGGCGGTGACCCTGGCCACCACCCGTCGCGCCCACCGGCGCCCGCACCGACGCGTTCGGGGGACTCTCCGTCGCAGGCCGCGCACGCCCTGGGCCTGCTCTGCCAGGCTGTGCGGCGCCCCAGGCTGGGAGCGGGCTGTCGACAGGGTCAGGAGAGTGGTGTGGCAGGGCGGCTGCTCTCGAGGTCGGTCGGCGCCGGGCAGGCCCGGGTCCTGAGCACCGCCACCGGACTCACCGCCGCGGTGTGCGGCGTGACGGTCCTCGTCCCGTTCAGCGACACCGCCCCCCGCGGGCTCGCCGCCGTCCTGTCCGTGGTGGGGTTCGGGCTGGCCGGCCTGCTGCGCCGGAACGCGCACCGCCTCACCGCGGGCCACGTGCACCTGTTCCTCGTCGTCGTCACGGCCGTGATGGCGTGGTGCGTCGCCGGCTCGACGACCCCGACCGGGGCGGTGGTCACCGCTGTGAGCTTCTTCTGGGTGGCGATGTACGTCGCGGTGTTCGGGAGCCGCACCGAGATGGTCGTGCACCTCGCGCTGGTCGGCGCCGCTCTGGGCTACGGGCTGTGGGCGGCCTCGCCCCCGTCGGTCGTCCAGAGCTGGCTGTTCCTCATGAGCACCATCACCGGGGTGGCGTGGGTCCTCAACGGCAAGGTGGCCGGGCTGCGGCAGGACGCCACCCGCGACGAGCTCACCGGCGCGCTCACCCGACGCGGCTTCCTCGACGTGGCGCGGCGCGAGCTGGCCTGGGCCGGCCGCACGGGCAGCCCGCTCACCCTCGTGGTGATCGACCTCAACGGCTTCAAGGGCATCAACGACCGGTACGGGCACGCGGCCGGCGACGCGGTGCTGGCCGGGCTGCCGCAGGCGTGGGCGCCCAGCCTGCGCCCGCGGGACGTCCTGGGACGCCTGGGTGGCGACGAGTTCGCGCTGCTCATGCCCGGGACGGAGCAGGCGGAGGCCGCCGCCGTGGTGGACCGGCTGCGCGCGTCGAGCGTGTCCGTCACCTTCGCGGCCGGCATTGCGGCGTGGGCCGGGCAGGACCTCGAGTCCTGGATCGCCGCGGCGGACGTGCTGCAGTACACGGACAAGGGCCGCGCCCGCGACGACGACCAGGACGGCGTGCCGGCCTGACCTGCGTGCATCCGGCACCGCCGCGGCCGCGGTAGGGGTGGCAGGACGCCGCGCGGCGTCCCGCGCGGCCGCAGCCCGCGCCCGTCCCGCACCCGAGGAGCTGTCCCATGAGCCACCGTCGTCTCGCCCTCACCGCCGGCGCACTCGCCGTCACGACCCTCGCGACCGTGTCCAGCGTGTCCACCGCGTCCGCGGCGACAGCCCCGACCGGCACGTCCAGCCTCGCGTCGGTGCTCCTCGCCGACGGCGACACGTTCGACCGCGACTGGTCCGACTACGACGTCGTCACGCAGGCCGTGCTGGCGGTCCTCGACGCGAAGCCGGGCAGCCCGGTCGCCGTCCTCACCGACGGGACGGTCCCCCTGACGGCGTTCCTGCCGGACGACCGCGCGTTCCGGATCCTGGCCGCGGACGTGACGGGCCACTGGGACCGCGACGAGGCCGCGGTGTTCGCGACGGTCGCGTCGCTCGGCATCGACACCGTCGAAGCGGTCCTGCTGTACCACGTCGTACCGGGCGCGACGATCGACTCCGCGGCCGCGCTCGGCTCCGACGGCGCCGCGCTGCGCACGGCCTCGGGCGGCACGGTGGAGGTCGACGTCCTGAGCCGTCGGGTCGTCCGGCTGCAGGACGCCGACCCGAGCGACCGCGACCCGTTCCTCGCACGCCGGCAGCTGGACCTCAACGCGGGGAACGTCCAGATCGCCCACGGCCTCACCGCCGTCCTGCGGCCGGTCGACCTCTGACGGTCGCTGCACGGGGGACCCGGCGCGTCGGCACCCGGGTCCCCCGTCGCGCGTCGGTCGGCCGGTCGCCGGCCGCGCGGTGGGCGGCGCGTGCGTGGGGGACCGGGCTCAGCCGGCGGCGGTACCGTCTCGCCGCGCGCCGGAGGGGCCCGAGTCCGCAGACTCGTCCCTACGCGCGGCGACCCGCCCGCGCGACGACCACGGAGAGACGATGTCCACACCACCTTCTGCGCCCGCACCCGACGTCGCCGTCCCCGCCGCGGCCGGGGTCGACCCCGCGCCCCTGGACGTCCTGTACCTCGGCGGCACGGGGACGATCAGCGCGTCGTGCGTGCGCCGCTCCGTCGCGGCCGGCATGCGCGTGGCCGTGCTGAACCGTGGGCACAACACCAACGACCGCGACCTGCCGGACGACGTCACGTGGCTGCACGGTGACGTCACCGACCCGGCGAGCCTCGCCGAGGCCCTGGGGGACCGCCGCTTCGACGCCGTGGTTAACTTCCTCTCCTACACCGCCGAGGACGCGGAGCGCATGGTCGAGGTCTTCACCGGCCGGACCGCCCAGTACGTCCACATCAGCTCGGCCTCCGTGTACGGCAAGCCGGTGCTCCAGTGGCCGATCGTGGAGTCCACGCAGCTGCACAACCGCTTCACGGCGTACTCGCGCGACAAGCTCGACGCCGAGCGTGCGCTGCTGCGCGCGCACGCCGAGCGGGGCTTCCCGCTGACCGTCGTCCGCCCGTCGCACACGTACGACGACGCCAACCCCCCGCTGCCCGGCGGCTGGACCGTGGTGGACCGGATCGCGCGCGGTGACGAGGTCGTCGTGCACGGGGACGGGACGTCGCTGTGGACGCTGACCCACGCCGACGACCTCGCGCAGGGCCTGGTGGGGCTGCTCGGCAACCCGCGGGCGGTCGGCGAGGCGTTCCACATCACGTCCGACGACGTCCACACCTGGGACGGGATCTACACGGCCATCGCCCAGGCTCTCGGGGTCGAGCCGCGGCTGGTGCACGTCCCGTCCGACCTGCTGACGGTCGGCGCCCCGGACTGGTTCTGGACGGAGCTCATCGTCGGGGACCTGTCCCACAGCGCCGTCTTCGACAACACCAAGATCCGGCGGTACGTGCCCTCGTACGTGCCGGCGCTGACGTTCCACCGGGCGGTGCGGCGCATGCTCGCGTGGCGTGCCGCGCACCCGGACCAGACCGCCCCCGACCCGGCCACCGACGCCGTCCTGGACCGGCTCGTGGAGGGCTACCACGCGGCGGAGAAGGCCTTCGCGGCGCTGCGCCCCGAGGGTGAGGGCGGCCGGTGAGGGCTCAGGCGCTGACCGACGCCGTCGCCGGGCACGGCGAGGGGCCGGTCTGGGACGCGGCGGCGGGTGTCCTGCGCTGGGTCGACATGCTGGCCGGGGACGTCCTGACGCTGGAGCCGACCGGCGCCGTGACCCGGTCGCACGTCGGCGACGTGGCGGCGGCGTTCCGGCCGCGCGCGAGCGGCGGGATGGTGGTCGCCGTCGAGCGCGGGTTCGCGCTCGTCGACGCCGACGGCCGCGTCGGCCCGGTCCACGAGGCCTTCTCCGATCCCGGCGTGCGGATGAACGACGGCGGCTGCGACCCGGCCGGCCGCTTCTTCTGCGGCTCCATGGCCTACGACGAGTCGCCGGGTCGGGGCTCGCTGTTCCGGTTCGACCCGGACGGGACGGTGACCCGCGTGCTGGACGGGCTGACGATCTCCAACGGGATCGCGTGGAGCCCGGACGGCTCGAGGTGCGTCTACGTCGACACCGGGACCGGGCGGGTCGACACGTTCGACTACGACGTGGCCACCGCGACCCTGTCGGACCGGCGGCCGCTGGTCGACGTCGACCCCGGGCACGGCATGCCGGACGGGCTGGCCCTGGACGCCGAGGGCGGCATCTGGGTCGCGCTGTGGCAGGGCGGGGCGGTGCACCGCTACACCGCCGACGGCCGGCTGGACGCGGTGGTGGAGCTGCCGGCCCGGCAGGTGACGGCCTGCGCGTTCGGCGGTCCGGACCGCGACCGGCTGTTCGTGACGACGTCGCGGCTCGGCCTGGAGGACGCCGAGCCGGGCGCCGGCGCGGTGTTCGTGGCGGACGTCGGCGTGCGCGGCGCCCCGGTCCCGGCGTTCGCCGGCTGACGTCGGGCCGGGGCCGGGGGAGCCGGCGGCTCACACCACGAGGACCCCGTCGACCCGGCGCGGGATGCCGGTGAAGTCCTCACGGAGCTCGGCGGGCAGCAGGTGCGCCGGGACGTCCTGCAGGCTGACCGGGCGCAGCCAGCGGCGGATGGCGCCGGCCCCGACGGAGGTGTGCAGCGGGCTGGTCGTCGCCGGGTAGACGCCGCCGTGGTGCATGGCCCAGCTCACCGCGACACCGGTCGGGTAGCCGTTCCACACGACCCGCCCGGTCCGGGCGGACAGGTGGTCGAGCAGCGGTGCGGCCAGCTCGTCGTCGTCGCCGCTGTGCACGGTCGCGGTCAGGGCGGGCCCGACGGCGCTCAGGGTGGCGAACAGCTCGTCGCGGGTGGAGTAGCGCGCGACGACCAGGACCGGGCCGAAGCACTCCTCGAGCATCGCCTGCGACACCTGCCCGGCGTCGGCCTCGAGCAGGACGGGGGAGACGGCGGCGGCCGTCGGGTCCACCGGGGACCCCACGAGCACGCGGACGCCGGGGGAGCCGCGCAGCTCCTGCGTGCCGGACGCGAACCCCTCGCGGGTGCGCTGGTTGAGCATCACCGCCGCGGTGGTCCCACGCACCCGGTCCGTCAGGGCGGCGACGAGCGTGTCGCCGTCCGGCCCCGACGGCACCAGCGCCAGTCCGGGCTTGGTGCAGAACTGGCCGACGCCCAGCGTGAACGACGCGGCCAGCCCGTCGCCGATCGCCCCCGCCCGATCCCGGGCCGCCGCCGGGGTCACGGTGAGCGCGTTGAGCGCGCCGAGCTCCCCGTAGAACGGGATCGGCCGGGAGCGCATCGACGCCCGGTCGTGCAGGGCCCGCCCCCCGGCGACGGACCCCGTGAAGCCGACGGCGGTGATGCGCGGGTCCTCCACGACGCCGACCCCCGCGTCGCGGCCGAACACCGCGGCGACCGTCGCGGACGGTGCGCCGGCCGCCTCGGCGCCGCGCTGCAGCGCAGCGAGCTGACGGGCCGAGGACGCGGGGTGCGACTCGTGCGCCTTCACCACCACGGGGCAGCCGGCCGCCAGCGCGGACGCCGTGTCCCCGCCGGAGACCGAGAACGCGAACGGGAAGTTGCTGGCGCCGAAGACGCCGACCGGTCCCAGGGGCCGCAGCATCCGGCGCAGGTCGGGCCGGGGACCCATCGCGGTGATGCCCGCGTGGTCGATCGTCGCCTCGAGGTAGCCGCCGTCGTCGAGCACCTCGGCGAAGAACCGCAGCTGGTACGTCGTGCGCGTCAGCTCGCCGTTCAGGCGGGTCGCCCCGAGGGCGGTCTCCCGGTCGGTGACCTCGACGAGCACTTCGCGGTCCTCCTCCAGCGCGTCGGCCATGAGCCGCAGCATGCGGGCCCGGCCGTCGCGGCCCAGGGCGTCCAGCGCCGGCGCTGCGTCCGCCGCCGCCGCGCACGCCCGGGCGACGTCGTCCGCCGAGGACTCCGGCGCCACCTCCTCGACCGCCTCGCCGGTGCGGGGGTCGATGCTCTCCACCACGGTCATCGCCGGGACTCCTTCACCACGTCAGTCGGGCCGTGCATCGGATGTGCCTGGGGGTCAGTGCGAGTCGCGCGGTACGGCGGACCCGCGCGAGCCCCGCAGGAAGGACAGGTCCGCGCCCTGGTCGGCGCCCTGGACGAACTCGCGGTACAGCCAGACGTAGCCGCTCTCGGACTCGCGGACCGGCGCCTGCCACTCGGCACGGCGCCGCTCGAGCTCGTCGTCGGGCAGGTCCACCGAGAGGCTACGGCCCGGCACGTCGAGGACGATCTCGTCGCCGGTCCGCACCAGCCCGAGCGGTCCGCCGAGCGCCGCCTCCGGCGTGACGTGCAGGATCACGGTGCCGAAGGCGGTCCCGCTCATCCGGCCGTCGGAGATGCGGACCATGTCGGTGACGCCGGCCTTGAGCAGCTTGGTCGGCAGCGGGACGTTGGCGACCTCCGGCATGCCGGGGTACCCCTTGGGCCCGGCACCCCGCACGACGATGACGTCGTCGGGGGACAGGTCCAGGTCGTCGACCTGGTGGTGGTACTCCTCCGGGGAGTCGAACACCACCGCTCGCCCCCGGTGCACCAGCAGGTGCGGGGACGCGGCGGACTGCTTGACGACCGCCCCGCCGGGGGCCAGGTTGCCGCGCAGCACCGCGGTGCTGCCGGCCTCCTGCAGCGGCTCGGCGATGGTGCGGATGACGTCGCGGTTCCAGCACTCGGCGGCGGCCACGTCCTTGGCGATGCTCTGCCCGCTGACGGTGAGCGCGTCGTCGTTCAGCAGGCCCGCGACGGACAGCTCGCGCAGCACCACGGGCAGTCCGCCGGCGTAGCAGAAGTCCTCCATGAGGAACCGGCCGCTGGGCAGCAGGTCGACGATGGTCGGCACTACCGAGGCCAGCCGGTCGAAGTCCTCCAGCTCCAACGGCACGCCCACCCGACCCGCGATCGCCAGCAGGTGGATGATCGCGTTGGTCGACCCGCCGATGGCCGCGACCGTGCGGATCGCGTTCTCGAACGCCTCCCGCGTCATGATCTGGCTGGGGCGCAGGTCCTCGTCGACCATCGTGACGATCCGCTGCCCGGCCGCCTGCGCGATCTCGTAGCGGCGGGCGTCCACGGCCGGCCAGCTCGCGGAGCCCGAAAGCTGCATCCCGAGCGCCTCGGCGACGCTCGCCATGGTCGAGGCCGTCCCCATGGTCATGCAGTGCCCGGCGGACCGGGCCATGCAGCCCTCGGCGACGTGGCAGTCGGCCTCCGTCATGCGCCCGGCCGCCATCTCGGCCTCGAACTTCCACAGGTGCGTGCCCGAGCCGACGTCCTGCCCACGGAACTTGCCGTTGAGCTGCGGCCCGCCGGTCACCATGATCGCCGGCAGGTCGACGCTCGCCGCCCCCATGAGCAGGCCGGGCGTGGTCTTGTCGCACCCGCCCAGCAGCACCACGCCGTCCAGCGGGTTGGCCCGGATCAGCTCCTCGGCCGACATGGCGATCATGTTGCGGTAAAGCATGGCCGTGGGCCGGATGAGCGTCTCGCCGGTGGACACCACGGGGAACACCAGCGGGAAGCCGCCGGCCTGCCACACGCCGCGCTTGACCGCCTCGGCCACCTTGTCCAGGTGGGCGTTGCACGGGTTCAGCTCGGACCACGTGGTGGCGATCCCGATGACCGGGCGGCCGTCGAACACCTCCGGCCCCGTGCCCTGCGTGCGCAGCCACGAGCGGTAGAGCATCCCGCCGCGCCCGCTCGCGCCGAACCAGGCCTGGCTGCGCCGTCGGGGTCGGCCCGCGGCACGGTCCTGCGCCTCCTGCACCGCGTCGTGCTCACCCGCCGCGGGTCCCTGCGGGGCACCCGCCCCGGACGAGCCGGGCCCCGTCCCCGCCGGCACGGGGGGCACCTCGGGCCCGGCCGACGCGGGCGTGCGCTCGTTCTCGGTCATGTCAGATCCAGCCACCGTCGACCACCCATCGTTGAGCCGTGCACATCGTGGAGTCGTCCGCCGCGAGCCACAGCACGAGCCGGGCGACGTCGGCGGGCTGCAGGCGTTGCGGCAGGCACTGCGAGCGCTCGATCTCGCGCTCCGCCTCCGGCGTCACCCAGTCCCGCAGCTGCCGGTCGGTCATCACCCAGCCGGGGACGACGCAGTTGACCCGGATGCCGTCCGGGCCGAGGTCGCGGGCGAGCGAGCGGGTCAGGCCCTCGATACCCGCCTTGGCGGTCGCGTACCCGCTGCTCCGGGCGAACTTGGCGTGCCAGATGATCGAGCCCATGTTGATGACCGAGCCCCGCCCGGCGGCGGCCATGCCCGGGGCGACCGCCTGGGCGGCGAAGAAGTGCGCGCGCAGGTTGACGGCGAGCTTCTCGTCCCAGTAGTCGACCGTCACGTCCCCGACGGCGTGCCGCTCGTCGTTGGCGGCGTTGTTCACCAGCGCCTCGATCGGCCCGAGGGCGTCCGCGGCGGTGCGCAGCGCGGACTGCAGCGCACCGACGTCACCGACGTCGCAGCGGCCGAACCAGGGCGCGCGCCCGGTCGCCGCCTCGAGCCCGGCAGCCAGTGCGGCGCCGGCCGCCTCGTCCAGGTCGACGAAGGCGACGCGGGCGCCCTGGTGCGCCAGCTGCGCCACGAGCTCGGCGCCGATCCCGGTCGCCCCGCCGGTCACGAACACCGGCCGCTCACGCAGGCTCGGGTACGTCGCGAACCCGGCGTCCGTCGTCGTCGCGGGCGCGCTCATGCGGCGGCCCCCGGGAGGATGACGGCGCGACCGACCGCTCCGGCCACCAGGGCGTCGTAGGCGTCGTTGATCCGCTCGAGCGGGTAGGTCCGGCCGAGCAGGGCGTCCAGGTCCAGCCGGCCCGCGGCGTACATCTCGAGCAGCCGGGGGACCTGGCTCACCGTGTTCGAGGAGCCGTACAGGCTGCCGACCAGCCGCTTCTCGCGCTGGACGAGGTCGTTGAGCGGGATGGCGACGGTCGCACCGGCGCGGCCGAGCCCGATGGCGACCGTCGTGCCGCCCGTGCGCAGGCTCGCCATCGCGGCTTGCACCGTCTCGGCCTTGCCGACGGCGTCGAACGCCCAGTCCACGCCGTCCGGGCAGATCGCCCGCACCGCCTCGTCGACGGCGCCGTCGCCCACGGTGATCGTGTGCGTCGCGCCGAGGCGACGGGCCAGGTCCAGCTTGTCCGGGGCGACGTCGGCCACCACGACCGGGTACGCGCCGACCAGGTCGGCGCCCATGACGGTCGACAGGCCGACGCCGCCGGCGCCCATGACGAGCACGCTGCGGCCCGCGCCGGCGCCCAGCACGTTGAGGACCGCCCCGACCCCCGTCACCACCGCGCACCCGATCAGCGCGGCGACGGCCGGCGGGGTGCCGTCCGGGATCCGGATGACGGACTCCTGGGCGAGGACCGCACGTTCGGCGAAGCACGACACGCCCAGGAAGTGGTGGACGGTGTCGCCGCCGGCGGACAGCCGGCTCGTCCCGTCCAGCAGGCCGCCGGTGGAGACCTGCCGCTTGGCCGACGTGCACAGGGCCGGACGGCCCGACGAGCAGAACGCGCAGTGGCCGCAGCGGGGGCGCCACATGAGGACGACCTGGTCACCGGGCGCGACCCGGGTGACGCCCGCCCCGACGGCCTCGACCACCCCGGCGCCCTCGTGGCCGAGGACGATCGGCAGGCGCGTGGGCAGGTCGCCCGTCATGTAGTGCAGGTCGCTGTGGCAGACGCCGGCCGCCTGCACCCGGACCAGGACCTCTCCGGCGCGCGGCTCGTCGAGCTCGACGTCCTCGATGGTCATCGGCTGCCCGGGCTCGCGCAGGACCGCTGCCTTCACTGTCTGCTCCTTCGGTGTCGGTGTCGGTCCCCGGCGCCGTCGCCGGGGACAAGGTTCGCACGCGTCGTGCGTGGTCGCGGACCGGGGGACGGACCGGGGAACGGTCCGCGGACGGTCAGGGTCCGGCGGGGACCGGCTCGAGGCGGAACACGCGCCGGGCGTTGCCGGCCAGGACGGCCGCCTGCTCCGCCCCGGAGAGGTCGCCGATCGCCGCCCGGAACACGCCCAGCGCGTCGCCGTAGCCGCTGTACAGCCGCTCGACCGGCCAGTTGGAGCCGTACAGGCACCGGTCGGGCCCGAAGGCGTCGACCAGCGCCCGGATCCAGGGCCGCCGGCTCGCGGGGGTCCAGTCGTGGTCGTGCACGCCGAGGCTGGAGATCTTGACGACCACGTTCGGCTCCGCGGCGAGCGTGCCCAGGGCAGCCCTCCACGTGCGCAGGTACTCCGGGCTGCGCGACTCCGGCATGCCGCTCTGGTCCACGCACAGGACGACGTCGGGCACCGCGCGCACGAGCGCGACGGCGGCCGCGACGTGGTCGACGCCCACCGAGTGGCAGAGCACCAGGCCGGTGCCGGCGAGCCGTGCGTACCCGCGGCGGAACGCCGGGTCGCCCAGGACCGACCCGTCGCGCATGTCCCGGACGCCGCGCAGCCGGTCGTGCTCGCGGTGGCGGTCGAGCGTCGCGGCGGCGTCGGGCGCCGCCAGGTCAACGCCGGCCACGATCGCGTCGGGCCACCCGGTCTCGTCGCCCAGGCCCTGCAGCCACCGCGTCTCGGCCAGGTGCCCGGACGTCGCCGCGCTCATGTGCACCACCTGGGTCACCCCGTGCATCCGGGTGTCGGCCCGCAACTCGGGGACGGAGTACCGCACCGCGCGCAGCCCGTCGAGGTCGCCGAGGGTCGCCTCGGCGCCGTCGCCGTCGAGCCACCCGTACTCCAGGTCCGTGCGTCGCCGGTCCCAGAAGTGCACGTGGGTGTCGACGACGGGCAGATCAGCGGTCACACGTGCGGCTTGATGTTGAGGTTGACCCCGAGGCGGTCCTCGCCGTCCACGATGGTCCAGCTGCCGCCGGGGTAGAAGCCCACGGTGCGCATCTCGTACCCCATGGTCTCCAGCTCGGAGACGACGGCGTCCCGGGCGTCGCCGACGGCGAAGCCGATGTGGTGCACGCCGGGGCCGTGGGCCTTGAGGAACTCCCGGAACGTCGAGGGGTTCTGGTCGGGCTCCTGCACCTCCAGGACGAACCCGCGCTCCGGGCACTCGATCACGGCGAGCTTGAGGCTGTACGCAGCGACCTCGCCGCGGTAGGTCTCGTCGGGGTTGGGCTCGGCGCTGCTGACGCGCACCTCGGGGCGGTCGACCCCGAGGAGCTCGCACCAGTGGTCGAGCGCACGCTCGATGTCCTCGACGACGACGGCGATCTGGATCATCCCGGTCAGGGGGACGCGGTTCTGCATGGGGGGTCTCTCTCGGGTCGGTGGCGCGGATGGGTGGCGCCGGTGGGTGGCGCCGGTGGGTGGCGCGGATGGGGCGCGCAGGGGAGGGGGAGGCGGGCGACGGCCGAGGGGGCCGTCGCCCGCCCCGTCGGGCTCAGACCTGGCTCATGCCGCCGTCGACGACGAGCTCGGCGCCCGCGACGAAGCTGCTCTCCTGGGAGGCCAGGAACAGCGCGGCGGCGGCGACCTCCTCGGGGCGGCCGATGCGTCCGACCGGCACCGCCTCGGCGATGCGCCGGATGCTCTCCTCGCCGCCGACGAAGTCGGAGAACCCGACCGACATGGTCGGCCCCGGGCTGAGCGCGTTGACCCGGATGCTGCGCTCGCGCAGGTCGTTGGTCATGGTGCGGGCGAAGGACCGCACGGCGGCCTTGCTCGCGTTGTAGGTGGCGTGGTTCCGGTCGCCGTTGCTGCCCGAGATCGAGGAGACGAGCACCACGCGGGCGCCGTCGGCCAGCAGCGGGAGGGCCTTCTGCACGGTGAAGAAGGTGCCGCGGATGTTCAGGTCCGTGACGCCGTCGAACAGGTCCGGGGTCATCTCCGCCAGGGGCGCCTCGCTGCCGCCGCCGGCGTTGGCGACCAGCACGTCCACCGGCCGGCCGGTGGCGCGGACCGCGTCCATCAGCGCGTCCAGGTCCTCCAGCGAGGAGGCGTCGCCCGGCACGCCGGTGACCCGCGGCCCGAGCTCCGCGACCGCCTCGTCGAGGACGTCCTTGCGTCGTCCGGTGAGGACGACGTCCGCGCCCTCGGCGACGAACCGCGCCGCGATCGCCCGGCCGATGCCCTGCGACCCCCCGGTCACCACTGCCAGCGCGCCGTCCAGCTGTCCCATGTCGGTCTGTCCCCTGCTCGATGTGGTGGTGGTGGTGATGCTGCGGCCGTCCGGCCGGGTCCGACCCTGCGGTGGGCTCACGCGCCGGCCGCCCACGGCTCCTTGGCCACGCGCACGTCGGTGCGGGTCCGCGCCGACTCCTCGATCGCCAGGCCGATCGCGTGGTCCTGGCACGCCTGCGCGAGCGGGTACGGGCCCGGGGCCTCGTCCCGGGCCCAGGCACCGGTGGCGACGAGGTGGTCGGCGACGGCGAGGTCGTCCTCGGAGAAGCGGGTGCCGACCCACGCGTTGCGCCACACGACCCGGCCGTCGAACGACGCGTGCACCACGTCGTTGCCCTCGAGGTTCATGTCGACCCCGGTGCGGCGGTAGACGACCGGTGAGGTGATCGGGCCCTCGGGCGTCAGCCGCGTGACCTCGTCGTCGACGATCTCGCCGAGCGAGCCGCGGACGACGACGCGCCGCGCGCGCAGCGGGTTCCACCACTGGTTGTCGACGAAGTCGTAGAGCCCCATCCGGCCGTCGCCGAAGTCCAGGGTGGCGACCGTCGTCGTGCGCGGCTCGGGCTGGGCGTCCGGCACCCACCCGTGGAAGCTGAGCGGGTCCGCGAGCGGCGCGACGAACGTCCGGGCGTCGACCACGGTCTCGGCCATGTCGACCCCGAGGTAGCCGCGGACGAGCGACACCGCGTGGTACAGGTGCGTGGAGGCGACCTCGACGCTGGTAGGGGCGCCGATGACGCCGTCGCCCACGACCGCCAGCCGCGCCGCGTGGCCGGGCATCCGGGTGTACTGCTCGGCCACCTGGACCAGGCCGGACGAGCCGACCTCCTCCCACAGCGACCGCAGGCCGTCGAGGTCCGGCGCCGGCGGCGTCTCGGCGAGGACCTTGACCCCGGCGGCGACGAGCTCGCGCGTCACGACCGGCATGGCCGGCCAGGACACCGCGGGGACGACGAACTCCGGGCGCAGGGCCAGTGCCTCGTCGACGGTGCCGACCGTCCGGACGCCCCACCGGGCGCTCAGGCGCTCGGCCTCGCTCGGGCGGCGCGCCACGACGGCCACCACCTGCAGCTGCTCGGGGGCCGCCTGCGCCAGCCGGAGGAAGAACTCGGAGCGCCAGCCGCTGCCGATGACGACGAACTGCACGGGTCCCTGCACGGGGGTGTTCCCTTCGATGGGGTGGGACGTCCTGGGGGCGGCGGTCACTTGAGCGCACCGGCCGCGAGGCCGCGCTCGAAGTACTTCTGCAGCGACAGGTACGCGATGATCTGCGGCACCGCCGTGATGACGGCCGCGGCCAGGACGCCGGTCTGGTCGTTCGTGTACTGGCTGGTGAAGAAGGACGGCAGCAGCGTGACGACCTGCCGGTCCGGGTCGTTGAGCATGAGCAGCGGCAGCAGGTAGGCGTTCCACGCGGAGATGAGCGTCAGCACGACGATCGCCGCGGCGATGGGCCGGGTGAGCGGCATCACGATGCGCCAGAAGACCTGCAGGATCGACGCGCCGTCCACGCGTCCGGCCTCCATGAGCTCCGACGGGATCCCCTGGAAGAAGCTGCGCGCCAGCAGGACCGTGAACGGCACCTGCAGGGCGGCCAGCGGCAGGATGACCGCGATGTGCTCGTTGTAGAGGTCGAAGGTCGACGCCGTCACGAACAGCGGGGTCAGCAGGACCGCCTCGGGCATGGTCAGCGCCGCGAGCAGCAGCCAGAACCAGACCTCCTTGCCGGCGATGCGCAGCTTGGCGAAGCCGAACGCCGCGAGCATCGTGACGACGTACACCAGGGCGATCGTCGACACGGCGATGATGAGGCTGTTGCGGAAGTAGGTGCCGACGACGCCGGTGGCGAAGACCTTCTCGTAGTTGCTCCAGCCGCGTCCGGCGAAGGAGCCCGACACCATGACGACCAGCGGGGCCAGGAACGGCAGGGCCAGGACGACCGCGAGCACGTGCAGCCCGATCCGGTCCCGGGTGGTGCGTGCCTCGAACATGGCTCAGCTCCTCTCGGCGCGGCGGTTGCGGATGCTCATGAGCACGCCGCCGGTGATGGCGAGGACCAGGAGCGCGACGGAGATCGCCGCCGCGTACCCGAAGTGCTTCTCCGCGACCATGACCTGGTAGATGTACGTGCCCAGGAACTCGGTGCCGTGGTTGGGACCGCCCTTGGTCACCAGGTACGGCACGTCGAACGTCTTGAGGGCGCCGATGAGGCCCAGCAGCGCCAGGGCCGCGGTGGTGCCGCGGACCATCGGCCACACGATGGAGCGCAGCGCCCGGATGTTGCCGGCGCCGTCGATCCGCGCGGCCTCCATGACCTCGGGGTCGACCTGGCTCATCGCGGCGAAGAACAGGATGAACGTCAGGCCGGTCCACTGCCAGACGGTGACGACCATGACCACGCCCATCGCGGTGGTCGCGTCGGCGAGCCACGGCCGGGAGACCGCGTCGAGCCCGACGGCGTCCAGCAGCCGGTTGAGCTGGCCGTCGGCGTCGAAGATCTGCCGGAACACCGGCGCCATGATCGCCGGGGCGAGCACGGTCGGGACGAACACGACGACCTTGAACAGCGTCCCGAAGCGGAGCTTGGAGTGCATGAGCGCCGCGAACACGAAGCCCAGGACCGTCTGCACCGTGAAGGTGATGACGAAGAAGTAGGCCGTGTGCCACAGCGACCGCCAGAACACCGGGTCGCCGACCATCTCGGTGTAGTTGGCCCCGCCGACCGGCTCGGACGGCGAGAGGATGAAGCCGTTCCAGTCGAGCGTGGAGACGTACCCGGTGTAGCCGATCGAGAAGTAGACCAGGCCGATCACCAGGACGACGGCCGGGAGGATCCACGGCAGGCCCGAGGCCTGCCGCACGCCGCGACGTCGCGTGACCGCGCCGTCGTCGGCCCGGCCCGGCACCGGGGCGGAGCGCCCCGGGGTCTGCCGTGCTGCTGCAGTGGTGCTCATCGGTGTGTCCCTTGCTGAGGTCGGGTCCCCGCCGCGGTGCCCGGGCACCGTGCCCCGGGCACCGCGGCGAGGGCGGGGGTCACTTCTCCTCGTCCTGCACGGCCTGCAGGGCGCCGAGGGCCTCGTCGATGGTCATGTCGTCGGAGGCGACCCCGATCAGGACGTCCTCGAACGCGGAGTTGAGGTCCGAGCTGACCGAGGCGAAGCGGGGCTCGGTCGCCTGGCCGGCCCGCTCGGTGTACTCCTGCAGCGGCTCGAGCTGGCGCGCCGGGTCCACCAGGTCGATCTGCTCCCACTGCGGCGTGACGCCCTTGAGCGCCGGGACGTTGTTCAGCGTGTTGGCGACGGCCTGCTGACCCGCCTCGCTCGTGCCGAGCCACAGCGCGAACGTCGTCGCGGCGTCGGGCTGGTCGGTCTTCCCGCTGACGGCAAGGCCGTAGTCGGCGTCGCCGAACAGCGAGCCGGTGTCACCGGTGCCCGCGAGGTCCGGGAAGTCGGCCGGCGTGATCGCGAACGGGGTCGGGTCGGCGACGCCGGCCGCCTCCATGGCGGCCACCATGCTGTCCTTGACGGCGTACTGCGTGTACCAGGTGCCCATCATGACCATGGCGGCCTTGCCGGACATGAACTGGTTGTTCGCGTCGGGGTACTGCTGCAGGCCGATCGCGCCCTCCTGCATGATCCCCTCGTCGAACAGCGACTTCCAGATCTCCATCCCCTGGACGAAGCGCTCGTCGGTGTACGGGACCTCGCCCTCGCTGGCGTCGACGTACAGGCCGGGCTCGACGTTCTCCATGACCGCCTCGAAGGTGTCCATGTCGAACGCGTGCTGGCCCGCACCCTGGACGAAGCAGGTGACGCCGTTGACCTCGAGCGTCGCGCACACCTGCTTCCACTCGTCCAGGTCGGTGGGTGCAGTCAGGCCGTACTGGTCGAAGAGGTCCTGGTTGACCCACAGGCCGCCGGAGTAGACCGCGCCCGCCGAGACCCCGACGAGCTTGTCGTCGACCGTGAGCGGCTCGACGCCGGCCGGGGCGAGCTTGTCCTTCCAGTCGTCGCCCAGGGCCGCCGCGACCGCGGGGGTCAGGTCGAGGGCGCCGGCGCCGAAGGTGTCGACACCACCGTTGGCCGAGCCGGGGGCGACGTTGAACACGTCGGGGCCGTCGCTGGACGTGATGGCCGGGCCGAGGACCGAGTCGTAGGAGTCGATCGGCTTGGAGACGAAGGTGACCGCGATGTCGGGGTACTCCTCGTTGAAGGCCGCGATCAGCTTCTCCGCGTTCACGGCGTCCGGGGTCCATCCCCACCAGGTGAGGTCGCCGGAGTCCGCGCCTCCGGTGGGGGCCGCTGCCTCCTGGCCGCCGCCGGAGCACGCGCTCAGGCCGAGGAGAGCGAGACCGGCCACGGCGGCCGTGGCCATCAGCCGGGGGCGGGGTGTCGTCGACGTCCGCATGGTGCTCCATTCCGCCCGCGTACGGGCTCGTGCTGTCACCGGTCGGCGGCTGCCGCCGACCGCACGCGGGCCCGCTCCGGTGCCGGCCCACGTCTGCTCTGGCGAGGGTCCGCGCGGACGGCGTCGACCGCGTGAGCCCCCGGGATGCCCGGCCCAGAGCCGGCCGCCCGCCGACGAGGCGGACGGAAGGAAAGTCCGCAAGCAACTTTCCGCGCAACTTTCTAGGCGGTTAAGATAGGCGCACCGTGGCGGCACGTCAACGGTCCGGAGGTGAAGGGGGATCGGTGGCCAGTCGTGGCGTGACCATCGCGGAGATCGCCACGGCGGCGGGGGTGTCCGTGCCGACCGTGTCCAAGGTCCTGAACGGCCGACCGGGCGTTTCCTCGTCGACGCGCGAGCAGGTCGAGCAGCTCCTGGAGGAGCGCGGGTACGAGCGCCGTGGCCGACCGCGTGCCAGCAGCGGCCTCGTCGACTTCGTCATCAGCGACCTCGACACCCAGTGGGCGACCGCGCTGCTGCGTGGTGCCCAGGCGGAGGCGGCGCGGCTCGGGCTCGACCTCGTCGTCACCACGACGCACGGCAAGCCGGTCGGGACGCCCGACTGGGTCGAGCACCTGGCCCAGCGCGGGTCGGACGGCGTCGTCCTGGTCGTCTCGGAGCTCCTCGACGCCGGGCGTCAGGAGCTGGAGCGCCTGCGCACCCCGGTCGTGCTGGTGGACCCCGTGCGCAGCGGGTCCGCCCCGCTCGCCACCGTGGTGGCCACGGACTGGGCCGGCGGGCGGGACGCCACCCAGCACCTGCTCGAGCTCGGCCACCGCCGCATCGGGTTCATCACCGGGCCCGCCGAGCAGGAGTGCCACCGGGACCGGCTCGACGGCTACCGGGCCGCCCTGCTGCGAGCCGGCCTGGCCCACGACCCGGCGCTCGTCCGCAACGGCGACTCGCTCGTCAGCGGCGGCCTACGCCACGGGGCCGACCTGCTCGCCCTGGCGGACCGCCCGACGGCGATCATCAGCGGCTCGGACGAGCAGGCCTACGGCGTCTACCAGGCCGCCCGGGCGCTGGGCCTGCGCATCCCGGACGACCTGTCCGTCGTCGGGTTCGACGACGTCGAGCTCTGCCAGTGGGTCTCGCCGCAGCTGACCACCGTGCGTCAGCCGCTCGCCGACATGGCCCGTGAGGCGACGCGCATGGTCGTGGAGCTCGCGCGGGCCGGTGTCCGGCCCGCGTCGCGCATCGAGCTCGCCACGACGGTCGTGGTCCGGCAGTCGACCGCGGCGCCGGCGCCGCGTCCGGCCTGACCGGCGCCGTCTCCGGCGGCCTGGTCCGCGCGGGCCACCGCCGGGCGACCCGGTCGGGCAGGACGTCGATCAGGCCGGCGTCCCCGGTGCCGCGGGCTCCGGCACGCCCTCGGCCGCGGCGCCCCGCCCCGGCGCCGGCACGTGGGCCCGCTCCCCGTCCTGGTCGAAGATCGTCAGGATCTCCGCCGGCCCGCCCGCCGCACCCAGCGAGTGCGGGACCATCGTGGAGAACTCGGCGGCGTCGCCGGCCTCGACCAGCATCACGCGGTCGCCCAGGTACAGCCGGATCGTCCCGGACAGCACCGTGAACCACTCGCGCCCGGGGTGCACGCCCTGGCGGTCCGGTCCGGACGGGTGCTCGGGGGAGAACCGCATCTTGGCGACGGTCACCCCGCGCACGGTGCTCTCGCGGGACATCAGCCAGGTCGTGACCCCCGCCTCGTGCCGGGGCTCGGGGCGGATGACGACGTCGTCGTCCGCGACCGCCTCGACGAGGTGGTCCAGGGTGGTGTCGAGGGCGCGGGCGATGGGCACCAGCTGGTCGAGCGCGATGCGCCGGTGGCCGGTCTCGATCCGGCTCAGGGTCGAGGGGCTGAGGTAGCAGCGGGCGGCGAGGGCGTCGAGCGACCAGCCGCGGGCGAGCCGCAGCCCACGGATCCGCTGCCGGATCACCGCATCGAGGTCGAGTTCTTGCGTCATACGCAAGATCCTATGCTTGTGCGACAAGCGCTGCCTACCCTGGCACCATGCCGCACCACGACCACCACGCCCACGCCGGCACCGACCACGAGGCCCACCTGCGAGGCCTCCCCGACCTGCTCGACCTCGACGCCCAGGTCCTCGGCGCCTACCTGCCGGCGGTCACCGCGTGGACCGCGGAGCACGTCACCGACGTCCGGACGGTCCTCGACCTCGGCGCAGGGACCGGCGCCGGCTCGGTGGCGCTCGCGGAGCGCTTCACCGACGCGCAGGTCGTGGCCCTCGAACGGTCGCCGGCGATGATCGACCGCCTCACCGCCACAGGCCGCGCCCACGGCCTGACCGGCCGCCTCCGCATCGTCCCCGCCGACCTGGACGCGGACTGGCCCGACGTCGGTCCCGCCGACGTCGTGTGGGCCTCGAGCTCCCTGCACGAGGTCGCCGACCCCGCCCGGGTGCTCCGCGCCGTCCACGACGCCCTGCGTCCCGACGGGGTCGCGGTGGTCGTCGAGATGGACTCCCTGCCCCACCTGCTGCCGGACGACGTCGGCGGGGGCCGCCCGGGCCTGGAGTCCCGCTGCCACGCCGCCCTCGCCGCTGCCGGCTGGAACGCCGTCCCGGACTGGGCGCCCGCCCTCGAGGCAGCCGGGCTCGACGTCGTCGCCAGGCGCCGGTTCCCCGTCACCGCCGCACCCGGGGACCCGCGGGTCGAGGAGTACGCCCGCGCGGCCCTGCGCCACCGGCGCCCCGCGCTCACCGGCGTCCTCGCGGCGCAGGACCTGGCCATCCTGGACCGCGTGCTGGCCGATCACGGCCCGGACGCCCCGCTCACCGCTGCCCGGCTGACCGTGCGTGGCAGCCGCACCGCCTGGGTCGCGCGCCGTCCCTGAGAGCCCGCCGCCCACCGGCCCCACCCCTGCCCGTCGAAGGAGCCCCACCATGTCGTCCCTGACCACCCCCGCCGACCTGCGCGCCGCCGCACCCGGCCCGTCCCACCAGCACCGTCACGACGTCGTCGTCGTCGGCGGGGGAGCGGCCGGGCTCAGCGCCGCGGTGACCCTCGCCCGCTCACTGCGCGACGTCCTCGTGATCGACGCGGGCCGGCCCCGCAACGCGCCCGCCGAGGGCGCGCACAACCTGCTCGGGCGGGAGGGCGTCCCACCGCTCGAGCTGCTCGAGGCGGGGCGCCGGGAGGCGCTGTCCTACGGCGCGCAGGTCCGACCCGGCCGCGTGACAACGGCGCGCCGCACCGCCGACGGCTTCACGCTCACGCTGGCCGACGGCGACACGGTGACCGCCCGGCGGCTGCTGCTGGCGACCGGACTGGTGGACGAGCTCCCCGACGTCCCGGGTGTCCGCGAGCTGTGGGGCAGCCACGTGCTGCACTGCCCGTACTGCCACGGCTACGAGGTGCGCGGTCGTCGCATCGGCGTGCTCGGCACGAGCCCGAACGTCCTGCACCAGACCCTGCTCCTGCGCCAGCTCAGCCCGGATGTCACGCTCTTCCTCCACGACGTCCCGGAGCCCGACGACGAGGGCCGTGAGCAGCTGGCGGCGCTCGGTGTCCGCGTGGTCAGGGGGCGCGTCCGCGAGCTGTCCCGCGACGGCGACCGCCTGCGCGCCGTCGTCCTCGCCGACGGGTCCGCCGTCCCGGTCGACGCCGTGGCCGTGCAGCCGACGTTCGTCGCCCGGGGCGACCTCTACGAGCAGCTGGGTGGCACGCTGACCGAGAACCCGATGGGACGGCACATCACCAGGGACCCTGCGGGCGCGACCGAGCTGCCCGGGGTGTGGGCCGCGGGCAACGTCGGCGACCTCACCGCCATGGTCGGTGCCTCGGCGGCCCAGGGCGTCATGGCGGGTGCGGCGATCAACGCCGACCTCGTCCTGACCGGCGCCCGCGCCGCGGTCCTGGCCGGCCGGCGACCGGGCACCGGGCGGTAGACCCGCGGGCCCGCCCCGGGCGCGGGCCGGCGATCACTTCAGGGCGGCGATCTGGATGAGGTTGCCGCAGGTGTCGTCGAAGACGGCGGTGACCACCGGACCCAGGTCCGTCGCGTCCTGGGTGAACTGCACGCCCAGCCCCTTGAGGCGCTCCACCTCGGCGTGCACGTCGTCGACGGCGAACTGCGTGAAGGGGATGCCGTCCGCCGCGAGCGCCCTCTTGAACGTGCCGGCCGCCGGGTGGCCGTCCGGCTCCAGCAGGAGCTCGACGCCGTCCGGGGCGGCGGGGGACACCACGGTGAGCCAGCGAGCGTCGCCGGTGGGCACGTCGGTCTTCGTGACGAACCCCAGCTTCTCGGTGTAGAAGGCGAGCGCCTTGGCCTGGTCGTCCACGAGCACGCTGGTGAGGTTGATGCGGATCACGGGTTCGGTCCCTCTCGTTCGACGGGCCACCGGTCGACGACCGAGCGCAGCGGGCTCGTGTCGAGGTGGTGGAGCTTGTAGCGGCCCTGCCGCCGCGTGTGCACCAGGCCCGCCTCCTCGAGCACCACGAGGTGCTGGGAGATGGCCTGGCGGGTGGAGGCCACGCCGTGCTTCATGGCCAGTCGGCCGCAGATCTCGAACAGCGTCTGGCCGTCCCTGTCGGTCAGCTCGTCGAGGATCATGCGTCGCGTGGCGTCGCCGATCGCCCTGAAGAGGTCGGCGTCGTCGTCCACGCGCCCAGTCTGATGCAAGTGATCGCTTGCCTGTCAAGGGAACGTCCCCGGGCGTGCCGTCGTCGTGCCGGCCGACCGTCGCGTGAGAGGCTGGGTCGCCGCAGGACCGGGGGCGGTCGGCCCGATAGCGTGTGCGGTACGCGGTGCCTCCGGCGTCACGACCGGGCCCCCGCTGCGAGGTGCCCCGGACGCCCGGCGGTCGTCACGGCGGCGAGCACGCGCCGTCCACCGGGATCGCACGGCGACGCCGGGCGTGATCGGCGCCTGGTCCCACGTCCCCGCCCGGGAGTGGCTGCGGCACCGGGCCGGTGCCCGGCGCTCGACGGGTCGTGGGCGACCGTGGCACGACAGCGCTGCGCCGACCTCGGTGGAGCTGCTCAGAAGGAGGAGATGTGGCACGACCAGGCCGACGTGGCGCCGGTGCCCCGCGCACCGACCGCGGCGCTCAGCGCGCCCGGGCCCCGCGTGCCGCCGAGCAGGGGATCATCCCCGTGCTCGCCGAGCTCGCCCGCGAGGTGGACAGCGCGGTGCAGCGCCCGCCGACGCGGCCGGCGGTCCGCACGAAGTTCCAGGTCGTGGCACTCCTGGTGCGCGAGGAGCGAGCCCGGTTGATGGCCGACGGCGGCCCGAGCGCGTCGCGGCGCACCCAGGAGCTCAAGCGGCTCGACGGGGTCGCGACGATGCTGGCCAGGACCGCGGCCCGGGACACCTCGCTGCTCGCGCTGCTCGCCGAGGACGCCCGGGTCTCCGACGCGGCGCGGGCCTTCAAGGCGACCGTGATGCGCGCGGGCGGGCTGGAGCCGCCCGAGGAGCCGGAGCCCGCCGCGCCTGCCGCACCGGCGCCCGGCGCCGAGGCCCGGGTGGTCCCGCGGTCGGTCATCTCCCGCCAGCTCGCGAACCCGTTCCTCGCCCCGGACTTCGAGGCCGCCGCGGAGCGGGCCGCTCCGCGCACGCGACGACTGGCCGGCTGGGAGCTGCTGGAGCCTCTCTTCCGGTCCTTCGAGCACGCCGCCACCGGAGCGCCCGCCTGCATGCCGCTGCCCGAGGCACGGTCCAGGACCGCCCCCCACGGGCGGGAGCTGATGCCGCACCAGGCGCAGGTCGTCGCGGCGACGGCGGCCGGCCACCGGACGTTCCTGCTCGCGGACGAGCCCGGTCTCGGCAAGACCGCGCAGGCCCTGCTCGCCGCCCAGGCGGCCGACGCCTACCCGCTGCTCGTCGTGGCGCCCAACGTCGTCAAGGCGAACTGGGCCAACGAGGTCGGGCTGTGGACGCCCCAGCGGCGGTCCACGGTCGTCCACGGCGACGGCGAACGCGTCGACGGGTTCGCCGACGTCGTGATCGTCAACTACGAGCTGCTGGACCGGCACGTCGGCTGGCTCGGCGACCTCGGCTTCCGCGGCATGGTCGTCGACGAGGCCCACTTCATCAAGAACAAGACCTCCCAGCGCTCGCAGCACGTCCTGGCGCTCTCGGAGCGGATCCGCGCCCGCGCCGGCCGGCCGCTGCTGATGGCGCTCACCGGCACCCCGCTGATCAACGACATCGAGGACTTCCGGGCGATCTGGCAGTTCCTCGGCTGGATCGACGACACACAGCCGCTGGGTGCGCTGCAGGCCGCGCTCGAGGCGACCGGGCTGACCCCGGCCGACCTGGGGTTCTACGCCGCCGCGCGTACCTGCGTGATCGACATGGGCATCGTGCGCCGCCGCAAGGTCGACGTGGTGGCCGACATCCCCGCCCGCCGGGTGGCGGACCTTCCGGTCGAGCTCGAGGGCGCCGCCGGCCGCTCGATCCGCGCCGCGGAGGTCGCGCTCGCCCGCCGGCTCGTCTCGCGGTACCGGTCAGCCCTGGAGGCGCGTGACGACGCCGTCGTGGACGGGATCGACCACGAGCTCGCGCGCCGGGTGGCCGCGGCCGAGCTCAAGGACTCGACCTCGAACGCCGGTGGCGAGAACGTGTTCACGGTGGTCCGGCGGATCGGCCAGGCCAAGGCCGGGCTGGCCGCGGACTACGCCGCCCAGCTCGCCCGCAACGTCGGCAAGGTGGTGTTCTTCGCCAAGCACGTCGACGTGATGGACCAGGCCGAGCAGACCTTCGCGGACCGGGGCATCCGCTACGCGTCCATCCGCGGCGACCAGACGCCCAAGGCCCGCGAGAAGAACATCGCGGCCTTCACCGGCGACCCGGACGTGTCGATCGTGGTGTGCTCCCTCATGGCCGCGGGTGTGGGGCTGAACCTGCAGGTCGCGTCGAACCTTGTCCTGGCCGAGCTGTCCTGGACCGACGCGGAGCAGACCCAGGCCATCGACCGGATCCACCGGATCGGCCAGACCGAGCCCGTCACCGCGTGGCGGATCATCGCCGCCCAGACCGTCGACGCCCGGATCGCGAAGCTGATCGACAGCAAGTCCGGGCTGGCCGCCCGAGCGCTGGACGGAGCGGAGGAGGAGGACGTCTCGCCGTCCACGACCGTGCAGCTCGAGGCCCTGGTCGGGCTGCTCACGGACGCGCTCGCCGCGGAGGGCGTGGGCTGAGGGACCGGCCCCGACGCGCGCGCTCCGCTCCCGGTTGCGCGGCCCACCACCCCGTGCCACGTTGACGCGCGCACCACGTGCCAGGGATCTGCGACCTGTCGTCGCAGGGCCGCGACGAGGAGGTCGGCATGAGCGAGCACGGTCGGTCGAGGTTCCCCATGTTCGCCACCATGCAGCGGATACCGGGCGGGCTGATGCTCATACCGCTGGTGCTCGGGTCGCTCGTCGGGACCTTCGCCCCGGACGCCCTGGGGATCGGCAGCTTCACCACGGCGTTGTTCAAGGACGGCGCCCTGGCGCTCATCGCGCTGCTCATCTTCGCGACCGGCACCCAGGTCACCGGCGGCACCGGCGGCGCGGTCGCCGGCCACACGCTCGTCGTCCTGATCTTCAAGACGCTCATCCCGGCGACCGTGGTCGTCCTGATCGGGCAGGTCACCGGGATCGAAGGGTTCTGGACCGTCTCGATCCTCGCGCTGATCACCTGCTTCGCGAACAGCAACGGTGGCCTCTGGCTGGCCTTCGCCGGTCAGTACGGCGACGAGCGTGACCGCGGGGCCTACATCGCGAGCGCCTTCGACGACGGCCCGTTCCTCGTCCTGCTCTTCCTCGGCGCGTCCGGGCTCGGGGACATCCCGCTGCTCACCCTGCTGGCAGCGGTGGTCCCCTTCCTGCTGGGAGTGGTCGTGGGCAACGTGGACCCCGAGTGGCGCCGGGTGGTCGAGCCGGTGCCGAACATCGTGATCCCCTTCTTCGCGTTCGCCCTCGGCGCCGGCATCAACATCCGCAACGTGATCACCGGCGGACTGACGGGCCTGGTCATCGGCGTGGGTGTCGTCCTCTTCACCGGCGGGCTGCTGTACCTCGCGTACCGGTTCATCCTGCGCCGCGGGCCGAAGGCGGGGATCGGGTTCGCCGCGGGGACCACGGCGGGCAACGCCGTGGCGACGCCGGCGATCGTCGCCGCCGCCGACCCGAGCTTCGAGCCCTTCGTGGGGACCGCGACCGCGCAGGTCGCCGCGGCGGTCCTCGTGACGGCGATCCTGGCGCCCGTGGTGGCCGCCGCCGTGCTGAGGCGCGAGGGCGGGCTCGCGCCCGTCCCCGTCCACGTGGACGCATGAGCCTGCGCATCGCCGTCCTCGCCGACGACCTCACCGGCGCCGGCGACACCGCCGTCCAGTTCGCCCGGGCCGGATGGACGGCCGAGCTGCAGCTGGTGCCGGCGGAGACCGCTGCCGAGGTGCTGGCGGTCACGACGGACTCGCGCGCGTGCACGCCGGACGAGGCGGCCCGGCGCGTGAGCGCGGCCACCAGCGACCTGAGGGCGGCGGGCGCGCGTCACCTGTACAAGAAGATCGACTCGACCCTGCGCGGGCAGCTGGCCGCCGAGATCCACGCGGTGCTGTCAGCGCTGCCCCCGGGGGTCGTGGCCGTCGTGTGCCCCGCCTTCCCGGCGGTCGGGCGCACCGTGCGGGACGGCACGCTGCTGGTGAGCGGCACGCCGGTCAGCGAGACCGCGGTCGGCACCGATCCGGTGACGCCGCTGACCACGAGCAGCATCCCGGCGCTCCTCGACGCCCCGCTCGTGGCCCTGGACCCGCAGGGGTCACCGGCCGACTGGGCGCGCACCCTCCTGTCCGCGGGGCCGGTGGTCGTCGTCGACGCCCAGGACGACGCCGACCTGCACCGGGTGGCCACCGCGGTGGTGGAGCTGGGCGAGCGGGCCGTCGCCGTCGGCTCCGCCGGGCTCGCCGAGCCGCTGGCCGAGATGTGGCGGGGCGAGGCGCCCACGCTCACCGCGCTGGTCGTGGTCACGTCGCTGCACGACGCCGCTCGCGAGCAGTCCCGCGCCCTCGTCGCCGCCGGCGCCGTCTGCCACGAGCCGACCGGCGAGCAGCTGCTCGACGACACCGCCTGGGCGCAGTTCGTCGACGCCGTGCTCGCCTCCGCCGAGCAGCAGCCGGAGGTGCTGCTGCTGAGGGCACCGGAGCGGGGCGGGGCAGCGGTGACCCCGGTGCTGGTCGCCGACCGGCTGGCCGGCGCCGCGACCGCGGTGCTGCGCCGGGCGACCGTCGCCGGACTGGTCGTGACCGGGGGTGACGGGGCACGAGCCGTCATGGCCGAGCTCGAGGCCACCGGCATCCGCCTGCACGGCCAGATCGCCCCGGGGGTGCCGCTCGGCAGGCTCGTGGGCGGCTGGGCCGCTGGACTGGCCGTCGCCACCAAGGCCGGCGGCTTCGGGGACACCGACGTGTTGATCACAGCCGCGCAGGACGTGCGGCGGGACAGGAGCTTCGAGTGAGCGAGCAGCAGCTGCCGACCCTGGCCGTCACCCTCGGGGACGTGGCGGGGATCGGCCCGGAGATCACCGCCCGCACCCTGCTGGGTCACGAGGACCTGCGCAGCCTCTGCCGGCCGGTCGTGATCGGGGACGCCGACTCCCTCCGCAAGGGGGCCGAGGCGGTGGGGGGCGACCCCGGTGCGGTGCGCGTGGTGGCCTCACCGCAGGACGCCACGAACGAGCCCGGCACCATCGAGGTGGTCCAGGACGGGCCCTCGCTCGCCCACGTGCCCTACGGCAGGATCAGCCCGGAGGCCGGGGACGCCGCGGCCCGGTCGGTGATCACCGCCTGCGCCCTGGCCCGGGACGGCGTGGTCGACGGCATCGTCACGCCGCCGCTGAACAAGGCGGCGATGCACGCCGGTGGGCACCGCTGGCCGGGGCACACCGAGCTGCTCGCCCACGAGTTCGGCGTCGCCAACTTCAGCCTCGTGCTGTCGGCGGGGGAGCTGTACTTCTTCCACCTGACCACCCACGTGTCCCTGCGCCGGGCCATCGAGGACGTCACCGTCCAGCGCACCGGGGACGTGCTGCAGCTCGTCGGCGCCTTCGCCCGCGCGCTGGGCCGCCCCGACGAGCCGATCGGGGTCGCCGGGCTCAACCCGCACGCCGGTGAGGAGCGCCTCTTCGGCGACGAGGACGCCGACGTGCTCGCGCCGGCCATCGCGGCGGCGCGGGAGCAGGGCATCAACGCCGTCGGGCCGCTGCCTGCCGACGCCCTGATCCCCGCGGCCGTGAAGGGCCGCTGGAAGCTCGTGGTCGTGTGCTACCACGACCAGGGCCACGCCCCGTTCAAGGCCGTGTACGGCGACGACGGCGTGAACATCACCGTCGGGCTGCCCGTCGTGCGGGTCTCGGTCGACCACGGGACGGCGTTCGACATCGCCGGGCAGGGCATCGCCCGCGAGGCGAGCCTCGTCCTGGCCACCCGCCGGGCCGCCGAGCTCGCGCCGGGATGGGGACAGGTGTGGGCGACGGCGCAGCAGGGCGGCGCCTCGTAGGCACGTCGCCATCGGGCCGGCGCGGCGCGCACGCGGTCCACGGCCGGTACGCGATCAGCGGCGTCGTGAGGTCACCCGTCATCCCGTGGGGTGGTTGACGTGGCCGACGGGTGCCCTCGTCGGTACGCTCCCCGCTGGGCGGCGGTGTCGCGCTCGACGGACGTGGGAGCGGGGCGGACGCACTCGTTCTCGGCGAACTGGGGAGGAAAGCATGGCGGACAGGACACAGCTGGAGATCGGCGCACAATCGCGCGCCGCCCAGAAGGTCAGCGCGAAGCAGAGCGAGTTCAACGGCCAGGTCAGCAGCCTCACCGGTGAGGTGAGCGGGCTGCAGGGCCAGTACGCGGGCCAGGGCGCCAACGCGTTCTTCCAGCTCGCGAACTCGTGGATCGAGGACGCCAACCGCCTCATCCGGGAGTTCGAGGTCTTCTCGTCCCGTCTCGCCTCGGTCGACACGAAGGCGTCCGCGTCCGAGGAGGAGAGCAGCTCGGTGTTCCGCCAGAACGTCACCCCGCTCTCCGCTCGCATGCAGTGACCACCGGAGATGCAGTGACCACCGGACCCGACCACGGAAAGGCTTGACCCATGATCACGAAGATCCCGTTCTCCGGTCTCGAGGCCATCGCTGCGAAGCTGCGGGCCACGGACAGCCAGCTGCGCGCGGGCTACGAGCAGCTCACCGGCGAGCTCCGCTCGACGATGGCCGAGTGGGGCGACGACACGGACTCCCGCGCCGCGTACGACCAGTTCAAGACGCGCTGCGACCGCGCCTTCCTGGAGATGGCGGACGCCCTCGCGAAGATCCCCGTCGCCGTCGAGCAGGTCCGTACGACCTCCATCGAGACCGAGCGGGCGAACGCCGCCACGTTCCAGTGAGCGTCGCCGGTGACGGCCTGGAGGTCGACCTCCAGGCCGTCGCGGCCGTCGCCGGCCGGATACCGGTCGACCGAGGGGAAGCGGCCGCGGACCGGGCACGGACCGTGCCCACCGGCCACATCTTCGGGAGCTCACCGGCTGCCACGTCGCTCGCGGAGACGTGGCAGCTCGCCGTCGCCCACCACCGGCTCGCGGCCGACCAGGTCCGCGAGGACCTCGTCGAGCTGCGCGAGGCACTCCGCACGGCGGTGAGCAGGGTCGAGACCCTGGAGACCGACGCCGCCTCGAGCTACGCAGCGGCGGTGGACGCCTACGCCGCGGCGGCCGAGAGGAACGCGGCGGACGTCGCCGGCACGGCGACGGCGTTCGTCGAGGCGCACCCGTCCGCGCTGGCGGACGAGGCCGCCCAGGAGCACGCCGCCCCGGGGAGCGAGCGCGTCGACGGCTCGCGCGGAGGGCCGGCCGACGCGGCCGATGCGGCCAGGAGCGACGAGCCGGGTACGCGCGGACCGGCGGACGAGCGGGGTGCGTACGGACCGGCGGACGAGCGCGGTACGCACGGACCGGCGGGCGAGCGGGGTTCGCACGCACCGGCGGGCGAGCAGGGTTCGCACGCACCGGCGGACGAGCGCGATCTGCACGGACCGGCGGGCGAGCCGGGTGCGCGTGGACCGGCGGACGAGCGGGGTACCCACGGTCCGGAGGACGAGAGCCGGCCGTACGGATGACGTGGACGGTGCATCGGGGCCGCGGGTGCCCGGACCGGGTCACCTCCGCGCACGACGCCGGGGGAGGTGCACCGACCGGCGGGAGGCGTGCCGTGGGTCGAGGTGCGCGCGCCGCCGTCGCCCTCGCGGCAGCCGGTCTCGCCGGTACCCTCCCGGCGGCGCAGGCGGCCGCGGCGGATCGGTCGGAGCAGTTCGACGCCGGGCAGTGGTGGATCGACGCGATGGGTGTCCGGGACGCGCACCAGCAGGTGACCGGCGACGGCGTCACCATCGCCCTCCTCGACGCCCCGATCTACCCCGACGCCCCCGAGCTCCAGGGCCAGGACGTCGTCCCCAGCGGCACGCGGTGCGAGCAGCCGATGTCCGGCACCGACGGGCCCGCGTCGGTCCCGTCCGGTCCGATCTCGGAGGTCACCTGGCACACCGCCTCGATGGCCGCGATGCTCGTGGGCAACGGCCAGGGCACCCGGCCGCCCGACGGACGCGGCCTCGCCGGCATCGCCCCGGGCGCGACGCTCCGGACGTACGCCGTGTACGACACGCGGGAGGAGCGACGCACGGGGCCGTCGTTCGCCTGCCTGCACGGTGAGCGCGACGACGGCGAGTTCCTCCGCGAGGTGCTCGCCGCCGACCCCGACGTCGTCCTGGTCACGGTGGGTTGGCGAGCCGACGTCCAGGACGTCGTCAACGAGGGCATCGCGGACGGGGTCGTCTTCGTCAACGGCGCGGGCAACGAGGGTCCGGACGGGTCCATCCTCGGCTTCGGCGACCTCGACGGCGTGGTCAACGTCGTCGCCGGGGACCAGGACGGTCTCGCTGCGGAGTTCAACTCCGCCGACTGGCGGCCGGTCGACTACGTCACCGAGAGCCGGTCCGTCACGACGGACCCGGGCGCAGCGGTCGCGGTCGCTCCCTACGAGGGTGGGGCAGGGCGGGCGACGATCATGGCTCCCGGCGTGGACCTCACCGCTGGTGGCCTCGTGGACGGCAGATGGGAGTCCGACGTCATGAACAGCGGCACGTCGGGGGCGTCGGCGCTCACCGCCGGTGCGCTCGCGCTGGTGATGGAGCGCTGGCCCGCGGCGACCGGTAACCAGGTGCTCCAGTCGCTCGTCCGCAACGCCAACCACCCGAACGACGTCGGCTTCGCCACGTCGTACGGCTTCGGTGGTCTCTCGCTCCCGACGATGCTCGCCGAGGACCCGGCCGGGTACCCCGACGTGCACCCCTTCTACGGCGGCGTCCGGTGGGCCTTCGAGGACGACCCGCCGGCGCCGACCATGACCGAGCGCGGGCCCGACGGCGTCGTGGAGCTCTGGGAGCCGACGTACACGCAGGACGAGCTGCAGCTGCCGTGGCCGCTCGGACCCGCCCTCCCGTCGGACGGGTCGACGGCCACGCCGCCGGCAGCCCGCGCGGACGACGGCGGGTCGGTCCAGGCGGACGCCGCCGGGCAGGAGTCGGCCTCGGGGGTCGAGGCGGACGGCCCGCCGTGGGGCCGGCTCGGGGCGGCGGGAGTCCTCGGCGCCGCACTCGTGGGCGCCGGACTGTGGGCGCGTGCCCGACGGAAGACCGACGACATCCCGGACGGCGTCGCCGCCGGGGGAGGATCAGACGCATGAACGTGGCGATGGACAGCGGGGGCGGTGGGTCGATGGGTCCCAACGAGGTACGGCTCGCCATGGCGGTCACCCAGGACGACGCGAGCCTCGACGCGGCGCACCGCGCCTTGACCGAGGTGCGCACCGAGCTCACCGCCGTGAAGGACGAGCTCGCCATGACCATTGGGCCGGGGCTCGAGGACGCCTACCCCAGCGCCGGCGGGTCGGCGGCGGCGGAGGCCACCCGACGGTTCGCTGCGGCGGTCGACGGCAAGCTCGCCGAGGTGGAGACCTCCATCGCGGCGCTCGCCGGCGTCCGGGCGGCCTTCGATGCGGCCGAGCGGCGTCGTGCGGCCCTGCCGCCCGTCGGCTCTCCTCCGACGATGACCGACGCCGCCCGCACCGAGGAGGCAGCAGGGACTCCCGGGCCGGCATGGACCGCGCACCGGCAGGCCGTCGACTCCTTCGAGGCGGCGAAGGACGAGCGCGAGCGGGCGGCCGGGCAGGCGTTCGACACCCTCCAGCGTCAGCTCGAGGCGTCGTCGGGCACGCTCGCCGCAGATCTGGGCTACGGGAGCTCCGAGCGGCAGGTCCACGCCACGGCGGGGAGCGAAGGGGTCACGGCCGGCGGTGCCTCCGCCGGTGGGTCCTCGGCTGTCGCCGCGCGCGGTGCCGCGACCGGTGCCGCGGGCACGACACGCTTCGGTGCGCGCACCGGCAGCGGCGCCGGTGCAGCCTCGGCGGCGGTTCCGGGTGCCATCGGACCGGTGGTCCCGCGAGACATCGTCCACGAGCCCGCGAGCGTCCCGGCGCCGGCATCCGCTCCGGACGGTGCGCCGGCCGTCGACGGCGTGATCACACCCGTCGTCGGTCCCGTTGCGGCCGGCGGAGGCGCGGGCGTCCCGCCGACCGTCGGAGGCCTCCCGCCGACCGTCGCGGGTGTCCCGCCGACCGTCGCGGGCGACGGCGTCGGTGCCGCCGGTGCCCTCGGTGGCTCGTCGGGTGGTGTCCTCGCCGGTGGCGCCGGCGCGGCGGCCGCCGGGCTGGTCGGTCTGGCGGGCGGCAGCGGGCTGCTTGCGGGTGGCGGTGCGGTCGGGGCCGCGGCGCCCCTCGGCCCGGTCTCGGCTCGGCTCGGGGGGAGTGCGGCCCCCGGGATCGCGGCCCCCGGCGGCGCGATCCGCGGTGGTGCGGCGGGCGGCATGTCGGGCGTCACCACGGGGACGGGCGGCGCAGCGGGCTCTCGCGTGGCAGGCGGCGTGGCCGGTGTGACCACGGGGTCCGGTAGTGCGGCGGGTGCCCGTCCGGTGGGCGGGGTGGCTGGTGTGACGACGGGGTCCGGTGGTGCGGCGGGTGCTCGTCCGGTGGGCGGGGTGGCTGGCGTGACGACCGGGTCTGGTGGTGCGGCGGGTGCCCGTCCGGTGGGCGGGGTGGCCGGTGTGACGACGGGGTCTGGTGGTGCGGCCGGTTCTCGTGGCGCGGCCGGTGGTGTGCCGGGCGGCTCGACGGCGTCCGGTGGTGCGGCGGGTGCCCGTCCGGTGGGTGGCGTGGCTGGCGTGACGGCGGGGTCCGGTGGTGCGGCGGGTGCTCGCCCCGTGGGCGGGGTGGCTGGTGTGACGGCGGGCTCCGGTGGTGCGGCGGGTGCTCGTCCGGTGGGCGGAATGGCAGGTGTGACGACCGGGACCGGTGGTGCGGCGGGTTCTCGTGGCGCGGCCGGTGGTGTGCCGGGCGGCTCGACGGGGTCCGGTGGGGCAGCGGGTTCTCGTGGCGCGGCCGGTGGTGCGGCGGGTGCGCGTCCGGTGGGCGGAGTCACGGGCGTCACCACCGGGACGGGCAGTGCGGCGGGACCGCGAGGTGCGGGTGGCCCGGCGGGCGCCCGGGCCGCGGGCGGTGTGTCGAGCTCCTCGGCAGTGGGTCGTGCAGCGGGTTCCTCGGCTGCCGGCGCTGCGGCACCGGGCTCCGGTGCGGCCGCGCGCCCGTCGGGCGCCCCGCTCCACCCGGGCGCGGGGCAGGCGGGCGTGGCCCCCGCCGGTGCCGGACGACCCGGCGTCGCGGCCGGGCCGCGTGGTGCAGGACACCAGGACGCGGGTGCCGGTCGTGCGGACGGCGCGGCCCAGGCGGGTGCCCGGGGCGCGATGGGCCGGACAGGCGCGGCGGGCGCAGGGGGCCGCGGCGCAGAGGGCACCGGAGCTGCCGGCGCAGGTCCCGCCGCCGGCGGTCGAGCAGGGGGTGCTGCCGGAGGTCTCGTCGTCGGGGGCCGCCCGGCCGGCCGGGGCCTGGACGACGAGCGGACGTGGACCTCGGACGTCGAGGTGGGCGAGGACTGGCTCGACGGCGGCGACTTCGCCGGGGACGGAGTCGTCCGGTGACCGCCGTCGACCAGCAGGCGTCGGCCGCCGCACCGGCCGTGACGCCGAACGAGATCGTCCGGCTCACCGTCGTCGCACGCTCGCGCACGGCGGACCTCACGCTGCCCGCGCTCCTGCCGCTCGCCGAGGTGCTGCCCGGCGTCGTGCGCACCCTGGGGGTCCTCGAGCCCGACGAGGTCCACGGCGGTTGCCGCGTGCACACCGCCGACGGGCATGCCCTCGACCTCGACGCGAGCCTGCTGGCCCAGGGTGTGCGCGACGGCGCGGTGCTGTCCGTCAGCGTCGGCGTCGACGAGAAGCCGCCGAAGGTCTACGACGACCTGGTCGAGGCGATCGCCGACGTCGTCGAGGAGCAGGCCGGCACCTGGACGGCGGAGAGCTCACGGCGCACCATGCTGTCCGTCGCGGGCGTCCTCGCCCTCCTGGGCGCGTGGACCCTCCACGCCGCGGCGATCCCCCCGCTGCCGGCGGCCCTGACCGCCGCGGGTGTCGCCGTGATCGCCACCCTCGGCGGTGCGGTCCTGGCCCGGGTGCGCCAGGACGTGGAGGGCGCGCTGGTGCTCTTCGGCACCGCGGTCGCATTCGCCCTCGTCGCTGCGTCCCGTGACCTGGTCTCCGGCCCGGGTGCCACCGGCGTGGTCGCCGGCCTGGGCGTCGCGCTCGTCGGAGCGGTGGGTCTGGCGGTGCTCCGGGAGCGAGGGTGGCCGCTCCTGCCCGCCGTCACGGTGGGTGTCGTGGGGGCGGCGGCGGGAGGCCTGGTCGTCGGCACAGGGCTGGACCCCGGCCGCGTCCTGCTGGTGCTCACGGTGCTGCTGGTCCTCGTCGCCGGGCTGGCGCCGCGGTACGCGCTGCAGCTCACCCGCACCGCGCCACCGCCGCTCCAGTCGGAGGACGCGATCCTGCGGGACCCCGACCCGATCGACGGGACGGCGGTCCGTGACCGCGTGGAGCTCTCTGCGCGGCTCGTGCACGGTCTCCGGCTGACCCTGGCGGTCCTCCACGTCCTGGTCGCGCCCGTCGTCGCCCCGATGAACCCGCTCGCCTTCGCGGTGAGCTGGCTCGTGTCGGTGCTGCTCGTCCTCGCGGCTCGGCGCGACGCCCGGGCCGTCGACGTCGTCGTGTCGGTGGCCGGTGGAGTGCTCTCCGTCGCCACGGCCACGATCGGTGCGGTGCTCGCGGAGCCGGCATGGGCGCCGGTCCTCGCGGCCGTCGTCGCGATGTCCGCCGTCGGGGTGAATCTCCTCATGGCCTTCCCGCCGCGGTCAGTCCTTGCCCGTGCCCGGGCGACCGATGTGGTGGAATCCGTCCTGCTCGTCCTGCTTGTTCCCCTGACGGTCCTGGCGCTCGGAGTGATTCAGTCGTTATGAGCAGAACCGCGCGCACGCGCTCCTACGCCGGACGCCACCTCGCCGCTCCGGCACCTCGACAGCTCCTCGTGCCGGGCGCACTGCTGGGCGGTGCGCGGCTGGCCGGAGCCGGTGCCTTCGCCGCCGCCATCGTCCTCGTCCCCGGCACGGCGGCCTCCGCTGCCGTGGTGGACGGCGCACCGCGCGTCGAGCCCGTCGTCGTCGAGGGCTGCGGCCAGCCGCTGTTCCCGCTCTGCCCGGACCTCGCGGTGGCGCAGCCCGTGGACGTCACGGTCGCACTCTCGGAGGAGCTGCCGGTGGCGCGGGCCGTGGACGTCCCGCTCGAGCCCTCGCTGGACCTGCCGGCGGAGCCGGCGGTCGATCGTCCGGTCGAGACCTCGGTGGACCTGCTGGTCGTGCCCCTGGTCGATCTGCCTGAGCCGCCTGTCGACCCGCCGGTCGAGCCGCCTGTCGACCCCCCGGTCGAGCCGCCCGTGGACCCGCCGGTGGAGCCGCCGGTGGACCCACCGGTCGAGCCGCCCGTGGACCCGCCGGTGGAGCCGCCGGTGGACCCCCCGGTGGAGCCGCCGGTGGACCCGCCGGTGGACCCGCCGGTGGACCCGCCGGTCGAGCCGCCCGTGGACCCGCCGGTCGAGCCGCCCGTGGACCCCCCGGTGGACCCACCGGTCGATCCACCCGTGGACCCGCCGGTCGACCCGCCCGTGGACCCCCCGGTCGACCCGCCCGTGGACCCGCCGGTCGACCCGCCCGTGGACCCACCGGTCGACCCCCCGGTGGACCCGCCCGCCGAGCCGCGCCCGGAGCCCGAGCCGCGCCCGGAGCCCGCGCCGCAACCCGTGCAGGGGCCCGGTCAGCAGACCTCCGATGTGCTCGCGACCCGCGGCCTGCCCACCGGCGACGTCCGCTCCCGCGAGCTCCCCGCCAACCCGGTGGCCGACGCCCCGGCGTCGCGCGTGCTGACCGCTGAGCTCATCCGGCGCCAGCAGGCGGCGCGGGCCGCGGACACCCGGACGTCGGGCGACGCGACGACGGGCACCGACCGGCTGGCCGACACCGGGGCGGACCCGCACAGCCTTCTGGCGGTCGCCGGCGCGAGCATCGCCGCCGGCATGACGCTGGTCCGCGTCGCGGCCACGAGCCGGCGCGACCGGCGTCGGGCCTGACGAGCGTTCGACCATGACGTGGAGCAGGGGGGCCGGAGCAGCCGGTGGCGAGCAAGCGTGACCTCATCGAGGCGCACAAGTACAGCCGGCGGCGTCTGGTCTCCGCGTTCGTCAGCGGCACCCCGCGGGGCAAGGAGGTCGAGAGCCTGCCGCAGGGGCGTCCTGTCGTCGCCGGAGTGGTGCTGTCGGCGCTCATGGTCGCCGCGGCAGCCCTGAGCGGGCTGCTCAGCCCAGGTCTGCCGGACGACTGGGACCAGCAGGGCGTCGTCATCACCGAAGGGAGCGGCGAACGCTTCCTCGCCCTGGACGGCACCCTCTACCCGGTGATCAACACCGCCTCGGCGAGGCTCCTCCTGCCGTCCGACTCGGGGTTCCGGGTGGAGGTGGTGCCCGACGAGGCCGTCGCCGCGGCGCCTCGCGGGGCGACCATCGGCATCGTCGGCGCCCCGGACGACCTCCCGGCGCCGGACCAGCTCCAGCAGTCGGGATGGACGGCGTGCCTGGCGCCGAACGGGTCGACCTACCTGGCGATCGACCCGGCGACGCGCCTGGAGGAGGACACCGAGTCCGGCGTGGTCCTGCAGCACGACGGCGGCCAGGTGCTCGTGACCGGTGGCGTGCGCTACGAGATCCCGGCGCAGGCCCAGCCGAGCGTGCGACGCATCCTGGGACTGGACACCGTGCCCGCCGTCGCCGCCCCCGGCACGTTCGTCGACCTCTACACCCCGGGCAGCGTGCTGCAGTGGCCGTTGGAGACGATCCCCGGCCTCGGTGAGCCGTTGCCCGCCGCCATCGGCGGTCCGGGCGGCGCGGCGAGCGTCGGCCAGCTCGTGCGCAACGTCGACGTGGGCGGGGCGACGTCGATCCTGACGCGGACCGGGGCGGCGCCGATCACGCCGTTCGCGGCGGCGCTCTACTCGATCCAGGCCCCGGGCGGGCTGGGCAACGCGAAGGACGTGACCAACGCGGACCTCAGCGGCGTCCCGAACGACACCGATCCCTACGCCCCGGAGAACTGGCCGTCGGACCTGCCCCGCACCACCACCGAGCAGCCGTGCGCCGCCCTGCACACCGCCGGGGACCAGCGCGCCGGGACCACGCTCGCCACCGTCCCTCCCACCCACGAGATGTTCGCCGGGCGCCGGGTGACGGTCGCCGCCGGCAGCGGGGCGCTGGTGCGGATGAGCAGCACCGGCACGGGGACGGGTCCGGTGTTCCTCGTGGACCAGACGGCGACCCGGTTCGGCGTCACGGTGCCCTCCGGGGAGATCCTCGCCCGGCTCGGCTACCCGGGCGTCGAGCCGGTGCGGGTGCCCGCGTCGTGGTTGGCGCACCTCGGCGACGGTCCCGAGCTCGACGTCGACGACGCTCGTCGCGCGGTCTCCCGGGGGCTCACCGGGGCAGACGCGTGAGGAGTGCGGTCCGCCGGCTCGGCGTCGCGCCCGTCGCCCTCGCAGCGATGCTCCCCGTCGCCGGGATCGTCGTCACCGGGCCACCCGGGGCCGCGCCGGACGCCGCGCCCGTCGCGCAGGGGGTGCGCCCGGTCGCCGACGCCGTCGCGGACGACGAGTCGTCGCAGGACTGCGACCAGGAGGGCGGCTACGCCGTCACCGGCCTGCCGGAGGCGCTCGACCGCTACGACGTCAGTCGCGTGTGGACCCGTGCCACGGGACGGGGGGTGCGGGTCGCCGTCGTCGACTCCGGCATCAACGTCGCCAACCCGCACTTCGTCAACGGTGGCCCGTACGGCGACGCCTACGCCGAGGGCACCTCGTTCCTGCCCGCCTCGCTCGAGCAGGAGTACGTCAACGTCTACGAGCCGCACGGCTGGGCCGACCCCTCGGGTCACGGCACGGCCGTCGCCGGCATCATCGGGGCCCGACCGGCGGAGGGCTCCGGCGTCGTCGGCCTGGCGCCCTACGCGACCATCGTGCCGGTGCAGGTGTTCGGCGCCGTGGAGGACCCCACCGAGCAGGATCCCGAGCTCCTGCCGGACACCGGTCGGCTCGCCGACGGGATCCGCTGGGCGGCCGACGCCGGGGTGCAGGTCATCGCCGTGTCGATGAGCGTCGCCGAGCCCGATCCGCGCCTGGAGGACGCCGTCGCCTACGCCGGCAGCAGGGGCGCCCTGGTCGTCGCCAGCGCCGGCAGCGCGCTGACGGCTCCCGCGGGCGACCCGGGGGGCGTGCACTACCCGGCCGGCTTCCCCGGGGTGCTCGGGGTCGCGCCGGTCGGCTCCGACGGCCGGCCCTCGGAGCAGACCTTCACGGGGTCCCACGTCGACGTCGCGGCTCCCGGGCAGCTGGTCGCCACCGCCTACCGCGGGCTGCTCGACTGCTACCTCAGCGAGGAGCCGACGCCCAGCTACGCCGTCCCCTACGTCGCCGCGACCGCGGCCCTCCTGGCCGAGCAGTTCCCGGACGAGGGTCCCGACCTGTGGGCGCACCGGATCATGATGAGCGCGGAGCGCCCGAGGCAGGGGTCGCGCGACGACGTCCTCGGCTGGGGCGCCGTCTCGCCGCACGACGCCCTCACCCTGACGATCGACGCGTCCCGTCCAGGCCCCCCGGTCCCCGGGCACCCCCCGGCGCAGACCGGCACGGACGTCGTCGGGCCCGCGGTCGCCGGCCCACGGTCGGAGCCCTGGGCCCCGGCGCGCCGGACGGGCCTGCTGCTGGCCGCCGGGGGCGTCGGGCTGGTCGCCGCGGTCGCCCTCGCGCGGGCCCTGGGGCGCGGGCGGCGCGACGCCACGGACTGAGCGCGCCGGCCGGGCCCGGCGGTGGCCATTCAGGTCACGAGCCCCCGGATCCACGGCACGAGGGCGGCGGCCCAGACCGCGAGGGGCAGCGCCCCGGCGACGCACAGCGCCTCGAGCACGTCCGCCAGCCGGCCCAGCCCCAGGGACGTCCAGCCCCGGCCGACGACGGGCGCGAGCAGCACCAGGGCGACCGTCACGGCGGCAAGCCCGACGCCGACGGCGGCGCCGACGCCGCCGGGCACCCGTCCGGCGAGCACCACCGCGGCGGCGGCGACGGCCGCGAGGCCGCTCCACCGGAGCAGCCAGCGGTCCGTGCGGTCCTGGTACCGGCGCGCCACGAGCGCGAGACCGGTGCCGGCCGTCCCCAGCAGCAGCGTGGTCGCGAGAGCGGAGCCCGGGGACGCGGCGACGAGGGCCGCGCTGGACACGCAGACGCCGGCGAGCACGCCGGCCAGCACCACCCGCTGATGGCGGACGGCGTCCCGGACCTGCCCGACGACGTCGTCCCGGCGGATGGGGCGCCACCGCGGGTGCGCACGGCGGGGGCGCGGGGACCAGGCCGTCGTCGAGAGCCGGTCGAGGTCCACCAGCGCGGCGGTGTCCACGTCCACGACGACGTCGGGCAGGACGCGGGCGAGCGGCACGGCCACGGCCACCGCACCCACGGCGACCACCGTCACCGGCCACGACGCCACGAGCGCCAGGACCGCCGTGGCGGTCACGGTCAGCCCCACCACCACGGTGGTCGCGGCGAGCCGTCGGAGGAGCGGCGTGCCGCTGCGGCCCACGACGGCGCTGACGGCGGCTCCGAGCCCGCCGGCGGCCACGGCCAGGTGGCCCGCGCCGGTCGGCAGCCCCGGCACGAGGCCGAGCAGGAGGAGGCCGGCGCCGACGCCCGCACCGACGGCGGCGGAGAGCCGGACGCGCACGCCGCGGCCGGCCCAGGAGGCGGCGAGCGCCGCGAGGAGGAGCACGGCCCCCGGCACGGCGCCGTCGGACGCGGCACCCGGGAGCAGCACGGTCGCCGCCGTCAGCGCGGTCAGGCCCAGGCCGGTCACCGGCGCGAACCAGGATGTGCGGGTCGCCGCTGGTGCGGAGGTGGCCGCCGTCCTGGCCCCGCGCCACGCCGAGCCCTCGGTCCCGCGGTGGGCGGTCCCCGACCGGGTGGTGGCCCCCCCGGGCAGCGGCACGGGCACCGGGACGGGCGCAGGCACGGCCGCGGTGGTGGCGCCGGCGACGACCTGCCCCGTCGTCCTCGACCCGGGCGCGTGCGCGGCGGACAGCGGCCCGGACGGCTGCACCCGGCTCGGGGCGAGGCCCCCGGCGTCGACGGCGACGAGGACGGCTCCGTCCGGGATGCCGGCGCCGGTCAGCACGGCGGTGCGGCGCAGCCGCTGCCCACCGGGGGAGAGGGCCTCCGTGGTCGTGGGCAGCCCGAGCTGGTCGAGGACGTCACCCAGCCGGGCACGGGGGTCGACGACCACGTCGCGCACCCGGCCGGCACCCATGACGGAGAACCGGCGCAGCTCGGTCCCGGCGTCGTCGGTCATGACACCCCCTCCACCCGCGCACACCCTAGTGGCCGGACGGGCGACGCCCCCCCCCGGGTGACCCCTCCGGTGCCGCGGCTCGCCCACGACCGCCCGCGCCTATATTGAGGGCCGCCGGAGCGCAGCGCCCCGGGCAGAGGCGGGGGAGCGGATGGCGCACGGGACCGACGAGCAGCTGCGGCCGCCGCAGCTGCCCACCGGCCGCATCGAGCTCGACCCGCCGCCCGAGCTCTACCAGGGCGAAGGCCTCGGCGGCTCCCTCATGATGCTGCTCCCCATGCTGGGTGGCCTCGGCAGCGTCGTCTTCGTCGCCGTCGCGAACCCGGGGCCGCTGGGCCTCATCGCCGGCGGGCTGTTCTTCGTCACGATGGCGGGGTTCGTCGGCGTGACCCTCTGGCGCAACGTCGCGATGCGCCGCGCACGCGTGACGGACAACCGCCGCTCCTACCTCCGCTACCTCGGCAAGGTCCGCGAGCAGGCTCGCCGTGCCGCCGCCCAGCAGCGCCAGGCCCTCACGTGGCGGTTCCCCGCCCCGCACGCGCTGCCCTTCGTGGCCGCCGAGCCGGCGCGGGTGTGGACGCACGAGCCGGAGGACCCGAACTTCCTGCTCGTGCGCTACGGCACCGGTCCGCAGCAGCTCGCCACCGAGCTCGTCCCGCCGGACACCGACGCGATGGACACCCTCGACCCGGTCACCGCGTCGGCCCTGCACCGGCTGCTCAAGACCCACCGCGTCCAGCCCGACCTGCCCTCGACCGTCCTGCTGCGCGGCTTCGCCCGCATCGAGGTCACCGGTGGGGCGGAGGACGTCCGCGCCCTGGCCCGGGCGATGGTGTGCTCGGCCGCGGTGTCGACGGCCCCGGCCGACCTCCTGGTCGCGGTCGTCGCCGGGTCGCAGGAGCGCGAGCAGTGGGAGTGGGTCAAGTGGCTGCCGCACGCGCACTCCCCGGTCGCGGTCGACGCCGCCGGGCCGGCCCGCCTCGTCGTCGACGACGTCGACGACCTCCTGGCGCTGCTCCCCCCGGAGGTGCCGAACCGGGGCCGCTTCGTGTACGGGGACGAGTCGAGCCTGCCCCACCTGCTCCTGGTCGTCGACGGCGGGCACGCCCCCGCCACGAGCCCGCTGCTCCCGCCCGAGGGGGTCGCGGGCATCACGGTCATGGAGCTGCCCGAGGCGTGGGGGGAGCTCGCGGAGGCCGCCCGGCTGCGGCTGCACGTGGAGAGGTCACCGCACCACGACAAGGTGATGGTCTCGGCGGTGCGGCCCCGGATGGAGCCTGTCAGCGGCGAGGCGGACGCGATGTCGGTGACGGTCGCCCAGGCGGTGGCCCGGCGGCTCACGCCGCTCGGGGACGACCACCGGGTGGGGGAGGGCGACGGCGTCCGGCAGGCGCAGGAGCTCACGGACCTGCTGGGCCTCGGTGACGTCCGCGACCTCGACGTCCGCCGGGCGTGGCGCCCCCGCCCCGAGCGTGACCGCCTGCGGGTGCCGATCGGCGTCTCGCCCGACGGCACCCCGGTCTACCTGGACCTCAAGGAGTCCGCCCAGCAGGGCATGGGCCCCCACGGACTCGTCATCGGGGCGACCGGCTCGGGCAAGTCCGAGCTGCTGCGCACCCTGGTCCTCGCCCTCGCGATGACGCACTCCTCCGAGACCCTGAACTTCGTGCTGGTCGACTTCAAGGGCGGCGCGTCCTTCGCCGGGATGGCGGGGCTGCCCCACGTCTCGGCGGTCATCACCAACCTCAGCGAGGAGCTCTCGCTCGTCGACCGCATGCAGGACGCGCTGAGCGGGGAGATGGTCCGGCGGCAGGAGATCCTGCGGCGGTCGGGGAACTACCAGTCGGTCCGCGACTACGAGCGCGACCGCGCCGCCGGGGCGGACTTCGAGCCGCTGCCGAGCCTGCTCGTCGTGGTGGACGAGTTCTCCGAGCTTCTCGCCGCCAAGCAGGAGTTCGCCGACCTCTTCGTCGTCATCGGTCGACTGGGCCGCTCGCTCGGCATCCACCTCCTGCTCTCCTCCCAGCGCCTGGACGAGGGCCGGCTGCGCGGACTGGAGTCCCACCTGTCGTACCGGGTCGGCCTGCGCACCTTCTCCGCCGCCGAGTCCCGGGCCGTCCTGGGCGTCACCGACGCCTACGAGCTGCCGCCGGTGCCGGGTCGCGGGTACCTCAAGGGGGACCAGGCCACGCTGCAGGCCTTCCAGGCGGCGTACGTCTCCGGCCCGCCGCCGTCGCGGGGCGGCACGGTCGACGACCACGACACCGGCCCCGCACGTGTCCAGGTCCTGCCCTTCCGGGCCGCGCCGGTCCACGCCGAGGACGATCTCCTGGCCACCGGCGTGGCCACCGGCGCGGTCGTGGGCGCGGGCGCGGTGGCTCCCGCGGACGACGGTGCCGCCCGCCGCCGCGGCGCCGACCCGCTCGTGGGCGGCTCCTCCGGTCACGGACCTGCCGGCGGTCCGGCCACAGGCCCCGCGAGGACCCGCGCCGAGAAGGTGACCACCTTCGACCTGGCCGTCCGCGCCATGGTCGGCCGGGGCCCGGCCGCCCACGAGGTCTGGCTGCCGCCGCTGGACGTGCCGGACACCTTCGACGCGCTCATGCCCGACCTGGCCGCCGACCCCGAGCTCGGGCTCGTCTCCCGGGCGTGGCGCGAGCACGGGGTGCTGACCTTCCCGATCGGCACGGTCGACGTCCCCAGGGAGCAGCGCCGCGAGCCCGTCGTGTGCCGGCTGGCCGGCGCCGGGGGCCACGTCGGCGTCGTCGGCGGGCCGCACAGCGGGCGCTCGACGCTGCTGCGGAGCATCGTCACCGGCCTGGCGCTGACCCACACGCCGCAGGAGGCCCAGGTCTACGTCCTGGACTTCGGTGGCGGCACCTTCGCCGCCCTGTCCGGTCTGCCGCACGTCGCGGGGATCGGGACGCGCGCCGAGCCCGACGTCGTGCGCCGGGTCGTCGCCGAGGTCTCCGGGATCGTCGAGGCCCGCGAGCGGGGTTTCCGGCGACACCGGATCGACGGCATCGAGAACTACCGGTCCCGGCGCGCCGAGGTCGACGACGGGTACGGCGACGTCTTCCTGGTGGTCGACGGCTGGGCCACGTTGCGCAGCGACTTCGAGGCGCTGGAGTCCGAGCTGCAGCTGCTCGCGCAGCGGGCGCTGACCTACGGCGTGCACCTGCTGACCTCCGCCACCCGGTGGACCGACTACCGCCCCGCGGTGCGGGACATCATTGCCACCCGGTACGAGCTGCGCCTGGGTGACCCGTTCGACTCCGGGATCGACCGCAAGGTCGCGGTCAACGTCCCCACCGACCGCCCCGGCCGCGGGGTCGTGGCGTCGGGACTGCACTTCCTCGGTGCCCTGCCGCGCATCGACGCCCGCCCGCAGCCGAGCACCTTGCGAGCCGGCGTCGACCACCTCGTGAGCTCGGTCGCCGCGGCGTGGCACGGCCCCGCCGGGCCGAAGCTGCGGCTGCTGCCCGGCCGGGTCCCGCTCGAGGACGTCCGGGCCGCCGCACCGGCGACGACGTCGGGCCTCCTGCTCGGCCTCGACGAGCGGGCGCTCGCCCCGGTGGTCCTCGACGTCCGGTCCGACCCCCACCTGCTCGTCTACGGCGACGGCCGCGCGGGGAAGTCCGCGGTGCTGCGCACCTACCTCAGCGAGGTCATGCGCACCCGCACGCCTCGCGAGGCGGCGATCTTCCTCGTCGACTACCGGCGCGCCCACCTCGGGTTCGTGCCCGAGGAGTACCTCGCGTCCTTCAGCTCCAACGCCGGCCAGGCTGCGGCGGACCTCGAGGAGCTCGCCGAGTTCCTCCGCACCCGCATCCCCGGCGCCGACGTCACGCCCCAGCAGCTGCGGGAGCGGTCGTGGTGGTCGGGGCGGGAGGCGTTCGTCGTCGTCGACGACTACGAGCTCGTGGCCACGGCGTCGGGCAACCCGCTGGCACCGCTCCTGCCGCTGCTCGCCCAGGCGCAGGACGTCGGGCTGCACGTCGTGCTGGCACGCCGCGCGGCGGGGTCCACGCGCGCCTACGACGGCTTCCTCGCCGCCCTCGCCGACCTCGCCCCGCCCGGGATCGTCCTCAGCGGCGACCCCGGCGAGGGGGCTCTGCTCCGCACGGTCCGGCCGGTGCACCAGCCCCCCGGTCGTGGCCGACTCGTCACGCGCGACCCCGGCTTCCAGGTGGTGCAGACGGCATGGGTCGACCCGGTCGGGTGAGGCGTCGGCACGCCGACTTGCGAGCGGCCGACGCCGTTCGCTAGACACGGCCCCATGACGGATGGGTACGTCGTCGATCCGGAGGTGCTGCGCTCGGTCGCGGGCACCCTGCGGTCGCGGGCCGATGCCAACGGCAGCCCCGGCACCTACGGGCTCGGCGGTCGCGTCGACGCCGGCCGGTCGTCGGGCGAGATCGCCAAGGCGGTCAAGTGGCTCGGCGAGGAGCTGGAGAAGGCCACGACCTCCCTGGACGCCCTCGCCGACAACCTCCAGGGAGTCGCGGACCGGTACCGGGCCACCGACGAGGGCTCGGCGCGCGACTACGACGGCGCCCGCACCCCTGCGCCGTCCGCGGGCCCGGTGGGCCCGCGGTGATCGACACCCGGGTGCACGGCGATCCGTCGGCGTGCCACTCGCTCGCCGCCTCGCTGCAGTCGTACGAGAGCGCCCTCGAGGGCACGGTCGACGCGCTCACCGCCGGCCGCGCCCAGGCCGACGGGGCGTGGGACGGGCTGGCCTCGGACAGGTTCGCCGCGGAGCTCACCGGCCTGCGGTCCGAGGTCGCCACCCTGCGGGAGCGGTCCTCCCGCTTCCGGGAGAAGCTCACCGACTTCGCCGAGTCGTTGACGCGCGTGCGCAGCTCGTTCGCGGGCCTGCGCGCGGACGCTGCGGCGGCCGGGCTGTCCCTCTCGGGCGGGTCGATCCTGCCGCCCACCGCGCCGGCCGCTGATGCCGAGGACGACGGGACGTACGAGAACCGGGTGCGGGCCTACAACGGTCTGGTGCAGCGCGCCGAGGAGGCGCGCACGAGGGAGGAGTCCGCCCACGAGCGCGTCACGAGCGCCACCAAGGACCTGACGGCCGCCCCGATCATCGTGACGCTCCTGGAGAAGCTCGGCTTCCTGCCCAGCTCGACGTCCCCGTGGGGGCTCGGAGCCTTCGCGCTCGGCAGCGGTCTGTCCGGCGCAGGATGGGCGGCGTCCTACTTCACCACGGTCCGGTACGGCACCTTCCGGCCCCGCCACCCCGCGGGCGCACCGGGCGGGATCGGCGGCCGGTACCGGGACATGGGCGAGTTCCGCAGCCGGCCGTGGTACGAGCGGGCCCGGGACGGGGCCCGGAAGACGAACTACCAGGCACAGCAGGGCATGACCGCCCCCCGGGGACGGTGGAACGCGGTGGGCAGGTGGACCGGGCGGCTCGGTGTCGGCCTCACCTCCGTGACCAGCGCCGTCGGCCAGTGGCGGGAGGACAGCGACGACCCGAGCATGGGCACCGCCGAGCGGACCACCCGCGCGGCCACCAAGGGCGCCACGACCGGCGCGGGGGCGTGGGCCGGCGGTGTGGCCGGCGCGCAGCTCGGTGCCGGGATCGGCAGCCTCGCCGGGCCGGTCGGCACCGTCGTGGGTGGTGTCGTCGGCGGTGTCATCGGTGGCGCGATCGGCGCCGGCGTCGGGGAGTGGGTCGGGGACCAGCTCGTCGACGTGGCCGGCGACGCCGGTGAGGTGGTCGGCGACGCCGCGGAGGACGTGGGGGAGTTCCTCGGCGACGCCGCCTCCGGCGCGGGCGACGCCATCGGCGACGCGTGGGACGGGCTGTGGGACTGATGCTGCTCGACGTCGTCCTCCTCGCCGCCGGCGCCGGCGTGCTCGCCGCGTCCGTCCGGCGACGCCGTGGGCGAAGCGGTGGACGGGCGTGGGCCCAGGAGCAGTTCTCCCGGCAGGGCTGGCTGTTCTGCATGCCCGGGATCGGGCTGATGCTCGTGGCGGCCGCCCTGCTGCGGATCGGTGGGGCCGTCGACCTGGTGGCGCTGACCGTCGTCGCCGTCGTCGCCTTCTTCGTCGGTGCCGCGGTGTTCTTCTGGGGTGCGCTCTTCCTGCCGGCCCCGGCCTGGGCACTACCCGCGTGGCTCCGCCCCGTCGTCGCGCGGGAGAGGCGTGAGGTGCGGGAGCGGCGCGAGGACCGCCGCCGGCGGCGCGCCGGGAAGCGGGAGGGCGCACGATGAGGGCCGAGGTCCCGCTCGCCGTCGGGACGCTGACCGTGGGACTGCCGCTGGGCTGGGACGTCCTCGACAGCCCGCCGGTCGGGGTCGCCCTGCTCGCCGTCGCGCCGACGGCCTCGTCCGGCGTCCGGCCGAACCTCGTCGTCACGGTCGACGACGTCTCGGGCCTCGCCGGCCTGCGCGACTGGCAGCAGGGGTCGGACCGGCTCATGGCCGGCACGCTCGACGCCTACCAGCTCCTCGACCTCGAGCGGGTGGCGCTCTCCGGCGCCGACGGCGTGCGGCGGCTGGCCACCCACGTCGTCGACGGCGCGAGCAGTCTCACGATGGAGCAGTGGGCGGTCATCTTCGCGGACCAGGGCGTCACCCTCACCGGCACCGTGGCGACCGCGGACTACCCCGCCGTCGCGCCCGTTCTCCGCGCGTGCGCCGAGAGCCTGAGCCTGCGGTGAGCGTGGTCCTGGACCGGCCGACCGGGCGCCTGCGGGCCTCCACGGCGGAGCTGGCGGCCCTCCTCGCCCTCGCACAGGGGGTGGCCCCAGACTCCCTCCACGCGGGCGACGTCGCCGCGCTGCGGACGGCAGGGGTCCTCACCACGGACGGCATCGACGGCGACGTCGTCGCCGTGCTCGCGGGCCTGTCCCGAGCCGGCGTCCACGTCGAGCTCGCGATGACGCGCCCGTCCGGCTCCGAGCTGCACCGGGTGTGGGCCGCGGCGGACACCGCGACGCTCGCCGCGCAGGTGGGGGAGGACGCCTACGACCTCCTCGCCGTGCCGCCCTCGCTCGTGGTCCCCACGCTCGCCCGGCTCATGCCGCTCGCGCCGCGCCCGCTGCTCCCCGGTGACGTGCTCGACGTCCCGCAGGACACGGTCGGCGCCCTCGTGGGTCCGGAGCGGGCGTTCGCGGCCAACGCGCTGCTCGCCCACGTGCCGGACGGCTGGGAGGCGGCCGTCGACGACGTGCGCGCCGGTCGGGTGCGCCTGCACGGCCTCGCCGCGCTGTGGGTGGACCCCGCGGGCGAGCCGGCCGGTCGCCGGTTCTCCGTGCTCGCCACCCCGCACGGCCTCGCGGAGGTCGTCGCGCTGGAGGACGGGCGCTCGGGTCTGCGACCGGTCCGCTCCACGGAGGTGTGGTCGATGCTCGTGGAGCTCCTGCCGGCCGACGGCGAGGTCGCGCCGGACTCCGACGTCTCGCCGGTCGTGCCGGCGCCCTCCGGTGCCGACGGCGTCCCGGGGGGTCGGGCGTGACGATCGACGAGGTCCTGCGCACCGACGACTGGGCCGAGGTCGAGTCGGTGCTCGTCGGTCACCTCGCCGGCCTGCACCGACAAGGGTTCGTCACCCTCGAGCCGCCGGAGCCGCCCCCGGGTCCGCCCCCGCAGGACCCGCCGAGCCGCGGAGTCCTCGGCCGGCTGCGCAGGCAGCGGATCACGGTCCGCGACCGGCCGCTCGTCCAGCTCGCGCGCGAGAACGAGTACCTCGACGCCGAGTGCAGCGGTCCCGTGGGGGACCCGGGGGTGGACGGCGGCTACCCCTGGGACGAGGAGCAGCAGCGCCGGCTGCTCGCGCTCGGCTGGCAGCCGCCCGAGGAGCTCGACGACTGGCACATGTACCGGTGGTACGGGCCGGCGCCCGACGGTCTGCCTGATCGGTTGCGGCAGAGGGTGGACGACGCCGCCCCGGTGCCGCCGGCCACTGCCGCGGACGCCGCCCGCCTCGTCGTGGCCACCCTGCGTGACGTCTACGGGATGCGGAGCCCCGCCGGCCTGCACCTGGTCGTCGACCGCCTGCCCGGCTGAGCGGACCCGGTCGGCGCCGCACGCCTCCCTGTCGAGACGGTCGGGACGGGCGGCAGGTGCCGCCGAGGTGGTGTGCTCAGCTCAGCCGCTCGGTGAGGTGCACCTCGACCTCGTCGCCGTCGTCCTTGCCGGCGGCCCTGCGGATGGCGGCTGCCACCGGGAGCTTGTGGGTGCCGTCGCCCAGCGCCATGAACGCTCCGGTGAACGGGTGACCGTCCACGGTGCCGGCGACCTTGACCAGACCACGCGTGCCGAAGACCTCCGCCGACCCCGGCAGCTGGACGCACGTCCACGTGTCGCCCGGCCGCACCTTGCCCAGCCGTGCGGTGAAGGTGATGTCCAGGGGCCCGGTGGCAGCCATGTCCGCTCCTTCGCGCTGTGACGGGTCCCCGCCCGCCGCCCACCGTGAGGCGGCGACCGCAGGACGGACCTCGTCGCGGTGTCACCGGGGAAGACCCGTGCCGCGTCGGGGAGTCATCGCTCGCCGACCCGGCCGTCGTCACATCCGGGCCTCGAACCACACCGTCTTCCCGGACGGGGAGCGCTGGTAGCAGCCCCACCGCGCGGCGCGGGCGTCGACGAGGAACATGCCGCGACCCCCCGCGTCGCCCGGGGCAGCGTGCCGCACCCGCGGTGAGGCGTGTCCGTCGTCGTCCACCTCGACCCGGAACACCGGACCGGCGGCGCGGGCTCGTACGACGATGGCGCCGTCGGCGGGCCCGTGGAGCACCGCGTTCGCGACCAGCTCGCTCGACAGGAGGGTGATCGTCGCCAGGGCCGCCGGTGAGGCGCCGCAGCGGACCGCCTGCGCGGTCACCCAGCGGCGTCCCTCGCGCACGAGCTCCGTTCGCGCGCTGATGGCGAGGGACATGGGTCTCCAGCGGGTCGGTCGAGGTGGCTCGCGGGGTGCGGGACGCACGTCCAGGGTGCGCCGTCGGGCGGACCGCGGCCACCCAGGACGCCGCCGGGGATGGCGAAGGGTGGCGTCGTGGGCTGCTCGCTCCCCGCGCCGGCCGCCACGACGTCGTGTCCCGTCGCAGCACCGGCGCCCGACCGCACCCACATCCGTGCGCCCCCGGCCCAGGGCCGTCGTCGAGGATCCGTGCCGGGCGATCTTTGCTATCGGCGACGCGGGGGCGCACCCTGGCGACGCACGGTCGACGAGGCAGCTGCCTCCGACGCCGGCTAGGGAAGAGGCAGCGCGATGACGAGTTCCAGACCGGCCATGATCGTCTCGGGAGTTCCGTACGCGGTGACCGAGCTCGAGGGCAAGGAACCGGCCACGCTCGAGGCGTTCGCCGGACCCATCACGATGCACACCCAAGGATCCACCGGGGACCACGAGATCTGCGGCGACGGCGAGGACGTCCACGACGGCGTCGTGCGCGTCCACGAGAAGGACCATCACGGGACGGGCAAGGACGTCCGGGTATGGGCCGTCTCCGCCTCGCCCGACGAGGACGGGTTCGTCGCTGCCGGCTGAGAGCGCCACGTCCCGGCCGCTGACCACACGGCGCCCACCAGGGTGGGCCGCCCGGGCGACTCGTCCCCGATGACGGGTGCGCGTGAGGCCTCACCCGCACCGGCAGCGACTCGGCCGGCCGGAGCGCGACGTGCCCGTCCCGCGGGCGCGTCGTGCCCAGGCGGAGCGCAGTCTGCGTCGAGCGCCGTGGGCCGTCAGTGCGGGAGGGAGGCGGTCGGCGTGCCCGACGCCGGCCTGCGGACGAAGAGCACCGCGGGGACCAGGGTGAGCGAGAGGATCGCGGCGACGAGGAACGCAGCGCGGACGCCGGCGATCGTCCCTGCGGCCTCGGCGGTGTCGCTGCCTGCGGCTGTCGCGACGACGGCGACCACGGTGATGAAGAGCGCTGTGCCGGCCGCGGCGGCGACCTGCTGGAAGGTGCCCAGCACTGCGCTGCCGTGCGAGTAGAGCCGGGGCGGGAGCGATCCGAGGCCGGCTGTCATCAGGGGCGTGAAGGTGGCGGCCAGGCCCACCATGAGCGCGACGTTCGTGGCCACCAGCAGCGCCGTGGAGGTGGTCGCACTGACGGTCGTCAGGACCCACAGGGCACCGCTGATCAAGGTGACGCCAGGCACCAGCAGGACGCGCGGTCCGTGGGCGTCGTAGATGCGGCCCACGAAGGGGCTGGCGAGGCCCATCATCAAGCCACCGGGCAGCGTGATCAGGCCGGTCTGCAGCGGCGCCAACCCGAGCCCGCGCTGGGCGAACAGGGGCAGGAGGATGAAGGCCCCGAACATCGTCGCGGTGGCGAGCAGCATCGCGCCCATCGAGATGGCGAACAGCGACGACCGGAAGACCCGCAGGTCCAGCAGGGCGCGGTCCTCGCGCTGCAGGGCCAGCTGCCGGACGACGAACAGCACGAGCGAGACGCCGCCGACGGTGAACAGCGCCCAGACCGGGATGGCCGCCCCTCCTTCCGCTGCCTCGCCGATGCTCGCCATCCCGTAGACGAGACCGCCGAAGCCGAGCGCGGCGAGCGGTACCGACACGAGGTCCACGCGAGCGCGCGACGTCTCGGAGACGGTGACCAACCACCTCGCCCCGAGCGCGAGCGTGGCCAGGGCGATCGGCAGCACGACGAGGAAGATCCCTCGCCAGCCGAACCGGCCGATGACGAAGCCGGAGAGAGTCGGCCCCAGGGCCGGCGCGACCGAGATGACGATCGAGATGTTGCCCATCATCAGGCCGCGTCGCGCGGCCGGGACGAGCGTCATCACGGTCGTCATCAGCAGCGGCATCATGATCGCCGTGCCGGACGCCTGGACGACCCGCGCCGCCAGGAGCACCACGAACCCGGGGGCCACCGCTGCCGCGAGGGTGCCGGCGCTGAACAGGCTCATCGCCAGCACGAAGAGCCTTCGGGTGGGCACGCGCTGGATGAAGAACCCTGTGAGCGGGATCACGACGGCCATGGTCAGCATGTAGGCCGTCGTCAGCCACTGGGCGACGCTCAGCGCGACGCCGAGGTCGTCCTGCAGCACCGGCAACGCGACGCTCATGACCGTCTCGTTGAGGATCACCGTGAACGCAGCCACCATCAGCACCGCGATCACGAGGCGGTGCTGGCGCGAGAGCCTGTCCGCCGGCGCGGCGACACGGGCGGTCCCGGCCTCGGCCGCGACCAGCGGAGCGCTCGCCTGGCGCGCGTCGCTGCCCTCCGTCTGGCATTCGGTGCGACTGGTCAAGACAAGCCCTTCTTCGGTGGTCGGTGCTGCGGAGCCAGGGCCATCCGCCCTGACATCCGTGACGGGCACCGACGTCCGGGTGCTCGATCCCGCCGATGACTCTCCGGTGGCGGGAACGACGATCGTGCGTGCGTCACCCGACGGAGCGGTGTGGATGACCTGATTGTGCGGCATCGCCCCATCGCGGTGCGAAACGGCCGCTCGGCACCCGCCACCGTCGACCCCGACCCCCGCACCGGTCGCCCGGTACGCCGCCGCCGTCCCGGGCCTGTTCGACGTCGGACGCGGCCGCCGTCTGCGACGGGTGCGGCTGGGCCGATCGGGGTCGGCCCCGGGTGACTTCCACGCGCACCCGGAGCAGTCGAACCCGCCGCGTCGCCCCCTGGCGGCACACTCGACCACAGGCACGTGTGGTGACGCCGGTGGGAGTGGCCGGCCGAGAGCGAGGATGTGCAGTGGTGAGCGACCTGGACCCGATCCGGAGCATTGAACCGGGGGAGCGGACCATCGTCCACCTCGCCGGCGAGCTCGACGCCCACACCGCACCCTCGCTGCGCGCCGGGCTCGAGGACCTTCTGCACGCCGGCCACGTCGACCTGCTGCTGGACCTGGCAGCGGTGAGGTTCGCCGACTCCACGGGGCTGGGAGTCCTGGTCGGCGCGCTGAAGAAGGCGGTGCGACGTGAGGCTCGCCTGGAGCTGGCCGCACCCGCGCCCGTCGTCCTCAAGATCCTGCGGATGACCTCGCTGGACCGGGTCTTCACCGTCCACGACAGCATCGACGACGCCCTGCGCGCCTGAGCCGCCGGCGGCCCCCCGGCGCGTGTGCGGGGAGCCCGCCCGTGTCCACGACCGTGCGCCCCGGGCTAAGGGTGAGCGGGGTGTCCCCGCCGCAGCGCGTCAACTCGACGTCCGCCGAGATGCGGGCAGCCGAAGCGCGGAAGCGGCGGGCCTCGATTACGAGTGGCGTGCGACGGTCTCGGATCCGGGTCGCGCCCCTGCGCGGCTGCGCGCCTGCGAGAGCGGGTAGAGAGCGACGGCCGCCGCGACGCCGATGGTGGCGCCCAGGAGTTGGGCGACGACGAAGGCCGGGGTCGAGCCGGGTGCGATCCCGGCGAAGCTGTCGGTGAAGATCCGGCCGACCGTCACGGCGGGGTTCGCGAACGAGGTGGAGCTCGTGAACCAGTAGGCGGCGCCGATGTACGCGCCGACCGCCGGGGCGACGAGGCTGCCTCGTTCGGTGCGGGTCAGGGAGAGGATCACGACCAGGAGCCCAGCGGTGGCTACGACCTCGGCGACCAGCAGGCCGCCACCCGTGCGTACGGTCGTGGCCAGTGCTGGGGGCACACCGAACATGGCATTGGCCAGTACGGCACCACTGATCGCCCCGGCGGTCTGCGCCGCGATGTACGCGCCGGCACCGCGGAGCGACAGACCACCGGTGTGGCGTCCGAGGCACCAGTCGGCCAGTGAGACGACCGGGTTGAGGTGAGCCCCGGACACCGGGCCGAGGACGAGGATGAGGACCGCGAGACCGAGGGTGGTCGCGAGGCTGTTCTGCAGCAGCTGCAGCCCCACGTCGTCCGGGGAGAGCCGCTCAGCCGCGATGCCGGACCCGACGACCACCGTGACCAGGAGGCCGGTGCCCGCGAACTCCGCGCCGAGGCGCCGCGACCAGGTGGGCTGGGGTGGTGGGACCGGCTCTGCGGGCATGGGCGACATGCTTGACCACCGGAGGTAGGTCAGTCAATATTGAGGCAATGAGCACTGACCGAGCCGAGAACCTGCGACAGCGTGCGGTGCTGCACGCCGCCCTCGCCGATCCAGCCAGGCTGGGGATCGTCGACACCCTCGCGCTGGGGGACGCGTCGCCGTCCGAGCTGGCTCAGGCGCTGGGCATGCCGTCGAACCTGCTCGCGCATCACCTGAAGGTGCTGGAGCGCGAGGGTGTCGTGGGGCGGTCGCGGTCGGAAGGGGATCGGCGACGGTCCTACGTGCACCTGGTCTCGGGAAGTCTGGACCGCCTCGCATCCCCGCTGGTGCGCCCGGCCAGGCGGGTGCTCTTCGTGTGCACCGCGAACTCCGCCCGGTCCCACCTCGCGGTGGCACTGTGGCGGCGCGCCAGTGCGATCCCTGCCGAGTCGGCCGGCACCCACCCTGCCGCCGCCATCGCGCCCGGGGTCCTGGACACCGCTCGCAGGCACGGGCTGGACGTACCCGAGGTCCGGCCGCAGCACGTGGCCGACGCGCACGGGCCGGAGGACCTGGTCGTCACCGTGTGCGACCGTGCGCACGAGGAGCTCACCATCCCGGTCGACGTCCACTGGTCCATCCCGGACCCGCTCCGCACCGGCCGACCCGAGGCCTTCGACGAGGCACTGCAGGAGATCGCCCACCGCGTCGAGCACCTGGCCCCCTCTCTCGTCCCCACGTCCTGACCACAGTCACCGGCCCGTGCACCGCGGGCCCACCCGGCAAGGAGCCCCCCATGTCCGATCGTCCGTCCGTCATGTTCGTCTGCGTCCACAACGCCGGCCGCTCCCAGATGGCCGCCGGCTACGCCGCGGCGCTGTCGGGTGGGCGCGTCGAGGTCCGTTCGGCCGGCTCCATGCCTGCTGAGCAGATCAACCCGACCGCCGTGGCCGCCATGGCCGAGGAGGGCATCGACATCACCGCCGAGAAGCCCAAGGTCCTCACCGCGGACGCCGTCCAGGCCTCCGACGTCGTCATCACCATGGGGTGCGGTGACGCCTGCCCGTACTTCCCCGGCGTGCGGTACGAGGACTGGGAGCTGGAGGACCCCGCCGGCAAGGACCTCGACACCGTCCGCCGCGTCCGCGACGACATCCGCGGCCGTATCGAGACCCTGCTGGCCGAGCTGCTGCCGGCGCAGGCCTGACCGCCCGGTTCCACCCCTGCCCGGAGCAAGAACCCGATGAGCAACGTCAAGGGGCTCTCCTCGAGCACCTCGGGCCCCACCGGCGCTGACGGACCCGATCCACGCTGAGGCGCTCCCCGAGCACCCGACGCCGGCGCGCTCACCGAGCCGCCTCCAGCACGTCGGCGGGCGCACCGCACCAGGACCACCGGGAGTGCCTCGGCTCGGCTCGGCCGTGCCGAGCGAGGTGGTCGGCGACGACGCGCGTGGGGTGTCCGCACGGGCAGGCTCGCACGACACGAGGTCGAGGCGCCGTGCGTCACCGCCTAGGCGCCGGTGTGCGCAGCCCGTCGCACGGGGGCGCTGCCCCGAACGAGCGAAACGAGTCGCGTTCGTGCGCCTGGCGGGACCTCCTGTCGATGAGGTCGGCGTGAGCAGCCGCAGCGCGACGCCGATCCTCGAGCCGACCGGGCGTGCCGGCGGCGTGCTCGCCGTGGGCGATCTGGCGTACCGGTGCCCAGAGCTCGACAGCACCGCACGGGTCGCCGACGCCGAGCAGGCCCTGCGTGACGATCCTCGGCTGCGTGCCGTGGTGGTGGTGGTCGACGGCGAACCTGTGCTGCTGTCGCGGGCCCGGCTGAGCACCTTGCTCAGCGGGCGCCTGGGCTATGGCCGCCCCCTGCTGGCGCGGGCGCGGATCAGCGATGTGCTGGCGACCGGCGACATCGTCCTGACCTGGGACGCCGACCCGCGGGTGGCCGCCCGCTCGATCCTGGACCGGGACGAGGAGGTCCGGTACGACGACGTCCTGGTGCTGGGCGCGGACGGCACGCCCGGCGGTGTCCCGGTGGCCGAGCTGTTCCGCGTGGTCGGCACCATGTTCGAGGACATCGCGATGCGCGACCCGCTCACCGGGTTGCCCAACCGGCTCCTGCTCCAGCAGTACGGCACCGAGGTGCTCGGACGCGGCGTGGCCGCGGACCGTGTCGGGGTGCTGTTCATGGACCTCGACGGCTTCAAGGTCGTCAACGACACGCTCGGGCACGCTGTGGGCGATCAGGTGCTCGTCCAGTTCGGTCAACGGCTCGCTCGGACCGTGCGCACCGGCGACATGGTCGGACGCCTGGGCGGCGACGAGTTCGCGATCATCCTCGTCGATGTCAGCGTCGACGAGGCTCAGGTCGTGGCCGACCGGGTCGTGCACCTGGCACAGACCCCGTTCGTCATCCAGGGCATGCCGGTGCACGTCTCGTCCTCCGTCGGTGTCGCCGTCGGCCGGCCGGCGCCGGACGAGTCCGGTCTGACGACCGTGGAGGTCCTGCTGCGTCACGCGGACGCCGGGATGCTCGAGGCGAAGCGTGACGGCAAGGGTCGTGCTCGCCGACTTCTAGACGGTGACGCCGTCCTGCGACGCCATGCCGACATCCGCCGGCGCCTGGGTGCGGCACTGGACCGCGGCGGACTGGAGCTCCACTTCCAGCCCAAGCTGCACCTCGGTACGCAGGAGGTGGTCTCGGTCGAGGCGCTCGTGCGGTGGACGGACGCCGAGCTGGGGGTCGTCTCACCGGGGGAGTTCATCCCTGTCGCGGAGCAGTCCGGGCAGATCGCGGCACTCGGACGGTGGGTGCTGACGGCCGCCTGCGCCCAGGCGCGGCGATGGCAGGACGAGGGCGTCGCGTGGTCGATCGCCATCAACGTCTCACCGGTGCAGCTGGCGTCTCCGCGGCTGGCCTCCGACGTCCTGGACGCCATCAGCCAGCACGGCCTCGCGCCGTGGCGACTGCAGGTCGAGGTCACCGAGACGGCGACGATGGTCAACGTCGCCGCCGCCACCGAGCAGCTCTCCGCCTTGCGCTCGGCCGGGGTGCAGGTGCACCTGGACGACTTCGGCACCGGCTACTCGTCGCTGTCGATGCTGCGCCGGCTCCCGCTCAGCGCGCTGAAGATCGATCAAGGCCTCGTCGCGCGGATCGACACCGACCCCGCCTCGGCGTTGCTGCTCGCCGGGGTGATCGGCGCTGCGCATGCCATGGGCATCACCGTCGTGGCAGAGGGCGTCGAGCGCCACGAGCAGATGGAGCACCTGCGCACCCTGGGGTGCGACTACGTGCAGGGATACCTCATCGCCCGCCCGGCGAGCGCGAGGGACCTCCACCCCCAGCCGACCAGCATCACGGACCTCTCGCGCCGTTGAGCGCGTGGCGCCAGGACCAGCCGAGAACCGGGTCGGGTCGGGGCGTCGCCCCGGGCGATGCAGCAGGGCGCGGCTACGCCTCCGGCCTCGCCCCGCACCGACGGGAGGCAGCCGCTGTCCGTTCACCCGGACGGCATGGTCCCGCCACCGGCCGTTCCTACCGTGGGCGGTGCTCGCACGCCGCGGGCACCCGACGAAGGGGAGTCCCGTGCTCGGACGGACGAGGACGTGGGTCGGCGCTGCCAGTGCACCGGTGGCTGGGTCGACGCTGGTCGTGACGGGCACCGGGGCGGCCGTCGCCCAGGACCGGTCGGCCTTCCCCGTCTCGGTCGACGCCCCTGGCGCCGTCCTCGCGACGCTCACGATCCCCGTGCCGGTCGACGAGTGACCCCCGTGCGACCGGTCCTCGAGCGTTCCCGACCCGCAGCGGTGCACGCCCCGTCCCAGCCCCGAACCGAGGAGAACCACGTCATGCCGTCAGCCCGTCACTCCCTCGCGGTCGTCGCCGCTGTGGTGATCACCCTCGTGGGCGGGACCTCCGCCCACGCCGTGGACGACCGCACGGCCGCGCAGCGGTCCGCGCGCCCGCTGACTATCGCCGTGGTCGGTGACGTCCCGTACGGGATCGAGCAGGAGGCGTCGGTCGGGTCTCTCGTCGACGCGATCAATCACGACACCCATGTTCGGCTCGCGCTCCACGTCGGTGACATCAAGAGCGGCAGCACCACCTGCACCGACGAGCGCTTCGCCGCTGCGCTCGCGATGTTCCGGGACTTCAAGGACCCCGTCGTCTACACTCCCGGCGACAACGAGTGGACCGACTGCCACCGCGTCAACAACGGCGCGTACCAGCCTCTCGAGCGCCTCGACGCCGTGCGTCGGACGTTCTTCGCCGAGCCCGGTGAGCTGCTCGGACGACGCCCCGCCCGCGCGGAGCACCAGGCCCAGCTGGTGGAGAACGTCCGGATCCTCGAGTCGCGCGTCGCCGTGGCCACCCTCCACGTCGTCGGCAGCGACAACGGCCTCGCGCCGTGGTCCGGACTGGGCCTGTCCACGCCGACCGCCGAGCAGACGGCCGAGGTGCAGGCGCGCGTCGCCGCAACCGTGGCCTGGGTCGACGAGACGTTCGACGCGGCGCAGGAAGCCCGGCTCCGCGGTGTGGTGCTCGCGATGCAGGCCGACACGTGGTTCCCGCAGCCGACCAGCGGGCAGCAGGAGATCGTCGACCGGATCGCCGCCAGGACCGCGTCGTTCGACGGCGAGGTGCTGCTGCTGCAGGGCGACTCCCACGTCTACCTCGCCGACAACCCGCTCGGGCTGGACAACTTCACCCGGATCGTCGTGCACGGCGAGACGCTGCCCTTCGAGTACCTGCGACTGACCGTGAACCCGGTGCGCGGCCCGCTCTTCACCTGGGAGCGTGTGCCCGTCGCCGGCTGACCAGCGGTCGTCGGTGTGCCCACCGCGGGACTCGCATGGCGGCCGCGCCCGGCTGCGGCGTGCTGCTCACCGGCCCCGCGACGCCCAGAGCCGCGACAGCTCGCCGGTGGCTTCGGGCGAGGCAGGCACGTCCAGCGGTGCCCCGCTGGTCGTCAGTCCGTCCACGAGCAGCTGGAGGTAGCGGCGGTAGGTCGTGGGGTGGTCGGGCGTGTGCCGGGCGACCTCGGTGACCATCCAGAAGAGCACGACGAGGTCGTGCGTCGTCACGTCGTCACGCAGGTCGCCCTCCGCCGCGGCGCGCGCGAGCAGGTCCCCGAGAGCCTCGCCGATCGCGGGGCCCGGCTCGGGCACGGTGCGCTCGTCGAAGGTGAGGACGATGTCGCGCAGGCCGAGGTTCGCGGCGAGAAGAGCGACGATCCGGTCCAGCAGGAGCCTGAGGCCGTCGCGGGCGCGTTCGGTCGCGCGTGCCTCCGCGGCGACCCGCAGCAGCTCGCGCGCAGGCTCCTGCAGAGCCGCGCGGATGAGCTCGTCCTTGTCGGCGAACCGGTTGTAGACCGTGCCGACCCCCACCCCGGCGTGGTGGGCGATCTCGTTGAAGCCGACGGTCAGTCCACGCGCGGCGAACAGCTCCCGCGCGGCCGCGACGATGCGGTCACGGTTGCGCTGCGCGTCGCGGCGCAGCCCGCCCGCCGGCGTCAGCGCCGCCCCGTCGTCCGTCACGTGGGGAGGCTATCGCTGATGGATGAGATCAAGTTCACGTCCGCGGGCGCAGCGACCTGATGTCACGTATCAACTTAGCGTCCTACGATCGTGGGGATCCATCTCGACGTCGCAGCGTCGTGTGAGCCCGACGAATCCCGCGGAGACCGCCATGGCACGACTGCTCTACCGACTCGGCCGGTCCTCGGCACGCCACCCCGGGCGCGTGATCGGGGCGTGGCTCGTCGCCCTACTGATCGCCGGTGCGGCGTTCCTCGGCTTCGGCGGGGCGCTCGTGTCGACGGTGAGCATCCCCGGCACCGCGACCGACCGGCTGACGCAGCGGCTCCAGGACGAGCTGCCGGACAGCAGCGGTGGCACCGGGACCGTCGTCTTCTCCTCCGCGAGCGGCGTGGCGCTCGACGATGCCCAGCGCGCCGGCATCACGGCGGCCCTCGCCGACGCGGCCGGGGTCGACGGCGTGGAGACGGTGGTGGACCCGCTCGCGACGGAGGCCCAGCGCGGGCAGCAGGCAGCGCAGCTCGTCGAGGGAGCGGGGCAGCTCGAGCAGGGGCGCTCGGAGCTCGATGCGGGGCAGGCGCAGCTCGACGCGAGCGGCGCGCAGCTCGACTCTGCGCAGGCGCAGATCGACGCCGCCCGCGCGCAGCTCGAGGCGAGCTCGGCCCAGGGGACTCCGGAGGCTGCCCTCGAGGCTGCGCGCGCCCAGCTGGAGGCGCAGCAGGCGCAGGTGGACGCGGGCCGTGCCCAGATCGAGGCCGGGCTCACCGAGCTGGAGGCGGGGCGCACGCAGCTCCGGGCGCAGGAGCCGCAGCTCGAGGCGGGGCGGACACTGCTCGAGATGGCGGCCGAGATCCGTCAGGTCTCGCCCGACGGTTCGGCGGCTCTGGCCACCGTCGTGTTCGAGGACCCGCAGTTCGACGTCACGCCGGAGACCAAGGACGCGGTGATGGCGGCGGTCGAGGCCGCCGCCCCCGACGGTGTCGACGTCGCCTTCTCCAACGAGCTGGCGTCGGGCGTGCCGGTGCTGGGTGGCGCGTCCGAGGTGATCGGTGTCGCTGTCGCGGTGGTGGTGCTGCTCGTCATGCTCGGATCGGTCGTCGCGGCCGGTCTGCCGCTGCTCAACGCGCTCCTCGGCGTCGGCGTCGCCGCCCTGGCCACCCTGACCTTCTCCAGCGTCGTGGAGATGTCGTCCGTGACGCCGGTCCTGGGGCTCATGCTCGGGCTGGCGGTGGGCATCGACTACTCGCTGTTCCTGCTGAACCGCCACCGCCGGCAGCTGGGCCGCGGCGTGCCCGTCGAGGAGTCGATCGGACTGGCCACCGGGACGTCCGGCAACGCCGTCGTCTTCGCCGGCAGCACGGTCCTCATCGCGCTCCTCGCCCTCAACGTCACGGGGATTCCCTTCCTCGGGCTCATGGGCACGGCGGCCGCGGCGAGCGTCGCGGTCGCGGTGCTGCTCGCCGTGACCCTCACCCCGGCGCTGCTGCGCCTCGCGGGCGACCGCGTGCTGCCGCGCCGGGTGCGTGCCGCGACCGTCGCCGGGAAGCGCGCACCGGCCCGGCCGATGTCGACGCCGCGCGCGGTGCTCTCGCTGGTCGCGGGCGTCGCGGTGCTGCTCGTCGCGGCCCTGCCCGCCTCCTCGATGCGCCTCGGCCTGCCGGACGGGTCCCAGGAGGCGACCGACAGCACCCAGTACGCCGCGTACAGGACGACCGCCGACGAGTTCGGAGAAGGGGCCAACGGTCCGCTGCTCGTCGTCGCGGACGTGCCGGCCGGGGTCAGCGAGCAGGAGCTCACGACCGCGCAGGCGGCGCTCGGCACGGCGCTCCTGCAGCAGGACACCGTGCGCGGGGTGGCGCCGATCGGCGCGAACGAGGACGGGACCGTCCTGGCGTTCCAGGTGCTGCCGGAGGACGGCCCCAACGATCCGTCGACCGAGGACCTCGTCCACACGCTGCGCGCCACGACCGTCGACGAGCCGGAGGCGACGTTCTCCGTCGCCGGCGTCGCGAGCGCGAACATCGACATCTCCGAGAAGCTCAGCGACGCGCTGCCGGGCTACCTCGCACTGGTCGTCGGCCTGTCGATGCTCATCCTCGTCATGGTGTTCCGCTCGATCCTCGTGCCCGTGGTCGCGACCCTCGGGTTCGTGCTGTCGCTGCAGGCGACGTTCGGTGCCGTCACGGCGGTGTTCCAGTGGGGCTGGTTGGGTGACCTGTTCGGGGTGCACGACCCGGGTCCTGTGCTGAGCTTCCTGCCGACGATCGTGATCGGCATCCTCTTCGGCCTCGCGATGGACTACCAGCTATTCCTGACCTCCGGCGTGCGCGAGGCGTACGCACACGGGGCGACCGCACGGCAGTCGGTGGCCGAGGGTGTCCGGGCCGGCCGGGCCGTCGTCACCGCCGCGGCGATCATCATGGTCTCCGTGTTCGCCGGCTTCGTCTTCTCGCACATCGCGGTCATCCGGCCCATGGGCTTCGCGCTCGCGTTCGGCGTGCTCGTCGACGCCTTCGTCGTCCGCATGATGCTCGTGCCGGCGTTCCTGCACCTGGTGGGGGAGAAGGCGTGGTGGCTGCCGCGCTGGCTCGACCGCGTGCTCCCGGACGTCGACGTCGAGGGCGCGCAGCTCGAGCGCGACCACCCCTCGCCTCCCGTGCCCGCCGAGAGCCGGGCCGCGGTGCCGCACCGCTGAGAGCCTCTGCCCGCGCAGGCGATCGTCAGGGCGACCCACGTCGGGATCAGGGACGCGTCGCCGCACACCGGCGACCCTCAGCCGAGGGTGAGGCTTGTCGTCGTCAGCCTCTCGGACACCTGCCAGACCCGGCGCGCCTCGTCCTGATCGCGGAGGCGGGTGTAGAGCGACTGCTCGGCAGGTGCGCCGCCGAGGTGGCCGGGACCGCGGGGTCCGTAGAGGTGGCCGTCCTTCGCGTCCGGCGAGGTCGCCGCGTAGAGCGCGGGGAGCGCGGCGGTCTCCGGGGTGCCGACGAGGATGCCGCGGGCGGACAGCCAGCGGATCACGCGCACGCTGCGGGTGTCCCCGGCGCGTCCGAGCTCGGGGCGGGCGGACAGCAGGCTCGTGGGCGCGACACCGGGGTGCGACAGGTTGCTGGTGATTCCCCACCCGTCGGTCGCGCTCCGTCGGGCGAGCTCGACCCCGAAGAGCCCGAAGGCGATCTTCGACTGGCTGTAGGCGCGCATGCCGTCGTACGAGCGCTCCCAGTTGAGGTCGTCCCAATTGATGGAGCCCTGGTTCGCCGCGACGCTGACCTGGGACGTGACGCGCGCACGCCCGGCGCGGAGCAGGGGCAGGAGGTGCGCGACGAGGGCGACGTGTCCGAGGTGGTTGGTGCCGAGCTGGAGCTCGAAGCCGTCGACCGTGGTCCGCCTGTCGGGTGGGGTCATGACGCCGGCGTTGTTGATCAGCAGGTGGACGGGGTCTCCCTCCCTTCGCAGCGCGTCACCGAACGTGGCGACGGACTCCAGGGACGCGAGGTCCATCGGGTGCAGCGACACGGTGGCGGCCGGCGCCGTCGCGCGGATGGCCGTGAGGGCCGCCCCGCCCTTGCCGAGGTCGCGGACGGGCAGCACGAGCTCGGCGCCCGCGGCGGCCAGCGCGGTGGCGATGCGCAGGCCGATGCCGTCGCTGGCCCCCGTCACGACCGCCCGCTTGCCGGTCAGGGTGGGGACGGTGATGTCGAGAGGTCTGCGTGCCATGGGTGTGCTCCCGGGTCGTGGTGATGACACGACGACACTCGCCCCGATGGCGAGCGTTAACCAGGACCGGTCGGTCAGTGGTTACCGGCGAGGGCCGGGGCGTAGAACGGTCACGACGACCCCAGGAGGATGCATGGCGATCGACCGACCGGGAGTGGCGCAGTTCCTGCGCCACCGCCGCCACGCGCTGCAGCCCGAGGACGTGGGCCTGCTGCGCGGTCGACGTCGTCGGACCGACGGCCTGCGCCGCGAAGAGGTCGCCGTGCTCTGCCACATGTCGCCCGACTACTACGCCCGCCTCGAGCGTGGCGCCGGGCCCCAGCCCTCGGAGCAGATGATCGCGTCGATCGCCCAGGGCCTGCGCCTGTCGGTCGCCGAGCGTGACCACCTGTACCGGTTGGCGGGGCACCGCCCGCCCGACCGGGGCACGCCTGGCGACCACATCAGCCCCGGCCTGCTGCGCATCCTCGACCGCCTGGAGGACACGCCCGCCGAGATCGTCACCGAGCTCGGTGAGACCCTGCGCCAGACCCCGCTCGGTGTCGCACTCACCGGGGACACCGCCGGCCTGACCGGTCCCGCCCGCAGCATCGGGTACCGGTGGTTCACCGACCCGTCCAGCCGCGACCTCTACGCCGGGGAGGACCATGCCTTCCTCTCACGGCTGTGGGTCTCCGGGCTTCGCGGTGTGATCACGCTGCGCGGCCGGCCCTCGCGGGCGGCCGCGCTCGCCGACGACCTCCTCGCCCGCAGCGCGGAGTTCCGCGACATCTGGGACCTGCACGAGGTCGGCGTCCGGCCCCCCGAGGTCAAGCACTTCGTCCACCGCGAGCTCGGGTCGCTCGACCTCACCTGCCAGACCCTGATCGACCCTGCCGGGTCGCACTCGCTGCTGGTCTACACCGCCGCTCCGGGTACCGAGAGCTACGAGAAGCTCCAGCTGCTCTCCGTCATCGGTGTGCAACCGCTCCACTGACGGAGGCCGGCGCTCGGCCGCCACCGGCCGCAGGGTCCGTGCGGAGCGGGGTGCCCCGAGTGGGATTCGAACCCACACTGGATCGGGTTTGAGCCGAACGCCTCTGCCGGTTGGGCTATCGGGGCACGCGCACCGCGGGCGGCGCGCGCGGACCACGTTACCGAATGCCGGACGCGCCCCGGCGCACCGCGTCCGGCGCACCGTGTGCGCCACGCGACGCGGGGGTTCGGGGCCTGGCGTCCCGCCCGCCGCTAAGGTGTGCCCGTGACCACCAGCGATTCGAACCCGGACGCGACGACGCCTGTCCCGCTCGACCTCCCGCCGCTCCTGGAGGAGCAGGCGGAGCCCGCCGCACCCAAGCGGCCCGCCCGACGCGCCGTCGTCGCCGAGGACGAGGCCCTCATCCGCATGGACGTCGTGGAGACGTTGCGCGAGGCGGGTTTCGACGTCGTGGGGGAGGCCGGCGACGGCGAGACCGCCGTCCGGCTCGCCACCGAGCTGCGGCCGGACGTCGTCGTCATGGACGTGAAGATGCCCGTCCTGGACGGCATCTCGGCGGCGGAGCGGATCGGCAAGGCCCACGTCGCCCCGGTCGTCCTGCTCACCGCGTTCTCGCAGACCGAGCTCGTCGAGCGGGCGCGCGACGCGGGCGCCATGGCGTACGTCGTCAAGCCGTTCAGCCCCGCGGACCTGCTGCCGGCCCTGGAGATCGCGATCTCGCGGTACTCGCAGATCTCGGCGCTCGAGTCCGAGGTCGCCGACCTGACCGAGCGGTTCGAGACCCGCAAGCGCGTGGACCGGGCCAAGGGCCTGCTCATGACCAAGATGGGCCTGTCCGAGCCCGAGTCGTTCCGGTGGATCCAGAAGACGTCGATGGACCGCCGCCTCACGATGCGTGAGGTCGCGGACGCCGTCATCGAGCAGGTCGGCGGCGGGAGCTGACCTGCGGCTGAGCACACCCGGGCCCGGTCACCCATGCGGGGGACCGGGCCCGCGGCATTTGGTCACAACTGCGCAACGACGCACCGTGAGATGAGAAGCGTCACAGGGTGGACACATCCACCAGGTACCTTCTCGGCACAGTCCGAGGCGGTCCCCCCTGACCGCCTCGCGCCCGGCAGTGCTCAGCAGAGGAGTACCACTTCTATGTTCCGATCCACCCACGCAGTGCGCGCGGCCGCCCTGGCGGGCACCGTCGCGCTGGTGCTGACCGCATGCTCGAGCGGCGGCACCGACGACGCCGGCAGCACCGAGACCGAGGACGCCGCGGCCGGCTCGGCACCCCTCAAGGTCGGCTCCCTCCTGCCGCAGACCGGTTCGCTCGCGTTCCTCGGCCCGCCCGAGATCGCCGGCGTGGACCTCGCCAAGGAGGAGATCAACGCAGCCGGCGGCGTCCTGGGCCAGGACGTCGAGGTCGTGCACACCGACTCCTCCGACGCCGATAACGCCGAGGTCGCCACCCAGTCGGTCACCGACCTCATCAGCCAGGACGTCTCCGTCATCGTCGGCGCGGCGTCCTCCTCGGTCACCCGGAACGTCATCGACGACATCACGGGCGCCGAGATCGTGCAGATCTCGCCGGCCAACACCGCCACCGACCTGTCCGGCTACTCGCCGTTCTACTTCCGCACGGCGCCGTCGGACATCGTCCAGGGCAACGCGCTGGCGAACCTCATCATCGGCGACGGCCACACCCGCGTGGCGTTCCTGGTCTTCAACGACGACTACGGCACGAGCCTGCGCGACGTCGCGTCGGCCACGCTGGAGGAGGCCGGCGTCGAGGTCAGCTACGGCAACCCGGGTGAGGAGTTCGACCCCGCGTCGGACGACGTCATCCCGTCCGCCGTCACGGCGGCCATGGCGACCAGCCCCGAGGCGATCGTCGTCATCGCGTTCGACCAGACCAAGCTCATCGTCCCGGCGCTGCAGACCGCCGGGTTCGACACGTCGAAGCTCTACTTCGTCGACGGCAACCTGGCCGACTACAGCGCGGACTTCGAGCCCGGCACGCTGGAGGGCGCGCAGGGCACGCTGCCGGGCGCGTTCCCGAGCGAGGACTTCCAGGAGCGCCTGCTCGGCGTCAACCCGGACCTGACGGACTACTCCTACGCGGCCGAGTCCTACGACGCCGTGATCCTGTCCGCGCTGGCCGCGATCCGCGGCGAGGGCACCGACGGCCCGACGATCCAGGAGAACATGGCCGCGGTGTCCGGTGCGGAGGGCGGCACGGCCTGCTCGACGTTCGAGGAGTGCGCGCAGCTGCTCGAGGACGGCGAGGAGATCGACTACGAGACCGTCTCCGGTGCCGGGGCGTTCAACGACAGCAACGACCCGTCGTCGGCGTTCATCGGGATCTACCAGTTCGGCCCGGACAACAAGAACGCCTGGGTGAAGGCCGAGGAGGGCGAAGCCGCGGCGTGATCTGCGCGGTCGGCCGCCGGGTGAGGGCACCCGGCGGCCGGCGGGGCGCATGACGAAGGGCCCGGTGGACGTCCACCGGGCCCTTCGTCGCGTCCGCCGCACGGCCAGGTCAGTGACCTCCGGTGGCCGCCTCGACGTCGGTCGCCAGCGTCCCCAGGTACAGCTCGATGACCTTGGGGTCGTTCATCAGCTCGCGGCCCGGCCCGGAGTAGGCGTTGCGGCCCTGGTCCAGGACGTAGGCGCGGTCGCAGATCTGCAGGCACCGGCGGGCGTTCTGCTCGACGATGACGATCGAGACGCCCGCCTTGTTGATCTTGCGGGTGCGGATGAACGTCTCGTCCTGCCGGACGGGGGACAGGCCCGCCGACGGCTCGTCGAGGAGCAGCACGGACGGGTCCATCATCAGCGCACGCGCCATCGCGACCATCTGCCGCTCGCCGCCGGACAGCGACCCGGCACGCTGCTTGCGACGCTCCCCGAGTGTGGGGAACAGGTCGACGATGAAGTCGAACCGCTCGTCGAACCGCTTGGGGGCCTGGTACAGGCCCATCTGCAGGTTCTCCTCGATGCTGAGCGAGGGGAACACGTTGTTGTTCTGCGGCACGAAGCCGACGCCGCGGCGCACGAGGGAGTCGGCGCGGTGGTTGGTGATGTCCTCGCCCTTGAGCGTGACCGAGCCGGAGCGCACGGTCACCAGCCCGAACAGCGCCTTGAGCAGCGTGGACTTGCCCGCCCCGTTGGGCCCGATGATGCCGACGAGCTCCCCGGGGTGCACCACGAGGTCGCAGCCGCCGAGGATGTCGACGCCGGGCAGGTACCCCGCCACCAGGTCGGTGGCGGCCAGCAGCGGCTCACCGGCGGGCGCCCCACGGTGCGTGGAGTCGCGGTCGGCGGTGCTGGTCACGGGAGCGGTCACGGCTTCCCCTCCAGGGCGGTGGTGACGTCGTCGGTGAGCAGGGAGTCGTCGCCCAGGTCCGTGTCGTGGTGCGCACCGAGGTACGCGTCGATGACGGCCTGGTCGCTCATCACGGACTCCGGCGGCCCCTCGGCCACGATGCGGCCCTCGGCCATCACCACGACCCAGTCGGAGATGTGCCGGACCATGTGCATGTCGTGCTCGACGAACAGCACGGTGGTGCCGTCGTCGCGCAGGGCCTGGATGTGGCCCAGCAGGGACTGCGTCAGCGCCGGGTTCACCCCGGCCATCGGCTCGTCCAGCATGACCATCGTCGGCTTGCTCATGAGCGCGCGCGCCATCTCCAGCAGCTTGCGCTGCCCGCCGGACAGGCTGCCGGCGAAGTCGTCGCGCTTGGCGTCGAGCTTGAACCGGGCGAGGAGCTCCTCGGCCTGCTCGGTGATCTCCCGCTCGCGCGAGCGCCACAGCCCCGGCAGTAGGGCGCGGCCGAGGTTCTCCCCGGGCTGCGCGGCGGCACCCAGCCGCATGTTCTCGATGACCGTCATGCGGCTCAGCGCCTTGGTCAGCTGGAAGGTCCGCACCATGCCGGACCGTGCCACCTTGGCCGCGGGCACACCCGACAGCGACCGGCCCTCGAACGTCCAGGTGCCGGTGCTGGGCTTGTCGAACCCGGTGAGCAGGTTGAACAGCGTCGTCTTGCCGGCGCCGTTGGGGCCGATCAGGGCGGTGATCGCCCCGCGCTCGACCTCGAGGTGGTCGACGTCGACGGCGGTCATCCCTCCGAAGTGCCGCGTGACGCCGTCGGCGACGACGATCGGGTCCGGCTTGGGTGCGCCGGGCGCCTGCTCGACGGCGGCGAACCGGGTGCGCAGGTCGGCCGCGCGCGAGGGGGACGACGGCGCCGCGAGGGCCGTCGCGCCGTGGGTGACCGGGACGGTCGGGTCAGCGGACATTGATCGCCAGCTCCTTCTTGTCGCCGAGCAGCCCCTGTGGTCGGAAGATCACCAGCATCATCAGCGTGACGCCCACGACGATCCAGCCGAACTGCTCGATCTGCTCGGTGCGCATGACGGTGTCCGGGACGGTGGAGCGCATGACGGACTTGATCAGCATGAGCGCGGCCCAGAAGATCATCGACCCGAGCACGGGGCCCCACACCGTCGCCGCGCCCCCGAGCAGCAGGATGGTCCACACGAAGAAGGTCATCGGCCGGCCCATGGAGTCCGGCTGGACCGCTCGTGGCAGGACGTAGACGATCCCAGCCACCGCGCCGATCACGCCGCCGAGCACCAGCGCCTGCATCTTGTAGGCGTAGACGTTCTTGCCGAGCGAGCGGACGGCGTCCTCGTCCTCGCGGATGCCCTTGAGCACGCGACCCCACGGGCTGTTGGTCAGCCGCCACACCAGCAGGCACGCCAGGGCGACCAGCGCCCAGCCGACCAGGCGGATCCACCAGCTGTTCGAGGCGTTGTTGGAGTACGACAGCGGCCCGATGTCGGTGGTGCCGTCGGGGAACGGCGACAGCGCTTGGAAGGACTCCTTGTAGCTGTTGCCGCGCAGGCCCGAGGACGCCCCGGTCAGGTCCGTCAGCGCGGTGGACCGGCCGACGATGCGGACGATCTCCGCCGCGGCGATGGTGACGATCGCGAGGTAGTCGCCCCGCAGCTTCAGCGTGGGGATGCCGAGGATCAGGGCGAAGACGACCGAGCACGCGATCGCGACGAGCAGCGCCGCCCAGATCGGGAGGCCCGCGATCGTGGAGATCGCGAACCCGTACGCCCCCAGGAGCATGAAGCCGGCCTGGCCGAAGTTGAGCAGCCCGGTGAGGCCGAAGTGGATGTTGAGGCCGACGGCGGCGAGCGCGTAGGCGGCGGTCGTCGGCGCGAGCAGCTCGCCGAAGACGTTGGTGAGGATCCGGGTCCAGTCCATGGTGACGACCTCCGCTTAACCGATGCGCTCGGCGCGGCCGAGGATGCCTTGTGGACGGAACAGCAGGATGACGATGAGGATGACGAGCGCGCCGGCGTACCGCATGTCCGACGGGATCACCAGGTTGGACATCTCCACGACCAGCCCGATCACCAGCGACCCGACGAGCGCGCCGAACGCGGTGCCCAGACCGCCGAGGGTGACCGCCGCGAACATGAGCAGCAGCAGCGTGCCGCCCATGTTCCAGGCGGTGGCGTTGAGGTACAGGCCCATGAGGACCCCGCCCAGGCCTGCCAGGGCCGCGCCGACCGTCCAGACCAGCCGGATGATGCGGTCCACCGAGATGCCGGACGCCGCGGCGAGCGCGGGGTTGTCCGACACGGCCCGCGTCGCACGTCCGGTGCGGGTGCCGACCAGGAAGTACGCGACCCCGCCGAGCACGAGCGCGGCGATGACCATCGAGATGACGGACTGCTGGGTGAGGAACACCGGCCCGAGTCGGACCGTCTCCGGGGACGTCGTGACGATGCGCAGCGAACTGGCGCCGAAGAAGAACTGGTAGGTGTACTGCAGGGCGATCGCGAGCCCGATCGTGACGATGAGCTGCTGGGTCATGCCGACCCGTCGCCGGCGCAGCGGGTGCCACAGGAACCGGTCCTGCACGTAGCCGGACAGGCCCGCCAGCGCGACCGCGAGCGCGCCGGCGACGAGCAGCGGCAGGTGCAGGGTCTGCACGCCGACGTAGGCCAGGATCCCGCCGAGGGTCACCTGCTCGCCGTGGGCGAAATTGCTCAGCCCGGTGGTGCCGAAGATGAGCGAGAGCCCGATGGACGCCAGGGCGAGCAGGCTGCCGAACACCAGGCCGGCGGTCGCCTGCTGCGCGACGCGGCCCCACGTGATGCTGCCGCCGCTGGAGGAGCCGGTGGCGGTGGTGTCCACGCCGGGCTCGGCGCCCTCGGGATCGGCCGAGCTGTCGCCCGGGGCCGGGGTGGCCGCAGGTCCCGAGCCGCCCGAGCCGCCGGAGCCGCCTGCGGTCGGCGTGCCCAGCGGGAACAGCGCGGCGCCGCTGCTGCCCAGCTCGACGGTCACGGTGCGGGGGTTGTTCGCCGGGTCGCGCAGCGTCTCCCCGGCCGGCAGCGACTCCTCCTGCAGGGTGACGGTGTAGTCGCCGGCCTCGGTGACCGCTGCCGACCAGCGGCCGTCCGGCCCGCTGGTGACGGTGGAGGCGCCGGCCGGCCCCTCGACGGTCAGCGTGACGCCGACGGCCGGGGCACCGGCGGCGGTGCGCAGGGTCCCGTTGATGCACGCGGTCTCCGGGTCGGCGGCGCACGGCGTCGTGGTCGCGCCGGCCGGGGACGCGGAACCGAGCACCAGGGGCAGGCACGCCAGGAGCGCGAGGAGCAGCGCGAGCAGGCCCTGACGGGCAGCGCGGGATCGGTCCATGGTCGCGGGTGGGCGCACCTGGGACCTCCGTCCGGTCATGGGGGCCATCGGTTGACAGGGGTCTCGACGCCGTTGCCGAGCAGCCGTGGCCGTCGAGGACACGGAGCATAGGTGCGGATTGTGTCGCGGATGTCACCTGCCACGCGGCCGGCGTCGTGCCCTCGCGCGCCCGTGTCACCTGGTGGAGTGATGGTCCGGGGTCTGCGAGGCTCTAGGCTCGTCGAGCCCACCGTGCGGAACCGTTATGCATTTGTCATGATCGACCCGCGTGGCGGACCTTCTGCGGTCGGCCCGACCGTGATACCCGAACGAAGGAGGCTCGCTGACGTGCGTCCCGGTGTGCAGGTGCGCGTGGCGGTCCCGGAGGACCTCGACGGTCTCGTCGACCTGTGCCTCCAGGCGCGCGCGGAGGCGGCGGTCGGGGCACAGCTGTGCAGCAACGACGCCGACCGGCTCCGGCACCAGCTCGGGACGCTGCTCGCGGCCCCCGGTGGCCGCGCCCTCGTCGGCCTGCTCGACGGCGACGTCGCCGGCCTGCTGCTCGCGCGGGTCGTCGGGCCGAGCCCTTTCACCGAGGACGTCAGCCTGCATGTCGAGGCGCTGTTCGTGCGGCCGCGGGACCGCCGCCGCGGGCTGGGGCACGCCCTGCTGTCCGGCGCGCTCGGCATCGCCGACGAGACCGGCGCCACCCAGGTCTTCGCCGTCCCGCTGCCCGGCTCGCGCGGCGTCCAGCGGTTCCTCGCCCGGCTCGGGTTCGCCCCCGCCGCGGCGCACCGCGTGGTGTCCACCGAGGCGCTCCAGCGCCGGCTCGCGAGCGACCCCGTCGGCGCCGGCGTCGCGCGCCGCGGCTCGGGCCGCGGCCTGGAGGACCTGATCGCGCGTCGCCGCCAGGTGCGGTCGGCCACCGTCAGCGGTCCGGTCGACCTGCGCGGGCTCCCGGAGCAGCTGGCCGCAGCGCGGGCGCAGGCCGAGGCGACGGCCCTGGCGGAGGGGACGCGCGCGGACGGCACGGCCGGTCAGGAGCCGCGCCGGTCCTCGATCAGCATGCACGTCAGGCGTGCGGTGGCCAGCCGCCGGGACGTGGAGTCCTCGACCACGATCTCGTAGGACGCCGTCGTCCGGCCCAGGTGGAGTGCGGTCGCGGTCCCGGTGACCAGACCCTCCCGGGCGGACCGGTGGTGCGTCGCGCCGACCTCGATCCCGACGGCCACCCGGCCGGGCCCGGCGTGCGCCCCGGCGGCGTAGGAGCCGAGCGTCTCGGCCAGCACGACCGAAGCGCCGCCGTGCAGCAGCCCGTACGGCGTGGTGTTGCCCGCCACGGGCATGGTCCCCACCGTCCGCTGCGCGCCCACCTCCAGCAGCCTGATGCCCATCCGCTCGAGCAGGGACCCGGCCGCCTCCGTGGCGAGGCGGGCGAGGACGTCGGTGTCGGTCATGGCGGATAGGTTGGCACCCGTGAGCGACAACCAGCCAGACGCCGCCCCTGCCGCGACCGCCCCGACCGGTCCCCGACCGCGTCTGCTCCTCGTCGACGGGCACTCCATGGCGTTCCGGGCGTTCTTCGCCCTGCCGGTCGACAAGTTCTCCACGGTGAACGGCGAGCCGACGAACGCGGTGTACGGCTTCACGTCCATGCTCGCCAACCTCCTGCGGGACGAGTCGCCGACGCACGTCGCCGTCGCGTTCGACGCCGGCCGGTCGACCTTCCGCACCGAGCAGTACGCCGAGTACAAGGGCACCCGGGACGCGACGCCGGAGCCGTTCCGCGGGCAGGTGGCACTCATCCGCAAGGTGCTCGCCGCGATGCGCATCGCCGTCCTGGAGAAGCCGAACATCGAGGCCGACGACATCCTCGCCACGCTGTCGGTCCAGGCCCAGGCCGCCGGGATGGACGTCCTGATCAGCTCGGGCGACCGGGACATGTTCCAGCTCGTGAACGACCAGGTCACGATCCTGTACCCGGTCCGCGGGGTGAGCGATCTCTGGCGCATGACGCCGGAGGCCGTCACCGAGCGCTACGGCGTCGGGCCGGAGCGCTACTCCGACCTCGCCGCGCTGGTCGGGGAGTCCAGCGACAACCTCCCCGGCATCCCGGGCGTCGGGCCGAAGACCGCGGCGAAGTGGATCACCACGTACGGCGGCCTGGAGGGCGTCGTCGCGCACGTGGACCGGATCACCGGGAAGGCGGGGGAGGCCCTGCGCGCCAACCTCGACCAGGTGCTGCTCAACCGTCGGCTCAACCGCCTGCTCACCGACGTGGAGCTGCCGCTGACGCCCGCCGACCTCACCGTCCAGCCCTGGGACCGCGAGGAGATGCTCACCGTCTTCGACGCGCTGGAGTTCCGGGTCCTGCGCGAGCGGATGTTCGCCATGGTCGCCGCGGAGGCGTCGCCCCCCGAGCCGGTCGAGGCCGGTGAGCTCACGCTCGTCACGCCCGCGGAGGGGACGCTGGGCGACTGGCTGCGCGAACGCGCCGGGCGCCGGCTCGCCCTCGACGTCCGGGGCAAGGGGACGCCGGTCGGCGCGGACGCGTGGTCCGTCGCGGTGGTGGACGACGGCGGGGAGGCGACCGTCGTCGACCTCGCGGAGGTGTCCCCCGCGGACGAGAAGGCCCTCGCCGAGTGGCTGGCCGACCCGGCGGCGGCGAAGACGGTGCACGGCGCCAAGGCGGCGGGGCACGCGCTCGCGGGGCGCGGCTTGCTGCTGGCCGGCGTGACCTTCGACGTCGAGCTCGCGGCCTACCTCTGCGAGCCGGACCGGCGCGCCTACGACCTGGCGGAGCTGACCTTCTCCTACCTGCGCCGCGAGCTCACGGCCGACGCGGGGTCCGGCGCGCAGGGCGCGCTGGACCTGGAGCTGGACGGCAGCGACGACGCCCGACGGGCGGCGGTACGGGCCGCGGCCGTCGCCGACCTCACCGACGTGCTGTCCTCCGAGCTCGGCAAGCGGGGTGCCGCCCGGCTGCTCACCGAGGTCGAGCTGCCGCTGGTGGACGTGCTCGGACGCCTGGAGCGCACCGGCATCGCGGCGGACCGCGAGCACCTCGTGGAGCTCGAGCGGTACTTCGACGGCATCGTCACCAGCGAGGCCGCCGACGCCTACGCCGCGATCGGCCGGGAGGTGAACCTCGGCTCGCCGAAGCAGCTGCAGGAGGTCCTCTTCGACCAGCTCGGCATGCCGAAGACCAAGAAGATCAAGTCCGGCTGGACCACCGACGCGGCCGCCCTCACCGACCTGTACGCGCGGACGGAGCACCCGTTCCTGCAGCACCTGCTCGCGCACCGGGACGCGATCCGGCTGCGGCAGACGGTCGAGGGGCTGCTGAGGTCGGTCGCCGACGACGGTCGCATCCACACGACGTTCATGCAGACGATCGCCGCGACCGGGCGCCTGTCGTCGACGGACCCCAACCTGCAGAACATCCCGATCCGCACCGAGGACGGTCGCCGGATCCGCCGCGCCTTCGTCGTCGGCCCCGGCTACGAGACGCTGCTCACCGCGGACTACAGCCAGATCGAGATGCGGATCATGGCGCACCTGTCCGGCGACGAGGGCCTCATCGAGGCGTTCCGGTCGGGGGAGGACCTGCACCGCTACGTCGGGTCGCGGGTGTTCGGCGTCGCGACCGAGGACGTCACGAGCGAGATGCGCTCCAAGATCAAGGCGATGTCCTACGGCCTGGCGTACGGGCTGTCGTCCTTCGGGCTGTCCAAGCAGCTCGACATCGCCGTGGGCGAGGCCGCGGGGCTCATGGAGGACTACTTCGGGCGGTTCGGCGGCGTGCGCGACTACCTCACCGGGGTCGTGGACGAGGCCCGGGCCACGGGGTACACCGCGACGATCCTCGGCCGCCGCCGCTACCTGCCCGACCTCACCAGCGACAACCGGCAGCGGCGGGACACCGCCGAGCGGATGGCCCTCAACGCCCCGATCCAGGGCAGCGCGGCGGACCTCATCAAGGTCGCGATGCTCGGCGTCGACCGCGAGCTGACCACCCGCGGCCTCGGCTCGAGGCTGCTGCTCCAGGTCCACGACGAGCTCGTGCTGGAGGTCGCGCCGGGGGAGCGGGCGGAGGTCGAGGCACTGGTCCGCGAGCAGATGGGGTCGGCGGGCGGCGACCTGTCGGTGCCGCTGGACGTGTCCGTCGGGACCGGCTCGAGCTGGCACGAAGCCGGTCACTGACCGCACGGGCGCCGGGGACGTGAGGTCTCCGGCGTGCCGCGGCGGTTCGCCGGGGCTCGCCCGCGGCGGTGCGTCACAGTGGGCCCGGTGGCAACGCTGCCACCCACCCGCGAACCGGAGACAGCATGTCCGAGCTGACCCACCCGCCCGGCGCCGACCGCGCCGAGACCGACTACGAACGCGTGCAGCGCTCCGCGGAGTTCCAGGCCCTGCGCCGCAGGTTCCGCACCTTCGTGTTCCCCATGACCGGGCTGTTCCTGGCCTGGTACCTCGTCTACGTGCTGCTCGCCGCGTACGCCACGGACTTCATGAGCACGCGGCTGGCCGGCAACATCACCGTCGGGCTGGTGTTCGGCCTCGGGCAGTTCGTGTCGACGTTCGTCATCACGATGCTCTACGCCCGCTGGGCCAACACCCACCAGGACCCCATCGCGGACGAGCTCCGCCAGCGCATCGAGGGGCGTGACCTGTGAACGGCACCCTGCTCGCCGCCGAGGCGACCGAGGTCGGCAACCCGGCCGTGAACATCGGCATCTTCGGGCTCTTCGTCGCGGTCACGCTCGTGATCGTGTTCCGCGCGTCGAAGAACAACCGGACGGCGGCCGACTACTACGCCGGGGGGCGGTCCTTCACCGGACCGCAGAACGGCACGGCGATCGCGGGCGACTACCTGTCGGCCGCGAGCTTCCTCGGCATCGCCGGTGCGATCGCCGTCAACGGCTACGACGGGTTCATGTACTCGATCGGCTTCCTGGTGGCGTGGCTCGTTGCGCTGCTCCTGGTCGCCGAGCTGCTGCGCAACACCGGCAAGTTCACGATGGCCGACGTGCTGTCGTTCCGCCTCAAGCAGCGCCCGGTGCGCATGGCGGCGGCGATCGCCACGCTCGCGGTGATCTTCTTCTACCTGCTCGCCCAGATGGCGGGCGCCGGCGGCCTCGTCGCGCTGCTGCTCGGGATCTCGTCGTCGGCGGGCCAGAGCCTGGTCGTCGTCGTGGTCGGCGCGCTGATGATCCTCTACGTCCTCGTCGGCGGGATGAAGGGCACCACCTGGGTCCAGATCATCAAGGCGGTGCTGCTCATCGCGGGCGCCGCGGTGATGACGATCTGGGTCTTGGCGAAGTTCGGGTTCAACCTGTCCGACGTCATCCAGGGCGCGGTCGACCGCTTCGGCGAGGGCGGCGAGGCGCTGATCGAGCCCGGCAAGCAGTACGGCGCCACCGCGACGAGCAAGCTGAACTTCCTGTCGCTCGGCCTGGCGCTCGTCCTCGGGACGGCCGGCCTGCCGCACGTGCTCATGCGCTTCTACACCGTGCCGACCGCCAAGGAGGCCCGTCGCTCGGTGGTCTGGGCCATCTGGCTCATCGGCATCTTCTACCTGTTCACGCTGGTGCTGGGCTACGGCGCCGGCGCCCTGGTCGGCACGGACACGATCCTGGCCGCACCCGGCGGTGTGAACTCCGCCGCACCGCTGCTCGCGTTCGCGCTCGGCGGGGAGATCCTGCTCGGGATCATCGCAGCCGTCGCGTTCGCGACGATCCTCGCGGTGGTCGCCGGGTTGACGATCACCGCGGCAGCCACCTTCGCCCACGACATCTACGCGTCGGTCATCAAGCACGGCGAGGTGAACCCCGATGGGGAGGTCCGGGTCGCGCGGATCACCGTCGTGGTGATCGGGGTCCTGGCGATCATCGGCGGGATCTTCGCCCAGGGCCAGAACATCGCGTTCCTGGTCGCCCTCGCCTTCGCGGTGGCTGCCAGCGCGAACCTGCCGACCATCCTCTACTCGCTGTTCTGGAAGAAGTTCAACACCACCGGGGCGCTGTGGAGCATGTACGGCGGGCTGATCTCGTGCATCGTGCTCATCGCGTTCTCGCCGGTCGTGTCGGGCAAGGTCGACCCAGTCACCGGGGCGAGCCTGTCGATGATCAAGAACACGTCGGTCGACTTCGCGATCTTCCCGCTGGAGAACCCCGGCATCGTCTCCATCCCGCTGGCGTTCCTGCTCGGCTTCATCGGGACGCACCTGGGGAAGAAGGACGAGTCGCCCGAGAAGTTCGCCGAGATGGAGGTCCGGTCCCTCACCGGCGCCGGCTCGGAGAAGGCCACCGTCGCGCACTGACGCGTGGCCCGGCCGTCCGGTCGTGCCCCCCTGCGCCCGCCCCGCCCCGTCCCTGCGAGGACGAGGCGGGGCGGGCGGCGGCGGCGGGGGGACGGGCGGGCGGGCTGCGACGCGGGACCTAGGGCCGGCGCGTGACCAGGATCGCGGTCCCGGGCAGGAGCGCCCCCCGGACCGGGCCCCAGCCGCCCCAGGTCCGGGTGTGCCCGGCCGGCCACTCGGGCTCCACGAGCCGCTCCAGCAGGAGCCCGGCCGCCACCACGTCGGCCACGTGGTCCCCGAGGGTCCGGTGGTACTCGGCGTACAGCACCGCACCGTCGTCGCCGGTCTCCACGTACGGGCGGCGGTCGAAGTAGGAGCGGACGGCGGTCAGGCCACGCTCGGTCGGGTCGTCCGGGAACGCCCAGCGGATCGGGTGGGTCACCGCGAACACCCACCGACCCCCCGGCCGCAGGACCCGGGCCACCTCGGCGTGCACGCGGGCGGTGTCGGGGACGAACGGCAGCGCGCCGAAGGCGGTGAACGCGGTGTCGAAGGAGCCGTCGGCGAACGGCAGGGCGCGGGCGTCGGACTGCAGCGCGGGCGTCACGACGCCGGTCCGCAGGTCCAGCAGGCGCCCCGCGTGGAGCATGCCGGCGGACACGTCGGTCGCCACCGCCCGGGCCCCCTGGGCGACCAGCCACCGCGAGCACTGCGCGGCGCCCGCGCCGACCTCCAGGACGTCCCGCCCGACGACGTCGCCCAGCAGCCGGGCGTCGGCCTCGCGCAGACCCTCCGGGCACCAGCAGAAGTCGGCCGGCCCGAGGAACTCCCCGTGCTCCGCCAGGTACTCCTCGGCATTGGCGTCCCACCACGCCCGGCCGGCCCGTCCGCCGGCCTCGGCAGGGACGTCGTGGAAGCCGGCGGAGGAGAGCTCGGAGGGCGACATGCGTCCATTTTGTCCCGTAACGGCTGCGTGACCTGAATGGTCTAGCCTTCGACTTCTGCTGCTGGCACGCGCCCCATGGGCGCGTCAACGGAGGGTGATCCCGGTGAAGAATTGGGTGAGGGTAGGCGGCGCGAGCGTCGCACTGGCGCTGGCGCTGACGGCGTGCGCCGCGAGCGAGCGCGACTCCGGTGGCGACGACGCCACGGACGCGGCGACCAGTGAAGGGCCGGACAGCTTCATCTTCGCGGCCTCGGGCGACCCCGCCGGGCTCGACCCCGCGCTGGCGAACGACGGGGAGACCTTCCGTGTCGCGCGGCAGATCTTCGAGGGCCTGGTCGGCACGGAGCCGGGCACCCCCGACCCCGCACCGCTGCTCGCCGAGTCGTGGGAGATCAGCGACGACGGCCTGACCTACACCTTCGCCCTGAAGGAGGGCGTGACTTTCCACGACGGCACGCCGTTCAACGCCGACGCCGTCTGCTTCAACTTCGAGCGGTGGGACAACTTCACCGGGATCCTGCAGTCCGACAGCCTCGCCTACTACTACGCGAAGGTGAACGGCGGCTTCGCCACCAGCGACGTCGAGACCCTCAACGGCACCGGCAAGTACGACAGCTGCGAGGCGCCGGACGACGCGACCGCCGTGATCCACCTCAAGAGCCCGCTGCCCGAGCTCATCTCGGCCCTGTCGCTGCCCGCGCTGTCCATGCAGTCGCCCGCCGCGTTGGAGGAGTTCGCGGCCGACGAGGTCGGCGGTGACGCGGAGGCACCCGTCCTGACCGAGTACGCCACGTCGCACCCGACGGGCACCGGCCCGTACCAGTTCGAGGGGTGGACGCGTGACCAGGAGGTCACCCTCACCGCCTACGACGACTACTGGGGCGAGCAGGGTCAGATCCGGCGGATCGTCTTCCCGATCATCTCCGACCCGACCGCGCGGCGGCAGGCGCTGCAGGCCGGTGACATCGACGGCTACGACCTCGTCGGGCCCGCCGACGTCGCCGCCCTGGAGGAGGCCGGGTTCGAGATCGTCAACCGCGACCCGTTCAACATCCTCTACCTCGCGATGAACCAGGCGAACCCCGACCTGGCGATCCCCGAGGTGCGCCAGGCCATCGCGCACGCGATCAACAAGGAGGCGCTGGTCGCCTCGACGCTGCCCGAGGGCACCGAGATCGCCACCAACTTCGTCCCGCCGTCGGTGGCCGGGTGGAGCGACGAGGTCGCGACGTACGACTACGACCCGCAGGCCGCCCGCGACCTGCTGGCGTCGGTCGGCAAGTCGAACCTGACCATCGACTTCAACTACCCGACCAACGTGTCGCGGCCGTACATGCCGTCGCCTGAGCAGACGTTCCAGGCGATCGCCGCGGACCTCGAGGAGGTCGGCATCACCGTCAACGCCGTCCCCGACGTCTGGAACCCGGACTACCTGGACAAGATCCAGGGCACCAGCGCCCACGGCCTGCACCTGCTGGGCTGGACCGGGGACTACAACGACACCTACAACTTCATCGGCGTCTTCTTCGGTGCGCCGTCCAACGAGTGGGGCTTCAACGACCCGGCGATCTTCCAGGCCGTCAACGACGCCCGGTACAAGACGAGCCAGGACGAGCAGGTCGCGGCCTACGAGGCGGCGAACGAGCTGCTCCTCGAGAAGCTGCCCGGCGTGCCGCTGGCCCACCCGGTGCCGTCGCTGGCCTTCCGGCCCGAGGTCAAGAACTACCCGGCGTCGCCGGTGCAGGACGAGGTCTACAACGTCGTCACGATCGACGGCTGAGGGTAGATCGGATCGATGGCCCGACTTGTCCTGCGCCGCCTGGCGCTGCTGATCCCGACCCTGCTCGGACTGTCGATCCTGCTGTTCCTGTGGGTGCGCGCCCTCCCGGGAGGGCCGGCAACGGCCCTCCTGGGGGAGCGCGCCACCCCCGAGGCGGTCGCGCGCATCAACGAGCTGTACGGCTTCGACCGGCCGATCCTCGAGCAGTACGTCACCTGGATCGGTGAGCTCGTCCGCGGCAACTTCGGGGTGTCGACCCGCACCGGGGTGCCGGTGATGGAGGAGTTCCTCGCGCGGTTCCCCGCGACCATCGAGCTGACGGTCGTCGCGCTGCTCATCGCGATCGGTGTCGGCATCCCGCTCGGCTACGTCGCCGCCCGCCACCAGGGACGCGCGCTCGACCACGGGACGGTCGTCCTGTCCCTGCTGGGCGTCACCATCCCGGTGTTCTTCCTGGCGTTCCTGCTGAAGTACCTCTTCGCGGTGCAGCTCGGCTGGTTCCCGTCCGCGGGCCGGATCGACCCGTCGATGATCGCCACCCACCCCACCGGCTTCTACGTCCTGGACGGTCTGCTGACCCGGGAGTGGGACGCGTCCTGGGACGCGCTGCTGCACCTGGTCCTCCCGGCGGTGGCGCTCGGGTCGATCCCGCTGGCGATCATCGCGCGCATCACCCGCGCCTCGGTGATCGAGGTCCAGGGCGCCGACTACGTCCGGACCGCCCGCGCCAAGGGGCTGCGGCCGCCGCGGCTGCGCCGCCGGGTCGTGATCCGCAACGCGATGCTGCCGGTGGCCACGACCATCGGGCTGCAGGTCGGGCTGCTGCTGTCCGGCGCGGTCCTGACCGAGACCGTGTTCGCGTTCAACGGCATCGGCAGCTTCCTGGCGGAGGCGATCTTCGCCCTCGACTACGCCGTCCTGCAGGGCTTCATCCTGTTCGTCGCCGTCGTCTACGCGCTCGCCAACCTGGCGGTGGACGTGTCCTACGGCCTCATCGACCCGAGGATGCGCGCGCGATGACCACCGAACCGGCCGCCCAGGACGTGGTGCGGCAGACCGTGCCCCGCGGCCCCCGCACGCCGCGCGAGCCCGACGACGCCGGCGCCAGCCTCTGGCGGGTGGCGGCGCGTCGCCTGCGTCGCAACCCCGGCGCGATCGTCGGCGCCGTCATCGTGCTGCTCTTCGTCCTGGTGGCGCTGCTCGCGCCCGTGCTCGCCCCGTACGGCGCGGGCGCCCTGCCGGGACGCGCCGAGATCCGGCCCACCGTCATCCCCGGACCGTCCGACGCCTTCCCGCTCGGGCTGGACCGCTACGGGGCCGACCTGCTCAGCCAACTCATCTGGGGGGCGCGCGCGTCCCTGCTCATCGGCATCCTCTCCACGGTGCTCGGCCTGCTCGGCGGGGCGCTGCTGGGCCTGCTGGCCGGGGCGTTCGGCGGCTGGGTCGACACGGTGACGATGCGGCTCGTGGACCTCATGCTGTCGGTGCCGTCCCTGCTGCTGGCCGTGTCCGTCGCCGCGGTCATCGGTCAGACGCCGAGCGCGATCATCATCGCGATCGGCGTGGTGCAGGTCCCGATCTTCGCGCGGCTGCTGCGCGGGTCGATGCTGGCGCAGCGCGACCAGGACTACGTCCTCGCGGCGTCGTCGCTGGGGCTGGGGCGCCGCACGGTCGTGATGAGCCACATCCTGCCGAACAGCCTCAGCCCGGTGATCGTGCAGGCCACCCTCATGCTGGCGACCGCGGTGATCGAGGCCGCGGCGTTGTCCTTCCTGGGGCTCGGTGGCGGCTCGCCGACGAGCGCGGAGTGGGGCCGCATGCTGACCGCGGCCCAGAACGAGCTCGAGGTGGCCCCGCGGCTGGCGATGTGGCCGGGCGTCTGCATCGCGGTCACCGCGCTGGGCTTCACCCTGTTCGGCGAGGCGCTGCGCGAGGCGCTGGACCCCAAGACGAGGAAGAGGTGACCCCGGTGGTGAGCACAGGTGCGACGCCGCTGCTGAGCCTGCGTGACGTGGAGGTCACCTTCACGACCGAGGCCGGGCCGGCCACCGCGGCCCGCGGCGTGACCTTCGACGTGATGCCGGGGGAGACGGTCGCGATCGTCGGCGAGTCCGGGTCCGGCAAGTCCACGACGGCGGCCGCGGTCATCGGGCTGCTGGCCGAGAACGGCCGGGTGACCGCCGGCCGGATCGTCTTCGACGGGCAGGAGCTCGTCGGGCAGGGGACCCGGGCGGCGGCCGCCCTCCGCGGGCGCGAGATCGGCCTGGTCCCGCAGGACCCGATGTCCAACCTCAACCCGGTGCTGCGGGTGGGGGCGCAGATCGTCGAGGCCCTGGAGGACAACGGGGTCGCCAGGGGTGACGCGGCCCGCCGCCGCGCGGTCGAGCTGCTCGAGGAGGCCGGCCTGCCGGACGCCGCGCGCCGCGCGCAGCAGTACCCGCACGAGTTCTCCGGCGGCATGCGTCAGCGGGCGCTGATCGCCATGGGGCTGGCCTGCCGGCCGCGGCTGCTCATCGCCGACGAGCCGACGTCGGCGCTGGACGTCACGGTGCAGCGCACCATCCTCGACCGGCTCGACGTGCTGACCGACCAGCTCGGCACGGCCGTCCTGCTCATCACCCACGACCTGGGGCTGGCGGCCGAGCGCGCCGACCGGATCGTGGTGATGTACCGCGGCGAGGTGGTGGAGACCGGGCCCGCGCTGGAGATCCTGCGCACGCCGCAGCACGAGTACACCCGCCGGCTGCTCGCAGCCGCACCGTCGCTGGCGTCCCGCCGCATCCAGCTCGCCAAGCAGCACGGCACCGACGACGTGGACGACCTGCTCGCCGTCTCCGGCGGCGACCCGGGGACGACCACGACGCCCGCGCTGAGCGTCGTCGGGGCCGGTGACGGGACGGTGACGTCGTCCGGGCCCTCCGGAGCGTCCGCGGCCGGCTCGCCCGGCGACGCGGGCGGCCTGCCGGACCACATCATCGAGGTCGCGCACGTCAGCAAGGTGTTCCCGATCCGCGGCAAGGGGCTCTTCTCGAGGAGCACCGACTTCACCGCGGTGGACGACGTCAGCTTCGTCATCCCGCGCGGGCAGACGGTCGCGATCGTGGGGGAGTCCGGGTCGGGCAAGTCGACCGTCGCGCGGATGATGCTGGACCTGGTCAAGCCGACGTCCGGCGAGATCCGGTTCAACGGGCAGCCCGTCGGCGGCGCCGACCGGGCGGCGGAGACCCGGTTCCGCCGGCAGGTGCAGCCGATCTTCCAGGACCCGTACGCGTCGCTGGACCCGCTCTACACGATCTACCGCACGATCGAGGAGCCGCTGCGCGCGCACGGCAGCGCCTCGGCGGCGGAGCGTCGTGAGCGCGTGCACCAGCTCATGGACGACGTCGCGCTGCCGTCGAACCTGCTGCGTCGCTACCCCGCCGAGCTGTCCGGCGGGCAGCGCCAGCGCGTGGCCATCGCCCGGGCGCTCGCCCTGAACCCGGACCTGGTGGTCTGCGACGAGGCGGTCTCCGCGCTCGACGTCATCGTGCAGTCCCAGATCCTGCACCTGCTCGCCGACCTGCAGCACCGGCTGGGCCTGAGCTACCTGTTCATCAGCCACGACCTGGCCGTGGTCCGGCAGATCGCGGACCACGTGTGCGTGATGGAGAACGGGCGCATCGTGGAGCAGGGGCCGGCCGACGACGTCTTCGACCAGCCGCAGCAGGAGTACACGCAGATGCTCATCGACGCGATCCCCGGGGCCGGTCTGGAGCTCGGGCTCGCCGGTTGATCGCGGGTCCCGGCCGACCGTCCGGCCAAGCCCCGGCGGGTCCGGGGCGGCGCGCCGGGCGGCGCCGGACGCCGCGGTTCACGCACGCTCCGCGGGACGGTACGATTGCACGCGGTGTGGCGCGCCCGAGGGCGTTCGTCGCGCCGGTCGCAGGCCGCGACCGTGCGAGAGCACCGCACCAGCAATCCCGCACGAGATCCCAATCCGACTACTCCTTGTCCGCATCGGAGCACATCACTCAATGACCATCTCCACCCCCGCGAAGCCCGCCACGCCGCAGGTCGCGATCAACGACATCGGTTCGGCCGAGGACTTCATGGCCGCCATCGACGCCACCATCAAGTACTTCAACGATGGCGACATCGTCGAGGGCGTCATCGTCAAGGTCGACCGCGACGAGGTCCTGCTCGACATCGGCTACAAGACCGAGGGCGTCATCCCCTCCCGTGAGCTGTCCATCAAGCACGACGTGGACCCCGGTGAGGTCGTCAAGGTCGGCGACGCGGTCGAGGCCCTGGTCCTCCAGAAGGAGGACAAGGAAGGCCGGCTGATCCTGTCCAAGAAGCGTGCGCAGTACGAGCGCGCGTGGGGCACGATCGAGAGGATCAAGGAGGAGGACGGCGTCGTCACCGGCACCGTCATCGAGGTCGTCAAGGGCGGCCTCATCCTCGACATCGGCCTGCGCGGCTTCCTGCCCGCCTCGCTGGTGGAGATGCGTCGCGTCCGCGACCTCCAGCCGTACGTCGGCAAGGAGATCGAGGCCAAGATCATCGAGCTCGACAAGAACCGCAACAACGTGGTCCTGTCCCGCCGTGCCTGGCTCGAGCAGACGCAGTCCGAGGTGCGCTCGACCTTCCTGCAGACCCTGCAGAAGGGCCAGGTCCGCCCCGGTGTCGTCTCCTCGATCGTCAACTTCGGTGCGTTCGTGGACCTCGGCGGCGTCGACGGGCTCGTGCACGTCTCCGAGCTGTCCTGGAAGCACATCGACCACCCGTCCGAGGTCGTCGAGGTCGGCCAGGAGGTCACCGTCGAGGTGCTCGACGTCGACTTCGACCGCGAGCGTGTCTCCCTGTCGCTGAAGGCGACGCAGGAGGACCCGTGGCAGGCCTTCGCCCGGACGCACGCCATCGGCCAGGTCGTCCCCGGCAAGGTCACCAAGCTCGTCCCGTTCGGTGCGTTCGTGCGCGTCGAGGACGGCATCGAGGGCCTCGTGCACATCTCGGAGCTGGCCGTGCGCCACGTCGAGATCCCGGAGCAGGTCGTCCAGGTCGGCGACGACGTCTTCGTCAAGGTCATCGACATCGACCTGGAGCGTCGGCGCATCTCGCTGTCGCTCAAGCAGGCCAACGAGGGCGTCGACCCCGCCAGCGACGACTTCGACCCGGCGCTGTACGGCATGGCCGCCGAGTACGACGAGCAGGGCAACTACAAGTACCCCGAGGGCTTCGACTCGACCACGAACGAGTGGCTCGAGGGCTTCGAGGCCCAGCGCGAGGTGTGGGAGGCGCAGTACGCGCAGGCCCACGAGCGCTGGGAGGCGCACCGCAAGCAGGTCGCCGAGGCCGCCCGTGCGGACCTCGAGGCCGCGAACGGTGGCGGCGACACGGCTGGGGCCGCCCCGACCGCCTCGTCCTACTCGTCGGCTCCGGCGACCGAGGAGGCCGCGGGCACGCTCGCGTCCGACGAGGCGCTCGCCGCGCTGCGGGAGAAGCTCACCGGCGCCTGATCGTCCGCGCCCCTCAGGGCGCCCGATCGAGCTCCACGCCACGGCCACGGGCCGGTCACCCTCGGGTGGCCGGCCCGTGGCCGTCGTGCGTGGTGGTCGGTGCTGCGTGCGGCGGTGCGGCGGTGCCCGTGACACCGCCCGGTGCCGTCCGGCACGTGCCGGCGTGGTCCCGGTCCCGCGCCGTGGTCCGGGGGTCGCGGCCCGGACGCGACGTGCGGCAGAGTGGCGCGATGCAGCGGATCGGGCTCACGGGTGGGATCGCCTCCGGCAAGTCGGTCGTGGCCGGCCGGCTGGCCGAGCTGGGCGCGACCGTCATCGACCACGACGTGCTGGCCCGCGACGCCGTCCGGCCGGGATCCGCCGGGCTCGACGCGGTGGCTGACGCGTTCGGCCCGGGCGTGCTGGCCGCGGACGGCACGCTCGACCGGGCCGCGCTCGGGGCCCTGGTCTTCGCCGACGCGGCGCAGCGGGAGCGGCTCAACGCGATCCTGCACCCCGAGATCCGCCGGCTCTCGGCCGAGCACGACGCGGCCGCAGCGGCCGCCGGCCCGGGCGCGGTCGTCGTCCACGACATCCCGCTGCTCGTCGAGACGGGTCAGGCAGAGGCGTTCGGCATGCTCGTGGTGGTCGACGCGCCGCCCGAGCAGCGCGTCCGGCGCCTGGTCGAGGGGCGTGGGCTGACCGTCGAGGAGGCGGAGCGCCGAGTCGCGGCCCAGGCGCCGGACGAGGCCCGTCGTGCGGTCGCGGACGTCGTCCTGGACGGGACCGGGACCGTGGAGCACCTGCGCGCGCAGGTCGACGCGCTGTGGCAGCGCATCGACGAGGAGCGCCTGGCGGAGGCCGACGCAGGGCTGTGACCAGCGACACGGCGTCCGGCGGCGCGCCGGGTGGCTGCCGGGCGGCTCGCGGCACCGGGCGTGTCGGTGGTGCGTCGTACCGTTGACCCATGCGCCCAGTGACCGATCTGCAGCGGACCGTGGCCCCGTTCGAGGTCATCTCGGAGTACACGCCCTCGGGTGACCAGCCCACCGCCATCGAGGACCTCTCCCGTCGGATCACCGCCGGCGAGAAGGACGTCGTGCTGCTCGGTGCCACCGGCACCGGCAAGTCGGCGACCACCGCCTGGCTCATCGAGAAGCTGCAGCGGCCGACGCTGGTGATGGCGCCCAACAAGACGCTCGCCGCCCAGCTCGCCACCGAGTTCCGCGAGCTGCTGCCCAACAACGCGGTCGAGTACTTCGTGTCGTACTACGACTACTACCAGCCCGAGGCGTACATCGCGCAGACGGACACCTTCATCGAGAAGGACTCGTCCATCAACGACGAGGTCGAGCGGCTGCGGCACTCGGCGACGAGCTCCCTGCTCACCCGCAGGGACGTCGTGGTGGTCGCCTCCGTGTCCTGCATCTACGGCCTGGGCACCCCGCAGGAGTACGTGGACCGGATGGTCCGGCTGTCGGTCGGGGACCAGGTGGAGCGCGACGCGCTGCTGCGCCAGTTCGTGTCCATGCAGTACAGCCGCAACGACCTGGCGTTCACCCGCGGGACGTTCCGGGTGCGTGGCGACACGGTCGAGATCATCCCGGTGTACGAGGAGCTCGCGATCCGGATCGAGTTCTTCGGCGACGAGATCGAGGCGATCCAGACCCTGCACCCCCTCACCGGGGACGTGGTGCGCAACGAGCAGGACATCCACGTGTTCCCGGCGACCCACTACGTCGCCGGGCCCGAGCGCATGGAGCGCGCGATCGCGACCATCGAGCACGAGCTCGAGGAGCGGCTGAAGGACCTGGAGCGGCAGAGCAAGCTGCTCGAGGCCCAGCGGCTGCGCATGCGCACCACCTACGACATCGAGATGATGCGCCAGATCGGCTCGTGCTCGGGGATCGAGAACTACTCCCGGCACATCGACGGCCGGGTCGCCGGCACCGCGCCGAACACGCTGCTGGACTACTTCCCGGAGGACTTCCTCCTGGTCATCGACGAGTCGCACGTCACCGTCCCGCAGATCGGGGCGATGTTCGAGGGCGACATGTCGCGCAAGCGCGCCCTGGTGGACCACGGCTTCCGGCTCCCGAGCGCGATGGACAACCGGCCGCTGCGGTGGGAGGAGTTCGCCGACCGCATCGGGCAGACGGTGTACCTGTCCGCGACGCCGGGGACCTACGAGCTGTCCATGGCCGACGGCGTGGTGGAGCAGATCATCCGGCCCACGGGGCTCGTCGACCCGCAGATCGTGGTCAAGCCGACCACGGGCCAGATCGACGACCTGCTCGAGGAGATCCGGCTGCGGGTGGAGCGGGACGAGCGCGTGCTCGTCACGACGCTGACGAAGAAGATGTCCGAGGACCTCACCGACTACCTGCTGGAGAAGGACGTCCGGGTGCGCTACCTGCACTCGGAGGTCGACACCCTGCGGCGCGTGGAGCTGCTGCGCGAGCTGCGCCTGGGCCAGTTCGACGTCCTGGTCGGCATCAACCTGCTGCGGGAGGGGCTCGACCTGCCCGAGGTGTCGCTGGTCGCGATCCTCGACGCCGACAAGGAGGGCTTCCTGCGCTCCGGCACGTCGCTCATCCAGACGATCGGGCGCGCCGCGCGCAACGTCTCCGGCGAGGTCCACATGTACGCCGACAAGGTCACGGCTGCCATGTCCACGGCCATCGAGGAGACGACGCGGCGTCGCGAGAAGCAGGTCGCCTATAACCTCGCGAACGGCATCGACCCGACCCCGCTGCGCAAGAAGATCGGCGACATCACCGACATGCTCGCCCGCGAGGACGTCGACACCGCCGAGCTGCTCGCCGGTGGGTACCGCAACTCCTCCCGTGGCAAGGCGCCGACGCCGGGGGCCAAGGGCGCGCCGAACGCCCGCACCAAGCTCGTCGGTGCGGCGTCCGGCGAGCTGGCCGACCTCATCCAGGAGCTCAACGACCAGATGCACGCCGCTGCGGCAGAGCTGCAGTTCGAGCTGGCGGCACGGCTGCGCGACGAGATCTCGGGGCTGAAGAAGGAGCTGCGGCAGATGCACGCCGCGACCGCCTGAGGGCGGGAGGGGAGGCGCAGCCGGTCAGCGCGTCCCGCCGGACCGGGCGGTCACTGCGCGGTCCACGGCCCGAACACCGGCGTCCACTGCCGGACCACCCGCGCCTTGATCAGGCCCTCGCGGTTGAAAGGGTCGTCGTCGAGGAAGGTGGCGACCTCGCGGGCGGACGCGGCGGACATGATGAGCAGGGCGCCGGGGGCGCCGTCGTCGGCCAAGGGGCCGGACGCCAGCAGGGCCCCCTGGTGCAGGAGGTCGGAGAGGAACGTGCGGTGCTCCGGGCGCACCTTGTCCCGCCGCCGGGCCTGCTCGTCGTAGATGTACTGGACGGCGAAGACGGTCATGGACGCATCTTGCCCCAGCGCGTCGCGAGTCGCGGTGCGACGCCGCCGTGGGAGAGGGTGGAGCCATGACCACTCCCTCTCTCTCCTCGGTGCCGCGCGTCGACCTGCTCGACGGCACCTCGATCCCTCAGCTCGGGTTCGGCGTCTTCAAGGTGGACGACGACGGTGCCGAGCGCGCCGTCAGCGCCGCCCTGGAGACCGGCTACCGGCTCATCGACACCGCGAAGCTGTACGGGAACGAGGCCGGCGTCGGGCGGGCGATCCGCGCGTCCGGACTGCCGCGCGAGGACGTCTACGTGACCACCAAGGTGTGGAACGACGACCAGGGCTACGACGCCACCCTGCGCGCGTTCGACGCGTCCACCTCCCGGCTCGACGTGGGCACCGTCGACCTCTACCTCATCCACTGGCCGTTCCCCGGGCAGGACCTCTACCTCGACACCTGGCGCGCGCTGCTGCTCCTCAAGGAGCAGGGCGCGATCCGCTCCGTCGGCGTCTCCAACTTCGTTCCGGCGCACCTCGAGCGCATCATCGGCGAGACCGGCGTGGTGCCGGTGGTCAACCAGGTGGAGCTGCACCCCCGGCTGCAGCAGCCCGAGCTGCGCGAGTTCCACCGCAGCACCGGGATCGTCACCGAGGCCTGGTCGCCGCTGGGACGCGACTCCGGCCTGCTGGACGACCCGGTCGTGCAGTCGATCGCCGAGGCGCGCGGCGTGACGCCGGCCCAGGTGGTGCTCCGCTGGCACCTCGACCTCGGCAACGTCGTCATCCCGAAGTCGGTGACCCCGGCCCGCATCGCGGAGAACTTCGACGTGTTCGGCTTCGGCCTCCAGGACGAGGACCACCAGGCGCTGGCCGGCATGGACCGGGGTGAGCGCATCGGGCCCGACCCGGAGGAGTTCGGTGCCTGAGTCGTCCGACCCCCGGCCGGCGACCCTGCTGACCGACGAGCTCCTCCAGGCGATCCGGTCCCGGGCCGCCGGGCACGACCGGGACAACACGTTCCCGCACGACGACCTCGCCGACCTCACCGCCGCGGGGTACCTGCGTGCGTTCGTGCCGGTCGCGCTGGGCGGGTCGGGCCTGACCCTGCGGCAGGTGGCGGCCGAGCAGGTCCGGCTCGGCGCCGCGGCGCCCGCCACGGCGCTGGCCGTCAACATGCACCTCGTCGTCACCGGGATCGCGCGGCTGCTCGCCGACCGGGGCGACGACTCGCTGGCGTTCGTGCTCGAGGAGGCGGCGCGCGGCGAGGTGTTCGCCTTCGGCAACTCCGAGGCCGGCAACGACCTGGTGATGTTCGACTCGCGCACGCGCGCCGAGCCGCATCCCGACGGCGGGTACCGGTACACCGGGACGAAGATCTTCACGTCGCTGTCGCCGGTGTGGACGCGGCTGGCGACCTTCGGGCGCGACGACACCGACCCGACGGCGCCCGTGCTGGTGCACGGGGTGGTCCGGCGGGACGGCGGCGGCATCGAGGTCCGCGACGACTGGGACACCCTCGGCATGCGCGCCACCCAGAGCCGCACCACCGTGCTCGACGGCGCGGTGGCGCCGGCCGCCTGGGTGCACCGCCGCCTGCCCGTCGGGCCGAGCCGTGACCCGTTCGTCTTCGCGCTGTTCGCCGTCTTCGAGGTGCTCCTCGCCGCGGTCTACACCGGCATCGGACGCCGGGCGGTCGACCTCGCGGTCGCGGCGGCGCACCGGCGCACGTCGATGAAGAACGGCGGCCGCACGCTCGCCCAGGACCCGGACATCCGGTGGCGGGTCGCCGAGGCCGCGCTCGCGCAGGACGGCATCGAGCCGCAGGTGGACTCGCTGGCCCGGGACGTCGACGAGGGCGTCGACCACGGCGCGCTGTGGTTCGCCAAGGTCGTCGGGCTCAAGCACCGGGCCACCGAGAACGCGCGGTTCGTCGTGGACCAGGCGATCCGGGTCGCGGGCGGGTCGTCCTACTTCGCCGGCAGCGAGCTCGGCCGCCTCTACCGCGACGTGCTCGCCGGGATCTTCCACCCCTCCGACCCCGAGTCCGCGCACGCGACCGTGGCGAACGCCTGGCTGGGCCCGGTCGACCCCACCTGACCGCGCCCGGCCGGGCCGCCGCGGCGACCCGGCCCGGCCGCGCCGCCGCAGCCCCGCCCGACGGGCGGGCGGGCGAGGACGCGCGCGGACCCGCGCGGGGACGCGGCGCGGCCGGTCGGCGCGGCTCACCAGCCCCGGTCGCGCCACTCCGGCAGGTGCGGGCGCTCGGCGCCCAGCGTGGTGTCGGCGCCGTGCCCCGGGTACACCCAGCCGGCGTCGTCGAACGGGTCGAACAGGCGCTCGGTGACGTCCGTGAGCAGCTGGGTGAAGCGCTCCGCGTCCTCGCCCGTGTTCCCGACCCCGCCGGGGAACAGGCTGTCGCCGGTGAACAGGTGGACCCGGCCCGGCACGGCGCCGTCGGCGCCGCGGTGGCCACCGGCCGGCGGCCCGGCGGGCTCCCGGTAGACCAGCGCGACGGAGCCGGGCGTGTGCCCGCGCAGCGCGACGACCTCCAGGGTCACGTGCCCGACCGTCAGGACGTCGCCGTGGTGCAGCCGGCGGCGGGTGGGCACCGGGATGCCGGCCGCGTCGTCGGCGCCGGCCGCCGTCGTGGCTCCGGTGACCGCGACGACCGACTCCAGGGCGCGGTGGTGGTCGGCGTGGCGGTGCGTGGTCACCACCAGGTCCAGGCGCGCGCCGCGCGAGCCCTCCCGGACCAGCTCGAGGAGCCGGTCCGGGTCGTCGGCCGCGTCGACCAGCAGCTGCGCGCCGCTGGCCCGGCAGGTCACCAGGTAGGCGTTGTTGTCCGTGGCGCCGACGGACGCCTTGCGGATGACGACCTCGTCGAGCTCCCGGACGGCCGTCGGCCCGCCCGGGACGACGTCACCGGTGTACGGCACGGGTGTCCCTCGCGTCCTCCGCCGTCCCGTCGCCCCCGTCGCGGCGCTGCACGGCCTGGTCGTGGCTGAAGACGGCGCGCACGAGGGCCAGGTGCGACAGCGCCTGCGGGACGTTCCCCATCATCTGCCCGCGGTCGACGTCGTACTCCTCCGCCAGCAGCCCGAGGTCGTTCGACAGGCCGATCAGCCGGTCCAGCAGGCGGCCGGACTCGTCGGTGTCGCCCATCCGGGCCAGCGCGTCCGCCAGCCAGAAGCTGCACGCCAGGAACGGGTGCTCCCCGCCGGCCAGCCCGTCGTCGGTGGCCTGCGTGTGGTACCGGTGCACGAGCCCGTCGGCGACCTCGAGCTCCTCCCGGATCGCCCGGACGGTCCCGACGAACCGCGGGTCGTCGGCCGGCAGGAAGCCGACCTGCACCATCTGCAGCAGCGAGGCGTCGGTGTTCGTGGCGCCGTAGGTCTGGACGAACGTGTTGCGCTCGGCGTCGTAGCCGTGCGCGAGGACGTCCTCGCGGATCGCGTCGCGCTCGGCACGCCACCGCTCGAGCGGACCCTCCAGCCCGTGGTCCTCCACGGCGTGCACGGCCCGGTCCAGCGCCGCCCACGCCATCACCTTCGAGTGCGTGAAGTGCTGCAGCTCGCCGCGGACCTCCCAGATGCCGCGGTCCGGCTCACGCCAGTGCTCGGCGAGGTCGTCCACGAGCGCCCGCTGCAGCGCCCAGCCCGGTGCGCGGTCCTTGAGCCCGACCGAGCGGGCCAGGGCGAGCGCGCACATCACCTCGCCGAGGACGTCGTGCTGGACCTGGTCGACGGCGCCGTTGCCGATCCGGACCGGTCGTGAGCCGCCGTACCCGGGCAGGTGCGTGAGCTCTCGCTCGGGCAGGTCCCGGCGTCCGTCGACGCCGTACATGATCTGCAGGTCGGCGGGGGAGCCGGCCACGGCGCGGAGCAGCCACTGCCGCCACTCGTTGGCCTCCTCCCGGTACCCGTACTCGAGCAGCGCCTCGAGCGTCAGGGCCGCGTCACGCAGCCAGCAGTACCGGTAGTCCCAGTTCCGCTCCCCGCCCATGTCCTCCGGCAGCGACGTCGTGGCGGCGGCGACGATGCCGCCGGTCTCCTCGTCGGTGAGCAGCCGCAGCACGAGCAGGGACCGGTCGACCGCCTCGGCGTGGCTGCCGCGGTGCTTGCGGTGCTTCGCCCACTTCTCCCAGTCCAGCCGGGTCCGCTCGATGCGCTGGACGATCCCCAGCCGCGGGGGGACCGGGGCCCACGACGGCGTCCAGGTCACGACGAGCTCGAGCGCCTCGCCGGCCGACAGCGTGAACCTGTCGCGGTGGGCGCCGTCGGACGCCCGGGGCAGCCGGTCACCGCGCAGCAGCAGCGAGTCCGGACCCGCGATCGCCCGGATGGCGGGGTTGCCGTCGGGGTCCTTGGTGCGGCTGACCCAGGGCTTGATGGCGCCGTAGCCGAACCGCACGATCCACTCGTGCTCGAACGTCACGGTCCCGTCGCGCACCTCGACCCGCCGGACCAGGTCGGCGCGGTCGTCCGCCATCGGCATGCACTCCACGACGACGGCGCGTCCGGTGGGGGACACGTACGTCGTCTCCAGCACGAACGAGTCGCCCAGGTAGCGCCGGGTCACCTCGGTCGCGTCCGGGACGGTGAGCAGCCACCGCCCGTTGTCGGGCGTGCCCAGCAGCGCGGCGAACGACGCGGGGGAGTCGAACCCCGGCAGGCACATCCAGTCGATCGAGCCCGTCCTGCTGACGAGGGCGGCCGTGCGGCGGTCCCCGAGCACCGCGTACTCGCCGATCGGGGTGGGCGGAGCCTGCTCGGGCGGCAGCGGGTCCTCGGGGCGGACCGCCTCGCCCGGCTCCTTCGCGTGGTAGGCCAGACCCTGCGACTCCGCGCTCATCCGGGGGTCGACGGCGTCCCGGGCCGACCCGTCCGCGGTGGCGTCGTCGGGGGCGCGGTGCTGGTCGGACGCGGCAGGACGACCCTCGGAGCGGCTCATGGGGGCAGTCTGCCCCGCGGCCCGCTGCTGTGACACGGCGAACACTGTGTTCGAACACACGTACGCCTGTCGGCGCCCCGCCGTAGACTGTGCGGGTGAACGATCGTCTGGTGGTCCAGGGTGCCCGCGAGCACAACCTGCGGAACGTCGACCTCGACCTCCCCCGCGACAAGCTCATCGTCTTCACCGGCCTCTCGGGCTCCGGGAAGTCCTCGCTCGCCTTCGACACGATCTTCGCCGAGGGCCAGCGCCGGTACGTGGAGTCCCTGTCGGCGTACGCGCGGCAGTTCCTCGGGCAGATGGACAAGCCCGACGTCGACTTCATCGAGGGCCTGTCCCCGGCGGTGTCGATCGACCAGAAGTCGACCAACCGCAACCCGCGGTCGACCGTCGGGACGATCACCGAGGTCTACGACTACCTGCGCCTGCTGTTCGCCCGCGCGGGCACGCAGTTCTGCCCGGTCTGCGGCGAGCGCGTCACCGCGCAGACCCCGCAGCAGATCGTCGACCGCCTGCTGGAGCTGCCCGAGGGCACGCGCTACCAGGTGCTCGCACCCGTCGTCCGCGGCCGCAAGGGCGAGTACGCCGACCTGTTCAAGGAGCTGCAGGCCAAGGGTTTCGCCCGTGCCCGGGTCGACGGCGAGGTCGTGCAGCTGACCGCGCCGCCCACGCTGGAGAAGAAGCTCAAGCACGACATCGAGGTCGTCATCGACCGCCTCGTGTCCCGCGACGGCGTCCGCCGGCGGCTGACCGACTCGGTGGAGACCGCGCTCGGGCTCGCCGGCGGCCTGCTCACCGTCGAGCTGGTCGACGCCGACGTCGACGACCCGGAGCGCGAGCGCCGGTTCTCCGAGCACCGCGCCTGCCCGAACGACCACCGCCTGACGCTCGAGGAGATCGAGCCCCGCACGTTCTCCTTCAACGCGCCCTACGGCGCGTGCCCCGAGTGCACCGGGCTCGGCAGCCGGCTGGAGGTCGACCCCGACCTCGTCATCCCGGACGAGGACCTCTCCCTCGCGGAGGGCGCCGTCGCGCCGTGGTCGCAGATCTCCTCCGAGTACTTCCTGCGGGTGCTGGCCGCCCTCGCCAAGGACCTCGGGTTCTCGATGGACGTGCCGTGGCGCGCGCTGCCGCAGCGCGCGAAGGACGCCGTCCTGCACGGGGAGAACCACGAGGTCAAGGTCCGCTACCGCAACCGCTGGGGCCGTGAGCGGCAGTACTCCACCGGCTTCGAGGGCGTCATCACCTTCGTCGAGCGCCGCCACGCCGAGACCGACTCGGACTCGAGCAAGGAGCGCTACGAGGCGTACATGCGCGAGGTCCCGTGCCCCGTGTGCAGGGGCGCGCGGCTCAAGCCCGAGGTGCTGGCCGTCAAGGTCGGCGGCCGGTCCATCGCCGAGGTCTGCTCGCTGCCGATCCGCGAGGCCCGCGACTTCCTCGACACCCTGGAGCTGGGCGAGCGGGAGCGTGCGATCGCCGTGCAGGTCCTCAAGGAGATCCAGGCGCGCCTGGGCTTCCTGCTCGACGTCGGCCTGGACTACCTGTCGCTCATGCGTCCGGCCGGCACGCTGTCGGGCGGCGAGGCGCAGCGCATCCGGCTCGCCACGCAGATCGGGTCCGGCCTGGTCGGCGTCCTGTACGTGCTCGACGAGCCGAGCATCGGCCTGCACCAGCGCGACAACCGCCGGCTCATCGACACCCTCACCCGCCTGCGGGACCTGGGCAACACGCTCATCGTCGTCGAGCACGACGAGGACACCATCAAGGTCGCCGACTGGATCGTCGACGTGGGCCCGGGCGCGGGGGAGCACGGTGGCCGCGTCGTGCACTCCGGCGACCTCGAGGGGCTGCTCGCCTCGCAGGAGTCGGTGACCGGTGCGTACCTGTCCGGACGGCGCAGCATCCCGATGCCCGCGGAGCGCCGCGCCGTCGACCCGTCCCGCCGGCTGACGGTGGTCGGCGCGCGCGAGCACAACCTCAACGGGATCGACGTGTCGTTCCCGCTGGGCCGGCTCGTCGCGGTGACCGGGGTCTCGGGGTCCGGCAAGTCGACCCTGGTGAACTCCATCCTCTACACGGTGCTCGCCAACGAGCTGAACGGCGCCCGTCAGGTCGCCGGACGGCACAAGCGGGTCACCGGCCTGGAGCACCTCGACAAGGTCGTGCACGTCGACCAGGGACCGATCGGACGCACCCCGCGCTCGAACCCGGCGACCTACACCGGGGTGTGGGACCACGTCCGCACGCTGTTCGCCGAGACGACCGAGGCCAAGGTCCGCGGCTACACCGCCGGGCGGTTCTCGTTCAACGTCAAGGGCGGCCGCTGCGAGGCGTGCTCGGGCGACGGCACGCTGAAGATCGAGATGAACTTCCTGCCCGACGTGTACGTCCCGTGCGAGGTGTGCCACGGCTCGCGCTACAACCGCGAGACCCTGGAGGTGCACTTCAAGGGCAAGACGGTCGCCGAGGTGCTCGACATGCCGATCGAGGAGGCCGCGGACTTCTTCGCCGCGGTCCCGAAGATCTCGCGGTACCTGCGCACGCTGGTCGACGTCGGCCTGGGGTACGTCCGGCTCGGCCAGCCGGCCCCGACGCTGTCCGGTGGTGAGGCGCAGCGGGTCAAGCTCGCGGCCGAGCTCCAGAAGCGCTCGAACGGCCGGACGATCTACGTCCTGGACGAGCCGACCACCGGCCTGCACTTCGAGGACATCCGCAAGCTGCTCGCGGTGCTGCAGTCGCTGGTCGACAAGGGCAACAGCGTGCTGGTCATCGAGCACAACCTCGACGTCATCAAGAACGCCGACTGGGTCATCGACATGGGTCCCGAGGGGGGCAGCGGCGGCGGCCGGCTGGTCGCCGAGGGGACCCCGGAGAAGGTCGCGACGGTGAAGGCCAGCCACACCGGCCGGTTCCTCGCCGAGGTGCTCGCGAGCTCCACCCCCGTCCCGGCCGGCGAGCTGCTCGTCGTCCCGGCGCCGGTCGAGCTGCCACGGGGCAAGGGCGGCGCCCGGTCCGCCGCGCCTGCTCGCCCGGCAGCGGGCAAGGCCCCGGCGCGCAGCGCCAAGGCGAGGGCGGCGGCCAGGGCCAGCTGACCCGGCGGCGGCGCGACGGCTCTCGACCGAGCCGTCGCGCCGGAGGCGGTCAGGCGGCGCGACGGCCCTCAACCGAGCCGTCGCGCCGGAGGCGGTCAGGCAGCGCGACGGCCCTCGACGGAGCCGTCGCGCCGCGGGCGCTCAGGCCACGGGACGCGCCCTCGACGGAGCCGTCGCGCCGGGGCGCTCAGGCGACGCGACGGGTGACCGGCTCGTGCCGGACGGGGAAGTTCACCGAGCGGGCGATGAAGCAGTGGTCGTGCGCCCGCGCGTGCAGCGTGGCGACCCGGTCGTCGGTGACGTCCTCCCCGCGGACGGTGATCCGCGGGTGCAGCATGACGTCGGTGAACTGGCCGGCGCCGGCGGACTCGACCCGCATGGTGCCGACCGCCTCGTCGCGGTAGCCGACCACCACGACGCCGTCCTGCGCCGCGAAGTGCAGGAACCACAGCATGTGGCACTGGGCGAGCGCCGCGACGAACAGCTCCTCGGGGTTGTAGCGGGTCGGGTCACCCCGGAACGCCGGGTCGGACGACCCCAGCAGCGTCGGGTGCCCGGCCACGGCCACCTCGTGGTCCCGGCTGTACGCCGTGTAGCTCGTCGTGCCCGCGTGGCCGGCTCCGGTCCAGCGCACGTCCACCGTGTACGAGTGCAGGGCTCCCATCCGCCTCACCGTAGCGACGTCGACGGCGGACGGTGGCCGGTCGGCGCCGGCCGACGGGTCGGGAGCGTCGGACCGGCGAACTAAACTCTGGACCCATGGCCGATCCCGCCACCTACCGCCCCGCCCCCGGCCAGATCCCCGACCAGCCCGGCGTCTACCGCTTCCGGGACGAGCACCGCCGGGTCATCTACGTCGGCAAGGCGAAGAGCCTGCGGTCCCGGCTCGGCAGCTACTTCCAGGACCTCTCGGCGCTGCACCCGCGCACCCAGTCGATGGTCACGTCGGCGGCGTCGGTCGAGTGGACGGTGGTGGGCACCGAGGTGGAGGCGCTGGCCCTGGAGTACTCCTGGATCAAGGAGTTCGACCCCCGGTTCAACGTCAAGTACCGCGACGACAAGTCCTACCCGTACCTGGCGGTGACGCTCGGCGACCAGTTCCCCCGCGTGCAGGTCATGCGCGGCGCCAAGCGGCCCGGCACCCGCTACTTCGGGCCGTACGCCCACGCCTGGGCCATCCGCGAGACGGTCGACCTCCTGCTGCGGGTCTTCCCGGTGCGGACCTGCTCGGCCGGCGTCTTCAAGCGGGCGAACCAGCAGGGCCGGCCGTGCCTGCTGGGCTACATCGACAAGTGCTCGGCACCCTGCGTCGGGCGGATCAGCCCGGACGACCACCACGCCCTGGCCGAGGACTTCTGCGCTTTCATGGCCGGCGACACCGCCAAGTTCACGCGCCGCCTCACCGAGCGCATGCGCGACGCCGCCTCGATCCAGGACTACGAGGCGGCGGCGCGGCTGCGCGACGACATCGGTGCGCTGGAGCGCGCGACCGAGAAGAACGCCGTCGTGCTGCAGGACGGCACCGACGCCGACATCTTCGCCCTGGTCGGCGACGAGCTGGAGGCCGCCGTCCAGGTGTTCCACGTCCGCGACGGACGCATCCGCGGTCAGCGCGGCTGGATCGTGGAGAAGGTGGAGGACGTCTCCGACGGCGAGCTCGTCGAGCACCTCCTGCAGCAGGTGTACGGCGCGGAGGAGGCCGCGCTGGCCGGTCACGGCTCCCGGTCCCGCGGCGAGCCGGCCACCGGCGCCGCCGCCGGCGTCGTCCCGCGCGAGGTTCTGGTCCCCGTCATGCCGCCCGACGCCGCCGAGGTGTCGGCGTGGCTCAGCGGGATGCGCGGCAGCCGGGTCGACGTCCGGGTGCCGCAGCGCGGCGACAAGCGCGAGCTCGCGGAGACCGTCCGGCGCAACGCCGAGCACGCCCTGGCCCTGCACCGCACCAAGCGCGCCGGGGACCTGACCACCCGCAGCCAGGCGCTGCGCGAGATCCAGGAGGCGCTGGACCTGCCCACCGCTCCGCTGCGGATCGAGTGCTACGACATCTCCACCACCCAGGGCACCCACCAGATGGCGTCCATGGTCGTGTTCGAGGACGGTCTGGCCCGCAAGAGCGAGTACCGCACGTTCGCGATCCGCGGGCCCGAGGGCGACGGCGCCCGGGACGACACCGCCGCCATGCACGAGGTCATCACCCGGCGCTTCCGCCGGTACGTCGCGGACCGGGTCCGCACCGGGGACCTGGAGATGGGCGCCGGCGACGACGACGACCAGGCGTTCGACACCGGCGCCCGCGCCGCCCCCCGGTCCGGTGAGGTCGAGGCGGAGGTGGAGGCGGAGGACGCCGGTCGCCGCCGGTTCGCCTACCCGCCCAACCTCGTCGTGGTCGACGGCGGCCCGCCGCAGGTCGCCGCGGCAGCGCGCGCCCTCGCCGAGCTCGGGGTGGACGACGTCGCCCTGTGCGGCCTGGCCAAGCGCCTGGAGGAGGTCTGGCTGCCGGGGGAGGACTACCCGGTCATCCTGCAGCGCAGCTCCGAGGGTCTGTACCTGCTGCAGCGCGTGCGGGACGAGGCGCACCGGTTCGCGATCACCGCGCACCGCCGCCGTCGCAGCAAGGGCATGACGGTCTCCGCGCTCGACGACGTGCCCGGGCTCGGTCCGGCGCGCAGCCGGACGCTCCTCAAGCACTTCGGGTCCCTCAAGCGGCTCCGGGCGGCCTCCGTCGAGGAGATCGCGTCGGTGCCCGGCATGGGGCAGCGCACGGCGGCCGCCGTCGTCGCGGCACTGGCGACGGCGGACCCGGTCGCGCCGCGTGCCGGCGACGTCGACGCCGGCCCGGCGGGTGCGGGCGGCGCCCCGGCCGACCGGCCGGACGACCCGGCGGTGGAGCGCCGGGGCGCTCCGGACGGCGCCGTGATGGAGGAGCCGCCGGGGATCGTCGGCGCCGACCCGGGCGCGACGGACCTCCCGGCGGACGGGAGCGCACTGCCCGAGCCACGCCAGGCGGCCGCCGGGGTGCCTGGCATGCTGAGCGCATGACCGGCGAACCCGACCCGCTGACCGTGCCGCGCGGCATCCCCGCGCTCGAGGCGGCCACCCCTGCGCCCCGGCTGAGCTCGGCGCAGGTCCTCATCATCACGGGCATGTCCGGCGCCGGTCGGACCCGGGCGGCGGCGGTGCTGGAGGACCTCGACTGGTACGTCGTGGACAACCTGCCGGCGCAGATGCTCACCCCCCTGGTCGGGATGATGAAGCGGGGCGCACCCGGAGGCGGCGTCCAGCGGCTCGCGGCGGTGGTCGACGTGCGCGGCGGGGAGTTCTTCGCCGACCTCGCCGAGGTGCTGGACGGCATGCGCGCGGCCGGCACCGACTACCGGGTGCTGTTCCTCGACGCCTCGGACGAGGTGCTGGTCCGGCGGTTCGAGCAGGTCCGGCGCCCGCACCCGCTGCAGGGCAACGGCCGGATCCTCGACGGCATCGCGGCGGAGCGCGAGCTGCTCACCGACATCCGGGAGCGGTCGGACGTGCTCATCGACACCTCCGAGCTGAACGTGCACGACCTCGCCCGCGAGGTCCGGGCCGCCGTCTCCGGCGGGACCGAGGACACGGTGCGCATCAACGTGCTGTCGTTCGGCTTCAAGTACGGCATCCCGCTCGACGCCGACCACGTCGTCGACGTGCGCTTCCTCGCCAACCCCTACTGGGTCAGCGAGCTGCGCCACCTGTCCGGGCGCGACGCCCCCGTGCGCGACTACGTCCTCGGCCTGCCCGGTGCGCAGCTCTTCATCGAGCGGTACGTCGCGGCGCTCGAGCCGATCCTGGCCGGGTACCTGCACGAGGAGAAGCGGTACGTAACGATCGCCGTCGGCTGCACCGGTGGCAAGCACCGCTCGGTGGCGATCAGCGAGCAGATCGCCGCGCGGCTGCGCGGCGCCGGGCAGCACGTCACGGTCGGCGCCCGCGACCTCGGCAAGGAGTGACCGGTGAGCGTGACGGGGGCCCTGGGCCCTGCCGTCGTCGCGCTCGGCGGCGGGCACGGCCTGTCGGCGACGCTGTCCGCGCTGCGGCTCATGACGCACCGGGTGACGGCCGTGGTCACCGTGGCCGACGACGGCGGCTCGTCCGGCCGGCTGCGGGACGAGCTCGGCGTGCTGCCGCCGGGGGACCTGCGGATGGCGCTGGCCGCCCTGTGCGACGACTCCGAGTGGGGACGCACGTGGCGTGACCTGCTCCAGCACCGGTTCCGGTCCAGCGGGGACCTGGACCAGCACGCGGTCGGCAACCTGCTCATCGTCGCGCTGTGGGAGCAGCTCGGGGACACGGTCGCGGGCCTGGACTGGGTCGGCCGGCTGCTCGGTGCCCGTGGGCGGGTGCTGCCGATGGCCGCCGTGCCGCTGGCGATCGAGGCGGAGGTCGTCGGTCCCGCGGACGGCAGCGGCGAGCCGCAGCGGCGGGTGGTGCACGGGCAGAGCGCCGTGGCGGTCACCCGGAGCAGGATCGAGCACGTCCGGCTGGTCCCGCCGGACCCCCCGGCCTGCCCGGAGGCGGTCGCCGCCGTCGAGGCCGCCGACTGGGTGGTCCTCGGCCCGGGCTCGTGGTTCACGTCCGTCCTGCCGCACCTGCTCGTGCCCGAGCTCGCCGCCGCACTGCACCGCACCCGGGCCCGACGGTGCGTGACCCTCAACCTCTCGCCGGAGGAGGAGGGCGAGACCGCGGGCATGACCGCGACCCAGCACCTGCAGGTGCTGCACCAGCACGCACCCGAGCTGCGCATCGACGCCGTCGTCGCCGACCCGCGTGCCGTCGAGGACGTCGGCCTGCTCGTGGAGGCCGCCGCGTCGATGGGGGCCCGCCTCCTGCTGCGGCAGGTCAGGAGTGGTGACGGGACCCCGCGGCACGACCCGCTGCGCCTCGCGGCGGCCTTCCGGGACGTGTTCGACGACTACCTCGGGGACGTCGGCACCCCCTCGCGCTAGGGGTGCCAGGCAGGTCCGGAGCGCCCCGGCGCAGATGGCAGGATGACGCCATGGCGTTGACGGCACAGGTGAAGGACGAGCTGGCTCGGCTCCATGTCGACAAGATCTCGTGCCGCAAGGCCGAGGTCTCCGCGACCCTCCGGTTCGCGGGCGGGCTCCACATCATCTCCGGCCGCATCGTCATCGAGGCCGAGCTCGACACCGGCATCGCCGCACGGCGGCTGCGCCAGGCGATCGCGGAGGTCTACGGGCACACCAGCGACGTCATCGTCGTGTCCGCCGGCGGGATCCGCCGCGGCAGCCGCTACGTCGTGCGCGTCGTCAAGGACGGGGAGTCGCTGGCCCGGCAGACCGGCCTGCTCGACAACCGCGGGCGACCGGTGCGCGGGCTGCCGCCCCAGGTGGTCTCCGGCGGCATCGGCGAGGCCGAGGCCGCGTGGCGGGGGGCATTCATCGCCCACGGGTCGCTCACCGAGCCCGGCCGGTCCGCCTCGATGGAGATCACCTGCCCGGGCCCGGAGGCCGCACTGGCCCTGGTCGGCGCGGCGCGCCGGCTCGGCATCGCGGCCAAGGCCCGCGAGGTGCGCGGCGTGGACCGGGTCGTCATCCGCGACGGCGACGCCATCAGCGCCATGCTCACCCGGCTCGGCGCGCACGACGCGATGATGGTCTGGGAGGAGCGCCGCATGCGGCGCGAGGTCCGCGGGACCGCCAACCGGCTCGCCAACTTCGACGACGCCAACCTGCGCCGCTCCGCCCGCGCCGCGGTGGCCGCCGGGCAGCGGGTCGAGCGGGCCTTCGAGATCCTCGGGCCGGACCTGCCCGAGCACCTGCGTGAGGCCGGCGAGCTGCGGCTCGCTCACAAGCAGGCGTCGCTGGAGGAGCTGGGCAAGCTCGCCGACCCGGTGCTCACCAAGGACGCCGTCGCCGGCCGGATCCGCCGGCTGCTGGCCACCGCCGACAAGAAGGCGGCCGAGCTCGGCATCCCGGACACCGAGGCCGGCCTGAGCGCGGACCTGCTGGATCTGTGACCTGCGGGCACGCCGTCCGCGGCGGTCCATCGCACCGTCCGACACGCCACCTCGCCGGCCCAGGTGGACAGCGCTTACCGCGCTGACCAGCGGTGGAGCGGGTGACCCACGTCTCTCGGGTGGCCCGGTCCGGGTATAGGCTCGGGGCCGTCCAGCGGCTCGAGGACGGCGCACGACCGCGCCCGCTCGAGCCGCGCGATCGCACAGCGCGGTGCGTGTTCGTCCGTCAAGGCAACTGTGTGCGCCGGCTCGCGCCGGCGCTGAGGAGGGCATTGTGACCACCCGCGTCGGCATCAACGGCTTCGGCCGCATCGGCCGCAACTTCTACCGGGCCATCCTGGCGTCCGGTGCAGACATCGAGGTCGTCGGTGTGAACGACCTCACCGACAACAAGACGCTCGCGCACCTGCTCAAGTACGACTCCGTGCTCGGCCCGCTGGCCGGCGAGGTGACCTACGACGACAAGTCCATCTCCGTGGACGGCCGGTCGTTCCGTGTCATGGAGGAGCGCGACCCGGGCAACCTGCCCTGGGGCGAGCTGGGTGCCGACATCGTCATCGAGTCGACCGGCTTCTTCACGGACGCCGCCAAGGCCAAGGCGCACATCGACGGTGGTGCCAAGAAGGTCATCATCTCGGCGCCGGCCAAGAACGAGGACGCCACCTTCGTCGTGGGCGTCAACCACACCGAGTACGACGCGGCCGCGCACCACATCATCTCGAACGCGTCCTGCACCACGAACTGCCTCGCGCCGATGGCGAAGGTCCTCGACGAGGCGTTCGGGATCGAGCGTGGTCTGATGACCACCATCCACGCGTACACCGGTGACCAGAACCTGCAGGACGGCCCGCACAAGGACCTGCGCCGGGCCCGCGCCGCGGCGATCAACATCGTCCCGACGTCGACGGGTGCGGCCAAGGCCGTGTCGCTCGTGCTCCCGCAGCTCAAGGGCAAGCTCGACGGCTACGCGCTGCGCGTGCCGGTCCCGACCGGCTCCGCCACGGACCTCACGTTCACGGCGAGCCGCGAGACCACCGTCGAGGAGGTCAACGCCGCGATCAAGGCCGCCGCCGAGACCCCCGAGCTCCAGGGCATCCTCGAGTACACCGAGGACCCGATCGTCTCGTCGGACATCGTCACCAACCCGGCGTCGTCCATCTTCGACGCGGGCCTCACCAAGGTGATCGGCGACCAGGTGAAGGTCGTCTCCTGGTACGACAACGAGTGGGGCTACTCCAACTCGCTGGTCAAGCTCACCACGTACGTGGGCGACCGACTCTGACGTCCCTCGCACCACTGCACGCCTCATGCGTCCGCGGACCCGGTGACCCTCTCGGTCGCCGGGTCCGCGGACGCAGTCGCGCTACGACCCCTCACACAGGAGATCGCCCCATGAAGACCATCGACGACCTCGGCGACCTGCGCGGCAAGCGCGTCCTGGTCCGCGCCGACCTCAACGTCCCGCTGGACGGCACCACCATCACCGACGACGGCCGCGTGCAGGCCGCGGTCCCGACCCTGCGCCGCCTGGTCGACGCCGGCGCGAAGGTCGTCGTGGCCGCGCACCTCGGCCGTCCCAAGGGTGCCCCGGAGGACAAGTACTCGCTGCGGCCGGTCTCCACCCGCCTGGCCGAGCTGCTCGGCGTCCCGGTGACGCTCGCGGAGGACACCGTCGGCGACTCGGCCCGGGCGGTCGTCGCGTCGCTCGCCGACGGCGAGGTCGCGCTGCTGGAGAACATCCGCTTCGACCCCCGCGAGACGTCCAAGGACGACGCCGAGCGCGCCTCGCTCGCGCAGGACCTGGCCGCGCTGGCCGACGTGTACGTGTCCGACGGCTTCGGTGTCGTGCACCGCAAGCAGGCGTCCGTGTACGACATCGCGCAGGTGCTGCCCGCCGCGGTCGGCGGGCTCGTGCTCACCGAGGTCGAGGCCCTGCGGCGTGCCACCGACGACCCCGAGCGGCCGTACGTCGTCGTGCTGGGCGGCTCCAAGGTCTCCGACAAGCTGGGCGTCATCGCGAACCTGCTCACCAAGGCCGACCGCCTGCTGATCGGCGGCGGCATGGTGTTCACCTTCCTCGCCGCGCAGGGGCACTCCGTGGGCAAGTCCCTGCTCGAGGAGGACCAGATCGACACGGTCAAGGGCTACCTCGCCCAGGCCGCCGAGAACGGCGTCGAGATCGTCCTGCCGACCGACATCGTCGTCGCCGACGCCTTCGCCCCCGACTCCCCGCACGACGTCGTCCCGGCGGACGCGATCCCGGACGGCCGGATCGGCCTGGACATCGGCCCGGCGTCGGCGGAGCTGTTCGCCAGCAGGATCACCGACGCGAGGACCGTCGTCTGGAACGGCCCCATGGGCGTGTTCGAGTTCGAGGCGTTCGCGGCGGGCACCCGCGCGGTCGCCCAGGCGCTCCTGGACGCCGGCGCCAACGGCGGCTTCAGCATCGTGGGCGGCGGCGACTCGGCCGCTGCCGTCCGGCGGCTCGGCTTCGACGAGTCCGGCTTCGGCCACATCTCGACCGGCGGGGGAGCGAGCCTGGAGTTCCTCGAGGGCAAGTCCCTGCCCGGCCTCGCCGTCCTCGACGCCTGAGCGTCGTCCACCTCCCTCGACAGACAGGAAGCACCCCCGTGGCTCCCAGCACCTCCGCACGCACCCCGCTCATGGCGGGGAACTGGAAGATGAACCTCGACCACCACCAGGCCACGCACTTCGTGCAGAAACTCGCGTGGACCCTGCAGGACGCCAAGCACGACTACGCGTCCGTCGAGGTCGCCGTCCTGCCGCCGTTCACGGACCTGCGCAGCGTGCAGACGCTCGTCGACGCCGACAAGCTCGACCTGCGGTACGGCGCGCAGGACGTCTCGGCCCACGAGTCCGGCGCCTACACCGGCGAGATCTCGCCGCTGTTCCTGGCCAAGCTCGGCGTCACCTACGTCGCCGTCGGGCACTCCGAGCGACGCCAGTACCACCACGAGGACGACGCGCTGGTCAACGCCAAGGCGAGGTCGGCGTTCGGGCAGGGCATCGTCCCGATCGTCTGCATCGGCGAGGCGCTCGACGTCCGCAAGGCCGGCGAGCAGGTGTCCTACACCCTCGCCCAGCTCGACGGCGCGATGCAGGGGATCGCCGCGGAGCAGGCGGCCCAGGTCGTCATCGCCTACGAGCCCGTCTGGGCGATCGGCACCGGCGAGGTCGCGACCCCCGAGGACGCGCAGGAGGTCTGCGGGGCGATCCGCGGTCGCCTCGCCGAGCTCTACGACGGCGAGGTCGCCGCCGCGGTGCGCGTGCTGTACGGCGGCTCGGTCAAGTCCGGCAACGTCGCGTCGATCATGGCGCAGCCCGACGTCGACGGCGCCCTCGTCGGCGGCGCCAGCCTGGACGCGGAGGAGTTCGCCAAGATCGTCCGGTACCAGGCGCACGCCACCGCCTGAGCCACCGGCCACCGGTGGGATGACGACCCCCGGTCCGGCCCGCCGACACGGAGGACGTGTTCGTCGGATCGGGGGGTCGTCACCTACCCTGGGTCCCGGCGCCGCCGGTGCCACCCGCCCGACTGAGGAAGCGAACCCACCCCGTGGACGTCCTGCGCATCACCCTGCAGGTGCTGCTGGTCCTGACCAGCGCCCTGCTCATCCCGCTCGTCCTGCTCCACAAGGGCAAGGGCGGCGGCCTGTCGGACATGTTCGGCGGCGGCGTCTCGAGCAGCATCGGCAGCTCGGGCGTGGCGGAGCGCAACCTCAACCGCATCACGGTGATGGTGGCCGTGCTCTGGACCGTCGTCATCATCCTGCTGGGCCTCGTCCAGCGGTTCTCCAGCTGACGCCGTCCGGGCAGAACCCCCCTCACCGACACACACCGGAGGAACGACCGTGGCGAGTGGCAGTGCGATCCGTGGCTCGCGGGTAGGCGCCGGACCGATGGGGGAGGCGGAGCGTGGCGACACCGCCCCGCGCGTCCGCATCTCGTACTGGTGCGCGAACGGGCACGAGACCCGACCGATGTTCGCCGAGGAGGCCGGTCACGAGGCCCCTCCCACCTGGGACTGCCCGCGCTGCGGCTACCCCGCCGGGCAGGACCAGGCGAACCCGCCGTCGCCGGTGAAGAACGAGCCGTACAAGACGCACCTGGCCTACGTGAAGGAGCGTCGCACCGACGAGGACGGCGAGGCCATCCTCGACGAGGCCCTCGCCGCGCTGCGCGCCCGCCGCGGCGGCGCCTGAGCACCGCAGCACGACCGCGCGGCACCGACGTCCCGGGCCCCGCACCTCACCCGAGGTGCGGGGCCCGGCTGCGTCCGCCCCGGCCCGTGGCGCGGAGCGCGCGGAGGGGCCTCAGGCCTCGACGACGCCCGCGGCGGCGGCGTCCAGCAGCCACAGGGTCCGCTCCGTGCCCGCCGCCCCGGCGGCCGGCGTCTTCTCGACCGGGTCACCGGCCAGCGCCGACCCCACCGCGGCCGCCTTCTCCGCGCCGGCCGCCACGAGCCACACCTCGCGCGCGGCGTGGATGGCGTCGTAGGTGAGGGTGACGCGCTCGGGCGGGGGCTTGGGGCAGCGGTAGACGCCCACGGCACCCGTCCCGCCGGCCTCCAGCCCCTCGTGCCCGGGGAAGAGCGACGCGACGTGGCCGTCCGGGCCCACGCCGAGCAGCAGGACGTCGAACGCGGGCACCGCCACGGCACCCGGCGGCGTGCCGGGGTCGGCGAACGTCGCGAGCTCGTCGCAGTACCGCACCGCCGAGTCGTCCGGCGTCAGCGTGGTGCCGTCCGCGCAGGCCATGGGGTGGACGTTCTCCTGCGGGAGCGCGTCGCCCAAGGGGTCCAGCAGCGCCTGGCGCGCCTGGGTCTCGTTGCGGTCCGGGTGCCCCTCGGGCAGGAACCGCTCGTCCCCCCACCACAGGTGCACCCCGCTCCAGTCCACCGCGGCGCGCAGCGGGCTGTCCGCGACGGCGGCGAGGGTCTTGATCCCGACCGTGCCGCCCGTGAGGACGACGTGCACCGGGCGGCGGACCGACTGCAGGTCGAGCAGGCGCAGCAGCAGCCGGGCCGCCGTCGCCTGCGCGAGCAGGTCGGCGTCGGGATGGACGACGACGGAGCGGGTCACGCGGCCACCCGAGGCAGGCCCTGGACCAGCGTCTCGGCGTAGACCTCGTCCGGGTCCAGACGCCTCAGCTCCTCGGCGAGGCACTCGCGCAGCTGGCGGATCGGCAGCGCGATCCGGTGCTCGGGCTGCTCCGGCTGGCGCAGCGCGGCGGTCTTGCCGTCGGGCCGGTCCAGCACGATGTCGCCCGAGCGGCGCTCCATCCGCACGCAGGTGATGGCCTTGGCGTCGTCCTGCCGCTCCACCTCGACGGGGCAGTCCAGGTCCTTCGCGAGCCAGGCGGCGAGCAGGTCCACCGACGGGTGGGTGCTCTCCCCGGACACGACCACCTTGGTCACCGGCTCGAACGGCGGCTGGTCCAGCGCGGCCGCCAGGAGCCCGCGCCACAGCGTGATGCGGGTCCACGCCAGGTCCGTGTCGCCGGGCTGGTGCACGCCGGCGAGCGCGCGCAGGGACTCCTGCGGGGCCCGGCAGGCGGTGGAGTCGGTGATCCGCCGCTGGGCCATCCGGCCGAGCGGGTGGTTGGCCGGGTCCTCGGGCGGCTCGATCGGCCACCAGGTGACGATCGGCGCGTCCGGCAGCAGCAGCGGCATGACCAGCGTGTCGGCGTAGGGGAGCAGCTGCGCGGAGGGACGCAGGACGATGACCTCGCTCGCGCCGGCGTCGCCGCCGAGCCGGATCTGGGCGTGCAGCTCGCCCTCGGTGCCGCCGTCGGCCGACGCGGCGATGACGATCACCCGGCAGGGGTGCTCGCGGCTCGCGTCGTTGGCGGCCTCGACGGCCTCCTCGACGTCCCCCGTGCCGACGTCGATCACCAGGGTCAGCACGCGCCCGAGGGCGACGGCGCCGCCCTCGTCACGCAGCTTCACCAGGCGCTTGTTGACCTCGTTGGTCGTGGTGCTGGGCAGGTCGATGATCACGGGGCGGTCCTGTCGTGCGGGAGCGGGTGGCGGGTCGGGGCGTGCGGACGACCGGTCACGGCCGTCGCCACGCGCGCCCGTCGCGGGCCATCATCTCGTCGGCCGAGTCCGGGCCCCAGGTGCCGGCGCGGTACGGGTCCGGCGTGCCCTGCGACGCCCAGAACTCGGTGATCGGGTCGAGGATCCTCCAGGACAGCTCGACCTCCTCGTGCCGCGGGAACAGCGGCGGGTCGCCGAGCAGCACGTCGAGGATGAGCCGCTCGTAGGCCTCCGGTGACGCCTCGGTGAACGAGTGGCCGTACCCGAAGTCCATCGTCACGTCCCGGACCGCCATCGCGGTGCCGGGGACCTTGGCGCCGAATCGCAGCGTCACGCCCTCGTCCGGCTGGACGCGGATGACCAGGGCGTTCTGCCCGAGCTCCTCGGTCGCGGTCGACTCGAACGGCAGGTGCGGCGCGCGCTTGAACACGACGGCGATCTCGGTGACCCGCCGTCCCAGCCGCTTGCCGGTGCGCAGGTAGAACGGGACGCCGGCCCAGCGGCGGGTGTCGATGTCCAGGCGGACCGCCGCGAAGGTCTCGGTCGTGGACGTGGAGGAGAAGCCCTCCTCCTCCAGGTACCCGACGACCTTCTCCCCGCCCTGCCAGCCCGCGGTGTACTGCCCCCGGGAGACGTGCTTGCCCAGGTCCTTGGGGAGCCGCACGGCGGACAGCGCCTTGATCTTCTCCGCACGCAGGTCGTTCGCGTCGAACGAGACCGGCTCCTCCATCGCCGTCAGCGCGAGCAGCTGCAGCAGGTGGTTCTGGATGACGTCCCGGGCCGCGCCGATGCCGTCGTAGTAGCCGGCCCGCCCACCGATGCCGATGTCCTCGGCCATCGTGATCTGGACGTGGTCGACGTAGTTGGCGTTCCAGATCGGCTCGAACAGCTGGTTCGCGAACCGCAGCGCGAGCAGGTTCTGGACCGTCTCCTTGCCCAGGTAGTGGTCGATGCGGAACACGTCGTCCGGCGCGAACACCTCGTGCACGGTCTCGTTCAGCGCCTGCGCGCTGGCGAGGTCGTGCCCGAACGGCTTCTCGATGACGACGCGGCGCCACGCCTCGGGCTTGGACTGCGACAGGCCGGACCGGGCGAGCTGGCGGCACACGACCGGGAACGCGCTCGGCGGCACCGACAGGTAGAACGCGTGGTTGCCGCCGGTGCCCCGCTCGGCGTCCAGGTCCGAGACGGTGTCGGCGAGGCGCTCGAACGCCGCGTCGTCGTCGAACTCGCCCTGCACGAACCGGATGCCCTCGGCGAGCTGCTGCCAGGTCGCCTCGCGGAACTCGGTGCGCGCGTGCTTCTTGACCGCGTCGTGGACGATCTCGGCGAAGTCCTGGGTGTCCCAGTCCCGCCGGGCGAACCCGGTGAGCGCGAAGCCGGGGGGCAGGAGCCCCCGGTTCGTCAGGTCGTACACAGCGGGCATCAGCTTCTTGCGGGCCAGGTCCCCGGTCACGCCGAAGATCACCAGGCCGCAGGGGCCGGCGATGCGCGGCAGACGGCGGTCGCGCGGGTCCCGCAGGGGGTTGTGCCCCTGGGCCACGGGGGTCGGGCTCACGCCGTCGCCCCGTCCGCCCCGAGCAGCCCGGCCAGACGGCTCAGGGCAGCCGGGTCGGTCACGTGCAGGCGCAGGACCGGCCGGCCGTGGTCGGCGAGCACGGTCGCGTCGCCGGCGGCCTGGGCGGCGATGAGCCGGCCGAAGGTGAACGGACGGTCCGGCACGTCCAGGTCCTCGGCGGCCTCGCCGGTGATCTGCAGGTACACCCCGATCGGGGCGCCGCCCTTGTGCAGCTGGCCGGTCGAGTGCAGGAAGCGCGGCCCCCACCCGAAGGTGACCGGCCGGCCCGTGCGCGCGGCGAGCGAGTCGCGGACGGACGCGAGGTCCGTGTTCGCCTCGCGGTCCAGGTAGGCCATCACGGCCAGGTAGCCGCGCTCGCCCAGTGTGCCCAGGAGCGCCTCGAGCGCGCCGTCGACGGTGCTCACGCCGTCGAGCAGGCCGGGTGTGGCCCGCACCTCGATGCCGGCATCGGTGAACGCGGCCGGCTCGGGCTCCGGCGTGGCGTCCAGCAGGCCGCGCGCGGCGAGCTTGGCGCTCTCGACGTCGGGCTGGTCGAACGGGTTGATGCCGAGCAGGCGCCCGGCGATCGCGGTCGCGTACTCCCACAGCAGCAGCTGCGCGCCGAGGGGTCCGGCGATGGTGACCTCGTCCCCGGGGGCGACGGCCTCCGCGGAGTCGGCGTCGTCGTCGGGGTCGTCCGCCATCGCGACCAGGCGCACGGCCAGGACGTCGTCGGCGGACGACGCCAGCTCCGGCGGCGCACCGGCGGGGCTGCGCGTGACGACGGGGAGCAGCCCGGTGCCGTTCTTGCCGGTCGACTCCGCGATGAGCTGCTCGGCCCAGTCGCCCAGGCCCACGATGCCCGAGCCCTCGTCGACGATCACGAGCTTGTCGCGCAGCGGGGAGGTGCCGCCCAGGGCGGCGCCGAGCACGACGGCCGGGTTGGACTCGGCGTCCTCGGCGAGCATCTCGGCGACGGCGGCCGCCTCGTCGAGCAGCTCGCCCACGTCGACCCCGGCCAGGGCGGACGGGACGATCCCGAAGGCGGACAGCGCGGAGAACCGGCCGCCGACGTTCGGGTCCGCCAGGAAGACGGCCCGGTAGCCGGCCTCGCGCGAGGCCTTCTCCAACGGGGAGCCCGGGTCGGTGACGACGACGATGTGCCGCGTCGCGTCCAGACCGGCCGCGGTGAACGCGGCCTCGAACACGCGGCGCTGGGAGTCCGTCTCGACGGTCCCGCCGGACTTGCTCGACACCACGATGACCGTGCGCGCGAGGTCGCCGGACAGCGCCGTGCGGACCTGGTCGGGGTCGGTCGAGTCGAGCACGACCAGCGGCACCCCCGCGGTCTGCGTGATCACCTCGGGGGCCAGCGACGAGCCGCCCATGCCGGCGAGCACGACGCGGTCGATCCCCTCGGCGCTCAGCCCGGCGCGCAGCGCCTCCAGCTCGGGCAGGATCGCGCGGGTCGTGGTGTGCAGGTCGGTCCAGCCGAGCCGGATGGCGGACTCGGACTCCGCCTCCGGGCCCCACAGCGTCGCGTCGTGCGCGGCGATGCGGGACGGGACCCGGTCGCCGGCGATCGTCGCGGCGTGGGCGGCGACCGCACGGGCGGCGGCGCCCGCGGCCGTCACCTCGAGCAGCGCCTCGTCGCCCTCGCCGGCCCAGGACAGCACCCAGCCGCCCTCCCCGGCGTCGGCCGCGCCGGGCTCGGAGCGCGTCTGGTCCGTGCTCACTGGCCCGCCTCCTCGGTGCTGCCGTTGCCGGCCGCGCGGGCGAGCCCGTCGGACACGGTCTCGAGCAGCTCCGTCCACGACGCCTCGAACTTGCGGATGGCCTCGGCCTCCAGCGCCTCGGTCACGTCGTCGATCTCGATGCCGACCCCGCGCAGCGCCTCGATGACCGCGGCGGACTCCTGCTCGGTGCCGGACACGCTGTCGCCGCGGATCTGGCCGTGGTCGGCGACCGCGAGCAGCGTGGCCTCGGGCATCGTGTTGACGACGCCGGTCACGACGAGCTCGTCGACGTACATCGTGTCGGGGTACGCCTTGTCCTTGACGCCCGTCGAGGCCCACAGCGGCCGCTGCGGCTGGGCGCCGGACGCGGCCAGGCCGGCCCACCGCTCGCCGGAGAAGATCTCCTCGTAGGCGGCGTACGCCAGGCGTGCGTTCGCGATGGCCGCCTTGCCGCGCAGCTCCTTGGCCTCCGGGGTGCCGAGCTCGTCGAGCTTGGGGTCGATGGCGGCGTCCACCCGGGAGACGAAGAACGAGGCGACGGACCCGATGGGCGCCAGGTCGCGGCCCGCGGCAAGCGCCTTCTCCAGGCCGGACAGGTACGCCTCCATGACCTTGCGGTAGCGCTCGAGGGAGAAGATCAGCGTGACGTTGACGCTGATCCCGTCCGCGATCGCGCCCTCGATCGCGGCCAGGCCGTCCTCGGTCGCCGGGATCTTGATGAAGGCGTTCGGCCGGTCGATCCGGGACCACAGCTCGCGGGCCTGGGCGAGCGTCGCGTCCGCGTCCTTCGCCAGGCGCGGGTCCACCTCGAGCGAGACCCGCCCGTCCACGGTGCCGGACTCGTCGTAGACCGGGCGCAGGACGTCGGCCGCCTCGCGGACGTCGTCGACGGTGATGTCCAGGACGGCCGCCTCGGTCTCCACGCCGGCGGCCGCGAGCTCGGCGAGCTGCTCGTCGTAGGCGTTCCCCTTGGACAGCGCCGAGGCGAAGATCGTCGGGTTGGTCGTCACGCCGACGACCCGGTGCGTGCGGGCGAGGTCGGCGAGGTTGCCGGTCCGCAGCCGCTCGCGGGACAGGTCGTCGAGCCAGACGGCGACCCCCGCCGCGGAGAGGGTGTCGAGAGCGGTGGTCGCGCGGGCAGTGTCAGTCACGATGGTCCTCCTGGGTGAGACGTGCTCGTCCGTGCTCGTGGGGCGGGCCGGCCGGTCGACGTGCGACCGGCCGGCCGGTCGGGTCAGACCTGGTCGCCGGTCCCGCTCTCGGTGGGGGCCGACGCCGAGGTGGCGGCCGGCGCGTCGCCCTGCGCGGCCGCGATCGACTCGCGGGCCGCGGCGACCACCGCCTGGGGGGTGAAGCCGAACTCCTCGAACAGCGTCTCGGCCGCGGCCGACGCGCCGTAGTGCTCGAGGGACACCGTGCGTCCGGCGTCGCCGACGAGACGGTGCCACGACATGGCGATGCCGGCCTCGACGGAGACGCGGGCGCGGACGCCCGAGGGCAGCACCTGCTCGCGGTAGGCGTCGTCCTGCTCGGAGAACCACTCCTGGCAGGGCATGGACACCACGCGGGTGGGGACGCCCTCGGCCTCGAGCGTCTCGCGGGCCGCGACGGCCAGCTGGACCTCGGAGCCCGTCGCGATGAGGACGACCTGCGGCTGCCCGTCGCTCGCGTCCTGCAGGACGTAACCGCCGCGCGCCACGCCCTCGGCACCGGCGAAGCCGTCCTCGCCGCGGGGGAACGTCGGGACGTTCTGCCGGGTGAGGATGAGCGCGACGGGCTCGTCGAAGCGCTCGAGGATCGACCGCCACGCCTGCGCGGTCTCGTTGGCGTCGGCCGGACGGACGACGGCCAGGCCGGGGATCGCCCGCACCGCGGAGAGGTGCTCGACCGGCTGGTGGGTCGGGCCGTCCTCGCCGAGGCCGATGGAGTCGTGCGTCCAGACGTACGTGACGCCGATCCCCATGAGCGAGGCCAGCCGGACGGCGCCGCGCATGTAGTCGCTGAACGTGAAGAACGTGCCGCCGTACGGGCGGGTCGGGCCGTGCAGCGCGATGCCGGACAGGATCGCGCCCATGGCGTGCTCGCGGATGCCGAAGTGCAGGGTGCGGCCGTACTCGTCGCCCGCGAACTCGTGCGTGGAGCGGTGGGCCGGCAGGAAGGACGGCTCGCCCTTCATCGTCGTGTTGTTCGAGCCGGCCAGGTCGGCGGAGCCGCCCCACAGCTCGGGCAGCACGGGCGCCAGCGCGGAGAGGACCTCGCCGGAGGCGGCGCGGGTGGCCACGGACTTGCCGGCGGGGAAGACCGGCAGCGCGTCGGTCCAGCCCTCGGGCAGCTCGCCCTTCTGCAGCCGGTCGAGCAGGGCGGCCCGGTCGGGGTTGGCCTCGCGCCAGGCGGCGAACCGGGCGTCCCACTGCTCGCGGTACGCCGCACCACGGTCGCCGACCGCGCGGGTGTGGGCGATGACCTCGGGGTCGACGTCGAAGCTCTTCTCCGGGTCGAAGCCCAGGACCTTCTTGAGGCCCGCGACCTCCTCGCCCCCCAGCTTGGAGCCGTGCGAGCCGTGCGTGTTCTGCTTGGACGGCGCCGGCCAGGCGATGATCGTGCGCAGCCCGATGATGGACGGGCGGGTGGTCTCGGCCGCGGCGGCGTCGAACGCGGCGTTCAGCGCCTCGACGTCCTCGTGGTACGCGGAGCCGTCCGCGGTCTGGGTCCAGTCGACGAACTGCACGTGCCAGCCGTAGGCCTCGTACCGCTTCATCACGTCCTCGGTGAAGGCGATGTCGGTGTCGCCCTCGATCGAGATGTGGTTGTCGTCCCAGATGACGGTGAGGTTGCCCAGCTCCTGGGTGCCCGCGATGGACGACGCCTCGCTCGTCACGCCCTCCTGCAGGTCGCCGTCGGAGGCGATGACGAAGATCTGGTGGTCGAACGGGCTCTCGCCGGCGGGTGCCTCGGGGTCGAACAGGCCACGCTCGCGGCGGGCGGCCATCGCCATGCCGACCGCGCTGGCCAGGCCCTGGCCGAGCGGGCCGGTGGTGATCTCCACGCCCGTGGTGTGCCGGAACTCGGGGTGCCCGGGGGTCTTGGAGTTCCACGTCCGCAGCGCGGCGATGTCCTCGATCTCCAGGCCGTAGCCCGCGAGGTACAGCTGGATGTACTGGGTCAGGCTGGAGTGGCCGGCCGAGAGCACGAACCGGTCGCGGCCCAGCCAGTGCGGGTCGGCCGGGTTCAGGTGCATCCGGTTCTGGTACAGCAGGTACGCCACCGGGGCGAGGCTGATCGCGGTACCGGGATGGCCGTTGCCGACCTTCTCGACGGCGTCGGCCGCGAGGACGCGGACGGTGTCCACGGCCTTCCGGTCGAGGTCGGACCACTGGAGGGGGGCAGCCGGGTCGAACGCGTTCACCGAACCTCTTCTCTGCCCGGACGCGCAGGTCCGGGACGTCGCCACACGCAGAACGCGACCGCACGACATCGCGCGATCGTCCACGCCCGAGCCTAGCCACCATGCCCCCGGTGGGCTGGTTGGGCCATCTGGTGGGCACGTCCGGGGTCCCGGCGCCGCGGGCCGGTTGCCGCCGGTAGGACGGAGGGCGCGCCCCGGACGGCCCGCCCGACGAACGTCACAGGTCGTGGCGTCGCGGTGACGGCGCTGCGCGGACCCGGGGCCGTACCATGGCCGGGACGGACGGACGGTCGGCCACCCGGCCGCGTCGACCACCGGCCCGACGGCCGTGGTCGAAGAGCCCCGAGGGAAACGGAAGACTGCAGCGCGTGCCCACCAGCAGCCCGGTACCGATCCATGAGACGGCCGTGACCCGACCCTCCGCGACCCCGCGACCCGCGGACGCCGGGGCGGCCCGTGCCTCCGAGACGGGTCGGGCCCGCGCCCGGGCGGTGATCGGCGCGTACGTCGCGCTCACCAAGCCACGCATCATCGAGCTGCTGCTGGTGACCACGGTCCCGACCATGATCCTCGCGCAGGGCGGCATGCCGTCCTTCGGGCTGGTGCTGGCGACCCTCGTCGGGGGCGCCGCGGCCGCCGGGTCGGCGAACGTCCTCAACTGCTACCTCGACCGCGACATCGACGCGTTGATGAACCGCACGAAGCGCCGACCGCTGGTCACCGGGGAGGTGACCCCGCGCGCGGCCCTCGTCTTCGGCCTGGCCCTCGGGGTGCTGTCGCTCACGTGGTTCGCCCTGGTGGTCAACGCCGTCTCGGCGCTGCTCACCGCGGCCGCGATCCTCGTCTACGTCGTGGGCTACACGATGATCCTCAAGCGCCGGACGTCGCAGAACATCGTGTGGGGCGGGATCGCCGGCTGCATGCCGGTCCTCATCGGGTGGTCGGCGGTCACCGGCTCGATGAGCTGGGCCGGGGTGGCGCTGTTCGGCGTGATCTTCTTCTGGACGCCGCCGCACTACTGGCCGCTGTCGATGAAGTTCCGCCGCGACTACGCCGCCGCGGGCGTGCCGATGCTCCCGGTGGTCGCGGGCGACCGTCGCGTGGCCACCGAGGTGATCGGGTACGCCCTGGCGATGGTGGCCTGCTCCCTGGTGCTCGTGCCGCTGGCGTCGATGACCTGGGTGTACACGGTGGTCGCCGTCGCCCTGGGCGCGTGGTTCGTCGGGGCCTGCGTCGGCCTGTACCGCCGTGCCCGGCTCCACGACGCAGACGGCAGCGTCAAGCTCGGCGAGATGCGTCTGTTCCACCTGTCGATCACGTACCTGACGCTGCTCTTCCTCGCGGTCGCGGTCGACCCGTTCCTGCCGTTCTGAGCCGTCCGGCCCTGTGAAGACCCCGACCCTGGACGGCGTCGTCCAGGACTACCTCGCCCACCTGGGGGTGGAGCGCGGCCTGTCGGTCAACACCCTGCGTGCCTACCGCCGCGACCTCGCCCGCTACGTCGCGTACCTCGCGGGGCGCGGGCGCACGACGCCGGCCGACGTCACGGAGGCGGACGTCGAGGAGTTCGTCCTGGCGCTGCGCACGGGGTCCGACGGCGGCGCGGCCCTGTCGGCGTCGTCCGCGGCGCGCGCCGTCGTCGCGGTGCGGGGGTGGCACCGCTTCTGCGCGCTGGAGGGGCTGGTCGGCGCGGACCCGGCGAGCACCGTGCGCCCGCCCGCGCAGACCAGGCGGCTGCCCAAGGCCATCTCCACCGACGAGGTGGAGCGCCTGCTCGAGGCGGCCGGCGTCGGAGACGGTCCCGGACCGCTGCGCGACCGCGCGATCCTCGAGCTGCTGTACTCCACCGGCGCGCGGATCTCGGAGGTCGTGGGGCTCGACGTGGACGACCTCGACCTCACCCCCGGCCGCGCGGCGGTGCGCCTGCTGGGCAAGGGCGGCAAGGAGCGGGTCGTCCCCGTGGGCTCCTTCGCGGTGGACGCCGTCGAGGCGTACCTCGTGCGGGCCCGGCCGGTCCTGGCGGCCGCGGGGCGGGGGACTCCCGCGGTGTTCCTCAACACCCGCGGCGCCCGCCTGAGCCGGCAGAGCGCCTGGGCGGTGCTGCGCGCGGCGGCCGAGCGGGCCCGGCTGCCCGGGGCGGCGCACATCTCCCCGCACACGCTGCGGCACTCGTTCGCCACGCACCTGCTCGCCGGCGGCGCGGACGTGCGGGTCGTGCAGGAGCTGCTGGGGCACGCGTCGGTCACGACGACCCAGATCTACACGCTGGTGACGCCGAACACGCTCCGCGAGGTGTACGCCGCCTCGCACCCCCGCGCGCTCGGCTGACCTGCGCGTCCGGTGCGCCCGGGTCGTGCGGCGGGCACGCCGACGGACCGCGCGCACCGGCGCTGCGCCTGCGTCGGCGGCGCGGGGCGCTGGGGTAGGTTGGGCCGCGTGACCAGCCAGGCCCCCTCCGGACCCTCCATCCGCCAGGACGCCCTCGTGCTGGAGTCCGTGGACCCGGTCGGCCGCCCGCTGCCGGACTTCCCCGTCCCGCCGCGGCTCGCGTCCCACGGCCCCGGTCGTGTCATCGCGATGTGCAATCAGAAGGGCGGCGTCGGCAAGACGACGACGACCATCAACCTGGGCGCTGCCCTGGCGGAGATCGGGCGGCGCGTGCTCGTCGTCGACTTCGACCCGCAGGGCGCGGCCTCGGTGGGCCTGGGCGTCAGCCCGCACGAGCTGGACCTGACGGTCTACAACCTCATGATGGAGCGCAACGTCGACATCCGTCAGGTGCTGCGGTCCACGGTCGTCGAGGGCCTGGACCTGCTGCCGGCGAACATCGACCTGTCGGCGGCCGAGGTGCAGCTCGTCGGCGAGGTCGCGCGCGAGTCGGTCCTGTCGCGCGTGCTGCGCCCCGTGGTGGACGAGTACGACGTCATCCTCGTCGACTGCCAGCCCTCCCTCGGCCTGCTCACCGTCAACGCCCTGACCGCCGCGCACGGCGTCCTCATCCCGTTGGAGTGCGAGTTCTTCGCGCTGCGCGGGGTGGCGCTGCTCGTGGAGACGATCGAGAAGGTCCGGGACCGGCTCAACCCCCGCCTGGAGATCGACGGCATCCTGGCGACCATGTACGACTCCCGCACGCTGCACTCGCGCGAGGTCATCTCCCGCGTGCACGAGGCGTTCGGCGACACCCTGCTGCAGACCGTCATCGGCCGGACGGTGAAGTTCCCGGACGCGTCCGTGGCGGCCGAGCCGATCACCTCCTACGCACCCACCCACCCCGGGGCCGCCGCCTACCGGCAGCTGGCCCGTGAGCTCGTCGCCCGTGGCGACGCCGCCTGAGGCGCAGCCCCTCGGTGCCGCCCCGCTCGCGGACGGGCCCGCCACGGACCCGTCCGACGACGCGCTGCCGGTCGCGGTCCTCGGACCCCGTGCGGCCTCCGGTGACCCGGGTGCCCCCGATCCGCGAGAGCAGGCGGCGCCGTCCGGGTCGTCCGGCTTCCGGGTGCACCTGGAGGTCTTCACCGGACCGTTCGACCTGCTGCTGGGGCTGATCTCCAAGCACAAGCTGGACATCACCGAGGTGGCGCTCGCCCAGGTCACCGACGAGTTCATCGCCTACATCCGCGCAGCCGAGACCGGCACCGGCACCTGGGACCTGGGCCAGGCCAGCGAGTTCCTCGTGGTCGCCGCGACCCTGCTCGACCTCAAGGCGGCGCGGCTGCTGCCGTCCGGCGAGGTGGAGGACGCCGAGGACCTGGAGCTCCTCGAGGCGCGGGACCTGCTGTTCGCCCGGCTGCTGCAGTACCGGGCGTACAAGCAGGTCGCCGCGACGATCGACGAGCGGCTCGCCGCCGAGGGGCGCCGGCACCCCCGGGTCGTCCAGCTCGAGCCGGAGCAGGCCGCCCTGCTGCCCGAGCTCGTGTGGCGCATCGGTCCCGAACAGCTCGCCGTGCTGGCCGCCCGGGCCCTGGCGCCCCGGCCCGAGGCGCCGGGCGTGGACGTCAGCCACCTCCACGCCCCGCCGGTCAGCGTGCGCGAGCAGGCCGCCGTCCTGGTCGACCGGCTCCGGCGCGGGGGAGCGGCGTCGTTCCGGGCGCTGGTCGCCGACGCCGGGTCGACCGCGGTGGTGGTCGTCCGGTTCCTGGCGCTCCTGGAGCTGTTCCGCGAGGGCGCCGTCGCGTTCGACCAGGTCACGCCCCTGACGGAGCTGACCGTACGGTGGACCGGCAGCGAGGAGGGGGACGTCGCCGTCTCCGACGACTTCGACGAGGAGGACCCGGCGTGAGCGGCACGCAGACCCCACCGTCCACCGGCGACGCGCCCCTGCCGGAAGCCGACGTGCCCGGCGCGTCCGCGGACGAGCTCGCCTTCGACGTGCACGAGCTCCCCGGCGGGGCGCAGGCCGTGCTCGAGGCGGTGCTCATGGTCGCCGACGAGCCGATCCCCGCGGTGCGGCTGGCGACCGTGCTCGCCCTGCCGACCGAGGAGGTGGAGCGGCTGCTGGACGACCTCGCCGCCGAGTACCGGGGGACCGGCGGCGGTCGGCCCCGCGGGTTCGAGCTGCGCCGCGTCGGTGGCGGTTGGCGCATCTACTCCGCCCCTGCGTACGCCGACGTCGTCGGCCGGTTCGTCGTGGACGGCCAGTCCGCCCGGCTGACGCAGGCGGCCCTGGAGACGCTGGCCGTGATCGCGTACCGGCAGCCCGTCACCCGCGGGCAGGTCTCGGCCGTGCGCGGGGTCAACGTGGACGGCGTCGTGCGGACCCTCGCCGCCCGGGGTCTGGTGGCCGAGACGGGCACGGAGCCCTCGAGTGGTGCGGTGCTGTACGGCACCACGGGATACTTCTTGGAGCGGATGGGCCTGAGGTCGCTGGACGACCTCCCGCCACTCGCCCCGTACCTTCCCGAGATCGACGCCTTCGACGGCCTCGACGCAGCAGCAGGAGAACACCAGTGAGCACCAGTTCAGGCGCCGACAGGCCCGCACGCGGCGGCCGCGGCCCCGGTCGACCGGCCCAGGGCGCGGGCGGTGCCGGCAGCCGCGGCGCCGGGTCGTCCGGCCGCGGCGTCGCCGGGTCCGGCGGCGGTCGTGGGTCCGACGCCGGCCGCGGCGCGGGGGCCGGCCGCGGGACCGGCGGCGCGCGCGGGACGGGCGGTCCGTCGTCCGGTGGTCCGCGGGGCGCCGGCTCCGGGCGTGCGCCGGGCGGGCAGGGGTACGGCGACCGGCAGGGGTACGCCGGTGGCGGCCAGCGCAGCGACCGGCCGGGCTCCGGGTCGGACAGGCAGGGGTACGGCGGCGGTCAGCGCAGCGACCGGTCGGGGTACGGCGACCGGCAGGGGTACGCCGGCGGGGGTCAGCGCAGCGACCGCACCGGCGGCGACCGGCAGGGGTACGGCGACCGTCAGGGCTACGCCGGTGGCGGTCAGCGCAGCGACCGCACGGGCTCCAACCGGCAGGGCTACGGCTCGGACCGGCAGGGCTACGGCTCGGACCGGCAGGGCGGCGGCTACGGCGGCGGTCAGCGCAGCGACCGGGCCTCCGGCTCCGACCGGCCTGGCGGTGGCGGCTACGGCGGTGGCCAGCGCAGCGACCGCGCCTCTGGCTCCGACCGGCAGGGCGCGGGCAGCGGCTCTCGACCGGCCGCCGGACGCTCGACCTCCGGACGTCCCGACCCCGCCCGCAGCACCGGAGCCGGCGCCCAGCGTCCCGGCGCCCCGTCCGGCGTCCGCCCCGGCGCGAAGTGGCCGCCGACCCGCCCGCCGGCCGGACGCCGTCCGCAGCAGCCGACGGAGGACCAGCCGGACGTGCACGTCGAGGACGGGGTGCGCCTGCAGAAGGTGCTCGCCACCGCCGGCCTCGGCTCGCGCCGCGCGTGCGAGGACCTCATCACCGCCGGCCGCGTCACGGTGGACGGCGTGCCGGTCACCGAGCTCGGCGTGCGCGTCGACCCGGCGACGTCGGCCATCCACGTCGACGGCATGCGCGTGCAGCTCGACACGTCGGTCATCACGATCGCCCTCAACAAGCCGCTGGGCGTCGTCTCCACGATGCACGACCCGGAGGGTCGCCCCTCGCTCGCCGCGTTCGTCGCGAACCGCGAGGAGCGCCTCTTCCACGTCGGCCGGCTCGACGCCGAGACCGAGGGTCTGCTGCTGCTCACGAACGACGGCGAGCTGGCCAACCGCCTCTCGCACCCGTCCCACGAGGTCGCCAAGACGTACCTGGCTCACGTGGAGGGCCGGATCCACCCGCACGTCGGCCAGGAGATGGTGCGCGGCATCGAGCTCGAGGACGGCATGGCGCGCGTGGACCGGTTCCGCATCGTCGACTCGACCCCGCAGGCCGCGCTGGTCGAGATCGTGCTGCACGAGGGGCGCAACCGGATCGTGCGGCGCCTGTTCGACGCCGTCGGGCACCCCGTCACCCGGCTGGTGCGCACCCAGATCGGCCCGATCCGGCTCGGCGACCTCAAGCCCGGCAAGACGCGCGTGCTCAGCAAGCCCGAGGTGGGCAGCCTGATGACCCAGGTGGGCATGTGACGGAGGGGTCCGTCGCACCGGTCGCCACGCGGGGACCGGTGCGGGTCGTCGGCACGGGCCTGCTCGGCACCAGCGTCGGGCTGTCGCTCGCGACGCGGGGGGTCGACGTCGTCCTGCACGACTCCTCGCGCACGGCGATGTACCTCGCGCGCGACCTCGGTGCCGGCCGCCCCGCCACGCCCGACGACGACGCCGACGTGCGCCTCGTCGTCGTGGCGGTCCCGCCGGACATCACGGCCGACGTCGTGCGGGCCGAGCTGGCCGCGCACCCGTCCGCCGTCGTCACCGACGTGGCCAGCGTCAAGGGGTACGTGCTGGACGAGCTGCGCGCGTCCGGCGTCGACCTGCGCCGGTACGTCGGGTCGCACCCGATGGCCGGACGCGAGCTCAGCGGCCCGGCGGCGGCCGTGCCGGACCTGTTCGTCGGGCGTCCCTGGGTCCTCACCGGGACCGGTGAGCCGGACGCCGTCCTGGCGGTGCGGACGCTCGCGACGGACCTCGGTGCCGTCCCGGTGACGATGGATGCCGCGGAGCACGACGCCGCGATGGCGCTCGTCTCGCACGTGCCGCAGGTCGCCGCGAGCCTCGTCGCCGGACGGCTGACCGACGCCCCGGACGCGGCGCTGTCCCTGGCCGGCCAGGGCCTGCGCGACGTGACGCGGATCGCGTCCAGCGACCCGCGCCTGTGGACCTCGATCCTCGCGGCCAACGCCGGACCGGTCCGCGACGTGCTCGTCGCCCTGCGCGCCGACCTCGACCGCGTCATCGACGCGCTGGGCCACGCCGACCTGGCGACCGGGCCGGAGACCGTGGCCGCCGGGGCGCTGGGCACCGTGGCCACGACGATCGCGCACGGCAACACCGGCGTCGCGCGGATCCCCGGCAAGCACGGGGGGGCGCACCGCGAGTACCGCGTGGTCACCGTCCTGGTGCCGGACGCGCCCGGCGAGCTGGCGCGGCTGCTGGCGGACGTCGGCGACGCCGGCGTCAACCTGGAGGACCTGCGCATGGAGCACTCGCCGCGTCACCCGATGGGCATGGCGGCGATCTCCGTCCTGCCCGACCGCGGCGATCACCTGGAGAACGAGCTGGCCGCCCGCGGGTGGCGGCTCGCGAGCTGATGGAGGACGAGTTGAACGAGCAGGACGCGCCGCTGGTGGTCGCGATCGACGGGCCGTCCGGGTCCGGGAAGTCGAGCGTGTCGCGGCGCGCCGCGTCCCGGCTCGGGCTGGCCTACCTCGACACCGGGGCGATGTACCGGGCGGCCACCTGGTGGTGCCTGGACCAGGGGCTCGCCCTGGACGACACCGACGCCGTCGCCGCCGCGGTCGCGGCCATGCCGCTGAGCATGGGGGTCGACCCGCAGGCGCCGACGGTGCACGTCGGCGGCACGGACGTCGGCGAGGCGATCCGGACCACCGAGATCTCCGCGCAGGTCAGCGCCGTGGCGACCAACCTCGCCGTCCGCGCCGAGCTGGGCCGCCTGCAGCGCGAGGCGATCGCGGAGCAGACCCGCCCCGGGTCGTTCTCCGGCGGCCGGGGCGTGGTCGCCGAGGGACGGGACATCACCACGGTCATCGCGCCGGACGCCGACGTGCGCCTGCTCCTGACGGCGAGCGAGGAGGCCCGCCTCGCGCGCCGCGCGATCGACGTGCACGGCAGCGCGGACGCCGCCGCGGTGCACGCCACGCGGGACCAGGTGCTGCGCCGGGACGCCGACGACTCGACCGTCGTGCAGTTCCACACCGCGGCCGACGGCGTCGTGACCGTCGACTCCTCCGACCTCGACCTCGAGCAGACCGTCGACGCGGTGCTCGAGGTCGTGCGCCGGGTCAGCGGGCGGACCGCGTGATCCGGGCGGCGGCGCCGGACCCCCGCGCCGTCCCCGGGTGGTCGCTGGCGATCGGCCGGTTCCTGACCCACCGCCTGTGGCGCACGGACGTCGTCGGCACCGACCGGGTTCCGGTCGGCGGTCCGGTGATCCTCGCCGCCAACCACACCGGGTTCGTGGACGGGCCCGTGGTCGTCGGCGTCGCGCCCCGGCCGGTGCACATGCTGGTCAAGGAGGAGATGTTCACCGGGCCGGTGGGTGCGGTGCTGCACGCGGCCGGGCACATCCCGGTGGACCAGGTCGGCGGGCGGGCGGCTCTGGTGGCGGCGCTGACCGTGCTGCGGCGCGGGGACGCCGTCGGGATCTTCCCCGAGGGCAACCGGGGACGCGGGGACGCCGCGACGGCCGCCGCGGGGGTGGCGTGGCTCGCGGTGAACTCGGGCGCGCCGGTGGTGCCGGTCGCCGTGCTGGGGACGCGCCGCACGGGGGAGAGCGTGGGGCACGTGCCCGGGCCCCTGCGGCGGATCGCGGTGGAGTTCGGCCACCCCCTGCACGTGGAGCGCCGTACCGGGATGTCCGGGCGGGAGGCGATCACGCACGCGAACGAGCTGGTCCGCTCGGCGCTGTCCGGCCTGGTCGCGGCCGCGTCGGCGCGCACGGGGATCGCGCTGCCGACCGACGACCCGAACCGTGAGCCCGCTCGCGCGTCCCGGCGGAGCGGACGGCGCCGGGACCGCTAGTCCCGGCCGGCCGTCGAGCCGTGCGGCCTTGACGAGGGGTCGTCACCGGAGAACCGTGGTGACGGGCCCTTCGTCCTCCGGTGGGCCCGTCGACGCGGCCGGCCGGACGGCACGCGGCGACCGCACGTCGAGGGGGCCGAGATGGTGCGGCGACTCGCGGGACACGACGAGCGGGACCGGATGGCGGCCGTCGAGCTCGCCGAGGACGACGCTCCGCTCGACCCGGACGTCCCGGCCCGGCGCCGGTGGCGCGGCTGGGCGCTCGTGATCGCCTCCGCGGCGCTGGTCGCGTCGGCGACCACCCTCGTGGTCGTCACGTCCGACGGGCCCGACTCCGGCGCCGTCCTCGGTGCCGACCGGCCGCACCCCGACGGCCGGATCGTCTTCGGACGGATCACGCGGACGGACGAGACGCTCGGCGTGCGGACGGCCCTGTTCGCCGTCGACCCCGACGGCACGGACGAGCGGCGCCTCACCGAGGGTGCATCCGCGCACCCCGCGTGGTCGCCGGACGGGACCCGCATCGCGTACGCGACCGGCCTCGAGGACGGGTCGTGGCAGGTCGCCACGATGGCACCGGACGGCACCGACGTGCGCGTGCTGACCTCGGGGCCCGGGGTCCACGAGATGCCGTCGTGGTCCCCGGACGGACGGTGGCTCGCCTACGGCCACAACCCGGACCCCCTGGCCCCCGGCTCGCGGTCGACGCTGTGGCGCATGGACGCCGACGGTGGTGGCCAGCGTCCGCTGGGCGCGCGCGACACCGTCGACCTCGGTCCCCGCGTCTCGCCGGACGGGCGCTCGGTGCTGTTCGTGCGCGTCGTGCCCGACGCCGACCCGGAGCGGGCGACCCTCATGGTCCGGGACCTGGGGACCGGCGAGGAGCGCAGCGTCCCGGCCGCCGGTGACCGGGTGGAGAGCCCGACCTGGTCCCCGGACGGTCGATGGATCGCCTACGACGTCCCCCGGACGCCCAACCGGCGACAGCAGCTGGAGAAGGTCCGTGCGGACGGGTCGGGCGAGCCGGTCGTCCTTCTCGAGGGCACGACGGCGGTCGCGGGGTACCAACCGGCGTTCTCCCCGGACGGCACCAGCATCGCGTTCGTGTGCTTCGGGGTGGAGACCAGCGTCGACGAGGCGATCTGCGTGATGGGGTCCGACGGGTCCGACGTCCGGCTGCTCTCGGACCACACGCCGATCTGGGAGACCCAGCCCACCTGGGGGCCGGTGGCGAAGCGATGACGGCCCGGCGACCGGCCGGCGGCGCACGCGCGAGCCGGCCGCCGCACAGGCCGGGTCGTCGTCGTCCCCGGCGGCCTGGGAGGATGGGGGCATGAGTGCAACCGACCCCACGCAGCCCGAGACGACCGCAGGGGACCAGACCGACCCGGTCGACGGCGTCGAGAGCCTGGCGGGCGGGCCCGGGGACCTCGATGACGACGGTCGCGAGCGCGCGCTGCGGGCCGGGCTGACGGAGTACGAGCTCGAGGACGAGGACCTCGCCCTGCTCGAGGGCGGCGCGGACGGCGTCGAGGGCGAGAGCCCGTCGGCGCCGCTGCCGGTGCTGGCGATCGTGGGCCGGCCGAACGTCGGCAAGTCGACCCTGGTCAACCGCATCCTGGGCCGCCGCGAGGCCGTCACCGAGGACAAGCCGGGTGTCACCCGCGACCGCGTGAGCTACACCGCCGAGTGGGCCGGGCGCAGCTTCACGGTCGTCGACACCGGTGGCTGGGAGGTCGACGTCGCCGGCATGGAGGCGCGCGTCGCGGAGCAGGCCGAGATCGCGATCTCGCTCGCCGACGCCGTCCTGTTCGTCGTCGACGCGACGGTGGGCCCCACCGCGACGGACGAGCGGGTCGTGCGCCTGCTGCGCAAGGCCGGCAAGCCGGTGGTGCTGTGCGCCAACAAGGTCGACGGCCCGAGGGTCGAGGCCGACGCCATGGAGCTGTGGAGCCTCGGGCTGGGGGAGCCGCACCCGGTCTCGGCCCTGCACGGCCGCGGGACCGGCGACCTGCTCGACGCCGCGATGGAGGCGCTGCCGACGACGTCCGCGTACGGCGCGATGATGCCCGAGGGCGGCCCGCGCCGGGTCGCGCTGGTGGGCCGGCCCAACGTCGGCAAGTCGTCGCTGCTGAACAAGCTCGCCGGCGCCGAGCGCGTCGTCGTCGACCCTACGGCCGGCACCACCCGCGACCCGGTGGACGAGCTCGTCGAGCTCAAGGGCCGGCAGTGGTGGTTCGTCGACACCGCCGGCATCCGGCGGCGCGTGCACCAGACGAGCGGTGCGGACTTCTACGCGTCGCTGCGCACGCAGGCCGCGATCGAGAAGGCCGAGGTCGCCGTCGTCCTGGTCGACGCCAGCGTCAAGATGACCGAGCAGGACACCCGGGTGATCCAGCAGGTCGTCGACGCCGGCCGTGCACTGGTCATCGCGTACAACAAGTGGGACCTGATGGACGAGGACCGCCGTCCGTTCCTCGAGCGCGAGATCGAGCAGGACCTCGTGCAGGTCCAGTGGGCGCCGCGGGTGAACCTCTCCGCGCGGACCGGCTGGCACGCGGACCGCCTGGTCCCCGCGCTGGAGCGCTCCCTCGCGTCCTGGGACACCCGCATCCCGACCGGCAAGCTCAACGCCTTCCTGGGCGAGCTCGTCGCCGGGCACCCGCACCCGCTGCGGGGCGGCAAGCAGCCGCGCATCCTGTTCGCGACCCAGGCCTCGACCCGCCCGCCGCGGTTCGTGATCTTCGCGTCCGGCTTCCTCGAGGCGGGCTACCGCCGCTTCATCGAGCGCCGCCTGCGCGAGACGTTCGGCTTCGAGGGCACGCCGATCGAGATCTCGGTCCGGGTGCGGGAGAAGCGCCGACGGTGAGCCCGGCGTCGGGCACGCCCCCCCGGAGCGCACCGCACCGGCAAGGGCCACGACGGCAGCCTGACCGGCGCGGTCCACTGCTCCGGTGGGGACTGCCGCGCGACCCGGCGGCGACGTCGCACCTGACGGGGTTCCTCGCCGCCACCGTCGCGACGGTCCTGCTGGTGCGCGCGTTCCTGGCAGCCGCCGGGTACCCGCAGATCGGCGGCGGAGGTCTGCACATCGCGCACGTCCTGTGGGGCGGCCTGCTGATGGCGCTGGCCTTCGTGGTGCTGCTGTCGTTCGCCGGTCCGGTGGCCCGCCCGATCGGCGCGGTGGTCGGCGGGATCGGGTTCGGGCTGTTCGTCGACGAGGTCGGCAAGTTCGTCACGGACGACAACGACTACTTCTACGAGCCGACGGCCGCGCTCATCTACGTGGTCGTGGTGGTCCTCGCGCTGCTCGGGGAGGCGCTGCACGGCCGGCGCCCGCACCACCCGTCCGAGCACCTGGCGGCCGCGGCCGACCACGCGGTCGCCGGCCTGACCGGCGGCTTCACGCCACGGGCCCGAGCCGAGGCGCGCGAGGTCCTCGGCCGGGCCGGTCCGGTGCGGGGGAGCCGCGAGGTCGGCGCCCTGCTCGACGTTGTGGAGGACGACTCCGCGGAGATCGCCAACCCCATCGACGCCGTCGCGGGCGCCGTCGTCCGCCTGCTGCACCGCGTCGTCGCGGCCCGGTGGGTGCCGTGGCTCACCGTCGGGGTGCTGACCCTCACCGGGCTCCTGACGGTGGGGCGCGGGGTGTACGCATGGCTCGAGGGCGCCGACGTGCCGTTCTGGATCGTCGTCGGCCTGCTGGTCAGCGGGGCCGTGTCGGTGGCCTTCGCGTTCCGGGGGCTGTCGATCGTCCGGCGCGACCGGTGGGCGGGCTACGTCGCCTTCCGCCGCGCCGTCCTGGTCAGCCTGCTCGTGACCCAGGTGTTCCTGTTCCGCATCGAGGAGTGGTCGGCGACCGGCGGGCTGCTCGCCGACCTCGCCGTCCTCGGGCTCATCTCGGCCGAGCTCAGCCAGATGGACGCCGCCCGGCGCGACCGGGCGGCCGCCCGCACGCGGGAGGACCGGCGCGGACCGGTGCGCGGGTCGGGGTCCCAGGTGCGATAGAGTTCTCACGGCTCGGAGACGGGCCGGCGGGCTGTAGCGCAGCTTGGTAGCGCACTTGACTGGGGGTCAAGGGGTCGCAGGTTCAAATCCTGTCAGCCCGACCGCAGGGCCTCGATCTGCTCACGCAGGTCGGGGCCCGTTTTTGTGCCCTCCTGGTGCAGCCGCGGCGGGGTCCGACGCTGCCGTCTGGTCCCCATTAAGTCCCCACCAGGCCGAAAACACCCCGCCCGCATCCCGTACGGCGTCGTGGTCGGGGTGCAGATAGCGCGCCGTGACGGCGGGGTCCTGGTGGCCTGCGACGCGCTGCAGCACGTACAGGGGGACGCCGCTGTCCGCCATCCACGTCAGCGCCGTGTGGCGCAGACCGTGCCGCACGAGGCCGGGATACCCGAGCCGGCTCACGAGCTCGTTCCACCGGGTCGCATCGCGGAGCGTGGCGGTCGTGATGGCGCCGCCGCGCGGTCCTATCAGCAGCCGATCACCGGGGAAGCGGCCGTGCACCAACCGCTCCAGCGTCGGCCGGAGCGGCTCGATGATCGGCACGACACGAGAGCGCCGACCCTTCGTCGCCTTTGTCACCAGCCCGCCCCGGCCCGGATACGTCTGCCGACGCACAGCAACGAGCCCGGCGTGGAGGTCGACGTCACCGACCGTCAGACCCGACACCTCGCTGACCCGCATGGCCGTGCACGCGAGGATCATCACCATGTCCCCCCAGCACGGATGACCTCCCGACTCGACGACCGCCCCCCGCAATCTGTTGAGCGTCTCCACGTCCGGAAGAGCGAGGTCCCTCGGGTTGGCCTCGTGCACGGCGAGCTGACCCGCGGACCGAGTGCGACGTGCGCGGTCCTTCGCCGGGTTGCGTGGCAGCAGCCCGTCACGAACCGCTTCGTCGAGGACCAGCACCAGCGCCGCGACGGTGTTCTTCACGGTTGACCGTCCATACTCGGTCTCCCACCGATCGATCGCCCGATCGATCAGCCCCGCCGTCAGCATCCCGACGGGCAGGTGGCCCATGGCCGGCAGGACCCGTAGCCGAAGGCCGGCCGAGTACGGGTCGTAGGTCGACGTCGAGTCGATGACACGTGCCCAGCGATCCCCGAGGCCGTCGAGGTACGTCGCCAACGTCTGCCCTGGGTCAGTCCCCGTCACGGAGGCATGACGCTTCTGCTCGATCCACCGGTCCGCCGCCTCCCGGCTCTCGAACGTGGCCGTCGTCTCCTCACGCCGGTGCGTGCGGGGATGCGTCCAGCGGACCCGTGCCAGGTACCGCGTGCCGTGGTTCGTCGACGGCTTCGCCCTGACGTCGCTGTGGACCTTGGCACCCAGCGGAGGGACCAGGTCGCGCTTCACGACGCCTCGCTCTGGGCCACCCGCGCCGAGACCCAGAGGTCGAGCAGCTGGCGCGGGTAGCGGTACACGCTGCCGATCTTCACGAACCGAGGCCCGACCCCGTCAAGCCTCCATCGGCGGACCGTCGAGGGGTTGACGCGGAAGTACTCGGCCACTTCGTCCGTGGTCATCAGCTCGTGATCGTCCATGTCGTCCGCCTTGGTCATGCCGCGTGCGTCGCGGCAGTGGTGGTTGCCGAACGGTTGTCCACAGGCGGTCCCTCGTCGTCGCTGGCCCGCTTCGCCTCTTCGTACTGCTCACGCCACCGGCGGCGTTCCATCACGCTGCCGGCGACGACCGTGGCCCAGTCACGACCACCGACCGGCAAGTCCTCCCACACGAATCGGGGCTTTCCGTCGTGGTCGAGCACCTCCGCCGAGAGCCGGCCGGCTTCCAGAGCGGCGATGCCTGCCGCTTCCAGGACCTGGCGGACGACGGTGGCGCGGTCTGCACGGTGCTCGGTCAGGGTCTTGCCGGACCACTTGCGTGAGACAAGAACGCGCCGGCCCCCGAGGCCGAGGTGTTCGCGGTCGTGCGCCTTGGACGGGCAGTGGCCAGCGACGAGTCCAGGACCAGGGTTCTGGGGTTGGACGCCGTACCGCAACCAGTTGGCGCAGTCCGGGGAGCAGGGCAAGTAGCGCAGCTGCGCGTGCAGCCGGTCGATGTGTGCCTCGTAGGCGACGTCGACGTGCTCGCCCTCGGGGTCGGTGTAGGTGTCGGTGACCGCCTTGGTGAGGTACTTCGTCAGATATCGCACCGCCCGGTCGGCGTCGGGGCTGGCGCCGTCGATGCCCTTGATGTCGACCTGGGTGCCGAACCGCATCACGTGCGCCGGCCTCGCGTCGCGGTCGGCGTCGAGCTCGTCGAGCGCGTGCGCCCAGGATGGCAGCGGCAGCCCGGTGTCCGGGTCGACGTACAAGGCCGTCTCCGGTTCCCACACCGGGTGCCGGCGGTCGTAGACGACGTCGTCGTCGCTGAAGGGTGGCCACCACAGCTGGTGATAGGTGCCCCGGGTGACGGCCCGGATAGTGGTCCGCGGGATCGCTCCACGGAGGGCGGTGTGCAGGTGAGGTGCCAGGCGCCGTTGGGGCTCGACCGCGGCGAAGTGTTGGACCTGGTAGCCGGCGCCGCGGCGCAGGTTCTGCACCCACCGGTCCACAAGCTTGGAGAAGTGCAGGGCGTCCAAGGCGGCGCGCCGGTAGTCGTACCTGGCCGGGTCAACCGGGACACCGCGGCCGGGGATGACCTTGCCGTAGGACGGCAGAGTCAAGGTGACGAACATCGACGGCCGGTAGGTGACCCCGCTGGGAGCGGTGAACGTCCGGCCGATCGTGCGTGCCTCGACCGGCACCCGCGGCAGGTCCGGGGCGTCCATTCTCCGCCGGGTCGACCGCACCCGACGCTCACCGGCACCGTCGCCGGCGGCCGGCACGTCGACCTGCTCGACGTCGTCGTCGCCTTCGGTCGTCACCGGTGCGGGTGCGTCTGGTTCGTCGTCGCGATGCCACCCCTCGACGCATTGGGTCATTCGCAGCCGGCGCGCGAGGGTCGCGCACGGGGGGCACTTGGCCTCCCTGGTGGACCCGCACCGGATCGCGACCACGGTGGTGTCGCCGGTGGTCACGTCGGTGACGCGCCGCAGCACCGGGCGCACGCAGACGCCTTCCTTGACCGCCAGGGCATGGACCATGTCGTCGGTGATGGTCAGCGGCAGGCGCGTCACGCGGCACCTCCGACGTCGCTCGAGCCCGCCACCGGCCGGCTCACTGGGTCCGCCTGCGAAGGGATCTGAAGCAGCTGATCGCCGCGTGGCGCTCCGGCCCAGAAGCCGGCCGTGACACGGGCCCCGACGGCGAACAGCCGGCATTGCGCAAGGACGGGGCAGCTGCCGCAGACCGTCGCCATCTCCAGTCGCTCAGTGGCGGTGGGGCGGTCGACGATCCAGGGCAAGTCCGTGCGCTGCAGGCAGGAGCCGTTCTCCATCCACCCGTGCGGGAGGTGGACCCGGTCGTACCGCGCCGGCCACTGCCCGGGCATCAGCTCACCGCCGCGATCGCGCCCGGCAGCAACGCCGCGGCTCGCGGTGCATACCGCTGCACGAGGGTGGTGATGTCGTCGTCAGTGACGTGGGTGAACCGCACCCGTGCTGCTTCAGGGACGCCGTCCTGCCCGATGTACGCAACACCGGGTGTCGCGTCGTCAATGAGGTCGGCGGTCGCGCCCCGGTCGCGTGCCCCCTGGCCGAGGGTGAGTGCGACGTGCTCGGGTTCGGTAACGCGCAGCAGGATGCGGGTGGGGAACAGGTCGCGCATGGAGATGATGTCCTTGCGTGGGTCCTGCACCGCCCCGACCACCGACACGCCGACGGCGCGGCCCTGGGACAGCAGCAGGGACAGGGCGGCGGTGATGCGTCGTTTGGCGTCGCGGTCGTTGATGTACGCCGTCAGGGACGCGAGCTCGTCGATGATGACCACGATCAGCGGCTCATCGGTGGTCGGGGTGTGCAGGCGGGCCCGGCCGCGCAGGGCGGCTTGGCGGCGACGCATCACGGTGACGGCGTCTTCGAGGACCTGGGCGAACTGCACCTCGTATGCGGTGTCGTCGCCACCATCGGGGGTGCCGCCGTAGACGAACCTCGCGAACATGTCTGCGCCGGCGGCGAGTTCCATGCCGCCCTTGGGGTCGATCGCCCACACCTGGACCAGCCGGTCGCGGATGCCGGCGGACAGAGCGTTGATCAGGGACCACAGGACCGACCCCTTCCCGGCCCCTGTCGCCCCGACGACGAGCAGGTGCGCGCCGAGGAGGCGGACCCGATGGATCTGCCCGTCCTCCCCCTTCGCGACCGGCAGGCCCTTCAACGCCGGCGGGTCGGCCGGCTCGAACGGCGCCACCGGCCGGGTGAGGGGGTCGGCGGTGAGGAACCAGAGCACCAGCTCGTGCACCTTGCCGGGAACGGAGCGGGTGCGGCAGTCCACGGCCCCGAAGGTCTGGGCCAGGCGTTGGCCGTTGGTGGCCCAGTCCGGTTGAGTCTGGCCGGGCAGCATCCGCACCCGCACCCGGTCTACCGACTGCGTGGAGGAGACCGACACGATCCGGGGGAGGTACTCGGTGCCGTCAACGCGCATGGCTAGGCCGGTGGCGACCATGGCGGGCTGCCACGCCCACCGGTACACCGACCCGGCCCGCCACAGTCCCCGGGCGCGCCACACCACCACAGGCGCGAACGAGCCGGGGTGCACGTGCGACCAGATCAGCAGCGTCGACCCGGCCACGGCCACCACAGCGAGCACCGGCAGCGGCCCGTGCGCGACGGTGACCCACAGGGCCACCAGGACGAGCCCAACGACCGTGACGGCTCCCGGGCGGCGAAGCACCCACCACACACCCGCCGCCAGGCGCCGGCCCACCCACGCCGCGACGACGGCGGTCAGGGGAAGGCGGACGCGGGCGATGTTCAGCCGGACCGGGCCGGTGTCGCGGCGGTCACCCCCCATGCGGTTCACAGCTCGGTCACCTGAGCCCACAGCCACGCCCCGGCACCGTTGACGGCCTCGTTGATCGCGGGCCCGGCCGGGGTGGCACCGAGGACCAGGCCGAGCAGGATGCACACCACCGCCGAGCCGATCTTCAGCTGGTTGGTGCGCAGCAGCAGGATCACGACCGCGGCGATCACCACGGCCACCGCCACGACGCTCACGGTTAGGCCGCCTTCCCGTCTCCGGGCGTCGCGGCCGGTGCGGACACCGAGCGGGGAGCGCGTGCGGGGGCGGTCAGGTCGTCGGCCTTGAACGACCACGCAATCCGGGAGAAGTTGCCCGATTCCTCGATGTACGGCAGCGCCGAGAGCCCCTCGAACACCACCAGCCGGAACGGCGAAGCCGGATCCGGGGGCGGCGGGACGGGCTGGTGCTTCGCCGCGATCTTCACCGAGACAGTGCGGGACTTGCGGCCCGCGTCCGGGTCGGCGTCCAGGACGTCGACGGACCACAGCAGCAGGCCGGTGTCCTTGTCGACCTGCTGGACCTTGGTGTCCTTGGTCGACTTCTCGAAGTCGAACACCGGCCCGACCTCGGAGATGAGGTACGCCCCGTAGGGGAACACCTCGTCGTGCGTGATCTTGAACCGCCGCGCGATCGCCATGACCGCCTCCTCCGTGGGACGAGGGGTGCTGGTCACCCCCACTCGCACAGCCCACCGCGGAGCCTGGGGACTTTGGAACGACGGACCCGGGACTTGTGGGGACGTTTCCGCCTGTGCAAGTGTCCCTACTGGCGGACCAACCGTCCTAGGGGGCAGCATGAGCAACGACAAGCTCCGCAGCGCGGTCCGATCCGCTGGCTTCTCGGTCGCCGAGTTCGCGGACGAGATCGGCGTCGACCCGAAGACGGCGCAACGGTGGATGACACTGGACCGCACGCCGCATCGGACAACCGCAACGCGCGCGGCGAAACTGCTGGGCGTTCCGCCGTCATGGCTCTGGCCAGAGCTCGATCGAGCCGAGCAGGGAGCGGGCGACGGCGAGGTGATCGGCTTCTACGCTCACCGCGCTCAGGTACCGAAAATGCTGTGGCGCGACCTCCTGATCGGGGCGACGCAGTCCATCGACCTCGCGACGTACGCCGCGCTCCACCTGGTCGAGGACCACCCCGAAACGGTGACTCTTCTCGCGCACAAGGCGAGCATCGGCGTGCAGGTCCGGATCGCCATGGGGGACCCGGACGCGCCAGCCATTCACCTACGAGGCGAAGAGGAGCAGATGACCGACGGGCTCGTCGGCCGAGTGCGCATGGCGAACGCCTATTACGCACCCCTGATCAATGCTCCCGGCGTCCAGTACAGGCTGCATCACACGACGCTCTACAACTCGATCTATCGGTATGACGACCAGATGATTGTCAACCACCACGTCTACGGCCTGCACGGCTATCTCGCGCCGGCCCTGCACCTGCGGAAGTCCGACGCAGGTGACCTGTTCGCGACCTATGCCGGCAGCTTCGACAGACTCTGGAAGGAGTCGTATCAGCCAGCTGGCTCATAGGCGCGGGGCCCGGTTGCACCCATGTGGATCAACTCGTGCACGGCATCGATGAGCGCGTCCACATCGGTGAGGTCACCGAGCACGGCGTCAGCACCGGCGGTGCGCAGTTCCTCGAACGACGAGCCGCCAGTCGCCACGGCGATCACTCGAGCGCCGCCCTCCAAGCCCGCCTCCACGTCGAGCTTCGTGTCACCGATGACGATCGTGACGTCTCGCGCCGGATCGAACCCGAAAGCGTCGCGCGCCTTCGCCTGTGCCACGGGCACCAGACGAGAACGCACGGTGTGTTCCTCGCCGAACGCGCCCACCGAGAAATCGAGCCACTCATCCAAATCGAAGGCACCGAGCTTGACCCGCGCGTTCGGCTCGACGTTGCCAGTGAGCACGGACTGACGCACCCCCGCCTCGGACGCAAGCCGAACGAGGCACTCCGCGGCTCCCGGCAGCGCGTGGCCACGCTCCTGCAGGCGACTGCGGTTACGCCGGCCCGCCTCCACAAGAGCGGCATACCGCTCCTCAGACGTGTACCCGCTCGGATCGATGCCGTGGGACCGCAACAGGTCCTCGATGATGACCACGTCCGTCCGCCCGCCGGTAGTCGCCTTGTGAGTCGCCGGCCGCCCGGTGAGCAGCTCGAAGGCAAGGGCGTAGTTCTCCTTGCTCACGCCGGCGTTCTCGATCAGCGTGTGGTCCACATCCCAGAGGAGCAGAGCCGGTCCCGTCGTCGCTTGCACAGCGTCATCCTGTCAGCGATCGACGCTAGGAGGAACGCGACGGCTCCACACAATCCGCCCCCCACGGCGGGCGCCATGCCAGGACGCCCCGCCTTACTGGCACGACGATCAGGGCCTGTAGCACGGCGCGAACGTGTTCCGCCGAGGGCGCTCGCACGGCCGCATGTCGTCGGCTCCTCTGGATCGGCAGCTTTACCCGCTCGGGTTCTGCTTCGAGCGAGCAACTGCGCGCGAAGAAGAACGGCATGCCGCCCGGTGACCGGACAGGCGCGCAGAAGTCGACAGTTCGGGGGCCGACCGTTCCCGCTGGGGGTGGAGCCTAAGCCGGACGTTCGGAGGGAGTCGTATGCGCCCATCCATCGGCGGCGTAGTTCATCATGTCGGTCATGGATCTAAGCGGTATGGACGACGCACTGGACTTCCGCGCGGCTCTGGTCCGTGCTCGCGAAGCGGTAGAAACCCACGTGACCAGGGTCGACGCGATGGGCCACGCCTGGCATGAAACCACCCTGACCGACCTACTACTGGAACAAGCATGGCCAGCTATGAGGGCCCTACCGTTCAACCAAGTCCAAGAAGGCGCGGTTGGCGCAGACTGGCTCTGGTGGTGGCTCGATCAAGACGGAACTGCCTTCGGAATGCTCGTTCAGGCGAAACGTTTGCACGCTGACCCTTGGCGCATCGACTACGGATACCGTGGAGGGGCGCAGCTGCGTGACCTTCTCTCGGCAGCCGAAGCGTTGAGCGTGCCACCGGTGTATTGCCTGTATCTCGGCTCGAAGGCGTTTCGAGCGCAATTTGCGTGCGATGCTCACGAGGAGGGCGACTGCGCTCGCTGTCACGCTGCGACCGTATCGCTCCAACCAGGCATCATCGCGGCACATGCGGCAGCGCTTCCGGTCGACTTCAGCATCCGACAGGCGATTCCTCTCGAGTATCTAGGAGACCCCAACCAAGACACGCGGCCGCCGCTTCTCGCTGGAATGAGTTTGCCGGCGGACCTTGAGCAGTTCCTGTATGAGGATCAGCGCGGTGCGAACGCAGTTGCGCGACACCTGCTCAAGCGGGTGATCGAAGTTCGAGCCGGTCAACTCTCGGTGGACGTTGGTGATGTCCGGGTTGCGCCAGACCAGGTCTACAAAGACCTGCCCGACGATCGTGGGCATCTGTATGAGCCGTACTTCCCGAACATTCTGAGAGGCTTGCGGACCTCGCCGCCCGATTACTTGCACGATCTGCTCGCAGGTCGGCCAGTAACAGCGACTTTGCCGTCATCAGTCGCCGGCGTCGTCGTCCTGACCCTCTAGCTCAACATGAGTGCATCGATGCGGCGCTAGTTCACGAGGTTGGGATCATGAACGCCGAATGATAACGAGCCCTCCCTCCAGTGAGCCCTACGCGCGGTCGTGAACGTTGGTCAGCGGCCGGAAGCCGAGTTCGGAAGTTTCTCTAATTCCGCCCTGACATCCTCCAGGGCGCGACTTGCGCGCGATAATTGCCCGTCACGCCAATGTGCGGGATCGTTCGAGTAGGTGATGTACTGCTTAGGGTCGGCTACGCAATCAAGCCGAACAGTCGACGATCCAATCTCGCGCCATCCCTTACGATCAATCAGCGCCTCAAGCTGAATAGTTGCAGGCTTACCCGCAGCCATAACCCGAGCGTCTCCAGTGAACTCGACGAATCTTGTGACTACCGATCTGCCGGCCACGGCATACGGGTAGGGGAAGTCGTCCACGTCGTCGGAGCCGGGTCGGATAGTTGTCCGGAAGGTTCTTGTCGCAAGCGTGGCCCTCGACTCACCGCTCTGCATCTGGAGGCGCAAGTCTACAACGACTAGCGCACTCGCGCCCGTATTGAACAGCGTAATCGGTAAGCGCAACAGTGAGAGGTCGCTGCGGATGTATGCAGAAAAGATGCGGACCTCTGTCATCGTGAGACGACCCCGACGCGCGTTGAGCCACCAAAACGAGGCAACCGTGAACACAAGCGCTGACCCAGCGATAACGATAGCGGGAGTAATGCTTTCAACATAGGATCGCGTTGTAAAAATGTACACTTCACACGCCTCTCATTCTTGCTATTAGGTTTTCGAGTCACCGACGACGACCGACCCATGCTTGATGAAGAGCGAAACGGCAATACCTGGGTCGTCCTGTGACGCGCTCAAGCCGCAACGTGCTGCGACTCGGAGTATTCGACGTCGCCCTCGCTCCAAGTGATGTTCACCTCGAACACGCGACCAGTGCCCATGCTCATCAGCAGGGGCCAAGAGAACTCGCTGTCGGGTATCAACGTCGGGGCGATCTGCTCTCGATCGAAGAGTGCTGGCGGTCTAGAGTTTTCACCTAGAGGCTTGAGTTCCACACGCACGCGTATCGCTGGAGCGCTACCGCTATTCTTAACAACGAGACGCTCGCGGGTCGTTTTGTAAGCAACCCTGCCCCGATTGTCCATCTTCGGCTCACGATCAGACTCGTACCGCGCCCGCAACACTGCGTGCTTCTCTGCGGGCGCCCGCCGCACCACCGCGCCTAAGCCAAGTCGATCGAGGTCGCTCTCAATGGCTTGTCGCACCTTGTATGCGAGGTCGTCGGGAGACGCATATGCGCCGAGAAGGCCGAGAGGTAGCAGGGTTTTCTTGAAGTCCTCGACAGCCTTCGCCTGGTCAAGATCCGCACCCCTTGGGATCGGCTCCTCTGAGAACCAGACGTGCACGGGCTTACCGGCCGCATGTGAGCGCTGAATCTCCTCTGCAGTTCCTGATACCGCAGCTTCTGTCGCCATACCTAAGCGACTGTCGAATAGCGCCAAGACGATATCTGCGTCGTCGACCAGTTGCTCGTTGATGATCCCCTGCCCGCTCGCACCGAGCCGCGGCACGGCGCTGGTTTCCCAGCGCCGCGGCAGCAGCACGACCTGCTCGCGCTCTGCGCGGTCAGCGTTCCACCCGTGCAGTGCGCGCTCAACCGCCTCTCTCTCCTCCTTGGTGTCACCGGGGGAGGCAATGAGCACCTTGAGGACGTGGGCATCGAAGGTCATGAACAAACCGTAGAGGTTGGCTACCGGGATCGCGGGACCGCCGCCGTGGCGGCGCAGCCCAGACGGGAGGCCGATGCAGTCCGCAGCGACTCCCGTAGGTGGCCGAAGGGACGGCGCCACTCGCGACATCAACTGCCGGGTCGGCCTCTCTAGAGATCAAGGCGCCGGCTTCGCCGGCGCGCGGCCTGTGGGCGACGCTGGCGCGTCGTCCTCGGCCGCGGGGGAGTGCAGGGCAGACTGCAGGGGTGGCGAGAGTCGAGTGGACCCGACAGAGCGGCGAGGACGTCGAGCACGTCGTCGCGATGCTTCTATGTCGCAAGTTTCCTACGGCCACGCGCATCCGCCCGTCGCGCGGGGACGCTGGCATCGACGTGCTGGTTCCCCTGGAACATGGCCACGCGGTGTACCAGGTGAAGAGGTTCAGCGCGAACCTGACGACGGGACAGAAGACGCAAATCGTCGATTCCTACGAGCGCTTGGCGGCCTCCGAGCTAGTCAGGGCCCTCGACGTTCGCGAGTGGCATCTCGTGATGCCACTCGACCCGACTAAGGAGAATCTCCTCTGGTTCCGGGGTCTAGGTGCGGACGCTTCATACAGTCAAGCCTGGGATGGGTTAACGTTCTGCGATGCGCTAGCCGCGGAGTATCCAACCGTCGTGGACTATTACCTCCATGATGGGAGGGATCGACTCGAGACTGCGCTCAGTAGCATGACGGATATACTCAGATTGGAGAAGCGCTTAACTGGCGGCGGACCGATTCAGCCCGCCGAGGCGATTGACGGGTTGCTTGCACTTGATGACGCGCTGAACAGGAGTGATCCGTTCTACCGCTATTCCATCAGCCTTGGCGACACGGACCTGACGCGTGAGGAAGAATGGCTCGTAGCCGCCGCTCAAACTTCTGACGGTTCTCGCACCGTTACCGTGCGGGTCTTCGCACGTTGCGCAGAGTCCGTTGTTGAGCGGCCGGTCCCCATGTCGGTGCGGATCGACCCGGCCGGCGACACGGAACTACTGGCTAAGCTACGCGACTTCACGAAGTTCGGCGTCGGCTTCACCGCACCCGACGGCACGGTCGATGTTGATATGGATTTGCCGGGCGGCCTCGGCGGCTCCCTGAAGTCCGGGTCGCTTACGATCTCGCCCGCCAGGCGCAAGGGTGAGCTGGTCGAGTTCCGTCTGCAGGTGCTCGATCCGCAAGGCGCTACGGTCGCGGAGAGTCGCGTTCGTCAGGTCGAATTTAGTGAGGGTACGTCCAAACTCGGTGCTAGAACGTTGCTGGCAGAGGAACGCGACGCCTTCACGATGGAGATACGCTTCGACCTGGAGACTCAGACCACAACTTGCCATTTCGAGGCTTCCGACCCAAGTGGACGGCGTCCAGAAGACGTGGTCGCCGGATTCCGAGTGCTCAAAGCACTCTGTTCGCCCAATTTGTTCCGTATCGTTCCATTATTTGGACCTCCAGAAGGCACTGCGTTCCCGACCGTGGAGGTGGAGCGCAACCCATGGGTCACGCTCGCGCGACTAGTGGAGGTCGTCGACGAAATCCAAGCCCACACAACGACCCGACTAACGGTCCCTGATCCAGCCGTGGTCACCATGAAAGAATTGCGCGACCTCGAGGAGGTGGCAGAACTTCTCCGCGGCGAAGTCGTATCAAAGCCATGGGACTCCTTCACGCTTCATCTGCACCCAGGGCGCGCGACCCCCGAAATGGACGCAATGACAGCTATGGTCGTGAATGACCTGAAGGTCCAGGTCGGAGATGCAGAGGTCGCCCTGGGATACGTTCAGATGGTCATCCCGGCCGCGCGTGTTCGACCTGGACCGCCAGTTCTGCATGACGATCATGTCGATGTCGTGTTGGAGCCGATGAATGAGATGCCCGCTACCTTGAGACATACAACGGCTGACCCGCGGCCTACTCAGTAAGGCGGAGCTCGTGAGTGCTCAGGCCGGCCGCTATGCGGGCACAGGCCCGGCTAAGCGTTCACTGCTAGCGGGATCGCGAGCACAGGCAAGGCAGGCGGAGCGCTCGGACTTCTCGGGTCACCTCCGCCGCCGTCCCTTCGCCGAGCATCCGCACGACTCCGGTCCGCCCCAAGGGCGCCTACGGCGTCGCTGCGCGATGACCTCCGGTCACCCTTGGCCCGGACCTCCGTCGCGCTCTTGTGCTCCGCTACGGGTCGGTGGCTCAGCTTGGCCACAGCTCCCAGCCGGATCAGTCCCCGAAAAGTCCCCAACGGCATGCTCGCCATGCGCGGGGGCGGGATCTCCGGGCGAGACTTGCGCACGACTCCGAACGGGCGGGGGAGACCGCGCCGATCTGGGGGTCAAGGGGTCGCAGGTTCAAATCCTGTCAGCCCGACCGCAGGGCCTCGATCTGCTCACGCAGGTCGGGGCCCGTTCTCGTGCCCGGCGGGCGCTGTTGCCGCCGGCTCCGCGGGGGCCGTTCGGTCTCCATAGAGTCCGCACCAGGCCGAGAACCCCCCGCCGCCGTCCCGTACGGCGTCGTGCTCCGGGCACAGGTAGTGCGCCGTCACGGCGGGGTCCTGGTGGCAGGCGACTCGCCGCAGCACGCCGCTGGGTTCACGGGATGAGCCGGTAGAAGCGCCAGAAGTCGTGCTCGATAGGGAGGACGTCGACGCGGCTGAAGCCGGCCTCGGAGGCGTAGGCGCGAATCGTGTCGGGGCGGATCACGGTCCCGGTGCCGGCTGAGTCCTCGTCGAGCATGCCCACCGCCAGGCAGTGCAGCACGCTCCAGCCATAGTTGAACCGCTCGACCTCGTCACCGGGCGCGGTGAAACGCTCCGCGACGCGCTCATCCGCGATGAGCACGCTTCCTCCTCCGGTCAGCATGTGCCGCGCCGTACGGAGCGCGTCGACGGGGTGGTTCATGTCGTGCAGGGCTTCGAAGATGGTGACCAGGTCGTATCGGCCGCTGAGGTCGGGAGCGCCGGCGTCGTGGACGGCCGGGTGGACGCGATCGGCCAGTCCGGCGGCAGCGACGTTGGCGTGAGCGGTCTCGATCGAGGCGGCATCGATGTCGATGGCGTCGACGATGACGTCGGGGTAGGCGCGGGCGATGGCAACGCTCGACCGACCTGACCCGCAGGCGAGGTCGGCGACGCGGGCAGGGGGCTCGGCCCGCAGGCGGGCGTCGACCTCGGGGACCGAGGCGAGCCAGTCGGCGAGCTGATGGACGAACATGGGTCGGTTGAGCCCCTCGATCCCTTCGCGCACATCGGCGCCGTAGTCCTCGTAAGGCACGCCACCGCCGTTGCGGTAAGCCGCCAAGAGGGCGTCGAACGGTCTTGCCACACCGATGGCAAGCGTGGCGAGCGGGGTGAGGTAGTTGAGGTCTTCCTCGTCCACGAACACCGCGCGGTAGGCGTCCGGAAGCCCATAGCGCCGCTCGCTCGGGTCTGCTCCCTGGTCGTCCACGCGCAAGAACCCAGCGACCGCCTGCTGCTCCAGCCACTCGCGCACGTAGCGCTCGGCCGTGCCGGTGCGGACTGCGAGCTCACCCGCTGTCGCGTCTCCCTCGTCGGCGAGGGCGCGATAGAAGCCGAGCCGGCAGCCCAGGTGGATCGAGGCGACCTCGAGAGTGGCGATCACGGCGCCGACCACCCGCTCGACGAGCGCGTCGGTACCACTCGCTGCCTGGGCACCATCGGTCTCGGTCATCTTGGTCCTCCCCGGTGTCTCGGCCGAGAGGACACAGATGCAATGGCCGACCATGCCTCGACCGCCGGTCCTCCTACCCAGGGTGCCCTGACGATCGTCGTCGGTGCCAGGCTCCGGGACGGTACGCCCGCTTCCTGCCGACCTCGCCAGAGCCGGGCTCCGACCAGCAGAATCCCGCCGGAGGAACGAACTCCCGCGCTCCGGGCAGGACACGGTGGCGACGACGTGGGAAGCGTGCGCTGGATGGCGCCTGCGTGAGGTCGCCCACGTCTGGAGCCCGCGACGCAGGGGTGGTGGCGCAGCCCGACGACAGCTGTCAGTCGAATCGGTCCACCAAAAGGTCCCCGACGGCATGCGTGCTACGTGCGCGGGCAGCATGTGGGGGCGCGCCCGGCACACGACTGGGAACGGACGGGAGAGACCGCGCCGATCTGGAGGTCGAGGGGTCGCAGGTTCACATCCTGTCAGTTCGACAGTGTTCACGCAGGTCAGAGGCCCGCACCGCTCCGGCGGGGCGGGCCTCTCGACGTCCGGTCAGCCTAACGGTCAGCTCAGTACGCCCTGGACGAACATGGACGTCCGCGGCGCGCGGGTCGACGCCCGGAGGCTGCTTCGACCGCGGGCATGGGACGGACCTCCACGACGCGAGCAGTGGCCAGCGGGCCACTCCACCAGCCGCGCCCCCGGCGACATCGACCCGCGCCACGACGCACTGTGCGGGCCCCGGGACGCGCGACCGTCAGCCGACCGGGAAGGGCGCCGTGGTCAGCCCCTCGGACACCTGCCGGACGCGGCGGGCTTCGTCCTCGCTGCGAAGGCGGGGGTGGCGCCTCCGCTCGGCAGGTGCGCCGCCCATCTGGCCGAGGCCCTGGGAGCCGTAGAGGCGTCCCGCCTTGGCGTCGGTAGAGGTGGCGGCGTAGAAGGCGGCGAGCGCGGCGATCTCCGGGGTGCCGGCCAGGATGCCGCGGGCAGGCAGCCACCGGATCACGCGCGCTCCGGGTGTCGCCGGTGCGCCCGAGTTCTGGGCGGGCGGACAGCAGCGTGGGGGAGGAGGAGCCGAGGTAGCGGATCCTGCCCTGGTGGACCAGGTCGCCGAGCGCGCCGAGGGCCTCGACGACGTCGGTGTCGGGGGGTGGCGGTGCACCAGTTACAGGTCGACGCGGTCGGTGTCGAGCCGCCGGAGGGAGGTCTCGACCTGGCGGATGATCCAGCGACGTGACCGGCCCCGGGTGCTCGGGGTCGTCGCCCATGGGCACGCAGGACCTCGTCGCCAGGACCACGTCGTCGCGTCGCCCGGCGAGGGCCTGCCCGGCGATCTCCTCGGAGACCGAGTCGCTCACCCTGCGGCCTCGCGGACCATGTCCTGGGCTGAGCGACGGCCGGCATCGCCTCGTACGGACGGTCGTCCAGGACGGGGAGGGGGCGCGGAGGAGGGCGACGACGGGACGTCGCGCCGAAGACGATCGTGCAGGCGACACGTTGCACACACTTGACGATCGGCGCGAGTCGGACCTACCGTTCGGCATCAATTGAAACCTTTCACTGGGGAGAGGTCATGACAGAGCACCCCGAGGGCGCGGTGCCACCCACCTTGGAGCTGCGCGACGTCCGCAAGGCCTTCGGACCCGTCGTCGCGCTCCGCTCCGGGACGCTCGTCGTGCATCCGAGGTCGATCCACGCGCTGGTCGGCGAGAACGGCGCGGGCAAGTCGACCCTGGTGAAGGTCGTCGCCGGAGTCCACCGCCGGGACGCGGGCGAGTTCCTGCTCCAGGGCCGGTCGGTCGACTTCGGGTCGACGGCGGAGTCCAAGGCCCAGGGCGTGGCGGTGATCTACCAGGAGCCGACGCTCTTCCCCGACCTGTCGGTCACCGAGAACATCTTCATGGGCCGCCAGCCGCTCGGCGCCGGTCGCCGGATCGACCGGGCCGCGATGTACGCGGAGGCTGAGCGGCTCTTCGCCCGGCTCGGGGTCCACATCGACCCGCGTCGGCCGGCGGAGGGGCTGTCGATCGCCGACCAGCAGATCATCGAGATCGCCAAGGCCATATCGCTCGACGCGAGCCTGCTGATCATGGACGAACCGACGGCGGCGCTCAGCGGCATCGAGGTGGAGCGGCTGTTCGCCGTCGCACGCAGCCTGCGCGACGAGGGACGGGCGCTGGTCTTCATCTCCCACCGCTTCGACGAGGTGTTCGCCCTCTGCGACACGGTGACCGTCATGCGCGATGGCGAGTACATCTCGACCCATGCCACCGCCGAGACGACGGTCGACGAGATGGTGGCGGCCATGGTGGGGCGCGACGTCGCCGAGCTGTTCCCCAAGACCCCCGCTGCGATCGGGGCACCGGTTCTCGAGGTGCAGGGCCTGACGTCAGTCGGTGTCTTCGACGACGTGTCGTTCACCGTCCGGGCCGGAGAGATCGTGGGCCTGGCGGGTCTGGTGGGCGCGGGGCGCAGCGAGGTCGCCCGCGCGGTGTTCGGCGTGGACCGTTACCACTCCGGCACGGTCCACGTGAACGGGACCGCGGTGCCCGGGGGCAAACCCCGCGCCGCCATCCGGGCCGGGATGGCCTTGATCCCGGAGGACCGCCGCAAGCAGGGGCTCGTCATCGACGCTTCGGTCGCCCGCAATGTCGGCGGCGTGATCCGGTCCGCCCTGGCGAGGACCGGGCTCCTGACCGCCCGGACCGAGAACCGGGCCGCCGCCCCGTGGGCGTCGCGGCTGGAGGTCAAGACCAACGCCCTGGACATGACAGCCGCCACGATGAGCGGCGGCAATCAGCAGAAGGTCGTCATCGCCAAGTGGCTGGCGACCGACCCGAAGGTGCTCATCATCGACGAGCCCACCCGTGGAATCGACGTCGGCACCAAGTCAGAAGTGCACCGCCTGCTGTCCGAGCTCGCCGGACGCGGCCTGGCGATCCTCATGATCTCCTCCGAGCTCCCCGAGGTCCTGGGCATGGCCGACCGGGTGCTCGTCATCTCCGAGGGCCGGATCACCGCGGACCTCGACCGCGACGACGCCACCCCGGAGGCCGTCATGCTCGCCGCGACCCACCACCAGCCGTCGCCCACCCGCACAGAGGCAGTCCGATGACCCAGCCCACGCTGCATCACACCGACGGCACGGAGGTGACGACCTCCCAAGCCCTGCTCGTCGAGCCCAGCCGACTGTCGGCAGGACGCCGCCACCTGAACACCGTGGTCCGCTCCCGCGAGCTGTCCATCTTCCTCGTGCTGGTCGCTGTGGTGGTGGTCGCCACTGCCCGCAGCAGTGGCTTCATCTTCAGCAGCGACGGATGGCGGAACTTCCTCCTCAACCCCTCCATCCTGCTGCTCCTCGCGGTGGGCCAGGCGGTGGTCGTCATCACCCGCAACGTCGACCTGTCCGTCGGCTCCGTCATGGCGCTGACCGCCTACCTGACCGGTCGCCTCTTCCTCGATGTGCCCGGGCTGCCACTCGTCGCCGTCTTCGCCGCCGGCATCCTCGCTGGATCCGTCCTCGGCCTGGTCAACGGCGCCCTCGTGGCGTACGGGAAGGTTCCGTCACTCGTCATCACGCTCGGCACGCTGTACATCTACCGAGGAGTGATGCTGACCTGGGCGGGCAGCGACCGGATCAACGCCGGCGACCTGCCGAACGGGTTCCTCGCCCTCGGCACCCGGTCGATCTTCTCGATCCCCGTGCTCACGCTCGTCGCTCTCGTCGTGCTGACCGTGGTCGGCTACTACCTGTACACCACCCGCGGCGGGCGGGAGCTGTACGCGATCGGCTCGGACCCTGGCGCCGCGGTGCTGTACGGCCTGGATGTCAACCGCCGGATCCTGTCCGCGTTCGCGCTCAGCGGCGCTCTTGCCGGGCTCGCCGGCGTCCTCTACACCGCCCGCTACGGCACGGTCAGCTCGGCGGTCGGCGTCGGCTTCGAGCTGCAGGCAGTCGCCGCGGTGGTCATCGGCGGCGTCGCGATCTTCGGCGGCAGCGGGACCGTCTGGGGAGCTGCCATCGGCGCGTTCCTCCTGGTCACGATCAACCGGGCCCTGCCGAGCCTGGGGATCGAGGACTTCTGGCAGCGGGCGGTGTGGGGCGTGCTGATCCTGGGCGCCATCGTGCTCGACCGCGTCATGGCTGCCCGCCAGGCACGCAAGCTCGTCGAAGCGAGGGACCTCACATGAGCACCACCGGGCGTGTCTACGCGGAGTACTCACAGCCGCTGTGGAAGCGGCTGCTGATGACACGGGAGGCGGCGGTCATCGCCCTGACCCTCGCCGTCATCGCCTACTCGCTGGTCAACGTGCAGAACTTCGACGGACCGCTGACTCTGAAGTTCCTCCTGCAGGACATCGCCCCCATCCTGCTCATCGCCCTACCGATGACCTTGATCATCGTCACCGGCGAGATCGATCTCTCCGTGGCCAGCATCGTCGGCCTGAGCAGCGTGGTCCTGGGGGTGCTGCACCAGGGCGGCATGCCTGTCCCGCTCGCGGGCCTGGTCGCCCTGGTCGTCGGAGCGGTGTGCGGGATGCTCAACGGGTTCCTCATCGCCTACGTCGGGCTGCCCTCGCTCGCGGTGACGATCGGCACACTGGCCCTGTTCCGCGGGGTCGCCGTCGGGCTGCTCGGGACCACCGCCGTCACCGAGTTCACCGAGCGGTGGACGGACCTGGCCACCGGCACCATCGGCGAGACCAGCATCCCGCTCGTCATGATCCCCTTCGCCCTGCTCGCCGTGGCCTTCTCCCTGCTGCTGCACTTCTCGACGTTCGGCCGCGGCGTGTACGACATCGGGCTCAACAGCGAGGCCGCCCACTTCACCGGCGTCGACGTCGCACGCACCAAGTTCGTCCTTCTCACGCTCTCCGGGGTGGTGTCCGCCTTCGCAGGCATCTACTTCACGCTGCGTTTCGGCAGCGCACGCGGTGACAACGCCACCGGGCTCGAGCTCCAGGTGATCGCAGCCGTGCTGCTCGGCGGCGTGTCGATCTTCGGTGGACGCGGCCGGCTCCACGGCGTCCTGTCCGGCGTCGTGCTCATCGGCGTCATCGCCAGCGCCCTGCGCCTCGAGGGCGTCACCGTCAACGTCACCAACATCATCATCGGCCTCCTCCTGATCGCCTCCGTCGTCTCGGGCGGCCTGCTGGCCTGGCTCTCGCGCCGGCTTCCCCGCCAGGCCTCCCGAGCTTCGACGGACCCTGGCTCCACCTCGACACGACCCGCCGCACGAGCCGGCGTCTGACCAATCACCCGAAAGGCACAACGATGAAGCTTCAGTCCAAGCGCACGACGGCACTCGTGGCGTTCACACTCACGGCCGTCCTGTCTCTCACGGCCTGCGGTGGCGGCGACGCCGAGACCGACGCCGCCACCGGTGGCGAGGGTGGCGAGGGCGGCGGCGAGCTCAGCCTCACCATGCTCCCCAAGAACCTCGGCAACCCGTACTTCGACACCAGCACAGCCGGTGCGGAGGAGGCCGCCGAGGAGCTCGGCGCCGCCATCGAGGAGGTCGGTCCGGAGACGGCGAGCCCGGACGCCCAGGTGCAGTACATCAACACCGCGGCACAGCAGGGGGTGGGCGGGCTCATCGTCTCGGCGAACGATCCGACCGCCATCTGCGATGCGATCGAGGAGGCGCAGGGCGCCGGCACGAAGGTCGTCACGTTCGACTCCGACACCAGCCCCGAGTGCCGGGACCTGTTCGTCAACCAGGCCACGCCGGAAGGGATCGCCGCCAAGCAGCTCGAGCTCATCGCCGAGCAGATCGGCGGGGCCGGGGAGATCGCGATCCTCTCGGCGAGCGCGAACGCGACGAACCAGAACGCCTGGATCGAGATGATGGAGGCCGAGCTCGAGTCGAACGCGGACTACGCCGGTATCGAGCTCGTCGACATCGTCTACGGCGACGACGAGGACCAGAAGTCGTTCGATCAGACCGAGGCGCTGCTGCAGAACCACCCCGATCTCAAGGGCATCATCTCCCCGACCACGGTCGGGATCGCCGCTGCCGCGCGCTACCTCCAGGACTCCGAGTCGAAGGGCCAGGTCGCCCTCACCGGGCTCGGCACCCCTAACCAGATGCGGCCGTACGTCGAGGACGGGACCGTCGAGGCATTCGCGCTGTGGAACCCGGGCGACCTGGGCTACCTCGCCACCTTCGCCACCGCCGCCTTGATCAACGGCGACATCACCGGCGAGGAAGGCGACACCTTCGAGGCCGGCAGGCTCGGGGAGTTCACCGTCGAGGCCGACGGCGTCGTGGTGCTCGGCGAGCCGTTCGTGTTCGACGCAGAGAACATCGCCGACTTCGACTTCTGACCCGTCCGGCCGCTGCTGCGGCAGCCGGTCGACCACCCGATCGTCTGCTGCAGCACCGACTCCTCGTCCGCCCCCGCGGGCTCGACCGGACCGGGCAGCGTCCTCGCGGTGTCCTCGGCGCTGTAGCGGCGGGCCATCGCCCTGGGCATGGCCGTCTGCGGCCTGTTCGTCATGGGTCACTTCCTCTCCTTCGCCTACGTCCGCCCGTCCCTCGAGACGGTGCCGCGGGCCGACGCGGCACGGTCTCACTCGTCCTGCTCGCGGTCCGGGCGGCCGGTCTGCTCGGCACTGCCCTGATCGGCAGGTTCCTGCACAGCGGCCTGTACCGAACGCCCGTCGTGATCCTGCTCGTGGGGGCCACGATCGCGCTGACCGTGTTGCCCTTCGGCGGGGGATCGCTGCGGTGTTCGTGCTGCTGGGGCGTCACCGGGGCTGCCGTCGTCCCGAGCCACTGCTCAGAGACCGCGCCGATCTCGGGGGCAAGGGGTCGCAGGTTCAGATCCTGGCCGCCCGACACTGTCTTCGCAGGTCAGGCTCCCGCACCGGTGGGGCGGGGCGGGCCTCTCGGTGTCCGGTCAGCCTGACACGATCACCGCGTCAGTGGCGGGGTACGCGGTGGGACGGTCCGGCGCCGACCCGTGGCCTCGAAGGCGCTGCCCAGGTGCAGCAGCCGGGAGTCGTCGTAGGCGCGGCCCGCGATGGTCAGCCCCACCGGCATCCCGGTGTCGGCCATGGTCCCCATCGGCACGGTGACGGTCGGGATGCCGAGGTGCCGGGGCACCAGGTTGCCGTTCGCGACCCAGACGCCGTTGCGCCATGCCGACGCGGCGGACGCCTCGTCGACGTCGGCGTCCGCCGGGCCGACGTCGGCGACCGCCGGGAAGACGACCGCGTCGAGCCCCAGGTCGTCCATCCACTGCTCGAGGTCGACGCGCCGCGTCTCCTCCAGCCCCCGGACGCCGGCGTCGAGGTGCGGGATGTCCAGCAGCGCGGGGACGCCGTCCTGGCGGGCCCGCACGGCGTACTGACCGATGTCGAAGTCGAGCTCGCCGTAGCGGTCGGGCAGGGCGCCGACCGGGTGCGGGAAGATCCGGGCGCCGTCGACGTCGGCGAGTCGGTGCAGGCCGGGGTCGCCGTTGGCGGCGAGGAAGTCGTCCCAGGCCCACATCGACAGGTCCCACAGCTCCCGCTCGAGGTACTGCGGGCTGACGAGGCCGCGGGTCGCGAGCGTGGGCGCTCCGGGGCGGTCGCCCTCGTAGTTCGTCACCACGGGGAAGTCGACCTCGACGACCTCGGCACCGGCCTGCTCCAGGTCCCGGCGCGCCCTCCGCCAGAGGTCCATGACGGAGGCGCGGGTCTCGATGCGGTGCCCGGTCGGCCCGCCGATACCCGGGTGGTCCCCGGTGCCGGCGTCGGGGTCGGCGTTGACGTACATGCGGGGCACCCCCAGGCGAGCGCCGCGCAGGACGACGCCGGCGGCGCGGGCATCGGTGACCCCCAGCGCCCGGTACGACGCCGGGCGCACGCTGGACGCGGCGGGCACGGACACCCACGGCTGCACCCGCCAGAAGTCGCCGCGGGTCTCGGTGTCGTCGGCGACGACGACGTCGAGCACCTCGAGCAGGTCGTCCATGGTGCGGGTGTGCGGCACGACGACGTCCATCGTCGGCACCAGCGGCCAGTTGCCGCGCACCGAGATGACCCCGCGCGAGGGGGTGTAGGCGCACAGCGCGTTGTTGGACGCGGGGGCCCGTCCGGACGACCACGTCTCCTCGCCCAGCCCGAAGGCCGCGAGGCTCGCCGCGGTGGCGCTGCCCGAGCCGTTGGAGGATCCCGACCCGAACGCCGCCGTGAGGTAGTCGCCGTTGTACGGGCTCTCCGCCCGGCCGTACACGCCGCGCTGCATGCCGCCGTTCGCCATCGGCGGCATGTTGGTCAGCCCGATCAGGACGGCACCGGCGGCGCGCAGGCGCTCGATGGTGAAGGCGTCGCGCTGCGCGACGAGGTGCTCGAAGGCGGGGGAGCCGGCCGCGACGGTGAGCCCGCGCACCTGGTAGCTGTCCTTCGCGGTGTACGGGATGCCGTCCAGGGGGCCGAGGACGGCGTCCCGGGCGCGGCGGGCGTCGGAGGCGCGGGCCTCCGCGAGGGCGTCGGGGTTCAGGACCACGACCGCGTTGAGGCGGATGCCGCCGGAGTCGTAGGCGGCGACCCGCTCCAGGTACGCGGTGACGAGCCCCTCGCTCGTCACCTGACCGGACCTCAGGGCGGCACGCAGCTCGGCGATCCCGGCCTCGACGACGTCGACGGTGCTCATCGGCCGCCCTCCGCCATCGTGGGCCGTGGTGGCCGGGCGGGCGCCGGCTGCTGCTGGGTGATGCAGTGGATGCCGCCCCCGAAGGCGAAGACGTCCCGGGCGTCGACGAGCTCGATCGTCCGTCCGGGGTAGCACTCGCCGAGGATCCGCGCGGCGACGGCGTCGTGGGGGTCGTCGAAGGCGCACAGCACGACGACGCCGTTGGCGACGTAGTGGTTGATGTAGGACCAGTCGACGAACCCGTCGCCGTCGTCCAGGACGGTGGGTGCCGGGACCCCGACCACGCGAAGCCTGCGCCCCCGGGCGTCCACGGCGTCCTCCAGGACGCCGCGGATGAGCCGGCTCACGTCGTGGTCGGGGTGCCGCGGGTCGTCCTGCTGGTGCACCAGCACGGTGCCGGGGCCGGCGAAGGCAGCCACGATGTCGACGTGGCCGCGGGTGCCGAACTCGTCGTAGTCCCGGGTCAGCCCCCGTGGCAGCCAGATCGCGTGCCGGGTGCCCAGCCGGGCGTGGATCTCGGCCTCGACGTCGAGCCGGGTCGCACCGGGGTTGCGCGCCGGGTCGAGCTGGACGGTGTCGGTGAGCAGGACGGTGCCCTCGCCGTCGACGTGGAACCCGCCTCCTTCGTTGACGAGGCTGCTGGTCACGACCGGGGCGCCGACCTGGTCGGCGACGTACCGGCCCAGGTGCCGGTCGTGGTCCCAGGCCGCCCACGACTGGGCCCCCCAGCCGTTGAAGACCCAGTCCACGGCCACCAGGGCGCCGTCCGGACCCTGAGTGAAGGTCGGGCCCGAGTCGCGCAGCCAGGCGTCGTCCAGCTGTGCGGCGACCACCGTGATGCCGTCGCCGAGCGCGGCGCGGGCGTCGGCGACGTCGGCCGGGTCGGCGACCACGGTCACCGGCTCGTGACGTGCGACGGTGCCGGCCACGCCCGCCCAGGCCGCGCGGGCGCGTCCCAGGGTGCGGCTGCCGGCGGCTCCGAACGTCTGGTTGGCCGGGGGGAACGCCATCCAGGTCCGCTCGTGCGGGGCCCACTCGGCGGGCATCACGGTGGACAGGGCGGTCGGGGCGTCGGTTGCTCGGTGCATGGTGCTCGGTCTCTCGGGTCGGTGGTGCTCGCGGCGGCGGTGGGCGGGTCCCGCGCTCAGCTCCAGTCGATGCTGAGGTACTGGGTCTCCTGGAACTCACGGATCCCCTCCCGGGCACCTTCCCGGCCCAGCCCGGACTGCTTCACGCCGCCGAACGGGGTCGCCGGGTCCGAGACGACGCCGCGGTTGACGCCGACCATGCCGGCCTCGATCCGCTCCGCAGTCTGCAGCGCCCACCTGAGGTCGGTCGACCAGACATAGGCGGCCAGCCCGAGCTCGGTGTCGTTGACGGCGGCGAGCAGCTCTTCGGTGTCCCGCCAGGTCGTGACGGGCGCGACCGGGCCGAAGATCTCCGTGCGCAGGATCTCCGCGTCGGCCGGGACGTCCCGCAGGACGGTCGGTGGGTAGAACCAGCCGGTCAGCCCGTCGGGCAGCGCGGACCGGTGGCTGACGCGGGCGCCGGCCGCCAGGGCACGGTCGACAAGCTCGGTGATGCCGCGCAGCGCCTTGGCGTTGATGACCGGGCCGATCTGCGTCCCCTCGGCGAACGCCGGGCCGACGGTGAGCGTTGCGACCGCGGTCCCGAGCCGGTCCGTGAACCTCTCGACGACGTCCTCGTGCACGTAGAAGCGGTTGGCCGCGGTGCACGCCTGGCCGCCGTTGCGCAGCTTGGCGACCAGGGCGCCGGCCACCGCCGCCTCCACGTCGGCGTCGGCGGCGACGACGAAGGGGGCGTTCCCGCCCAGCTCCATCGAGGCGTTGACCACCCGCTCGGCCGCCTGCGCCAGGAGGCGCCGGCCCACGGGGGTGGACCCGGTGAACGAGAGCTTGCGGACGCGCGGGTCCTGGAGCCACGCGGTCACGACCCCGGCCGGGTCGGTCGTCGGCACGACGTTGACGACGCCGTCGGGCACGCCGGCCTCGGCGAGGATGCGGGCCACCGCGAGCGCGGTGAGCGGCGTCTCGGCGGCGGGCTTGAGGACGACGGCGCAGCCGGCCGCCAGCGCGGGCGCGATCTTGCGGGTCGCCATGGCGGCCGGGAAGTTCCACGGCGTGACGAGCGCGGCGATCCCGACGGGGCGGTGGGTGACGACCGTCCGGGTCCCGCCGGCGGGCGACGGGCCGAACTCGCCCTCGGTGCGCACGGCCTCCTCGGCGAACCAGCGGAAGAACTCCGCCGCGTAGGCCACCTCGGCGCGCGAGTCGGCCAGCGGCTTGCCGTTCTCCCAGGACATCAGCCCGGCGAGCTCCTGGGTGGCCGCCACCATCAGCGCGAACGCGCGGCGCAGCACCTCGGACCGCTCGCGGGGAGCGGTGGCGGCCCATGCCGCCTGGGCGCGCTCCGCGGCGTCCACGGCCGCGACGGCGTCCCCGGCGTCACCGTCGGACACCGCGGTGATCTCCTCGCCGGTGGCCGGGTCGAGGACCGCGAACGTGGCACCCGACCGGGCGGGGCCCCCCTGCCCGTCGATCCAGACGCCGTGCCGGGGGGCCAGGGCGTCGACGTAGCGGCGGAGGTCGGCGGGGGCGGGGGACAGGGTGGTGGTGGTCATCGTCGCTCCACGTGGGTGGTCTCGGGTCGCCGGGTGGCGGTGCGGGGGTGAGGGGTCACGGGTAGAGGCCGCGCTGGGCATGCGCGGACGCGACCCGTTCGACGGCCATGGCGGTGGCGGCGGTCCGCAGGGACAGCCGGGTGCGGGTGGCGTAGTCGCGCACCGACTCCCACGCGCCGATCATGCGGTCCTTGAGCCGGGCCTCGACCTGGGCGGCGGTCCACCAGTACGCCTGGTTGGCCTGCACCCACTCGAAGTAGGAGACGACCACGCCGCCCGCGTTGGCGAGGATGTCGGGGACCACGAGGACGTCGTCGGCGGCGAGGAGCCGGTCGGCCTCGGGCGTCGTGGGGCCGTTGGCCCCCTCCACGACGATGCGCGCACGGACCCGCGGCGCGTTCGCCGCGGTGAGAACCCCTTCCACGGCCGCCGGGACCAGGACGTCGACCTCGAGCTCGAGCAGGTCCGCGGGCGGGAGCTCGTCGCCGCCGGCGAAGCCGACGACCGAGCCGGTCGCGTCCACGTGCTCCTCGAGCGCGCGGATGTCGAGGCCGGCGGACGCCACGACGGCGCCGTACTGGTCGGAGACCGCCACGACGCTCAGGCCCGCCTCGGCGAGGAACCGGGCGGCGCCGCGGCCCACCTTGCCGAAACCCTGCACGGCCGCGCTGGAGCGGTCCGGGCGCAGGCCCCGTTCGGGCAGTGCGGCGAGGGCCACGTCCACCACGCCCCGCGAGGTCGAGCTCGCCCGGCCGAGGGAGCCACCGAGCGCGATCGGCTTGCCGGTCACGACGCCGAGCACCGTGTGACCGCTGGCCACGGAGTACGTGTCCATCATCCACGCCATGGTCTGCTCGTCGGTGCCGATGTCCGGTGCGGGGATGTCCCGCTCCGGGCCGATCAGCGGGAGGATCTCGGAGGTGAAGCGGCGGGTCACCCGCTCGAGCTCGGCGGCGGAGTAGGCACGCGGGTCGATCCGGACCCCGCCCTTCGCGCCGCCGTAGGGCACGTCCAGCAGGGCGCACTTCCAGGTCATCCACATCGCCAGCGCGCGCACCTCGTCGAGGTCCACGTCGGGGCTGTACCGCAGCCCGCCCTTGGCCGGCCCGCGCGAGAAGTTGTGCTGGACCCGGTGACCGACGAACAGGTCCTGGGCGCCGTCGTCGCGACGCAGCGGGATGGAGACCGTCACCTCGCGGCGCGCCGTGGCGAGCATCCGGTGCAGGCCGTCGGGCAGGCCCAGCACGTCGGCGGCCTGCGCGAGCTGGGCGCGCGCGTCGTCCAGCGGCGTCGCAGCCGTGCTCGTCGGCTCGAGGACGGCGGTCACCGGGTCGCCTCGAAGGCCGCGTCCAGCACGTCGAGCGCCTCGAGCAGCAGCGCGTCCGGGATCGCCAGCGGCGGCAGGAAGCGCAGCACGTTGCCGTAGGTCCCGCAGGTCAGGACGATGACCCCGGCGGCGTGGGCCGCGGCCGCCACCGCCTTGGCCAGCGCGGCGTCCGGCTCCCCGACGACGGGTCCGACCAGCTCGACCGCGATCATCGCGCCGCGGCCCCGGACGTCGCCGATGCGGGCGTCCCGGGACTGCAGCGCGTGCAGCCGGCCGAGCATGAGCTCCTCGATCCGGCGCGCCCGGTCGACCAGGCCGTCCGCGACGACGGCGTCCAGCACGGCCAGCGCGGCCGCGCAGGCCACGGGGTTGCCGCCGTAGGTGCCGCCCAGACCGCCGGCGTGCGCGGCGTCCATGATCTCCGCCCGTCCGGTGACGGCCGACAGCGGGAGGCCGCCGGCCAGCCCCTTCGCGCTGACCACCAGGTCGGGGACGATGCCGAAGTGCTCGCTGGCGTACACCGCGCCGGTGCGGGCGATGCCGGTCTGCACCTCGTCGGCGACGAGGACCACGTCGTGGGCACGGCACCACTCGACCAGGGCCGGGAGGAAGCCGGGGGCCGGGACGATGAAACCGCCCTCGCCCTGGATGGGCTCGATCACCAGCGCCGCGAGGTTCTCGGCGCCCACCTGCTTCTCGATGGTGGAGATCGCGCGGGCGGCCGCGGCGGCGCCGTCGAGCCCGTCCCGGTAGGGGTAGGACAGCGGGGCGCGGTAGACCTCGGGCGCGAACGGCCCGAAGCCGGACTTGTACGGCTGGTTCTTGGCCGTGAGCGCCAGCGTGAGGTTGGTGCGGCCGTGGTAGCCGTGGTCGAAGGCGACGACGGCGCTGCGGCCGGTGTACGCACGGGCGATCTTCACCGCGTTCTCCACCGCCTCGGCACCGGAGTTGAACAGTGCCGTGCGCTTGTCGTGGTCGCCCGGGGTGAGCGCGTTGAGCCGCTCGGCGACCGCGACGTAGCCCTCGTACGGCGTCACCATGAAGCAGGTGTGCGTGAAGGCGGCGGCCTGCGTGGTGACCGCGTCCACGACCGCCGGGTCGCTGGTGCCCACCGTGGTCACCGCGATGCCCGAGCCGAGGTCGATGAGGGAGTTGCCGTCCACGTCGACGACGACGCCTCCGCCGGCGGCCGCGGCGAAGACCGGCATCGTCGTGCTCACGCCACGGGCGACCGCGCCTCGCAGGCGCTCGGCGAGCTCGCGGGAGCGCGGACCGGGGAGCTCGGTGACGAGGCGCCGCTCCTGGGCGAGCCGGGGTCCGCCGACGACGGCGGGGGCGAGGACGGGCATGGGGACTCCTGGGGGCGGCGTGGGCTGGACCGCGCTCACGCTAGGGAGCGCTCAGGCTGCCGGGACATGGCAGGTCTGCACATCATCGCGCCCGGCGCTATGCAAGAGTGCTCGCCATGGTGACGGTACGGGATGTGCTCGCCCTGCCGGCGCTCGGTCTGCTCGGGGTGGCCGTGCCCGCGCCTGCACGGCCGGTGCGGTGGGTCGCGACCAGTGAGCTCGACGACCCCAGCCCGTTCCTCGAGGGCGGCGAGGTCCTGCTGACCACCGGGCTCGGCACCTGGTCGTGGGACTCCGAGTGGGTGGCCTACGTCGCCCGGCTGGTCGCCGTGGGCGTCGCGGCGCTCGGCCTCGGCACGGGGCTGACCCACCCGCGCGTGCCGCCGGCGCTCGAGCGGGCCTGCCGCGACCACGGCCTGAACCTCCTGGAGATCCCCCGGCGCACCACGTTCGTGGCCGTCAGCCGGCTCACGGTGCGGCTGCTGCAGGAGCGCGAGCAGGCGGCCGCACGCCGGGCCGCCGGCATGCAGCGCGAGCTCACCGAGGTCGCCGCGCGCGACCGCGGCCCTGCCGCCGTGGTGCGCGAGCTCGCCGGGCAGCTCGAGGGGGGTGCGGCGCTGCTGCCGGCCGACGGCTCCGCCGCCGGCGTGGACGGTGCCGAGGGCACGGGGAGCGCCGGTGCCGTCTGGGCGGGCACGCCGCCGCCGGCCGGGGTGGACCTCGTCGCGGAGGTGGCGCGCCTGCGCCGCCGCGGGTCCCGGGCCTCCGCGTCGCTCGACGTGGACGGTCACACGTGCGTCGTCCAGCCGGTGGGCCTCGATGCGCGCCCCGAGACGTATCTGGCCGTGTGGACCTCCGACGGCCTGGACGGCGGCCGCCGCGGCGCCCTGACGACGGCGGTCGCCCTGCTGGGCCTGACTGCCCGGCGCGCCGCGGACCACCGGCAGACCGCGCGGCGCCTGCGCGCCCGCGCGCTGGAGCTGCTCGTCACCGGCGACCCCCGGACGGCCGGGCTCCTGGTGGGCGCCGCGGACGACCGGCCCGTCCCGGAGCCGCTGCCGCCCCGGATCCGCGTCGCGGAGGTCGTGGGCACCCCGGAGGAGCTCGACGACGCGCTCGCCGCGCTCGAGGCGGGCCCCGACGGTCCGGTGCTGCTGACCGGGCTCGTGGGGCTCAGCGGCCTCGGTGGCGCGGGGCGTCTCGCCGGCCCCCAGGACCCCGGCGCCGCCGACTCCGCGAGGGGGACCCTCCGCCTGGCAGACTCCGGCCCTCGCGCCGAGCGTGCGGCGCAGCGCCTGGCGGCCCGCGGGCTGCGCGTCGGCGTCGGCGCCGCCGTCGGGACCGACGCGGGCGCTCGCACCGCGGCGACCGCGCGGTACGCGCTGGGGCAGACCACGGCGACGACCCCCTTCGTCCGGTGGGACGACCTCGTGGACGACGGCGTCCTGGGCCTGCTGGGCGACGACGCGGCGGCGGCCTACTCGGCGTCCTTCCTCGCGCCTCTGGAGGGGCGCCCCGACCTCGAGGCCACGCTGCGCTCGTTCCTCCGTCACCACGGCTCGCGCGGCCGGACCGCCGAGGAGCTGGCCGTCCACCGCAACACGGTCCGTCACCGGATCGACGAGATCGAGGCTGCGCTGGGGCGCTCGCTGGACGACCCACGCACCCGCGTGGACGCCTGGGTCGCCCTGCAGGCGGGCGCCGCCCGACGGCTGGACGGCGTGCTCGGCGACCCGCCTCCCGGGCCGGGACCGCACCGGGGTGCCGGTGGCAGGGGGACGGGCCCGGAGTAGGACGGGCCGGGGAGGAAGGGTTCCCGAAGGGCGCGTCGTGTGCCAAAGTGATCGTCATTCATTTCAGCGCTCCCGTCCGGGCGCCGCTCACAGAGACGAGTCAGACACGTGGCACACGACGTCGTGGTCCTCCAGAACTTCGTCGACGGTCAGTTCGTCGACGCCGTCGGCCCCGGACGGCTCGACGTCGTCCATCCCGGCACGGGCGGGCGTGTCGCGCTCTCGCCGGTCTCCGACGTGGCCGACGTCGACGCGGCGATGGCGGCCGCGGCGGCGGCGTCCCGGACGTGGCGTCGAACGACCCCGGGCGAGCGGCAGCGCCTCCTGCTCCGCCTGGCCGACGCCGTCGAGGCGGGGGAGCAGGCCCTGGTCGAGGCGCAGCACCGCAACACGGGTCAGCCGCGTGCCCAGATCGCCCAGGAGGAGGTCTCGGCGGGCGCGGACAGCCTCCGGTTCTTCGCCGGCGCCGCGCGCACCCTGGAAGGCAAGGCTGCCGCGGAGTACCTGCCCGGGCACACCTCCTACGTGCGCCGGGAGCCCCTTGGGGTCGTCGCGCAGGTGACGCCGTGGAACTACCCGCTGCTGATGGCGATCTGGAAGATCGGCCCCGCGCTGGCGGCCGGCAACACGGTCGTGCTCAAGCCGTCGGACACCACCCCGGAGTCCACGCTGGAGCTCGCCCGGATCGCGGCGGGCGTGCTCCCCGCGGGGGTCCTCAACGTGGTCCTCGGTGACGCGTCCACCGGGCAGCTCATGACCGAGCACCGCACGCCGGCGATGGTGGCCATCACCGGGTCCCTCCGGGCGGGACAGGCCGTCGCGGCCAGTGCCGCCCGCGCGGTGCGCCGCACGCACCTGGAGCTGGGCGGCAAGGCCCCCGCCGTGGTGTTCGCCGACGCCGACCTGCCGGCGACCGCGAAGGCGCTGGTCGAGTTCGGCACGTTCAACGCCGGGCAGGACTGCACTGCCGTCACGCGGGTCCTCGTGCAGGACACCGTGCACGACGAGTTCGTGGAGCTGCTCGCGCGCGCGGCGCAGGAGACGGTCACCGGGGACCCGGACGACGCGAGGAACGCCTACGGGCCGCTCAACAACGCCGGCCACTTCGCGGCCGTCCAGGAGAAGGTCGCCACGCTCCCGGCCCACGCCAGGGTCGTGACCGGCGGCGAGCGGGTCGGCGAGGCAGGCTGGTTCTTCGCACCGACCGTCATCACCGGCGTGCGCCAGGAGGACCGCATCGTGCAGGAGGAGACCTTCGGGCCGGTGCTGACGGTCCAGCCCTTCGCCGGCGAGGAGGAGGCCGTCCGGCTCGCCAACGACGTGGACTTCGCGCTCGCCTCGAGCGTGTGGACGTCGGACCACGGCACGGCCATGCGGGTGTCCCGCGACCTGGACTTCGGGTGCGTGTGGGTCAACACGCACGTCCTCCTGACGGCGGAGATGCCCCACGGCGGGTTCAAGCACTCCGGCTACGGCAAGGACCTCTCGTTGTACTCGGTCGAGGAGTACACCCGGGTCAAGCACGTCATGCACGCGCTCGGGGAGGACTGACGCGCGGTCGTCGTCAGGCGCCCGTACCGGCGCGCGCCGTCAGGCGTCCCGTGCCGGCGCGGCGGCCAGCCGTGCGCGCAGGCCTTCGACGAGCGCCGCGAGACCCAGCTCGAACGCGTCCCGGGCCGGGTCCGCGGTGGACCGTGCACGGGTGGCCGCGTCGAACACCGGGGCCTGGGGAGCCAGCTCGCCGACCTCGAAGATGTCGGGTGGGGCGGTCGCGTCCAGCGCCGACCCCAGCACGAAGGACTCCACCGCGGTGATCACCGCGACCACCTCGTCCTCGGGCCACCCGCCCGTGCGCAGCCCGCGCGCGACCTGCTCGTACATCGCCACCGTGTGCGGCGCCCCGGTGATCGGGGTGACGGCGATCACCGCGACCAGAGGGGCGTGCAGCGCGTAGATGTCCCGGTACGAACGCGCCCATCGCACCAGGGCCTCGTCCCAGGGCAGGGCCGGGAAGCCGCCGGCGTCCACGTCCTGGTTGACGCGGTCCTGGACCCAGCGCAGCACGTCGCGCTTGGACGCCGCGTGGTTGTACAGGGCCGAGGGCGCGACCCTCAGCTGCCGGGCGAGGCCCGCCATCGTCAGACCGGGATAGCCGCGGGACTCGATCAGCGCCATGGCCGCACGGGTGATGGTGGCCGGCGAGAGCACCGGAGAGCTCGGGCGACCACGTCCGCGTGCCCGCGTGCTGGTCGGCTCGCTGCTCATGGCCGCCCATCCTGCCGCACCGGGCGGGGGTCGCCCGCCGGTCCGGACCGGTCCGGCGACGCCTCTTGACGTGCGCCGCGTCACACGTCTTAATGATCACTATTCATTTGCGGGCCCTGGTCCGCTCCACCGACGGGACCACACCATGACCTTGCCCCAGCAGACGACCACCCCGGTCATCGAGCGCGACGCCGTCGCTCCCGGGGGCGCCGCGGTCGTCGAGCGTGACGTCGCGATCGTCGGCGCCGGCCCCGCGGGGCTCATGGCGGCGCGCCGCCTGGTCCGCGACGGCTACTCCGTCGCCGTGCTTGAGGCACGCGACCGCGTCGGCGGACGGACCTGGAGCGACGTCGTCGACGGCGCCTGGCTCGAGATCGGCGGGCAGTGGGTCTCCCCGGACCAGACGGAGCTGCTCGCGCTCGTCGAGGAGCTGGGCAAGCAGACCTACCCCCGGTACCGCGACGGCGACTGCGTGTACGTGTCCCCGGACGGCGTCCGCTCGCGCTACACCGGCGACCGGTTCCCGGTCGCCGAGCGCACCGCCACCGAGATGGAGCGGCTCATCGCCCTGCTCGACGGGCTCGCCGCCGAGATCGGCGCCGAGGCGCCCTGGGCCCACCCCCGAGCCCGCGAGCTCGACACGGTCTCGTTCGCCCACTGGCTGCGCCAGCAGTCCGACGACGCCGAGGCGTGCCAGAACATCGGGCTGTTCATCGCCGGCGGCATGCTGACCAAGCCGGCGCACGCCTTCTCGGCGCTGCAGGCGATCCTCATGGCCGCCTCCGCCGGCTCCTTCTCGCACCTCGTGGACGAGGACTTCGTGCTGGACCGGCGCGTCGTCGGCGGCATGCAGTCCGTCTCGGTCGCGATGGCCGACGAGCTGGGCGCCGACGTGCACCTGTCCACCCCGGTGCGCACCATCCGGTGGTCCGCCGAGCACGGGGGAGGCGCAACGGTCGTCTCCGACCGCGTGACGGTCCGGGCCCGCCAGGTGGTCATGGCGGTCCCGCCGAACCTGTACTCGCGGGTCTCCTTCGAGCCGGCGCTGCCCCGCCGCCAGCACCAGCTCCACCAGCACCTGTCGCTCGGCCTCGTCATCAAGGTCCACGCCGTCTACGACACCCCGTTCTGGCGTGCGCAGGGACTGTCCGGCACCTGCTTCGGGGCGGGCCGGTTGGTGCAGGAGGTCTACGACAACACCAACTTCGGGGACAGCCGCGGCACCCTGGTCGGCTTCGTCTCGGACGAGAAGGCGGATGCGATGTTCGCCCTGCCCGCCGAGGAGCGGCGCCGCCGGATCCTGGGGTCCATCGCCGCGTACCTCGGGGACGAGGCGCTCTCGCCGGTGGCGTACCACGAGTCCGACTGGGGCTCGGAGGAGTGGACCCGCGGTGCCTACGCCGCGAGCTACGACCTGGGTGGTCTGTCCCGCTACGGGGCCGACCAGCGCCAGCCGGTCGGCCCGATCCGCTGGGCGTGCTCGGACCTGGCAGCCGAGGGCTACCAGCACGTCGACGGCGCCCTGCGGATGGGCCGCCGGGTCGCCGAGGAGATCCACGCCCACCTGACCAGCGAGGTGCTGGTCGGCTGAACGCTCGTCCCCGGCGATCACCGCCGGGCACGGGCTCGCCCCACCGGGCGAGCCGCAGGGGGCAGAGCACGACCCGCACGACCTCGCGGACCGGACCAGCGCCGGGAAGCCCCGCGAGCCCTGTCGACGACGACGTCACCCTCACGATTGGGCAGGTACGACCATGAAGCACGCCATCGACCCCTCCGCCGGCCGGCACCACGCCGCCTGTCCGACCCAGCCGCGCGCCGTGGACGCCGCGTGACCGCCGTCGAGCGGGCGGTCGCGACGCCGCCCGCGCAGGTGGCCGAGGCCGGTGGCCTCAGCTCCAAGGGGCTGAGCGCCGGGAGCCTGGGCCTGGTCGGCTCGGTCGCCATCGGCGTCTCGACGATCGCCCCGGCGTACACGCTCTCCGGCGCGCTCGGCCCGACCGCGTCCGCCGTCGGGGAGCAGCTGCCGGCGATCTTCCTCGTCGGCTTCCTGCCCATGCTGCTCGTCGCGCTGGGCTACCGGCACCTGAACCGGGCGATGCCCGACGCCGGCACCACGTTCACCTGGGGCTCGCGCGCGTTCGGGCCGTGGATCGGGTGGATGGGCGGGTGGGGTCTGCTGGCCTCGACCATCCTGGTGCTGTCCAACCTCGCCGGGATCGCCGTCGACTTCCTCTACCTGCTGCTCGCGCAGCTCACCGGGAACGACTCGCTCGCCGACCTCACGCGCAACGTCCCCGTCAACATCGCCACCTGCCTCGCCTTCATGGCGGTCGCCTGCTGGATCGCCTACCGCGGGATGGAGGCGACGAAGGTCGTCCAGTACGTCCTCGTGGTGTTCCAGGTGGTCGTGCTGCTGTGGTTCGCGATCGCCGCCTACGCGCACGTCGCCGCTGGTACCGCGTTCGAGGGCCTGCAGATCCGGCCGGAGTGGTTCAACCCCCTGGAGGTCGACTCGTTCTCGGCCTTCGCCGCCGGTGTCTCCCTGTCGGTGTTCGTCTACTGGGGCTGGGACGTCGTCCTCACCATGAACGAGGAGACCAAGGGCACCCGGACGACGCCGGGCAAGGCGGCCACGACGACGATCTTCGTCATCGTCGCGCTGTACCTCGCCGTCGCGCTGGCCGTGCTGTCCTTCTCCGGCACCGGTGCGGCCGGGCTGGGCCTGGGCGCCGAGGGCATCGGCGAGAACGTCTTCGCCGGACTGGCCGGCCCGGTGATGGGCCCGGCCGCGATGCTCATGTCCCTCGCGGTGCTGTCGTCCTCGGCGGCGTCGCTGCAGTCCACGATCATCTCCCCGGCCCGCACGATGCTGGCGATGGGCCACTACGGCGCCCTGTCGCCGAAGTACACCCGCATCACGCCGCGGTACCGTTCCCCGGGCTACGCCACGGTCGCGGCGGCCGTCATCGCCTCGGTGTTCTACGCCGTCATGCGTGTCGTCTCCGAGGACGTCCTGTGGGACACCATCACCGCGCTCGGCATGATGGTCTGCTTCTACTACGGCATCACCGCCCTGGCCTGCGTCTGGTACTTCCGCAAGGAGGCCTTCCGGAGCGCCGGGACGTTCCTCGGGAAGATCCTCGCGCCCGGCGTCGGCGGCCTGCTGCTGCTCGTCTTCTTCGTCCAGACGTCGGTCGACTCCATGGACCCCGCCTTCGGGTCGGGCTCGGAGATCGGGGGCGTGGGGCTGGTGTTCGTGCTCGGCGTCGGGGTCCTCGCGCTCGGCGTCGTGGTGATGCTGGTCGAGCGCGCGCGTCGTCCGGCGTTCTTCCGGGGTGTCACCCTGCCCCGCGCGGACTCCACCGAGCCGACCGTCGACGCACTCTGACACGGTCGCGCGCCCGCGGGCGGGGACCGGCGCGACGCGCTGGTCCCCGCCCGTCGTCGGTCGGACGCCCACCGGCGGGGCTCACCCGGCGTCGGCGTGCCCCTGGAGGAACCGGTACACCTCCGACTCCTCGACCCCGGGGAAGGTGCCGCTGGGCAGCGGGGCGAGGATCTGCGCGTGCACCGCCGCGCTCGGCCAGGCGTGCGGTGCCCAGCGACGCGCGAGCTCGGGTTGCGCCTGACGGCAGCACCGCGGGTCGGGGCAGGTCGACCGGGTGCGGGTCGTCGTGTCACGGCCGCGGAACCACCGGGCCGACGTGAAGGGCACGCCGACGCTGATGGAGAAGCCGCCGGACGACGCCGTCCCGGTCTGGGTCGATGCCCAGTAGGTGCCGGCCGGCGTGTCGGTGTACTGGTGGTACTCCGTCGTGCGGTCACGGCGGGCGAAGGCCCGCCGTGCTGGCCACTGCCGGCAGACGAGCTGGCCCTCGATGGCTCCCGTGCCGTCCGTCGGGAACGGCATGCCGTCGTTCTCGTACCCCTTGTAGACGGCTCCGTCGTCGCCGACCCGCAGGAAGTGCAGACGGACGTCGAGCTGGGACGTGAGCAGGTTCGTCATGCGCTGCGCCGCCGTCTCGTGGGTCACCCCGAAGGTGTCGCGCAGGTCCTCCACGGCCAGGTCGCGCGCCCGCTTGGCGTCGGCGAGGAAGGCGACCGCCACGTCACGGGGCAGGAGGCAGGCCGCGGCGAAGTAGTTGATCTCGATCCGCTGGCGCAGGAAGTCGGCGTAGTCCCGGGGGCGCTCGTGCCCCAGGACCCGGTGCGCGATCGCCTGCAGGGCGAGCGACCGCAGCCCGTGCCCGCCCGGGATGGAGGCGGGCGGTAGGTAGATCCGGCCGTTCGCCAGGTCCGTCACCGTCCGGGTGGAGTGCGGCAGGTCGTCGACGTGGATGAGCGTGAAGCCCAGGTGCTCCGCCATCCGCGCGACGTTGCGGTGGGTGAGCGCACCGGACGCATACCCGACGGTCCGCAGGACGTCCTGGGCGGCCGCCTCGATCTCCGGCAGGTAGTTGTCCCGCTCGCGCATCCACCGGCGCAGCGCCGTGTTGGCGCGTCGCGCCTCCTCTGGCGTCGCGATGGCGGCGTCCGACCGCCGCGCGAGCTCGTCGTGCAGACCGACGAGGGCCGCGAGGGCGTCCGTCGGCAGCGTCCTGGACGGTCGGACGACCGGGAGCCCCAGCGCGGTGTACGCGCCGCTGCGCTGCGCCTGCTCCAGGGCGATCTCCAGTGCGGCGCGACGCGACGGCGGCTCGTCGGAGAGCAGCTCGGCGACGGAGACCTCCAGCGCACCGGCGATCGCGGTGAGCAGCGACAGCCGCGGCTCACGGCGTCCGTTCTCGATCAAGGAGAGCTGGCTCGCCGTCGTACCGGTGACCGACCCGAGCCGGCCCAGCGTGACGCCGCGAGCGACCCGGAAGTGGCGGATGCGCCGGCCCAGGGTGAGCAGGTCGTCGGCGACCGGTGCGTCCGCGCGGCGACCGACGTCGATGACCGGAGCGCGTGGAGACAGGGCGTCCTCAGGCATGGATGTGACTGTAGCGAAAGAACGTCGATTCTTTCCGGTACCGGGGGCTGGGCGGTGCACCGCTGTACCGCCAGGGTGACAACGACGACGACAAATCCGTGACCGGCGGCAGCGGCCCAGGTTGCGAGGAAGGGACCCCACCATGACGCTCACCATCGACCAGCCGCCGACCCCGCGGACCTCCGAGGACGCCATCGAGCACGACACCCCGGCGGCCACCGGCGCCCCGGGGGGGCACCACCGCCTCCGGGACTGGGTCGCGTCGATCGCCGAGCTCACCGGACCGGACGCGGTCGTGTGGTGCGACGGCAGCGACGAGGAGTACGACCGGCTGTGCGAGCTGCTCGTCTCCCAAGGGACGTTCCTGCGGCTGGACCCGGTCCGTCGCCCGCGCAGCTTCCTGGCCCGGTCGACGCCGGACGACGTCGCCCGGGTGGAGAGCCGGACGTTCATCTGCTCCGAGCGCGCGAGCGACGCCGGGCCGACGAACAACTGGCGAGCGCCCGGCCCCATGCGCACCGAGCTGCGGGACGTCTTCGCCGGCTCCATGCGGGGGCGGGTCATGTACGTCGTCCCCTTCTCGATGGGACCGGTCGGCTCGCCGCTGGCGCAGATCGGCGTCGAGGTCACCGACTCCCCGTACGTCGTCGTCTCCATGCGCACGATGACTCGCGTGGGCACCCGGGTGCTCGAGGAGCTGGGCGCCGAAGGCGACTTCGTGCCCGCCGTGCACAGCGTCGGCATGCCCCTGGTGGAGGCCGACGGTCGTCGCCGGGAGGACGTCCCGTGGCCCTGCAACGCCCTGAAGTACATCTGCCACTTCCCCGAGACCCGTGAGATCTGGTCCTTCGGCTCGGGCTACGGCGGCAACGCGCTGCTCGGGAAGAAGTGCTTCGCCCTGCGGATCGCCTCCGTCATGGGGCGCGACGAGGGATGGTTGGCCGAGCACATGCTGCTCCTGCGGCTGACGTCCCCCGAGGGCAGGGCGTTCCACGTCGCCGCCGCCTTCCCGTCGGCGTGCGGGAAGACCAACCTGGCCATGATCAGCCCCACGGTCGCGGGATGGACCGCCGAGACCATCGGGGACGACATCGCCTGGATGCGCCCGGGGGGGCCCGGCACCGACGGCCGGCTGCGCGCCATCAACCCCGAGGCGGGGTTCTTCGGGGTCGCGCCCGGGACGGGCGAGTCCACCAACCCGATCGCTGTCGCGATGGTCGCGTCCGACACGGTCTTCACCAACGTGGCGCTCACCGACGACGGCGACGTCTGGTGGGAGGGGCTGACGGACGACGTCCCCGCGCACCTGGTCGACTGGCAGGGCGAGGACTGGACGCCTGACGCCGGCCGACCTGCCGCGCACCCGAACTCTCGCTTCACCGTGCGTGCCGACCGGTGCCCGTCCATCGCCGACTCCTGGCAGGACCCCGCCGGCGTGCCGATCGACGCGATCGTGTTCGGGGGGCGCCGCGCGACCAACGTGCCGCTCGTCGCGGAGTCGTACGACTGGGCGCACGGCGTGCTCATGGGAGCGACCATCTCGTCGGAGCAGACCGCCGCGGCCGAGGGGACCGTGGGGGCGCTGCGCCGCGACCCCTTCGCCATGCTGCCCTTCTGCGGCTACAACATGGCCGACCACTGGGACCACTGGCTGCGGATCGGCGAGCAGCTGGGGGAGAGCGCCCCCCGGATCTTCTCCGTCAACTGGTTCCGCAAGACGACGGACGGCACGTACCTGTGGCCCGGGTTCGGCGAGAACTCCCGGGTCCTCGCCTGGCTGCTGCGCCGTGTCGACGGAACGGCCCGGGCGACCCCGTCACCGGTGGGCCTGCTGCCGGCGCCTGGTGAGCTCGAGGTCGACGGACTGGGCCTCGCGCCGGACGTGGTCGACGAGCTGTTCCGGGTGGACCCCGCTGCGTGGCTCGCCGAGACCGACGACGCCGAGGAGTGGCTGGGCCGCTTCGGGGACCGGCTGCCGGCCGCCATCACGGACCAGGTGGTGCGGCTGCGGGAGCGCCTGTCGGCGGCGCCCGGGCGGTAGCACCGGGACGCCTACGGGTGCTGCGCTCGGTCCCGTCGGCGCTCCGGGGCGCGAGTCGGGAGCGCCTGCGTGAGCCCGGTGCTCAGCGACGGCCGTCGAGCCGGCCGGCGTCGCTGCGTCGGCAGACCCGCGACCTATCGGGTGCCGGCGCCGTCGCCGAGGCCTGGGGGAGAGGTCATCACGGCGATCCTCAGATGCCCCGGGCCGGTGCGCTTGGCGGCGTACATCAGGTCGTCGGTGTACCGGAGGACCTCCTCGACGGTGCGCCGCTCGGTGACGAGCAGCGCACCGACGCTCACCGTGGCCGTGACCCGTGCCTCGCCGAGCTCGTACGGACGATCTCCGACGGCGAGGAGCCGCCGGGCCACGTGGCGCAGCTCGTCCTCGTCGGCGACGCGGCGGGCCAGCACGACGAACTCGTCGCCCGCCAACCTGCCGACGACGTCGCGCATGCGCGAGGCCGCCGTCAGACGCTGGCCCAGCTCGACGAGGACCGCGTCGCCGGCGGCGTGTCCGTTCGTGTCGTTGATGGACTTGAAGTCGTCCACGTCGATGAAGAACAGCCCGAACGGCGTGGGAGCCGCGGTGATGAGCTGACTCAGGGCTCGCCGGTTGGGCAGCTCGGTCAGGTGGTCCTGCAGGGCCTGCGTCCGCAGGAGCTCCTCCGCGGCGACGTCGGCGTCCACGTTGCGCCAGGACACGACGAGGTCACCCTCGACGGCGGTCACGCGCACATCCGCCCACCCGGCGGTGGAGTGGGGGTCGTCCGGGTGGGCATCGGTCCAGACGCGCCGCAGCGACTCGGTGCCGCCGGTGTCCAGCACCCGGCGGTAGAGCTGGAACAGCTCCGGTGACCGGCTCGCGAGGTGCATGCGCCCCGCGGCCCGGTCGCCCCCCTCGCGGGCGTGGGTGCCGTTGATGTCGGAGACGGTGAAGTCCTCCACCCGGCCTGCGGCGTCGCGGAGGGGCCTGAGCAGGATCAGCGGGTCGAGCGTCGTGTCCACGATGGCCGCCAGACGCGCGCGCAGGAGGGAGACGGTGGTCTCCTGCGTGCAGCTCGACTCGGGCCACTCGTCCATGACCGCATCGTCGCAGGAACGCCGACGCCTCACGGCGCGTCCGTCACCCAGTGCGTGCCGACTTCACCCGACACGTGCTCCGGACGGCTCAGCATGCCGGGAGGGTGACGGTCGCAGGCGCGGTTCGCGGCGTCACCGGAGCGCGTCCCGCCGGAGAGCAGGGAACGGAAGGGCTCGTCAGCGCGAGCTCAGCCTCCGGACAGCTCGCGCCTGACCGAGACGACCAGCCGGGCGAGCGTCAGCGGAGCCTCGATCGGGACGAAGTGCGCGCACCCCTCGACCACGCGGTGCGTGAGGCCGAACGCCTCCTCGAGCGCTCCGGCGGCCTGGAACCGGGCCGGTGGGGACTGCGCCCCGACCGTGACCAGCACGGGCCCCTGGCCACGGCGTGGTGCGGACGGCTCGAAGGCCCGGAACATCGCGAGGTCGCGCTCGACCGCCCCCGGGTCGTCCGGTGCCATCTCGGGGGACCACAGCGGTCCATACAGCGTGCGCCCGAACCCGGCGACACCGTGGGCCGCGAACGCGGCGGCCACCGGCGCGAGCAGGCCGGGCAGCAAGCCGCCCACCGCGGGCTCGTGCAGGATGGCGCCGGCAAGCCTGACCTCGCTCGACGCCAGCGCGAGCCCGAGGGTGGCGCCCCCGCTGACCCCCACCACGAGCGCCCCCTCGGCCCAGGGAGCGAGGTCGGCGACCTCCGCGGCGAGGTCGCCGCTGGACCGACGGTCGGGTGCGACCACGGGCAGGTCGCGGAGCTCGGCGCGCACCCGGTCCCAAAGGCGGGCGGTGGTCCCCGCACCGTGCACGAGCAGCACCGGCGGCCCGGAGCGCGGGGCGACCGGGTGCGTCAGGCCGGAGGCGGTGGTCCGGGTCATGGGAGCACGGTAGGTCGGGTGTGCAGCCTCGGGTCCCTGCTCGGGAAAAGCGAGCGCACCACGGAAACATGACCGTCAGCCGGGAAACACCAGGGCAACATGGTGTCAACCCTCGTGACATCTCGGGCATTTAGGTTTCCCGGCGTGGATATCACGACGAATTGCGTGCACGAGGACTCACGGTGACCGCGCCGAGCCACCGGAGACCTCCGAGCCGCATCGGCGCACCGCCCGCCCTGCTCGACGTCGTCGGGTTCACCAAGTCCTTCGGTGACGTGCACGCCAACACCGACGTCGACCTCTCCGTCCAGCGCGGCGAGGTGCACGCGCTCGCCGGTGAGAACGGGGCAGGCAAGAGCACGCTGCTCAAGATGATCTTCGGGGTGTACGAGCCCGACGCCGGACGCATGTTCGTCGACGGCCAGCCCGTCACCCCGGGCAACCCGGCCCATGCCCGCGCGCTCGGCATCGGCATGGTCTTCCAGGACCTGCGGCTCGTCCCCGCGCTCACCGTGGCGGAGAACGTCGCGCTCTCGCTGCGCACCGGCTTCCGGCTCCGCATGGACGGCCTCGTGCGCCGCATCGAGGAGGCGAGCCGGTCCTACGGCCTCGACGTCGACCCGCGGGCGCAGGTGCGGACGCTGTCCATCGGCGAGCGCCAGCGCGTGGAGATCCTCAAGACCCTCATGGCCGGCGCGCGCCTGGTCATCCTCGACGAGCCGACGAGCGTGCTCGCCCCCCAGGAGGTCCAGTCGCTGTTCGAGGTCGTCGAGCGGCTGAAGGCCGAGGGGCTCGGCGTGGTCATCGTCACCCACAAGCTGAACGAGGTCCGGGCGATCGCCGACCGGATGACGATCCTGCGCCGGGGGGAGGTGGTCCTCAACGCGGTGGCACCTGCCGACTACACGGACGGCGCGCTCATCGAGGCCATGGTCGGGCGTGCGGTGGCGCCGCTGCCCCGTCAGCGCCGTCCCGTGGACCCGGCCGGACGCACCCTGCTGGCCCTGTCGGACGTGCGCACCGACGGGGACCGCGGGTACGAGGCGCTCAAGGGCATCGACCTGGACGTCCGTGCCGGCGAGCTCGTCGGGATCGCCGGCGTCGCCGGGAGCGGCCAGAGGGAGCTCTTCGAGGTCGTCCTCGGGCTCCGCCCGCTCACCAGCGGGCACGTCGAGGTCCGCGACGTCGACGGCGTCCCGGCCCGGCCGCGGGTCGCCGCGGCCATCCCGGAGGACCCGGTCGCGGACTCCGTCGTCCCGGGTCTGAGCGTGCTCCAGCACATGGTGCTCGACGGCCGGGAGGTCCCACGCAAGGGCGTCGGCGTCGACTGGGCGGAGGTCGGGCGGCGCACGGCCGAGGCGGACGCGAAGGTCGGGCTGGACATCGCGGCGCCCCGGCGCACCCTCTCGGGCCTGTCGGGCGGCAACATCCAGCGCGTCGTGCTGACGCGCGAGCTGAGCACGTTCTCGCCCGTCGTCGTCGCCGCGTACCCGAGCCGCGGTCTGGACATCGCGAACGCACGCCGCACGCAGGAGGTCCTGCTCGAGCAGCGTGCGGCCGGAGCGGCGGTGCTCATGGTGTCCGAGGACCTGGAGGAGCTGATCTCGATGGCGGACCGGATCGTGGTCATGCACGACGGGCACGTGGCGGGCGTCGTGGCCGCCGCCGACGCCGACCGGATGGCGCTCGGCCGCCTCATGCTGGGAGGTGCGGCGTGACCGGCGTCGCCGTCGGCGCTCCGCGACGGACCGCCGCGCTGACCGCGCGGACCGGGACCGCGGCACGGTGGCTGGCCGCCTGCACCGCAGCCCTCGTGATCTTCAGCGCCTTCATCCTCGCCAACGACGTCGACCCGCTGTCCGTCCTGGGCACGATCTGGACGTCGGTCCTCACCGAGCCCCGCCAGGTCGAGCAGATCCTCGTCCGCGCCACTCCCTTCGCGCTCGCGGCACTGGCCGTCGTGGTCCCCGGCCGGGCGGGCCTGGTCAACGTCGGCGGTGAGGGACAGGTCATCGTCGGCGCGGTCGCCGCAGCCGGTGCCGGCATGTGGGTCGGAGCCGACGCCGCTCCCGCCGTCGCCGTCACCGTCATGGTCCTCGCCGCCGTCGTCGCCGGCGGTGCGTGGGCGGGGATCGCCGCCGCCCTGCGCCTGGTCGGCGACGTGAACGAGGCCGTCACCACGGTCCTGCTGAACTTCGTCGCCCTGTACCTGATGCTGTTCCTCATCCTGGGCAGCTGGCGGGACGACGCCGCCATGGGTCAGGCGACCAGCCCGGAGATCGGCCCCGGAGCGAAGCTCCCTCTGCTCGGCACGTCCGGGGTCCACGTGGGGATCGTCGTCGCCGTCATCGCGGCCCTGGTCATCTGGTTCGCGTTCACCCGCACGACGTGGGGCTTCCGCCTCACCGTGGTGGGCGGCAACCCGGAGGCCGCCCGGCGCGCGGGGCTGCCGGTGACGGTGCTGCTGCTGTCCGCGCTGGTCCTCGGCGGCGTCCTCGCCGGGCTCGCCGGCTACGTCCACCTCGCCGGCGCGGAGTACAAGCTCCGCCCGACGTTCGGGGCCAACATCGGCTACATCGGGTTCCTCGCCAGCTGGCTCGCCCGGCACCGGCCGCTGGCCGTGCTCGTGTCCGCCGCCGCCGTCGCGGCGATCGCCATCACCGGCAACACGCTCCAGATCTCGGCGGGGCTCCCCGCAGCCAGCGTGAACATCCTCATGGGGCTCGTCCTGGTCGCGGTGCTCGGTTGGACGTCCGTACGGAAGGCCGACGCATGATCATCGACATCCTCTCCGGAGGCGTCCGCGGCGGGACCTCGCTGCTGTTCGCGGGGCTCGGCGAGACGATCTCCGAGCGCGCAGGGGTCATCAACCTCGGCACCGAGGGCGCCATGCTCGTCGGGGCGCTCGGCGGGTACGCCGTCACCTTCCACACCGGCAGCCCGTGGCTCGGCGTCCTGGGCGGTGCCGCGGCGGGCGCCCTGCTCGCCCTCGTCCACGCCGTCCTCGTCGTCAGCCGTGGCGCCAACCAGTACGCGAGCGGGCTGACCCTGTTCTTCCTGGCCCTGGGCCTCACCGCGCTGTTCGGGGTCGACTACGTCAGTCGCCAGATCACCGCGTTCACCCCGGTCAAGATCCCGGTGCTGGGTGACATCCCCGTCGTCGGCCCGGTGCTCTTCGACCACGACCCCCTCGTGTACGCGGGCTACGTGGTGGTGCCCCTCGTGGCCTGGGTGATGTTCCGGACGCGGGCCGGCCTGCTCCTGCGGTCCGCCGGGGAGCGCGCCGACGCCCTGGGCGTCAACGGCTACTCCGTGGTGGCGGTCCGGTACGCCGCGGTCGTCTCCGGCGGGGCGCTCGCGGGGATCGGCGGTGCGCACATCTCGATCGCCTACGCGAACAGCTGGTTCGAGAACATGATCGCCGGCCGCGGGTTCATCGCCGTCTCCCTCGTCATCTTCGCGATGTGGCACCCCGTCAACGTCCTGCTCGGCGCCTACCTGTTCGGCGCGGCACTCTCGCTCGCCTCGGTCCTCCAGGCCAACGGCGTGGACGTCAACCAGTTCGCCCTCAACGCCATCCCGTTCCTCATGACGCTCGTCGTCCTGACGGTGCTCGGCAAGCGCACGCTGCGCAAGGCCCCCGACGAGCTCCTCAAGGTCCTCGAGACCGCCAAGGCCTGACCCGGCATCGCGCCCCCGTGGCCATGCTCCCTCCTCCCGCACCGAAGGACCTGCACATGACCCTCTCGTCAGCACGCCGCACCCCGACCCGCCGGCACGTCACCTCCCTGCTCGCCGGTGCCGCGATCGCCGGCCTCGCGCTCAGCGCATGCACCAGCGCGACGGAGTCCGACGCCGGTGCCGGCGAGTCCTCCTCCGGCGCAGCGCCCGGTGAGGGCGCGACCACCGTCGGGTTCATCGCCGTGGGCCCGCAGGACGACTTCGGGTACAACCAGGCCGTCCACGACGGCATCAGGGCCGTCGCCGAGACCCACCCCGACCTGGAGATCCTCGAGGCCTACAACATCCCCGAGAACGACCAGGCCGTCGAAGCCCTCCAGACGATGGTCGACCAGGGCGCGACCGTCCTCTTCGCCACGAGCTTCGGTCACCTGGACGCGGCCCAGCAGGTCGCCGAGGCCAACCCCGACGTCGCCGTGCTGCACCAGGGCGGGCTCATCGACGACACGTCCCCGGAGAACCTCGGCACCTACTACGGCACCGTCTACGAGCCGGTGTACCTCGCCGGCATCGCCGCCGGTGCGGCCACCGAGACCGGCGTCCTCGGGTTCGTCTACGGCTACCCCGTGCCTCAGGTGGTCGCCAACATCAACGCCTTCACGCTGGGCGCGCAGTCGGTGAACCCGGACGTCGAGACGATCGCGGTCTCCACCACGAGCTGGTGCGACCCGGCCACCCAGGCCGACCGGGCGGCGTCGCTCATCAGCCAGGGCGCGGACGTGCTCACCCAGCACCAGGACTGCACCAAGACCATCATCGAGGCAGCGGAGGCGGCGGGGGTGTACAGCGTGGGCTTCCACGCCGACGCGTCCGAGCTCGCACCGCAGGGGTGGCTCGCCGGCTCGGAGTGGGACTGGACCGAGCTGTACCCGTCGATCATCGACACGGTCGTCGACGGCGACTTCATCGGCAGCGAGTACGACGCCAACTACCGCGGTGGTGCGGCCAACGGCAACAGCCCGTTCGTGCCGTCCACGCTCGGCGCGTCCGTCACGCCCGAGACGAAGGCCCTCATCGACGCCGCCCAGACGGAGCTGGAGAGCGGCTGGACGCCTTTCACCGGCCCGATCATGGGTCAGGACGGTGCGACCCCGGTGATCCCCGAGGGCACGGCGCTCACGTCCGACGACGCCGACCAGATGGACTACTTCGTCGCCGGCGTCACCGGGAACCTCGCCGGCTGATGCACGTCGCCGGCAGCACGCCCTACCCCTGGCCCTTCGACGGGCGGTTCGACGAGGCGGGCACCGCCCTGCTCCTCGTCGGGCCGACCGACCCCGCGGCGCAGGACGCGGGCACGCACGCCGTCGTGAGTGCCATGGTCGCCGCCGCCACGGCGGCGGGCGTCCCGGTGATCTCGGTCGCCACGGCCGCGCCCGAGGGCACGCGACGGCGGGGGGCGGGGCCCGCGTCCGACGCCCGGTCGCGGGACCGTCCCGGGCACCACCTGACGGCTCGAGGGGTCGACGCCTTCTACGGGTCGGACCTCGAGCTCGTCCTGACCGGACACCGCGCACGCCGCCTCGTCCTCGCCGGGTCGGCGCTCGAGCTGAGCGTCCACTCGACGATGCGGTCCGCGAACGACCGCGGCTTCGAGTGCCTGCTCGTCCTGGACGCCTGCACCGCCCTCGACCCGGCGCTCACGCCGTCCTCGCGGTCGATGGTCGAGGCGTCCGGCGGGATCTTCGGCGCGGTCGGGCAGGCCGCCGACGTCGTCGCCGCCTGGGGGGCCGTGCCGCCGGCATGGGCACCCGACACGACCACCTCGTCCGTCACCCAAGGAGCACCGAGATGAGCGACACGCAGGACCTCGCCGGCCGGGTCGCCACGCGCCACCCGGCCGTGGACGCCGAGCCGTACGCCTGGCCCTTCGACGGCACGTTCTCCGCCGCGACGACCGCGGTGATCAACATCGACTGGCAGGTCGACTTCTGCGGGACGGGCGGTTACGTCGACGCCATGGGGTACGACCTGGCCCTGACGCGGGCAGGGCTGGCGCCGACCGCGGCGATGCTCGAGGTCGCCCGCGCCGCGGGACTGCTGATCATCCACACCCGGGAGGGTCACCGCCCGGACCTCGCCGACCTGCCGCCGAACAAGCTGTGGCGGTCCCGGCGCATCAACGCGGGGATCGGTGACGACGGTCCGTGCGGGCGCATCCTGACCCGTGGCGAGCCCGGGTGGGAGATCGTCCCCGAGGTCGCCCCGCTGCCGGGGGAGCCCATCATCGACAAGCCGGGCAAGGGGTCGTTCTACGCCACGGACCTCGACCTCATCCTGCGCAACCGGGGGATCACGCACCTGGTCCTCACGGGGATCACGACGGACGTGTGCGTGCACACGACCATGCGGGACGCGAACGACCGCGGGTACGAGTGCCTGCTGCTGTCGGACTGCACGGGCGCGACCGTGTACGCGAACTACCTGGCGGCGCTGGAGATGATCAAGATGCAGGGAGGCGTCTTCGGTGCCGTGGCGACGTCCGACGCCTTCGTCGCGGCTCTGCGGAACCCGGTCGACGCCACCGTGGCTCCCACGCAGCCGGCCCTCGCCTGACAGCCCCCGCGCGCACGCCCCCGCAGCGCCCGGCGCCCGCCGTCCCACCCACCTGAGAGGCACGTACACATGAACGGACTTGGTGGTCTCAACCCGTCGCCCGACGCGATGGTCCTCGGCCTCGTGCAGTTCGCCGTCCCGCACATCGCCGACCGGTCCGGCGTCCTCGACACGGTCCAGCGCATCGCCGACATGGTGCGGGGCGCCAAGCGGGGGATGCCCACGACCGACCTGCTCGTCTTCCCCGAGTACAGCCTCATCGGCCTGCGGCCGGAGAACTGGCTGGACGACAGCCTGCTCCTCGACGTCGACGGGCCGGAGGTCGCCACGCTCGCGGCGGCCTGTGCCGAGGCCTCGGTGTGGGGCTGCTTCTCCGTCATGGAGCGGAACCCCGGCGGCGCCCCGTTCAACACCGGGATCATCGTCGACGACGCCGGCTCGGTGCAGCTCGTCTACCGCAAGCTGCACCCCTGGGTGCCGTTGGAGCCGTGGTCGCCCGGTGACACCGGGATCCCGGTGTGCGACGGGCCCAAGGGGTCGCGCCTCGCGCTCATCATCTGCCACGACGGTCAGCTGCCCGAGGTGGCACGCGAGGCCGCGTACCGCGGGGCCAACGTCATCCTGCGGACCGCCGGCTACACCTTCCCCATCAAGCACAGCTGGCGAGCGACGAACATCGTCAACGCCTTCACCAACCTGGCCTTCACCGCCTCGGTCTGCCTGGCCGGACCCGACGAGGCGGGGATCTGGTCCATGGGCGAGGCGATGGTCTGCGGGTACGACGGGTCGGTCATGGAGGAGGGCGACGGCCTCCCGGACCGGATCCTCACCGCGGCCATCGTCCCCGCGGAGGCGGACGAGGCCCGGCGTCTGTGGGGTGTGGAGAACAACATCTACCAGCTGGGTCACCGCGGGTACGTCTCGGTCGAGGGCGGCGCGACGGACAACCCGTACACGTACATGCGTGACCTCGTCGCCGGTACCTACCGGGTGCCGTGGGAGGACGACGTGGTGCACACGGACGGCACCGGGGTCGGCTACCCCGAGCCTGCCGAGGTCAGGCGGCGTGCCCAGCCGAGATGACTCGCTCGGCCGGGCACCTGCGTCCACGGGCTCACCGCCGACACCGCCCACACGCGGCGCCCCTGTCGGCGCCACCCGGTGAGCTCGCTAGTAGGCGACGCCGATGTGCTCGCGGTGGTGGTCAGCGGCCTCGATCTCGTCGACGAGGGCGAGGGCGAAGTCGGCGCCGGAGATGGTCGAGCCGCCCTCCTCGTCGAAGAGCGCGACCTCGCCGCCCACGCGGTACGTCCCGGTGCGCTCGCCGGCGGCCCACGCGCCGTAGGTCCCGGCCGGGCTGACGAACACCCAGTCGAGCGCCCCGGGAGCGTCGTCGGCGAGCAGCACGCGAGTCGCCTCGCCCTCCAGCGCCTCGTCGCGGTACTGCTCCGGGACCTCGCCCTCGACGAAGCGCGGGGCACCCGGTGCGGGACGAAGGGAGCTGAACCCGCCGACCTGGAGGTAGCGAGCGCCCGCCTCGGCGGACAACCGGGCCAGCGCCGCGTAGACCTGCACGAGACGTCCGGCCATGTCGCCGCGCGGCGACAGCACGGCCACGACGGCGTCGGCGTCCGGTACCACCTGCGGGGCGACGTCCTCGGCGCTGCCGATCTGGTACTGGACGCCGTCGACGGCGGTCTCCGGCTCCGAACGGCTCACGGAGATCACACGGTGACCACGCGAGGCGGCCTCGCGGACGACATTCGCACCGGTGTAGCCGGTGCCTCCGAAGACGACGATGGTCGCCATAGGTCAGGCTCCTTCTTGAGCAGTGGACCGAGGTGGTCGTGCGAGCAACCACCGAGGCGGTGCGCCTTGTTCCCCGGACCGCCGCATGCCGCGTCCTCGCCTCTTGTGCCGGCCCCTCGCCCTGCCTACGGTGAGCCACTCGCTCGACAGGTCAACGACACCTCGACGGAGTCCCATGAATCTCCACCGCGTGACCCGGACCACCGTGCGGGCCACCGCCGCACTCGTCCTCTGCCTCGCCACGGCCGCGCCCGCCTCGAGTGCCGCGCCCGCCGCTCATCGCCACACCGACCATGCCGGCGGGTCGACCGTCTGCGAGGCGGTCGACCCGACCGGCTTCGCCGCACGGGTGAAGAAGGGCTCGACCCGCAGCGAGCCCAACGCCGTCTCGGCCGTGCAGGCTGCGGCGCTGGGCAGCCCCCGTGTCCGAGCGGTGCTCCCCGCCGGGTCCGTCACCGTCCCCACGGTCTTCCACGTCATCACCGCGACCGCGCTGACGGCCGAGGAGCGGGCGGAGCGGGACGCTCAGATCGCGGCCCAGATCGACGTCCTGAACGAGGCCTTCAGCGGCACCGGCGCCGCCGACCTCTCCGCGGACACGCCGTTCCGGTTCATCTACGACCCGGCCGCCACCACCTACACCGTCGACGCGGCGTGGTCCACGCTCACCTCCGGCAGCAAGGAGGAGCGCGCCGCCAAGCAAGCACTGCGGACCGGTGACGCGAGCACGCTCAACATCTACGTCGCGGACATCGGCGGGGGCCTCCTCGGCTGGGCGACGTTCCCTCAGCACGCCAAGGGAGGTCAGCTCTGGAAGGACGGCGTGGTGATCCTCGACGAGTCGCTCCCCGGCGCCGACGCCGCTCCGTACAACGAGGGGGACACGGCGACGCACGAGGTGGGGCACTGGCTCGGTCTCTTCCACACGTTCCAGGGCGGCTGCAGCGGGCCGGGGGACTACGTCGGCGACACACCGGCCGAGGCGCTGCCTGCCTTCGAGTGCACCGACGCCGGGCGCGACTCCTGCCCCCGGGACGACGGCCTCGACCCGGTCCACAACTTCATGGACTACGCGGAGGACTTCTGCATGGACCGCTTCTCGGCGGGGCAGATCCAGCGCATGAGCAACGCGTGGGAGGCCTACCGCTCGGTGGCATAGGCCTGCCCCCGGGGCGGACGACCGTGACGGCTGCGACGGCCCACGCGCTCGGCGCGGGGTGACCTCAGCTGCAGTTGTCGCAGATGCCCGTGGCCGGGAGTGCCATGGAGCAGGTCGGGCAGATCGACGGCGTCCGCTCCGGCGCGGTGCTCACCGCTCGGCTGGGGGTGCGGCTCGCGCCCGCGGCCCGGGGCGCACGCGGCGTCCGCGTCGCGGGGGCCGTCCGGCGCGCGCCGAAGAAGGGCTCGGAGACCGTGAACCCCCGGCGGCGCAGGATCGTCACGGCACCGTCGAAGCCGCTCTCGACCTCCTCGGGCGTCGCGATGCGTCCGGTCGCGAACCGGTGCGCGACGCCGAGGACGGCGCGGGAGTCGTAGCTGCGGCCCTCGTGGACCAGCGGTCGGTCGTCGGACGGGGCGAACCCGTAGACGTCGAGGAACTCCTGCGCACCCCGGGCGTCGTACTCGGCGAGCGCCTGGAGGACGTGCTGCTGCGTCACCGATGAGAACGTCGCCACGACCCAGGAGCCTACGTCGGCGCTCACCGGCGGCGAGCGGTCCCCCCGTCCGGTCGAGGTCGGCGGCGGCGCGGCTGCGTCCGCCGGCTCGTCGGTCGCCACCACCGCGCGGGCACGTGCACCGCCGCCGGCCGGTCAGGCGGAGACCTGGACCGTGACCTCGTGCCAGCCGGTCGCCCCGTCCGGGATCATGCTTTGCCGGTCGCCCGTCTGGGCCTCGCCGGTCGCGTCCGTGGCACGGACCCGCAGGGTGTGCGACCCCGGCTCGGCGTCCCACGACCACGACCACTGCCGCCACGTGTCGACCGAGATCTCCGCCGCGAGCGCGACCGGCTGCCACTCGCCCTCGTCGACCTGCACCTCGACCCCGGTGATCCCGGTGTGCTGGGCCCAGGCGGTCCCGCCGACCGTGACGGCGCCGGCCGGCACGGAGGCGCGGTGGCGGGGGACCTCGATGCGGGACGACGTCTTGATCGGCCCCTCGGCGCTCCAGCCGCGCACGGTCCAGTACGCCTCCTGGTCGGCGAAGCGGGTGACCTCGAGGTCCGTGACCCACTTCGTGGCAGACACGTAGCCGTAGAGGCCGGGGACGACCATCCGGACCGGGAAGCCGTGCGCGAGCGGCAGGGGCTCGCCGTTCATCCCGACGGCGAGCAGCGCGTCCCGGTCGTCGGTGAGGGCGGCGAGCGGGGTCGAGGCGGTGAACCCGTCGACGCTGGTGGAGAGCACCATGTCGGCACCGGGCAGCGGCACCGCGCGGGCCAGGACCTCGCGGATCGGCAGCCCGAGCCACCGCGCGTTGCCGACGAGGTCTCCGCCGACCGGGTTGGAGACGCACGCCAGCGTCACGTAGGTCTCGACCAGGTCGGCCGCGAGCAGCTCGGCGAACGTCATCGTGACCTCCCGCTCGACCAGCCCGTGCACCCGCAGGGTCCAGGTCGACGGGTCGACCTGCGGGACGACGAGCGCGGTGTCGATCCGGTAGAAGTCGTCGTTCGGGGTCACGACGTCGACCACACCCACCGCTGGGGACTGGGCGCCCGCGGGCACGGCCGCCGCCGGGCGTGCCGGCGCGGGCAGCCGCAGCAGCTCGCGCGCCGCGCCGGCGGCCTGGGTCACCCGGGCCCCCACCGAGCCGGCCGCAGCGGAGAGCGCCGCCAGCGCGGTGACGACCATCGCGGCGTTGAGGAAGGACCGTCGGTCCGGCGCCGTGGGCCCGGTGACGTCGGGCGCGCCGTCCCGCGCCGGGCGCGGCGCCGGGTCGAGACGATCGACCAGGGCGCGCAGCGCGACCACGCCGGCCGCGGTGCCGGCCAGGCTGGGCACGACGGCGAGCTGCCCGGCGTCGGCGCGGGACGCCGCGCTGACCGCGCCCACCGTACCGAGCAGCACCACCCCGACCGTCCCCAGGGTGTGGTTGCGGAGGGCGATCACACCGGCGCCGGCGGCCAGGACGGTGAGCACGAGCACCATGCCCACGACCAGCGCCGTCTTGTCGTGCACGTCGAAGACGGCGATCGCCGCATCCTTGAGCCATCCCGGCGTGACGTCGATGAACGCGTCCCCGACCGCGACGAGCGGGGCGGACGCGGGCTGCACGACGGCGGCCGCGAGGGACGACACGCCGAGGGTCACGCCGGCGGCGAGCACGCCGGCGAGGGCGGCCAGGCGGCGGGTGCCCGGGGCGGAGCGCGGGGGACTCATGCGAGGAGCGTGACCCGTCGGTGCCCGGCTGTCATCCGCCACGCGTGCGAGGTCCGTGCGACGCCGGGGCGACGTAGGGTCCTGGTGGAGGGAGCCGCGCGCCCGCCGTGCCGGCGCCGCGTGTCCCTGTCGACGACGGCGACCGCCCGTCGCGACGCCTCGGAGGTCCCGTGAGCAAGCCCGCGCAGCTCGTCCTGGGCGTCGTCCTGATCGTCATGGGCGCCGTGTTCACCCTACAGGGTCTCGGGGTGCTGGCCGGCAGCCCGATGACCGGCGCGACGCTGTGGGCCGTCGTCGGACCCGTCCTGGTGGTCGTCGGCCTGGTCATGGTGGTCCGGGCGGCACGGACCCGGGGGCCTGGCCGCCCGCGTTAGGGCACGGCCCGACGGCCGGTCACCCCTGCCCGGTGCCCCGTCGCAGCACGACGGCCACGCGGTCGTCGCCGGCGGCGACGGATCCCGGCTCGCGCACGAGGCGCTCGACGAGCTGCTCCGGGTCGTCCGTCGCGGCCGCGGCAGCGGTGCGGCGCAGGTCGGCCAGGCCGCGGTCCAGGTCGCGCGTGCCCTCGATCAGCCCGTCGCTGTAGAGGACCAGCGTGTCGCCGACCGCGAGCGTCGCGCTGCACAGCACCGAGCTGCCGGCTCCGGGGACCCCGAACCCGATCCCGACGGACTCCAGCAGCTCGGTTCGGCCGTCGCGGCGGACCAGCAGGGCCGGTGGATGGCCGGCGGACGCGACGTCCACCTCGCCGGTCGCCGGGCGGTAGCGCGCGACCACCGCGGTCGCCATCAGGTCGTCGTCGTAGTCCGCCATCACGGCGGCGGCTCGACCCAGCAGATCACGCAGCGGCTGCCCGTCCAGGGCGAGGACCCGCAGCGTGTGCAGGACCGCCACCGCGTGCCTGGTCGCCGACAGGCCCTTGCCCATCGCGTCGATCACCGCCACGGTCACGGTGCCGTCCGGCGAGCGGAACCAGTCGTACAGGTCCCCGCCCATCAGCGCCTCGGAGGCGGGCAGGTAGCTGGCCGCCAGCTCGACCCCGGGGACCGAGAGGGGGGAGGGGCTGACGGACGCGGCCAGCTGCCGCACCTCCGCGCGCTCGACCAGGCGCTCGGCGGACAGGTGGCGGAGCTCGCGCTCGGCCGCCTGGGCCCGCTGGGTCCCCGTGACGTCGGTGAGGGTGAGGACCGAGGTGGCGCGGCTGTCGCCGTCGACGGACGAGAGCCGGTACGTCACCGGGACGGTCGCGGTCCTCGTGGCGCCACCGGGCGTGCCGTCGGCGAGACCCTCGGTCGTCGCCGGGGGCCGGTGCTCGATCTCCGCCAGGCCCTGGTCCGCGCCGCCTCCGGCCAGCGGGCAGGTCTGCGCGGGGTGAGGCGCTCGGGGGTGGACGACGTCGTGCACGTGGCGGCCCGTCAGCAGCGCGGGCGCGGTCCCCAGCAGCACCGCCGCCCGCGCGTTGGAGGAGAGGACGCGACCGCCGCCGTCCAGGGCGAGGACGGCGTCGCCGACCGAGTCGAGGACGACCCGGTGGTGCTCCCCGACCTGCCGCAGCTCGTCGCGGACCAGCTCGTCGAAGCGCCACGCCGCCAGCCCCACCAGGCTCGCCAGGGCGATGAACCCGCCGTGGACACCGGCCCACAGCCACGGGTTCTCGATCGCCGGCTGGTGGTTGTAGGTCGCCTCCGGCGCCATGGTGCCCAGCACGCCGTGGTGCAGGGTGACGAACGCGACGGCGGAGAGGAACGGGGCCCACTGCTGGTACAGGGTCACGGCGGCGACGATCACGAAGAAGAGGAAGTGCACCTCGATGACCCCGCCGGACAGGTGCACCAGGACCGCCGTCGCCAGCAGCATCGTGACCGAGGCGGCCGAGGCCGCCAGCCGGCGTCGCCGGGTCGGGATGGCGGTGACGGCCGCGGTCGCAGCGACCAGCGCGGCCGCCTCGGCCACCGCGTTGGGCGTCCGGACGAGGCCGACCGCCCAGACCGTGGTCACCGCGGTCAGCACCCACAGGAACAGGACGACCGCCCGGTGGCGTCCGTTCCAGGCGGACTCGGGCAGGTCGACGCCGCGGGGGAGGAGGCGGGCACGCAGACGGCGGGCGCGGGACGGGGGCCTGGTGCCCGGGACGGGGGCAGGGTGCACCCTGTCGCGGTCCAGCACCCTCGTCTCGCTCACCAGCGGGAGTCAACCACGCCCATCGAGGCGCGCGCGGTCGGTTACGCCGAACGGACGGCGCGCGGCGGCACGCGTGAACCCGGCGCCGCGGGTCCGGGCGGAGTGGTGCCGGCCGACCGGGCCGGGGACGAGCCCCACCGGGGTCCACCAGCCGGGGGTCATGGCGCACCCCGGGACTGTGGCCCGGTTCACGCGCTGACCCTCTTTCACTTCTGAATCGATCTAGTAGAGTGGAGGCATGCTCACGGTGCACCCGGCGCCGAGCTCGACAACAAGGGGTTCCGACATGCAGTTCTTCTTCGCCAACCTGTACTCCGAGCGTCTCAGCGGCGTGACCGTCCCCGCCACGGAGCCCAGCTCCGCCATGGCGACCGTCGTCCCGGACGACGCCCGCCTGCCCGAGGTCGCTCTCGTCGGAAGCCGCTGACCGGAACATCCACCCGGAGCGGGTGACGCCCGGCTCAGCCGGCCACCCGCGCGGTGCTGCCTCGGACGACGAGCTCGACGGGGAACGGCGCAGGGGCCTGGACCTCCAGGCCCTGCACCAGCTCACGCACCAGCACCCCGGCGGCCCGTCCTCGTTCGTGCAGGGGCTGCGACACGGTCGTCAGGGGCGGGTCGGCGGCCGCAGCCGGGGGAGTGTCGTCGAACCCGACGACCGACAGGTCGTGCGGCACGGCGATGCCCAGCTCCCGGGCCGTCAGCAGTGCCCCGATCGCCAGCTGGTCGCTGAAGGCGACCACCGCGCTCGGCCTCTCCGCGCGGTCCAGCAGCTCCCAGGTCGCGAGCGCACCCGTGTCCACGGTGTTGGTGGCGCACTCGATCACCACCACGTCGGACCAGTCGAGCCCGCAGGCGCTCACCTCGGCCCGGACGCCGGCCAGCCGGCGCGCCATCGCGGCGTAGGTCGCGCGCCGCTGCCGAGCGGGGTCGGCGACCCCCTGCCGGCCGTCGGCCTGCAGGGCCATCGTCAGGACCCCGAACCGTCGATGTCCCTGATCCAGCAGGTGCCGCGTCGCCAGCGCCGCCCCGGTCGCGTCCTCGAGGCCGACCGTCGGGACGCCGTCCAGATCAGGCTGGTCGAACACGACCATGGGGCGCCGGTGCGCCTGCGCAGCACGCACCGCCGGGTGCCCGGCCGGCAGGGACGCGACCACCCAGGCGTCCACCAGGGCGGACCTCACGAGCGCGACGTCGTCCCCCGCGCCCGTCCCGGCGTGCATGAGCAGCCCGAAGCCGCTCGCCTGCAGCTCCTGCGCCAGTCCGTCGAGGTACATGACGGTGGCGGGGTCGGAGAACGCGTAGGACAGCCCTTGGTCGAGCAGGACGCCGACCGCTCCCACCCGACCCCGCCGCAGTCCACGGCCGACCGGGTCCGGGCCGGCGAAGCCCAGCTCCTCCGCCTTCGCCAGGATGCGCTCACGGAGGGCGGCCGAGAGCTGGTCCGGCCGCCCGAAGGCGTTCGACACGGTGGCGCGGGAGACACCCAGCTCGTCCGCGAGGGTCTGCAAGGTCACCCGCGACACCGCCACCTCCTCCTGTGCCCTGCCGGCTCGTCCGGCGTCCGCCGGGCGCGGTCGGCCGCGTCCCGTCGAAGGACACGCCCGCGCCGGCCCCGTTCGTACCACGGCGAGGGACCGGGCGGGCGGCGCCACCCGGGCCGGGCCGCGTGGGCAGAGGATCGAAGGTCAGCGGGCCGGACGTCGACCGCGGCGCCGACGAGTCCCGGTCGAGGCGTCGGGTGCCTCAGCCGCGCATGTCCTCCAGCTGCTTGCCCTTGGTCTCCTCGATGAACTTCAGGACGAAGAGCAGGGAGAGCAGCGCGAAGGCTGCGTACAACCCGTAGGCCAGCGACAGGGAGATGTCGCGCAGGCTGGGGAAGCTCACGGTGATGAGCCAGTTCGCGACCCACTGCGCGGCGGCCGCGAGGCCCAGGGCCGCGGCGCGCATGCGGTTGGGGAACATCTCCCCGAGCAGCACCCAGACCACCGGGCCCCACGACATGCCGAACGCCACGACGAAGAGGTTGGCGGCGACCAGCGCGATCGGACCCTCGGCGCCCTCGAGCACCGGGCTGCCGTCGACGACGTTCGCCGTGCCGAAGATGTAGGCCATCGTCGCCAGGGTGACGGTCATGCCGATCGACCCGATGATCAGCAGCGGCTTGCGACCGAACTTGTCGACGGTGGCGATCGCGATGAGGGTCGTGAGGACGTTGATCGTCGCCGAGATGACGGTGATGGTGAACGCCTGCTCCTCGTCGAAGCCGACGGCCTCCCAGAGGATGTTCGAGTAGTAGAAGATCACGTTGATCCCGACGAACTGCTGGAACACCGACAGGGCGAGCCCGACCCAGACGATCGTGGCGACCTTGCCGGCGGGGGTCCGCAGGTCCGCCCAGGAGGGCTTGGTCTCGCGCTCCATGGAGAGGCGGATCTTCTCGATCTTCGCGTCGATGCGCGTCGGCCCGAGCAGCTTGCTCAGGATCACCTTGGCGTCGGCGATGCGGTGCGCGGCGATGAGGAACCGCGGGGACTCGGGGATCGAGAAGGCCAGGGCGCCGTAGATCACGGCCGGCACGGCCATGGCCAGGAACATCCAGCGCCAGGCCTCGAGGCCGGCCCCCAGGGTCTCCCCGGAGCCGCCCGCGGCCCGGGCGAGGAGGAAGTCGATCAGCAGCGAGATGAAGATGCCGGTCACGATGGCCAGCTGCTGCAGGGACGCCAGCCGGCCACGGATCCGGGCCGGAGCGATCTCGGCGATGTACGCCGGCGCGATGACCGACGCCATGCCGACGCCGACGCCGCCGATGATCCGGCCGAGGACGAGGATCGACAGGTTCGGCGCCAGGCCGGTGACGATCGCGCTCAGGAGGAACAGCACCGCCGCGATCTTCATGACGGCGAGGCGGCCGAGGCGGTCGGCGATCCGGCCGGCGATCATCGCGCCGGCCGCGGCGCCGAGCAGCGCCGACGCGACGGCGAAGCCCAGGGCCGCCGATGCCGCGTTGAACTCGTCCTCGACGGCCGAGACGGCGCCGTTGATGACGGCGCTGTCGTAGCCGAAGAGGAATCCGCCGAGGGCGGCGACGACCGCGATGCGGACGACGCCCTTGCCCTCGTCCGTGTCGTCGTAGATCGACTCCTGGTCACTGACCGGACCGTGCTCGCTCATGGTGCGTGTCCTCTCTCGCGCCGTCCCTGTCGCCCGGGGTCCGACCGGTGCCGGCCCCGCACGGTGCCCCCCGACCCGGTGCTCGGAGACGTCGTCGTCACCGGTCCGAGCAGGACAGCCGGCTCCGGCGAGCACGGACGCACGGATGCGACCTGCTCGCCGGGTGACCCCGCACAGGGCGTCCGACCAGGGCCCACGCTAGCGGCCGGGGGGCCCGAGGGCATCGCGGGCGGCGCGACGCCGCCGCCGCCGCCACGTGGGCGCCGCGCCGACGGGGCGCGGCTGCCCGCGGGGGACGTGACCCGCCCCGCTGGCCGGTCACCCGAGCCGCCGTACCCTCGGGAGGGTGAGCATCGCACCGCTGTCCCAGGTGGCCCTCGAGGGACGCTTCGCCCGGGAGCTCCCCGAGATGGCCGTCGCGTGGCGGGCCGACGAGGCGCCCGACCCGCGGCTGCTCGTCCTGGACGACACACTGGCCACCGAGCTCGGGCTCGACCCGACGTGGCTGCGGAGCCCCCAGGGCGTGCAGCTCCTGGTCGGCAACGGCGTCCCGAGCGGAGCCACCCCGGTGGCGCAGGCCTACGCCGGGCACCAGTTCGGCGGCTTCGTCCCGCGGCTCGGGGACGGCCGCGCCCTGCTGCTCGGTGAGCTGGTCGGCGTCGACGGCCGGCTGCGGGACCTGCACCTCAAGGGCTCCGGCCGCACCCCGTTCGCCCGGGGTGGCGACGGCCTCGCCGCCGTCGGCCCGATGCTGCGCGAGCTCGTCGTCGCCCGGGCGATGCACGGCCTCGGCATCCCGACCACCCGCTCCCTGGCGGTCGTCGCGACCGGGCGACCGGTGCGGCGGGAGACGCTGCTGCCCGGAGCCGTGCTCGCCCGGGTGGCGAGCAGCCACCTGCGGGTGGGCAGCTTCCAGTACGCGCGCGCCACCGGGGACGTCGACCTGCTGCGACGCCTGGCCGACCACGCGACGGGACGGCACCACCCCGCGGCAGCGGAGGCGGAGAACCCCGCCCTGGCGCTGCTCGAGGCGGTCGTCGGCGCCCAGGCCTCGCTCGTCGCGCGGTGGATGCTCGTCGGCTTCGTGCACGGGGTGATGAACACCGACAACATGACGATCTCCGGGGAGACGATCGACTACGGGCCGTGCGCGTTCATGGACGCGTTCGACCCGGCGACCGTCTACAGCTCCATCGACGTGGGCGGGCGCTACGCCTACGGCAACCAGCCGGTCGTCGCCGAGTGGAACCTCGCGAGGCTCGCCGAGGCTCTCCTGCCCCTCGTGCACGACGTGCCGGAGCAGGCGGTCGAGCTCGCCGTCGAGGCGCTCGGCCGGTTCCGCCCGCGGTACGCCGCTGCCTGGGCCGCCGGCATGCGAGCCAAGCTCGGCCTGGGCGACGCGGTCGACGACGCGACGCTCACGCCGCTCGTCGACGAGCTGCTGACCCTGCTCCAGGTCAGCCACGTGGACCACACCTCGTTCTTCCGGGCGCTCGGCACAGCGGCACGGGGCGACGCCGAACCGGCACGTGGCCTGTTCCTCGACCTGGCCGGGTTCGACCGGTGGGCCGAGCGCTGGCGTGCCCTCGCGCCGGACGCCGGGTCGATGGACCGGGTCAACCCGGTGTACGTCCCGCGCAACCACCTCGTCGAGGAGGCGCTGGCGGCCGCCACGGACGGCGACCTGGCCCCGCTCGAGCGGCTGGTGGAGGTCGTCGCGGCCCCCTACGACGAACGCCCGGGGCTCGAGCGCTACGCGGCGCCCGCCCCGCAGGACTTCGGGGCCTACACCACCTTCTGCGGGACCTGAGCGGGGCCGCTCGGGTGCCGCGCGGGACCGGGTGCTACCCGGCCGGACTGGTCGGCGCGACCGGGCGGCCCGCCCCGGCCCGGAGCACGGGGACGGCCATGGGGTTCGACAGCAGGGCCGCCGCCTCGTGCAGGGCGGCCAGGACGGTCGTGCGGTGCTCGCCGGCCGGGACCCGGCCCGCGCCGACGTCGATCGTCGACACCCCGAGGGCGAGGGTCTGCTCGCCGCTGAGGCGGGCCGGGACCGTGACGGCCAGCCCCACCACGTTCGGGAACACCTCTCCCTCGTCGAGTGCGTAGCCGCGCGCCCGTGTCGCGGCGAGCTTGGTCTGCAGGCGCTCGACGGTCTGCGTGGACCGGTCGGTCAGCCGCGGGAAGTCCGGTGCCCGGCGGTAGCGGGCGTCGACCTCCTCCGCCGGCAGCTCGGCGAGCAGCGCGTTCCCGACCGCCGTGAGGGCGGCGGGGAAGCGGTCGCCGATCCCGGCGGTCAGGCGCAGCGGGGCCCGCCCCTCGTGCCGGGCGAGGTACAGGACGTCGGTGCCGTCCAGGACGGCGATCTGCACGAGCTCGTGGCTCAGCACCGGGCTCTGCGCGCAGATCCGGTAGAACTCGCGGACCTGGTCGAAGCCGGCCAGGTACGCGCCGCCCAGCTCGACGGTGCGCCGGCCGAGCACGTAGCCCGGGCCGCGGCGCTGGACCAGGCCGGACTCCTCCAGCACGGCGCACACGTTCGACGTGGAGGACTTGGCGGCCCCGACGGCGCGCGCGATCTCGGTCAGGGGCTGCGGCACCCCGCGACTGTCCGCGAGGAAGGACAGGACGCGCACCGCCCGGCTCACCGCGGGGGCGAGGCTGCTCTCCGCCGGCTGCGGCGCGTCACGCCCCGCGCCCGTCACCGGACCACCGTCCGCGCCATCCTGTGCCCTCGCCCCGGGGACCTCAGTAGAAGTCCACGGTGTCGACGACGTTGCGCAACGGCTCTCCGTCGAGCAGCCGTCGGGCGTTGTCGGCGAACAGCTCCGCGATGAGCCGCTCCTCGTGCGGGCTGTTCGCGGCGGTGTGGGGCGTGAGGACGACGTTGGGCAGCGACCACAGCGGACTGTCCTCGGGCAGCGGCTCCACGGCGAACACGTCGAGGGCCGCGAACCCGACCCGGCCGTCCTGCAGGGCCGCGACCAGGGCGTCCTCGTCGATGACCGTGCCGCGACCGACGGAGACGACCGTGGCGCCGGGGCGGAGCGCGGCGAAGAAGGGGCGGTCGAGCAGCCCGTGGGTCGCCTCCGTGCCCGGCAGCGTCACGACGACGCCGTCGACCTCGGGGGCGACCTCGGCGAGACGATCGGGGCCCACGATGCGCTCGACGCCCTGGGCGTCGAGCTCGCGCCGGTGCACGCCGATGACGCGGGCGCCCAGCGCCGACACCTTGCGGGCCACCTCCAGGCCGATGTGACCGAGCCCCACGACGAGGATCGTCTGCTCGCTGAGCTGACCCATCGCCCACCGTTCGCTCCACACCCGCTCGCTGCGCTGCGCGACGAGCCGGGGCAGGTGCTTGGCACCGGCCATGAGACCGAAGACCGCGAACTCGGCGAGGGGTCCGGCGTGCACGCCGGCGGACGTCGTGAACGTCACCCGGTCGAGCTCGTCCCGGGTCAGCTCGGCGGCCTTGACCTGCGCGCCACCACCGGCAGCCATCGTCTGCACCCACCGCAGTCGCGGGTTCGCCCGGACCGTGCGGGCGAGAGCCGCGGGCCGGACGTCCGGGACGCCGTAGAGCACCTCGGCGGACTCCAGGAGCGCCTCGAACGCCGCCTGCTGCTCCGGCGTGCGCCGGTACCCGGGGTCACCCTCGAAGTCCCCGGCCCACCGCATCGGGGGGAGCAGCGACTGGTCGCGCACCATCTCCACGCGCGGCTCCAGGCGCTCGACCAGGTCGCAGAGCGCCTCGGGCAGGGGGGTGGCGACGGCCACCCGGAGGCGGTCGGTCTGCGTCATGGTGTCCTCATCGCGTCATCGGGATCGTGGCGGCGGGCAGGGGGCCCGCCGACCACCACGGTACGACAGCGTTCACGATGTTGAACACCGTTCGCTATGCTGCACCGATGACGAGTCGGAGTGGACCGGTCAGGAGCGACGACGCTGCCGTGCACGCCGTCGGGGTCATCGGCCTCGGCGTCATGGGACGGCCCATGGCGCTCAACATGGTTCGGCGTCTCCCGGGCGGCGACGTGCACGTCACGGCCCGGCGGTCCGCTTCCGCCGCGGACGTCCTCGACGCGGGCGCGCGATGGCACCCGACTGCGCGCGAGGTCGCCGCCGCGGCGGACGTCGTCGTCGTCATGGTCCCCGACATGCCGGCGGTGCACGCCGTCCTGGACGGTCCCGACGGGCTCCTCGCCGGGGTGAGCCGGCCGACGGTGCTCGCCGTCAGCTCGACCGTGTCGCCGGACGCCGTCCGCGAGCTCGAACGGGACATGCGGGACGCGACCGGGGGACTGCTGCACGTGGTCGACGCGCCGGTGAGCGGCGGCGAGGAGGGGGCGGTCGCCGGCACGCTGTCGGTCATGGTCGGCGGGGCACCGGACGACGTCGCCCGCGTGCTGGACGTCTACCGGGCCGTCGGCACCCCGGCGCACCTGGGACCCCTGGGAGCCGGTCAGGTCGCCAAGGCGTGCAACCAGATCATCGTCGCGGCGCAGGTGCTGGCCCTCGGCGAGGCCGCGGTCATCGCGGAGCGGGCCGGGCTGGACGTGCTCGCGATGTTCGACCTGCTGGGGGGCGGCTACGCGGGCAGCAGGGTGCTCGAGGTGAAGAAGCGCCGGTTCGCCGAGCACGACCACAGCCCGTCCGGCCCGGCCCGCTTCATGGTCAAGGACCTGAGCGCCGCCACCGAGGAGGCGCGGCGCACGGCGACGCCGACCCCGCAGACCGATCTGCTGCTGCGGGTCTTCACTGACCTCACCCGGCGCGGTTACGGGGACCAGGACACCGCCGTCGTGCAGGCCTACCTCGAGTCGCTCGACCGGGACGAGGAGTCGACGCCGTGACGGGGGACGGTGGCGAGGAGGGTGACCGCCGGAGCCTGAGGGAGGTCAACGTCGCGATCGGCGACGCCGAGGCGCGCGGCGACCGCGCCTTCTTCGAGGCCCTGCTCGCGCCGGCCTTCTGCATGGTCCGCCCCGACGGCCTCCGCTTCGACGACCGCACCACGTTCCTCGCGGCGCTGGCGCCGGGCCCGCGCCGGCGGACCCGCGTGGACAGCGTGGTCACCTACGACGACCGGGCCGTGGTGACCTGCACGGTCGCCAAGGGCGAGGGGGCCGACGCCGCGACCCACCGCAACATCCGGGTCCTCAGCCGCCCCGGGCCCGCGACGGCGTGGCAGCTGGTCGCCTGGGTCACCGAGCCGGTCGAACCGATGCCCTGACGGCCCCGCGGTGACCCGGACGCCACCCGAGCACGACCGAGCAGCCCCCCACGCCGACCCGGAGGACCCCATGCCCACGATCACGTCCGTGGACGTCTGCGACGTCCGCTTCCCCACCTCGCTCACCGCCGACGGCTCCGACGCCATGAACAAGGACGGCGACCACTCCGCCGTGTACGTCGTCCTGGCCACGGACGGGACCGACGCGGGCGGCCGCCCCCTGACGGGTCACGGGATCACGTTCACGATCGGGCGCGGCAACGACCTCGTCGCCGAGGCGACCCGGCAGCTGGCCCGCACCCTGGTGGGGACCGACGTGGCGGCGATGGCCGCGGACATGGGCGGGACGTACCTGTCCTTCACGACCGACTCCCAGATGCGCTGGCTCGGCCCGGAGAAGGGCGTCGTCCACCTGGCGCTGTCCGCCGTGATGAACGCCGCATGGGACCTCGCCGGACGCCACGTCGGCAAGCCGGTCTGGCGGATGCTCGCCGACATGACCCCCGAGGAGCTGGTCGACGTCGCCGACCTGCGCTACCTGGGTGACGTGCTCACCCGGGACGACGCCCTGGCGCTGCTCCGTGCGGTCGAGCCGGGCAAGGCGGCGCGCATCGCGGAGCTCGAGGCCGACGGCTACCCCTGCTACACGACCGCGGCCGGGTGGCTCGGGTACTCCGACGAGAAGATGGTGCGGCTGATCCACGAGCAGGAGGAGCTCGGGCTCACCCACGTCAAGCTCAAGGTCGGGACGGACCTCGAGGAGGACGTCCGCCGCTGCCGGCTGGCACGGGAGACGATCGGCCCCGACCGCGCGCTGATGATCGACGCGAACCAGGTGTGGGACGTCCCGACCGCGATCGAGTGGGTGCGGCGCCTGGCCGAGTTCGACCCGCTGTGGATCGAGGAGCCGACCAGCCCGGACGACATCCTCGGGCACCGCAAGATCCGCGACGCCGTCGCCCCGGTGAAGGTCGCGACCGGCGAGCACTGCCACAACCGCGTCATGTTCAAGCAGTTCATGGAGGCGGGGGCCATGGACTTCTGCCAGCTCGACGCCGGGCGCCTCGCGTCGTTGAACGAGATCGTGGCGGTCCTGCTGCTGGCCGCGCGGTTCGGCGTCCCGGTGTGCCCGCACGCCGGCGGTGTCGGGCTGTGCGAGATGGTCCAGCACGCCTCGATGCTGGACTTCGTCGCCGTCTCGGGGACCCACGAGGGTCGCCTGTGCGAGTACGTCGACCACCTGCACGAGCACTTCCTCGAGCCCGTCCGGGTCGCCGGCGGCGCGTACCAGGTCACCGGGGAGCCCGGCTACAACACCGAGATGCGGGCCGAGTCGATCGCCCGGTACCGCTTCCCGGACGGTCCGTACTGGGCGGGCGTCCTGGCGGCGAGCCCGGCCTGACCGGGCCCGACCACGTCGGACGGGGCCGGGCCACCCGGACAAGGCCGACCCGGCCGCACCCGGCCGGACCCGGCCGGCCCGGCCGGACCCAGGCCGGGCGGGCCGTCCCGCACGTCGCGGGACGGCCCGGCACCGCCGGTGGTGCCGGTCAGTGCAGGTCGGTGATGTCGGCCGGGTCCATGTCGTCGAAGGCCTGGTTCTCGCCGGCCATCGCCCAGACGAAGGAGTAGGCCCGCGTCCCCACACCGCTGTGGATGGACCAGCTGGGGGAGATGACCGCCTGCTCGTTCGCCATGACGAGGTGGCGGGTCTCCTGGCGCTCGCCCATGAGGTGCACGACGCGTGCGTCCTCGGGCAGGTCGAAGTAGAGGTACGCCTCCATGCGGCGGTCGTGCGTGTGCGCCGGCAGCGTGTTCCACATCGACCCGTCGTGCAGGGTGGTGACGCCCATGACGACCTGGCAGCTGCGGACCCCGTTCTCGTGGATGTACTGGTTCAGGGTGCGCCGGTTGGACGTCGACTGGTCACCCAGCTCGCGCCGGTTCCCCTCACCCGGCGCGACCGCGGTGGTCGGGTGGTCCGCGTGCGCGGGGGCGGAGAAGAGGTAGAACCGGGCGTCCCCCTCGTCGCCGCTGACGAACCGGACCTCGCGCGTGCCGCGTCCCAGGTACAGGCACCCGCCGTGCGCCAGCTCGTGGGTGACGCCGTCCGCGACGATGGTCCCCGAGGCGCCGACGTTCACCACGCCGGCCTCGCGCCGCTGGAGGAAGAACTCCGACCGCAGCTCGGGGAACGTGGGCAGGTCCAGACCCTCCGGACCGGGCTGGACGCCGACGATGACCACCCGGTCCTGGTGGGAGTAGGTGGCCGTCACCTCACCGGGGCGGAAGACGTCCTCCAGCAGGAAGCGCCGTCGCAGGCCTGCCGTGTCCAGGAGCGGCAGCTCCTCGGGAGAGGTGGCGTAGCGGGTTTCCATCTGACCTCCAGCGCGTCGTCACACCGGGAGCAGGCGCTCCTGACAAACATCATATCTTTCGATGGCGCCGGCGGCGCCGACGGCACCGCTGATGCCGGCGGTCCGGACCTCCGCCACGTCTTGCCGCGCGGGTCGGCAAAAGATATGATCATTGCAGCCGGGCACGCCGCGACGTCGACGACGACGACCGCCGAGGTCCGCACCCGACGAAGGCGTTGACGACGTGTCCACACAGCTGTTCTCCCTCGACGGGCGCCTGGCGCTGGTCACCGGCTCGAGCCGCGGGATCGGCAACGCGCTGGCCCGCGGCCTGGCTCAGGCCGGCGCCGACGTCGTCCTGCACGGCCGCGACGCGCAGCTGCTGGCCGCCGAGCAGGCCGACATCGCCTCGGCGACCGGCAGGACGGTCCACACCGTCGTGTTCGACGTGACCGACCGAGCCGCCGTCGCCCAGGCCCTGGAGACGCTGATGGGCGAGGTCGGCGTCCCGGACGTCCTGGTGAACAACGCCGGGGTGCAGCACCGGGCCCCCTTCGGCGAGTTCCCCGGCGAGGAGTGGGACCGGGTCGTCACCACCAACCTCTCCAGCGCGTTCTACGTCTCCCAGCCCGTCACCCGGAGGATGGCCGAGCGCCGCTCCGGGAAGGTCGTCAACATCGGGTCGGTCCAGTCCATGCTGGCCCGCCGGACGATCGCGCCGTACGCCGCCTCGAAGGGCGGTCTGGTCATGCTCACCAAGGGCATGGCGGCCGACCTCGCGCAGTACGACATCCAGGTGAACGCCATCTCGCCGGGGTACTTCGCCAGCGAGATGAACCGGGCGCTGTGGGAGGACCCGGAGTTCGACGCGTGGGTGAAGGGCCGCACCCCCGCGGCCCGCTGGGGCCACGTCGACGAGCTCGTCGGCGCGCTGGTGTTCCTGTCGTCGGCCGCGTCGCAGTTCGTCTCCGGCCAGAACATCTTCGTCGACGGCGGCATGACGTCCGTCGTCTGACCTGCTCCGCTCCCACCACCGAAGGACGCGCATGCGCACCGTCGTCATCCACGGCAAGGACGACCTGAGGATCGACGAGGTCCCGACCCCCGAGCCGCAGGACGGTCAGGTGCGCCTGCGCATCGCCTACGTCGGCATCTGCGGGTCGGACCTGCACTACTTCTTCGACGGCGCCAACGGTGCGTTCGTCGTGCGCGAGCCGCTGGTCCCCGGGCACGAGCTCTCCGGGACGGTCGACCTCGACCCCTCGGGCGACCTGGCGGCCGGGACCCCGGTCACCGTGCACCCGGCGACGTTCGGCACGCCGGTCGAGGGCCTGGAGGGCTCGCGGCAGCTGTGGCCCGGCGGGTCGTACCTCGGCAGCGCGTCCACCTGGCCGCACACCCAGGGCGGCATGTCGGAGTACCTCGTGGTCCGCCGGGAGATGGTGCGGGTCCTGCCCGCCGACCTGCCGCTCCGACGGGCCGCGCTGGCGGAGCCGCTCGCGGTCGCGCTCCACGGGATCGAGGTCGTCGGGGGGGTGCAGGGGTCGGACGTCCTGGTGTCCGGCTCCGGCCCGATCGGGCTCCTGGCCACGTTCGCCGCGGCGGTGCAGGGAGCGCGGTCCGTCACAGCCACCGACACCCTGCCCGGGCCGCTCGCGCGTGCGACCGCGCTCGGCGCGACGGCCACCCTGCGCGTCGGGCGGGACGACGTCCCGGCGAACGCGTTCGACGTCGCGCTGGAGTGCACGGGCGTCCCCGCGGCGATCTCCGCCACGATCCGCGCGGTCCGACCCCGCGGCCGGATCTCGCAGGTCGGCATGCTCCCCGGCGGCGCCCAGCCCGTCGAGCTCGCCTCGTACATCTCCAAGGAGATCACGATGCACGGGTCCTTCCGCTTCGACGACGAGATCGACCGGGCGATCCGCCTCCTCGCCGAGCACCCGGAGGTCGAGGCCGCGCTCACGCACGAGATCCCGGCCGGGTCCGCCGAGCAGGCATTCTCCCTCGCCCGGGACTCCGAGGCGTCCGGCAAGGTGCTCGTCTCGCTGTGGGCCGACGGCACGCCCGCCTAACGCGCCGACGCATCGGCCCCGCGGGCGGGGCCGGACCCGACGTGCCGGGTCAGGCCTCGACGCCGGCGGCCCGTGAGCTCGGGACGGCGTCCGCGCCGGGCGCGGAGTCGGCCCCTGTCGCCGCCGTCCCGTCGTCCACGCGCGCCTCGCGCGACCGGGGCGGCTCAGCCGCACCGGCGGTGACCACGCCGGCGTCTCGACGGTGCGGCGGCGGCAGCTCGCCACGGATCAGCCGGACGACGCGACGCAGGATCTCCTCGGCCTGGTCCCCGTCGCCGTCGACGATGGCCCTCGCCACCACCCGGTGGTTCTCCAGCGCGACCGGGTCCGGGTCGCGCGGGGTGAGCCCGAGCTCGGTCCTGCCGACCAGCACGGCCTCGACCGCCGGCTGGCAGGCGATCAGCATCTCGTTGTGACTGGCCCGCAGGAGCAGCCGGTGGTACTCCACGTCGGTCGCCAGGTACTCCGCCTCGTCGCCCCGGCCCTCGTTCCCCAGCTGCACCAGCCGCTCGGAGACCTCCACGAGCCGGGTCCTCTCCTCCCCGGTCGCCTCGGACGCGGCGAGCCGAGCGGCGGTCGGCTCGATCGCCGCCCGCAGGTCCGTCAGGGAGTAGAGCTGCTCGTCGCGCGCGGGGGAGTCGAGGCGCCACCGGATCACCAGGGGGTTGAGCACGTCCCACAGGGACGACGGGCCCACGATGAGACCCACCCGTCGCTTGGCCGTGATCATCCCGAGGGACTGCAGCTGCCGCATCGCCTCCCGCGCCACCGTGCGTGACACCTTGAACCGGGACTCCAGGCTGGTGAGGTTGAGGACGGCGCCCTCGGCCAGCACCCCGGAGGCGATCTCCCGGCCCAGCACGTCCACGACCCCCGTGAACACCGACTTCGTCGCCACGTCGCTCCTCCTTGGTCGGCCTGCCCGTCGGGGTCCGTCGTCGTCGTCGGCCATCCGGCCCGTGCTGCCGCGGCGACACCGGACCGACCCGGACGACGCCGACCGGGCGACCGGTGCGGGCCGCACCCGGGCACGGCTCCCGGGCGCCCCGCTCCCTCCGCCGTCGTCACCGTCGACGAGCGCGCGGCGCGGGAGTGGTTCCCTCGAGCGTGCACGAGGGAGGAGCGGGAGGGGTGGCGCCCGTGCTGGTGGCGGCCCTTCCCGCGACCGGACAGCCCCATGCTAGGGCACCAGATACCGATTTGGTATCACCAGTTGACTGCCTCTCCGGAAAGGGATTACCTTCGGCGGCAGCAGGGAAGTGTGACCCAGGTCGCTCCCGGTCCCCGGTACGGCACGGCCCCCACGGCGATGTGGGGGGCGCGTCGACCGGCGCCCGGGAGCGCCGGCACGGTGTGCGCGCGGACGCGCACAGCGTGCCGAGATCGTCCGACCACAGGTGACGAGCCAGTCCAGGCCGCGATGCACGCCTCCACGGGTGCGAAGGAGACAGCAACCCCATGAAGCGTTCCAAGGTGTTCACGACCATGGCCGCGACCGCGGTCGCCGCCATGTCCCTCGCCGCCTGCGGTGGCGGGGGAGGCGGCGGTGGCGCGGCCGAGGAGCCGGCTGCGGCCGGCGGCGGCGAGGGCGCCGAGGGCGCCGTCGACGTCTCCGACGCGGAGACGCTCTTCAAGCTCGCGTTCAACCAGACCGAGCAGCACCCGCAGTACATCGCGGCCGAGCAGCTGGGCCAGGACCTCTACGAGGCCACGGACGGCCGGTACGCCATCGAGGTCTACGCGAACGAGGAGCTCGGCACGCAGGCGGACGTCGTGCAGAACCTCTCCGACGGGACCGTCGAGATGATGTACATCGGTGGGCCCGTGATGGAGTCCTTCAACGAGGACTTCATCGTGTTCAACCTGCCGTACATGTTCGACTCGCAGGAGGCTCAGGCGGAGGTCTTCGCCGACCAGGACGTCGTCGGCGACCTGTACACCTCGGTCGAGGAGTCCAAGAACATCACCGTGCTCGCGGGCCTCCACGCCGGCGTGCGCAACGTCTACAACAGCAAGCGGGCGATCACGGAGCCGGCCGACCTCGAGGGTCTGAAGATCCGCGTGCAGCAGTCGGACTCCCAGGTGGCCATGATCGAGGCCATGGGCGCGGTCGCCTCCCCGATGGGCCAGGGCGAGGTCTACTCCGCTCTGCAGACCGGCGCGCTCGACGGCGCCGAGAACAACGAGACGGTGTTCGACGCCCTCAAGCACAGCGAGGTCGCCAAGTTCTACTCCTACACCCGACACCTGATGATCCCCGACTACCTGCTCATCAACACGGGGGTCCTGGAGGACATGCCGGAGGAGGACCGCGAGGCGTTCCTCGAGCTCATCCCCGGTGCGGTGGAGGAAGCCAACGAGGGCTTCGTGACGTTCGCCGAGGAGTCGCGTGCGCGCTCGGAGGAGATCGGCGCCGAGTTCAACGACGACGTCGACGTCGAGGCCTTCGAGGAGTCCGTCGCCGACCTGGTGGAGTCCTCCATCAACAACGACGTCCGCCAGGAGCTGTTCGACGCCGTCCAGGCCGCCAACGAGGCCAACGCCGGCTGATCCGGGCGCCCGGACCTCCATCCACGCAGCCGAGGCCCGTGGGACGTGCTCGCACGTCCCACGGGCCGCTCGGCCGGGCCCGCTCCCGCCGGCCCGGGTTCCCAGGAATGAGTTGACCGCATGAGAGCCGTGCACCGGTTCAAGACCGCTCTGGACGCCTTCCTCCGTTGGTTCTGCATCTCGCTCTTCGCCCTGATGATCGCGCTGGTCACGTGGCAGGTCGTCGCCCGGTGGACGGTCGGCGGGAACGTGTGGACCGAGGTCACGGCCCGCATCGCCTTCATCTGGCAGGGCCTCGTCGGCGCCGCGTACGTCATCGGCGAGAAGGAGGACGTCGCGATGGACTTCCTCGTCAAGCGGTTCCCGCCCGTCGTCGTCAAGGCGATCGAGATCTTCGCCTTCCTCGTCGTGGGGGTCTTCGCCGTGTGGGTGATGATCTACGGCGGCCTGCAGTACATCGAGTCCACCTGGGCCGACACCGTGCAGCTCCTGCCGGTCACGCAGGGCCAGGTGTACCTCGTCCTGCCGATCACGGGCGCGCTCATCGTCGTCTACTGCGTGCTGCACATCATCGAGATCATCGCCAAGCCGGTCGTGAGGCCGACGGGTGACGTCGAGGTCGACGGACTCATGGAAGAGGGCATCTGATGCAGGACGCCGCTGTCGTCACCATCATCCTGCTGGGCGGCATGTTCGGGCTGATGGCGCTGGGCGTCTCCGTCTCCGTGGCCATCGGTCTGCCGTCCGCCATCGCCCTGCTCTTCCTCATGGGTCCCGAGCAGGGCGTCTTCACGTCGGCCCAGAAGATCTTCAACGGGATCGACAGCTTCGTGCTCCTCGCGATCCCGTTCTTCGTCCTCGCCGGGACGGTCATGAACCAGGGCGGGATCGCGACCCGTCTCATCGACCTCGCCCGGGTGGCGGTGGGTCGCACGCCGGGCGCCCTGGCGCAGACGAACGTCCTCGCCAACATGCTGTTCGGGACGATCTCCGGATCCGCTCTCGCGGGTGCCGCTGCCGTCGGCTCCTCCATGGCGCCGTCGCAGCGCAAGGACGGCTACGACATGGGCTTCGCGGCCGCGGCCAACGTCGCCTCGGCGCCGGCGGGCATGCTGATCCCGCCCTCCAACACCCTGATCGTGTACTCGCTGGTCTCCCAGGCGTCGGTGGGTGCCCTGTTCCTCGGGGGCTACATCCCCGGGATCCTGTGGGGCGTCGCCTGCGTCGTGATCGTCTGGGTCTACGCGCGCAAGCGGCCCGAGCTCCGTGGGACGGCGCGGCCGGACGCCAGGACCGCCCTCGCGGTGCTGCTCCGGGCCCTGCCGTCGCTCGGGCTGATCGTCGTCGTCATCGGCGGCATCGTGTTCGGTGTCTTCACCGCCACCGAGGGCGCCGTCATCGCCGTGCTGTACGGGACCGTTCTGTCGATGGTCTACCGGACCATCTCGGTGAGCGACTTCCCGAAGCTGCTCCTGCAGGCCACCCGCACGAGCTCGGTGGTCGTCTTCCTCATCGCGCTGTCGTCGATCATGTCGTTCGCGATGACGTTCTCGGGGGTGCCCCGCCTCATCGGCAGCTGGATGACGGACTTCACCGACTCCAAGGTGGTCTTCCTGCTGATCATGGCGCTGATCCTGCTGATCGTGGGCATCCCGCTCGACGCGACGCCGGCGGTGCTGATCTTCACGCCGATCTTCCTGCCCATCGCCGTCGAGTACGGGATCCACCCCGTCCACCTCGGCATCATGATGGTCTTCAACATGTCCATCGCGGTGATCTCACCGCCCTCCGCGCCCGTGCTCTTCGTCGGGGCGAAGGTGGCGGGGGTGCCGGTGGAGAAGGTGATCGGCAGGCTGATGCCGTTCTTCATCTCGCTGATCCTCATGCTGCTGGTCATCCAGTTCGTCCCGGCGCTCACGCTGTGGCTGCCGGAGCAGGCTGGACTGATCTTCCCGTCACGGTAGGACCGGTCGTGGCGACCGGGCCGGCCTGCGGCCCGGTCGCGGCCCGTCGCGCCTAGCCCCGTCGCGCCGTCCAGCACCGACCAGCCCCGACCGGCACCGACCAGCCCTGACCGGCCCTGTCCGGACGGTCGCCGCAGCACTTCCTGCCCGCTCCCGAAAGGTGCTCCCCGTGACCGACCTCCCCGTCCCGACCGTCCGGCTGAACTCCGGCGCCGACATCCCGCAGGTCGGGTTCGGCACGTTCCAGGTGGAGCCGGAGATCACCCGCGAGGTGGTCGTGGACGCCATCGCCGCCGGCTACCGGAGCATCGACACCGCCGCCCGCTACCTCAACGAGGCGGGTGTCGGCCGCGCCATCGCCGAGACCGACGTCCCGCGCGACGAGCTGTTCGTCGCCACGAAGCTCGCCAACACCGAGCAGGGTCACGACTCCACGTTGCGCGCCTTCGACGCCTCCCTCGCCGAGCTCGCCCTCGACCGGGTCGACCTCTACCTGATCCACTGGCCGTGCCCGGCCCGCGGGGAGTTCGCGAACAGCTGGCGGGCGATGGAGGAGGTGCGGGACCAGGGGCGGGTCGTGTCCGTCGGGGTCTCGAACTTCCTCGCCCACCACCTGGAGGAGCTCCTCGCCGGGTCGTCGACCGTCCCGGCCCTCAACCAGGTCGAGCTCCACCCGTACCTGCAGCAGGCCGAGCTCCGGGCGTTCCACGCCGCCCACGGCATCGTGACCGAGGCCTGGAGCCCGCTCGCGCAGGGCGCGGTGCTCACGGACCCGGTCATCGTCGGCATCGCCGAGCGCCTGGGGCGGACGCCCGCCCAGGTGGTGCTCCGCTGGCACGTGCAGCTCGGCACCGTGGTGATCCCCAAGTCGGTCACGCCCGCGCGCCAGCTCGAGAACATCGCCCTGTTCGACTTCGCGCTCGACGCCGCCGACATGGCCGCGATCGAGGCGCTCGACCGGGGCGAGGACGGCCGGACCGGCTTCCACCCGGACCGCTTCAACGGCTTCCCGTCCGACTTCGAGGCGGCCACGCCGAGCTGGACCATCCCGCCGTCGAAGTGACCGCCGAGGCGGTCCCGACACCGGCGACCGCACCGGCAGGGGCGCCCGGCCGGGCTCCCACCCCACCCCCAGCGAAAGGAGCCCCACCGTGCTGACCGCCAACTACGTGGGCGACCACCGGATCGACATCCGCGAGCAGGACCCCCAGCCCGTCGGTGCCGGTCAGGTGCAGATCGAGGTGGCCTACACCGGCATCTGCGGCACCGACCTGCACATCCTCCACGGCAGCATGGACGCCCGGGTGAGCATGCCGGCCATCGTGGGGCACGAGATGAGCGGGGTCGTCGCCGCCGTCGGCGAGGGCGTGACCGGGTGGAGCCCCGGCGACCACGTCACCGTCATGCCGCTGGACTGGGACGGCACCTGCCCGGCCTGCCTGGCGGGCAACCAGCACATCTGCCAGAACCTCAACTTCATCGGGATCGACTCCCCGGGAGCCCTGCAGCGGCTCTGGAACGTCGACGCCGGCGTCGTCCTGCGACTGCCGGAGGGCCTGCGGCTCGACCACGCCGCCCTCGTGGAGCCGACCGCCGTGGCCGTGCACGACGTGCGGCGCGGCGAGGTGTCCGCCGGGGACCACGTCGTCGTCATCGGCGGCGGCCCGATCGGTGTCCTCATCGCGACCGTGGCTCGTCACAGCGGCGCCGAGGTGGTCGTCGTGGAGGTGGACGCCGGCCGTCGGACCGCCGTCGCGGAGCTCGGGTTCGAGGTCCTCGACCCCACCGCGACCGACCAGACGGCGTGGGTGAACCGGTGGACCGGTGACGCCGGTGCGGACGTCGTCTTCGAGGTCTCCGGCGCGGCCGCCGCCGTCCTCGGCGCCACCGACCTCGCGAAGGTCCGCGGGACCGTCGTCGTCGTCGCGATCCACCCCCAGCCGCGACCGGTCAACCTGCAGCGGGTGTTCTGGCGGGAGCTGCGCCTGCTGGGCGCCCGGGTGTACGAGCGCACCGACTTCGAGCGGGCCATCGAGCTCCTGGACGACGGCGTCATCCCCGCCGACGCCCTGATCACCAGCACCCGACCCATCACCGAGACCGCCGCGGCCTTCGCCGACCTGGAGAGCGGCCGGGCCATGAAGGTCCTGATCGACCTGACCGCGACTGGAGACGCCACGTGACCACCAGCATGTTCGACCTGACCGGCAGGACCGCCGTCGTCACGGGGGCCAAGCGCGGCATCGGGCTGGCCATGGCGGAGGCGCTGGCCACCGCCGGCGCCGACATCATCGGCGTCAGCGCCACCCTCGAGCTCGAGGGCAGCGAGGCGCAGCGGCGCGTCGAGGCGCTGGGCCGCACCTTCACCGCCTACCGGGCGGACTTCGGCGACCGCGCCGCGGTCGTCGACCTGGCGGCCGAGCTCGCCGGCCGGTCCGTCGACATCCTCGTCAACAACGCCGGCACCATCGAGCGGGCCCCGGCCGCCGACCACCCGCTGGACATGTGGGACCGGGTGCTCGCGGTCAACCTCGACAGCCAGTTCGTGCTGAGCCAGGCCGTCGGCCGCTCGATGATCGAGCGCGGCTACGGGAAGATCATCTTCACCGCGTCGCTGCTCAGCTTCCAGGGCGGCATCAACGTCCCCGGCTACGCGGCGTCCAAGTCCGCGATCGCCGGGCTGACCAAAGCGCTGGCGAACGAGTGGACCGCCAAGGGCGTCACCGTCAACGCCATCGCGCCCGGGTACATCGCCACGGACAACACCCAGGCGCTGCAGGACGACCCCGACCGCAGCCGCTCGATCCTGGACCGCATCCCCGCCGCACGCTGGGGAGCCGCCGGCGACCTGGGCGGCGCGGCGGTGTTCCTGGCCAGCCCGGCCTCGGACTACGTGTCGGGGATCGTGCTGCCCGTGGACGGGGGCTGGCTCGGCCGGTGACCCCCCGGCCGGTGCCGGTCAGACCCCGCGTTCGACCGGCACCAGCCCGCGGGCGACGGCGGCCTCCAGCGCCGCGTGGTCGCGCTCGGTCTGGTCGGCGTAGCGCCGGGCGAACAGGGCGAGGGCCTCGTCGGCCCGGTCGCTCCTGCCGAGGTAGCCGGTGATCATCGACGCGCCGCTGGTCCGGGCGTGCCCCTTGGCGAGCAGCAGCCCGCAGATCCCGGCGTAGTCCGCGAGAGCGGCGGCGTCGATCCCGTCGACCACCACCGCACCCTTCATGTCCCGGAACTGCCGGACGTAGTACTGGCGGTCGTCGACGGTGGTCCACCCGAGCAGCGGGTCGCTGACGGTCTGCAGCGCCTGCTGGTACTGCACGACCCGCTGCCCCTGGTGGTCGTGCCATGCCGAGTCGCCGTGCACGTACTGCGCGACCACGGACCGCCGCGCCTGCTTGAGCTGCAGGATCAGCACGTCGTCGGGTCCGGAGCCCTCGCACAGCGCGATGTAGGCGCGCAGGCCCACCGAGCCGACGCCGACGACCTTGTGCGCGACGTCGACCAGCCGGTACCCGCCGACGACGACCGCCCACTGGGTCCGCAGGGTCCGCAGGTAGGCGTCCAGGGCGACGGCGATGCGGTCGTACGTCCGCGGGTCCGGCCGGACGATCAGCGGCGGCTCGTCCACCAGCCGCAGCCGGCCGTCGTGCAGCTCGGTGAACCGGGGGAGCGCACGGTCGCTGGTGCGCCGGCGGGCGCGGGCGGCGGCGTCCTGGATCTCGCGCCGGCCGGCCGGACCGATCCCGGCCTGGTCGAGGCGGTCGAGGTTGAGCCGGTCGTACGCGCGCGCCAGCAGCGGCTGCGCCGCCAGGTGCGCGAGGTGCTCGCGGTAGGAGCGCACGCACCGCCGGACCGCCTCCTCGCACCGCTCCTCGGACGACCCGTTCTGCCGGCCCGCCACGTGGACGCTGGCCACCAGCCGGCGCAGGTCCCACTCCCAGGCGCCCGGGTGGGCCTCGTCGAAGTCGTTGAGGTCGAAGACCAGGTCGCGCTCGGGCGAGGCGTAGAACCCGAAGTTCGCCAGGTGCGCGTCGCCGCAGATGATCGGGGTGATCCCGGTGGACGGCAGGCGCGAGAAGTCGGCGGCCATGACGGCGGCCGCGCCGCGGAGGAACGCGAACGGGCTCGCGACCATCCGTCCCATCCGCACGGGGACCAGGCTCGCCACGCGCCCGTCGTTGCCGGCGAGCACCTGCTGGACCGGGTCGGCACCGCGGTCCGCCTCGTCCCACTCGGCCAGCGACGAGCGCGGGACCTGCCGGCGCAGGTCCCGCCCGACGGAGTACCGCTCCGCACGTGGCAGGGCCGTGTGGCGCAGGGAGGCGAACGCAGCCCCGTCGACCGAGGCGAGGACCGTGTGCCCTCCGTCGCTACCCGTCATGGCGACAGGGTGGCAGACCGCAGGCGGGGACGCGGCGCACGGCAGCCGGAGGCGGCGCGCGCGGGCCGGTGCGGGACGACCCCTCGGTCACTGGTCGCCCGGCACCGGCCGCGCCGGGTCACCGATCGCCGGGCGCGGGTCCGGCTCGCGGGGCATGCTGGGCGTGCAGGGCAACGGCAACCATCCTCACTCGCACCCCGGGAGATCGATCATGGCCGACGACATCCGCGTGACCGACGACAGCATCAAGGTCCGCCAGCTCAGTCACTACCAGTTCAGCTTCCGCGCCGGCGACGCCGGCTCGAACGGCACCTGGTACCTGCAGCTCGTGCTGGACCAGGGGGCCTGGGAAGAGGTGCTGACCCTCACCGCCGACGACGCGGACAACCTCCAGGACGTCCTGCGCGCGACCGAGACGGTCTACTACGACATCGCGCGGCGCCTGTTCATGTTCGGCGTCACCAAGCCGGGCAGCTGACCGGCGTCCGACCCGCGACCGTCCGTGAGGGGGGCGAGCGACAGCTCGCCCCCCTCATGCACGTCCGGGGTCCGGCGGGGGTCCGCCGACCTCACCTGCGGAGGCGGAAGACGGCCGAGCCGGTCCCGTCGCCGAACTCCGTCAGCGTGAACTCCCCGGCCGCTCCCGCGTAGCGCCCGGTCCCGCCGACGACGGCGAGGGTCTTCTCCGGTGCGTTGGTCGTCCGGCCCTGCACGGCGACCTGGCCACCGGGCAGCTCGTACGTCGCGACGCAGCTGAGCCGTAGCGGCGTGTCGGACGGCACGACCGCCGTCACGGTGCAGGTCCCGCCGCCGGAGGCGACCGGCTCACCGCGGCGCAGCAGCGTGTCCTCGAAGACGACCTGGTCCCCGCGGCTGGGACTGAAGGGGTCCTGGAAGCTGGCGACCTCCCGGACGCCGTGGGGGCCGAAGTCGAGCAGGAAGAAGCCCGACGTGAACTCCACGTCGTACCGCAGCGTTGCGGCCCGCCCGGAGGAGGACCGGTCGGCGTCCGCCGAGTCCGCGGCGCTCGACGACCCGCCCAGGGCGAGGACCCCGAGGCCGGCGAGGAGGGCGGCGGTGAGTGACCTGCGCATGAGGACTCCCTGCTCCGTGACGGTCGTGGCCGCCGACGTCGGTGTGCGACGGCGTTTCGACGTTCCTCGCCACGTCCGGACGGTGTCAAGGACCGTGACGAGCCGCCGACCCGGCGACCGTCGCCGTCAGTGGTGGTGCCCGTGGACCACGGCGTGCCCCTTGCCCCGGCGGATCAGCGCCCGGTTGACGGGCACGGTGACGACGAAGGCGACGGCGAGCGCGAAGGCGAGGGTCGCCCAGAACAGCGGGCTGGACAGACCTGCCTCCATCGCGCCGGGGACCGCCATGATGACGGCGTTGTCCACGACCTCCATCACGGTGATGGACAGCGTGTCGGCCGCGAGGGCGACGCCCAGCGCGGCCCGGAACGACAGCCCCGACCGCAGCACGGGGGCGATGGTCAGGCCGTACCCGAAGACGAAGGCCAGCGCGACGGCGAGAGCGATCGTCTGCACGTCCGACCACCCCAGCGCGGTGCCGATCACCAGGCCCAGGACCTCACCGATCGCGCACCCGGTGAGGCAGTGCAGCGTCGCGGTCACCGCGAGCCGGGTGAGCCGCCTGCCCTCGAGCGACGGGTCGGGAGCGGGTCCGCCCGCCTGGGTGTGCGGCGCCTCGACGTCCTCTGCGGCCCGTCGGGTGTCGCCTGCGTGACCGTGGTGGGTGGTGTGCGCGTCCATGTCCGTGTCCTCTCCGCTCGAGGGGCGTTGATACCCCGTGGGGGTATCAACCGTGCACCGGTCCGCCGTGTTCCCCGCCGCGCCCCCGGTCCCCGTGGTGAGCGGCCGGGCGCTGGACCGAGCCGCCCGGCGCCCCGGCGGCGAGACGGACGAGCGCCGGACGGCCGGATCTGGTGCGCTTCGGTGTCGTGGAGAGACTGCGCCGAGCAATCCAGCCGCGTGACCGGTCCGCGGCTGCCCGCGTCCTCGCCGTCGCCCTCGTCCTGGCGATGGTCGCGACCGTGGGTTGGGAGGTCATCGCCTGGCTGCAGGGGCGCCCCGGGTCGGACGCCGGCACCGTGGTGACGTCCATGGGCGTCCTGGGGTTCTTCGTCGTGCTGGCGCTGCTGCTCATCCGGTTCCCGGACCGGGTCCCGGTCGTCACCTGGCCGGCGGTGGCCGTCCTGCAGCCGTTCGGCACCGCGGTCACCGTCATCGCCGCGGACGACGCCTCCGCGGGCAGCCAGTTCGGCCTGGTCTACGCGGTCGTGTTCGCGGCGTCGCAGTTCCGTGCGCTGTTCGCCTGGTCCGTCACCGCGCTCGCCGTGCTCGCCGACGCCTGGATCGTGTTCGCGGTGCTGGACGCCGGCCCGGCCGTCTCCGACCTGCTCGTGGTCGCGTGCGCCCTGCCCATGATCACCCTCGTGCTGCAGCTGACCAACGGCCACCAGGACCGGCTGCACGCGCGGCTGGACGAGCTGGCCGGGACGGACTCGCTCACCGGGCTCGCGACCCGGCGCCGGTTGCTGGAGGCGGGGACCCGGGCCCTCGCAGACGGCCGCCCGGTCGGGCTGCTCGTCGTGGACGTCGACCGCTTCAAGCAGCTGAACGACGCGCACGGGCACCCCGTGGGCGACCTCGTCCTCGTCCAGCTCGCCCAGCTGCTGGCCGGGCTGGCCGCCGGGGCCGACGTCCCCGCCCGCCTGGGCGGCGACGAGCTCGCACTGCTCGTGCACGGCGGCCCGGACGAGACCCGGCGACGTGCGGCGGACCTGCACGACGCGGTCCGCCGCCAGCGCTGGCGACGGGCGGGTCTGCAGCCGACCGTCAGCGTGGGGTGGGCGGCGTCCCTGCCCGGGTGGGGCTTCGACGAGCTGTACGAGGCGGCGGACCGGGCGATGTACGAGGCGAAGTCCGAGGGGCGCGACCGGGTCACGGGCGCCGCCGATCCCGACGGGCGGACCAGCCTCGTCTGAGGGTCCGCGCCGGGCCGCCGGACGGGGTCCCGCACCGGCCCGGCGCCACCGCGGTCCCCGCCCCGGGCGGCTCGACGGCTGGACCTACTCCGC
>NZ_BJYY01000017.1 GCF_007991755.1 Cellulomonas aerilata | reverse complement strand
CGAGATCCGTCGCGGTCACCGTCAGCGACCGGACGGTGTCCATGGCTGCGCGGAGGTCGGCCAGTGCCGTCGCGAGACCCGCAGGCAGACGTGAGAGATCAACGGCACGGGAGCGCCGGGAGGCGTCGTCGGGCTGGACATCGTCGGCCACGACGACCACCTCCTTCGGCGTCCGGATCATGACGGCGAAACCCTCTGCCATCAATGCTAGGACGTGCCACTGACACGTCTGAGGGGCGGTTTTCGCTGTGTGGACGAACGTGCTTCCGCTCGGGCTGTGGTCGCACTCGACATGGCTCAATGAGGGCCCGAGACAGCGGCGTCATCCGGCTGAGTCGGTGCGTTCGTTACGAGACCCGACGTGCGCCGGGTCCCGGTCGCGCGACGGGCTGCGGCCCCGGCGTCGGGGAGAGAGTGGGCGCCGGATATGGAGCCGTCTGCGCGGACCCGTCCCGCCCTCGCCCCCTTCCGCCGTCCGGCGACCGGGCCGTCCGGTGGTGCACCCTGTCCCGGTGACGCCCCCGAGCACACCCGCCACCCCCGCCACCCTCCCGACGACCATGCGCGCCGTCGTCGTCGAGCGGTTCGGCCAGCCTCCCCAGGTCCGGGACGTGCCGGTCCCCGCCTGCCCGGCCGACGGCGTCGTCGTCCGGGTCGAGGCCACCGGGGTGTGCCGCAGCGACTGGCACGGCTGGCAGGGGCACGACGACGGCATCACCCTCCCGCACGTGCCCGGGCACGAGCTGGCGGGGACCGTTGCGGCCGTCGGCGGCGACGTGCGGGCGTGGGTCGTGGGGGATGTGGTGACCGTGCCGTTCGTGTGCGCGTGCGGCGCCTGCGGGGCCTGCCTCGCCGGGGAGCACCAGGTGTGCGAGCGGCAGACCCAGCCGGGGTTCACGCACGACGGGTCGTTCGCGCAGTACGTCGCCCTGGACCACGCCGACGTCAACCTCGTCCGGCTTCCGGACGGCATGTCCCCGGTCACCGCCGCCGCGCTCGGCTGCCGGTTCGCCACGGCGTACCGGGCGGTCACCGTGCACGGCCGCCCCCGCGCGGGTGACTGGGTGGCGGTGCACGGCTGCGGAGGCGTCGGGCTCTCGGCCGTGATGGTCGCCGTCGCGGAGGGCGCGCGGGTGGTCGCGCTGGACACGTCCGCCGCAGCACGCGACGCCGCCCTGGCGTGCGGCGCCGAGGCGGTCCTCGACCCGCTGGAGGACCTCGCGCCGGACGCCGCGCCGGGCGCCGGACCGGACGCTCCGCCGGACGTCACGCCCGGGCCCGCGGCGGTCGCCGCCCGTGTCGCGCAGGTCACCGGCGGCGGTGCGCACGTGTCGCTCGACGCGCTCGGCAGCCCGGCCACCGCCGTCGCGTCGGTGCTGGGCCTGCGCCGCCGGGGGCGGCACGTGCAGGTCGGCCTGCTGCTCGCGGAGGCGGCCCGGCCACCGCTGCCGATGGACCGGGTCGTGGCGTGGGAGCTGGAGGTTTACGGCAGCCACGGCATGGCGGCGCACGAGTACCCCGCGATGCTCGCCCGGATCGCCTCGGGTGCGCTCCGGCCGGACCGCCTGGTCGGCCGCACGATCGGGCTCGACGAGGCGCCGGACGCGCTGGCGGCGATGAGTCGCCCGGTGACCGCGGCGGGGATGACGGTCGTCGTCCCGTGACCGCTCGGACCTCGGCGGCGCCCACCCGGCGCCGGTCGCCGGCCGCCCGCCCGGCCGCCGGCGACCCGCCCGGCCGTCCCGGATCCGCTCAGCCCCGCGGGTCCTCCCGGGTCGCCTCCAGCTGGGCGACGACCTCGGCGGCCATGAGGTCCAGCGAGCGGAGCTCGTCCGCGGTGAACTCCCGCGGGTCGTTGCCCAGCACGCAGCACGTGCCGAGGACCTGACCGCGCGAGGTGACCAACGGGCTGCCGGCGTAGCAGCGCACGCCCTCCAGGGTCACCAGCGGGTTGTCACGCTGCGTGGCGTCGACGGCGGCGTTCGTGATGACGTGACGCTTGCCGGTCGCGACGGGCGTGCGGCAGAACGACCACTCGAGCGGGACGCCGCGGGTCTGGGCCATCCACCCCGCCAGGCCGTGCGCTCCCGCCATGACTTGGGCGTCGTCCAGGACGACCGTGATCAGGCCGACCGGCAGCCCCAGGTGCTGCGCCGCCCGCCGGGCGAAGCGGTCGAGCACGGTCTGCGCGGCCGGGGAGAAGAGGTCCAGCGCGGCGATCTCGGCGAGCCGGTCGACGGACGTCACGGGGTCGGTGGTCAGGGCGGTCATGAGCGGGGTCCCTTCAGGGCAGCCAGGGTGCGGTGGGTGGTGAGGCGGACGGCGAGGGAGCGACCCATGACGCCCAGCACCCCCGCGGAGTTCGTGACGGCGTCGGCCAGGGCCGCGAGCTGGTCCAGGCTCATGGTCGCCGCGCCCGGTGGGACGCCCGCGTCGCTGCACACGCGTCGCCAGGTCACCTCGAAGTCGGCGCCGGACGCGCGGCGCACCGCGTCCCGGAAGTCCGCGACCCGGGGAGCCTCGACGGTCAGGCTCGGCGTGACGTAGCTCGTCATCGGGCGGCTCCTCGGGGTGCATCGGTGATGGCCGGACCTGCTCGGCCCGGCGTGCTCGTGCCACCCATCGCCCGGCCCACCGCCACGTTGAGGACCCGCGTCCGCACGGGTGACGGCCCACCCGCCCGCAGCCGCCGCCGACGCGTGCGGACGCCCGGCCGGTCACCGTCGTCGGGTCGGTATCCTGAGGTCCTCCCCCCACCCCCAGGAGTGCCCCCATGGGACGTGTCGTCGTCGAAGTGATGCCCAAGCCCGAGATCCTCGACCCGCAGGGCAAGGCCGTCGCCGGCGCGCTGCCCCGCCTGGGCTTCGGCCAGTTCACGAGCGTCCGGCAGGGCAAGCGGTTCGAGCTCGAGGTCGAGGGCGACGTCACCCCCGAGGTCCTCGAGGCCGCCGCGCAGGCCGCCGCCACCGTGCTGTCCAACCCGGTCATCGAGGACGTCGTCCGCGTCGCGGACATCGAGGCCGACGCCGCCGCCACGGTCACCTCGACCGGGACCCTGGCCTGATGCGCGTCGGGGTCGTCACCTTCCCCGGCACGCTGGACGACCGGGACGCCGCACGCGCCGTCCGGCTCGCCGGGGGTGAGCCGGTCGCGCTGTGGCACGCCGACGCGGACCTGCACGACGTCGACGCCGTCGTGCTGCCGGGCGGCTTCTCCTACGGCGACTACCTGCGCGCCGGCGCGATCGCCCGGTTCGCGCCCGTCATGGCACCGGTCGTCGACGCCGCGAAGGGCGGGCTGCCGGTGCTCGGCATCTGCAACGGCTTCCAGATCCTCACCGAGGCGCACCTGCTGCCCGGGTCCATGATCAAGAACGAGACGCGGACGTTCGTCTGCCGCGAGCAGGAGCTCACCGTCGAGAACGTCGACACGGCGTGGACGCGCGGGTTCACGCCCGGCCAGCGGATCACCATCCCGCTGAAGAACCAGGACGGCCAGTTCGTCGCCGACGAGCACACGCTGGACGAGCTGGAGGGCGAGGGCCGGGTGGTGTTCCGCTACGAGGGCCACGACCCCAACGGCTCGCGCCGCCGCATCGCCGGGATCTCGAACGAGGCGGGCAACGTCGTCGGGCTCATGCCGCACCCCGAGCACGCCGTCGAGGCGGGCTACGGTCCGGACAGCGCCCAGGGCCCGCGCCGCGGCACGGACGGGCTCACGCTGTTCACGTCCGTGCTGCAGACGATGGTCGGCTGAGCGGACCGTGGCGGACCTCGGCGCGGTGGCCGGGCCGACGCTGGACGTCGTCGGCTGGGACCACCCCGACGCGGCCGTGCTGCGCGACATGCAGCAGGCCGAGATGCGTGAGCTCTACCAGGACGACGACGAGCCGGTCCCGCTGCGGGACACCGCGTCGATCACGGCCATGGTCGTCCTGCGGGCGGACGGCGTCCCGGTCGCGTGCGGGGCGCTGCGCCGCCTGAGCCCCGGGTCCTGGGGCGACGGCGAGCCGGGCCCGGGCACCGGCGAGGTCAAGCGCATGTTCGTCCGCCGCGAGTGGCGCGGCCGCGGCCTGTCCCGGCTCGTCCTGGGCGAGCTCGAGGACCGGGCGCGGGAGCAGGGGCTAAACCGGGTCGTGCTGGAGACCGGCACCCTGCAGACCGCGGCCATCGCGCTGTACGAGCGGTCCGGCTACGTGCCGATCGCCCCGTACGGCGGGTACGTCCACTCGCCGCTGTCCCTGTGCTTCGCCAAGGACCTCACGGCCTGACCGGGCCGGGCCGGCGCGTCAGCCCACGACCCGCAGGCCCAGGTGCGCGGCCAGCAGGGGAGCCAGCCCGAGCAGCTGGTCGCCGCTGATCACCGCGCCGCGCAGGTGGGCGAGCCCGTCGAGGCCGGACAGGTCCGCGCCGCGCAGGTCCACCGCGTCCAGGGTCGCGCGGGTGACGTCCAGCCGGTCGACGCGGCAGTCGAGCAGGGTGACCCGCGTCGCGCTCGCGGCGACGAGGTCCAGCTCGCCGATCACGCACCCGTCCAGGACGACGTCGGTCAGGCGTGCCTCGCGCAGGTTGAGGTAGTCCACCTTGCCGCCGGTGACCCGTACCCGCTGCAGCTCGGCGCCGGACAGCTGCACCGCACCGAGGCGGCAGCCGGACAGCGCCACGTCCCGCCAGGTCGAGCCGACCGCCCGGAGCGTGTGGGACCGGACGTCGCGCAGCACGCAGTCGGCGAACCGGGCGTGGTCGAGGGCCACGTCGTCGAGCACGCAGTCGACGACGGCGGTCTCGAGGAAGCGCGCGTCGGTGGCGCTGCTCCCGGTCAGGTCCCGGCCGCGCAGCTCGACGCCGTCCAGCACGGCGTCGTCCTCGAGGTCGCCGTCGAAGGGCTCGAGGTCGGGCAGGCGCACGTCACCGATGGAGGACCTCACGCGGCCCACCCTGCCAGGCCGCGGGCACACGCGAGCGGCCGGCGGACGGCCGGCGCGCGCCGCGGCCGCGCCCGTCCCGCGGAGATCCCGAACCGTGCCGGCGTACCAGGGGGTGCACGCCGACACGGATCACGACCTCCGCGGGACCACCTCAGCGCGGGACGACCGTCCCGTGCAGGTGCAGCGCGCCGCACCGGCCGTCCCAGCCCGTGTACGCGTACCCGCCGCCGGCCAGGTCCGGCGCGACCCGGACGGTGACCCGGGCCGGCAGCAGCACCGGCTTGGCGAACTCGACCGTCCACGCGAACGCGTCACCGCGGGCACGACCCACATCGGCCAGCGCCCGGGACGCCGTGAGCATTCCGTGCGCGATCGCCCGTGGGAAGCCCATCGCCCGGGCCGTGACCCGGGACAGGTGGATGGGGTTGCGGTCGCCCGAGACGGCCGCGTACCGGCGCCCGGCGTCGGCGCCGAGCGACCACTGCCCGGTGGGCACCGGCGGCACGAACTCCGGGCGTCCGCCGCGGCGTCCGCCGCCGGACCCTGCGTCGGGGGTCTCGGCGCCGGACCGGCCGGCCGGCAGCCGGACGCCCTTCGCCAGGTACGTCGAGACCCCGCGCCAGACGACGTCGCCGCCGGACCGGACCTCGGTGACCAGGTCCACCTGTGCCCCGGAGCGGTGCCGGCGCAGGTCCTGGGCGTGCGCCCGGACGTCCAGCGGCTCCCCGAGCACGGGCGCCCGGTGCTGCTGGACCCGGTTGGCCAGGTGGACCATGCCGGCGAGCGGGAGCGGGAAGTCGTCGCGGACCATCAGCGCGGTGGCCACCGGGAACGCCAGGACGTGCACGTACCCCGCGGGCAGGGCGTCCGAGGCCGGCTCGCCGAGCAGGTGCTGGTAGGCGGTCAGCCGGTCCGGGTCCGCCCGCACGCCGCGCACCACGTACGCGACCCCCGGCAGCCGGTCCGACGCCCGGCCCAGCCGGGACAGCGCGGCGAGACGCGCCGACGCGGCGACCCCGCGCGCGTACAGACCACCCAGGCCCGGGACCCCGGGGAGCTCGACGTCGGTCCGGAGCGTGGCGGGGTCGTCCGGCGCCGGGACGTCCGCGCCGTCGGCCCCGTCCACCCCGGACGTCATGCGCCCACCAGGTTCTGCCCACAGACCCGCAGGGTCCGCCCGAGGATGCCGCCGGCCTGCGGCGAGGCGAGGAACGCGACCGCCTCGGCGACGTCCACCGGCTGGCCGCCCTGCTGCAGCGAGTTCAGCCGCCGCGCCACCTGGCGGGTCAGCGCGGGGATCCGGGCGGTCATCTCGGTCTCGACGAAGCCCGGGGCGACCGCGTTCGCGGTGCCGCCGGCGTCGGCCAGCAGGGGTGCCGTGGCACGGACCATGCCGATGACGCCGCCCTTGGACGCGGCGTAGTTCGTCTGGCCGCGGTTGCCGGCGATGCCGCTGGTGGAGGCGAGCGAGACGATGCGCGGCGCGTCGGCGAGCACGCCGTCCCGGGTGCCGCGGGCGGCGAGGAGGGCCTCGTCGATCCGCAGCTGCGCGGCGATGTTCACGGCGAGCACGGAGTCCCAGCGGTCGGGCTCCATGTTGGCCAGCAGCCTGTCCCGCGTGATCCCCGCGTTGTGCACGACGACGTCCAGGCGTCCGTGCCGGCTCAGCGTGTGCGCGAGGATCCGCTCCCCGGCGTCCGGGGCCGTGATGTCGAGCTGCAGCGCGGACCCGTGCACGGAGTTCGCGACCCGGGCCAGCTGCTCCCCGGCGGCCGGGACGTCGACGGCCACCACCGTCGCGCCGTCCCGGGCGAGCGTCGCCGCGATCGCCGCGCCGATCCCGCGTGCGGCACCGGTCACCACCGCGACGCGTCCGGCCAGCGGCCGGTCCCAGTCGCCGGGCAGCGCGCCGCCGGCCGAGTCCACCGCGAGCGGCTGCCCGTCGACGAAGGCCGACCGGGTCGACAGGAAGAACCGCAGCGCGCCGAGCACGGACGGGGCATCCACCGGCACGCCGTCCGCGACCACGACGCCGTTGCCGGTCGCGCCCGCTCGCAGCTCCTTGGCCAGCGAGCGCAGCAGCCCGTCCACGCCCTGCCGGGCCGCGGCGACGGCGGGGCCGTCGTCCGCGGTGGCCGGACGGGACAGCGTCACGACGCGCCCCGCGGATTCGAGGGACCGCAGCGTGCCGGCCGCCGCGAGCACCGGCGCCGAGAGGTCCTCGGGGTGCGCGGCGCCGGTCAGCACCAGCACGACGGCGCCGTAGCGCTCCGCCGACGCGGCGTGCCGGCGCACGTCGAGGTCCCAGCCGACGAGCTGTCCGGCGACGACGTCGGCGTCGCGCGCCGAGGCGTCGTCGTGCAGGACGAGCACCGGCCCGCCGGTGAGCGGCTGCCCGGGACGGTGCCGGCGCAGCGGCACGGGCCGGGGCAGGCCGAGCCGCTTCGCGATCGTCTTGGTGACCCCGGTGTTGACCAGGGTCAGGTACGTGTCGGTCACGCTGCCTCCAGGATCATGGCGACGCCCTGGCCGCCCGCCGCGCAGACGGAGACGAGCCCACGACTGCCGGGGCCCTTCTCCGCGAGCAGCTTGGCGAGCGTGGCGACGATGCGGCCGCCGGTGGCGGCGAACGGGTGGCCGGCGGCGACGGAGGACCCCACGACGTTGAGGCGCGACCGGTCGATCGTCCCCAGGGGCTTGTCGAGCCCGAGCCGCTCGGTGCAGAACCTCTCGTCGTCCCAGGCGGCCAGGTTCGACAGGACGGTCGCGGCGAACGCCTCGTGGATCTCGTAGAGGTCGAAGTCCTGCAGCGTCAGGCCGTTGCGCGCGAGCAGCCGCGGGACCGCGTACGCCCCGGCCATGAGCAGGCCCTCTCGGCCGTGCAGGAAGTCCACCGCGGCGGCCTGCGCGTCCACGACGGAGGCGAGCACGGGCAGCCCCCGCTCGGCGGCCCACGCGTCGCTGGCGAGCAGGACGGTCGAGGCGCCGTCCGACAGCGGCGTGGAGTTGCCCGCGGTCATGGTCGCCGGGGTGTCCAGGCCCTTGCCGAACACCGGCTTGAGCGTGGCGAGCTTCTCCACCGAGGTGTCGGTGCGCAGGTTCGCGTCCCGGGTCAGGCCCCGGTAGGGCGTCATGAGGTCGTCGAAGAAGCCGCGCTCGTAGGCGGCGGCCAGCCGGTGGTGGCTGGCGGCGGCGAGCTCGTCCTGCGCCTCGCGGGTGATCCCCCAGGCCGCCGTGGTCAGCGCCTGGTGCTCGCCCATCGACAGCCCGGTCCGCGGCTCGGCGGTCGTCGGCGCCGCGGGTGCGAGGTGGCCGGGCCGGACCCGCGCGAGCGCCGCCAGCCTGGCCTGCGTGCTCTTCGCGCGGGACAGGTCCAGGAGCGCGCGACGCAGCGGGTCGCTCACCGCGATCGGCGCGTCGGACGTCGAGTCGACGCCGCCTGCGACGGCGGAGTCGATCTGACCCAGGCGGATCTTGTTGGCCAGCCCGACGACCGTCTCCATCCCGGTCGCACAGGCCATCTGCACGTCGTACGCGGGCGTCCCGGACGCCAGCGCGGAGCCCAGGACGGCCTCGCGGGTGAGGTTGAAGTCCTTGGAGTGCTTCAGGACGGCGCCCGCGGCCACCTCCCCGATCTGCTCGCCGGCGAGCCCGAACCGGGCGACCAGCCCGTCGAGCGCGGCGGTCAGCATGTCCTGGTTGCTCGAGCGCACGTACGGGCCGCCGGCCCGCGCGAACGGGATCCGGTTGCCACCGACGACGACGGCGCGGCGGGGGCCGTCCGGCGTCGGGGGGTCGGTCGGCAGGCCGGACTGCGCAGTGGTGCTCGGGAGTGCCGTCATGGCGGGTCCTCTCGCGTCGTCGTCGAGGGTGGAGGTCGGTGGTGGGTGCGGGTGCGGCCCGACGCAGGCGCGGGCCGGTGACAGGCAGTGTCTGGCACTGACAGTACCTGATACCGTCGGTCTCGTGAGCCATGTCACCCCCGCGTCGTCGCCGTCCCCGGCCCCGTCGCCCGACGTCGCGGCGGACGCGCCGGACGGGCGCTCGTCCCGGTGGGCCGACCACCGCGAGGCCCGTCGCGCCGAGCTCGTGCACGTCGCCCGGCGGTGCGTGCACCATCGCGGACCGGACGTGTCCATGGAGGAGATCGCCGGGGCCGCCGGGACGTCGAAGTCGATCGTCTACCGCTACTTCACCGACAAGACCGGCCTGCAGCGCGCGGTCGCCGAGGCCGTCGTCGTGCAGATCCAGCAGGCGCTCGAGGGGGCGCTGCACGCGGCGTCCACCCCGCGCGCAGGGCTGCGCGCGATGGTCGGGGTCTACCTGGAGATGATCGAGTCGTCGCCGAACGTGTACTTCTTCGTGACCCGCGGCTCGCTGGACGCCGGCTCCCCGCTCGGCCACTTCCTCGACGCCGTGACCGGGCTGGTCGCCGCCCCGTTCGCCCGCGAGCTGACCGAGGCGGGCTCCGCGCCGGAGCACGAGGCCCGCGCACTCGCGGCGACCTGGGCCGCCGGGGCGGTCGGGTTCGTCAGCGGTGCGGGGGAGCGGTGGCTGCGCAGCCAGGGCACGCCCGAGGCGCTGGACCGCGTCGCCCTGACCGACCAGGTCGCGGCGTGGCTGTGGGGCGGGCCGGTCGCCGTGCTCGCCCGCTCGCGCGACCGCCGTCCGGACGCCCCCGGCCGACCGTGACCCGCCGGCCGTGACCCGACAGCAGTGACCCGACCAGCAGTGACCCGACCAGCCGCCACCGACACCGCCCCCGTGACACAGGAGTCCCGATGAGCACCACCACCGAACGCACCCGTCCGACCGCCGAGAACCCGGTGGTCGACGTCCGGGGACTGGAGGAGGTGCTCCTCGGCCGGTGGGCGGACATCCGGCGCACCGCCCGGGCGTTCCTCACCGACCCGCGGCTGCACCGCGTCGAGGGCCAGACCATGGCGCAGCACCGCGAGACCGTCCTGGCGCAGCTGCGGATCCTGGCGCGCGAGGGTGACGTGCTGCGCGCGTTCCCGCCGGCACTCGGCGGCGCGGACGACCACGGCGGCAGCCTCGCGCGCTTCGAGGAGACGATCGTCGCCGACCCCTCCCTGCAGATCAAGGCGGGCGTGCAGTGGGGGCTGTTCGCCTCCGCGATCCTGCACCTGGGCACGGCGGACCACCACGCGCGCCTGCTGCCCGGTGCCATGTCCGTCGACGTGCCCGGCGTCTTCGCCATGACCGAGACCGGCCACGGCTCCGACGTCGCGAGCATCGGCACCACGGCGACGTACGACCCCGAGACCCGCGAGTTCGTCCTGCACACGCCGTTCCGCGGGGCCTGGAAGGACTACCTCGGCAACGCGGCCGTGCACGGCACCGCGGCCGTCGTGTTCGCCCAGCTGGTCACCCGCGGGGTGAACCACGGCGTCCACGCGTTCTACGTGCCGCTGCGCGACCCGGCGACGGGGGGCTTCCTGCCCGGCATCGGCGGCGAGGACGACGGTCTCAAGGGCGGGCTCAACGGCATCGACAACGGGCGGCTGCACTTCGACCACGTGCGCGTCCCGCGCGCCGACCTGCTGGACCGGTACGGCCGGGTCGCCGAGGACGGGACCTACTCCTCGCCGATCACCAGTCCTGGCCGGCGGTTCTTCACCATGCTCAGCACGCTCGTGCAGGGCCGGGTGTCCCTGGACGGCGCCGCCGTCAACACCAGCAAGCTCGCCCTCATCATCGCGGTCACGTACGCGAACCAGCGCCGCCAGTTCGCCGGCGGGTCGCCGACCGAGGAGGTCGTGCTGCTCGACCACGCCGAGCACCGGCGCCGCCTCCTGCCGCTGCTCGCCCAGACGTACGCCCAGGCGTTTGCGCACGAGCGGCTGCTGGAGACGTTCCACGCGGTCTTCTCCGGGACGGCGGACACGGACGAGGACCGCCAGGACCTGGAGACGATCGCCGCCGCGCTCAAGCCGGCCTCGACGTGGCACGCGCTGAGCACGCTGCAGACGGCCCGCGAGGCCTGCGGCGGAGCGGGCTTCCTCACCGAGAACCGGCTCGTCTCGCTGCGTGCCGACCTCGACGTCTACGTCACCTTCGAGGGGGACAACACCGTCCTGCTGCAGCTGGTCGCCAAGCGGCTGCTCGCGGACCACTCGCGGGAGTTCAAGGACATCGACGCCGGCGGGGTCGCCCGGTACGTCGCGGGTCGGGCCGCGGACGCCGCGATGTACCGCACGCCGCTCGTGCGGGTCGTGCAGACCCTGGCGGACGGCGGCGACCGGCGCCGGTCGGCCGGCCAGCTGCGCGACACCGAGACCCAGCGCGAGCTGCTCACCGACCGGGTGGAGACGATGGTCGCCGAGGTGGCCGCGGCCCTGCGGCCGGCGGCCAAGGCGTCCCGGGCGGAGGCCAGCCGGCTGTTCGACGAGAACCAGCACGCCCTCATCGAGTGCGCCCGCGCGCACGCCGACCTGCTGCAGTGGGAGGCGTTCACCGCCGGGCTGGCGAAGGTGCAGGACCCCAGCACGCGACAGGTGCTGACGTGGCTGCGGGACCTGTTCGGGCTCACCGTCGTCGAGCGCAACCTGGCCTGGTACCTGATCAACGGCCGGCTCTCCGCCGGGCGGGCGCGCACCGTGACCTCGTACATCGACCGGCTGCTGGTGCGCCTGCGCCCGCACGCCCAGGACCTGGTGGACGCCTTCGGGTACGGCCCGGAGCACGTGCGGGCCGCGATCGCGTCCGGTGCGGAGGGCGAGCGCCAGCGCGAGGCCCGGGAGCACTACCGGCGGCTGCGCGCCTCCGGGACCGAGCCGGTGCCGGAGAAGGCCGTCCGCTCCAGCTAGGGCGGGTCGGCACCGAGCACCGAGAAGGGCCCCGGGCGGACGCCCGGGGCCCTTCTCGCCTGCTGTGCGCCTGCTGCGCGGCTGCTGAGCGCCTGCAGTGCCGCCGTGCGGCGCAGGTCAGACCGGCAGCGGGTGCGCGGCCTGCGCCGTGCGCAGCTCGTCGACCAGCCGCCCCGTGGGCAGCTCGACGTCGTCGTAGGTGAGCACCGCGTCCTGCGGCAGGTCGCGTCGCAGCCGTGCGCCCTCCGCGACGCCGACCGGCAGCAGCCGCTCGGACGCGGTCACGTCCGCCCGCTCGGCCTCGCCGTAGTAGTGGTACCCGCCCAGACCGTCGAGCACGGTGCCGGCCGTCAGCGCCGTCTTCGCGAGGGTGACGACCTCGACGGCGGGACGCGGCCCGAGCGGCTTGATGGTCGCGTCGCCGAAGAGCGCCGCGCGCGCGATGGTCGTCGGCACCTCGAAGTGGCACAGGTGGTACGGCGTGTAGAAGCTGTAGAGCGGGCCGGTCCCCAGCTTGTACAGCTCGAGGTAGTGCTGCTGCCTCGGGTCGTCGTGCGTCGCGAAGACGTACACGCCCGGCCCCGGCTGCGCCCCGACCACGTAGTCGACCGCACCCCCCAGGGCGCGGAGCTCGTCGACGTCGTAGTGGGCGGTGAGGGTGTCGATGTGCTCGCGGTGGTCACGTCCGAGCATGCCCCGGCGGTGCACGCTCATCCCGGTCGCGTTCGCCACGATGGCCTGCTCGATGCTGATCTTCGTGCCGTCGGCGAAGCTCGTGACCATGTGCGGGTCCTGACCCCACCGGCGGGCGAAGCCCTCCTGCGTGGTGGGGTTGCGGTACGGGTCCTGCAGGCCCTTGATGTTGCCCGCCACCAGCGGCGTCAGGCCGAGCCCACGGACGAACCGCACCAGGTTCATCTGAACGCCCGGCTGGTCGCCGTCGGCGCCGGTGTAGACGACACCGGCCGCGTCGGCGCGGCGCGCCAGCTCCGGCCCGACGGTCGCGTCGACCTCGGCGTTGAGCAGGACGAGGTGCTTGCCGTGCTCGAAGGCCTCGAGCGCGACGTGCGCACCGAGCTCCACCGCGCCGGTGACGTCGACCACGACGTCCACGCCGTCGGCCGACACCACGGCCCGGAAGTCGGGGCTGACCACGGGGGTGCCGGCGCGGATGGCGCGCTCGACCGCGGCACGGTCGTCGGCGAGGACGGCGCCGGACGCACCGGCCTCGTCGAAGGCGCGCACGCCCTGCTCGGGCCGGCGTGCGGCGATGGCGACGAGCTCCATGCCGGGCACGGAGTTGACGATCTGGTTCACCAGGCCCCGGCCCATGAACCCGGCGCCGACCATCGCGACGCGGACCGGACGACCGTCCCGCCGGCGGGCCGCCAGAGCGGCGTCGACGAGGATCATCGGGCCACCTGCTCGCAGGTGCGGTCGCGGTCGGCCGCGCGCTCGGCGAGCGTCGGCCAGGCGGCGTCCTTGGCCGAGATCGTGGCGACCTCCAGCGGCCACGCGATCGCGAGGTCGGGGTCGTCGTAGCGGTACCCCTCCTCGCCGCCCGGCGCGTAGGGACCGCTGACCTGGTAGGTCACCTCGGTGTCGTCGACGAGGGTCTGGTAGCCGTGCGCCACGTACGGCGGCACCCACAGCGCGCGCCTGTTGGCCGCGGACAGCTCGACCATGACGTGGCGCCCGTACGTCGGGGAGCCCGGCCGCACGTCCGCGGCGACGTCGACGATCGCCCCGGCGATGCAGCGCACCAGCTTGCCCTCGGCGTGCGGGGGCACCTGGCGGTGCAGGCCGCGGACGGTGCCGGCGCGGACGTTGGCCGACAGGTTCGCCTGCACGACACCGACGTCGATCCCGTGCGCGGCGAACTCGTCGACGTCGAAGGTCCGGGCGAACATGCCCCGGTCGTCGCCGTGGGGCTCGAGGTCGATGATCCAGGCGCCCTCGACGGCGGTGGGGGTGAACTTCATGCGGCGACCTTCCAGAAGAGCTGCTCGTCGACCTGACCCGTCCGGATCAGGTGCTCGATCTGCTTGAGCCGGGTGTGCCCGCGGCCGGTGAACGTGGCGGCGTCGAGGTCGATGTCCTCGAACACCCGGCGCAGCTGGGCGGCGCCCTTCTGGGCGTCCCACTCGCAGGCGTAGCCGGGCAGGACCGACCGGATCTTGTCGAACGCGACGCGGTAGCTGCGGTTGTCGGCGCTCGGGTCGCCGAAGGAGACCTCGCAGCCGGGGAACTCCCCGGCGACGATCTCGGCGATCTGCCGGACGGTGTAGTTCTGCTCCTCGCTGCCCACGTTGAGCACCTGGGCGTGGACGTCCTCGCGCGGCGCGGCCAGCACCATGCGGATCGCGCGGGCGATGTCCAGGCCGTGCACGAGAGGACGCCACGGCGTGCCGTCGCTGGTCATCGCGATCCTGCCCTCGGTCCAGGCGAGCCCGGCGAGGTTGTTGAGAACGATGTCGAAGCGCATGCGGGGCGAGGCGCCGAAGGCGGTCGCGTTCCGCAGGAAGGTCGGGGAGAAGGTGTCGTCGGCCATCGGGGTGACGTCCCGCTCGACGAGCGCCTTGCACCGGGCGTACGCCGTCTGCGGGTTCGTCGGCGCCGTCTCGTCGACCGTGCCGTCGGCGACGCCGTAGACGCTGCACGACGACATGTAGACGAACCGGCTCACACCTGCCTGCTTGGCCAAGTGGGCGAGCCGGACGGACCCGTGGTGGTTGATGTCGTAGGTGACGTCGCCGATGAGGTCCCCGATGGGGTCGTTGCTCAGCTCGGCCATGTGGACCACGGCGTCGACGCCCTCCAGGTCGCCGACCTCGAGGTGCCGGATGTCCCGGACCAGGGTCTCGGGGGTGCGGGGCGAGCCGTTGTACAGCCAGCCCTGCTTGTAGAAGCCCGTGTCCACGCCGAGGACGTCGTGGCCCTCGGTCAGCAGGGTCGGGGCGAGCAGCGATCCGAGGTACCCCTCGGTGCCGGTGACGAGTACGCGCACCGCGTCAGTCCTCCCAGGTCTTCCAGGGCGCCACTCCGGCGTCCCACAGCGTGTTGAGCTCGGTCCAGTCGCGGAAGGTGTCCATGCCCATCCAGAAGCCCTCGTGCTCGTAGACCGACAGCTGCCGGTCGCGCGCGAGCTGCTGCAGCGGCGCGGCCTCGAGCATCATCTCGGGCGCCTCGTCCGGCACGTACTTCTCCACGAACTCGCGCTCGAAGAGGAAGAAGCCGCCGTTGACCCAGCCGTCGGCCAGGGTCGGCTTCTCGTTGAACTCGACCACCGTGGTGCCCTCGACGTGCATCTCGCCGTACCGGCTGCTGGGGTGCACGCCGGTCAGGGTCCCCATGAGGTTCGCCTCCTGGTGGTGCTCGAGCAGCGAGGTGACGTCGACGTCACCGATGCCGTCCCCGTAGGTCAGCGCGAAGCGCGGCGCGTCCAGGTGCTGCGCGACGCGTCGCAGACGGGCGGCGGTCCCGGTGGTGAGGCCGGTCTCGACGAAGGTGATCTCCCAGTCGACGTCGCCGGCGGTGTTGTGGAACTCCGGCTCGTGGTCGCCACCGAGGCGGAGCGTGAAGTCGGAGGTCAGGTGCCGGTAGTCCAGGAAGTACTGCTTGATGAGCTCGGACTTGTACCCCAGCGCCAGGACGAACCGGCGGAACCCGTGCGCCTCGTACGTCTTCATGATGTGCCACAGGATCGGGCGGCCGCCGATGTCGACCAGGGGCTTGGGCAGGCTCTCGCTGGCCTCGCGCAGGCGGGTACCCATCCCGCCGCACAGGATGACCACGGGGATGTCGCTCGGGGAGATGGCGGGGGGCATGGTTCGTCCTCGGAAGTGAGAAGAGGGGGGAGTCGACGCGACGGCGGGCCGACGTCCCAGGGTCGCAGCAACGGAACGCGGTGGTGCATCCCGGACGGGCTCCTCACCCGATCGCGGGCCGATTTCACCCGCGTTCGTGGGCGAGCGTGGGGCGGCTCGCGGCCGGCCCGTCGGAGGCTCGACCGTGGCCCCGGTCAGCCGGTCAGCCGGTCAACCGGTCAGCCGGGAGCGTGCTGGGCGCCGGCGACGAGCGAGCGGTCCACCTGCGCGAGGGACGCGGCGCCGGCGAGCGCCATGACGTGGGCGAGGTCGTCGCCGAGGGACCGCAGCGCGGCCGTGACGCCGTCGGCGCCGTCGGCGGCCAGGCCCCAGATGACCGGACGCCCCACCAGGACCGCGGACGCGCCCAGCGCGAGCGCGACCAGGCAGTCCAGCCCCGAGCGGAGGCCGCCGTCGACCAGGACGACGCCCCGGTCGCCCACCGCGTCCACCACGCCGGCCAGCGCGAGCGCGCTCGGCAGCGACCGGTCGAGCTGGCGCCCTCCGTGGTTCGACACGACGACGCCGGCGGCACCGGCGTCCAGGCACGCCCGTGCGTCGTCCCCGCGCAGGACGCCCTTCACCAGCACCGGCAGGCCGCTGATCCGGTGCAGCCAGCCGATCACGTCGAGCGTCACGGTGGGGTCCTGCTCCGCGGCCGCGCGCGCCTGCGCCGACCCGACGCCGGCGAGGTGCCGCTCGAGGTTGACGAGGTAGCTGTCGTCCGGGATCGCGATGCGGGTGCCGGTGACACGACGCTTGAGGCCCACCACGGGGGTGTCCCCGGTGACCACCAGGGCCCGGGCCCCGGCGGCGACAGCGCGCTCGACGAGGCGGCGGGTCAGGTCGCGGTCGCGCATCACGTACACCTGGAACCACCACGGCCCGCCGATCTCGGCGGCGATGTCCTCCAGCGGGGCGCCGGCCCGGGTCGAGACGCCGTACAGGGTCCCGGTGGCGCGAGCGGCCCGCGCGATCGCCAGCTCGCCGTCCGGGTGGGCCAGGGTCTGGAACGCCGCCGGCGCGATCGCGACCGGCGACGCGAACGCGTCCCCGAGCAGCCGGGTGCGCAGGTCCACCGTGCCGACGTCGCGCAGGACCCGCGGGAGCATGCGGAACCGGGACCACGCCTCGGCGGCCTCGTCCACGGTGCGCTCGTCCCCCGCGCCGGACGAGTAGTACTCGAACACCTCGCTCGGCAAGGTCTCCGCTGCGGTCCGCAGGTGGCCGTCGAGGACGGTCAGGCCCATCAGACGGTGCTCGCCCTGCGCGCCGGCTCGGGCCCGGGTGCCGGTGCGGGCGCCGATGCCCGTGCGGGGCTGCGGCGGACGCTCACCTCGCCGCGCGCGAGCTCGACGGCGGTCCGGGCGAGGTTGCGGGCCAGCTTGGGTCCGTGGGACACGGTCCAGCCGCCCATCGTCGCGAGGACGCGCGCGCGGTCCTCGGTGCGCAGCGGCGCCCGGAGGGCCGCCTCCAGGTAGCCGCGACCGAGCCGCCACTCCGGGAACACCGGCCGGCCCACGAGGCCCGGGTTGAACCACGCCACCCGGGACCGTGCCGTCGGGTACGCGTGGACCGAGCGGCCGGAGTGCTGGCGCCGGTGGAACAGGACCCGCGGGTCGTCGGCCAGGCGGCCCTGCAGGGACAGCTCGGCCAGGAGCACCCGGTCGGACTCGGGGTACATGCCCAGGCCGTGGGTGGACGCGAGGAGCTCGGTCCGCATGAGGCCGAAGATGCTGAAGCACTCGTGGTTGCGCCGGGACAGGTCGGCGAATCGCACCGCGACGTCCGGGTGGTCGGCACGGATGCCCTGGTCGCCCCAGAGCTTGATCCGGTTGCCGTCCTCGTCGATGTCGTCTGTCGCGGTGTGGGCGACGGCGACGGTCGGGTCCTCGAGCAGGGCGAGGACCGCCGTGAGGTAGCGCGGGTCGTGGACGTCGTCGGCCGCGGCCCACTTGAAGTAGCGGGCGCCCGGGTGGCGGAGCGCGAAGACCGCGTTGAAGTTCGCGGCGCCCCCGCGGTTGACCGGCTGACGCACGTAGCGCACCCGGGGGTCGCGCGCGGCGATCTCGCGGCAGAGCCGCTCGGTCCCGTCGGTCGACCCGTTGTCGGAGACCACGACCTCGAGGTCGGTGACCTCCTGCGCGAGCAGGGACTCCAGTGCGGCGACGATGAAGGTCTCGGCGTTGTAGGCCGGGACCCCGATGGAGATCAGCGGGGCGCGACCGTCGTGGATTCTTGGCACGGCGACACCGTATGCCGGGGCAACGATGACAGCCGCAGCACGGACCGAATCTCACCCGCTCCGTCCGGCACTCGGGTCCCATCGGGTGACGGTGCGAGGAGCCGGCCGCGTGCGCAGGTCACCGCCGTGCCGACCGTCGCGCCGGCTCAGGTCGCGGGCGAGGCGCGACGGCGGCCGTCGCGCACCTCGGCCGCCACCCCGTTGCTCCAGCCGAGCTGGAAGAGGGTGGCGGCGACGTGGCTCCGGCCGCGCAGGACGGACCTGACCAGCCGGGGTGCGAAACGGAGCCGTTGACGCGCGGACGGGGCGGAGGGCTGCTCGGGCCAGCCCTCCGGCCAGCGCCGGGCCAGCGCGACGAACCCCCCGCCGTACCCCCGCCCCTGGCGGTAGAGCCCGAGGAGGTCCGTCCGCGCGCGGTAGTGCACGACGGCGTCCGGCACCCAGACCGGCTCGATGCCGACGGCCCGCAGGCGGTACGCGAAGTCGTTGTCCTCCCCGCCCCACGGCAGGTCCTCGTCGTAGCCGCCGACCTCCAGCGCCACCGATCGTCGGACGCCGGTGTTGGCGGCGAAGGGGTACGGCCACGGCGGCCCGGGGACGAGCACGGACCAGCCGTCCTTCTGCACGCGCCCCCGTGCCCGGGCGGCCCAGGTCGGGTTGAGGCGGTCCCACTCGAGCGGGCCGCCGACAAGCGCGTGGTGCTCGAGCGCGTCCGCCATGGCGGCGGCCCAGCCGGGGCTGACCACGTCGTCGGCGTCGCAGAACGCCACGGACGGCGACCGCGCGGCGCGCAGGCCGGCGTTGCGGGCGTGGGAGGCGCCGGCCCGGTCACGGGCCTCGAGCAGGCGCACGCGCGGGTCCCGCCCGGCGTACGTGCGGACGAGGTCGGGCGTGCCGTCGGTGGAGCCGTTGTCCACGACGAGGACCTCGAAGTCCTCCAGGCCGACCTGGGCGAGGAGCGCGTCCAGCTGCTGCCCGACGACGCCGCGGCCGTCCTTGACCGGGATCACCACCGTCAGCCGCATGCGATCGTCCCGTCGTCGGTCCAGCGGGGTCACTGTAGGCGTGGGGGCGGGTCGTCGCCCGGCGCACGGCGGGCAAGTCCCCCAGAAGAGGAGGGGAAGGGAGGGGCGGAAGGGGGCACCGGCCCGCAGCGGCTGGTCACGACGGGGACGGTGCTGCCCGTCCGCCGCACCGCGCCGGCATGGGTCAGCGCGCGGTCGGCCGCAGCACCCGGAACGTCCGCGGCAGCGTGAGCAGGTCCGCGACGACGTCACGCAGGCGGTCGGCCACCCGGGGGCTCCCGGACTGCACCGGTGCCCCACGCACGTCGCGCGTCGCGGCGACGTCCTCGGGGGTGATCCGGTCCACCACCAGGACGGCGAGGCCCAGCTCGTCGAGCTTCCTCGCCAGCTGGAGCTGGTGGTCGTCGACGTGCTCGCCCAGTGCCCGGCGGCGGGCGAAGATGATCGGTCGCTTGCCGGCCCGGATGGCCGACGCGACGGCGCCGGCGCCCCCGTGCGAGACGACGATCGCGGCGGACTCCATCGCCTCCTCGAACGCCTCGCGCGGCATGAACTCGACGCTCGTCAGCGGGCCGTCGAGCTGGTCGGCCACCCCCCGCTGCACGAGGACCGGCTGCGGGAGGAGCCCGTCCTGCGCTGCGGTCCGGACGGCCCCCAGCATCCGGGGAAAGGCCTGGTCGTGGGACCCCACGGTCACGAACGTGCCGGTCCCGCCCGGCCGGGGACTGCCGATGTCCTCCAGCAGCGCCGGACGGCACACCTCCGCCCGGGGGTAGACCCGGGCGAGGTCGGGCCACTGGACCAGGACGGCGTCGGCCATCCGCGCCAGCAGCCGGCCGGAGGTGCTGCCGCTGGTGACGCGGGCCATCGTCTCGACGTGCACGAGCCGGGCGCCCAGGAGCCGCGACGCCACGCAGAACGGCACCGCCAGCCCCGCCCCGCTCGTCACCACGACGCTCGGCCGCTCACGGACGGCCGCGAGCACGCCGGCCAGGACGGACCGAGGGCTGACGCTGCCGCGGTCGAGCCGGGGGAGGGTGACGACGCGCTCGCCGCGCCCTCGCAGTCGGGCAGCGGCGACGCCCTCGCTCGTCAACCACGTCCGCTGCACGCCGTCCAGCTCCGGCGCGACGACCTGGAGCAGCTCGAGGTGTCCGCCGAGGGAGGCGACGAGATGGACGCGGGCGATGTCGGTACCTCCTGATCGGGTGCAACGGGTCAGGGCGCAAGCATGGCGTCCCGGACGCTAGCAGCGCGCACCGAGCGCGTCGCCGACGTCACCCGTCCGTACGCATCTGCGGGTGAGTGAGGCGGTCGGCACGCTCTCCGGTGCGAAACCGGGCCGGTCGTGAAGTAGACATGGACCGTGGGCCGTCCTGCGGCCCGCGCCGAGGTGACCGCACGTCGCTCTTCGGGTCACCTTCATCAACACAGGGAGACGTCGTGGTACTGCAGAGACCGGCGGTCAAGCGGGTCACGCACAGCGAGCTCCGGGCCATGTGCGTCCAGCTCGCGGACCGGATCCGGCCGTTCGACCCCGACCTCGTCGTCGGGATCGCGACCGGCGGCGCGGACGTCGCCGAGGCGATCGCCCAGGCGCTCGGAGGACGCACGGTGGCCATCGTGAAGAGCCAGCGGCCGGGCACGCTGATCAAGCAGAGCCGGCCCGTCTCGCGCCTGCTCGCCTCGCTGCCGGAGCGGGTCGCGAACCTCGCCCGCTGGTTCGAGGTCGAGTACCGCGAGGTCGCCTACTACGTGCACGTCCGCCGCCACGGCTCCGACCAGGCGGAGGTGCAGGGGCGCATCGTGGACCGCGAGTCGCTGGCCCGCGCCGTCGCGGGCGCCGCCCGCGTGCTCGTGGTCGACGACACGCTCGACTCGGGGCAGACCCTGCGGGGCGTCGTGGACGCGGTCAAGGACGCCAACCCCCAGGCGCAGGTCCGGACCGCGGTCATCGCGACGACCTGGCGCCGGCCGCCCGTGCACCCCGACTACGTCCTGCGGCCCCGGCTGCTCCTGCGCCTGCCGGGGAGCTTCGATGCCTGAGCAGCGCGGCGGGGTGCTCGCCACGGACCTCGACGGCACAGTCGTCGACGTCAACACGTTCCCGTACTTCGTGCGCTTCCTGACCCGCCGGCTGGTGGCCGAGCGCAGGCCCGCCGCGCTGGGCGCGCTCGTCGCCGCCGGGGTGCTGCGCAAGCTGCACGTGCTCCCGCATCACGCGTTCAAGCGCCTGGTGTGCGACCTCGGTGCCGGCGTCCCCGCCGACCAGGTGGCCGACTGGGCCCGGACGATGCTCGCCGAGCACGGCCACCCGGAGGTCGTGGCGATGGTCCGGGAGTGGGAGGGTCGGACGATCCTGACCACCGCCGCACCGCAGGTCTACGCCGACCACCTCGCCGCCGCCCTGGACATCCCGGAGGTTCACGCCAGCTACGTGCGGCAGCGGACGCTCGTGAACAACGAGGGCCCGCAGAAGACCGTCCGCCTGCGGGCGGCGGGGCTGGACCGCGTGGACGTGTTCCTCACCGACGACACCGTCATCGACCTGCCGATGGCCGAGCTGGCGGACGTCGTCTACGAGGTCCGGCACGGTGGCCGGATCCGCGAGTTCGAGGTGCGCCCGGGCAGCGGGGCCGGACCGGCCTGAGGCCGGCCGCGCACCCCGTCCGGGTGCGCAGCCCCCGCCGCCCCGGGTGCGCAGCCCCGCCGCCCCGCGCGGCGGCGCTCACCCCAGGCGCAGAGCGGACCTCAGTCCGGCGACCTGCTCGGCCCACCGCTGCTCCTGCTCACGCAGGGCGACGTCGAGGACCTCGGGCCCGTCCAGCAGGGCCTCCCGCACCGCCGCGGCGAGACCGCTCGACTCGTTCGGCGTGTGGTGGGCGGTCGGGAAGACGGCGCGCAACGAGGGCCAGTCGGTGGTCACCAGCGGTCGGCGGGCGTACACCGCCTCGTACGCCGACCGCATGATGGACGTCGGCTCCGTGGTCAGAGACATCACGACGTCGGCCCGGGCGAACTCGGCGGCGTAGGCCGCCGGGCCGAGGAAGCCCACGAAGTCCACGTTCGCGGGCGCGCTCTCGCGCAGGCCGGGCGGGCACCGGTCCAGGTCCCCGGTGAGGGCGACGTCGATGTCGGGCAGCAGCGCCGCCGCCCGGACGACCTCCTCGACCGGCTCGTCCTTGGCGAAGACGCCCACGTAGAGCACGCGACGGCGAGCTCGGCCGGGAGCCGCGGGGACCTGCCACAGCGGCGGTGCCTCGTGCACCACCAGGCCGCGGCCGCCCCAGGACTCGACCTGCTCGGCGTAGGAGTCGACGGTCACCATGACGGCGGAGGCACGGCGGGCGAGCCACTGCGTCACGGCGAGCATCCGTCGCGCCACCGCGTTCCCCATGTCGCCGAACGAGCCGGGGTGGCTGTCCAGCACGAACGGGCGCCGGGTCAGGGCGCTGTACGCGGCCACGGTGAGCCCGGGGAACACCGGCGGGTTCGTGACGATGACCGACCTCGGGCGCAGGCGGACCAGCCCGGCGACCGTCTGCAGCAGGCTGAGCACGTACCGCACCAGGAACAGGTGGCGCCGCGTCAGCCCGGCGGGGTAGACGTGCAGGGGGCGACCGCCGAGCGCGTGGGCGATCTCCTCGGCGCGGCCGCCGTGGCGCTGCCAGGTTACGTGGACGACGTCAGGACGACCGCCGCGACGGGGCAGCGGGCTCTGGGTGCGGGGCAATGTACGGTCCTTCGGGTCGTCGACCAGGCGTGCGGGCGCCCTGATGCTCTCACCACCGCCCCGGAGCCGGCGTCGGCCTACGCCCTTTCGGGGGGTGCGGGCGGGCCCGCCCCGGCTCCCCGGCGGGCCTCCTGTGAACGCGCTGCGCGTGACGGGTGAAGATGCTCCTGCGACCGGGTGAACTGCCCCGACGCGTCCGGGGACGGCCTGAGGACCTGCAGTAGTCTGGGATCTCATCGCCGCGTGGGCGTTCGACGCCGCCCGAGAGGCGGGTGTCCGGCTCGACCACCGTGTGCTGCGGCCTGCGGGGCCGAACCTTGCCGGCCCGCCACCACAGAGGAGTACGCGTGAATCAATCTGCCTCCCCGAGCACCCACGTGTGGAGCGCCCTGCGCCGCTTCTGGTGGGTCGTCCTCGGCATCACCGTCCTGACGGCCGCCGCGGCGAGCGCGAGCGCACCGTTCGTCCCGACCCCGCAGTCCACCGCGGAGGGACGGTTCCTGGTCCCGGTGCGGGTCGTCGAGCGGCCGGACCCCGCGTCGCCGCTGCGGACCACGACACCCAACGACGCCCAGCTGCTCGCGCGGACCTACGCCGTCATCCTCCAGACCGACCCCAGCATCCTCGACTCGGTGAGCCTGCAGACCGGCGCCTCGCGCGACGAGCTCGCGGCGAGCATGAGCGTGGAGGCCGTCGAGTCGACCGCCGTGGTCGAGGTGAGCTTCACGGCTGCGGACGAGGCTCTCGCCCGCGCCTACTTCACCAGTCTCAACACCGCCCTGACGAGCGGCGTGACCCCGAACATCCCGGTCGGCAACCTCATCCTCCTGCAGGACGCCCAGGTGAGCTCGGAGGGCGGGCTGAACGTGTCCAACCGCGCCGTGGGGATCGTCGCCGGCCTGCTGCTGGGTCTCGCGGTCGCCATGCTGCTGGAGCGCCTGGACTCGCGCATCCGGTCGGGGGTCGACCTGCGCTCGATGACCGAGCTCCCGGTCATCGACCTCTCCCGGAGCAGCAACCGGGTCGCCGGTGACGTCCTCGCCCTGCGTGCGCTGCGGCTGGCGCCGGACGTCCGCGAGGTGGCGATCGTGGCCACCGACCGTGCGTCGGCGCGCATCGCGGCCGACCTGGCGGACATCCTGCACGTGGCCAACCAGAACCTCAGCCGCAGCGCCACCGACGGCGACCCGATCCCGCACGCCACCTGGACCGCGCACGGCGTGCTCGGCTCGGGCAACGAGGGCGAGCTCGGTGTCCAGCGCTCCGACGCCACCGTGCTGGTGCTGCCCGCCGGGACGCCGGTCCGCTCGGCCGACCGGGCGCTGATGCGCCTGCGTTCGCTCGACATCACCTCCGTCGCGGTGGCGCTCACGCCGGCCCCGCGCCGCTGGGCACGTGCCCGCGCCGCGACCCTCGCAGCGGCGGCCTCGGCGGCCCCCGCCGCGGACGACCACCCCGAGGTCGAGCGCCCCAAGGCGCGGGACCTCGCCGGGCGGCCGTGACGTCAGTCCGGCCGGACCAGCTCGAGCGGACCCTCACCGAGCAGGACACCGGTGACGGGGACGGTGGTCCGGGTCCGCTGATCGCCACGCTGGTGGCCGCGGCCGTCGCCGCCGTCGTGGTGGGCCTCACCTCGGTGGTGCACCCGCTCGCCCCGCTCGGGGCGGTGCTGGCCATCGTCCTGATCGGGCTGATCTGGCGCCGGCCCCTCGTGGCCTCCGTCGTCGTCGCGTCGGTCGTGCCGGCGATGGCCGGCCTCGGCCGCGACTTCCCGGTCCCCGGCTTCAAGCTGTCCGAGCTGCTGCTCGTCGTGTGCCTCGTGCCCCTCCTGGTGCGACGGCTCGGGCGGTGGCGCCGGATCAACGCGGTCGACGTCTCGCTCGCCGCGGTCGCCGTGTTCGGCCTGGTCGTGGGCGTCGTCAACGGGATCCGGGGCGACCTGGAGCTCGCCGTCCTGCTCCGGGACGCCCTGTTCCCCGCCTTCACCTTCGCGACCTGGTGGGTGGTCTCGCGCGGCATCTCGAGCCGGGCGGAGACGAACGTCGTGCTGCGCTGGGTGCTGCTGGTGAGCATGGTCCCGGCGCTGCTCGGGCTGCTGCAGTTCGTCGACGCCCCCGGCGTCCGGGACATGCTCCTCACCTCGGTCGGCTCCGGGCTCCAGCCCGAGCCGGGAGAGCTGACGCCCCGGATCACCGGTCCGTTCACGATCGCCCACTCGCTGGGTGGCTACCTCGTGGTGCCGCTGCTGATCGCGGCGGTCCTGCTGCTCCGCGACAACACCGAGGTCCTGCGGCGACGGGGACTCGTCGCGGTGCTGGCCATCGACACCGCGGCACTCGTCCTGTCCGTCACCATCACGACCCTGCTCTGGGTGATCGTCGGGTTCCTCGTCGCAGCGGTGGTCGTCGGGCGGTTCCAGCGCGGCTTCATCGCGCTCGTCCTGGGCGCCGCGCTGTGCACCGCGCTGTTCTGGCCGTCGCTGGTGGCCCGGTACGAGCAGCAGACGACGCCGACGAGCGCGACGGGCATGAGTGACGGCGTGGTTCCGCAGACGCTCGCGTTCCGCATCCAGGTGTGGCAGAACGACTACATCCCGCTCCTGGCCGAGGCGGCGCCCCTCGGGCTGTCCGTCGGGCCGAACGACGTCGCGTTCAAGTTCACCGAGAGCCAGTACATCACCCTGATCCTGCGGGGCGGGGTGGGCCTCCTGCTGGTCACGGCCATCTCCCTGATCGTCCTGGCACGTCGGTCCTGGCGGGCCGCACGGATGGAGGACGGCTCGGTCCGGGCGGCGTCGGCGGCCGTGTTCGGCGTCCTGGTGTTCCTGCCGGTCGCCTGCCTCATCTGGCCCTACGTCACCAACGCCGGGACGCCGCAGTCGCTCTTCGCGGCGGCCGGGGCGGTGGTCGGGCTCGCCGGCAGCAGGCCGGAGCCGGCGGTGGCCCGGCAGCTCGCCATCCGGCGGCGGCTCGGCGCGAGCGCCTGAGCCGGTCGCCGTCGCGAGGCCCCCGGCCCGGCGCCGGGGGCCTCGCGCGCGCCGACCGCAGCCCGGTCGCGGCTCCACCCCACGCACCCCTTCGTGCACCAGCCTGAGGAGCGGCCCATGGTCGACACCGGAACGTCCGTCCGACCCGTCCACGACGACGGCTGGCCCACGGCCCCGCGCAGGGGCCGTCGCCTCGTCGTCACCGTGGTCGCCGCCGTCGTGGCGCTGGCGGTGCTGGCGACGGCGCTGCTGCTCGGCGTGCGCGCGTGGCGCGGCGGGGCGGAGCAGGCGGGGGTGCCGGGCCGGCTCACCTGGGCCCCGCCGACGCTCGAGGACCCGGTCACCGTGGACGTGACCGAGGACAACCGCGACCTCCAGCTCGAGCCCGACCAGGACTACATCGTCCGGATGCCGGACGAGCCGCTCGACGTGCGAGGTGGCCTGGTGATCGTCGGCGGCCGCGACGTCGTGCTCCGGGGCGGCGAGATCCGCATCACCGAGCCGGGCGAGGACACCACCGAGGTCCGTGGCCTGCTGCTCAAGGACCAGACCGGCACCGCCCACGTCGAGGGCCTGTACATCACCGGTCCGGAGCTCGCCGAGGGCATCGACCTGGACCAGCGCGTGGGCGGGACGGTCCAGCTGCAGAACATCCGCATCGACACCGTCCACGGCGCCGAGGAGAGCCACCACGCGGACGTCATCCAGTCGTGGGCCGGGCCGGCGGTGCTCCGGGTCGACCGTCTCACCGGTCGCACGAACTACCAGGGGCTCTTCCTCCTGCCCCGGCAGTTCCTCGAGGAGGACCCCGACACGGTCGACCTGCGGCACGTGAACATCGTCGGCGAGGGGGGCGCGCGCTACATGCTCTGGCGCGACGGCGGCGCGTGGGACGTCGACGTCCGGGACGTGTGGGTGGCGCCCCCGACGGACGGCGACTTCGCGGACGAGCGTGACCCGGAGGCGCTGACGTGGGCGACGGACGACGCGGAGGGCAGCTGGGCCGAGGTCCGGGTCGGCGTGCCGCCCGGCGGCGACTTCGTGCCGGACGGCCGCGCGGGGCTCGGGTACGAGTCGCCGGGCTACCTCGACGGCGACGGTGAGTAGCGTGCGGTCTGGCAGGATTCGGCCATGACCTCCCCTCTGCCGGATCCGGCGCGCCCGGACCCCGACATCTCCGTGCTCGTCCCCACCCGCAACCGGCGGGAGTCCGTCGTGGCCGTGGTCGAGGCGCTGCTCGCCGACGACGTGGCCTCCAGCGAGATCGTGGTCGTCGACGACGGCAGCACGGACGGCACCTCCGAGGCGCTGCAGGCTCTCGCCGAGCGGGACGCCCGGGTGGTGCCGCTGCGCCAGGAGCACGGCGGCAAGCGTGCGGCGGATGCCCGCGCCATGGCGCGCGCGCGAGGACGGGTCCTGGTCTTCCTGGACGACGACGTGCTGCCGGCGCCCGGTCTGCTGCGCGGGCACCTCGCCGCGCACGAGGGCCGGGACGACCAGGTCGTCGTCGGCTACATGCCGACCGCCGTCCCGGAGAACGCCACGGGCGCCGCCTTCGCGACGATCATGTACGCGCAGGAGTACGAGGGCCGCTGCCGGATCTACGAGAGCGACCCCACCGACGTCCTTCAGCACCTGTGGACCGGCAACGTGTCGATGACCCGGGCCGGCTACGAGCGGGCGGGCCTGGGCACCCTCGAGGAGTTCGGGTACCGCCACGAGGACCGCGAGACCGGGCTGGCCTGCGCGGCCGCCGGGCTGGTCGGCGTGTTCGACCGCAACCTGCGGTCGACGCACCGGCACTCGCGCACCGTGGACCAGTTCCTGCGGGACAGCTGGCGCGAGGGCGCCGGCCGCGCCGAGCTGTCGCTGCGGCACCCGGACTCCGCCGCCGAGGACGTCGACGTCTACACCGCGGGGCTGCCGGCGCCGGTGGCCGTGGTCGTGGGGGCGAGCCGTCGTCCGGCCGTGCGCCGCCTCGTGCTCGGAGCGCTGATCCCGGCGCTGCGCGCCAGCACCCGCGTGCCGGACCCGCGGGTCGCGGTCGCCGTCGCGCGGCTGGTGCGCCGCATCGTGCAGCAGCAGGGGACGCTGGACCACCTCGAGCGGGCCGGTCACCCCGCTCTCTGACAGAAGACAACGACGGGCACGGGGTAGGCGACCCCGTGCCCGTCCTCGTCCGGCGTCGTGCGGCGTGGATCAGCGGCGCCCGGAGCCGCTCGGTCCCGGGCGCCGCTGAGGGCCGTCCCGTCGGCTCAGAGGTAGCCGGGCGAGACGTACGCCGTGCCGGCGCGGGTCGCCGGCACGAAGTCGCCGGTGGACGGGGTCCCGACCTTGACGTAGCCGAAGCCGTAGGTGGTGTTGTCCGGGCGCAGCCACTGCCCCCGCGGGAGCCCGGTGATGGACGGCTTCCCCCAGACGTTCGTGATCTTCATCGGCCACGTCTTGCCGTCCCGCCACATCAGGTAGCCGCTGCCGGTCCGACCCACGATGTTGATGTTGCGCAGGTCGAACAGCTTGGGGCTCGGCGAGCCGAACTGCGTGGGCTGGAACATGAAGCCCTGGTAGGTCGTGTAGCCGGTCAGCCGGTCCACCCGCAGGGTCGCCGGTCCGCCCCACGTCTGCAGGACGTCGGCGTGGTGCCCGTTCAGGCTGCCGTACACGGTGTCGACGCGGATGTTCTGCAGCTGGACCGTGCCCCCGGCGCGCTGGTCGAGGTTGATGCCCTCCGCCAGGGTGCTGCCGGTGATCTTCAGGCCCTCGACGTGCAGCGTGCCCGTCTGGTTGACGAGGTACAGGCCGCGCTTGTCGTTGGCGACGGAGCTGGTCCGGGTGCTGCGGATCTCGCCGCCGATCAGGACGACGTTGCGACCGCCGGCGATGGTCAGGCCCCCACGGACGTCGAGCGGCGTCGTCGGCATCTTGATGATGTAGTCCCTGCCGGCGGCGAGGGACAGGTTGTGCTTCGTCGAGGAGACGGTCACCGTGGTGGGGCTGGTCAGCGCGGGCGGCCGCCACGTCAGCTTGGGCGACGTCGTGGTCGTGGCCAGGGCTGCGTCGAGGGTCCCGGCGGCAGACGGGGTCACCGCGTGGGCCGGCAGGGCGGCGGCGACGAGCATCGTCCCCAGGACTGCGGCGGCGGTGAGGCCGCCGGTCACCCGGGAGCGCAGGCTGGGCCGATGGGGTCGAGCGGCGGGCACGTTCGTGAGGCGTCGGGGCACGAGGACTCCGTGTCGTCGGAGGACCGTGCAGCGCACGGTCCACAGGGGAGGGCAGCACTTGCCCCCCGACAAGGTGCCCCCGATGGGCGCGGTCACGGTACGGGCACGATTCGGTCTCAGGCAAGACGCAAACCGCAATCACGTTGTACGTTGAGAGATTTCGCACGTCGGGGCAGCGGACGGGTTTCCCCGTCCGCTGCCCCGGTGGGCCGTGCTCCGTGCATCGCCGAGCGCGGTCGGGAGGTCAGCGGAGCGTGACGAACCCGTCGCTCGTGACGTTGCCCGTCCAGCCCACCACCACGACCTTCACGGTGTGGGTGCCGGAGGTGTCCCAGCTGCGCGTGAAGACGGCCGACCGGTTGACGGTGGTGGGCGACGCGAGGTCCACGGTCGCCTCCTTGACCCCGTCGACGTAGACGTCGGCGCGCCCGCCGGACGCCTCCAGCGACGCGATCCACGCGACGCTGCTGCCGGTGAAGCTGTGGCTCATCGAGGCGCCGCCCCGGTTGCTGCGCAGCGCCGTGCCGCCGAGGTACTGCGTGGTCCCCGTCCGCCACCAGTACTCGTACCGGGTGGTGTCGCCCTCCGGGACGAGGGTGACCGTGGCGTCGGCGGACGACGTCCCGACGTTGCCGGCGGCGTCGTGCGCCCCCACGGTCCAGGTCGAGGCCCCGGGGAAGGCGACGTGGTCGGCGGTGGTGACGTCCGGCGCGTACGCCCCCGTGACGGGCTGGAGCACGGTGGTGCCGCTGACGCCCACGTCGTCACCGACGGCCCATCGCACGGTCACCGGGACTGCGCCGGCGGCGCTGACGTCCCCGGTCCGCAGGCGCAGGACCGGCGCGGCGGTGAACGTCGGCGCCGTGGTGTCGGCGACCGTGGCGGCTGCGCAGCCGAGCGCGGTGTCCTCGCCCGAGCCGATGTCGACCGCGACGGCGCAGACCTGGTGCGTGCCGGCCGGCAGGGGCACGACGGTGTCGAAGCCGGTGAGCGGGGCGGCGCCGGGCTCGGACCCCGTGGTGCGCGCTCGGTCGGCCACGACACGGCGGGTCGTGCCGCCGACGGAGAGGTCGACGGACACCGGGCCGGTGGTGTCGCGGTCCGTGGCCCAGCCCGTGACCCGCAGACCGCCGGGGACCGGCGTCACGGCCTCCAGTGCGCCCACGGGCGGGTTGACCGCGACGACCTCGGCGAGCACGTCCCGCGCGGGGTCGGTGGCCGGGGGCGTCGTGGTGGCGTAGCCGGGGGAGGTGTAGCCCAGGCCCACGTCGGCGAGCGGGACGAACTCGCCGACCGGGGGCGCGCCGACCTTGACCAGCGGCCAGCTGGCGGTGCCCTGCGCCGTGCCCTTGGGCCACAGGAACCCGTCGCGCCAGGACGGGTTCCTCGGGGCGACGTACACCTCGGAGACGGTGAGCGGCCAGGCCTTGCCGTCGCGCCAGATCATGTACGCGCTGTCCGGGGTCCCGTGGATGTCGGTGCGGCGCAGGTCGTAGAGCTCGGGCTGCGCCGCGCCGTACTGCGTCGGCAGGAAGAACAGGCCCTGGTACTGGGTGTGGCCCGTGAGGCCGTCCACCCGCAGGATCCGCGGGCCTGCCCAGGTCTGGATGACGTCGGCGTGGTGCCCGGCCTCGTAGCCGTGCACGAGGTCGACCCGGATGTTCTGCAGCTGCACGGTGGCCTGGGCGGCGTCGATGTTGATGCCCTCCTCCAGGCCGGGGCCCGTGATGTGCAGCCCCTCCACGTGCACCGTCCCGGTCTGGCCCTTGAGGAGCAGGCCGCGTCCCGCGTGCACCGTGCCGGTGATGGCCTCGGCGGGGAGCTCGATCCGGCCGCCGATCAGCACGACGTTGCGCCCGCCGCTGACGATCAGGCCGTCCAGCCCGGTCAGCGGTGTCGCGGGCATCGAGACGACGTAGTCCTTGGTGTCGTCGAGCTTCAGGTGCCGGTTCGTGGCCGAGACCTTCACCGTGGTGGGTGCGGTCAGTGCCGGCGGCTGCCAGGTCAGCGGCGAGCGTGTGCTCGGGACCGACGACGTCGCAGGGGTGGACGGGGCGGCGTCCGTGGCGGTCGCACCCCCGGCCGGCACGCCCACGAGCGTGACGGCGGCCACCAGAGCGGCGGCGGCACGGCGCAGCGGGCGGGTCGCGGGTCGCCGAGGGGTGCCGCTGCGGTGGGACGTGAGCGTGCGGAGCATGGGAACAGTCCTCGGGTGGGCGGTGACGGCTGGGTCCAGCCGCTCACCCGACCCATCGGTCCCCGGGGTCCCGATTGAGCGCTCGACGTCCGGGGGCGGACGGCAGCGGGGGTTGTTCACACGGTCGGCAGAGCCCGTTACCGCGTCCGGGGGACGGCCGTTCGGGGGGTGCGCGTCGCCCGGTCGCTCGGTGACGAGACGGGTCACGGGTGCCGCGCGGCGAACCGGGCCGGCTCTCGGCCCGCACGGGCTCCCGACTGCCTGGGGACGCGACCGCCCGGGGACGCGACGAGGCGGCCCGCCGGAGCGAGCCGCCTCGTGGTGGAGCTGCGGCGTCGCCGCCGCCGGGGTGTCAGCGGGTGTAGCCCGGCGACGCGTAGCCCAGCCCGGCCCTGCCGACGGGGACCATGTCCCCGGTGGCCGGCTTGCCCGAGAGGACGCCGGACCAGTTGCCCATCAGGTACTGGCCGCGGCCGACCCCGACCTGCGAGGTGGAGGCCCAGACGTTCTGGGTCGTCGCGGGCCAGGTGCCGTTGTCACGCCAGAAGAGGTACGCGCTGCCGGTCGTGCCGACGATGTTGACGTTGCGCAGGTCGAACAGCTGCGGCGCCGCCGTGCCGAACTGCGTCGGGAGCAGGAACAGCCCCTGGTAGTTGGTGTAGCCGGTCAGTCCGTCGATGCGCAGGACCTTGGGGCCCGCCCACGACTGGATGACGTCCGCGTGGAGCCCCGCCTGGGTCCCGTGGACGGTGTCCACCCGGATGTTCTGCAGCTGGACGGTGGCGCCCAGGCGCTGGTCGATGTTGATGCCCTCGGCGAGGGTGCCGCCGGTGATCCGCAGCCCCTCGATGTGCACGGTGCCGGTCTGGTCCTTGAGCAGCAGGCCTCGCAGGGACTCGGAGGTGGTGCCCACCTGGGAGATCTTGACCTCGCCGCCGATCAGCACGACGTTGCGGCCGCCGCTGAGGATGAGCCCCTTGAGGCCCTCGAGCGGGGTGCTGGGCATCTTGATGATGTAGTCCTTGCCGGCCTCCAGGCGCGGCTGGCGGTTGGTGGCCGAGATGGTGATGGTGGTCGGGCTCGTCAGCGCGGGCGGCGCCCACGTCAGCGTCCTCGCCGTGGTGGTGGCGGTGTCGGCGGTCGGGGTGCCCGAGGTCACCACGGCGGTGCGGCACGGGAAGGTCTTGTCCTGGCCGGGCCCGACGTTGACCACCGTGACGCAGACCGTGTGGCTGCCGGTCGGCAGGGGCAGCACCGTCTCCCAGCCCGTGGCAGGTCCGAACTGCGGGAACACCTTCGGGACGTCGGGCCGGGCGACGCCGGTCTGGATCTGGGTCGTGGCGCCCCCGACGGTGATCTTCACCGTGAGCGCGCTCGTCGTGTCGGCATCGGCGGCCCAGCCGCGGACCTTCAGCCCGCCGGACACGGCCGTGGCCCCGTCGAAGTTGCCGTGGGGCGGGCCGGACGGGATCGTCTGGGCCTGCGCGGCGGTCGCGGTCACACCGGTGAGGAGGGCGCCGGCGACGGTGGCGGCCGCGAGGCCCGCCGTCAGGCGCCGCGCCGTGGACAGCGCGCGCGAGGCGCGGGCGTGCGGGGACAGCGTTCGGTGCATCGTCTTCTCCGTGTCGTTTCGGTGGCCTGGCGAACCGCGTGGGTCCCATGGCTTTGCGTCCCCGCCTCGCGACGGGTCTGCCCTTTCGTGGACACAGAAGTGATCGGCCGAACGGGTGGACGTGGAGGTGAAATCCGGTGTGACCTGTGCCACAACCGCTCGAGGATCAGGCCGCCTTGGTGCGTGACCTGCGCTGCAGGACCCCGCGGGCGATCCCGACCAGCTCCATGGCGACCGGGCGGGCCACCAGCATGACGACGCCCGCGTAGACGACCAGCCCGACGACGACGGCGAGGGCCACGTAGGCCACGCCCTCCAGGCCGAGCAGCGCCTCGGCCGCCACGACGGCGGCAGCGGCCAGGCCGCCGGCCAGGAACACCGCGGCGGTGGGCGCGAAGCCGCGCGCCGGCACGTGGAGCAACCGGCGCACGAGCAGGAGCCGGACCGGGACGGCCAGAGCCATCGAGATGCCGACACCGATGGCCAGCTTCACCAGGTCGTCGTGGAACATCACCGCTAGCGTCAGCTGGATGACCAGGAACACCGTGGTCACCCACAGCTCGGCGCCCGGGTGGCCCGTGGCCAGCAACGCCGACCGGTCGAAGTTCCCGACGGTTTGCAGCAGGGCCGACAGGGCCAGGATCGACGCCACCGTCGTGGTCGGGGTCCACTGGTCACCGAAGACCGCGGGCACGACGTCCTTGCTGACCAGCGACGTCAGGACCAGCGCGGGCACGAGCACCAGGGCGGTCAGCGCGCGGGTGGTCCCGACGGCGCGGGCCAGCCGCTCGGGCGCGTCCTGCAGGCGCGCGAACAGCGGGTGCGCCACCGCGCCGACCACGGACGAGAACACGTCGACGACGACCCCGACGAGGCGGCCGGCCACCGTCCAGAACCCGAGGGTCGTGGGGCCGGCGAGCGCCCCGATGATGAAGAGCTCACCCTGCGTGCGCACCTGGGTCTGCAGGTTCACCGCCAGCGCCTTGCTGCCGTACGCCGTCATCACGCGCGCCTCGGCACGGTCGAAGTACCAGCGGGGACGGAAGTCGCTGGTGACCCACAGCGCGATGAAGGACACGACCGCGCGGGTGAGCGACTGCCCGACCAGGGCCCACACGCCCGCCCCGCCGACGGCCAGCCCGATGGCGACCGCGATGGAGATCGCCGTCGCGGTCATCTGACGCATCGCGAGCTGCTTGAACCGCATCTCGCGGGACATGAGCGCCGCGGGCACGACGGACATCCCGGCGATGAAGAGGTACACCGCGAGGGCCGGGAGCACACGGCGCAGCTCGGGCACGTCGAGCAGCTCGCTCGCCGGCGGCGCGAGGGCCACCAGGCCGACGGAGAGGAGCAGCGCCATGGAGGAGCTGACGATGAAGGCGGTGTGCACCGACGCGTCCGTCAGCTTCTTCTTCTGGACGAGATAGCCGGCGAAGCCGCCGTCGGCCACGGTCTCGAGGAAGCTGATGAAGGTCATGGCGAGCGCCACGATCCCGAACGCGAGGGGAGAGAGCAGATTCCCCAGGACGATGAAGCCGACCAGGGTGCTCAGCCGCACGGACCACTTCTCGACGGCGGTCCACAGCACGCCCGACACGGCACGCTCGCGCAGTCCGTCCCCGTCCCCGTCCCGGTGCCCGTCGGTCTGCGTGCGCCCGTCCGTGTTGGACGGGTCGGGCTCCGGCGGGACGAGCGGGGCCTGGTCGGGCTCGGGTGACGCGGCAGACCCCCCGGCGGGCGACGGGCGGTTCGTCACGCCGTCACCTGCGTCGGGGAGGCGACCGGCACGGCCCGGACCTGCTCGCGCAGCCGGCACCACGGCAGACCGCCGAGCACACGGCGACGCACCTCAGAGAGCACCTGTCGTTCCCTTCGTCGTGGCACGGACGCCGTGAGCGGCGGTGCCTGGCACCGGCCCGGTGCCGGCTGCGCGGTCCCGCCGCGGCGATCCCGCGGCACCGGTGCAGCCTCCGACGGCCTCTCGTCGAGCCTCGTCCACGGGCGGGCGGTCGGCGGTCGTCCGCCGGAGTCTATCCGCTGGTACCGGACGCCCGGCGTCCGGAGCCGTCCGCCGGCGCAGGTTCACCCGCTCGAGCCGCGCCGGCCGCGCGTCCCACGGCCGGCGTGCGGCCGGCCGGGGCCGGGAGCCGTGCGCCGCGTGTCATGCTGGCGCGCCCTCATCCAGCCCGCCCTCCAGGAGCCCGCACCGTGTGGCACGAGTCCGACGTCGTCCGCGAGGACCTCCAGCGCACCTGCACGTCGCCCGCGGTCCCGTGGCAGGCGCTGCACGGCACCACGGTCCTGGTGACCGGCGCCACCGGCCTGATCGGCACGGCGCTGGTGAAGTCGCTGCTGTGGTACGAGGCCACCCACGGGGCGGGCCTGCGGGTCGTCGCCCTGGTGCGCGACCTCGGGAAGGGCGAGCGCACGTTCGCGGCCCCGCTCGCCGCGGGATCGCCCCTGTCGTTGGTCCGCGGCGACGTCGAGACCTTCGGAGCGCTCGAGCGGCAGGTCGACCACGTCGTGCACGGGGCGAGCGTCACGGCGAGCCAGGACTTCGTCGCCCGCCCGGTCGAGACCATCCGCACCGCGCTGCAGGGGACGGAGCGGGTCCTGGAGCTCGCGCGCGAGCACCGCGTCCGGTCGCTCGTGTACCTGTCGAGCATGGAGGTCTACGGCGCGCCGGACGGCAGCCGGCGGGTCACGGAGTCCACGTTCGACAGCCTCGACCCCATGCAGGTCCGCAGCTCCTACCCGGAGAGCAAGCGCATGGCGGAGGCGCTGTGCGCGGCCTACGCCGCCGAGCACGCCGTGCCGGCCAAGGTGCTGCGGCTGACCCAGACCTTCGGCCCGGGCGTCTCGCTCGGCGACACCCGGGTGTTCGCCCAGCTCGCCCGCAGCGCGGTCGAGGGCCGGGACGTCGTGCTGCACACCACGGGCGAGACGCGGCGGAGCTACCTCTACACGGCGGACGCCGTCACGGCCATCCTGACGGTCCTGCTGACGGGCGAGAGCGGCCAGGCGTACAACGCCGCGAACGAGGAGACGTACTGCTCGATCCGGGAGATGGCCGACCTCGTCGCGGCGACCGTCGGTCCCCGTCCCGTCCAGGTCCGTGTCGAGGCGGGGGACGTCCGGACGCACGGCTACGCGCCGACGCTGAAGATGGACCTGGACACCTCCAAGCTGCGGGCCCTGGGATGGCGTCCCACCGTGGGCCTGGAGGAGATGTACCGCCGCATGACCGCCGGCCACGTCGCGGGGCACGTCGCCTGACGGCGCCGCGTCCCCCGGGTCCCGAGGACGGACGAGGACCGGTGCCGGGCGTGCCATGCTGGCGACCGTCGACCGCACCACGTCGTGGAGGGAGTGCGCCTGTGTGGCCCGAGCACCACGTCGTCGCCGAGGACCTCGAGCGGATCTGCGCCGCACCGGAGGTGCCCTGGCAGTCCCTGCACGGCCGCACCGTCCTCGTCACCGGAGCGACGGGGATGATCGGGTCCGCCCTGACCCGCGCCCTGCTCTGGTACTCCCTCACGCACGACGCCGGCATCCGCGTGCTCGCCGTGGTGCGTGACGTGGCACGGGCCGAGCAGGCCTTCGCCTCGCCGCTGGCCGCCGCGGCTCCGCTGACGTTCGTCGCCGGGGACGTCCGGTCCTTCCCGACGCCGCGCGAGCCGGTGGACCACGTGGTGCACGGGGCGAGCGTGACCTCCAGCCGCGACTTCGTCACCCGCCCCGTCGAGACGATCCGCACGGCCGTCGGTGGCACCGAGCGGGTCCTCGAGCTGGCGCGGGACAAGGGGACGACCTCCGTGGCGTACCTGTCGAGCATGGAGGTGTACGGGTCGCCGGACGGCAGCCGGCGGATCACGGAGTCGACCTTCGACACCCTCGACCCGATGCAGGTCCGCAGCTCGTACCCGGAGAGCAAGCGCATGGCCGAGGCCCTCTGCGCGGCCTACGCGACCGAGTACGGCGTGCCGGCGACGGTGGTCCGCCTCGCCCAGACGTTCGGGCCCGGCTTCGCGCTCGACGACGCGCGGGTGTTCGTCCAGTTCGCGCGCAGCGCGCTCGAGGGCCGGGACATCGTCCTGCACACCGCCGGGGAGAGCGAGCAGTGCTACCTCTACACGGCTGACGCGGTGACCGCCGTCCTCACGGTCCTGCTGGCGGGTGAGGTCGGTCAGGCCTACAACGCCGGGAACGAGACCACGTACTGCTCGGTCCGGGCGATGGCCGAGCTGGTCGCGAGCCGCCTCGGGCCCGTGCCGGTCGAGGTCCGCGTGGACGCCGGGGACGCCGGCACGCGCGGCTACGCCCCCACCCGGAAGCTCCCGCTGGACACGAGCAGGCTGCGAGCTCTCGGATGGAGCCCGGCCGTCGGCCTGGAGGACATGTACCGCCGGATGGTGGCGGCCGGGTAGGTCGCCGCCCCCGCGGTGGGTGCCTCCCGCCAGCGCCGGGGGCACCATCGCTGGTAGAACCAGGGGTCGTCACTGCGGCCCTGCGCCACGACCGAGGAGGTCGCGACATCACCGACGTCCCGAACGAAAGGGCACGCATGGCCCCGCTCCATCGCTCACGCAGACCCCGCCCACCGGGGTCCGTGCGCGCAGCCTTCGCCCGGTCGTCGGCCATGTCCCTGCTGGACCGCATCTCGGCGCGTCGGTCCCGGACCACCAGGCCGGCGTTCGTCGCCACGGCCGGCGGGCACCTGATGGAGATGCGCATGATGGCCGCGATGCTCGAGCCCGAGCGGCACCAGGACGCCATCTGGATCACCCACCCCGCCCCGCAGAGCTCCAGCATGCTGAGCGGCGAGACGACCTTCCTGGTCGAGCACATCTACCCCCGCGACTGGCGGTCCGTCCTCGTCCACGCCCCCGGGCTGCTGAAGATCCTGCGGGACAACGACGTCGACCGCGTCTACAGCACCGGCGCGGCCCTGGCCCTGGCGGTGCTCCCCGCCTCGCGGCTGGTCGGCGCCCGGCCGCGGTACATCGAGTCGCTGGCCCGGGTGGGCCGGCCGTCCATGACCGGTCAGGTCCTGCGGCTGGTCCCGTGGGTCCCCGTCTACACCCAGTACGCGCACAACGCCTCGCGTCGGTGGAAGTACGAGTTCAGCCTCCTGGACGCCTTCACCACGGTCGAGGCGAGCGGGACCCGGCCCACCCGCGTCTTCGTGACGCTGGGCACCCAGCAGGACTACTTCTTCCGTCGCCTGGTCGAGCGACTGCTGCAGGTGCTGCCGCCCGAGATCGAGGTGGTGTGGCAGACCGGCGCCGGGGACGTGCCCGGGCTCCCGATCAGCACCGTCGGCGTGATCTCGCACGAGGAATTTCGTGCGACGGTGCGCTGGGCGGACGTCGTCATCGCCCATGCGGGCGTCGGCACGCTGCTGACCTGCCTGGACGGGGGGAAGGTCCCCGTGGTCGTCCCGCGTCGCGCGGCGTTCGACGAGCACGTCGACGACCACCAGGTGCAGATCGCGTCGGTGGCCGCCGCGCAGGGCCTGGCGATCTCGTGCGAGGCCGACGAGCTCACGATGGAGCACCTCGACCGGGCGGCCGCGCGTCGCGCCGTCCGCGTGACGCCGGGCGCCGGGTCCGCCGGGTAGGGCGTGTCCGGGCGCGGCCGCGGCAGTCCCGGCGGGCCCGCCCCCCGCTGACGTGCCCGCCGGCGTCGCCCGGCGCGTCGCGCCTAGGTGGCGCTGGAGCGGACCGACTTGGTGCGTCGTCCCGAGGCGCGCAGCAGCTCGCGGGCGAGGAACTTCGCCCGGTCGCGACCCCTGAGGCGGGGACGGTGCCGGTGCAGGACCTCGAGTCGCTGGGGGAGCGGCAGCGAGGCCGTGCGCTCGAGCAGGGACGGGAGTGCCGCGTCGAACGGCGCGCGGACGATGTCGTGCCAGTAGTGGTAGACGACGTCGGACGACGCCGACACGTCGGTGCCGGTGTCCAGGAAGCAGCTCACCGCGAGCTGCTCGAGGGTGAAGAAGTCCCGGTGCGCGGGGTAGAGCTGGTCGGTCAGGTGCATGGCCTCGCGGACGAGGTGGCCGTCGTGGGGGTGGATGCCCACGACGCCGGAGTTCCACATCGGCATGTCCCGGGTCAGGGTGTGCACCCCGCCGTCGAGACGCGTGCACGTCATGCCGTCCAGCTGGGCGGCGACCGCCTGGTCCGGTTCGCGCCCCTCGTCCAGGTTCCCCTCGCGCAGGTGCATGACGGTCCGGCCGGGTGCGATCCGCTCGAAGAGCCGGGCCGCCGGCCTGCGGAACCACGTGTCGGAGTCGACGAGGGCCACCGGGACCTGCAGCGACGTCAGGGCGTCGTCGAGCACCGCGATCTTGCGCCGGTGCGCGTAGCCGTCAGGTCCCGCCCACCGGGTGAGCTCGGCGGGCGTGATGGTCCTGAGCTCGGCGGGGAGGTCCGCGTAGAGGTCGGGCCGGTCGGTGTACAGCACGAGGTCGATGTCCCGGTCGGCGCCGACGGCGCGGCGCGCCGACAGGACCGCGTACGTGGTCTCGGCGATGTTTTTCGGCTGTCCGCCGTAGGACAGGAAGATCAGGGCCTTGTCGCTCATGCGCTCCCCTCGGGTCGGCGGCTCGCGTGACTGCGTCCGGCCGTGCTGTCGTGCGGTCTGCGGACGGCGTGGCGCCCCGCGCCGGCCCTCCGGGTCGTCGGGCTCGGGTCCGTCGTCCTCCGTGCCCATCCAACCAGTCGCGGACGGGCGTCCGGCGCCGCCCTGACGGGGGCGGGCACCGGGGCGCCGCCACGACGACGTGCCGGTCGGTGCACCGGCGCGCTCAGCGCGCGGCGCCGGGTACGGCGGCGGACCCGGCGAACAGCGTCCGCGCGCCGCGGGCCCGCTGGTAGTCGTCCAGCCAGGTCAGGAGGTGGTCGGTGACCGGCGGCTCGGCGTGGTACCCGATCCTCGCGAAGGCGTCGAAGGTCCGCGGCGGTGCGGCGCGCCCGTCCCGGACCTCGGCCAGGAAGGCGCTCACGGCGGCCAGGTCCGGCAGGACCGGGCCGGGCAGCACCTCGAGGAGGTCGGGCACGTTGTAGCCGCGGGTGTCGGCGTACCGGTCGAAGTCGGGGAGGAAGAACCCCACCGGGCGGTCGAAGCCGAGGAAGTCCACCCAGACGCTGGACGCGTCGCTCATCAGCGCGTCGGCAGCAGCGAGCAGCTGGGCGAGCGTCACGCCCGCCTTCGCGAGGTCGCCGTTCGTCAGGACCGTCGCGCCGAGCGCGGAGTAGTCGTCGGTGTCCATCGGGTGCGGCTTGACGAGCAGGCGCACCCCGGCGGGCACGGTGATCGCCGCGTCCACCGTGCTGCTGAGCGGCTCGCCGTCGGTGAAGGAGAAGTGCCGCCCGTCGTGGCCCTGCCGGAAGGTGGGCATCCACAGCACGATGCGCTCGCCGCCGTCGCCGAGTCCCAGCAGCCGCCGGGTCTCGGACACCTCACGCAGCCGGGCGGAGTCGACGCGGGGGTTGCCGACCACGGCGACATCCGTGGTGCGCAGCCCGAAGATCCGGGCCTTCTCCGCGGCCCACAGGTGGGTCGCGGCCACGGCCACGGTGGAGGCGCAGCGGGGCAGCGTGATCGTGGCCTTGGGGCCGTCACCGTGCCAGAGGTTCACGACGAGGCGCGACCGCGGCGGCCGGACCGCCGTCTTCATGCCGTGCGTGAAGAACACCGCCTCAGCCTGACCGACGGCGCGGATCGCCGGCAGCGTGTTGACCTGGGCGAACGCGACCTTCCCGGCGGGCACGTCCAGGTGCCGCATCTCCTCGCTCGGCTCCGGTCCGTTGTGCAGCCACAGGACGGTCCCCGGGTACCGGCGGACCAGCCCGCGCACGACCTCGACGGCGTTCCCCTCGGAGTCCGGGAAGCCGTGGACGAGGGCGACCGGCTTGGCCGGCAGCACGCGCATGGCCAGCCACGTCGCCCCAGCGACCGCCTCCTCGCGCAGCCAGTACCACCGCAGGCGTCCGAGCAGGCGGCGTCGCAGATCAGACAGCACAGGGCGATCCCTTCATCGATGTGCCGCACCACGGACGGCGTACTGCTGGCATGTGCTCCGGTGCCGATCGCGCGCGGCGGAGGCCTGCAGCGCAGTCGGGCGAGGGACGACGTGCTGCCGCCGTGGCAGGACGGTGGCTCGCGGACGCGTCGTCCTGGTGAGTGTACGGGCCGGTCACCGCCGGGACGGCGGCGGAAGGGGGGTCCGGCCGCAGGTTCACCCGGTGCCCGTTCGGGGCACCCTCCCGCGGCCGGGACGGCGAGGGCCGCACCCGGTGGCCGTGCCCGTCCCGCCTCACCGGTCGCGGCGCGGTCGGTCTACGCGGCGGCCGGGGCGCCGGGGTCCGTGCCGCCGATGACGGCGGCCAGGTGACCCGAGGCGGCGAGGATCTGGTACTGCAGGTAGTCCAGGTCCGTGGTGATCTTCACGTTGCCGCGGAAGCCCGGCACCAGGTGCATCGTCTCGCCGTAGTGGGTCAGCAGCTGGGCCTGGTCGACGAAGTCCCCGAGCAGCCCGTCCTCCTCGGAGCGGACGTTCAGCCGGAACGCCCGGCCCAGGGTGACCGTCTGCGGCGCCTGCAGGATGTGCATCTCGTCGCGCCGGGTGACCGACTCGATCGTGTGCGCCCCGTCGGTGGAGCGGGCTATGGTCTCGAAGCACGGGATGGCCGTGATCGCGTTGCCCCGGCTGCGTGCCAGGGCGATGTTGTCGGTGATCAGCGCCTGGTTGATCAGCGGACGCACGCCGTCGTGCACGAGCGCCACGGCGTCCTCGGGTGTGCCGTCCTCGAGCGCGCAGCGCATGCCGTTGAGGATCGACCCCTGCGCGCTCGCGCCGCCCGGGACGACCCGGCGCACCTTGTCCAGGCCGAACCGCCGGACGAGCTCCCAGGTGTCCTCGACGTGGGACGCCAGCGTGGCGATGTAGATGGCCCTGACCTCCGGGTGCTTCTGGAAGTGCTCCAGCGTGTGCACCAGGATCGGCTTGCCCTCGACCGGCAGGAACTGCTTGGGCTGCGCCGCGTTGGTCATCCGCGAGCCGATGCCGCCTGCGAACACGATCGCGATGGCGTCTGCGGTGCCCATCGGTACCTCTCTGGGGGACGTGCGCCCGACGAGACCGTCGCGGCGCGAAGAGCGGGACAGGTTGCAGCAGCAGCCGTCCGGTCTGCGACGAACCTAGCGGGGCGACCGGGCCCGCGACGTCCCGGGCCAGGGTGAATTCGTGCCCGACGTCAACCCCTGTCGGGTGAACACCGCCTGTCCGCAGGATGCCGGACCAGGGTCCCACACCGAGGACGCGGAGCGCCGCGCCAGCCCGGCAGCCGGTCGCGCGCGCACGTCGGCAGCGCAGGCTCAGGTCGCCCGTGCCGTCGTCCGCACGCGCCCCAGGACCACCTCGGCGACCCGGTCGGACCGCTGCTCGGGCAGCCAGTGCCCGGTGTCGAGGGCGACGATGCGCAACGGGCCGCGCACGTACCGCCCGGTCGCGCGGACCGCGGTCGGGGAGAAGAACCGGTCCCGGCGCCCGTACACGAAGCCGGCCGGCACGTGGACGATCCCGGCGGTGAGGTCCCGGCCGAACGGGATGGCGCGGTACCAGTTCAGCGCGGCCGTCATGGCGCCCGGACCGAGCAGGCGGCGGACGTAGTGCTCGACGCGGTCCTCGTCCAGCCCCGTGGACAGCAGCGCCTGCCGGAGCCGGGCGCCACCGTTCGCGGTGAGCAGGCGCTCGGGCAGCCACGGCAGCTGGAAGCCGGCCATGTAGGCGGAGCGCAGCGGCTGGCTGCTGCGCGGGATGCTGCGCGTCATGGCGGCCGGGTGGGGTGTGGACACGGCGGTCACCGACAGGGTCCGGTCCGCGCGCCGGCTGGCGAACGTCCAGGCGACCGCACCGCCCCAGTCGTGCCCGACGACGTGGGCGCGCTGCACACCGGCCGCGTCGAGGAGCGCGACGACGTCGTCGACGACCTCCCGCAGCGTGTAGGCGGCCCGGCCCTGCGGGCGCGCCCGGGGGGAGTACCCGCGCTGGTCCGGCACGAGGACCCGCAGCCCCTGGGCGGCGAGCAGCCGGGCGACGTCGTCGAACGCGGACCCGTCCTGCGGGAAGCCGTGCAGGCAGACGACGGCCGGGCCGTCGACCGGTCCGTGGTCCCGGACGTCGAACGTCAGCCCGTCGCGCGTGAAGGTGTCCACGCGGACATCCTGGGACGTCACCCGCCGGACAGCACGTCCGCGAGGTGGAACCGCACCGGGACCTCGAGCTGGGCGTAGGTGCAGCTCGCCGGGTCGCGATCCGGGCGCCACCGGACGAACTGGGTGGTGTGCCGGAACCGCACCCCCTCCATGTGGTCGTAGCGCACCTCGGCCACCCGCTCGGGCCGCAGCGGCGTGAAGCTCAGGTCCTTGCTGCGGTTCCAGCGGCTGGTCTCGGCCTCGCGCGGGGTGCGCGTGCCGGACGCCTGTGCCTGCGCCGTCCACGGGTGGTCGCCGGCGTCGGTGACCAGGGGCTGCAGCTCGGCGAACAGCTCCTTGCGTCGGGCCATCGGGAAGGAGCTGGTCACGCCCACCGACACCAGCGTCCCCGCCTGGTCGTGCAACCCCAGCAGGAGGGAGCCGATCGCGTCGTCGGCCGACTTGTGCACGCGGTAGCCCGCCACCACGCAGTCGGCCGTGCGCTCGTGCTTGATCTTCGCCATGACGCGCTTGTCGGGCTGGTAGGCGAGCGCGGGGTCCTTGGCGACGACGCCGTCCAGCCCGGCACCCTCGAAGACCTCGAACCACTGCTGCGCGACCGCCAGGTCGTCGGTGACCGGCGTGAGGTACACACCGGGGCCGCCGCCTCGCACCGCCTGCTCGAGGAGTGCGCGACGCTCCCCGTAGGGGCGTCCCGTGAGGTCCTCGTCGTCCAGGGCCAGGAGGTCGAACACCACCAGGACGGCGGGGGTGTCGCGGGCCAGCATCCGCACGCGGGAGTCCGCAGGGTGGATCCGCTGCAGGAGGGCCTCGAAGTCCAGACCGGTCGAGTCGGTGCCGGCGACGATGATCTCGCCGTCGACGACGCAGCGCTCGGGCAGCTCGGCCCGGACCGCGTCCACGACCTCGGGGAAGTACCGGGTGATCGGCTTGGTGTTGCGGCTGCCGATCTCGACCTCGGCTCCGTCACGGAACACGATCGCCCGGAAGCCGTCCCACTTGGGCTCGTAGCGCTGCCCGGCCGGGATCTGCGGGACCGACTTGGCCAGCATGGGCAGGACGGGTGGCATGACGGGCAGGCGCATGGGAGCCAGTGTGGTGCGGGCCCTCGGGCACGCACCACCGACCCGCCGCCCGGGAGCGTGGCGTCCGTCGCCTCAGCCGCCCGCGCCGGGCCTCGCCGGGTGGGACGTCGTCACCCGAGGGCTGCGTCGTAGAGGTCCTCCAGCAGCGCGGTCTGCGTCGTCAGGTCGAAGTCCTGCTCCAGGCGACGGCGAGCCCCGGTGCCGAGCCGTCGCGAGAGCGTCTCGTCGTCGAGGACGGCGGCGAGGTTCGCGGCCAGGGCGCTGACGCAGCTCTCCGGGCTGAGCAGACCTGTCATCCCGTCGGTGACGAACTCGGGGATGCCGGCGTGCCGGGTCGCGACGATCGGCCGCTCCTGCGCCGCCGCCTCCAGCAGGGTCATCGGCAGGCCCTCGGTGTCGCCGTCGGGGGCGGTCTTCGACGGCACGCAGATCACCCGGGCCGAGCGCATGTACCCCGGGACCTCGTCGGCCGAGGCGGCACCGACGAAGCGCGCGTCGACGCCCAGCTCGTCCGCCGTCCTCCGCAGCCGCTCCTCCAGCGGGCCGAAGCCGACCACGGTGACCGGGGTGCCGCGCAGGTGCGACGGGAGGGCGGCCACCGCACGGAGGAGGTCCTCGACCCCCTTCTTCTCGACCAGCCGACCGAGGAACAGGACGCCCGCGTCCGGCGCGGTGGAGGCGACGGGCGGCGACACCGTCGCGCCGATGTGGTGCACGACGACCTTCTCGGGCGGCGCACCCAGGGCGACGAGGCGGTCGGCGATGTGGCCGGAGACGGCGATCAGCGTGGTGCTGTAGGCGAACACGTCCTGGAGGCGCTGCCGGTACAGCCGCGTCCACGACGAGTCCCCGGTCGCGTACGCGGTGACGTCGACGCCGTGGAAGGTGGCGACCAGGGGGACGCCTGCCGCCCGGGCGATCGGCTGCACCTCGATCGCCCCGAAGCCGAAGTGCGCGTGGACGAGGTCGACGCCGCGACGCCGCAGCTGCCGGGCATACCGACGCGTGACCGCTCCGGTTCGCGTCACCCGGCGGGCGCGGGTGTTGTACAGCCGTTCGGGCAGCAGCACGATGTCGGGCCGGTCGATCCCGTCGTGGACCCGCGTCCACCCGACCCGGACCGGGGTCCAGCGGGACAGCGCAGCCGTCTGGTTCTTGATGAACGTCTCGGACCGGGGGAGCCACTCGTTCTTCCAGACGGCGACCGTCCGTGCCGGGACCGTCATGCCGACCTCCGCTCTGCTGTGCTCGGACCGGTCGGCCGATCTCCGTCGGCGAGACGCGCCGCGGGGCGAGCGTAGGTCACCACCCCGGGGCCCACGGTCGCACCGGCGTCAGGTCGCGTTGCACGACGCCGCGAGGGTCATGATCAGGCCGACGTCCGGCCGCCACGGCTCCAGGTTCCACGTGTCCTTGTCCGGGGCGCCGATCACGTGACAGCTCAGCTGGTCCCGCATGGTGGGGGAGTCCGCCTCGGGGACCGCCCGGACGAGCTCGGCCCACACGCCGACCTCACCGGCCATCCCGGCGGTCCGCGCCCACGGCGACGGCTCGACGGCCAGCGAGCGGCCGCCCTCCCGCTCCCCCCAGTCGGTGTCCAGCACGGCGTGCGCGGCGACGCGGACCGTGATCGTCCCGGTCCCCTGCAGGTGCACCGCGCCGCCCTCCTCGGCCGTGACCCGCGCCGGTGCGGCCCCGGGACCGAGCAGCGGGCGGCCGGCGCCCCCGAGGAACGCGCCGTCCGCTGCCAGCACCACGACCGACCCGTCGTCCTGCGGCTCGAGCGTGGCGCCCGCCGGGCCGGCGAGCACGACGTCGACGACGCCTGCGGCGTCCCCCGCGTCGAGAATCAGCACGGCCTCGGACCCGTCCGCCTCGACGCGGACCGCCGGTGCGGACCCGGCCGCCAGCACGTGCAGCACCGTCGCGCCCTCGACGTCGACCGGGGTGCCGGACGAGCGGACCGCGTCGGCGGTGGGGACCGTGGGCGCTGCCGGCGCCGGCTCGGGAGCGGCCGGCGAGGCGGCCGGCGGTGCGGGGGGCGCGGGCGGCGACACCACGCCCTCGAGCGCGCCGCAGCCGGTGAGGGCGACGGCGAGGGCGAGGGTCACGGGCAGGCCGGAGGTCGCCCGTGCCGCCCGCCCGACACGGGCGCGCGTCGTGGGGCCCGGCGTCCGGATGCGGTGCGGCGCGTCGGCACGGGTGCGGGTCACGGTGGTCCTCGGGGGTGCGTGCGTCGGACGACGTCGCCGGCGGGCCCACGTGCGGGCGTGCGCGGACGACCTGCTCATCCTGCCGGACGGCGGTGCCCGTCGACCCCGTCGAGCGAGGTCACCCACCCGGACATTCACCCGATCCACACCCCGCGCTCGCAGGCACGACGGGCGTGCCCCGCGGTGCCGACCGGTGGGCTGACCCGTTCAGGTGATGCGCGCTGACCTGCAGCGCCCGGGCCTACACCGGCACGCCGGAGCGTCGATCAGCCGTGGGACCGGGCGTCACGCCGGTCGCCGCCCCCGGAGGAGATCCACGATGACCTGCAGCACGAACACCCGCGTCGGCCGCGGTCGCCCGCCAGCCGCGGCGTCGTGGTCGCGGTCCGTCACGACGTCGTCGCGCAGGATGGTCGCGACCGGTGCCGCCATCCTCCTGGTCTCCCTGACCGCGTTCGCACGCGTGACGATGCCCGCCGCCGGAGCGGTCACCGCGCCGGAGCCCGCTGCCGCTGCCGCCGCCGACACCGCTGCCGTCGTCACGTCGACCTCCGACCCGGCGACGACGCCGTTGTCCTGGGCGCCACCCGCGCTGACCAACCCGGAGACGATCACGGTCACCCAGTCCAAGCGGGCGCTGAAGATGGACCCGGCCAAGGACTACATCGTCAAGATGCCGGCCGAGCCGCTGAAGGGCATCCGTGGGCTCATCCTGACCGGCGGGCGCAACGTCGTGCTCATCGGTGGTGAGATCCAGATCCCGATCGAGGGCTTCACCGCGCCGTACGACGCGGGTCGCGGCCTGTACCTGCAGGGCCAGACCGGCACCGTGCACGTCGAGGGCATGCGGATCACCGGTCCGGGTCTGCAGGAGGGCATCCAGCTCGACCAGCGGTTCGGCGCCGTGGTCCAGCTCGCGAACATGCGGGTGGACACCGTGCAGGGGACGCAGTCCGGCTGGCACGCCGACGTGATCCAGACGTGGGCCGGTCCCCGCCAGCTGCTGGTGGACGGACTGACGGGTCACACGACGTACCAGGGCTTCATGCTGCTCCCCAACCAGCACTTCAACGGCGCCAAGCCGGAGGTGTTCGACTTCCGCCGGGTGGACCTCCACGGGACGCCGGACAGCGCCTACATGATCTGGCGGGACAGCTCGACGTGGCCGATGAAGGTCCAGGACGTGTGGGCCGCCCCCAAGAACCCGTCGTGGCGGGACGGGTTCCTCTGGCCCAAGGGCAAGCTCCCCGGCTCGGAGGTGTGGCCGTTCGTGAAGGTCGGCACGCCGCCCACCGGCGAGTACGTCCCGGTCGGCACGGCGGGGACCTCCTACCGGTCGCCGGGATACGTCACGGACCTCCCGACCGAGCCGGTCGGCCCGGAGACGTCGCCAGCGCCGACGCCGGTCCCGACGCCGGTCCCTGTCCCGACGCCCACGCCGGTCCCCGCGCCGACTCCGACGCCCACGCCGGTGCCGACGCCCACGCCCACCCCGGTCCCGACGCCGGTTCCCACGCCCACGCCGGTCCCGACACCGACGCCCACGCCGGTTCCCACACCGACGCCCACGCCCACCCCGGTCCCGACACCGACGCCCACGCCGGTCCCGACACCCACCCCCGTCCCGACCCCGACACCGACGCCGGTCCCGACACCCACCCCCGCCCCGACCCCGGCACCGACGCCCGTCCCGGCGCCCTCGCCGACCCCGGCGCCGGCCCCCGCGCCCGTGCCGACACCGCCCCTCGCCGAGGAGCCGGACCCGTACGTCGGGCTCGCCGTCTGCTACGCGCTCGGGGGCGGCAGCGCCTACGTGCCGGTCGACGCGCTCGGGTTCGCCCTCTGGGTCCCGGAGCTGGGGGAGCTCACGGCGTCGCGTCTCGAGGACCGCAGCGGCGTCAGCGCCGGGTCCCCGGTGACGACGCTCGTCGCAGGTCGTGACGGCGTCCCCGCCGGGGCGACCGCGGTGCTGGTCGAGGTGTCCGTCACGGGGGCGTCGGCAGCGGGCGCCGTCCGGCTGTTCGGCGCCGACGCCACGGCTCCGGGTTCGGTCAGCGTCCCGGTCGGGGACACCGTGAGCACCGTGCTGGTGCCGCTCTCCGACGACGGTCGGCTGGGCTACGTCGCCGACCTCGCGGCGGACGAGGCCGTCCGCGTGATGATCGACGTCGTCGGCTACACGACCGCAGGCTGACGTCGCCGGACGGTCGCGGGCGACGGACGCCCGGCGGGATCGCCGCTGCGCGCGGGTAGCCTGGCACCGTCCCCGTGAGCCACCGGTAGGGAACCCCATGACCTCGGCGCCTGACCTCGCGCACCTCGACACCGTCGACACCGTCGGCAGAGCCGCAGCCACCCCCGAGGTGTCCCTGCCGTTCGCCGAGCTCGGCCTCAAGCCGGACGAGTACGGGCGGATCGTCGACATCCTGGGCCGTCGGCCCACCGCGAGCGAGCTCGCCATGTACTCGGTGATGTGGTCCGAGCACTGCTCGTACAAGTCGTCGAAGAACCACCTGCGCCAGTTCGGCGACAAGACGACCGAGGCGATGAAGGAGCACCTGCTCGTCGGGATCGGCGAGAACGCCGGCGTCGTGGACATCGGCGACGGCTGGGCGGTCACGTTCAAGGTCGAGTCGCACAACCACCCCAGCTTCGTCGAGCCCTACCAGGGCGCCGCGACCGGCGTCGGGGGCATCGTCCGGGACATCATCTCGATGGGTGCGCGTCCGGTCGCCGTCATGGACCAGCTGCGGTTCGGTGCGATCGACCACCCCGACACCGCCCGGGTGGTGCACGGCGTCGTCGCCGGCGTCGGCGGCTACGGCAACTCCCTGGGGCTGCCGAACATCGGTGGCGAGGTCGTCTTCGACCCGTCCTACCAGGGGAACCCGCTGGTCAACGCGCTGTGCCTGGGCGTCCTGCGGCACGAGGACATCCACCTGGCCAACGCGTCCGGCGTCGGCAACAAGGTCGTCCTGTTCGGGGCCCGCACCGGCGGCGACGGCATCGGCGGTGCGTCCATCCTCGCCTCGGAGACGTTCGACGAGACGAAGCCGAGCAAGCGCCCGAGCGTGCAGGTCGGCGACCCGTTCATGGAGAAGGTGCTCATCGAGTGCTGCCTGGAGCTGTACGCGGCGCGGGTCGTCGAGGGCATCCAGGACCTGGGCGCGGCCGGGATCTCGTGCGCGACGTCGGAGCTGGCCTCCAACGGCGACGGGGGCATGTACGTCGAGCTCGACAAGGTGCTGCTGCGCGACCCCACCCTGACGCCCGGCGAGATCCTCATGTCCGAGTCGCAGGAGCGCATGATGGCCGTCGTCCGACCCGACAAGCTCGAGGAGTTCCTCGCGATCACCTCCCGCTGGGACGTGGAGACGTCCGTCATCGGCGAGGTCACCGGCACCGGCCGCCTCGTCATCGACCATCACGGCCAGCGCATCGTCGACGTCGACCCGCGCACGGTCGCCCACGAGGGTCCGGTCTACGACCGCCCGTACGCGCGCCCGGCCTGGCAGGACGGGCTGCAGGCCGACAGCGTCAGCACCGACGAGGGCGTGACCCGCTACCGCCGTCCCGGCACGGCCGAGGAGCTGCGGGCGACCCTCCTGCGCCTGCTCGCCTCGCCGAACCTCGCCTCCAAGGCGTGGGTCACCGACCAGTACGACCGCTTCGTGCAGGGCAACACCAAGATGGCCATGCCCGACGACGGCGGGATCGTCCGCGTCGACGAGGCGTCCGGCCTGGGCGTGGCGCTGTCCACGGACGCCAACGGCCGGTACACCAAGCTCGACCCGTACACCGGGGCGCAGCTCGCGCTGGCCGAGGCGTACCGCAACGTCGCGATGACCGGCGCGCGGCCGCTGGCCGTCACGGACTGCCTGAACTTCGGCTCGCCGGAGGACCCCGACTCGATGTGGCAGCTCGTGGAGGCCATCCGCGGCCTGGCCGACGCCTGCCAGACCCTCGGCGTCCCGGTGACCGGCGGCAACGTCTCGCTCTACAACGGCACCGGCGAGCCGGGCCAGATCGACTCCTCCATCCACCCCACCCCCGTGGTGGGCGTGCTGGGCGTGCTGGACGACGTCTCCCGCGCCGTGGGCTCCGGCTGGACGACGCCCGGGCAGGGGGTCTTCCTGCTCGGCACCACGCGCGGCGAGCTGGACGGGTCCGCCTGGGCCGACGTCGAGCACGCGCACCTCGGTGGCCTGCCGCCGGCGGTCGACCTGGACGCCGAGCGCACCCTCGCCGAGGTCATGGCGGTGGCCGCACGGGACAGCCTGGTCGACGCCGCGCACGACCTTTCCGAGGGCGGCCTGGCGCAGGCGCTCGTGGAGTCCTCGCTGCGGTACGGGATGGGCGTGCAGGTGTCCCTGGACGGGGTGTGCGAGCGCGACGGCGTCACGCCGTTCGAGGCGCTGTTCGCCGAGTCGACCGCCCGCGCGGTCGTCGCCGTGCCTCGCTCGGAGGAGACCCGCTTCGCCGACCTGTGCGCCGCGCGTGGCGTGCCGGCGCTCCGGCTCGGCGTCACGGCCGACGTCGCGGCGCCCGGCGAGCCGGCCGCGGTGCGGGTCGACGGGCTGTTCACGGTGCCGCTCGACGAGGCCCGTGAGGCGTACGAGACGACGCTGCCGCGACAGTTCGGCTGATCGGCGCAGGTCCGGCCGGTCGCGGAAAATCCCTGGCCGCGGCGCCCGCGCGCTCCTAGCGTCCTGGGGCATGCCCAGCACCACCATGCGTGTCGCGCGCGTCGACCGGCACGCCGTCCACGTCCTGCCGCTCGACGCCCGGTGGTCCGGCATGGCGCCCGACGGGGTGCCCGACGCGGGGCCCGACGGGGTGCCCGGCGTGACGTCCGGGGCGCCCGGCGCGCACGCCGGTGACGAGCTGCTGCGCGTCGACCTCGACCGCGACGGGCTCGTCCCGGCGCCGGACGGCGGACGCGTCCCACCGACCGTCGGCGACGTCGTCGTGGTGGGGGAGCGCCTCGACGGGGCGCCGCACGTCACGGGCCTCGAGCCCCGCCGCACGGCCGTCGTCCGCGACTCCGCAGGGGGGTCGTCGCGGACGCAGGTGCTCGCCGCGAACGTCGACCTGGTCCTGGTCGCCGAGCACCTGGACCCGGACCCGGACCTGGGCCGGGTGGAGCGGCTGCTCACGATCGCCTGGACGTCCGGCGCGCGCCCGGTGGTCGTGCTGACCAAGGCGGACCTGGTGCCTGACCCGGACGGCATGGCCGCGGAGGTCGCGCTCGCCGCCCCCGGCAGCGACGTCCACCCGGTGAGCGCGACGACGGGGACGGGGCTGGACCCGCTGCGTGCGCTGCTCACGCCCGGGACCACGCTGGTCGTCCTGGGGCCGTCGGGTGCCGGCAAGTCGACCCTGGTCAACGCGCTCGCGGGTGCGGACGTCGTCGCGACCGGCGAGCGCCGCGCCGACGGCCGCGGCCGCCACACCACGACCCGGCGGGAGCTCGTCCGGCTGCCCGGCGGGGCGCTGCTCATCGACACCCCGGGGCTGCGCGCGGTCGGGGTCGTGGCCGACGACGCCGCGCTGGAGGCGACCTTCGCGGACGTCGCCGCGCTGGCCGCGCGCTGCCGGTTCGCCGACTGCGCGCACCGCACCGAGCCGGGCTGCGCGGTGCGCGCCGCGCTGGAGACCGGGGAGCTGCCCGAGCGGCGCTACCGGAGCTGGCTGCGGCTCGCGCGGGAGGCCGCCTGGCAGGAGCGCCGCTCGAACGCGCGGCTGGCGGCGCTGGAGAAGGCGCGCTGGAAGCAGCGGACCGTCGAGTACCACGCCTCGACGCGCGGACGGTAGCGGGCAGCCGGCGCCGCACTCGCCGCAGGGTCGCCCCGACGGGCGAGCCGACCGGGCCGCGAGCAGCACCCCTCGGCGCTAGGGTGCGGTCACGGTCCGAGCACTCGCGCGCGCTGTGCCGCGGAGGCCGTCGACGTGGCGGAGGCGCGCGTGGCCCATGGCGGTCTGACATCCGACGTCGAGGCACGCCTGGCCGTCGCGGACGCCCAGCTCGCCGGTGCCGACTACTGGGTCGTCTGCCGGCCCGTGCTGGACGCCGGGACGCTGGTGGACGTGGAGTACGTGTTCGCCAACGCCGCCGCGGAACGGGCCCTGGGCCTGGGTCCGCTCGGGGGCCGGCGCATGTTCGAGCTGGTCCCCGAGGTGCGCGACACCCTGCTGCCGATGTTCCGGGCCGTCGTGGAGTCCGGCGAGCCGCAGCACGCCACGACCCGGGACGTGGTGCGGGACCGCCGCCCCGACTCGGTCGGCGACGGGGACCGGGACGACGGCCCGGCGGAGCCGGGCTGGACGACCGTCGACGTGCGCGCGTGGCGCGAGCTCGTCGTCGTGCACTGGCAGGACGCGACCGCGGAGCAGACCCATGCCCTGGCCACGGCTCGCAGCGACGCCCGCCTGCAGGCGCTCCTCGCCAACGCCGGGGAGGTGATCGTCGTCTTCGCGCCGGACGGGCGCACCGTGCTCTACCAGAGCCCCTCCATCGAGCGGGTGCTCGGGCGCACCGCGTCGCAGGACGGGATCTCCTCGCGCGTCCACCCGGACGACCGTCCCGCCGTGGACCGCGCCTTCGCCGAGATCGCCGACCGGGGACTGGGTGCCCGCGCGGAGCTCGAGCTGCGCCTGGAGCACACCGACGGGCGCTGGCTGTGGATCCACGTCCGCGGGGAGAACCACGTGGACGAGCCGGACGTGGGCGGCATCGTCCTGAACATCTGGGACGTGACCGCGCAGCACGAGCTCGCCGACCAGCTCCGCCGGCAGGCCCTGCAGGACCCGCTGACCGGGCTGCCCAACCGCCGCCTCATCGACGCTGAGCTCGAGCGTGCGCTCGGTCGGACCGAGCGGACGCCGGGGCGCGTCGGGCTCCTCCTGTGCGACGTGGACTACTTCAAGGGCGTCAACGACGCGCTCGGTCACCCCGCCGGTGACCAGCTGCTCGTGCAGGTCGCCGAGCGGCTGCGTGCGGTCGTCCGGCCGGCGGACACGGTGGGCCGGCTCGGCGGCGACGAGTTCGTCGTGATCGCCGAGGACCTGCGCTCGCCGCACGAGCTGAGCGCGCTGACCCGGCGGCTGCAGGGCGCGCTGCGCGGCATGTACCGGGTCGGCGGTCACGACCTGCCGGTGACCGTCACGCTCGGGGCGAGCTGCTCGACCGGCGACGCGACCCCCAGCTCCCTGCTCAGCGAGGCGGACACCGCCCTGTACGAGGCGAAGCGGGCCGGGCGGGACCGCAGCCAGCTCTTCGACCGGCGCGCGCACGGCCGCAGCCGGGACCGGGTCGTCCGGCAGGCGGCGCTCAGCACGGCCGTCGACGACGGACAGCTCGTGCTGCACTACCAGCCGAAGGTCGACCTGCGCAGCGGTACGCCGGTCGCGGCCGAGGCGCTGGTGCGCTGGCAGCACCCCACCCAGGGCCTGCTCATGCCGGGAGCGTTCCTGCCGCTCGCCGAGGAGGGCGCGCTCGTCGTGGACCTCGGCCGGTGGGTGCTGGAGGCGGCGATGCGCGCCGCCGCGGCGTGGACCTGGTCCGGGACCCCCGGGACGGAGCTGCCCGCGCCGGCGGTGGACATCAACGTGTCCGGGCGGCACCTGACCCACCCGAGCATGCTGGAGCACCTCGACCGGGCGCTGAGGACGAGCGGCATCGACCCGGCGCGCGTCGAGCTCGAGCTCACCGAGACCGTGCTCCTGCAGGACCTGGAGATGGCCGGCCGCATCCTGGCCGGCGTCCGGGACCGGGGCGTCCGGATCGCGCTGGACGACTTCGGAACGGGCTACTCGTCGCTCACCTGGCTCCAGCGGCTGCCCGTCGACACCGTCAAGCTCGACCGCAGCTTCATCGCCGACCTGCTGTCGGACAGCGGCGGGTTCGGTCCGGACATCCTGGGGAGCGTGACCTCGCTGGCGCACGCCCTGGGCAAGAACGTCATCGCCGAGGGCGTGGAGACCCGCGCCCAGCACGAGTACCTCGTCGGGCTGGGGTGCGACCAGGCGCAGGGCTACTACTACGGTCGTCCCGCGCCCGAGACCCCGTTCCCGGCCGCGCGCGAGGCGGCCGGCGGAGCGGCCGACGGGGCGACGACGACCTAGCCTCGGCGCATGCCTCCACGTCGCCGCACCGACCCGGCCGACGGACGCGCCGCGCTGGCCGTCTGGCGGTCCGACCCGGCCGCCGCGCCGCGGGCCACGGTCCGCACCGCGGTGCGGTTCACGCTCGAGGAGCTCGCCGACCTCGCGCCCGGGCACGCGGTCGAGGTCCGGGTGCCGCCCGACGGCGCCGTCCAGGCGGTCCCCGGCCCGCGGCACACCCGCGGCACGCCGCCCAACGTCGTGGAGACCGACCCCGCCACCTGGCTCGCCCTGGTGACCGGGGAGCTGTCGTGGGCCGCCGCGGTCGGTGCGGGGCGGGTGGCGGCGTCCGGTGAGCGTGCCGACCTCGCCGGATACCTGCCGCTGCAGGCGGCACGGCAGCGCGACTGACCGCGGTCGGGCGGTGGCCGCCCGCGGGTAGGGTCGACTGCCGTGAGCACCGACGAGCGACCGGCCGGACCGGCGGACCCCCGACCCGCCGGGACCCCGGCGGCGGAGGCCTCCATCGCGCCGTCCCCGGAGCCCTCCGCTGCGCCGTCCCCGGAGTCCTCTGCGGCGCCGTCGCCGGAGTCCTCTGCGGCGCCGTCCCCGGAGCCCTCGGCCGCGGCGTCCCCGGAGTCCTCCGCGGCGGCGTCCGTGGTGCCGGACGACGCCACGCTGGCGGAGATCGCCGAGCCGGCGCAGCTGCGCCGCGCCCCCCGGATCGGCGCGTTCATCACCACGGGGGTCCTCGTGGGCGCGGTCGCCGGCTGGCTGCTCGCGGTGCTGGGCAGCGGGACGTCGGGCGAGGCCCGCACCGGTGCGATCCTGCTCACCGCGGCAGGGCTCGCTGCGCTCGGCGCCATCCTCGGGTCGGGGTTCGCCGCGCTCGCGGACCGGCGCAGCGTGCGGCGCCGTCCTGGCCGCAGCGCCTCGCGCTGACCCGCCGGGGACCCGCCGGCGACGTCCCCCCGGCCCCGCCCCGGCGACCCCCGGACGGGCGCCGTCACGAGCGTGTGCGACCATGGAGTACGTGGCCCTTCGCGGAGACGGACGACTGACGCACGACCTCCTACCCGGCGAGAAAGGCCCGCAGGACGCCTGCGGAGTCTTCGGCGTCTGGGCCCCCGGGGAAGAGGTCTCCAAGCTCGCGTACTTCGGTCTCTACGCGCTGCAGCACCGCGGCCAGGAGGCCGCCGGCATCGCCACGTCCAACGGTGAGCAGCTGCTCGTCTACAAGGACATGGGCCTGGTCTCGCAGGTGTTCGACGAGACCGCCCTCAACGCGCTGACCGGGCACCTCGCGATCGGCCACACGCGGTACTCCACCACCGGCGGCAGCACCTGGGAGAACGCCCAGCCCACGCTCGGCGCGACGGCGGGCGGCACGATCGCCCTCGCGCACAACGGCAACCTCACCAACACCGCCGAGCTCGTCGACCTGGTCGCCGAGCGGTACGGCGCGCAGCGCCGCGGCGAGCTGGCCCGCGGCAACACCACGGACACCGCGCTGGTCACGGCACTGCTGGCCGGCGACCCGGACCACACCCTCGAGGCCACCGCGATGGAGGTGCTGCCGCGCCTGCGGGGCGCGTTCTGCCTGGTCTTCATGGACGAGCACACCCTGTACGCCGCACGCGACCCGCAGGGCGTGCGCCCGCTCGTCCTCGGCCGGCTGGAGCGCGGCTGGGTCGTCGCCAGCGAGAGCGCCGCGCTGGACATCGTCGGCGCCTCCTTCGTGCGCGAGGTGGAGCCCGGCGAGCTCGTGGCGATCGACGCGGACGGCCTGCGGACGCAGCGCTTCGCCCCCGCCGACCGCGCCGGCTGCGTGTTCGAGTACGTCTACCTCGCCCGCCCCGACACCGCGATCGCCGGGCGGTCCGTCCACTCCGCCCGCGTCGCGATGGGTCGCCAGCTGGCCCGGGAGTTCCCGGTCGAGGCCGACCTCGTGATCCCGGTCCCCGAGTCCGGCACGCCCGCGGCCGTCGGCTACGCGGCCGAGTCCGGGATCCGCTTCTCCCAGGGCCTGACGAAGAACGCCTACGTCGGCCGGACGTTCATCCAGCCGTCGCAGACGCTGCGCCAGCTCGGCATCCGGCTCAAGCTCAACCCGCTGAAGGAGGTCATCCGGGGGCAGCGGCTCGTGGTCGTCGACGACTCGATCGTCCGCGGGAACACCCAGCGCGCGCTGATCCGGATGCTGCGTGAGGCCGGCGCCGCCGAGGTGCACGTGCGCATCTCCTCCCCGCCGGTCAAGTGGCCCTGCTTCTACGGCATCGACTTCGCCTCGCGCGCCGAGCTGATCGCCAACGGCCTGACCCCGCAGGACATCGGCGCCTCGCTCGGCGCCGACTCCCTGGGCTACATCTCCCTCGAGGGCATGATCCAGGCGACCGAGCAGCCGGCGGCGCAGCTGTGCACCGCCTGCTTCACCGGGCGGTACCCGATCGAGCTGCCGTCGGCGGACCGGCTGGGCAAGCACTTCCTGGAGCAGTCCGAGCTCCCGCTCGGCGCGCCGGAGGACGGCCTGCAGACGCTGCTCCCGGCCGCGGGTGGCGCCGGCGCGCTCGGGCACCCGTGAGCGGCGCGAGGACCTCGCCCGTGCCCGACGACGCCCCCTCCGCCGCGTCCACGGCGAGCGGCCAGGTCACCTACGCCTCCGCCGGGGTCGACACCGCCGCCGGCGACCGCGCGGTCGAGCTCATGAAGGCCGCCGTCGCCCGGACGCACGGGCCGCAGGTTCTCGGTGGCGTCGGCGGCTTCGCGGGCCTGTTCGACGCGAGCGCGCTCAAGTCCTACGACCGCCCGCTGCTGGCGTCGTCGACGGACGGCGTGGGGACCAAGGTGGCGATCGCGCAGGCGATGGACGTGCACCACACCATCGGGTTCGACCTGGTCGGCATGGTGGTCGACGACATCGTCGTGTGCGGCGCCGCGCCGCTGGTGATGACGGACTACATCGCGTGCGGCCGCGTCGTCCCGGAGCGGATCGCGGACGTCGTGCGCGGCATCGCCGCGGCGTGCGAGGTGGCGGGGGTCGCGCTCGTCGGCGGGGAGACCGCCGAGCATCCTGGCCTGCTCGGGCCGGACGAGTACGACGTCGCGGGTGCCGCGGTCGGCGTCGTGGAGGCCGCGGACCTGCTCGGCCCGGAGAAGGTGCGCGACGGCGACGTCGTGCTGGCCGTCGCGTCGTCCGGGCTGCACTCCAACGGCTACTCGCTGGTGCGCAAGGTCGTGCAGGTCGCCGGCTGGACGCTCGACCGGCACGTCCCCGACCTGGGTCGGACGCTCGGGGAGGAGCTGCTCGAGCCGACCCGCGTCTACGCCGCCGACCTGCTCGCGCTCGCGCGGGACGCGGGCGCCGGGGTGCACGCGTACAGCCACATCACCGGCGGCGGGCTCGCCGCGAACCTCGCACGGGTGCTGCCGGTCGGGCTCGCCGCGACCGTCGACCGGGGCAGCTGGACGGTCCCGCCGGTGTTCGACCTGGTGCGTGGCCTGGGGCAGGTGCCGTGGGACGACCTGGAGAGCACCCTGAACCTCGGGGTGGGCATGGTTGCCGTGACGTCGCCCGAGGGCGCCGACGCGGCTGTCGCGCACCTCGCCGGCCGTGGGCTGGCCGCCTGGCGGCTGGGGACCGTCACGGCGGACGACGGCGCGGCCGGGCCGGGCGTCGTCCGGGGGTCCAAGGGCGTCCGGGGCGGTGCCGTCCGGATGACGGGGACGTACCGCACCACGTAGCACGCGCACCGCCGCGTACGGCGGTGCGCGTGGTCACGTGCGAGGTGTGCGTGCCGGGAGCCCGACGCACCGGACCGCGCCGAGGCGGTCCGGCGGGTGGGTCAGCGCTCCTCGACCCAGCGCGGGAAGTCGTCCGCGTCGGTGTCGTCGGTGGAGTCGACGGCGGACCGACGGCTCTCGGTCACGACGTCTCGGTGGCCGTGCGACGTGAGCTCCTGCTCGAGAGCCCTGTAGTTCGTCTCGGGGCTGAAGTACTTCAGCTCCCGGGCGACCTTCGTCTGCTTAGCCTTCTGACGGCCGCGCCCCATGGCATCGACCCCCTCTTACGTGGATGCGGGGCGGCAACGTGCAGAACACGCGCGGCCCCGGGGTGCTGAAAATCGTCTCTTAGGCCCCCAACGGTACATGGTCATTCGCTATTCCGACCACTCGCGGGGTGTGCCGTGGACGACCCTCGGGCGGTGCGCCGGGCAGCGACTCGCGCGGGCTCCGCCGAGCCGTCAGGTGCGCGGCCTTAACGGATCCGGCGCAGAGCCGGTTCAGCCCTCGATTCTGCCCTCAGCGAACATGCGGACGCCGCCCGGGTGTCCGAGATGGGGCGAGATGGAGCGTTTTGCCCGGTAGCGGCCATTTCCGGGCTCTGGACGGCCCCGCGGACGGCCTGATCGGCGCGCACCGGCAAGCCGCACCGACATGTCGTCTCCCGGGACGTGGGGTAGACCTGGTGTACCTCGCCTGAGGGCACCACCTGGACCCCTCCGGTGGCAGGCCGAGGCCCTGCGGAGGCGCGCGATGTCCGTTCAGCACACCGGGCCGGATTCCCTGCTGACACCGTCCGAGGTCGCGTCCTTGTTCCGCGTCGATCCGAAGACCGTGACGCGATGGGCCAAGGCGGGCAAGCTCTCGGCGGTGCGGACGCTGGGCGGTCACCGCCGGTACCTCGAGTCCGAGGTCCGCGACCTGCTCGCCGGGGTGCCGAGGCAGCGCCCGGAGGACTGAGCCTGCCGGAGGCATGAGGGTCCGGCGGCCTGAGCGTCCGGCGGGTCGCCGGTCGCGGTGCGTCCACCCCCGGCTCGTCCGGGCCACCGCCGTGTCCGAAAGCCGCTAGCCGGGACGCCCCACGAGGCCGAGGATGGCAGGTGTGAGCCTCCCTCCCGCGCCGTCCACGAACCGCGACGCCCACGCGACGGCCGCGCCGTGGCAGGACGAGCGCACGGCGTACCGGGCCATCAGCGGCCGTGACCCCCGCTTCGACGGCCGCCTGTACGTCGGCGTGCTGTCGACCGGGATCTACTGCCGCCCGTCGTGCCCGGCGCGGACCCCCCGCCCGGAGAACTGCCGGTACTACGCGGCCGCGGCGGCGGCCGTCGCCGCAGGGTTCCGGGCGTGCCGACGGTGCCGGCCGGACGCGCTGCCCGGCACGCGGCAGTGGGACGGCCGCGCCGACCTGGCCGCCCGTGCGCTGCGGGCGATCGCGGACGGCGTCGTCGACGAGCACGGGGTCGCCGGGCTCGCCTCGCGGCTGCACGTCAGCGACCGGCACCTGCACCGGGTGCTCGTCACCGAGGTGGGCGCGTCCCCGCTCCAGCTGGCCCGCACGCGCCGCGCGCAGCTGGCCCGCGTGCTGCTGGACCAGACGTCGCTGCCCATGCCGGACGTCGCGTTCGCCGCCGGGTTCGCCAGCGTGCGGCAGTTCAACGACGTGATGCGTGAGGAGTTCGGCGCCGCGCCCTCCGCCCTGCGCGCGGTCGGGCGGCGCGCGGGTGCGGGGCCCGGGCGGCCCGGGCGTCCGGGGCAGACCCGGCAGGGCCGCGGCGGGGCGGGCCCCGGGCCGGCGGTCGACGACGACCGGGCCGCCGGTGACGAGCGCGTGCCGGTCGAGGGCGCCGAGCTCACCCTGCGCCTGCGGCACGCGCTGCCGTACGACGCCGCCGGGTGGTTCGACCACGTCGCGCACCGCGCCGTACCCGGCCTGGAACGGGTCGACGCCCGCAGGGACGGTGGTCCGCGCCGGGTCACCCGGCTGGTCGCCGCCCCGGGCGGGCCCGTGCTGGTCGAGGTCGGCGTCTCGGACGACGGCGGGCAGGTCCACGCCGCGCTGCGCCTGGCCCGGCTCGACGACCTCGGCGGCGTCGTCGCCCGCCTGCGCCGCTGGCTCGACCTGGACGCGGACCCGTCCGCCGTCGACGCCGCGCTGGCCGACGACGCGCTGCTGGGACCGCTCGTCGCCGCCCGCCCCGGGCTGCGGGTGCCGGGCACCGTCGACCCGTTCGAGCTCGCCGTGCGGGCCGTGCTCGGTCAGCAGGTGTCCACGACCGGGGCCCGGACGCTGGCCGGCAGGCTGGTCGCCGAGCTCGGCGCCGACGGGCCCGTGGCGTCGGACGGGCTGCGGGTGTTCCCCACCCCGCAGGCGATGGCGGACGCCGGTCCGGACCGGTTGCGCACCCTCGGGCTCACCGGGGCCCGCGCGGCGACGCTCGCAGCCCTCGCCGCCGCCGTCGCCGACGGGCTGCCCCTGGACCCCGCGGCCGACCGCTCGGAGGTCCGCGCGGCGCTGCTCGCGCTGCCCGGTGTCGGCCCGTGGACGGCCGACTACGTCGCCCTGCGCGCCCTGGGCGACCCTGACGTGTTCCCCGCCGGCGACCTCGTCCTGCGGCGTGCTCTGGCCGAGCTGCCCGGCGGGACCGGGACGGGGGTGACCGTCCCGGCGGCTGCCGCGCACGCCCGCGCCTGGAGCCCGTGGCGCGGGTACGCCGCCCAGCACCTGTGGACGGCGTGGGCGGCGCGGGGCGCCGCCACCCGGGCGCGCCGCGACCCGACCCCGGCCGCGCGCCGCGACGCCCCGTCCGCCGCCACGACGGTCGGGCCCCGCACGAGATGATGAGACCGAGCACCGTGCGGCACGTCCGCCGTGCCTACCCCTGGAGAGCCCGATGAGCACCGCACCCCTGCTGGCGACGACCGTGCCCGCCCCCGCGGGCGACCTGACCTTCGTGCTGACGCCGGAGGACGGCGTCGTGCGCGTCGCCGGCTTCAGCCCGCTGACGGACGTCGTGGCCCGCATCCCCGCGACCCTGTCCGCGCGCGACGTCGAGTTCGTCGCGCCGGAGGACGTCGCCGACCACCCGACGCTCGAGACCGCGGTCCGCGCCGTCCAGCGGTACGCCGCCGGGGACCTCGGCGCGCTCGACGCCGTCCCGGTCGAGCAGCCCGGTGGCCCGTTCTTCCAGCAGGCGTGGGCTGCCATGCGGGCGATCCCGGCGGGCCGCACCGCCACCTACACCGAGCTCGCGGCCGCCGCCGGCAGCCCGCTGGCCGTGCGGGCCGCGGGCAGTGCGTGCGCGCGCAACCTGGTGGCCCCCTTCGTGCCCTGCCACCGGGTGCTGCGCACCGGCGGGCTGCTCGGCGGCTACTACTTCGGGCTGGACGTGAAGCGCGCGCTGCTGACCCACGAAGGGGCGCCGGAGGTCGCGGTGCTCGCCGACCGGCCCGCCGAGGCGCGCCCGGTCGACGCCGCGGACGCGGCCGACGTGGCCGCCGCGTCGGGGCTCGGCGTGCCCGCGTGACCCGGGCGTCGGCCCGCACGCTGGTCGGGGGCTGGGCCGCGTCCTACGCGCTGCTGGCCGTGCTGTGGGGCTGCAGCTTCCTGTTCATCGCCACCGCGCTGCGGTCCTTCACGCCGACCCAGGTGGCCTTCGGGCGGATCGTCGTCGGGCTCGCGCTGCTGGGCGCGCTGCTGCTCGCGCGACGGGAGCTGCCGCGGCTGCGGCGCGGTCTCCTGCGCGACCTGGCGATCGTGGCCGCGGCGATGACCGCCGTGCCGTTCGTGCTGTTCGCCCTCGCCGAGCAGCGGGTCAGCTCGGTCCTCGCCGGCCTGGTGAACGCGACGACCCCGCTGTTCACCGCCGTGTTCGTCGGGCTGCTCGTGCCCGCCGAGCGTCCGGACCGCGTGCAGGCGTCGGGTCTCGCGATCGGCTTCGCGGGCATCGCCGTGCTGCTCGGCGCGTGGGACACCACGTCGATCGACGTCCCCGGCGGGCTCATGCTGCTGGGCGCGACGCTGTGCTACGGCGTCGGCAACGCCTGGAGCCGGCGGCGGCTCACCGGCAGCGGGCTGTCGCCGGTCGCGCTGCCGGCCGTCCAGCTGACCCTGGGCTCGGTCATGCTGGCGCCCTTCGTCCTGGCCACCCCGGTCCCGGTCGACGTCGACGCCGGGGCGGCGGCGGCCCTGCTCGCTCTCGGGCTGGGCGGCACCGGAGCGGCGTACGTCCTGTACTGGCGGGTGCTCGAGCAGGCCGGCGCGACCGTGACGGCGAGCGTCACGTACGTCATCCCGCTGGTGTCGACCACGCTCGGCGTCGTCGTGCTGCACGAGACCCTGCACTGGTACGAGCCGGTGGGCGGCGTGGTCGTGCTCGCCGGCGTCGCGCTGACCCAGTGGGGCGTGGGACGCCGACGGCGAGCACTCGCGGCGGCCTCGGCGGCGGGCACGGTCCCGCCCGGGGCGACGACGGGGCCCACGAGCGTGAGCGCGCCCACGCGCGGCTGACGCCCGCCGGCAGGTGCGCGGCGGGCGTCAGGGCAGCGCGGTCAGATCTTGCGGACCAGGGCCGTCAGCAGGCCCACCGCGGCCGCGGCGCCCACGCCGACGATGATCCGGGCGCGGTTGCGGTCCTCGGGACGCGTGTCGGGGTCGGTCCCGGCGTCCTTGACGACCTGCTTGGCCTTCTCCACGAGCTCGTTCGCCTTGGCCTTGGGGTCCAGGCGGTCGGTCAGCTCGTCGATCGTCGAGGCCAGCTCCGCGCGGTTGCGGGCGATCTGCGCCTCGATGTCCTCGGGATTGGCGGTCATGAGCGGAACCCTTCCTTGACGGCCTGCACGTCCTGCTTGACGTTCTCGGCGGTGCGCTCCGGCTTCGGCGGGACGCCCTTGTCGAGCGACTTCTTGCCGAGCAGGGCCAGCACACCCGCGACGACCAGGAGGACGACGGCGACGATGAGCGCGGCGAGCCACGCGTCCAGCACGAGGGACAGCGCCAGGATCACCGTGGTGATCAGCACCCCGAACGCGAAGAAGCCGAACAGCGCGGCGCCGGCGAGCAGCCCGGCGCCGATCGCGCCGGCCTTCGCCTTGCGGGAGAGCTCGGCCTTGGCCAGCTCGATCTCGGACCGGACGAGCCGGGACGTCTGCTCGGAGAGGCGGCTGAAGAGCTCACCCATCGACGGACGTCCGCCCGAACCCGGGGACGTCCACTGCGAGGCGGTCGACATGCCATCACTTCCCTACGTCAGGTGTCACAAGGGCCCCAGTGTGTCGGGAACCGCGATTCTGCGCGAGGCGTTCGCGCTGGCCGGAGCCATGGTGGCACGTGGAGGAGGGCGTCCCGGTGCACCGGGTGCGCGACATGCGCGCGACGGTCCGGGCACGGATCAGCCCCGCCCGGAGGAGCCGGACGGGGCTGAGGGAGGTGGCCACGAGCGGGGTCGAACCGCTGACCTTCCGATTTTCAGTCGGACGCTCTACCAACTGAGCTACATGGCCGAACCGACAACGCCCGGCCATAGGGCCGGGCGGATGTCAGCGACCCCGACGGGACTCGAACCCGCGACCTCCGCCGTGACAGGGCGGCGCGCTAACCAACTGCGCTACGGGGCCTCGGTGAGGAGACCGGTACTGCACGTGCACACGAGACGTACCCCCAACGGGATTCGAACCCGTGCTACCGCCGTGAAAGGGCGGGGTCCTAGGCCGCTAGACGATGGGGGCGGGTCAACGCCCTTGACGTCGAGCGCCGGAAGACCTCGGAAAGCATAGGACAGATCCCGGGGATCACCAAAGCGGCCCCCGGACGGCCCAGTCGCCAGCCTGTGGCAGGCCTGCCACAGGCCTGTCGCCGGCCCGTCGGGGGCCCCTGGCGGGGGGCCGTCGCGGGCCTGCCTGACGCGTGCTGGAGAGGTGACCGACAGTCGACCGACGGCCGACGGCCGACCGGCAGCCGATCGGCGCGGGCCCGCCGCCGGCCGGGGGAGGATGGCGGGCGTGGTCGACATGTCGCGCGAGGAGTTCGAGGACGCCGTCCGGGACGCCCTGGACGAGATCCCCGAGGAGCTCGCCGACCAGATGGACAACGTGGTGGTCCTGGTGGAGGACGACCCGCCCGAGGACGACCCCGAGCTGCTCGGTCTCTACGAGGGCGTGCCGCTCACCGAGCGCGGGGAGTTCTGGGCCGCCGGCGCCCTGCCGGACCGCATCACGATCTTCCGCCGGCCGACCCTCGCGCTGTGCGACTCTCGCGACGAGGTCGTCGACGAGGTCGCCGTGACGGTGGTCCACGAGATCGCGCACCACTTCGGCATCGACGACGACCGCCTGCACGAGCTCGGCTGGGGCTGACGGCGCGGCGTCCGGGCGCCCCGGCGTCCGGCCCTACGGTGTCGGGCATGACGAGGGACGGGCTCCGCTTCGGGATCGTGCTGCTGCCGCAGGACCGCTGGGCCCAGGCCCGGGCGAGGTGGCAGCGCGCCGAGGAGTACGGCTTCGACCACGCCTGGACCTACGACCACCTCGCCTGGCGCACGCTCGTGGACGAGCCCTGGTTCGCGACCGTCCCGCTGCTGGCCGCCGCGGCCACCGCGACGGAGCGCATCCGGCTCGGGACGTGGGTCGCCAGCCCCAACTTCCGTCACCCCGTGCCGTTCGCCAAGGACGTCATGGGGCTGGACGACATCAGCGGCGGTCGGCTGCTGCTCGGCCTGGGAGCGGGCGGGACCGGGTGGGACGCCACCGTGCTGGGCCCGCCGCCCGCCCCGGCCGAGCGGACCCGGCGGTTCGCCGAGTTCACCGAGCTGATGGACCGGCTGCTCACCCAGCCGGTGACCCACCACGCCGGCGAGTTCTACACCGCGGACGGCGCCCGGACGATCCCCGGCTGCGTGCAGCGGCCCCGCGTGCCCTTCGTGCTGGCCGCCAACGGGCCGCGGGCGATGCGTCTGGCCGCCCGCCACGGTCAGGCGTGGGTCACGTTCGGGCCCAACCTGCCGGCCGAGGCGACGGCGGAGCTCTCCCCTGCCGCGGCGCAGGAGCTGTGGTGGCAGGGGCTGGCGGCGATGGTCGAGCAGTTCGGCGTCCAGGCGCGCGCCGAGGGGCGGGACCCGGCGTCCGTCGAGCGGCACCTGAGCCTGGACGGTGCGCCGGTGTTCTCGCTGACGTCGTGGGACGTGCTGCAGGAGGGCGTCGAACGGGCCGCCTCGCTGGGGTTCACCGACGTCGTCGTGCACTGGCCCCGCGCCGAGGGCGTCTACGCGGGCAGCGAGACGGTGCTCGACCGCCTGGCCGGCGAGCTGGACCGGCTCCGTGCGACGGCGCGCTGACGCCGCCTGACGGGCGACGGTGCGCCGTCGCCCGTCAGGCCGAGGTCCGGGCCCGGGTGCGGGCCTCCCACGCCGACGCGGCCATCTCGCGCAGCGTGTAGCGCATCTGCCACTCCAGGTCGCGCGTCGCCAGCTCGCCGGAGGCGACGATCCGGTCCGGGTCGCCGGCGCGCCGCGGTCCGACCTCCGGCTCGAACGCGATGCCGGTGACGTCAGCCATCGTCTCCATGATCTGCCGGACCGACGCGCCCTGGCCGCTGCCCAGGTTGTAGACGTGCTCCAGCGGGCGTCCGTCGGTCAGCGCCCGGGCCGCGGCGACGTGCGAGTGGGCCAGGTCGGCGACGTGCACGTAGTCGCGCACGCACGTGCCGTCCGGCGTGGCGTAGTCCGTCCCGTTGATGCGCGGCGTCCGTCCGGCCAGCAGCGCCTCGATGACCAGCGGGAAGAGGTTGTGCGGGCTCGTGTCGTAGAGCTCGGGGGAGCCGGACCCGACCACGTTGAAGTAGCGCAGCGAGGTGTGCCGCAAGCCCGTGGCGACCCCCTGGTCGCGCAGCAGCCACTCGCCGACGAGCTTGCTCTCCCCGTACGGGGACTCGGGCGCGGTGGGCGTGTCCTCCGTGACGAGGTCCGTGCGGGGCGTGCCGTACGTGGCCGCGCTGGAGGAGAAGACGATCGCCGGCACGCCGGTGTCGGCCATGGCCTCGAGCAGGCTCGCGGTGCCGGTGACGTTCTGCGCGTAGGTGTGCAGCGGACGCTGGACGCTCACGCCGGCGTACTTGAACCCGGCGAGGTGCACGACGCCGGTGACCTCGTGCTCGGCCAGCACCTGCCGCAGCAGCGGGGTGTCGAGGATCGAGCCCCGCACCAGCGGGACGCCGGCGGGCACGAACTCCTCGTGCCCGCTGGACAGGTCGTCCAGCACGACGGTCCGCAGGCCGACGTCGCCGAAGGCCTTCACGACGTGCGAGCCGATGTACCCGGCGCCGCCGGTCACCATCCAGGTCATGGGTCCGACCCTACCGACCCCTACCGACGCGGTGCCGGGCCGGTCGCGCCGGGGCCGGCCACCCGGCGGTCGACGGCGCCGGCGTGGGACGCTCGGTGCGACGCCACGTCGAGATGCTCAGTATGCTGAGTATTCGCTCGAGAGAGGACACCCCCGTGCCCCGAGGTGCCCGTGCGACGGTCTCCACGGACCGCGTCGCACCCGTGCGCAGCGCGCCCGGCGACGTGTCCCCGGTCGACCGGCGCGCGACGGACGACGGCGCCGTGCCCGCGCCCGGGCGTGCCACCCCTCCTCGCGAGGCCCGGCCGGGGCGTGACCTGGCGGCCGAGGTCGGCGCCGGGCTGGACCGCACGGCACGGGTGCTCGCGGCGCACCTGGCCGGCGAGAGCGCCGACGGCCGCCGCCTGCACCCGGCGTTCGGCACCCTCTGGGCCGGCCTGTCCGACCAGGTCGGCGGCAAGCTCCTGCGTCCCCGGCTCACCCTGGCCGCCTACCTCGGCCTGGGCGGACGCGACGTCGACGGCGCAGCGCACGTGGCCGCCGCCCAGGAGCTCGTCCACACCGCGATGGTCGTGCACGACGACCTCCTCGACCACGACGAGGTGCGACGCGGCCGGCCGACCCTGACCGGCACCTACCGCGCCCGGCTCAGCGGCGACGGCGTCGTCGGCCGCGTCGCGGAGGACCAGGTGCTCGCCGCCGGGCTGCTCGGCGGGGACCTCGCCCTGGTCACCGCGTTCGGGCTGGTCGCGCGTGCGCCGCTGCCCGCCGACGTGCGCGTGCGGGTGGTGGACCTGCTCGTGCGCGGGGTGACCACGTCCGTGGGCGGTGAGCTGCTCGACGTCACCGCCGGGCTGCGTCCGCCGACCGACGTCGACGCCCTGCTCATCGCCGAGCTCAAGACCGCCGCGTACACGTGCGCGGTGCCCCTGCGCGCCGGTGCGGTGCTGGCGGGCGCGGACGAGCGGACGGTGGCCGCGCTCGACCGCTTCGGCACGGTGCTCGGGACCGCCTTCCAGCTCGTCGACGACGACCTCGGCGTGTTCGGGGACCCCGCCCGCACCGGCAAGTCCGCCCTGTCGGACCTGCGCGCCGGCAAGCGCACCGAGCTGTTGCGGCTGAGCTACCTGCGCGCGGACGACGCCGGACGCGCGGTCCTGGACGACGTCGTCGGCGACCCCGAGCTCGACGACGCCGGCGCGGCGCGGGTGCGCGAGGTGATGGTCGCGTGCGGCGCCCGGGGCGAGCTCGCCGGTGCCGCCGCCCGGGCGGCCGAGGCTGCGCGCCGGGTCGCGCTCGAGGACCTGCCCGCCGACCTGGCGACGTACCTGTGCGACCTCGTGGACGAGATGGCCGGGAGGCAGCACTGATGGCGGCGACCACCGGGGCCCGGCTCTACGACCTCACCGCGGCACGTGCGAGCCGTGCGGTGCTGCAGGGCTACTCCACCTCCTTCGGCCTCGGCACGCGGCTGCTCGGCCCCCGGGCACGGACGGACATCGAGGCGGTGTACGCCCTGGTGCGGATCGCCGACGAGATCGTCGACACCCGGGGCGGCGACGACGCCGGGCCGATGCTCGACGAGCTCGAGCAGCAGGTGGCGCGGGCCCTGACGTCCGGCTGGTCGACGAACCTCGTCGTCCACGCGTTCGCCCGCACCGCCCGCCGGGTGGGGATCGGCCCGGCGGAGATCGACCCGTTCTTCGCCTCGATGCGGATGGACCTCACCGTCCGCGTGCACGACCAGGAGTCCTACGAGCGGTACGTGCACGGGTCGGCGGAGGTCGTCGGGCTGATGTGCCTGGCGGTGTTCCTCAACGCCGACCGGCGGCCGGGGGAGCCGGTCCGCCGGGCCCCGGCGGACGTGGCCGACGGCGCGCGGGCGCTGGGGGCGGCCTTCCAGAAGGTCAACTTCCTGCGCGACCTCGGCGAGGACCACGACGGCCTGGGCCGCAGCTACTTCCCCGGTGTCACCCCGCAGGACCTGGACCAGCCCACCCTCGACCGCCTGCTGGCCGAGATCGACGGCGACGTCGCCCGCGCCCGGGCGGCCATGCCGGGGCTGCCGCGCCGGGCCCGGGTCGCCGTCGGCGCGACCCTCGGGCTCTACGACCGGCTCGCCGCCGAGCTGGCCGTCACGCCGCCGGCGGAGCTCCTGGCCCGGCGCGTCCGGGTGGGCACGCCCGCCAAGGTCGCCGTGCTCGCGCGCTCCGTGCTCACCGAGGCGCGCGGGCGACCCGCCCCGCTGCCGGCCGGCGAGCGGACGCCGCCGCCCGCTCGCCCCACCACGCGGGTCCGGGCGTGAGCGGGGACGGGCCGGGGCTGGTCGGCGCGCGCGTCGTCGTGGTCGGCGGCGGCATCGGCGGGCTCGCGACCGCGGCGCTGCTCGCGCGCGGCGGCGCCCAGGTCACCCTGCTCGAGCGGCACGACCGGGTCGGCGGTCGGGCCGGGCTGCTCGAGATCGACGGCTTCCGGTTCGACACGGGGCCGTCCTGGTACTTCATGCCCGAGGTGTTCGCGCACTTCTTCGCCCTCCTCGGCGAGCGCATCGAGGACCACCTCGACCTCGTGCGGCTCGACCCGTCGTACCGCGTGTTCTTCGAGTCGCCGGACGGCTCGGCGCCGGACGTGCTCGACGTGGGCGCCGACCCCGCGGCGAACTGGGCCGCGTTCGACCGGCTCGAGCCAGGGGCCGGGGAGCGGATGCGTGAGTACGCGGCGCAGTCCAGCGAGGCGTACCGGATGGCGCTCGACCACTTCCTCTACACCACCTTCGCGCGACCCGACCGGGCCGTCTCCGGGGAGGTGCTGCGCCGCGGCGCCACCCTCGCGGGCCTGCTCACGCGCACCCTCGCCGACCGGGTCGAGCGGACGGTGGCCGACCCGCGGCTGCGCCAGGTCCTCGGCTACCACGCCGTCTTCCTCGGGTCCTCGCCGTACCGCGTGCCCGCGCTGTACTCGCTGATGAGCCACCTCGACCTCGTCGACGGCGTCCGCTTCCCGCGCGGCGGCATGTACACGGTGATCGAGGCGATCGAGCGGCTGGCCCGCAAGCACGGCGTCGACATCCGCACCGGCGCCGAGGTCGTGGCCGTCGAGGTGGAGCCGGCCGGCCGCTCGCGGCGGCACCCCCGGCGCACGGGTCGTGCGCGCGGCGTGCGGCTGAGCACCGGTGAGGTCATCACCGCGGACGTCGTCGTCTCCGGCGCCGACCGGCACCACACCGAGACGGTGCTGCTGCCCCCAGAGCACTCCGGGGACGCGGCGGCGGCCTGGGAGCGGCGGGGGCCGGGGATCTCGGCGCTGCTGGTGCTCGCCGGGGTCCGGGGGCCGCTGCCCGAGCTGGCCCACCACTCGCTGTTCTTCACGCGCGACTGGCCGGGCAACTTCCGCGACGTCCTGGGGGACGACACCGCCAGCACGGTGGCCTCGCTGCGGGTGCCCGAGGTCGCCTCCATGTACGTCTCGCGGACCAGCGCGACCGACCCGGGGTCCGCGCCGCCCGGGCACGAGAACGTCTTCGTGCTCGTCCCGTTCCCGGCCGACCCCGCGCTGGGCGCCCCGGACGACCGCGCCGCGCTCGAGGCCCACGCGGACCGCTACCTCGACCAGGCCGGTGCCTGGGCCGGCATCCCGGACCTGCGCGCGCGTGTGGTGACCCGCCGGGTCGTGGGTCCGGCGGACTTCGCGGCCGACCTCTCCGCCTGGCGCGGGACCGCGCTGGGGATGGAGCACACCCTGCGGCAGAGCGCGATGTTCCGGCCCGGTCACGTGGACCCGCGCGTGCCGAACCTCCTGCACGTCGGCGGTGGCACGATCCCCGGTGTGGGACTGCCGATGTGCCTGATCAGCGCCGAGCTCGTCGCCAAGCGGCTGCTCGGCGACACGTCCGCGCGCCGGCTGCCCGCGCCGCTGCGCCGGGGGTTCCTGGCGGCGGCGCGCCGACCCGAGCGGTGGGCGGCCGGCGCCGGCGCCACCCCCTCGGTCGACCGGTGACGGGGCTCGCCTACCTCGGTGCGCTCGCGGTCGCGCTGGGCGGCCTCGCCACGCTCGACCGGCGTTACCGCCTGGCCCTCTGGGACGACGCGCGGCGGGCCGCGGTGTGCGTGGGCTGCGGGGTCGTCCTCTTCCTGCTCTGGGACGTCGCCGGGCTCGCGCTGGGGATCTTCGCGCGTGGGGAGAGCCCGCACATGACCGGGCTGCTGATCGCACCGGACCTGCCGGTCGAGGAGGTCGTCTTCCTCACCCTGCTGAGCTACAACGCGCTGCTCGCGTGGCGCGGGTTCGACCGGCTCGCCCGGTGGCACGCGGACCGGCCCGACCGGGCGGTGCGGCGGTGACGAACGCCGTGCTCAACGTGTCGGTCCTGCTCGTGCTGGGCGCCGTCGTCGCGCCCGTGCTGCGCCGGCTGCGGCCGCTCCCGCTGGCGTGCGGTGCGCTGCTCCTGGTCGCGCTCACCGTGGTGTTCGACACCCTGATGATCGCCGCGGACCTGTACGTCTTCGACCCCGACCGGATTCTCGGGGTCTACGTCTGGGGCGCCCCGGTCGAGGACTTCGCGTACGCCCTGGCGGCGTCGGCGCTCATGCCCGCGCTGTGGACGTGGCTGGGCGCACGCCGCCGGCCGGTCCGACGCGGTGGGCCCGGCCGTCGGTCCGGCGCGCCCGTCGCCGACGGCGCCGAGCCCGGCGCCCAGCCCGGTGCCGTCCCTGGTGGCGACCCCACCGCCGACCGGGCGCGCCGCGGTGAGGAGGCATGAGGGAGGTCCTGGCGGCGTCCCGCCCGTTCTCCTGGATCAACACGGCCTACCCGTTCGCGGCGGGCTACCTGCTCGCGACCGGGGCGCGGGTCGACGTCGCGCTCGTCGTCGGCACGCTGTACTTCCTCGGCCCGTACAACCTGCTGATGTACGGGATCAACGACGTGTTCGACTACGAGTCCGACCTGCGCAACCCGCGCAAGGGCGGCATCGAGGGCGCGCTCGCGGACCCCGCCGTCGCCCGGACCGTGCACCGCCGGATCCTCGTCGCGTGCGCGGTGACCAACGTGCCGGTCCTGGTGTGGCTGCTGCTGCTCGGGGACGGCGCCGCCGCTGCCACGCTCGCCGTCGTCGTCTCTCTGGTCGTGGCGTACTCCGCGCCCCGGCTGCGCTTCAAGGAGCGCCCGGTCGTCGACTCGGTGACGTCGGCCATGCACTTCGTCGGGCCGCTGCTGTACGCGCTCGTGCTCACCGGCACGGACCTGGGCGAGCGGACCGCGTGGCCCGTGCTGCTCGCCTTCGTCGCGTGGGGCATGGCGTCGCACGCGTTCGGCGCGGTGCAGGACGTGCGCGCGGACCGCGAAGGCGGTCTCGCCTCCGTCGCCACCGTGCTCGGGGCGCACCGGACCGTGGTCGGTTCGACGGTCGCCTACGTCCTGGCCGCGGTGCTGCTCCTGGCGGTGCCGTGGCCGGGGTCGGCCGCCGCGCTGCTGCCGCTGCTGTACGCGGTCAACGCCGCCCGCTTCTGGTCCGTGCGCGACGCGGACTGCGAGCGGGCGCACGCGGGCTGGCGGGTCTTCCTCGTCCTCAACCTCGTCACCGGCGGCGCTGTGAGCATGCTGCTCATCGCCGTCGCCCGGCTCGCCTGACCGCCGCCCGGCTCGGCTGACCGTCGCCCGGCTCGGCTGACCGCCGCCCGGCTCGGCTGACCGCCGGCGCCACGCGGCCCGGACGCAGCGGTGCCCGGCAGCCGTGGGCTGCCGGGCACCGGTGGTCGTGCAGAGCCGCGATCAGACGCGGCGGCGGTTCCCCAGGACGCGCGCCGCGATGCTGACGCCGATGACCGCGAGGACGATCTGGATGATGAGCTCGATCCAGTCGATGCCGGGCGTGTCCGCGCCGGAGTTCTGGATGGCGTTCCAGATCGCGGTGCCGAGCAGGGCGGCGATGATCCCGACGATGATCGTGACCACGATGGAGATGTTCTGCTTGCCGGGAGCGAAGAGCCGGCCGAGCAAGCCGATGATCGCGCCGATGATGATGGCGGTGATGATCCCCGTGACGGTCATGGAAGTCCCTCTCGTAGAATGCGGGGCCGGTTTTGACCTCTCGCACGGAAGATAGACCGCACGACTGCGGCCCGCACGTCGAGATGTCCGGGCGGTCGTCGATGTCGCCCGATCGTGGATCGCGGCGTGGCGCGCACGACTCGCCGTCCGGACCTCGACCTGGGGTCGAAGTCTGCCGGCCGCGGGACCTGCGGGAGGCCTCTACCGGTCGCCGCGCGCGGGCCTAGCCTGACGGGATGCGGAGCGCAGCCGAGGGCACCGGGACGGCCGACGTCGTCGCGCCGCTGCTGATCGTGGCGGGCGCCGTCGTGGCGGCGTTCGTGGTCGCGGCGATCGTCTCGGCCGTGGTCCGGTCGGCCGCACGCCGGTCCTCCCTCGCCCTCGACGTGCTCAAGCGGGCCCGGCGACCGCTGCGGGCGTCCCTCGTGGTGGTGGCGGTCTGGATCGCGCTGCGTGCGACCACCGAGCCGGTCGGGTGGCGTGACGCCGCGGACCACGCGCTGGTCATCGGGCTCATCGTGTCGATCGCGTGGCTGGTGGGCGCGCTGGCCTTCGTCGCGGAGGACGCCGCGCTGGCCCGGTACCGCATCGACGTCCCCGACAACCGGCACGCACGCCGGATCCGCACGCAGATCACCGTGCTGCGGCGGGTCACCGTCGCCGTGCTCGCGCTGTGCGCCCTGGCCGCCGTCCTGATGACGTTCCCCGCGGCGCGCGCCGCCGGGACCAGCTTGTTCGCGTCGGCCGGCGTGCTGTCCGTCGTCGCCGGCCTCGCGGCCCAGAGCACCCTGGCGAATGTGTTCGCCGGGCTGCAGCTCGCCTTCACCGACGCGATCCGGGTCGACGACGTCGCTGTCGTCGAGGGGGAGTGGGGCCGGATCGAGGAGATCACGATGACCTACATCGTGGTGCACCTGTGGGACGACCGGCGGCTCCTCCTGCCCTCGACGTACTTCACGACGACCCCGTTCCAGAACTGGACGCGGCGCCAGGCCGATCTGCTCGGCACCGTCGAGCTGGACCTGGACTGGTCCGTGCCGGTCGACGAGATGCGCCAGACGCTGACCGCGCTGCTGGAGGCGTCGGACCTGTGGGACGGCCGGGTCGGGGTCCTGCAGGTCACCGAGGCGACCGGCGGCTACGTGCGGGTCCGCGCGCTGGCCAGCGCCCGGGACGCCCCGACGCTGTTCGACCTGCGCTGCTACGTCCGCGAGGAGCTCGTCGACTGGCTGCAGCGCACCCGGCCGGGTGCCCTCCCACGCGCCCGCGTCGAGGGGTCCCTGGTCGAGGCCGACGGGGCGGGCGCGCCGCCACGCCTGCCCGCCGCCAGGCCGGCGCGCGGCAGTGGCACCGCCCCCCTGGCGCCGGCGTCGGCCGACGACGGCGTGCTGGGGGCGCACATGCCGGTCACCCTCGAGGTCACCGCGGTGCGCCCGGCCGAGGACGACGAGGACGACCTCGCCGACCTGCGGGCCATCGACGGCGCGACCGTGCCCGTCCGACGGTCGGCGCGCGACGCGGTCCGGGGTGACCCCGCCGACGTCGGCGAGCGGACCGCCCGGATCGGCGGGACCGACGACGCCCGGCTGTTCACCGGCACGATGGACGCGGTCGAGCGCGCGCAGCGCTTCGCCGGTCCGGGGCGCGAGGTCATCCAGGAGCGCAAGCGCACCGCGGGACGGGACGACCCCCCGGCGCTGGACCCGGTCGTGGACGGCGAGCGGCGCGACCGGCGCCGCGACGTGCCGCGCGAGGACGGCGACGGCGTCTGAGGCGTCGCGCCCGCGGAGGCCTCGCCGTGCGTGCGGACCACCCCGCCGGTCGGTGGCGCGCCGGGCGCGGACCTAGAGCAGGCGCACCTCGAGGAACGCCAGCTTGTTGTTGACCGCGCCGCTCGCGCTGGTCACGGTGAGCCGGCCGTCGCGGACGGTGACCTCGGCGGTCCCCTCGACCCACCGCTGCGCCGACGTCGGCGTGCCCGCGACCACGAGCACCGACTCGGCCGCGATCCGGTAGACCGAGTCGAACGTGGTCGGCTCCCCGGCGACGAGCCGCACCCGGTACGTGCCGGCCGGCAGCGCGAGCTCCCAGCGCACGCCCGGCGGGGCGCCGCGCTGCACGTGGATGAAGGTGTCGTAGCGCTGGTCGGGGGAGGTGGGCGCGTCGCGGTCACGCGCCCCGGCGGACATGTCGGCGCTCCAGCCGAAGCTCAGCCCCGACGCCCGCCGCCCGAACACCGCCCCGGTGTCCGGGGACAGACCGACGGGCACCGGGCGCCCGGCCGGCTGCATGTTGACGGCGTACTCGGGGCGCAGCCGGTCGGTCGGGACGATCTCGGACGGCTGCGACGCGCTCGACCACCGCAGCTGCACCGAGGCCGAGCCGGTCGCCTCGAAGTACTCGAGGACGATGGGCGCGGGTACGCCGGCGAGCAGCGCGACCGTCCCGCTGTCCACACGCGCGCTGTGCCGGTTCCACTGGTCGATGACGAGCCGGTCGCCGACCCACAGCCGCACGCCGTCGTCGGACGTGGTCGAGAACGTGTACCGCTGGCTGTGCCGGGGCAGGACGGTCCCGCTCCACCGGATCGAGAAGGTGTCCGGGCCGATGGCCGGGTCGGGGGAGCCCGTGTGCCAGGTGCCGTCGACCGTGCGGTCGAGACGCGTGACCGAGGAGCCGGTCAGGTCGGCGGTGTCGAAGATCTCGGCCTGCAGGCCGCGCAGCGACAGGGCCGCGGTCAGGGTCACGGGGGACGGCCCGGCGGGGACGGGCGTGGTCCACGTGCGCGTCGGCGACGTCACGCCGTCCGACCAGCGGTCGAACCCCAGGGCGCGACCGCCGGCGTCGGTCTGCGCCGGGACGCCCAGCCTGAGCGGGAACCCGGCCCAGGACGTGACCGTGGTCGGCCCGGAGATCGTCCGGCCGTCGACGGTGAGCGTCCGTCCGGCCGGCGCGGTGGCCAGCCTGACCTCGACGGTGCGGGGCAGGAAGTCCCGCACGACGGTGGTGGACACGCCTCCGAGGTCGGTCGCGGTGAGGGTGATCCGCAGGTGGCTGCTCGCCGCGGCGGCCAGGTCCTCCGGGCCGGGTCCGGTGAGCGGGACGTCGTTGCCGGTCACCGGGCCCAGGAACGGGTGCGTGTGCGACCCGTGCACCCGCACGACCGTCCAGGTGAGCCGGGACGCGGGCAGCGTCCCGTCCTGGGCGTCGGTCGCCGTCCCGGCGAGGCGGTACGGAGCGCCGACGGTGAACGTGGCGCCGGCTGCGGGGGACGTGATGGTCACCGTGGGCGCGGTGTTGCCCGAGCTCACCCGGACGGTCGCGGGGGCCGAGACCGAGCCGGCGGGGTCGCGCACGCGCAGGGTGGCCGTCCACGTCCCGGCCCGGTAGGTGTGCGAGACGGTGGCCGACGTCGTGGTCACGTCGGCGGTGCCGTCGCCGAAGCTCCACAGGTAGGTCAGCGCGCCGCCGTCGGGGTCGCTGCTGCCGGACCCGCTCAGGGTCGTGAACAGCGGTGCCGGCCCGCTGGCCGGGGCGGCGGACACGACGGCGGTCGGGGGCCGGTTCGCGGTGCCCGTCGGGGCGATCTGCCGCACCTGGCCGCCGTCCGCCATGGTCGTGTAGTACAGGGCCTGCCCGGAGGCGGCGGGGCCGAACTCGAGATGGACGACGCCGCCGACGCCGGTGGCGACGTCGGTCCGGGCCCCGCCGCGCAGCATCATGATCCGGCCGCAGACGTAGTCGGCGAACAGGTACCCGCCCTCGTACGCCGCGGGCCAGGCGCCGTCGGGCACGAACGCGCCCCCGGTGATCGAGCCGCAGCCGTCCCCGCGCCCGTAGTCGTAGAGCGGGTCGGTCATGCCGGCGGGCGTCGCGGGTCCGCAGGAGGTCGCCGAGCCGGTCTGCGCGCAGCGGCCCTCACGGACGTTCCAGCCGTAGTCGGCCCCGCGCACGCCGCGGTTGATCTCCTCGCGCACGTTCTGGCCGACGTCGTTGACGTAGAAGTCGGTGCCCGCCGCGTCGGGGTCGAAGGCGAACCGGAACGGGTTGCGCAGGCCCCACGCGAAGGTCTCGCGGCACACCGTGCCGGGGGCGCCCGGTGCCAGCCGGCAGCTCACCGTGCCCGCACCGGTGAACGGGTTGTCGGCCGGGGCGGCGCCGGTCCGGCGGTCGACGCGCAGGACCTTGCCGCCGAGCACGTGGCGGTCGCGGGCCGCGTCGTTGAGCCCGCCGCAGCCGCTGTCGCCGCGGTGGTCGCAGGCGCCGTCGCCCGTGGTGACGTACAGGTACCCGTCCTTGCCGACGTGCACGTCGCCGGCGTTGTGGTTGCCCGACGGGGTGGCGATGCCGTCCAGCAGGACCGTCTCGCCGGCGGGGTCGACGGTGTGGTCGTCCCGGAGCACGAAGCGCGAGACCCGGTTCGTCGGGGCGCCCGCAGGGGTGCCGCCGGTGGTGCGTGCCGGGCACGCGGCGTCCGTCCCGCGCGCGGTGTAGAAGAGGTAGACGGCGCGGGTCGCCGGGTCGGGGTCGGTGGCCACGCCCAGCAGCCCCCGCTCGCCGTTCGCGCAGACCCGACCGGACAGGTCCAGGGCCGGCGCGGCGAGCAGCGTGCCCGACGCCGTCCGCACCCGCAGCCGTCCGCCCTGCTCCGTGACCAGCATGCGACCGTCGGGCATGAACGCGATCGCCGTCGGGGCGCGGACGGCGGCGACGAGAGTGTCGCCGAACCCGGGCGGCACGGTCGCCGCCCGCGCCGGTGACGAGGCGACGACGCCCAGGCCCGCCGACAGCAGCGCGAGCACGACGACGAGCACGAGCCGGCGGGCGCTGCCCGACGTGTGGACCATGGCGACCCGCCCCTCGACGCTGCGCGTGCGGACCCCGACGACGATCCTCCACAGCGGGCCGACACGCCAGGAGGACGTCGTCGAACCGGCGCACGGCGCGGGCCGGGCGCACGGCGGCGTGACGGTGGACCACAGGGTGCTCGGTGGGCCCCGTGGGGCTCGAACCCACAACCGACGGATTAAAAGTCCGCAGCTCTACCGATTGAGCTAGAGGCCCGGGGGCAGCGGGCCGGGGTCCGGGACCCGGTGGAGCGCCACGGCTCCCGGCGGCCCGCGACCGCCCGACCACAGGCTACGCGGGCGCGCGGGTCGCCGGGCGCGGACGGGCACAGCACCGGGTCCCGCCCGCCTGGCGCGCGGCGCCGAGGTGCCTTAGCGTGGGCGGTCCGGACGCTCGAAAACGTTATCGACCGTTTGTCGAGCGAGCAAAGACGCTCCACGGAAGGCACTCGCGCATGCGCACAGCACCGCTGCACACCCGCCCCCTCACCCGCCTCGTCCTCGGGCTCACGGCCGTCCCGCTGCTGGTCGGCTCCGCCGTCCTGCCGGCCTCGGCAGCTCCCGCGCTCAAGGACAACCGACCGCCTGGCGCCGAGCGGATCGTCAACACCGAGACGCTCCGGTGGAACGCGCCCCGCGACTTCCACATCGGCACCGCCGTCGCCGGTGGGGGCCACCACGTCGACCAGCCGTACCCGGACCCCTTCTTCAACGACGAGGAGTACCGGTACGTCCTGGCCAAGGAGTTCAACTCGCTGTCGCCGGAGAACCAGGCGAAGTGGGAGTTCATCCACCCCGAGCAGGACGTCTACAACTTCGAGGCGATGGACGCCATCGCCAAGTTCGCCAAGCGCAACCGCCAGGAGGTGCGCGGGCACACGCTGTTCTGGCACAGCCAGAACCCGGCGTGGCTGGAGCAGGGCAACTTCTCCAAGGAGGAGCTGCGGGCGATCCTCAAGGACCACATCCAGACCGTCGTCGGCCGCTACAAGGGCCAGGTCTACCAGTGGGACGTCGCCAACGAGATCTTCACCGACGGCCCCAACCCCGTGCTGCGGACCGGACCGACCGCCCAGGGCGGCAACATCTGGCTGCGTGAGCTCGGCCCGGAGATCATCGCCGACGCGTTCCGCTGGGCGCACGAGGCCGACCCCGAGGCGACGCTGATGTTCAACGACTACGGCGTCGAGAACATCAACCCCAAGAGCACGGCGTACTACAACCTCATCCAGGAGCTGCTGGCGCAGGGCGTCCCGGTGGACGGCTTCGCCATCCAGGGTCACCTGAGCACCCGCTTCGGCTTCCCGGGCGGCCTGCAGGAGAACCTGCAGCGCTTCAGCGACCTCGGGCTGGAGACGGCGATCACGGAGATCGACGTCCGCATGGACGTGCCCGTCGGCCAGCAGCCGACGGCCGAGCAGGAGACCCGCCAGGCGAGCGACTACGACCGTGCGCTCGAGGCGTGCCTGGCGGTGGAGGGCTGCAACTCCTTCACCGTGTGGGGCGCGACGGACAAGTACTCCTGGGTGCCGGTGTTCTTCTCCGGGGAGGGCTTCGCGACCGTCATGACGGACGACTTCGACCGCAAGCCGGCCTACTTCCAGATGCGCGACAGCCTCGCGCAGGCGAAGCAGGACCGTCGCTGACCTCGACCCGTCGATCCCGAGCGGCTGCGACCGGACGTCGGTCGCAGCCGCTCGGCATGTCCGGGCCGGGTCGGGCCGCGCTGCGCGTGGCTGCGGGCCCGGTTGCCGACCGGCCGGTCGCGGCCGAGCCTCGAGGGACGGACCCGCCCGGAGAGGAACGCCCCATGGCCCAGCACGAGGCAGCCGGGCCCGCCGGCGCAGGCCCGGGTCGCCTGACGAGCCGGCCAGGCCCGGCGCGGACACCGTCGCCGCCTCCCCGCTCGACGACGGAGGGGCTGGTCCGGCTGCCGCTCCCCAGCCGGCAGCCGCCGCTGCTGCTCGTCCCGGGCGCGGCCGAGGGGCCGCGCCCGCTCGTCGTCTTCTTCCACGGCGCCGGTGGCCACGGCCAGGGGTCGCTCGGGTCCGTCGAGGCGGTGGCGGCCGAGCGCGGCCTGCTGGTGCTGCTCCCGACGTCGGCCGGAGCCACCTGGGACCTGGTCACCGGTCCTCCGGGGCAGGATGTCGCCGCCCTGGACCTCGCACTGGCCGAGGTGTTCTCCGCGTACGACGTCGACCGGGTCGCCTTCGCGGGGTTCTCCGACGGCGGCTCGTACGCGCTGTCCATCGGGCTCGCGAACGGCGACCTCGGCGAGGCGGTGCTCGCGTTCTCGCCCGGCTTCGCCGCGCCGCCGTCGCAGGTCGGTGCGCCACGGGTCTTCGTCGCGCACGGTGACGCGGACGCCGTGCTGCCGGTCGCCCGGTGCGGCAGGCGGGTGGCCCGCACCCTGGACGGAGCCGGCTACGACGTGCGCTACGAGGAGTTCGCCGGCGGGCACGTGGTCCCACCGAGGCTGGTCGACGCCGCCGTCGACTGGTGGCTGGCGGACGCGGGCGGTTGACGCGCCCCGACCGCTCGCTAGCGTCGCGGACATGGGGCACGGGCACCACCACGGCACCGCGGCCGGTCGGCACCGGCGGCGGCTCGTCGTCGTGCTCGCGGTCACGGTGTCGGTCGTCGTGCTGCAGGTCGTCGGCGGCCTGCTCTCCGGCTCGCTGGCCCTGCTCGCCGACGCGGGCCACCTCCTCACCGACGCCACGGGCATCGGCATCGCGCTCGGGGCGACCGCCCTGGCGGCACGCCCACCCACCAAGGCCCGGACGTACGGCCTGCAGCGCGCGGAGGTGCTCGCGGCGCTCGCCAACGCGCTGCTGCTCGGCGCGCTCGCGGTCTGGGTCGTCGTCGAGGCGGTGCGGCGCTGGGGCGATCCCCCTCCGGTCAGCGCCGGGCTCATGCTGGTCGTGGCGAGCGTCGGCGGGGTGGCCAACCTGGTCTGCCTCCTGGTGCTCCGGGACGCGCAGCGGGAGAGCCTGAACGTCCGCGGCGCCTACCTGGAGGTCCTGGGGGACCTGCTCGGGTCCGCCGCCGTCGTCGTCGCGGGCGTCGTCGTCGCCACCACCGGGTACACCCGGGCCGACGCGGTCGCGTCCGTGCTCATCGGGGTGCTCGTCCTGCCTCGCGCATGGGCGCTGCTGCGCACGGTCGTCGACGTGCTGCTCGAGGCGACGCCGCGGGACGTCGACCTGGACGACGTGCGCGCGCACATGCTCGGGGTCCACGGGGTCGTCGACGTGCACGACCTGCACGCGTGGACGATCACCAGCGGGGTGCCGGCGCTGTCGGCGCACGTGGTGGTGGACGACGAGTGCATCGCGACCGGCCGCTCGGGGCAGGTGCTGGACGCGCTGGGGAGGTGCCTGGCCGGCCACTTCGACCTGGAGCACTGCACGTTCCAGCTCGAGCCGGTCGGCCACCGCGTGCACGAGCTCAGCCAGCACGACTGACGGCCGCTGCTGACAGCCCGGTGGGCGCTGCGGGACGTGGCCGCGGGCGGCAGGCGACCCGGCCGAGCGGGGGCTTCCGGCAGGCGGCGAGGGTACCGATGTCGACATCGTTCTCGGCACGAGGGCCCCGATCGTGTACAGACGTCACCCGGTCGGCTTACGGTGTGCCACCCGCACCACCTGGATCCATCGCAAAGGGGCGATCGATGACACGGTCACGTCCGCATCGGACGGTCTGGGGAACAGGTCTCCTGTCCCTGGCCATGGCAGGGGGGCTGGCGTCGACGGCGTCCGGCGCCGTGCCGACCGCAGTGCCCACGGCCGCCGGTGACCCGGTCACCGTGGTGAGCAACGACTTCGAGGACGGCAGCTGGGCGCCGTGGCAGGCCAGCGGTGGCCCGTCCCTGTCGGTGGTGGAGGTGGACGGCGACAAGGCGCTCCTGGTGAGCGATCGCGCCACGGACTTCGACGGCATCCAGACGCCGCCCGGCACCCTCGAGCCGGGAGGCCGGTACACCTTCTCGATGCAGGCGCGCCTCGCCGCGGGCACCGCCGGCTCGGCGGCCGTGCGCTTCGTCGTGACCCCGCCCGGATTCACCTGGGTGGGCAACACCGAGGGCGTCACCGCCGACGCGTGGTCGACGGTCGAGGGGACCTTCACGGTCCCGTCGGACGCACCTGCGGGAGAGGTGAAGGCCTACATCGGGACCGCCGACCTCGGCGCCCCCTACAGCTACCTCGTCGACGACCTCCTGATCACCCGCGCGCCGGCGCAGGAGCCGACCCCGCCCGACGTCGAGGTGGTCCCGGGTGGTGCGGTGGACCCGACGGCGGAGCCGTTGGCGGCGGCGCGGGGGACGGGGGACGTGGCGGCGCTGACGTTCGACGACGGCCCGAACCCGGGGGAGACGGACGCGCTGCTGGACTTCCTGGCGGAGAAGGACCTGACGGCGGTGTTCTGCGTGATCGGGCAGAACATCACCGCCCCGGGTGGGGCGGAGCTGTTGCGGCGGATCGTGGCCGAGGGTCACACGCTGTGCAACCACACGACGAGCTACGCCGACATGGGCAGCTGGACGCCGGAGCAGGTGCGGGCGGACCTGGTGGCGAACCTGGCGATCATCCGTGAGGCGCTGGGCGACCCGGACCACCCGGTGCCGTACTTCCGGGCGCCGAACGGCAGCTGGGGTCAGACCGGTCCGGTCGCGGCGTCGTTGGGGATGCAGCCGCTGGGGCTGGGCAACATCATCTTCGACTGGGACGGCAACGACCTGTCCGAGGAGACGCTGACCACGAAGCTGCGGGCGGCGTTCGTGCCGGGTGCGGTCGTGCTGGTGCACGACGGAGGTGGCAACCGGGAGAACGGGATCAAGGCGGTCCGCACGGTCGTCACCGAGAAGCTGGCCGAGGGGTGGACGTTCACCCTGCCGCAGGGCGGCGCGGCCGAGGAGCCTGACGTCGAGGTGGTCCCGGGTGGTGCGGTGGACCCGACGGCGGAGCCGTTGGCGGCGGCGCGGGGGACGGGGGACGTGGCGGCGCTGACGTTCGACGACG
>NZ_BJYY01000016.1 GCF_007991755.1 Cellulomonas aerilata | reverse complement strand
GAGGTGGCAACCGGGAGAACGGGATCAAGGCGGTCCGCACGGTCGTCACCGAGAAGCTGGCCGAGGGGTGGACGTTCACCCTGCCGCAGGGCGGCCTCCCGGAGGAGACGCCGGGTCCCGACCCGGTCCTCGACCCGTCGATGGCGGTCGAGCGCGTCGTCCGGGCGGGCGACGACCTGGACCTCGAGCTGACCGGCTTCGCGCCGGGCAGCACGGTGCACGTGAGCCTGGAGTCCAGGCGCGGTACCCGTCCCACGGAGACGGTGCACCTCGGTGAGGTCACGGTCGGTACGGACGGGTCGGTCACGGCCGCCCTGCCCGTCGACCGGGACGTCAAGGGCGTCTTCATGCTCGTGGCCCACTCCGGCGACGTCGAGCTGGAGGAGCGGGTCGTGGTCCGCAGGGCCCCCGCGGCGCGGGGCGCGCGGCACTGAGACCGCAGGGCCGCTCGACACAGGGGCGCGGTGCTCACCAGGGCGCCGCGCCCTGGTGCGTCCGCGACCGGGGTCCGACCGCACCGGCGCCGGGTCAGTCGAGGTCGTCGAGCTGCCGCCGGGCCGTCCTCGCCCGGCGTCGGGCGCTCTCCGCGGCGCGGGCCGCCGCCTCGCGCGCCGCCTGCGCGTGCCGCTGGTCGCGGCCGGTGGTGGTGCGCTGCGCCTCGACCTCGTGCAGCCGGGCGGTCAGCCGCTCGAGCTCCGCGGTCAGCTCGGCGTGCCGGCGGGCGAGGTCCGCGACGGCGTCCTCGGCCGCACGCAGCGCCCCGTCGGCCTCGGCGGCCGCGCCCTCGGCGAGGGCGACGTCCTGCACCGCGGCCTCCCGGCGTGCCTGCCGGGCCGCCTCGGCGCGGGCCTCCTTCGCCTGGCGGGCGGCCTCCGCGCGAGTCTCCGCCTCGCGGGCGGCCTCCGCCCGGCGGGCGGCCTCCGCCTGGCGGCCGGACTCCGCCCCGCGGCCGGACTCCGCCCGGCGGCCGGACTCCGCCTCGCGGACGGCCTCCTTCTTCCCGCGGGCCGCCGTCCTCTCCCCCGCGGTCCGTGACGCGGCCGGCTCGTCGGCCACCGTGACCCGGGAGCGCCGGGGTGGCGGGGCCGGACGCGACGGCGGGGGGACCGCCGCGGGGGAGGGTGCGGGCGTCGGTGCCACCCGGCCCGGCACCAGCACGGGCGGTGCACCGGGGACCGCGAGGGCGTCGCCGACCTCCACCGGCCCGAACCCCGTGCTCAGGAGCTCGCCGGTGAGCAGCCCGCTGCGAACGGCGGCCTCGGCGTCGGGGTCGGTCATCGCGGCGCGCAGCGTGCCCTCGACCTGCACCGCGACGGCGTCGGTCAGGGACTGCGCCACCTCGGACGCGAGCGTCTCGGCGTTCCGGCGCAGGCCCGCCATGAGCTCGTGCTGCCGTCGGTCGAGCTCGCGCAGGCGCCGGCCGTCGAGCGCGGCCTGCGCGTCGCGCAGCTGCGCCCCGAGCGCGAGGAGCTCCTCGACCTCGGCCGGACGGCGCCGCACCAGCGCGTTGACGGCCCAGGCGGCCACCGACGGCTTGCGCAGCGCCTGGACCTGCGTGGCGAGGTCGCGGTCCCCGTCGGCGCGGACCTGCTTGGCGCGGGCGTTGCGCGTCGCGGTGAAGTCGCCGGGCGGGCACGCGTACAGCTCGGCCGCCATCCCGGCGAGGTCCACGACGTCCCCTGCGGCCGCGGTCCCGGGCACGGCTGCGCTCCTGTCCTCGCTCGTCGGCCTGTCGGGCGTCACGCTAGTGCGCGTCCGTCGAGCCGTGGGGGTCAGTACACGAACACGTCGATCCAGCTGCGGTTGTGCGCGTGCACCAGGACGAGGAAGAGCACGAAGTCGAACAGCAGGTGCACGCAGACCACGTAGGTCAGGGACCGCGTGAGCTGGAAGATGTAGCCCTGCACGAGCGCGAACGCGTAGATGATCACCGGCCCCCAGGCGTGGAAGCCCAGGTCGAAGAGGAACGACGTGAAGAGCACCGCCTGGAGCAGGTTGGCCTGCCACATCGGCAGGTGCCGGCGCAGCAGCGTGAAGACCGTGCAGATGAAGAACAGCTCGTCCCAGATCCCCAGGACGTTGGTGCCCAGGAACAGCCGGGCGATCCCCTCCGGGTCCGACACCGCCGGCCAGTTCTCGTACACCCCGGTGCCGATCATGTACACGGGCAGCAGCACGTAGCCGAGCAGCGGCACCGCGACGAGGTAGCCCTTCTCGAGCCGGGTCCACCGCTCGCCGGTGCGCACCGGGAAGCGCACCGCGTGGTCCCCGTAGACCCACCGGGACACGGCGTAGGGGATCGCGACGGCGAGCACCATCGCCGTCCCCATGGTGACCATGTGGGCGTTGCTGACGTCCGTGGTAATCGGCACCAGGCTCATCACCACCAGGCCGGCGGCGATCAGGGCGAGGTCCTTGCCCAGGGCCCGGTCGACGACGAGGCCGAGCGCCACGGCCACCGCCAGGACGGCGTAGGCCACCGGACGCTGCTCGAAGCCGAAGGCGAGCAGCCCGGCCAGCGAGACGAGGCATGCGGCCGCCAGGGACGCCGGGCGCGTCGTGGCCGTCGTCGCGGTCATGACGTCGGGCATGGGGCCACCGTAGGCGCCCGACGGGGTCCGGACCTGCGGGCTGCGGACCGCGCCGTCCCGCGCCGTCGCCGTGCCGTCCCGCCCGGGTGTGGCGCGCCCGGGCGTGGCTCGCCCGGCCTGCGGCCTCAGCCGACCAGCGTGCGCAGCTCCGCCACCAGCGCGTCGGCCATGACGCCGTACCCGGCCTCGTTGGGGTGCACGCCGTCGGCGCTGATGTACTGCTCCCACTCCTCGGGGCCCGCGCCGGCGCTCAGGAGCAGGTCGCGCGCGTCGACGAACTCCGCGCCGACCGCGTCGGCCGCGGCGCGGACGGCATCGCTCACCGGGTCCAGACCCGTGGCCGTTTCCAGGGTGGTCGGGAACGGCCCCAGCACGAGGATCGCCAGGTCCGGATCCGCGGCTCTCAGGTCGCCCAGCAGCTCGCCGGCGGCGGCGCCGACCTCCGTGGGCGCGTAGCCCTGGAACGCGTCGTTCGTGCCACCGGCGACGACCACGACGTCCGGGTCGGACGCGACGACGGCCGCCACCCGGTCCGGCATCGGCCGACCGGCGCCGGAGGCGAGGAACCCGCTGCCGGAGACGCCCTCCACGACGGCGATCGGCCACCCCAGCTGCTCGGCGGTCTGCCAGGCGTACCCGCGCTCCGGCGGGGCGCCGACCCCCACGGTCAGGGAGTCGCCGAAGAACGCGATGCGCGGCGCGGCGTCGTCGGCCGGTGGGGCCGACCGGTCCGCACCGGAGGTGGCCGAGGGGGTGGGCGACGTGGCGGGGTCCTGCACCTGCTCGGGTGCGCCGGCCACCTCGGGGGCGGACGGCGAGCGCCCGGCCAGGGCGACCGCTCCGAGGCCGAGCCCGCCGGCGACCGCTGCGGTCAGGACCAGGGGGAGGGCGCGGGAACGGGTGGGGGAGTTGCTCACACAGGAGCAACGGTCAGCGCCCGCCGGCATTCCCGGTCAGCGCAGCTGGACCAGGGTGGAGCGGTCGTCGACCGGCAGGTCCCCGTCGACGACGGCACGCACCTCGTACGTCAACAGGGTGACCCAAGCGTGGTAGGTGGAGAGGAAGGCGGTGTCGGCGGCGTCGCGGCCCGTGGAGATCCGCAGCATCGTCGAGCGCGGCGCGAGCAGCGTCGGGTCGACGACGTGCCACGCGCCCTCGACGTAGGCCTCGGCCACCGCGTGGAAGTCCATCGGGGACAGCCCGGGGGCGTAGACCGCCGCCGTGCGTGCCGGCACGTCCAGCGCGCGGAGCAGGCCGACGGTCACGTGCGCGAAGTCCCGGCACACGCCCTGCCCGCCCAGCACAGTCTGGCTCGCGCCGTCGGTGGGTCCGCTGGTCCCCGGCACGTACCGCACGTGGGAGCCGACCCAGGCGGTGACCGCGTCGAGCAGCGAGCGCCCGGACAGGCCCCCGAGCTCGGCGTCGGCCAGCCCGATGATCCGGTCGGACTCGGCGTAGCGGCTGGGCCGCAGGTAGGTCAGCAGGTCCAGCGGGTCGACCGGTGGTGGGTCGTCGACGCCGTCCACGGTGGCGTCGTAGACGACGCTCACACGTCCCGCCGCCGCCTGCACCTGGTGCAGCCGCGAGCCGTGCGGCCCGGTGAGCTCGACGACGTCGAGGGGGCGCCCGCCCTGGGTGATGCTCAGCGTCTCGGTGCGGTGGTGGGCGCCGTCGGCCACCGCGACGGCGAGCGCGAGCAGGGCCGGGCCGGCGACGTCGAGCTCGAGCCCGGCATGGACGGAACGGCGCATGCCGCATCGTCACACCCGGCGGGGTCGGGTGCGACAGGGCGGCCCGTCAGCCCGGCGGCGTCAGCGCCACGAGCCGCTCGGGGGACCAGCCGAACAGCTGGCGGCCGGCGACCGTGAGCGCCGCGATGTCGTCGGCGAGGTCCGCGGTCCACCGCAGGCGCCCGTCGTCGAGCCCGTACGCGCCCAGGACCAGGCCACGGTCGCCGTCGAGCTGCGTGACGACCACCAGCCGGCCGTCGGTGACCAGGGTGCTCCGGGCCGGACGGGCGAACCGGGTCTGCCAGAGGGTGGCGCCGGAGCGCCCGTCGACCGCCACCAGCCCCTGAGGGGTGAGGCGGACGACGCGCCCGTCGAGCACCATCGCCCGACCCTCCACCTGGCCGGGCGCCGTCCAGAGCCTGGTCCCGGTCGCCGGGTCGTAGGCGGCCAGCCCGTGCTCATGACCGGCGCGCGCGAGCATCGACCCGTCCAGGGAGCCGTCGTCCGGCCACGACTCGAGCGGCCGCCCCCGCACGGTGAACACCGTCCCGCTCACCAGGTCGGTGACGCGGGTGCGCGCGTACGGGCCGCCGGTGGTGTGCGGACGGGTCAGCAGGCGGCCGCCGGTGAGGTGCGCCGTCCCCTCAGCCTGGGCCGCGACGGTGCCCGCCCACGAGCGCAGGACGTCCCCGCGCCCGTCCAGCACCCAGCCGTCGGACTCGTCCACGACCACCAGGCCCTCGACGACGTCCATCCGGGTGGACCACCCCGGGTGCCGCACGGGGAGCGGTCGCGGCGAGACGAACGCCCACCGGACCCTGGTCCCCAGGGGGTCGGTGCGGGTCACGTGGACGTACCCGTCGTCGTCCCCGTGGGCGACGACGACGTCGCCGTCCAGCGCCGCCACGGTGGTGCTGCGGTCCACGGGTCGCTGCGACACGACGGCGCCCGTGCGCGCGTCCAGCACGACGAGCCGGTCGAGGGTCGTGCCGTCGGGTGCCGGCGGGACCCGCCGGGACGGGGGGAACCGGTCCACGACGCAGACCACGACGGGGGCGCCACCCGGACCCGCGGCGCCGTCGGTGGGCGGGGCGGTGCCCGCGGGCCCGCCGGCGCCGCCGGACCGGTCCGCGCCCGGGACCACGCAGCGGATGCCCCCACCCCCGTCACCGGGACCCGACCCACGCAGGGGAGCCCGCCACACGGTCGCCCCCGTCGCCGGGTCCAGGGCGACCACGTCGGCGCTGCCCTCGCCCCCGACGACGGCGACCAGCATGCCGGCGGCCCGCAGGAGCTCGGGGCGCATCCCGCCCTCGCTCCGCCACAGCTCCGCGACCGGACCGTCGAGCGGGTGCAGGACGCCGTCCACCGCCGCGAGCGCCGCCATCGCCGACCGGGCCTGCGCGTCGGCGGCGAGACGGCCGCTGGTGACGGTCAGGACGACGAGCAGGATGCCGGCGACCCACCGCCGTGGCCGGTGGCGGGTGCCCGGTCGGCCCGGGACCGGCGCCAGGTCGTCCTCCGGCAGCGGGCGGGCCCGGGGGTGGCGGGCACCCGGCCCGTCGTGGCCCTCGACCAGCTCGACCTCGACCATCACGTGGCGCGCGGCCACCATCCCTCGATGGTAGCGAGGCGTCACGCGCGGGTCACCGGTGCGGCCGGGAGCCGCTGCTACCTTGGCCGCGGAGACCATCCACCCAGGCTGACCAGCCGGGACGTGCGGGGGCACCGGCGCGGCGAGCGTCCGTCCCCGCCCCGGCGGGCCGGCTGCAGACCCGCGGGGGACGCGCGTGAGCTCGCTCGAGATCGACCACCTGCACAAGTCGTACGGGAGCCTGCGGGCGTTGCGGGACCTGACCTTCGACGTCAAGGCCGGGGAGATCTTCGGCTTCGTGGGGTCCAACGGGGCGGGCAAGACCACCGCGATGCGGATCATGCTGGGCGTGCTCGCGGCGGACGCGGGGGAGGTGCGCTGGAACGGCGCGCCGCTGGACCTGCGGACCCGCCGGCGGGTCGGCTACATGCCGGAGGAGCGCGGTCTGTACCCGAAGATGAAGGTCGGCGAGCAGCTGCGGTTCCTGGCCGGGCTGCACGGCATGAGCCCGGCCGACGCCGACGCCGCGGTGACCCGCTGGACCGACCGCCTCGGGGTGGGGGCTCGGCGCGGCGACGCGGTGGAGAAGCTGTCGCTCGGCAACCAGCAGCGCGTGCAGCTCGCGGCCGCGCTGGTCCACGACCCGGACATCCTCGTGCTGGACGAGCCCTTCTCCGGACTGGACCCGGTCGCCGTGGACGTCATGAGCGCGGTGCTGCGCGAGCGCGCGGACGCCGGGGTGCCGGTGATCTTCTCGTCCCACCAGCTCGACCTCGTCGAGCGGCTGTGCGACCGCGTCGGCATCGTCCGGTCCGGGCAGGTGGAGGCGCTGGGGACGATCGACGAGCTCCGCCGCACCGAGCGGCCGCAGTGGCGGCTGGACGTCCAGGCCGACCGGCCCGACGTCGTGACCGCCGTCTCCGCGGTGCCCGGCGTGCTCGTCGCACCCGCCCCGGGGCGCACGCAGGCGGTCGTGGTGGAGCTGACCGACTCCGCCGTCGGTGCGGAGCAGGCCGTGCTGGCCGCCGCGATGCGGCTGGGTGCGGTGCGCGAGTTCTCCCCGGTCCGACCCACGCTGGCCGACCTGTTCCGCGACGTCGTCTCCGCGGGGGAGGCCGCCGGCGAGCCGTCGCAGGAGCCCGCGCCGGACGGCCGACGACGCCGCGACCGGCGGAAGGTGGCGGCATGACCACGCGCGGCCCGGTGGTCCTGGTGGCCCGGCGCGAGCTGCGGACCCGCATGATGACCAAGGCCAACATCGTCTCGATGGTCGTGATGCTGGTCGTGATCCTGGTCGGCGCCGCCGTCGGGCGCTACTTCCTCGAGCGCGAGGGCGAGCCGCCCACCAGCCGGGTCGCGGTGTCGGCCGGCGCCGGGGCGCTCGCACCCCAGCTGCGGTCGTCGGCGGACGCCGCCGGCCTGGACCTGGAGCTGTCCACGCTGGAGGAGGACGCCGCCCGGCAGGCGCTGGCCGACGAGCGGCTCGACGGGTTCGTCGGCGGCGACCCGGCGTCCCCGCAGCTCGTCGTCCCGGAGGGCGAGCCGGACGGCGCGCTGCTGGAGACGGTGACCGGGGCGGTCCGGTCGTACGTCGTCGCCGAGCGGATCGGCGACCTGGGCGGGGACCCGGCGGCCTTCGAGCGGGCGCTGGCATCCGCCGTCCCGCAGGTCGAGACCCTCCAGGAGGCCTCCGGCGGCGGGTTCGACGGTGCGGCCTTCGGTGTCGCCACCGTGATGATCTCGGTGCTGCTGTTCGCCCTGATCGGCTCGGGGACGATGATCGCGATGGGCGTCGTGGAGGAGAAGACGTCCCGGGTCGTGGAGATCCTGCTGTCCACCATCCGGCCGACGCAGCTGCTCGCGGGCAAGGTGCTGGGCATCGGCCTGTACGGGCTGCTCCAGGTCGTCGTCCTGGGGGCGGCGCTCGTGCTCGCCACCCGCATCCTGGGGGTCGCGAGCGACATCTCCGTCGACGTCGGCGCCGCGCTGATGTGGCTCGTGATCTGGTTCCTGCTGGGGTACCTGGTCTTCGCCCTGCTGTTCGGTGGCTTCGCGGCCCTGGTGTCCCGCCAGGAGGACATCAGCTCGGTCACCACACCGCTGATGTTCCTGCTGTTCGCGCCGTTCTACCTGACCATGTTCCTGGTCCCGAACGACCCCGACGGCACCGCGGTGAAGGTCCTGTCGCAGGTCCCGTTCTTCGCGCCGTTCATGATGCCGGTGCGGGACGCCTTCGGTGCGCTCGCGCCGTGGGAGATGCCGCTGGCGATCGCGATCTGCGCGGTGACGATCCCGGTGCTGGTGTGGCTCGCCGCGCGGGTGTACCAGCGTGGGGTGCTGCACACCGGTGGGCGGATGCGGCTGGCCGAGGCGCTGCGGGGCTGAGGCGGGCGGCCCGACGCGCGGCCGGGGAGCGACGGGGCCGGTCGTCACGGGCCCCGCGGCTCACTCGGGCTGGTCCTCGACCTCCGGGGACTCCGGCACGTCCGGCGGGATCACGTTCGGTCCGGCCTCCGGCGGGCGGGGCCGGTCCTGACGGTGCAGGCGGACGGCGACGAGGGCGACGTCGTCCTCCGGGCGCTCGGGCAGGAGCCGGGCCAGGATCTCGTCGCACAGCGTGTCCAGGTCCGCGCCGGCGAGCTCCTCCAGGGCGTCGCGGAGCGCCTCCATGCCGTCCACCAGGGACCGGTCCCGGCGCTCGATCAGCCCGTCGGTGTAGAGGAACACCGTGGCTCCCCGGTCCAGGGCCACCTCGGACTCCACCCGGTGGATGTCCGGCAGGACGCCGAGCAGCGGGTCGGCGCGCACGCCGGAGAGCACCGCGATGGTGCCGTCGGGGTTGATGACCATGGGGGGCGGGTGCCCGGCGTTGGACCAGCGCACGTGGGTGACGCCGCGGCGTCGCTCCGACCCGGTCTGCTCGATCCGCGCGACGACCGCCGTGGCGATCGTGTCGGCCTGCAGCGTGCGCAGCGCCTGGTCCACCTCCGACAGCAGCTGGGCGGGGCCCAGCCCGGTGGCGACCGCGATGCCCCGCAGCAGCGAGCGGACCTGGCCCATCTCCGCCGCGGCCGCGATGTCGTGCCCCACGACGTCGCCGATCACCAGCACGGTCGCGCCGTCGCGCTGCAGGAACGCGTCGTACCAGTCGCCGCCGACCTGGGCCGCCTGCGCCGCGGGCTCGTAGCGGACGACGATCTGCAGGTGGTCCGGCTCGGGTGGCTCGGTGAGCAGCGACCGCTGGAGGCCCTCGGCGACCTGGCGCTGCTGGCGGTACAGCCGGGAGTTGTCCAGCGCCAGGCCGGCGCGGCCGGCCATCTCCGCGATGCTGCTCAGGTCGTCGTCGCCAAACGTGCCGCGCGCGGCGCCGTTGACGAGCGTCACCAGCCCCACGGGCCCGCCGCGCCCGCGCAGCGGCACGATGACGACCGACTCGGGCGCGAGCCGGGTCAGCATGTCGAGCGCCTCGCCCGGGCGCAGGACGGTCGCGATCTGGGCGAGGGCGTCGCTCTGCAGCACCACCGGGCGCTCGGTCGCCAGCGCTCGGGCCAGGAAGGACTCCTCGCTGAGGTCGTCCATCCGGGTGGCGGCGTAGCGCGAGACGAGGTCACGCTGCGCGGGGTCGGTGTGCCAGCAGCCCACGTCCCGCAGGCCACGGCGGGCGCCGGCGTGCTCGTCGTCGTCGACCAGCGACACGATGCACCAGTCGGCGAGGCGGGGGACGAGGATCTGTGCGAGCCGGCCGACCGCCTCGTCGCCCTGCAGCGTCTGGGTCAGCTCGGTGGTGACCTCCGCCAGCAGCGCGGCACGGGCCGCGCTCTGCTCGGTCTCGTACCGGGCCAGGCGGTTGGCGGTGACGTCGACGAAGTAGACCCACAGCCCGTCCGGGCCGGGCCACACCTGCAGCTCGTACCAGGAGTCCAGCGGTGCGGGGTAGTAGGCGTCGAACGTGACGGGCCGGTTCGCCTCCAGCGCGCGGCGGAAGCTCGTCTCGAACGCGGACCCGGCAGCGAGCGGGAACAGCTCCCAGATGTTGCCGCCCAGCAGCTCCTCGCGGGAGCGGTCCAGCAGCCGCTCCGCCTCGGCGTTGACGTAGGTGAAGGTCCAGTCCGGCCCGAGCGAGTAGAACGCGGTCGGGATCGCCTCCAGGACCCGGGCGACGGCCGCGCCCCCGTCCTGGCGGTGGGTGCTGTCGTAGGCCGCGCCGAGCATCCGGGTCGCGACCCCGTTCTCGTCGCCCAGCGCGCGCCCGCGGGCGGCGACCCAGCGGGTGACGCCGTCGGGCAGCACGACCCGGAACTCCGCCTCGTACTCGCCGCACGTGGCGATGGCCTGGTCCAGCGCGTGCGTGACCCGGGCCCGGTCGTCCGGGTGGAGCGCGGCGTCGAAGCCCCCGATCGTCCGGTCGAACGTCGTGGTGTCGTAGCCGAAGAGGCTGATGAGCTGGTCGTCCCAGCTCAGCACACCGCCCACCAGGTCCCAGTCGAACGTGCCGATGCGCGCGGCGGCGATGGCCAGCTCACCCAGGACGCGGTCGGGGCCGTCGTCGTGGGCCGTCACCGGCGCAGGACCGGTCGCCTCCGCCTCGAGGGGGTGGTCGCCGGTCACCGCGGTCGGGTGGCCGTCGGCCGGGTCAGGGGACACGCGCGCTCCAGCTCACGGGCGCGGGCGGTCCGCGCGTCGCCGCACATCCTCGCCGATCCGCGGGTGGCCACGCACACGGCGGCGCTCACCGGGTCAGGTGCCCGTCCAGCCAGCCGAAGACGGTGTCGAAGAAGCTTGTCCGGGCGGGCTCGGCGGACAGGCTCAGGTCGTGGATGCCGTCCTCGATGCGCACGAGGGTGACGTCCGGTCCCAGCCGCGGCGCGCGCGCGGCGATGTGGTCGACGTCCAGCACGGTGTCCTGGCGGTCCAGGTCCGGGTTGTCCTCCCGGTTCGGGCCGCTGCTCGCGGCGGTGCACACCAGCACCGGCACCGCGATCTCCAGGCCGCGGGCGAGCCGGGCGTGCCCGCGCCGGACGGCCCGCAGCCAGCCGGCCCGGGCCGGGATCCCGGCGGCCGCCTTGAGGTCGAGGTCGTACTCCCACTGCCCGCCGTGGTCCACGTGCAGCCGTCGCGAGTACGGCGACCCGCCCTGGGTCAGCACGCGCTGCGGGGCGAGCGGGCCGAGGGCGTCCACCAGCCGGGTCGAGACGACCCGGTCGAACCAGGGGGCGTTGAGGTCGAACCACGGGCTGTTGAGCACCAGGGCGTCGACCCGGCGGCTGCGCCGCACGCTGTGCGCGAAGAGGCTCGCCAGCAGCCCGCCGGTCGAGTGGCCCATGAGCACGAGCCGGTCGTGCCCCAGGTCGCGGACCATCCGGCTCGCCGCGTCCAGCTCGGGCAGGTACTCGCGGAGGTCGGTGCAGTAGTGCGGGGTCTGCCACGGGCGCAGCGACCGTCCGCACTTGCGCAGGTCCAGGGCGTAGAAGTCGTACCCGTGCTCCTCGCTGCGGTCGGCCAGGTGGGCCTGGAAGAAGTAGTCGTTGTACCCGTGCAGGTACAGCACCGCCGGGCGGGCGGACCCTGCCGCGCCCGCCGTGCCGGACCCCTGCGCGGCACCGGGCCGGCGCCGCACGAGCGTGGCGACCACCGGACCCTCGGCATCGGTCCCCAGGCTCAGCGTGGTCTGCTCCCAGTCCGCCCCCAGCGGGTCCGCGACCCAGGTCGTCGTCGCGGTCCTCACGGCGTCGCCTCCGCGGGAGCGCGCCCGGCGACCCGGATCGGCAGCAGCAGGGCCAGGCCCAGCGCGAGCACGAGCATGAGCCCCACGATCCCCCAGTGCTGCGATCCCGACACCACGACGAAGGTCGAGAAGGCGAGCGGCGCCAGGAAGCTCGCCGCGCGTCCGGTGGTCGCGTACAGCCCGAACACCTCGCTCTCCCGACCCGGCGGGATGACGCGCGACAGCAGGGAGCGGCTGCACGACTGCGCCGGGCCGACGAAGACGCAGAGCATGAGGCCGAACACCCAGAAGACGCCCTGGCCGCCGTCGTGCAGGAAGAAGACGGCGGTGCCCGCCACGAGGAGACCCACCAGGGCGGTGACGATGATCGCCTTGGGGCCGACCCGGTCGTCCAGGTGGCCGGCGACGATGGTCGACACCCCGGCGACGACGTTCGCGACGATGGCGAACAGCACGACGCCGCTCGCGCTGAACCCGAACGTCCCCGAGGCGATGACGGCGCCGAACGTGAACACCCCGGCCAGGCCGTCGCGGTAGACGGCGCTGGCCAGCAGGAACCACAGGGTCGGACGACGCTCGCGCCACAGCGCCGCGATGTCGGCGAACAGGCGGCGGTACGAGGCGACGATCCCGGTGCGCGCGCGGCGCGGGTGGGGCGGGGCCTCGGGGACGGCGAGCAGCACCGGGACGGCGAAGACGGCGAACCAGACGGCGGAGAGCAGGACCGACAGCCGGACGTCCAGGCCGTCCTCGCCGGTGACCCCGAACCACCCCACGTCGGGGTTGATGAACCCGACGAACAGGATGAGCAGCAGCACGATGCCGCCGAGGTAGCCCGCGCCCCAGCCCAGGCCGCTGACCCGCCCCCGCGTGGCGGGGGTGGAGACCTGCGACAGCATCCCGTTGTAGTTGACCCCGGCCAGCTCGAAGAAGACGTTGCCGACGGACAGCAGGACGATGCCGAGCAGCAGGTTCTCGGTCAGCGACCCGGGGTCGGGGCGCACGAGGAACATCGCGGCGCAGATCACGACGGTCACCGCGGTGTGCACCGCGAGCCAGCGCCGTCGTCGCCCGGCGTCGTCGGAGCGGGCGCCGATGACCGGTGCGAGCAGGGCGATGAGGAGCCCGGCGACCGTCAGGCCCCAGCCCAGCCAGGCCGAGTGCTGCGCGAGGACGGCGTCCAGGGCGGCGGTGGCGGGCCCGCCCGCGTCGCCCTCCCGCGCCGCGGCCGCGACGGTGGCGGGGTCGGCGAAGGCGTCGCTGGTGAGCCAGCGCGTGAACACGAACGTGGTGACGACGGCGTTGAAGGCCGCGGACCCCCAGTCCCACAGGGCCCACGCCGCGACGTGACCGCGCAGGGGTGCCGGTGCGGCCGGGACGGCGGGGGAGGCGGGGACGGCCGAGGGCACGCCGGACTCGTGACTCACGGCGTCAGGGTATCCGTCCGTGCAGGTCAGCGCCGGTTTTCGCGGCGCTCGGGGGGAATGCGCGGACCCCCGGCGAGCGTTGACCCGATGGGCGCGGCGCCGGGCCGGACCCGCCACGAGGAGGTTGGCGCATGAAGGGCGACCGAGTCGAGATCGTGATCGACGCCGGGGGCAGCACCCTTACCTACGAGATCGAGGCGACCCGGGCCGGCCGGCGCGTCGACGTCACCCACGGCCGCGGCGTCGTCGAGGTCGTCGAGACCACCCGCGGCGGTACGCCCGTCCGGACCGCGCGGTTCATGGCCGGCCGCGTCCTGGCGCTCGTCGAGCGCCCCGCCCCGCGTCCGGCGGAGGCGGACGACGTCCGCGTGGCCCCCCTGCGCTCGGCCTAGGCCGACTGGCCGCCCTGGGCGGCTGAGGTGGCTGGGCGGCTGAGGTGGCTGGGCGGCTGAGGGGGCTGGGCGGGCGTGCGCGGACGCCGGCCGGTCGGTCCGGCGGGCCTCGCGGGCGTCCGCCCGGCGGGCTGCCCGTGCGCGCCATGATGGCGCCATGACGACCCCCGACCGCCCGGGACCGGACCTCACCGCCGTCGCCCGCGGCGCCGGGCGGGTGACCCCGTCGTCCGACGCGCCGGTCGTGGTCGAGCCGATGGAGGCCCGCCACGCGGCCGCGGTCCTCGCGGTCTACGCCGAGGGGATCGCGACCGGTGAGGCGACCTTCGAGACCGACGTCCCGACGTGGGACGCGTGGGACAGGTCCCGGTTGCCCGACCACCGCTTCGTCGCCATCGCGCCCGCGGCGGCGGGCGGCGCCGGCCCGGTGGTCGGGTGGGTCGCGGTGAGCCTGGTCAGTGCGCGGGCCGCGTACGCCGGCGTGGTCGAGCACAGCGTCTACGTGGCCGGCGCCGCGCGTGGCCGCGGGGTGGGGGCCGCGCTGATGCGCCGGCTCGTGCGCAGCTGCGAGGAGGGCGGGATCTGGACGATCCAGTCCGGCGTCCTCCCCGAGAACGTGGCCAGCCTCGCGCTGCACGAGCGGTTCGGCTTCCGGCGCGTCGGGGTGCGGGAGCGGATCGCCCGGCGCGACGGCCGGTGGCGCGACGTGGTGCTGCTCGAGCGACGCAGCGCCGTGGTCGGGGTCTGACGGGCGACTACGTCGCCGGCCCGCCGGACGCCTCGCGCTGCGCCACCCGCCACGCCCAGAGCACCAGCGGGACCTGCAGGGGCAGACGCCCCCATGCCACGGCGGGGCGACGGGCCCACGACCGGCTGCCGGCACGGGAGTCGAGGGCCATCTGGACGTTGCCCGGGAAGACCAGCACGAAGAGCGCGCACGTGGCCAGGGCACCGGCCCGGCGCGTGCGCGGCGCCGTGACCGCCGCGGCGCAGGCCAGCTCGGCGAGGCCGCTGCCCACGACCCACGGCCGGGGGGCGCCGAGCCAGGGCGGGATCAGCCGCTCGTAGAGCCGGGGCCGGACGAGGTGGGTCACCCCGGCCCCCGCGAGGAGGGCCGCCAGCGCGAGCGCCGAGCCGGGTGGGGTCGGCGGCGCTCCAGGGGTCGGCACGCGCTCACGCTACGGCGCCGGACGCCACCGGTCGTCCCTACGCTGGCGCACGTGCCCGCCGGACCCCCGTCGCCGTCCGCCGACGCCTCGACCCCGCCCACGCTCGTGCGCCGCCTGGGGCTGGGCGACGCCGTCGTCCTGGGGGTCGGCTCCATGCTCGGCGCGGGGGTGTTCGCCGTGCTCGCCCCGGCGTCCGCGGCGGCAGGCCGGCTGCTGCTGCTCGGGCTCGCGGTCGCAGCCGTCGTCGCCTACGCGAACGCCATGTCGACCGCGCAGCTGGCCGCCGCCATGCCGACGTCGGGGGGCGCGTACCGGTACGGCCGGGAGCGGCTCGGCCCGTGGCCGGGGTTCGTGGCCGGGTGGTGCTTCGTCGTGGGCAAGACGGCGTCCTGCGCGGCGATGGCGATGACGTTCGCGGCGTACGCCGCCCCGCAGGTGCAGCGGCCCGTCGCGGTCGCAGCCGTCGTCGTCCTGGTCGCGGTGAACGCGCGGGGGATCACCCGCACCGCGCGGCTCACCCGGGTGCTCGTCACCGTCACCCTGCTCGTGCTGGGCGCCGTCGTCACGGTCGGTGCGTGGTCGGCCGCCGGACCGGGGCCGGTCGCCGCGGCTCCACCGGGTGCCCCACCGTGCCCCTCCGGTCCGTGCGGCGGCGGGGTGCTGGGGGTGCTGCAGTCCGCGGGCCTCCTGTTCTTCGCCCTCGCCGGGTACGCGCGCCTCGCGACCCTCGGCGAGGAGGTGGTCCGGCCGCGGGTGGTGATCCCGCAGGCCGTCCGCGCCGCCCTGGCGATCGTCGTGGCGGTCTACGCGGCGGTCGCCGTGGTCGCGCTCGGCGTGCTCGGACCGGACCGGCTCGCCGCGTCCGCGGCGCCCCTGGTCGACGTCGTCGTTGCGGCGGGTGCGCCGGGCGGCCTCTGGTGGGTCCGGGTCGGTGCCGCCGCGGCGTGCCTGGGCGCGCTCCTCGGCCTGGTGGCCGGCGTGGGGAGGACGGCGTTCGCGATGGCGCAGGACGGCGAGCTGCCGCGCGCCCTGGCCGCGGTGCACCCGCGCCACCGCGTGCCGCACCGGGCGCAGGGGGTGGTGGGGGCGGCGGTCGTCGTCGGCGTGCTGGTCGCCGACGTGACGACCCTGATCGCGTTCTCGTCCTTCGGGGTGCTCGTCTACTACGCGATCGCGAACGCGGCGGCGTTCGGGCAGGTCGGGCCGGACCGGCGCACGCCGCGCGGGCTGCAGGTCCTGGGGCTGGCCGGCTGCGCGCTGCTCGTGCTCACGCTGCCGCCGTCCGCCGTGCTGGCGGGGGCCGGTGTGCTGGTCGCCGGGGTGGTGGTGCGCGCGTCCCGGCTCGGGGCCGGCCGCCGCGGCCGACGGCGCGCGGGCTGACGCGGGTCGAGGCCGGACCGGGGCCGGCGCCGGTCAGGCGCCCGTCAGGCGCCGGTCGGGGACCACCAGCGGTCGGCCGACAGCAGCTCCGAGCGCGCCGCCGGGTCGAGGTCACCGGACAGCAGGGTCACCTCGTCCACCCGTCCGACGGGCGGCGTCGCACCGGGCCGGGCGCCCACGGTCAGCGACGCGCCGGCCGGCGTGCCCGCGAACGGGACCGGGGCGGTGGCTGCGCCGTCGTCGACCGCCAGCGTGACGGGTGCGGCGCCGTCCACCTCCGCGCCGAGTCCGACCGCGACGAGGTGGACGTCGTCCCGCCCCAGCGGGACGCTCGCCAGGACGGTGGTCGTCCCGTCGGCGTGGACGTGGCTCAGGACCAGGAGGTCGCCGGCCACGCCGAGGACCAGGAGGTCGGCGGGCCGGGGGGTGTCCGGACCGGCGGCCGGCGCGTCCGGACCGTCGGGTGCGTCCGACGGCGTGCCGGGCGGGTCCGCAGGCTCGTCCGCCGGGTCGGACGGGTCCGACGGGTCCGACGGGTCCGACGGGTCTGGCGTGCTGGGCGCGGTGTCGGGTGCCGGCGCGCCCTCGATCGGGGCCTCGGCGGACCCGGTCGCCGTCGCGGACGGCGTGGAGCCTGCCGCGGGAGCCGGGTCCGAGAGGGAGTCGGAGGCCGACAGGCCCTGGAGGGCGCCGGCGTCCGCAGGGTCGGCGGGCAGGCTCTGCGGGGTCGTGACCGAGAGCGAGGCCAGCTCGCCGTCGCCGGCACCGACCTGCACCCACAGCAGCAGGGTCGCCGGGCCCGCGGGCAGGACCGGACCCGAGGTGGGGCCGCCGCCCACGGTGCCGGCGAGGTCGAGGGACCGCACCGCCGACGTCCCGGCGTCCCCGCCCGCGGCGAGGTCGACCGGGTCGCACTGCAGCAGGCCGGCCGTGGCGGAGCCGGAGGGGACGGCCGGGTCCGCCCCCGGGCGGGAGAAGCTCCAGCGCAGCAGCGGGGTGGCGGCGTCGAGCCGACCCGAGGTGAAGGTGGACGGGTCGCCGACGCACGCGGCCGTCGTCGTGACCGCCCCGCCGGCGGACGCCGAGGCGGTGAAGGTCGCCGACGTGCGCTCGGGTGCCGCGACGAGGCCGGCCGGCACGAGGCAGGTGAGCCCGGCCAGGGCGACGAGCGCGACCCGGTGCCTAGTCGAGGACGAGCTCATCGGTCCGTCCTCGGTCGCGGGCGGCGCGGTCGGGTCGCTCACGGCGTGCCCGGACCACGGCGGTGACCTCCATCCCGGCGAGCGCGGCCAGCGGGGGAGCCAGCATGACCAGCCGGCCCAGGTCGCTGTGCGCCCAGCTCAGCACCGCGCCCCAGTGGGCGTGGGCCGCGAGCACGACGCCGCGGACCCGGGACACCGGGACGGCGTCGGGGTCGCGGGTGGGATTGGCGTCGCCGCGGGTGACCAGGTACTCGCGCAGGATCGGCCGGCCGGCCCGGTCCAGCACGGGGACCATCCGGCCGGTCGCCTCCTGCTGCTCCAGGACGGGCCGGCGCGTGAGCTCCTCGATCCGGTGCGTCACCAGCTCGTCGGAGCCGGGCGGCCAGAAGGAGACGACCTGACCGGTGCGCAGGTCGGACGGGTCCTCGACCGGCTGCAGGACCACCGCGTCACCGGCGCGGAAGGCCGGCGCCATGGACCCGGACGTGACGATCAGCAGGCGCTGGTCGTGCAGCCCGTACCAGAACGGCACCAGCAGCGACGCGGCGTACGCGCCGGCGCACACCACGACGAGCGACCACAGCGCGGTGCGCACGGCGCGACCCCGGTCGACCCTTCGCAGGCGCAGGCGCAGGCGCAGGCGCAGGCGCAGGCGCGGGCCGGGTCGCCGTCGAGGGGCGGTCGGCACGGGGAGGAGGGTCATGGGTCAGTCGTTGTGCGCGGACTGCTCGGCCCAGACCGTCAGGCCCAGGGTCGTCGAGGCGTTCTGGAAGGTGTTGTCGGTCTCCGGCGGCAGGTACAGGCCGAAGCACAGGACGTCCACGTCGGTCGCGACGACCAGCCGGTCGCCGGCCTGGCCGCCGGTGGTGCGGTCGCCGATCAAAACCGGCCCGTCCGCGGCGACCGGGGCGGGTGCCCGCAGCGGCTGCAGGCCCGCGACGCCGTCGGCGGTGCACGACGCCTCGTCCACGACGGAGTACACCGCGAGCTGGAGCTGGCCGGACAGCGCCGCGTCACCGGTGTCGGCGAAGGACTTCTCGACGGCGTAGCGGTACCCGAGCGATCCGTCGTTGCGCACCGTGAGCGGCTGGTACGCCGCGTCCCCGGGGACCATGGAGGCGACCTCCAGGAACGTCTCGGCGGCCGTGAGGCCGACGTCGACGGTGCCGGTCGTGAAGCCGCCCCCCGAGACGGAGTCGTTGTCGGTGAACAGCGCGGAGGTGGTCAGCGACGTCACGCCGACCAGGCCCAGGCCGACGGTCGCGGCGCTCGCGGCCAGCCGGCGACGCCGGGCGCGGTCGGCCGCGCTGGGGGTGGCGGGCGCGATCATCTCCTGCAGGAGGTCGTCCATGTCCGGCCGGGCAGGGCTGCTCATGTGCCCCCCATCGGACCGCGACGGGCCGTGTTGAGGGGTTTGCCCGGATTGGTGTCGCTAGGTCGGACGAACCGCGCGGCCGGGCGCCCGTCGGTCCGCCGGGACGGCCGACGCGACGATCCCGGTGGGCGCCGCCTCCGCGAGCGCCGCGGGCGCCGCCGCCGCCGTGGGGACCATCGGCGCAGGGACCACCGGCGCGGTCCCCGCCGGTGCCGGCGGCCGGTCGGCGACCAGCTCGGTGCGGGCCGCCGCGACGTCGTCGGCCGGGACGGCGGGGGAGTAGAGGTACCCCTGGGCCTGGTCGACGCCGAGCTCGGCCAGCCGGGCGGCGGTCACCTCGTCCTCGACGCCCTCGGCCACGACCGTCAGCCCGAACGAGTGCGCCAGGTCGACCATCGCCCGCACGACCGGCGCGGACCCGGGCCGGCCGCGGCCGGCCGAGAGGTCCTGGACGAACAGGCGGTCGATCTTCAGCTGGGACACCGGCAGGTCCCGCAGCTGGGAGATCGAGGTGTTGCCGATGCCGAAGTCGTCGATGGCGACCTGCACGCCGATGGCCTGCAGCCGGTCGAGCACCGGCACGATCCGGGACGGCGCGGCCACCAGCGCGGTCTCGGTGATCTCGACCTGCAGCAGGGACGCCGGGACCCCGTAGGTGGCGAGCAGCTGCTCGATCAGGTCCGCGACGTCCAGGGAGGTCACGTTGTGCGCCGAGAGGTTGACGGCGACCGGAAGCGCCGCCCCGGAGTCGCGCCACCGGGCCACCTGCTGGATCGCGGTGACCAGGGCGAACCGGGTGAGTGTGGTGATGAGCCCGGTCTGCTCGGCGAGCGGGATGAACAGGTTCGGCCCGAGCGTGCCGCGGGTGGGGTGGTCCCAGCGCATGAGCGCCTCGACGCCGACCGTCAGGCCCGTGCTCAGGTCGACCTTCGGCTGGTAGTGCATCAGCATCTCGTCGGGCCGCTCGAGCGCACGGTGCAGGTCGCCGAGCAGGACCAGGCGGGCCGGGGACGAGTCGTCCGCGTCCGGGGAGTAGACGGCGACCCCGAGGCGGTGCGCCTTGGCGGTGTACATCGCGACGTCGGCCTTGCGCATGAGGGAGGAGGCGTCCCCGGCGTGCTCGGGCAGGCACGCGACCCCGATGGAGGTCTCCACGTGCAGCTCGATCTCGCCGAGGTCGAACGGGGCGACGAACACCCCGCGCACGCGCTCGGCGAGCCGGCGGGCGTCCTCGACCGACGGGACGTCGGGCAGCAGGACCGCGAACTCGTCGCCGCCGAGCCGGGCGACGAGGTCGCCCTCGCGCAGGCTGCCCTCCAGCCTTCGGGCGACCTGCTCGAGCAGGACGTCGCCCCGGTCGTGGCCCAGGGAGTCGTTGATGTCCTTGAACCGGTCGACGTCCAGCAGGAGCAGGCCAACCCCGGTGCCGTCCCCGCGGGCGGCGCTCACCGCGCGGTCCAGCCGGTCGCGCAGCATCCGCCGGTTCGGCAGGCCGGTGAGGGAGTCCAGCAGCGCCAGGCGGGCGTTCTCCAGGGCGTTGGACTGCAGCCGGCTGGAGAAGGTCCGCACCACCCGGAACAGCAGCAGCCACAGCAGGACCAGCCCGGTGATGGTCACCAGGGTCACGGTGCGGATCCCCTCGCGCAGCGTCGCGCTGGTGGCGGAGTGGTCGAGCACCACCTCGGCCGCACCGACGCGCTGGTCGCCGTAGGTGACCGGCACGTACACGCTGACCACGTCGAGCTCGGCCTCCGCGGCGGGCGCGTCGGCGGCGGGGACGTCCAGGCGGAGCCCGGCCCGCCGGACGTCGGTGTCGGCCGTCGAGCGCCCCTGCCGGACGGCGGCGTCCAGCCGGGTGGTGTCGGGGAACCCGGTGGGCTCGGTGGACGACGGGTCGTAGAGCACCTCGCCGTTGACCGTCCACAGGCGCAGGCCCACGAGCCGGGGCGCGAACTCCGACAGGGACGACCCGACCGAGGCCCGCTGCTCCTCGCTGACCAGACCCAGTCGGTAGGCGTCCACCGGCAGGGCGGCGTGGAGGTGCGCCTCGACGTGCTGCGCCTGCTCGACGGCCTGGGCCAGCGCCTGGCGCCGCATGATCGTCGTCGTCGTGGTCGCCAGGGCCACTCCGAGCACGAGCATGGCGACGACGCTCACGACGGCGAAGTACCGGGTGAGCGGGGGACGTCTGCGGGGCTGCGGAGTCACGGGGGGCGAGCCTGGGGGTGGTCGGGGGTGTCCGGCGGCGGGGACCGCACCGCCCGGACGTGGCCATCGAGGGTAGGCAGGCCGGTCGAGGCGGGTCCACCGCCCGTGGGCTAGATCACGCCGACCGTGCCGCTGATGCCGCTGATGCCGCTGATGCCGCTGATGCCGCTGGTGCCGCGGGTGCCGCTGGTGAGCAGGGAGCCGCCGGCGAGCGCGGTCGCGAGCGTCACGGCCAGGAACACCCCGATCCACACCAGGCTCGGCACCCGCGTGAGCCGGGCCAGCACGTCCGCGTCCGACGTCCGGGGTCCGTGCCGCCGGCTGCGCTGCAGCTCCAGGACGGGACGGGGCGCGGCCAGCAGCAGGAACCAGGTGACGGCGTAGGCCACCGCCGTCTGCCACACCGGCGGGACCCACCACGTGACGACGAGCAGCAGCGCCCCGGTCACCAGCACCGACCACAGACCGAACAGGTTGCGGACGCCCACCCCGATCGCGACGACCAGGACGAGCAGGCACCACAGCATCCCGACCGCCCAGCCGTTGGCGGTCAGCCACGCCGCGGCGAGCCCGAGCAGACCCGGGGCGACGTAGCCGGCCAGCGCCGTGGCGACCATCCCGGGCCCGCGCGGCCGACCCACCGACGTGGTCAGCCCGGACGTGTCGGCGTGCAGCCGGATCCCGGCCAGGCGCCGTCCGGTCAGCACGGCCGCGGTCGCGTGCCCCGCCTCGTGCACGAGCGTCACGCCGTGCCGGGCGACGCGCCACGCGCCGGGGACGACGACGACGACGACGGCGAGCAGCGCGGTGGCCACCACCACGAGAGCCGACGGCGCCGGCTGCGTCGCGGTCGCGCGCTGCCAGATCTCCACCAGCGGATCGAGGGTCACGCCGCCCACCGTAGGCACGCCGGCCGGCACCTGCCGGGGCGGTCCGGACCCGCGTCGGCGCCGCGGTCGGACCGCCGGCGCCGCGCCGGGAGACGCGTCTCACACCGGGCGACGGGCGCCTGTAGGGCATACTTGCTGGCAGGAGCGGTGCTGTCTGCGCCCTCCGACGTCGTGGAGCACCTGCGAGTTCACGCGGCGAGCCCCGACCCCCACCGCCGGAAAGGCGAACCTTCATGCCTACTTTCTCCGACCTCGGCGTGCCCGAGACCCTCGTCCGCTCGCTCACCGCGGGCGGCATCACCGAGGCCTTCCCCATCCAGACCGCGACCCTGCCGGACACCCTCCGGGGCCGTGACGTCCTGGGCCGTGGCCGCACCGGCTCCGGCAAGACGCTCGCGTTCTCCCTGCCGATGGTCGCCCGCCTGGCCGCGTCGGGCAGCGCCCGGAAGCCCGCCCGCCCCCGCGCGCTGGTGCTGGCCCCGACCCGTGAGCTGGCGACCCAGATCGCCGCGACCCTGGAGCCGCTGGCCAAGGCCGAGCGCCTGAGCCTCACGGTCGTCTTCGGTGGCGTCTCGCAGAGCCGCCAGGTCTCCGCCCTCAACGGCGGCGTCGACATCCTCGTCGCCTGCCCGGGCCGCCTGGAGGACCTGCTCAACCAAAGGCTGCTGACGCTCGACGGCGTCGAGATCACCGTGCTGGACGAGGCCGACCACATGGCCGACCTCGGCTTCCTGCCCGGCGTGAAGCGGATCATGGACAAGACCCCGAAGAAGGGTCAGCGGATGCTGTTCTCCGCGACCCTGGACAACGGGGTCGACCTGCTGGTCAAGCGCTACCTGACCGACCCGCTGACGCACGCGGTCGACTCCGCCGAGTCGCCGGTCGTCAAGATGACGCACCACGTGCTGGCCGTGCACGACGCCGCCTCCAAGCAGCTCGTCGTCAACGAGCTCGCCTCGGGCACCGGCCGCCGGGTCATGTTCACGCGCACCAAGCACCAGGCCAAGAAGCTCGCGAAGCAGCTGACCGCCGCGGGGATCCCCGCGGTGGACCTGCACGGCAACCTGAGCCAGCCCGCCCGTGAGCGCAACCTCGCGGCGTTCTCCTCCGGTGACGTGCGCGTGCTGTGCGCGACCGACATCGCCGCGCGGGGGATCCACGTCGACGACGTCGAGCTCGTCGTGCACGTCGACCCGCCGGCCGAGCACAAGGCGTACCTGCACCGCTCGGGCCGGACGGCCCGGGCCGGCGCCGAGGGTGCCGTCGTCACGGTGATGCTCCCGGAGCAGGCCGGCGACGTGAAGACGCTGACCCGCCAGGCGAAGATCACCGTCACCCCGCAGCGCGTGGGACCGGGCTCCCCGGTCATCAAGGCGCTGGTCGGGGAGGTCGCGCCGATCGTCATGCCGGCCCCCGAGCCGGTGTCGGTGCCGCAGCCGCGTGCCGCCGGCACGGGTGGTGGGGGCCGTGGCTCCCGCGCCGGTGGCCAGCGCCGGCACTCCGGCGCCGGTGCGGCCGCTGCGGGCCAGGCCCGGTCCGGCGGCGCCCGGTCCGGCGGTGCGTCCTCGGGTGCGGCGCGCCCGGCCCGCGCCCCGCAGGGCGGGTCGACCGCCGTGTACTCCTCCTCGACCGGTGGCCGCAGCGGTGCCGTCGAGATGTCCCGTGGCGCGTCCTCGGGTCGTCGCCGCTCGCGCTGAGCCGCGCCCCGGTCGACCTGCAGCCCGCGTCGGAGCCATGCTCCGGCGCGGGCTGCGTCGTCCCCGGTCGGTGGTGCAGCCCCGACGGCGGGCACCCCGCTCGCCCGGCGTGCCGGGCGGCGACCGCCCGCGCCGACATACGCTGGGCGCAGGTCGACGAGGGAGGACGAACCGATGCCGTACGAGGTGGAGCGGTCCGACGAGGAGTGGCGCCTGGTGCTCGAGCCCCAGGAGTTCAGCGTGCTGCGGAGGGCGGGCACCGAACGGCCCTGGACCGGGGCGCTGCTGGACGAGCAGCGGGAGGGCGTCTACCGCTGCCGGGCGTGCGGCAACGAGCTGTTCCGCTCGGACACCAAGTTCGACTCGCACTGCGGGTGGCCGTCGTTCTTCTCCCCGCTGGCCGGCGACGCCGTCGAGCTGCTGCAGGACTCCAGCCTCGGCATGGTGCGCACGGAGGTCCGCTGCGCGCGGTGCGGGTCGCACCTGGGACACGTGTTCGACGACGCCCCGCAGACGCCGACCGGTGACCGGTTCTGCATGAACTCCGTGTCGCTGACCTTCGAGCCGACGGCCTGAGCCTGCCTGGACGCCGCCGGCGCTGCCGGTGGGGTCCTGCGGGGGGACGACCCCGAGGTCGCGCCGCCGTCAGGGGCGCCGCGTCACCTGGTCCAGCGTCAGGTTGAGACGCTCGAGCGACGTGGCGAGCGTGGCGACGGCGTCGTCGTCCCACGAGGCGAGGGCGGCCCGCAGCCACGCGCGGCGCGCCTCCTGGGCCTCGGCCAGCCGGCGCGCCCCCTCGGCGGTGAGCTCCAGCTGCTGACCGCGGGAGTCGTCCGGGTCCGGCCGGCGCGTGAGCAGGCCCAGGTCCTCCAGCCGCCGCACCTGCCGGGAGATGGTCGCGCGGCCGACGCCGACGTGGTCCGCGAGCTCGCTCGAGCGCATCCCTGGGGCGGCCGCGATGCGGACCAGCAGCGGGTAGGCGGCGGCGTCCAGGTCCGGGTGCACGCGTGCCGCGACGGCGCTCGACGACGAGTGGGCGCGGCGCAGGAGCAGGCCGAGCTCGCGCTCCACGCGGGAGTTGGGGTCGCTCACGCGCCCATCCTGCCGTGGCGTCGACCCGTGGCCGGCACCGCGACCCGCCGGCCCCCGGGGCACGGGGTGCCGGACCGGCCCGGGCCGCCGCCCGCGTCGCCCACCACGACGGACGCCGGCGGCGCACCCGGGAGGGTGCACCGCCGGCGTCGGGGTGCCGGCGGACCGGCGGACCGGCCCGCAGGCGCCGTGCGCGTCAGGTGCGGGGCGTGGCGTCCAGCGTGGACTCCGCCGTGCTGCCCTCCTGCGCGAGGGCGTCGTTCGCGAGGCGCTGCTCGACGCCGGACCGGGTGCCCAGCGGCACCTCGTGGAGGAAGAGGACCGCGACCAGCGCGACGATCCCCAGCGGGACCGCGATGAGGAACAGGTCCGCGATGCCCTCGCCGAACGCCGACTCGACCACCGTGCGCACCGGCTCGGGGATCGTGGAGACGTCCGGGACGGCGGTGGTGTCGCCGCCCAGGGCGGCCGGGTCGACGCCGACGTCCTGCAGCCCCCGCAGCAGCAGCGTGGTGATCCGCGCGCCGAGCACCGCACCCAGGGCCGAGACGCCGACCGCGCCGCCGAGCGTCCGGAAGAACGCGACCGTCGCGGTGCCGCTGCCCATCTCGCGGACGTCCAGGGTGTTCTGGGTCGCGAGCACGAGGTTCTGCATGAGCATCCCGACGCCGGCGCCGAGGATCGCCATGTAGAGGCTGACCAGCACGAAGCTCGTGTCGTACCGGATCGTGCCCATGAGCGCCAGGCCTGCGGTCAGGACCGTCGCCCCGGCGATCATGTAGCGCTTGTAGCGCCCGGTGCGGGAGATGATCCGGCCGCTCACCGTGGAGGACACGAGCAGGCCGAGGATCATCGGGACGGTGAGCAGGCCGGACTGCGTGGGCGTCTTGTCCCGGGCGACCTGCATGTACTGGCTGAGGAACACCGACGTCCCGAACAGGGCGACGCCGACCGCGACGCTCGCGATGACGGCGAGGACCAGCGTCCGGTTGCGGAACAGGTGCAGCGGGAGGATCGGCTCGGCGGCGCGGGACTCGACCCGCACGGCCAGGGCCAGCAGGGCGACCGAGCCCACCAGGAAGGCCGCCGTCTGCCAGGACATCCAGTCGAACTCGTTGCCGGCGAAGGTGACCCACAGCAGCAGGGCGGAGATGCCGCCGGACAGCAGGAGCGCGCCCGCGTAGTCGATCTGCACCTTGCGGTGCGGCAACGGCGGGAGCTTGAGCGTGCGCTGCAGCACGACGATCGCCGCGACCGCGAACGGCAGGCCGACGAAGAAGTTCCAGCGCCAGCCCGGGCCGTCGGTGATGACGCCGCCGAGCAGCGGGCCACCGACCATGCCGACGCCCATGACGGCACCCATGAGGCCCATGTACCGGCCTCGCTCGCGCGGGGAGATGATGTCGGCGATCAGCACGGTGCCCAGAGCGGTCAGGCCGCCGGCGCCGAGGCCCTGGAACGCGCGCATCGTGATGAGCATCCCGGTGGACTCCGAGAACCCGGCGACCGCCGAGGAGACGACGGAGATCACCAGCGCGACCTGGATGAGCAGCTTGCGGTCGACGAGGTCGGCGAGCTTGCCCCAGACCGGCGTGGAGATCGTCGTGGTCAGCAGGGTGGCGGTCACGACCCAGGTGAACGCGGACTGCGTGCCGTCCAGGTCGGCGATGATCCGCGGCAGCGACGACGAGACGACGCTCGTGGCCAGGATGGACACGAACATGCCCAGGAGGATGCCGGAGAGCGCCTCGAGCACCTGCCGGTGCGTCATCTTCGTCGGTGCGGGTGGGGCGGTGGTGGTCATGCGATCTCTCGTTCCAGGGGCTCGGGTGCTGCGTGTGCTGTGTCTGCTGTGCGTGCCGGGGGCGCTGGTGGCGCGGGGGGTGCTGCGGTGGTCGCGGTCGGGGTCGCGGTGGCGGAGCGGGCGCCGGGGAGCCCGTGGTGGCGGCTCACCGCGTCGGCGACCCGGCGGAACTGCTCGGCCGCGGCCTCGACCGCTGCCGGGTCCCAGTCGGCGAAGACTGCCGCCGCGAGCTCGACGGAGGCCGCCGACGACCGGACGGCCAGGGCCCGGCCGGACTCGGTCAGGGCGACCATCCGGGCGCGCCGGTCGGTCGCCGGGACGTCCCGGTCGACGAGCCCGGCCTCGGCCAGTGCCGCCACCTGGCGGCTCGCGACCGAGACGTCGACCCGCAGGTGCTGCGCGAGCTCGCTCACCTGACGTGGACCACGGTCGAGCACGCGGATCACCGACAGCCCGCCACGCCCGCACTCGAGCGTCCGGGCGAGCCAGGCGCCGGTCTCGCGCTGCGCGCGGGCCATGTCCTCGATCGCGGCGACGAGGCCGGCGTGGGGCGAGGAGGCGGTGGTCATGCGGGCACCTCCGAATAGTTGCTTGGGGCAACTGTAGGTCGGATGGTTGCCCGGTGCAACGATCGGGCCCGTGAGGGCCGTCACGCGCCGGCCCGTCCGCGTCCGGGCGCTCTGCGACCGGAGCGCACCTCGTGGAAACTGGTCGGGTGAGCCACGATCCCAGCGCGCCCCGGCGGCCGCGACGTCCCGCGATGCTCGACCCGCGCCAGGCGGACGAGCTCCAGGGCGACATCGACCCGGCCGTCCGGTCCGAGCTGGCGCACACGACCGCGGGCGCGCTCGTGCACCAGGCCCGGGCGATGGACGACCCCGAGGTGGTCGAGCGGCTGGTCCGGCTCGTGGAGGCCGAGGGGCTCGACGTCGTCGCGGCGATGTGGGCCGACAGCCCGCCCGACACCCTGCCCGGTGCCCTGTGGCGGCTCTACGTCATCCGCGAGTGGGTGCGCCGCGACCCGCAGACCCTTGCCGAGCGGTACCGGATGGGCGTGGCCGCGGCGCCGGTGCACGTCGTCGTGGCGGGCGTGGCGGAGGCGCCGGGCCCCGCCGAGCTGCGTCAGGTGGTCGACGCCGTGCTGTCCGGCGTCTACGCCGGTGACCTCGCGGTCGCGCTCGAGCGGGGAGCGGCGTTCTGCCGGGTGCTCGCCACGGGCGCCGCCTTCGACGCGGACCACGTGGAGGACCGTGACGCCGAGGCGGCCCTGCGGATGACGCGGGGTGCCGGCTCGCTCGTGCGGACGGCGGAGGAGCTCGAGCAGGCCGCCGCGCTGTGGCGGTCGGACCGGCTGGACTAGGGGTCGCGGACCGGCGCCGACCGACCCGGGTCGGGCGGCTCAGCCGAGGAAGGGTCGCAGCACGAAGTACATGATCGCGGCGACGAGCGCGGCCATCGGGATCGTCAGGACCCACGCCAGGCCGATGTTCTTGGCGACACCCCAGCGCACCGCGGACAGCCGCTTGGTGGCGCCGACCCCCATGATCGCCGAGGTGATCGTGTGCGTCGTGGAGACGGGGGCGGCGAACACGAACGCCGTCGTGTAGAGGACCGACGCCGCGACGGTCTCCGCGACGAAGCCCCGGGCCGGGTCCAGCTCGATGATCCGCCGGCCGAGCGTGCGCATGATGCGCCAGCCGCCGGAGTACGTCCCCAGGGAGATCGCGGTGGCGGCGGAGAGCTTGACCCACAGCGGGATCTCGTCGCCCTCGTGCAGCCCGCCGGCCACCAGGGCGAGGACGATGACGCCCATCGTCTTCTGGGCGTCCTGCAGGCCGTGGCCCAGGGACATGGCGGCGGCGGACGCCGTCTGGGCCAGGCGGAAGCGACGCTGGGCCTTGGCGGGCGCGGCGCGCCGGAACACCCACAGGACCGCGACCATGAGGAGGTAGGCCAGCCCGAAGCCGATCAGCGGCGACAGGATCATCGGGATGGCGACCTTGTTGAGGATCACGTCCCAGTGCACGGTCGTCGCCGACGCCACCCCCGCCCCGGTGAGACCGCCGATGAGGGCGTGCGTCGACGAGGACGGCAGGCCCAGCCACCAGGTGATGAGGTTCCAGACGATGGCGCCGATGAGCCCCGCCAGGACGATGGTGAGCCCGTGGGCTCCGGAGTCGCCGGTGATCTCGATGATCCCGGACCCGATGGTGGTGGCCACCTCCGTGCCGAGCAGGGCCCCGACGAGGTTGAACACGGCGGCCATGGTCAGGGCGACCCGAGGCGTCAGCGCCCGGGTGGAGACCGAGGTCGCGATGGCGTTGGCGGCGTCGTGGAAGCCGTTGGTGTAGTCGAACCCCAGGGCGAACGCGACGACGACGACGACGAGAGCAATCTCCACCGGGGCTCAGGACTCCTTGAGCGCGATGGTCTCGACGGTGTTCGCCACCTTCTCGAAAGCGTCGGCCGCGTCCTCGAGCTTCTCGACGACCTCCTTGAGCTTCATGAGGAGGATCGGGTCGGTCACCTCGTCGAAGAGCTCGGCGAGCAGCTTGCGGTAGGCCTTGTCCGCCTGGTTCTCCAGCCGGTTCACCTCGACCCAGTACTCGTGCAGGTCCGACATGGAGCGCAGCCGGGGCATCGCCTCCGCCGTCAGCTCCGCGGCGCGCTGCAGGACCTGCACCTGGTCGGCGACGCGCGGCGGCAGCCCGTCGAGCCGGTAGAGCACGATGAGGTCGGCCGCCTCCTCCATGAAGTCCATGCAGTCGTCGAGGTTCGACGCGAGCGCGTAGATGTCGTCCCGGTCGAACGGGGTGACGAAGGTCTGGTTCAGCCGCCGCATGATCGAGTGCGTGGCCTCGTCCGCGAGGTGCTCCGCGTCGCTCATCCGCTTCGCGAGGACCTTGCGGGCCTGACGGTCGGCGCCCAGCATCTCCGCGAGGATGTTCGCCCCGGTGACCAGGTGCTGCGCGGACGCGGCGAACAGGTCGAAGAAGGACGTGTCGCGCGGTGTCAGGCGCAGTCGCACAGGAGTTCTCCGATGACGGGAGGGGGGATGTCGCAGACAGGCTAGGGCAGCGTTTCGGTGAACGCGCAATCACCAGGCGTGACCTGCAGGCGTCGGGAAGGTGAACCGTGAGCGAACTCACCGCACTCCCGGAAGTGTGAGCGACGTCGGACCGCAGAAGCGCCTGTCGGCGCGAAGGCCGCTCGAAGCGGCTTTGTGTGGAGCCCGGGGCTAACGCGGCCCGACGTCGTCGACGAGTGTACGCGCGGCGCCCGGAGGGGGCAGCCGGGCGCCGGCGCGTGGTGGATCGCGCCCGCGCCGGACGTGCCGGACGCGTGGCGGACCCTCGCCCGCCTGCGGTCGCCCGTCGTGGTGTCAGTGCAGGGGTGGCAGGTACCGCTCGACGGCCATGACGCGGGGACCCTTGACGGTCTGCCCGACGTGGGCGACGAGGACCTCGCCCGGCCGCAGGAACGGGTCCTCCCGCGGCAGGGCGTCGGCCACGGACCGCCGGGAGTGCGCGCCGAGGACGTCCAGGACCGTCGGCAGCACCGGACGGTGCGTGCACAGGACCGCGTGCCGGCGGCTCTCCAGGAGGGTCCGCACCGCCGCGGCCACGCGCGCCGGCGAGCGCTCGTGCTCGGCCTCGGACAGGTAGGCGTCACCGGGCTCGATCCGCGCCGACCGTGCGTAGGGCTCGACCGTGGCGGTGCAGCGTTCCCACCGGCTGGTCACCACGTCCCGCACCCCGAACGCCGACAGCACCGGCACCAGCGCCTCGGCCTGGGCGCGCCCGCTCGGCGTCAGCGGGCGGTCGGTCTCGTCGCCCTTCCACGCGGACCGCCGCCGGGCGCGGCCGTGCCGGGCGATGACCAGCGCGTCGGTGGCCAGGCGCCCCTTGGCGTGCATGGCCACCAGTGCGTCCAGCGGGACGGCGTCGTCCTCGCGGGTGAGCTTGCGGCGCGCCTTGGCCACCGTGGTCCAGCGGACGTCGTCGATCTCCTCCGGGGAGGCGGCCTCCACGGGGAGGCGCGCGCGCAGCGCCGGCGCGTCGCGGGTACCGGCCGGACGGGCGGCCCACAGGTGCACCCGCTTCGCGCGGCCGTCGGCGGTCCGGTAGCGCACCGTGGGCAGCTGCGGCCCGAGGACGATCGGGCCGCCGGTCTCCTCGGCGACCTCACGGGCGGCGGCCGCGGGCAGGGCCTCCCCGACGTCCAGCTTGCCCTTGGGCCAGGACCAGTCGTCGTAGCGGGGCCGGTGCACGAGCAGCACCTGCAGGTCCCCCCCGCGCTCACGCCAGACGAGCGCACCGGCCGCCTGGACCGGACGCTGACGTGGCTCCTGTCCGGTCACCGGTCGATGATGTCGGCGCACCGGGCGGGCTGCAATCCGGGCCACCCGCACCGGCGCCCGCACGGCGCCGGCGCGGCCGGTGGGTCGGCCCGGGCGGTCAGTGGCTGCGGCTGCTGCGGCGACGGGCGGAGATGTAGCGCTCCTGCAGGTCCAGCAGCGGAGCGCCGTCGGCGTCCAGGTGGTGCCGCACCCACGTGTCGTCCGGGCCCAGGTGCCAGGACGCGGTCCGGTCGTCCATGGACAGGTCGATCATGTCGACGAGCTCGGTGATGTGCGACGGGTCCCCGATCCGCACCAGCGTCTCGACGCGGCGGTCCAGGTTGCGGTGCATGAGGTCCGCCGAGCCGATGTACACCTCCGGCCCGTCGTTGTCGGCGTCGGCGAAGGCGAAGACCCGGGAGTGCTCGAGGAACCGGCCCAGGATGGACCGCACGCGGATGGTCTCGCTCAGGCCCGGGACGCCGGGCCGGACTGCGCTGATGCCCCGCACGACCAGGTCGATCGGGACGCCCACCTTGGACGCGCGGTACAGGGCGTCGATCGTGGCCTCGTCGACCACGGAGTTCACCTTGATCTTGACCCAGGCGGGTCGGCCGGCCAGGTGGTTGGCGGCCTCGCGGTCGATCCGCTCGACGAGCCCGGCGCGCACGGAGCGCGGGGCGACGAGCAGCCGGTGGAACCGGGTGCGCGGCGCGTACCCGCTGAGCTGGTTGAACAGCCGGGTCAGGTCCTGGCCCACCTCGGGGTCGGCCGTGAGGATCCCCAGGTCGGTGTACTGGCGAGCCGTCTTCGGGTTGTAGTTGCCGGTGCCGACGTGGCAGTAGCGGCGCAGCCCGTCGGACTCCTGGCGCACCACGAGGCTGAGCTTGCAGTGCGTCTTGAGCCCGACGATGCCGTAGACCACGTGCACGCCCGCCTGCTCGAGCTTGCGGGCCCACGAGATGTTGGCCTGCTCGTCGAACCGGGCCTTGATCTCCACCAGCGCCAGCACCTGCTTGCCCGCCTCGGCGGCGTCGATGAGGGCGTCCACGATCGGGGAGTCGCCCGAGGTGCGGTACAGCGTCTGCTTGATCGCCAGCACGTGCGGGTCGGCGGCGGCCTGCTGCAGGAACGTCTGGACGGACGTGGAGAACGAGTCGTAGGGGTGGTGCAGCAGGATGTCGCGGCTGCGGATGGCGGCGAAGACGTCCGAGGCCTGTGCGCTCTCCACCTCCGCGAGGTGCCGGTGCGTCGTGGGGACGAACCGCGGGTAGTGCAGGTCGGACCGGTCCAGGTCGGCGATGAGGTTCAGCCCGGTGAGGTCCAGCGGTGCGGGCAGCTCGTACACCTCCTGCTCGGAGACGCCGAGCTCGCGGATCATCAGCTCCCGGATCCGCGGGTGGATGCCCGCCGCGAGCTCCAGGCGGACCGGCGGGCCGAAGCGGCGCCGCAGCAGCTCCTTCTCCATGGCCTGCAGGAGGTTCTCGGCGTCGTCCTCCTCGACCTCGACGTCCTCGTTGCGGGTGACCCGGAACGTGTGGTGCGCGGTCACCTCCATGCCGGGGAACAGCTGGTCGAGGTGGTGGCCGATGACGTCCTCGAGCGGCACGAACGAGATCGGGCCCTTCTCCGGTGCGGCGGCCTGCGCGCTGGGGGCGCTGGGCCGGCCACGCGCGTCGACGGCGATGAACCGGGGGAGCAGCGGCGGGACCTTGACCCGGGCGAAGTGCTCCTTGCCGGTCGCCGGGTTCACGACGACGACGCCCAGGTTCAGCGACAGCCCGGAGATGTAGGGGAAGGGGTGCGCGGGGTCGACGGCGAGCGGCGTCAGCACGGGGAAGATCTGCTTGCGGAAGAACTTGTGCAGCCGCTCCTGCTCGTCGGCGCCCAGGTCGTCCAGCCGCACGAGCGTGATGCCCTCCCGGGCGAGCGCCGGCTGGACCTGCTCGGAGAAGACCCGTGCGTGCCGGGCCGCGAGCTCGTGCGCGCCCGCGGCGATGGCCTCCAGCTCGCGGCGTGGGCTCAGGCCCGACGCCGCGGTCACGGCCAGACCGGTGGCGATGCGCCGCTTGAGGCCGGCGACCCGGACCATGAAGAACTCGTCGAGGTTCGAGGCGAAGATCGCCAGGTACCGCACCCGCTCCAGCAGCGGCTGGCGTGGGTCCTCGGCGAGCTCCAGCACGCGCTCGTTGAACGCCAGCCAGCTCAGCTCGCGGTCGGCGAAGCGGTCCACCGGTGCGTCGGCGACCTCCTCGGCCACCGTCAGCAGGTCACCGGGCGGTTCGGGGAGGTCGCGGCGCTCGGGCACCGGTGCCGGGACGGCGGCGAGGTGCGGTCGCGGGGCCTGGGTCGGGGGCGCGCTCGGGTCGTCCGTCATCGACCCATCGTGCCATCGTGCGGGGGACGGCGGGTGGCGGAGCGGTCAGCCGAACTGGACGTCGACCGCGCTGCGGACGAACCCCGCTCGGGTGTAGGTCCGCACGGCGACGGTGTTGTCCGCGTCCGTGTAGAGGATGACCCGCGGCAGCCCCCGGGAGGCCAGGTGGGCCACGCCGAGCCCGGTCAGTGCGCCGCCGAGCCCCAGCCCCTGGGCGTCGGGGTCGACGCCGACGACGTAGATCTCGCCGGCCGCGTCCGTGCCGTCGGCGCCGTCGTGCACCTTGGTCCAGACCGAAGCCAGCAGGACGCCGTCGCGCTCGGCGAGGAGGAACCCGGCGGGGTCGAACCACGGCTCGGCCATCCGCGCGGCGAGGTCCTCGCGGGTCAGCCGCCCCTGCTCGGGGTGGTGGGCGAACGCGCGCGCGTTGACGCGCCGCCACGCCTCCTCGTCCTGACCGGGCACGAACGCGCGCACCTCGACGCCGTTCGGCAGGGTGGGACGGGCGGCGACGGGGTGCTCGCGCAGGTCGAGGCTCATCTGCCACAGCTCGCGGACCACCGACATGCCGGCATCGGCGGCCAGCGCGCGGGCGGCGGGCAGGTCGCCGTGCGCCCACACCCGCAGCGATCGCGGTGCCGCCGGGTCGTTCGCGGCGACCTGCCGGGCGGCCGCGAGCAGCCCGCGCCCGAGCCCGGAGCGGCGGGCGGCCGGCGTGACCACCAGCTCGGCGCCGGCCAGCTCGGGCGCGCCGAGGTCGAGCTGGGCGTACGCCGCCAGGGAGCCGTCCTCGGCGCGGGTCAGCAGGTGCACGGCGTCCGGTCCGGACTCCAGCTGCAGGAGGGGCTGCTCGGACAGCGGCGCGACGCCGTCGTGGTCGGCTGCGGCCCGGGCCAGGGCGCGGACCTCGGCCGCCGTCGACCCGTCGAGGGGACCACGGTGGACGGCAGGGGTGGTGCGGCTGGGCATGACCCCATCCCACCACGGGCGGCGGGGGGCAGGGCCGCCCGGCCGGGGCGGTACGGACGGTGGACCCGCGCGCCACCGGGACGGCGGATGCGGATCGGCGGGCCGGACGGGATCGTGGGCGCGTGACCACCACCCCGCCGCGGCGCGTCGACGTCGTCGTGGTGGGCGCGGGCCAGGCGGGTCTGTCGGCGGCGTACCACCTGCGCCGGGCGGGGCTGCGCGCGGGTGACGGGTCGGGTGTGGCGTCCGAGGGCGCGGCGTCCGGGGACGGGGTGCCGGCCCGGGTGGTCGACGACGCGACGTCCGGCACCGGCGCCAGGGCCGGCGCGGGCGCGGGGACCGGCACCGGCACGTTCGTCCTCCTGGACGACGCGCCCGAGCCGGGCGGCGCGTGGCAGCACCGATGGCCCTCGCTGACGATGCAGCACACGCACGCCGTGCACGAGCTCCCCGGCATGCCGCTCGAGGGGTTCGACCCGCAGGAGCCGGCGTCGGCCGCGGTCGGCCGCTACTTCGCGGCCTACGAGCAGCGGTTCGCCCTGCCCGTGGTGCGTCCGGTGCGGGTGGGGGCGGTGCGCGACGCGGGGCAGGGGCTGCTGTCCGTGGAGACCGACCGCGGCCGGTGGCTGACCCGCGCCCTGGTCAACGCCACCGGCACGTGGCAGCGCCCGTTCTGGCCGTCCTACCCGGGGCAGTCCGGCTTCGCGGGCCAGCAGCTGCACACGCACGACTTCCGGTCCGCCTCGGACTTCCTGGGGCGGCATGTCGTCGTCGTGGGCGGCGGGACCAGCGCCGTCCAGCTCCTCCTGCAGATCGCCGACGTCACCACCACGACCTGGGTCACCCGCACCCCGCCCACCTTTCTGCCCCGTGCCTTCGACGAGGAGTGGGGCCGCGAGGTGGTCGCCAGGGTGGACGAGCGCACACGCGCCGGCCTGCCACCGCTGAGCGTCGTGGGGGTGACCGGCCTGCCGCTGACCGAGGAGTACCAGCGCGGCATCGACCGCGGGGTCCTCGTGCCGCTGCCGATGTTCGCCCGCATCGTGCCCGACGGCGTGCGGTGGGACCCCCGGGACGTCCCTCCGGCGCCCGAGCACCTGCGCGCGGACGTGCTGCTGTGGGCGACCGGCTTCCGGGCCGGCCTGGACCACCTCGCGCCGCTGCGCCTGCGCGGGCACGGCGGCGGGATCGTCATGGACGGCACGCAGGTCGTCGCGGACCCACGCGTCCAGCTGGTCGGGTACGGGCCCAGCGCCAGCACCATCGGCGCCAACCGAGCGGGCCGCGAGGCGGTCAGGAACGTGCGGCGGCTGCTCGCCCTGTGAGCGTGGCAGCCGGGCGGCGCCCCGCCGGGCGCGCGCCGGCACACGGTCGAGGGGGGCGGGGTGGTGCCGGCGCCACCCCGCCCCGCCACGCCCCGGCGGTCAGTCCTCGACGGCGGCCGCGGCCGGCTTGTTCAGGCCCTGGGTGATCAGGTCCATGACCGACGCGTCGGCCAGCGTGGTGGCGTCGCCCACCGTGCGGTGCTCGGCGACGTCCCGCAGCAGGCGGCGCATGATCTTGCCGGACCGGGTCTTGGGCAGCTCGGAGACCACGAGGATGCTGCGGGGCTTGGCGATCGGGCCGATCGCCCGCGCCACGTGGGCCCGCAGCTCCTCGACCGTGCCCGCCGCCTCCTCGTTGCCGCTGCGCAGGATGACGAACGCCACGACGGCCTGGCCGGTGGTGTCGTCCGACGCGCCGACCACGGCCGCCTCGGCCACCGACGGGTGGGAGACGAGCGCGGACTCGATCTCGGTGGTCGAGAGCCGGTGCCCGGACACGTTCATCACGTCGTCCACCCGGCCGAGCAGCCAGATGTCGCCGTCCTCGTCCTTCTTGGCGCCGTCGCCGGCGAAGTAGATGCCCCGGAAGCGTGACCAGTACGTGTCCGCGTACCGCTGCGGGTCGCCCCAGATGCCGCGGAGCATCGCCGGCCACGGCTCGGTCAGCACGAGGTAGCCGCCGCCGCCGTTCGGCACGGGGTGCGCCTCGTCGTCGACGACGTCGGCGCTGATGCCGGGCAGCGGGACCTGCGCGGACCCCGGCTTGAGGGTGGTGGCGCCCGGCAGCGGGGAGATCATGATCGCGCCGGTCTCGGTCTGCCACCAGGTGTCGACGATCGGCGTCCGGTCGCCGCCGATCACCCGGCGGTACCAGACCCACGCCTCGGGGTTGATCGGCTCCCCGACGCTGCCGAGCACCCGCAGCGAGCTCAGGTCGAACCCGGCCGGGATCTCCTCGCCCCACTTCATGCAGGTCCGGATCGCCGTGGGCGCGGTGTAGAGGATCGACACCTTGTACTTCGCGACGATCTCCCACCACCGCCCGCGGTGCGGGGTGTCCGGCGTGCCCTCGTAGATCACCTGGGTCGCGCCGTTGACCAGCGGTCCGTAGACGACGTAGGTGTGCCCGGTCACCCAGCCGACGTCGGCGGTGCACCAGTAGACGTCCGACTCGGGCTTGAGGTCGAAGACGTTGAGGTGGGTGTAGGCGGCCTGCGTGAGGTAGCCGCCCGTCGTGTGGAAGATGCCCTTCGGCTTCCCGGTGGTGCCGGACGTGTAGAGGATGAACAGCGGGTGCTCCGCCTCGACCCACACGGGCGTGTGCTCGGACGAGGCGGCCTCGACCGCCTCGTGCCACCACACGTCGCGGCCCGCCGTGATGTCGACGTCCTGCCCGGTGCGCCGCACCACGAGCACGTGCTCCACGCTCGACGCGCCGCCGGCCAGCGCCTCGTCGACCGCGGGCTTGAGCGCGCTGGGGGCGCCGCGGCGGAAGCCGCCGTCGGCCGTGATGACGAGCTTGGCCTCGGCGTCCTCGATCCGGGAGCGCAGCGCCTCGGCGGAGAAGCCGCCGAAGACGACGGAGTGCGGCGCCCCGATGCGGGCGCACGCGAGCATCGCGACGACCGCCTCGGCGATCATCGGCAGGTAGATGGCGACCCGGTCGCCGGTGCGCACGCCCAGGTCGGTCAGCACGTTGGCGACCCGGGACACCTCGCGCTGCAGCTCGGCGTAGGTGTACGCCCGGGTGTCGCCCGGCTCACCCTCGAAGTGGAGGGCGACCCGGTCCCCGCGGCCCGCCTCGACGTGCCGGTCCACGGCGTTGTGGCAGGCGTTCAGCCGGCCGTCGGCGAACCACCGCGCGACGGGGGCGCCGGACCAGTCCAGCACCTCGGTGAACGGCTGCTGCCAGGAGATCAGCTCGCGGGCCTGGTCCGCCCAGAACCCGGTGCGGTCCGCCGACGCCCAGGAGTACAGCTCGGGGTGCGCGTTGGCCTGCGCGGCGAACTCCGGGTCGGGGGCGAAGCGCCGCTCCTCCGTGAGGAGGTTCTCCAGGCTGGGTGACGTGGGGGAGTCCTCGGTCACTGTTCCTCCGGTCCGCATCGGCGCTGCTGCGTGGGTGCGCGGCCCGTCCCGGACCGCTCGTGGCGCACTCTAGTCCTGGCCGGTGACACGTCGTCCGCGCAGGTCACGACCGGTCCCCGGGGCGCCGCGGCGGCGTGCCGCCCCCGGTGCGCGCGCGGAAGGTGCCGACCTCGATCCCGCGCCGGCGGACCAGGGACGCGGCCGTGCCGGTCGCGAGCAGCACCAGCCCCAGGACGAAGGGCGTGCCGGTCGTCGCGACCCCCACCGCGTTGAGGACCGCGTCGCGGTTCTGCGCGGTCGCCAGCAGGCGGATCGTCTCGCGCTGGGAGGCCACCGGCGCGAACAGGTAGGCGCCGCCCACGAGCAGGGCGAGCAGACCCCCGGTGAACGGGATCGCGCTGGTGCGCACCGCGAGCAGCGCGACCAGGGCGGCCAGGGCGGCGCCGATCGCCACCAGGACGATCCCGAGCGCGTCCACGGTCAGGGTCTCGCCGCCGATCCCGTCCGCCACCACGCGGGACTGGCCCAGCAGCAGCACGAGCAGCGCCACGGCCGTCAGCACGAGGCCGATCAGCACTCCCAGCACGTGCCCACCGGCGCCGGTGGTGCGCGGACCGTACGGCGCGGGAAAGGCCCCGTCGGGCGAGGCCGAGGAGGTGGACGTCGAGGTCGCACCGGAGGGCTGGACGGTGCCGGGGTCGGCTCCCGGGCCGGTCCGGCCGGCCGGTCCGGTCTGGCCGGCCGGCCCGCCGGGCGCTCCGGGTGGGTCCTGCGGGCGTCGCGGCTCGGACGTGCTCATCGGGTGCTCCTCATCCGACGACCGTGTCGGCCGTCTCGTTCGCCTCGCGCGCCGCGCGCTCGACCGCCGCGGCCACCACGGTCGTGACCTCCGGGTTGAACACGCTGGGGACGATGTAGGTCGGGTTCAGCTCGTCCGGGGTGACGACGGAGGCCAGCGCGGTCGCGGCGGCGAGCAGCATCGCGTCGGTGATCCGGTGCGACTGGGCGTCCAGGAGTCCCCGGAAGACGCCGGGGAACGCGAGCACGTTGTTGATCTGGTTGGCGAAGTCCGAGCGCCCGGTGCCGACCACGGTCGCGTAGCGGGCGGCCTCCACCGGGTCGACCTCCGGGCGCGGGTTCGCCAGCGCGAAGACGATGGAGCGGTCCGCCATGCGCGCGACGTCGTCGGCGGTGATCACGTCGGGCGCGGACACGCCGATGAAGACGTCCGCACCGACCAGCGCGTCCGGGATGGACCCCGACACCCCGCGGGGGTTGGTGTGCTCGGCCGTCCACTCGAGCTCGGGCGCCAGTCCCGGCCGGCCGCGGTGGATGACGCCCTCGATGTCGGCCACGACCACGTCGCGCGCCCCGGCGGCCAGCAGGAGCTTGAGGACTGCCGTGCCGGCCGCCCCGGCCCCGGAGAGGACCACGCGCACGTCCGGGAGCGACTTCTCCACCACACGCAGCGCGTTGGTCAGGGCGGCGAGCGCGACGATCGCGGTGCCGTGCTGGTCGTCGTGGAACACCGGGATGTCCAGGCGCGCCCGCAGCCGGCGCTCGATCTCGAAGCACCGCGGCGCCGAGATGTCCTCCAGGTTGATGCCCGCGAACACCGGGGCGATCGCCGCGACGGTCTCCACGATCTGGTCCACGTCGGTGGTGTCCAGCGCGATCGGGAACGCGTCGATGCCCGCGAACCGCTTGAACAGGGCCGCCTTGCCCTCCATGACCGGCAGCGCGGCCAGCGGACCGAGGTCCCCCAGGCCCAGGACGGCGGTGCCGTCGGTGACCACCGCGACGGTGTTGCGCTTGATGGTGAGCCGGCGCGCGTCCTCGGGACGGGCGGCGATGGCCTCGCAGACCCGGGCGACCCCGGGCGTGTAGACCATCGACAGGTCGTCACGGTTGCGGATGGGCACCTTGGACTCCACGGACAGCTTGCCGCCCAGGTGCAGCAGGAACGTCCGGTCGCTGATGCGTCCGACCTGGACGCCGGGCAGCGTCCGCAGGGCGGCGACGATCGCCTCGGCGTGCGAGTCCCCGCGGGTGGCGCAGGTGACGTCGACGGTGATCCGCTCGTGCCCGGACGCGGTCACGTCGAGCGCCGTGACGATGCCCCCCTCGCGCTCGATCGCGGTGGTCAGCTCGCTCACGGCGGTGGGGCGGGCCTCCACCTCGAGGCGGGCGGTGATGGACGACGAGACGCTCGGCGCTGAACCCATGTCGCCATCTTGCCCCTCGGCGCCGACGGTGCCGACGTCGGCCGCGCCGCGCGCGTCGTCGTCCACAGGCGGTGGGCGCCCGGCCCGAGTCGCCGGGCGGTCCGGGGCACGGTCGGACCGGCGTCGTGCGGACGCCGTGAGCCGGAGCGCGGTCGACGACGGGAGGCACGCACGTGACGGGACCCACCACGGCCGCCGTCGTCGGGGTCGTCGGCGCGCGCGGGGGCGTCGGCGCCTCGACGCTGGCAGCAGCGCTCGCCGTGCGGGTCCACGGTGACGCAGGGCCGGCGGCACCCGTGCGGTGGACGCGCCGCCGGGCCGGCCGGTCCGCTACGACGCCCGGGGCCCCGTCCCGTGCGGTGCTCGTGGACCTCGACCCGGTCGGCGGGGGAATCGACGTGCACCTGGGCATCGAGGCCGCCGGTGGCGTGCGCTGGCCGGACCTCGCCGACGCGCGCGGTGAGGTCTCCGGCACCGAGCTGGCAGCGCTGCTGCCCGCCTGGCGCGGGATGCCGGTGCTCAGCGCGGACCGCTGGCGCCCCGGCCCGGCCCCGCCCGACGTCGTGCCCGACGTCCTGGACGCGCTCGCGTCGGCGCACGACCTCGTCGTCCTGGACCTGGACCGGCGCAGCGTGCACGACGGCGACCCGGGGCTCGGTCGCTGCACGACCGTCCTGGTCGTCACGCCGCGGGATCTGCGCTCCGTGGCCGGTGTCGTCGCGATGCGCGACGCCCTGCAGGCCGCGGTCGCCGACGTGCGCCTCGTCGTGACCGACCCCGCGCCCGGTGGGCTCGGTGTCCTGGAGGTGGCGCACGTGGTCGACCTGCCCGTCGCGGCCGCCGTCCGGCGGGACCGGCGGCTGCCCGCTCTGGTCGAGCGCGGTGCCGGGCCGGTCGTCCCGCGACGCGGCGCGTTCGGGCGCGCGCTGGCCGGGCTCGCCGGGGACCTGGCATGACGGTCAGCCGTGCGGAGCGCGCCGACCGCCCGGACGTGGCGGTCGGGCCCGACCTGCTCGCCGAGGTCCGGTCGCGACTGGTGCGCGGTGGGCACCCGCCGTCCCCCGACCACGTCCGGGCGGTGGTCCGCGAGTGCGGTGCGGTCCTCGGCAGCCGCGCCCTGGCCGAGATGGTCGCCGCGGTGCGGGCCGAGATGCTCGGCGCCGGACCCCTGCAGGCGCTGCTCGACACGCCGGGGGTCACCGACGTGCTCGTCAACGCGCCGGACGACGTCTGGGTCGAGCAGGACGGCCGCCTGCACCGGGTGGCGGTCGACCTCGGCGGCGACGGTGACGTCCGCGCGCTCGCGGTCCGGCTCGCCGCCTCCGGCGGGCAGCGCCTGGACGACGCGTCCCCGCTGGTCGACGCCCGGCTGCCGGACGGGACCCGGTTGCACGCGGTCCTGCCGCCGGTCGGCGGCCCCTGCACGCTGCTCTCGCTGCGGGTGCTGCGCCGGCGGGCGTTCACGATGGCCGAGCTCGTCGCCGGCGGCGCCGTCGCCCCGCCGGTCGCGCCTCTCCTGGAGGCGCTGGTGGCGGCGCGGGCGAACGTGCTGGTGTCAGGGGCGACCGGCACGGGCAAGACCACCCTGCTGTCGGCGTTGCTGTCGTTGGTCCCGCCCGACGAGCGCGTCGTGTGCATCGAGGAGGCGGGGGAGCTGACCCCGACCCACCCGCACGTGGTCCGGCTGCTCACCCGGAGGGCGAACGTCGAGGGTGCCGGAGAGGTGGGCCTGCCGGAGCTGGTCCGCCAGGCGCTGCGGATGCGCCCGGACCGGATCGTCCTGGGTGAGTGCCGCGGCGCCGAGGTGCGTGAGGTGCTGACCGCCCTGAACACCGGCCATGAGGGCGGCTGGGCGACGGTGCACGCCAACACGGCCGGCGACGTCCCGGTCCGGCTCCAGGCGCTGGCCGCCCTGGCCGGCATGACCGCGCAGGCGTGCGCCGCCCAGACCGCGAGCGCCGTGGACGCCGTCGTGCACCTGCGTCGGGTGGACGGGCGGCGCCGGGTCACGGAGGTCGGTGTGGTCCGCCGCGCGTCGTCGGGGGAGGTGGAGGTGGTCACCGCGCTCGCGGTCGGCGTGGCCACGGCGCCACCGTCCCGCCGCGCGGTGCGTGCCGGGTGGACGTCGTCCGGGGACGCGGGCCGTCCGGTCCCCTCCTGGGAGGTCGAGCGCGGCTCGGGGTGGGCCGATCTGGAGCGGCGACTGGGCCGCGACGGCGGGGACCGGTGACCGGGCTCGCGGCGCTGGTGGGGGTCCTGGTCGCGGCCGGGGTGGTCGCGGGCCGCGGCCCGGGTGGGCGTCCGGCGATGGCGTCCCTCCCGCGCCGACGGGAGCCACCGGGGGTCCCGCCGACCGGTGCGCGGCGCCGCTGGTCAGCGGGCGCTCGCCGGCGCGCGGACGGGCCGGACCTCGCGACGGTCGCGGTCGCGGTGGCGGGCCGGCTGCGGGCGGGCGCGGACCCGGCGACGGCGTGGCGCGACGTGCTCGGCCTGAACCTGGCGCCCGGTGCCGTCCCGACCGTGCGGGACCTGGCCGGGGTCACGCCGGACCGGGCGCACGCTGCGGTCGTGGTGGCAGCCGGCCGCCTCGCCGTCGAGCTCGGCGCGCCGCTCGCGCCCCTGCTCGACGGCGTCGCGCAGCAGCTCGCCGCCGAGGCGGAGGTGGAGGGTGAGCGGCGTGCCGCGCTGGCGGGCCCGCGCGCCACTGCCCGCGTGCTCACCTGGCTGCCGGTGCTGGGGGTCGTCCTCGGTGCGGCGTTCGGCGCGGACCCGGTCGGGGTGCTGCTGGACGGCGGCGTCGGGTCCGCCGCGCTCCTGCTCGGCACGGCGCTGCTGTGGGCCGGGCGGCAATGGACCCGTCGCCTGGCGGCGATGGCGGCGTCGGCGGGTCGTGGCGCGTGAGCGGCGCCCGCGCCGGTGCCGGTCACGGTGCCGCGACCGCCGCCGGCCGTGCCGGTGCCGCTGGCCGTGCTGGCGCCGGTGGTCACTCGCGCCTCGCCGGACGGTCGGGGCACATCCCATGACGTCGCTCATGGGGCTGCTGGTGTGCGGCGTGTGCGCCGCCGCGGCCGTGCTGCCGTGGTGGTGGAGCGGTCGGCCGCGTCGCGACGTCGTCGCCCGCCCGTCGCCACGGTGGACCGCGGACGACGAGACGGCGCCGGTCGACCTGGACGTCGCCGTGCTGCTCTCCCTCCTGGAGGCGGCGATCGGGTCGGGGGCAGGGCTCCCGCGCGCGCTCGCGGCGGTCGGCCGGGCGGTGGGTGGGGCGGACGGTCACGCCATGGAGCGGGCGTCCGCAGGTCTGGTCCTGGGTGCCGGGTGGGAGGTCGCCTGGTCGGGAGCGGGGCCGCGGCTGACGCCGGTGGTCACTGCCCTGGCGGCCACCTGGACCACGGGTGCGGCGCCCGGGCCGGCGCTGCGGGCCGCTGCGGAGCAGCTGCGCCGGGAGCGGCGCACCGCCGCACGGGAGGCCGCGGGTCGGCTCGGCGTGCGGCTGGTCCTCCCGCTGGGCCTGTGCTTCCTGCCGGCCTTCGTCCTCATCGGGCTGGTCCCGGTGTTGGTCTCGCTCGGGTCGGCACTGGTGCGGTGACGGTCGCGCCCGGGTCGGCCTTGGTGCGGTGGCCGCTCGGTCGAGCCGCCCCCAGGACGGTCGGCCGAACGTCCGTCCACCGATCCGTTGATCGGTCTCTCGGCCGCCCTGCGGCACGGCAGAGCCTGGGCGTCCCAGCTTGTCCCACCACCCGAGAGGCCCGCCATGACCCCCACCACCGTCTCGCCGTCCACCCCGTCCGCCTGGTCCCGCAGCCGGGGACCGGCGTGGGCGCGCACGCGCCTCGTGACCGGCCGCCAGCTGGCCCGGGTGGTGGGCCGGGCCCGCCGACGGGTGGACCCGCCCCTGCCGGACCGACCGACGGACCGGTCGACGGACGAGGCCGACACCGCGCCCAGCGGCGCGTCGACCGACGACCTGGCGGCGTCCGCGACGGGCGCCACGACAGGCGACGCGGCGGCTTCCACCGGCGCCACGGCCGACGACGCGGCGGTCCCGGGCGGCGCCACGACCCCCGACGCGGCGGTCCCCCCGGCCGCGGTCGACCGTCCGAGCGGTGACGGCGTCGACGGCCGCGGCACCTGTGCCGCCGCGGGCACCTGCGCGCCGGACGGTGTGGAGGGGCACGACGGCGAGCGCGGCATGGCGACCGCGGAGTACGCGATCGCCACCGTCGCGGCCGCCGGTTTCGCCGGGTTGCTCGTCGTCATCCTGCGCAGCGGAGAGGTCCGCGAGCTGCTGCTCGGCATCATCCGCTCCGCGCTGTCGCTGTGACGGGCAGCCCGGCACCGGCGCCCCCGCGGGCCGGCACCGAGCGGGGCAGCGTCACCGCCGAGCTGGCGCTGGCGCTGCCCGCGGTGGTGGGCCTGCTGGTCGTCGTGCTCCTGCTGGCGTCGGCGGCCACGTCGCAGCTGCGGTGCGCGGACGCGGCGCGCGCCGGTGCCCGGGCTGCTGCACTCGGCGAGGACCGCGCGCTCGTCGTGGCGATCGCGCAGCGGGTGGCGGGCCAGGGCGCGACGGTGACCGTCGAGGCGGCCGACCCGTGGGTGACGGTCACGGTGCGTCGGCCGTTGAGCACCGGGCCGCTGGGCGGTGCGGGACTCACCGCCGCCGGCCGCGCCACCGCACGGGTCGAGCCGTGAGGAGGCCGTCGTCCGGCCGGAGGGCGCGGACGCCCGGGCGGGACAAGCGGGACCGGGGGTCCGGCACCGTCCTGGTGCTCGGACTGGTGGCTGCCGGGCTGGTGCTGATGGTGGCGATCGGCCTGCTGGCCCGCGCACAGGGCGGCCGCGCCGCTGCCCAGGCAGCAGCGGACCTCGCCGCACTGGCCGCCGCCGACAGCCTCGTCCGCACGCCCGGCGGGGGGGACGTCGGGACGGCCTGCGCGCTCGCGCGACGGGTCGCCGCGGTCAACGGCGCCCGCGTCACGTCGTGCACCGCCGGCCAGGACGGCGTGGTCAGGGTCGTCACGGTGCGGGACGGCGGGGTCGGCCCCGCCCGGGCGACGGCGCGGGCCGGTCCGGCGACCGCTCGTGCGTCGGGCCGCCGTCGCCCGGCTCCCGGGGCACGAGCGACCGCGCTGCTGTCCCGGGCAGGACCGCTCGACCCCGCCGCCGTCCGCGCGGCACGAGCCCCGACCGGGGGCTACGGGTCAGCGCGGGGCGTAGGAGAGCACCGCGTCCAGCAGTCGCAGGGCGCCGTGCTTCTCCAGCGGGTTGTTGCCGTTGCCGCACTTGGGCGACTGCACGCAGGCGGGACAGCCGTTGCTGCACCGGCACGTGGCGATCGCCTCGCGGGTCGCGTCGAGCCACGTCGCCCCGAGATGGAAGCCGCGCTCGGCGAAGCCCGCCCCGCCGGGGTACCCGTCGTACACGAACACCGTGGCGTGCTCGGTGTCCACGTGCATGGCGGTCGACACGCCGCCCAGGTCCCAGCGGTCGCACGTGGCCAGCAGCGGCAGGAGCCCGATCGAGGCGTGCTCGGCCGCGTGCAGCGCGCCGGGGGCGAGGTCCTCGGTGAGCCCGGCCTGCTCCAGCACGCCGAGCGGGGCCGTCCACCACACCCCCATGGTCGACAGCGTCTGGGCGGGCAGGTCGAGCAGCTCCGTGCCCAGCACCTGCATGTCGGGGATCCGCTTGCGCTGGAAGCTGACGACCTGCGTCGTGACGTCGACCGCGCCCAGCCCCCACGTGACCGGACCCCACACGCGGTGCTCGCGGGTCGCGCGGATCTCGATGGACGTCAGCCAGCGAGCCCACGTGCCGAAGTCGACCGAGCGCTGGGCGACGAGCGCGACGCCGTCGGCCAGGTGCAGGTCCTCCACCACGAAGGTGGTGCCCTGGTGCACGTAGACGGCCCCCGGGTGCAGCGTCGCGTCCGCGGAGGACGCGTCGACGGTCCCCAGGACGCGGCCGGTCGCCGACTCCACCACCCGGACGGGGTCGCCGCCCGTCCCACGCAGGTCGGTGAGCCGGGCCGCGCTGTCGGCGTGCGTCCAGTACCAGCCCGACGACCGGCGACGCAGCGCGCCCCGTTCCACCAGCACGTCGAGCAGCTCACGGGTGCCGGGGCCGAACAGGTCGCAGTCCTCGACCCGCAGCGGGAGCTCGGCGGCCGCCGCGCACAGGTGCGGGGCCAGCACGTACGGGTTCGTGGGGTCGAACACCGTCGCCTCGACGCCTGCGTCGAAGATGGCCTCCGGGTGGTGGACCAGGTAGGTGTCGAGCGGGTCCTCGCGCGCCACCAGGGCGACCAGCCCCTCCGCGCCCGCCCGGCCGGCCCGCCCGGCCTGCTGCCACAGGGACACCCGGGTGCCGGGCCACCCCGCGATGAGGACGGCGTCGAGCCCCGAGATGTCCACGCCCAGCTCCAGCGCGTTCGTGGTGGCCAGGGCGCGCAGCCGTCCGTCCCGGATCGCCGACTCCAGCGCGCGCCGCTCCTCGGGCAGGTAGCCGCCGCGGTACGCGGCCACCTGCGAGGCCAGCGTCCGGTCGACCGCGAGCAGGTGCTGCTGGGTCACCGTGGCGACCGACTCCGCCGCCCGCCGGGACCGGGTGAAGGCGAGGGTGCGCGCCCCGGCGACCGTGAGGTCCGCCAGCAGGTCGGCGATCTCGGCGGTCGCGGAGCGGCGGGGACGGGAGGGGTCGTCCTCGACCACGCCGGACCCGCTGCCCTGCGGGCGACCCTCCGCGGCGTCGGACGCCCGCGCCGCCTCCGACGCAGCCGCCGGGTCCACCTCGGTGGTGTCGTCCCCGGGCGGCGCGTCGACCCGAGCCGACCCGGCGGCCCGCACAGGGGCCGGCTCGGTCGTCCCGGCCGCCGACCGGGTGACGCCCGCTCGGGTGAAGTTCGGCCCGGGGTCGGCCGTCAGCACGGCGGCCCGCACCACCGATCCCTGCGCCTCGCGGGCCGGCGGGACCGTCGCGGTGGGGGCCGCCGAGGCGGGTGCGCCGGCCGGGGCTGCGGTGGCCCACGGGTCCTCCTCCAGCGGCCCGCTGGTCCGCACGAACGTGCCGTCGGACTCCTCGTGACCGGCCGCGCCGGGCAGCTCCGGCGGCTGCCACAGGACGAACGTCTTGCGGCCCGCGGGCGAGGAGTCGCCGGTCACCGCGAGGACCTCGTCCGGTGCCACGCCGAGCAGGCGGCCCGCGCTCGCGGCGGGATCGGCGGTCGTCGCGGAGGCCATGAGGAACGTCGGACCGTCCCCGGTGCCGTAGTGGGCGGCGAGCCGGCGCAGGCGTCGCAGGACGGCCGCCACGTGCGCGCCGAAGACTCCGCGGAACGCGTGGCACTCGTCCACCACCACGTAGCGCAGGGAGGTCAGCAGGCGGACCCACCGCCGGTGGTGCGGCAGCAGGGCGAAGTGCAGGAAGTCGGGGTTGGTCAGCACCACGTCGGCGTGGTCCTGGACCCAGCGGCGCTCCTCGACCGGGGTGTCGCCGTCGCAGGTGGCGACCCGCACGTCGCGGGCGCGGGAGGCGGTCAGGAGCCGCTCCAGCCCGGCCAGCTGGTCGGCGGCGAGCGCCTTGGTGGGGGACAGGTACAGCACCGAGCCCCGGCGGCGCGCCGACTCGATCCGTCCGGGGTCGAGGGCAGCGGCGCCGACGTCGCCGCGCACGGACGTGAGCGCGGGCAGCCAGAAGGCCAGCGACTTCCCCGAGCCCGTCGACGTGGCGACGATCGTGTGGCGACCCGACCACGCGGCGTCGGCCGCCTGCACCTGGTGGGTCCACGGCCGGGTCACCCCGAGCTCGCGGTACCCGGCGACGAGGTCGCGGTCGGCCCAGTGCGGCCACGCGGTCTGCGTCCCGGCACGTGCGGGCAGGTGCCGGACGTGCGTCAGGCGGTCGGCGCGCCGGTCGCCCGCCAGCAGCACCTCGAGCAGGTCCTCCGCCCGGCCGGCCCCGGGGGTCGAGGAGGTCATGCCCCGCCCCGCCCGCCGTCGACCACGGCTCCAGTGTCCCACCGACGTGGGACACTGGTCCCTGTGCGACCGGCCGTGTGGCCGGGGGTGCAGGCTGACGGGCGCACACGACCGCCCGGGTGTTTGGTTAGATAACCGTCGTTGCCCTGAGGAGGTGAGCCATGGACGTCACTGTCCACACTGTGGTGCACGGCGATGTCGTCGTCGTCCAGGTTGCCGGTGAGATCGACGTGTACACCGCGGCGTCGCTCCGCGAGAAGCTCGCCGACCTGATCGATGCGGACCACACCGACGTGGTCGTCGACCTGACCGGGGTGACCTTCATGGACTCCACCGGTCTGGGCGTCCTCGTCGGTGCGCTGAAGAAGGTCCGCGGGTACGGCGGTCGGCTGCAGCTGGTCATCGACCAGGAGAAGGTCATCAAGGTCTTCCGGATCACCGCACTGACCCAGGTCTTCACGATCCACGAGACGCTGGACGCCGCGCTCGCCAGCTGAGCGGTCCCCGTCCCGCGTCGGCTGACGGCGTGGGGTCGCCCCTCAGCGTCCACCGCGGGCGCACCCGCGGTCGGTCGACGACCCTCTTGCGCCCCGCTGACCGGTGAGCGTGCACGCACGGGCGCCTCGGGCGGTCGGCGCTTCGACCGGTCCCGGGTGTGCGGCTCGGTCGCGGTACCTCGGACGGGCTCGGACGACGTGCCCGCTCCGCGCGCGACCGGCTCGCCGCCGCACGGCCCCGCCCGACCGGCTGCAGGGCGAGCCGGGCCCCGGGGGGACCGGTTTGACCTGCCTCCGCCGGTCCGGGTGCCGCGTCGACGGCCATGGCTAGACTGCGCCCCAGTCCGACGGCAACGAGGCCGCACGGCACAGGGGGGCGGGGCTCGCGGGCCCGCGCGGTCTCAAGGAGGACGCATGCTCGAGCTCGGTTCGACGAGCCTCATCATCGTCGGGGCGGTCGCCCTGATCGCCGTCGTCTGCCTGGCCTACGCCGTGGTGCTCAGACGCCAGGTCCTGGCCGCGGGCGAGGGGACCCGGGCGATGCAGGACATCGCCCAGGCCGTGCAGGAGGGCGCCGCCGCCTACCTCAACCGGCAGTTCCGGACCCTGGTCTTCTTCGCGGTCGCCGTCTGCCTGCTGCTCCTGCTGCTGCCCGGCGACACCGGCATCAAGGTGGGGCGGTCGGTCTTCTTCCTGCTGGGCGCGGGATGCTCGGCGGCGATCGGGTACCTCGGCATGTGGCTGGCGACCCGCGCGAACCTGCGGGTCGCCGCGGCCGCGTCGCTGCCGGGTGGGCGCGCGGAGGGTGCCCGGATCGCGTTCCGGACCGGCGGGGTCGTCGGGATGTGCGTCGTGGGCCTGGGGCTCGCCGGCGCCTCGATCGTCGTGCTCATCTGGCGCGGGGACGCGCCCGCCGTGCTCGAGGGCTTCGGGTTCGGGGCCGCGCTGCTCGCGATGTTCATGCGGGTCGGCGGCGGCATCTTCACCAAGGCGGCCGACGTGGGCGCGGACCTGGTCGGCAAGGTCGAGCAGGGCATCCCCGAGGACGACCCGCGCAACGCGGCCACCATCGCCGACAACGTCGGCGACAACGTGGGTGACTGCGCGGGGATGGCCGCCGACCTGTTCGAGTCCTACGCGGTGACCCTGGTCGCCGCGCTCATTCTGGGCAAGGCCGCCTTCGGCGAGCAGGGCCTGGTCTTCCCGCTCATCGTGCCGGCGATCGGGGCCCTGACCGCGATCCTGGGCGTCGTCATCACCCGGGTCCGCGGCTCGGAGAGCGGGCTCGCCGCGATCAACCGTGGCTTCTACACCTCCGCCCTGGTCGCCGCGGTGCTCGCCGCGGTGGCGGCGTTCGTCTACCTGCCGTCCACGTTCGCTGCGCTGCCGGGCGTCGGGGCGTCGCTCGCCGACCACGGCGGGGACCCGCGGATCGTCGCGACCGGCGCCGTGCTCATCGGCATCGTGCTCGCCGGCGTCATCCTGTGGCTGACCGGGTACTTCACCGGGACGACGTCCAAGCCGACCCAGCACGTGGCGCGCACGTCCCGGACCGGCGCCGCGACCGTGGTCCTGTCCGGCATCGGCGTCGGGTTCGAGTCCGCGGTCTACACCGCCGGCATCATCGCCGCCGCGATCTGCGCGGCGTTCCTGCTCTCCGGCGGCTCGATCGTGCTGGCCCTGTTCCTCATCGCGCTCGCCGGCTGCGGTCTGCTGACCACGGTCGGCGTCATCGTCGCGATGGACACCTTCGGCCCCGTCAGCGACAACGCGCAGGGCATCGCCGAGATGTCCGGCGACGTCAGCGAGGAGGGTGCCCGCACCCTCACCGACCTCGACGCCGTCGGCAACACCACCAAGGCGATCACCAAGGGCATCGCCATCGCGACCGCCGTCCTCGCGGCGACCGCGCTGTTCGGCTCGTACGCCGCGTCGGTCTCCGAGGCGCTGGCCGACCTCGGGGAGACCGTCGCGGGTGCGACCGGTGTCACCGGGGCGATGCTCAGCTACGAGATCATCAACCCGGTCACCCTGGTCGGGGTCATCCTCGGCGGCTGCACCGTCTTCCTGTTCTCCGGCCTCGCCATCGACGCCGTCACCCGCGCGGCCGGCGCCATCGTCTTCGAGGTGCGCCGCCAGTTCCGCGACAACCCCGGGATCATGACCGGCGAGGTCCGCCCGGAGTACGGCAAGGTCGTCGACATCTGCACGCGTGACTCGCTGCGTGAGCTGGCCACCCCGGGCCTGCTCGCGGCGTTCGCGCCGATCGCCGTCGGGTTCGGGCTCGGGGTCGGTCCGCTGGCCGGGTTCCTGGCCGGCGCGATCGCGACCGGGGTGCTCATGGCGGTGTTCCTGGCGAACTCCGGCGGCAGCTGGGACAACGCCAAGAAGATCGTCGAGGACGGCCACTACGGCGGGAAGAACTCCGACGCGCACGCCGCCGTGGTCATCGGCGACACCGTCGGCGACCCGTTCAAGGACACCGCCGGCCCGGCGATCAACCCGCTCATCAAGGTGATGAACCTGGTCGCCCTGCTCATCGCCCCCGCGATCGTGACCATCAGCGTCGGCGACGACGCGAACCACGCCGCCCGGCTGGGGATCGCCGTCCTCGCGGCCGCCATCGCCTTCGGCGCCGTGGTCATGTCCAAGGTGCGAGCCGCGCGCGTCGACAGCGCCGCCCGGCTGGAGCACGAGATGGAGCTCGTCCGCGACTGACCCGGGTGCGGGCCGGGGCGCGCGTCGACGACCACGCCCCGGCCTGCCCCCAGGCGGCGTCGACGACCGCCCCCGGCCTGCCCGAGGCGGCGGCGACGACCCACCCCCCGCTTCGAGCGGCGGGGACGACGGACCGTGCCCGCCCGTCCACCGCGCCGGTGACCGCTCGCTCGCCGCGCCGCCCCCGGCTCCATGCGGTGGGATGTGGCGGTGAGCCGGCTGCGGATGATGACCTACAACGTCAAGGGCCTGTACCTGGACGTCGACGCCGTCGTCGAGGTCGTCACGGAGCAGGCCCCGGACGTCCTCGGCCTGCAGGAGCCGCCCCGCGGCCTGCTCGGGCGCCGCCGGCTGGCGGACCTCGCGGAGCGCACGGGACTGGGCGTCGTGGTCGGGCACGGACCGGCGCGCACGACCGCGCTGCTCGTGCGACCCGGGTTGCGGGTCGAGGAGGCACGGGCCCGCGCGCTGCCGTGGCGGATCGGGCAGGTCCGGCGCGGCTACAGCGTCGCGCGGGTCGAGGGGCTGCTCGTCGTCGTCCTCCACCTGCCGCTGGGCTCCCCGGAGCGCCTCATGCACCTGGACCTCGTGCTGCACGACGTCGCGGCGGCGCCCCGCCCGCACGTGGTCATGGGGGACCTCAACGAGCGCCCGGGTGGGCCGGTCTGGACGCGGCTGCAGGTGGGCCTGCGCGACGCCGTCGAGTCCGCCGCGCCGACGTTCACGGCGCGGCGGCCGCGTCGCCGGCTCGACGCCGTCCTCGTCAGCCCGGACGTGCGGGTCACCGGCTCCGCCATCGTCTCCGGGGACCACACCCGCCGGGGCAGCGACCACCTGCCGATCGTCGTGGACCTGGACGTGCCGTCCGCTGCGGACGGCGCCCCCGTCCCCGCCACCTGACCTGAGGCGTCGATCGGTGCCCGGACGATCGCCGTCCCACGACCGGGCGATGATGGGCCGGTGAGCCGCACCCCCGACGTCCCCCGCACCGACCCGCGCCTGCTGGACGACCTGCGCGCCGACCTGCACGACGCCGGGTACACCGTGGCCGGCGTGGAGGACCTGCTCGGCCCGGTCGCGTCGGCTGCCCTGCACCGCGAGGAGCCCGTGCCGGCGCTGCGCGTCACCGCCGCGGCGCTCGACCGCGCCGCACGCGGCCCCGCGGCTCCCCACCCCAGCACGGCGTCGGCGGCTCCCCACCCCACCGCGGCGTCCGCCGCTCTCGACGCCACGACGGCCTCGGCCGCACTCGTGCGCCTGTTCGTGCTCGGCGCGGACGTCCCCCGTGCCACCGCCGAGGCCGCGTTCGGTCGCCTCGGCGTCGACGGGGCCGCCCGCCTCGGGCTGGTGACCACCGCCGGGTCCGGCCGCGACGACGCGGTCCGGGCCGCGGTCGACCTGCGTCCCTACGAGGCCGTCGACGCCGCGGGGACCGTCGACTGGTGGCTCGCCTCGGACCTGGGCGAGCTCGCCACGGGGCGGGCGCTGCGGACGGACCACGTGCTCGGCGTGGGCGGCGCCTCGACCACCCTCGCGCAGGTCACCGTCCGCGACCGCCGCGGCCGGGTGCTCGACCTCGGGACCGGCTGCGGCATCCAGGCCATGCACGCCGCCCGGCACTCCGACGCCGTCGTCGGCACGGACATCTCCGCCCGGGCGCTGGCGTTCGCCCGGTTCAACGCCGCCCTGGCCGGGCTGGGGGAGGACCGCGTCGAGCTGCGGCACGGGTCGATGCTGGACCCGGTCGCCGGCCGCCGGTTCGACCTCGTCGTCTCCAACCCGCCGTTCGTCATCACGCCGCGGGCCGCGGGCGTGCCCGCCTACGAGTACCGCGACGGGGGCCGGTCCGGCGACGCGGTGGTGCGGGACCTGGTGACCGGGGTCGGCGAGGTGCTGGCTCCGGGCGGGGTCGCCCAGCTGCTGGGCAACTGGGAGGTCCGGACCGGGGAGACCTGGGACGAGCGGGTCGGCGGCTGGCTCGAGGAGTCCGGGCTGGACGGCTGGGTCATCCAGCGCGAGGTGCAGGACCCGGCCGAGTACGCCGAGACGTGGATCCGCGACGGCGGGTCGAGCCCGGAGCGGGACCGGACCGCGTGGCGCGCGCAGTACGAGGCGTGGCTGGACGACTTCGCCTCCCGCGACGTGCAGGCGATCGGGTTCGGCATCGTCACGCTGCGCCGCCCGGTCACCGGCGCCCCGACGCTGCGCCGGCTCGAGGAGCACACCGGATCGGTGCAGCAGCCGCTGGGGGCGCACCTGGCGGCGAGCCTGGCTGCCCACGACTGGCTCACCACCACCGACGACGCCGCCCTCGCCGCGACCCGGCTGACCGTCGCCGGCGACGTCACCGAGGAGCGGTACCTCACCCCGGGAGCCGGCGACCCCGACGTCGTCCTGCTGCGCCAGGGCGGCGGGCTCGGGCGTGCGGTGCGCGCCGGGACGGCACTGGCCGGGCTCGTGGGGGCGTGCGACGGCGAGCTCACCGTGGGCCAGATCATCGGCGGCATCGCCGTGCTGTTCGAGGTGCCCGCCGACGACGTCGCGGCGGACGTCCTGCCGTCCGTGCGCGGGCTGGTGCGCGACGGGCTGCTCGTGCACGACGGCGTCGCGGAGGCGTAGACCGGCACGCCCCTGTCCTACCGTGGGTGCGTGACCTCCACCGCGCGTGCGCCGCACCAGCCCCGGCCGGGGGTGCGCCCCGTCGCGCGCGCGCGGCGGGCCGGTCCGGTCGCGCTGTGCCTGGCCGTCGCGCTGATGTCCGCGGTGGGCGTGTGGCTCACGTGGTGGGTGTTCGTCGCGCACTACACCGGTCAGCGCGTGGACCAGGTCGTCTTCGAGGGGGCCGAGCTGGGTCGGGGGCGCCTGTGGCGGCTCGCCGAGCCGGTCCTGGACGTGGTGTCCGTCCCGTACATCGCCGTCGTCCTGCTCGCGGCGGTGCTGATCGCCACCGTCCGGCGCCGCTGGGAGCTCGCCGTGCAGGTGGCGGTGCTCATGGGTGGGGCGAACCTGACCACCCAGGTCCTGAAGCACGTCGTCCTCGACCGGCCCGACCTGGGCATCGCGCCCGGCGCGGCCAACGCGCTGCCCAGCGGGCACACCACCGCCGCCGCGTCGGTGTCGGCGGCGCTGGTGTTCGTCGTGCCGCCGCGGGCCCGGCCGTGGGCCGCGGTGCTCGGGGCGGGGTACACCTCCGCGACCGGCGTCTCGACGCTCGTCGGTCGATGGCACCGGCCCAGCGACGTGGTGGCCGCCGTCCTGGTCGTGCTGGCGTGGAGCGCACTCGCGTGCGCCCTGACCGCGACCTCGCGCCCGCCGGCGCGGTGGCGCGGGACCGGGTCGGCCGACCCGACGCCGTCCGCCCTGTCGGCCACCGGCGCGCTCGTCCTGGCCGGTGGGCGGGCGCGCACCACCGGGCGGGTCCTGGGCGGGATGCTCGCGCTCGCCGCCCTCGCGGCCGCCGTCCCGGCCGGGGTCGCGCTGCGCCAGATCTGGCTCGCGCCGGACGCGCCGGCCACCCGCGCCGAGCTGCTCACCGGCTACGCCGGTGGTGCTCTCGGCGTCGTCGCGGTGAGCTGCGCGGCGTTCGCGGTGCTGCTCGCCATCCGTGACCTCGCGGGACGGTCCGGCGTGCCACGGGTTTGACCGGGGGTCGTAGAGTCGCCGCGACGCGTGCCCACGGCTCGCGTCCAGGCCGCAGTACTGAGAGAAGGTTCCCCATGCCCGCCCCCCGCAGACTCGTCATCGTGGAGTCGCCCGCCAAGGCGCGCACGATCGCCGGCTACCTCGGCGACGGCTACGAGGTCGAGGCGAGCGTCGGCCACATCCGCGACCTCCCTCAGCCGTCCGAGCTGCCCGCGGAGATGAAGAAGGGCCCGTTCGGCAAGTTCGCCGTCGACGTGGACCACGGGTTCGAGCCGTACTACGTGGTGGACGCCGACAAGAAGAAGAAGGTCGCCGAGCTCAAGCGCCTGCTCAAGGACTCCGACGAGCTCTACCTCGCCACCGACGAGGACCGCGAGGGCGAGGCCATCGCCTGGCACCTGCTGCAGGAGCTCAAGCCCAAGGTCCCGGTCAAGCGCATGGTGTTCCACGAGATCACCCGCGAGGCCATCACCCGGGCCCTGGAGAACACCCGCGAGCTGGACGGCGCCCTCGTCGACGCCCAGGAGACCCGCCGCATCCTCGACCGTCTCTACGGCTACGAGGTGTCCCCGGTGCTGTGGCGCAAGGTCCGCCAGGGCCTGTCCGCCGGCCGCGTGCAGTCGGTCGCGACCCGGCTCGTCGTCGAGCGCGAGCGGGAGCGGATGGCCTTCCGTGCGGCGGACTACTGGGACGTGCGCGGCGAGTTCGCCGTGACCGACCCGCAGTCGACGGACCCGGCCGACGCCGCCGGGTTCTCCGCGCGCCTGGCGACCGTGGACGGCGCCCGCGTCGCCAGCGGCCGCGACTTCGACGACCGGGGCCGGCTCACCACCCGCGACGCGGTGCACCTGGACGAGGAGGCGGCCCGCGGCCTGGTGGCCGCGCTGGCGCAGTCCGAGTTCGCCGTGCGCAGCCTCGACACCAAGCCGTACACGCGCCGTCCGGCGGCGCCGTTCACCACCTCCACCCTGCAGCAGGAGGCGTCCCGCAAGCTGCGGATGGGCTCGCGGCAGACCATGCGCACCGCGCAGGGGCTGTACGAGAACGGCTACATCACCTACATGCGGACCGACTCCCCGTCGCTCAGCTCGCAGGCGACCGACGCCGCGCGCCGGCAGGCCGCCGAGCTGTACGGGGCCGAGTACGTGCCGAACGCGCCGCGCGTGTACGCCACCAAGAACAAGGGGGCCCAGGAGGCGCACGAGGCCATCCGGCCGGCCGGCGACTCCTTCCGCACGCCGGCGCAGGTGGCCCGCGAGCTCTCGGGCGACCAGTTCCGGCTCTACGAGCTGATCTGGAAGCGGACCGTCGCGTCCCAGATGGCCGACGCGCGCGGGTCGACGGCGTCGGTCCGGCTCGGTGCGCGCAGCAGCGACGGGCGCGACGCCGTCTTCGCTGCGTCCGGCACCGTCATCACCTTCCGCGGGTTCATGGCCGCCTACGAGGAGGGCCGGGACACCGACCGCTACGCCGACGACGCCCCCGAGCCCGCCGAGGAGGGCGCCGCCGCGACGGGGAGGAAGGGCGCCCCGGCGGAGACCCGGCTGCCGCAGATGGCGCAGGGCGACGCGCTGACCGCGCGGGACCTGGAGTCGGACGGGCACCGCACCAGCCCGCCGCCGCGGTTCACGGAGGCGTCCCTGATCAAGGCGCTCGAGGAGCGCGGCATCGGCCGGCCCTCGACCTACGCGGCCACGATCTCGGTGATCCAGGACCGCGGCTACGTGATCAGCCGCGGGCAGGCCCTGGTGCCGAGCTGGCTCGCGTTCGCGGTGACCCGGCTGCTGGAGGAGAACTTCGAGCGGCTCGTGGACTACGACTTCACCGCCGCCATGGAGGAGGACCTCGACCGGATCGCCGCCGGCGAAGAGGACCGCCGCGAGTGGCTGGGGCGCTTCTACTTCGGCTCCGAGCCGTCCGGGGCGCTGGCCGGCGCGGGCGACCCGAGCGGCGACACCGGTGGTCTTCGCCAGCTGGTCGAGGGGCTCGGGGAGATCGACGCCCGCGAGGTGAACTCCATCGCCATCGGCGACGGGCTGACCCTGCGGGTGGGCCGCTACGGCCCGTACATCGAGGACTCCGCCACTCTGGACGACAACGGGGACCCCAAGCGCGCGTCCGTGCCGGACGAGCTGGCCCCGGACGAGCTCACCGTCGACAAGGCCCGGGAGCTGCTGGAGACCCAGGCGGAGGGTGACCGGGTCCTCGGCGAGGACCCCACCACCGGCACCACGATCGTGGCGAAGAGCGGTCGCTACGGGCCGTACGTGACCGAGCTCCTGCCCGAGCCGGAGCTGGACCCGGGCCTGTCGGCCGCCGCGAGGAAGCGCGCCCTGGCCGCGGCACCCAAGCCGCGGACGGCGTCGCTGCTCAAGACCATGCAGGTCGAGACGGTCGGGCTCGATGACGCACTGCGGCTGCTGTCGCTGCCGCGCGTGGTCGGCGTCGACCCCGAGTCGGGGGCGGAGATCACCGCCCAGAACGGCCGCTACGGCCCGTACCTCAAGCGCGGCACGGACTCGCGGACCCTGCCCACCGAGGAGGCGATGTTCGACATCACCCTCGAGGAGGCGCTCGCGATCTACGCCCAGCCGAAGCGTGGTCGCGGGGCGACGGCGGCCCCGCCGCTGCGCGAGCTCGGCGAGGACCCGGTGTCCAAGAAGCCGGTGGTGGTCAAGGAGGGCCGGTTCGGCGCGTACGTGACGGACGGGGAGACCAACGCGACCCTCCGCAAGGAGGACGCCGTGGAGTCGGTGACCCTCGACCGCGCCGCGGAGCTGCTCGCCGAGAAGCGGGCGCGCGGCCCGGTGAAGAAGCGTGCGGCCCCGGCACGCAAGGCTCCGGCCAAGCGCGCACCGGCGAAGAAGGCCGCCGCGCCGAAGTGACCGGGCACGTCGGCCGGCACGTCGGCGGGCACGCCGGCAGGCGGGTGGACGGGCAGGTCGGCGGGCCCGGCGGCGCGTACGGCGGCGCGCGGACGGCGTGACGAGGGTCGGGGACTAGGTTGTCGCCATGACCCATGTCGAGGACCCCCGCAGCGCTCCGCCGATCCGCTGGGGCATCCTCGGCGCCGGCGGGATCGCCGGCTCGTTCGCGGACGCCGTGAACGGCCACACCCGCGCGCAGCTCGTCGCGGTCGGCTCGCGCAACCGGGACCGCTCCTCCCGCTTCGCCACGGCGCACGGGGTCCCCACCACCCACCTGGGGTACCGCGACCTGGTCGGGAACCCGCAGGTCGACGCCGTCTACGTCGCCACCCCGCACTCCGAGCACCGCGAGCACGCCCTGCTGGCCATCGCCGCGGGCAAGCACGTGCTGGTGGAGAAGGCGTTCACACGCAACACCGGCGAGGCGGAGGAGGTCTTCGAGGCGGCGCGCGCGGCCGGCGTCTTCGTCATGGAGGCGATGTGGACCCGCTTCCTGCCGCACGTCGCCGCGCTCCACCAGGTCATCGACGCCGGGGAGATCGGCGAGATCGTCGCGATCACCGCCGACCACGGCCACCGGTTCCGCCACGACCCCAGCAGCCGGCTGTTCGACCCGGCGCTGGCCGGCGGGGCGCTGCTGGACCTGGGCGTCTACCCGATCTCTTTCGCGCACGACTTCCTCGGCGTGCCGGACGCCGTGCACGCCGTCGGGCAGATGACCGACACGGGCGTGGACGGGCAGGTCAGCGTGGTGCTGTCCTACGGGGCGCAGGTCCAGGCGACGCTGTCCACGACGCTGTGGTCGAGCACGCCGACCCGCGCCCACATCTCGGGCACCGAGGGGAACATCCAGGTCGAGGGCAACTTCTACGCCCCGACGTCGTTCACCGTGACCCGCGACGACGGCGCCCGCTGGTCGTTCGAGCGCCCCGGCCGCCAGGGGCTGCAGTTCGAGGCGGCCGAGGTGGCCCGCCGGGTCGACGCCGGCGAGACGCAGAGCCCGCGGATGACGTGGGACGGGACGCTGGACGTCATGCGGACCATGGACGAGGTCCGGCGCCAGATCGGGCTCGCCTACCCGGGCGAGTGACCGGCTGCCCGGCCGCCCGCGCCGAGCGGGGGGCCGGGCCGCGCCCCGCGGGCCTGTCGTCCCCGCGGGCTACCCTGGCGCACGTGACGACCCCTCCCCACGCCGGCTACTTCGTGTCGTTCGAGGGCGGCGACGGGGCGGGCAAGACCACCCAGCTCCGGCTGCTCGGCGCATGGCTGGGCGAGTCGCTCGGCCGCGAGGTGGTGCTGACCCGCGAGCCGGGCGGCACCGCGCTGGGCCGGACCCTGCGCGAGGCGGTGCTGCACGGTGAGGACGTCGACCCGCGCACCGAGGCGCTGCTGTACGCCGCCGACCGGGCGCACCACGTGCACTCCCTCGTCCGGCCGGCGCTCGAGCGCGGGGCCGTGGTGCTGACCGACCGGTACCTGGACTCCTCCGTCGCCTACCAGGGCAACGGCCGGGACCTGGGCGAGGCGGAGGTCGAGCAGCTCTCGCTGTGGGCGGTCGGCGGTCTCCTGCCGCACCTGACGGTGCTGCTCGACCTGGACCCGGCGGACGGGCTGGGGCGCCTGCGCGGCGACCCCGACCGGCTGGAGCGCGCCGGCGACGAGTTCCACCGCCGCACCCGCCGGTCCTTCCTCGCCCGGGCGGCCGCCGACCGGACCGGGCGCTGGCTCGTGCTGGACGCGGGACGTCCCGTGGACGAGGTGCAGGCCGCCGTGCGCGCTCGCGTCGCCGCCGCGCTGGGCGTCCGGGACGAGGTCACGTCCCGATGAGCGTGTGGGACGACGTCGTCGGGCAGGAGGCCGCGGTCGCGGTGCTGCGCACCGCGGTCCAGGACCCGTCGGCGATGACCCACGCCTGGCTGCTGACCGGGCCGCCCGGCTCGGGACGGTCCAACGCCGCGCGCGCGTTCGCGGCGGCGCTGCAGTGCGAGCGCGGCGGCTGCGGTCGCTGCCAGGCGTGCACGACGGCGCTCGCGGGCACCCACGCCGACGTCACGGTCGTCGCCACCGAGCTCGTCGGCATCAAGATCGACGAGACCCGCTCGCTGGTCTCGCTCGCCCAGCGCAGCCCGTCCGAGGGGCGGTGGCGCGTCATCATCGTCGAGGACGCCGACCGGATGGCCGAGCGGACGTCGAACGTGCTGCTCAAGGCGATCGAGGAGCCGCCCCCGCGCACGGTCTGGCTGCTGTGCGCCCCCAGTCCGCAGGACGTCGTGCTGACGCTGCGCTCCCGGTCACGCTCGGTCGCCCTGCGGGTGCCGCCGGTCGACGCGGTCGCCCAGCTGCTCGTCACCCGTGACGGGGTGGACCCGCGGGTCGCCGCGGTGGCCGCCCGGGCGTCGCAGAGCCACATCGGGATCGCCCGGCGGCTCGCCCGCGACCCCGAGGCACGCGCCCGGCGCGCGAAGGTGCTGGCCATCCCCGGCGCGATCCGCGGCGTCGGCGACGCCGTGCTGGCGGCCGGCGACCTCGTCGAGGTCGCGCAGGAGGAGGCCAGGGCCGCGACCGAGCACCGCGACGCGCAGGAGAAGGCGGCGCTCCTGCACGCGCTGGGCGCGCAGGGCGCGACGACCCTGCCGCCGAGCCTGCGCGCGCAGGTCACCCAGCTCGAGAAGGACCAGAAGAGCCGGGCCACCCGGGCGCAGCGCGACGTCCTGGACCGGTCGATGGTCGACCTGCTGTCCCTGTACCGCGACGTGCTCGTCGTCCAGCTGGGGGCCGGGGTGGAGCTGGTCAACACCGAGCTGGTGGACGACGTCACGGCTCTCGCGGCGCGCAGCACGCCCGAGCAGACGCTGCGGCGCATGGACGCGATCGGCGAGGCGCGGACGCGGCTGGCCGGGAACGTCGCGCCGCTGCTCGCGGTGGAGGCGATGGCGATCGCCCTGCGACCGCAGGGCTGAGCAGCAGGGCGTCGTCCCGGTCGCCGGACGGGCGCGGTGCGTCGGCCGGAGGACCGGGGTGGGCGGCGGCGACCCGTGTCGCAGGCGCCGGTTACCGTGGACGCGTGCCGTCCCGCTCCCGCCGTGCCCTCCCGACCGTCCCCGCACCGACCCCGCCGACCGTTCCCGCCGCGCCCTCCGCGCCCGTGCCGGCGTCGTCGTCCCGGGGATCGCGGTCGCTGCGGCGCCTCACGGCGCTCGTCGGTGCCGCCGCGGTCCTGCTGGCGGGCTGCGCGACCCCGGAGAAGCACCAGGCCCCCGTGCCGGCCGCGTCGTCGTCGGCGGAGCCCGGGGTGGGCGGCGCACCCACGGACGCCCTGGCGCCGTTCTACGAGCAGACGCTGCAGTGGACGGCCTGCGGCGACCTCCAGTGCACGACGGCGCGCGTGCCGATCGACTACGCGGACCCGGCCGCCGGCAGCATCGACCTCGCGCTCAACCGGCTGCCCGCGTCGTCGGGCGAGGCGGTCGGGTCCCTGCTCGTCAACCCGGGCGGACCGGGCGCCTCCGGGGTGGAGTTCGTGTCGGCCGGCGGGAGCGAGCGGGTGTCCGAGCGGGTGCGCGACCGCTACGACCTCGTCGGCTTCGACCCCCGCGGGGTGCAGTCGTCAGCACCGGTGACGTGCCTGGACGACGCGGCGAAGGACGAGCTGCTCTCCCGGGACTTCGACTTCAGCACCGACGCGGGGATCGAGGAGGCGCGGGCGGCGTACCGGGCCCTGGGTGAGGCGTGCGCCGAGAACACCGGCTCCCTGCTGGGCCACGTGGACACCGTCAGCGCGGCCCGCGACCTCGACGTGCTGCGCGCCGCGCTCGGGGACGAGTCGCTGACGTACCTGGGGTACTCCTACGGCACGTCCCTCGGCGCCAACTACGCCGAGCTGTTCCCCGACCGGGTGGGACGGCTCGTGCTGGACGGCGCACTCGACCCGCGCCTCGACGCCGCCGAGGTCGGACGTCAGCAGGCGGTCGGCTTCGAGAACGCGCTGCGCGCGTACGTCGAGGACTGCCAGGGCGGGGAGAGCTGCCCGCTCACCGGGTCCGTGGACGAGGGGATGGCCCAGGTCGCCGAGCTCCTGGACCGGGCACGGCGCAACCCGCTGGAGACCGAGTCCGGCCGTCCGCTCACGGCGACGCTCGCGTTCTACGGCATCGCGTTCACCCTGTACGACGACGCCAACTGGGGCGTCCTCACCGACGCGCTCACCCAGGCGCTGCGCGGGGACGACGGGACCTTCCTGCTCTACATCGCCGACCTCTACAACGAGCGGAACGAGGACGGCTCGTTCGCGTCCAACAAGACCGAGGCCTTCACGGCGGTCAACTGCCTGGACGGCGCGCCGTCGTCCGACCCCGCCCAGATGAGCGCCGAGGCTGCGCAGGTCCGCGAGGTGGCGCCGACGGTCGCGAGCTTCTTCTCCTACGGCGGGGTGGTCTGCCAGGACTGGCCGTACCCGGCCAGCGGGTCGGCCGGGCCGCTGACCGCGCCAGGCGCCGCCCCCATCGTCGTGATCGGCACCACCAACGACCCCGCGACGCCGTACGTGTGGGCGCAGGGGCTCGCGGAGCAGCTGGAGTCCGGCGTGCTCGTGACCTGGGAGGGCGAGGGGCACACCGCCTACGGTCGCTCGAACGACTGCGTCGCCGACGCGGTCGACGGCTACCTGCTCGAGGGGACCGTCCCCGAGGACGGGCTCACCTGCTGACCCACGTGCCCGGGCGGGCGTCACACCGGTCCGCGTGACGTCGTCCGGGTCCGTCCCGCCTCGCTTTGGTGCCCGGCGCGGTGGCGGCTACAGTGGACCCCGCTCACCCGGCACCCCCCGGTACCGGTGTGTGTCGCCGCCTTAGCTCAGTCGGTAGAGCGTCTCACTCGTAATGAGAAGGTCATCAGTTCGATTCTGATAGGCGGCTCCACAGCCAAAGCCCGTCTCGCCTGCGACAACGCAGGACCCGAGGCGGGCTTCGCTCTTGCTCACGACGCCCCGGTCTCTCGACGTGTTCCCCATGTGTGCCCCAGACCGTTCAGACGGTCCAATCCGGCCCGGTCAGCGGTAGTCCCGAGGTGGTGCAGGTAGATGTTCGTCGTCGCGATCGACGCGTGTCCCAGCCACGTCTGGACGGTCACCGCATCGACGCCACGCGCCAGCCAAAGGCACGCCGCCGTGTGGCGCAGATCGTGGATGCGACGGCCGCCGGAGACCTCCGTCCACTGCACCGTTCGCTTCACCGCGGAGGCGTGGAGGCGATGCCCCGACGAGGTGACGAACAGCAGATCGTCGAGCCGACGGTCCGCCGCCAGGGCCCGGACGATCGGCAGCACGCGATCGCTGACGGGCACCGACCGGCGCCGGCCCGACTTCGTCGTCTTGACGTCGACGCCCTCCGGCGCGGCACGCGAGACCAGCAGCAGCGGGAGCGGCACCTCGACAAAGTCACGCACCCGCACCTCGCGCAGCTCCGACCACCGCAGGCCCGTCCAGCCGGCGACGAGGAGCACGTCGGCCAGGCGCGCGTCCTGCCCGGCTGCCATCGCGTGGAAGGCCTCCAGCTCCGCCTCCGAGAACGGGCGCATCTCGCTGCGGATCACCCGCGTCTTTGGCATCGGTGCCGTCTTCACCGGGTTCGTCGCCACGATCCGCTCGAGCACCGCCCAGGCGAAGAAGGCCGACAGCGACGCCCGAAAGCGCCGGACCGAGGACTCCGCCAGCCCCGAGCGGTTGAGCGCCACCAGGGCTCGTGACACCTCCCGATCCGTCACCGAGCCGATCTGCACCGCCGACAGGAACTTCGGCAGGAGCCGGGGGAGTGCCGCGTCGGCGGTGAAGGTCTTCGCGGACACCGTGTGCTCGCGCTGCTCCAACCACTCCTGCACGACGACGCGGACGAGCCGCCGCCCCGCGCGAGGATCGATGCCACCCGCCATCGCAGCCCGCTCCCGGGTCAGCCACGCCATGGCGTCCCGTCGCGTGTCGAACGTCCGGCTCCCGACGTACTCGCGGCCCGACTTCAACCGTGCGTGCCACCGACCACTCGGCAGCTTGTGCACGCTCACGCCGAGACCAGCTCCAGCCACGCGACGACGTCGACCTCGCGGTACCGCGGCGTCGCCTCGCCCAGCCAGAACACCCGAGGCCCCACACCCGCCGCCCGCCACCGGCACAGCGTTGACGGCGCCACCTTGAGCGCCCGAGCGACCTCGGCCGTCGTCAGCATCTCCGGCATGCCCGCCAACGGTTCACCCTCGAACCGCTTCCTTCTTGCCATCGCCTTCCCCTTCCCTCATCACCGGTTGGATGTGCTCTTCCCTTCGGCCCTCCATCGCGCGTACTCACGCGCACGAGCGGCTGCCGCGTCGGCCAGCGCCTTGTCGCCGGCGTTGGTCCACCCGGACCCCTGAAAGCTCCACGAGCCGATGACGAGCGTCGTCTCGTCGTCGGCCAGGAGCCGGGCCTCCAGGTCGCGGGTATCCAGCGCGACGCCGTTGCGTGCCGCATTGGCGGTGACCTGGCGGTAGCGGTGCCGGGCACGACGCAGCCGGCCGAGCGTCACCGAGTAGCGGCGGGACTTGGTCGAGAAGTGACCCCGGAAGCCGAGCATGTGCGCCCACTTGCCCAGCAGCGCGTACGGCGAGGGCCGGCCCTGCTCGCTCGCGTCATCGGCGGCTTCGTGGTCGCCCGCAGGGTCGCTGGACGCCGCCCGCTGCGCGAAGGCCCGACAGGTGTGCGCCAGGCGCGTCAGGTGCGGCCGGGGAGACGCCGGGTCGGTGCCGGTCGACTTCGTGGCGTACTTCGCCAGGTAGCCGGCCACCTGCTCGGCACGCAGGGAGTCGTCGTCATCGTCGTCCGCCGGCAGGCCGGTGCGCACGGTTCGCGCGTCGAGCTGCGCCCCGAAGGCGAGCCTGCGCGACACGTCCGCACCGTCGACCGGTGGAGCTACGAAGGACACCGACCCGGCTGCCTCGCGGATGAGGTCCGCCAGAGTGCCGCCGTCGAGCGGAGCCCGCGATCCTGCCCCGCCCGGGCCGTCGAGCCGCACAAGGGCGTGGAAGTGGACCAGCCCTCGCGCCTGGAACTCCGCGACCTTGGCGAACTGCACCGAGGCCCGTCCCTTCAGGCGTGACTCGCTCACGCCGAGCCGGGAGGCGAGGGATCGTCGCAGGGTGATGGTGAAGCGGCGCCACAGCTCCGGAGCCCACCACTGCCACACGACCGCCGATGCCCAGTCGTAGCAGTCGACGCACAGCGGCCCGCCCACGGCGGGGTCGTCGTCGGTGTGGACCGTCATGCAGCCGACGGGGCGCCCGTGCTCGCACCGGTTCGCCGTGTCACGGGGACGGCACCGCCCACCCGTCGGATGCCCGCCCGTGGCCCGGACGCCGTGCACGTACCCGAATGACGGCGCGGTCAGCGTCGCGAATACGAGAGGGTTCGACGCCACCTCCTGCGGCACGGTCTTTCCGCCCAGCAGACCCGCTCGAACCATCGCGAAGGTGTCGCGGGCGTACACCCGCGAGCAGGCCGCACACACGTCCGCCCGCCGGTTGCCACACGGGCGGTAGACCACGCCCAGCGGAGCGCCGTCCGACGAGAACGACCCGACGATCTCGCCGGTTCGTCCGTCGACCGTGTGCGACGACCCGACCAACCGAACGGGCTTGGAGCAGTACCCGACCGACGCCGCCACGTCCGCGAACAGCGCCGCCGAGCCGTCCGCGATCCGCTGCACGATGGCCCCGACGGCCGTAGCCGACAGGTGGCCGAGGTCGAGCCCTTCGTCCTCGGTGTACCCGGGGAACGTGCGCAGACCCGGGGGCTCGCTCACGACGCCTGCTCCTGCTCGGCGCGGGGTGCACGCGGCGCCCTCGGTTTGCGAGGGGCACGGGGCTTGCGAGCCGGTGTCGGGCCGGGGACCGCGGCGATGCCGTTGGTGTCCTCGACCGTGGACACCGACTCGGTCGTCGGCGTGGGTTCGGTCACCGGGCGCGTGTCGGCGTCCTTCGCCGGGGCCGGCAGGTCGCCGAGGTCCGGGGCCGGGTGCAGCCGGGCCACCGCGCGGACGGCATCGTCGGTCCAGTAGTGGGCGCGGACCCGGTCGACCGAGCCGTCGTCGTCGACCACGTACGCCGTGCCCGGCTGCGCACGGGCGATGGTGTGAGCCGGCGCTACCGACGCCATACCGTCGCCGAGAACCATCCGGGACTCGTCCCCCGACAGCAGCCGCAGTGCGACCCGCTGGGTGAACAGGTTCCGCATGCCCACCGTCTCCTTGCGGGGGTCCTGCACGAACGCCGCCACCACGACCCCGAGCGCCCGACCCTGGGTCAGGATCTTGGACAGCAGCCGCGAGGCCTCGGTCCGCGTCTCGCTGTCCGCGTACGCCGTCAGCGCCGCGAGCTCGTCGATCACCAGGACGTGCACCGGGTCGCCCGGCCTCGGTTCGAAGTTCCGGGACACGCCGTACATCGCCTGCTGGCGCTCCTCGACGACCCTCAACAGCCGCCGCAGCAGCGACACCGCCTGCGTCTCGCGGGTGCACACGGCCGAGAACAAGCCGGCCCCGACGCCGACCTCAAGCCCACCCTTGAGATCCACCGCCCACAGGCGCACCAACCGAGCGGAGACGGCCGGTGCGAGGCCAGCGCACACGCCCCACAGCACCGAGCCCTTGCCGGACCCCGACGCGCCGACGACCAGGGTGTGTCGACCGAGCAGCGGCAGCCACCACGTGGACCCGTCCTGCCGGCGCCCGATCGGCACGGCGTCGACCACAACGTCGCGCGGCATCGGCGCTTGCGTGACGTCCCGGAGAAGGTCGCCCATCACGAGGTCGATGTCGAGCACACCCGGACCTACCGGACCTGCGGACCATGCCTCTGCCCCGGCCGCCGTACCGAGCCTCGCGACCGCCGCCTGCAGGTCATCCACTGTTTGCCCGGCGCGCGCCCGCACTCGCAGAGTTAGAGTCGTGCGGGACGCTCGTGTGCGGACCAGCCGGGGAACGACGACCCCGCCGTCGCGGCTCGATGTCGCCAGACCGCACGATGCCGTCAGAGACGGCCACGCCTTCCTCGCCCACCGCCGCCATCCACGACGGCGCAGGGGCCCAGCGACGACGTCCTCAAAGGACTCCGGGTCGACGGCCGCCCACGTCCCGAGCATCAGGGCCACAGCCGGCCACCCGAGGAAGAGTGCTGTGGACACCCGTGTCGCTCCGACGAGGTCGGCCACCAGCCCGAGCATCAGCGTCGCCACCAGGAGTCGCCAGTGGCGATGCGACCACCGGGCGCCCGACCGAATCACGCAGCTGCCTTGTCTGCCTCGCCCGGCGCGACCAGCCGCTCGGCACGGAAGGACCACGCGATACGCGGCCGAGTGCCGCCGTCGTCGATGTACGGCAGAGCCGTCAGCCCCACGAACTCCACCGGAGTCCACGGAAAGCCCGACTTGTTGGCCGGCGGGACCGGCTGATGCGCGGCCGCGAACTTCACCGTCACGCCGATGTCCTTCTTGCCGGCGTCGTCGTCCGCGTCGATCACGACGCACTGCCACAGCGGCAGCGCCGTCTCCTTGTCCCGCTGCTGCGGGCGCGTGCCGTCCGGGCGCTTCTCCGCCTGGAAGTCCGCCACCGGCTCGACCCCACCCCGCAGGAACGCACCCTTCGGGAACGCCACCGAGTGTTCGATCTGGAACCGCTGCTTGATCGCCATGAGTCTGCTCCTCCACTCGTCTAGAGCACTGTGCTCGAGAAAGATGGAACCACTCATCTAGAGGAGCCGCAAGCACTCAGAGTGCTACTCGGCAGGGAAGCGGTACTCCAGGACGTACGCCGGGGCGGCCTTGACGGTATCCGTCGTCTCGACCGGCACCCCATCGTCACGGAACGCGATCCGCCGCACAGTGAGCACCGGCGTGCCGTCCGGGAGCCGCAGTCGTCGACGCTCCTCAGGTGTCGGCATCCGCGCGGCGACCTCCTCGGAGAACTCCGCGAGGTGGTGGCCGCTCTCTTCGAGGCGTGCGTAGACGCCACCCGGCCCCGTGTGCCGTTCTTCGATCGGCGTTCCCTTCGCTAGCTCTGCCGGGACGAAGGTCTCTGCGAGCTCGACCGGCTCGCCATCGAGCAGGTAGCGGCGACGTCGAGCCAAGACCTTCCCCCGCGGCCCGAGCCGCAGCGCCTCACGCACGTGGGGCGGCGCCGTCTCGTACCCGACCTCGAGCTCGTCGACGTTGGGAGCACCAACACCCTGCGCCTCCGCGATGAACGCCGCCTGACCCGCCTCCCGGTGGCGCCGCGCGAACCGGTCGGACGCGACCCGCCGCACCACGGGACGAGCGCGGACGAACACGCCGCGGCCGTGCTCCGCGACCAACAGGCCCTCGGCCTTCAGTAGGGCCAGCGCCTGCCTCACGGTCATCCGCGCCACGCGGTACGACTCCATGAGTTGCGTCTCGGACGGCACCTTGTCGCCGGGTGCCAGTTCGCCGGCGACGATCCGCGCGCGCAGCGAGTCCGCGATCTGCTTGAACAGCGGCCGGTCAGAATCCTTATCGAGCGCTACGTCTCGACCGCCCACCACCTGCAGGTGGGGAGCGCGCTCCCTCTCGGCGGCCATGTCGGTACTCCTCCAGACGTCTGTACTTCCTAGACTGTCACATCGAGGAGGTGGGACCCATGGAGACACCGCGGCACTCCGTCAGCGCGGCGGCAATCGTGCTCGACGCTCCCGCGACGCGCGTGCTGCTGATCCAACGACGCGACAACGGACTATGGGAACCACCCGGAGGCATCGTCGAACTCGACGAGACCATCGAGGCGGCCGTGCATCGTGAAGTCGAGGAAGAGACAGGCGCCCAGGTCGAGGTGGGGCCCCTCACTGGGGTCTACAAGAACATGCCCCGCGGAATCGTCGCCCTGGTGTTCCGCTGCCGGCTCTTATCAGACCCGCTCCCGCAGACGAATGAAGCGATAGCAGTCGAATGGCAAGACATACAGGACGTGCCCACGCTTATGCTTCCCGCGTACGCCGCCCGAGTCCTCGACGCTCTCGACGGCGAGGTCCACGTGCGAGCTCACGACGGAACGAACGTACGGTCTGGGGCGCTCGACTCGCGCCGCTGAGATTGCCCGCTGCCCACGTGGGAGAGCCGACCGCGTCGCGGCATGAGCGTGCGTCACCCGTTCGAGGGGCACCGAACGCCTCCGCGCCTCGTCAGTGGACACTGAGGGGCGATGCTGGACGCATCGGTCGGATCCGACAGGAAGGCGGCATGTCGTTGGAGCGCAAGCAAGCCATTTTCTTCGGGGTGGCAACGGTCGAGTCCGAAAGGACATCCCGTGTCACAGCACCCACCGTCCCCTGACGAAACCACCGGATACTCGCGTCGGTGGTGGGTCCTATGGGTAGCACTCCCAGTTGTGTGCCTCGCCCTTCTCGGGCTCTGGTTCTGGGACTACTGGACCACTGACCCGAGCGACCGATCTCCCCGTTTCGGACCAGGCAAGATCCTCGTCATCTTCCCGGCGGCGGTCATCTTCTGGACGTTAGGGCTCGTCATGGAAACCGGAAAGCGTGACCAAGCACGGCGCAGGAAGCGCCGTCTGACCCACGGAAACTAACCCGTTTTCGTACGGGCGCCGCACACCCAGTTCGTGCTGATTGCAGGGGTCAGCGGGGTACGCCTACGTCCAGTTCTCAGGCATGGACACACGCAAGGGCGTCCGCCTCGAATCACTGCCGGGTGGAGGCGGTGCGCCGCCCGACGTTCGGCAGACGGAGGGCCGCTCGCGACCTACCGGACATCATCAGGACCGTGAGCTCTGTGGCTAGCCGGCGGCTGGCGCTCAGGTCGCCCGCGTCGCGGCATGACCGAATGGTGGCGAGCGGCTCGGGCGGGCATCAGACGACGCGCGTGTCCTTGTGATGGAGGGGACGGGCCCCTCGCAACGGCTCCGGCGTGCCCTCGGGCCAGAGGAGTTGGTCGACGGGAATTTCGTGCCAGCGCACCCTCGTCGGCTCCCCGAGAGATTCGCGCCGGCGCGCGAAAACGACGCGCCGCGCGGACTGGCGCGTGGTTGCGAAGCCGAGGGCTGACTCACCCGGGACAAGCAGCAGCGGTGAGGCGGCATCCGTAACGAACCACACCGTCGCCCCCACTTGGTTATCCAGCCGAGAAGCCCGGCAGTGGGCCAGAAGCCGCCAAGCCTCGGCGGTGTCCAGCACGCCAATAGCTTCCGGTTGCAGCGAGATCGCCGTAGCGCTGTTACTGAAGCCCGGTAGGCCACATGCGCTGCGAGCCATGGCACCAGCCGTGGCGGGTGTGGTCCCCACACCCAACAGGCGGCGTGCGACGCCTTCCGGGTGGGAGGCGTCGTGCCAGACCGCGATGAGCGTCCGCCGCCGCCCCATGCCAGTATCCATCCCGGTCACGATTGCCCCCATGACGGGGGCCGCAACGTAGAGGGCCGGTCGGGCCGGCGTAGAGGCGACACCGGCGATTACCGCTAGAGCAGCCGCAATCGCGAACACCAGGCGCAGCTTCTTGTGATGCGGATGCGCCGGCCCCTGGACTTGTCGCGTCATCCGCGGGACCACAGGTAGTCGGCCAGTAGCCACTGCGCGCTTGCAGCGCCCCCGATCCACAGGGCGACTTCGTACCGCACCCTGCGCCGGAGTGCAGGCGTGAACTCGTGTGGTGTCGCGGCCTGGACATTGCGTAGCCGGCGTATGGCGCCGGCTGCCCGGACGTTTCCACGTAGCTCCTCGATGAGCGACCCCTGTATTGCCGCGACCTCTATCTGTACATCATCCGCGCTCGGGCCTGTCTTCTGGCGAACTTGTAGGTCCAGTGCGCCCCGGTTGATTGCCCCTTGCACGGCCCACGGGTTTCCCTTCCAAACATGCCAGAATCCCGTGAGTGTCAGTTCGGTCTCCTTCACCATGATGCCCATCGACCACACTGAGATCCATGCTCCGAGCAAGCCACCAAAGATCGGTGCCGTCTCCAGCAGATTCTTGTGGTCCGCCCATCCATGGGTCACCGCCTGAACTGCCAGCATCCCGTTGAGGCCTAGCGTGAAGGTCCAACCGAACGCCCGGAGGCCTGGGGACACCTTCGCGACGGAGACGGACCGGCGCGACCCCGACACCTTGTCTCCCTCCGGATGAGCGCGTCTCGAATTTGAGACGCAAGACGCCATAGCCCGCCGCCGTCGACCGACCGGGGGCTATCCATGCGTCAACCTATCGGCATGGCGCCCGCGGGAATGAGCACTGCAGGGCGTCGCGCCGGGGCGCCCCCTCAGACCGCACGGCGAGCGAGCCCATGCCCCGGGCATCGCACGGACATCGGCAGGTCCGCGAGCTGCGTCAGATCGTGCGCGCCGGGCCCGGGCCGACCGCGTCGCGGCATGAGCGCGAGCCGGTCAGCCGCCACGACGGCCCCACCCCTGGCGCCGATGCCTCTCGCGTCCTGGTCCGTCGGTGCGTCATGGGACGCAGTCTTGACCGAGTCCGCACAGCAGCTCCGCACCGTCGATGCGGTCCGGTGATGAGCGACATGTAGAAGGTTTCCGCCAAGGTGGGCAGGCCGATCTGAGAAGCAGCGCGGCACGCCGTGCGTCCCGGGTCGAGCATCTTCATCAACGCTGTACCCGCCACCGAGGGCGCTGCAACCGGCAGGCTGCTGCGGCAACGAAAAGGCAGAAACAGCCATGCGGCTTTCGAAAAAGAGGCTTTGCTGGGCTCCATCGAGGCGCGCACCTGGCGCCTGGCGCCCATCGAACACGTCTGGTTTCCAGACGGCAATGCACGACATAGAATTGGCACCGGCGCCATGGCCACCAAGGGCATCCTACAAGCTCGGTACCTTACCCGGACCGCGTGAACCATCAGCGGCATGCATGCGCCACGGTTGTTCCACCACAGCGCACTTCAGCGCGAGCCGTTGACCCCGCGTCGATGCCCCCGAAACTACCGAAACCACGGGGAGCCTTCAGCCGTTGCCGACACAGAGGGCCACACTTGCTTGTGGGCAGTAACCACACCGCTAGGTGAAACACGCCCGGAAGGTCTAGTCTATGACTGTGTTAGAGCCGAACGCTCAACTAATACGAGGGGGCATTGCGGTGTCAGAGCCGAACAAATCATCCTTGACCAGCATTATCCACTCGATGACCGAGGTGGCAATCCCTGAAGGTGCCGACACGACGGTGGTGAGTCTTTCTTGGAAGCCCGACGGCTCACGCCTTGCTGTGCTGCAAAACAAGACACTATCGCTAATTGATTGGCCTAGTAGATCCGTCATCCGAAGCGTTCGAGGAACAGGGGTGGACTGCTCCTGGCACCCGGGTGGCGACGTCATTGCTACTACAAGCCACGAGCGCCTTGTTTTCTTTTCGGAAGAGGGCGAAACCTCGGAGCAGGAACTGACAGATACAAGCGGATCGAGCCGAATCGCCTGGTCTCCAGATGGGGAGTATATAGCGGTACGGGGAGACGGACTAACAGTTTACAGATACATGCCCGACTCCCGGACAATCGGCGACCCCAGGGTGCTGAAGTGTGCGCCTGCTACCGGTTCGGCACCTATTTGGAGTCCCGACAGCGACCATTTGCTGCTCAATGAGCAGAATTCGATCAGTGACTGGGATGTGAGGAGGGACTTCCACAAACGAACGCGCTCAACTCCGAGTATGTGGCCAGTTGTTGCTATTGGACGCGACGGCAGTTGGCTCGCTGGTGCCACGTCGAACGACATTAGTATTCTAGATGCCGATCTCAAGCTGAGATTCACCCTCCAGGGCCATACCGGGTTGGTGATAGCTCTCTGGTTCTCTCCGCACGATGATCTACTGCTGTCGGCAAGCTGGGATGGCACTTATCGCTTGTGGTCTACAAGCACCTGGGAAACGGTTTGGGTCGGCGGCATAATGGGGTCTAAGAAAAGGGCGGGCGATAAGCCGTACCGTGAGAACTGGGTCGGAGCGGCCTTCCATCCTACTGATCCCTACCTCGCTTTGGCGCTGGACTCCGCGCCCGGTGCCATAACCGTCGGCGAGTACGAACTCGACCGTGTCGATGCTGGGCCAATCGCGGAACGGTATACGACTGCCAAGGTGGTCCTACTGGGCGATAGCGGCGTCGGTAAGACAGGGCTTGGTTACCGGATGGCACGTGGAGAGTTCAAGGAGCATTCTTCGACTCACGGTCAACAGTTCTGGATAATTGAGTCCCTAGGTCGAACGAGAGCCGACGGAACAAAGTGCGACGCAGTACTGTGGGATTTGGCGGGGCAACCAGATTATCGCCTGGTGCACATGCTATTCCTAGAGGATGCCACGGCTGCGCTGATAGTCGTAGATGCTACGCGCAGAATTGAGTCGATGAAGGCGATCTCGTATTGGATGAAGGCGTTGTCCCACAGCTCCGGAGTGGTGTCCGTATTGCTCGTGGCCGCCCGTGTTGACGTGGGACGTCCGATCTTAACGGCCGCGGAAGTCGAGGACTACGGCCGCGAGCAGGGAGTGAACGGGCGCTATCTACAGACCAGTGCGTTCACCGGAGAAGGCGTCGAATCGTTGCTCGAGACGCTCGACGGCGCGATTGACTGGGATGCCTTGGATGCGGTAGTGACGACGAAAACCTTGAAGCTCATACGGGATGCCGTGCTGATGAGCAAGGAAGAGGGAAGCGAAGGTGAGTCCCCGCTGCTCACGTTTGAGCAACTTAGAAATACCAGTCTTAAAGACCTTGAAGTTACGGATGCGGAGTTGCGCAGTGCGGTCCGGAACCTTGAGCGATCCGGGCTCATTGCCGTGGTGCAGGCAACATCAGGGGTTGAGGCCGTCGTACTCAAGCCAGAACTCCTCAACAATCTGGCCGCATCAATAATCTTAACTGCGCGTCGGAACGAGAGGGGCCTCGGGGCCGTCGAAGAGGACCTTTTGCGCGAGAACCATTGGTCATTCTCCGAGTTGCAGGATATGAGCCGAGATGAGCAATTCTTGATGGTCGACGCGGCTATCGCCCGGTTTCTGCACTTGAATGTATGTTTCCGTACGACTATTGGTGCAACGTCCCTACTTGTATTCCCTGATCTGATCAACGAACGCGCAGATCGCTTTGCCCCGTCGCTCGAACTCGAAGAATCGCTCACTATGGTTGTTGACGGAAAGACTGAGCATGTCTGGGCGGCTCTCGTTGTGCTTCTCGGATACACCAACGTGCTGCGCCGAGTCGATCAGTGGCAGGACCGCGCGGTGTATGGCATGGACCACGCCGTCTTGGCTCTGACCCGTTATCAGAGACCTGATGGAAGTTTGTGGCTCACGCTGCATAATGCCCCGGGCGCGCCGCTCAGCGCAAAGGCTGTATTCCGAGGATTGGTTGAGCAATTTCTGGCGCGGCAGCGTGTGAGCGTACGGATCTATCCAATCGTGGCGTGTGGCCAGTGCGGATATCGTTTGGACGCGGCGCAAGTCGTCACGTTCGTGGACAGTGGCGCAGGCGTGACTTTCTGTCCGAGAGACGGATTCCGGATACCTCTGCCTACGACCGCTGCCGACCTGGGTATGGGCGATTCGTACACGCATACCGCGACGGAGCAAGCTGGCGTCGCTACTGGCCGCACGGCACTAAATGTCGCATTGAGCGGCTTGAGGACACATCTTGGCGAGTTGGGCCGCAGCACTGAGAAGAAGAGCTGCTTCATAAGTTACGCCTGGGGGGTTCCAGCTCACGAGGAGTGGGTCAGGTCCACGCTGGTTCGGGATTTGAGGGAGGCTGACATCGAGGTGACCTTGGACATCTCTGATAGCACTCCCGGTGCTAGCCTCGCTCGCTACATTAGCCGCATCTCGGAGGCGGACCACGTCGTTGTTGTGGGAACGAGGCTCTACAGGACAAAGTACGAGAACACGGTGGCAGACCGAGGAACGGCTGTGGCGGCCGAGGTCGATCTGATTCACCTTCGGATGTTGGGTACGGAGGCGGAAAAGAGAACCGTTATCCCGGTATTGCTCGAGGGGTCATCTTCGGATGCTTTCCCTCCTCTTATGAGGGGACGGGTGTCGATTGACTTCACTGGTGGCCAATATTTCCTGCATGTGTTTCAACTGATCGTCTCGCTTTGGGGTTTGCCTGCAGACTCGGAGGCGGTCAGGCGACTCAGTGAGGGCCTTGTTCAATTCTCATAGGACCAGAGATACTCTGATCGGCGAAGTACCTAACCTGCCACTCTCGGCGCCTGCAGTACGCGGGCGTATGGCTCGTCGAGCAGCATGCGGCGCGCCATCGGGCTCGCACGGGCGCGGGAGGCGAGCGCCCACCAAATTCGAGGCGAGGACGGTGGTTGAGGGTCTGCCCGCTTGCCCAGGCAGTCCCGCACTGCCACCTCACACGCCCTTAGCCGAACTGGCTGAACGGGGGTCACGAGCTGTCGAGGCTGTCGGCGTGTCGGAGGCCGTCGGCGTGTGCAAACCTGCCTCTTGCGGCACACTAGCCCTATGTCCCTGTGGACCACCTACTTCAAGGTTAGCGCGCCTGCGCGACCCAGTGAGGTCACACCAAACCTCTGGAACGATGAGATCGAGATCAAGGCGTCCTACGCTGATGGGAGTGGTTATCAGGCTGCCATCATGGAGCAGTACAAGCTGTACGTCGAGATGGCGGATCGCATCTCGAGTCGCCGCGGACTCGCGAACACGTTCTTCCTCACGCTGCACAGCGCTGTACTCACGCTTGTAGCTGTCTTCTGGAAGGATCAACCAGATGGGCTGTCGTCGTGGGTCCTCCTTCCGCTGCTAGTGCTCGCCCTGGGTTTGTGTCTGGCTTGGTTCTGGCTGGTGCGCTCATACAGGCAACTCAATTCGGGCAAATTCGCTGTGATCGGTGCCCTCGAACTCAGGTTGCCGGCCTCGCCCTGGTGGAACGGGGAGTGGAAGGCTCTACGCGGTGACGAGAAGGACAAGTCGACCTACTGGGCCTTGACGCACCTAGAGATCTGGATCCCGTTCTTGTTCGGTCTTGCATATGTCGTCGGGTTCGTCATGGCTATCGTAACGAGCACTTAGAAACGAAGTGAGCCGCGCCGCAAGGCCTCCGCCGCAAGGTCGCGCGGCTCCATCCGGTCTGTCGGTAATGTGGCGACCTGCTGCAGTTGTGGCCATCGTCGATGATCGATCGGATGTCGAAGTGCTCGAGTCGCTCGCCCAGTACGCAATCCATTGATTGCAGGTGTGTACCGCCGGAGGCGACAATCGGCCTGCCGGTCGTGCGCCGGCACCGCGTGGACGGATTCGCGGCGTTCGGGCCGCTGGCCGCCCGCGCAACCGGGCCACTGGAACGCTACGAGGCGATAAGCCGGTATCTAGGTCGAGCGTCGACGACCGGTATCTAGGTCGAGCGTCGACGCCGCGGCGCCCGCCGGGTTCCATCCGCATTTCGGGAATAACGGCGAGGTTGACACCGGAGCCGAAGGGGCACGTCTGAAGACTTTGCACAACTGTGAAGCGTCCCATAGTCTTGTCAACTGGCCTTGGCTATCAGGGCGCTCCTCAGCGCGCACTCAAGTCGAACCTGAGCACCGACGCGCGATGTCCCGAGGTGCTGGCCCCCTGGCCTACGACATGAACTTCAGTGGCGCCGCGCCTAAACGTCGACGGATATCGGCGGTGTGCGCTAGTTGTGTTCGACTCACAGCGTTTCGAGCGCTGTGGCGAATCGGTGCGGCGCCTACTGGGAGAGGTGGCGGCGTGGTGAGTCCAAGATCTGGGAATCGTGTTGCTCCACCGGTGTTGCTTCGCGGGCTGCATCCGAGCGACGTGAACGGTTCGCCGCCTTGAGCCGGAAGACGTATTGTCACGCCGTCCTTCTACCGCGGATCGCTATCAATCTGAAGGCACAAGTGTGTGCCTTTCCCAGAGTCCTGGGGAGTGATCAGCCAGCCGATATGCCCCGACAGTACAGTGCGCGATGTGCATCGGATCCTCTAGGGGAGCGGCGTGCTGAGGGGGAGCCGTAGTGCGATCGGCTCGCAAGTTTGAGCTCGCGGCCTCGCGCTCATCGGCAGATCCGGATGACGCCTGCCGGTCTGGCCGCAGCCAAACGGGTGCCACCGACATCCCCCGTGCGGCGCCGGGAGTACTTTCCTTACTGGCTCAAGGGCGCGCTCCGCGCGCAGCTCGGCTGGTGGGCCGGGGCCCCGCGATGGGGCCCCGCGCTCCGGGCGCTTCGCGCCCTACGCGCACCCCACCGCACCCCAACCCACCGGCCGAGCACGACGAAGGCGCCCCGGACCGGTTCCGAGGCGCCTCACCACCGAGCCGCCGACCCGCCGCTGAGCATCCGCCCAACTCCGGGCCGCATCAAGGGCGCTCACGCGTCGCTACGCGATGGACTGCGTCCACCCTTGACGCGACCCTCCATCGGGCTCTTGTGCTCCGCTATGGGTCGGTGGCTCTCCCTGTTCGACACAGACCATCACGACGTGTGCCCCATGTGTCCCCCCGACCCCTAGGAGACGCGCACCCCATGCACCCCAACCCCGCGGCATCCCAGCGCCGGCGTGAGCCGGGACACCCTCGTAATGAGAAGGTCATCAGTTCGATTCTGATAGGCGGCTCCACCAGCCAAGCCCGTCCTACCTGCGACAACGCAGGCCATGAGGCGGGCTTCGCCCGTGCTCAGGACGCCCTGGTCACTCGACGTGTTCCTCACGCGCGCCTGGACCGTTCAGACGGTCCAAACCACGCAGGAAACCAGAGAACCGAGTCTCCATCAGAGCCGGGGCGGTTCAGTCGTGGCTGAGCACCCGGTCTGGAACGCGGCCGCGCTGGGGAGTGGGCAGGCGCGCAGCACCGCTCTGCCGTCTGAGACTCGCGGGCGCGAGGGCGTCGACCAGCACCCCGGACGGCGGTGCGCGACGGCCCGGCCGCTCCGCCATGATCCGGGTCGGGGAATGCTGGCACCACCCACTGAACCCTAGCGTCGTCGGCGCCAGCCGAACCGCGTCTCGGCTCCGGTCCCCACCCGGCTCAGGTCTTGTGCCGCGAGAAAGAGACAGCCACGCTTGCGGGGCAGCATCCGGTCCCCTCCGTTTCGCTGCGCGCGACGGCGGCCTCAGCCCGTCGCGCGGACGCCCGCCCGACGAAGGGAAGTGTCCGGTGCACGCTCGTCTGGTGAGGTTCGGGCTCCCGCCCGGCTCGCGGCCCGTCTTCGAGGCCCTGGCGGCCGACCTCAGACCCCTGATCGAGGCTCGTCCCGGCTGCTGCGGCGTGACGTTCTTCGGGGACGACGCCGACGGGCAGTGGGGCATGTTCGTGCTGTGGGCGTCGCAGGAGGATGCCAACGGTGCCGCGGCCGTCATGCGGCCGAGGCTCGACGCGCATCTGCGTGGGCACCTGCAGGCGCCGCCGGACACGCGCCTGTTCGATGTGATCGAGGCGACGTAGGATGGCCGCGCGGCCGTTGCCCGAGCTGCGCGAACCGCCGGTGTCCACGCGCTACTCCGAGCTGGGCACGCCCCCGGAGCGCTGGCCGTGGTGGGCGCCCGCTGGCTGGCTCCTGGTCGCGGTGTCGACCGTGCTGCTCTACGCGGTGTTCCTCGTGCTGTCGCCGCTGCTGCTGGCGTACGTCCTCGGGCGCCGGCTGTGGGTGTGGCGCCTGCGGTACCACCGTCTTCCCGAGGACCTGCGGATCGCCGTCGTCGGTGCGGGGTGGAGCGGCCTGCAGTGCCTGCAGCGCTTCCGCGAGCTCGGCGTCACGCAGGTCGACGTCTTCGAGCGCTACGACGATATCGGCGGCACGTGGAACCGGAACCTGCGCTATCACGGCCTGCAGATCCACGGGAGCATGACCGTCACGTCGTTCGCCGGGTTCCCCTACAGCGATGACCCGGACGTGCAGGGTGGCAAGGTGATGGCCGAGGAGGTGGAGCGGTACATCCGCCGCTACACCGAGGCCCACGCCCTGCGGGACCGGTGCCAGCTCGCCACCCGGGTCGACGGGGTCAGCTACCGCTCCGCGGACCGCACGGCGACCTTGGCGCTCACCGACCTCCGCACGGGGTCGACGCGCACCTCGGGCCCGTACGACCTCGTCGTGTGGGCGTCGATGGCCGCCCACGGGAACGTCCCGCGCCTGCCGGGGTCGGACTCTTTCCGGGGCAGGCAGCTCCACACCACGCAGTACTCCGACGAGGTGTTCGACGACGTCGTCCGCGACGGCCGCCGGGTCGTCGTGGTGGGTGGCGGCAAGGCGGCGTGCGACGTCGTCCTCGGCCTCAGGCGCGCCGGCCACGAGCGCTACACGTGGGTCATGCGCAAGCCCTACCTCTTCTACCGCTTCGAGGTGCTGCTGCACGACGCGTCTCCCCTCAACAGGTTGCGCGGCCTGACCTACCTCGCGACCGTCCTGTGGACCGGCGTCTCGCAGCGACTCGGGGCGCTGCTGCACTGGTCGTCCGGCCACCTGTGGACCTTCGGGCCCTCGCACGCAGACTTCAGCCACTTCCACGGCGGCGTCATGTGCGCCACACAGCGCCGGGATCTAGCAGGTGTGCCGTACGTCGTCGGTGAGCCGACCCGGCTGAGCGAGGACGCCCTGGTCCTGCGGGACGGGACGGAACTCGAGGCGGACGTGGTCATCTGGGCCACCGGCAACAAGAGCGGGATCGACACCCTGCGGCTGGACAGGGATGGCCAGCCGTACGTGCTGGACCCCGAGACCAAGCTCTTCAACCACTTCATCGTGCCGGAGCTGCCGGTGCTGGCCTCCTCGACCGCGCTGTGGACCACCTTCGGGCCCATGCGGGCGACCAACGCCGCCGACCTGGCCGTCTACTCCCTGTGCGTGCGCGGCGAGCGCAGCACGAGCCAGATGCAGCGGTCGGCGCGCCGCCAGCTCAGCTCGAACAGCCTCACGCACAGCTTCCTGTGGGCGAAGGACGCCTGCTGGCTGCAGCAGTGGGTGCTGTTCCACATCGACCTGCTCCGCCAGGGCATCACGCCGCTGGAGTCCTTCCTCAAGCACGCACTGGAGGTCTTCGTGCTGTCCAAGGAGACGCCGCTGCACTTCGACCTGCTGCCACGCACCCGGTCCCGCGCCACCACGCGGTCGGCACCGCCAGCTGCCCCCCACACCAAGGGCAGCGGGGCTTAGCGGCCCCGTCGTGGCGGCATGGCGCGACCGCGCTCCACGGGCTGCGCAACGAGGGGTGCCCGGGTCCCTCGTCCATCGACCTGTCGCGCGCACCCCACCCCGCCGGCCGAGCAGAACGGCGAGGGCACCTCGGAGCAGTTTCCGAGGTGCCTCACCACGGAGCCGCCGAGCCGCCGCCGAGCGTCCGCCCGACTCCGGGCCGCATCGAGGGCGGTACGCGCCGCTACGCGATGGACTCCGTCCACCCTTGACGCGACCCTCCGCCGGGCTGCGGTGCTCCGCTATGGGTCGGTGCTCTCTCTGGCCGACGGTCCGTCGCGCCGTGTACCCCGTGTGTCGCCCCGACCCTTCGTGGAGCCGCACGCCGTGCACCCCGCGCTCGCGGCAGCCCAGCGTCGACGTCCACCGGGACGCTCTCGTGAAGAGAAAGGTCTCAGCTCGAATCTGAGAGGCGGCTCCACAGCAACACCCGTCTCACCTGCGGCTCCGCCGGCCACGAGGCGGGATCTCCTGTTGCTCCCCGCGCCCGGCGTCTCGGCGTGTTCCCCGCGTCTCCCTGACCGTTGCGACGCGCCGTGGTGGTCCGCCCACCGCCGCGCAGGCACTCGACGCGCTGCCGGTGCCTCAGTCGTCCTGCGACCGGCCAGTCGGCCGGACGACCAGACGGACCGCGCCGGTGGGGTAGGTGCGGCTGTCGAGCAGGTCGAACGCCAGCAGCTCCGAGGGCTCGTCGAACAGCCGCCTCCCGCGACCGGCGACGACCGGCGTCATGTTGAGGTGCAGCTCGTCGAGGAGCCCGTCGCGCAGGAGGTCACGGGCGAGTGCGCCGCACCCGTAGGAGAGCAGGTCGAGACGCTCGCGCAGAGCCGCGATCTCGCCGTAGGTGACGAGCTGGGAGTTGCTCCACTCGTCGGCGGAGCCGAGTGTCGAGGTCACCACGTACTTCGGCATGGCGTTGATCCGCTCGGCCATCGCCCCGGTCTGCTCCCGCCAGGCCGGGCCCAGGTGCTGCCACGTCACCCGTCCGAGCACGAGCGCGTCGGAGGCGAGCGCGAGCTCGAGGGTGGCCTGCCGCCCTTCGTCGCTCATGTACGGGAGCAGCGCCTCGGGCGGGGACTCGATGACGCCGTCGAGGGTGACCTGGGTCTGGACGGTGATGCGGCTCATGCCGGTTAAACCTCCGGAGCCCCCGCTTCTCATCGGTGCGGGACCGGGGGAGGCGAGGCAGGCGCCGATGAAGGACGGCGCCGGCAGTGGTCTGAGTACGGTCCGGTGGGCGCCGGGCGCGCATCGAGGAAGAGCGACGAGATGAGACCACTTCGATACTCGATCAACGTCACGCTCGACGGCTGCTGCCATCACAAGGCAGGGCTGCCCCCGGACGAGGAGTCGATGCGCTACTGGACCGCCGAGATGGAGCGCGCGGATGCGCTGCTCTTCGGGCGGGTGACCTACGAGATGATGGAGTCGGAGTGGCGGAAGCCGGCCACTGGCACGTGGCCCGACCGGGTGGACGAGTCGCAGCTCCCCTTCGCCGAGGCCATCGACCGGGCGAGGAAGTACGTCGTGTCGAGCAAGCTGAGCGGGGTCGACTGGAATGCCGAGCTCCTGCGAGGTGACGTGGGGGACGCGGTCCAGCGGCTCAAGCAGGAGTCCGGCGAGGGCCTGTGGGTGGGTGGCGTGACGCTCCCTTCGGCGTTGGCCGATCGTGGACTGATCGACGAGTACGAGTTCCTCGTGCAGCCGGTCCTCGCCGGGTACGGGCCGACGTTGCTCGCCGGTCTGCGCGAGCGCATCGAGCTCGAGCTCGTGGACCGCCATGAGTTCCGGTCGGGGGCGGTCTCCCTGCGGTACCGGCCCGGGCGAGCGACGGCCTGACGTCGCCCGTCCCGGCACGTCGGCCGCTCCCTGACGACGGCACGACGGGACGACGGCTCGGGGTCGCGACCGTCGCCCGGCCGGGTCCGCCCTGCGTGTCACACCTCGGCGAGGTGGAGGGTCACGCGTCGAAGTACGGGGCGATGAGGGCGCAGAAGTCGAAGGTCAGGCTGGGGAACTCGCCCGCCTCGACCAGCACCGGACCCTCGTCGACCAGCACGTCGTTGTCGAGGTCGACGTCGCCCTGCGTGTCCACCCGGAACGACGAGGTGGCCACCCCTCGGTCGCGGACCAGCAGGCGACCGTCCGGGTCGTACAGGCTGTACGGCACGCCGAGGTCCGCGACGTCGAACTGCCAGACAGTTCCTTCGACGTGCGTCGCGCGGCGGTCCTTGAAGAGGCCGTGCCCTTCGGTCGTCAGCGTGACGCCGTCGGCCGTGAACTCCACCCGGTACTGGTAGGCCGCGACCTGCAGGCGCGGGGCGCCTGCTTCGCGGGGCTGCCTCCACTTGAGCCGTTCGGTGAAGGTGCTGACGGCGGTCCAGTCCCGGCCGCAGATCTCGAAGGAGAACTCCTCCGTGCCGCTGGTGATCTCCCACCGGCTGGGGGCGGCGTGGGCGGACGCGGTCCCGCCGGCGGCGAGGACGGCGGTGACGGCGGCGATCCAGGGCGACTTCCTCATGGCGCACCTCGGTGGTCCGAGGTGGGTCGGGTTCGCCAGTGGCTCGGCGCCCGTCCGAGGCGGCCACGGAGGACGTGCGCGTCATCGCCTCCCACCGGTCCGACCGACGGTAGTGGCCCGGGCACGCGCCCGACCAGACCTGACGGTGAGTGCGGCGAGGCGGGGACCAGCGTCCCGTGCGCGGACGCGGTAGCACCAGGCGGCATGGGCGGACGCCCGGCACGACAGAGGGCGTCGCGTGCCGAGAGTGCGACGCCGGAAGCTCCCTTGACGCCGGCGGGGGCCCGCGGAAGCCTCAGTCGGGACCGTACGCAGGAGAGGCGACGGCGCCAGGCCGGGGAGGTGGTGTGTCGGAGGTCCCCGGGTCCAGGCGACCGGCTTCCCGCGTGCATCAGGTGTCGACGCGCCTGGGCCGGCTCGCCGTGCGGGAGTACTCGACCCGCGAGGACCAGGCCACGGGGAGCGCGCTGCTGTGGCACAGCATGTTCACCGACTCGCGGTCGTGGTCCCGGGTCGCCCCGGCCCTGGCGGAGCACCGGCGCCTGCTCATCGTCGACGGGCCCGGATACGGGCACAGCGCAGAGCTGACACGGCGGAGCAGCATCGAGGAGTCCGCGGAGGCCGCGGTGCAGGTCCTGGAGAGCCTCCAGGACGGTCCGGTCGACTGGGTGGGCAACGCGTGGGGTGGGCACACCGGGCTGCACCTGGCGGCGACGGCGCCGCAGCGGGTGCGCTCGCTGGTGGCGATCAGCTCACCGGTCCAGCCGGTGAGCCGGGCCGAGCGCCGGCAGATCGAGCTGATGACGCGGCTCCTGCGCGTCGTGGGCCCGGTGGGGCCGCTGCGCGACGCCATCGCGGCGGTGCAGCTGGCTGACCCGCGCGGGTCGCTCCGCCCACTCGTCGACTCCGGGTTGCGCACCCTGTCGAGGCGGAGCCTGGCGAACACCGTGGACTCGTTCATCGTCGGCCGGACCGACCTGTCGTGGGCGCTCCCGCTGATCACCGCGCCCACGCTGGTGGTCGCGACCGACGCGCGGGAGGACTTCACCCCCGAGCAGGCGGAGGCGACGGCACGGGCCATACCCGGGGGCCGGTGGACGGTCGTCCACGGCTCGGGCGTCCTGGCCCCGCTCGAGCAGCCCGCCTGGACCGCCGAGACGATCATCGACTTCTGGACGTCACTGGACGGGGTATGACCGCGCCGGCCGGCGGGACGCGTACCTAGAAGGCGGTGCGGTGCTGCCCGGTGCCTCACTCGAGCCCCTCGAAGACGTCCGCCAGCATCGGCTGACCGGGTGCCTTCGGCGGCCACGCGATGATCCAGGTCTCGCGGGACAGCACCTTCTTCCACTCCTCGTCGGTCCCCTCGGGGTCGTAGATCACCTGACGCTGGCTGCGGTGCTCCTTGATGGCCGCCAGGGCACGGTCGGCGAACGGCCTGGAGTCGGTGCGGATGCCGAAGAGCTCATCGGGAGCGCCGCGAAGGTGATAGGTCGTGGTCGGCTCCCAGACCGGCTTCCCGCGCTCCCTCAGCCACTGCTGGCCGCGTTCGAAGAAGGACTGCGGTATGCCGCCGTGCAGCAGTCGCTGCAGACCGGGCCCAGGTTCGGACCGGACGAGATGGAACGCCTCGGTCGTGGCGGCCGACATCGCGATGTGGTCCGGGTGGCCCGTCACCCCATCCGACCCCAGGGTGCACACGACGTCGGGTCGCTCCTCGCGGAGGAACGCTGCGATCGTCTCCCGCAGGACGTCGACGCCGACGGCGTGCAGCCCCCCGTCCGGCAGGCCCAGCCAGTCGTGCCGGTCAGGCATGCGCCCGAGGGCGCGCCAGGCGTTGTCGTCCTCCTGCCGTCGCCACGCACCGAGGGTCTCGGGCGTCGCGGGCACCCCGTCAGCGATCTGGCCACCCTCGCCGTCGGTCGCGTGAAGGACGACGAGACGGAACGCCGGGTCTTCGGAGTGCCGCGCCACCGTCCCGTAGGTGGAGTAGCTCTCGTCGTCGGGATGAGCCACCACGATCGCCAACGTCCGTCCCATGGGTCCCACCGTCGCACGGGCGCACCACCGTCGATCCGCGGATCGCGGCACAGTCGGGGGCTCGGGCGCCCTTCCCGACTCGCCGTCATGGCAGCGTCAGGGGAGGGTCATCACCGGCTCGACTGACGGTCGCACCCGTGAGAGCGCTCTGCGGCGACACGCCGGTGAGGCGCTCGTCGCCGTCCTCGGCCCGGTGACGACCCACCGCGGACGGCCACCGCGCGACCGCTGTGGGCCGCCCACCTGCGCGCTTGCGCACGGCCAGGTCCGACGCGACCCAAGCGTCCCGTCGCGCACCGTTCACCCGTTCCGGTCGCACCGCCGCCCGCCGCCGGCGCCGGAGAGATCCCGCGTGGGGTCTGTGCACGCCGCCCCGACGGTCCTAGTGTCACAACGGGACGGTGACCGTTCGACGTCGCACGGCCGCCCTTTCCCAGCCTGATTCCCCTGTCTGGAGGCGTTCATGCGCAAGACATCCACGGGCCTGCTGATGACCCTGGCCCTGGCAGCCGGTTCGGGGTTGCTCCCGTCACCGGCCTCCGCGGTGCCGGCGGCGCCGCCGGAGGCCCAGGAGCACGTCGGACCGGGCGGGGACGCCCCGCCGGACCCGATCGCGGACAAGCAGCAGGCGCTGCGGGAGCAGGCGCTCGCGGCCGTCCTCAAGGGCGAGGCCACGCCCGAGCGGATCGGCAGCAGCACGGTGGTCAAGGTCGGCGAGGCAGCCACGGCCCAGTCGGCCGAGTCGGGCCTGAGCCGGGCCCAGGCCGCGGAGGAGCCGGTCGACCAGTACGTCCAGCTCAGCCGTGAGGACACCGACCAGCTCTTCGTCCTGCTGGTCGAGTTCGGCAACGAGCGCCACCCGGACTTCCCCGACCGTGACACCGCACCGACCATCGCCGGACCGGCGGTGTTCGACGGACCGCTCTTCAACGCGATCCCGGAGCCGGACCGCGCCGTGGACAACAGCACCGACTGGCACCCGGACTACGACCAGGACTACTACCAGGACCTGTACTTCGGGGACGGCTCGGTCACGGGCCGGGAGTCGATGCGGCAGTACTACGAGCAGCAGTCCTCCGGGCGCTACTCGGTCGAGGGCCTGGTGACCGACGTGGTGAAGGTCCCCTTCAACGAGGCGCGCTACGGCCGCAGCAACGGCGTCCCGTGCGCCGGCAACGTCTGCAGCAACACCTGGGAGCTCGTCCGCGACGGCATGGACGCGTGGTACGCCTCGCAGGTGGCCGCCGGGCAGACGCCGGAGCAGATCGCCGAGACGCTGGCCGACTACGACGTGTGGGACCGCAACGACGCCGACGGCGACGGGAACTTCGACGAGCCGGACGGCTACATCGACCACCTGCAGATCATCCACGCCGGTGGCGACCAGGCGGACCAGGACCCCCAGCAGGGCGAGGACGCCATCTGGTCGCACCGGTGGCGGGCCTTCCAGGTCACCAAGCCGAACCCCGAGGCGCCGATCCCGGCGATCGGCGGGACGCCGGTCGGCGACACCGGCATCTGGGCCGCGGACTACACCATCCAGCCCGAGAACGGCGGACTGTCCGTGATCGCCCACGAGTTCGGCCACGACCTCAACCTGCCGGACCTGTACGACCGGGTCGCGCCGGCCGGCGTCGACAACCCGGTGAACTGGTGGAGCCTCATGGCGCAGAGCCGGGTCTCGGCACCCGAGGACGACGCCCTGGGCTCTCGCGCCGCCGACCTCGGTCCGTGGGAGAAGCTGCAGCTCGGGTGGCTGGACTACGAGATCGTCGCTCCCGGCCAGAAGCGCACGCTCGAGCTCGGTCCGCACGAGTACAACTCGGACAAGCCCCAGGCCGTGGCCGTGGTGCTCCCCGACAAGCCCGTCGTCACCCAGCTCGGCGCGCCGGCCACCGGTGAGCGGCAGTGGTGGTCCGGCAACGACGACGACTACGAGGCGACGATGACACGCGAGGTCGTCCTGCCGGACGGTCCGGCGAGCCTGACCTTCGCGGCGCGGTGGAACATCGAGGACTGCGGCGCCGACCCGTGCGACTACGCCTTCGTGGAGGTCGACGACGGCACCGGCTTCAAGGCGATCGCGGGCTCCATCACGAAGGCCGCCGAGGGCAACGGCATCGACGGGGTCCAGGAGGAGTGGGTCGACGCGACCTTCGACCTCTCGGCCTACGCCGGCAGCACGATCGGCCTGCGGTTCCGCTACTCGACCGACGGCGCCGCCACGGGCCAGGACGCGGACCTGCCGGCCGGCATCTTCATCGACGACGTCGTCGTGACGGCCGGTGGGACCGCGATCGTCACCAGTGGGGCGGAGGCCGGGGACACCGGCTGGGCGCTCGACGGGTTCCAGGCCGTGGGCAGCTCCGTCACCACGCTGTTCGACCAGTTCTACCTGGCGAGCAACCGGGAGTACGTCGGCTTCGACAAGTACCTGCAGACCGGCCCGTACAACGCGCGCGACCCGCTGCGGCCGGACCTCTTCGAGCACTTCCCGTACCAGGACGGGCTGCTGGTCTGGTACTGGGACACCTCCGTGCCGGACAACGACACCACGGCCCACCCGGGCGAGGGGGAGATCCTGCCGGTCGACGCGCACCCGCGGGTCCTGTTCAACCTCGAGGGCGTGCCGTGGCGGGGACGCATCCAGACGTACGACGCGACCTTCGGGCTGCAGCGTGCGGACTCGTTCCAGCTGCACGTCAACGGCAAGCGGAGCCTGGTGCGCGGGCAGCCGGCCGTGCGCACCTTCGACGACAGCGACCCCGAGCGGTACTTCAAGCCCGAGCTGCCCAGCAACGGCGTCCGGGTGGCCGGGACGGGCACGCGCATCCGCGTCCAGGACGAGGAGGGCACCTCGGTCCGCATCCGGGTGGAGGTCCCCGCGGCGCAGGGGGCGGGGGACCAGCCGTAGGCCGGACGCTCGGACCGCCGGCCACCCGCTGACCGGCGGTCCGGACCGATCCACGGACACACGACCCAGGGCCCCGCACCAGCGCTCGCTGCGCTGGTGCGGGGCCCTGGTCATGACCGGGCGCCGGTATCGGGGGCGGCGGGCACCCCCTGCCCGTCACCCCGGCCCGTCACCCGTCGGCGTCAGGCCGGCTGCACGCTCGCGGCCGGCGCTGCCTGCAGCAGCTCGGCGGCGAGGTCCACCTGGATGCCCAGGTCGATGCTGTCCGCCTCCGAGGTGGCCAGCTCCACCGTGCGCGACGTCGTCGGGCGACCCAGCGCGCGGTACTCCCAGCCCGCTGCCCGGTAGGCGTCGGCGTCGAGGGCGTGACGGCCGTCGACGACCTTCCGCCGGCCGACGAGCCAGCCCATCATCTCCGGGTCGGCGTCGCGGAACTGCGCCCACTCGGTGAGCAGCACGACGACGTCGGCACCGGCGACGGCCTCCGGCAGCGAGCCCGCGTAGGTCAGGTCCGGGTACGCGCGGCGGGCGTTGTCCATGGCCTCCGGGTCGTAGACGCGCACGTCCGCGCCCTCCTCGTGCAGCATCCGGGCGACGTCCAGCGCGGGGGCGTCGCGGATGTCGTCGGAGTTGGGCTTGAAGGCCGCACCCAGCGCGGCGACCTTCACACCCTGCAGCGACCCGCCGGCCAGCTCGCGGACCAGGTCCACGGTGCGGGTGCGGCGACGGCCGTTGATGGCGTCGACCTGGTGCAGGAACGACACCGCCTGGCCGACGCCGAGCTCCTCGGCCCGTGCGGCGAACGCCCGGATGTCCTTGGGCAGGCACCCGCCACCGAAGCCGAGACCCGGCTTGAGGAAGCGCCCGCCGATGCGCTCGTCGTAGGACAGCGCCCGCGACAGCAGGTTGACGTCGGCGCCGGTGGCCTCGCACACCTCGGCCATGGCGTTGATGTAGGAGATCTTCGTGGCCAGGAAGGAGTTGGCGGCCACCTTGACCAGCTCGGCGGTCGACAGGTCGCACTCGACGAGCGGGGTGCCGCGCTCGAGGACCGGCGTGAACGCCGCCTTGAGCTGCTCGGTCGCCCAGCGCGACTCCGTGCCGAACACCAGGCGGTCGGGCTGCAGGGTGTCGGCGACGGCGTAGCCCTCGCGCAGGAACTCCGGGTTCCACGCCAGCTCGACCGCGGTGCCGGCGGGGGCGACGGCGTGCACCATGTCCCGCAGCTGCGCCGCGGTGCCGATCGGGACGGTGGACTTGCCCACGATGAGCGCCTTGCGACGCAGACCCTTCGCCAGGGCCTCGGTCGCCGCGTGGACGTAGGAGACGTCCGCCGCCTGCGAGCCCTTCTTCTGCGGGGTGCCGACGCAGATGAAGTGCACGTCGCCGAACTCCGCCGCCTCGGCGAAGTCGGTCGTGAAGCTCAGCCGGCCAGTGGCCAGCGTGTCGCGCAGCAGCTCGCCGAGCCCGGGCTCGAAGAACGGCACCTCGCCGGCGGCGAGCTTGGCGATCTTGTTCGGGTCGACGTCCACGCCGAGCACCTCGTACCCGACGGCGGCCATGCACACGGCGTGCGTGGCGCCGAGGTAGCCGGTGCCGATCACGGTGAGGCGGGGCCGGGCGACGACGGGCTCGTCGGTCGCGCGGGCGGGGAGCTGGTGGGTGCTGTCGTTGATCATGATCGTTCCTCTTTCGGGGGCCCCGGGCAGGGGCGACGGGCGCGTCGGCGTCGGACGCCGCGCGTCGTGCTGATGGGTGGTGGTGCGTGCGTCGTGCGTGGGTGGTCGAGCCGGTGGGCGACCGGGCCGCCAGGTGACTAGCGGCAGTCCTTGTTGCTCAGGCCCCCGACGTCGGTCAGGAGGGCGTTGTCGCAGCGGGCGACGTTCTCGTTCTCGGGTCGCAGGGCGATGAGGAAGCCCTCGCCGCTGCGCAGCTCCCCGCGGTTGGCGGTGAACGTGTTGCGGGTGCCCCAGCCATCGGCGACGTCATGGGTCTGGAAGCCGTCCAGCGGGCTGTGCCGCCCGACGTTGTCGGCGACCGTCCAGTCGTTGCCCTTGACGTCGACCCACGAGTCGGCGCCGGTGATCAGGGATCCGTCGAACTGGTTGCCGGCCAGCACACCGCCGGTCGTGCCCTCCTTGATGTCGACCGACTCGCTCGTGGTGGCGTAGATGGCGTTGCCGGTCACGTGGTTGCGGTCGCTGCGGTCGGGCTCCCCGTCGGTGAGGTCCCCCCAGTTGCTGTTCGCGCTCCCGACGTACACGCCCTCGCCGAACTTCGGCTTGCGCAGGCCGGTGTCGCTGATGGTGTTGTCGGCCACGAGGTTGTCGGTGCTGTGCCGGCGCAGGTGGATCGCCTCGTCGCCGATGCCGTACACCGTCAGCCCGCTGATGGTCGTGCCGGTCGTGCCGTCCGCCATCACGCCCTTCTGGCCGTTGCGCACGGTGAAGCCGGACAGCACCCAGTGCTGGGCGCCGTCCAGGTGCAGCACGTAGTCGCCGCGGTAGCCGTCACCGTTGAGGATCGCGTCGGCGTCCCCGCACAGCACGGCCTCGTCGCCCGCGGCGCCCGAGCCCGTCACCACGAAGCTGCCCTGGTAGACCCCCGGCTCCATCCGGATGACCGTGCCCGGACCCGCGTCGTCCAGCGCCTTCTGCAGCTGCTCCGCGGTCCGGACGCGGACCGTGGGCGCCGGGCAGAGGCCACGGTCGCCGGCCGGACGGGCCATCCACGCGGGGAAGGCCGTGGGGGCGGTCATGCCCGGCTCGTCGTCGTCCACCTTCTCGTCCTCCTCGTCCTCGTCCTTCTGGTTCCGGTCCTGGTCCCTGTCGCCGGCCTCCGTCGAGCTGCCGGACGCCCCGGGGACGACCCGACCGGGCGCCTCGGGGACGACCCGACCGGGCGCCTCGGCGTCGATCAGCGGCGCACCCCCCGGCTGCCCGGGCTCGGTGGGCAGCGGCGGGAGGGCCGTCGCGCCGGCGGCCTCGGCGGCCGGCTGCGTCCCCGGGTCCGCCGTGGTGGTGCATCCGGCCGACGCCACGGTCAGCGCCGCGAGCACGCCCAGCACGGCACCGCGCCGACCCAGGGCGTGCCCCGGCCGCACGCGGCCCCGGCGGGTGGTCGCCGCGGTCATGCGGCACCCCCGGCGTCGGCCGAGCCGTGCCGGCCGGCGGCGAGCTGCGTGCCGTCACGCGGCACCACGGCCGGGACGACGGGCGGCTCGACGAGCTCGGCAAGGCGACGCTGCGCCTCGTACGGGTGCTGCAGCCCGCGCATGCGGTGACGCGTGCCCTTGAGCGCGGTCGCGATGAGCACCAGGGCGAGCGAGAGCCACATGATCGTGAGCGGCTGCAGGGCGTTGCGCACGTGGGTCCAGAAGGGCTTGGTGCTGACCCAGGTGGACGCGTCGTTCTCGCCCACCTGCACGGCGTCGGCGCGCTTGACGTCCACCGCGCTCGGGCCGCGGCCGGAGATCGTGTTCTCCGTGACCACGGTGCCGGTCGTGGCGCCGGTGACCGTCACCGCGTGGTTCGTCACCCGGTTGACGGTGTTGCGCTCGACCAGCGCCGCGGAGTCGCGGACGTAGACGCCGGTCAGCGCACCCGAGATCACGTTGCCGGTGATCTCCACGTCGGTCGCCGCGTCGCGCAGCGCGATGGCGTGACGGAGGTTGTCCTCGACGTGGTTCCCGACGAGGGTCACGTCCGAGGCGGCCTCCCGCACGACGATGCCCATGTCGTTGCCGGTCACGTCGTTGGAGCTGAGGCTGATGTTGCGCCCGCCGATGATCTCGATCCCGAACCGGGCGTTCTCGTCGGTCCTGCTGTTGCTGATCGAGTTGTTGCCGTAGTCGCCGACCGGCATGCCGGTCGCGCTCGGGCCGCTGGCCAGCGCGGCCCCGCGGACGACGACGCCGCTGCCGCCGTTGCGCCGGCTGGTGACCCCGCTGACCACGATGCCGGTGGTGGCACGAGCCATCACGATGCCGTGACCGGCGTTGTCGGACGACACCGTGTCCGCGATCGCCGCGTTGACGACGTACCGGTGCATGACCAGGCCGTCGACCATGCTGTTCTTGATGGTCGACCGGGAGATGTCGACGCCGTTCGCGCTGGAGACGAACAGCCCGAAGGCGTTGCCGTCGAACGTGACGTTCTCGACCTTCGCGGACACGTAGCTGTACTCCGGGTCCTCGTCGTCGGTGTAGGGCACCGGCAGGGTCCCGACCGGGAGCAGACCCTCGACCGGTGAGCCGTCCGTGGCGGCGGTCAGCGAGTCCGCGCCCTGCGGCGCGGCGGGGTCGACGACGGGCGCCGACGTGGCCGGCACGGTCCCGTAGCGCACGTCGATGCCGTTCGCGTGGTTGTTCGTGGCGACGGCGTCGCCCAGGTCGCGCCCGTACTCCTCCAGCGCACCCTCGCTCGGGCGGTCGACGCCGGTCAGGGCGACGCCACCGGTGCGACCGCTCCAGAAGCCGAGGTTGCTGAAGGTCGCGCGCTCGAGCGTCACCTTGCCGCCGACCGACCGGACGTACGCCCGGCCGTCCTCCGTGGCGGTGTCCACCTGGCCGCCGTCCCGGTTCCAGCTGGTCAGCGTGACCGGTGACGCCTTCGTGCCGACGATCTCCAGCTCGCCACCCAGGTTGACGATCGACACGAACCGGTCCGTGTCGCTCGCCATCCGGATGGTCAGCGGGCCGGTGTCGCTGAGGACGAGCCGCGCCCCGGGCTGGACGACGATGTTCTCCATCAGGATGTAGGCGCCGTCCGGCTCGCGGACGAACGTCTGCGGTCCCAGCTCCAGCAGGTCCGCGAGCACGTACGGCTCGCTGCGGCGGGTGAGCACGAGGGTGTAGGCGGAGCCGGTGCTGAGGCGGTAGGCGCCGAGGACCGGCAGCTTGCCCCACTGGATCATGCGGCCCACGGTCTGCACGTCGGCGAGCCGGTCCTCCTCGTCGGCGACCAGCGCCGGCTCGGTCACCGGGTTGCCCGGGTAGTCCACGATGCCGGCGACGGCCTCGTCGTCCGAGGCGGCGCGGTCCTGCGCCGCGCTCTCGGCGGCCGTGGGCGCGGGGGTCGGGCTCGTGCCGTCCGCGGCGGACGCGGGGGTCGCACCGGCGACGAGGGTGGCGACCGCGAGTGCGGTGCCTGACAGGCGCCGCAGGGCGGGACGACGGCGGCTCATGCGAGCACCTCGACCTTCTCCGCGACGGGCGCGACGAGCACCGGCGGGGCCTGGGTCGGCTGACGCAGCGAGCTGGCCGTCTGGCCCTCCCCGCCGATCTGGTCCGCGTGCCGGGTGAGCCAGCCCTGCTTGTTCATGGTGGCGAACGCGTAGAGCTTGATCGGCAGGGCGATGAAGATGACCACGAGGGCCAGCAGAGGCAGCACGACGATGTCCTTCGGGTGTCGCTTGAGGTGGGAGTAGCCACGGATGCCGCGGCCGAGGAGCAGCCATGCCGCGGCCAGCAGCACGCTGGCGAGGGTGCCGTCGATCCGGGCGAAGAAGAGGTACCCGAGCGTGATGCCCATCGTGACCGGCGTCAGCAGGATCTGGAGGACGGTGACCTTGGTGACGAACGGGACGCGCCACAGCCAGCCCTTGGCGATGGCCGTGAGGTAGCAGCGGTAGGAGTTGCGGCTCCAGCGCACGCGCTGCTTGACGAAGGTGCGGAACCCGGTCGGGAACATGGACAGCGCGCGGGCCGAGGACTGGTGGACCGTCTGGTAGCCGGACGCCAGCACCAGCCAGGTGAGCCGGCCGTCGTCGCCTGCGATGCAGCGGCGGCCCAGGAAGAACTCGTCCTCCAGGTGGGGCAGGACGGGGACCACCGCGGCACGGCGGTACGCCGCGGTGCGGCCGGAGAGGCAGGCCACGGCGCCGGCGGCCCCCATCGCGGGGACGTAGTCGTAGTAGCGCAGGTCGACGAGCCAGTCGGCGATCCGGCGCCAGACGCTGGACTCGCGCTCGTACACGTTCTGCTGGGTGCTGACCCCGCCGACCATGGGGTCGACGAACGGCATCTGCACGGCGTCGAGGAGGCCGGGCTCCCACGCGGTGTCGGAGTCGACCAGCACGACGACCTCACTGGTCGCCAGGCGGATGCCGACGCCGAGCGCGGAGCGCTTGCCGGCGTGCTTGAACATCACGGGCTGCACCCGCGGGTCGCCGAGCGCGAGGATCCGCTGCTCGGCCTCGGTGTCGGCGACGTCGAGCACGATGATGATCTCGGTCGGGTCCTGGCCGAGCCAGGTGTCCAGGCACCGCATGAGGATGTCGGGGTCCTCGTGGAACGACGGGACGACGACCGACGTGGTGGTGCGGAAGTCGTTCTCGATCGGCATCGCACGGCGCGAGAGCACGACGCGGTAGAGCCACAGGGCCCAGACCACGAGGCCGGCGACGGCGAGCGGGAATGCAGCCCAGACGTGGTCCAGGGACAGGTCACCGACCCGGGGGTCGGGCAGGAAGCTGGCAGGGAAGAGCGCGTGCATCAAAGTCCTCACGGTGGGCGCAGCTCGTCGAGTAATCGCTGCGTCATGTCGGTGGTTCGAGCCGAAAGTACGGTTATGCCCGATTTGGCGGCTACGACCGTGAGGTCCGGTTACCCCGTTCGCCACGCTTCTTCACCCGCGCCTCACCCCTGCGGGACGGTCGCTCGTGAATACGGGTGAACGGCCTGTGACAATGCCTGGGAACGCTGTCGAATAGCGGCACGAAGTTTGTGACAACGGGGGCCGTCGTCTAGGGTCGGCCGCCGATCCCGCCCCTGCAGGGCGGACGAGGGCGCACGGCGACCCGCCGTCGTCCTACCGGTCCGGTGAGGAGGGAAGCGGTCCGTGCGTCGTGCGCTGGCCTCGGTGGTCCTGGTCGGCCTGACCGCAGCAGGGTGCTCCGGCGAGGGTGCCCGTCCCGGGCCCTCCCCCGACCGGGCGACCCCGCCCACGCCGAGCGCCACCCCCGAGGCGACGCCCGCCGGCGAGGGCGCCGAGAGGTTCGAGCGTGAGCTGCGGCGCACGCTCACCGTGCCCCCCATGCCGGCGTTCACCATCCCGACCGAGCTGCTGTCGACGGCGCAGAACCAGTCGATCTCCGGCCGGCTGGACGTCGCACCGGGCCTCTACCAGGGGATCGGCGTCCTCGACGCCCGGTGCACCGAGTCCGGCGGCGCGGCCGCCGACACGGGCGCGACCGTGACGACCGGGAGCCGCCACTACGAGGAGGGGACCGTCCGGATCACGGTGGCGGGCGACGGCACCGGGGTCTACGACGACGCCGGCCTGCACGTCGCCGTCCTGGCGGGTGGCGCCGGTGTGTACGACGACGGCGAGACGCGGTCGTCGGTCGCCGCCGACGGGTCGGGCACCTGGTCCCGCGGCGACGTGCGGTACACGGTGCGGGCGGACGGGTCCGGGTCGTACTCCGACGGCTCGACGCGGGTCTGGGTCGAGCCGGGCGGGGCCGGCGGCTACGAGGACGCGACGATGCGGCTCTCGGTGCGCGCGGACGGCCAGGTGTTCGGCGACGGGGACCCCGACCGGGTCGCGGCCGTGCAGACGGTGCTCGCCGACGGGCTCCCGCTGTTCGCGCCGGTGGCGCCCGTCCGGCTGGTCGAGCCGTCCGGCACGGTGTGCGGCACGGTCATCCGTCTGGACGCGAACGTGCTCTTCGACGTGGACCGGGCCGAGGTGCGCCCCGACGGGCAGGACTACCTGCGCCGGGTGGCCGACCTGCTGGTCGCGCTCGGCTCACCTGCGGCGCAGGTCAACGGGCACACCGACTCGGTGGGGGACGAGGCGTACAACCTCGACCTCTCCCAGCGCCGGGCCGAGGAGGTCCGCCGGCTGCTGGTCGGGTCCGGGGTCTCCGGCGACTCGCTGCGGACGCAGGGCCTGGGCGAGACGCAGCCCGTCCAGGCGGAGACCGGAGCCGACGGCGCGCCCGACCCGGCGGCACGTCAGCTCAACCGCCGCGTCGAGATCGTCCTGCTCGACCGCTGACGCCCGTCGCCGGTGGGCGTCGGGTGGCGCGCCGGTGGGCGTCCGTCGGCGCCGGTGGCGGGCGGACGGCGGTCAGGCGCAGCGCTGGTTGGCGGAGCCGAGACCGGCCTCGGTCACCGTGTTGTCGCAGCGCAGCACGTTGCCGGTCGTGGCGGCGTCCTGGAAGCGGAACCCGTAGCCGGCGGCGCGGACGGTGGCGGTGTTCCCGGTGAAGACGTTGCGCCGGCCCCAGCCCGAAACCAGGACGTGGGTCTGGAAGCCGTCCAGCAGCGCGTTCGTGCCGGTGTTCCGGGAGATCAGCCAGTCGTTGCCCTTGACGTCGACCCAGGAGTCGGCGCTGTTCTCGCCGGCCATGCCCGCGCCGTCGAAGGTGTTGCCCGACAGGACGCCTCCGGTGGTGCCCTCCTTGATGTCGACGCTCTCCGCCCCGGTCGCCCAGATGCGGTTGCCGGTGATGACGTTGCGGTCGCTCGCGTCCGGCCTGCCCCCGGAGTAGGTCCCCCAGTTGGACGTTGCGGAGCCGATGTAGATGCCCTCGCCGAACTGCGGCTTGTCGAGGCCGACGTGGTGGACGAGGGAGCCGCGCACGACGCCGTCGCTGGAGAAGGCCCGCAGGTGGATGCCCTCGGCGCCGATCTGGGTGACCTCGACGCCGTCGATCACGACACGGTCGGAGCCGTCCACGACGATCCCCTTGCTCGCGTTGCGCACGGTGACGCCCGCGACGGTCCAGTGGTCGGCGTCCTTCACGTGGAGCCCGTAGTGGCCGCTGAGCCCGGCGCCGTCCAGGACCGCGCCGCGGCCGCCGCGCAGGGCGCAGGGGGCGGCGGCGGTGCACGAGGTGCCGACGGTGAGCTGCTGCTCGGCGGTGTAGACGCCGTCGGCGAGCTGGATCGTGGTGCCGGGGGTCGCGGCGGCGAGGGCGGCGGCGAGGCCGGCGCCGTCACGGACGGTGACCGTGCGAACCGGGGCAGGGGCAGGGGACGGCGTGGGCGTCGGTGCCGGTGCGGGCGCGGGTGCGGGCTGGGGGGTCGACGACGAGCCGGCGACGGTGAAGTCGGCGACGACCCGGCCCTGCTCTGCGCCGGCGGCGTCGTACAGCCGGACCTCGAGCTGGTGGGCGCCCGGGGCGGCGTGCGCCGGCCAGGTCAGCGGCAGGGTGACCGCGGTGCCGAGGTAGGCGCCGTCGAGGCGGAACTTCGCCTTCACGGTCCCACCCAGGTCCGGGGCGGTGACGGTGACGCCGGAGGCCACGGTGGCGCCGGCGAGAGGTCGGCCGTCGGCCGTCAGGGCACGGGTGCCGGGTGCGGGCGCGGGTGCGGGGGTGGACGGGGCCGGGGCCGGCGCGGGCGTCGGCGTCGCGGTGGTGGTCCGCTCGACGGTGAACCGCGCGGCGGTCCGCCCCTGCTCGCCGGCCTCGTCGTAGACGCGGACCTCGAGCTCGTGCGTGCCGGCCGTCGCACTGACCGGCCAGGTGAACGGCAGGGTGGCGTCGGTCCCGAGGTAGACGCCGTCCAGCCGGAACTTCGCCCTGACGCTGCTGCCCAAGTCGGCCGAGGCGACCGTGAAGGACGGCGCCGTGACCGCTCCGGCCAGCGGTCGGCCGTCGACCGTGAGCGCAGGACCGGTGGCCGCGGCGGCAGGGGTCCACACGAGCACGAGGGGCAGCGCGACTGCGGCGAGCCGAGAGAGCCGGGCGAGGCGGGTCAGCGTCATGCCGGCCCGTTCGGTGCGGATCGGGCGGACGTGAGCAATCCGGACATCTGTCACGCGGACGAGTGAACCGCGTGGAGCAGGAAATGCCCAGAGGAGACGGACGGCGGGGGCGGTCCGGCATCGTCGCCGGGCCGCCCCCGGTCCGAGGGGGCGTGGCCGCCCCGGAGGGCGTCAGCCGGTGAAGGCGAAGTACCCGCCCAGGGCATCGCCCGACGCGTTCCGGATCAGCACGACCGGGTCGTCGCAGTCGTCCGGGACGCTGATGCGCTGGCTCGTGTGGCCGTTGCCCTTCGGGACGCTGAGGTCGAACGGCTCCGTGGAGTCCACGACCGCCCCGCCGCACACGAGGCTCGCAGCGACGAAGGGCACCGGGTTCGGGTCCCCGTTGGCGAAGATCAGGCCCCGGATGTTGACGGTGATCCGCCCGTCCTCGCGGACCCGCACCCGGCTGGAGTCGTCGAGGATCCACGGCCGCCCGGCGGACGGGACCCCGGCGATGGTCGGTCCCGGGACGAGGTTCCCCTCGAACCCGTCCCGCAGGATCGTGTGCCCGCTGGCGCTCGCCGGCCCGCCGGTGAGGATCGTGGCTGCCAGGGCGACGGCGGCGACGGCGGCGGACGTGGTCTTCCGGGTGGTGCGCATGGTGCTCCTCGCGACGTTGCGAGGGCCGACGGCTGGTGCGGCGGCCCCTGTCGTGGGGGTACACGGTCGGGGTGTCGTCCCGGTTCATCGGCGTCGGCGACGCCCCACGACACCTGCCGGTACGGGGCGTCGTCGGACGACCCCGCCCCGAAATGCGCCGTTCACACGCGCCGCCTACCGTCCGGGCATGACCGACCTCTTCGACGGGTATCCGCCGGGCGCCGCCTGGGACGAGGTCATCGACCGCGAGGGCGAGGTGCGGCCGGCGTACCGGCACGTGCACGCCGCCCTCGCCAAGATGTCGGGCCCCGAGCTGCGCGCCCGCGCCGAGAGCCTCGCGCGCAGCTACGTCGCCCAGGGAGTCACGTTCGACTTCGCCGGCGAGGAGCGTCCCTTCCCGGTCGACGTCGCGCCCCGCGTCGTCACCGGCGCGGAGTGGGACACCGTCGCGCCCGGCGTCGCCCAGCGCGTGCGCGCGCTCGAGGCCTTCCTCGCCGACGTCTACGGACCCCAGCGCGCCGTCGCCGACGGCGTGGTCCCGCGGAGCCTGATCACCTCCTCCACGCACTTCCACCGGCAGGCGAAGGGGATCGTCGCGCCCAACGGGGTCCGGGTGCACGTGTCCGGGATCGACCTGATCCGCGACGAGGCCGGCACGTTCCGCGTCCTGGAGGACAACGTGCGCGTCCCCAGCGGGGTCAGCTACGTGCTGTCCAACCGCCGGGCGATGACCCAGACGTTCCCGGAGCTCTTCGCCGCGCTGCAGATCCGGCCTGTCGCGGACTACCCGGTCCGGCTGCTGGAGGCGCTGCGCGCGGCCGCGCCCCCCGGCGTCGACGAGCCGACCGTCGTCGTGCTGACCCCCGGCGTCTACAACAGCGCCTACTTCGAGCACTCCCTGCTGGCCCGGACGATGGGCGTCGAGCTCGTCGAGGGACGTGACCTGGTGTGCTCCGGCGGGCGGGTGTGGATGCGCACCACGCAGGGCCGCCAGCGCGTCGACGTCATCTACCGCCGGGTGGACGACGAGTTCCTCGACCCGGTCGCCTTCCGCTCCGACTCCCAGCTCGGCAGTCCGGGGCTGATGGCGTGCGCGCGGGCCGGGACGGTGACGATCGCGAACGCGGTCGGCAACGGCGTCGCGGACGACAAGCTCGTCTACACCTACGTCCCCGACCTCATCCGGTACTACCTGGGCGAGGACCCGCTGGTGGCCAACGTCGACACGTGGCGGCTGGAGGAGCGCGAGGCCCTCGAGGAGGTGCTGGACCGGCTCGACGAGCTCGTCGTTAAGCCCGTCGACGGGTCCGGCGGCAAGGGACTGGTGGTGGGCCCGCGCGCGTCCCGCGCGGAGCTCGGGGACCTGCGGGACCGGTTGCGGGCGGATCCTCGCGGGTGGATCGCCCAGCCCGTCGTCCAGCTGTCGACGGTGCCCACCCTGGTCGAGGAGGGCCTGCGACCCCGGCACGTCGACCTGCGACCGTTCGCGGTGAACGACGGCGACCAGGTGTGGGTGCTGCCCGGCGGCCTGACCCGGGTGGCGCTCCCCGAGGGCGAGCTCGTCGTCAACAGCTCGCAGGGCGGCGGCTCGAAGGACACGTGGGTGCTGGCGGACCGCCGCGGCCCGCGCCCCGCCCGGCCGCCGGTGGACCACCCGCACACCGTCGCCCCGCAGTCCTCGGTGCCGCTGGACGTCAACCCCGACGACGTGCGCAGCCAGTCCATGCAGCAGCAGCAACAGCAGCATGAGCGGCGGGGCCGGGCTCAGGTCCAGGACCGGCCCGGGGGGGCCCCGTGCTGAGCCGCATCGCCGAGTCGCTGTTCTGGATCGGCCGCTACATCGAGCGCGCGGACGACACCGCCCGCCTCGTCGACGTGCACCTGCAGATCCTCCTGGAGGACCCGTGGGCCGAGGAGGACGCGGCGTGCCGGTCCCTGCTGTCGGTGATGGACCGTGACCTGCCCGGACCTGAGGTGACCATCGGCCGGCAGGAGGTCCTAGACCTGCTGGCCTACGACCGGGACACCCCGTCGGCGATCGCCGGGTCGCTCATCGCCGCGCGCGAGAACGCCCGGCGGGCCCGTGAGGTGATCTCGACCGACCTGTGGGAGGCGGTGAACGTCACGTGGACGCAGCTGCCCGCCCGGCTCGGCGCGCGCCGGGCGCACTCGTACTTCTCCTGGGTGCGGGAGCGGTCGGCGGTCGTCTCGGGCATCGTCGACTCGACCATCTCCCGCGACGACACCTGGCACTTCCTGGTGCTGGGCCGGTCGCTGGAGCGGGCGGACATGACGGCGCGGCTGCTGGCGACGCGGGCGCTGGCGGGCTCGGTGGCCCCGGACTGGCGCACGCTGCTGCACTCCTGCGGCGCGCACGAGGCGTACCTGCGGCGCTACCGCGGCATCGCCTCGGACGAGAGCGCCGCCGGGTTCCTGCTCACCGACCGGCTGTTCCCCCGGTCGATCGTCCATGCGCTCGGGCAGGCGGAGAGCTGCCTGGAGGGGCTGGACCCGCTGCGCGACCACGCGGGGGTCGACGAGGCGCGCATGCGGATCGGGGAGGCGAGGGCGGGCTTGGAGTACCGGCGGCTGTCTGACCTCCTGGACGAGCTGCCCGAGCACATGGAGCGGGTCCAGCGGTCCTGCTCGGCGGCCAGCGACGCGATCCGCGCGCGGTACTTCCCGGCCGGTGCGGTGACGACGTGGATGGGTGGCGTGCGGTGACGGAGGTGCGGCGATGAGCCGGATGCACGTGGTGCACACGACGACCTTCACGTACGGGGGCCCGGTCGTGGCGTCGTACAACGAGGCGCGGATGACCCCGCTGTCCGGGCGCGGGCAGACCGTGCTGTCGGCGGGCCTGGAGATCGACCCGCACTCGTGGCGGCACGACTTCCGGGACTACTGGGGCACGGCGGTGACCGCGTTCGAGGTCACCGTCCCGCACGAGAGCCTGCGGCTGCGCAGCACCTCGCGCGTGGAGGTGTCGCCGGTGACCTGGCCGACGGCGCCTGCCGACTGGGGCGTGATGACCAGCGACGGCGTGCGCAACGAGCTCGCCGAGTTCCTCACCGACTCCCCGGCCACCCAGGCACCCGAGGACCTGGCCGCGATCGCGGCGGAGCTCGCGGCCGGGCGCTCCCCGCACGACGCGGCGGAGGCGGTGTGCGGCGCGGTGCACGACGCCGTGGAGTACGTGACCGGCTCCACCAGCGTGCACACCTACGCCGCGCAGGCGTGGGAGGCCCGCAAGGGCGTGTGCCAGGACATGGCCCAGCTGGCGGTCGGGGCCCTGCGCGGCATCGGCATCCCGGCCCGCTACGTGTCCGGGTACCTGCACCCGCGGCGCAACGCCGAGGTGGGCGAGGTGGTGACCGGCGAGTCCCACGCGTGGGTCGAGTGGTGGGTCGGCCAGTGGGTCCCGTACGACCCGACGAACGGCATCCCGGTCGCCGACAACCACGTCGTGCTCGGCCGGGGGCGGGAGTACCAGGACGTCGCGCCGGTGCGCGGCATCTACGCCGGCTCGGGCACCGACGGGCTCGACGTGACGGTGCGCATCACCCGCGAGGCCTGAGCCGCCACGGGGATCACCGCACCGGTGCCGCCCGGGCCGCCGTGGCGGGCGTCACGACGGCCGCGCGCCCGCGTGCGCCTCAGATCCTCGGCGCCGGTGCCGACTGGGACCCCGCAGGGGATCCCAGTCCGAGCACCCACGACCCTGGCCACCCGCCGGGTGGGGGAGCAGGGCACCGGGGAGCACCGCCGTGGACCGTGGCATCCCGACCACCGTCCGGACCGTGGCGGCGCCGCGGCGCGCGCGACGGGCGAGGGTCCGGCAACGCCGGCGGCTCCTCGCACTCACGCTCGCCGCGAGCCTGGTCGGTGGCGGGGCCGTCCACGGCGTCGCCGCACACGTCGCGACCACCGAGCGGCTGGCCGCCGAGGCCGCGCAGGCACGAGCGGTCCGCGCCGAGCAGGCGCGCCAGGTCCGGGTCGCCCAGGCGGCGACCGCCCGGCTGACCGGCGCCGCGGTGCAGTACGCCGCCGGGCGCCGTACCGAGGCGCTCGCGGCCGCGCGTGCGGCCGTCCAGGCGGCCGACGCCGTCGTCGTGCAGGCCGGCGCCCAGCTGCCCGCCGAGAGCGTCACCCCGCTCGACGAGGCCGCGGTCCGGCTCGCCGAGCTCATCGACTCCGCGCCGTCCGCCGCCGCGGTGACCACGCCGTTCCGGCGCAGCGCCCTGCTGGACGTCGAGGTCCCCGAGCCCCGCGTCACCCCGCGCGCGCACCGTGACGGGACGCGGGCCGCACTGGCGGGCGTGCCGGTCGCCGCGTCGCCGCAGCCGGCCGGCCCGCGCGGCCCTGCGCCCCTCGACGGGACGGGTCCCGACCCCGCGGCCGCCGCTCCGGCGGGCGGCGACACGTCGTCCCCCGCGGTGACCGGCCCGACCGGCACGGCGACGGCCCCGACCGGCACGGCGACCGGCGCCGCCGGCGCGACCGGCCCGTCGACCGGCGGGTCCGACGCGGGGACGGTCGCCACCGGCATCGCGACCGGCCCGAGCGCCGCGGACCGGTCCGCGACCCCACCCGCACCTGAGCCCGCACCCGCGGCCCCGACGGCGTCGGCATCCCCGACTTCGTCAGCACCGCCCACGTCGTCGGCACCCGCCACGCCCACCGCAGCGCCCATGTCGGTCCCGGAGCCGCCTGAGGTCGCCGTCGGCCGTCAGCAGCTCGCCGCGCTGGACCTCGGCGTCAGCGCCGAGATGGAGGCCGCGGCCCGCCAGGTCGTCGAGCTGTCCGTGCAGGTGCGGCAGAGTGCGGAGGCCGCCGCCGCGGAGGCCGCCCGGCAGGCCGCCGAGGCTGCCGCCGCCCAGGCCGCCGCCGAGCAGGCCGCGCGGGAGGCCGCCGAGGAGCTCGCGCGGAAGGTGGCCGAGGTCGACGACGCGCCCAACGGTGACCTGCCCCTGGACCTGCTGTGCGGCGTCGACTTCGCCGACGGCGTCCTGCTCCGCTGCGACGCGGCGCCGGCGCTGGAGCGGCTCAACGCGGCCTACCGGGCGGACCACGGCGTCGACCTCGAGGTGTCGAGCTCCTACCGCAGCTTCGAGGCGCAGGTCGCCGTCAAGGCAGCCAAGGGCGGCCTCGCCGCCACGCCGGGGCGGTCCAACCACGGGCGGGCGCTGGCCGTCGACCTCGCCGGCTTCGGCGGCGTGGGGGTCTTCGACGACCCGGACTACCGGTGGATGAAGGAGCACGCGGAGACGTTCGGCTGGCACCACCCGGCCGGGATGGAGCCCGGCGGTGCGGGCCCCCTGGAGCCGTGGCACTGGGAGTTCGACACCGAGCCCGTCGACCCGAGGAAGTCGCTGACACCCAAGGTCACGGGGCTCGGGGACCGCTGACCCGTCGGCGAGTGCCGGGTCCGTGACCACTCGGCATCGCGGCCGCTCCTCCCGGCAGCCGTGCCGGTGCGGCATGAGGGAGGGCGTGCGGGCGCGGGCGAGGGGCGGCCCGGCGCCGTTCACCACGGTCGGGTCGGTCAGAGCCGCTCGAGCTTGGCGCTGTCGAGGGCGACGCGACGCACCTCGCCGCCGCCGAAGTCCACGATGACGGCTCGGTCGTCCTCCACCGCGACGACACGGCCGAGGCCGTAGCGCTCGTGGGAGACGCGCTCGCCGACCGGGATGGGCTGCGGCGGGATCGCAGCCGCCTCGCGCGCGGCGTTGAAGGGGCTGTTGGGCAGGTGCCGGCGGCGGCCGGTGGGGTGGGAGGACATCACCTCTATTGTGCGCCCGCTACCCAGGGCTCGGCACCGCGAGCGGCTGCCCCTACGCCTCGGTCCTGCGGTCGCGGTCCTTGCTGGGCTGCACCCGCTTGGGCTCCCCGGGCATCTTGGGGTACTCCGGCGGGTAGGGCAGGTCGCCGATCCCGTGGTCGCGCTCGTCCTGGTCGGCCAGGTCCAGCAGCGACCGGATGGAATAGGCCGCAGCGTCCGGGCCGCTGAGCGGCGCGAACAGGTCACCGACCTCCGCGAACCGGGCGGGCATGGTGGTGACGTCGAAGTCGTCGGGGTGGACGTCGCCCACCTCCTCCCAGCGCAGCGGGGCGGAGACCGTGGCGCGGGGGTTCGGGCGGACGGAGTACGCGGACGCGATGGTGCGGTCGCGCGCCATCTGGTTGTAGTCGACGAAGATCTTCTGGCCGCGCTCCTCCTTCCACCACTTCATCGTGACCCGGTCCGGCAGGCGGCGCTCCAGCTCGCGGCCCAGCGCGATGGTCGCCCGCCGCGCCTGCGTGAAGGTCCACCGGGGCTCGATCGGCACGAAGATGTGCAGGCCCCGCCCGCCCGACGTCTTGGGCGTGCCCTGCAGGCCGTGCTCGTGCAGCAGCTCGCGCACGTGCGGGGCGACCCAGGCGGCGTCGGCGAAGTCCGTGCCCGGTTGCGGGTCCAGGTCGATGCGCAGCTGGTCGGGGGACTCCACGTCGTCGCGGCGCACGGGCCACGGGTGGAACGTGAGCGTCCCCATGTTCACGCACCACAGGACGACAGCCAGCTCCGTGGGGGCGATCTCGTCGGCGGTCCGGCCGCTCGGGAACGCGATCCGGGCGGTGCGGATGTAGTCCGGGGCGCCCTGCGGGACCCGCTTCTGGTAGAACGCGTCCCCCGTCGAGTCCGAGCGGGTGGACATCCTCGCGCCCTCGAACACGCCCTTCGGCCACCGCTCCAGGGTGGTGGGACGGTCCGCCAGGGCGCCGAGGATCCCGTCCCCGACGGCGAGGAAGTACTCCGCGACGTCCAGCTTCGTCAGCCCGCGCTGCGGGAACACCACCCGGTCCGGGCTCGTGATCCGGACCGTGCGACCGCGCACGTCCAGCTCGACCGCCGGGGTCTTCGTCGTCGCCATGGGGTCACGCTAGCGAGGCGCCCCGCCGGTACGGCTCAGGCGTGCGTCGGGACGGCCCGGGCGAGCCCCGTCGCCGCCGCGCCGGCGGCCACACCCGCCGCGGACGCCGCGGACGCCGCGGCCGAGCGGAGCTCGTGCAGGACGTCGAGCAGGATCCGGTTGAACGCGAGCGGTGCGTGGCTGTTGACGTCGTGGCCGGCGCGGGGGACGACGGTCAGCCGCGTGCCGGGGCGCGCCGCGAGGTAGCGCCGCTCCTCCAGCCGCAGGACGTCGCGGCGGCCGTTGACCAGCCAGACGGGCGCACGCAGGAGGCGCAGGTCCGCCAGGGACGAGTGCCCCCGCATCGCCGCCAGCATGTCGGTGACGACGTGCCAGGTGCCGCCGGTCGGCCGCAGGGCGCGGGACACGTGGTGCGCCACGGCGCGGTAGACGTGCACCGGCTTGCCGCGGATCTCCGTCGAGCACCCCGCCAGGAGCACGCCGGCCACCTTGTGCTGGTGCCGCGCGGCGTACGCCAGGGTCGAGTACCCGCCCAGCGACAGCCCGACGACGAGCGGCGCGGCGCCGACCCGGTCGGCGACGTCGTCGACCGCCGCGTCGATCGTGGCGAGCGCACCGGCCAGGGTGAACCGCTCGTGCGTGCGCGTGCCGTGGCCCGGCAGGTCCACCGCGACGCAGGTGTGCCCGGACCGCTCCATCGCGCGCACCTGGGGCGCCCAGATCGCCGAGGACGTCCGGACCCCGTGCACGAAGACGACCGGCGTGGCCCGGCCGGCCCGCGTCGTCAGCGTCGTCAGCGCGTGCGCGCTCATGCCGGCACCCCGCCCCGGTCGGGGGTCGAGAGGCCGGCGTCGACGGCGCCGGTGAGCACCCCGGGCGTCAGCACGCGCGCCCAGTCCTCCTCGACACCGGCGAGGTCGGCTGCGACGACGAGGTGGTACAGCTGGCCCAGGGCCAGGAACCGGCGGACGCCGGCGTCGTCGCCGGCGGCGAGGGCGCGCGCGTGCTCCACGACCGAGCCGTACCCACGGCGGACGGCCGCGCGCACCTCGGGGACGTCGGAGGCGCTCTGCGCGTGCACCTGGAGCATGAGCAGGTCCCGCTCGTCCACCAGGCGTGCGTACGCGTCGCCCATCGCCTCCAGGACCTGCGCCGGGGACCCGTCCCGCGCGCCGGACGCCGCCGCGGTCAGCTCGGCGCGCAGCTGGGTGTAGCAGAGCTCCAGCGCGGCGACGAACAGCGCCGTCTTGGTCGGGAACAGCCGGAACACGTACGCCTGCGAGATGCCCGCGGCGTCCGCGACGGCCGTCACCGGGGTGCCGTGGTAGCCGCGCCGCGCGAAGACCGTCAGGGCGCAGGCGACGACGTCGGCCCGCCGGGCGTCGGCCGTCGATCGAGCCGTGGGGGTGGGGGTCACTGTGTGAGTACACACTCACCCCAGGGGCGCGGCAACGCGGGGGCCCGTGCGTCTGGTCACACCGCGGTCGCGCCGGGCGGCCGGTGAGCCATCCGGGGGACCCGGTTCGCGAGCCCGGCCTCGCCCTCGCCATACTCCACGCGACCGTCGGCCGGACCGTCTCGGGCCGACCCGCCGTGCGAGGAGCACCATGAGCAACGACGCCACCACCACGCCGTACGGCGCGACGCCGTACCCGTCGCCGTACCCCGGAGCGCCCGACGGCGCAGCCCCCGTCCAGGCCTGGCAGCCGGCACCCCCGCCCCGCGAGCTCGCCGGGTGGTGGAGCCGGGTCGGCGCGTCCGTCCTCGACCAGCTCGTCGTCGGGGTTCCGTACTTCGCCGGCGGGATGATCGGCCTGCTGCTGAGCACGCCGGGCGTGGACCAGCTCGGGGAGCCCTCCCGGAGCTTCACCGCGGCCGGCATGGTCGCGGTCTGGCTGGGGCTCCTGACGAGCATCGTCCTGGGGATCTGGAACCGGTTCCTGCGCCAGGGACGCACCGGGCAGTCGCTCGGCAAGAAGGCGCTGGGGATCCGGCTCGTGGGGTCCCGGACCGGCGCCCCCATCGGTGCCGGTGCGGCGTTCGGCCGGGACGTCGCGCACCTGCTCGACGGCGTGCTCTACCTCGGGTACCTGTGGCCGCTGTGGGACCGGGACAAGCAGACGTTCGCCGACAAGCTGCTCAGCTCGGTCGTCGTCCGCGCCCGCTGACTTCCCCCAAGGGGCGACGGCGGCGCAACGGCGGGACGATCGTCCGGGTGTCGCAGCAGCCGCTCGACGCCGGGACGACACAAGGACGAGCCATGCACATCGGTCGATTCCTGGCCCGGACGGTCATCGGGTCTCTCTTCATCGGGCACGGCGCCCAGAAGCTCTTCGGCTCGTTCGGCGGCCCCGGCATCGAGGGCACGAGCGGCATGATGGAGTCGCTGGACATGCACCCGTCGCGGCGCAACGCCTACGCCGCCGGCGTGTCCGAGGCGGGTGGGGGTGCGCTCCTGCTGACAGGGCTCGCCACCCCGTTCGCCTGCGCCGCGCTCATCGGCACGATGATCACCGCGGTCCGCAAGGTGCACCTGCCCAACGGCCCGTGGGCGGCCAACGGCGGCTACGAGTACAACGTCGCGCTCATCGCGGCGCTGGTCGCGCTCGCGGAGGACGGGCCGGGCTCGGTGTCCCTCGACGCGCTGCTGGGCACGGAGCGCAAGGGCACGGCCTGGGGCGTCTTCGCCCTGCTCGCCGGCGCGATCGCGTCGACGGCAGCGATCGAGGTCGGCCGCCGGGCCGGAGCGGACGCGACGGCTCCGGCGGAGCCGGCCGTGGCGCCGTACGGCGACACGGCGGGCGACCCGGTGACCTCGGACGACCCGGGCACCCCGGGTGGGGTGGCCTGACCGGCTCGGCGCCGGCTGCCCGGCGCAGCGCCCGCCTGACCGGCGCCGGCTGCCCGGCCGGGCAGCCGGTCGGGCGGGCGCGCGTCGGTCAGCTGTAGCGGTGGCTCTTCTCGGCGTGGCCCGCGGGCCGGCGGCACTCCTTGCCGGCCATGTTGCGGTGCCCGCACGTCGCCGCGGCGGGGGCGGAGCCGGACGCCGTCGACGCACCGGCCCCCGCGGGCGTCCCCGTGCCGGACGTCGCGCGCGCCGGTCGGGAGGCGGGCGCAGCCGGGGCCACGGCCGGCGTCGTCGGGCGTGCTGCCGGCGCGGGGGACGTCTGGGCGTGGCGGGCGGCCTTCATGGCGCGCTGCGCGTCGACTTTGCTCACGTCGCGAGGGTAGGCGACGCCACCCACATCGCCCGCCGCCGCGTGCACGTGGCCGGGTCCACGACGTCGCACTCGGCAGGGTGCGCGCCCCTCCCCCCCACGTGCCACGTGCCGAGTGCGACGGTGTGGACCCTCGGGCGCCGCGGATGCGTCCGGGACGTGGCACTCGGCGGGGAGCGCACTCAGGACGTGCCGTGTGCACGCGGCCGGGTGACCGTGCCGGGCGGTCGTCCGCGTCCGCCGGGCGCACCGGGCGCGGGCGTGGTTAGGCTCGCCCGGTGACCGAGGAGCTCGCGCTGACCACCGATCCCGTCGACCTCCCCGGGGTGGAGCCGGCCGATCCGCCCACCGAGCTCGTCCCCGGTCGGCTGTGGCAGGGCGGGTGCCCCGTCGACTACGACTGGGTCCGCGACGCGGGCATCACGGCGGTCTTCGACTTCGCCGACCCGGACACCTACCCCCCGGCCGGTGCGACCGAGGGGCTCGTGTACCTCAAGTCCCCGCTGGTGGACGGGGAGGACGTCCCGGACCCGGCGATCACCCTGCGGTACGCCACGCTGGTCGCCGGCCTCATCGAGGACGGCTACCGCGTGCTCGTGCACTGCACGTTCGGACGCAACCGCTCCGGCCTGATGGCCTCGCTCGTCGTCCGTGAGCTGCTGGGCCTGCCCGGGGGCGACGCCATGCGCTACGTGCAGGAACGGCGCCGGGGGACGGTCAACAACGAGTCGTTCGCGGCCTGGCTGGAGTCCCTGCCCGCCCCGGCGTGACGGCCCCGGGGTCGAGCCCGACCCCGCCGGCGTCGTCACAGGGGCGTGCGCCACTCCCGCACGGCGTCGTCGAGCCACTCCAGCGGCGTCCCGCGCCGGGTGTCGTCCCAGATCCGGAACGCCACGCCGCCCAGCAGCGCGATGCGGTCCAGCACCACCCGGCCGTCCCACGGCAGCACGTCGGCGCCGTAGGCGGAGCAGAAGCCGTGGTACGTCGCGGCGTCGATCTCGCCCGCGACGAAGCGACGGGCGGCGCTGGTCAGGTCGTACTCCCGCGGTGCGAGGGCGACGAAGTCCAGGTCGATGAGCACCGGCCCGCCCGGGCGCCGCATGACGTTGGCCGGGGACACGTCGCCGTGCACCACCCCGACGCCGAGCGGCGAGTGCAGGCCGCCCAGGGCCTCCAGCAGCGCGACCCGGGCGTCGAGCAGGACGGCGGCGGCGTCGTCGGGCAGGTGCGCGGCGAGCGCCACCAGCCGGCGCAGCGGGTCCCACGCGGGGACGTCTGCGGCGGCGTGCGCGTCGTGGAAGCGGCGCAGGAGGGCGCCGGTGTCGGCCCAGCCGACGGGCCGGCTGCTGCTCAGCCACGGGGAGACGCTGACGACGCCGGACGACGTCACGACGGGTGCGCACAGCGGCACCAGTGCCGTCTGCGAGCCGTCGAGCGCCTCGCCGATGCGAGCCAGGTGCGCCGCGTCGGTACCCGGGGGGTAGACCTTGACGGCGTGCTGCCCGGCCCGGAGCACCACCGTGGTGAGCGCGCTGACCACCCGCGCCCGACGCAGCGGCACGGGGAGCACCAGCCGTGCCTCGGCCAGGGCCTCTCGCGCCTCGGGGACTCCCCAGGTCGACGTCGGCAGCGGCAGGACGTCCCGGTGCGTGGTCGACAGGATCCCCAGCTCGTCGGCCGCGCCGTCCGAGCCGTGCGCAGGGTCGACGACGGTCACGCCGGCGGGGGCGACGAGGTCGGGGAGGGCCTCCGGGGCGGCGGGCGGAGCGGTCGCCGCGCGCGCGGGGAGGGTCAGGGCCATGGGGGTCTCCCGGTCGATGAAGTGACGAAGGTGCCACCGCACGACGTCGACGGGGGGTCGACCGGGTTGGGAGCTGCAGAGTACACACGGTGAACGCCAGGTGTCCTTGGCCCGAACGGGTGAACCTCCGCGGCCCCGCCGAGGCTCCGGGCGGCGGCGGACGAGGGCCGATCGGGGCCGGTCCACGGGTGCTCCGCGCGGGCAGGCCGCGGCAGGTCCAGGGGCAGATCGGGGCCCGGTCGAGCGGCGGGTCGCGGGGCGGGGTCCGGGACGGATCCGGGGGCGGTCCGGGGCGCGTCCGGGTGGTCCCCGATACCGCGGCGCGCCGGCGGGTCGTCAGACTGGTCCGGTCGCGACAGCCTGCGACAGCTCACCACCCGAGAGAGAGACACCGGTGAACGTCCACGAGAGCCTGGGCCGGCAAGGCCTGTACCGCCCGCTCGGCAACCGCGTCCTGGGCGGCGTGCTGGCCGGTCTGGGGCGCCGGTTCGGGATCGACCCCTGGCCCACCCGCGTGCTGTTCCTGCTGGCGCTCATGGTGCTGCCGGGCAGCCAGCTCATCGTCTACCCGGTGCTGTGGGTCCTCATGCCGTCCGAGCGGTACGCGCCGCGCCCGCAGTGACGTCGCCGCGGCGGCCGACCGCGGCGGCCGTCCTGGGGCGGCGGTGACCGCGTGCCGGCCCCGCCCGACCTGTCCCGACCGGGCCTCTCGTCGCGACGGGCCCGGCCGGGTCAGGCAGAGTGGAGACATGCTCCGCTCCCAGACGCGTCGTGCCGTCCCCACCGTGTCCGCCGGAGCAGGCCCTCGCGAGCAGGGCGCACCCGGCCGGCGGGTGTGCCGCCGATGACCGGGACGCCGCCGCGACGCGAGCGCAGGCCGCACCCGTTCCGCCTGATCACCGGCGGGCTGTCGGAGGACGCGCCGCGCAACCCGGTGCCCGCCGCGGACGCCGCCGCCGAGCTGTCCCTGCCGCCGGAGCGCTCGTCCGCCCGCATCGCGCGGCACTGGGTCATCCACACCATCGCCGCCGCCGGCGTGACCGGGTCGCAGAACCAGGTGGTCGAGCTGCTGACCGCCGAGGTCGTCGCCAACGCGGCCGTCCACGGCCCTGCGGACGGCTCCATCCGGGTCCGCGCGTGGACCGACTCCCGCCACGTGTACGTCAGCGTGAGCGACGACAGCTCCACCTCACCGGTCGTGCGCCACCCCGAGCCGTCGGCCGCCAGCGGCCGCGGCATGGCCCTCGTCCAGGCGCTCGCCGGCGACTGGGGCGTCGAGATCGGCCCGGACGGCAAGACCGTCTGGTTCAGCATGGAGCTCGAGGACGAGGACTACTGACCCACCTGGTCACCGAGCCGGGCACCGACCAGGACGTCCGCGACCAGGGCGCGGTGGTCGGACAGCCCGGTGTCGACCGCGGCGCTCGACACCGTGGTGAGCGGGCCGTCGGCCAGGATGTGGTCGAGCTGGCGCGCGGGCTCGGTCACCGGGAACGTCGCGGCGGTCGCCAGCGGCCGCATCCTGCTCAGCCGGGCGGGGGCGGCGCCGTCGAGGTTGAGGTCCCCCATGACGACCACCGGCCGCGGCAGGTCCCGCACCAGCCGCACCAGCCGGCGCAGCTGCACCGCGTTCCACCCCGGGATGAACGTCAGGTGCGTGGCGACCACGGTCACCGGGCCCTCCGGGGCGTCGACGACGGCTGCCACCGCGGCCCGCGGCTCGTCCCGGACGAGCACGGGGCGGCGCCGCCCGGGGAAGATCACAGGCACGGTCCCGCGCAGGGCCGGCAGGGCCAGCGCGTGCCAGGACAGCACGGGGATGCGGCTGAGCAGGGCGATGCCGTAGCCGGCGGTCCGCGGCTGCAGGTCGCCCGTCGCGGCCGACCACAGGTCCGGCGTGCCCGCGAGCGTCGCGACGAACCGGTGGTGCGGCGCGCCCATCGCCTCCGCCGCGACGGCGGTGAGGTCGGCGCCGTGCGAGCGGGGCTGGTCCCGGTCGACCTCCTGCAGCCCCAGCACGTCGGCGTCCAGGCGCCGGACCGCGTCGCCGAAGCGGTCGAGATCCACCCGGCCGTCCGCCGGGGAGCGTCCGTGGAGGATGTTGAACGTCGCCAGGCGCATCGCCCGATCCTGCCCTCTCGACCTGCGCGGGCGCATCCCGTCGTGTAGACCTCAGGCCATGCCCGACGACGCCCGTGCGGCCCTGCAGGACGGGCTGCGGCTGACCGCCGTGGCCCTGGCCGAGGCCGGCATCCCCCACGCGCTGTGCGGCGGCTATGCCGCCTGGGCCCGCGGCGCCCCCGAGCCCGACCACGACGCCGACTTCGTCATCCGCGAGGACGACATCGACAAGGCGAAGGCCGCGATCGGTGCGGCCGGCCTGGAGATCGTGGACCCGCCCGAGGGGTGGCTGTTCAAGGCGTACCACCAGGACCAGCTCGTCGACGTCCTGTTCCGGATGTGCGGGCAGCCGGTCGACGAGGGCTTGTTCGAGCGGTGCGACACGCTGCCGGTCCTGGCGGTCCGGATGCCCGTCATGGAGGCCACCGACATCCTGGCCACCAAGCTCCTCGTGCTGGAGGAGCACTACTGCGACTTCGCCCGGCTGCTGCCGGTGGCCCGGGCCCTGCGCGAGCAGATCGACTGGCCGCGGCTGCGCGAGGAGGTCGGCGGGAACCCGTTCGCGCGCGCCTTCCTGTACCTCCTGGACGAGCTGGGCATCGCCGGTCGGTGACCAGCCCCGACGTCGCGCGTCGGGGTGAATCGCCTGTCTTTCCTCCGCGCCACGGGCCCCGCCCGTGGGTGCACCCGCCTAGGGTGCGATCGCAGGGGGAGGACGGAAGCGGAGCCATGGGCGCACGGGGCACGGGGGCGGACGCCGTCGTGCGGGCAGAGTTCGGGCCGTTCGACGCGCTCGCGGACCTGACGCACGCACGGCTGCTCGAGGGGTACGCCGAGCAGGCCGTCCAGGACTGCCGGGTGTGGCGGACCGTGGCGCTGGCGGCCGGTGACCTGCAGACGGTCCTGTACCTGCACTACATCGAGGGTGCCGCCCTGCTGGAGCTGGGTCGCGGCCGCGAGGCGGTGACGGCGGCCCTGGACCTGCTCGGGACGCTCGAGGAGGTCGACGACCCGCTGTGGCGGGCCAAGGCCTACGCGCTGCTCGCGGAGGCGTCCGCCCGGGTGGGGAACCTCGGGCGGGCGATGGACGCCCTGGCCGAGGGGGTGCGGCTCGTCGAGCGCGTCCCGTCCGGCCGGTACGGGCACCTCTCGGCGACCTCGGGGGTCGCCGCCGCCCTGCAGGCCGTGGACCTCCTCGAGCAGGCCGACGCGCTGCTCACCGGCGTCGCGCCGCTGGGACGTCCCGAGGTCGACCTGCACGTCGTCCACCAGCAGGCCCTGCTCAGCCTGTACTGGGCGGCCACGCTCGGGCTGATCGGCGACGCAGCCGGCTCCGCGGCGCAGTCCGCCACGGCGGCTCGCCGTGCCCGCCGGCTCGCGCGGCTGGCCGGCATCGCCGACGAGCCGCAGATGGTCGCGCGCGGCGAGGTGATCGAGGCGTACGCGCTGTGCCGGCTCGGCGACGTCGAGCTCGCGGCCGTTCGCGCCCGAGCCGCGGGGGACCGGTTCCTGGTGCGGCGCGAGGTGCTCGAGCGCACCCTGCTGCACCTCGTCCTGGCCGCGGCGGCCTCGGCGGCGGGCGACCACGCCGAGGCCCGCACCCTGATCACCGGCGCCATCGCCGACTCCCGGCGGCTGGGCCGGAGCACGTGGACGGCGGCCGCGCTGGAGGCCCTCGCCGAGGTGGACGTCGCCGAGCACGGCCCGCACCCGGCCGTGGACGCCTGGACGGAGCTCGGACGCGAGGCGCTGGGCCGGGTGTGGTCGGAGCGCGCCGGGCGCTTCACCGCGCTGCAGGACCGTCACCGGCTGCGCCAGCTCACCGCGCAGACCGACCGGATGGCGCGGGCCGCGCTCCACGACGAGCTCACGGGTCTGGGCAACCGGCGCATGCTGACCGAGGCGCTGGAGACCGACGTCGGCCCCCGGCTGGCGCTGTTCGTCGACGTCGACCAGTTCAAGGCGATCAACGACCGGTTCTCGCACGCGGTCGGCGACGAGGTCCTGCGTCGCCTGGCGCACATGCTGCGGGCCGGGTCCCGGGAGGGCGACGTCCTGGTGCGGTACGGCGGGGACGAGTTCGTCGTCCTCGTGCCAGGGGCGGAGCTCGGCCCCGCCAGCGCCCTCGCGACCCGGCTGCACGCAGCGGTCCGGGAGGCGGACTGGGACGACCTGGCGCCCGGGCTGCGGGTGACCGTCTCCATCGGGGTGGGCCCGGTCAGCGACGTGGGCGGGGTCGGTGCGGCGGACGCGGCGCTGTACGGCGCCAAGAACCGCGGACGCGATCGTGTCGTGGTCTCCGACAGGCCCTGACCGCTCGATCGGGAGGCGGTCGCAGCAGTCGCGGCGCCCGGCAGCCGGCCGCTGCGGGGTGGGCCGGCGGTGCTGGTCGCCCGGTCCGGCGGCCGCCCGGCCGCCGCGTGACCGAACCTGGTCCGCCCGAGGCCTCGCCTCTGCGGGGTCGATGGGCTACGCTCCACTTGAAGTTGCTGTGCTTGCACGTCTTGATGCGCGCGATCCCCGTGATCGCCCGTGCTGTCTCTTACCGGAGCGGACGACGAACACTGCGACGAGCGGCCCGAAAGTCGGGATCGCTTAACGCTCCGAAGGAGAACAGCTATGGCTACTGGCACCGTGAAGTGGTTCAACGCCGAAAAGGGCTTCGGCTTCATCGCCCCCGACGACGGCGGCGCCGACGTCTTCGCGCACTACTCCGCGATCCAGACGAGCGGCTACCGCTCGCTGGAGGAGAACCAGAAGGTGCAGTTCGACATCACGCAGGGCCCGAAGGGTCCGCAGGCGGAGAACATCAGCCCCCTCTGAGGCGCCAAGCCCCCGAGATCTGTTCATGAGAGCCCCGGCCCTGCGGCCGGGGCTCTCGTGCGTCCGGGGTCAGGACCCCAGGGCCTCGTCGACGTCGACGTCGACCGTCCAGCCCTGCAGCACCTCGGCCACGTGGCGACGGGCCGCCACCTCCGCGGTCCCCGCGTCCGGCGCCTCGCCGGGCACCCAGAGGACGACCCGGTCGTCCGCCGGCTCGGTCCGGGCGGCACCGAGGGCGTCCGCCAGGCCGTCGACCTGCTCCGGGTCGAGCTCGGCGTGGACCGTCACGCGGGCGAGGTACGTCGGCATGGGTCACATCCTGGCCGAGACCTCCGACACGTCCGCACCGGGGCCACCGGCTCGCCGGGCATGCCGCGGTGACCGGGTAGGTCAGGGCGCCGGGCCCGGTGCCGGGCCCGGTACAGGTCACGGCAGGGCCTGACCGCCGGTGGTCACGACGACGCCGAACTGCGGCGGCGGGCCGCCGAAGAAGCACTCGCACCGGCCCTCGGGATGGATCAGAGGTGAGCCGGGACGGGCGGCGCACGGTGCCGGACCGGTCGGGCGTCGTGGCGGCGCGGCCGGGTGCGACCGGTCGGCTGCCGACCGGTCCGAGCTGACGTCGTGCCGCACGGGGCCCATGGGCCTCCTATCGGCGCCGTGCACCCGTTCGTGAGCCACCTGCCCCGTCACCCGGTCGTGATGTGCATGCTCGCCTGTCGCGGCGTAGGTTCGACGGCGCGAGACCGCCGGCGCGGTGGACCGCGGCGTGCCCGGGCACCGGTGGCCGTGGAGCCACGACGAGGCGGGTCCACGAACGAGGGAAGAGGCGATGACCGAACCGGGCACCCCCGTGCCGCCAGACCTGACGGCCCGGGCCGTCATCCGACCTGACGGAGCGGCCGAGGTGGCCCTGGGCGGTGTGGTCCAGCGGTTCGCGGCGCAGGACCCGGCGCGGGTGGCCGGCAACATCACCGAGTACATCGCCGAGCGCGCGGCCGCCGACGGTCGTCCGATCCGGGTCCAGCTCCACGACCCCGACGGCGAGTGGCTGCTCGTGGTGCACCCGGACGGGAACGTCGAGGAGCCCGGGGCGCCGGCGACACGGGTCCGGCGCCGCCACAGCGACCCCGAGACGGTCGCGGTCCCGGTCGTGATGGTCGAGCAGTCCGCGCCGGGCGGGACGTCGGCGCCGGCGGGCGACGACGGCGCGGCGGGCGACGACGGCGCGCCCGCCGGTCCGGGCTCCGTCGGCTCGGCGGTGGACCCTCATCCCGGGGTCGTCGCCGGTCCACCCGTCGCCGGTCCATCTGTCGCCGGTCCACCGGTCACCCCCACGCGCTTCCCCGTGGTGCGCCCGCCCACCGGCGCGATCCCGCGTCGCGGGACGGACACCGACACCGTGCTCATCCCGGCGATCCCCGACCCGGCCCTGGTCGACGACGACGACGACGAGCCGGACCCCGTGCCGCTGCCCGTGACCGGCGCCTCGGTCGCACGTGCCCCGGTCGGCCCCCCGGTGCCCGGCCCGCCGACGGGCCCGCCGCCGACCGGCCCGGCGGCGACGGGGGCCGTCTCGGCAGGGGGCACGGCCGGGACGGCCGCCGCAGGTGCGGGCACCGCCCCGGCCGGCCCGGTCCCCGACGGCCCGACCGGCCCCATGCCCGCCGGCCGGGTCCCGGCCGAGGCCGCCCCGACCGGCCCGGCCCCGACCGGCCCGGCCCCGACCGGCCCGGCCCCGACCCGACCCGCCTCGACCGGCTCGCTGCCGTTCGTCGCGCCGCCGCCTGGGGCGGCGTCCACGGGTGCGATCCCGCTCGTCACGGCGCGCGGTGACGCGGTCCCGCCCGTCGGCTCGTGGCCGGACCCGGCCACGACCGTGCCGTCGTCGTCCAGGTCCGGGGCCGCGCCCACCGTCCCGGCCCGGCGCAGCGCGCTGGCGGGTGAGCCGACGCCGCCGCGCACGGAGCTGCCGACGCTGGACGACCTGCTCGCGACCCGCCCCGCCCCGCCGACCGGACCCGCACGGATGGGGTGGCAGGCGTCGGTCCGCCGGCTGACCGGCGGCCTCGTCGCGCCCGGCCCGGGGGCGGAGGAGCTGCGCCACCGCGCCGCCATCGCGTCGGTGCAGCGCAGCCTCAACGGACCCAAGACCGTCGTCGTGCTCAACCCCAAGGGTGGCGCGCACAAGACCACCGCGGCCCTGCTGATCGCGGCGACCTTCGGCATCCACCGGGGCGGGTACACCCTCGCCTGGGACAACAACGAGACGCGCGGGACCCTGGGCTGGCGCTCGGCGCACGGGCGGCACTCCAACACCGCTGTGAACCTCCTGCAGGACCTCGACCGGTTCGCCGAGGGGTCCGCGCGGGTGGGGGACCTGGACAACTACGTCCGGTCGCAGGGGTCCGCGCAGTTCGACGTCCTGGCCTCGGACGAGGACGCCGCGTCGGCCGCCTCCATCGACGCCGACGCGTTCACCGCGCTGCACCGCACGCTGGCCCGCTTCTACCGCGTCATGGTCGTCGACACCGGCAACAACATGCGCGCCTCGAACTGGCAGGCCGCGGTGGCGGCGGCGGACCAGCTCGTCATCGTCTCCACGGTGCGCGAGGACACCGCCCAGTCGGCGGCCTGGGCCGTGGACGCGCTGCGCGCCACCGGGCACGACGACGCCGTCCGGCACGCGGTCACCGTGCTGTCCGCGCCGGCCGCCGACGTCGACGCCGAGCTGCGCGAGCGCCTGCACGGGCACTTCGGCCGGCTCACGCGCGCGGTCCTGGACGTCCCGCACGACCCGGCCCTGGTCTCCGGCGGCCCGCTCTCCGTCGACGCCCTGGCGTCGACCACCCGGGAGGCGTGGCTGCACGTCACGGCGGCGGTGGCGGACGGCCTGTAGGCCACCGCCGCGGCGCGTGCAAGAACGGGCCGCGGTGCGACACAGTGCGGGTGTCGGGACCCTGACGCCGAGCGCCGGTGCGGCCCCGCGGTGAGGAGTCCGTCGTGGCCGCGCGTGACGATGCCTGGTTCGAGTCGCTGTTCCGTGCGCACGCCACGGCCCTGTACCGGTACTTCGCCCGGCGTGCCCCGCGCGACGACGTCGAGGACCTGACGGCCGAGGTGCTGGCGGTCGCCTGGCGCCGGCGCGACGACGTCCCGGACGACGCGGTGCTGCCGTGGCTCTACCGCACGGCCGGGTTCGTGCTCGCCAACCACCGCCGCAAGGGCCGGCCGGTCCCGGTCGGGGACGCCCCGGACGAGGTGGACGACGCCGACCCGGCCGAGCTGACGGTCGCCGACGACGAGGTGCGCGCGGTCCTGGCCGTCCTGAGCCCGCGCGACCGGCGGATCCTGCTGCTCAACGCCTGGGAGGGGCTGACCGGCGACGCGCTGGCGGACGTGCTGGGGGTCTCCCGCGGCGGCGCGGACGCGGCGCTGTCCCGTGCGCGCTCCCGGCTGCGCGAGGCGTGGGCGGAGCGGCTGACCGCCTGAGGCGGTGACCCGGGCGTCCGGTCCGGCGGGGCCCTGCGTCACGGGGGTGGGGCGCCGCCGGGAGCGGGGCGCAAGGTCGGCGGCCCTCGCGACACAGACGGGGTGGAGACCACCCGGCGGCGCGTCCGCGCCGCGGCTGACAGGAGACCACCGTGGACCAGCACCGCCCCGACCCCGCCCGTGACGACGCCTTCGACCGGCTGCGCGACGCGGACCCCGCCGCGGGGCTCGAGCCGGACACCGCGTCCCTGGACGCCGCCGTCCGGGAGCGTGCCGACCGGCCGGCCGGCGACGAGCTGGCCCGCGCCCGGGCCGCCCGACGCCCGGGACGGTGGGGCGCGGTCGCTGCGGTCGCCGCGGGGACCCTCCTCGTCGGCTCGGTCGGCGGGTACGCGCTCGGCAGCCGGGAGGGCACCGGCACGGGGAGCAGGACCGCTGCCGCGGCCATCACCCTGTCCGACGCCACCACCGGCGCCGCCGCGGGGGCCGCCGAGTCGTCGGCCGCCGGCGACACCGCCGCCCGCAGCAGCGTGCCGGACGCGCCGGCGGCGGAGGGCGGCACCGCGATGTCGTCGCGCCTGCTGCCGTGGTTCGGCGGGCACACCGTGTTCACCGCCCAGGGGCTGTCCGACGACACCGGGACCGCTCAGGCGTGGGCCTACGACCCCGCGCAGGCGTTCTCGGCCGAGACGGCGGCCCAGGTGGCCGCGTCGCTCGGGCTGGCGGGCGAGCCGCGGCTGGAGGGCGGGATCTGGCTGGTCGGGCCGCAGGACGGCGTGGACGCCAGCCTGCAGCTGCAGCCCGACGGCGTCACGAGCGTGTCGTACTACGACCCGAGCCTCGACCCCTTCGCCTGCCCGCCTTCGCTCGCCGTCCCCGAGTCGGGCGTGGAGGGCCAGGACGGCGGAGGCCAGGGCGAGCCGGGCAAGGACGCGGTGGTCCCGCCCGACTGCACCCCGCGAGAGCTGCCGCCCGCGCCGCAGGGCGACGCGGCGGTCGCCCGCGCACGCGAGGTGCTCGCGGCCGCGGGGGTGGACGCGGACCGGTACGAGTACGAGGCGGCCGAGTCCGGCACCCCGGAGCTCGCCTACGTCAGCGCGTTCGAGGTCGTCGACGGGCAGCGCACCGGGACGATCTGGAGCGTGTCGCTCGTCGGCGACGCGGTCCAGTCGCTGTACGGGGCGCTCGCCCCCCTCGTGCCGCTGGGCGACTACGACGTGGTGAGCGAGAACGAGGCGGTCGCGCGGCTGTCCGACCCGCGCTTCGGCGCCTCGGGCGGCGGTGTGGTCGCCGCGTCGGTCGGGGGCGTGGCCGTCGACTCCGACGGCGCGGCGACGACGGAGCCGGCGCCCGCCCCGATGGGCGAGCCGACCCCGCCGCCCTCGGTCACCCCCGGGTCGCCGTTGGGCTGGCCCGTGGTGGAGGTGGTGCTGACCGGTGCCCGGCTGGGCCTGGCGCAGCACACGCTGCCGACCGGGGCCACGGTGCTGCTGCCGGCCTACGAGCTCTCCGCCGACGACGGGACGGCGTGGTCGGTCGTCGCCGTGGCGGACGGCGAGCTCGACTTCGCCGCCGGGCGCTGACCCGCCCGACCGTGCCCGGCCCCACGGCGGCCCCGCTCGGCCCGGTCGCCGCGCCGGGGCCGGGCGGTGCCGGGCGAGACCGGCCGGGCTGCTCCCGCCAGGAAAGCCTGGACCGCCTCGACTACGGTCCAGGCATGGGTGCGACCGAGCTGCTGGTGGTCCGGCACGGGGAGAGCGTCGGCAACACGGCGGCACGGGCGGCGCAGGAGGTCCGCGCCGAGGTGATCGACGTCCCGGCGCGCGACGCCGACGTCGGGCTGTCCGCGACCGGCGTCGACCAGGCACGTGCGCTGGGGACCTGGCTGGGCGAGCTGGACGCGGACCGCGCGCCGCAGAGCGTGTGGTCCTCGCCGTACGTCCGGTCGGCGGACACCGCGCGGCTCGCCCTGGAGGTCAGCGGCCTGCGGCTGCCGATCGTCCTCGACGAGCGCCTGCGCGACCGGGAGCTGGGCGTGCTGGACAAGCTGACCGGCTTCGGGGTCGAGGCGCGGCACCCGGCCGAGGCGGCGCGGCGGCGGTGGGTCGGCAAGTTCTACTACCGGCCGCCGGGCGGGGAGTCGTGGGCGGACATGGCCCTGCGCCTGCGCAGCGTGCTCGCCGACGTCGACCGCTACGAGGACGGTCGTCGTGTCCTGGTGGTGTGCCACGACGCGGTGACCATGCTGATCCGGTACATCTGCGAGGGGCTGACCGAGGCGGAGATCATGGCGATCGGGCGGGCGACGCCCGTGCTGAACGCGTCGGTCACCCGGCTCGTGCGGGACCCCGGCGAGCGGCTGTGGAGGCTGGACACGTTCAACGCGGTGGAGCACCTCGCGGAGCAGGGAGCGGTGCGCACCGCGCCGCGGGGGAAGACCGATGTCGTCGCCGAGTGAGCCGTCCGGCACGCGGGTCGTCACCCCGGCGCTGCTGCGCGACTGGCCGCTGCCGGCGACCGAGGCGTCCAAGTACGGCCGAGGGCAGGTGCTCGTCGTCGGCGGGGCACGCGGCACGCCCGGGGCGGCGATGCTCGCGGCGGTCGCGTCGCTGCGCGCCGGCGCCGGACGCCTGAGCCTCGCGGTCGCGGAGTCGGTGGCCGTGCCGGTCGCCGTGGCGATCCCGGAGTCCGGCGTCGTGGGCCTGCCCGAGACCTCGTCCGGGTCGGTGCGGGGGGACGGCGCGGAGCGCCTGGCCGACTCGGTCGCGTCCAGCGACGCGGTGCTCGTCGGCCCCGGGCTGGACGACGCCGAGGAGACCGCGGCACTGCTGCGCGGCCTGGCCCCGCACGTGGGGGACGACACGGCCGTCGTGCTGGACGCGTACGCGCTCGGGGTCCTGCCGGGTCTGGACGAGGTGGTGGAGCGGCTCGCGGGACGGCTCGTGCTCACCCCGAACACGGGTGAGGCAGCCCGGCTGCTGGGCCGGGAGATCGACGACGACGACCTGGCGGACGCCGTCGCCGAGATCGCCGCGCGGTACGGCGCCGTGGTGAGCTGCTACGGAGAGGTCGCGGACCCGACCGGCGGGCGCTGGCAGATGTCGACGGGGTACGCCGGCCTCGCGACGTCCGGCAGCGGCGACGTGCTCGCCGGTGTCCTGTGCGGGCTGCTGGCGCGCGGTGCCGACCGCGCGCAGGCGACGTGCTGGGGGACGCACCTGCACGCGGCCGCCGGCGACCGGCTCGCCGCGCGGATCGGGCCGACCGGGTTCCTCGCCCGCGAGCTGCTCGACGAGCTGCCGGTCGTCCTCTCCGAGCTCGTGGCCTGAGCGGGCCGGCTCGGGGGTCCCACCGGCCCGGCTGTGGCGGTCCCGGCCGCTACGGTGCCCGTCCGACTGCTACAGGCCGACGCGACAGTAGAGGGACCAGCCCTTCGCGCGGGCATCCCGAGCCAGATCGGCAAGCCTTCCCAGCAGGGCGGCGAGGTCCTCGGGATCACCCTGCCCCCAGAACTCGTCGGTCTCGGACCACGGGACCGCGACAGTTGCCAGGTGCGCCTCCCCCGCGTCCGCGAGCGAGTCGGACAGCGCCGCTGTCAGCCGGACGACGAGGCGCTCACCTCCGTCGCGGTCGGCGATGACACCGTCGTCCGCGCGATCCGCCATGACGTCGTCGTAGGAGCGTCCGGTGAGCGCCGCCTCGAGCGTCCCCATCTGGACGATCGGCTCCACGCCGCCACCGTCCACCGTCGGGTACGCCGGCGACGGGGCGGCCGCAGACCGCGGCTCCTCACGTCGCGCCTCCTCAGCCGGGCGACCTCTGCGCCGGAGGAGCGACCGCTTCACCGGTGGTGACGACGGGCGGACGACGGCTTGGGAGGAGTCCTTCGGTCGATCGAGGACGGCGGTCGCGTCGGTGTCAGAGGGTGCGGCGAAGTACTCGCAGGTCAGGCCCATGGGCGGTCATCGTTGCAGAGGCCCGGTCGCCGGATGGGAGACTCGCGCATGCCTTCGCGCCGCGACTCCCTGCTGCTCCTGGACACGGCCTCGCTGTACTTCCGTGCGTACTTCGGCGTCCCGGACTCGCTGAAGGCGCCGGACGGCACCCCGGTCAACGCGGTCCGCGGGCTGCTGGACATGATCGCCCGGCTGCTCGAGGACCGGCGTCCGGCCAGGCTGGTGGCGTGCTGGGACGACGACTGGCGCCCGGCGTTCCGGGTCGCCGCCATCCCCTCGTACAAGGAGCACCGGCTCGCCGCCGGCTCGGACGACACCGAGGAGGTCCCCGCGACGCTGACCCCGCAGATCCCGGTCATCGTGGAGGTGCTCGAGGCGCTGGGCCTGGCCCGCCTCGGTGCACCGGGCTTCGAGGCGGACGACGTCATCGGCACCCTGGTCGCGCGGGAGGTGGCCCGCCCGGACCGAGCGCCGGGTGACGCGGGCGCCGTCGAGGTCGTCACCGGCGACCGGGACCTGTTCCAGCTCGTCGACGACGCCGCCGCGGTCCGTGTGCTCTACACGATCCGGGGCATCAAGGACCTGGAGGTCGTGGACCAGGCACGGCTGCGGGACCGGTACGGGGTCGCGTCCGGCGCCGCCTACGCGGACATGGCCGTGCTGCGCGGCGACCCGAGCGACGGCCTGCCGGGGGTGAAGGGGATCGGGGAGAAGACCGCGGTCACCATGCTCGCCCGCTACGGCGACCTCGCCGGGATCCTCGCCGCGCGGGACGCCCGCGACCCGGGGCTCACCGGCGCGCAACGGATGCGGCTGGTCGAGGCGGCGCACTACCTCGAGGTCGCCCCGGCCGTCGTGCGGGTCGCCCCGGACGCCCCCGTCGCGGTGGTCGACGCCGCGGTGCCCGTCACGCCGGCGGACCCCGACCGGCTCGTCGAGCTCGCCGAGCGGTGGGGGCTCTCGTCCAGCGTCGCCCGGGTCGTGCGGGCGATGACGCGCTGACCGTGCGGGTCAGCCCTCGGTGCGCTCCAGCACGAACACCGGGATCTGCCGGTCCGTCTTCTTCTGGTACTCGGCGTAGTCCGGCCAGACCTCGACGGCGCGCTTCCACCAGAGGCTCTTCTCCTCGCCGGTGACCTCGCGCGCGACCATGTCCCACTTCTCGGGGCCGTCCTGCAGCTCCACGTGCGGGTCGGCGACGACGTTGTGGTACCAGACCGGGTGCTGTGGGGCGCCGCCCATGGACGCCACCACGGCGTAGGCGCCGCCGTGCTCCACCCGCATGAGCGCGGCCTTGCGCAGCCGGCCGGACCTCGCCCCTACCGACGTGAGGATGACGCACGGCACGCCACGCAGGGTCAGGCCGTCCGTGCCGCCGGAGCTCTCGTAGAGCTCGACCTGCTCGCGGGTCTGCTGGTTGGGGCTCGGCTCGTACTCACCGGTCAGGGGCATGGGCCCAGCATGCACAGAGGGTGACCGGCGCTGCACGTCGGGGCGGCGCGTGCCAGGCGTCGCCGGAGGGACGGCAGAATGCCCTGCGAGACCCGACCGGACCCGACCCGGCAGGGGTCGCCCGGACCGTCCCCCCGTCAGGAGCGCCCGACACGTGATCACCGTCAGCACGGACGGCTCCTGCCTGCGCAACCCGGGCGGGGCGATCGGCTGGGCCTGGGTGGACCACACCGGCCCCTCGGCGTCCGGTGGTGCGGTGTCCGGGACGAACCAGGTCGCCGAGCTGATGGCCGTGCACGAGGCGATCGAGGCGCACCCGGGCGCCGAGCCGCTGCACATCGAGGCGGACTCGCTCTACGCGATCAAGTGCGCGTCGGTGTGGGTCGCGGGGTGGAAGCGCAAGGGCTGGCGGACGGCGAGCGGCGGGCCGGTGCAGAACCTCGCGCTGGTCCAGGCGATCGAGCGCGCGATCGCGGAGCGCCCGGGCCCGGTCACCTTCACGTGGGTGCGCGGCCACGTCGGCGACCGGTTCAACGAGGCGGCCGACCAGCTCGCCGGGGCCGCGGCGCGCGAGGCCCAGGCCGGGCGCCCGACACCGCAGCGCACGCTCCCGCCCGCCGTGGCGCCCGCGGCGCCGGCGCGCACCACCCGCACGGCCCGCGGTGCCACCACGGCCCGCACCGCGGAGCGCGCCCCGGACGCCGAGGTCGACGTCCTGTTCTGACCGGCACGCCACCAGCCCGGGAACGCCCCACGCGCACCCGCGACCCCGGGACGCCGGTCAGCGCACCCGCAGCGCCCGCACCTCGACGTCGGGCCGGTACCCGTCGTCACCGCCGTAGACCGCGCTGACCACGCCCCCGCGCCGGACGGCCGGCAGCGTCACCGTGACGGTCCCGTCCGGCCCGAGGTCCGCGCTGCCCACCCGGCGCAGGTTGAGCAGGACCGTGACGCGTCCGGTCGGCGCCGGGGCGCCGTCGGCGCCGGAGAGCGTGACGGTCACCGTCGGGCTGCTGCCCGGCCGGACCGTCCAGCTCGGTGCCGACAGGGCGACGCGCGCGTCCGCCGGAGTCACCCGCAGCCGCAGCCAGTCGTCGGACGGCGCCACGTCGGTGCTGCCCACGTAGCGCGCCGTGACGCGGTGGCCCCCGACGGGCACGTCACGGGGCAGGTCGACGCGGGCGGTCCCGGTGGAGCCGTCCACGACGACCTCACCGGTCGCCACGACGGCGTCGCCGACGAGGACCTCCACGGTGCCCGACGGCGTCCCGGCGGCCGCTCGCACCTCGACGAGCGCCGTCGTGAGGTCGCCGTACTCCACGGCCCGGTCGGTGAGGCGGAACGTCACCGACGACGCGGCCTGCGGCACCGTGACGGTCACCGCCTCGGACGCGGACGCCGCCCACTGCGGGTCGTCGGGCGTGAACCGGGCGGTCACGCGGTGCTCGCCGGCACCCAGCCGGACGGTGGCGGAGGCCTGCCCGCCCACGACGGGCGCCGTGGCGAGCACCGTCCCATCGCCGTCGACGAGGTCGACCGAGCCCGTCGCCCCGGCCGGCGTGACGGTCGCCGTCAGCCGCACGGGGGATCCGACCGCCGGGGTGCCGGCGGCCTGGAGAACCGTGGTCGTCGGCGTGGCCGCCGGCGCGGTGACGTCCACGACCTGCCAGCGGGCGGCCGGGCCGGCGTTCAGGGTGTGCAGGACGAGCAGCTGCGGCGCGGGAGCGCCCGGCGCCGCGTCGCGGTGGACCGTCACCGGTGAGCCGGGTGCCGCGTCGAACAGGAGCGCCGGCTCCCGGCCGCCGTCGAACCAGTACTCGGGCGCGTACGGGTCGACCGTGAACGGCCCCACGGAGTCCAGGACGCCCGCGGGGTCCGCCACGTCGGGCGACCAGGTCGACACCGACATCGTCACCGTGCGGCCCGGTGCGACGCCGAGGGTTGCGAGCGGGATCGGCACGACCACGACGTTGCTGTCGAAGACGGTGGTGTTCATCGCGTCGCCGACGCCGTTGACGCCGTCGAAGCCCCTCACCCAGAGCTGCGCGTCGTACGTCGCGGCGATCGTGAGGTCGCTGCCGGGGAACTTGCGCACGACGGTGCGGAAGTCGTCGCGGCCGTCACCGTCGACGTCGGTGTCCACCTGGATCGCACCGTGCACCTCGTCGAGCCTGTCGCCCTCCGAGGACGACGAGCCGAGGCTGGCCCACTCGCCGCTCGTCGCCACGCCGATGCCGACCACGCCCTGCGTCGGGTCCAGGCCCGCGGCGCGGAGCTGCGGGGCGGTGGAGGCGAAGCCGACGGCGCGCAGGTCGCCGGCGGCGACGGCGGAGGAGGTCCCCCCGGACGGGGAGGTCGGCAGCGCGGGGCTGGTCGCGACCAGCTGGAGGGGGGCGACCATGGGCGTCCACCCCTCGTTCCGGGCACCTCGCCCAGTCACCGTCAGGGGTGCGCTCGCCGCGCCGGCGCCGGGGAGGACCACCGGCTCGGCCGTCAGGTCGGACACCAGCCGCGGGGCGGCGACCACGGGCACGCGCAGCTCGCCGTCCGCCCCCTGCAGGACGAGCCGGCCGCTCACCGCGGTCAGGAAGTCCCGCGGAGCGCCGAGGCCGTCCACCACCGGGGACGACGTCGGGTCGAGCCGCTTCTCCAGGGTCGCCGGGTCGACGGTGAGCGTCAGGGTCACCCGCTCCTGCGATCCCGGGGCGATCGTCACCGTCTCGGGCGACACCGTGACGCGCGCCCCCCCGGACGTCGTCGCGGCGGCGAACGACGTGCGGTACTCGACCGGGCGGGTGCCGGTGTTCTCCACCGTCACCGTCCGGCGCTGCGTGACCACCCGGTCGCCGACCGGCACGACGCCGAACGTCACGGACACCAGGGCGGCGTCGTCGGTCGCGTACGCCAGCGTGGTGGTGCGGACGGCGTCCAGCGCGTCGACCCGTCCGGACCCGACCCGCAGGGGCCCGTACACGGGGGAGCGGTCGCCCTGCCCCGCCCGGACGTCGCGCGTCGCCGTGTTCATGACGGCCGCCTTCACCTGGGCCGGCGTCCAGCCGGGGTGCACGTCGCGCACGAGCGCCGCGATGCCGGCGACGTGCGGTGCGGCCATCGACGTGCCGAACCGGGACTCGCTGCCCGTGCCGCTCCCGGACCGCGCGGACAGGATCGTCGCCCCCGGCGCGGCGACGTCCGGCTTCACGACGCCGAGGGAGCCGTGGACGCCACGGGGGGAGAGGTCGAACAGGGTCTCGTCGAGCGACTCGTCGACCACGTACTGCGACTGCGCCAGCGACGGGCCCAGGCGCATCGTGACCCCGCCCTGCCGGATCAGCGGGAGCAGCCGGTCCGTGCTGGCCGCGGTGAGCTGCGCGCCCGGGATGGACGCGTTGCCGCCGAGGTTGACGTCGAAGTCCGGCAGCTCCGTGCCGACCAGGACGCCGACCGCGCCGGCGTCCTCCGCGTGGTCGAACCGGTCCGCGCTGCTGCACGTGCGCGCCGCGGGGTCGTCGTCCCAGTGCAGCCAGACGATGGCGCCGGCCAGCCGGTCGGCGAACTCCGTCAGCGGGGTGCACCCGGTGACGTCCTCACCGAGGAAGACGACCGGGGCGGTGACGTCCCCGCCGTCCTCGTCCCCGTCCGGGACGACGAGCTGCGTCGAGGACTGCGCCGGGTGCCTGCCGACGACGTCGCGGTCGGGCGCCTGCAGGACCTCGACGGCGTCGTGGAGCCGGGCGTCGCCGACGGAGGCGGCGACCGTCAGGCCGCTGCGCGCCGTGGCCGGCGCACCGGTGCCGTCGGTGACGTCACCGGCCTGGCCGGCGGCGAGCACCGTGAGGACCCCGAGGTCCGCGAGCCGCTCCACGAACAGGCTCTCCGGGTCGTCCGCCGGGAGCCGGTCCTCGCCGAGCGAGACGGTGACCACGTCGAGGTGGTCGGAGAAGTCGCCGTCGTCGTCCGGGTCCATCGCCCGTTCCAGGGCCGGGATGATCAGCTCCGTGGTGCCGCCGAGGTCACCGACGACCTTCAGGGCGAAGACCCCGGCGCCGGGGGCGGAGCCCGGCCCGACCCGCCACCCGGACAGGTCGGTGAGGCTCTCGTAGTCGCCGCGGAACGTGCTGCCGTCCGGCAGCACGCCGTACCCGAAGCCGGTGCCGGCCACATGCGTGCCGTGCCCCAGGACGTCGGCGTCCGACCGCGGGTCGATCGGGTTGAGGTCCGGGTCGGGGTCCCGGATGGTCCCGGGCCCCCCGCCGGCGTCGTAGCGGGGCCCGGCGAGGTCCACGCCGCCGAGGAACTTCGCCGGGTCGACCAGGTCGGCGGGGTACGTCCCGGTCCCGTCACGCCCGTACGCCTGCGCGAAGGCCTCCGGCGTGCCGGGGCCTCCGAAGGTCGCGTGGGTGTAGTCCAGCCCCGTGTCGACGACCCCGACCCGCACGCCCTCGCCCGTCCGGCCGGCGGAGCGCCAGGCGTCCGGCGTGCGCGTGAGCACGGCGGTCGAGCTGTTCATCACGCGCTTGGGCACGATGCGGTGGACGCCGACGACGTCCGGTGAGGCGGCGAGCTCGCGGACCAGGGCGGCGTCCCCGCGGACGACGGCGCCCGCGAGCACGTTCGTCGTCACCGACAGCCGCTGCGGCGTGGCCGGGTCGTCCGGCTGGGCCTCCGGCTGGTCGTCCGGCTGGTCGTCCGGCTCGGCCTCCTGAGCGGCGGTGACGGTCCCGGCGGCGACCCCGGGGCCGGCCGCGGCGTCCGGCCCGGCGGGGACGAGCGCCGCCGCGAGGTCCTCGATGTGCTGCTCCGCCGCCTCCACCGCGGCCGCGTCGCCACCGGCGCCCGCGACGTCGGCGGCGGACGGGGCGGCGAGCTGGACGAACGCGGCGACCTCACCGTCGGCCTCCACGAGGTCGGGGTCGAGACCGGTTCCGCCCTGCGCCGCGGCCGGCCAAAGGTCCCCGGTCGGGCCGGAGGTCGCGCCGCTCGGCGCCGACGCGCTCAGGAGCGCGCCGCTCGGTCCGCGGTCCCCCGGGTCGGCCGCGGCCGGCGTGCCCAGTGCGGCGCTCGCGGCGAGGACGGACGTGACGACCAGCGTGACGAGAGCGGCGGACGACGCGCGGCGCATGGGGGTCCTGTTCGGAGCGGGGCGGGGCCCGGGTGCGGGGGTGGCGAGGCCGTGCCACGGGGAGGCGGCTGGGTCGGCGGCGTCCGCACGGTAGCCGGGCGGCCGTGGCGGCGTCACTCCGGCGGGTGGCGGCGCTGAGCCGGACGGGTCAGGGCGGGAGGCCGCCCGGGGCGGTCCCCCGCGCGACCGCGGGCTGTGGGCCCCCGGGCGGTCGCTCCCTTGCCGGGGCATGTCGGCGCCGGCCCTCAGTCGCTCGCGCCGGGGCGCGAGCGCAGCGGCACGAACCGGTACGACCCCGCAGGACGCCGCACGACGTCCTCGCCGCGCCGGTCGACCACCCACATCGTGTGTTCCACGGGCAGCACGAGGCGCCCGCCGTCGCGCAGCTGCTGGACGAGCTCGTCGGGCAGGGCCCGCGGCGAGGCGGAGCACAGGATGCGGTCGTAGCCGTCGCCGTCCGGCCAGCCCAGCACACCGGGTCGCGCGGTCACGACGCGGGCCCACGGCGTCCCGCCCGCGGCGACGCAGGCCGCCGCGCGCTCGGCGAGCTCGGGCTCGAGCTCGACGCCCAGGACGGACCCGTGCGGTCCGACGAGCAGCGCGAGCAGGGCGGTCGTCCATCCGGACCCGGCGCCGACGTCCAGCACGCGGGCCCCCGGGGGCACGTCCAGCAGCCGCAGCATCGCGGCGACGGTGGAGGGCTGGGAGCACGTCTGCCCGAGCCCGATCGGCAGCGGCCGGTCCTCGTGCGCGGACGCGTGCTGGTCGGCGGGCAGGAAGGCCCGGCGGTCCAGCGCCGCCATGGCGGCGGCGACGTCCGGCACGCCGGACGGGTCGCTGCGGTCGCTCCCTGGGTCCGCCATGGCCGCACCTCCACCGTCGTCACCCGCGTCCAGGGTAGGTCTCGCCGTCGGCGGGTGGTGCGGGACCGCCTCCGTCGACGGGTGCGGTGACGAGCAGTCAGGCGGGCGGGGTCGTGACCTGGCGCTTGGGCCCGGGGCGTCCGGGTGCGCGGCGCTCCTCGATCCCCTCGAGGGTGGAGGCTCGCCACACCGCACCGCCGTTCAGCCGCCCGTCCGGCGGCGGCAGCCACGGGACCTTGCGGGAGAGCCAGACGCGGATGGTGGCGTGCTCGACCCCGAGACGGTCGGCGAGACGGCCGATGTCGTACAGGTCGTCCAGCCCCTGGCTCGGTACCGGCACCGACGCGGGGGGCACCGACCCCGGGTCGAGTTCCACGGGCTCGAGCGTAGGTCACCGTCACGCATGCGTGACAGAGCCGGTGCGGGTGAGGCAGGACACAGGGCCAGACTGTTACGCATCCGTTACGACGTCGCTTAACGTGTTGCGGGTGAGTGACAGGATGCCGACAACGCGGCGCTCGTCCGGCGGTCGGCATCGTGCCCCCGCCGTGCGGGTGAGCCGTTCGCGTGCCCTCGCCGGTGCGGCCGCCAAGGGCGGCCTCGTGCTCGCCCTCGCGCTCAGCGTGGGTGGCTACACCGTCGCGGAGTCCGCGACCCAGCAGGCGACGGTGGAGGCCGAGCAGACGCAGCAGCGTGCCGTGGTCGAGGCGCACCGCGAGGCCGTCGCGGCGGAGCGCCAGCGCGCCGTGGCGACCGGCCAGGACGCCGTGGCCGACGCCGAGGCCGTGCGGACGGTGGCCGCCTCGACGGTCAGCGAGGCGGACCTGGCGCCGCTGACCGCCGCGGTCGACCGGCTCAGCGCCCTCCTCTCCGAGGCCCCGACCGCGCCCATCGCGCCGACCGACGGCGCCGACGCCGCGGTCGAGGACGCCGCGGCGGACGACGTCGCTGCGGACGACGTCGTGACGGACGCCGCCACCGACGACGCCGCTGCGGTGGACCGCAGCGACCGCGCCTCGCGCGCGACCGGCGACCGCGGACCGGCGCCGACCACCGGCACCCAGGACGCCCCGCAGGCCACGGCCACGCCGGCCGCCGACGGCACCGGGGCCGACCCGGACGGCGCCGCGCCGGCCGCCGCCGACGCCGCCGCCCCCGAGCAGGGCGCCGGGACGTCCGGGACCGCAGCGCCCGCGACCTCGGCGCCCGCGACCGCCGCGCCGACGTCCGACGTCGCGACCGACCCGGGGGCCACGCCGGAGACCACCACGGGCCCGGGTGGCATCGAGGGTGCGACCGAGGCCCCGGCCCCGGCCGACGACGCGGCCCCGGAGGACGACCTGTCGGCCGAGATCCTCGCCGCGGTCGCCACGGTGACCGAGCAGACCGCGCGCGTCCAGGCCGCCGCCGACGCCGCGCTCGCGGCCCAGCAGGCCGCCGCCGCCGCGCAGCAGGCCGCCGACGCCTCCGCCGCGCAGGCCGCGGCCGCCGCAGCGGCGGAGGCCGCCGCCAAGGAGGCCCAGCGCGTGTCCCTGGACGCCTACGCCAACGGGCGCGTCCCGGCCGACGCGCTGTGCGACCTGGCCGTCGGGGGCGGGCACCAGCTGCGGTGCGACGCCGCCGAGGCGTTCGCCGCGCTCGACGCCGCGTACACCGCGGAGTTCGGCGAGTCGCCGGCGATCAGCGACTCCTACCGCTCCTACGCCGCGCAGGTGGCCTGCCGCCGGGTCAAGGGCTACCTGTGCGCCGTGCCGGGCACCTCCAACCACGGCCGCGGCGTCGCGGTGGACCTGGCCGGCGGCGTCGAGACGTTCGGCACGCGCCAGCACCGCTGGATGGCCGCCAACGCGGGCGACTTCGGCTGGGACCTGCCGGACTGGGCGAGCTCCGGCGGGTCCAAGCCCGAGCCGTGGCACTGGGAGTTCATCGGCTGACGCCGTCGCCCCTGCGTCCTACGGTGGGACGCGGACGCCGGACGGCGCCCGCATCCCGACCGCGAGGAGCGACATGCCCACCCGTACGTCACGCACGGCTTGGAACGGCACGCTGATGGAGGGCGGGGGCCAGGTCGAGCTGAGCAGCTCGGGCGTCGGCACCTACGACGTCTCCTTCCCCAAGCGCGCGGCCGACGAGGCCGGCGGCACCACCAGCCCCGAGGAGCTCATCGCCGCGGCGCACTCCTCCTGCTTCGCGATGCAGCTCTCCGCCGTCATCGCGGAGGCCGGTGGCACGCCGATCTCCCTCGAGGTCACCGACGACGTCACCCTGGTCCCGGACCCGGCCGGCGGCTTCCGCATCTCGGAGGTCAAGGTCCGCGTCCGCGGCGAGGTCGAGGGTCTCGACGAGGCCGGCTTCGCCGCGGCGGCGGAGACGGCCAAGGCCACCTGCCCGGTGAGCAAGGCCCTGACCGGCACGACGATCACGCTGGACGCCGCGCTGGCCTGACCGGCGCAGCCGGTGCCCGGCGGCGCGGGACGCTGCCGGTCCGTGCCCGACGGACGCCGGAGCGCAGCCGGCCGGCCACGTGCGGATCCCCCGCCGTGGCCGGTCGGCACGTCCGACCGGGCGACGATGGGACACTGGTCCCCGTGTCGATCGTGAGCCCCGCCCGACCCGCGGCGGACCCCACCCCCGCCGACCACCGCGACCTCGTGGCCGCCCTGCGCGCGGCGATGCGCGGCGCCGTCGACGACTCCACGCGCCGCCGCGCGGAGTACTCCACCGACGCGTCCAACTACCGCGTCGTCCCCCAGGTCGTCGCCTTCCCGCAGGACCCGGACGACGTGCTGGCCGCCCTCGAGGTGGCCCGCGGCGCCGGCGTGCCGATCACCACCCGCGGCGGGGGGACGTCCGTCGCCGGCAACGCCGTCGGACCCGGTCTCGTGCTGGACCTGTCCCGCCACGTGCACCGCATCCTCGACGTCGACCCCGAGGCGCGCACCGCCCGGGTCGAGCCGGGCGTCGTCATGTCGTCGCTCCAGCGGGCGGCCGCGCCGCACGGGCTGCGCTTCGGGCCGGACCCCTCCACGCAGGCCCGCGCGACCCTCGGCGGGATGATCGGCAACAACGCCTGCGGTCCGCGCGCGGTCGCCTACGGCCGCACCGCCGACAACGTCCTCGAGCTGGACGTCGTCGACGGGACCGGCCGCCGCTTCACCGCCGGCCGGGGCCTGGAGGTGGTCCCCGGCCTCGACGGGCTCGTGCGGGCGAACCTGGCGGTCATCCGCACGGAGCTGGGCCGCTTCGGCCGCCAGGTGTCCGGGTACTCCCTGGAGCACCTGCTCCCCGAGAACGGGGCCGACCTCGCCAAGGCGCTCGTCGGCACCGAGGGGACCGTCGTGACCATCCTGGGCGCCACCGTCCGGCTCGTGCCGGTGGCCGCAGCGCCGGTCCTCGTCGTCCTGGGCTACCCCGACATGCCGACCGCCGCCGACGCCGTCCCGGCGCTCCTCGCGCACCGGCCGCTGGCGATCGAGGGCATGGACGCACGCCTGGTCGACGTCGTCCGCCGGCTGCGCGGGGCGTCGTCGGTCCCCACGCTGCCGGAGGGCGCGGGCTGGCTCATGGTCGAGGTCGGCGGCGACGACCTGGACGAGGCCCTGGGTCGCGCGCGCGCCCTCGCGGCCGACGCCGGGACCCGGGCGACCGCGGTGTTCCCGCCCGGGCCCGAGGCACGAGCCATGTGGCGCATCCGCGAGGACGGCGCCGGCCTCGGCGGCCGGACCCCGTCGGGCGAGCAGGCGTGGCCGGGCTTCGAGGACTCCGCGGTCCCGCCCGAGCGGCTCGGCGGCTACCTGCGCGAGCTCGAGGCGCTGATGGCCTCCCACGGCGTGGACGGCCTCGCCTACGGGCACTTCGGCGACGGGTGCGTGCACCTGCGGCTCGACATCCCTCTGGAGCGGTCCGGGGACCCGCTGCGCGCGTTCATGATGGACGCCGGCCGGCTGGTCGCCGCGCACGGCGGGTCGATGTCCGGCGAGCACGGTGACGGCCGCGCGCGCGGGGAGCTGCTGCCCCTGATGTACTCCCCGGACGCGATCGCGATGTTCGAGGGCTTCAAGAACCTGCTCGACCCGGCCGACGTGCTCAACCCCGGCGTCGTCGTGCGCCCGCGGCCGCTGGACGCGGACCTGCGCCGCCCGGCCGCGCTGCCGATCGCCGCCGACGGGGGCTTCGCGTTCCGCCACGACGCTGGGGACTTCACCACCGCCGTGCACCGGTGCGTCGGGGTCGGCAAGTGCCGGGCGGACACCACCGCCGCGGGCGGGTTCATGTGTCCGTCGTACCTGGCCACGCGCGACGAGAAGGACTCCACCCGCGGACGCGCGCGGGTGCTGCAGGAGATGGCGAACGGGTCCCTGGTGTCCCGCGGCTTCCGCTCCGCCGAGGTCCACGAGGTGCTGGACCTGTGCCTGCAGTGCAAGGCGTGCTCGAGCGACTGCCCGGCTGGCGTCGACATGGCGCAGTACAAGGCGGAGACGCTGCACCGCACCTACCGGCGGCGCCTGCGCCCGGTGAACCACTACGCGCTGGGCTGGCTGCCGCGCTGGGGACGGCTCGCCGGGCTCGCGCCGGAGCTCGTCAACGCGGTGCTGGGCGTGCGCCCGGTGGCGAAGCTGGTCCTGGCCGCGGGGGGCATGGACACCCGCCGCACCGTCCCGCGCTTCGCCACCATGCCGTTCCGCACCTGGTGGCGTCGCAGCACGGCCGGGCGCGCAGCCGTGGCGCCGGGCGCGTCCGCCGCCGCGCTGGCCGGGGGCGACGACGCCCGCGCGGCCGAGGGCACCCCGACCCGGCAGCCGGTGCTGCTGTGGGTAGACTCGTTCAGCGACACGCTGTCCCCGAGCGTCCCGCAGGCCGCGGTGCGGGTCCTGCGGGCGGCCGGCTACGAGGTGCTCGTGCCCGACCAGGAGGCGTGCTGCGGGCTCACCTGGATCAGCACCGGCCAGCTCGACGGGGCGCGGCGCCGGCTGACGCACCTGCTGGAGGTGCTCGGCCCGTACGCGGTCAACGGCGTGCCGATCGTCGGGCTGGAGCCGTCCTGCACCGCGGTGCTGCGCTCGGACCTGCTCGACCTGCTGCCCGACGACCCGCGCGCCGTCGCGGTCGCCCGCGTCACGAAGACCCTCGCGGAGCTGCTGACCTCCCCGGCGCCGATCGGACCCGACCCGGAGTCCGGGTGGACCGTGCCGGACCTGTCCGACGTGACCGCCGTCGTCCAGCCGCACTGCCACCAGCACTCGGTCATGGGGTTCGACGCCGACCGCGGCCTGCTCGAGCGGGCGGGCGCGTCGATCACCACCCTGGCCGGGTGCTGCGGCCTGGCCGGCAACTTCGGGATGGAGAAGGGCCACTACGACGTGTCCGTCGCGGTGGCCGAGAACGCCCTGCTCCCGGCGCTGCGGGCGGCCGGGCCGGGGGACGTGTTCCTGGCCGACGGGTTCTCCTGCCGCACCCAGGCCGAGCAGCTGGCGGGGGTCCGGGGCACGGCGCTCGCGGAGCTGCTTGCCGACCGGCTGCCCGGCCGCACCCGCCCGCCCGTGCGAGGCTGACGGCGGCGAGCCGGTCGGGCAGGCCCCGCGCCCCGGGGCCGGAGCCCGGCCGGTTCTGCCTACAGTGGACCCCATGCTGATCGCCTTCTCCGTCGCGCCGCTGGGCTCCGGCGACTCCGTGACCGAGGCAGTGGCCGACGCCGTCCGCGTGGTGCGCGAGTCGGGCCTGCCGAACCGCACCGACGCGATGTTCACGACCCTCGAGGGGGAGTGGGACGAGTGCATGGACGTGGTCCGTCGGGCGACCGAGGCCGCCGGACGGCACGGCACCCGCGTGTCCCTGGTGCTCAAGGCCGACATCCGGCCGGGCCGCACCGGCGAGCTGACCGGCAAGGTGGACCGCGTCGAGGCACGGCTCGCGACCGACTGACCCGCCCGGCCGCCGTCCACCGCGGCCCGTGGTGCGCAGCCGGCACCACCGCACGACCTCAGGACGACACCACCGGGGGACCGACCCCCGCACAGGGAGCGCCGCATGCCGATCTTCGAGCTCGAGACCGGGCGTCCGACGGTCCTGCAGCCGATGCAGCCTGCCGCGGGGACGTTCGACACCGACGGCCGCGCCCTGGTCACCCAGCACCTGGTCAGCCTGCTCGGTGAGCCGCTGTTCCCGGTCGCCGCGGGGGCTCCCGGGTCCGACCAGCCCGACCTGCTCGCCGTGGACGCCGCCGGCCAGCCCGTGGTCGTCGAGGTCGTGCAGCTGCTCGACAGCGGCGCCCTGACCCGCGCGCTGCGCCACGCCGGTGCGGCGGCCCGGATGAGCTCGGTGGACCTGGCACGCGCCTACCGGTCGGGGCCGGAGGACTTCGCGACGGACCTGGTCGCGTTCCGCGAGACCGTCCCGGTCGCCCGCGCGCACGCGGCCGCGCGGCACGGCGGGGCGCGGCTGTTCCTGCTGTGCTCGGAGGTCGCCGAGAACGTGGTGGACGCCGTGGAGTTCCTGCGCGGTCCCGGACGGCGCCTGGAGGTGCTGCAGCTCGGTGTGCTGCGCGGGGCCGACGGCCGCCGGTACGCCGAGGTCTCCCCCCTCGCGCCGAACCTGCCCGCCCGCCGTCCGGTGGAGCCGTCGAGCCTGCGTGCCGTGCCGCCGACCGGCGCGCTGCCCGTGCTGACCGGGGCCGGGACGCCGGCGCCGGGTGACGTCGTGCCCGCCGCCTCCGACCGGGAGCGGGTCGTGGGCGCCCTCGCGCCGGGCGGGACGTTCCCGTCCGTGCTGCCGGTCCCCGTCGGTCCGGTGCCCGCGGCTCGGGACGAGCCCGCCGCCGCGTGGCCCGACGACGCCCCCGACCCGTCGCACCCTGAGGAGGCCCCGGGTGGGGAGCCGGAGCCGGCGGGGGAGCCGAGCGCGCCGGTGGTGGACGACACGCCGCCGGCGACGTCCGACGACGCCGAGGGGTCGGAGGACGCCGAGGGGCTGGTCGACGCCGAGGGGTCGGAGGCCGAGGGCTTGGGGGACGTCGAGGGCTCGGACGACGCCGCCGTGGTGGACGACGCCGAGGTGCTCGCCGAGGTCGCGCCGCCGCACGACGAGGGCGATGCGCCGGGGGAGCACTCCACGGCCCCGGAAGGGGCGCCGGCCCAGGACACCGGGCCTGGCGACGAGGTCGAGCCGGCTGACGGGGCAGTCGAGCCGTCGGAGGCCGCAGGCCCAGAGCCGGTGGGTGTGGAGGTCGCCGAGCTGGAGGACGGCACACCGGCCATGTCCGTCGTGGCAGCCGAACCAGGACCCGGTGTCGCCGAGGACTCCCAGGACGCCGATGAGGTGGTCGGCGACGTGTCCGGGAAGGACCTCGCCGCGACCGCGACCGACCCGACCGACGGGACCGGTGCGCCCGACGAGGCGGCGTCCGCCCCCGACGGTCCCGAGCCGGAGGCCGCGGCGGAACCCCAGGCCGACGCCGCAGCCGACGAGCCCGCGGCCCGTGGTCCGGCGCACGAGGCGCCGACCGCCGTCGCACCTGCCAACGCGCAGCCGGACGACGGCGAGCCCCGGGACGACGCCGAGCCCGGGACCGAGCCGGCCGACGACGCCGAGCCCGCGGCGCCTGGCGAACCGGCAGATCCGGTGGCACTTCCCGCGCTGGCCGGGCTGGCGCGACGGCTGGGCGAGGCGGCCGAGCTCGTCTGGACCCGGCTGCGTCGGGGCCAGCGCTTCGTCGTCGTCCTGCGGCCCGACGGGCTCCTCCAGCTGCCGGACGGCGTCGTCGTCGCCGACCCCGACGTCGCGGCGACCGTGCTCGCCGACGCGGAGTCACCCCTCGACGGCTGGCGCGCGTGGCGCGTGGGCGACGGCGGCCCGACCCTGACCGAGGCGACCGAGGCGACCGAGGCGACCGAGGCGACCGAGGCGACCGAGGCGACCGAGGCGACCGAGGCGACCGAGGCGACCGAGGTGACCGAGGCGACGGCCGGAAGCGAGGCGACCGGGGCGACCGCCGACAGCGAGGCCCGCTCCATCGACTCCGCGGCGCCGGCGGGCGCCGGCCCGGAGCCCCGGGACGCCTGACGCCGAGCGGCTCAGGCGGGCGTGAGCACGACCTTGCCGAACTGGGTGCCCGCCTGCAGGTACGCCAGGCCCTCCCGCGCGCGGGTCAGCGGCAGCTCGCGGTCCACGATCGGCCGGACGCCGGTCCGGACCAGCAGGTTGAGCAGGGCCGCGAGGTCTTCGCGCGTCCCCATCGTGACCCCGAGCACGCGGATCTCCTGGAAGAACAGCCGGGTCAGCTCGGCCGGGGACGCATCGCCGGACGTCGCGCCGGCGACGACGATCGTGCCGCCCGGCCGTACGGAGCGGACCGAGTGGCCCCAGGTCGCCGCACCGACGGTCTCGACCACGAGGTCCACCCGGGTCGGCAGGCGCCCGCCCGGCTCCGTCGCGCCGGCGGCCCCCAGGGCGAGGGCACGGTCACGCTTGCCCCCGTCGCGGCTCGTCACGTGCACCTCCAGCCCCGCCGCGGCGCCGAGCAGCACCGCCGCGGTGGACACCCCGCCGCCGGCGCCCTGCACGAGGACCCGGTCGCCCGGCGCCGCCCCGCCGCGGGTGAACAGCATGCTGTAGGCGGTCAGCCACGCCGTCGGCAGGCACGACGCCTCGGCGAACGTGATCTCCGGCGGCTTGGGCAGCAGGTTCCAGCTCGGCACCGCGACCCGCTCCGCGAACGTCCCCGGATAGCGCTCGGACAGCAGGCTCCGGGTCTCGGTCGGGCCCACCCCGTGCCCGTTCGCGCCGATCACCCCGTGCACGACGACGTCCCGTCCGTCCGGCGTCGTCCCGGCCGCGTCCGTCCCCAGGACCATGGGCAGCCGCTCGACCGGCAGCCCGACCCCGCGCAGCGACCAGAGGTCGTGGTGGTTGACCGACGCGGCGCGCACGTCGACGGTCGTCCAGTGCTCACGGGCCTCCGGCTCGGGTCGATCGCCGACCTCGAGGCCGTCGAGAGAGTCGCGGGGGTCCAGCCGGGCGGCGTAGGCGGCGAGCATCCGGTCAACCTACGCGCGGCCGTCCCGCAGGACAGCCCCCGGGCTGGCAGGCAGGGCGGCCGACCGCGACCAGCGACCGCTGACCGGCTCAGGCCCCGGCGAGGAACTCGGTGACGATCGGCCCGAGCTGGTCTGCCTCGATGAGGAACCCGTCGTGGCCGAAGTCCGAGTGGATGGTCCGCAGGGTCGCGTCCGGGATGCCGGCCGCGATCCGCTCCGACTGCGAGGGCAGGTACAGGCGGTCGGAGTCCACCGCCACGACGAGGGAGCGAGCGGTGATCTCGGCGAGCGCCGGCTCCACCCCGCCGCGGTCACGACCGAGGTCGTGGGACAGGATCGACTCGGTCAGCGCCACGTAGGAGTTCGCGTCGAACCGTCGCGCGAGCTTGTCGCCGTGGTGGTCCAGGTAGGACTGCACGGCGAACCGTCCGCCGCCGCCGAGCGTCTGCTCGCCGTGCTGCGGGATGCGGCCGAACCGCTCGTCGAGCTCGCGGGTGCTGCGGTACGTCGTGTGCGCGATCTGCCGGGCGATGCCGAGCCCGACGTGCGGGCCCTCGCCGTCCGCGGCGTCGTAGTAGTGACCGCCGGCGAAGTGCGCGTCGGCGCGGATCGCGGCGAGCTGGGTGTGCGCCCAGGCGATCTGCTCCCCGGACGTCTGCGCGGTGGTGGCGATCGCGGCGAGCGCGCGCACCCGGTCCGGCGCCATCGCGCCCCACTCGAGCACGCGCATGCCGCCCATGGACGCGCCCACCACGAGCGCCCACGAGTCGACGCCCAGCACGTCCGCGAGCGCGATCTCCGCCGCGACCTGGTCCCGGACGGTCACGTACGGGAACCGTCCGCCCCACGGTCGCCCGTCCGGCGCGTCGGACGCCGGTCCGGTGGTGCCCTGGCACCCGCCGAGCACGTTGGGCGCGACCACGTACCACCGGTCGGTGTCGATGGGCGCCCCCGGACCGACCAGGTCCTGCCACCACCCGGCGGTGCGGTGCCCCGGCGCGGCCGGTCCGGTGACGTGGGAGTCGCCCGTCAGGGCGTGCAGGACCAGGACGGCGTTGGCGCCGTCGGGGTCGAGCGTGCCCCAGGTCTCGTACGCCATCGTGACGGCGGGCAGCCGGTCACCTGCCTCGAGGTCGAGGGGCCCGACGTCGGCGAACCGGCGGCGGCCCGGGTCGTCGCCCTCGCGCCAGGCCGAGCTGGCGGGCACGGGGACGCCCGGGCGCACCCGGGGCGACGACGGGGACGGGGTGGGCAGCGTCCCGGTGGCCGGCGCGGCCGGCAGCCGGCCGCGGGAGATCTCACGCTCGAGAGGCACAGCAGACCAATCTAGGCGGGCACCGCGGGTGCTGCCGCGCCCGCCCGCGTCGGCCACCCCCGGGGGAGACGGCACGGACGCGGACGGGCGGGCCGGCGGGACGCTCACGCGGCGCTCAGGCCACCTTGGCCGCGCGGAAGCCGGCGTCCAGGTCGGCGAGGATGTCGTCGATGTGCTCGATGCCCACCGCGAGCCGCACCAGCCCGGGGGTGACGCCGGACAGCGCCTGCTCCTCGACGGTGAGCTGGCTGTGCGTGGTCGACGCCGGGTGGATCACCAGGGACCGGACGTCCCCGATGTTGGCCACGTGCGAGTGCAGCCGCAGCGCCGAGACGAATGCCTGACCCGCCTCGGTGCCGCCGTCGAGCTCGAAGGACAGCACCGCACCGGGCCCCCGCGGGGCGTACTTCTGCGCGCGGGCGTACCAGGGGCTGGACGGCAGGCCCGCGTAGGTCACCGACAGGACGTCGTCGCGGGCCTCGAGCCACTCCGCGACGCGCTGGGCGTTCGCGACGTGGCGCTCCATCCGCAGGGACAGGGTCTCGATGCCCTGGGCGATGAGGAACGCGTTGAACGGCGAGATCGCCGAGCCCAGGTCGCGCAGCAGCTGGACTCGGGCCTTGAGGATGTAGGAGAGGTTGGCGCCGAACGCGCTGCCCACCCCCAGGTCGCGGGCGTAGACGAGGCTGTCGTAGCTCGGGTCGGGCGCGTTGAACTGCGGGAAGCGGTCGGGGTGCTGGGCGTAGTCGAACGTGCCGCCGTCCACGATCACCCCGCCGATCGCCGAGCCGTGCCCGCCCAGGTACTTCGTCGCGGAGTGCACGACGACGTCGGCGCCGAACTCGATCGGCCGGATGAGGTACGGCGTCGCCACGGTGTTGTCCACGACCAGGGGGACGCCGGCCTCGTGGGCGACGTCGGCGACCTCGGCGATGTCGAGGACGTCCGAGCGGGGGTTGGGGACCGTCTCGGCGAAGAACAGCTTCGTGTTGGGCTGCACCGCGTCGCGCCACGCCTGGGGATCGTGCGGGTCGCTGACGAACGTGGTGGTGATCCCGAGCCTGGGCAGCGTGTAGTGGAGCAGGTTGTACGTGCCGCCGTACAGGCTGGGGCTGGCGACCACGTGGTCACCGGCCTCGGCGATGTTGAGGATCGCGAACGTGGTGGCGGCCTGGCCCGAGGCGAGGAGCAGGGCACCGACGCCGCCCTCCAGGGAGGCGAGGCGGTTCTCCACGACCTCCGTGGTCGGGTTGCCGATCCGGGTGTAGATGGGGCCGAGGTCCTTCAGGGCGAACCGGTCGGCGGCGACGCCCGCGTCCGGGAACACGAACGACGTCGTCTGGTAGATCGGCAGGGCGCGAGCGCCGGTGGCGGTGTCGGGGGTCTGGCCGGCGTGGACCTGGCGGGTCTCGAAGGACCACTGCGGGGTGTCGTTCATCTCCATGGCTCCTGGGGGCAGGCTCGCGGAGGGAGGTCAGCGTGCTGACCCGCCCGCCCGCGAGGGTGGGGTGGGTGGGTGGCACGCGGGGTGAGCCGGAGCCGTCCGCGGCCGCAGCGGTGCGGCGGGACGGACTGCAGGCGCAGCCGGACGTGCGCGGTCAGCGACACATTCGGCGGGACATGGCTCGCACCCTACGCAGGCACCGCCAGATCGTGATACTCGCTTCTCGCCATGTGGGCACTGGTGCGCCCTCACCCGATCGCCGCGCGGGCCGTGCCCGGTTCGTCCGCGTCAGGGGCGAATGACATCGGTGTGACTCGAGTGATTGGTGTGACTGCTGTTTCCTTGTGTGATTTCTGTGGCTAACGTCGCTCCGGTGCTCCGCGTCCGCGGTCACCGCCGACGTGCCCTCGAGGAGCAGAACCGTGACCGTGCACGACCGAGCCCGGACCCGCCGCCCTGCCGCGGCGCTGCTGTCCGCGGGCGTGCTCGCCGGCCTCATGGCCCCCGCGACCGCGGCAGCGGCCCCCGTCACCCCCTCGGACGACGAGGCCCGCGCCGCCCGTCACGCCGTGGCCTCCGGGCAGAGCGCCGTCGCAGGCATCGAGGTCGAGCTGGCGCGGCTGAGCGCCACCCGCGACGAGGCCGACGTCGCCGCGCGGACCGCCGCCGAGGCGTACCTGCGGGCCGCGGAGGACCGGGATGCCGCGGCGGCCGAGTCCGCCCAGGCGGCCCAGCGCCTGCAGGACGCGAGCGTCTCCATGGAGGCCGCCCGCCGCACCCTGGTGGCGATCGCGGTGCAGGCCGGGCGCTCGGGGGGCGCCGTCGACGGCGTCGAGGCGTTCCTGTCCGCCGACGGCTTCGACGACATGGTCGACCGCAGCGCCGCGCTCAGCCGGCTCGGCGGCAAGGCGGACCGGGCCGTGCAGCAGTTCCGCGCGGCCAAGGTCGTCGCGGACACCCTCAAGCGCCGCGCGGACGCCGCCGTCGACGAGAGCAAGGACGCGGCGGCCGCCGCCGAGACGGCGCTGGCGACCGCCGAGCAGGCGGAGGACGAGGCCCAGAGGGCCGTCGCCGCGGCGGAGTCCCAGCGCGAGTCCCTCATCGTCCAGCTGGCTGCGGCGCGCAGCACGAGCGCGGAGATCGAGCGGGCCCGGCAGGACCGTGTCGACGCCGAGCGCGCCGCTCGGGTGGACGCCGCCGCGCTCGCGCAGCGGACCGCTGCCCCGAGCACCGCACCGACCGCAGCGGCACCGGCCGCGGCGGCGCCCGCGGCCGCCGGGAGAGCCGCCCCGGCTGCGCCCGCTCCGAGCGCCCCGCCCGCCCCGGCAGCCCCGCCACCGGCGGCCCCGGCCCCGAGCGCGCCCCCGGCCGCGGCCCCCGCGCCCGCGCCGGCCCCCGCGCCCGCGCCGGCCCCGGCACCCGCGCCGGCTCCGGCACCGGCGCCTGCGCCGGCCCCCACGCCCGCCCCCGCACCCGCCGCGCCGGGACTGGGCACCGGCACGTCCCGCGGCTCGGCCGGGCAGGGCGCCGCCGCCGTCGCCTGGGCCAAGGCCAACCTGGGCCTGGAGTACGTGCTCGGCGCGAACGGCCCCACGCAGTACGACTGCTCGAGCTTCACCGGCGCCGCCTGGCGCAGCGCCGGGCTCACCCTGCCGCGCACGTCGCGCGACCAGTACCGACAGACGCTCAAGATCAGCTACGACGCGCTGCGTCCCGGCGACCTCATCTTCTGGGGCAGCGACCCGGCGGACCCGTCCAGCGTCTACCACGTCGCGATGTACGCCGGCGGTGGTCAGGTCGTCGAGGCCGCCCGCCCGGGCGTCCCCACCCGGATCTCCTCGATGGCCGGTCGCTGGGCGAACACCATGCCGTTCGCCGGTCGCCCCTGACCGTGCCCCGCGCCGACGGCAGCGCGCCGCCCGAGGTCCTGACCGTCGCGTGTGATCGGCGCGGGCAGGACGAACGCCACGTGCACCACGTCGGCGTGGTGGACGACCCGGACGTGACGTCCCGGGGCTGCGTCAGGGACGCGCACGCCGTCGGTCAGGGAGCGCTCCGGCGTCCCTGACCGACGGCGTCGTGAGGCGTCAGTGCCCGTTCGTGTAGTAGCCGGTGTCGATCGCGCGCTGGCGCGAGCGCTGGATCTCGGCCTCCGCCTCGTCGCGCGCGGTCCAGTGCGCGCCCTCGACGGACTTGCCCGGCTCCAGGTCCTTGTAGACCTCGAAGAAGTGCTGGATCTCCAGGCGGTGGAAGTCCGAGATGTCGTCGATGTCCTGGCGCCACGCGGCACGCTGGTCACCCGCCGGGACGCACAGCACCTTGTCGTCGCCGCCCGCCTCGTCGCGCATGCGGAACATCCCGAGCGCACGGCAGCGGATCAGGCAGCCCGGGAACGTCGGCTCCTCGAGGAGCACGAGCGCGTCCAGCGGGTCGCCGTCCTCGCCGAGGGTGCCCTCGATGAACCCGTAGTCGTCGGGGTAGCGCGTCGAGGTGAAGAGCATGCGGTCCAGGCGGATCCGCCCGGTCGCGTGGTCCAGCTCGTACTTGTTCCGCTGACCCTTGGGGATCTCGATCGTGACGTCGAACTCCACGGCAGTCCTTTCCGCATGCCCGCCTTCGCGCGGCGGCTGGCCACCGCGGCCCGGTGGGCGACGAGTTGTCGAGCGCAGCACAGCCGTCGGTCGGCTCGTCGCGCGTCTGGAGAAACTAGTGTGACAGCACCGGGCGCGCAGGGTGCCGCCGTCCGGGGGACGACAGGTCCGCGGGGCGCGGCAGCAGACAGGGAGGCCGATGGCCAGGGTGGCACGCGTGATGGGGGTCGGTGCCCTCGTCGTGGTGCTCGCGGCCGGCGGCTACGGCGTCGCTGACGCCTACGACGTCGTCCCCGGCGTGCTGACGCTCGACCCGGTCCCGCCCGCGCCCCGCCCGTTCCCGCGGGCGCCGGGCGCCGTGGTCGCGCCGGACCTCGCCGAGGCGCTCGCGCCGCTGGACCCCGCGGCGCCGGTGCCGGCGACCGCGCCGGTCGCCGCCCTCGCCGGCGAGCTCGTGGCGGACGCGCGGCTCGGCCCGTCGGTCGGGCTCGTGGTGGCCGACCAGCTGACCGGGCAGGTGCTCGCCGAACACGACGCGGTGACCGCGAAGATCCCCGCCTCGACCGCCAAGCTGGTGACCGCGGTCGCGGCGCTCAGCGCGCTGGGTCCGGAGGCCACCGTCGCCACCCGCGCCGTCCGGGGCGCCGACGGTGCCGTGGTCCTGGTCGGCGGCGGGGACATGCTGCTCGCGGCGGGAGCCGGCGACCCGGGGGCCGTCAACGGGCACGCCGGCCTGGGCGACCTCGCCCGCGCCACCGCGCGCGAGCTCACGCTGGCCGGCACGACGTCGGTGCGCGTGGGCGTGGACGACTCGCTGTTCAGCGGCCCGGCACTGAGCCCGGCCTGGGACCCCAGCCACCTGGCGAACGGGTTCACCGCGCCGGTGACCGCGCTCGCGGTCGACATCGCCAAGCTGCGCACGGACGTGGAGTACTCGCCGCGCCAGACCGACCCCGTCGGCTCCGCCGCCCGGACCTTCGCCCAGGCGCTGGCGGCCGAGGGGATCACCGTCGAGGGGGAGCCGGTCCGGTCCACGGCACCCGCCGACGCCCTGCCGCTCGCGGAGGTCCGCTCCGCCCCGATGCGGGAGATCGTCGACTACTTCCTGCACACGTCGGACAACGCGATCACCGAGATGGTGGGGCGGCTGGTCGCCGTCGACGCCGGCCTGCCGGGCAGCTTCGACGGCGCCACCCAGGCGGTCCTCGCGCAGGTGCGCGCCCTCGGGGTGGACACCACGGGGGCGCACCTGTCGGACTGCAGCGGCCTGGCGGACGGGTCGGGCCTCTCCGCGCGCCTGCTGATCGACCTGCTCCGGGTCGTCACGGACCCCGCCCACCCCGAGCTGCGTGCCGTGGCGGTGGGCATGCCGATCGCGGGGTACAGCGGCACCCTCGCCGACCGGTACCTGCGCTCCGGCGCGGCCGGGCAGGTCCGGGCCAAGACCGGCAGCCTCGCGGGGGTCACCTCGCTCGCCGGCACCGTGCTGGACGCCGACGGGCGCGCGCTGCTCTTCGCGGTCGTCGCGGACGCGACCCCGCCGGGCGGCCAGGGGGCACCGCGGACGGCGATCGACGCGTTCGTCAGCCGGCTCGCGTCCTGCGGCTGCCGCTGACGCCGTGCGGCGCCCCGGTGCTCCTCGGGGCACGGCTACCGTGACGGGGTGAGGACCAGCGCAGCCACCGCGAGCGGCCTGCCCGTCGACTGGGACGTCGCGGCCCAGGTCGCGGCTCGCCTCGTGCGACCCGGCCGGGCCGGCGGCCGCCAGGAGATGACCGACCTCGTCGCGGACCTGCGCCGCGCGGCGGCGCAGGCCACCGGGCACGTCGTGGAGGTCACCGGGATGACCCCGGCCGACGGGCGACCGTCCGTCGACGTGTCGCAGGTGGTGGTCGTGGACCGCACCGGGTGGGCCCGGGCCAACACCGAGATGCTGGAGTCGCTCACCCGCGGCGTGACGCTCCCCGCGGGCGGGCGTCCGGCATCGGCCGCCGCGCGCTCAGCCGGGGCCCTGCAGGTGGGTGGGGTGCTGTCCCTGCTGGCCGGACGCGTGCTGGGGCAGTTCGACCCGTTCACCCGTTCCGGACCGGAGGACGGTCGCCCGGGCCGGCTGCTCCTCGTCGCACCCAACGTGGCCCGGATGGAGCGCGAGCTGCACCTGGACGGCCGAGACTTCCGGCTCTGGGTCGCCCTGCACGAGCAGACCCACGCGCTGCAGTTCGCCGCGGCGCCCTGGCTCGAGGAGCACCTGCGCTCGCGGCTGCGCCTGCTCCTGACCGGTCTGGCCGACGCCGACGGTCCCCTGACCGGCGACGGCGCGATCGCCGTGGCCACCGGCCTGGCCCGAGCGGTGCGGGGCCGCGACGGCGGCTCGGGGCCGGAGGTCCTGCTCCCGCCCGACGAGCGGCGGCTGTTCGACGAGGTCGGCGCCGTGATGGCGCTGCTCGAGGGGCACGCCGACGTCGCCATGGACGCCGTCGGACGCACGGTGGTCCCGTCCCTGCGCCAGATCCGCGCCCGGTTCGAGCGCCGTCGCTCCACCGACCGCGGCGCGGCCGACCGGGTGCTGCGCCGGGTGCTCGGCATGGACCTCAAGCTCGCGCAGTACCGGGACGGGGCCGCGTTCGTCCGGCGGGTGCGCCGGCGGGTGGGCCAGGACGGGCTGAACGCCGTGTGGAGCCGGCCGGACCACCTGCCCACCGCCGCGGAGATAGCCGACCCCACCGCCTGGGTGCGACGTGTGCACGGCTGACCCGGCATGACCGGTCCGGCGCCCGCCGTGGCGGCGGCCCGCCGGGCGGTGCACGACGCCGTCCGGGACCTGCCCGCCGGCTCCCTCGTGCTGGTCGCCTGCTCCGGTGGGCCCGACTCGCTCGCGCTCGCGGCGGCCACCGCGTTCGTCGCGCCCCGTGCCGGCGTCACCGCCGGCGCCGTCGTCGTCGACCACGGCCTGCAGCCCGGGAGCCGGGAGGTGGCCGACGCCGCCGCGGCCGCGTGCCGCACGCTGGAGCTCGGGCCCGTGGAGGTGGTGCGCGTCGTGGTGGGGACCGCCGGGGGACCGGAGGGCGCCGCCCGCGAGGCCCGGTACGCCGCGCTGGACGCGGCCGCCGGCCGCCTGGGCGCCGCGGCGGTGCTGCTCGGGCACACGCTCGACGACCAGGCGGAGACCGTGCTGCTCGGGCTGGCACGCGGGTCGGGCGCGCGCTCGCTCGCCGGGATGCCGTCGCGACGCGGCCCCCTGCGGCGGCCGTTCCTCGCCCTGCGCCGGGCGGACACCGAGGCCGTCTGCGCGGCCCTCGGGCTCGACCCCTGGCACGACCCGACGAACACGCCCGCGGCCCGCCGGGTCGGCGACGTCGACGACGGTGGCGACGTCGTCGACGGGGTCCGGGGACGGCCCGCGCCGCGGCGCAGCCTCGTCCGGCACCGGCTCCTGCCGGCCCTCGAGGAGGCCCTGGGGCCGGGGGTCGCGCCGGCCCTGGCTCGCACCGCCGACCAGCTCCGCGAGGACGCCGACGCGCTGGACGCCCTCGCCGACGAGCTGCTCGCCGCCGCCCGGCTCGGTGCGACGGGCGACGTGCGGGACCGCGACCTGGACCTGGACCCGGCCGTGCTCCTCGCCGCCCCGGCGGCCGTGCGGCGCCGGGCCCTGCGGGCGGCCGCCGTCGCGGCGGGTGCACCGACCGGGTCGGTGCACCGCAGCCACGTCCTCGCGCTGGACGCCCTGGTCACGGACTGGCACGGGCAGGGACCCGTCGCGCTGCCCGGCGGCCGGGCGGGCCTGCGGCTCTGTGGGAGGCTGAGACTTCACACCCCCCACGACTGAGGAGCACCAGCGGTGGACGCTGCGGACATGGGCGACGACCTGGAGCGGGTCCTGCTGACCGAGGAGCAGCTCGCCTCCCGGCTGGACGAGATCGCGGCGCAGATCGACGCGGACTACGCCGGCAAGGACGTCCTGCTGGTCGGGGTGCTCAAGGGTGCCGTCATGGTCATGGCCGACCTCGCCCGCCGCCTGCACAGCCCGGTCCAGATGGACTGGATGGCGGTGTCGTCCTACGGCTCGGGGACCAAGTCGTCGGGCGTCGTGCGCATCCTCAAGGACCTGGACGCCGACCTGCACGGGCGTCACGTGCTGATCGTCGAGGACATCATCGACTCGGGGCTGACGCTGTCGTGGCTGGTGGCGAACCTGCGCAGCCGGGGGCCGGAGAGCGTGGAGATCGCCACGATGCTGCGCAAGCCGGAAGCCGCCAAGGTCGACGTCGAGGTGCGCTACGTCGGCTTCGAGATCCCCAACGAGTTCGTCGTCGGCTACGGCCTCGACTACGCCGAGCGGTACCGCAACCTGCCGTTCGTCGGGACGCTCGCCCCGCACGTCTACAGCAGCTGAGGTCCAGCCGGCGTCCGCCGCGGCGGGGCTGCGCCTGTGCCGCCCTGGGCGAACAGGGAACCGGATCGTCAGTTCGGGCGTGTAACTTCGCATCAGCCGAACCCGATCTGGAGGGATCCGGGGCCCGTCCCCGTCACTCATGAATGTCAAGCGCCTCACTCGCGGTCCCGTGATCTGGATCGTCCTGGCCGTGGCGATCCTCTGGATCGTCGCGTCGACCATGTTCTCCCCGCGCGTGCAGCGCATCGACACCTCGACCGGCCTGGAGCTCCTGGAGCAGGGCAAGGTCGAGCAGGCCGAGATCGTCGACATCGAGCAGCGGGTCACGCTCTCCCTCGAGGACGACCTGACCGTCGAGGGCCGGGACGTCGGCCGGACGGTCGAGTTCTTCTACGTCGCACCGCAGGGCGAGTCGGTGGTCCAGGCGGTGCAGACCGCCGACCCCGAGGGCGGCTTCAACTCCGAGGTCCCGCGCCAGTCGTGGTGGGCCAGCCTGCTGGGCCTGCTGCTGCCGTTCATCATCATCCTGGCCATCTTCTGGTTCCTGATGTCGAACATGCAGGGCGGCGGCTCCCGCGTCATGAGCTTCGGCAAGTCGAAGGCCAAGCTCGTCAGCAAGGAGGCGCCGCAGGTCCGGTTCGCCGACGTCGCCGGCGTGGACGAGGCGGTGGAGGAGCTCTACGAGATCAAGGAGTTCCTCGCCGAGCCCGCCAAGTTCCAGGCGGTCGGCGCCAAGATCCCCAAGGGCGTGCTGCTGTACGGCCAGCCCGGTACCGGCAAGACGCTGCTCGCCCGCGCCGTGGCCGGTGAGGCCGGCGTGCCGTTCTACTCCATCTCCGGGTCCGACTTCGTCGAGATGTTCGTCGGCGTCGGCGCGTCCCGCGTGCGCGACCTGTTCGACCAGGCGAAGCAGAACGCCCCGGCGATCATCTTCATCGACGAGATCGACGCCGTCGGGCGTCACCGCGGTGCCGGCATGGGCGGCGGGCACGACGAGCGCGAGCAGACCCTCAACCAGATGCTCGTCGAGATGGACGGCTTCGACGTCAAGACGAACGTCATCCTCATCGCCGCCACGAACCGTCCCGACATCCTCGACCCGGCCCTGCTGCGTCCCGGCCGCTTCGACCGCCAGGTCTCGGTGGACCCGCCCGACCTCAAGGGCCGCGCGCAGATCCTCGCCGTGCACGCCCAGGGCAAGCCGATGGCGCCCGGCATCGACCTCGACGCCGTCGCCCGCCGCACGCCCGGCTTCACCGGTGCCGACCTGGCCAACGTGCTCAACGAGGCGGCGCTCCTGACGGCCCGCACCGGCCGGCAGCTCATCGGGGACCACGAGCTCGACGAGGCCATCGACCGCGTCGTGGCCGGCCCGCAGAAGCGGACCCGGATCATGAAGGTCAAGGAGCAGAAGATCACCGCGTACCACGAGGGCGGGCACGCGATCGTGGCGGCCGCCCTGCGGTACACGGACCCGGTGACCAAGGTGACGATCCTGCCGCGCGGCCGCGCCCTCGGGTACACGATGGTCATGCCGCTGGAGGACAAGTACTCCACCACCCGCAACGAGCTGCTCGACCAGCTCGCGTACGCCATGGGCGGGCGGGTCGCCGAGGAGCTCGTCTTCCACGACCCGACCACCGGGGCCTCCAACGACATCGAGAAGGCGACCGCGATCGCCCGCAAGATGGTCACCCAGTACGGGATGAGCGAGCGCATCGGCGCCATCAAGCTCGGTCAGGACTCCGGCGAGGTCTTCATGGGCCGGGACATGGGCCACGGCCGGGAGTACTCCGAGCAGGTCGCCGCCGTCGTCGACGTCGAGGTCCGCAAGCTCATCGAGGCCGCGCACGACGAGGCGTGGCAGGTGCTCGTCCAGTACCGCGACGTCCTCGACCACCTGGTCCTGGAGCTGCTCGAGCGCGAGACCCTCAACCAGGCCGAGCTCGCCGAGGTCTTCGCGCCGATCGTCAAGCGCCCGCCGCGCGACGTCTGGCTGTCCTCCGACGAGCGTCCGGTCGCCACCCGGCCCCCGGTCATGACGCCGGCCGAGAAGGCGGAGCAGAACGGGCACCCGATCATCCCGACCGACGAGGCCGCCGCCGCCAAGAGCGAGCACCCCGTCGGCGGTCCCGTCCCGGTCCCGCCGGGAGGCACCCCCGACCTGGGCCCGCGCAGCTGACGTGGTCCAGGCACCCGGCGGCGCACGCCGCCCGTACGACGCCGCCCGCGTGGAGGCAGCGGTCCGTGAGCTGCTCCACGCGGTGGGCGAGGACCCGGACCGCGAGGGTCTGCGGGACACCCCCGCCCGGGTCGCCCGTGCGTACGCCGAGACGTTCGTCGGCCTGCACCTGGAGCCGGCCGACGTCCTGACCACGACCTTCGACCTCGGCCACGAGGAGATGGTCCTGGTCAAGGACATCGCGGTGTACTCGACCTGCGAGCACCACCTCGTGCCGTTCCACGGCGTCGCGCACGTCGGGTACATCCCCGGCGAGGACGGGCGCATCACCGGGCTGAGCAAGCTGGCCCGGCTCGTGGACCTCTACGCCCGCCGTCCGCAGGTGCAGGAGCGGCTCACGAGCCAGGTCGCCGACGCGCTCGTGGACCACCTCCGGCCGCGCGGCGCGATCGTCGTCTTCGAGTGCGAGCACCTGTGCATGTCCATGCGGGGGGTCCGCAAGCCCGGCTCGCGCACCGTGACCTCCGCCGTCCGCGGCCAGATGCGCGACGCGGCGACCCGGGCCGAGGCCATGAGCCTCATCCTGGGTCGCTGACCTGGCCCGACGCCCCCTCGCCCCTAGGCTGACGCCGTGGTCGTCCCCGCCGTCCCCCCGCCTGCTGCACCGGCAGGCGCGCCGGTGCACCCGGCGCCGCTGCCCGCCGCGCTCACCGCGCTGCGCCGCACGCTGGTGATGGGCGTGGTCAACGTCACCCCGGACTCGTTCTCCGACGGTGGCCGCTGGTTCGAGCCGGACGACGCCGTCGCGCACGGCCTGACGCTGCTCGAGCAGGGTGCCGACCTGCTGGACGTCGGCGGGGAGTCCACCCGGCCCGGCGCCGGCCGGGTCCCGGTCGACGACGAGCTGGCCCGCGTGCTGCCGGTCGTGCGGGCCCTGGCCGACCGGGGCGCCGCGGTGAGCGTCGACACCACCCGCGCCGAGGTCGCCCGCGCCGCCGTCGAGCACGGCGCCGTCGTCGTCAACGACGTCTCCGGCGGCCTGGCCGACCCGGGCATGCACCGGGCGGTCGCCGACCTCGGGGTCGTCTACGTGGCGATGCACTGGCGCGGCCACGCGGACGTCATGGACTCCCGGGCCACCTACGACGACGTCGTGGCCGACGTGCGCCGCGAGCTCGCCGAGCGGTGCGCGGAGCTCGCGACCGCGGGCGTGCGGCCCGACCAGGTGGTCCTCGACCCGGGCCTGGGATTCGCGAAGTCGGGCACCGACAACTGGCCGCTGCTCGCGCGCCTGGACGAGATCGCGTCCCTGGGCCGCCCGGTGCTCGTCGGCGCGTCCCGCAAGCGGTTCCTCGGGCACCTGCTGGCCGGGCCGGACGGCGTCCCCGCACCCCCGCTGCGGCGGGACGCTGCGACCGCCGCGGTCACCGCCCTGGCGGCGCACGCGGGAGCATGGTGCGTGCGGGTGCACGAGGTGGCAGGCTCGGCGGACGCCGTGCGGGTCGCCGCCGCTCTCAGGTCAGCAGGCGAGCAGCAGGCCGGACGGCACCGGGGACCTGACGGACGGAGATCGGCGGACGTGACGACGTGAGCACGAACTTCCTCGGCGGCGGGGTGGTCCTCGACGAGGCCGGCCGTCCGCTCGACCAGATCATCGTCACCGGCATCACCGCCACCGGCTTCCACGGCGTCTTCGAGCACGAGCGCCGGGAGGGGCAGACCTTCAGCGCCGACGTCGTGGTGCACCTGGACACCCGCCGGGCGGCCGCCGGGGACGCGCTGGACCGCACGGTGGACTACGGCGTCCTCGCCGAGGCCGTCGCCGGGGTGCTGTCCGGGGAGCCTGCGGACCTGGTGGAGACGGTCGCGGAGCGGATCGCCGCCACCGCGCTCGCCGACCCGTCGGTCGCCGCGGTCGACGTGGCCGTCCACAAGCCGCAGGCGCCGATCACCGTGCCCTTCGACGACGTCGTGGTGCGGATCCACCGGGACCGGAACAAGCTCCCGGCGGCCGAGCCGTGGCGGCGCCCCGCGGAGGAGCGGCGCGTCCCGCCCCCCGCCGCCCCCGCGACCACGGCCACGGCCGACGGCGCGACCGGCGAGGTGCCGCCGACCTCCCGCCCCACCCCGGCCGTCGAGCACCCCGACCGGCTCGACGAGGCCCCCGCGGCCCCGGTCGAGGCGGTCCTGGCCCTCGGCGCCAACCTCGGCAACGCGCAGGGCACCCTGCGCGAGGCGGTGGCCGACGTCGAGCGGGTCGCCGGCGTGGAGATCGTCGCCGTCTCCCCGCTCGCGCGCACCGCCGCGGTCGGCGGTCCTGCCCAGCCCGACTACCTCAACGCCGTCGTCATCGTGCAGACCACGCTCGCGCCGCGGGCGCTGCTGCACGCCGTCCAGGCCATCGAGCTGCACCACGGGCGGGAGCGGCGGGAGCACTGGGGCCCGCGGACGCTGGACATCGACCTCATCACCTACGGCTCCACGCTGGCCGTCACCGACGACCTGGAGCTGCCGCACCCGCGGGCGCACCAGCGCGCGTTCGTCCTGCAGCCGTGGGCGCAGGTCGCGCCCCAGGCCGTCCTGCCCGGGCTCGGCGGCGGGCCGGTGTCGGCGCTGGCGGCGACGGCGCCGGACCGTGACGGCGTCCGCTGGATGGCGCTGGACTGGATGACCGCCCCCCTGCCGGCCGGGCCCCGTGAGCACGAGGCGGTCGACCCGGCACGGGCCGTCCCCCCGCCGGCGGACTCGTCGACGCACCGCGCACCGCACGCCCACGTGGCGGGCGACCCACGTCCGCCGTCCGGGGCGCACGCCCTCGTGGCGCCGTCGTCGTCCGGCGCGCACGCCCATGTGGCCCCGTCGTCCCCGGACGCCGCGATCGCGGGTCCCGTCGCTGCCGCGGCGTCCGTGGCGGCCGCCGGGCCCGCCCTCGCGCCCGCCCTCGAACCCGGGCACGCGCCGCAGCAGGACACCCGGCAGGGGCCGGCCTCGCCTTCGACCACGGACGGCGTAGGGCTGCCCGCGCCGGACCACCACGCCGGCAGGATCGAGCCGGCGTCCGGGTTGCCCGACGCCGCCCACGAGCCGGATGCGGAGCCGGACCTCGATGCGGACGCCAGGCAGGACGCCGAGCCGGACGCCAGGCAGGACGCCGAGCCGGACGCCGGGCCCCGGACGGCCGGTGCCTCGGACGGCCCCCTCGACTGGCTGCCCGCACTGCCCACGCCCGGCGCCGGCACGGGGGCGCGCGCGCCGATCTTCTCCCCGGTCGTCGCCCCCGACGACGTCCCGCACCCGGGGGACCGGCACCCCTGATGGGACGGACCCGCTGGCAGACGCTGCTCCTGGTCGCGGTGACGATCACGGTGCTCGCCTGGATCGTCCTGTGGGCCCTGCAGGGCCAGGGGATCACGCCGCCACCCGTCTCCCCGCTCGTCGTCGCGGTGCTCCTGGTCATCTCGGCCGTGGTGCTGCGCATGGGGTGGGCGGTGCGGCAGTTCCTGCGCGGCAAGCGCCCGGACCTGGACCCGCTGCGGGCGGCCCGCACCGCCGTGCTCGCCAAGGCGTCGTGCTACACGGGCGCGTCCCTGGTCGGGTGGTACGCCGCGCAGGTCCTGGTGGTCATCGGGGACCTCGACATCGAGCCGCGCCGCGAGCGAGCGGTCGCGGCGGCGATCGCCGTGGCCGGCGCGGCGGTGCTCGCCGTCGTCGGCCTGGTCGTGGAGCACCTGTGCCGCGTCCCCCCGCCGCCCGGGGACGGCGCCGAGCAGGCGGCCGGGCCGGACGCCACCGACCCCGCCGCCGCCTGAGCCACCGGCACCGGACGGCGCACGGGCACGACGGCTTGTGGGGGTCCGTCACGCTGCGCCGGCCACCTCGACGCGGGTGGAAGGATGACGCCATGACCTCCCCGCACGTCGAGAGCGGACCGTTCGACCCGGCCGGTGTCGAGTGGAAGCCGGTGTCGCCGCGCCTGGCGACCGCGCGGCTCGCGACCTGCGCGATCACGCTCGGCGTCCCCGCCGTGGCCGGTGCGGTGGCGGCGCTGTGGTCCGGTGTGGCCGGTCTGTGGGCCGTGCCGGTCGCGCTCGCCGCGCTGCTGGTGTGGTGCGTGGTGCTCGTCCCGCGTCAGGTGCGCGCGATGGGCTACGCCGAGCGGGCCGACGACCTGCTCATCCGCAAGGGCATCCTCTTCCGCTCGATGGTCGTGGTGCCGTACGGGCGCATGCAGTACGTCGACGTGCAGGCCGGGCCGCTCGCGCGCGCCTACGGCATCGCGCAGGTCCAGCTGCACACCGCCTCGCCGGGCACCGACGCGGCGATCGACGGCCTGCCGGCCGACGAGGCCACCCGGCTGCGCGACCAGCTCGCCTCACGCGGCGAGGCCCGGCTGGCGGGACTGTGACCGCCGGACCCCAGGACCCCGCGGTCGCGCGCGCCGACGACGCCGTGCCCCACGACGCCGTGCGCCACGACGCCGTGCCCCACGACGCCGTGCCTCACGACGCCGTGCCTCACGACGCCGTGCGCGACCCCACCGTCCCGGACGACGCCGTGCCCGCCGACGCCGTGCCCGCCGACGCGACCGTCGTGACGGGCGAGGCCGCGGCCGCGCCCCCCGGACTGGTGTGGAACCGGATGCACCCGGTGACGCCGGCCGTGAAGGGCTGGAAGGTCCTCGTGGTGCTCGTGTTCATCGCCGTCCAGCAGGCCGGCGACGACCTCCTCCGCGCGCGGGAGGCGCTGGCCGGGCGCGGCTGGCTGGTCGTGCTGGGCGTCGTCGTGGCGGGCGCGCTGCTGGGCTTCGGCTACGCGGCGCTGGCGTGGCGGATGACCCGGTACGCCGTCGACGACGACGCCGTCTACCTGCACAGCGGCGTGCTGTTCCGGCAGCAGCGCAAGGCGCGCCTGGACCGGCTGCAGGCGGTCGACGTGGTGCAGCCGATGCTCGCGCGCCTGCTCGGTCTCGCCGAGCTCAAGCTCGAGGTCGCCGGCGGTCCGGGCTCCGCGGTGTCGCTGGCGTTCCTGCGGGAGGAGCAGTCCGAGACGCTGCGCGCCGAGCTGCTGGCCCGCGCCGCCGGGCTGCAGCGGGAGGAGGGGCGCGCCGCCGAGCCGTCGCCCGAGCAGCCGGTGATCGAGGTGCCGCCCGGGCGGCTGGTCGCCGCGATGCTGCGGTCCGGTTCGATGCTCGCGTTCCTCGCCGGGGTCGTCGTGGTGGTCGTGGTGGTCGTGGTGACTCGCGAGCCCGGCGCGGTGCTGTTCCTGGCACCTGCGTTCCTCGGGATCGTCGGCGTCCTCTGGACGCAGTTCTCGCGGGACTTCAACTTCCACGCGGCGATCTCCGCCGACGGCATCCGGCTGCGGCACGGGCTGCTGGAGTCGCGCTCCCAGACCGTGCCGCCCGGCCGGGTGCAGGCGCTACGGGTCAGCCAGGGACCGCTGTGGCGCCGGCGCGGCTGGTGGCGCGTCGACATCAACGTCGCCGGCTACGGGGGCGCGCAGGACGCCGCCGCCGAGAACGTGCTCCTGCCGGTCGGCGACCGGGACGCCGCGCTCACCGCCGTCTGGCTCGTCCTGCCCGACCTGGGCGTGGCCGACCCGCGCGGCGTGCTGACGGCCGCGATGGAGGGGACCGGGACGGACGGCGGCTTCACCACGTCCGCGCGCGGTGCGCGGTGGCTGGACCCGTGGGCGTGGCGCCGCACGGGGTACCGGGTCACCGACCGCGCGCTGCTGCTGCGCACCGGCCGGTGGGTCCGGCGCCTGGTCGTCGTCCCGCACGAGCGCACCCAGTCCCTCGGGCTCGAGCAGGGCCCGCTGCAGCGCCGGCTCGGCCTCGCGACGTTCGTCGTGCACACCACACCGGGCCCGGTCAGCCCGCGGGTCTCGCACCTGTCCGGAGCGGTCGCCGGACGGCTCATGGACGAGCAGACCACCCGGGCGCGGCACGCCCGTGCGGGCGCCGGTCCCGAGCTGTGGCTGCGGCCCACCACCCCGACCGCCGCGTCGTCGTCCGGCGCGACCAGCCTGGGCGGCCCGGGCGGCCCGGGCGGCCCGGGCGGCTCCAGCGGCGCAGCCGGCTCGACCACCACCGACCCGGGCGCGGCGCTGTGACGGTCCCCGGCGGCCCGCCCGGCTCACGTCCGGGACGGCTCGGGGTCGGCGTGGTCGGCGCGGGCCGGGTCGGCGCGGTCCTGGGCAGCGCCCTGCGGTCGGTCGGCCACCCCGTCGTCGCCGCGAGCGGCATCTCCGCCGGCTCCCGGGACCGGATCGACGCACTGCTGCCGGGCGTGCCGGTGCTCGAGGTGCCGGACGTCGTCGAGCGCGCCGAGCTGGTCCTGCTCACCGTGCCGGACGACGCCCTGGCGCCCCTGGTGACCGGGCTGGCGGAGGTCGGCGCGTGGCAGCCCGGACAGCTCGTGCTGCACACGTCGGGGCGGTACGGCGTCGACGTGCTCGCCCCCGCGCGGGCCGCGGGGGCGATCCCGCTCGCCGTGCACCCGGCCATGACCTTCACCGGCACGTCGCTGGACCTGTCCCGGCTGGTCGGGTGCTGCTTCGCGGTCACCGCGCCCAACCCGGTCCTGCCGATCGGCCAGGCGCTCGTCGTCGAGCTGGGCGGGGAGCCGGTCGTCGTCGCGGAGGAGGCCCGCCCGCTGTACCACGCGGCCCTCGCGCACGGGGCGAACCACCTGGTCGTGCTGGTGGCGCAGGCGGCCCAGGCGCTGGCCGCCGCGGGCGTCGACGACCCCGGACGGGTCCTGGGGCCGCTGCTGACCGCGGCGCTGGACGGTGCGCTGCGGGCGTCCGGCAGCGCCGACGGTCCGGGGGCGATCGTCACGATGACCGGACCCGTCGTGCGCGGCGACGTCGGCACGGTCCGCGACCACCTCGCCCAGCTGACCGCCCTGGCCGCCCGCGCGGCCGCGCTCGACGTGCCCGAGGGCTACCGCACGCTCGCGCGGGCCGGGACGCAGCGCGCCCTGGCCGCCGGCCGGCTGCGCGAGGACGCCGCCGAGGCGCTGCTGGACGCGCTCGCCGACCCACCCCATCCCACGGAGGACCACGCATGACGCCCGACGTCCCGACCCCTGCCGGCGGTCCCCGCCTGGTGACCACGCGAGACGGCCTGCGCGAGGCGCTCGCGGACGTGCCCGCCGGGCCGGGTGCGCACGCCGTCGGGAGCGCGGGGGGCGGGTCCGGCCGGCGCGCCGTCGTCATGACGATGGGCGCCCTGCACGCCGGCCACCTCGCACTGGTCCGGGCGGCCCGCGAGGTCGCCGACCACGTCGTCGTGACCATCTTCGTCAACCCGCTGCAGTTCGCCCCCGGCGAGGACCTGGACCGCTACCCGCGGGACCTGGACGGCGACCTCGCCCTGCTCGCCGGCGCCGGCGCGGACGTCGTCTTCGCCCCCACGCCGGACGTCGTTTACCCCGACGGCGACCCCGTGGTGCGGGTCGCCGCCGGCGCGGTGGGGGACGTGCTCGAGGGCGCCGCGCGCCCCGGGCACCTCGACGGCGTGCTCACGGTCGTGCTCAAGCTGCTCCACCTCGTCCGGCCGGACGTCGCGCTGTTCGGGCAGAAGGACGCCCAGCAGCTCATGGCGGTGCGCCGCATGGTGCGCGACCTCGACGTGGACGTGGAGGTCGTGGGCGTGCCGACCGTGCGCGACGCCGACGGGCTGGCCCTGTCGTCCCGCAACGCCTACCTGTCCGCCGACGAGCGCCGCCGCGCGCTGGTGCTGTCCCGCGCGGTGCGGGCCGCCGAGGAGGCGGCGGTCGCGGGCGGCGGCGCCGCCGACGTGCGCGCCGCCGCGCAGGCGGTCCTGGCCGGTGGCGAGGTGGACGTGGAATACGCGGCGCTCGTGGACCCGTTGACTGCACAGGACGTCCCGGCGGACCACCTCGGGGCAGCGGTGCTCGCACTGGCCGCCCGGGTCGGCTCGACCCGGCTGATCGACAACGCCCCGCTCATGCTGGGCCGGCACGACTTGGAGCACGCATGACCTCCCTGCAGCGCCCGATGATGATCGCCAAGATCCACCGGGCGACCGTGACCCAGGCCGACCTGCACTACGTGGGCTCGATCACCGTCGACGGCGACCTGCTCGAGGCCGCGGACCTGCTGCCCGGCCAGCAGGTGGACGTCGTCGACGTCACCAACGGCGCCCGGCTGACCACCTACGTCATCCCCGGCGAGCGCGGCTCCGGCCAGATCTGCATCAACGGCGCGGCGGCGCACCTGGTCTCGCCGGGCGACGTCGTCATCGTCATCGCCTACGGCATGCTCGCCGACGCCGAGGCGCGCACCTACGTGCCGCACGTCGTGTTCGTCGACGAGGCGAACCGCATCCTGGACCTCTCGGACGACCCGGGGCAGGTCCCGGACGCGGGCAGGGACCTGCACGGTGGTCTGATGCCCAGCGGCGTGGCGCTCGCGAGCCTGCGCAACTGACCGACCCAACCGCCTCGCGGGGGGACGACGGGGGACGGTCCGGCCGGCCGTGGTGCGCCGGACGGCGGCCGGGTGCGCGCCCACCGGTCGCCTAGGATCACCCGGTGAGCGAGACCCCCGCCGTGCCCCCCGCGGCCGCACCGACCGACGCGCCGACCGACCTGCCGACGGACGAGCTCCCCGAGCAGATGCGGGTCCGCCGCGAGAAGCGGGAGCGCCTGCTGGCCGACGGCGTCGAGCCGTACCCGGTGTCGGTCCCGCGCACGCACACGATCGCGGCGGTCCGGGCGGCGCACCCCGACCTCGAGGCCGGCCAGGAGACCGAGGACGTCGTCGGCGTGGCCGGACGGGTCGTCTACCTGCGCAACACCGGCAAGCTGTGCTTCGTCACCCTGCAGGACGGCGAGGGCAACCGGCTGCAGGTCATGCTGAGCCAGGGGGTCGTCGGCGAGGAGTCGCTGGCCGCGTTCAAGGCCGACGTGGACCTCGGCGACCACCTGTTCGCGCACGGCACGGTGATCAGCTCCCGCCGCGGTGAGCTGTCCGTCTTCGCCGACGCCTGGCAGCTCGCCGCGAAGTCGCTGCGCCCGCTGCCCGTGCTGCACAAGGACCTGTCGGAGGAGGCGCGCGTCCGGCAGCGGTACGTCGACCTCATCGCCCGCCCCGCCGCCCGCGACATGGTGCGGCTGCGCGCCGGCGTCGTGCGCTCCCTGCGCGAGAACTTCCACCGGCGCGACTACGTCGAGGTGGAGACCCCGATGCTGCAGACGGTGCAGGGCGGCGCCACCGCGCGACCCTTCCGCACCCACATGAACGCGTTCGACCTCGACCTGTACCTGCGGATCGCGCCGGAGCTGTTCCTCAAGCGCGCGGTCGTCGGCGGGGTCGAGCGGGTCTACGAGATCAACCGCAACTTCCGCAACGAGGGCGCCGACTCCACGCACTCGCCGGAGTTCGCGATGCTCGAGGCGTACGAGGCCTACGGCACCTACGACACCATGGCCGAGCTCACCCAGGACCTGGTGCAGGCTGCGGCCCTGGACGCGCTGGGCACCACGGAGGTGACCCTGGCCGGCGGCGAGGTGTACGACCTCGGCGGGCAGTGGACCAGCCTGAGCATGTACGAGTCCCTCTCCGGCGCCCTCGGGGAGGAGGTCACCCCCGGGACGTCCGTGGCGGCCCTGCTCGCGCACGCCGACCGGCTGGACCTGTCGGTGGACCCCGCGCGGGCGAGCCACGGCAAGCTGGTGGAGGAGATCTGGGAGCACCTGGTCGGCGACGACCTGTACGCCCCGACGTTCGTGCGCGACTTCCCGGTCGAGACCTCGCCGCTGACCCGCGCGCACCGCTCACGTCCCGGTCAGGTGGAGAAGTGGGACCTGTACGTGCGCGGGATGGAGCTCGCGACCGCCTACTCCGAGCTCGTGGACCCGGTCGTGCAGCGCGAGCGCTTCGAGGCGCAGGCCCTGCTGGCCGCGGCGGGGGACGACGAGGCGATGCTCCTGGACGAGGACTTCCTGGTCGCGATGGAGTACGCGATGCCGCCGTCGGGCGGGATGGGGATGGGCATCGACCGCCTGCTCATGGCACTCACCGGCCTGGGCATCCGCGAGACGATCCTGTTCCCGCTCGTGAAGCCGCTCGGGTAGCCGCGCAAAGGGCGCTGCAGCAGCTGGCGCAGCGGTGCGGGCAATGCGCCCACCCGATTTGCCCGGGCCGACGTGGTCGTCCGTCCTTCCATGGCGGGTGTGACGCGCGGTCGTCCGCGGTGTGACATTTCTCGCCCGTCCCGCCGGTGCGGGCGGTACCGCCGGGAGGCCGGGGCGCCGGGCGTAGACTCGGGTCCGTGGACACGTTCCTGGCCGCGCTCGCCGCGCTCGCCCCGCCGATCGGGGTGGGCGCGTTGTTCTACGTCGCCATCCGCGCCCTCGTGAACGCCGACCGCAACGAGCGGACCGCCATGGCGCGCCTGCAGGCGGAGGAGGACGCGGCGGCGCGGACCCGGGACGCCGGCGCGGCATAGCGCCCCGACCGTCCGCCAATCCCCTCGCACGCCCCTGCCGGACCGAACGCCGCCCACGGCGGCCGTGGGTGGTCACCTGCCGAGTGCCGCCTGTGCACGCCGTCGGCGGCCGTGCCGGTGCCGTGGTATTCGCGCCCGTCGGATTCCGCCGGTACGTCGTCCCGGCCCGTCGGCCGCGCGGCGCACAATCACGGTGCAGGCACGGGGCGCCGGCTCGCGATCGGCGGCAGAATCCGACGCGCCCATTCACAGGGCGCTTTGACGCGCTTTGTTCGCGGTGGGATGCTCGGCCTGCGACTGATTACCCGCACCGAATGAGGGAGAATGCACATGGCGCAGAAGGTCCAGGTACTGCTGGTCGACGACATCGACGGAGGGACCGCCGAAGAGACGGTGACCTTCGCTCTGGACGGTGTCTCGTACGAGATCGACCTCACCGCGGAGCACGCGGCCGAGCTGCGCGAGTCGTTCTCGCGCTGGGTGGGCCACGCCCGCAAGACGGGGTCCGGCTCGCGGGGCGGCGGGCGCCAGCAGCGCAGTGGCGGCACCGGCGGCGGCGGCGGCAGCCGGCGCTCCGCCTCGGGCGGCGACGCCACGGCGATCCGCGAGTGGGCCCGCGAGAACGGCCACGAGGTCTCCGAGCGCGGCCGCATCTCGGCCGAGGTGCGCAAGGCCTACGAGGCCGCGCACTGACCCGGAGTGCCTGCGTGTCGGTCGGCGGACCGCGGACGCGATCCGCCGACCGACGCAGCCCGGCTCAGTCCTGCGGGCCGACCTCCTGGCCGGCCCTGCGGGTGGCCGTCAGGTCGCGCACGGCCGCGTACTGCTCGCGGACGACGGGCGCAGCCGGCGCGCGGTAGACCTCCGGGTCCCCGGCGGCCGACCACGTCGGCGCGGTCGCGGACCCGGCGAGGGCCCAGGCGGCCTGACGTGCGGCGCCGTCGGCCACGTACTCGCCCGGCGGCGGGACCGCGACGTCCAGGCCGAGGACCGAGGGAGCGATCCGGCGCACGGCCTCGGACTGCGCGCCGCCCCCGATGAGCGACACGGTCCGCACCGGCACACCCTGGTCGCGCAGCGCGTCGAGCCCGTCGGCCAGCGCGCACAGCATGCCCTCGACCGCGGCCCGGGCCAGGTGCGCGGGCGTGGTGTTGCCCAGCCGCAAGCCGTGCAGCGCGCCCGTCGCGTCGGGCTTGTTGGGGGTGCGCTCGCCCTCCAGGTAGGGCACCAGGACGAGGCCGTCCGCCCCGACCGGCGCGGACAGCGCGAGCTCGCTCAGCCCGGCGTGGTCGACGCCGAGCATACGGCCGGCAGCGTCCAGGACGCGGGAGGCGTTGAGCGTGCAGGCCAGCGGCAGGAACGCGCCCGTGGCGTCGGCGAAGCCGGTGACCATCCCCGTCGCGTCGGCGGTGGGCTCGGCGGAGATCGCCGACACCACCCCGGACGTGCCGATCGAGACCGCGACGTCGCCCTCCACCATGCCCAGGCCCAGTGCTGCGCCGGCGTTGTCGCCGGCCCCCGCGCCCAGCACCACGCCGGTCGCCGACGTGGCGGCCACAGCACCCGGCGCGACGACGCGCGGCAGCACGACGGCGTCCGCGTCGCGGCGCAGGGCGAGCGCGAGCAGGTCGCGACGGTAGTCGTCGGTGAACGGGGACCAGTAGCCGGTGCCCGAGGCGTCCGAGCGGTCCGTCGCCAGGTCCGCGATGTCGGTGGAGCCGGACAGCTTCCAGGTCAGCCAGTCGTGGGGGAGCGCGACCGCGGCGACGCGGGCGGCGTTCTCCGGCTCCGCGTCGGCCAGCCAGCGCAGCTTGGTGACCGTCAGCGAGGCGACCGGGACGGACCCGATGGCCTGCGCCCACGCGGCCGCGCCGGCCTCCGGGTCGCCGTCGCCGAGCTCGCGGACGAGGTCGGCGGCCGCCGGCGCGGAGCGGGTGTCGTTCCACAGCAGGGCCTCGCGGATGACCGCGCCGGAGGCGTCGAGGACGACCATCCCGTGCTGCTGGCCGCCCACGGCGACGGCGGCCACGTCGTCCAGGCCGCCGGCGTCGGCGATCGCCGTCTGGAGCGCCTCCCACCAGCGGTCGGGGTGGATCTCGGTGCCGTCCGGGTGAGACGCGCGCCCGGTGCGCACGAGGGCACCGGTCTCGGCGTCGCGGACGACGACCTTGCAGGACTGGGTGGAGGAGTCCACCCCGGCGACCAGCGGCATCGCTGAGCTCCTTCGAGTGTCAGGGGAGAGGGTCGTGCGGGCGGTGCTGCGGTGCTGCAGTTGCTGCGGTGCCGCGGCGGGGCGTCCCCGCCGCCGGCGTCCGCAACGAACCCGGGCCACCGAGGAGCGCGAGGCTCCCCGGCGGCCCGGGTCGGTGCTGGTCCGGCAGGGTCAGCGGCCGCCGAGGGCGTGCTCGACGGCCAGCTGGTTCAGGTGCACGAAGTGGAAGCCGCGCGCCGCGACGGCGTCGACGTCCAGGTCCTCGTACGCGGAGCGGTCGGCCAGCAGGTCCTCGAGGGTCTCGCCCTCGGCGATGGTCGGCTGCGCCAGCTCGAAGACCTTGCTCGCCTCCATGGCGGCCTGGACCTCGGGGTCGGCGCGGAACGCCTGCGCCCGCTCCTTGAGCAGGATGTACATGGACATGTTCGCCGCGGCGGACGCCCACACGCCCTGCATGTCCTCGGTGCGCGACGGCTTGTAGTCGAAGTGCACGGGACCGTCGTACTTCGGGCCGCCGCTGGGGAAGCCGTTCTCGACCAGGTCGACGGTGAAGAAGGCGGAGAGCAGGTCGCCGTGGCCGAACACCAGGTCCTGGTCGTACTTGATGGACCGCTGGCCGTTCAGGTCGATGTGGAACAGCTTCTCGGCCCACAGCGCCTGGGCGAGGCCGACCGTGTAGTTCAGGCCGGCCATCTGCTCGTGCCCGGTCTCCGGGTTCAGGCCGACGATGTCGCCGTTCTCGAGCTTCTCGATGAACGCCAGGGCGTGCCCGACGGTCGGCAGGAGGATGTCGCCACGGGGCTCGTTCGGCTTGGGCTCCAGCGCGATGCGCATGCCGTAGCCCTTGGACTTGATGTAGCCGGCGACGGTGTCGATGCCCTCGGCGTAGCGCTCGTGCGCGGCGAAGAGGTCCTTCGAGGCGTCGTACTCGGCGCCCTCGCGGCCGCCCCACATGACGAACGTCTCGGCGCCCATCTCGGCGGCCAGGTCGACGTTCTGCAGGACCTTGCGCAGGCCGTAGCGGCGGACCTCGCGGTCGTTGGAGGTGAACGCGCCGTCCTTGAAGATCGGGTGCGCGAACGTGTCGGTCGTGACCATGGAGACCTTGACGCCCGTCTCGTCCAGCGCCTTGCGGAACCGGGTGAGGATCTCGTCGCGGGTCGCGGCGTCCGCGCCGAACGGGATCACGTCGTTGTCGTGGAACGTCACGAAGGACGCGCCGAGCTCGGCGAGCCGGTGGACGGACTCGACCACGTCGAGCTCGGGACGGCTCGCGGAGCCGAACTGGTCCCGTGCCGCCCAGCCGACGGTCCACAGGCCGAAGGCGAACTTGTCCTCAGGGGTGGGCTTGCGCACCATGCGAAGTCTTCTCCTCGTCGAGATTTGTTGTGTGACTGAACTTAAACCCTGACGGCGCTAGGGTCAACCCATGAGCCGTGATCTCGAGCCGCCCGCGGACGACGTGCGTCCATCGGTCCGAGATGCTGCGCACAACGGGGAGCGGGCACGCCCCCGGCCCGTGCGGGCCGGTCTGCGGGGGACCGGACGCTCGGGGACGGCGGCGCGCCAGCGCACGCTGCGCGAGCACAACCTGAGTCTGGCACTGCGGCACGTCTGCGACGCGCCGGAGCCGGTGTCCCGGGCCGCGATCGCCACCGCGACCGGTCTGACCCGGGCCACGGTCTCGGCGCTGGTGGACCGGCTGGTGGCGGCCGGCATGGTGACCGAGCTCGAGCCGGTCGCCGCGACGCGGGTCGGCCGCCCGGCCGTCCCGCTGGTCCCCGCCCGCGGCACCATCGCCGCCGTCGGCCTCGAGGTGAACGTCGACTACCTCGGCGTGCGCGCGGTCGACCTCGCCGGGCGCGTGGTGAGCGAGCGGGTGGAGATCGGCGACCACCGGGGCAGCGACCCTGCCGTGGTCCTCGAGCGGCTGGCCGAGCTCGCCGGTGCGGTGGTGGCGATGCTGAGCGCGGACGGCGTCATGCTGGCCGGCGCGGCGCTGGCCCTGCCCGGCCTCGTGGACAGCGTGACGGGACCGCTGCGCCTGGCGCCCAACCTCGGGTGGCGGGACGTCGACGTCGTGCGCCTGCTCACGGAGCACCCCGTGCTGGCCGGGATGCCGCCGCGGCTGGCGAACGAGGCCAAGCTCGCGGCCCGGGCCGAGGCCCACGCGCGCCGGCACGACGGCCCGTCGAGCTTCGTCTACGTGTCCGGCGAGATCGGCATCGGCGGCGCGATCGTGCTGGACGGCGAGATCTTCCTCGGCCAGCACGGCTGGAGCGGGGAGATCGGGCACACGGTCGTGGAGCTGCCCGGCGCGCCGGGGACCGTCGCGACGCTGGAGACCTTCGCGGGCCAGGACGCCCTGATGGCCGCGGCCGGCCTGGACCGGGCGCTGCCGATCTCCGTGCTGGCCCGGGCGGCCGACGCCGGCGACCCCACGGCCGTGCGCGCCCTGACGGCCGGGGGTGCGGCGCTGGGCATCGCGCTGGCGAACGTCGTCAACATCGTCGACGTCGGCCAGGTGGTCCTGGGCGGGACGTACGCCGAGCTCGCGGCCCACCTGGAGCGGCCGGTCGCCCAGGAGCTGCGCCGCCGCGTGCTCTCCGCGCCGTGGAGCGAGATCACGGTCAGCGGGGCGCGCGCGGGCCAGTACCCGGCGATGACCGGCGGCGCGCTGACCGTCCTGCGGGCGCTGGTCGACGACCCCGCCGCGTGGGGCGCGGGTGACGTGGTCGTAGCCGCTGCCGGGGCCCGGGTATAGCGTGCCCTCGCAGGCTCGGCGACGCGCCTGCGCGGCCCGCGCCGCGCACCGTATGTTCACGCGGTTAACTTAATCGGGCGAGAACGGCGTCCGGACGGGCCCGCAGGCGAGTACGCTCGCCCGTTGCCGCCCCGGAGGACGCTCCGCACCCGCGAGGCAGCACCGCGCCGGAACGGACCGGCGCGTCCAGAACCGGAAGGTCGTACAGATGTCTGTCAGGAACACCACGCGCATCACCGCCATGGTCGGGACGGCGGTGCTCGCCCTCTCGCTCACCGCGTGCAGCGCCGAGCGCACCGACTCCGGCTCGGGCTCCGGCTCGGGCGACGCCGCCGAGGGCGGCGGCGGCGGCCTCATCGGCATCGCGATGCCGACCAAGAGCCTGGAGCGCTGGAACAAGGACGGCGCCCACCTGGAGGAGCTTCTGCAGGAGGCCGGCTACGAGACGACGCTGCAGTACGCCGACAACAAGGTCGACCAGCAGATCACCCAGATCCAGAACCTCATCAACCAGGACCCCGAGGTCCTGGTCGTCGCCGCGATCGACGGCACCGCGCTCGGCCCGGTGCTCTCCGACGCCGCCAGCCGGGACATCCAGGTCGTCGCCTACGACCGGCTGATCAACGGCACCGAGAACGTCGACTACTACGCGACGTTCGACAACTACCGCGTCGGGCAGCTGCAGGGCGAGTACATCGTCGAGCAGCTCGACCTGGAGAACCAGGCCGGCCCGTTCAACCTGGAGCCGTTCGCCGGGTCCCCGGACGACAACAACGCGAAGTTCTTCTTCAGCGGTGCGTGGGACGTGCTCAAGCCGTACATCGACGAGGGCAAGCTCGTCGTCCCCTCCGGTCGCAACCCCGCGAGCAACGACGAGTGGGCGAGCATCGGCATCCAGGGCTGGTCCTCGGACACCGCCCAGTCGGAGATGCAGAACCGCCTGAACTCGTTCTACGCGGACCAGAAGGTCGACGTGGTGCTGTCCCCGAACGACTCGCTCGCGCTGGGCATCGCCCAGGCGCTCGACGGCGCCGGCTACACCGAGGCCGACTGGCCGCTGCTGACCGGCCAGGACGCCGACCAGGCCAACGTGGAGAACATGCTCGCCGGCAAGCAGTCCATGACGGTCTGGAAGGACACCCGCACGCTGGGCGACCAGGTCGCGAAGATGGTCGACCAGATGGTCGGCGGTGAGACGGTCGAGGTCAACGACGAGGAGACCTACGACAACGGGGTGAAGGTCGTCCCGACCTACCTGCTGCCGCCCGTCGTGGTGACGCCGGACACGGTGGAGTCCGAGCTCGTGGAGTCCGGCTTCTACGAGGCCGGCGACATCGGCCTGTGACACCCGGTGCGGCCGCGCGCGCGGCCGCACCGGACCCGGGCCGGCGGGATCCCCCGCCGGCCCGGTGCCACGACCCAGTCCCACCCACAGACAGCGAGCGACGCATGTCGAGCAACAACGTCGTCCTGGAGATGCGCGGCATCACCAAGACGTTCCCGGGAGTCAAGGCGCTGCAGGACGTGACCCTCCAGGTCACCAAGGGCGAGGTCCGCGCGATCTGCGGGGAGAACGGCGCGGGCAAGTCCACCCTGATGAAGGTCCTGTCGGGGGTGTACCCGCACGGCTCCTACGACGGCACCATCCTGTTCGAGGGCGAGCCGTGCGAGTTCCGCACGATCCGCGACAGCGAGGAGCGCGGGATCGTCATCATCCACCAGGAGCTGGCGCTCAGCCCGTACCTGTCGATCGCGGAGAACATCTTCCTCGGCAACGAGCAGGCGACCCGCGGGGTCATCGACTGGACGAAGACGAACGCCGAGGCGGCCAAGCTGCTCGCCCGGGTCGGCCTCGAGGAGAGCCCGGACACCAAGATCCTCGACCTGGGCGTCGGCAAGCAGCAGCTCGTCGAGATCGCCAAGGCGCTGTCCAAGCGGGTCAAGCTGCTCATCCTCGACGAGCCCACCGCAGCGCTCAACGACGACGACAGCGAGCACCTGCTGGACCTGCTGCGGAGCCTGCAGGGGCAGGGCATCACCTCGATCATCATCTCGCACAAGCTCAACGAGATCGCCGCGATCGCCGACTCCACCACGATCATCCGCGACGGGCAGACGATCGAGACGCTGGACATGCGTGGCGCCGAGCGGGTCAGCGAGGAGCGCATCATCCGCGGGATGGTCGGCCGCTCGCTGGACAACCGGTTCCCCGAGCGCACGCCGCACATCGGCGAGGAGGTGCTGCGGATCGAGGACTGGACCGTGCACCACCCGATCGACACCGAGCGCGTCGTCGTGGACCACGCCAACCTGCACGTGCGCCGCGGCGAGGTGGTCGGCATCGCGGGTCTCATGGGTGCCGGGCGCACCGAGCTCGCGATGAGCGTCTTCGGTCGCAGCTACGGCACGAAGATCTCCGGCCGCCTGGTCAAGAACGGGCAGCCCATCGCGCCCGGCAACGTCCGGGAGGCGATTCGGCACGGGATCGCCTACGTGAGCGAGGACCGCAAGAAGTACGGCCTGAACCTCATCGACGACATCAAGCGCAACATCACCGCGTCGGCGCTGGGCAAGGTCGCCCGGTGGGGCGTGATGGACGCCAGCGGCGAGACCCGCGTCGCCGGCAAGTTCCGCACCGACATGAACATCAAGGCGCCCACGGTCGACGTCGTCACCGGGACGCTGTCGGGCGGCAACCAGCAGAAGGTCGTCCTGTCGAAGTGGATCTTCACCGACCCGGACGTGCTGATCCTCGACGAGCCCACCCGCGGCATCGACGTCGGCGCCAAGTACGAGATCTACACGATCATCAACGCCCTCGCGGAGTCCGGGAAGGCGGTCATCGTCATCTCGTCCGAGCTGCCCGAGCTGCTGGGGATCTGCGACCGCATCTACGCGCTGAGCCAGGGCCGGATCACCGGCGAGGTCTCCCGTGAGGACTTCACGCAGGAGGGGCTCATGCACTACATGACCATGGAGAGGGAAGTGTCCCGATGACCACGACCAAGCCGAGCGTCGCGAAGGCCGGCGGCCTGCGCCGGAGCCTGGGCGGGAACGTCCGCCAGTACGGGATCATCGGTGCGCTGCTGGTGATCGTCCTGCTCTTCCAGGTCCTCACCGACGGCAAGCTCCTGCTGCCGAACAACGTCGCGAGCCTGGTGCAGCAGAACGCCTACGTGATGATCCTGGCCATCGGCATGGTCATGGTCATCGTCGCCGGCCACATCGACCTGTCGGTCGGCTCGCTGGTGGCGTTCATCGGCGGCGTGAGCGCCCTCGCGATGAAGGACGCCGGCCTGCCGTGGCTCCTCGCCGTCCTGCTGGGCATCGTGCTCGGCGCGGTCGTCGGCGCGTGGCAGGGGTTCTGGGTCGCCTACGTCGGCATCCCCGCGTTCATCGTCACCCTCGCCGGGATGCTCATCTTCCGCGGGTTCGCCATCCTGCTCGTCGGCGTGACGGTGTCCAGCTTCCCGGGCGCGTTCGTCGAGATCTCCAACGGCTCGCTGCCGAACTTCCTGGGGTTCGTCGCCAACCGGGACGTCGTCACGCTGGCGATCGGCGGCATCGCGATCGCCGCCATCGTCCTGAGCCAGCTGCGCGCCCGCCGGACGCTGCTGCGGCACGAGCTGCACGTCGAGCCGTTCGGCGCGTTCGTCGCCAAGATCGTCGTGATCTCCGTGCTGATCGGCGCCCTGGCGTGGATCCTCGCCGGCAGCGCCGGTGGCACCCCGATCGTGCTGGTCATCGTCGGCGTGCTGATCGTGGCCTACAGCTTCCTCATGGGCCGCACGGTGTTCGGCCGCCACATCTACGCCATCGGCGGCAACCTGCACGCGGCGATCCTGTCCGGCGTGGACACGCGCCGGGTCAACTTCTGGATCTTCGTCAACATGGGCGCCCTCGCCGGCGTCGCGGCCATCGTGACGACGTCCCGGGCGGGTGCGGCCGTGGCCGCGGCCGGTCAGAACTTCGAGCTCGACGCGATCGCCGCCTGCTTCATCGGCGGCACCGCCGTGACCGGTGGCGTCGGCCGGGTGTCCGGCGCGATCGTCGGCGCGCTCATCATGGGCGTCCTCAACATCGGCCTGTCGATCATGTCCGTGGACCCCGCCTGGCAGCAGGCGATCAAGGGCCTGGTGCTCCTGCTGGCGGTCGCGTTCGACCTGCTCAGCAAGCGCCGCGGCCGCTGACCGCAGCACGCACGGCCCACGGCCCCCGGCACCGCCCTGCGCGGTGCCGGGGGCCGTGGCACGTCCGACGACGACGTCCGGCACGGCCGGGGGAGCGGAGCCCGCGATGACGACCACGGCGTGGTGGGTCGGGACCTACCCGGCGGCCGGGGCGGGGACGGCGACGGGGCAGGGCGAGGGGATCTGGCGGGTCGACCTCGACCCCGTGACGGGCGGGCTCTGCGCCGCCCGGCTCGTGGCGCGCACCCCGGCGCCGACGTTCCTGGCCACCCACCCCTCCGGCCGCGTGCTGTACGCGGTCGCCGAGGCGGACCCGGGCACCGTCACCGCGTTCGCCGTGACCCCCGACGGCCTCGACCCGATCGCCACCGTGGGGGCCGGCGGCGAGTGGCCGTGCCACGTGCTGCTCGCCCCGGACGCGCGGACGCTGTACACGTCCTGCTACGGCTCGGGCACCGTCGGCGTGCTGCCGCTGGACCCCGACGGCCGGTTCGCCGGCCCCGTCCTGGCCGCGGGCGGGGCGGTGCAGTCCCTCGGGCACTCCGGCTCCGGCCCGCGCGCCGACCGGCAGGAGGGCCCGCACGCCCACTTCGCCGCGACCGCCCCGGGCGGCGCCCACCTGCTGGTCTGCGACCTCGGGACCGACGACGTGCGCCGCCTGCGCCGCGGTGGCGACGGGCTGCTGACCGACGACGGCGTGGCGGCCCACCTGCCGCCGGGCACCGGGCCGCGGCACCTGGCCGTCGGCGGGGACGGTGCCGGCGGGCACCTGCTCCACGTGGTCGGCGAGCTCGACGGCGCCGTGCACGTGCTGCGCTGGGACCCCACCACCGCGACCGCCGAGCCGGTGCGGACCGTCGCGCTGACCCGGACGCCGCTCACCGCCGAGTCCGCCCCGTACGCGGACGGCACGCCGCTGCCCTCGCACGTGGTGCTCGACGGGGACCGGCTGGTCGTCGCGGTCCGCGGCCCCGACGTCCTCGTCGTCCTGGCGTGCGACCCGGCCACCGGGCTGCCGGGCGACGCCCGGGAGGTCACCAGCGGCGGCGCGTGGCCGCGGCACCTCGCGGTGCACGGCGACCTCGCGCTCGTCGCGGACCAGGTCGGCGGACGCGTCGCCGTCGTGCCGCTGGCGCCGTCCCACGCCGTCGGCGACGGCGGACGGGTGCTCGGCACGGCCGACGTCCCGGCCGCCGCGTGCGTGGTGCCGGTGGTGGGCTGACGCCGCGGGGGGACGGCCGCGCCCGGTCTGTCACGACGGCGCACCGCGCCGGATCAGCCCCGTCTCGTACGCGCGGATGACGATCTGCACGCGGTCGCGCAGGTCGAGCTTGGTGAGGATCCGCCCGACGTAGGTCTTCACGGTGGGCTCGGCGAGGTGCAGGTGCGCCGCGATCTCGGCGTTCGTCGCCCCCCGCGCGACCTCCATCATGACGGCACGCTCCCGCTCGGTGAGCACGGCCAGGGCGTCGTCCGCGGCCGCGGTGGGCAGGTCCGCGGCCACGTGCTGCAGCAGCCGGCGCGTGGTGGAGGGGGCGATGACCGCGTCCCCGGCGTGCACGGTGCGGATCGCGTCGAGCACCTCCTGGGCGGGGGCGTCCTTGAGCAGGAACCCGCTCGCGCCCGCGCGCAGCGCCGCGAAGGCGTGCTCGTCGAGGTCGAAGGTGGTCAGCACGAGCACCCGAGGTGCCTGCGGGCCGCGGGCGAGCAGCCGCTCGGTCGCCGCGACCCCGTCCAGCCGCGGCATGCGCACGTCCATCAGCACGACGTCGCAGCCGGTCGTGGCCAGCAGGTCCAGGGCGCGCTGCCCGTCGGCGGCCTCGCCGACCACGCGCATGTCGTCCTGCGCGTCGACGATCATCGCGAGCCCGATCCGGATCAGCGCCTGGTCGTCGACCAGCACGACGCGGATGACGTCGCTCACCGGGTGCCCGCCGTCCGGCCGGCGGGCGGCACCGGGATCTCGGCGTCGACGACGAAGCCGCCGGTGCCGGCCGGGCCCGCGTGCAGCCGGCCGCCGACGCGCCGGACCCGCTCCGCCATCCCCGGCAGCCCGCGGCCCGCCGGCCCCGGTGACGCCGCGACCCGGCCGCCGCTGTCCCAGACGCGCAGGTGCAGCGCGTGCGGCGCCCACGACAGCACGACGTCGGCCCGCGCGTCCGGGCCGGCGTGCTTGACGACGTTCGTCAGCGCCTCCTGGACGAGGCGGTAGGCGGCCAGGTGACCGGCCCGGTCGAGCGGGCGCGGGTCGCCGTCCACCCGCAGGTCCACGGTCTGCCCCGAGCCGCGCAGCCGCTCCACGAGGTCCGGCAGGTCGTCCAGCGTGGGCTGCGGCGCACCGGCCGCCCCCGCGCCCGGGCCGTCCCCACCGTCCGGTCCGAGCACGTCGAGCATGGCGTGCATGTCCCTCAGGGCCTCCCGTCCGGTGTCGGCGATCGTGCCCAGCGCGCGGGCGGCGACCGCCGGGTCCTGGGTCGCGACGTACCGGCCGCCCTCCGCCAGGCGCACCACGACCGAGAGGGAGTGCGCGACGACGTCGTGGATCTCCCGCGCGATCCGCGCCCGCTCCTCGGCGGCCGCCTGCCGGTCACGACGGTCCCGGTCGGCCTCGGCCGCCCGGGCGCGCTCGGCCAGGGTCGAGAGCTGGTCGGCGCGGACCCGACGGAACCGGCCCAGCGCCCAGGCGGCGACGACCGCACCGACGAGCGTGCCGCTCACCAGCAGGAGCTCGCCCGGGTCCGGGGGTGCGCCGGCCGCGCGCTGCCCGAGCGCGAAGCGTCCCGCCGTCACCGCCGCGCCCACCAGGCCGACGACGAGCGACACCAGCGGCCAGGGCCGCTCCGCCCGGGCGCTCACCGTGTACGCACCGATCAGGTACGCCAGGCTCGAGGGGAGCAGGACGGCCGGGTACGCCGCGGACGCCGGTCCCGCACCCGGCTGCACGAGGGCGGGCGCCAGGGCCAGAGCCAGCTCCGCGGCCGCGAGCACGGCGAGCACCGCGACGGGCGACCACCACCGCAGCGCCACCGCGGCGTGCAGCACGACGACCGCGCCCACCAGCACGCCCCCCAGCACGGTCGTCCGATCGGTGCCGACCAGCGTCCCCGTGCCCGCGTCCCGGACGAGGGCGAGCGAGGTCGGGCTCACCACCGCCGCCAGGGCGACCGCCAGCACGAGGTCGCCGATCCACGGTCGGCGCAGGACCGCCCCGACCGCCGCCGTCCACCGCCGCGCCTCGCCCACGGCTCGACCCTACGAGCGCGCCCGGAGCGCGGGAATGCGACCACGGTCTCGGACGAGTGGTCCCGTGGTCGCGGCACGGCGATCCCGGGGCCCGATGCCGGCGGGCGGGCGCCGCCGGGACCGTGGACGGCATGGACATCGACACGCGGCCTCGACCGCTCCCGACCCACCGCCCGCACCACCACCCACGCACCGTCGCCGCCGCAGCCGCCTGGTCGGCGGGCTGTGCGGCGCTCGCGCTGTGGTGGCTGGTCCGGCCCGGCGACTACGTGCTGGACGACGGCATCTCGCCGACGCCCTCCTCCCCGCTCGCGCTGGTGGAGCCGCGACCCGCGGCTGCCGCCCTCCTCGTGCTGGGGCTGCTCGGCGTGCCGCTCGCGATCGCGCTCGGACGGCTCCGCGCCGGGGACCGTGCCCGCGGCCCGCTGCTCGCCGCCGGCGGTGTCGTCACGATCGTGCTCGGCGTGCTGGTCCCGGACGTCCAGCTGCTCAGCTTCCTCGGGTATGCGATGGCGCTCGCGGGGCCACCGGTCCTGGTCGTGCTGCTGGCCGTCGGCGCGCGGCGCAGCCCGCGGAACCTCCTCGCCCTGGCCGCCGTCGGCGCGGCGATCACGATCGGGGTGCTCGCCGGGGAGATCGGCAGTCCCACGGTCGAGATGCTGCGCGGGATCCGCGGCGGGCTCGAGCGGGTCGGCCCGCGACCGCTCGTGCTCGCGGTCATGCTGCTCGGCGGTGTGCTGTTCGGCGCGCTGATCCTGGCCGCCGCCCGTCGGGGCGCCGCCGTGGGACCGATCGCGCCCGACCCGTGGCAGCGCCGGGGCCGGGTCGCCACCTGGGTCGCGGCGGCGTGCCCGCTGCCCTACGTCCTGGTGCGGATGACCTGGCTCACCCCGTGGCCGCTCGGCGCGCCGGGCGGCGTGGAGGCCCTGGACGGCGGCATCCGCGTCTTCGGGCTGCTCCTCGGCCTGGCCGCGCTCGGTGGCTCGGTCCTGACGGTCGGGCTGATCTCCCGGTGGGGCGAGGTGTTCCCCCGCTGGATCCCCGGCCTGCGGGGCCGACCCGTGCCGGTCGCCGCGGCCGTCGTGCCGGCCGGGATCGTGTCGGCCGTGCTGTGCGCGGCGTCGGTCAGCCTGGTGATGATGTCGCTCCAGGGCAGCCCCTGGCTGGTGCTGCTCATCCCGGCCCCGGTCTGGGGACCGGCCCTCGGCATCGCGGCGCTCGCCTACCACCGGCGTCGGACCGCCGGCGCGCCCGGGCCGGCCTCTGCCGCCGACCCGCTCGCCGCGCGATGACCTCACGCGGTGCGGGGCCCGCGGTCTGCGGCAGGATGGGCGCCATGACCAACACCCTCGTGCTGCTCCGCCACGGCGAGAGCGAGTGGAACGCCAAGAACCTGTTCACCGGCTGGGTCGACGTCGCGCTGAGCGAGAAGGGCGTCGAGGAGGCGAAGCGGGGCGGCACCCTGCTGACCGAGGCCGGCGTGCTGCCCGACGTCGTCCACACGTCGCTGCTGCGCCGCGCGATCACCACCGCGAACCTCGCGCTGGACGCCGCCGACCGGCACTGGATCCCGGTCGCGCGCCACTGGCGGCTCAACGAGCGGCACTACGGCGCCCTCCAGGGCAAGGACAAGAAGCAGACGCTGGCGGAGTTCGGCGAGGAGCAGTTCATGCTGTGGCGCCGGTCCTTCGACATCCCGCCGCCCGCGATCGAGCCCGGCTCGGAGTTCTCCCAGGACGCCGACCCGCGGTACGCCGGGGAGCCGACGCCCGCGACCGAGTGCCTCAAGGACGTCCTGGAGCGCGCGCTGCCGTACTGGCAGGACGCCGTCGTCCCGGACCTGCGGGCGGGGAAGACCGTGCTGGTGGCGGCCCACGGCAACTCGCTGCGGGCGATCATCAAGCACCTCGACGCGGTCAGCGACGAGGCCATCGCCGGGCTCAACGTCCCGACCGGCATCCCGCTCGTCTACGAGCTGGACGACGACCTGCGCCCGACCCTCCCCGGCGGCCGGTACCTGGACGCCGACGCCGCCGCCGCAGCGATCGCCGCGGTCGCGAACCAGGGCCGCTGACCGAGGCCGACCCGGGGCACCACGACGCCGTGACGGGGTGTCGACGCGGATGCGTCGGCACCCCGTCGTCGTCCCGGCGGTCGCTCGGGGCAGGCCGCGTCGGCGTCGGACCCCTCCGCAGGCTCAGGACCCGGGCGGCTCCGGGACGTCCGGCCCGCCCAGCTCCTCGAAGAGGGTGACCTCCAGCGCTGCCGGTGCGTCCAGCCGGGCGTTGAGCGAGCCCCAGGGCGTCCGGACGGGCTCGGCGACCACCCGCGCGCCGGCCGCCTCCAGCCGCCGCGTGGCACCGACCGCGTCGGTGACCTCGAACGCGACCCGGACCCGGGCCCCCGGGGCCACCTCCGACCCGGCCCCGGCCACCACCGGTCCCGCGGGCCCCGCGGGCCCGGCACCCGGACGGTGCACGCCTTCGACCCGGTCGACGTAGGCCGCGTGCGCCGGGTCGGTCAGCTCCAGGGTCGCCCGCCCCGCGTCGAGGATGACGACCCGGCCGTCGGGGTCGCTGAACGCGCCCAGCTCGGGCAGCCCGAGAGCGTCCCGGTAGAACGCCACGGCCGCCGCCCAGTCCTCGGCGGTCACCACCAGGCGGAGCTGGCGGACCGCGGAGGGCCGGACGGCGGACGGGTGGTCGGCCAGGTCACTCGTGTCGCTCGTGTCGCTCGTGTCGCTCATGTCGCGGCCAACGGACCCGCGACCCCTGCGGTTCAGCGCAGGTGGACGACCTCGTCCTTGAAGTCCCCGGTCACCAGGTAGGTGACCCGTCGAGCGATGGAGACCGCGTGGTCCCCGAACCGCTCGTAGTACCGGCCCAGCAGGGTGACGTCGACCGTCTCCTGCGGGCTGCCGTTCCAGTTGCCGCCCAGCAGCGCCGTGAACGTGTCCTCGTGCAGGCGGTCGAGCAGGTCGTCGTCCCGCTCGATGCCCCGGGCCTCCTCCAGGTCCCGCGTCAGCAGCACCTCGGTGGTCCGGGCGGCGACCCGCACGGCGGCGTCGTTCATCTCGGCGAAGGTGCCCGACAGGGCGTGGGGGACCGCGTTGCGCGGGAACCGCGCGCGCGCGACCTCCGCGACGTGACGGGCGAGGTCGCCCATCCGCTCCAGCGTCGCGCTCATGCGCAGCGCCGAGATGACGATCCGCAGGTCGGTCGCGACCGGCGCCTGCTGCGCGATCATCAGCACGCACCGCTCGTCGAGGTCCCGCTCGAGCGCGTCGATCGCCTCGTCGGCCACGATCACCGACTCGGCCAGTGCCACGTCGCCGGTCAGCAGCGCCCGGCCGGCGTTGGTGACGGCCACCTCGACCTGGCGGCTCATCGTCACCAGGTCCACGCCGAGCTGCTTGAGCTCGGCCTCGAAGATCTCCCGCATGTGCTCCCTCTTCCATGGATCGCCGTCCACCCTCGCAGGACGAGGTGAACGTCCGGCCGCCCTACGGTGAACACTGCGCGCACGACGCCCGACGCGCGAACGGCCGTCCGGATCCTCGTCCGTCCATGCGTAACCTGGCGCCCGTGGACGGATCCCTGCTCGTGCTCGCCGGCCTGCTCGGCCTGCTGGTCGGCGTCGCCGCCGGGGTGGGGTTCCGCTACAGCGAGCGTGCGCAGCGCGGCGTCCTCGCGCAACCCGAGCCCGAGCTCGCCGACGGGCTCGTGCGGACGCTGGCCGCGCTCCGCTCCGCGGCGGTGGTGCTGGACGAGGACGACGTCGTCGTGCGCGCGAGCCCGCCCGCCTACGCGCTGGGCGTCGTCCGGGACGGCCGGATCACCCACGCCGCGATCCGCGACATGGTGGTGGACGTGCGGCGCGACGGCGTCATCCGCGACGAGGAGCTCGAGCTGCCCCGCGGCCCGGTCGGGCCGGCGCGCGTCATGCTGCAGGTGCGGGTGGCGCACGTGGGGCCGCGGCACGTGCTCGTGCTCGCCGAGGACCGCACGGAGGCCCGTCGCCTGGAGGCGATCCGCCGGGACTTCGTCGTCAACGTGTCGCACGAGCTGAAGACCCCGGTCGGGGCCCTGTCCCTGCTCGCCGAGACGGTCGGGGCGGCCGCGGACGACCCCGACGCCGTGCGGCGCTTCGCCGGCCGCATGCAGCAGGAGTCGGCGCGACTGTCGGCTCTCGTGCACGAGATCATCGAGCTGTCCCGGCTCCAGGTCGCCGCGCTCAGCCAGACCGCGCTGGTGGACGTCGCCGCCGTGCTGGCCGAGGCCGTCGACCGCGCCCGCACGGCTGCGACCGCGAAGTCGATCACCCTGGACGCCGGCGGGCAGCCGGGGCTGCAGGTGTACGGCGACCACGCGCTGCTGGTCACCGCGGTGCGCAACCTGCTGGACAACGCCGTCCGGTACTCCCCGGAGGGCACGCACGTCGGCGTCGGCGCGCGGGCGGTCGGGGACATGGTGCAGATCGCCGTCGTCGACCAGGGCATCGGCATCCGCCCCGACGAGCAGGAGCGCGTCTTCGAGCGGTTCTACCGGGTCGACCCGGCGCGCTCGCGCGAGACCGGCGGGACCGGGCTCGGCCTGAGCATCGTCAAGCACGTCGCCGCCGACCACGGCGGGGACGTGAGCATCTGGTCGCAGCCCGGCAAGGGCTCGACCTTCACCCTGCGCATCCCGGCGGCGCACCTGCCGCCCCAGCCGGAGCGCCCCCATCCCGAGGAGGTGGATGCGTGACGCGCATCCTGCTCGTGGAGGACGAGGAGTCCTACCGCGACCCGCTGTCCTACCAGCTCACCAAGGACGGCTACGACGTCGTCACCGCGGCCACCGGCCCGGACGCGCTGACCGAGTTCGACCGCAGCGGCGCCGACCTGGTGCTGCTCGACCTCATGCTCCCGGGCCTGTCCGGGACGGAGGTGTGCCGCGCGCTGCGCAGCCGGTCCTCCGTGCCGGTGATCATGCTGACCGCGAAGGACACCGAGATCGACAAGGTCGTGGGCCTCGAGCTCGGCGCCGACGACTACGTCACCAAGCCGTACTCCTACCGGGAGCTGCTCGCCCGCGTGCGGGCGGTGCTGCGGCGCCGCACCGACGCGGTCGAGCCGGCGGAGGCCGAGGAGGGCGCACTCGCCGTCGGCCCGGTCCGGATGGACGTCGAGCGCCACGTCGTCGAGGTGCACGGGCAGGCGGTCTCCTTCCCGCTCAAGGAGTTCGAGCTGCTGGAGATGCTGCTGCGCAACGCCGGGCGCGTGCTGACCCGCGGCCAGCTCATCGACCGCATCTGGGGCTCGGACTACGTGGGGGACACCAAGACCCTGGACGTCCACGTGAAGAGGGTCCGGGCCAAGATCGAGCCGGACCCGGCGAACCCCCGGCTGCTGCTGACCGTGCGGGGCCTGGGCTACAAGCTGACCGACGAACCGGCTGGCTGACCGCGGCCGGCGGCGCCCGGCGGCCCGTCACGGCGGCTGTGTCCCTTGTCACAGGTCGACCCTCCCGCGCTACCCGACGGGGCGGATCCAGCCAAGTCGTCGCGATCAGTTCACCTGGGGTTCACCTTCGGCGGGCCGAACGGTCATGTCTCCTCCCTAGCGTCTGGCGAGGCCGCGGCGCACGACTGCGGCACCTAGACGACAGTCAGGCAGGAGCACAGTGAACGTTTCTCTCCACCGCCGTGTCGGGGCCATCGCCCTGACCGGCGCCCTCGCCCTCTCGCTCGCGGCGTGCGGGTCCGACGACCCCGTCGCAGCAGGCGCCCCCGCCGGTGACGCCACCGAGGCGGGCTCGGAGCTCAGCGGTGAGCTGGTCGGTGCCGGTGCGTCGTCCCAGGAGTCCGCGATGGAGGCCTGGCGTGCCGGCTTCCAGTCCGCGAACCCGGACGTGAACGTCAGCTACGACCCCGTCGGCTCCGGCGGCGGTCGCACCCAGTTCCTCGAGGGTGGCACGGACTTCGCCGGCTCGGACGCCGCCCTCAAGGAGGACGAGCTCACGCAGGCCGCCGAGCGGTGCACCGACGGCGAGGCCATCGAGGTCCCGCTGTACATCAGCCCGATCGCCGTGATCTACAACCTGCCGGGGGTCGACGAGCTGAACCTCTCCCCGGCCGTCATCGCGGGGATCTTCAACCGCACGATCACGACCTGGAACGCCCCTGAGATCGCCGCGGACAACCCCGACGCGACCCTCCCCGACCTGCCGATCACGCCGGTCAACCGCTCCGACGAGTCCGGCACCACGGAGAACTTCACCGAGTACCTCGTGGCCACGGCCGGCGAGGCCTGGCCGCACGAGGCCAGCGGTGACTGGCCCGTCTCCGGCGGCCAGTCGGCCCAGGGCACGTCCGGCGTCGTCCAGACGGTCCAGGGCGGCGAGGGCACCATCGGCTACGCCGACGCGTCCAAGGCCGGGTCCCTCGGCACGGCCCGGATCAAGGTCGGCGAGGAGTGGGTCGCGTACTCCCCGGAGGCCGCGGCCGCCGTGGTCGACGCCTCCCCGCGCGCCGAGGGCCAGTCCGAGCACGCCGTCGTCGTGGAGCTCGACCGCGCCACGACCGCGTCCGGTGCCTACCCGCTCGTCCTGATCTCCTACTCGATCGCCTGCACGGCGTACGAGGACCCGGCCAAGGCCGATCTGGTCAAGGCGTTCCTCGGCTACGTCGCCAGCTCCGAGGGCCAGGAGGCGGCCGCCACCTCGGCCGGCTCGGCGCCGATCTCGGACACGCTGCGCACCGACATCGAGGCCTCGATCGAGGCCATCGGCGCCGGCGCCTGACACGCCCCACCGTGGCCGGTCCCGCTCGTGGAGCGGGGCCGGCCACCACGCCCGTCCGGGGCGGTCCACGACCGGCCCGGGCGGGCACCACACCTCGCCCCCTGAAGACCACGGAGCACACGTGACGACGACGACGAGCCCGACCGCCCCGGTCGGCTCCCCGGGAGGTGCGCCGCAGCCGCCGCGCTCGGCGCGACGCCGCTGGCCCGAGGGCAGGGCGACCCGCGCCTTCCGCTGGCTCGCGACGGGGGCCGGCGCCCTCATCCTCGTCGTGCTCGCGGCGGTCGCGCTCTTCCTGATCGTGCGCGCGTGGCCCGCGCTGACCGCCGACGGTGCCACGCTCGGCGAAGACATCAGCTGGTTCCCCGACGACAGCTCGCTCCTGCGCTTCGTCGGGCCGCTGGTCTTCGGCACGCTGCTCGCCGCGGTCCTGGCCCTGCTGATCGCCACCCCGATCTCCATCGGCATCGCGCTGTTCATCTCGCACTACGCTCCCCGGCGCCTGGCCAACGGGCTCGGGTACGTCATCGACCTGCTCGCCGCCATCCCGAGCGTCGTGTACGGCCTGTGGGGCGCCATCTGGCTCGCCCCGCGGCTGTCCCCGGTGTGGCAGTGGCTGTCGGAGACGCTGGGCTTCATCCCGCTGTTCGCCGGTCCGGCCGCCGACCCGCCGCGGGTCATCCTCACCGTCGGCGTCGTGCTGGCCGCGATGATCCTGCCGATCATCACGGCCGTCTGCCGCGAGGTGTTCCTCCAGGCCCCGCGCCTGCACGAGGAGGCCGCGCTCGCGCTGGGTGCCACCCGCTGGGAGATGATCCGGATGGCGGTGCTGCCGTTCGGGCGCTCCGGGATCGTCTCGGCCGCCATGCTCGGCCTGGGCCGCGCCCTGGGCGAGACGATGGCGGTGCTGATGATCCTCAGCCCCGGTGCGCTCTACTCGTTCAACCTCCTGCAGGCGGGGCAGCACCAGACCATCGCGGCGAACATCGCCCTGCAGTTCCCCGAGGCCGACCCCACCGGGGTGAGCGTGCTCATCGCGACCGGCCTGGCCCTGTTCGTCATCACCCTCGCGGTCAACATGGCCGCCCGCGCGATCGTCGCGCGCCGCAAGGAATTCTCGGGGGCCAACTGACATGACCACCCTGACGCCCGGCGCCGCCCCGGTGGCCCCCGACCCCTCCGACCAGACCCGCGCGATGCTGGCGGGCTCCGACCGCCGTCGGCGGGTGACGGACCGCGTCGCCACGGGGCTCGTGGTGACCGCGTTCCTCATCGCGCTGGTCCCGCTGGTCTCCGTCTCGTGGACCGTCGTCTCCAACGGCTTCGAGCGGCTGTCGCCGTACTTCCTGTCCGTCTCCATGCGTGGGGTGTTCGGCGGCATGGACGCCGGCGGCATCTACCACGCCATCGTCGGCACGCTGCTCATCACCACGGTGGCCGCGCTCATCTCGGTGCCGATCGGGCTGCTGGCCGCGATCTACCTGGTGGAGTACGGCCGCGGCCGCCTGGCCCGGTGGGTCACGTTCTTCGTCGACGTGATGACCGGGATCCCGTCGATCGTCGCCGGTCTGTTCGCCTACGCCTTCTTCGCGGTCCTCTTCGGGCCCGGTGTCCGGTTCGGCGTGGTCGGCTCCGTCGCGCTGTCCGTGCTGATGATCCCGGTCGTGGTGCGCTCCTGCGAGGAGATGCTGCGCCTGGTGCCCAACGAGCTGCGCGAGGCGGCCTACGCGCTGGGCGTGCCCAAGTGGCTGGTCGTCATCAAGGTGGTGCTGCGCACCGCCGTCGCCGGGCTGGGCACCGGGATCATGCTCGCGGTGGCCCGGGTCATCGGCGAGACGGCTCCGCTGCTCATCACCGTCGGTGTGATCGACTCGATCAACTTCAACGTGTTCGAGGGACGCATGATGAGCCTGCCGGTGTACGTCTACCGCCAGTACTCCCAGGGCCTGGTGCCGTGCGCGCCCGGCGCGGCCGACTGCATCGCGACCATCAACTACGACCGTGCCTGGGCCGCGGCCCTGACGCTGATCATCATCGTCATGCTGCTGAACCTCGTCGGTCGTCTCATCACCCGCTTCTTCGCCCCCAAGACGCTGCGCTGACGCGCACCTGCTCCCTCGACAAGGACTCCCCGTGGCCAAGCGCATCGACGTCAAGGACCTGAACATCTACTACGGCGACTTCCTCGCCGTCGCCGAGGTCGGCATGGCGGTCGAACCGCGGTCCGTCACCGCCTTCATCGGCCCCTCCGGCTGCGGCAAGTCGACCTTCCTGCGCACGCTCAACCGCATGCACGAGGTCATCCCCGGCGCCCGCGTCGAGGGGACCGTCGCCATGGACGGCGTCGACCTCTACGGCGACGGCGTGGACCCCGTCGCCGTGCGCCGCAACGTCGGCATGGTGTTCCAGCGGCCCAACCCGTTCCCCACGATGTCCATCGCGGAGAACGTGCTGGCCGGCGTGCGGCTCAACAACCGCAAGATCAGCAAGGGCGACGCCAACGACCTCGTCGAGTCCGCGCTGCAGGGCGCGAACCTGTGGAAGGAGGTCAAGGACCGCCTGGCGCGCCCCGGCTCGTCGCTGTCCGGCGGTCAGCAGCAGCGGCTCTGCATCGCCCGGGCGATCGCGGTCAAGCCGCAGGTCCTGCTGATGGACGAGCCGTGCTCCGCGCTCGACCCGATCTCGACCCTCGCGATCGAGGACCTCATCGCCGAGCTGAAGAACGACTACACGATCGTCATCGTGACCCACAACATGCAGCAGGCCGCCCGGGTCAGCGACCGGACCGCCTTCTTCAACATCGCGGGCACCGGGATGCCGGGCCGGCTGATCGAGGTCGGCCCCACGGGGACGATGTTCTCGGCCCCCACCCAGCGCGCCACCGAGGACTACATCTCCGGCCGCTTCGGGTGACGGACGGGTGACGCGGCGTCCGGTGTGACCCGGACGCGACGACGGGGCGGACGGTCGGTGACCGTCCGCCCCGTCGTCGGTGCGGGCTGCGTGAGGGCCGTGCGGGGCGTCAGCCCGCGTCGGGGACCATCTCGGCGTACTCCGGCAGCGTGCCGTCGAACACGGGCACCGGGACGTCGACGCTGCCGCCGGCCGGCGTGGAGAGCGTCATGGTGAGGTTCGCACCGGGAGGCGCCCCGACGCTCTCGAGCTCGACCTCCTCGCCCTCGTCGCCGCCCAGCAGCACGGTCTGGCCGGCGCCGACGTCGACGGTCACCGGGTCGGTCCCCTCTGCGGAGAGCTCGACCTGGACGTCCTCGCGGCTCTGGTTGGTCAGCGCACCGCTCATGGTGCCGACCTCGCCCTCGCCGCTGGTGAACACGAGCAGGTTCCGGCCGGCGACGTCGCCACCGAGGTCCACCGGCACGCCGTCGACGACGTTGTAGGCCTCCGACGTCGTGATCGGGTTCGTGGCCGAGCAGCCGGCCAGCACGAGGACGGCGCCGGCGGACAGGACGACGGCGGTCCGCGACCAGGGGCGACGGGACGGGCGGGCGCTGGCCACGGTGACTCCTCTTGGGGCGGGTCGTTCGACGGGTGGGAGCGACTGCCCCCCGTGGCGCACGGGCGGCTCGCTCCCGGTGGCCAGCGTAGTGGGTCACCGGCGACCGGCGAGCGGGCAGCGCCGTGACCTGCGCCGACGCCTTCCGGGTGCCCGAAAAGGGCGGAAATACTGCGTGGTAAGATGGAGCCCCTTGAAAGGGGACATCTACAGATGACTTTCACTGTCGGGGAGACTGTTGTCTATCCCCATCACGGCGCAGCGCTGATCACCGAGGTCAAGAGCCGCACGATCCGCGGCGAAGAGAAGATCTACCTGAAGCTCAAGGTCGCCCAGGGTGACCTGACCATCGAGGTCCCCGCGGAGAACGTCGACCTCGTCGGCGTCCGCGACGTGGTCGGCCAGGAGGGGCTCGAGAAGGTCTTCGACGTCCTGCGTGCCCCGTACACCGAGGAGCCGACCAACTGGTCGCGTCGGTACAAGGCCAACCTGGAGAAGCTCGCCTCGGGCGACGTCATCAAGGTGGCCGAGGTCGTGCGCGACCTCTCACGGCGTGACGCCGACCGTGGGCTCTCTGCCGGCGAGAAGCGGATGCTCGCCAAGGCCCGTCAGATCCTCGTCTCGGAGCTCGCCCTGGCCGAGCACACCGAGGAGTCCAAGGCCGAGGCCATCCTCGACGAGGTCCTCGCGTCCTGACCGGGTGACCGGCCCCCGTGCGGGGGCCGGCCCGGTCGGGCTCGCGGTCACGCGCAGCGTCGTGCGTACCGCCGCCGTCCTCACCGCCGCCGGGAGCGGGTCCCGGCTCGGGCTGACCGTCCCCAAGGCGCTCGCGCTCCTGGACGGCACCCCGCTCGTGGGTCACGCCGCCCGGCGTCTCGTCGCGTCCGGCGTCGTGGACCTCCTCGTCGTGACCGTCCCGGACGGTCACCTCGCCGCGGTGCGGGACGCGGTCGACGACGCGCTCCGCGACGTGCCCGGGGCGCACGCCGTCCCCGTCCTGTGCACGGTCGGCGGCCCCAGCCGGCAGGCGTCGGTGGCTGCCGCCCTCGCGCACCTCGAGCCCGACGTCGACGTCGTGCTCGTGCACGACGCCGCCCGCGCGCTCGCCCCGCCGGAGCTCGTGGCCGCGGTCGTCGCCGCGGTCCGGTCCGGCAGCGGTGCCGTCGTCCCGGCTCTGCCGGTGACCGACACGATCGCCGAGGTGGAGCCCGGTGCGGGCACCGGGCGCCCCGCGAGGGTGGTCGCCACCCCGGACCGCTCGCGGCTGCGGGCCGTGCAGACCCCGCAGGGCTTCGACCGTGCCCTGCTCGACCGCGCGCACGCCGCCGCGTCCGGCCGGGCCGCCGACGAGGCGCTCTCCGCGACCGACGACTCCTCCCTGGTGGCCCTGCTCGGCGAGCCGGTCGTCGCCGTCCCCGGGGACGACGCGGCGATGAAGGTCACCACCCAGCGCGACCTGGCCGTCGCGTCGCTGCTGCTGCGAACTGTCGCGGTCCCCGGGGGCACCCGGTGACCGGGCTGCCGCTGGTCGGGATCGGCACGGACGTGCACGCCTTCGCCGACCCGTCCTCGGGCCGGGTGATGTGGCTCGGGGGACTCGAGTGGCCGGGGGAGCCGGGCCTGGAGGGGCACTCGGACGCCGACGTCGCCGCGCACGCGGCGGCCGACGCCCTGTTCTCCGCCGCCGGGCTGGGCGACCTCGGGTCGCAGTTCGGCACGTCGGACCCGGCGTGGGCGGGGGCGTCCGGGGTCGCGCTGCTCGGCGAGGCGGCGCGCCGGGTGCGCGAGGCCGGCTTCACGGTCGGCAACGTCGCGGTCCAGGTGATCGGCAACCGGCCACGGCTGGGCTCCCGTCGGGCCGAGGCGCAGGCCGCCCTGACGGCCGCCTGCGGCGCACCGGTCTCCCTGTCGGCCACGACGACCGACGGGCTCGGGCTCACCGGGCGCGGCGAGGGGGTCGCGGCGATCGCGACGGCGCTGGTCGTCGCGACCGGCTGAGGCGCCGGCGCCCGTGACCACCCGACCACGGGTCCGGGGGCGGGCGGTGGTCAGGGCAGCAGGACGATCTTGCCGGTGGCGCCGCCGGCCATGCCGAGCCGGTGCGCCTCGGCGACATCGGCGAGCGGGAAGGTCGCCGCCACCCGGACCCGGAGGCGCCCGGTGCCGGCGAGCTCGGCGAGCCGGGGACGCGCGGCGGCCCGCACCGCCGTGCCTGGGTCCGCCCCCGGACCGTTGCCGAGCACCTGGATCCCGAGCTCCCCGCCCCGCGCGAAGGCGGCGATCGTCGCGACCCGCGCGCGGTCGGCGACCAGCTCGACGGACACGTCCAGCGCCTCGTCCGTCCCCGCCGTGTCGACCGCCGCCTGCACGCCGTCGGGGGCGAGCGCCCGGACGCGGTCGGCGAGCCCGGGGCCGTACTCGACCGGGACGGCACCGAGCTCGGCCACGGCGTCCAGGCGCGACCGGCGCGCGGTGCCGATCACCCGGGCGCCGCGCTCCAGCACCAGCTGGACCACCATCGCCCCCACCCCGCCGGACGCCCCGTGCACCAGCACCGTGTCCCCGGCGGCCACGCCGGTCGCCTCCACCGTGTGGGCCGCGGTCGCGCCGGTCAGCAGCAGGCCACCGGCGGCGGCCCAGTCCAGCGACGGCGGCTTGGCCACCACGTCGGCCGCCCGGACCAGCACCCGGTCGGCGTAGGCACCGTCCGCGGGCGTGAGCACCTCGTCGCCGACCCGGACGCCGTGGTCACCGGGGCCCGCGTCCACCACCACCCCCGTGGCCTCGAAGCCCAGCCGCAGCGGGAGCCGGGCCGGGTCGGTGCCCCAGACGCCGGAGTACGTCTTCCAGTCCGCCGGGTTCACCCCGGCCGCGCGGACCTCGAGCAGCACCTGGCCGGGACCGGGCCGCCCGGGGTCCACGTCCACGATCGTCAGGACCTCCGGCCCGCCGTACGAGGGGGCCACCACCGCGCGCGTCATCGTCCGATCATGGCCGCACCCGCCGGACGGCGGAGGCGAACGGCGCCGTCGGCGGACGCAGCCGCAGGCCGGCGCCGGAGCGCCCGGTGATCGTCGGCGGACTCCCCGCCGGTAACCTTGCCCGGTGAGCCTGCGCCTGTTCGACTCCGCCACCCACGAGGTGCGCGACTTCACCCCCCTGGTCCCCGGTGAGGTCGGCATCTACCTGTGCGGTGCGACGGTCCAGGCGCCCCCGCACATCGGGCACCTGCGGTCGGCCGTCGCGTTCGACGTCCTGGTGCGCTGGCTGCGGCGCACCGGGTACCGGGTGACCCTGGTCCGCAACGTCACCGACATCGACGACAAGATCCTCGCCCGCGCGGCCGAGGCCGGTGAGCCGTGGTGGGCGTGGGCGATGGCCAACGAGCGCGCCTTCGCCGCCGCCTACGACGCGGTCGGCGTGCTGCCGCCCAGCTACGAGCCGCGCGCGACCGGGCACGTCCCGCAGATGGTCGCGCTCATGGAGACCCTCGTCGAGCGCGGCCACGCGTACGTCGCGGGGGAGGGGGACGTGTACTTCGACGTCCGCTCCTTCCCGGAGTACGGCGCCCTGACGAACCAGCGCCTGGAGGACATGGTCCCCTCGCCGGACGGCGACCCGGGCTCGGACGACCGCAAGCGGGACCCCCGGGACTTCGCCCTCTGGAAGGCCGTCAAGCCCACCGAGCCGCAGACGGCGTCGTGGCCGACGCCGTTCGGCCGTGGCCGTCCGGGCTGGCACCTGGAGTGCTCGGCGATGGCGCAGCGGTACCTGGGCGCCGAGTTCGACATCCACGGCGGCGGCCTGGACCTGCGCTTCCCGCACCACGAGAACGAGCAGGCGCAGTCCCGCGCGGCGGGGCACGGGTTCGCCCGGTTCTGGCTGCACAACGGCTGGGTCACCCAGTCGGGGGCCAAGATGAGCAAGTCCCTCGGCAACGGGCTGCTCGTCACCGAGGTGCTGCGGCGCACGCCGTCCGCGGTGCTGCGGTACGCGATGACCGCGGTCCAGTACCGGTCCATGCTCGAGTGGACCGACGAGACGCTCGGCGAGGCCGAGGCCGCCTGGGACCGGCTCGCCGGGTTCGTCCAGCGTGCCGTCGAGCAGGTCGGCGCGGTCGACGACCGCGAGGTCGCCGACGCCGCCCTGCCGCTGGACTTCGTCGCCGCGATGGACGACGACCTCAACGTCCCTGCGGCGCTCGCCGTCGTGCACGAGCGCCTGCGGGCGGGCAACTCCGCGCTCGCGGCCCGGGACCTGCCCGACGCGCGCGGGGCGCTCGTCGCCCTGCGGGCGATGCTCGACGTGCTCGGCCTGGACCCGGGCAGCCCGCAGTGGGCCACCACGGGCGGGGACACCCGGTACGCCCTGGCGCTGGACGCCGTCGTGCGGGCCCAGCTCGACGCGCGCGCGCAGGCTCGCGCCGTACGCGACTTCACCACCGCCGACGCGATCCGGGACCGCCTGACGGCGGCCGGGATCGTGGTCGAGGACGCACCGGCCGGGGCGCGATGGTCGCTGGCCGCCACCCGGGAGGATCACCACTGATGGCAGGGAACTCGTCGCGCCGCGGCGCCACGCGCAAGGCCGGCTCGAAGAAGGGCGCCCAGATGGGCTCCGGCGGGCAGCGCCGGCAGGCGCTCGAGGGGCGTGGGCCCACGCCCAAGGCCACCGAGCGGCCCTACCACCCGGCCGCCAAGCGATCGGCGGCCGCCGAGCGGCGCACACCGGTCGCGGGCGCCCGCCGTCCGTCCGGCCCTCCCGCGGCGCGCACGTCCCGGTCGGCGGGCGGGTCGCGCGGCACCAAGGGCGTCAGCGCGACGCACGAGATCGTCTCGGGGCGCAACTCCGTCGTCGAGGCGCTGCGCGCGGACATCCCGGTCAGCACCGTGTACTACGCGACCCGCATCGAGGTCGACGACCGCACCCGGGAGATCCTCGCCGCGGTGACCAACCGCGGCCTGCCGCTGCTCGAGGTCACCAAGACCGAGCTGGACCGGCTCACCGACGGCTCGGTGCACCAGGGCGTCGCGATCCAGGTCCCGCCGTACGCGTACGCCGAGCCGGACGACCTGCTCGACGCCGCCGCGGAGGCCGGGACGGCGCCGCTGCTCGTGGCGCTGGACGGCGTCACCGACCCGCGCAACCTCGGCGCCGTGCTGCGGTCGGCGGGCGCCTTCGGGGCGCACGGCGTCGTCGTGCCCGAGCGCCGGGCCGCGGGCGTCACGGCGTCGGCGTGGAAGGTGTCGGCCGGTGCGGCCGCGCGCGTGCCGGTCGCCCGGGCGACCAACCTCACCCGGACGCTGGAGGCCTACCGGCAGGCCGGGTGCTTCGTCGTGGGGCTCGACGGCGGCGGCGACACCGACATCAGCGCCCTGCCGTTCGCCGGCGACGGGCTGGTGCTCGTGGTCGGCTCGGAGGGCAAGGGACTGTCCCGGCTCGTGCGCGAGCACTGCGACGCGATCGCGTCCATCCCGATCACCAGCGCGGTGGAGTCGCTCAACGCCGGTGTCGCCGCCGGCATCGCGCTCTACGAGGTGTCCCGCCAGCGCCGGACCGACTGACGCCTCAGGCGTCCTCGTCCTCGTCGGCCAGCCCGCTGGCGCCGAGCACCGCGAGCTCGTCGGGACGGTGGCGCAGCACGTTGTCGACGTAGCTGCGGGCCGCCTCGGGGACCGGCACGTCGCGGCCCTGCTCGCGGGAGATGTACCAGCGGTGGTCGAGCAGCTCGTGGAAGATCTGCGCCGGCTCGAGCTTGCGACGCAGCTCGCGCGGGACGGACCGGACCGCCGGCTCGAACACGTGGGTCAGCCAGTCGTGCGCGACGAACTCCTCCTCGTCGTTCTGCCGGTCCATGGCGGCGGCGTAGGTGTCCAGGTCGTTCAGCAGGCGCCGGGCCTGGTTCTCCTGCACGTCGAGCCCGGTCAGGCGCATGAGGCGACGGGAGTGGTGCCCGGCGTCGACGACCTTCGGCTGGATGTGCAGGGTGGTGCCGTCGATGTCCGTGGTGATGTCCAGCTCGCCGACGTCGAACCCGGCCTCGTTGAGCCGGTCGATGCGCTCGGCGACGCGCCAGCGCTCGCCGGCGTTGAAGGTCTCCTCGACCGTCAGCGTCGTCCACAGCCGCTGGTAGCGGTCCACCAGGCGCGCGCCGATGTCGACGGTGTCCACGTCCTCCTCGAGCAGCCCGCCGGCCTGCAGGTCCATCAGCTCGCCGATGATGTTGACCCGGGCGACCTCGAGGTCGTAGGAGCGCTGCCCGTCGCTGAGCCGGTCGTGCAGGTCACCGGTCTCGGCGTCGACCAGGTAGGCCGCGAAGGACCCGGCGTCGCGGCGGAAGAGGGTGTTGGACAGCGACACGTCGCCCCAGTAGAAGCCGACCAGGTGCAGGCGCACCAGGAGGACGGCGAGGGCGTCGATGAGCCGGGTGGCGGTCTCGGGCTGCAGCGACTGGCTGAACAGCGCGCGGTAGGGCAGCGAGAACTGCAGGTGCTGCGTGACCAGCACGGCCTCGAGCGGCTCACCGTCGGGTGCCCGTCGACCGGTGATGACGCCGACCGGCTCCACGCTCGGCACGTCGATCCGGCTCAGCTGCCGCAGCAGCTCGTACTCGCGGTAGGCGACCGTCTCGCCGATCTCCTTGACGGCGATCACGCGGCCGGACATCTTGACGAACCGCACGATGTGGCGCGAGATCCCACGGGGCAGGGCCGCCAGGACCTCGTCCGGCCACATCTCCAGCGGGACGTCCCAGGGCAGGTCCAGCAGGGCCGGGTCAGGTGCGGCGGCGGTGATCTGCAGGTTCTGTCGCATGGGTCCTCCGGTGGAACGGACGAGGGGCGGGCCGGCCGCGTGGCCGGTCCGCCCCTCGCGGGTCGTGCGTGGGTCAGGCGGCGATGCGCTCGCCCGAGCCGGCGTGGAACAGGTGCTGCTCGTTCGGCCGGATCCGGACCCAGATCGTCTCACCCTTGTGGGGGACCTGACGCGGGTCGACGCGGACGACGATCTGGCCGTCGCCGGCGCCGGAGTGGATGGTGTCCACGGCCTTGCCCAGCTCGTCGCTGAGCGACCCGTACACGAAGGCGTCCGAGCCGAGCTCCTCGACGAGGTTGACGATGACCGGGATGCCGTCGGCGGAGCCGGCGGGCACCACGTCCAGCGACTCGGGGCGGAAGCCGATCGTGATGCTGCCCTGGTCGCCGCTGGAGATGGCGTCGGCGGCGGCGCGCGGGACGGCGATCTTCGCCGCGCCGAGGGCCGCGTAGCCCTGGGCGAGGTTGAACGTGCCGATGTTCATGGCCGGCGAGCCGATGAAGCCGGCGACGAACACGTTCGACGGGGTGTCGTACATCTCGCGGGGGGTGCCGACCTGCTGCAGGAGGCCGTCCTTGAGGACCGCGATGCGGTCGCCCATGGTCAGCGCCTCGGTCTGGTCGTGCGTGACGTACACCGTGGTGACGCCCAGGCGACGCTGCAGCGACGCGATCTGCGTGCGGGTCTGCACTCGGAGCTTGGCGTCGAGGTTCGACAGCGGCTCGTCCATGAGGAACACCTGCGGCTGACGGACGATGGCCCGGCCCATCGCGACACGCTGACGCTGGCCACCGGAGAGGGCCTTCGGCTTGCGGTCGAGGTACTGGGACAGGTCGAGGATCTTGGCGGCCTCCTCGACCCGGGTGCGGATCTCCGCCTTCGGGGTGCCGGCGATCTTCAGGGCGAAGCCCATGTTGTCGGCGACCGTCATGTGCGGGTACAGCGCGTAGTTCTGGAACACCATCGCGATGTCCCGGTCCTTGGGCTGCACGTCGGTGACGTCGCGGTCACCGATGAGGATCCGGCCGGCGTTGACGTCCTCCAGGCCGGCGAGCATGCGCAGCGACGTGGACTTCCCGCAGCCGGAGGGGCCGACGAGGACGAGGAACTCGCCGTCCTCGACGTGGAGGTTGAGCGCGTCCACCGCGGGACGCTCCGTGCCGGGGTAGATCCGGCTCGCGTGGTCGTACGTGACCGTGGCCATGATGTCGTTCCTCTCACCGGCAGGTACGTGCCGGACGATCCGTAGTGAGGGGTGCCAGAGTGTCTTCGCTGACACGGACCGACGTCGCGGCGGGCGACTTCACCCTCCGCAGGTCCGTCGGTCATCCTGCCACACGCCGTCCGGCAGGGCTGTGACGCACGTCTCAGCCGCGCCGGTCCGCTCGGGCGGCCAGGTTGCGGCGGCCCCGGTCATGCGAGGGCTGCGGCGAAGCCGGCCAGTGCCTCGGCGAGCGCCTCCGGGTCGGGCACGCGGTACCGCGCGACCGTCCCCCCCGGGCCGACCTTGACCGTCACGTCGGTCGCCTCCAGGTCGGCGAACGCGTGCTCGTCGGTGGTGTCGTCGCCGGCGTAGACGACGGCGGCCGCGCCGAGGTCCGCCCGGAGCTGCTGCAGCGCGGTGCCCTTAGTCACCGTGAGCACCGACACCTCCACGACGTCCTTGCCGTGGATCGCGTGCACGCCGAGCTCCTCGGCGACCGCCAGGCCCTCGCGGGTCGCGGCCTCCGCGTCGTCCGGCTCGGCCAGGCGCGTGTGCAGGACGGCGGCGGCCGGCTTGTGCTGCACCCACACGCCGTTGCGGCCGCGGGCGGCGCGCTGCAGCCCGGCGCCGACCCGGACGAGCAGCGCGTCCTGCTCGGGGTCGAGCTGGATGGGCTCGTGGATGAGCCCGTGCTCGCCCACCCGGCCCCGCTCGCCGCCGTGGCTGCCGATCAGGACGGTGCCGACCGGCACCTCCGCGCGCCGGTGCAGGTCGGTAAGGGACCGTCCGGACACCAGCGCCAGCGTGACGCCGGGGACCTGTGCGAGGGCCCGCAGCGCGTCGACGGCAGCCGGCAGCGCCCGCGAGGCGTCCGGGTCGTCGACGAGCGGCGCGAGGGTGCCGTCGAAGTCCAGCGCCACCAGCAGCGGGCGCCGGGCGGCGTCCCGGGCCAGGCGGGTCAGCACGGCGGGCGCCGCGGCGTCGTCGTCCAGCCGCGTGCCCCCGGCCGTCACGAGAGCACCTCGGCCGGGACCGGGGCCGGCCCGTCCGTGCCGCCGGCCGGTGCGGGCACCGACGTCAGGACGGACAGGAACGACTGGGACCACTTGGCCACGTCGTCCTCCAGGACCCGGCGGCGCAGCCGGCGCATGCGCTTGCGCTGCTCGCGGGTGTCCATCTCGACCGCCGCGACGATCCGGTCCTTCATGCCGTCGATGTCGTGCGGGTTCACCATGACGGCGCCGGCGAGCTCGTCGGCCGCGCCGGTGAACTCCGAGAGCACCAGCACCCCGCGGTCGTCCGACCGCGCCGCCACGTACTCCTTCGCGACGAGGTTCATCCCGTCGCGCAGGGCGGTCACGAGCATGACGTCGGCCGCCAGGTACAGGGCCGCCATCTCGTCCGGCGGGTAGGAGTGGTGCATGTAGTGCACGGCGGGGTGCCCCAGGTGCCCGTAGTCCCCGTTGATCCGCCCGACCAGCAGCTCCACCTCCTCGCGCAGCTGCTGGTACGCCTCGACGTTCTCCCGGCTCGGGCTGGCGACCTGCACCAGCGTGGCCTCCGGGACCGTCAGGCGGCCGTCCTCGAGCAGCTCGCCGAAGGCCTTGACCCGGTGCCGGATGCCCTTGGTGTAGTCCAGCCGGTCGACGCCGAGCAGCAGGGTCTGGGGGTTGCCGAGCTCCTGCCGGATCTCCCGGGCGCGCTGCTGCACGTCCGGCCGGCGCGCGAGCTCGTCGAAGTGCTTGGAGTCGATGGAGATGGGGAACGCCGCGGCGCGCACCTGGCGCGGCGGGCGTGCGGCGTGGCCGGGGATCATGACGATCTGGCCGCGGGTGGTCAGGTCGGTCAGGCGCCGCACGGCCCGGACGAAGTTGGACGCGTCCGACGTGCGCTGGAAGCCCACGACGTCGGCGCCGAGGATGCCGTCGACGATCTGCCGCCGCCACGGCAGCTGGGCGAAGATCTCGATGCCCGGGAACGGGATGTGGTTGAAGAAGCCGATCCGCACGTCCGGGCGCAGCTCGCGCACCATCGCGGGCACCAGCTGCAGCTGGTAGTCGTGCACCCAGACGGTGCCGCCAGGTGCGACCTGCGCCGCGGCGGCCTCGGCGAAGCGCTGGTTCACGGCCCGGTAGGCCTCCCACCACTGCCGGTGGTACGCCGGCGCGGTGATGACGTCGTGGTACAGCGGCCACAGGGTGTCGTTGGCGAAGCCCTCGTAGTAGAGCGCGATCTCCTCCGCCGACAGGGTGACCGGCACGCACCGGATCCCGTCGGCGTCGAAGGGGTCGTGGGCCAGGTCCGGCGCCCCTGACCAGCCGATCCAGGCGCCGTCGGCCGCCTTCATCATCGGCTCGAGCGCGGTCACCAGGCCGCCCGGGGACCGGCTCCAGTCCACGCTCCCGTCCGCGGCCACGGTGAAGTCGACCGGAAGCCTGTTGGCCACGGCCACCAGGTCGTACTCGCCTGCGCTCACAGATCTCCCCTTGGCATCGGCTCCGAGGCTAACCCGGTCCCGGGCGCGTCTGCGCGGCGAGTCCGCAGGTCGCAGGGCCCCGGCTAGGTTGCACGCATGGACTCCGTCGGCCTCGAACCAGGGTCGGAGGTGGGCGGCTACCGCATCGTCGCGCCGCTCGGCTCGGGCGGCATGGGGACGGTCTACCGCGCCGAGGACGGTGGCGGCAGCCCCGTCGCCCTCAAGCTGCTGCACCCGCACGTCGGTGCGGACCCCGCGTCGCGCGAGCGCCTGCGGCGGGAGGTGGCGGCCCTGCAGCGGCTGCGGCACCCGGGCGTGGCGGCGGTGCTCGACGCCGAGGCGGACTCCACCGAGGCGTTCCTCGTCACCGAGCTGGTCGTGGGCAGGTCGCTCGAGCAGCACGTGCGCGAGCACGGCGCGCTGGCCCCCGCCGAGCTCGTCGACCTGGCCGACGGCCTGCGGGACGCGCTGGAGGCGGTGCACGCGGCCGGCGTCGTGCACCGCGACCTCAAGCCCGGCAACGTCATGCTGACCGACGACGGGCCCGTTCTCATCGACTTCGGCATCGCGCAGGCGGCCGAGGACGTCCGGGTGACGTCCACCGGCTTCGTCGTCGGCACCCCGGGCTACCTCGCACCGGAGCTGCTGGCCGACGGCGACCCGAGCGCCGAGACCGACTGGTGGGGGTGGGCGGCGGTGCTCGCGTTCGCGGCGACCGGCCGGCCGCCGTTCGGCACCCGGCCCCTGGACGCGGTGATCGCGCGCACCCGTGCCGGTGACGCGGACCTCATCGGGCTCGGCCCCGTCACCGCCGGCGCGCTCGAGGGAGCGCTGGACCCCGAGCCGGCCCGGCGCACCCCGCCGGACGAGGTCGTCGCCGCGCTCGACCACGCGCTCGACGCGGACGAGCGGCCCGCCGCGCCCACGGAGGTCCTCACCGTGGCGATCCCGCCCCGGCGCAGCACCCGGACCGAGCCGACGGCCGTGGCGTGGGGCCCGGACGCCGCGACGCGCGCCCTGCCCGACGACGCCGGCACGCGGGCCCTCCCGCAGGACGCCCCGACCCGCGCGCTGCCCGACGACGCCGCGACACGGGCGCTGCCGCAGGGCGCGGCCGCGCCGACGCACGACGGCAACACGCAGGCGATGCCCGCGGTGCCGGCCGACCCGGGCCCGGGCGGGTCGTGGGGGCCGGAGGCGGGGTACGGCGGCGGTGTCCCGTCGGAGGCGACCCCCGGGGGACCCCGTGGGTACGGGGACGGCGGCGACCCGGACGGCGGCTACGGGGCGGGCGGGTACGGCCCGAGCGGGTACGGCCCGCCGTCGTCCGCCGGCTGGGACGGTGGTCCCGGGCAGGGGCCCGACGCCGCCGACGCCGGCGCGATCCCCGAGGCGGCCGGTGCGACCGCGTACGTGCCGCCGCGCCCCCGTCGCCGGACCGGGACGGTGCTCGCCCTGGGGCTGCTCGCGGTGGCCGGCGCGACCCTGTACCCGGGCGTGACCGTCGTGGTGGTCGCCGCCGCGCTGCTGCTGCTGCGGACCGTCGGCACCGCGGCCGAGGCGGTCCAGCGTCGGCGCGAGCGGCGCGGCGGCGTCGGGCGGGGCGACGTCGCGCGTGCCCTCGTCGCCAGCCCCTGGCACCTGCTGCGCGCGTTCGCCGGCCTGCTGCCGTCCCTGCTCGTGGCGGCGAGCGTGGTCACGATCGTCGGGGGGCTGCTGTGGTGGGCGCTGCAGACCGGGCGGCTGACGATCCCGGCGTGGGGCATCGGGCCCGACGCCGACGGAACGGTCCGGGAGTCCCCCGCGGGCACGTGGACCGCGTCCGCCGTGCTCGCGGCGGCGGTCCTGGCCGGGCTGGTCGCGGCGTGGTGGGGCCCGCTCTCCCGCGGCACCCGCGCCGGCGCGCGCTGGACGCTGGGTGCCCTGGCCCCGGGGTGGTCCGGTGCGGCGGTGCTGTCGGCGCTCGCGCTCGCGGGAGCGGCGGTGCTGGCCGTGCTGGCGGCGACCGGCCAGCCCATCGTCTGGTGGCCGCTGCCCGGGCCGCCTTCGCTACGCTGACCCCGCACCGCCACGGCCGCGGCCGACCGGCGGTCAGCGCCTCCTTAGCTCAGTCGGCCAGAGCACCTGTCTTGTAAACAGGGGGTCGTCGGTTCGAATCCGACAGGGGGCTCGTCGGGTCAGCGCAGGAGGGACATGGCCGTCGCGAGGACCGCGGCCGCCGCGATCCAGCACACGACCAGGACCATCGTCCTGCGGTGGTCGGCCAGGACGGCGCGCACGCGCGCGAGCAGGGGCTTCACCGCCGGGGTCAGCGGACGGGCTCGGGCTGCGGGCGCTTGGGGACGCGCAGGTCCCCCGACGAGCGCCCGCGCAGCCGCCGGGTCGCCCACGGGTACGCGTGCACCCGCAGCCACGCGGCGTCGGCGCGCACCTGCTCGAGCCGCGGCGTGGGCGGCAGCGGGGCCAGCGGGTCGTCCCACCGGGCGTCGTCGGGCACCAGGCCCAGCGCGACGAGCGCCGCCTGGGCCACCCGGGCGTGCCCGTCGGTGGTCAGGTGGATCCGGTCCTCGGCCCACAGGCGCCAGTCGTGCACCGAGCGCATGCCCCACAGGTCCAGCACGTGCGCGTCGTGGCGTCGGGCGATCGACCAGACGTGGCTGTTGAGGATCGCGACCCGGCTCCGGGTGCGGCGGACGATCGGGCTGTCCCGGGCGTCGATGCCGGTGCCGAGCAGCACGTCGGCGCCGGTGCGCCGCAGCCGCACCACGGCGTCCTCGAGGTCGGCGGCCATGCGGTCGGGGTCGGCGGCGGGCCGCAGCATGTCGTTGCCGCCACCGATCAGCGAGACCAGGTCCGGGCCCAGCTCGAGGGACGCCGGGACCTGCTCGGCCAGGATGGGCCGCAGCAGCCGACCGCGGATCGCGAGGTTGGCGTACTCCAGCGAGGAGGCGCCCGCGGCGACCCGCCGGGACGACAGGTGCGCGGCGAGCATGTCGGCCCAGCCGCGCACCGCGTGCGGGTCCGCCGGGTCCGGGTCCCACAGCCCCTCGGTGAAGGAGTCGCCCAGGGCGACGTAGCGCGACCACCTCGGGGCCGCTGCGGCGGCGTCGTCCGAGCCGGTGGTGGGCGTGGTGCCGGGGACGGCGGAGGGGGTGCGGGCGTCCTTCACCGGTCCATCATCGCCCGCGGGTCCGTCACGGCAACGTCCAGTCCACCGGGTCGGCGCCCTGCTCGGCGAGCAGCTCGTTGACGCGGGAGAACGGACGCGACCCGAAGAAGCCGGTGCGCGCCGACAGCGGGCTCGGGTGGGCGCTGGCCACCACCGGGGTCGCGCCGAGGGCGGGCGTCAGGCTCTGCGCGTCGCGTCCCCACAGCACCGCGACGAGGGGGTCGTCGCGCGCGACGAGGGCCTCGATGGCGCGGTCCGTCACCGCCTCCCAGCCCTTGCCGCGGTGCGACGCCGGGGTGCCGGGGCGGACCGTCAGCACGCGGTTGAGCATCATCACGCCCCGGTCGGCCCAGGGGGACAGGTCGCCCGTGCTCGGCGGCGGACAGCCGACGTCGGCGACCAGCTCGGTGAAGATGTTGGCCAGCGACCGCGGGACCGGGGTGACGTGCGGCTGCACGGAGAACGACAGGCCCATCGCGTGACCGGGCGTGGGGTACGGGTCCTGCCCGACGACGAGCACGCGGACGTCGGCGAGGGGACGGGTGAACGCCCGCAGGACGGCGTCGCCGGCAGGGAGGTAGTCCCGGCCGGCTGCGATCTCGGCGCGCAGGAAGTCGCCCATCGCGTGGATCTGCTGCTCGACCGGAGCCAGGGCCAGGGCCCAGTCCGGCGCGACGATCTGGTCCAGCGGACGGCCAGGGGTGGGGCTCACCGGCACGAGGGTAGTGCGCACGCCACCGCGCGCCTGGGCGGCGACCCGGCCGCGAGGCACGCCGGTCGCGACGCGCCGGACGAATGACACCCGTGTCATTACGGTCGTACCCTGGCGAGCGGTGAGGGACGCAGGACGAGGGAGACCGATGGAAGCCACGGCGACGGCGGCGCGCGAGCAGACCGCGAGCGGGGACGGGGGCCTGTCCGAGCGAGACCAGCAGGTGCTCGCCTTCGAGCGGCAGTGGTGGAAGTACGCGGGCGCGAAGGAGCAGGCGATCCGCGAGCTCTTCGACATGTCGGCGACCCGGTACTACCAGGTCCTCAACGCCCTGATCGACTCCCCGGCGGCCCTCGCGCACGACCCGATGCTGGTCAAGCGGCTCCGCCGGATGCGGGCGTCGCGGCAGCGTGCGCGCACCGCGCGGCGCCTGGGTGTCGACGCCTGACCCCTCTCGGCGAGCGGCTAGCCTGTCCGCCGTGACCCAGGGCGAGTACCCGTACCCTCCCGACGAGTTCGACGCCGTCGACCCGTCGGCGGGACCGCGAGGGGTACACCGCCGGCCGCGGTCGCGCTGGAGCACCGTGTGGCCCTTCCTCGTGGCGCTGCTCGTCTCGGCCGGGCTGGGCCTCGCCGTCGTGGCCCTCGTGTGGGACGACCGCGCGCCCGGCACGGGCACCGGGGTCGCGGCGCCCGGGGCCACCGAGCCCGCGCCGACCGAGCCCGCCCCGGCGGAGCCCCCCGCCACGGAGGCGCCCGCGACCGAGGCGCCCGCGGCCGAGCCGCCGGCCACCGAGGAGCCGGCCCCGGTGCAGACGCCCGCCCCCCTGCCCGAGCCGGACCTCGGGACCCCGGTGACCGTCTTCAACTCCACGTCGATCTCCGGTCTGGCCGCGGAGGCCGCGGACCAGCTGTCCGACGCGGGCTGGAGCGAGGTGGACTCCGGCAACTACCCGGGCGGGACGCTGCCGTCGTCGACGGTGTTCTACGGCACGGCCGAGCTCGAGGTGTCCGCCCGCGCGGTCGCGGACGTGCTCGGCATCGCTGCCGTCGAGCTCGCGGAGAGCGACGCGACGGCCGGCATCGAGGTCGTCCTGGAGCGTGACTTCGCCGGCTGATCGCCGGCCGGGGCCGGCCAGGGCGGCCGGCGGGCACTCGTCCCTCGTCGCCGGCCCGGCCGTGTGCCTCGTGATGGGCCCGTCGAGGCGCCCGGTGCGACCCGCCGAGGGCGGCGACCTTGCACTCTCGGGGTGAGAGTGCCAACAATGGACTTAGCACTCTCGATAGGAGAGTGACAGAACACGAGGCAGACCGGTGAGGTCCGCGCCCGACCCGGGACATGACCGGGGACGAGCGGATCGTCCGTCGCGGGCACCGGTCGGGCCACCAGAAGCACCAGCAGAGGACACACACCGATGGCCAAGATCATCGCGTTCGAAGAGGACGCCCGTCGCGGCATGGAGCGGGGCATGAACGCCCTGGCCGACGCCGTCAAGGTCACGCTCGGCCCGAAGGGCCGCAACGTCGTGCTCGAGAAGAAGTGGGGCGCCCCCACGATCACCAACGATGGTGTCTCCATCGCCAAGGAGATCGAGCTCGAGGAGCCGATGGAGAAGATCGGCGCCGAGCTCGTCAAGGAGGTCGCCAAGAAGACCGACGACGTCGCGGGCGACGGCACCACCACCGCCACCGTGCTCGCCCAGGCGCTCGTGCGCGAGGGCCTGCGCAACGTCGCCGCCGGCGCCAACCCGATCGCGCTCAAGCGCGGCATCGAGAAGGCCGTCGAGGCCGTCACCGAGCAGCTGCTCAAGGCCGCCAAGGACATCGAGACCAAGGACGAGATCGCGGCGACCGCCGGCATCTCGGCCGGCGACCCGGCGATCGGGAACCTGATCGCCGAGGCGATGGACAAGGTCGGCAAGGAGGGTGTCATCACGGTCGAGGAGTCCAACGCCCTCGGCCTGGAGCTCGAGCTGACCGAGGGCATGCGCTTCGACAAGGGCTTCCTCGCCGGCTACTTCGTCACCGACCCGGAGCGTCAGGAGGCCGTCCTGGAGGACGCCTTCGTCCTGCTGGTCGAGTCGAAGATCTCCACCGTCAAGGACCTGCTCCCGCTGCTGGAGAAGGTCATCCAGGCCGGCAAGCCGCTCCTCATCATCGCGGAGGACGTCGAGGGCGAGGCCCTGGCCACGCTCGTCGTGAACAAGATCCGTGGCACCTTCCGCTCGGTCGCCGTCAAGGCGCCCGGCTTCGGTGACCGCCGCAAGGCGATGCTGCAGGACATGGCCATCCTCACCGGTGGCCAGGTCGTCTCCGAGACCGTCGGCCTCAAGCTCGACACCGTGGGCCTGGAGGTCCTCGGGACGGCGCGCAAGGTCGTCGTCACCAAGGACGAGACCACGATCGTCGAGGGCGGCGGCGACGCCGACCAGATCGCCGGTCGCGTCACGCAGATCCGCGCCGAGATCGAGAACTCCGACTCGGACTACGACCGCGAGAAGCTCCAGGAGCGCCTCGCCAAGCTGGCCGGCGGCGTGGCCGTCATCAAGGCCGGTGCGGCGACCGAGGTCGAGCTCAAGGAGCGCAAGCACCGCATCGAGGACGCCGTCCGCAACGCCAAGGCGGCCGTCGAGGAGGGCATCGTCGCCGGTGGTGGCGTCGCGCTCATCCAGGCCGGCAAGCTCGCCTTCGCCGACCTGGTGCTCGAGGGCGACGAGGCGACCGGTGCGCGCATCGTGCAGCTCGCGATCGACGCCCCGCTGAAGCAGATCGCCATCAACGCCGGCCTCGAGGGCGGCGTCGTGGCGGAGCGGGTCCGTCAGCTCCCGATCGGTCACGGCCTGAACGCCGCGACCGGCGAGTACGAGGACCTGCTGGCCGCGGGCATCAACGACCCGGTCAAGGTCACGCGCTCGGCGCTGCAGAACGCGGCGTCCATCGCGGCGCTGTTCCTCACCACCGAGGCCGTCGTGGCCGACAAGCCGGAGAAGAACGCTGCTCCGGCCGGTGGCGGCGACGGCGGCATGGGCGGCATGGACTTCTGATCCTCGGATCGTCCAGCACCACCCGGCTCTGAACGACGGCGGGCCGGTCACCTCCAGAGGTGACCGGCCCGCCGTCGAGCTGTGGGCGCCCGTGCCAGCGATCGCGTTCGCAGCTGGGCGCGGCCCGGGTGCCGGCCCGGACGTGCGTCAGCGGTCGCGGGCGCGGACCCGGAGGCCCGACGCGCGCAGGCGGCGCACCAGCTCACGGGTGCCCACGGCCTCCGCGCCGAGGGCGACGAGCCGCGCGTGCTGCTCGTCGGGCACGTCGTAGTGGTCGAGGTCGAACCCGCGCCGGGGGATCCCGGCGGCCTCGGCGAACGCGTGCAGCTCGTCCAGCGACGTGTCGCTGACCAGGTGCGACCAGAGCCGGCCGTGCCGTGGCCACAGCGGGGGGTCGACGAGCACGGTCACCGCGCCAGGCTACCCAGCGCCCCGGCTCCTCGCGTCCTGCGCGTCTGGACGCACCCGTGCCCCGGCGACGTCGACGCGCAGCGCTCGCGCGAGCCGGGCTGCCGGTACCGGTGCCCCGCGGCGCCACCGGGCCCGACGGCTGCGCCGCGGGTCCGAGCACGCGGTCCCTGCTGCCGACCGGGGCATCCGGCGTCGGGCCGCCCGCTACCGGCCGAACAGCCGCGCGGCCTGCTGCTCGGCGTCGGCGTACGTCGCGGCCGCGGCCCCGAGCGCCGCCGTGATCTGGTCCAGCGAGTCCTCGACCCGCGCCTGGGTCACGGCCCAGTCGGCCATCACCACCCCGAACGCCGTCGCCGCCCCGCCCCGCCAGCTCGACTGCAGGTCGGTGAGGTGCCGCATCATCGCGGCGACCTCCGTCCGGATCGCCGCGGTGGAGCCGCGGACCGCTGCGCTCGCCTGCGCCACCTGTGCGCTGTCGACCTCGTACCTGCTCACGCCTGACCTCCTGACCGTGGTGGGGTTCAGGACGCTACGCAGGAGGCCGGCCCGAGCGGTCAGCGGCCGGGGCTGCCCGGTGGACGGACTGTGCCCGCCGAGGACCCGGGGTCGGGGCGTGCCCGTCGGGGCCCGGGGGTCGGGGCGGGGTCGTCGGTGAGGTGCCGCCGGCGGAGCGCTCGGCGGCGAGGGCTCAGCGGAACCAGAGGCCGGTGCGGCGCGGACCGGCGCCGGACCCCCGGCCCGGACCGCTGGTGACCGGTGCCGCGGGGGCCGCGGGCGTCGACGCGTCAGCGCCGGTCGCCGAGGCCGGGACGGTGGTGCCGTTGCGGCTGCTGTCGTCCGTCGCCGGCTGCCCGGGCGAGCCGTTCACCACGCCGTCGGACCCGGGGACGCCGGACCCCTCCGCAACGACTCCGGCCACGGCGGCCGCGGACTCCAGCGAGGCGAGCTCCTTGCGGATGCGGTGCAGCTCGGCCGCGACGTTCTGCCGTGCCGGCTCCTCCCAGGCGGCCCCCAGCGGACTCGCGAACAGGCTCGAGCGCTTCTGGAACTTGGTGAGGATCGCGGCGCGCGCCCGCAGGTAGTCCTCGAACGGCACGTGGGCGTACTCGGCCCGCAGGTCCTTCAGGTACGACTTGTAGCGCTGCGGCTCCGCGGCCAGCATCGCGAGGTCGGCGTCGCAGAGCACCGCGCAGTCGAAGTCACCGGGCGTGGCGGTGTGCCGGACCAGGGCGACGACCAGCTCGGCCACCCGCTCGACGCGGCGCTCCGGGATCCCCAGCGCCGCCAGCTCGGTGCGAGCCAGCTCGGCGCTGGCCACCTCGTCCTCGCCGCCACGGTTGGCGTACGCGGCCTTCTGCGCCGCGTCGAAGATCGCCCCGTGGTACCAGGCGGCCAGCCGGACGAGGTCCGGCTCGTGCGTCTCCTGGGCGAGCTCGTCCACCCGGGACAGCACGTGCACGAGGTGCTTGATGTTGTGGAAGTGGCGCCCCGGCTCGGACCAGCGCTCGATCAGCCGCTGACCGACCGCACGGACCTGCTCCGGGGCCGCGGTCGCACCGGCCTCGCGACAGCTGGCGGACCAGGCGGACAACAACCACTGAGGTGCGTCGTAGACGCCCATCGGAGCCTCACGGACTTCATCGAAGTGCTGATAGGACCCGACATCGTAACCCCGCACGCGCGCTCCGCCGCTTCGCCCGGACGGGTCTCTCCGGGCCGGTGTGGGAGCGCTGCCGTCAGGCTCGGTGCTCCACCGGCAGCGCCTCGACCCCGACGTCCGCGGCACCGCCCGCCGGACGACCCGAGCGGGCGTCCGCGGCGCCCGCAGCGGCACCGATCGGGGTGCCCGTGCCCGGGTGACCACCGTCGCCGCGGGACGGCGCGACGGCCGCGCCGGCGTCCGCCCGTGCCGGGCCGGTGTCCGTGTCGCCGTGGCCGAGCGGGACGGCCGACGTGGGCAGCCACACGCGGACGGTGGTGCCGCCGCCGGGTGTCGGCGCCAGCTCGACGCGGCCGTGGTGGGCCTCGACGATCGCCGCGACGATGGCCATGCCGAGCCCGGCGCCGCCGCCGGACTCCCGGGTCCGGGACGCGTCCACCCGGTAGAACCGCTCGAACACGCGGGCGGCGTGCTCCGGCGCGATGCCCGGGCCGTGGTCGCGGACCTCGACCAGCGCCCACCCCGGCGAGTGCCGACCGACCGCGATCTCGACGGCGGTGCCGGGGGGTGTGTGCTGGACGACGTTGCCGGTGAGGTTGGCCAGCACCTGGCGCAGGCGGTCCTCGTCGCCGACGACGACGCACGCGCCCAGCTCGGCCCCCTCGGGCACCGGGGTGATCCGCACCGACCGGGTGCGGTCCAGGGCGCGCAGGTCGCTCAGCGCGTCGGCGGCGACCACGGTCAGGTCCACGGCCTCGGTGCGCAGCGGACGGCCCTCGTCGAGCCGGGCCAGCGCGAGCAGGTCCTCGACGAGCCGGCCCATCCGGGTGGCGGACTCCTCGATCCGCCGGACGGTGTCGTCGACCTGCTGCGGGGTCGTCAGCGCGCCCATCCGGTACAGCTCGCCGTACCCCCGGATCGTCGCCAGCGGGGTGCGCAGCTCGTGCGAGGCGTCCGCTACGAACCGGCGCATGCGGTCCTCGGAGGCGGCGCGGGCGGAGAACGCGCGCTCGATGTGCCCGAGCATCGCGTTGAGCGCCGCCGAGAGCCGGCCGACCTCGGTGGTCGTCGGGCGGGGCGGGACACGGCGGGTCAGGTCCCCGGCGGCGATGGCGCCCGCCGTCGCCTCCATCTCCTGCAGCGGCCGCAGCGAGCGGCGCACGGCCACCCAGCCGGCGACGGACCCGAGCGCGATGACCGCCAGCCCGGTGAGCACGATGGCCTTGCGCATGTCGGCGAGGGTCTTCTCGACCCCGGTCAGGGGCAGCGCGATGGCCACGGCGCCGGCGTACTCGCCGAACTCGTCCTCGGCGGGCAGGACGATCGCGCGCCAGTCCGTGGGGCCCTGCGTGGACGTCACGGTGAACGGGTGCTGGCCGCGGTCGAGGACCTCGGCCCGGCCGAGGTCGGGCAGCCGCGGCGCACCGGCGCTGCTGGTGTCCGCCCGGACCGGCTCGCCGACGGTCGACCCCGCGGCGTCCACGATCTCGACGTAGTAGTCGCTCGGCAGGCGGTCGTCGCCGCCGCCGCCCGGGCCGCGCGAGTCGAATCCCGTCGCCTTGCGGACGAGGGGCCGGGCGTAGGTGAGGATCTGCTCGTCGACCTGCTGGACCAGGTTGCGGCGCAGCAGGGTGAGGGCGGTGGCGCCGGTGACGGTGAGCCCGACCAGCAGGACGGCGCACAGGATCGCCACCATCCGCGCACCGAGCGGCACCGCCCGCAGTCGCTCGCCGACCGTCGGTCGGACGGGGGCGTCGTGGTCGACGCCGTCGGGCCCTGCGCCGGCGGGCCGGACGGCGTCGGGCCCAGCCCCGGCGGGCCGGACGTCGGGCCCCGCGCCGGCGGGCCGGACGTCGACGTCCCCTGCGTCACGACCGGCGTCGTCGCCCGGGGCGCCCTCGGGAGGAGCGGTGCTCACGACGTCCCCGGCGGCAGGCGGAGCACGTAGCCGACCCCGCGCTTGGTGTGGATCAACGGCACGGTGGGGGCGCCGTCGGCGGAGGCGGCGGGGGCGTCCACCTTGCGCCGCAGGTAGGAGATGTACGACTCGACGATGTTGGCGTCGCCGCCCCAGTCGTACTCCCAGACGTGGTCCAGGATCTGCGCCTTGGACAGGACCCGTCCGGCGTTGAGCATCAGGTAGCGCAGCAGCTTGAACTCGGTCGGGGACAGCTCGATGGTCCGGCGCCCGCGGCGCACGTCGTGGCTGTCCTCGTCCAGCTCCAGGTCGGCCACCCGCAGCACGGCGGCGTCGTCGGCCGAGCGCTCGGCCTGGGTGCGGCGCAGCACGGCACGGATGCGGGCGACGACCTCCTCGAGGCTGAACGGCTTGGTGACGTAGTCGTCACCGCCGACGGTCAGCCCCGTCACCTTGTCGCTGGTGTTGTCGCGCGCGGTGAGGAAGAGGACCGGGACGTGCTGGCCCGAGTCGCGCAGCCGGCGGGTGACGGTGAAGCCGTCCATGTCGGGCAGCATGACGTCCAGCACCATGAGGTCCGGCTGGACCTCACGGGCGAGCCGCATGGCGCCGTTGCCGTCGGCGGCGGCGTGCACCTCGAACCCGGCGAACCGCAGGGACGTGGCCAGCAGCTCGCGGATGTGCGGCTCGTCGTCGACCACGAGGAGCCGCGCCTCGGACGTCGGGGCGGCAGAAGTCATGCCTCCAGTGTCGTCCCGCGGGCTGGGAGTTCGCTGGACGCAGGGGGGACGTCCGGGGGACGCGACGGGACGCCCAGGGGACGCCGGGGGACGGCGCGGGACGCGACGGGACCCCCGCGGGACGCCCGGGGGACGCCGAGGGACGGGACGGGACGTCCGCGGGACGCACCGGGACGTCCGGGCATGTCCGGACGCACGGCGCCCCCGGAGCCGACGGCCGAGGCCGCGGCGCCGGGGGCGCAGCGTGCGGGCGTCAGACGCCGGTCGAGCCGCCACCCTTGAGGGCGGCCAGGCGGGCGGCCACCTCGGCGTCGGCCGCGGAGTCCTCCAGCTCCTCGAACTGCGCGTCCAGCGACGACGCCTGCAGCTCGGCCTGCCCGGCGACGCGGGCCTCCTCGCGGCGGACCTTGTCCTCGAAACGGGAGACCTCGCTGGTCGGGTCCAGGACGTTGATCGAGGCCACCGCGCCCTGGACGCGGGACTGGGCCTCGGCGGACTTCGCGCGCGCGACCAGGGTGTCGCGGCGGCGCCGCAGGTCGTCGAGCTTGTCCTTCATGCTCGCCAGGCCGGCCTTGAGCTTGTCGACCACCTCGGTCTGCGAGGCGATCATGGGCTCGGCGTCCTTGGCCTCCTGCTCGAAGGAGATCTGCTTGCCGAGGGCGACCTTGGCCAGGTTGTCGAACTTGTCGGCGTCGGCCGTGCTGCCCTGCGCGCGCAGCGTGTCGGCGCGCTGGGACGCAGCGGCCGCCTTGCCGCCCCACTCCTTGGCGGCGGCGATGTCGGCCGCGTGGTCCTGCTCGGCCAGGCGCAGGTTGCCGATCGTCTGCGCGATCGCGCCCTCGGCCTCGGCGATCGAGTTCGTGAAGTCGCGGATGAGCTGGTCCAGCATCAGCTGCGGGTCCTCGGCCCGGTCGATCATCGCGTTGATGTTCGCGCGCGTGAGCTGGGTGATGCGTCCGAGGATGGTCTGCTTCTCGGTCATGGGCGTTGCCTCTCGTCCGTGGAGCCGTGCGGTGCCGGTCGGCGCCGCCGTCGTGGCCCGGGTCTGGGTCGGGTCGGTGCTGCGTCAGGGTGCTGGTCGGGTACCGCCAGGCGGTGCGCCCGACCAACGGCCGGTGCGGGTGCGTGGTTCCGGAGCGGCCCCGGCGTCGTGGTCAGAAGTCGCCGCCACCACCCCCGAAGCCTCCGCCGTCACCGAAGCCGCCGCCACCGCCGCCGAAGCCGCCGCCACCGCCGCCCCAGCCGCCGCCGAAGCCGCCGCCACCGAAGCCACCACCGCCCCCGCGCAGCACGCTGTCGATGAGGATGCCGCCGAGGATGAGGCTGCCCGCGTTGCCGCCACCGAAGCCGCCGCCGCGGCGCCCGTAGCCGCCGCCGCCGAAGCCGCCCGGCCCGCCGAAGCGGTCGCGCTCGAAGTCGTCGACGTCCTGCTGGGCGATGGCCTGCGCCGCGCCGGCGAGCTGGTCGGCCCGCTGGACCATGGCCAGTCCCCGCGCCGGGTCGGACCGCAGCAGCGACTCGGCCTCGTGCAGCAGGCGCTGCGCCTCGGTGATCCGGGTGCGCGCCTCGGGGCCGACGGCGCCGCGGCGGGTGTCGATGAAGTCGGTCACGGCGCGCACCCGCGAGCTGACCGGGCCCAGTGCGTCCGCGAGCTGGTGACGGGCGCGGTCGGCCTGCTCGGCCTGCCCGCGGGCGGGCTCCAGCGCCCGGTCCAGCTCCGTCTCGGCGTCGCGCAGGTCGCGCAGCAGGGCCAGCGGGTCGCTGCCCGCCCCGGCCGAGCGCGCGGCGTCACGCACCGCGCGGGCGTGCATGGCCGCCGCCTGGACACCCGGGTCGCGCGGGGCGAGGCGGGCGGCGTCGTCCAGGTCGGAGCCGAGCGACGCGATCCCGGACGCGATCGCCGCCGACGCCCCGGCGAGCTCCTGCCCGGCCCGGTCCACCGCCCCGAGCAGGCTGACGGCCTGCGCGACGGCGTTCTCCGCGGTCCGGACGGCGAGCACCGCGGCCGCGCGGTCGTTGCCCGCGAGGGCCGAGCGTCCCTGCTCGACCGACTCGTGCGCGGCCTGCAGCAGCTGGGCCGCCTGGTCGGGGTTCGAGGACACCGAGGCCAGGGCGGCCGGCGGGTAGGTCCGGCGCAGCGACTCCAGGGCGCTCTGGGCGGCCGGGACGCGGGCCGCGATCTCCGACGCGCGGCGGTCGGTGTCCTCGAGCAGCTCCGGGGCGCGCGCCTGCACGTCGCGCAGGGCGTCGAAGGCCTCGGTCTGCTCGTCGATCGCCGCGCCGGCCCGCCCGCACAGCTGCAGGATCTGGCTCAGCATCGCCCGGCGCTCGTCCTCGGTCTCGGGGATCTCGTCGTCCAGCCGCTGGCGCAGCGTGAACGCCTGCAGGGCGTCCTTCTTCGCGGCCTCCAGGACCTGGGCGAACGGCCGGGTCTCCTCGAGCCCGAACTGGGCCTGCGCGAACCCGAGCTCCTGCTCCGACGCGCGGATGGCGTCGTCCAGCCGGACCAGCGCCGCCGACGCGCGCGTGTCCAGCGTCGCGGTGTCGATCGGCTCCGGTGCGGGGGCGCCGTCCGGTCCGGGCGCTCCGGCAGCGCCTGCGGCGGCGCGGCCGCGGTTGCGGAACGTGCGGAACAGCAGGAAGGCGCCCAGCGCGACCGCACCGAGCAGCAGGAAGGTGAGGAAACTCGACCCGCCGCCGGACGACTGGCCGGTGACGGCGCCGGTGCCACCGGTGCCGCCCGTGCCGGTGCCTGCCCCGCCGCCGGCCACCGCCGACTCCAGCGCCTCTGCGGTCGCGACGACCGCGCCGGCCCAGTCGTCCTGGCCCAGCCGCGGCTCCAGGGCGGTGCGCCGGATCTCGCTCTGCGCCTGGGCGCTCAGACCGAGGTCGTTGGCGACGGCGAGGCCGTACTGGCGGTCGTCGACGGCGACCGCGAGCAGCACGTCGTCGCTGCCGATCCCGGAGGTCTGGGCGGACTGCACCGCCCACTGCTCCCCGGTGGCGCCGTCGAAGCTGTCGACGAACACCGCGTACAGCTGCACGCCGGTGGCGGCGGTCAGGGCGCTCTGCGCCGCCTGCACCTCGTCCTCGGAGCCGGACAGGGCCCCGACCCGGTCGGTGATCTCGACGCCGGCGACGTCGATCGGCGGCACCGCAGCGGCGGGCGGCGCGACCAGCAGCGCGCCGAGGAGCGCCGCGAGCAGCGCCGTCAGCGGGCGGCGTCGGGGGTGGGCCAGGGGGCGGCGCGGCGCGCGGGGGTCGCCCGCTGCGTGCGCCGAGCGCTGGTGCCGGGGTGCAGGGGTCACGTGTGGATCCTTGTCCGCGCCGCAGCGGGCTGCAACGGCTGGCCCCCGCCACGGGTCCGGCCCCGGGGCGGCCCGGGCCGGCACGGGGGTGGCACGGCGGTACGGTCGGCGCGTGAGCGCGCACCCCGGCACCACCGCGGCGACCGACCGCCCGGCGCCGGACCGCCCGGCGAGGACCCGGGTCGTCACGGTGGTCCAGCACGAGGACGGCGTCCCGCTCGACCTGTTCGAGCAGTGGCTCGCCCCGGCCCGGCTGCGGGTCGTCCGTGCGCACGACGGGGACGCGGTGCCGACCGACCCGGCCGACGTCGGGGACGGGCTCGTGGTGCTGGGCGGGACCATGGACGCCTACGCCGACGACGTCGCGCCGTGGCTCCCGGCCACCCGGGCGCTGCTGGCCGCGACCGCCGGGACGCAGGTCCCGGCGCTGGGCATCTGCCTCGGCGCGCAGCTCCTGGCGGTCGCCGGCGGGGGCCGCGTGGAGGTCGCCGCCGCCGCGGGCCGCGAGTCGGGCGTCGTGGACGTCACCTGGTCGCCCCGGGCGGCCGACGACGAGCTGCTCGGCGGGCTGGCCGCCGCCGGCCCGGCCGCGGCCTTCCCCTCGATGCACGCCGACGCGGTGGCCGACCTGCCGCCCGGTGCGGTGCTGCTGGGCGCGTCCGACCGGTACGTCCAGGCGTTCCGGCTCGGCTCGGCCTGGGGCCTGCAGTTCCACCCGGAGACGTCGCTCGGGACGTTCCGGCGCTGGGCGGAGCACGAGCCGGCCGTCGACTCAGGCGACGTGGTCGGCCGCTACACGTCCCGGGCGGACGAGCTGGCCGCCACGGGCCGGGCCGTCGCGACCGCGTTCGCCGCGCTGGTCCACCGCCGGGCGGCCGCCCGGGACGCGCCTGCGTGGTCGGTCGCCTCGGCCTGACCCGGCCGGGGGACGTCCTCCGCGTGCGCGCCCCCGGTGCTCAGGCGCCGGTCTCGGCGACCAGGTCCTCCGCGTCGACGATCGTGTACGCGTACCCCTGCTCGGCGAGGAAGCGCTGCCGGTGCGCGGCGAACTCCTGGTCGACGGTGTCGCGTGCGACCACCGTGTAGAAGTGCGCCGTCCGCCCGTCGCCCTTGGGGCGCAGCAGCCGGCCCAGGCGCTGGGCCTCCTCCTGGCGGGACCCGAACGAGCCGGAGACCTGGATGGCGACCGACGCCTCGGGCAGGTCGATGGAGAAGTTCGCGACCTTGGAGACGACGAGCTTGGTGATCTCGCCGGCCCGGAACGCGTCGTACAGGCGCTGGCGCTCGTTGACCGTCGTCGCCCCCGTGAGCACGGGTGCGTCGAGGTGCTCACCGAGCTCCTCGAGCTGGTCGAGGTACTGGCCGATGATCAGCGTGGGGTCGCCCTCGTGCCTGGCGACCAGCTGCTCGACCACGCGGTTCTTGCCGGTGGCGGTCGCGGCGAGGCGGTACCGGTCCTCGGGCTCGGCGGTCGCGTACAGCATGCGCTCGCGGTCCGGCAGGGTCAGGCGCACCTCGACGCAGTCGGCCGGCGCGATGTACCCCTGCGCCTCGATGTCCTTCCACGGGGCGTCGAACCGCTTGGGCCCGATGAGCGAGAACACCTCGTCCTCGCGGCCGTCCTCGCGCACGAGCGTCGCGGTCAGGCCCAGGCGCCGTCGGGCCTGCAGGTCGGCGGTCATCCGGAAGATCGGGGCGGGCAGCAGGTGGACCTCGTCGTAGACCACGAGGCCCCAGTCCCGGGCGTCGAGCAGCTCCAGGTGCGTGTAGACGCCCTTCCGCTTGGTCGTCAGCACCTGGTACGTCGCGATGGTGACCGGGCGGATCTCCTTGCGGGCACCGGAGTACTCGCCGATCTCGTCCTCGGTCAGCGAGGTCCGCTTGATCAGCTCGTCGCGCCACTGCCGCGCGGAGACGGTGTTGGTGACCAGGATCAGCGTCGTGGTGCCCGAGCGGGCCATGGCACCGGCGCCCACGAGCGTCTTGCCGGCGCCGCAGGGCAGGACGACGACGCCGGACCCGCCGTGCCAGAAGCCGTCCACGGCCTGCTGCTGGTACGGCCGCAGGGACCAGCCGGTGGTGTCGAGGTCGATGGCGTGCGCCTCGCCGTCGACGTACCCGGCCAGGTCCTCCGCGGGCCAACCGAGCTTGAGCAGCACCTGCTTGAGGTGGCCGCGCTCGGACGGGTGGACGACGACGTCGGTGTCGCCCAGCCGCTCGCCGACCAGGCCGGCGGTCCGCCGGGACCGGAGGACCTCCTCCAGCACCGCGCGGTCGACGGCGTGCAGGACCAGGCCGTGCGCCGGGTCGCTGACCAGCTGCAGGCGCCCGAAGCGGGACATCGTCTCGGCCACGTCGACCAGCAGGGCGTGCGGGACGGGGTAGCGCGAGTACTCCAGCAGGGCGCTGACGACCTGCTCGGCGTCGTGCCCCGCGGCCCGGGCGTTCCACAGCCCCAGGGGGGTGAGCCGGTAGGTGTGGACGTGCTCCGGTGCGCGCTCGAGCTCGGCGAACGGGGCGATCGCGCGGCGGCACGCCTCTGCCTGGTCGTGGTCGACCTCGAGCAGCAGCGTCTTGTCGCTCTGGACGATCAGCGGTCCGTCGGTCATGTGGTGGGGTCTCCCGGGTCGATCGGTGTGACGGAGGCGATGCGGTGCACGGCGACGGTCAGCTCGGCGTCGCGTGCGCTGTCGACGGCACGGACCCGGCCGCCGTCGACGCGGACCGGGCGGACCCGGCGCCGCTGCGGCGTGCCCTGCGGGCCCACGACCTCGAGCCAGACCTCACGTCCGTCCGCGACCGCCTCCCGCAGGGTGGCCAACGCCGCGACCGGGTCCTCTGTTCCCGGGGTGACTCCCCCCGGCACCGCCGTCACCCCGCTGCGGGACACCGCCTCGGCCCGCCGCAGCGCGGGCACCAGCGCGCGCAGCCGCGCCCGGCCGGCGTCGGCGTCACCAGCGGACGCCGCCGCCGTCGCCGGACCGGCGCTCCCGCCCGCGCCGCGTCGTCGCCGGCTGCGGCCGGGGACCCGTCGCACCAGGCGGCGGGCGAGCACCACCTGGCCGTCGGGGCGCTCGGCGGCCGGCGCCAGGCCCCGGGCGCGCAGCGCGTCGAGCAGCGCGGCCGCACCCGCCTGCGCGGCCAGCACGGTGGGGGCCAGCTGGATCAGGCCCAGGTCGGCCAGCGCCGGGTCGTCGACCAGACCAGCGAGCAGGGTGGGGTCCTCCGAGCGGACGTAGCCCCCGGCCGTCCCGACCCGCATCCGTCCGTGCCGGCGGGCGGCGTCGCGCACCAGGTACTCCAGGGGCTGCGGCACCCGCCCGCGGGCGTGCGCCGCGAGCCGGGCCAGCAGCTCGTCCGCGGTCTGGCCGGTGTCCAGCGCCGCGTGCACGGTGTCGGGGGTGAACCGCACGGTGATCGCCGCCCCGCGGGACTCGACCTGCGCGGCCTCGTCCAGGAGGGCGGCGAGCTCGGGCGTGGGCCGGCCGGGGACGATGCCGGTGAGGTCCCCCTGCAGCAGGACGTCGTCGACCGGGGTCGGCAGGGCCGCGGCCAGCGCACGGGCCGCCGCCACGTGCGCACCGGCCGGGTCCTCGGCCGCCGCCGGGGCGCCACCGGTGCGGGGGCCGGAGGTCGGTCGCTCTGCCGGCTGGGCCGGAGCGGCCGGACCGAGCAGCGCACGTCCGGCACGGGACAGCGCGCCGGCGCCCAGGACGCCGAGCACGCCCGCCTCGCGCAGGATCGCCGCGACCGCCGCCGGGGGCGGCACGGACCGGGGCGAGCGCCAGTGCAGCACCGCCAGCACGTCGTCGGCCGACAGGGCGGTGCCGGGGTCGCGGCCGGCGAGCACCTCGAGCACCGCACCGCGCAGGCGCGGCGCCCAGGGCCGCGCCAGCTCCGGGTCGAGCGCGGCCCGGAGCTCCCCGCGCTCGTCGCGGCCGCCGACCACCCACGGGGTGCGCGTGGTGGCGAACCAGGTCGCGGCCAGGGTGGCCCACCGGTCCGGGAGGTCGGCCTCGAGCCAGTCGTCGACGTCGACGGTGGGGGAGAAGGCCGGGGAGTCCTCGCCGTCGTCGACCACGAAGCCCGCGGCCCCGGCGAGCTCGACGACCAGCGCCGCGAGGGTCTCGTCGACCTCCAGCGCCGCGGCGGTCCGCCGCAGCTCGCGCACGCCCAGGCCGCCGGAGCGCAGGACCGAGGCGGGGGTGCGCTCCCACAGCCGCACGAGCGCGGTGACCAGACGGACCAGCTCCTGGGCGGCGGCCGCGGACTCGGCCTCCACGGTCGACTCGGGGTGCACGGTGCCGGGCGGGTGCGGGCAGTGCGTCGCGGGCTCGCGGTGGGTCCGCCCGTCGCGCAGCACGAGCGCCACCTGGCGCGGGAGCACCACGTGGGCGGCGTCCGCGCGGGCCAGCAGGCCGTTGCCCAGCAGCCAGTCGACGGCGGACTGCGCCTCCGGGGCGCTCGCGGCCGGTCGGCGTCCCACGGGCGGGCCCCACGCGAGCGCGTCCAGCACGCCGCGCGCTGCGGGCGGGGCCCCGGCCAGCGCCGCGCCGAGGTCGTCCGGGAGGCGGTCCACGACCGGGCCCAGCCCCGCGGGGTAGGGGCCGAGCACCTCGGGCAGCCCGGGCGCCGGGTGCAGGTCCGTGCCGGTGTCCCACAGCAGCGCCAGCCCGAGCGCCTCCGCGAGGGCGTCGTCCACGCCCGTGAGCGCGACGTCGTCGTCGGGGGCGGGCGTGGGGTCCGCGTCGGGCCGGGCGCCGACCGCCCGTGCGACGTCCGCGGCCGTGACCGCCGGCAGCACGTCGTGCAGCGCGACGACGGACTCCAGGACCTGCAGCACGGACGCGTCCACCCCGACCAGCGCCCGCTCGAGGCTGACCCGGCTGGTGGCGCGGGCGGCGAGGGAGGCGAGGGTCGACGGGGAGGGGTTGGCCAGGTCGGGGCGTCGCGCGAGGAGGTCGACGAGCTCGGGGTCGCTGCGGGCACGCAGGTGCTCGCTGAAGGTGGCCATCACGGTCCACCGTACGCGGCGGGCGCGCACGGGGACGGGGTCAGGGACGGGCCCGAGGACGGGCGCGCTGCCGGCCGGGTGAGGGCCCGGGGGGCTGCCGCACGGCCCGACCGGGCGCACCGCGGCGACGGGCGACCTGACCGGCCGGTAAACTCACAGGGCAACGCTCTTCCGACGACGTCTCTCGAGGTTCCAGTGCCCACCGGCAAGGTCAAGTGGTTCGACACCGAGCGTGGCTTCGGCTTCATCGCCAGCGACGACGGTGACGAGGTGTTCCTGCACGCCTCCGCGCTGCCCGCCGGCGTGGCCGCGCCGAAGCCGGGTACCAAGGTCGACTTCGGCGTCGCGGACGGCAAGCGCGGCCCGCAGGCGCTGTCCGTCAAGGTCCTGGACCCGCTGCCATCGGTCGCCAAGGCGGCGCGCAAGCCCGCCGACGACATGGCGGTCATCGTCGAGGACCTCATCAAGGTGCTCGACCGGGTCGGCAACGACCTGCGTCGCGGCCGCTACCCCGACAAGGCCGTGGGCGAGAAGTACGCCTCGGTCCTGCGCGTCGTCGCCGACGCGCTCGAGGGCTGACGTGCCGGCCGCCACGAAGGACGCCGTCCTCGGCTCGTCCTCCGCCGTCGACCTCGCGCGCGAGGTGGCCGTGGAGCTCGCGGAGAACGCGGACCACGTCGGGGAGCACCTCGGCGTGGTCGTCGAGGGCGAGCGCCTGGTCTCGCACCGGTTCGCGTGCACGGCCCCGGGCTACCGCGGCTGGCACTGGACGGTGACGCTCGCGCGCGTGCCCCGCGCACGGGCCGCGACCGTGTGCGAGGCGGAGCTGCTCCCCGGCGACGGCGCCGTGCTCGCCCGGCCGTGGGTGCCGTGGGCGGAGCGCCTGCGCCCCGGCGACATCGGCCCGGGCGACGTGATGCCGTTCTCGCCGGACGACCCGCGGCTGGAGCCCGGCTACGTGCCGACCGGCGACGAGGACGAGGACCGCGTCGCGATCGAGGAGCTGGCCCTGGCCCGAGCCCGGGTGCTGTCCCCCGAGGGCAAGCGGCAGGCCGCGGACCGCTGGTACGCCGGTCTGCGCGGCCCGACGGCGCCGGTCGCCCTGGCCGCCGCCGCACCGTGCGGCAGCTGCGGGTTCCTGGTCCGGCTCATCGGGTCGCTGGGCACCGTGTTCGGGGTATGCACGAACGAGTGGTCGCCGGACGACGGCAAGGTCGTCAGCCTCGACCACGGCTGCGGCGCCCACTCCGAGACCGACGTCGAGCCGCAGCCGAGCGAGTGGCCCGCCCCGGCGCCGTCCATCGACGCGGGCGACGTGGAGATCGTCGACCGGTCCGCCCCGGCCGCGACCGGTCCGGTGACCGGCGCGGAGCCCGCCCTGCCGTCCGGCGCGGGGACCGCACCGGCGGCGCCGGCCGACGCGGTCGCCGCGGTGCGCGAGCTCGTCGAGGACCTGCTGCCCGTGGACCCGGAGGCGGCCGGTGCCCCCGAGCCCGCCGCCGGCACGGCCGTGCCCGCCGCGGACGCCGCCGAGCCCGCCGCAGAGGCGGCCACGGACGCCGCGCCGAGCGACGCCGCGCCGATCGACGCCGCGCCGATCGATCCCGCGCCGATCGACCCCGCCGACCAGCCCGACCGGTGACCCCGGACGCCTTCGGGACGGCGGCGCTGCGTGCCGCCGTCCTGCAGGCGTGGGCGGCGTCCCCGGCGCGGCTGCGCGAGGACGCGAACGCGGAGGAGGACCACGCCCGCGGGTACTACCGCGACAGGGTCGTGGTCGAGCTCGCGCAGAACGCCGCGGACGCCGCCGCCCGCCAGGGCGTCCCCGGGCGGCTGCTGCTGCGGCTGACCCGGGGCGACGGCCAGGCCGAGCTGCTGGCCGCGAACACCGGGGCGCCGCTCGACGCCGCCGGCGTCGCGTCGCTGGCGTCGCTGCGCGCGTCCGCCAAGCGTGGCGGTGACGGCACCACGGTGGTCGGACGCTTCGGGGTGGGCTTCGCCGCCGTGCGGGCCGTCAGCGACGACGTGGTGGTGTGCTCCACGACCGGGGCCGTCCGGTTCTCGCTGGCCGCGACCCGGGACGCCCTAGCCCGGCTCTCCGCGGAGCACCCCGAGCTCGCCGACGAGGTCCGCCGGCGTGACGGGTCGCTGCCCGCCCTGCGCCTGCCCGCTCCGGACGAGGCCCGGCCGCCGTCCGGGTACGACACCGCGGTGGTCCTGCGGCTGCGCGACGAGACCGCCGCCGACGAGGTCGCCGGGCTGCTGGCCGCGGTCACCGACACCCTGCTCCTGGCGCTGCCGGCGCTGGCCGAGGTCGTCGTCGAGGTGGACGACGCCGGCGGCGGCTCCCGGCGGCGCCTGGCGGACGTGGCGCGGCGGTGGACCGTCGTGCGGCGGGAGGGCCGTCTCGACCTGGCGCTGGTCGCCGACCGGCCGGTGGAGGAGCGCACCGCCCGCGCCTGGCACGTCACCTGGGCGCTGCCGCGTGCGGCGCGCGACCACGACGGCGCCGACGTGCCGGGCTGGGGCGGCGTCGTGCACGCGCCCACCCCGACGGACGAGGTCACGACCCTGCCCGCCCTGCTGATCGCGTCGCTGCCTCTGGACCCCTCACGCCGGCACGTGCGGCGCGGCCGGCTCACCGAGGTGCTCGCGGACGCCGCCGCGCACGCCTACGCCGACCTGGCCGCGCAGGTCGCGGCGGACGGCGGCGACCCGCTGGCGCTCGTGCCGCGCGGGCTGCCGGCCGGGTGGTTCGACGCCGACCTGCGGGACCGGGTCGTGGCCGCGCTGTCCGGCACGCCGTTGCTGCCGGCCGCGGGACCGGGCCGACCCGACGACCGTCCGGGTGCGGCGCGGGTCGCGGGGCCCGACCTGACCGACGACGGCCCCGACGCCCCCGGCCGCGCGTCGCCGGCCGCCCCCCTGGTCGAGCCGCGGCGCGCCGTCGCCGTCGCCGGACCGGTCGGCCGGGACCGGGACGCGGTGACGGCGCTCGCCGGCTGGGCCGCGAACCTGGTGCACCTCGGCCCCGGGCAGGAGGCGGCCGCGCGGGCGCTGTCCGTCGAGCTCCGCGACGTCGGTGACCTCGTCGAGGAGATGCCCGCCGCTGGTGAGCCGGCCCGCTGGCGGTCGCTGTACGCCGCGCTGGCGCCGGCCGCGGCGGACCCGCTCGTGCGCGAGGCGCTCGCGGCGGTGCCGGTGCCGCTCGCCGACGGGCGGACCGTCCGCGGCGCCCGCGGGCTCGTGCTGGGCGCGGAACGGCTCGGTGAGGTGGCCGGCGACGCGCTCGGGGTGCTCGCGCGGTGGGGACTGCGGCTCGTGCACCCGGACGCGGCGCACCCGCTGCTCGAGCGGCTCGGCGCCGTCGCCCCCGACGGTGCGGGCCTGCTCGGGCTGCCGGCGGTGCGGGAGGCCGTGCTCGACGTGGCCGACGACGACGACCTGGCGCTGGCCGACGACGTGGCCCACGCGGTGCTCGCCCTGGTCACCGCCGCCGGAGGGGACGGCCCGGTGCCGGCGTCGGCCCGGCCCTGGCTCGGGGAGCTGACGCTGCGTGCGGCCGACGGCGAGGCGACGCCGGCGAGCGGTCTGGTGCTGCCCGGGTCAGTCGCGGCGGAGCTGCTCGACGACCGCGTGCTGGCCCCGGTCGACCCCGACCTCGTCCAGCGGTGGGGCGAGGACGTGCTCGCCGCGGTCGGGGTGCGCGGACGGCTCGCCGTCGTCGTGGTGCCCGACGTGCTGCTGGAGCGCGACGCCGGGCTGCTCGCGAGCGACCCGGGGGACCCGACCGAGCTCGCCGCACGCGGCCTGGACGGCTGGGAGGAGTACCTCGACGAGCTCGCCGACCGGCTCGGCGCCGGCTCGTTCGTCGGCGACCTGCTCGCGGTGGCGGACCTCGACGCCGTCCGCGACGACGCGTGGCCCCGGGTGGTGGCCGAGCTCGCGGCCGACCCGGACCTGCGCCGCGCGCTGCTCGACCCGGTGCGGGCGGAGGGTGCGGGCGGCCAGGCGCCGGCGTACACCGCCTGGTGGCTGCGCACCCGGGCGCCGCGCGAGGTCGGTCTCGGTGAGCCCTTCGCCCTCGGCGGTGCGGCCGGGGGCGACGGCACGGCGCCGACCTCGCTGCTGCGCCCCGCGCCGGGCTGGCTGGCGGACGTCCGGGGCCCGGACGGCGGGCCGCCGGACGTCGCGGTGCTGCGCGCGCTGGGCGGAGTCGTCGCGCTGACCGACCTGGACGCGGCGGGCTGGACGGACCTGCTGGACTCCCTGGGCCCGGTCGGCACCCGGCTGGAGCCGGCGGTCGCCGTCGCGCTGTGGCAGGGGCTCGCTCGGGCGGCGGAGGCCGGCGTCGTCCTCGCGGCGCTGCCGCAGCGGCTGCCCGCGCTCGTGGGGCCGGCCGAGGTGCACCTCGTGCACGCCGACGACGCCGTCGTGCCCACCGCGCCGATGTGGGTGCAGCGCACGGACCTGGGCGCCGTGGTGCCCGTCCCCTCACGGGCCGCGCGGGCGCTGGCCGGGCTGCTCGACCTGCCGGTCGGGGAGGACCTGGCGGCCGGCGTGGTCGGCGGCGCGGCCGACCGCGTCCCCACCCCGACCGGTGTCCTGGACCTGCTGCCCACCGCACCGGCGCACTGGGACGAGCACGAGGACCTGCGCGTGGACGGCGTCCCGGTCGACTGGTGGGTCGAGGGGGACGGCCCGGGCGCCGTCGTGCACGCGACGCACCTGGCGGCGCTCGCGCGGGGACTGGCTCAGGCGGGCGGCGCGTGGGGTGCACGGCACGCCCTGGAGATCGTGCTCACCGACCCCGGACGGGTCGGGGAGCTGACCACCGAGGCGATGCTCGACGGCGCGTAGGTCAGTCCCGCCCGCGCACGCGCTCCCAGCCGAGCCCGAGGACGCCGAGCGCGGTGCCGGCCACGCAGCTCCACACGGGGGTGCTGCTCACCATCTCCAGGCGCCACAGCACCGCCGTCACGACCAGGGCGACCACCCACGCCGCGATGCCGGCCAGGATCACGCGGCGCATGTCGACCCGCACGACCGGTGGGTCGGGGCGCCGGCGGTCGGCGCGGAGGATCACCTCGAGGACGGCCGGCATGCTGCGCACGGGGCCAGGGTACGGCGGCCGGTCGCCGGTCAGGACCGGCCGGCCAGGGACGTCGCGGTCTCGAAGGCGCCACCGACGGCGTCCAGGTAGGCGTCGGAGACGGCGACCGGTGACAGCCCGGTGGCCTCGACGCCGGGCGCGTCGTCCGCCTCGTGCGCCAGGACGGCGGTCAGGACCGGGCCCCACGGGCCGCCCCCGTGGCTCAGCGAGTCGCGCACGTCCGGCGACACCCCCGTCCGCGCGACCAGCTCGGCCGGGTCGATCCGCAGCTGGCCCGCGACGGCGGAGAGCAGCCCGACCGTGTACGCGCCGTCGTGCCCGGCGAGGGCCCGGCAGGCCAGGGCGCGGGCCAGCACGAACCACAGGTCCGCGACCGCGCTCGTGCGGGCCTCCAGCAGGGACGTCATCGCCAGCGTGGCCAGGTGGCGGGGCCCGGCCAGGACGACGGCCTGGGGCACGGAGTCGATCGTGCGCCGCACGGCGAACGTGCTCAGGTTGACCAGGCGCAGCACCCGCATCGACAGCTCGGGGTCCGACCCGACCATGGCGACGACGGCGTCGGAGTCGACCGGCTCGGCGCTGAGCAGCTGCATGAGCTCCAGGCACTGCAGCTGCCCGGCGGACAGCTCGCGGGCGGTGGCCGTGGTGTCCCGCGGGAAGAGGGGGCCCTGCATGAGCTCGACGGACTGGCGCCTGCAGAAGGTCACGGCCGCCTCGCTGTCGACCCGCTCGGCGACGACGGCGCGTCCGGCGGCGTGGGCGCGGCGCACGGCCTGGGTCGCGACGAGCGAGCCCCGGCCGAGGTCGACCTTGACGAGGTCGACGACGTCGAGCAGGGCGTCGCCGTAGCCGCCGGGCCGGTAGTCGGACAGCGCGAGGCCGACGCCCTGGGCGCGCAGGCGGGCCAGGTGGCCGCTCGCGTCCGGACGCGCGGTGAAGGCGGCCGGGACCTCCAGCACGAGCCCGCCCGCCGGCTGCGGCAGCGGGCGGCGGCCCGTGAGCATCCCCGAGGTCGCGCGGACGAAGGCGCGCAGCCCACCGGTCAGCGCGCCCAGGTCGAGCCGGTCGTACTCGCCGTGCACGAGCAGCTCGGGGTCCAGGCCCCGCAGGCTCTGCGCACGCGCGGTCCGGATCGCGAGGTGGAACGCGTAGCCGCGGACCACCGAGTCCGGGTCGACGACCGGCTGGCGGTGCACGGTCACCTGCGGGGCGGAGGGCGAGCCGGCGTCGGGCTCGCCGCCCGTACCGGACCGGGACGGCTCGGCCCCGGGGTCGGCGTCGGTCGGGCTGGTGGACATGGTCGTGGGCGGCGGGCGGTCAGCCCAGCGGGGCCCGCAGGGGCCAGCCGTCGAGCACGACCTGGGCGGCGGCCCCCGTGGAGGGGTTCACCATGACGGGGGCCAGCAGGTTCGCCGTCGTCGGCGTGCCCTTCGCCCCGGGGTTCACGACGACGAACAGCAGCGGGTCGTCGCCCTCGCCGAGGGCCAGGGCCTCGCGGGTGTCGGCGTCGGCGCCCGGCGCGTACCCGTCGAAGAACGCCTCGGGCCGCACGACGAACAGCCGGACGGCGGGGTCCGCCAGGCTGCGCAGGGCGAAGAGGATGCCGTCGTCGTCGAGGCCGTCGAGCGAGAACTCGAGGTGCTCGGGCAGGCCGGGGAGCGGGGCGACGGGGTGGACGTGGGCGGGTGCGAGGCTCATCGGAGGAAGTCCATCAGGGTCGGCTGGAGAACGCGAGAGGTGGCGCCGAGGGCGGCCTTGTAGGCGACCTCCTGCATCTGGAGCTCCACAATCGAGGCGGCCAGGTCGGCGTCCTCGACGGCGCCGAGCTGCCCGGTGAGCTCGGTCTTGATGGTGAGCGCGTTGGACTGCGCCGCCAGCACCTGGTTGTGCCGGGCGCCGACACCGGACAGCTCACGGAGCATGTCGTCACGGTGCCCGTCGAGCGCGGCGAGGTGGTCCGACGGGTTGCCGGTGCCGCTGCGCAGGCTCGCCGCGATGAGGTCGAGCGTGGCGAATACCGAGCCCGCGTCGTCGTCGGAGCCGAAGGCCTCGCGGGCCTCGACGTCCACGCGGATCGTCGTGTCGGCGTTCACCCGCCGCTCGACCGGGTTCGGCTTCGCCGGACCCGCCGTGTAGGCCACGGGACCCGCCGTGGAGTCGCGCGCGTACACCGACTCGGCGTCGGAGGTGCCGGCGAACACCGACCGGCCGAGGTAGGTGGAGTTCGCCTGGGCGAGGAGGTTGTCGCGCAGGCCCTCGATCTCGACGGCGAGCGCCACGCGGGCCTCGGGGGTCAGCGACCCCGTGTTGGAGCCCTGGACCGTGAGGTCGCGGGCCTTGCCGACGAGCGACACCGACGTCGTCAGGGCGGTGTCGATGGTCGTGAGCCACCCGATGCCGTCGGCGATGTTGCGGTCGTGCTGCTCGATCTGACGCAGGCTGCTGCGCAGCGCCAGGGCGGACGCGGTGCCGGCCGGGTCGTCGGACGGCTTGGTGATGCGCTTGTTGCCGGAGAGGCGGTTCTGCAGGTCCGACATCGCGCTGAGGTTGGTCTGCAGGTTGGTCAGCGTCGAGCGCTGCACCGTCTGCTGTGTGACTCGGCCGATCATGGTCATCTCCCCACGACACCGGTGCGGTTGATCAGGGTGTCGAGCATCTCGTCGATCGCGGTGAGCACGCGGGCTGCGCCCTCGTAGGCCCGCTGGTAGGCCAGCATGTTCACGGACTCCTCGTCGATATCGACGCTGGCGCCGGAGAGTTGAAGCTTCTCGGCGGTGGCCCGGGTGGACTCGCTCACGACGGCACGCTGGTCGGCACCGCGGGCCTCCACCCCGAGCCGGACGACGAAGGACGACCAGGTCGTGTCCGCGCCCCGCACCGTCGGGAGCGACTTCTCGTCCAGGCCGCCGTCCGCGGTCTGCAGCCTGGCCATGGCGTCGGCGCGCGACCCGTCCAGCGGGGCGTCCGGACGGGCGGACACGGCGAACTGCGCGCCGTCGACCAGCGCGACCTTCAGGTACTTCGCCGCGGGGCTGCCACCTGTGGTGAAGACGTCCCCACCGGCGACGCCGGGTGCCCCGCCCAGACCGCGGGTGAACGAGTCCTTGTGCACGGCGTTCACCGTGCCCATCAGCGTCTGGGCGGTGTCGTCGTAGGACCGCGCGGCCCTGGCCAGGATGCCGCCGTCGTCGGCCCCGGCGAGGGCCGAGACGAGGCCCATGACCTGCCCGGACGCGGTGCCGAGCGGGGTGCCGGTGCCCTGCCACTGCAGCCGGACGCCGGCGTCGGCGGTCTCCAGCGTGCGTGCGCTGCCGTCCACGATCGAGATGGCGTGCGAGACGTCGCCGCGGACGAGCGCGTTGCCGCCCAGCATGACGTCCATCGTCCCGTCCTGGCGCTCGGTCGCGGTCGCGCCGACGAGGCGGGACAGCGACGTGACCAGGACGTTGCGCTGGTCGACCAGCTCGTTCGCCGACCCGCCCGAGGTCAGCACGCCGCGGATCTGCTGGTTGAGCAGCGCGACGCCGTCGGCCGTCGTGTTGACGTCGTCGAGGGCGGTCGTCAGCTCGGTGCGGGCCTGCGTCCACTGGGTCGCGATCGCGCCGTACCCGCTGGAGATGCGCTCGGCCAGCGCCGTCGCGCTCTCCAGGAGGACGGCGCGCGACGGCGCCGAGTCGGGGCTGTTGCCGACGTCCTGCCAGGACGCCCAGAAGGTCGACAGCGCGTGGGAGACGCCCAGGTCGCTCGGCTCCGCCACGGTCGACTCCAGGCGGGCGTACACCTCCGCGCGGGTCGCCGCGAAGGACGCGCTCCCGGTCTCGGAGCGCACGCGAGCGTCGAGGAACACGTCACCGAGCCGGGCGACGGAGCTGATGCGCAGACCGCTGCCGGCGGCCGTGCCGCTTCCGGAGAACAGGGAGGGAGCCGACTGGGCGGCGGTCGAGGTCATGTCGGCGCGCTGGCGGGTGTAGCCCACGGTGTTCGCGTTGGCGACGTTCTGGCCGGAGACCTCCAGCGCCTGACGCTGGGCGTTCAGCGAGCTCAGAGCGGTGGACAGTCCGGAGAAGCTGCTCATTGGTGTGGGACCCCTAGAACGATTCGTCGATGAGCTGGGCGGTGGCGGATCCGCTCGAGGCGGTCCCGCGGGTGTCGTAGGTCTGCACCGTCTCCTGCAGGCCGAGGATGGTCTCCTGCGCGGCGCGATGGGAGCTCGTCAGCAGCTCGCGGTTGCCGTGGGCGACGTCCTGGATCTGCGCGGTGAGGGAGGCGAACGCCTCACGGTGGCTGGAAAGCAGGTCGTCCCACGGTGCGGGTGCGGCGTCCGCGAGGGCGCGCAGGCCCGAGCCGGGCTCCAGGCCGAAGTCCCGGGCGGTGGCGTCGGCCTCGATGGAACGGCCGAGCTCGGCGGTGCGGATCTGGTCCAGGACCTGCTCGACCTCTCGCGTGGCGTGGCCCAGCCAGCGGCTCCGCCCGCTGGAGAGCACGAGCTGCTCCTCCTCGAGCTTGAAGAGCAGCAGCTCGAGGAGCTGACGCTCCCGCCACAGGACGGCGGACAGCTCTGCCACACCCATACGAGGTTCTCCTTGGTCGTTCACACGGGACGTTCCCCGCTCTCATCGACGCGGCGGCGGGCCATGTGACAGGTCCATGGGCGCGGATCTGTCCGCCGGTGTGGGGAACGGCGCACCCGGACGGCGCAGCGCCGCCGGCAGCGGTGCGCCGCGTCGTCGTCGGTCGGTGTGACCTGGGTCACACACGAAAGCCACCAACGGGACGTCTGCGCTGGTGAGGGGGCTGCCGTCGGCAGGCTCTGCGCGAATTGAGATGGTCCGCCGAACTTTTTCCGCATCGGGAC
>NZ_BJYY01000015.1 GCF_007991755.1 Cellulomonas aerilata | reverse complement strand
GGACGCGTCCCGAAACACCACGCAGAGCACCCGGCGCCGCAGCCCGCCAGGGCCGCCGTGACGCTCGTCAGGCGCCAGGCGCCGGCGGTCCGGTCAGTACAGCGCGCTGGCGAGCGCCCGACGTGCCGGGCCGACGCGCGGGTCGTCCGACCCGACCACCTCGAACAGGTCCACCAGTCGCACACGGATCCGCTCGCGATCGTCGCCGGCGGTCCGGCGGACGAGGTCGACCAGGCGGTCGAAGGCGTCCTGCACGTCACCGCCGAGCACGTCGAGGTCGGCGACCAGGAGCTGCGCGTCGACGTCCTGAGGATCGCGGGCGGCGGCCTCCCGCGCTGCGACGAGGTCGGCGCCCTGCGTGCGCTCGAGCAGACCGACCTGGGCGAGCCCCGCCCGCGCCATGGCGTCGCGGGGGTTCTCGCGCAGTGCCCGGCTGTACGCGTCGATCGCACCGGCCAGGTCACCCCGGTCGATGGCGTCGTACGCCTCCTGGTGCAGCGGCGGCAGCGGCGGCTCCTCGGCGACGGCCGGCTCCGCCTCCTCCGGCGACCCGTCGCCGCGCGGCGCGGTACCGGTCACGCCGTTCGCCGCGGCCGCGGCGAGCAGCTGGTCGAGCACCGCGGCGACCTGCTCGGCCGGGTACGCACCCTCGAACAGCGGCACGGGCTGGCCCGCGAGCACTGCCACGACCGACGGCACGGACTGCAGCTGGAAGGCCGCGGCGACCTGCCGGTTGGTGTCGACGTCGATGCGGGCGAGCTGGAAGCGCCCGGCGTACCGCGCGGCCAGGCCACCGAGGTCAGCCGCGAGGTCGATGCTCGCCGGGCTTCGGCCGGACCACAGCAGCACGACGACCGGGTACTGCGTCGAGCTCTGGACCAGCTCGGGGAACGTCGCCTCGGTGATGTCGACGGTGTACGGCCCGGCGGGCGGCGGGCCACCCGCCTCGCCGGCGGGCGCGGCCGGGCGGGCGAGTGCGGACAGGTCCACCGCTCCGCGCACGTCGAGGCGGGGCTGGGCGTTCATGGGCTGGCTCATCGGATGGATTCCCCTTGCAAGGCCGGCTCAGGAGCCGGAGGCGGACGTGAAGAAGTGCTCGGCGCCGAGGACCCGGACGGGAGTGCCCGCCCCGGCCGGCGGCACGTAGAAGACGACGACGTCGGTGTAGGTGAAGGCGAGGTTGTTGCGCAGGACGGCACCCGCCGGGAGCGCGCCTCCCGACACCGCCGCGAGCTCCGGCGGCACGGCGAGCGACGAGCCGGTCACCGCCAGGGTCGACGAGGTCGTCATCCCCGCCACCACAAGGGCTCCCCCGTCGGCGGTGGCGTGGGCGAAGAGCTGGTCGGGGACCGGCGCGTACGTCTCGGTGAACGTCCCCGTGCCCTCGGCCACCACGCCCTGGTAGCGCGCGCGCCCCGCCTCGATCTGCTGCCGGTAGGGGTCGGGCGCCGCGAAGCCGGCGGCGAAGGCCGACGCGTCCCCGTTGCTCAGGACGTCCGCGTACTGCGCGACGACGTCGGTCGGCGTCGCCACGAGCCCGGGCTCGTCCGCCGCCAGCGGCGCGCTGCCCACCGCGGGCGTCGCCGTCGGCGGCATCTGGGCGCCGGGAAGCAGCCGCGCCCAGCCCCAGAGGGTGTACGCCGCACGCGGTGTGTCCTGACGCAGCACCAGCAGCCGCGGGCTGGTGAGGTCGTCCGGCTGCTCGGTCACGACGATCTGGGTCCGCGGCCACTGCGTCGTGCTCGGGACGACGAGGGTCTGCGCCGCGACCGGCACGGCGGTGACCGGTCGGGCACCGCCCGTCGCGGACGCGACCGCGTACTCCGCGGTCCGGACGGCCAGAGCCGGACCGGACAGCCTCCTCGGGAGGTCCGCGGCCGACAGGGCGGCGTCACCGGCCGTGAGCACCGCGCCGACGTCCTGCAGGATGCGGTCGGTCTGCTCGATGGTGGTGACGGGCGGCGGCACGGCCGGGGCGGCCGCCGGGACCGGCACCGGCAGCTCGGGTGAGCAGCCGGTCAGACCGAGCGCGGCCACGAGCGCCAGGGCGACGCCGGTCGCCCGCGTGGTCCTGACCCGGCGCACGGGGCGCATCACCGGTCCTCCTCCTTGTCGGCCGCACGGCGGACGTCGTCATCGGTCCCGGTCCCGCTCTCCCCTGCGGCAGGGGGTGTGGTCCCGGGGAAGCCCCAGGCTCGGCGCCAGGCGTCGGCGCGCGACACGCCGGTGGCGGACGGCGTCGCGGCAGGGACGTCCGGGACGTCCCGGACGGCAGCGTCGGGACGGGCCGCCGTCGGGGTGGTGCCCGGCGTGGTGGTGCCCGGCGTGGTGGTGCCCGGCGTGGTGGTGCCCGGCGTGGTGGCCGGACGCGAGCTCGGTCCGGCGGGAGCGGGCCGCGGCCCCGCGGTGGGTGCCGCGCTGCCGGTCGGCGTCGGCGCGGAGCCGGCGCTCGAGGCAGGGGCACGTGGCGCGCCGGTCGGCGTCGTGACCGCCCGACCGGGACCGGCGGGTCGCGCCGGGGCGCCGGGAACGGTCCGGGCAGCGCCCACCGCCGGACCGTCCGGTGCTCGGCCGGTCGCCGCCGGGGCACCCGAGGTCGCGGTCGTCGCCGACGCGCCCGGTGCGGGGGTCGCCTCCGGCGTGCCGACCGGGACCGCCGCCGGGCCCGCGGCCGCGGGCCGGTCCGGGGCGCCGGAGGCCACCGCCGCCTCGGTGACGGGTGCTGCGGCGTCGGGGTCCCGGTCGCCCGCGACTCCCATGGCGGTCGAGCCCCCCGCGTGCGGCACCGTGACCGTCGGGTTCTCACCGGTCGCCCGGGAGCGCAGCCGGGACGCCACCGAGGGTGCGGTGCGCGCGGCAGCCGCTGCTGCCGCTGCCGCCGCCGCGGCCTCGCGCATCTCCCGCCGGGAGAGCACGACCGTCGGCGAGTCGTCGGGCCGGCCGCCCGGTCCCACGACCGGGGTGGCGCCGGTGACGACCGGGTGCCAGCCGGCGCGCGGGTCCCGCGCGGTGCGCCACGACCGCAGGGCGAGCAGGAGGGCCACCACCACGAGGACGGCGCCGCCGAGCACGCCGGGCAGGAGCCACGGCGTCGTGACGGTCCGCGGCCACGACAGCTCCACCGCCGGCGGGGCGGCACCGTCCCCGGTGCTCGCGACGAGGACCGTCCAGCGGCCCTCCTGCGGCGTCCACGTCAGCTCGGCCGCCCCCTCGCCGGTCGCCTGGACGACCCAGAGGTCGCTGCCGTCCGGGTCCGGCCCGGGCGCCGTCGGCGCTCCCTCCACGGGGGCGGTGCCGTCGGCCGGTGCGGTCGGCGTCGCGGGCACGTCGTCGGTGGTGAGCGAGTGCCAGTCGGACAGCCCCGTCACGACCGTGTGCGCGTCGGCGCCGACCCACCCCTCGACGTCGGTGTCCCGCCCGACCGCGACGACCACCTTGGCCGCGCCCTCGGCCGAGGCGCGCACGGTCACCGGCGCGTCCTCGAGCTCGAGCACGCCGGGCGCGGTGGTGACCAGCGTCGTGCCGTCGGCCGCGACGGCGTCGGCGGTGAGCGTGTCGTCGCCCCGCCAGGCGGTCGCCGAGGCGATGCCCAGGGCGATCGCAGCCAGGCCGAGCACGCCCAGCACAGCGGCGATGAGTCGTTGCAGCACGCACGAACCCTTCCGAAAGGTGACGACTCAGGATAGGTGCGCACCCGGCACCGGGCCGAACGGCGTCAGCAGGCAGCCGTCGGGCCGGGCTCACCACGGTGCACCGGCGGGCTGCCCGATACCCTGGGGACCTCTGACCTGTTCGCCGGCCCGCGCCGCATGCCCGGCCACAGCGGTCCGGCGTCGAACACCGGCCCGCAGCCCGGGCCCCTGCCTGGAGGTCCCCGTGCCCGACGAGCGTCCGTCCTTCCCCGTGGTGAGCTTCCGCGGGTACGACCGGGGTCCGGTCGACGCCCGTGTGCAGCAGCTCGAGCAGGCGCTCAGCGACGCGCGCGCCCAGGTCGAGGCGCTGGACGCCCGGGTGATGCAGCACGCGGGTGAGCTCTCCGAGGCGCAGCGGCTGCTCCGCGAGGCCGAGCGGCCGACGTACTCGGGCCTCGGGTCGCGCGTCGAGCAGCTGCTGCGGTCGGCCGAGGAGCAGTCCTCCGACGTCGTCGCCCGCGCGAACGCGCAGGCGACGGACGCCCTGGCGCGCGCCCGGCTCGCCGCCGAGCAGCTGCGCGCCCGGGCCGAGCACGAGGCGGCGGAGATGATCGCCACCGCGCGCCGGGAGGCGGAGGAGGTGCGCTCCACCGCCGTGGCGGAGGCGAACGGGACGCTCTCCGACGCCCAGCGGCGCGCCGAGGAGCTCGTCGGCTCCGCGGAGCGCGAGGGCACCCGGATCCTCAGCGCCACCACCACGGAGGAGGCCGAGCGGCGGACCGGCCTGGAGCGGGAGCTCGGCTCGATCCGGGCGACGGTGGAGCGCGAGCTCACCGAGCTGCGCGTGACGGCCGAGCACGAGGTCGCCGACCTCCGCGGCACCGCGCACGCCGAGATCACCGTGTGGCGCGAGGAGGCCGAGCGCGACGCGCAGGACCTGCGCACCAGCGCCGACGTCGACACCACGACGCTCCGCCACCACGTCCAGGTCGAGGTCGCCGAGCTGCGCAGCGGCGCCGAGCGGTACGCCGCCGAGGTGCGTTCCGCCGCCGACGTGGAGACCGCCGCACTGCGCGAGCGGGTCGAGGCCGAGGTGGCTCAGGCCCGGGCGCAGGGGCTGGCGCACGTCGACGCCGTCCGGACCGCCGCCGAGCGGGAGGCCACCACCCTGCGGCAGCAGGCGGCGGCGGAGGCCGCCGCGCTGCGCAGCGAGGCCGAGCAGTACGCGTCGAACCTCCGTGCCGTCGCCGAGCGCGAGACCAGCGAGCTGCGCGCCACCGTCGAGCGGGAGCTGGGCCACCGCCGGGCGACCGCCGAGCGCGAGCTGGCGGAGCTGACCGACCTGACGGCACGCGAGGCCGGCGAGCAGCGCGAGGCGGCGGCCCGCGAGTCGGCCGAGCTGCGTGACGGGGCGCGGCTGGAGTCGCAGCAGGTGCGCACCGACGCCCAGCGCGCCGCCGCCGAGACGGTCGCCGCGGCCCGGGCAGAGGCCGACGCCCTGCTCGAGCAGGCGCGCCGGTCGCTGGCGGACGCCCAGGTCGACATCGCGGCACGGCGGGAGGCGGCCGAGCGGGCCGACGCGGAGCGGCACGAGGCGGCCCGCGCGGAGACGGCACGGCTCGTCGACGACGCCGAGTCCCACGCCGCGGACGCCGAGCAGCGCGTCGTGCAGGCCCTGGAGCACGCCGAGCGGGTCCGCCGGGACGCGGACGCGCACGCCAGGGAGCTGCTCACCGGGGCACGGCTCACCGCCGACGGGCTCGTCGCGGAGGCGCGCGAGCACGCCGACCGCATGGTCGGCGACGCGCTGACGGAGTCCGAGCGCGAGCGCACCACCGCCCAGCGGCAGGTCGAGGACCTGGGCCGCCAGCGCGAGTCGATCACGTCCTACCTCGACGAGCTGCGCACCCTGCTCGCCGCCGACCCGGTGCCGAGCCTGGCCACCCTGGAGCGCGCCGGCCAGGTGCGGCCGCGGGTCGTGCCGCCGCCGACCGCGGACGCGTTCCCGGCTCCTGCCCCCGGATCGAACCCGGGTCACGGCGACGTCGTCACGGTCCGCGAGGGCGAGTTCCCCGACGAGCCGCTGGATGTGACGGACGCGAGCGGCGACGTCGCCGACGCGCACGCGGTGCCCGACGACAGCCCCGCCGACGACGTCGCCCCCGGCCTGGCCCGGTCGGACGACGCCGGGCGCGAGGCGGCGGACGGGTGGAGCGACGAGCGGGCGGGCACCCCGACGGACGCCCCGACCGGCGAGCAGCCGGCCACCACCGGTCCGGACGCCGACGGCCGATGAGCACGCCCGGCGAGCGGCCCGGTGGCGCCGCGGACGACGCCTCGTGGCAGAGCCGTCGGCGTGAGGCCGCGGCCCTGCATGCCGAGGCCCTGGAACGGCAGCAGCGCGCCGAGACGCAGCAGGCTCGTGCTCTCGTCGCCGACTTCGTCCGCGAGGTGACCGCCCGCGGCGTCGCCCCCGAGCCGCTCGCGGCACGCAGCTACGACGGGCGCTGGCGCTACCGGACGCCGCTGCGTGGCTGGTACCTGCGGCGCAACCAGAGCGTGGCGATCGGCACGGACGGCGAGTTCTACGTGCTGACCGCCCCGGGGAGCCTGCGGGCACGGCTGACCGGCGTGACACCGGCACCGAGCGATCCGCCGCTGATCCTGGGCAAGGGTGGCCGGGACGGCGAGTCGATCGACCTGGCCGACGCCCTGGCCCGCGTGCTCGCCGGCGGCGACTGAGCGGTCGCGCGCCGGACCTCGTGGAAGGGGTAGCGCCACCGCCGCCGGCGGCCCGGGCCCCGGACCGTCAGGCGGCCGTCCCCCGGTCGACCCGCTCGAGCAGGCGCTGCAGCGCCCCGGCGACCGTGCCGGGGTCCTCGATGACGGCCAGGTGGCCGGCACCCGGGACGACGACGAGCTCCGCGTCGGGCAGGACGTCCATCATGTGCTCGGCGGTGGGCACCGGGGTGATCCGGTCCTGGTCCCCGACGACCACCACGGCCGGGGCCCGGAACCCGGCCAGCACCCGGGTGCGGTCCGGGCGGGCGCCCATGGCGCGCTGCGACCACGCGACGCCGCTCGGGCGCTGGTCGCCGATCCAGGCGAGGACCTGCTCGACCAGCTCGGGGCGCGTGTCGATGCTCACCGGGCTCAGCTGCATCGCCGGCGTCCCGGCCAGCTCGGTGAGGTCCCCGGACGCGAGCACGGCGTCGGCGACGCGCAGGCGGTTCGCCCGGCCGGGGTCGTCGTCCGGGGTGGACCGGGTGTCCACGAGCGCGAGCCCGGCGACCAGGTCCGGGTGCCGCTCGACGAGCGCCATCGCGACGTAGCCGCCCATCGACAGGCCGGCCACCACCACGCGGTCGAGCCCGGCGGCCCGCACGGTCGCCGCGACGGCGTCCGCCGAGGTCTCCAGCGACGGCTCCGGACCGGCCCCGAGCGCGTGCGCGACGGCCTCCCCGTCCGGGGACCGTCCCAGGCCCGGGGGGTCGACGGCGATCACGGTGCGGCCGACGGGCAGGTGCCGCACCACGTCGACCCACACGCGGGCGTCGATCGGGAAGCCCGGGAGCAGGACGAGCGGCGTGCCGTCGCCCCGGGCCAGGGTGTGCGCGGCGAGGGGGCCGTCGGTGGTCACGTGGCGCACCGTCAGCGGGTCTGGTCGTCGTCGGTGGCGAGCCGGCTGGGGCCCGACCAGGTGGTGGGCAGCGGCACCGGGTGGCCGGGGACGACGTGCGCGACGATCTCGTCCAGCACGCGCCGGACGGCAGCCTCCCCCACCCACAGGTGCTTGGCGCCGTCGACCCCGATGACCTCGGCCTGGTGCACGCGCGCGAAGCGCTCGCGGGCGGCGTCGGGACGCAGGTAGTCGTCGAGCTCGGGGACCAGGACGACGAGCGGACGGCCGAAGGCGTCCCAGGCGTCGAGGTCGGCGTCGGTGGCCCGGTGCAGCGGCGGGGACAGCAGGATCGCGCCCTCGACGGCCGGGTCGTGGCCGTGCATGAGCGCGAGCTCGGTGCCGAACGACCAGCCCACCAGCCACGGCCGCGGCAGGTCACGGAACTCGACGAGCTCGATCGCGGCATGCACGTCGAACCGCTCGCCCTGACCGCCGTCGAAGGCGCCCTCGCTCGTGCCGCGCGGCGAGCTCGTGCCGCGGGTGTTGAACCGCAGCACGGCGACGTCGGCGAGCGCCGGCAGCCGCCAGGCGGCCTTGCGCAGCACGTGCGAGTCCATGTACCCGCCGTGCGTCGGCAGCGGGTGCAGCGTGACCAGGGTGGCCACCGGGTCCCGGTCGAGCGGCAGCGAGAGCTCCCCGACGAGCGTCAGGCCGTCCGCGGTGTGCAGCTCGACGTCCTCACGCCGCGCGGGCAGGACGCTCAGGGAGCGGATCTCGGCGGCGTCCGTCGGGGCGGCGTCGGGCGTCTGGGTGCTCATCGTGCGCGAGCCTAACGACGACCGGGCGATGGCGCGGTGCGGGGCCCGACGTGTGGCGTCAGCGGGGACGACGACGGGCGCGCGCGTCCCAGCAGGCGTGGTGCCAGTGCCGGCGGTCGGCCACCGCCGACTCGGGCCCGAACAGGCCGTCGTCGGCCCAGGCCACCACGTGGGCGGTACCCGGCGGGACCAGCTGCTGGCACCCGGGGCACCGGTAGGACTTCGCCGAGCCGACGACCCGCTGGACGGTCCACGTGCCGTCCGGTCCGGACTCGCTGCGCCGGCCCCCGGTCGCCCGCTGGACGTCGAGCTCGGGGTGCTCCTGACCCCACGGGCGGCGACTCGACCTCCGGCTGCTCGGCATGGGGTCATCCTCCCCCGGGCGTGCGACGGGTCGCGCGCCCGGGGGCGGGAGCCCGCTGTCAGGACAGCTGTGCCGCCCGCTCCACCGGGGGCAGGGTCCCGGTGGTGGCCAGCTCGCGGTACCAGTACGCCGAGTCCTTCCAGATCCGCTCGAGCGTCCCGTAGTCGATCCGGACGATGCCGAACCGGCGGTCGTAGCCGTAGCCCCACTCGAAGTTGTCCATGAGGGACCACACGAAGTACCCGCGGACGTCCACCCCGGCGTCGCGCGCCTGGCCGACGGCGTCGATGTGGTCGTGCAGGTAGGACACGCGCCGCTCGTCGTGGACGCGCCCGTCCGGGCTGACCTCGTCGTCGAAGGCGGCGCCGTTCTCGGTGATCATCAGCGGCTGGTCCGGGTAGGCCGCGTGCACGGACTGCAGCAGCTCGAGCATCCCGGACGGCTCGATGTTCCAGCCCATCGCGGTGTACGGCCCGGGCTGCTGGACGAACTCCACGTCGGTCACGCCGATCCACGGGCTGGCCGACGACGCCCCGTGACCGTCGTTCTCCGCGCGCTCCCCCGTGCCGTCGTAGTGCCGCACCCGCACGGTGGAGTAGTAGTTGACGCCGAGCACGTCCAGCGGGACGCGGGTCAGCTCCAGGTCGCCGTCCTGGACGAACCCCCAGTCGGTCACGTGCGCGGTGTCCGCGAGCAGGTCGGCGGGGTACTCCCCGTCCAGGATCGGGCCGAGGAACGCGCGGTTGGCGAGCGCGTCGATCCTGCGGACCGAGTCGCGGTCGGCCGCCGACTGCGGGTCGTCCGGGCGGATCACGTGCAGGTTGAGCGTGATGGACAGCCGCGCGTCGTCGCCCAGCACGCCGCGGATCGCCCGTCCGGCCAGGCCGTGGGCCAGGTTGAGGTGGTGGACGGCCGCCAGTGCGGTGGCCGGCTCGGTCCGTCCGGGCGCGTGCACGCCGGAGCCGTAGCCCAGGTACGCCGAGCACCACGGCTCGTTGAGCGTGGTCCACACGGTGATGCGGTCCCCCAGCTCGCGGGCCATGCGCTCGGCGTACTCGGCGAACCGGTACGCGGTCTCGCGGTTGCCCCAGCCCCCGGCGTCCTCGAGCTCCTGCGGGAGGTCCCAGTGGTACAGCGTGACGACCGGTGCGATCCCCGCCTCGACCAGCGCGTCGACCAGACCCGAGTAGAAGGCGATGCCCTCCGGGTTGAACTCGCCCGAGCCGCCCGGCTGCACGCGCGACCACGAGATCGAGAACCGGTACGCCTGCAGGCCCAGGTCCTTCATCATCGCGACGTCCTCGCGGACGCGGTGGTAGTGGTCCGCGGCGACGTCGCCGGTGTCGCCGTTGAGGGTCCTGCCCGGTGTGTGGCTGAACGTGTCCCAGATCGACGGCCCGCGGCCGCCCTCGGTCGCACCTCCCTCGATCTGGTAGGACGCCGTGGCCGACCCCCACAGGAAGTCGGCGGGGAACGTGCGGGGGCTGCTCATCGGTACGGGATCCTTCGCGTCGGCGGGAACGGAGGGTCCGGGCGGCGGGGGCCCCCGGACCGGTCCCACCGTAGGGCCCGACCCCGGACGCCGGTCCGGTGCGCGCGCCGACACCCGCTCGCTACGGTGGGCCGACACACCGGCTGCGGCGCCTGCCGAGCCTCCCGGGGACCGGACGAGGCGCCCGCCTGCCGGCCGCCCGACGACGGAAGGCACCGGCGTGATCCCCTGGACCGACCGCCCCACCCACCTGCACTGGCTGGAGGCGCACGCGCGCGGGCTCCTCGAGTTCGGACGCGGCACCGTGCCGGACGAGTCCGGCGGGCGGTGGCTCGCCGACGACGGGTCGGTGGACGCCTCCCAGCCCGTCTTCACCTGGCTCACCGGGCGCAGCGCCCACGTCTTCGCGCTCGGGGCCCTGCTCGGCGTGCCGGGCACGAGGCCGCCGGCCCAGCGGGCGATCACCGCCCTGCGCACCCGCCTGCACGACGACGACCACGGCGGCTGGTACGCCTCCGTGGGCCCCGACGGCACGCCGGACACGACGAAGAGCGCGTACGCGCACGCCTTCGTCGTGCTGGCGGCCTCGACCGGGACGGTGGCCGCGCTCGACGGCGCGCCCGAGCTGCTGGCCGACGCGCTGGCCGTGCTGTCCGAGCGGTTCTGGGAGCCCGACGCCGGGATGCACGCCGACGAGTGGGACGGCGCCTGGACCCGCAAGGACCCCTACCGCGGGGTCAACGCCAACATGCACTCCGTCGAGGCGCTGCTCGCGGCCACCGACGCCACCGGGGACCCGCGGTGGGCGCACCGCGCGGCCACCATCGCCGGGCGGGTCGTGCGGTGGGCGCGCGACGGCGACTGGCGGATCCCGGAGCACTTCGACGCCGCCTGGGCGCCGCAGCCCGAGCTGAACCGCGACCGCCCCGACGACCAGTTCAAGCCCTACGGCGCGACGCCGGGGCACGGGCTGGAGTGGTCGCGCCTGCTGCTGCAGGTCGATGCGACGCTCGCCGGTGCGGCTCCCGACGCGACAGCGGGCACGACCGCGGGCGGCGGCACCGGGACGGACGCCGCGCCGGGCGACCCTGACCTCGTCGCTGCCGCGGCGGCGCTGTACGACCGCGCGGTGCGGGACGGCTGGGCCGCCGACGGCGAGCCCGGCTTCGTCTACACGACCGACTGGGACGGCACCCCGGTGGTGCGCACCCGCATGCACTGGGTCACCGCCGAGGCCATCGGTGCCGCGGCCGCGCTGCACCAGGCGACCGGGGACCACGGCTACGCCGAGGACTACGAGCGCTGGTGGGACTACGCGGCCGAGCACCTCCTGGACCACGTGAACGGCTCCTGGCACCACGAGCTCGACCCGTCGAACAGCCCCACCGCGACGGTGTGGGCCGGCAAGCCGGACCTCTACCACGCCTTCCAGGCGGCGCTGCTGCCGGCCCTCCCGCTGTCGCCCGGCCTGGCGGTCGCCGTGCGGGACGGTCTGCGGGCCGTCAGGCGCTGAGCGGGACCACCCACTCCCCGGCGCGCAAGACCCCGAGCGGGGCCAGGGCGCCGTCGGTGACGACGACGTCGGCGCGGCGCCCGGCCTCCAGGGCACCGAGGTCCGGCCGGCCGAGCACCCGTGCGGGCGTCCGGCTCGCCGCGCGCACCGCCGCCGCGAGCGGCACGCCGGCACGGACCGCGGACGCCACGACGTCGAGCAGGTGCCCGGTCCCCCCGGCGATCGCGTCGCCGTCGGCGAGCCGGGCGACGCCGGCCGCGACCCGCACCCGCATGGGCCCGAGGTCGTAGGTGCCGTCCGGCATGCCGGCGGCGGCCATCGCGTCGGTAACCAGGGCGATCGCGTCCGGGCCGACGAGGTCGAACACCGCGGCGACGGTCCCGCCGTCCAGGTGCGTGCCGTCGGCGATCAGCTCCACGACGAGCTCCCCGCGCGCCGCGGCGGCCAGGCACGCCGCGACCGGCCCCGGGTCACGGTGGTGCAGCGGCCGCATGCCGTTGAACAGGTGGGTGGCGGTCGGTCGGGCGGACCGGGCGCCCGGACGGGCCAGCGCCGCGCGGGCGACGCGGACGGCGTCGTCCACCACGGGCGCGGACGCGTCGGTGTGACCGATCGACGGGACCGCACCCGCTGCCGCGAGGGCCTCGATCACGCCGCCCGCGCCCGCGACACCGGCGATCTCCGGGGCGACGGTCATCGTGACCAGGTGCCCGCGGGCCGCGTCCGCGACGGCGCGGACGAGGTCCGGGTCGCCGGCGAGCATGTCGCCCGGGTTCTGCGCCCCGCAGCGGGCCGGCGACAGGAACGGGCCCTCCAGGTGGATGCCGGCCAGCTCACCGGCGTCGGCGAGGCCCGCGAGCACCGCGGTCCGGGACAGCAGGGTGTCGCGGTCGGCGGTGACCAGGGAGGCGACCAAGGAGGTGGTCCCGTGCGCCAGGTGCTCGGCGATCGCACGGCGGGCGTCGTCGGCCGTGGCCGCGTCGGGGAACGACGCGCCGCCTCCGCCGTGGTTGTGCAGGTCCACCAGCCCCGGCAGCAGGGTCGTGCCCGGCGGCGGGACGGGCGCCGCGCGGACCGCCGCCGCCAGAGCCGGCGGAGCCGTGGCCGTCTCGACCGGCCCGACCCAGGTCAGCCGGTCACCCTCGACGACGACCGCGCCGTCGGGCAGCACGCCGTCGGGCGTCACCACGCGCCCACGCAGGACGAGGGTGGCCGGGGAGACCGAGGGGGTCGGGGGGGTGGTCATGCGCCCATCATGGCCGCTGGGCGGACGTCGCCCGGGCACGGTCGGTGCCGCGCCGCTCCCCGCCCGACCGTGCCGCCGGCTGGACCGCCTCAGAACAGGCGGGAGCCCACGTCGTCGTGGCCGCGCATTGCGTCGTAGTCCAGGACGAGGCACGCGATCCCGCGGTCCTGGGCGAGCACCCGGGCCTGCGGCTTGATCTCCTGGGCGGCGAAGATGCCGCGCACGGGCGCCAGGTGCGGGTCGCGGTTGAGCAGCTCGAGGTACCGGGTCAGCTGCTCGACGCCGTCGATGTCCCCCCGCCGCTTGATCTCCACGGCGACGGTCCCGCCGGACGCGTCCCGCGCCAGGATGTCCACCGGGCCGATGGCCGTCGGGAACTCCCGCCGCACGAGCGAGTGCCCCGTCCCCAGCAGCTCGATCTGCGCCGCCAGCATGACCTGCAGGTGCGCCTCGACGCCGTCCTTGACGAGCCCGGGGTCCACGCCGAGCTCGTGCGCGCTGTCGTGCAGCACCTCGTGCAGCTCGATGACGAGACGGTCGTCGCTCTTGGCGTGCTGGACGGACCAGACCTCCTCGACGCCGCGGCCGCGCGCCTCGTCGTCCGGCTCGGTGACCGCGAGCGTGCACGGCGGGCTCATCCAGTTCAGCGGCTTGTAGGACCCGCCGTCTGAGTGCAGCAGGACGCTGCCGTCGGCCTTGACGAGCACCAGCCGGGTCGCCAGCGGCAGGTGCGCGTTGAGCCGCCCGGAGTAGTCGGCCGAGCAGCGGGCGATCACGAGGCGCACGGGCGGGGGGTCCTTCCACGTCGTGGCACGCACGACGGCGACGGGTCGGGACTGGGAGGCCGCGGGCACGGGGGCGACCGGCGGACCGGGGGTCGGGTCAGATGACCCGGGAGAAGTCGGTCGGCGGGGCGGCCTCGAGCCAGGCCGTCAGGCCTGCCAGGGCGTCGCGGGACATCGTCACCTCGTAGTCCGTGCCCCGGTGACGGCACCGCACGAGCACCAGGTCCGGGTCCGTCGACCCGGCCACGGGCGCCCGGCTGACGACCTCGATGTCCTCGCGCCGCCAGCTGCGGGCCGGCCGGGGCGCGAGCGACCACGAGCGCCACCAGTCGATCCGCCCCGCCCCGTAGTGCGCGATCCCGGCGTTCCACGGGGCACCGGGCTGGGCGCGGCGGCCCGAGCACAGGAAGGACCCGACCCGCCCGGACAGCGTCCGCAGCCGGGACGCCCCGAGCAGCACGACGACGACGAACACAGCCACGACCGCGCCGAGCGCGGCGGCGACCACGGTCCCGCTCACCCCAGGCCCTGCCCCCGTGCCGCGTGCGTCAGTGCCCGGCGGGTCCGGTGCCGGCCGGCGTGGCGGCCCGGTCACCGGTCGGCGCCGAGTCCGTCACGACCGTGACGCGGTCGCCGTCGACGGAGAGGAACCCGGCCTCGACGGTCGCACGGACCACCTCGCCGCCGGACGCCGGGGTGATGCGCACCGTCCCGGGCCGCAGCACCGCCAGCATCGGCGTGTGGCCGGGCAGGATGCCGACGTCGCCCTCGACGGAGGGGGCGCTGACCATGCGCGCCTCGCCCGACCAGATCGTGCGGTCGGCGGCGACGACGTCGACATCCAGGTGTGCCACGGGTGCTCCTTGCGTGCGTTGCGGTGCGGTCGATCAGGGACGGGCGCGGGCGCCGGGCCTCAGAGCCCGTACTCCTTCTGGATCCGCGCCCAGTTGCGCTCGAGGTCCTCGAGCCCGCCGATGTTGAAGAACGCCTGCTCCGAGATGTGGTCGAACTCGCCGTCCGCGATCTTGGAGAACGCCTCGACGGTCTCCGACATCGGGACCGTGGAGCCGGGGACCGAGGTGAACTGCTCGGCCATGTAGGTGTTCTGCGAGAGGAACTGCTGGATGCGACGGGCACGGCCGACGACGGTCTTGTCCTCCTCGGACAGCTCGTCGACACCGAGGATCGCGATGATGTCCTGGAGCTCCTTGTTGCGCTGCAGGATCCCCTTCACGCGGGTCGCCGTGTCGTAGTGCGCCTGGCCCACGTAGCGCGGGTCGAGGATGCGCGACGTCGACGCCAGCGGGTCGACGGCCGGGTACAGACCGCGCGAGGCGATCTCGCGGGAGAGCTCGGTCGTCGCGTCCAGGTGCGCGAACGTCGTCGCGGGCGCCGGGTCGGTGTAGTCGTCGGCCGGGACGTAGATCGCCTGCAGCGACGTGATCGAGTGACCACGCGTGGAGGTGATGCGCTCCTGCAGCTGGCCCATCTCGTCGGCGAGGTTCGGCTGGTAGCCGACCGCGGACGGCATGCGGCCGAGCAGCGTGGAGACCTCGGACCCGGCCTGCGTGAACCGGAAGATGTTGTCGATGAAGAGCAGCACGTCCTGCTTCTGCACGTCGCGGAAGTACTCCGCCATCGTCAGGGCGGACAGCGCCACGCGCAGGCGGGTGCCCGGCGGCTCGTCCATCTGGCCGAAGACCAGGGCCGTCTGGTTGATGACGCCGGACTCGGTCATCTCCTCGATGAGGTCGTTGCCCTCACGGGTGCGCTCGCCGACGCCGGCGAACACCGACACACCGTTGTGGTTGTTGGCGACGCGGTAGATCATCTCCTGGATCAGGACGGTCTTGCCGACGCCGGCACCACCGAACAGACCGATCTTCCCGCCCTGGACGTACGGCGTCAGCAGGTCGATGACCTTGATGCCGGTCTCGAACATCTCCGTCTTGGCCTCGAGCTGGTCGAAGTTCGGGGCCTTGCGGTGGATGGGCCAGCGCTCGGTCACCTCGAAGCGCTCACCCTCCTTGAGGTTGAGCACCTCACCGGTCACGTCGAAGACGTGGCCCTTGGTGATGTCGCCGACCGGGACGCTGATCGGCTTGCCGGTGTCGGTGACGATCGCGCCGCGCACCAGGCCGTCGGTCGGCTTGAGGGCCACCGCGCGGACGAGGGAGTCGCCGAGGTGCTGGGCGACCTCGAGCGTCATGGTCAGCGTGCCCTGGCCCTCGCCGCGCGTGGCCAGGTCGATGTCGACCGTGAGCGCGTTGTAGATCTCCGGGATGGCGTCCGCCGGGAACTCGATGTCCACGACGGGGCCGATGACCCGGGCGACCCGGCCCACGGCGGGCTGGCCCGCCGAGGAGGTGGCGGTGTCGGTAACGGTGGCAGTCATTGATCTCTCGCTTCGCTGGACCCGTCAGGCCCCGTCGGTGTGTGCGGAAAAAGCTGAGGTGGCTGCTGCGGGGTGGCCCCGTCGCGGCTGCGCAGCGGTGTCAGGAGGCCAGCGCGTCGGCGCCGGAGACGATCTCGCTGATCTCCTGGGTGATCTCGGCCTGGCGCGCCTGGTTGGCCTGCCGCGTGTAGGTGCGGATCAGCTCCTCGGCGTTGTCGGTCGCCGTCTGCATGGCGCGCTGGCGGGCGGCGAGCTCGGAGGCCGCCGCCTGCAGCAGGCAGGTGTAGATCCGGCTGCGGATGTACTGCGGGAGCATCGCGTCCAGGACGGCCTCGGGGGACGGCTCGAACTCGTACAGCGGCTGCGCCCGGGTGCCCTCGGCGGGTGCCACGCCCTCGACGACCTCGAGCGGCAGCATCCGGATGACCCGCGGCACCTGGCTGACCATGCTGACGAACTGCGTGTAGACCACGTGCAGCTCGGCGACGCCACCGGCCTCGACCGGGGCCCCGAAGGCGTCCAGCAGCGTGTCGGCGATCTCGGTCGCGACCTCGTAGGTCGGCGCGTCCGAGCCGCCGGTCCAGCTGCCCGCGACCTCCCGGCCACGGAACGCGTAGTACGACACGGCCCGGCGGCCGACCGCGTACAGGACGACGTCCTTGCCCTCGGCGCGCAGGTCCTCGATCAGCCGCTCCCCCGCCCGCAGCACACCGGCCGAGTAGGCGCCGGCCATGCCGCGGTCGGCGGTCGCCACCAGGACCGCGACCCGGTTCGTGTCGGTCCGCTCGGTGGTGAGCGGGTGCGACACGTCCGAGTGCGTGGCCACGGCCGACACCGCGCGGGTCAGCGCAGCGGTGTACGGCGTCGCCGCCGTCACCCGCCCGCGTGCCTTCGCGATGCGCGACGCCGCGATGAGCTCCATCGCGCGGAAGATCTTCTTGAGCGACTGGGTCGACCGGATCCGCTGCCGGTAGACGCGCTGGGAGACCGCCACGCGTCAGCCTCGCTTCTGCCGGACGATCTGCTCCTGCTCGACCGGGACGGCCTCCGCGTCGGTCCCGCCGATGAGCGGCGAGCCGTCGCCCACCAGGAAGCCGCGACGGAACTGCTCGACCGCCGCCTCCAGGGCCTGCTCGGTCTCCTTCTCCAGCTTGCCGGAGGAGGCGATCGTCGTCAGGACCTCGGTGTGGCGGCGCAGGTGGTCCAGCAGCTCGCGCTCGAACCGGCTCACGTCCTCCAGCGGGACGTCGTCCAGCTTGCCCTTCGTGCCGGCCCAGATGGACGCGACCTGGTCCTCGACCGGGTACGGCGTGTACTGCGGCTGCTTGAGCAGCTCCATCAGGCGGGCGCCCCGGGTCAGCTGGGCACGCGAGGCCGGGTCCAGGTCGGAGGCGAACATCGCGAACGCCTCGAGCGACCGGAACTGCGCCAGGTCGAGCTTCAGCGTGCCGGAGACCGCCTTCATCGCCTTGACCTGCGCCGAGCCACCGACGCGGGACACCGAGATGCCGACGTCGACCGCGGGACGCTGGTTCGCGTTGAACAGGTCCGACTGCAGGAAGATCTGCCCGTCGGTGATGGAGATGACGTTGGTCGGGATGTAGGCCGAGACGTCGTTGGCCTTGGTCTCGATCATCGGCAGGCCGGTCATCGAGCCGCCGCCCAGCTCGTCAGAGAGCTTCGCACAGCGCTCGAGCAGGCGGGAGTGCAGGTAGAAGACGTCACCCGGGTAGGCCTCACGGCCCGGCGGACGCCGCAGCAGCAGCGACACGGCGCGGTAGGCCTCGGCCTGCTTCGACAGGTCGTCGAAGACGATCAGGACGTGCTTGCCCTCGTACATCCACTGCTGGCCGATGGCCGAGCCGGTGTACGGCGCGAGGTACTTGAACCCGGCCGGGTCCGAGGCGGGGGCCGCGACGATCGTCGTGTACTCCAGAGCGCCCGCGCTCTCCAGGGCGCTGCGGACGGCGGCGATGGTCGAGCCCTTCTGACCGATCGCGACGTAGATGCAGCGGACCTGCTTGTTGGGGTCGCCGGACTCCCAGTTCGCCTTCTGGTTGATGATCGTGTCGATCACGATCGCCGTCTTGCCGGTCTGGCGGTCACCGATCAGGAGCTGGCGCTGGCCGCGACCGATCGGGATCATCGCGTCGATGGCCTTCAGGCCGGTCTGCAGCGGCTCGTGCACGCTCTTGCGCATCATGACGCCGGGGGCCTGGAGCTCCAGGGCACGACGTCCTGACGTGGCGACCTCGCCGAGGCCGTCGATCGGCTCGCCCAGCGGGTCCACGACGCGGCCCAGGTAGCCGTCGCCGACCGGGACGGACAGCACCTCGCCGGTCCGGCGGACCTCCTGGCCCTCCTCGATGCCGGTGAACTCGCCGAGCACCACGACACCGATCGTGCGCACGTCCAGGCTCAGCGCCAGGCCGAGCGTGCCGTCCTCGAAGCGCAGCAGCTCGTTGGCCATCGCGCCCGGGAGGCCCTCGACCTGCGCGATGCCGTCGCCCGCCAGGACGACGCGACCGATCTCCTCGGTCACCGCGCCCTTGGGCTCGTAGGACCTCACGAAGCTGTCGAGGGCGGCCCTGATGTCCTCGGAGCGGATCGTCAGCTCAGCCATTGCTTGTCTCCTGTCGTGACTGCACGTTCGGTGTGCGGTCGTTCACGTCCAATGATGCGGTGCGGTGCTGGGTGCGGCCGACCGCGGGCGGCCCGGAGGGTCGCCGGCCGGTCGTCCACCGGCCGGGAGGGCCGTGACCGGCTGGTCTAGCCGGCGAGACGACGGCGGGCGTCGTCCAGCCGGGACAGCACGGTCGCGTCCACGACGTCGGCGCCCACCTGCACCCGCAGACCGCCGAGCACCGCCGGGTCCACGGACACGTTGACCTGGACCTGCGTGCCGTACGCCCCCTCCAGGATCGACGCGAGGCGGTCGCGCTGAGCGGGGGTCAGCTCGGTGCGCGAGGTCACCGACGCCACCAGGCGACGACGACGCGCCGCGGCGAGGTCGCCGACGTGGGTCAGCGTCTCGACGAAGCGGCGACGGTCGGACACCGCGGCCCGGCGGGCCACGCGGCGCGTCCCGTCGGCCGCACCGGCGCCCAGGATCTGGTCGACGAGGGCGGCCCGCCGCTCCGACGACGCGGTGGTGTCCGCGAGGGCCTGACGCACGGCCCGCTCGCTGACCAGGGCGCGGGTGAGCTGGAAGAGCTCCTCCTCGACGCGCTCGAGCTCGCCGGCGGCGTCCGCCGACGCGAGCAGCGCCCAGAGGCCAAGCTCCTCGATGCCCTCGGTGAGGTCGTGCTCGGACGACCAGCGCTGCGAGACGAGGTCCGCGACGACGTCGGCCACGGGCCCACGCGCCCCCCGCAAGAGGCTGCGCACCAGACCGGCCTTCGCCTCGCCCGGGAGGGACGGGTCCGTCAGCGTGCGCCGCAGCGAGCCGGAGCTCTCGAGCGCGTCGACGAAGGAGAACATCTCCTCCCCCAGCCCGGCGGCGTCCGTGCCGGCTGCCACCAGCACCGGCTCGAACCGGTCCGCGACGCCCTGCAGCGACCCGCGACTCGTCCCGCGCATCACTGCACCGTGCCGGCGTTCGCCCTGCTGGGCTCCGCGGCGAGCTCGTCGAGGAAGCGGTCCACGACCCGGGACTGGCGGGCCTCGTCCTGCAGCGACTCGCCGACGATCCGGGACGCCAGCTCGGTGGCCAGCGTGCCCACCTCGGCGCGCAGCTGGACCGACGCCTGCTGACGCTCGGCCTCGATCTGCTTGTGCGCGGTGTCGAGGATGCGCTCGGCCTCGACGGTCGCCCGCTGACGGTGCTCCGCGACGATGGCCGCACCCTCGGTGCGCGCCTCCTCGCGGATGCGGGCCGCCTCGGCGCGGGCCTCGGCCAGCTCGGCGTGGTTGCGCTCGAGCGCCGCCTGCGCCTCCGCCTGCGCGCTCTCGGCCTTCTTGATGCCGCCCTGGATCAGGTCGGTGCGCTCGTCGAGCACCGCACGGAACTTGGGCAGCACGAACCGGTAGAACGCGAAGGCGATGATCGCCAGCACGACGATCGACCAGACGATGTCGTAGATCGCCGGGATCAGCAGGTCGATGCCCTCGGCCGCCTCGGCGTGGTCCTCCTCGACGGCCGCCACGAGGGCGGCCGCGACCGCCGTGCTCATGAGAACAGGAAGCCGGTGATCAGACCGAGCAGACCGAGCACCTCGACGAAGCCGATACCGATGAACATCGTGGTGCGCAGCTGGCCGGCCACCTCGGGCTGGCGCGCGATGCCCTCGATGGTCTTGCCGATGAGGATGCCCAGACCGATACCCGGGCCGATCACGGCGAGGCCGTAGCCGATGGTCGCGACGTTGCCGTTGACCTCGGCCAGAATGGTGGTGTCCACGATCTCTCGTTCCTTCCGTAGGGCGCCCGGCCAGACCGGCCGGGCGTCTCGTGCGAGCACAGGCCGATGAGGCCCGGTGCTCCCGTGTGCTGGGTCAGTGCTCCGCTTCGACGGAGAGGTTGAGGTACACCGCGGTCAGGACCACGAAGATGTACGCCTGGAGCGCTGCCACGAAGACCTCGAAGAGCGTCAGGGCGATGCCGCTGACGAGGGTCAGCGCGCCGAACACCTTCATGGCGCCGCTGGCCTCGAGGAGGAAGAACTGCGTGGCGGAGAAGGTCAGCACGAGCATGAGGTGGCCGGCGACCATGTTGGCCATGAGTCGCAGCGCCAGCGTGGCCGGCCGCAGCACGAACACGGTGAGGAACTCGATCGGCGTCAGCAGGACGTACATGAACACCGGGACGCCGGGCGGGAACAGGTTCGACCTGAGGAACCCGCCCAGGCCCTGCGCGCGGATCCCGGCGCCGAGGTACATCACGTAGACCCACAGGGCCAGCATCAGCGGCAGCCCGATCAGCGACGTCCCCGCGATGTTCAGCAGCGGGACGACGCCGGTCAGGTTGAACGCGAGGATCGCGAAGAACAGCGTCGTCAGCAGCGGCACGTACTTGCGCGCCCGCTCCTTGCCGAGGATCTCCTGGGCCACGTTCACCCGGACGAAGTCGAGCAGGAGCTCCACGACGTTCTGGCTGCGTCCGGGGACGAGGCGGGCACGGCGCGCCACGAGGACCATGAAGATCACGAGGGCGAGCGCGGCGATCAGGCGGACGATCTGCAGGCGGTTGACCTCGAGGAACGATCCCTCGAACAGGACAGGAGCCGGGAAGAAGTCGGCGATCGTGGGGGCGTGGAAACCCTCGCCCTCGCTCGTGGCGAACGGCAGGATCGTCGCAAGGCTGGACAGGGGGTGCTCCCGGTGGTCGTGGCTCCGGGACGGTCGCATGCGCGCACGCGCGCCGTCGGGCCTGCCTTCATGGATCGGGGAGAGCGTAACGCATGCGGGCCACTGCTCCCGCCCTGCTCAGCCCTCCCGGACGCCGCCCGTGGCCGCGTCGCCGGAGGGGGTGACGTACGGGACGCGCCCCACCCGCACGGCCCGGTAGTCCAGCAGCGCCGAGCCGATCACCCCGGCGAACAGCACGGCCGCGAGCACGCCGCGGTGGTAGAAGTCCTCGTCCCGGATGAGGGCGAGCACCGCGATGAGGACGACGACCTTGGCGAGCCAGGCGCCCATGACGACGGCGGCCATCGTCGTCGCCGGGGCCCGGGCGGTGAGCAGCATGGACGCGACCGTCGTGCCGGAGAAGAGCAGCGCGAGCCCGATGCCGATCAGGGCGCCCCACACCCCGGGCATCCCGGCGACCGCGTAGCCCAGCCCGATGCCGAGCACGGCCAGGGCACCGAGGAGCACGAGCATGTCGCGCAGCGCGGTGCGGAACACCGACGTGACGGCGTCGTGCGACCGGCCGGGCCCTGCGTCGTGGCCGGGGGCCGGGACCGGCTCTCGGCCGAGCTCGGGGACGGGCGGGGTGTCGGTCACGGACGGGTCCCTTCGGGGAGGTCGGTCGGCAGGTCGGCGAGGCGGTCGGCAGGGCGGTCGGCGGGCGTGTCCGCGGGACGCACGCGTCCGCGCAGCGGCCCGAGGGTGAGCAGCGCGGCCACGACGCTCGCACCGGCGAGCACCCACAGCACGGTGGTCGTCGGGAGGGTGACCAGTGCCGCCGTCCCGAACGCGAACACCGCGGTCCACACGTACATGATGACCACCGCACGGCGGTGGGAGTGACCGAGCTCGAGCAGCCGGTGGTGCAGGTGCAGTCGGTCGGGGTGGAACGGGGAGCGCCCGGCGACCACCCGGCGGATGACCGCCAGGCCCATGTCCAGCAGCGGCAGCAGCAGCACCGCGATGGGCAGCAGGATCGGCAGGAACGCCGGGATCGTCTGGCGGTTCGGCGCCAGCTCCAGGTCGATCTGGCCGGTGACGATGATCGCGGCCGCGGCGATCACGAGCCCGATGAGCATCGAGCCCGAGTCGCCCATGAAGATGCGGGCCGGGTAGAAGTTGTGCGGCAGGAAGCCCAGGCACGCCCCGACCAGGGCGGCGACGACGACGGTCGCCAGGTTGGAGACGTCGGTCGGGCTCGCCTCGCGCGACAGCAGGTAGGTGTAGACGAAGAACCCCGTCCCGCCGATGGCGATCACCCCGGCCGCCAGGCCGTCCAGCCCGTCGACGAAGTTGACCGCGTTCATAGCGACGACCACCGCCAGGACCGTGAGGAACAGGGAGAGCCGGCCGGACCCGATCAGCAGGGTGCCGCCGAGCGGCAGCTGGTAGAGCTGCACCCCCTGGAACGCGAGGAAGACCCCGGCCAGGGACTGCCCGGCCAGCTTGGTCATCCAGTCGAGGTCCCAGATGTCGTCGGCCACGCCGAGCAGGCACACCATCGCGGCGGCCACGACGATCCCCCACGCGCGGCGGGTGTCCTCGAACACGCCCTCGAGGAACGGGATCTGGCTGGCGATCGCCATCGCGACGGCGAGCCCGCCGAGCATCGCCACCCCGCCGAGCCGTGGCGTCGGCACGGCGTGCACGTCGCGGTCCCGCAGCGCGGTGATGGCTCCGGTGCGCAGGGCCGCCCACCGGGCGACCGGGGTCAGCAGGTAGGTGACGGCCGCCGAGACGAGCAGGACCAGCAGGTAGACCCTCACCCGTCGTCACCCGGGTCGACGACGGCCGCCACCTCGCGCAGCTCGTCCAGGCCCACCGCGCCGAGCCGGACCAGCCGCAGCGTGTCCCCGGTGGCGTCGACGATCGTGGACGCGACACCGCCGGGCACCGGGCCGGCGTCCAGGTAGAGCTGCACGCTCGTGCCGAGCTGCTCCAGCGCGGACTGCGCGGTCAGCGCGGCGGGCCGGCCGGTGAGGTTGGCGCTGGACACCGCCAGGGGGCCGGTGCGGCGCAGCAGCGCGAGCGCCGCGGGGTGGTCCGGCATCCGCAGCGCCACCGTCCCGTGCGTCTCACCGAGGTCCCACGCGAGCGACGGCTGCGACCGCAGGATCACGGTGAGCCCGCCGGGCCAGAACGCGTCCACCAGCGTCCGCACGACGTCGGGCACGTCCGTGGCCAGGCCGTCGAGGGTCCGGACGTCGGGGACCAGCACCGGCGGCGGCGCCTGGCGCCCGCGTCCCTTCGCGGCGAGCAGCGCGGCGACCGCGGGCGGGGTGAACGCGTCGCAGCCGATGCCGTAGACGGTGTCGGTCGGGAGCACGAGCAGACCGCCCCGGGAGACGACGTTCACGGCCTCGTCGATGCCGGGGCCCCACAGGGCCGGGTCGCTGACGTCACGGGTTCGGTCGTGCTGGGTCACGACGGCGAGTGTTCCACGTCGGCCCGCGCACCCGGGTCGGTGTGCCGGTCGTCGGCGGGGGCCGACCCGGCGCGGCGGGCGACGACCATGCGGGGACGGCCGGTCAGGTCCGGCTCGGTCCACGCGGGCGTGAAGGCGCCGGTGGCGTCCACCACCTCGCGGGCCGCCACCGCCTGGACCTCGGCGTGCTCCATGACGAGCAGCCCGCCGGGACGCAGCAGCCGCGCCGCGGCGCGCACCACCCCGCGCGGCACCTCCAGCCCGTCCGCGCCCAGGCCGTACAGCGCCACGGCGGGGTCGTGGTCGGCGACCTCGGGATCCACGGGCACCGCGCCCGGCGGGACGTACGGCGGGTTCGAGACGACGACGTCGACGCTCCCGTCGAGCTCGCGCAGCGCGGTGCGGGCGTCGCCGCGCCGCAGCACGACGCGCGCACCGCCGGGTGACCGGGCGAGGTTGCGGGCCGCCCACGCGTGCGCCTGCACGTCGAGCTCGACCGCGTGCACCCGCGCCTGGGGGACCTCGTGCGCGACGGCGAGCGCGATCGCGCCGGACCCGGTGCACAGGTCGACGACGAGCGCGGCGCCGGTCCGGGCGACGGTCTGCGCAGCGGCGTCGACCGCGACCTGGGCGACCTGCTCCGTCTCCGGGCGCGGCACGAAGACGCCGGGACCGACCGCCAGCTCCAGGCCGCGGAACGGGGCGGTGCCGACCAGGTGCTGCAGCGGCACCCGGGAGGCGCGTCGGCGGACCAGCTCGTCCAGCCCGTCCGGTGCGGCGCGGCCCAGCACCACGGCCGCACCCAGCTCGCCGCGGGTCATGCCGAGCAGGTGCGCGGCGAGCAGCTCGGCGTCCGCCCGCGGGGAGGGGACGCCGGCGTCGGCGAGCACGCGCGTCGCCTCGCGCAGCGCGGGCCCGAGCGCGGCCGTGGTCACGTCAGGTCCCGGCGGCGGCCAGGCGTGCGGCCTCGTCGGCCTCGATCGCGGAGCGCACGACGGGGTCGAGGTCGCCGTCGAGCACCGCGTCGAGGTTGTAGGCCTTGTAGCCCGTGCGGTGGTCCGCGATCCGGTTCTCCGGGTAGTTGTACGTGCGGATCCGCTCGGAGCGGTCCACGGTGCGGACCTGGGAGCGGCGCGCCTCGGACGCGGCGGCGGACGCGGCCTCGGCCTGGGCGGCGAGCAGGCGGGCCCGCAGCACGCGCATCGCCTGCTCGCGGTTCTGCAGCTGCGACTTCTCGTTCTGCATCGACACGACGATGCCGCTGGGCAGGTGCGTGATGCGGACCGCGGAGTCCGTCGTGTTGACCGACTGCCCGCCCGGCCCGGAGGACCGGTAGACGTCGATGCGCAGGTCGTTGGGGTCGATCGCCACCTCGCCCGGGTCGTCGACCTCGGGCAGCACGAGCACGCCGGCGGCGGAGGTGTGGATGCGGCCCTGCGACTCGGTGACCGGGACGCGCTGGACGCGGTGGACGCCGGCCTCGTACTTCAGGCTGGCCCAGACGCCGTCGGACGGGTCCTGCAGGGATCCCTTGACCTTGATCGCGACCTGGACGTCCTTGTAGCCGCCGAGGTCCGACTCGGTCGACTCGATGAGCTCGGTCTTCCAGCCGCGGCGCTCGGCGTAGCGCAGGTACATGCGCAGCAGGTCGCCGGCGAACAGCGCGGACTCCTCGCCGCCCTCCCCCGCCTTGACCTCGAGGATGACGTCGCGCCCGTCGTCGGGGTCACGCGGGACGAGCACGCGGCGCAGCCGCTCGGCGGCGGCCTCCTCGGTGGCGCGCAGCGGTGCGATCTCCGCGACGAAGGTGTCGTCACCCTCGGCGATCTCGAGCACGTCGGCCAGGTCGTCCGCGGCCTGGCGCCAGGCGCGGTACGCCCCCACCACCTGCCCGAGCTCGGCGTACCGGCGGCCCAGCGTGCGGGCGCGGCCGGCGTCGGCGTGCACCGAGGGGTCGGCGAGACGGCGCTCGATCTCGGCGTGCTCGGCCAGCAGCGGCTCGACGGACGCGAACGCCTCGCTCATCGCAGGACCTCTCGGGTGGGGTGGCCGGCAGGCAGCCATGTACGGACCCGCTGGACGCGCGGGCCGGGCGGCTCGGGGGCCGGGAACGACGAACGCCGGTGGTCACCAGCGCCGCCATGGAGGGCGACTGCTGGGACCACCGGCGTCGGGGTCGCTAGTTGGCGGCCGTCTCGGTCGCGGCCGGGGCGGCGGCCTTCTTGCCGTAGCGCGCCTCGAAGCGGGCGACGCGACCACCGGTGTCGAGGATCTTCTGCTTGCCCGTGTAGAACGGGTGGCAGGCGCTGCACACGTCGGTGCGGATCTCGCCGGAGGGCTGGGTCGAGCGCGTGGTGAACGTGTTCCCGCAGGTGCAGGTCACGGTCGTGTCCACGTAGCTCGGGTGGATGTCCTTCTTCACGGTGCTTCTCCTTGGGGTTCGTCTCCGGGTCGCGATCACGGTCGTGAGCCACGTGAACCGGAGACCAGCCGAACAGTGTGCCAGAACGCGGGGTGGCGCCGAAATCATCCCGGCGCGCCGCGTCCGCCCCGGGTGCCGGACGTGACGTGCGGCACCCGGGGCGACGGGGTCAGTCGTTGTGGCCGGACGCGCTCGGTGTCGTCTTCTGCACCTGCAGCAGGAACTCCACGTTGGAGTGCGTCTCGCGCAGCTTGGACAGCAGCAGCTCGATGGCCTGCTGCTGGTCGAGCGCGCTCATCACCCGGCGCAGCTTCCAGGTGATCTTGAGCTCGTCGGCCGGGATGAGGATCTCCTCGCGGCGCGTGCCGGACGCGTCGACGTCCACCGCGGGGAAGATGCGCTTGTCGGCCAGGTTCCGGGAGAGCTTGAGCTCCATGTTCCCGGTCCCCTTGAACTCCTCGAAGATGACCTCGTCGGCCTTGGACCCCGTCTCCACCAGCGCGGTGGCGAGGATGGTCAGCGAGCCGCCGTTCTCGATGTTGCGCGCCGCGCCGAAGAACCGCTTGGGCGGGTAGAGCGCGCTGGAGTCGACACCACCGGACAGGATCCGCCCGGACGCCGGTGCCGCGATGTTGTACGCGCGGCCCAGGCGGGTGATGGAGTCCAGCAGCACGACGACGTCCTGCCCGAGCTCGACCAGGCGCTTCGCGCGCTCGATCGCGAGCTCGGCGACCGTGGTGTGGTCGTCGGCCGGACGGTCGAAGGTCGAGGCGATGACCTCGCCCTTCACGGTCCGCTGCATGTCCGTGACCTCCTCGGGGCGCTCGTCGACGAGCACGACCATGAGGTGGACCTCGGGGTTGTTCGTGGTGATCGCGTTGGCGATCGCCTGCAGCACGAGCGTCTTGCCGGCCTTCGGCGGGGAGACGATCAGGCCGCGCTGCCCCTTGCCGATCGGCGCGACGAGGTCGATGACCCGGGTCGTCAGGACGTTGTGCTCGGTCTCCAGGCGCAGGCGCTCCTGCGGGTACAGCGGGGTGAGCTTGCCGAAGTCCGGGCGCTGACGCGCCTGCTCGGGGCTCGTCCCGTTGACCGTGTCCAGACGGACCAGCGCGTTGAACTTGCTGTTGCGGCCCTGGGTGAGGTTGGGCTGGTCGCCCTCACGCGGCTGCCGGACGGCGCCGGTGACGGCGTCCCCCTTGCGCAGGCCGGCCTTCTTGACCTGACCCATCGTGACGTAGACGTCGCTGTCGCCGGGCAGGTAGCCGGTCGTGCGGACGAACGCGTAGTTGTCCTTGATGTCCAGGATGCCGGCGACCGGCAGCAGGACGTCGTCGTCGAGCAGCTCGACGTCGTCGAGGCCGCCGATCTCCGGACCGCCCGGGCGCACGCCGCGTCCGCCGCGCTTGGTGCGGTCACGGTCGCGGTAGCGGTCGCGGTTGCGGCGGCGGCGACCGCCGCGCTCGTCGTCGTCCGCGTCGGCGGTCGTCACGGGACCGGCCTGGCGGGTCGGCCGGCTGCCGTCGCCCTGCGGCTGGCCACCGGCCGACTGCCCGTTGGACTGCCCGTTGGACTGCCCGCCCGTGGCCGGGCCACCGGTGGACTGGCCGCGCTGACGGCCGTCGGCGTCGTCGCCCTGGTCGCCGCCGCCGTCGAGGAGGTCGCCGTCCGTGCGGGGCGTGCCGCCACCGCGGCCGGACCGGCGCGACCCGCGCTCGGGACGCTCGCCGGTCACGGCGCCGACGGCCTCGGCGGCCCGGGCGGCGCGGTCGTCACGGCGCTCGTCACGGCGCTCGTCACGGCGCTCGTCGGCGGGCAGCGGGAGCTCGATGTCGATGTGCGGCAGGCGCTCGTCCTGTACGTCGCGCTGCTGGCGGGACGGCGCGGTGGGCGCCTCCGCGGGGAGCGGGGCGGGGAGCGTCAGCACGGGGGTGGCCGGAGCCGTGCCGGTCGAACGGCCGGTCGAACGGCCGGTCGAACGGCCGGTCGACCCGACGGTGGGCTCGCTGGCGGACGAGCTTGCCGCGGCTGCGGTCGGGGCGGTCGCGGCGTCGTCGGCGGCGCGTGCCGGGCGGGTGGCCCGGCGCGAGGTGCGCTGCGGAGCGGCCGGGGCGTCGTCGCTCGCGGTGCTCGCCGTGCGGACGTCCCCGCCGCCGCGCTTGGTCCGGATGGCGTCCACGAGGTCGCTCTTGCGCATCTTGGACGTCCCGGTGACGCCGAGCTGCGACGCGAGCGCCTGCAGCTCGGGCAGGCGCATCGCGGAGATCGCGCCAGCGCCCCGGGTGGAGCCACCAGCTGCTGCCGCGTCGGGCGCGGCGCTGCTCATGGTGGCGTCGATGGTGTCGGTCACGAAGGATCCTTCCCCCTCGTCGGCGGCTCTCGCATGAGGCGGGCCGCAGGTGTCGATCTCGGCACCAGATGGCCGGGTCGTCGTACGCCGGACGTCCGACGTACGACGACGCCAGACGTTGCGGGTTGGAGCTCCCGGTCCTCGTCGGCGCGCCCCTGCGCTGCCGTCCGAACCGAGGTTGTGGGAGCCCTTTCACTCTAACACCGGCGACCGGTCTCCCATGCCCGCCTCGCGCGGTTCACCCGGGTGGGTCCCGCTCGGGTCCCGCTCGAGTCGGCGCGGGCCGGCGCGGGTCCTGCACGGGTCGGGGGCCGGTCCGCCCGCCCCTCGGCCGGTCAGCCCGCCGGGCGCTCCACGGTGGCGCCGCCGGTGTCGATGCCGGGCACCAGGACCTGCCAGTCACCCCTCGCAGCGCCGCACACGTCGCGCACCGCCTCGTCGGCGTCGGTGGTGCCCGGGCCGGTGGCGCAGGCCAGCGCCACCACGGTCGGTCCGGCGCCGGACACCACGGCCGCCACCCCGCGAGCGCGAAGGGCGTCGACGAGCGCCAGGCTGTCGGGCATCGCCGGCGCCCGGTACCGCTGGTGCAGGCGGTCCTCGGTCGCGGCGTGCAGCAGGTCCGGGCGGTGGCCCAGGGCATGGACCAGCAGCGCGGCCCGGCCGGCGGCGAGCGCCGCGTCGGCGTGCGGCACGGTGGCCGGCAGCAGCCCGCGCGCGGTCCTGGTCGCCAGCCGCACGTCGGGGACCAGGACGAGCGGGGCGAGGTCGGCGTGCGTGCCGATGCGGACCGCCCGGGCGCCGTCCGGCTCGCACCAGGCGACGGTCGCGCCGCCGAGGATGGCCGGGGCCGCGTTGTCCGGGTGACCCTCGAGCTCGGTCGCCAGGCGCAGGACGACGTCGTCGCCGAGGGCGTCGGGGTCCGCGACCAGGCCGCGCGCGGCGAGCAGCCCCGCGACGACCGCCGCCGCGGAGGAGCCCATCCCGCGGCCGTGCGGGATGCGGTTCGTGCACTCCAGGTGCACCCCGACCTGCGGGGCGCTCACGTGGTCCAGCGCGTGCCGCAGCGCACGGACGACCAGGTGCGCCTCGCCGTCCGGCACCTCACCGGCACCCTCGCCGTGCACCTTGATGACGACGTCCGCCGTGCCCAGCGCCCGGAACTCGAGGTCGTCGTGGACGCCCAGCGCCAGGCCCAGCGCGTCGAAGCCCGGGCCGAGGTTCGCGCTGGTGGCCGGCACCCGGACCCGGACCCGGTCGGCGCCGAGCCTCACGTCCGGGGTCCCGTGCGGGGGCGGCCGGTCAGGACGCGCACGGCGGTCAGGCGAGCTCGAGCGCGTCGGCGATGGACACGACGTCGGCGCTGACCCGGACGGGGACGACCTCGCTGCCGTCCGCCGTCCGCAGCGCCCACTGCGGGTCCTTCAGGCCGTGCCCGGTCACCGTCACGACGATGCGCGCACCGGCGGGGACCCGGCCCTGCTCCGCCAGGGCGAGGACGCCCGCGACGCCCGCGGCGGAGGCGGGCTCGACGAAGACGCCCACCTCGCTGGACAGCACGCGGTGCGCAGCGAGGATCTGGTCGTCGGTGACCGCCTCGATGAGCCCGCCGGAGGTGTCCCGCGCGTCCTCGGCCTGCGCCCACGACGCCGGGTTGCCGATCCTGATCGCCGTCGCGATCGTCTCCGGGTGCGTGACGGGGTGGCCCGCGACGATGGGCGCGGCGCCCGCGGCCTGGAAGCCCCACATGGCCGGGGTCCGCGAGGCGGTGCCGTCGGCCGCGTACTCGGTGTAGCCCTTCCAGTACGCGGTGATGTTCCCGGCGTTGCCGACCGGCAGCGCGTGGATGTCGGGGGCGTCCCCGAGCGCGTCGACCACCTCGAAGGCCGCCGTCTTCTGCCCCTGGATGCGGTCGGGGTTGACGGAGTTGACCAGCTCGACGGCGTACGCGTCGGCGAGCTTGCGGGCGGCGACCAGGCAGTCGTCGAAGTTGCCGTCGACCTGCAGCAGGCGCGCGCCGTGCGCGATCGCCTGGCTGAGCTTGCCCATCGCGATCTTGCCGTCCGGCACGAGCACCGCGCACAGCATCCCCGCGGCCGTCGCGTACGCGGCGGCGGACGCCGAGGTGTTGCCCGTCGACGCGCACACCACGACCTTGGCGCCGCGCGCGGCGGCGGCCGAGATCGCCGTCGTCATCCCGCGGTCCTTGAAAGAGCCGGTCGGGTTCATGCCCTCGACCTTCAGCAGCACCTCCGCGCCGGTCCGCTCCGAGAGCACCGGCGCCGCGACGAGCGGCGTGCCGCCCTCACCGAGCGTGACCACCTTCTCGCTCAGGTGCGCCGGCAGCCGGTCGGCGTACTCCGCGATGACCCCGCGCCACAGGTGCGCCATCAGTTCCCCTCGACTCGAAGCACGGACCGGACCGCCAGGACGGCGTCCAGCCCCGCGACCGCCTCGACCGTCGCCGCGAGCGCGGCGTCGGTCGCGGAGTGCGTGGTCATGACCAGGTGGGCGACCTCGGCGTCCCCGGGTCCGGCGGCGAGCGACTGCCGCACGGCCTCGATGGACACCCCGTGGTCGGCGAGCGCCGCCGCGACCTGGGCGAGCACGCCGGGACGGTCGACGACGTCGATCCGCACCTGGTAGCGCGTCAGCGCTGCCGAGGCCGGCAGCACGGGCAGGTCGGCATAGCTGGACTCGACCGGCCCGCGGCCGCCGAGCACCCGGTTGCGTGCGGCCGACACGACGTCGCCGAGCACGGCCGACGCGGTGGGCGCCCCGCCGGCCCCGCGCCCGTAGAACATGAGCTCGCCGGCCGACTCGGCCTCGACGAACACCGCGTTGAACGCCCCCCGGACGCCGGACAGCGGGTGGGTCGTGGGGACCAGCGCGGGGTGCACGCGGACCGAGACGCCGTCGTCGGTGCGCTCGGCGATCGCGAGCAGCTTGACGACGTGCCCGGTGCTGGCCGCCCAGGTGACGTCCTCGGCGGTGATCGCGGTGATCCCCTCGCGGTGGACGTCCTCGAGCGGGACCCGCATGTGGAACGCCAGCGACGCGAGGATCGCGGCCTTCGCGGCGGCGTCGTAGCCCTCGACGTCAGCCGTCGGGTCGGCCTCGGCGTAGCCGAGCGCCTGCGCCTGCGCCACGGCGGCGTCGAGGTCCAGGCGCTCGGTCGCCATCTGGTCGAGCACGTAGTTGGTGGTGCCGTTGACGATGCCCACGATGCGCCGCACCCGGTCGCCGGCCAGGGACTCGCGCACCGGCCGGACGATCGGGATGGCACCGGCGACGGCGGCCTCGAAGTAGACGTCCACCCCCGCGGCGTCGGCGGCGGCGTACAGGGTCGGGCCGTCCTCGGCGAGCAGCGCCTTGTTCGCGGTCACCACCGAGGCACCGCACCCGATCGCCCGCAGGAGCAGCGAGCGCGCCGGCTCCAGCCCGCCGATGACCTCCACGACGATGTCGGCGCGCGCGACGAGACCCTCGGCGTCCGTGGTGAGCAGCGCCGGGTCGACGCCCTCGCGCGGGACGTCGACGTCCCGGACCGCGATGCCGACCAGGTCCAGGGGGGCACCGACGCGCGCCGCCAGGTCGTCGTGCTGCTCGCGCAGCAGGCGTGCGACCTGCGAGCCGACCACCCCGCAGCCGAGCAGGGCGACCCGCAGCGGCGTCGGGGCCGCGCCCCTGGTCCCGTCGTCCGGACGGACGCCGTCCACAGCCGTCACCTCGCCACCCTCCATGTCGCTCGTCGCACCTCGGTGTCCACCGGCGGCGGACACGTCGTCCACCGACCGCTGACGTCGGACGCGCGCCGATCCTCGCCGCACCCGGCGCCCCCGGGCACGGCGTCTCACCATACGGGTGCGCCGTCCCGGCGCCGGCCGCCCCGCGGCGCCGGGCGCGCTCAGCCCAGGTCGAGCGCGAGCAGGTCGTCCTCGGTCTCCCGGCGCACCAGCACCCGCACGACGCCGTCGGTCACGGCGAGCACCGGCGGGCGTGGCACGTGGTTGTAGTTGGACGCCATCGAGCGGCCGTACGCGCCGGTGACCGGCACCGCGAGCAGGTCACCGGGGCGCACGTCGGCCGCCAGCCGGACGTCGTGCACGACGATGTCCCCGCTCTCGCAGTGCTTGCCGACCACGCGCGACCGTGCCGTGTCCGTCGCGGCCGCGCGCGAGGCCACCGTCGCGGTGTACTGCGCGCCGTAGAGCGCCGGACGCAGGTTGTCGCTCATGCCGCCGTCGACCGAGACGTAGGTCCGGGTGAACGCGCCGTCGTCGCCCTCGACCGTGACCGGCTTGACGGTCCCCACCGTGTAGAGCGTGAACGTGGTCGGCCCGACGATCGCCCGCCCGGGCTCGATCGAGATGCGCGGCACCGGGGTGCCCAGCTCGGTGCACACGGCCCCGACGGTCGCCGCCAGCCGGCCGGCGACCTCGACCGGGTCGACCGGGGTCTCCCCCGGCAGGTAGGCGACGCCGTACCCGCCGCCGAGGTCGACCTCGCCGAGGAGGTACCCGGTGCCCTCGTGCAGGTCGGCGCGCAGGCGCAGCAGCGTCCGGGCCGCCTCCTCGAAGCCCGCGGCGTCCAGGATCTGCGAGCCGATGTGCGAGTGGAGCCCGAGCAGCTCGAGCTCGGGCCGGGCAAGGACCGCGTGCAGCGCCTCGAGCGCCTGACCCCCGGCGACCGACAGGCCGAACTTCTGGTCCTCGTGCGCCGTCGAGATGTACTCGTGCCCGCCGGCGTGGATGCCGGTGGTGACCCGGACCATGACCGGCGCCCGCCGGCCGGTGCGCGCGGCGGCGTCCGCCACGCGGTCGACCTCGGCGAGCGAGTCCACGATGAGCCGTCCGACCCCCGCGTCCAGCGCCCGGGCGATCTCGGCGTCGGACTTGTTGTTGCCGTGCAGGCCGATGTCCGCGCCGGGCACGCCGGCCCGCAGCGCGACGGCGAGCTCACCGCCGGTCGCGGTGTCGACCCGCAGCCCCTCCTCGTGCGCCCACCGGGCGACCGCGACGGACAGGAACGCCTTGCCGGCGTAGTAGACGTCGACCCCGGTCCCGATGGTGGCGAAGGCGCGGGTGAAGGCCTCCCGGTAGGTGCGTGCGCGGCGCCGGAAGTCCGCCTCGTCCAGGACGTAGGCGGGGGTGCCGTGCTCGCGCGCGATGTCCCGGACGTCCGCTCCCGCCACGCGCAGGGCGCCGTCCGGCCCGCGCGTGACGCCCGAGGACCACACCTGCGGGTCGAGGCCGGCCGCCTGGCCGGGGGCGACGCCGTCGGGCACGGAGACGGAGACGCCCTCGGTGACGTGCGGGCCCGCGGCGTCGGGGACGTCCGTGCCGACGGTGCCCCCGGCGACGTCCGTGCCGGCCGGACCGGTCTGCCCGGCCCGGGTCACATCCGCTCCGGCGCGCCGACGCCCAGCAGGCCCAGCCCGTTGGCGAGCACCTGACGGGTGGCGTCGTTGAGCCACAGGCGGGTGCGGTGCACGTCCGTGACCTCCTCGTCGCCGAACGGGGTCACGCGGCGCTGGTCGTACCACTTGTGGTACGCCGCGGCGAGCTCCTCGAGGTAGCGGGCGACCCGGTGCGGCTCGCGCAGCTCGGCCGCCTGGGCGACGACGCGCGGGAACTCGGCGATGGAGCCCAGCAGCACCGTCTCGCTCGGGTGGTCGAGCACAGCCCCGTCGAACCCGGCCGCGCGGTCGACGCCCGAGTCCGCGGCGTTGCGTGCGACGTTGACGGTGCGGGCGTGGGCGTACTGCACGTAGAAGACCGGGTTCTCATTGGTCGCCGTCGTCAGGAGGTCCAGGTCGATGTCCAGGCTGGAGTTCGCGGCCGACCGAGCCAGCGCGTAGCGCGCGGCGTCCACCCCGACGGCGTCGACCAGGTCGTCGAGGGTGACGATCGTCCCGGCCCGCTTGGACATCCGGACCGGCTGGCCGTCCTTCACCAGGTTGACGAGCTGGCCGATGAGGATCTCGAGGTTGACGCCGGGGGTGTCGCCGAACGCGGCGCACATCGCCATCATCCGGCCGATGTACCCGTGGTGGTCGGCGCCGAGCATGATGATGACGCGGTCGAACCCGCGCTCGCGCTTGTCGAGGTAGTAGGCCAGGTCACCGGAGATGTAGGCCGGCTGACCGTCGGACTTGACGATCACCCGGTCCTTGTCGTCACCGAACTCGGTGGTGCGCAGCCACACGGCGCCGTCGGCCTCGAAGATGTGGCCGAGGTCGCGCAGCCGGGCGACCGCACGCTCCACGGCCCCGGACTCGTGCAGGTGGTCCTCGTGGAAGTAGACGTCGAACTCGACGCGGAAGTCGTGCAGCTTCGCCTTGATCTCGGCGAACATCAGCTCGACGCCGGCTGCGCGGAAGACCTCCTGGGCCTCGTCGTCCGGCAGGGTCAACGGGTCCGGCTCCCCCGCCTGGGCCCGCCCGGCCGTGATCGCGTCGGCGATGTCGGAGATGTACTGGCCGCCGTAGCCGTCCTCGGGCGCGGGGTCGCCCTTCGCCCGGGCCAGGAGGGACCGCGCGAACCGGTCGATCTGCGACCCGTGGTCGTTGAAGTAGTACTCGCGGGTCACCCGGGCCCCGGCCGCCTGCAGCACGCGGGCCAGCGAGTCGCCCACGGCGGCCCACCGCACGCCGCCGATGTGGATCGGCCCGGTGGGGTTGGCGGAGACGAACTCGAGGTTGATGTTCTGCCCGGCGAGCGCCTCGGTGCGGCCGTACGCGGCGCCGGCCTCGACGACCGCCCGGGCCAGTCCCCCGGCGGCGGCCGTGTCCAGCGTGATGTTGAGGAACCCGGGGCCGGCGACGTCGACGGCGCCGATGCCGGGGACCCCGGTCAGCCGGCGCGCCAGCTCCTCGGCGAAGGCGCGCGGGTTCGTGCCGGCCTTCTTGCCCAGCTGCATCGCCACGTTCGTCGCCCAGTCCCCGTGCTCGCGCTGGCGGGGCCGCTCCACGTGCACGGTGGACGGGACCGCCGACGCGTCCAGGGCGAACGTGCCGTCGTCGACGGCGGCGGTCAGGGCAGCGTGGAGGGCCTCGGAGAGCTCGGCAGGGGTCACCCCCCGAGGGTACCGAGTGCCCACGGACGACGACGTCGCGGCCGGGGGCGGCGGGCGGGTGGGGGCGGCGGGTGCGGCGGCGGCGCGGTGTGACCTCGTCCGGGCGTCAGGGGGTGGCGGGCGGCTCGGGGACCGCCGGCCCCCACCGGTCCTCGAGGATCTGCGGCCGGCACGCGACCGCGGCCGCGACCGCCAGCACGACGACGGTCGCGATCAGCAGCACGAACACGGCGGTCCAGCCGCCGGTGCGCTCGTAGAGCACACCGACCAGCACCGGTCCGGGCACCGAGATCCCGTAGCCGACGCCCTGCACGAACCCGGACAGGGACGTCGCGCCGGCGGACGTGCGGGTCCGCAGGTTGATGAGCGCCAGCAGCATGGGGAACACGCCGGGGGCGATGCCCAGCAGGAGCATCCAGAGCGCCGTCCCGTCCGCCGGGGAGAGCAGCAGGCCGAGGTAGCCAGCGACGAAGCAGGCGGCCAGCACGAGGGCGACCGGGTACGGGTTGCGCATGCGCGCGGCGAGCATCGGCCCGGCGAAGGAGAACGGCAGGCCGAGGATCGCGAACAGGCCCAGCCAGCGTCCGCCGGCCTCCGGCGGCAGCCCGGCGTCGACCAGGATCTGGGGCAGCCAGGCGAACATCGCGTAGGTGTTGAGCGAGTTCATGCCGAAGGCGAGCGCCATCCCCCACCCCAGCGGCGTCCGCCAGACCCGGCCGCCGGCCCGGTCCCGGGCCGCCAGACCCGGGGTGTCGCGCGGTGCGCGGGCCAGGATGGTGCGCAGGTGCGCGCGGACGGCGCTGGACCGGGCGACGACGATGCACCACGGCACCACCGCGACGACGCCGATGGTCGCCCACGAGGCGATCGCGACCCGCCACCCCAGCTGCCGCGCGAGCGGCGCCGCGAGCACCGCCGGCGCCGTCGTGCTGAAGGCCATCGCCATGGAGTAGACCGCGGTGACCGGGCCAATGCGGTCCGGGAAGTAGCGCTTGACCAGCGGCGGGAGCAGGACGTTGCCCATCCCCATCCCCGCGAGCGCGATCACCGTCCAGCCGAGGAAGGGACCCGGCGACGACGTCGTGGACCGGACCACCTCGCCCACCGCGGACAGGACCATCGCGACGATGAGCGTCGGCTCCAGCCCGGCGCGCCGGGCGACCAGAGGCGCGAGCGACCCGAACACCGCGAACGACGCGAGCGGGATGGCGCCCAGGACGCCGGCGAGGGTGTCGGTCAGCGCGACGTCGGTGCGGACGACGTCGAGGATCGGCGACACCGCCGCGACCGCGATCCGCAGGTTGAGCGCCACCAGCACGATGCCGGCGAGCACCAGCCACCGCCCGCGCCACGACTTGGCGGGAGTGGACGCGCGCATGGGCACCGATTCCTGACGGGGGTGGCGGGTCGCCCGCGTGCCGGTCCGGCAGGTCCGGTCGGTGCGAGCCGCGCCCGAGGGTAGCCCGATCGCGGCGCGCGGGCGCCCGGCGACCGGGCGCACCAACGGCTCGCCGCGTGCGGTAGTGTCGGTGCCCGTGCCGCGCTGCGGCGCCCGCCCGCGTAGCTCAGTGGATAGAGCGTCTGCCTCCGGAGCAGAAGGTCGAAGGTTCGAGTCCTTTCGCGGGCACAGTCTGACCAGCAGCTCGGTGCTGCTGGGTCACGAGAGCGATCGCGTCGGCGCCCTGGGGTGCCTCCCGCTCGGGACACTGCGCTCGTGCGCACGTCGAGGCAGAGCCTCGACCGTCCAGGTCCGCGACGTCGATGACGACCTCGACGCCGAGCTGCCGGTGGTCGCGGGCGAGCGCCAGCGCCTGCGGCACCTGCTCGAGCGTGCACCTGTCGCGCAGGCAGTGGTCGACGCTCACCGCGCCGAGCCGGACGTGGTCGACGGCGTCACGGAAGGCCCGCAGCCCGGGTTCGCCCTGGGTGCCCGACGCGAGCCGGATGCGGACCGACCTGCGGTAGGCGGCGAACATCGGGAACGCGTCCGCGCCGTACCGCTCGGGGAACCCGAAAGAGCCGACGACGCCCTGGCTGCGGACCATCTCCACGGCGTCCGCGCGCAGGGCGTCGTACCCCGCAGCCTCGACCACCAGGTCGGCGCCGCGCCCTGCGGCGCGGTCCCGCACGACGTCGACGACCCGCTCGCCGGGGGCGTGGACGACGGCATCGGCCCCCAGCGAGCGTGCGATCTCCAGCCGCGCCGGCTGCGGTGGTGGCCGACGACCGTGTGTCCCGCCTTCACGAGGTCGGCGGCCATCGGGCCGCCCATCATGCCGAGTCCGCTGAAGCCGATGGTGGTCATCAGTCTCCTTGCGGGTGTGCGGGGGAAGGGCGGTCGGGGGTGGGGTGGAGCCAGTCGCGGGCGACCGCGGCGCCGACGTCCTCGAGGAGCCGCCCGGCGTCGCTCAGGCATCGCGCGACGTCCGGCTCGAGGTCGGTCAGCGCGTAGGCCGCGGCCAGACCGGCACGGTCGAGCTGGGCGGAGGTCAGGCTGCGCCTGCCGCAGACGGCGACTGTCGGCACGCCGGCGCGTGCGGCGGCGTGGGCGACGCCGACCGGTGCCTTGCCGTGCAGGCTCTGGGCGTCGAGCGACCCCTCACCGGTGATCACCAGTGCGGCACCCGGGAGCAGCGCGCGAAGCCGGCGACCTCGAGGACGACGTCGATGCCGGGCCGCACGGTGGCGCCGAGCAGCGCCATGGCGGCGAAGCCGACACCCCCGGCCGCTCCGGCTCCCGCACGCGTCGTGTGGTCGGTGCCGAGCTGCTCGCCGAGCACGGCGGCCCAGCGGGCCAGCCCGGCCTCCAGGCGCACCACCTGGTCGGCCGAGGCGCCCTTCTGTCGGGCGTAGACGGAGGCTGCGCCGGTCGGTCCGAGCAGCGGGTTGTCCACGTCGCTCGCCACCTCGACGACGACGCCCGCGAGACGCTCGTCCCAGTCGTCCAGCACGACGCGGTCGAGGTCCACCAGTGCGCCTCCGCCGGGTGCCAGCGGCCGGCCGGCCCGGTCCAGCAGGTGCATCCCGAGGGCGGCGGCCATGCCGGCGCCACCGTCGGTGCACGCGCTGCCGCCCAGGCCGAGCACGAGACGCCGGCAGCCGGCGTCGAGCGCTGCCCGGACCATCTCGCCGGTGCCCGCGCTGGTCGCACCGAGCGGGTCCAGGCGGCCGGCGGGCATCAGCGCGAGGCCCGACGCCTGCGCGAGCTCGACGAGCGCGACGTCGTCGCGCACCGCGATGGTGGCCTCGACGGGGAGGCCGGCGGCGACGTGCCGGGCGACCTCCACCGCGGTCAGGCTGCCCTTGAACTTGTCCGGGGCGACGATGACGTGGCCGGAGGTCATGGGGCCCTCACCGAGGCGGCGAGCTGATGGGCCGCTCGCGTCACACCAGCTCGACGCGGTCCGCCTGCGGTCCCCGTTCGCCCTGACGCACCTTGTACCGGACCCGGTCTCCCTCGTGCAGCGCCTCCGCGCCCCGCAGGACCGACACGTGCACGAACAGGTCCGCACCTCCCGCGTCCGGGGTGATGAAGCCGAAACCGCGCTCCGCGTCGTACCGCGCGACCACGCCCTCGCCGCCGCGCACCGGCGCACCGGACCCGGTCGGGCGCCCCGGCCGACCGTGGGCCGACGGCGCGGGCGCGCCGCGAGGCGCCGAGCCGCGCACGAGCCGCACGTCGCGGGCCTGTGGCCCCTTCTCGCTCTCGGCGACGTCGTACGTCACGCGATCGCCCTCGGACAGCTCGGTCAGTCCGCCGGCCAGTGCCCGGACGTGGACGAAGACGTCCTCGCCACCGGACTCCGGAGCGACGAACCCGAAGCCCTTGTCCGGGTCGTACCAGGACACCGTGCCGTCCGCCCCGTCGGACGCAGCGGCCTGCTGGGCGGCCTCGGCCCCCAGCGGCAGCAGGTGGTCGGCCTGCGGCCCCTTCTCCCCCTCGACGACGAGGAACGCCACCCGCTGCCCCTCGGTGATCACGCCGCCCCCGACGATGGCCGAGCTGTGCACGAAGATCTCGGCGCCGTGGCCGTCGGGCGTGATGAAGCCGTACCCCTTGCTCGGCTCGTACCAGGTGACGGTGCCCAGCACGCCCACGGGCGCGTCGGCGGCCAGGTCGCCCGTGACGCGGACGCGGCGTGCCTGCGGGCCCCGGTCCCCCTCGCCCACCTCGAACTCGACCACCTGCCCCTCGCGGAGCAGCCGCGTCCCGTCGTCCCCGACGACCTCGGTGGCATGCACGAACAGGTCCTCGGCCCCGTCCTCGAGGGCGATGAAGCCGAACCCTCGCTCGGCGTCGAACCAGCGGACGGTCCCCTGCGGCACTGTTGACTCCTCGAGCTCGGTTCTGCGATCACCCAGTGTCCCCGACACGGGCGCGGACAGCCCGTCCGGCGGGGATCGGTGCTCGTGGCCGCCCCGGGACGCGGCTCCCGGCGCCGCGATGCGCATTCGTGCGGGCACGTCGTCGCTCAGTCGTCGTCGATGGCGTCGAAGATGTCGTCCAGCACGGCGGCGGCACTGCTCCGCGGCGGCCAGGCGATCGTGTGCCACTCGTGGCGGAGCCCCTGTCGGAAGGTGGCCTCGTCGACTTCGGTGGGCATGAGGACCATGCGCTGGCTGCGGTGCTCGCGCAGGCCGGCGACGACCAGATCAGCCACGGTGTGGATGCGCACATGGACGCCGATCTCGCTGTCGGGTACCGGTCGCAGGTGGTAGGTCAGCTCGGGTTGCCACGTCTGGAACCCGTGGGCGGTCCGATACGCCTGGTGGCGTTCGAACCACGTCCGTGGGATCGCTCCGTGCAGCAGGCGCTTCAGTCCCGGCCCCCCCTCGCGGCGCACCCGGTGGAACGCGGCGTCGGTGGCTGCTCCGATGGCGATGTGGTCCGGGTGGCCGGTCACCCCGTCCGAGCCGAAGGTGGCCACGACGTCGGGTCGCTCCTGGTCGAGGAAGGAGGCCACCTGATCGACCAGCTCGCCGAGCGGGACGTCGGCGAGCTCTCCGTCGGGATACCCGAGCCAGTCATGACGGTCGAGGCTGTGCCCCACCGCCCGCCAGGCGCGGTCATCCTCTGCACGACGGACCGATCCGAGGCCCTCGGCGCCCACCTCGACGCCGGGAGCGATCTGCCCTGCCCCACCGTCGGTCGCATGGAGCGCGACGACACGCAGGTCCGGGTCGTCGCGGTGCAGCGCCACCGACCCGAAGACCGCATACGCCTCGTCGTCGGGATGAGCGAAGCACACGCCCAGCGACCGCCCCGTCATGACGCAGCCGCGTGCGGGCGCCTCACGCGTGGTCGACCACCGCGCGACCGCACGGGCGATCCCGTCCCGGTCTCCTCGGCCATGCACGCGATGCTGGCACGCTCGACGCCGGAACGCCGAGCCGGCCGTCGCTGCGACGGCCGACGCCATGCGGCGTCGGCGTGCAGCGGCGTGGCCGGAGGGTGGCGATCTCGTGTCATGGAGCGCGCGGAGGAGCGGCTCAGAGCTCGATCCGCATGACGACGCGTCGTGGGCTCGGCTGCGCCACCAGCTGGAAGCCGGCATCGGCGAACATCCGGGCCGTTCCCACGTGGAGCTCCTCGTCGATCGCCTCGGTGGTCGTCATCGGGTAGCCCTCGAGCGCGCGCGCCCCGCGGTCCCGGGCGTAGGCCACGGCGGCTCTGGTCAGAGCAGTGGCGACACCGCGACGACGGAAGCCCGTCCGGGTCACGAAGCACGTCACCGCCCAAACGCCTGGGTCGGTGCGGTCCTCGGTCCGGCCGGCCCATGCGGCACGGTTGCCGTTCCGTACGAGGCCGCCGTACGCCACCCGCGGCTCGACGGCGCACCAACCGACCGGCTCGCCGTCCAGGTAGGCGAGAAGGCCCGACGTCCCGTCGGCGTGAGGATCACCGCAGGCGGTCTGCTGGCGCAGTCGGTGGGCGCGGTCTGCGACGTCCGTGCTGGCGAAGGACTCGCCCGGCGACAACCGGTACCGCTGGCACCGACACCGGGCCGCGCTCCCGCGCGCACCGAAGATCGCCTGCAGATGAGCGCAGGGCGCCTCGTTCGCGGGCACGACGGTGACGCCGCACGCACGGGCACCGGCAGCTGACGAACCCATGAGCATCCGCTCCTCAGCGCTCGGCCTGGCGCGCGACGACGGCCTCGGCGACGACGAGGTCCTGCCATGACATGCCGACGCCCTTGAAGACCAGTGGTCGGTCGGACGGCGGTGCGGACGCCCCACGCACGACGTCGCGCAGGGGAACCAGATCGGCGATCCGCAACTGCCCTTCGTCGACGGCCAGCACGACATCCCCGGCCTCTCGCAGGGCGGTCGCGACGTCCTCGACGACGACCGTCGCACGACCCAGCAGCGCCCCGTCCAGCTCGCGGGCGGTCGGCTCGTGGGAGCCGATGGCGATGACGACGGCTCGGTCGCCCAGGACCCTGGAGTCGAACAGCGGGGTGCGAGCCGAGGTCGCACACACCACGACGTCCGCCGCACCCAGGGCCGCGTCGGCCTCGGGCGAGTCGAGGCGCACCGCGTGCAGCGTGGCCCTGGACGGGTCGCGCAGCAGGTGGGTGACGGTGGCCAGTGGACGAAGGGCGGCAAGGGTCCGCACGTGCGCCAGGGCCTGCGGCCCGGCGCCGACCACGGTCAGGTGGAGCGGCCGATCGGGGAGGACCGCCAGCACGGCGGCGACCGAGACGGCCGGGGTCCGCAGCGTCGTCAGTGCGGTGCCGTCGAGGGCCGCCCGCAGCGTCAGGGTGAGGGGGTCGAACATGAGGTAGGTCGCCTGGATCCGCGGCAGACCGCGACCGGGGTTGTCCGGCGCCACGGTGGCGACCTTGATCCCCACGGCTGTGGTGCCCTGCGACGGCATGAGCAGCAGCTGCCCGTGGGACACCTCGACCGCGGAGCGTGCCGGGTCCAGGGACGGGTCCAGCCCGCCGCGCAGCGCGTCGACGACCGCCCCAACGGCTCCAGCGGGGCCGAGCGCGAGGACCGTGGCCGCGTCCAGGTACCTCACCGCAGGACGAAGCCGGGCAGCAGCGGGTCGTGCCGGTCGACGAAGCGGTGCTCGCCGGTCCCCGCCAGGTCGCGCTCGTGCAGCTGCCGAGACGGCTCGCCGCCGGTGCGGTAGTCAGTCGGCGAGACGGTCGGTCGCAGCACCACCTCACCATGCCACCCGGCACGAGCCCCGGCTCAGCCGGCGCGTCCTTCCACTGGCATGGTTCTCGATCCGACGCGCCGTCATGCCGCAGTCCGGTGCGTCAGCTCGCTGCCCTCGGCGGCCGGCAGGCCGGCGACCATCGCGACGAGCACGTCGCCGCGGAGCCGGGCGACCCTGCGCCGGCACCGGGCCTTGTCCGCCGGTCCACGCGGGTGCGACGGTGCTGCCGTGCGCACCGTCGTGCTGATCGTCGCCGCGGGACTCGCCGCCGCCGCGACGGCCTTCGTGGCACTGGCGGCGTACTCCCTGACGGCGGAGTACGGCACCACACCGAACCGCGGCGGGGCGGCGGAGACGATCGGCTGGACGGCCCAGTTCGCGATCCCGGCGGTGCTGGTGGTGGTCGTGCTCCTCTTCGCGGCGTCCACGCGGTGGCCGGTCGCGCTCCGCAGTCGACTCGTGGCCGGCGGCGCCGGTGCCGCCGTGGTCGTGGTCTGCGTCGCGGTGCTGCTGGGCAGCGGCGCCTGAGGCGCTCCTGCGTGAGCAGCGCCGACGTGCCGTTCGCTGCCTCAGGGGCACCAGTGCGCGGCGAGGACGTCGTCGTCCACCACCGCCCCGAAGGTGACGCGGTCGCCGCCCCGGGAGAACGCGTCCTCGATCTCGCCGTCCGCCTCCGTGACGAGCTCGGACTCCCATCCCGGGGCCGGGCGGATGTGCACGAGCCTGAGCTCCCCGCGCTCGAGGTACACCAGGACCTCCCCGGCGTCGCCGACGGTGTAGCCGCCGCCACCTGCGTCGGCGCCGTACACGGTGCAGGGGCCGACGGCCTCCTCGGCCCTCGGCCCGGTGCAGCCCGCCAGCAGCAGCGCCACGACCAGCACCCGCCCCGCACGCACCATGGACCCCTCCGGCCGGGAGCGACGGTGGCATCAGGCCGTGCCCTCGTCGCTGCGAGCACAGGCACGCCGCCCCGCACTCCGGACTATTCGACGGTGCCGCGGGCGTTGCTCGCGACATGACCCTTCACGACAGCACGCTGACCACGATCCGCGGCGACCAGGTCTCCCTGGCGGACTACCGCGACACGGTCACGCTCATCGTCAACACCGCCTCGCGGTGCGGCCTGACGCCGCAGTACGCCCAGCTGGAGGACCTGCAGCGCACGTACGGCCCGCGCGGCTTCGCGGTGCTCGGCTTCCCGTCCGACGACTTCCAGCAGGAGCTGGGGACCCGCGAGGAGATCGAGACCTTCTGCTCGACGACGTACGGGGTCACCTTCCCGATGTTCGACAAGGTCGCGGTCAACGGCGCTGCCCGGCACCCCCTGTTCGACGAGCTGACCCGGGTGCCCGACGCCGACGGCGAGGCCGGGGACGTCCGCTGGAACTTCGAGAAGTTCCTCGTGACCCCGGACGGCGCCGTGCACCGTTTCCGCTCGGGCGTCGAACCGCGGGACCCGCAGATCGTCGACCTCATCGAGGCGTCGCTCCCGCAGCGTCCGAGCTGACCGGCCGGCGCCCGGGTCACGCCGGCCGACGGGTGCGCGCGGCGGCACCCGACGTCCGCGACCGCGGCGACCCCATCGCGCGCACCACCGACCGGGGCATCACCCGCGCCGCGCCGGACCCCAGCCGGTACCTCAGGCTCGGCGTGGAGATGACCGCGCCGCGCCGCACGGCCGCGAGGGCCGCGGCGACGACGTCGTCGGCGCGCAGCCAGCCGACCTCCGGCAGCCACGCCATGTCGATGCCCGCGCGGTCGTGGAACTCGGTGCGGACGAACCCGGGGCACACGACGGTCGCGGTGACCCCCATGCCCCGCAGCTCCACCGCCAGCCCCTCGGTGAACGTCCGGACCCATGCCTTGTGCGCGGAGTACGTGCCCAGGGTGATCAGCGCGGCCACCGACGCGACGTTGAGGACGGCGCCTCGCCCCCGCAGCGTCATCTGCTCGACCGCGGCGTGCGAGAGCACCAGCACGCAGCGGACCATGACGTCCAGCAGCGCCTCCTCCCGCGAGAGGTCGCCACTCACGAACCGCTGTCCCGCAGCGGCGCCGGCGTTGTTGACCAGCAGTCCCACCGGTCGCTCGGTCGACCGGAGCCGCTCCGCGACCCGGTCGACGTCGTCACGCACCGACAGGTCCGCGAGGAGGACCTCGACGTGGACGCCCGCAGCGGCGCGCAGCCGACCGGCCAGCCGGTCGAGCCGCTCGGCGTCCCGGTCGACGAGCACGAGGTCGTGACGGGCGGTGGCGAGCTGCCAGGCGAACTCGAGCCCCAGCCCGGCACCCGCCCCGGTGATCAGCGCGGTACCCACGGCGCCACCGTAGGCGGGCCCGTCCGCCGGAGACAGGGCCGGCACGGTCGCGTGCGGGGTTCCCCGCACGTCCGCAGGTGCTCGCGCCGGTCGCGTGGCCGGACGTCCCCGTCAGCTGCCGGCGACGGCCGGTCGGACGTGCTCGGCGACCATGGCCCTCCCCTTGCCCGCCGACTTCGCCGCGTACATCGCACGGTCGGCGTCCCGCAGCAGCTGGCGGGACACCGGGAGGGACGGGGTACTCGTGAGCCCGTCCGAGGCGGTCACCGACGCCACACCGACGCTCAGCGACACCACGGCGCGCCGTCCGGCGAGCTGGAACGGGCGACGCACCGCGTCGACGAGTCGCTCCGCGACGAAGAGCGGGTCCGTCGAGGCCTCCAGGAGGACGGCGAACTCGTCGCCGCCCAGCCGGGCGACCGTGTCGCCCGGGCCCAGCTGGGCCAGCAGCCGGGCGGCGACCTGACGGAGCAGCTCGTCGCCGAGGTCGTGGCCGTGCTCGTCGTTGACCGCCTTGAAGCCGTCGAGATCGCAGTACAGGACGCTCACCGTGGCGCCGGCGCCGGGACCGTTCTGCGGGCTCCCGGCCGGTGCGTCCCGCTCAACCGCGAGCGCGTGCTCGAGTCGATCGTTGAACAGCACCCGGTTCGCCAGTCCCGTGAGCGAGTCGTGCATGGACTGACGCCGGACGTCGTCGTGCGCCCGCTGCAGCGCCGCGACGAGGCTCCGGTTCTCGCCGAGGGCCACGAGCTGGCGACCGAGGACCAGCAGCACGAGGAGGATGCCCAGGCCGAGCTCGGCCGACGCCGCACCCGGCACGTCCACCTGCTCGTGGACGACGACCACCCCGGCCACGGCCAGGGGGACGTAGGGCAGTGCGAGAAGGGCCCCGGACTGCATGCCGACCGCGGTCGCGGGTGGGGCGGCCGTGGGCCCCTGGTCCGCGTCGCTGGTGCACCGGGCAGCAGCGGCGATGAGCAGGAACCCGGTGACCCAGCCGGCGCTGAGGAGGTCGCCGGACCCGTACCGGCCCGTGATCACGAGGTACACGTACGCGCTGTCGGCCAGGGCCAGTCCGCCGAGGCCGGTGGCGAGCAGGACCAGGGTGGCTCGCTCGACCGGGGCCACCCGGGACAGGGTGAGCAGCACCAGGGTCGCCATGACGACGTCGCCCACCGGGTACGCGAGGGAGAGCGCGAGCGTGAAGAGGTCGTCGGCGCCGGCGGTGCCGGCGGAGAGGACCGTCACCCACGAGACCGCCAGCAGCGAGGTGGCGATGACGGCGCCGTCGAGGATGTCCCGCCACCGCGCGGCGGCCCGGTGCCCGCCGCGGAGCCAGCCGAACAGCCCGATGGAGGCCAGGCACGTGAAGCCGAGGAAGCCGGCGTCCGGCCACGACGGGAACGGCACCTCACGGCCGAGCACGACCTCCTCGATGGTCCACAGGACCTGCCCCGCGGTCCAGCAGCCCAGTCCCGCCGCCAGCAGCAGCCACTCCCGGCGCCGTGGCTGCCCCTCGCGGCGTGCGGCGCGGGCGCACGCGAGCGCCGCCCCGGCGACCGCCGCCAGCTGGGCGCCGTCGTCGACGGCCAGGACGAGCGCTCGCGGCACGGCGACCGCCTCGAGCAGCACGAGGAGGACGCCGAACGCCGCGCCGACCCCGACCGCCACGGCGGCGAGGGGTCGCCGGGACATGGCTCCGCCCTCTGGCCGCACGGGCACCGCTCCGCTCATGCCGGGCCCATCGGCAGCACCGGCGAGGACTTGCGGTGTCTGCTCCCGCCTCGTCGTGGCCGGTGGCGCGGGCACCCCGCAGGTCCGGGCGCGACCCGGACCGGTGCCCCGGCACGCATGGGGGCCGGCCGACGCCTAGGCGCTGCGGGCATGACGCGAGGCGGACGGCACCTCGACGTGCTCGTCGGCGCCGTGACCAGCACGCCGGCGCGGGACGGTGCCCGGCTGCCGCCCCGGCCCGTCGTCATGCCCGAGACGCCGAGGGGTCTTCGTGGACGAGGGCGGGCAGGGCTCGCCACGCACCGGGACCACAGCGGAGAGGCACCATGATCAGCACCAGCGAGATCCAGAACCTGCTCACGTCCGGCGGCACCGTCGTCGGGGACGACGGGGCCTCGATCGGCAAGGTCAGCCAGGTCTTCCTGGACGACCGGACCGGCGACCCGGAGTGGGTCACCGTCACCACCGGACTGTTCGGGACCGGGGAGTCGTTCGTCCCGCTCGGTCAGGCCTCGGTCCGCGGGGACGAGGTCGTCGTGCCCTACGACAAGTCGACCGTCAAGGGCGCTCCCCGCGTCGCCGACTCCAGCGGTCACCTGTCCGAGGCCGAGGAGGCCGAGCTCTACCGGTACTACGGCCTCGACGACACGGGAGGGGTGGACGCCGACGACACCCGTCACGGCACGACCTCGACCGGGACCGGGACCGCGGGCTACGGCGACGCCACGGCCGTCAACCAGCACGGGACGGTCGGCCACGACACGTCGGGCCCGACCACCGACAGCGCGATGACGCGCTCGGAGGAGCGGCTGCACGTCGGGACCGAGCGGGTGGCGACCGGGCGGGCGCGGCTGCGCAAGTACGTCGTCACCGAGCAGGAGACCGTCACCGTCCCGGTCAGCCGGGAGGAGGTGCGGCTCGAGCGCGAGCCGATCACCGACGCGAACGTCGGCGACGCCCTCTCCGGCCCGGCGATCAGCGAGGAGGAGCACGAGGTGGTCCTCACCGAGGAGCGCCCCGTCGTCGACAAGGAGACCGTCCCGGTCGAGCGCGTGCGCCTCGACACCGACGTCGTCACGGAGACCGAGACGGTCACCGAGGACGTCCGCAAGGAGCAGATCGAGCTCGGGGGCGACGCGGACACGCGCCGCGGCACCACCGGGCTGTGACGTGCCGACGGCCCACACCCGCCCGGGAGGACCGGGCGGGCGTGGGCCGTCGTCGTGCGGGTCGGGCTACGGCACGAGCGGCGGCAGCGCAGCGCTGGCCGTGCGGGGCACGAGCCTGCTGCCGTCCGGGACCGGGAAGGGGAACCCGAGGACCGCGAGCCGGCCCCGCACCTGGTTCTGCGCCTGGCAGTCGGACACGCACTCCGTCGGCGGGTTGGCGACCTCGACGGCGTCCTCGCCGGAGACGAAGCCCATGCGGCCGCCGCTGGCGACGTCCCACACGGACACCCCGCCGCAGTGCTGCACGCTCGGCTCCACCGGGACCGCGGTGGTGCACTCCGGCTGCGGGACGCGGTCCGCGACCTGGGCGCTGTCCCGCGCCACGAAGGCGGGCGAGAAGTCGTTCGCGATGTTGACGCGCGTGCTGACCTGGACGCAGAACTGGCTGGGCGGGCCGGTGAGGGCGCTCGTGCACGCCGAGCCGAGGAACTCCCCGACCCGGGCCCGGAACCTCGGGTTGTCGAAGTAGAAGGGCTGGAGCGCGGGGTCGGCGGACGTCGCCAGCGTGTGCGTGATCCGCGTCGCGGTCCCGTCACCACGCTCGGGCTCCATCTGGAAAATCCCACCCTGGGCGCAGTCCTTGGACTGGATCTTCATCGAGAGCCCGCTGCCGCTGCGGCCCAGCTCGAGGACCTCGTCGTCGAGCGTGATCTCGACCGCGCTCGAGAGCGACAGGCCGCGGTGGTCCGGCACCTTGCTCGCGAAGACGGGCGTCGGCCGGCCGCCGGTCATGTCCGCGCGGCTCGCAGCCCCGGTGAAGCCATAGTCCAGGACGGCGAAGTCGGTCAGCCGGACGTCGTAGCCCACGTACCGGCCACGGACCCCGAACGTGCCCGGGCCGAGGAGGTCGGCGGACACGGTGCGCTCGACGTCCGTGCCCGCCACGACGGTCGACCCGGTCGCGAGGTTGACGATCGACCACCCGGCGCCGTCGCACGCGCCGCCCTTCTTGGCCTGTGCGGGGCCGGCCAGGCCGACGACGGCCAGCGGGGCGATGAGGGCGGCGCAGACGAAGGCGACACATCGCCGCCAGCGTTGGGACGTGAGCATGTGATCTCCAGGACGGGCTGAGGGCCAGGAAGCCCTGGCAGCGTCCACCCTGGTCGTGCGGCCGCTCGTCGCCTACTGGACGTGCGGCCTAGTCCTTGTGGTCGAGCCCGGACGGTGCAGCGCCACGGCGCCGTCAGCACCGGCACCGGCACCGGCACCGGCACCGGCATCCGGCGAGCCTGCGCGCGGAAGATCAGGTCGAGAGCGGCCTTGACCCTGACGCAGCGTCAACCCTCCACGCTGGCTGCCATGAGCACCGCACCGACACCCCACGGGGTGCACGAGCCCGCCGTCCTCCTGCGTGGGCTGACCAAGTCGTACCGAGACCTGACCGTGCTCCGGGGCGTGGACCTCGACGTGGCACGCGGCAGCATCGTCGCCCTCCTCGGCTCGAACGGGGCAGGGAAGACCACGGTCATCAAGATCCTGAGCACGCTCCTGAGGGCCGACGGGGGGACCGCCCGGGTGAACGGCTTCGACGTCGCGACCCAGGGGGCCGAGGTCCGCGGGTCGATCAGCCTCACCGGGCAGTTCGCAGCCGTCGACGAGATCCTCACCGGGCGCGAGAACCTCGTCCTCATGGCGAGGCTGCGCCACGTCACCGACCCCGGGGTCGTCGCCGACGACCTGCTCCGGCGGTTCTCGCTGGCGGAGGCGGGCACCCGGCGGGTGGCCACGTACTCCGGCGGCATGCGCCGCCGCCTGGACCTCGCGATGAGCCTCGTCGGGGACCCACCGGTGATCTTCCTCGACGAGCCGACCACCGGGCTCGACCCCCAGGCGCGCATCGAGGTGTGGCGTGCGGTCAGCGAGCTCGCCCGGGGCGGCACCACCGTGCTGCTCACCACCCAGCACCTCGACGAGGCCGAGCAGCTCGCCGACCGGATCGCGATCCTCCACGAGGGCCGGATCACGGTGAACGGCACGCTGGCCGAGCTCCGGAGGCTGCTGCCGCCCGCCGAGGTGGAGTACGTCGAGAAGCAGCCGACCCTCGAGGACGTCTTCCTCGCTGTCGTCGGAGCCGACGCGAGCGGCCACGCCCACCGAGACGACCCCGGCACCCGCACGTCCGACGACCTCACGACCCCCGGGGAGCGACCGTGACCACGCACGTCGTCCAGGACACCGCCGCCCTCCTGGGGCGGTCCCTCCGCCACATCGCTCGCAGCCCGGACACGATCATCACGACCGTCGTCATGCCGATCGCCTTCATGCTGCTGTTCGTCTACGTCCTCGGTGGCGCGATCGAGACCGGGACCGACTCCTACGTCACCTACCTGCTGCCCGGGATCCTGCTGATCACCGTCGCGTCGGGAATCTCGTACACCGCGTACCGGCTCTTCCTCGACACGACGAGCGGCATCTTCGAGCGATTCCACGCCATGCCCATCGCCCGCTCCTCGGTCCTGTGGGCGCACGTGCTGACCTCGCTGGTCGCCAACCTAATCTCGCTCGTGGTCGTCGTCGGCGTCGCCCTCCTCATGGGCTTCCGCTCGGGCGCGGGGGTGTCGGGCTGGCTGGCCGTGACCGGCATCCTGGCCCTGTTCACGGTGGCGCTGACCTGGATCGCCGTCATCCCCGGGCTCACGGCGACGAGCGTGGACGGCGCGAGCGTGTTCTCCTACCCGCTCATCCTCCTGCCGTTCATCAGCTCCGCGTTCGTCCCCACGGCCACCATGCCGGGGCCGGTGCGCTGGTTCGCCGAGCACCAGCCGGTGACCGCGATCGTCGACGCGATCCGCGACCTGCTCACCGGGCAACCGGTCGGCACCGGCATCTGGACCGCGCTCGCCTGGTGCGTGGGCATCCTGGTCGTCGCCTACGTGCTCGCCGACCTGGCCTACCGGCGCCGGATCGCCTGACCGGCCTCGACAGCGCCAGGGCGAGTCCGGGCAGGATCGGGTCATGCTGACGATCGGTCAACTGGCGGCGTACGCCGGCGTCACCGTGCGGGCGGTGCGGCACTACCACCAGATCGGGCTGCTGGCCGAGCCGGAGCGGGACGCGTCGGGCTACCGGCGGTACGGCGCGACGGCGGTCGTGGCGCTGATCAAGGTCCGGACCCTCGCGGACGCCGGCGTCCCGCTCTCCCAGATCGGCGCCATGCTCGAGGCGGACGCGTCGGGCTTCGCCGCGGCCGTCGAGAGCATCGACGCCCGCCTGCTGGCGGAGATCGAGCGTCTGGAGACCAGCCGCAAGCACATCGCGCAGCTCGCCGCCGGGGACAGCCTGGCGCTGCCCCCCGACGCGCTCCGGTACCTCGACCGGCTCCGGGAGCTCGGCGTGTCGGAGCGGATGGTCGAGGGTGAGCGGGACGGCTGGATCCTCGTCGCGGCGCGCTGGCCCGAGGCGATCCACGAGTGGCTGCCCGAGAAGCTCGCGCAGCTCGACGACCCGCGGGTGGTCCGGCTGTACCTCGTCCTGTCGGCGATCTTCGAGGGCGACGCCCACGACGACCCGCGCCTGCAGGAGGCGGCCGACCTCATGGCCGATCTCGCCGACGAGGCAGAGGCGGCCGGCGCGGTCGACCTGGGCGAGGAGGGCCTGGACGACCTGCCCTTCGACCTCCTGGACGCGCTGGCCGTCGAGACCGACCCCCGGACGCAGCGGCTGCGGGACCTCCTGCGGGAGCGTGGCTGGGCACGGTGGACCCGGCTGGAGCGGGTGCCGCAGGCGCCGAGCTGACCGGGCTGCCGCCGGCTACACCGTGTCGGCGAGCCGCATGATCGGCGAGAAGCGGCCGTCGAGGGTCTGGATGTCCCGCAGGTAGACGACGACGCACTGCGCCACGCAGATGCCCAGGGTCCCGGGCTCCACGCCGGCGAGCGCCTGCGCCGCACGCTCGACCGAGGCGCGGCACCGGGCGCAGGGGTGCCGCAGCTCGATCCCGTGCAGGTCGTCCGGACGGGTCATGTACTGGTAGGTCGGCTCGTGGACCGGCCCGAGGAGCGGCAACGGGCTCTGGGCCGCGATGGTGGACACCATCGGCCAGTAGCAGTAGTCGTCCCGCAGGTCCGGCCGGAGCTGCATCGCCTCCTGGGGCACGGCGAACACGACGAGCTCGTCGGTCGGGTCCCGGACGATGTCGCTCATGTTCATCCGTCCCTCCGTGCTGCGCCGGTGTCCTCTCGACTGTCGCCCCGGTCCGCTCGACGGATCAACGAGACCTTGGTCGTACGACCTGCGCGCCGCTCATCCCCCGGCGCAGTCACCGGTCGTGCCGAAGCAGGTGCCGGGTTGCCGGTCCCCGTCGTCGACGACGTCGTCGAGCACGCCGAGGTCCAGGTCGACGACGTCGGCCTGGCCGCCGGCCCCCGTCGTCGGCACGAGGCCGTCCGGGCACGGGACCGCCTCGGTGCGCACCCGGCCGAGGTCGTCGCCGTCCGGGCCCGACATGGTCACCCGCAGGCAGGCGCCGGCACTGGCGTCCTCGGCGAGCAGGCCACCCCCGCGCTCCACCTGGACGCCGATCGGGCGGGTCACGACGAGCACCCCGCCGTCCGCCCGCTCGACCCGGCCGCCGCCGGTCAGGTCGCCGGACGACTGCAGCTCCTCCAGCGTCACCCGGGCGGACAGGTCGGGCGAGGACGCCACCCAGAGGACCGCCGCCCCGTGCACCTCCCGCGCGGCAGCCTCGAGCTCGCGCCGGGCCTGGTCCTCCACCGACCCGGCGCATCCCGCGACGAGGAGCAGGGTCGCCGCGGCGGCCGCCGCGACGCCCGGACGCTGACCAGGGGGCATGCGCGCAGTATGGCCGAGGGGCCGACGGCAGGCCGGCCGCTGAGGGGCCGACCGGGCCGGCCGACCGACGGGCCGGACGACCGACCGACGGGCCGACCGACCGACGGGCCGACCGGACGCTCGGCGCCGGCGTCAGGCGGCCACGGTGGGCGCCTCCCCGTGCTCGACGAGGATCGCGTCCAGCAGCGCCCCGGGGATCGGGCTCCATGCGGGCCCGACGCGGCCCTGGAACCGGTCGGCCACGCCGGTGGTCACCAGCACGACGTCGTCGAAGACCACCTCGATCGGGCGGGCGAAGGCTCCGGGACGCCCGGCGTCCCCAGGCGTGTACGCCAGCGGCGGCAGGCCGTGGGCCACCAGGACGCGGATCGGCTCCGGGTGGGTCTCCCAGCGGTCCAGCCACTCGCGTGCCCCCTGTCCCGCGGCGCCTGGCAGCGGGCACATCTCCGTACCGCCCGGGTGCACCATCCACCCGACGGGCGCCGGGTCGATCACCGGCACCTCGATGGTGGTGTAGCCGTCGTGGGAGTAGAACGCGCGCACCGCGGCGGGGTCGGCCCCCAGGTCACGGAGCTGGTCGGTGACGTCGTCCAGCCAGGTGACGTAGGCGTCGTCGGCGGCGCCGTACGCGGAAATCACCGCACGGTCCGTGCACATCAGGTGCTCAGGCATGGCTCCTCCGTGGCGCAGGCTGCGGGTCCTCTGTGACGCTCACACCCTCCACCCCGCCACCGACATGCCCGCCGTCCCGCGCCGTGGAGACCTCGTCGGCGGCCCTACGCTGGGCCGATGCCGGCTCTGGGCACCAAGCTGCACCTGCCCGCGCCCCGTCGCCGGCTGGTCGAGCGCCCGCGGCTGGTCGAGCGGCTGCCCACCGAGGACGGACCGATGCCTCGGCTGGTCCTCGTCGCCGCACCGGCCGGCTTCGGCAAGACCACGCTGCTGACGCAGTGGCTGGCGGGGTCGCCCGCGCGCGTGGCGTGGCTCGCGCTGGACGCCGCGGACTCCGACCCCCGCCCTTTCCTCAGCCACCTCGTCGCCGCGATCCAGGTGGCGGCTCCCGGGGTCGGGAGCGACGCGCTCGCGCTGCTGGCGACCGGTGGACCCGCACCGGTGGAGGCCGTCCTGGTCAGCCTGGTCGACGACCTCGACCTGCTCCCCGGCCCCACGGTGGTGGCGCTGGACGACTACCACGTGATCGACGACGCCGACGTCCACCGGGCGCTGGCCTTCCTCGTGGACAACCTGCCGCCGCAGGTGACGCTGGCGATGACCACGCGGGCCGACCCGGCGTTGCCGCTGGCGCGACTGCGCGCGCGCGGCGAGCTGGTGGAGGTCCGTGCCGCGGACCTGAGGTTCACGTCCGACGAGGCGGGGACCTTCCTCGCCGACGTGATGGGTCTGCGGCTGGAGCCCCCGCTCGTGGCGGCGCTGGAGGCCCGGACCGAGGGCTGGGCGGCCGGGCTCCAGCTCGCGGCGCTGTCCGCCCGGACACGTGCCGTCGACGGGACCGGGGACGTCGCGGGCTTCGTCCACGCCTTCTCCGGGAGCCACCGCTTCGTCCTGGACTACCTCGTCGAGGAGGTCCTGGACCGGCAGCCGGACGACGTGCGCGCGTTCCTGCTCGACACCTGCGTCCTCGACGCGCTGACCGGCGACCTCTGCGACGCGGTGACCGGCCGGTCCGACGGCCGGGCGGCCCTGGAGGTGCTCGAGCGGGAGAACCTGTTCCTCGTCCCGCTCGACGACGAGCGCCGGTGGTACCGGTACCACCACCTGTTCGCGGACGCGCTGCGCGCGCGTCTGGCCGCCACGCACGGCGACCCGGCTCCCCGCCTCCATGCCGCCGCTGCCCGGTGGCTCGCCGCGAACGGGTTCGCCGTCGACGCCGTCCACCACGCGATCGCGAGCGGTGACCACGAGCACGCCGCCGACCTGGTCGAGCTGACCGTGCCCGACCTGCGCCGGCGCCGTCAGGACCGGACCCTGCGCGCCTGGCTGGGCGCGCTGCCCGAGGACGTCGTCCGGCGCCGGCCGCTGCTCTGCACCTTCGTGGCGTGGAGCCGGCTCGCCGCGGGCGACGTCGACGCGGTGGAGGCGTGGCTCGACGCCGCCGAGACCGGCCTGGGGGCCGCGCCGCCGTCGTCCGTCCCGGCCACCGGCCCGCTCGCCCGGGCTGCCCACGACCGCGACGACGAGATCCGCTCCCTCCCCGCGATGATCGCCGTCTACCGCGCCTCCGTGGCCCAGGCCCGTGGCGACGTCGACGGCACGGTCGGTCACGCCCGTCGGGCGCTGGGGCTGGCCGGACCGGAGGACCACTTCCCTCGCGCCGCCGCCGCGGGCTTCGTCGGACTCGCCGCCTGGGCCGCGGGGGACCTCGACACCGCCGTGGACACCTTCGGCCAGGCCGTGGCCGGCCTCGGCGCGGCCGGCATGGTGGCGGACGAGCTGGGCGCGACCGTCGTGCTGGCCACCCTGTGGCTCGCGCGGGGACGCCCGGACGAGGCTCGGCGGCGGTACGAGCGTGCGCTCGCGGCAGCGCAGACGCACCCCGGACCGGTCCTGCCCACCACGGGCGACCTGCACGTCGGCCTCGCCGACGTGCTGCGCGAGCAGGGCGACCTGGAGGCGGCCGCGCGACACCTGGAGGCGGCCCGACGGCTGGGCGACGCCGCGTCGCTGCCGGAGAACCGGCACCGCTGGTACACCGCGACGGCCGCGCTGCTGCGGGCCACGGGCGACCTGGACGGCGCCGTCGCGATGCTGGACCGGGCCGAGCCGCTCTACCTGCCCGGGTACTTCCCCGACGTGCGGCCGATCGCCGCGACCCGGGCGCGGGTGCGCCTGGCCCAGGGCCGGACTGCGGACGCCCGGGCGTGGGCAGTCGAGCGCGGCGTCACGCCCCACGACCCGGTGACGTACCTGGGCGAGCACGACGCGCTGACGCTGGCCCGCCTGCTCGTCGCCGAGCGCCAGGCGGGACCCGCGCTGGACCTGGTCGACCGGGTGCTGGCCGCGGCTCGCGCAGCCACGCGCGGCGGCAGCGTGGTCGAGGCGCTGCTGGTGCGCGCGCTCGCCCACCGCGCCCACGGCGACGCGCACGCGGCCGGCGCCGACCTCGCGGCGGCGCTGACCCTCGGCGTGCCGACGGGTCATCGCCGCCTGTTCCTCGACGAGGGTCAGCCGGTGGTCGAGCTGCTCGAGCAGGTCGCCGCCGTGGCGGCGGCGGACGTCCGGACGCACGCCCGACACGTGCTGGCCGTCGGTCGGCGACCCGCGGCGTCCGGACCCGCCGGTCCGGTCGGACCGGTCGGTCCGGTCGGTCCCGGCGGCGGTGCCGCGACCGTGGCCCCCGAGGGGCTCAGCGAGCGGGAGCGGGAGGTGCTGCGCCTGCTGGCGACCGAGCTCACCGGGCCGGAGATCGCGCGGCAGCTGTTCGTCTCGGTGAACACGCTGCGCACGCACACCCGGCACGTGTTCACCAAGCTCGGCGTGAGCACCCGGCGGGCCGCGGTGCGCCGGGCGGAGGACCTCGGGCTGCTGTGACGCCCGGACCACCAGCGGGAGTGGCACCGGTGGTGCACAGGCCCGGACCACCGGCCGGGATCACCACCCCGGTCACCACAGGTGGTGACGCGGCCTCACCAGGTCCGTCCCTAGCGTCCGGGACGTCGCCGGGCACCCCGTCCGGCACCGAGCACCAGGAGCCCGCCATGACCCTCACGAGCCGCCGCCTCACCGCGGTCGCCGGCCTGTGCGCCGCAGCCGCCGGCGTCATCTTCATCGGCGTGCAGGTCGACCACCCGCCGGCCGACGTCGCCCACCTCGTCAGCACCGAGATGCTGGTCCGCGAGACCGCGAAGGCGCTGATGGCCGCGCTGGCGCTGGTCGGCCTCACCGGTCTGCTCCTGCGCCACCGCGATCGTCTGGGCGTCGTCGGGCTGACCGGCTTCGTGGTGCTGACGGTCGGCTACCTCGCCCTGTTCGCCGTCCAGTGCATCGTCGCCTACGTCCTGCCGACGGTCGCCCGGTCGGACCCCGGGTACGTCCAGGACGTCCTCGACGTCGCCGTCGGCGGCAGCCCGAGCGGCGACATCGGCGCGATGCAGGAGCTCCTCCTCGTCTCCGGGGTCGGCTACGCGCTGGGCGGTCTGCTCTTCGGGGTCGCGCTCTTCCGCGCCGGCGTGGCGGCTCGCTGGGCGTCCCTCCTGCTCGCGTACGGCACCACCTCCGCCCTCGCCCTGTCGGTGCTGCCCGAGTCGTTCAACCGGCCGTTCGCGGTGCCGACCGGCGTCGCGCTCGTGGGCCTCGGCCTGGGCCTGTGGCGGGACCAGCGCGCAGCAGCGGTGGCGGGCGACGCCGTACCGGCCGTGGTCCGGGACGTCGTGGCCGGGGCCGTGCCGACCGGCGCGTCGGCCGCCGCGCGGGTCGACGCACCGCTCGCCGGCCGGTGACCGGCGTGGTCGACGCGGGCACCCGGGTGGGGGCCGGTCCGACGACGTACACGATCCGCGTCGACGGCCACCTCGACGACCACTGGTCCAGCCGGCTCGGGGAGCCGGACCTGACCCGGGAGGTGGACGGCACCACGACCCTCACCGTCGCCGTGGCGGACCAGGCGCAGCTCCACGGCGTGCTCGCCGGTCTGCGCGACATCGGCGCCGTCCTCACCGAGCTCCGCGTCACCGGGGTCCGCGTCACCGAGGCCGAGATCACCGAGGCCGAGGTCGCCGAGGCCCGGGCCACCAGGGCCACAACCGACGCGGCACCGTGGACGACGTCGAGCCGACCCGGGTGTCCGGGCTACGCGACGCCGGCCGACGAGCGGCCGGACGACTGACGGCGGGTCGGCCCGCGCCGGGCCTGCCGCCGGTCCCCCGTCAGGCGCTCGGCCCGGACGTCCCCACCTCCACCGTGCCCACCTCCACCGCGACGGGCTCGGCCGCCCGGCCCTCCGGCACCGGCGCGGCGAGCCGTCGCCGCAGCACGACCTGGGTCCCGCGGTCGCCGTGCGCGACCTGCACGTCGTCCATCAGCTCCCGCATGAGGTAGATGCCGCGACCGCGGTCCCGCCCGCGTGCCGCCCGCCACCGGCCCCAGTCCCGCACCACCAGCTCCACCACGCCGTCGTCGCGGTCGGCGACCACCTGGATGTCGGCCCGGCCCGGGCCGTAGGCGTGCTCGATCGCATTGGTGGCGGCCTCCGAGACGGCGACCGTGATCTCGTACACCTCCTCCTCGGTGGCCCCCGACTCGGTCAACCAGCGCTCCAGGCCGGCCCGCAGGGTGGAGAGCTGCTCCGCCTGCGCGGGCAGCATGAAGTCCAGGTGCGGGCCCAGCACCCGCTGGGCGGACACGACGAGCAGCGCGACGTCGTCCGCGGCGGGACGCCCCCCGAGCATCCCGGCCAGGACCCGGTCGCACAGCACCTCGAGGTCCCCCTGCGTCCCGACGTCGGCGACCGTCCGCTCCAGCAGGGCCAGCCCGGCGTCGACGGCCTCGTCCCGGCGCTCGACCAGGCCGTCGGTGTAGAGGACCAGCACGCTGCCCGCGGTCAGGTGGTACCGCGTGGTGGGGTAGCGCACCTCGCGCAGGGCGCCGACCGGGGGGCACGGCTCGGTCTCCAGGTACCGGCTGGCGAGCTCGCCGTGGTGGCCGCCGACGAGCAGCGGCGGGTAGTGGCCCGCGCTGGCGACCCGCAGCTCGGCGGTCACGGGGTCCAGGACGGCGTACATGACGGTCGCCATGCCGCCCAGACCCTGGTGCATGCACAGCCGGTTCAGCCGCTCCAGGACGGAGCCCGGGTCGTCACCCTCGGCCGCGCACGCGCGCAGCCCGGCGCGCAGCTGGCCCATGCTCGCGGCCGCGTCGAGGTCGTGCCCGACGACGTCCCCCATGACCAGTCCCACCTCGCCGCTGGGCAGGTGGATGACGTCGTACCAGTCCCCGCCCACCTCGGTGCCCACGGACGCCGGGACGTAGCGCGCGGCGAGCCCGACCCCCGGCACGTCCGGGAGGCTGTCGGGCAGGAGGCTGTGCTGCAGCAGCTCCGCGGCGCCGCGCTCGCGGGCGAGCGCGGCAGCGACCCGTCCGCCGAGGCGGTTCAGCATCAGGGCCAGCACCAGGGTGGCGAGGAAGGCGGCCGCCGCGGAGGCGACGGTGCCGGTGCGCACCGTGCGCTCCGCCTGCCTGGCCTCGCGCTGCTCCGCGTTCGCCTCGCTGCTCATCGCCTGGGTGACGAGAGCCTGCGGTCCGGTGAGGGCGGCGAACTCGGCGTCCAGACCGTCGGCCAGCCGCGCTGCGCCGGGCGGGTCGACGGCGGCCACCCGGTTGAACTCCAGGGCGTGCTCGGCGTACTCCTCCTGCATCGGGCGCACCTCGCGCAGCGGCTCGCGGACCTCCCGGGGAAGGTCCGCGGCGTCCACCTTGGCCAGCAGGCTGCGGAACGTGGTGACGTCCCGGTCCAGCGCCTCCCGGGCGAGGGCGAGCTCGCGCCCGTCAGCCTGCTGCACGGCGAGGACGTCCCCGCGGATGGCGTCGTGGGCCATGTCGGCGAGGATGAAGTCCACCTGGGCCGAGGTGATGCGGTCCGCCTCCGCGTGGGCGTCGTTGACCGTCTCCAACGAGGCGAGCGCCGTCCCCATGAGTGCCAGCGGGATGACCGCCGCCCCGAGGCCGATCGCCGCGAGCTTGCGTCGTGGGTCGAGCTGGCGCACCCGTTCGATACCGGGCGGCGCGCTCACCCACGGGTCACGTGCCCTGCTCCGTCCGCGCACCGTCGCCCCCCGTCCCGCACGGCGCCCGTCCGGCGGGCGTGCACCCATCATCACCGCCGGGCGCGGACCGCGGGAAGGTTCGGGCAAGACCCTCGCCCCGGAGCCGGCCCGGATCCGACACGCCGCCCCGACGGCTCTCCGACGGCTGCCCGGCGCGACCCCCGACCGCTAGAGTTCGGCTGTCCGAACTTCCGGCGCGGCGCCGCATCGAGGAGGCCGACGTGACCCGCGTGGACGAGTCCCCCCCGCCCAGCCGTCCCCTGCCTCGCGCCCGGTCCGGCGCGCGCTCGCGACTCGTCCTGCTGGGTCCGGCGTTCGTCGCGGCGGTCGCCTACGTCGACCCGGGCAACGTCGCCGCCAACCTCACGGCAGGCGCCCGGTACGGCTACGGGCTCGTGTGGGTCCTGGTGCTGGCCAACGCCATGGCGGTCGTCGTGCAGTACCAGTCCGCCAAGCTCGGGCTGGTGACGGGCCGCAGCCTGCCGGAGCTGCTCGGGCACCGGATGCGCACCCGACCCCGGCGCCTCTACTGGGTGCAGGCCGAGGCGGTGGCCGCGGCGACCGACCTCGCCGAGGTCATCGGCGGCGCGGTCGCCCTGCACCTGCTGTTCGGTCTGCCGCTGCTGGCGGGCGGGGTCCTGGTCGGCGCCGCCTCCATGCTGCTGCTGGCCGTGCAGTCCAGCCGTGGTCAGCGTCCGTTCGAGGGTGCGGTCGTGGCGCTGCTCGCGGTGATCGCCGGCGGCTTCCTCACCGGCCTGTTCGTCAACCCGCCGGACGCCGGCGCGGCCCTGTCCGGCCTCGTCCCGCGGCTGGAGGACACCGGCACCGTGCTGCTGGCCGCGAGCATGATCGGCGCGACCGTCATGCCGCACGCGATCTACCTGCACTCGGCCCTGGTGCGCGACCGGCACGGCCACCAGACGGACCCCGCCACCCTGGCGCGCCTCGTCCGGGTCACCCGCCTCGACGTCGTCGGCGCGCTCCTCTTCGCCGGGGCGGTCAACATCGCGATGCTCCTGCTGGCGGCCTCGAGCCTGCCGGGTCGGGAGGGGACGGACACCATCGAGGGTGCCCACGCGGCCATCGCCGACGCCCTCGGACCCGTGGTCGCGGTGGTCTTCGCGATCGGGCTGCTCGCGTCGGGTTTCGCGTCCACCTCGGTCGGCTGCTACGCCGGCGCCACGATCATGGGCGGGCTCCTGCGGCTGCGACTCCCGTTGCTGGCCCGGCGCGTCGTCACGCTGATCCCGGCCCTGCTCGTCCTGGGCGCCGGGCTGGAGCCGACCCGGGCGCTCGTCCTCAGCCAGGTGCTGCTGAGCTTCGGCATCCCGTTCGCGCTGATCCCGCTGATCCGGCTCACCGGCGACCGCACGGTCATGGGCGTCCACGTGGACGGTCCGGCGCTGCGGGTCGCCTGCTGGTCGATCGCGGCACTGATCATCGCGCTCAACGCGGCGCTCATCGTGCTGACCGTCACCGGCACCGCCTGATCGCGCGGGACCCGGGCCGTCGGCAGGGGAAGCCGTGGGCATGGGCGCGGGCGCGGGGGAAGATGGGAGGGGCCGCCCTGGCCACCGACGCACCACCCGACCGACCATCCGACCGACCGACCGAGCGCGAGGAGACGGACATGCGCGACCCACGTGCGGCGTCGCTGGGCCTCGCGGCGCTCCTGGTGCTGGCCGGCTGCTCCTCCGACGGCGGTGACCTCGGCGACCTGCGCGAGTCCGTCGGGTCCGCGGCGGACGACGCACGCGGCGCGCTCGACGACGCGCGCGCCGCCGTCGACGACGCCCGTTCGGCGATCGACGACGTGCGCGCCGACCTCGAGGGGATCGACCCGGACGCCCGCGCCGCCGTCGAGGACGCCGTCCGGACGTCCACGGACGCGATCGACGAGGCGACCACGGCGCTGGAGGAGTCGGCATCGGACCCGGAGGCCGCCCGCGCGGAGGCCGAGCAGGCGCTGCAGGAGGCGCAGGCCCAGCTGGACGAGGCGGCCGGCTCAGTGGACGCCGGAGCGGCCGAGGCCCTCAGCACGCTGTCCGACGCGATCGACGACCTCAGCGGGCGGCTGCAGCAGGCAGGGTGACCGGACCGGTGCCGGAACCGGACCGCGGTCGCAACTGGACCGGTGACCGCACCGCGGCAGGGGGCGCGGTGGCCGGTGTCGGCGACGCGGTCGGCCTCCGAGAGATTCACCCGTCCGCCCGCCGACCTCACCCGCCGGGATCCTGGCGGTCGACCGTCGACCGGCCGATGGTCGAGGTATGGCCCACCCCGACGCACACCGGACGCAGGACGAGCCCACCGACCGCTGGTGGGTCGTCGCGGCGTGGCTGTCGCTCGGGCTCGTGATGGTCGGGGGCCTGGCCGGCGCCGCCGGTCTCGGCTGACCCCGCAGCAGGGCAGGCCACGGCAGAGCACGTCAGAGCACGGCAGAGCTCGGCGGAGCCCGCGGTCTCAGCCGAGCGGCGTGCTCAGCGCTGGTGCCAGCCCCCGCGGCGGTAGGCCGGCGTCGCCAGGGCGAGCACCAGGAGCGCGATCGCCGCGGTCCCGCTCATCACCAGCGCCATCGCACGGGCGTCCCCACCGAGCACCCCGACCAGCGGGCTGACCACCCCGGCCACACCGGCCTGCATGCAGCCGATGAACGCCGCCGCCGTACCGGCGATCTCGCCGTGCCGGCTCAGGGCCAGTGCGGAGGCGTTCGGGGCGATGAAGTTGATCAGCGAGAGCAGCACGAAGAGGACCGCGAGCAGCCCGCCCAGTCCTCCGGCGCCCGTGAAGACCACGATCCCGAGCGTCACGGCCAGGGCGAGCACCGCGGGCTGCGCCAGCCGCAGGAGGCGGATCGGCGCCATCCGCTTGACCAGGTACGCGTTCACCTGAGCACCCGCGACGAGCCCCACGCCGTTCATGGCGAACAGCAGCGCGAACTCGTGCGCGGACAGGTCGAACTGCTCGCGCAGCACGAAGGGGGACCCGACGACGTAGGCGAACAGGGTCGCCATCGCCAGGCCCGGCAGGACCGCGAGCGCCACGAAGTGCCCGTCGCGCAGCAGCGTCCGGAACCCGCTGAGCGCGGTGCGCAGACCGCCCTCCCGACGGCGCTCAGGCGGCAGGGTCTCGGGCAGCCGGAGCCACACCACCAGCCACAGACCGACGCCGAACAGCGCGAGCGCGACGAACACCCCGCGCCAGCCGACCTCGCCCGCGATGAGCCCGCCCACGCTGGGCGCGAACAGGGGCGCGACGCCGATGACGAGCATGAGCCGGGAGATCACCGCGGACGCGTCCGACCCGACGAACCGGTCCCGGATGACCGCCATCGCGACCACCGTCGCGGACGCGTTGAAGAAGCCCTGGACCACGCGGGCGCCGATGAGCGCCTCGATGTTCGGCGCGACGGCGCACACCAGGGACATGACGACGTGCAGCGTCACGCCGATGAGCACCGGGCGGCGCCGGCCCCACCGGTCGGACAGCGGGCCGATCACCAGCTGGCCGAAGGCGCCGCCGATCAGCGTCGCCGTCATCGTCAGCTGGACGGCGGTCGCCGTGGTGCCCAGGTCGCGCGCGACCTCGGGCAGCGACGGCAGGTAGATGTCGGTCGTGATCGCCGGGAGAGCGGTCATCGACCCGAGCATCAGGACGTACTTGGCGTTGGGTCGGTAGGTGGGGCGGGTCTCGACGACGTCACTCATCACGGCCATCCTCCCACCGGTGGGCCGATGGGTCGAATCGATACGACATCGACCGGCCCACCGCCCGACCCCGGCACCCGCCGTCTGTCGGCGGCATACGGCAGGCTGGGCTCATGTGCGGCCGCTACGCCTCCTTCCGGGAGGCCCAGGACCTCGCCGACGCCTTCGCCCTGGCCTCCGTGGCCGACGACGCGCGGCTGCTCCCGCCGTCGTGGAACGTCGCCCCCACGGACGGCGTGCGCATGGTCGTCGAGCGCCCCGAGCGCCTCGAGGACGGCAGCCAGGGAGCCCTCGAGCGCAGCATGCGGACCGCCCGGTGGGGCCTCGTGCCGTCGTGGGCGAAGGACCCCTCGATCGGCTCGCGGATGATCAACGCCCGCGCCGAGACGGTGGCCACCAAGCCGGCCTTCGCCCGGGCGATGGCGGTGCGCCGGGCGCTGCTGCCCGCGGACGGCTACTACGAGTGGCAGCCCGCACCGCAGGGGGCGGCGAAGAAGACGAAGCAGCCGTTCTACATCCACACCTCCGACGGCTCGCCGCTGGCCCTGGCGGGGCTGTACGAGTTCTGGAAGGACCCGTCCAAGCCGGACGACGACCCGGACCGCTGGCTGGTCAGCGCGACCGTCATCACCACGACCGCCGTGGACGAGATGGGCCACATCCACGACCGGCAGCCGATCATGCTGCTGCCCGACGCGTGGGACGCCTGGCTCGACCCGGCGGTCGGGTCGGACGGCGCCGTCGAGCTGCTGTCCTCCACCCAGCCGTCCCTGACGGCGACCCCGGTCTCCACCGCGGTCAACGCGGTCCGCAACGACGGGCCCGAGCTGATCCTGCCAGTCGACCCGGCCTGAGCCGGCGGGCGCCGGCGCGCCGTCGTCGGGGGCCCGGCGTCGGGCGTCGGCCGGCTGGGGCGACGTCGGGCGTCGGTCGGCGTCGGGCGTCGCCCCGGCGTCAGGCCTGGCGCACCAGCACCGGGGCGATGGACCCCAGCCCCTGCAGCTCGCGCGGCGGCTGCGGCTCGAGGACGAAGCGGGAGTCGCCGGCGAGCAGCTCGGCGGTCGACGGGTCGGTCAGCACGGTGCTCGGCTCGGCGATGTCGGTGAGCCGGGCGGCGACGTTGACCGACGCCCCGAACACGTCCCCGAACCGGGACAGCACCCGGCCCTGCACGAACCCGACGCGAACCGGCGTCACGCCGCGGTGCCCCTCGGTCAGCCCGCCCTCCTCGGACCGGGCCTGCACCTCGAGCTCCCCGCCGAGCTCGCCCGCGAGTCCGACGGCCACGCGCGCCCCGGTCACGACGTCGTCGGCGATGAACAGGACGGCGTCCCCGATCGTCTTCACGACGCGGCCACCTGCGTTCGCGACGATGTCACGGGCTGCCGTCTCGAACCGCTGGACGAAGGCCGACAGGTCGGTCGACCCGAGCCCGGCCGTGCGACGCGTGAACGAGACCATGTCGGCGAAGCCGACCGCCCGGGCCAGCGGCAGGGCCGAGGGGTCCGCCTGCTCGGTCGTGCGCGCCTCGGCGAACTCCGCGGCGAAGCGCCCGGCGATCGCGGCGAGGTGGCGCCGGAAGGAGTGCACGAGCTGCGCCTCGAGCACGGGTGCGAGCTCCGTGAGCCGGTCCAGGACCACGAGGCGGGCGCTGATGTCGTCCAGGTGACGCCGCTGGGCGACGTCCTCGACGAGGGCCTCCACCTGCCACAGCACCAGGCGCTCCGACTGGTGCCCCAGCGCGCGGGTGAGCGTCACGGCGGTCCGCCGGTCGATGCGGCCCGAGCGCTCCAGGTCCGCGATCCGGGCCACCGCCTGCGCGTCGTCGTCGGTGAACAGCCGCTCGTCGGTGTCCGCGTACGGCAGTCCGAGCGTCCGCCAGAACAGCTGGACGTCCTCGGGGCGGACGCCGGGACCTGCTCGATCGGCGAGGTCCCGCAGCGTCAGGTCACGGTCGCCACCGAGCAGCGACGCCTCGAGGTCGTGCACCGTCGACGACCTCCGGGGACGGTCCTGGTCAGCGCGAACGTCGTCAGGCACTCCGTCAGGCTAGTTCACCGGGCCCCGCCCGGCCGGTCCGTCCCCGACCCCGACCGCGCCGCTCACCCGTCCGGCCGACGGGCTCCACGCGCCCGTCGGACGCCGGTCGCGCGCCTGTCGGACGCGGGTCGCGCACCCGTCGGACGCCGCTCGCGCACTCGTCGGACGCCGCCCGCGCACCGACGAGCCGTCAGCCCGGGCCGCCGCCGGTGCGCACGTGCCGCACGTCCCCGGCACGCACCGGGTGCACCTGGCCCTGCTCGTCCCGGACGAGCAGGGCGCCGTCCGGCGCCAGCTCCACCGCCGTCCCCCGCAGCTCCTGGTCGCCCGGCAGCTCCACGCGCACCGGCAGCCCCAGCGTCGTGCACACCGCCGCGACGTCGTCGGCCAGCCCCGCCGCCCGGACGTCACCGCCCGACCGCTGCCAGCGCTCCACCAGGCCCGCGAGCTCGCCCACGATCGCCACGAGGAGCCCGCCCCGGTCCAGGGCCGCCCCCGACGCGCCGGCGCCGGCCAGCGACAGCGCGGACGGCACGGGCAGCTCGGCCGCGGTCTGGGACACGTTGAGGCCGATCCCCACCACGACCACCGGGCTGGCCGTCGCCGGGACGAGCTCGGCGAGGATGCCGCCGACCTTGCGGTGCGTGCCCCAGCCGTCGAGCTCGGCCGCGCCGGGTGCGTCCACCAGGAGGTCGTTGGGCCACTTCAGGCTCACCGGGACGTCGGTCAGGGGCCGCACGGCCCGGACCACCGCGAGCCCGGCGAGCAGCGGCAGCCACCCCACGGACTGCGCCGGTGCGGGCGGGCGCAGCGCGATCGAGAAGGTCAGCGCCGCCGCGGCCGGCGTCTGCCAGCTGCGGCCCGACCGCCCCCGGCCGTCCACCTGGTGCTCGGTGACGAGGACGCCGACGTCGCCCCAGGCCGCCGGGTCCGCTCGCAGGGCGTCCGCGAGGTCGGTGTTGGTGGACCCGGTCCGCTCGACCACCTCGAGCCGGTGCACCGGCCCGGCCGGGGTCACCAGCCGTTCCCGGAGCGCGTCCGGCCGCAGGGGCTCCCGGGTGTCCTGCGCCGCGCCGTCATCCGCCGTCATGCTCCCCATGATGGTGCGCGGACGGCCCGCCGATCGTTGTCGGGTCCCGACGAGGTGGTGGCGCGAACGCCGTCCGCGCCCTCCACCGGCCCGCCGGGGCGGGCGCAACTAGTCTCGAACGGTGACCCATGCCGCCTCCACGCCCCGCACGCAGGACGTCGCCCCAGCCGACGGCGAGTCCTCCCCCGGCACCCCGGCTCCTCCCGCCTTCGACGGGTCGGTCGCGCCCGCCGGAACAGGCAGCGCCCCAGGTGCCGGCGGTGCCCCCGGTGCCGCCGGTACCCCCGGCGCCGGCGGAGCCCCGGCGGCGGAGGCGGGCTCGACGGCGACCACCCGGAGCCGGCTGGACGACTTCCGGGCGCGGCACGAGGCCGCGACCGTCACCCCCGAGGCGCTCGCCGCCGAGAAGCAGCACGCCCGGGGCAAGAAGACCGCACGTGAGCGGATCGACGCGCTGCTGGACGAGGGCTCGTTCGTCGAGCTGGACGCCTTCGCCAAGCACCGGTCGGTGAACTTCGGCCTGGAGAAGAAGCGCATCGCCGGGGACGGCGTCGTCGTCGGGCACGGGACCGTCGACGGCCGGCCGGTCGCGGTGTACTCGCAGGACTTCACGGTGTTCGGGGGCTCGCTCGGCGAGGTGCACGGGCAGAAGATCACCAAGGTGATGGACCTGGCGCTGCGCACGGGCGTCCCGCTGGTCGGGATCCTCGACGGCGGCGGCGCGCGCATCCAGGAGGGCGTCGCGGGCCTGACGCAGTTCGCGGAGATCTTCCGGCGCAACGTCGCGGCGTCGGGCGTCATCCCGCAGATCTCGCTGATCCTCGGCCCGAGCGCGGGTGGCGCGGTCTACTCGCCCGCGCTGACGGACTTCATCGTCATGGCCGACCAGACCTCCAACATGTTCATCACCGGGCCGGACGTCATCCGGGCGGTCACCGGCGAGGACGTCGGCTTCGAGGAGCTCGGCGGCGCGCAGACGCACAACGAGCGGTCCGGCGTCGCGCACCACCTGGCCGCCGACGAGGACGACGCCTTCGAGTACGTCAAGCAGCTGCTCGCGTACCTGCCGGCCAACAACCTCACCGACCCGCCGATCTGGCACCACGGCGAGCCGCTGCCGCTGGAGGTCACCGACGCGGACCTGGCGCTCGACGCCCTGGTGCCCGACTCGGACAACCAGCCGTACGACATGCGGACCGTCGTGGAGCACGTGCTGGACGAGGGCGTCCTGCTGGAGGTGCAGCCGCTGTACGCACGCAACGTGCTGATCGGCTTCGGCCACGTCGAGGGGCACCCGGTCGGGGTCGTCGCGAACCAGCCCCTGCAGATGGCCGGGACGCTGGACATCAACGCCGCCGAGAAGGCGGCACGGTTCGTCCGGACCTGCGACGCCTTCAACATCCCGGTGCTGACGTTCGTCGACGTCCCGGGGTTCCTGCCGGGCACCGACCAGGAGTGGAACGGCATCATCCGCCGTGGCGCCAAGCTGATCTACGCGTACGCCGAGGCCACCGTCCCGCTGGTCACGGTCATCACGCGCAAGGCCTACGGCGGGGCGTACATCGTCATGGGCTCCAAGCAGCTCGGGGCCGACGTCAACCTCGCGTGGCCGACGGCGCAGATCGCGGTGATGGGCGCCGGCGGGGCCGTCAACATCCTGCAGCGGGGGGCGCTGAAGAAGGTGGCCGACGCCGGCGGCGACGTCGAGGCGGAGCGGTCCCGCCTGACCCGTGAGTACGAGGACGCGATCGTCAACCCGTGGGACGCCGCCGAGCGCGGGTACGTCGACGCCGTCATCGAGCCGTCGCAGACGCGGCTGCAGATCTCCCGCGCGCTGCGGCTGCTGCGGACCAAGCGCGCGAGCCTGCCGCCGAAGAAGCACGGGAACATCCCGCTGTGAGCGACCAGACCTCCCACGGGCACGAGCACTCCGACCACCCGCTCGGTCCCGTCGACCCCGCCGACCTGCACGACGCGGTCGACCGCCTCGCACAGGCGCTGCACACCTACGTCGACACGGCGGTGGGGGTGCGCTCGGAGTTCGGGGCGACGGAGGCGGACGAGGACCCGCGTGTCCTGGCCCTGGAGTCACGGATCAGCACGATGAACGCCGAGCTGTACGACCGGGTCCACGCCGCGCTCGGCATGCACGCCGACCTCACCACCCTCGCGTGGGACGGCGACACCGGGGACGACGACGACGCGTCCGGGGCGCCGCACGAGCCGGGCACCGCGGAGGCGTTCCACCTCGGCTTCGTGGTCGGTCCACCGTCCGGCGCCTCCGACCTGTCGATGGACTCCGTCCTGGACCTGCTGGACTCCGGCGGGGAGGAGCTCGTCACCCGGCTGGTCGAGGCCGGGTTCGAGGTCGTGGAGTGGGCGACCTCGCGCGGCGAGCCGGCCGACTTCGAGGGCTTCGACGACGACGAGGACGACGAGTGACCGACGAGCCGCAGGGCCTCCCGCACGTCCACGTGGTGCGTGGTGAGCCGGACGACGTCGAGCTCGCGGCCCTGGTCGCCGGTCTCGCGGCGGCCGGGCAGGTCACCGACGACCCCGCGCCCGAGACCCCGCGCAGCGCGTGGAGGGACCGGGCGCACGGGATGCGTGGACCGTCGTCGGCCGCGCGGCCCGGGCCCGATGCGTGGCGCTGGAGCCTGCGGAGCTGACGGGGCTGCGGGCCGGCTCAGGCGCAGTCGTCCCCGTCACCCAGGTGAGGGTCCAGGAGCTCGCGCCCGGCCGCGTCGGTGAACACCCACCGCGCTCCCTGGCGGTGGATCTCGATCCCACGCGCATGCACGTAGCCGTGGTGGTGCCAGCACAGCAAGATCCCGTTGTCCACGCTCGTGCTGCCGTGATCGCGCGCCCAGTGTCGGACGTGGTGACATTCGGACAGTGTCGGTGGTGCGCTGCACCCGGGAAACCGGCAATGCCGGTCGCGGGCGATGATCGCATTTCGCCTGGCCCGGGTGAAGGTCCGTTCCGCCCGGCCCACGTCGAGAATCTCGGATTGTGGTCCGAATATCACCCGGTTCAGCTCCCCGTCACAGGCAAGCCGGTCCAGCAGAATGCGCGGGATCGGAGTGCCGTCCTCGAACTGCGGACCGTGCAGCACGCTGTCCGCCGTCACTTCCGGCGCTGCTGCGAGCAACGTGAACCCGTCCTGGCGGGCGACCGCCCACGCGGTGACGGCCTGCAGCGTCTCGTAGGACACCAGCACGTTCAGCCGCGGCCGCGACGCGCGCCCCTCACCGGCGAGGCCCTTGTCCAGCACCAGGTTCGCCAGCACCCCGACCGCCTGCGCCCGCCGCTGGTCCGCGGTCGAGGTGTCCCCAGCAGCCGGAACGGGGGTGACGGCTTCGAGTGCGGTGACCAGCGCCTGCCCGACGTCCACGGTGAGGAACCCCTGCACGTGGTAACCGCCCAGGGTCGGGGAGACCTGCAGGTGCTGACGTTCGCACGCCTGGACGTACCCGCGGTCGTCCGCGTCGGTGTCGGCTGCCGCGGCCCAGTGCCGGACGATGGTGCGCAGGTCGTCGACGGTGTTGAGCTCGGCCTGCCGGACCAGCCACGCCTCGTCGCACTCGACGTCCGGGCAGCTCAGCACAGTGCGGCGGCGCTCGCTGGTCGGTGCCAGGGCCGCCAGCACGTGGGCGTGCTCCACCCCGATCTCCCCGCGCGCGGCCGCGGCAGCGGTCAGCGGCAGGTCGTCACGCAGCGCCCGGCCCAGCCGCACCTGGGCCTGGGCGGTGCGGACGCTGACGTCCAGGCGGCGTGCGGCCCACCGCACCAGCGACCGGGACTCGACCGACCAGATCCCGTCCGCCTCCACGACCGCGAGCATCCGCGCCTGCGTCACGCCGGCGCGGCTCATCACGTCCGCCAGCTCGACGGCGACCGCCTCCGCCTGGCGACCGTCCAGCTCGGTCGCCGTCGCGGTCAGGGACCCGACGGCCTCCAAGGCTGCGCGCAGATCGGCCAGGGCACGGGCGACTCCCGCCGGCAGGTGGGACAGATCGCGCTGACCGGAACGCGGAAGGGAGACGTCGGGCGGAATGTCGTCGGCCACGACGGTCACCTCCTTCCCTCCAGGACTCCTGCACGCTCGTACGATTCGTCGTCGGTCTCATTCTAAGGCGGACCACCGACATTCCCAGGGGGCGCCCGCGACACCTGGGGACGATTGCGCGCCGGACCGACCTGTGGACGGCTTCGAACCCATGTGTCGCCCCCGTCGGACGACGCGAGAATGACGGCGCGCATTCGCTGGACGACCAGCGGGTCGGTCACGACGACATGGTGGCGATCCGACGGATCTGCCCAACGCGATCGCGGGCGCGACGTGCACCCGGCGCCTAACCCCGCCGGCACACCCGAGCAGGACGATTGATCCGGCACGCGCCGCACGCCCCCCACTCCACCCCTCCCCCACCCCCGACTAGGGTCTTCCGCCATGAGCACCACCTCCCCCGGCACGCCGCAGCACCGCTCACCCAGCGCCGTCGACGCGATCGCCGACCGGTTCGTCGACACCATCGCGACCCTCGACCCGCTCGCGGCGACGTTCATGGGCATCTCGGGCCACGACCACGAGATGACCGACTACTCCCCGGCCGGCCACGCAGCGCGGGCCGACGCCGCGCGGGCGGTGCTCGCCGAGCTCGACACCCAGACGCCCGCCGACGACGTCGACGAGGTCACGATCGCGGTGATGCGCGAGCGGATCGGGCTGCACCTGGAGCTCGACGCCGCGGACGAGCTGCTGGGCGAGCTCAACGTCATCGCCTCCCCGGCGCAGACGATGCGCGAGGTGTTCGACCTCATGGCGACCGACAGCGTCGAGGGCTGGCAGGATGTCGCCGCCCGGCTGAACGCCATCCCGGACGGCGTCGCGGGGTACGTCGAGTCGCTGCGCCTCGCGGCGACACGAGGCCGCGTCCCCGCGGCGCGGCAGGTGACCGAGGTCGCCGCCCAGTGCGACGAGCTGGCCGACTCCTCGGGCTCCTTCTTCACCGCCCTGGTCGCCGGGCCGGCCGTGGACGCCGTCCTGGACGACTCGACCGCCTGCTCCCTCGTCCGGCAGGAGCTCGAGCACGGCGCGCGCGCCGCCCGGGACGCCTACGCCGACCTCGCCCGCTTCCTGCGGGACGAGCTGGCACCGCAGGCGCCGCAGGAGGACGCCGTCGGCCGCGAGCGCTACACGCTGTGGTCGCGCTACTTCCTCGGCGCCGCGGTGGACCTGGAGGAGACCTACGCCTGGGGTCTGGAGGAGCTGGCCCGCGTGGTCGCCGAGCAGGAGGCGGTCGCCCGGCAGATCCTCGGCGACGACGCCGTGGAGGGCGAGGACCTGGTGCGGCAGGCGGTCGCCGTGCTGGACGCCGACCCGGACCGCAAGCTGCACGGCACCGCCGAGCTGCGCGAGTGGATGCAGACGACGTCGGACGCCGCCGTCACCGCCCTCGCCGGCACGCACTTCGCGATCCCCGAGCCGCTGCTGCGGCTGGAGTGCCGGATCGCGCCCACCCAGTCGGGCGGCATCTACTACACCGGCCCCAGCGACGACTTCTCCCGCCCGGGACGCATGTGGTGGTCCGTGCCGCCCGGCGTGACCGAGTTCAACACCTGGCGCGAGAAGACGACCGTCTACCACGAGGGCGTGCCCGGGCATCACCTGCAGGTCGGGTGGGCGGTCTACGCGCGAGAGACGCTCAACCGGTGGCGCCGGCTCGCGCTGTGGGTCTCCGGCCACGGCGAGGGCTGGGCGTTGTACGCCGAGCGCCTCATGGCCGACCTGGGGTTCCTCGACGACCCGGGCGACCGCCTGGGCATGCTCGACGGGCAGCGCATGCGGGCCGCGCGGGTCGTCGTCGACCTCGGCGTGCACCTGGGGCTCGAGGCGCCGCCCGAGTGGGGCGGCGGGACGTGGGACGCCGACAAGGCGTGGCGGTTCCTCGTCGCGAACGTCAACATGCCCGAGGCGTTCCTGCGGTTCGAGCTCAACCGCTACCTCGGCTGGCCCGGTCAGGCGCCGTCCTACAAGATCGGCCAGCGCCTGTGGGAGCAGATCCGGGACGAGAGCGCTGACGCCGCCGTCGCCCGCGGGGACGAGTTCGACATCACCGCGTTCCACGCCCGAGCCCTGGGCCTCGGCGCCCTGGGACTCGACGCGCTCCGCGGCGCGCTGCTGTGACCCGGCTGCTGCTCGCGTCCGCCTCCCCGGCGCGGCGCGCGACGCTGACCTCCGCCGGGATCACCCCGCTCGTGCGCGTCTCCGGCGTGGACGAGGACGCTGTCCTGGCGGCGGCCACCGAGCGGTTCGGCGGGCTGGAGCCCGCCGACGCCGTGCTGGTCCTCGCCCAGGCGAAGGCCGAGCAGGTCGCCCGCGCCCTGCGGGAGGGCACCACCGACGTCGACCCCGACCACGACGGCGCCCGGGACCCCGGTCACGACGACGACCACGAGCTCGACGACCTCCTCGTGCTGGGCTGCGACTCCATGCTGGAGATCGACGGGGAGATCCACGGCAAGCCGGCCGACGCGGCCCAGGCGACCGCGCGGTGGCACGCCATGCGCGGGCGTTCCGGCGTGCTGCACACCGGGCACTGGCTCATCGACGAGCGCGACCCGGAGGCCGGTGGCACGGGCGGAACGCTGGGGGCGACGTCGTCGACCGTGGTGCACTTCGCCGACCTGTCCGACGCCGAGATCGACGCCTACGTCGCCACCGGCGAGCCCCTGGCCGTGGCCGGCTCCTTCACCGTCGACGGGCTCGGCGGGGCGTTCGTGACCGGCCTGGAGGGGGACCACCACGGCGTCGTCGGGGTGAGCCTGCCGCTGCTGCGCGAGCTGCTCGGGCAGGTCGGGGTGAGCGTGCCGGACCTGTGGTCGTTGTCGACAGGGCACAACGCCGGCTGACGGCCCGCGGGTCCCGCGCGTCGTCATCGGCCGATGACGACAAAGGTGCCCCGCGCCGCTTGGGGTGTTCCGGCAAATCTGCCACGCCGTCGCGTGCCGGGTGAGCGGCCCGAGGGACCGGCGTTACGGTGAGCCGTGCCCGCCATCACCAAGGTCCTGGTCGCCAACCGAGGCGAGATCGCCGTCCGCATCGCCCGGGCCTGCCGGGACGCCGGGATCGCCTCCGTCGCCGTCTACGCCGACTCCGACCGCGAGGCGCTGCACGTCCGCCTCGCCGACGAGGCGTTCGCCCTCGGCGGCGTCCGGGCCGCGGAGACCTACCTGGACGCCGGCAAGCTCATCGACGTCGCCCGGCGCTCCGGGGCCGACGCGATCCACCCCGGCTACGGCTTCCTCTCCGAGAACGCCGACTTCGCGCGCGCCGTCATCGACGCCGGCCTGACCTGGATCGGTCCGCCGCCGTCGGCGATCGACTCCCTCGGGGACAAGGTCAGCGCCCGGCACATCGCCCAGCGCGCGGGTGCGCCGCTGGTCGCCGGCACCCCGGACCCGGTCGCCGACGCCTCGGAGGTGCATGCCTTCGCCCGCGAGCACGGCCTGCCGCTCGCGATCAAGGCGGCGTTCGGCGGTGGCGGCCGCGGCCTGAAGGTCGCGCGCACCGCCGACGAGATCGACGAGTTGTTCGACTCCGCGGTCCGCGAGGCCGTCGCCGCCTTCGGCCGCGGCGAGTGCTTCGTCGAGCGCTACCTGGACAGCCCGCGGCACGTCGAGACCCAGTGCCTGGCGGACGCCCACGGCACGGTCGTGGTCGTCAGCACGCGCGACTGCTCGCTGCAGCGCCGCCACCAGAAGCTGGTGGAGGAGGCGCCCGCGCCGTTCCTGTCCGACGCGCAGAACGCCCAGCTGGTCCGGGCGTCCCAGGCGATCCTGCGCGAGGCCGGGTACGTCGGCGCGGGGACCTGCGAGTTCCTCGTCGGCACGGACGGCACGATCTCGTTCCTGGAGGTCAACACCCGCCTGCAGGTCGAGCACCCCGTCACCGAGGAGGTCACCGGCATCGACCTCGTCCGCGAGCAGCTGCGGATCGCCGCCGGGGAGCCGCTGGGCTACGACACGGTCGCCGTCCGCGGGCACTCCCTGGAGTTCCGAATCAACGGCGAGGACCCCGCCGCCGGCTTCCTGCCGGCCCCCGGGAAGATCACCACCCTGCGCCTGCCCACCGGACCGGGGGTGCGCGTCGACTCCGGCGTGGTCGAGGGGGACACCGTGTCCGGCGCGTTCGACTCCATGATCGCCAAGCTCGTCGTCACCGGCGCCACCCGCACCCAGGCCGTCCAGCGGGCCCGCCGCGCCCTGGCCGAGCTCGAGGTCGTGGGCATCCCGACCGTCGTGCCGTTCCACCGCGCGGTGCTCGACGAGCCGGCGTTCGTCCCCGCCGACCCGCAGCAGCCCTTCACCGTCCACACCCGGTGGATCGAGACGGCGTTCGCCGACCGCCTCGCCGGCCTCGGGTCGCCGGTGCCGCCGCCCGCGGATACCGACGAGCCGGCCGAGCCCTCGGCGTCCGAGCGCGTCGTCGTCGAGGTCGGCGGCAAGCGGCTCGAGGTCGTCCTGCCGGCCGGCTTCAACCTCGCGGGTGGCCGGGGCCGTGCCGGCGCCCGCCGACCGGTGCGCCGCACCCCGACCCGCTCCGTCGCCACCGCGTCGGGCACCACGCTCGCCTCGCCCATGCAGGGCACCATCGTCAAGGTCGCGGTGGCCGACGGCGCGGAGGTCGCCGAGGGTGACCTCGTCGTCGTCCTCGAGGCGATGAAGATGGAGCAGCCGCTCGTGGCCCACCGCGCCGGCCGGATCACCGGGCTCGCGGCCGGCGTCGGCGCGAGCGTCAGCGCCGGGACGGCCATCTGCGAGATCGTCGGTTGACCGCCCGCCCCGGCCCGTCACCCACCCGCCACCCGGGCGACGGGTGGGTGCAGTGCGACTGCGGGTCCCGCCACTGGGGCCTGCACGGCGCCGCGGGTCTGCTGCTCGCCCGCCGCGGCCCCGACGGCGCGGTGGACGCCGTCGTCCTGCAGCACCGGGCCCTGTGGAGCGACCAGGGCGGGACGTGGGGCGTGCCCGGCGGGGCGATCGGCCCGCACGAGTCCGCGGAGCAGGGCGCGCTGCGGGAGTCCGCCGAGGAGGCCGGCATCCCGCTGTCCGCGGTGCATGTGCTCGGCTCGGTCGTCCTGGACCACGGGACCTGGAGCTACACCACCGTCCTGGGCGAGACGCTGACGCCGTTCGAGCCGTCCGCGACCGACGCGGAGAGCCTCGAGGTCGCCTGGGTCCCGGTCGACGAGGTCGCGGACCTACCCCTGCTGCCCGCGTTCGGCGAGGCCTGGCCGCGGCTGCGGCGCCTGCTCGAGTCCCCCACCGACACCCCGGAGCCCTGAGTGCACCTGCGGCTGCCCTTCACCGAGATGCTGGACCTCGCCCTGCGCGGCAAGGCCCTGCCGTCCGTCCTGCGCGACGTCGGCTGCACCGGGTCGACCGTCCACGCGTCGGTCGACCTGCGGGCGCTGGCGGCGGGCCCGACGGCGCCCAAGGCCGTCGCCATGGTCGCCCGCGCGGTCCCGGTCGTCCGGCTCGGCGGGACGCTGGTCGGCTTCACCGACGGCAAGGTCCGGGCCGACCTCACCGTCCAGGCGGGACCGGTCCCCGTGCACCGCGTGCTGGGCCTGCTGACCGGGATCGCCAACTCGGCCCTGCGGTCGCGCGGCCTGCCGCCCGGCCTGCTGGACGTCGAGCGCGGCCCCGGCGGTGAGCCGCGACTCGTCGTGGACGTCCAGCGCGTGCTGGACAAGCGCGCGCGTGGGCTGATCCTCACCGGGGTGGTTCTCGTCGACGGCGTGCTCGAGGTCGACGCCACCGCCGCGCACCGCGTCGACCTCTGACCGCTCGCGCCGGAGAGGGGCACCCGTGGCACAGGTCAAGGTCTACGGACGCGCCGGCGTCCTGGAGCCGCTGCGCGCCCGCCTGTCCGACGTGGTGCACGCGGCTGCGGTCGAGGCCCTGGGCCTGCCGGCCGACAAGCGGTTCCACCGGTTCTTCCCCATGACCGCCGACGACTTCCCGACCCCGGCGGGACGCACGGAGCGCTACACGGTGCTGGAGGTCGTGCTCTTCGCCGGGCGCAGCGTGGCCACCAAGAAGCGGTTCTACGCGCTGCTGATCGAGGGCTTCGCGGCCGAGCTCGGGATCGAGCCGCTGGACCTGGAGGTCACGCTGATCGAGACGCCGCGGCACGACTGGGCGATCCGGGGGCTCCCGGGCGACGAGCTCGACCTGCCGTACCGCGTCGCGCAGTAGCGTCCGGCGGCGGGGCGCGCTCGTCCGGCGCGACGCCCGTCCGGGGCGGCGCTCGTCCGGGGCGATGAGTCCGCGGGCCCCGGCAGGTCTGCCCCGCGGGCACCGGACGTGACGGCTCCGGTGCGTCCCGACGCCCTGCGGAGGCTGACGACCATGACCATCCAGCACACGCCCACCCTGGATCTGGCCCACCTGCGGGAGCAGGTCACCGGCGACGTGCTCACCCCGGACGACGACGGCTACGACGACGCCCGCCGCCTCGCGTACGGCGGTCTGGACCCGCGTCCGGCCGTCATCGTGCGCGTGCGCGACGCGGACGACGTCCGGGCCGCCCTCGCGTTCGCCCGCGAGACCGGGCTGGAGGTCGCCGTGCGCTCCGGCGGTCACAGCTCCGTCGGGTACGGCACGAGCGCCGGCGGGCTCGTGGTCGACGTCCGGGGGCTGACCGGTCTGGAGGTCGACCCGGTGCGCCGGGTGGCCTGGGCGGGCGCCGGCGTCACGACCGGCGAGTACACCGCCGCCGTCGCACCGCACGGGCTCGCCACCGGGTTCGGCGACATGGGGACCGTGGGGCTGTCCGGCATCACCCTCAGCGGCGGCGTCGGGCTGCTGGCCCGCAAGCACGGCCTGACGATCGACTCGCTGCTGGCCGCCGAGGTGGTCACCGCCGACGGCCGGGTGCTGACGGTCGACGCCGAGCACCACCCCGACCTGTTCTGGGGCCTGCGCGGTGGCGGCGGCAACCTCGGCGTGGTCACCCGCCTGCAGCTGCGCCTGCACGACGTCCGGAGCTTCCTGGGCGGCCTGCTCGTGCTCCCCGCGACGGCGCCCGTCGTCGCCGGCGTCGTGGACCTCGCCCTCCGAGCCCCGCGCGAGCTGACCGTCATCGCCAGCGTCATGCCCTGCCCGCCCATGCCGTTCCTGCCGCCCGAGGCGCACGGCCGGCCCGTGGTGCTGGCGACGGTCGCGTGGGCGGGCGACCCGGACGAGGGTCGGCGGGTCGTCGACGGCCTGCGCGCGCTGGGGACCCCGGTGGCGGACCTGGTCGCCCCGCAGCCCTACGCCGCGCTGTTCCCCCAGATGCCCGCGCCCCCTGATCCAGCCCCGTCGGCGCTGGGCCGCACGCTGCTGCGGGACTCCGTGGACGAGGCCACGGCCGGGCAGGTCCTGGACTGGATCGCCGCCTCACCGGGGCCGATGCGGGTGGTGCAGGTCCGGGTCCTCGGCGGTGCGGTCGCCGACGTGCCGCCGGACGCGACCGCGTACGCCCACCGGGACGCCCCGATGATGCTCAACGTCGCCTCGATGTACACCGACCCCGGCGACCGGGCCGCGGTACACGTCGCCGTCACCGCGATGGCCGACCGCCTGCGCCAGGGTCGCCCCGGCGCCTACGTCGCCTTCCTGGGCGACGAGGGGCCGGACGGCGTGCGCGCCGCCTACCCCGGGGGGACGTGGGACCGGCTGGCGGCGCTCAAGCGCCGCTACGACCCCGAGAACGTGTTCCACCTCAACCAGAACGTCCCGCCGGCCTGACACCACCCGGGACCTCGCCCGCAGGACGCCGCCGGGTGCGCCGACCGGCCCGCGCCCGACGCGCGCGGATCAGACGCGGTGCTGGTGCAGCAGCCGCGCGACCTCGGCCATGGACCCGGACATCGACGGGTACACCGTCGAGGTCTCGGCCATCTGGTCCACGGTGAGCCGGTTGGAGATCGCCAGCGTGATCGGGAAGATCAGCTCGCTGGCGCGCGCCGCCACCACGACCCCGCCGAGGATGATCCCGGTGACCGAGTGCGCGTACAGCTTGATGAAGCCGATCCGCGCCCCGGTCATCTTGGCCCGCGGGTTCCGGCTCAGCGGCAGCGTGCTGACGACGTACGCGGTGCCGATGGCCTTGAGCTGCTCCTCGGTGTAGCCGACCGTGGCGATCTCCGGGTTGGTGAAGATGTTCGCCGACACGTGGACGAGGTTCAGCGGGGCGACGGCGTCGCCCAGCGCGTGCGCCATCGCGATGCGCCCCTGGGTCGCCGCGACCGACGCGAGCGGCATGACCCCGGTGCAGTCACCCGCGGCGTAGACCCCGCGCGCCGACGTCCGGGACACCTTGTCCACGACGACGTGCCCGCCGGGGCCGAGCCTCACACCGGCCTCCTCCAGCCCGAGGCCCGCCGTGTTGGGGACCGCCCCGACCGCGAGCAGCACGTGCGAGCCCTCGACCTGCCGGCCGTCCGCGAGCGTGACCAGGACCCCGTCGGCCGTGCGGACGGCGGACTCGGCGCGCGACCGGGACATGACCGTCATCCCGCGGTGCTTGAAGACCTCCTCGATGACCTCCGCGGCGTCCTGGTCCTCGCCCGGCAGGACGCGGTCGCGGCTGGACACCAGCACGACCTCGCCGCCCAGCGCGTTGTACGCCCCGGCGAACTCCGCCCCGGTGACGCCCGACCCGACCACGATGAGCTTCTCGGGCATCGCGTCGAGGCCGTACAGCTGGGTCCAGGTGAGGATGCGCTCGCCGTCGGGCCTGGCCTCGGGCAGCTCGCGCGGCCGGGAGCCGGTCGCGACCAGCACGACGTCGGCGTCCAGGGCCTCCTCCGGCTCGTCGTCGGAGGTGCCGGCGGCGCGCACGAGGACACGCTGCGGCCCGTCGAGGCGCGCCGTGCCGATGACGACGCGGGCGCCCTCGCGCTCGACGCGGGCGCGGATGTCGGCCGACTGCGCCGTCGCCAGCGCCCGGACCCGGCTGTTGACGGCCTGGAGGTCGACGTGGTGCAGGTCCACGACCCCCTCGACGTCCTCGACCACCTCGACCACCTCGCCGGCCGCGCGGATGCCGAGCTCCGACGCGCTGTCCATGCGGGCCATGAAGTCCGCGGTGGCGATGAGGGTCTTGGACGGGACGACGTCGGTGAGCACCGCGGACCCGCCCAGGCCCTGCCGCTCGATGACGGTCACCTCGGCGCCGAAGCGCTTGGCGACCAGGGCGGCCTCGTAGCCCCCGGGGCCACCGCCGATGATCACGACACGGGTGCTCTGCAGGTCCTGGGACTCGTTGCTCACGGCGACCATTGTGCCCGTACGCCCCCGTGCGTCGCGTCGACGCGGGTGAGCCGCGCACCACACGGGCCGGACCCGTGCCGCACCCCGGTGCACCGGCGCCGATAGCCTCCTGCCATGAGCGCGACGACCGACCACGACACCGGCCACCTCGACGACCCGACCACCGACCCGTTCGACGTCGCGCGGTCCGCGGCCCACCACCTGGCCCAGGTCACCGGGATCGAGCGGCACCACGTCGCCCTCGTGCTCGGGTCCGGCTGGGGCGCCGCCGCCGAGCTGCTCGGCGAGACGGTGGCGGAGATCCCGAGCCACGAGATCCCCGGCTTCTCCGCACCCGCCGTGGCCGGCCACGTCGGGACCACCCGGTCGGTCCGCATCGCCGGCACGGACCGGTACGCGCTGGTCCTCGGCTCGCGCACGCACCTCTACGAGGGCAAGGGCGTGCGCCGCGTCGTGCACGGCGTGCGCACGGCGGCCGCGGCCGGGGCGACGTCGGTGGTGCTGACCAACGGCTGCGGCGGTCTGAACCCCGCCTGGGGTGCCGGGACGCCGGTCCTCCTCAGCGACCACATCAACCTCACCGCGACGTCCCCGCTGGAGGGCGCGACGTTCGTCGACCTGACCGACCTGTACTCCCCTCGGCTGCGCGCGCTCGCGCGCGAGGTCGACGCCGGCCTCGACGAGGGCGTGTACGTGCAGTTCCGGGGGCCGCACTACGAGACGCCGGCCGAGGTGCGGATGGCGGGTCGGATGGGCGGGGACCTGGTGGGGATGTCGACGACGCTCGAGGCGATCGCCGCCCGGCACGCCGGCCTGGAGGTGCTCGGGATCTCGCTGGTGACCAACCTCGCCGCGGGGATCAGCCCGACCCCGCTGTCCCACGAGGAGGTGCTGGAGGCCGGCCGGGCCGCCGGCCCGCGGATCAGCGCACTGCTCGCCGAGATCACCCGGAGGATCTGACCATGTCGCAGGCCGGCAGCACGTCCGGGACCAGCACGTCGTCCGGGACCAGCGCCTCGTCCGGAACCAGCGCCTCGTCCGGTCCGGGCCTGGTGGAGCAGGTCCGGCGGTGGATCTCCGACGACCCGGACCCCACGACTGCCGCCGAGCTCGAGATGCTGCTCGAGCGCGCCGACCGCTCCCTGCCCGACGGCGACTCGCCGGCGGACCGGATCGAGCGCATGGACGTCCTGGACGCCCGGCGCGCGATCGCCGACCGGTTCAGCGGGCCGCTGCAGTTCGGCACCGCGGGGCTGCGGGGGGCGCTCGGCGCCGGACCGCACCGGATGAACCGGGCCGTGGTGATCCGCGCGGCTGCCGGACTCGCCCGGTACCTCACCGACACCGTCGGCACCGGCGCCGGCGCCGAGGCCGGCGCGCCCACGGTGGTCATCGGGTACGACGCCCGGAACCTGTCGGACGTGTTCGCCCGGGACACCGCCGCCGTCATGGAGGCCGCGGGCGTGCGGGCGTCCGTGCTGCCCGGCGCGCTGCCCACGCCCGTCCTGGCGTACGCCGTCCGGCACCTGGGCGCCGACGCCGGGGTGATGGTCACCGCCAGCCACAACCCGGCGCAGGACAACGGCTACAAGGTCTACCTCGGTGGCCGGGCGGTCACCGGCCCCGGTCAGGGTGCCCAGATCGTCCCGCCGGCCGACGCCCAGATCGCCGCGCGCATCGCCGCCGTGGAGTCGGTCGCGTCGGTCCCGCGGGCGGCCTCGGGCTGGACGGTGCTGCCCGAGCGGGTCCTGGACGACTACGTGGCGTCGGTCGCGGCCCGGGCGCAGGCCGGCGGACCGCGCGACGTGCGGATCGTGCTCACCCCGCTGCACGGGGTGGGCGGCGCGGTGGTCGACCGGGTGCTGCGCACCGCGGGGTTCGACGACCTGGAGGTCGTCGAAGAGCAGGCCGAGCCGGACCCCCGGTTCCCCACGGTCGCGTTCCCGAACCCGGAGGAGCCCGGCGCGATGGACCTCGCGCTCGGGCTGGCGCAGAACGTCGAGGCCGACCTCGTCATCGCCAACGACCCGGACGCCGACCGGTGCGCGGTCGCCGTGGTCGACCCCCGGGCACGCACCCACCACGGCCCGGGGTCCGCTGCGGCCGAGGGGTGGCGTCCGCTGCACGGCGACGAGCTCGGCGCGCTGCTCGGGGACTACGTCGCCGGGCGCCTCGCGCAGCGGCGCACCGCCGCCGGCGCCGGTGCCGGGAGCGGTGCCGGGACGACCGGCTCGGCCGGCATCACGGCCGCGGACGGCGGGGTGCTGGCGAGCTCGGTGGTGTCCTCGCGGCTGCTCGGCCGGATCGCCGCGGCGCACGGGCTGCGCCACGTGGTCACGCTGACCGGGTTCAAGTGGATCGCCCGGACCGAGGGGCTCGTGTACGGCTACGAGGAGGCCCTGGGGTACTGCGTGGACCCCGGGCACGTGCGGGACAAGGACGGCATCAGCGCGGCGCTGCTCGTCGCCGAGCTCGCCGCCGAGCTCAAGGCGTCCGGCCGCACGCTCGTGGACGCACTGGACGACCTGGCCCGCCGGCACGGGCTGCACCTGACCGACCAGCTGTCCGCACGCTTCACCGACCTCGGCCAGATCCCCGCCACGATGGCGCGCGTGCGGCAGAGCCCGCCCGCCACGCTCGCCGGCTCACCCGTCACCGAGGTCGCCGACCTGGCCGACGGCGTCGACGGTCTGCCGCCGACGGACGGGCTGCGCCTGCTCGCCGAGGACGGCTCGCGGGTGGTCGTCCGGCCCAGCGGCACGGAGCCCAAGGTGAAGTGCTACCTCGAGGTCGTCGTCCCGCTGGCCGAGGACGCCGACCACGACACGGTCACCCGGGCCCGGGCGCAGGCGCGCACCCGCCTGAACCGGATCGCCGACGACCTGCGGGCGGCGCTGGGCCTGAGCGGGCGCTGACCGGGCGGCTCGCGGGAGCCGGGCCCCGGACGACACGACCGCCCGCCGGAGGTACCGGCGGGCGGTCGCGGGCTGTCGGCGCCAGGTCCCGGCGCCACGCCGGGGGGTCAGTAGCCGGCACCCGCCACGGGCGGCACGGGCGGGGCGGCGTCGGACGACCCGGCGTCGCCCCCGAGCCCGGACAGCACGGCGGCGGTGCCGGACAGGCCCAGCCGGGTCGCACCGGCCCGGACCATGGCCAGGGCGTCCGCGGTCGTGCGGACGCCCCCCGACGCCTTGACCCCCAGCCGCCCGCCGACGGTGCGGGCCATCAGCTCCACGGCGTGCACGCTGGCCCCGCCCGCGGGGTGGAAGCCGGTCGACGTCTTGACGAAGTCGGCACCGGCGGCCTCCGCGGCCCGGCACACCGCGACGACCTGGTCGTCGTCCAGAGCGGCCGACTCGATGATCACCTTGAGCACGAGCGGCGCCGGGACGGCGGCGCGAACGGCGGCGATGTCGGCCTGGACGTCCGCGAACCGGCCGGCGCGCGCCGCGCCGACGTCGATCACCATGTCGACCTCGTCGGCGCCGTCCGCCACGGACCGCGCGGCCTCGGCGGCCTTGACGTCGCTGTGGTGCTTGCCGGACGGGAACCCGCACACGGTCGCGACCTTCAGCCCGCCGGCGTCCAGCGGCAGCATCGACGGCGAGACGCACACGGAGTACACGCCGAGCGCGACGCCCTCGGCGACCAGCGCGGCGACGTCGTCGGCGGTGGCCTCCGGCTTGAGCAGCGTGTGGTCCACGAGCCGGGCGAGGCCGGCCCGGTCCGGCTGCGAGGTGTCGGCGCTCATGCGCGGTGCCGTCCGTTCCCGCCCTGCCGGAACCCCGGCAGGATCAGCTCGTCGACCAGACGCTCGCGCTCGTCGTGGTGGATGAACGCGTTCCACGCCGCCGTGAGCGTCGCGTCGCGCAGGTCGTCCAGCGTCCAGCCGACCTCGGTGTGGAGCAGGCTCATCTCGCGGGTGAGCGTCGTGCCGGACTGCAGGCGGTTGTCGGTGTTCACCGTCACCGCGAAGCCCAGCTCCTTGAGCAGCGTGATCGGGTGCTCGGCGATCGACGCGGCGGCGGCGGTCTGCACGTTCGAGCTGGGGCACAGCTCGAGCGGGATCTGGTGGTCCCGGACCCAGTGCGCGAGGTCGCCCAGGCGCGCCTGCAGCGTCTCGCCGTCCGCGTCGAGGATGTCGATGTCCTCGACGATGCGCACGCCGTGACCCAGCCGCGTGGCGCCGGCGACGTGCACCGCCTCGGCGATGGAGTCCACGCCGGCCGCCTCGCCGGCGTGCACCGTCGCGGGGAAGAACGCCTGGGCCAGGGTCCGGAACGCCGACGCGTGCCGGGACGGCAGAAACCCGTTCTCCGCCCCGGCGATGTCGAACCCGACGACGCCGTCGCCCCGGTTCGCCAGTGCCAGGGCCGCGATCTCGTCGCCGCGGTCGGCGTGCCGCATCGCGGTGATGAGGGTGCCGATGCGGATGGTGCGACCCTGCGCGGCGGCCGCGGCGACGCCCTCTGCGAAGCCGGCCTGGACCGCGTCGACGACCTGCTGCAGGGACAGGCCCCGCTGCACGTGCTGCTCCGGGGCGTAGCGCTGCTCGGCGTACACGACGCCGTCCGCGGCGAGGTCGAGCACCGACTCGCGGGCGACGCGGCGCAGGCCCTCCTCGGTCTGCATCACCGCGACGGTGTGGTCGAACGTCTCCAGGTAGAGCTCGAGGGTGCCGGAGCTGGCGGCCTGCACGAACCAGGCACCGAGCTCGGCGGGGTCGGTCGTGGGCAGCGTGTGGCCGATCTGCGCAGCCAGCTCCACGATGGTGGCCGGCCGCAGTCCCCCGTCGAGGTGGTCGTGCAGCACCACCTTCGGGAGGGCGCGGATGGCGGACTCGTCGATCGTCATGCGGCCCAACCTATCCGCCGGGCTCAGGCCGGGCCGAACGGGGCCGGCACGCGGGCCGGGCGGTGCGAGCGTGCCGGTGGTGCCCGCGGGGCGAGGGCACCACCGGCGGGTCGGGTCAGGGGTACTCGTCGCGCTCGTCCGGCGGGACGGACCGGGCCTGCTCGGCGAGGTCGGCGGGGTTCGCCTCGGCGAGGACGTCGACGACGCCGAGCGGCCCTCCGGGGTCGGTGTCGGGGGCGACCGTCTGCGCCTGCTCGGCGACGTCGGCAGGGTCCGCGTCGGCGGCGACGGAGCCGACCGGCACGGCGGCGTCCCGCCCGCGCGGGACGTCCGGCGTGATCTCGACGTCGCCCCCGGGGTCGACCTGGCTCAGGCCGGCGTCACGCCACGTCTCGGGTCCGGGAAGGGTGCTCATGGGCTCCTCCAGGTGGGGTCCTCGGTGCTCGCGGGACTGCTGGGACGCCCATCGTGACCCGCCCGCTCCACGCCCGCTACCCGCCTGCCGTCAGCCCGTCACCGGACCTCCGTGCGCCGGCAGGACCGCCCAGCACACGTGCGACCAGCCGCCCAGCGCCGCCCGCGGGCCGGCCGGCGCCAGCACCTCCGCACGCGTGAGCCGGTGCACCCGCCCGCCCGCCGGCTCGTACACCGCGTACGCGCGGGCCCCCGTTGATGTCGCCGGGCGCGCACCCGGGGAGCCGCCCGGAGGTCCGTCAGCGCCGGGCGGGACGAGCAGCACCACGTGGCGCGGCACGGCGGTGACGACCCCGCGGGACAGGTCCCCGCCGGTGTACAGCGGCACCGGGAACCCGCGGGCGAGCGCGGCGTCCACCCGGTCCAGGACCGCGGTGAGGTGGCCCGTGTCGGTGTCGTCGACCAGGACGGAGGCGTAGGCGGCCCCCGGGTACCGCGCGGTCCGCGCCGCGGTCCACGGCGGGGTGCCCAGCGCGCCGGGCCACGGCAGCGGGCCGAGCGCACCGCGGGTCGACGCGTGCTTGACCGCCCGCTGGACGGCGCCGAACCGGTCGACGGGCGTCGCCGGCGCGAGGTGGGCGAGGTCGGCCGGGCCGGCGCCGCGCAGCTCGGGCGGCCGGTGGTGGCCGCCCGAGCCGTCCGGCACGAGGCGCCCGGTGACCAGCCAGAGCGCGAGGAACGGGTCCCCGGCTGCCGCCAGCATCGTCAGCACGGCCGACCCGCAGGTCGTCGCGTCGGTCTGCCGGGCCGCGTGCCCGCCCAGCCGCAGCGGTCCGGCGTGCCCGTGGCCGAGCGGTCGGGCGACGGCGTCCCGCTCCGGCGCACCCAGCGCGCCCCAGACCTCCGCCAGACCGGCGACCGCGTCCCACGACCGGCTCGCGAGCCAGGCCCGGTGCAGGACGTCCGGGGGCAGGACGTCCAGCAGCCGGGTGTCCAGGAGCGGCGCGTCCGGGGGCAGGGCGTCCCCGAGCAGGGCGTCCTGGAGCAGGGGGTCCGGGAGCACGACCGGCTCGGGCACGCGCGGGGACGCCGCCGGACCGGCGACCCTCACCGCCCTGCCGTCGTCGCCCGGCCCGCTCCCCAGCAGCCGCAGCAGCCGGTGCGCAACCGTGGTGGCCTGCAGCCGCCCCAGACCACCGCCCTGCCCACCGCCGTGCCCACCGCCCTGCCCGCCGGCCTGCCGCCGACCCGGCCCGCCGCCCACGGCGTCAGCCCGCGGCGATCCGGTCGATCAGCAGCGGTCCCGCCGGACGCGAGCCGTCGGGGGCGATGACGACCGCGCCGTCGAGCGCCTCCTGCGCCCGGGCGAAGCGCTCGGGGGTGTCGGTGTGCAGCGTCATCAGCGGCTCCCCGGCGCGCACGAGCGCACCGGGCTTGGCGTGCAGGACGACGCCGGCCCCGGCCTGCACCGGGTCCTCCTTGCGCGCGCGCCCGGCGCCCAGCCGCCACGCGGCGACCCCGACGGCCAGCGCGTCGAGCGCCACCACGACGCCGTCGGCCGGCGCCAGGACGGTCTCGGTCTCGGCGGCCACCGGGAGCGCGGCGTCCGGGTCGCCGCCCTGGGCGGCGATCATGCGACGCCACACGTCCATGGCGCGCCCGTCCGCGAGGGCCTCGGCGGGGTCGACCCCGGTGACGCCGGCGGCCCCGAGCATCTCGCGGGCCAGGGCGACCGTGAGCTCCACGACGTCGGCCGGCCCGCCGCCGGCGAGCACCTCCACCGACTCGCGGACCTCGAGCGCGTTGCCGGCGGTCAGCCCCAGCGGCGTGGACATGTCGGTGAGCAGCGCGACCGTCCGCACGCCGGCGTCCGTCCCGAGGTCGACCATGGTGCGCGCGAGCTCGCGGGCCTGCTCCAGGTCCTTCATGAACGCGCCGGAGCCGACCTTGACGTCCAGCACCAGCGAGCCGGTGCCCTCGGCGATCTTCTTGCTCATGATCGACGACGCGATGAGCGGGATCGCCTCGACCGTCCCGGTGACGTCCCGCAGCGCGTACAGCTTGCGGTCGGCCGGGGCCAGCCCGGACCCGGCCTGGCAGATGACCGCGCCGACGTCCTCCAGCTGGGCCAGCATCTCCTCGTTGGTCAGCGCGGCGCGCCAGCCGGGGACGGACTCGAGCTTGTCGAGGGTGCCGCCGGTGTGGCCCAGCCCGCGGCCGGAGAGCTGCGGGACGGCGACCCCGTAGACCGCCACGAGCGGCGCGAGCGGGAGGGTGATCTTGTCGCCCACGCCGCCGGTCGAGTGCTTGTCGGCGGTCGGGCGGGACAGCCCGGAGAAGTCCATCCGCTCCCCGGACGCGATCATCGCCGCCGTCCAGCGGGAGATCTCGGCGCGGTCCATCCCGTTGAGGAGGATCGCCATGTTCAGCGCCGACATCTGCTCCTCGGCGACCGCGCCGCGCGTGTAGGCGTCGATCACCCAGTCGATCTGCGCGTCGGACAGCCGCCCGCGGTCGCGCTTGGTGCGGATGACGTCGACGGCGTCGAAGGGCTCGGTCGTGCCGCTCATGCGCCGGTCCCCCGCTCGACGAGGTCCTCGGGACCGAAGGCGTCGGGCAGCACCTCGCGCATCGGGCGGATGCCGCTGACGGTGTCCACGAGCAGGTCCGGACCGCCGTGCTCCCACAGCAGCTGCCGGCAGCGCCCGCACGGCATCAGCGCGTTGCCGTGGGCGTCCACGCACGCGAACGCGACCAGCCGGCCGCCACCGGAGACGTGCAGCCCGGACACCAGCGCGCACTCCGCGCACAGCGTCAGCCCGTAGGACGCGTTCTCCACGTTGCAGCCGACCACGACGCGGCCGTCGTCGACGAGCGCGGCGACGCCGACCGGGAACCGGGAGTACGGCACGTAGGCGCGGTGCATGACCTCGGTCGCGGCCGCGCGCAGGGCGTCCCAGTCGACCGCGGCCGGTCGGGCCTGGTCCTGCTGGGGATGGGGATCGGTCAGCACGGTCACTCCTTGGTGTACGGCTCGCCGGACGCCGCGGGTGCGCGGGACCGCCCGACGAGGCCGGCCACCGCGAGGATGGTCACCACGTACGGGAGCATGAGCATGAACTGGCTGGGCACGGGGGCGCCGACGACGCTCAGGGCCCCCTCGAGGTTGGACGCGAAGCCGAACAGCAGCGCGGCCAGGGCGGCGCGGACCGGGTCCCACTTGCCGAAGATCACCGCGGCCAGGGCGATGAAGCCCGCGCCCGCGGTCATCTCCTTGCCGAACGACGACACGGACACCACGGTGTAGAACGCCCCGCCGATGCCGACGATGCCGCCCGCGACGAGCAGCGCGCGGTACCGCGTGCGCTCGACCTTGATGCCGACCGTGTCGGCGGCCTTGGGGTGCTCGCCGACCGCGCGCAGGCGCAGCCCCCACCGGGTGCGGAACATCGCGAACCACACGGCGGGCACGGCGAGGTACATGACGTAGACGAGCACGGACTGCTCGAACAGGGCCGGGCCGACGATCGGGATGCTGGACAGCCCGGGGATCGCGACGGGCGCGAACCGGTCGGTCTCGTTGAGGCGCTCCGCACCCGGGACGAGCACCTGGGAGTACAGGAAGCTCGTCAGCCCCACGACCAGGACGTTGAGGACCACCCCGACGATGACCTGGTTGACCCGGTAGGTGATCGTGAAGACGCCGAGCACCAGCGCGACCAGCGCGCCGGCCAGCACCGCGGCGACCACGCCCACGACCGCGCTGCCGCTCAGCGACGCGGCCACGGCCGCGCAGAACGCACCGGCGAGCAGCTGACCCTCGATCGCGATGTTGACGACGCCGACCCGCTCGCCGATGACGCCGCCCAGCGCACCGAACACGATCGGGACCGCCAGCAGGATCGACCCGCCGATGAGGCGCGCGACGGAGAAGTCGCGGCTGCTGCCCGCGCCGGCCCACGCGAGGAAGGCGACCAGCAGGGCGAGCACCAGCACCAGGGTGAGCACCACCGGCACCCGGCGGCGGCGCGCCGCCAGCACCGCGCCGGCCGCCACGACCGCGGCGGCGACCGCGACGCCGACCCACGCGGTGACCATGCCCGGCACGGCGACGTCGGGCAGCCGCAGCAGGTCGCCCTCGTCGGAGAAGCGGAACCTCGTGCTGCCGTCGCGCGGGGCGACGAGGAGCAGGAGAGCCACCAGCGCGGTGACGGCGGCGAAGGCGATCGGCGCCTTGCGGCTGACGACGGTGACCTGACGGGCGCCCTCCGTCATGGGGTCGGACGCCGGCACGGGAGCCAGGGTGGTCATGCGGTCACCGCCTTGCGGTCACGGCGCGATCGGGAGCGCGGGGGACGGCGCCGTCCGGGCTGCGGCAGCCGGAACACCGCGCGGACGAGCGGCGGAGCGGCGATGAACAGGACGATGAGGGACTGCACGACGAGCACGATCTCGATCGGCACGCCCTGCGACGCCTGCATCGCCGAGCCGCCGGCCTTGAACGCGCCGAACAGGATGCTGGCGGCGAGCACGCCGAGCGGGGACGACCGCCCGAGCAGCGCGACGGTGATCGCGTCGAAGCCGATGCCGGCGTCGATGTCCGAGCCGAAGCCGGTGGTCACCTGACCGAGCACCTGGCTGGTCCCGGCGAGCCCGAGCAGCCCGCCCGCGACCAGCATCGCCGACACGGTGGTGCGCCCGACGTCGACCCCGGCCACGCGGGCGGCGGACGGGTTCTCCCCCACGGCCCGGAACGTGAAGCCCAGGGTCGAGCGGTGGAGCAGCCACCACACCCCGGCGACGGCGAGCAGCGCGAAGACGAACCCCAGGTGCAGGTTGTACCGGGGGCCCAGCAGGTCGGGCATGAGAGCCGACTGCGCCGTCGGCGGCGTCTTGGGGTTCGCCGAACCGGGCGCCTGCAGCAGCCCGGGCGTCGCCAGCAGCCAGGACAGCAGGTAGAAGGCGACGTAGTTGAGCATGATCGTGACGATCACCTCGTGCGCCCCGGTGGTCGCCTTGAGCAGCCCGGCGATCCCGGCCCACAGCGCACCGGCCGCGATCCCGACCGCCATCGCGAGCAGCATGTGCAGGGGCCACGGCAGGTCGGCGCCGAAGCCGACCCACCCGGCCGCCGCCGCGGCGACGAGGATCTGCCCCTGCCCACCGATGTTGAACAGGCCCGCGCGGAACGCCAGCGCGACGCCGAGGCCGGCGGCGATCAGCGGGGTGGCGAAGGTCAGCGAGGACGTCAGGGGCCGGATCGCGGTGGCCACGTCGTCGGCCCGGTAGTCCCAGACGGCGCCGCGGAACAGCGCCGCGTAGGAGTTGCCGACGGCGGAGCCGACCGCGCCGAGGGTGTCGCTCGGCCGGGAGAAGAAGTAGCCCGACGCGGTCCGGACCGCCTCGTCGGTGACGGCGATCATGATCGACCCGCCCAGCACGGCCAGCAGCACGGCTCCGAGGGAGACGGCCCACCCGCCGGAGACGATGCGGGTGAAGGCCTCGCTCCAGCGGGGGTCGGCCGGGCCGGTCCCGCCGTGCCGGCTGTGGACGACGTCCGTGTCGGTCAGCGGGACCTCGGCGTCGGCGACCACGTCGCCCGGTGCGCCCGGGGTGGCGTCGGTGGCGGCGGCCTGGCCGCCGCGGGGGTCCTGCGGTGCCGCGTGGCTCATGCCGCTCCCGTCCTCTCCGGCGCGATGCCGGCCATCATCAGCCCGAGCACGTCGCGGGGCGTCGTGGACGGGACGATGCCGACCACCCGGCCGCGGTACATCACCAGGATCCGGTCACCGAGCGCCACGGCCTCGTCGAGCTCGGTGGACAGCACCACGACCGGCACGCCGGCGTCGCGCGTGGCGACGATCCGCTTGTGGATGAACTCGATCGAGCCGACGTCCACCCCACGGGTCGGCTGCGCGGCCACGAACAGCCGCAGGTCGCGCGAGAGCTCGCGGGCCAGGACCACCTTCTGCTGGTTGCCGCCGGACAGCCGCCCGACCGGCGTCTCGATGCCCTGGGTGCGGATGTCGAACTCGTCGACCTTGGTCCGGGCGAACTCGTCGCGGGTGCCCAGCTGCAGCATGCCGCGGCGCGCGAACGGCGGGCCGTCGAGGCGGTTGAGGACGAGGTTCTCCGCGACGGAGAAGTCCCCGACCAGACCGTCGACGTTGCGGTCCTCGGGGACGAACCCGACCCCCGCCTCCAGGATGCGGCGCACCGACAGCCCGACGAGCTCGCGCCCGTCCAGGCGGATGCTGCCGGACCGCGCACGCTGCAGGCCGACGAGCGCCTCGGCGAGCTCGGTCTGGCCGTTGCCCTGCACCCCCGCGATGACGAGCACCTCGCCGCCGTCCACGGCGAAGCTCGCGCCGTCGACCACGACCGTCCCGCGCTCGTCGGTCACCACGAGGTCCTGCACCTGCAGACCCGTGTCGCGGCGGACCGGGGCGTCCTTGCGGACCGTGAGCTCCACCGGGCGCCCCACCATGAGCGCGGCGAGCTCGGCGTCGCTCGCACCGGGCTCCGCCTCGCCCACCACGGCGCCGCGGCGCACCACCGTGATCCGGTCGGCGACCTCGCGGACCTCGCGGAGCTTGTGGGTGATGAAGACGATGGCTGCGCCGGAGTCCTTGAGCTGGCGCATGATCGCCATGAGCTCGTCGGTCTCCTGCGGGGTGAGCACGGCGGTCGGCTCGTCGAACACGATGACCCGGGCGTCGCGCGACAGCGCCTTGATGATCTCCACCCGCTGCTGGACGCCGACCGGCAGGTCCTCCACGACGGCGTCGGGGTCCACGTGGAAGCCGAACCGGGTCGCGATCTCGCGCACCTTCGCGCGCGCCGCCGGCAGGTCCAGACGGCCGCCGGAGAGGGTCTCCTCGTGCCCGAGCATGACGTTCTCGGCGACGGTGAAGACCGGGATGAGCATGAAGTGCTGGTGGACCATCCCGATGCCGGCGGCCATGGCGTCACCGGGGCCGGAGAAGCGCTGGACGACGCCGTCGATCAGCACCTCGCCCTCGTCGGCGGTGTACAGGCCGTACAGGACGTTCATCAGGGTCGACTTGCCGGCCCCGTTCTCCCCGAGGAGGCAGTGGATCTCCCCCGCCCGGACGGTGAGGTCGATGTGGTCGTTGGCGACCAGCGCGCCGAAGCGCTTGGTGATGCCTCGAAGCTCCAGCGTCACTGCGTGCTCCTCGCGCCGGACGGGCGGTACTGGTGGGCTCAGTCTGTCGGACGACGACACGCTGCCGGGGAGGTCGCGCGTGGCGACCTCCCCGGCGGCGCCGGTGTCACCCGGCGGTCACGCGTGCGTCCCGAGCGTCACTCGGCGGCGAGGTACGAGGTGACCTCGACCTCGCCGGAGACGATCGACTCGCGCAGCGCCTCGACCTCGGCCACGAGCGCCGGGTCGACCTTGCTCTCGAAGTTGTGCAGCGGCGCGATGCCGACGCCGTCGTTCTCCAGCGTGCCGACGTACGCCTCGGCGTCGAAGCTGCCCTCGCCCGCGGACTTCACGGCCTCGTAGGTGGAGACGTCCATCCGCTTGAGGATCGAGGTCAGGACGACGTCCTGGGTGGTCGGGTCGGTCTCGAAGATGTCCGCGTCGGCACCGATCAGCGCGATCTCGCGACCGGAGTCGGCCATGGCGTCCATCGCGGACTGGTAGATCGGACCGCCGACCGGCAGGAGCACGTCGACGCCCTGGTCGATGATCCCGGCAGCGACGCCCTTGGCGGTGTCGTTGGCCTCGAAGCCACCGGTGAACGAGCCCTGGTCGCCGCCCTGGTAGCCGACGACCTCGACGTTGGTGCCCTTCTGGCTGTTGTAGTAGTCGACGCCCTGCTTGAAGCCGTCCATGAAGATCGTCACGGTCGGGAACGGCTGGCCGCCGAACGTGCCGACCTTGCCCGCCTCGGAGTAGCCGGCAGCGAGGTAGCCCGCGAGGAACGCGGCCTGGGCCGTGTCGTAGAGCAGCGGCTTGATGTTCTCCGCGTCCTTCTGGCCGTCGAAGTCGTTGTCCGCGGCGTCGTCGACCAGGATGAAGTCGATGTCCGGGTTGGCGGTCGCGGCGGCCACGGTGTCGGCCGAGAGGGCGAAGCCGACGGTCACGATGGAGTTGCAGCCCTCGCCGACGAGGGACTCGATGTTGCCCTGGTAGTCCGTCGCGGTGTCGGACTGCACGTCGTTGAACCCGGCGCCGAGCTCGTCGGCGGCCTTCTTCGCGCCCTCGAAGCTCAGCTGGTTGAAGCTCTTGTCGTCGAAGCCGCCGGCGTCCGACACGATGCAGGCGGTGAAGTCCGAGGCCTCGGCGTCGCCGCCGGCACCGGCCGAGGCCTCGGGTGCCTCCTCGGGGGCCGCGCCACAGGCGGCAAGCGCCAGGGCGGCCGCTGCGGCGAGACCGGTGACTCGCGTGACTCTGTTCACGTCAGTACTCCTGTGGGTCGTGACGCCGGGCGGGTCGGAGGGTGACCACCGCGCCTGGCTCCGTCGCGTGCCGCCGGCAGGACCGGTCGGCGGATGTGCTCGCACCCTATCCGTGCCGCGATGACGCCCAAGTTACCGAGGCGTAGCCAGGTGCCTTCGTTATGCATTCGGAACGTTGCCGACACCGTCCGTCGAGGGGTCGCCGTGCGCAGGGAACGTGCTGGCCAGGAGGGCTGCGCGGGCCAGGACGCGGGCGCCGGCGGGGATCGCCCGCTCGTCCACCCGGAAGTCACCCTGATGGATGTCGTAGGTGCGCCCGCCGGGGGTCCGGGTGCCCAGCCGGGCCATCGCACCGGGCACCTTGGTCAGGTACCAGGCGAAGTCCTCCCCGCCCAGGGACTGCTCGGTCAGCACGACGGAGTCCGGTCCGAGCACGTCGCGCGCGGCCGCCTCCAGGACGGCGGTCGCCCGGGCGTCGTTCTCCACCGGTGGCACCCCGCGGGCGTGCCGGACCTCGACCTCGACCCCGTAGGGGACGAGCACCTGCTCCACGGCGCTGGTGAACACCTGCGCGGCCCGCTCCCAGGCACGCACGTCCAGGCACCGCAGCGTCCCGCGGACCGACCCGGACGCCGGGATCGCGTTGTGCGCGTTGCCGGACTGCACGGCGCCCCAGGTCAGGTTGACGCCCCAGCGCGGGTCGAGCCGGCGGCCCAGCACCGCGGGCACCTGCGTGATGACCTGGCCGAGGGCGAACACGACGTCGCCGGTCAGGTGCGGGCGGGAGGTGTGGCCGCCCCCGCTGCTGAGCACCACGGTCACCTCGTCCGACGCGGACGTGATGGGCCCGATGCGGGTGCCGACCCGGCCCACGTCCACCCGGGGGTCGCAGTGCACCGCGAAGACCTGCCCGACGCCGTCCAGCACGCCGGCCGCCATCGCGTCCAGCGCGCCACCGGGCTGGACCTCCTCGGCCGCCTGGAAGATCAGCCGGACCCCCGTGGGCACCTGCCCGGCCGCCGCCAGGTCCGCCAGCGCCAGCCCGGCGCCGAGCACCGCCGCGGTGTGCACGTCGTGACCGCAGGCGTGCGCGACGCCGTGCACGGTGGACTGCCACGGCTGCCCGCACGTGTCCGGCAGCGGCAGGGCGTCGATGTCCGCGCGCAGGGCGATGCGCCGGCGTCCGGAGACGGCCGGTCCGGGGCCGATGTCGCAGACCAGCCCGCTGCCCGGCAGCATCCGGGGCTCGAGCCCTGCCGCCCGGAGCCGGTCGGCCACCAGGGCGGTCGTGCGCTGCTCGGTGCGCGCCAGCTCGGGGTGCGCGTGCAGGTCGCGGCGGACGCCCACGAGCTCGTCGGTCAGGGAGTCGACCAGGTCGGTCAGGCGGGTCTCGACGTCGGCAGGCACGGACCCGAGCCTAACGAGGGCTGGCCGGAGCGCCCGGCCGGCACCGCGCCCGGCCGGCACCGCGCCCGGCCGGCAGCGGGCCGGCACCGGGCACGGCGGGTCACAGCAGCTCGGTGGCCCCCCGCGCCCGCACGGCGTCGACGATGTTCTTGACCTGCTGCGCGCGGGCCCGCGTGGTGACCAGCAGCGCGTCGGGGGTGTCGACGACGACGACGTCGTCGATCCCGAGCACCGCGACCAGCCGGTCGGAGCCGGCCACGACGACCGACCCCAGCGAGTCCAGCCGGACCACGGAGGCGTCGTCCCCGAGCACCCGGGCGCCGTCGTCCACCGCGCCCGGGGTGGGCGGCAGCAGGGTGGCCAGCGAGGCGAAGTCGCCGACGTCGTCCCAGCCGAAGTCGCCGGGCACGACCGCGACCCCCCCGGCGGCGGCCACCGGCTCGGCGATGGCGTGGTCGATGGCGATCTTCTCCAGGCCGGGCCACACCTCGGCGAGCACCCGCTCCCGGTCCGCGGTGTCCCACGCGGCGCCGAGCGTGCGCAGACCGGCGTGCAGCTCCGGCCGCTGCTCGGCCAGGTGGTCGAGCAGGACGCCTGCGCGGGTGAGGAACATGCCGGCGTTCCAGCGGTAGTCGCCGGTCGCGAGGTAGGCGGTGGCGGTCGCGACGTCCGGCTTCTCGGTGAAGCCGACGGCGTGCAGCGCGCTGGGCGCGTCGGCCAGCCCCAGCGACTCACCCGAGCGCACGTACCCGAACGCTGTCGACGGGTGCGAGGCGGCGATCCCCACCGTCACCACGTACCCCGCCCGGGCCGCCTCCACGCCGTGCCGCACGGCGCGGGCGAACGCGGCCGCCCCCTGGATGACCTGGTCGGCCGCGAACGACCCGAGCACGACGTCGCCGTGGCGCTCGGCGAGCACCGCGGCGGCCAGGCCGATCGCCGCCATGGAGTCGCGCGGCGAGGGCTCGGCCAGCACGGCGCCGTCGTCCAGCGTGGGCAGCTGCCGCCGCACGGCCTCCACGTGCCGCGCACCGGTGACCACGAGCACGCACCCGGGCCCGGTCACCGGGGCCAGGCGGTCCACGGTGGCCTGCAGCAGGCTGCGGCCCGAGCCGGTCAGGTCGTGCAGGAACTTGGGCGCACCCGACCTGGACAGCGGCCACAGCCGGGTGCCGGCGCCACCGGCGGGGATGACGGCGTGGAAGCCGGGGATCGGGCCGCTGCGGGGAGGCGTCATGGGCTCACCGTAATGAAGGCGCCACGTGCATCACCGGCCGCCCGGCGCCGGGCGCGCCGCCCGGTGAGGAGCCCTGTGACCTGCACCTTGTCTGGTTGGTCACAAAGGGCCCGCACAGGCCCTCCAGAGGCCCCTTCGCGGCGCGCCGCGCACCGAGGGGTCATTACAGTGGGTCTCCGTCACCGGACGCCGTCGTCCACCGATCATCCGCACTCGTCAGCCTGGAGGCCGAAGTGCCCAGCGCACCCGCAGGCACGCTCTACCGCGGCCGTGAAGGCATGTGGTCGTGGGTCGCGCACCGCGTGACCGGCGTGCTCATCTTCTTCTTCCTCCTCGTCCACGTGCTCGACACCTCGCTGGTGCGGGTCTCCCCGGAGGCCTACAACGCGGTGATCGGCACCTACAAGAACCCGATCATGGGTCTGGGCGAGGCCGGCCTGGTGGCCGCCATCGTGTTCCACGCGTTCAACGGCATCCGGCTGATGCTCGTGGACTTCTGGTCCAAGGGCACCCGGTACCACCGCGTCATGCTGTGGGTCGTCATGGGCCTGTTCGTCGTGACGATGGCGGGCTTCCTGCCGCGGCACCTCATGCACGTGTTCGGAGGCGAGTGATGACCACCACGCAGACGCAGGCCGCGGCCCAGCTCCCCATCGAGAACCCGGGCGAGGCGTACAAGCGACGCAAGACCACCCGCGGCAACTTCGAGCTCTACAGCTGGGTGTTCATGCGGGCGTCCGGCGTCGTCCTGCTCGTGCTGATCTTCGTGCACCTGTTCGTCAACCTGGTCGCCGGCGAGGGCATCACCGCCATCGACTTCGGCTTCGTCGCCGGCAAGTGGGCGTCGCCGTTCTGGCAGGTGATCGACCTGGTCATGCTGTGGCTGGCGATGCTGCACGGCACCAACGGCATGCGGACGATCGTGAACGACTACGCCGAGCGCGACGGCCTGCGGATGTGGCTGAAGATCGCCCTCTACACCGCGTTCGTCGTGGTGACGGTCCTGGGCACGCTGGTCATCTTCACCTTCGACCCGTGCCCGGCCGACGCACCGGCGAACCTGCTGCCGTCGTTCTGCACCGCCTGACCCAGGCGCACGCCGCCGTCCCCGGGCGCCCCCACGCCCCGTTCACCTCCTGAAGGAGTCATCGACACCGATGCAGACCCATCAGTACGACGTCGTCATCGTCGGTGCCGGTGGCGCCGGGATGCGTGCGGCGCTGGAGTCCTCCAAGCGCACGCGCACCGCCGTCATCTCCAAGCTGTACCCCACGCGCTCGCACACCGGCGCCGCGCAGGGCGGGATGTGCGCCGCCCTGGCGAACGTCGAGGAGGACAACTGGGAGTGGCACACCTTCGACACCGTCAAGGGTGGTGACTACCTCGTCGACCAGGACGCCGCCGAGGTGATGGCCAAGGAGGCCATCGACGCGGTCCTCGACCTGGAGAAGATGGGCCTGCCGTTCAACCGCACGCCCGAGGGCAAGATCGACCAGCGCCGCTTCGGCGGGCACACCCGCAACCACGGCGAGGCCGCCGTGCGCCGGTCCTGCTACGCCGCGGACCGCACGGGCCACATGATCCTGCAGACGCTCTACCAGCAGTGCGTGAAGAACGACGTGCAGTTCTTCAACGAGTTCTACGTGCTGGACGTCCTGCTCAGCCACGACCTGACGTCCGGCACCGTCCCGGACGGCCAGGAGGTCGCCGTCTCCGGCGTCGTCGCCTACGAGCTCGCGACCGGCGAGATCCACCTGTTCCGCGCGAAGTCCGTCGTGTTCGCCACGGGCGGCGCGGGCAAGATCTACAAGACGACGTCCAACGCGCAGACCCTCACCGGGGACGGCATGGCGCTGGCGTTCCGCCGCGGCATCCCGCTGGAGGACATGGAGTTCTTCCAGTTCCACCCGACCGGTCTGGCCGGCCTCGGCATCCTGCTCTCCGAGGCGGCGCGCGGTGAGGGCGGCATCCTGCGCAACAGCGACGGGGAGCGCTTCATGGAGCGCTACGCCCCCACCATCAAGGACCTCGCGCCCCGTGACATCGTCGCCCGGTCGATGGCCAACGAGGTGCGCGAGGGCCGCGGCGCCGGCCCGAACAAGGACTACGTGCTGCTGGACCTGACGCACCTGGAGCCGGCGCACATCGACGCCAAGCTGCCGGACATCACCGAGTTCGCCCGCACGTACCTCGGCATCGAGCCGTACACCGAGCCCGTGCCCGTCTACCCCACCGCGCACTACGCGATGGGCGGCATCCCCACGAACATCCTCGGCGAGGTGCTGCGCAACAACACCGACACCGTGCGGGGGCTGTACGCCGCCGGTGAGGTCGCGTGCGTGTCGGTGCACGGCTCGAACCGGCTGGGCACCAACTCGCTGCTGGACATCAACGTGTTCGGCAAGCGGTCCGGCATCGCGGCGGCGGAGTACGCGCTCGGCGCGGACTGGGTCGAGATGCCCGAGGAGCCCGAGGTCGGCGTGGTCGCCGAGCTCGAGCGCATGCGGACCCTGCCGTCCGGGGAGCGTCTCGCGCACGTGCGCCAGGACCTGCAGAACACGATGGACGCCAACGCCCAGGTGTTCCGGACCGAGGAGTCGCTGCGCCAGGCACTCGCCGACATCCGGGCCCTGCAGGAGCGCTACCGGCACGTGAGCGTGCAGGACAAGGGCAAGGTCTACAACCTCGACCTGCTCGAGGCGCTCGAGCTGGGCTTCCTGCTCGACATCTCCGAGGTCGTCGTCGTCGGCGCCCTCAACCGTCAGGAGTCGCGCGGCGGGCACTTCCGCGAGGACTTCCCCAAGCGCGACGACGCGAACTACATGCAGCACACCATGGCGTACCGGCGCCCGTCCGCCGCCACCGCCGCTGCCGGGCAGAGCCCGTCCGGCCCCGGCACCTCCGCACCCGGGGCGTTCGACGTCGTCCTGGGTTACAAGCCCGTCGTCATGACGCGGTACGAGCCGATGGAGCGTAAGTACTGATGTCCACCCTCATGGAGAACACCACCTCCTCCCCCGGCCCGGAGACGGGCGCGGAGACCGGCGGCGGCATGGGCGAGATCCCCTCGTTCGACGTCACGCTGCGGATCCGCCGCTACTCCCCCGAGACCCACGGCGACGAGGCGTACTGGCAGGAGTTCACGGTCACCGCCTACGGCACCGACCGCCTGCTGGACGCGCTGCACAAGGTGAAGTGGGACGTCGACGGGTCGCTGACCTTCCGCCGCTCCTGCGCGCACGGCGTGTGCGGCTCGGACGCGATGCGCATCAACGGGCGCAACCGGCTCGCGTGCAAGGTCCTGCTGAAGGACCTCAACCCCGACAAGCCGATCTTGGTCGAGCCGCTCAAGGGCCTGCCGGTGAAGAAGGACCTCGTCGTGGACATGGAGCCGTTCTTCGCCTCCTACCGCGAGATCATGCCGTTCCTCATCACGGGCGGGAACGAGCCGACCCGCGAGCGGCTGCAGTCGGCCGAGCAGCGCGAGCGCTTCGACGACACGACCAAGTGCATCCTGTGCGCCGCGTGCACGTCGTCCTGCCCGGTGTTCTGGACCGACGGCCAGTACTTCGGCCCGGCCGCCATCGTCAACGCTCACCGGTTCATCTTCGACAGCCGGGACGACGGCGCCGCCCAGCGCCTGGAGATCCTCAACGACAAGGAAGGCGTGTGGCGCTGCCGCACGATCTTCAACTGCTCCGAGGCCTGCCCCCGCGGCATCGAGATCACCAAGGCGATCAAGGAGGTCAAGCGCGCGATGATCACCCGCGCGTTCTGACCCGCACCGCTCCACGACGACGGCCCGGCTCCCGCACCCGCGGGGACCGGGCCGTCGTCCGTCCCGGCCCCGCCGCCCCATCCCGGTCGGTCACCGTGCCCACCCCGCCCGCGCCGTCCACCCCACCCGCCGAGTGCGACGTTCCGGACCCTTCCGGCCACCCCTTCGGTCCGGGAGGTCGCACTCACCCACCGGCCTCCCTGCCCGCCTCGCCGAGTGCGACGTATTGGACCGTTCCTGGGACTTCTTCGGTCCGGAAGGTCGCAGTCGCCCGCCTCCCACCCACCGAGCGCGTTCCTTCGAGCTCCCCCGGGCAAGCTCGCCGCCGCCGACCGCCCCGAACCGGGCGTACGCGCGGCCGGCGCGGCTGCGCTGGTACCGGGCCCACAGCGGCAGCGCTCCCCGGACCAGGCGGGTCCACAGGCCGGGCCGCGGCACCGGCGCGGCCAGCCGCTCGGCCTCGGTGGCCAGCGCGACGGCCTGGGCCGCACCCGCTCCCCGCGGCACCCAGGCGGCCGCCCACCGTCGGGCCCGGCGCCGCCGGACGACGTCGCCGGCGTGCGTCGCCGGGTCGGCGCTCACGACGGACGGGACCAGGGAGGCGGCGTCGTCGTCCTCGGGGAGCTGCCTGCCGGGGCGCTGCCGGTCGGGGCCGGCGTCGCGATCGACGCCGGGGTCGACGCCGGGGTCGACGTCGTCCCCCACCCGAGGGGGACGGTCCTCTCCTGCCCAGGGCGTCCGCCAGCACCGTTCGTGCTGGTCACGCGCCCGGCACCGTCATGCGGCGACGCTACGAGGCGTCCACCGGGCGGGCATCCGCGGTCGCCGCCAGCACGGCGGCCGGCGCGCCGCCGTCGAGCGGGAAGTCCCGGACCGGGCGCCACACGCCGTCGTCGCCGTGCTCGTAGACCTGGAAGCTCGGTACCGCGAACCTCGCCTCGTAGTGCGCGAGCTCGTCGTACGCCCGGTCGAGGGCCTCGTCCGGCACCTCGTGCGCCACCGTCACGTGCGGGTGGTAGTTGAACCGCAGCGGCTGCTCCAGCGGGCCGGACCTGACCGCGCGCTCGAGCCGCTCGCAGTGCGCGATGCCCTGGGCGACCTGGACGAAGACGACCGGGGACACCGGACGGAAGGAGCCCGTGCCGCGCAGATGCAGCGTGAACGGGTCGGCGTCCGCCGCGACCCGCTCCAGGTGCGCGGAGACGGCCGCCATGTCGCCGGGCTCCACCACGGTGGGTCCGAGCAGCGTCACGTGCGGCGGGATCGCGTCGGCCAGCGGGTCCCCGAACCGGGCGCGCGCGCCCTGCAGCCCGGCGGCGAACGGGTCCGGGACGGGGATCGCGACGCCGATCCGGATCTGGTCGCCGGACCGCTGCGGCAACCTCACGGGCGGCGCGGGCGGACCAGGCCGACCCGCTCGTACACGCGCTCCAGGACCGTCCCGGCGATCGCGCGGGCGCGGTCCGCCCCGTCGGCGAGGACCCGGTCGAGCTCGGCCGGGTCGCCGACGTACTCGGCGAACCGCTCCTGGAACGGCCGCAGCGCCTCGAGGACCACCTCCGCGACCTCCACCTTGAGGTCGCCGTAGCCCTTGCCCTCGTAGGACTCCTCCAGGTCCGTCAGCGACCGGCCGCTCAGCGCGGAGTGGATCGCCAGCAGGTTGGAGACGCCGGGCTTGGTGGCGGGCTCGTAGCGGATCTCCCGGCCCGCGTCGGTCACGGCGGACCGGATCCGCTTGCCGATGACCTTCGGGGCGTCGAGCAGCTCGATGATGCCCTGGGGGCTGACCGCCGACTTGCTCATCTTGGCGGTCGGCTCCTGCAGGTCGTAGATCTTCGCCGTCTCCTTGACGATGTACGGCTCGGGGACGACCGCGGTCCCCGCGCCGAAGCGCGCGTTGAGCCGCTGGGCGAGGTTGCGGGACAGCTCGAGGTGCTGGCGCTGGTCCTCCCCGACCGGGACGACGTGGGTGTCGTAGAGCAGGATGTCCGCGGCCATCAGCACCGGGTAGGTGAACAGGCCCACCGTGGTGCCCTCGGCGCCCTGCTTGGCCGACTTGTCCTTGAACTGGGTCATCCGGCCCGCCTCGCCGAACCCCGTCTGGCACGACAGGACCCAGGCGAGCTCGGCGTGCTCCGCCACGTGCGACTGCACGAACAGGATGGACCGCGCCGGGTCCACCCCACCGGCGAGGTACTGGGCGGCGGTGCGGCGCGTGCGCTCACGCAGCACGGCCGGGTCCGGGTTCACGGTCAGGGCGTGCAGGTCGACCACGCAGTACAGCGCGTCGTGGTCGTCCTGCAGGGCCACCCACTGGGTCAGCGCGCCGAGGTAGTTGCCCAGGTGGAGCGAGTCCGAGGTGGGCTGCATCCCCGAGAAGATCCGGGGGCGGGCGGACGGGACCAGGTCGGGGACCGAGGCGGACATGCGCCCATTCTCGCAGGTCCGTCACGGTGCGCCGCACGGTGCGCGGGGCGGTGACGGCCGACGGCGGCGGCTACGTGGCCTCGTCGTCGAACGGGGCGGGGGGCGGCTCGGCGGCCGGGCTCACGGCCTCGCCGGTCGCGGCGCCCGTGGTCACGGCGCCGACCGTCGCGGCACCCGTGGCCGTCACCCCCGCGGCGCCCGGGGCGTCGGAGCCCGCGGAGCCCGCGGCGCTCGTAGCCGTCGCACCGGCCGGCGTCCGCGGCGGCCCCGCGCGGTACGGGCTCGTGCGGGGGGACGCGCCCGCCCCCCGTGCCGTCGCCCCCGCGGCCGCCCCGGCCGTCGCCCCCCGGACCGGGGCCGGCGACGGGTCGTCCATCAGCGCCTCGCGCACGATGCGCCGCGGGTCGTAGCGCCGCGGGTCCAGGGCGGCCCAGTCGACGTCGGCGACGTCCTCGCCGAGCTCCTCGCTGACGCGGCTCTTCGCCTGCAGCGCGAACTGGCGGGCCGTGCGCACCCAGGCGCCCAGCTGCTCGGCATAGCGGGGCAGACGCTCGGGCCCGACCACCACGAGCGCCACGACGATCAGCAGCAGGAACTCGCCACCGTTGATGCCCAGCACGTGGCCAACCCTATCCAGCCGGGAGCGGCTCTAGTCGCTGGTGGCCTCGTCGAGGACGACCCGGACGTCCCGCTCGTCCGCCTCGTCGTCGCCGGAGCGGACCCGCAGCACGGTGGCGTCGCCGGGGGCCTTGGCGCGGATGGAGACGATGAGCTCGTCCGGGTCCGTCACCGGACGGCCGTCGATCGCGACGATGACGTCCCCGGGGCGGATGCCGGCGTTGGCCGCCGGACCGCCCTCGGTGACCGCCGGCGTGCCGTTCTGCGCCGCGAGCGCGACCTGGACGCCCTCGCCCTGGTAGCCCTGCTCGAGGAGCACGCCGATGATCGGGTAGGTCGCCGTGCCGGTCTCGATCAGCTGCTCGGCGGTGCGCCGGGCCTGGTTCGCCGGGATGGCGAAACCCAGCCCGATGCTGCCGGACGCGCCCTGGCCACCGGGCGGCTGGGCGATGGCGGAGTTGATGCCGACGACCTCCGCCGCGGCGTTCACCAGCGGGCCGCCGGAGTTCCCCGGGTTGATCGCCGCGTCGGTCTGGATGGCGTTGATGAACGCCGTCTCGCTCGCCTGGCCGGCCGCGACGGGGCGGTTGCGGGCGCTGACGATCCCTGTCGTCACCGTGCCCACCAGGCCCAGCGGCGCCCCGATGGCCACGACCGGGTCGCCGACGGCGACCTCGTCGGAGTCGGCGAGGGCCAGCGGGGCGAGCCCGGTGCGCTCGACCTTGAGCACCGCGAGGTCGTAGTCGCCAGTCCGGCCGACGATCGTGGCGTCCTCCTCGCTGCCGTCGGAGAACGTCACGGCGATCCGCGAGCCCGGCTCCACCCCGCCGGCGATGACGTGGTTGTTGGTGAGCAGGTAGCCGTCGTCGCGCAGCACGAACCCGGACCCGGTGGCGGCCCCGGTCGACGTGGTGACCTCGATCGACACCACGCTGGGCAGCACGGACGCCGCGAGGCCGGCCACGCTCGTCGCCGACCGCGGCTCGGAGTCGGGGCTGACGGACACGGGCAGGGCCGCGTCCGCCGGCCGGCCCTCGTCGCGGACCCCGTCGGCCAGCACGCCACCCAGGGCGCCGGCCAGCAGGGACACCAGCACGAGCGGGACGACCCAGGCGACGCTCAGCGAGCGCCGTCGGCGCGGCGGGCGGGCAGGCGCGGGGTCGGGCTCCAGGCCCGGCGGCGGCCAGGGCGTGGTCGCGTTCCACCAGGAGTCGGACGACCGGGCGCCCTCGACGGTCGGCGCCGGGTTGTCGGCCGCGACGCGGTCGGTCCCCGGCCCCGCGTAGGGCGACGGACGCTCGTACCCGGCCGGCGCGGTGGTGTCGGGGCGGGCGTACGGGCTCGCCCCGCTCTCGTGCGGGCGGGCGTACGGGCTCGGCCCGCTCTCGTGCGGGCGGGCGTACGGGCTCGGCCCGCTCTCGTCGCGTCGGACGAACGGGCTCGGGCCGCTCTCGTCCTGGCGGTCCTGGCGGACGTACGGGTTGGCCCCTGCGTCGGGCCGGCCGTACGGCGCCGGGCCGGCGTGCGGCTGGCCGAACGGCTCGCGCGGCGCGACGTGCGGACGCGCGAAGGCCGGCGGACCCGCCTGCTGCGGCGCGGACGACGGCGGTGCGGACGACGGCGGTGCGGACGACGGCGACCCGCCGTGCGTGGCCGGCCATGGCGCGCGCGGGGCCGCACCCGCCGGGGGCGCCGCGTGGTAGCTCGTCGACGGCGGCGCGAACGGGTTCGGCTGCGCCACCTCGGGCTGCACCGCCGCCGGCTGCGCCACCTCGGGCTGCACCGCCTCTGGCTGCGCCACCTCGGGCTGCGCCATCTCGGGCTGCGGCGCACCGGGCTGTGGCACGTCGGGCTGGAAGCCGTCGTGCTGAGGCGTCGTCATGGGTTGACCAAGGCTCCTGTCACCGTGTCCCAGCCGCGCGTCAGGCGCGCCGGGATCCCGTCGTCGTACCCCGCCACGGGGAACGCGTCCACCACGTCGGCCACCCGGTCCTCGGGCGCCTCCGACACGATCGACACGACCGTGTCGTCGGCCTGCCACACGGCGTGCCACGGGTGGCGTGACACGACGTAGAGCGTGCGTCCGTCGATTGTGCGCTCCTCGACCGGTCCCAGCGAGGTGACGTCCAGCCACCCGTGCTGCTCGGTGAGGACGACCCGGCCGTCGGGACCGGCGAGGTCCACCTCGAGCATCTCGGCGTCGTCCCCCGTGATGCGGACGTCCGTGACGACGTACCCGTCGGGCAGCCGGTCCGGACCCGTCCATCCCTCCCCGCGGACCCAGTCCAGCACCGCGGAGTCGGTGAGCCGCTGCACGGCCGCCGGGTCCGACCCCGCGCCGAGCGGCGCGACCGCCGCGAGGGTCGCGTGGATCTGCCGCTCGGCCGACCCCGAGCCGACCGCCCACTCCTGCGGCGCCCGGCTCAGCGCGGTGAGCGCGTCGGCCCGGTGCGTGGACGGCGCCACGCGCGGCTCCTCGCCGAGCAGCAGCAGGGCCGTCATGACGACCCCCGCGCCGGTGACCACGCCGATCACCGCCCGCGGGTCGAAGCGGCGCCGGCGCACCAGGTCACCGCTGAGCGCCTTGGCGGGCACCGCGAAGGCGGACTCCCCCAGCGGCACGACCGGACGCCGGCGGTCGCGCCCGGCGGCCATCCCGGCAGCCACCCCGGCCACCCCCGGCGTGCCGAGGTCGTGGCACGACCCCAGCGCCAGCAGCCGCGCGGTGAGCTCGGGGGCCGGCGCGACGTCGTCGGCGGCGGACAGCGCCCGCCGCGCCTGGCGCGCGGCGGCGAGCTCGTCGGCGCACGGGCTGCACGCGGCGACGTGCGCGAGCGCGCGCTCGGCGTCCGCCGGCGACAGCTGCCCGTCCACCAGCGCGCTGATCAGGCTGCCCAGGTGGTGGCTCATGGCTGCGCCACCCGGAGCCCGGCGAGCGGGTCGCCGTCGGCGAGGTCCCCGGCGAGCAGCGCCTGCGGAGCCCGGTGCGCCAGCGACCGGCGCAGCTGCGCGCGCGCCCGGTGGATGCGGGAGCGGACCGTGCCCAGCTTGATGCCGAGCGTCACGGCGATCTCCTCGTAGGACAGCCCCTCGATGTCGCACAGCACGACGGCCGCACGGTACTCCGGGGACAGGTCGCCGAGCGCCCGCTGGATGTCCAGGTCCAGGTTCGCGTGCTCGAATCGCCGCTCCGGGTTGTGCAGGTCCCCCGTGGCGGGGTGCCGCTCGGAGTCGTCGCCGATCGCGTCGATGCGGATGCGCTGCTTGCGGCGCACGCCGTCGAGGAACAGGTTGGTCGTGATCCGGTGCAGCCAGCCCTCGAACGTCCCCGGCGCGTAGGTCGACAGGGAGCGGAACACCCGGATGAAGACCTCCTGGGTCAGGTCCTCGGCGTCGTGCTTGTTGCCCGTGAGGCGGAAGGCCAGCCGGTACACGCGCGCGGAGTGGTCCCGGACGATGTCCTCCCACGTGGGCGGGACCCACGCCGCGGAGACCGGCACCTCGTCCCCCACGGACGTCGCGGGGTCCACGGAGGGAGCCGAGCCGGCGGGGGACGTCGGCCCACCCGGCAGCGCGGGACCACCCAGCACGGGGGCGGCACCCTGCGCGCGGTCCGGCGGGGCCACGGCCATCGTTCATCACTCCTCGTCGGGACGGTCCGGCGGTCGGACGTCCGGCTGACGATCGTCCCAGAGGTTCCTGGGCGATCCCTGTGAGGAGCAACGCCGCACGGGCCGGGGACGTTCCGCGCACGGCGGCCGCGACGGTCGGTGGGCGGGGTGAAAGCGCGGTGCGGTGCACGGCCCGCGGCAGGACCCCGGCGGTAGCATCGCCGGTCGGGGCGACCGTCAGGCCGCATCCGACCCACGCACGCACGCCGCACGCACCGCCGGGAGGCCGCCATCTCCACCGACAAGACGCAGAGCTGGGTCTACGCCGAGGAGTTCGTGCCGGAGGACGACGTCCTGCTGCGCGCCCGGGAACGCGCCGGCCAGCTCGGCTGCGTCCCGGTCTCCCCCGGCAGCGGCGCGGTGCTGGGGGTCCTGGCCGCCACGCTCGGCGCCCGGGCGGTCGTGGAGGTCGGGACCGGCGCGGGCGTGGGGTCGCTGTACCTGCTGCGCGGCATGCCGCAGGACGGCGTGCTGACGACGATCGACGTCGAGGTGGAGCACCAGCGTGCCGCCAAGCAGGCGTTCGCCGAGGCCGGGCTGAAGCCGACCCGTACGCGGGCGATCTCGGGCCGCGCGCTGGACGTGCTGCCGCGCCTGACCGACGGCGCCTACGACATGGTCTTCGTCGACGCCGACAAGGAGGGCTACCCGGCGTACGTCGAGCAGGCGCTGCGCCTGCTGCGCCCGGGGGGCGTCCTGGCCGTCGACAACGCGCTCTGGCACGACCGCGTCGCGGACCCCGCCCGCCGGGACGAGACCACCACCGTCATCCGGGAGGTCGGCCGCACGCTGCGCGACGACGAGCGCGTGCTGCCGGCGATGCTCCCCACCGGCGACGGGCTGCTGCTGGCCGTGCGCCGCTGAGATGCCCCGCCGGCGGACGATGCCCGCCGACGCTCGTCACGCAGGAGGGCCCGGCAGCGCGTGCTGCCGGGCCCTCGTGCCGTGAGGCCGTCGCTCCCCGCCGTGGTCGGCGCGGGCGGCCGGGTCCGTCAGACCAGCGTCTCCAGGTAGCGCAGCAGGAGCCGCGCGCCGAACCCGGTGGCCCCCTCGGTCACCTCGTGGCTGTCCTTGCCGGCCCGGGCCGGGCCGGCGATGTCCAGGTGCGCCCACCGGCGGCCGCCGGTGAACTCGCGCAGGAAGAGCGCGGCGGTGATGGAGCCGCCACCGGGCGGGTCGAGGGGCACGTGGCGCAGCTCGGCGACGTCGGACCGCACGGCGTCCGCGTACTCCTCGACGAGGGGCATGTTCCAGACCCGCTCGCCGGTGACCGTGCCGGCCGACTCCAGCCCGGCCACCAGCGCGGGGTCGGCGGAGTACAGCGCGGCGTGCTGCTTGCCCAGGCCCATCGTGGCGGCCCCGGTCAGGGTCGCGACGTCGATGAGGACGTCCGGGTCCAGCTCCTCGTGGGCGTACGCCAGGGCGTCCCCGAGCACCAGGCGGCCCTCGGCGTCGGTGTTCGCGATCTCCACGGTCCGTCCGCCCCGCAGCGTCAGGACGTCCCCGGGTCGGTAGGACTCCGCCCCCACGTGGTTCTCGGCGAGCGGCAGGACAGCGGTGACGCGGTGGCCCACACCGGCCTCGGCGGCTCCCAGGACGGTCGCGAGCGCGACCGCGGCACCGGCCATGTCGGTCTTCATCGGCACCATGGGCTCGCGGGGCTTGATCGACAGGCCGCCGGTGTCGAACGTGATGCCCTTGCCGACGACGACGACGTGCCGTCCGGCGCGACCGTCGGCCGGGGTGTAGCCGACCGTGACGAGGCGGGGCTCGCTCGCCGAGCCGCGGCCGACGGCGAGAATGCCGCCGAAGCCCTCCTCGGTCAGGCCCTCCACGTCCAGGACGCGCACCTCGAGGCCGTGCTGCGCCGCGAGCTCCTGGGCCTGCTCGGCCATCCACGCCGGGTTCTTCGTGTTCGACGGCGTGTTGGCCAGGTCCCGCACGAGCCACGTGGCGCGCGCCGCGACCTGGGCGGACCGGACGGCCGCCGCGACGTCGTCGCCGTGCGTCCGCAGCAGCACGAGCCGCTCGGCGGGCCCGGGCGCGGGCGAGCCGGTGGCCTGCGTGGGGATCCGGTAGGACCCGAGGAGGTACCCCTCGACGAGGGCGCGCACGCCGTCGGGGCCCTGCGGTCCGCCCTCGGAGCCGAGGGTGGTGACGACCCTCCCCAGCCCCCGGGTCGCCCGGGCGAGCGCGGCGCCGGCCCGGCGCAGGTCGTCGGTGGACCCGCTCCCCACGCCGACCAGGACGAGCCGCTCGGGGAGGTCCTGCCAGGGGAACGCCGGAGCCGTCGCGACGAGCCGGCGCGGCAGGTGCAGCGTCCAGGCGTCACCCGCGGCGCCGGTCACGCCGGCGCGCTCGGCGACCTCGGCCAGGTCGACGCCGTACAGGGCGGCGGCGTCCGCCGTCCCGGAGCGCGGCTGCAGCTCGGTCTCCCCCTCGACGGCGGGTGCGACCGGCACGGCGAGGGCCGCGACGCCGCCCGCGAGCGGGGACGCCGACGAGAGGCCGCCGCGCTCGACGACGACCTCGGGGAGAGTGCGTGCGGACACCGGGCTCGCGCCCGGTGCCCTCGTGCCACGGCCGGCCAAGTGCGTCAGCTGACGACGGAGGTCAGTGCCTCGCCGAGCTCCCGCGCCTCGGTGGCGTTGAGCTCGACGACGAGCCGGCCGCCACCCTCGAGCGGGACCCGCATGACGATGCCGCGGCCCTCCTTGGTGACCTCGAGCGGACCGTCACCGGTGCGCGGCTTCATGGCAGCCATCGATGGCTCTCCTTCGTTCGTACCTGCCCCGCCCGGGACACGCCCCTCCCGATCGCAGGAGGGGGTGGCAGTGGTCGGGATGTCCGTCGTCCAGTCTAGTGGTTGCGCTGACCTGCACCGTTCCGGATCACGGAGGCCACCCGGATGGGGGGGTGAGCCGCCACAGGCCCCACGTCCAGGCGAGCTGGAGCGCGGCGCCGGCGACCAGCAGGGCGCCCAGCCACAGCCGCCGGGCCCACGCCGGCCCGCGCACCGCACCGGCGGCGACGGCGCCGAGGGGGAAGGCCAGCAGGGAGAACCGGACCAGGCTCGTCCCGGGCTCGACGACGCCGACCAGGTAGGCGAGGTAGGCCGCGGTCCACGCCTGCAGCTCGGCCCCGAGCCGGCGCGCCGGTGGGCTGAGCAGCACGGCCACGACCAGGGCGCCGGCGGGGACGAGCAGCCACGGGCCTGCCGGGCCCCAGAGCCACCGCGCGACGTCGAGCCACGGCACCATCGGCACGACCTCGGGCCGGCCGCGCCAGGCGGCCTGCGTCCGCAGGTAGCCGTCCGGCACGCCGGTCGCCCACCCGCAGATCAGCGGCCAGGCCACCCCGGACACCACGGCCGCGGCGAGCAGCGCCAGGAGTCCCGCGCCGTCGCGCGGCCCCAGCCGGTCGGGTCCCCGCCCGCCGTCCCGGGTGGCATGGCGGGCGGCATGGCGGGCGGCGCGCAGGCGCACCGCCGCGTGCACGAGCACGACGACGGCCATCGGCAGGGCGACGGCCCGGGTGAACCCCAGGGCGACGACGGTCACCGCGGCCCAGCCGTACCGGCGCTGGAGGAGGAGCAGCAGCGACCCGGCGACCAGGAGCAGCGCGAGGGACTCGGTGTAGGCCACCTGCAGCACCGGACCGGCGGGGAAGCACCCGACGAGCGCCACCGTCGCGAGCGGCAGGCCGGGGACCGCCGCGACCGCCCGCGGAGCGCCCCGCCGGACCACCGCGTGCACGCACAGCGCCGCGCCCGCGCCCAGGACCAGCGCGAGGGTCGGCGCGGCCAGGGCCCACGACGCCCCGGTCAGCGCCATGACGCCGCGCGTGAGCAGCGGGTAGAGCGGGTAGAACGCCCACGGGTTCTGCAGCACCCGGCCGTCGGGTCCGGTGGGCAGGCTGTCCGGGTAGCCCTCTGTCGCGATCCCGCGGTACCAGTCGGCGTCCCACATCAGGCCCGTGTACTGCACGTACGACGGATCCTGCGGCACCCACAGCACCTCGACCTGCTCCCGCGCGACCACCAGGAGCACGACGGCGCTCCACGCCCGAGCCACCGCCCAGACGGCCAGCACCTGCAGCCACCACGGCCACCGGCGGGGCCGGGTCAGGGCGGGTCGGATGGGGCCGGGTCGGGCCGGGCCACGTCGGTTCGCGTCGCGTCGGGCCGGCCCGGGCCGGGGTCGGCCCGGCCGGCGGCGGCCCGCGGGGACGGAGGGGCCGGCCGGCACGTGCAACGCGTCCGCCGTCACGCCAGCCCGCGGACCGCGCGCGCGGGCGGCGCGTCCCCACGGATCGCGGCGACCATGTCGAGCGTCCGGCGGGTGGCGCGCACGTCGTGCGTGCGGAACACGCGCGCGCCGAGCCACGCGGCGACGGCCGTCGCCGCCAGGGTCCCCTCGAGCCGCTCGTCGACGGTGAGGTCCAGGGTCTCGCCGACGAAGTCCTTGCGGGACAGCGCCATGAGGACCGGGTACCCGAGGGCGACCAGCGCCTGCGTCCGCCGCACCAGGTGCAGCGAGTGCCAGGTGTTCTTGCCGAAGTCGTGGGTGGGGTCGACGAGCACCGAGGCCGGGTCGACCCCCAGCCGCACCGCCCGGTCGGCGGCGGTGGACAGCGTGCGCAGGACGTCGGTCAGGACGCCGTCGCGCGGGTCGGACGGCGCACCGTCGTCGTCCCGGGGGTCCGGCCGCAGGTCGGCACGGTGTTCGGGCCGCAGGTCGGCACGGTGGTCGGGCCGCAGGTCGCCACGCGGGTCGGCACGGTAGAGGACCCGGAACGGGTCGGTGCGGGGCAGCGCCCCGCCGGTGTGCGAGCAGACGACCCCCAGCCCGTGCTCGGCCGCGACCTCGACGAGCGCCGGGTCGTGGCCCGCCCAGGTGTCGTTGAGCAGGTCCGCCCCGGCGCGCGCGACCTCCCGGGCGACCTCCGCGCGCCACGTGTCCACGCTGATCAGCAGGTCGGGGTGCCGCTCCCGGACCCGGGCCACGAGCGGGACGACGCGGCGGACCTCCTCCTCCGCGTCCACCTCCCGCCCACGGCCCGCTCGCACCCCGCCGATGTCGACGAGGTCCGCGCCCTCCTCGGCCGCCCGGGCCACCGCGTCCAGCGCCGCCGCGTCGTCGTCGTGCCGCGCGGGGCGGTAGAAGGAGTCCGACGTGCGGTTGACGATCGCCATGACCACGGGGCGGTCGGGGCCGAACGTCCGGTTGCGCAGCCGCAGCACGGCTCCGGCCGCCGGGACCCCGGCGCTCACGCCCCGGACGGGGTCCGCGGCCCTCGGACCGTGCCGCGGGTGCCGGTCTCGGCAGCGGCCTGGGCCTCGGCCGCGGCGGCCTCCCGGACGGCGGCCTCCTCCGCGGCGCGCAGCTGGGCCCCTCGCTCGACGACGTGCGCGACGGCCTCGTCGGGGTCGTCCACCAGCGTGATGAGGTCCAGGTCGGCCGGGCTGATCATCCCGCGCTGGATGCACGCCTGCCGCAGCCAGTCGAGCAGCCCCTGCCAGTACTCGGACCCGACGAGGACGACCGGGAACTCGGTGACCTTGTGCGTCTGCACCAGCGTCAGCGCCTCGAACAGCTCGTCGAAGGTCCCGAACCCGCCGGGCAGCACGATGAAGCCCTCGGCGTACTTGACGAACATGGTCTTGCGGGCGAAGAAGTACCGGAAGTTCACCGCGAGGTCGACCCACGGGTTGAAGCCCTGCTCGAACGGCAGCTCGATGCCCAGCCCCACCGACAGCCCGCCGGCCTGGCTCGCGCCCTGGTTCGCGCCGGCCATGATCCCCGGACCGCCGCCGGTGATCACCGCGTACCCGGCCTCGACCAGGCCCCGGCCCACCGCGACCGCGAGCGCGTAGTCGGGATGGTCCGGGCTGGTCCGCGCCGACCCGAACACGCTCACGGCCTTGCCGATCTCCGCCAGCGCGCCGAAGCCCTCGACGAACTCGCTCTGGATCCGCATGACCCGCCACGGGTCGCCGTGCAGCCAGTCGGTGTCCTTGCTCGGCCCGGCCAGCAGCCGCTGGTCCGTCGTCGTGGTGGGCACCTGGCCGCGGCGCAGCAGCACGGGCCCCTTGCGGTAGCCGTTGCCGGGGACCGGAACGCCGTCGTCGCTCATGCGGTCGACTCTAGGAGGTGAGCCAGGCCCGCAGCGCGTCGTGGCAGAGGGTGAGCTGCGCCACGGGGCAGTGCTCGTCGTCCTTGTGGGCGAGCACGGGGTCGCCCGGACCGAAGTTGACGGCCGGGATGCCCAGCTCGGCGAAGCGGGCGACGTCGGTCCAGCCCAGCTTCGGCGCCGGGGTCCCACCGGTGAACGCCAGGGCGGCCGCGGCGAAGTCCGCCGCCGCCGGGTGGTCCAGCCCGGGGCGGGCGCCGCCGGAGGAGTCGGTGATCGTGACGTCGTAGCCGTCGAAGAGCTCGCGGACGTGCGCCGACGCCTCCTCGACCGAGCGCGCCGGCGCGAACCGGTAGTTGACGGTCACGACGCACTCGTCCGGGACCACGTTGCCGGCGACCCCGCCGGTGATGCCGACCGCGTTCATGCCCTCGCGGTACACGAGCCCGTCCACCTCGACGTCCGCGGCGACGTACTCCTCCAGCCGGCGCAGGACCTCCCCCGCACCGTGGATCGCGTTGACGCCCATCCAGGAGCGCGCCGAGTGCGCGGCCACCCCGGCGACCCGGACCTCGGCCCGCAGCGTCCCGTTGCAGCCGCCCTCGACCCCGGCCGCGGTGGGCTCGCCCAGGACGGCGAAGTCGCACGCGAGCCAGTCGGGGTGCTCCCGCACGATCCGCCCGAGCCCGTTGAGGGACGCCTCGACCTCCTCGTGGTCGTAGAACACCCAGGTGACGTCCCGGGTGGGCTCGGTCAGCGTCGCCGCGAGCGCGACCTGGATGGCGACCCCACCCTTCATGTCCACGGTCCCGCGGCCCCACAGCTGCGCCTCGGCCCCCTCGCCTACCAGCCAGGTCGGCACGTTGCCGGCGATCGGGACGGTGTCGACGTGCCCGGCGACGACGACGCGCTGGGCGCGGCCCAGGCGGGTGCGGGCGACCACCGCGTCCCCGTCGCGCAGCACCTCCAGGTGCGGCAGCGGGGCGAGCGCGGCCTCGACGGCGTCGGCGATCGCCGCCTCGTCGCCGCTGACGGACGGGATGTCGCACAGCGCGCGGGTCAGGGTCAGCAGGTCCCCGGCCGGGTCCAGGACGGGCACCGGCGGGCGTGCCGGGAGGTCAGCAGTGGTCACCCGGCGACCCTACCCACGCCGGACGGCGCCCTCCGGACCGGAGCCTCCCCTGCCCCGGACCGTCCGGCGCGACCCGGCCACCGATCCACCACCGGCCTGCCACCTGCCTGCCACCTGCCTCCCACCGCCGCACCGGCCCGGACGGCCCTGCCCGGCCGGCGACCGGCCGCCGACTACCCTGGTCGCCATGGACGAGCGCAGCGCGTGGGGCGTCGGGTTGGCCACGGTGGCGGCGGACGGGTCGACCCTGGACGCCTGGTACCCGGCCCCGGCCCTGGGTGCGGCGCCCGCTGACCCCGACGTCCCGGCGGAGCTGGCGTCCCTGGAGGGGGACGACGACGCCCGGGGCGTGCGCACCGTCGTCGTGCGCACCGAGATCGACCTGGACGCCCCGCCCGCCGACGCGGCCGACGCCTACCTGCGCCTGCACCTGCTCTCCCACCGGCTGGTCGCCCCGCACGGGCAGAACCTCGACGGGCTGTTCGGGGTCCTCGCCAACGTGGTGTGGACCGACCGCGGCCCGTGCGCCGTGGCCGACTTCGAGGCCACCCGCCTGCGCATGCGCGCGGCGACCGGGTCGCCGGTCACCGTCCTCGGGGTCGACAAGTTCCCGCGCATGGTCGACTACGTGCTGCCGTCCGGCGTCCGGGTCGCCGACGCGGACCGGGTGCGGCTGGGTGCGCACCTGGCGCCGGGCACCACCGTGATGCACGAGGGCTTCGTCAACTTCAACGCCGGCACCCTGGGCGCCTCGATGGTCGAGGGCCGGATCTCGGCCGGCGTCGTCGTCGGCGACGGCAGCGACGTCGGCGGCGGCGCGTCGATCATGGGGACCCTGTCCGGCGGGGGCCGCGAGGTCATCTCCGTGGGCCGTCGGTCCCTTCTCGGCGCCAACGCCGGGCTCGGCATCCCGCTCGGCGACGACTGCGTCGTGGAGGCCGGGCTCTACCTGACCGCGGGCACCAAGGTGACGCTCGTCGGCCCCACGACCGCCGGTGACGCGGCCGGCGCCCCCGAGCTGCGGGTCGTCAAGGCCCGCGACCTGTCGGGGGTGGACGGCGTGCTGTTCCGGCGCAACTCGCTCACCGGCGGCGTGGAGGCGGTCGCGCGCAGCGGCGCGGGCGTCGAGCTCAACGCCGCGCTGCACGCCAACTGACCCGCCGATGGGCCGACGCCGTCGCCACGCCGGGCGCGCCGCCGTCGCCGTGGTGGTGACCCTGGGCGTCGCGGTGACCGGGGTCGTCGTCGCGCTGGACCGCCTGGACGGGCCGGACGTCGTCGAGCAGCGGTGCACCGCGGACCTGGACGGCACGCCGTGGCACCTGAGCCCCACGCAGAGCGACAACGCCGCGCTGGTGGTCGCCGCGACGGTCCGGCGGGGGATGCCGGCGCGGGCGGCGACGATCGGCATCGCCACCGCGCTGCAGGAGTCGCGGCTCGTCAACATCGACTACGGCGACCGCGACTCGGTCGGGCTCTTCCAGCAGCGACCGTCCCAGGGCTGGGGCACGGTCGAGCAGATCATGGACCCGGTGTACTCGACCGGCGCGTTCTACGACGTCCTCGCGGAGGTCGACGGGTACGAGGGCCTGGAGATCACCGACGCGGCGCAGCGCGTGCAGCGCTCGGGGTTCCCCGAGGCGTACGCCCAGCACGAGGTGCGGGCCCGGGCGTGGGCGTCCGGACTGACCGGCTACTCCCCCGCCACGGTCACCTGCGCGCTGGCCCCGGCGGAGGGTCCCGGCTCACCCGACGCCCTGCTGGACCGGGCTGCGCGGGACTTCGGCGCCCTGCCCGGGACCGTCGCCGACGACGGCGCGGTCGTCCTGGACGCCACCGCGCTGCCCGCGGGGGACGGCGAGCCGGCGCGGCTGGCCTGGGCGGTCGCTCAGTGGTCGGTCGCCGTGGCGGACGGGCAGTCGGTGCGGTCGGTCACCGTGGAGGACCGCACCTGGACACGCGGGCAGGAGGGCTGGGCGTCGTCCGGCACGGCCGCCCTGCCGGCGGGCGAGGTCCGCGTGACCCTCGCCTCCTGACGGCGAGCCACCCGGGGCGCACCACCCGCCCCCTCGCCCGTGAGTGCCCCCAGACGCACGACAGGGTCGGACCCGTGCGGGTCCGACCCTGTCGGTGAGCGCAGGGGCGCCCGCGTCAGCGGCCGTCGATCCCGACGTAGTCGCGCTCAACCGCACCGGTGTACACCTGGCGCGGACGGCCGATCTTCGTCGTCTTGTCGGCCATCATCTCCCGCCACTGCGCGATCCAGCCCGGCATGCGGCCCAGCGCGAACAGCGGCGTGAACATCGGCTCGGAGAAGCCCATGGCGCGGTAGATCAGCCCGGTGTAGAAGTCGACGTTCGGGTAGAGCTTGCGCTCGATGAAGTACTCGTCGCTGAGCGCGATCTCCTCGAGGTTGCGCGCGATGTCGAGCAGCTCGTCGCTCTTGCCGAGCTGCTGCAGCACGGCGTCGGCGTCCTTCTTCACGATGGCCGCGCGCGGGTCGTAGCTCTTGTAGACCCGGTGCCCGAAGCCCATGAGCCGGACGCCCTGCTCCTTGTTCTTGACCCGGGTCATGAACTCCGTGGCGTCACCGCCACCCGCCTGGATCTCGCCCAGCATCTTGAGCACGGACTCGTTGGCGCCGCCGTGCAGCGGGCCGGAGAGTGCGTTGATGCCCGCGGCGACCGAGGCGTAGAGGTTGGCGTGGCTGGAGCCGACGATCCGGACCGTCGAGGTCGAGCAGTTCTGCTCGTGGTCCGCGTGCAGGATGAGCAGCCGGTCGAGGGCCTCGACGACGACCGGGTCCGCGTCGTACTGCGAGTACGGCTCGGCGAACGTCATCCGCAGGAAGTCGTCGACGTACCCGCGCGAGTAGTCCGGGTACAGCAGCGGCTCGCCGACGCGGCGGCGGTGCAGGTAGGAGGTGATGGTCCGGGTCTTGGCCAGGATCAGCACGGTGGCCAGCTCGACCGTCTCGGGGTTGAACGGGTCGAGCGACTCCGGGTAGAAGGTCGACAGCGCGTTCACGGCCGACGCCATGACCGCCATGGGGTGCGCGTTGCGCGGGAACGTCCCCATGAACGTGCGGAAGTCCTCGTGCACGAGCGTGTGCCGGTTGACCCGCTCGACGAACGCGTCCAGCTCGCCCTGGTCGGGCAGCTCGCCGTGGATGAGCAGGTAGGCGACCTCGAGGAAGCTCGACTTCTCCGCGAGCTGCTCGATGGGGTAGCCGCGGTACCGCAGGATGCCCGCGTCCCCGTCGATGTACGTGATCTCGGACTCGCACGACGCGGTGTTCATGAACCCCGGGTCGACGGTGACCAGGCCGGTCTCCTTGAGCAGGGACGAGACGACGATGCCGTCGTTGCCCTGCGTGGCACCCATGACCGGCAGGTCGAGGGTCTTGTCCCCGGCCGTGAGCGTGACGGGTGCCGTGACGGCGTCAGACATGTGGTTCCCTCCTACGGGGCCCAGGCACGAACCGTGTCGCGGCCCGGGCCCGACTCTCTGCGCCAGCGGACGCTGGTCCGCTCCGGCGGCCGTCGTCGGCCCGCGCTCACGCTACCCGTGGCCGACGGCACCTGACGAATCGACGCCTGCCCGTCACCCCGGCCGCCGGACGGGCGGTCCGTCGGTCAGGCGGCGCACCGCCTCGGCGACCCGGTCGTCCGTGGCGGTGAGCGCCATCCGGACGTGCCCGGCGGCCGCGGCGCCGTAGAACGAGCCGGGCGCGACGAGGATCCCCCGGTCGGCGAGCCGGGCGACCGTGGCCCACCCGTCCGGGCGTGCGTCGCCGCCGGCGTCCCCGTCCGGGCCCGCGTCGGCGCCCGCCGGACGCAGCCACAGGTACAGGCCCGCCTGGGACCCGTCGACGGTGAGCCCGGCGTGCCCGACGGCCCCGAGCAGGGCGGCCCGGCGGGCGCGGTACCGCTCGCGCTGGGCGTCCACGTGCGCGTCGTCGCCGAGCGCGACGGTCATGGCGGCCTGCACCGGGGCCGGGACGATCATCCCGGCGTGCTTGCGCACCTCGAGCATCGCGCGGACCAGCCGCGGGTCGCCGGCGACGAACGCCGCGCGGTACCCGGCGAGGTTGGACTGCTTGGACAGCGAGTACACGGCCAGCAGGCCGGTGGGGTCACCGCCGCTGACCCGCGGGTCGAGGATGCTCGGGACGCCGTCGGCCGACCACGGCCGGTCCCAGGGGAGCTCCGCGTAGCACTCGTCGGAGGCGACCACGGCCCCGACGGCGCGCGCGGCGTCGACGACCGCCCGCAGCTGCTCCACCGACCGGATCGTGCCGTCCGGGTTGCCGGGCGAGTTGACCCAGACCAGGCGGACGGGCGCGTCGCCCCACACGGCCGGGTCGTCGGCCGGCAGCGGGCGCGCCCCGGCCAGCCGCGCCCCGACGTCGTAGGTCGGGTACGCCGTGGCGGGGTGCACGACGACGTCGCCGTCCCCCAGCCCCAGCAGGGACGGCAGCAGGGCGACGAGCTCCTTGGAGCCGACCGTCGGCAGGACGGCGTCGGGGTCGAGCCCTGGCACGCCGCGCCGGCGGGCGAACCAGTCCACGACCGCCTGACGCAGCGCGGGGGTGCCGTGGGTGGTCGGGTAGCCCGGGGCGTCGGCCGCGCCGGCGAGCGCGTCGCGCAGCAGCGCCGGCGTCGGGTCGACGGGGGTCCCCACGGACAGGTCGACGATGCCGGCGGGGTGCGCCCGCGCCGTCGCCGCGTACGGGGTGAGGGTGTCCCAGGGGAAGTCGGGCAGGCCGGTGCTACGCAGTCCCATGTCCGGTGGTGGCGCCCGGGCGGGTCAGTCGGTGACGACCTGCAGCGGCAGGGTCGCGATGATCGGGTGGTCCTTGGGGATCTCGCCCATCTTCGCGGCGCCGCCCGGGGAGCCCAGGTCGTCGAAGAACTCGACGTTCGCCTTGTAGTACTCGGACCACTGCGACGGGACGTCGTCCTCGTAGTAGATCGCCTCGACCGGGCAGACCGGCTCGCAGGCACCGCAGTCCACGCACTCGTCGGGGTGGATGTACAGCGACCGCTTGCCCTCGTAGATGCAGTCCACGGGGCACTCCTCGATGCACGCCTTGTCCTTGACGTCCACGCAAGGCTGGGCGATCACATACGTCACGGTCAGTCCTCCAGTGCCCCGTCCGGGCGACGACGCCGCCCCTCTCCGACGGCTCCTAGTATCCACCTCGTGAGCCAAGCCCCCACCGGGACGGACGTGACCCGGGCCACGATCGGCCGTGCAGGCCGGCGCGCCCCGGGCCTGCGGGACGCTCAGTGCGCCGCGGGCCGGGCGTGACCGGGCCCGGGGGCGGTCCCGTGTGTGGGCCGGGTCGGGCGCCGGTGTGGACCGGCTGGCCGGTGGGCGCACGGGTCGTGGTGCGCCGGTCCCTGCCCGAGGGCGGGCTCGGCGACGTCCTGGGCGACCTGCTCGAGGTCGACGCGACCGGCATGCTCGTGGCGACCCGCCGCGGGCCGGTCCGGGTGGACGCCGACGACATCGTGCTCACCAAGCGCGTCCCGCCGGCGCCGGCCCGCCGACCCGCCCGATGAGCCGGCCCGGCGGGCGCGAGCGGGCCGTCCGTCACTGCGGCGGGTCGCAGACCACCGCGTTCTGGGGCTTGTAGCGCCACGTGTCCGACGTGGTGCTCTGCTCGACGCCCGCGAGCAGCACGCGCCGCGTCACGGTGACCTGGAAGCCGGGGTTGCCGGCGGACTGCGGGATGCAGGTGGGCGAGGAGGAGTGGACGGTCGTCGGCCGCACGACGGCCGACCGGGGGCTGGTCGACGTCTCGACCGTGAAGTGCTTCGTGCCCCAGATCCGCACGTGCAGCCGGCCGTCGGCGACCCACGACTGCAGGAGCGCGCCGTACGGCGAGGTGTTCCTGAACTTCATGTCGATCACGCCGGTGTACAGGGTCGACTCCCGGCCTTCGGGGTACCGCGCGAACCACTCCGAGTGCGGCTGGTGCTCCACGTCCTCGAAGCCCGCGAAGAAGCCGGCGTTGTACGTGGTGGTGGCCATCTGCGAGAGGCCGCCGCCGATGCCGGGCACGTGCTCGCCGTTGACGATGACCGTCGCGTTGTTGAACCCGGCCTCCGCGGTGACCGGCCCGAGCGCCTCCGTCAGGCTGAAGACCTCGCCGGGCAGGACCAGTCGGCCGGTGACCTTGGACGCCCCGACCCGCAGGTTCTCCGTCCGGTCCGGCTCGTTTGTCAGCGGCGTGGAGAACTCCGAGACGACCTCCTTGACGCCCAGCGACTCGAGCCTCTGGGTCGACTGCGCCGGGTCGCTGGTGACCAGGTCGACGCGCGCGGTGCGGTCCTGGCCGGTGCCCGCGGCCACGACGGCGTCCGCGAGCGCGGTCGGGTCCAGCGTGGTGCCCGGGGTCCCCGGGACGATGACCGGCGCGTCGTTCACGAACTCGAAGCGGGCGTCCGACGACGCCGTCAGCAGGTTCGTGGTGCGTGCGAGGACCTCCTGCACGAGGCGCGGGCCGTCGACGGCGAGCCGCAGCTCGGAGTCCTGCGGCACGAAGCTCGCCAGCGAGGTGAGCACGTCGACCGGCAGCTCGACGGTCCGGTCGGCCACCGCGACGACGACCGGGGCCGCCGCGAACGGCTCCCCGAGCGTGGTGAGCGCCGTCTCGGCCTCGGCCTGGGTGATGTCGGGCTCGAGCGAGCTGGTCGGCAGCTCGAGCGGTCGCTCGCCGGTCAGCCAGTCGTCGCGGAGCACGTCGGCCGCACCGGCCTCGTCGACCGCCGAGCCCTCGGCCGCCGGGGTGACGTGCGCGCCGCCGTCGGCGAACACCACACCGCCGTCCACGGGCGGGGAGACCAGGGTCTCCGCGACACCGGTCACCGCCGCGGTGAGTGCGGCGTCGTCCACGTCGACGGCGGGTCGCACCTCCCCGTTGCCGACCAGGTGCGTCCACAGGCGACCGGGCTGCAGGTCGAACCCCGTGAGCCCGTCGACGGTGGCGGCGGCGTCCAGGCTGAGCCCGGCGGCGGCCGGCGGGACGGAGGTGGTCCGCCCGTTGGCCGCGACCGGGACGTCGTCTCCTGCGCGCGAGCTCAGACCGGACTCCAGAGCCGCGAGCGCGTCGTCGCGTCCCATCCCGCCGACGTCGACGCCGGCGACCGTGGTGCCGCGGGGCACGACGTCGGCCAGGGCCCAGGAGGCGCCGACGTACCCGCCGCCGAGCACGACGAGCACCCCGACGCCGGTCGCCACGACGCGGGGCCACCGGCGGCGGCGCTCGTCCGGCTCGAAGACCGCCAGCGGCGACGCGTCGGGGTCGTCCGGGTCGTGCGGGCCGCCGGTGCCGGGCTGCTCGGCCGTGCGCTCGTGGCCCGTGCCGGTCGGCGCCCACGGCGCACCGGCGGTCGTCGAGGGCTCGCCGGTCCGGCTGCCGAGGGGCCCGTCGCCGACCGGCGGCATCACCACGGTCGCGTCGGTCCCGGCGGGACGCACGTCCGAGGCATCCGCGGGCCGGCCGGCCGAGCCGGCGTCGTCCCGTCCGCGCGGATCGTCCCGGCGTGTCATCTCGGCCATGCCGTCTCCCTCGTGCACCCAGCGGCACCCACCGCCCGGACGATTCTAGGCGGTGCACCCCTGGGCCCGGTCCGGCGCCCCGCGGGTCGGGCACCGGTCCGGGTGCCCGCCCCTCAGCGGACGGGACGCATCCGGCCCCGCAGGTGCGCGACCCCACCCGCGTCGGGCCGGCCCTGCGCCACGGCGAGCACCTCTCCGACGACGATGTCGTGGTCCCCGGCGCGGTGGATCGCCGACGTCCGGCACTCGAACCAGGCGGCCGCGTCGTCGACCAGCGCCGCCCCGCTGACGGCCCCCCGGGTGTGCGGCACCCGGGTGAGCTGGCCGACCGCGGGCCGGCCGGGCGAGGCGAGCCAGTCCGCGACCGGCGCGGCGGTGTCCGCCAGGACGCTCAGCGCCCACCGGTCGACGTGGTCCAGCGCCTCGCGGAACCGGGCGTCCTCGTGCACGCAGAACAGCACGAGCGGCGGCTCCAGCGAGACCGACGCCACGGCGCTCGCCGTCATCGCGTGGTCGACGCCCCGCCACTGCAGCGCGACGACCGCGACGCCCGCCGGCAGGCGTCCGATGGCGGCGCGGAACGCGTCCGGGTCGGCGAGCGGCAGCGGGTGCGACGGCCCGGTCATGCCGGCGTCGGGGCGTCGCGGAACCAGCGCGTGGGCAGGAACACCGCGACGCCGACGACGACCATCCCGCCCAGTCCCCACACGTAGCCCAGCCGGTCCCCCGCCGGGACCAGCACGTCGCCGCCCGGACCGCTGAGGGACAGCACCTGCACGGCGACCAGCCACCCGACCGCGTAGCAGGCGACGGCCGGCAGACCGGCCCAGGCCCGGACCAGGACCGTCGAGCTGAGCACCGCCGCGAGGCACAGCGCCATGCCCCAGGGCGGCGCCGAGCGGTGCAGGACCGTGCCGATCGTGCCGATCAGGACGCCCAGCGCGAGCGCGCCGACCCATCGCCCGACGCGCCGGGTGCCGCTGGAAGCCATGCGCCCACGCTACCGGCCGCACCGGGGCCGTCCGGCGGCGCCACGACCCGGGCCGACCGTGACCACCGGGCCGACGACGGCCTCGGTGACGACGACGGCAGCCGCCCCCTGAGGGACGGCTGCCGTGGTCGTGCGGTGCGGCGGTCACCGGACGGGCGGTGGCCCGTCGGCGCCCGTGGTGTCAGGCGCGCTTGGCGCGGGCGAACATCCGGGCACGCTCGGACTGGTCGAGGACCACCTTGCGGATGCGGACGACCTCGGGGGTCACCTCGCAGCACTCGTCCTCGCGGGCGAACTCGAGGGACTCCTCCAGGGTGAGGTGACGCGGCGGGACGAGGTTCTCGAACGTGTCGCTGGAGGCAGCGCGCATGTTCGTGAGCTTCTTCTCCTTGGTGATGTTGACGTCCATGTCCTCGTTGCGGGAGTTCTCGCCGACGATCATGCCCTCGTAGACCTCCTGCGTGGGGTCGACGAAGAACGACCCGCGCTCCTGCAGGTTGATCATGGCGAACGGGGTCACGACGCCCGAGCGGTCCGCCACGAGCGAGCCGTTGACGCGGGTCTCGATCGGGCCGGCCCACGGCTCGTAGCCCTCGGCGATGGACGACGCGATGCCGGTGCCGCGGGTGTCGGTGAGGAACCGGGTGCGGAAGCCGATGAGGCCACGCGCCGGGACCATGAACTCCATGCGGACCCAGCCGGTGCCGTGGTTCGACATCGTCTCCATGCGGCCCTTGCGCTGGGCCAGCAGCTGGGTGACGGCGCCGAGGTACTCCTCGGGGACGTCGATGGTCATGCGCTCCATCGGCTCGTGGGTCTTGCCGTCGATCGTCCGCGTGACGACCTGCGGCTTGCCGACGGTCAGCTCGAAGCCCTCACGGCGCATCTGCTCGACGAGGATCGCCAGCGCGAGCTCGCCACGGCCCTGGACCTCCCAGGCGTCGGGACGCTCGGTCGGCAGGACGCGCAGCGACACGTTGCCGATGAGCTCCTTGTCCAGGCGGTCCTTCACCTGGCGGGCGGTGACCTTGTGACCCTTGCCGCCCTTGCCGGCCAGCGGGGAGGTGTTGATCCCGATGGTCATGGAGATGGCGGGGTCGTCGACGGTGATGAGCGGCAGAGGACGCGGGTCGTCCGGGTCCGTCAGGGTCTCGCCGATGGTGATGTCGGCGATGCCGGCGACGGCGACGATGTCGCCGGGGCCCGCGGACTCCGTGGGGACGCGGTCCAGCGCCTTGGTCTCCAGCAGCTCGGTGATCTTGACGTTCTGCATCGAGCCGTCGGCACGCGCCCAGGCGACGGTCTGGCCCTTGCGGATCTCGCCGTTGAAGACGCGCAGCAGCGCCAGGCGCCCGAGGAACGGCGAGGCGTCGAGGTTGGTGACGTGCGCCTGCAGCGGCGCGCCCTCCTCGTACGTCGGCGCCGGGATCTTCTCGAGGATCGTGGCGAACAGCGGCTCGAGGTCCTCGCTGTCGGGCAGGCCGCCGTCGGCGGGCTGGTTGACCGACGCCCGACCGGCCTTCGCGGCGGCGTAGACGACCGGGACGTCGAGGATCGCGTCGAGGTCCAGGTCCGGGACGTCCTCGTGCAGGTCGCTCGCCAGGCCGAGGAGCAGGTCGGTCGACTCGGCGACGACCTCCTCGATCCGGGAGTCGGGGCGGTCGACCTTGTTGACGACCAGGATCACCGGCAGCTTGGCGACGAGCGCCTTGCGCAGCACGAAGCGGGTCTGCGGCAGCGGGCCCTCGCTGGCGTCCACGAGCAGGACGACGCCGTCGACCATGGACAGGCCGCGCTCGACCTCGCCGCCGAAGTCAGCGTGGCCGGGGGTGTCGATGACGTTGATGGTGATGCCGTCGGGCTCACCGGCCGCGATGGCAGCGGGACCCGCGTAGTGGATCGCGGTGTTCTTCGCGAGGATCGTGATGCCCTTCTCGCGCTCGAGGTCACCGGAGTCCATCGCCCGCTCGTCGACGTGCGCGTGGGAGCCGAACGCGCCGGACTGGTGCAGCATCGCGTCGACGAGGGTGGTCTTGCCGTGGTCGACGTGAGCGACGATCGCGACGTTGCGCAGGTCGGAGCGCACAGACATGGGGGGACTCATTTCGGAAGAGGGGAGAGGCCGCGCCGCGTCAGGTGGGGCGCACTGCCCTCGATTCTACCCGCCGCCCTCGAACCCCGCGATGACGTGGGTCACTCGCACCTGCGCGGGGGCAGGACGACGTCGGCCCCCGCGCACCGGACGGGTGCGACGGGGGCCGACGGGCCGCGGGTCAGGCGCTCAGGCCCTCGCCCGGGGTCCCGAAGACCTCGAGGTGGGCGCCCGGGATCGCGGCGAGCAGCTCGCGCGTGTACGCCTCGCGCGGGTCGTCGAACACCTCGTCGGTGGTCGCCGCCTCCACGACGCGTCCCGACCTCATGACGCAGACCTCGTCCGCGATCTGCCGGACGACGGCCAGGTCGTGCGTGATGAACAGGTAGCTCAGCCCCAGCTCGGCCTGCAGGTCGTTGAGCAGCGTGAGGATCTGCGCCTGGACGAGGACGTCCAGCGCCGAGACGGCCTCGTCGCAGACGATCACCTCGGGCTCCAGCGCGAGCGCGCGCGCGATGGCGATGCGCTGGCGCTGTCCGCCGGACAGCTCGTTGGGGTAGCGCCGCATCGTCGTCTGGGGCAGCGCGACCATGTCGAGCAGCTCACGGACCTTCTTCTCCCGGGAGCGGCGGTCGCCGATGCGGTGGGTGCGCAGCGGCTCCTCGATGGTCCGGAAGATGGAGTACATCGGGTCCAGCGACCCGTAGGGGTTCTGGAAGATCGGCTGCACCCGGCGGCGGAACGCGAAGAGCTCCTTGGCGCCCAGGCCGGCCAGGTCCGTCCCGTCGAAGCGGACCGTGCCGGAGGTGGGCTCCAGCAGGTTCAGCACGACGTTGGCGACGGTCGACTTGCCCGACCCCGACTCCCCCACCAGCGCCATGGTCGTGCCGCGCTTGATGGAGAACGACACGTCGTCCACGGCCTTGAAGTCCTTGGCCGACCCGGGGCGACCGCCACGCAGCGTGAAGACCTTCGTCAGGTGCTCGACCTCGACGACCACGTCGCGCGTCGGGCTGATGCCGTCGCCGTGCGTGGTCGCGAGCAGCTCGGCGGACTCCAGGCCGCGCTCCTTGGCGCTCTGGATGCGCCGGGACGCCAGCGACGGCGCCGAGGCGACCAGGCGCTGGGTGTAGGGGTGGCGCGGGGCGGACAGGATCTGGCGCGCGGGTCCGGACTCCACGACCTGCCCGCGGTACATGACCACGAGGTGCTCGGCGCGCTCGGCGGCCAGGCCGAGGTCGTGCGTGATGAACAGGACCGCGGTGCCGAGCTCCTCGGTCAGGCCCTGCAGGTGGTCGAGGATGGTGCGCTGGACGGTGACGTCCAGGGCCGACGTCGGCTCGTCGGCGATGAGCAGCTTGGGCCGCGCGGCCAGCCCGATGGCGATCAGCGCGCGCTGGCGCATGCCGCCGGAGAACTCGTGGGGGTACTGCTTGGCCCGGCGCTCGGCGTCCGGCAGGCCGGCCTCGGCGAGGAGCTCGGCGACCCGCGCGTCGGCGGCGGAGCCGGTGGCGATGCCGTTGGCCTTCAGCGCCTCCTTGACCTGGTAGCCGATCTTCCACACCGGGTTGAGGTTGGACATAGGGTCCTGCGGGACCAGCCCGATCTGCTTGCCGCGGATCGCGACCATCTCCCGGCGGCCGGTGTGCGTGATGTCCTGGCCGTCGAAGACGATGGACCCGCCGGTGACCTTCCCGGTGCCGGGCAGCAGGTCGATGATCGCGTGCGCCGTCGTGGACTTGCCCGAGCCGGACTCCCCGACGATGGCGACCGTCTGCCCCGGGTACACCGTGAGGTTCGCGCCGCGCACCGCCGGGACGGTGCCGTTGGCGGTGGTGAACGCGACGTCCAGGTCCCGGATCTGCAGCAGCGGGGTGTCGCCGTGCGACCGGGCGGGCGCACCGGTCGCCGTGGTGGCCGTGATGGGGTGGCTCATCGCTTGCGCGCCTTCGGGTCGAGGGCGTCGCGCACGGCGTCACCCATCATGATGAAGCTGAGCACGGTCAGGGCGAGCGCCCCGGCCGGGTAGAACAGCACGGAGGGCTGGCTGCGCAGGCTGCGCTGCGCCTTGGCGATGTCGGCGCCCCACGAGGTGATCTCCGGCGGCAGGCCGATGCCGAGGAACGACAGCGTCGCCTCGGCGACGATGAAGGTCCCGAGCGCGACGGTGGCCGTCACGATGATCGGTGCGGCGGCGTTCGGCATCACGTGCCGGGCCAGGGTGGTCACGCGGGAGGCACCGAGCGCCTTGGCGGCGGTGATGAAGTCCGCGTTCTTCACGCTCATCACCGCGCCGCGCGTGATGCGGGCGAGCTGCGGCCAGCCGAACGTCGTGATGACGAGGACGACCGTGATGACGTTCCGGTTCTCCCGGAACATCTGCATGATCACGATGGCGGCCAGCACGAACGGGATCGCGAAGAAGATGTCGGTGATCCGCGAGAGCACGGCGTCGAACCAGCCGCCGAAGAAGCCGGCCACCGCGCCGACGAGCCCGCCGATGAGGACGACGGCGATCGTGGCCAGCACCCCGACCGCGACCGACGCGCGGGCTCCGTAGATGGTGCGCGCGTAGATGTCGCACCCCTGGAAGTCGTAGCCGAACGGGTGGCCCGCGCTCGGCGAGGCGAGGCTGTTGCCCAGCTCGCAGAACCTCGGGTCCTGGGAGGTGAACAGCCGGGGGAAGGCCGCCACCACGACCACCAGCAGGATGAGCGTGGCCGCGACCCAGAACAGCGGGCGCCTGCGCAGGTCGCGCCAGGCGTCCGTCCAGAGGTTGGCGGGAGCGCCGCTCTCGTCGACGAGGTCCACGGCCCCGAGCGGCGCCTGGTCCACCCCGGCGAAGAAGTGCTCCTGGTGCTGCCGGGTGGAGGAGTTCGCGTCAGGCATATCGGATCCTCGGGTCGAGAGCCGCGTAGAGCAGGTCGACGAACAGGTTGGCCACGATGTAGACGACCACCAGCACCGTCGTCAGCGACACCACCGTCGGGGCCTGGCCCTGCTGGATGGCGCGGTAGAGGGTGCCGCCGACCCCGTTGATGTTGAAGATGCCCTCGGTGACGATCGCGCCGCCCATGAGGGTCCCCAGATCGGCACCGAGGAAGGTGATGACAGGGATCAGCGAGTTCCGCAGCACGTGCACGGTCACCACCCGCGGCCGCGACAGCCCCTTGGCGGTCGCCGTCCGGACGAAGTCCGCGGAGAGGTTCTCGGCGACCGACGTCCGGGTCAGGCGCAGGACGTAGGCGAGCGACACCGCACCGAGCACGAGCGCCGGCATCAGCAGGGTCCGGAAGCTGACGTCGCCGCCGACGGTCGGCGGCAGGAGCCGCCACTGCACGCCCAGGGCGAACTGCAGCACGAACCCGATGACGAACGTCGGGACGGCGATGACGACCAGGCTGACGAGCAGGACGGTCGCGTCGAACAGCCTGCCCTTGCGCAGGCCGGCGACGAGCCCGGCGGCGACGCCGAGCACGGCCTCGAAGACCAGCGCCATGACGGCGAGCTGGAAGGTGACCGGGAACGCCTCGGCCATGACGTCGCGCACGGAGCGACCGGAGAACGTCGTCCCGAAGTCGAAGGTGAGGATCCCCTGCAGGTACAGCAGGTACTGCACGATGAACGGCTTGTCGAGGTTGAACTCCGCCCGGATCTGCTCCGCCACCGCCGGGTTGAGCCCGCGGTCGCCGCCGAGCGCCAGCACGGGGTCACCGGGGAGCGCGAACACCATCGCGTAGATCAGCAGGGTGGCGCCCAGGAAGACCGGGACCATCTGCAAGAGCCTGCGCCCGATGTACCAGGCCATCAGGTCTCCTCCTCGTGTGGGTCGTGGGTCAGGCGGTTCGCGCCCGACGCGGAACTGTAGACCCGGGTACCGGCGCCTCCGAATCCGCCGCGGGCATGAGCAGGGGGTGGGGCCCGGTCGGGCCCCACCCCCTCGTCACGTGGTCCTCAGGTCAGCTCTTGGTGACCTGGTGGAGCAGCGGGACGCTGTTCCAGCCGAACTCGACGTTGTCGACCGTCTGGGCCGAGCCGCCGGTCGCGTTGGAGTACCACAGCGGGATCGCCGGGAGGTCCTGGAACAGGATCTCCTGCGCCTGGAGGAACTTCTCGTTGGCCTCCTCGACCGAGCCGGCCGACGCGCCCTCCTGGAGCAGCTGGTCGAACTCCGGGTTGGAGTAGTCGCCGTCGTTCGAGCCCGCGTTGGTCGCGTAGATCGGGGCCAGGAAGTTGTACAGACCCGGGTAGTCCGCCTGCCAGCCGGTGCGGAAGGCGCCGGTGATGGTGCGGTTGGTCACCTCGGTCCGCAGGTCGGCGAACAGGGCGTACGGCTTGCCCTGCGCCTCGATGCCCAGCGTGTTCTTGATGCTGTTCGTCGTGGCGTCGACCCACGCCTGGTGGCCGCCGTCGGTGTTGTAGGCGAGCGTGAAGGTGCCCTCCCACGGGGAGATGGCGTCGGCCTGGGCCCACAGGTCCTTGGCCTCGGCCTCGTCGTACTCCAGGACCTCGGAGCCTTCGACCTCGTCGGACCAGCCGGCGATGACCGGCGACGTGAAGTCGCTGGCCGGGGTGCGGGTGCCCTGGAAGATCGTCTCGGTGATCTCCTCGCGGTTGATCGCGCGGGAGATGGCCTGGCGACGCAGCACCCCCTCCTCACCGGAGAAGTGCGCCTCGTTCTGGTGGATGGTGAACGACTGGAAGATGGCCGAGGGCATGTTCACGGCGCGGTCGCCCAGGTCGGCCTCGAACGTCGTGAACGCGCTGTCCGGGATCTCGTCGATCACGTCGAGCTGCTCGGCGAGCAGGTCGTTGTAGGCGGCGTCCAGGGTCTCGTAGAACTTGACCGTGATGCCGCCGTTCTGCGCGGCGCGGTCGCCCTCGTACTCCTCGTTCGGGACGAGCTCCGCCTGGACGTTGTGCTCCCAGCCGCCCTCGGCGAGCTTGTACGGGCCGTTGCCGATCGGGTTCTCGCCGAAGGCGTCCATGTCCTCGAACGCCGCCTCGGGCAGCGGGAAGTACGCGGAGTACCCGAGCTGCAGCGGGAAGTCCGCCTTGGGCGCGCTCAGCGCGACCGTGAAGGTCTGGTCGTCGACGACCTCCAGACCCGTCAGCTCCGAGTCGGTCTCGTCGGAGTAGCCCTCGATCTCCGAGAAGAAGTAGCTGGAGAGCTGCTCGTTGCTCAGCAGTGCGCCGTAGTTCCACGCGTCCACGAAGCTCTGGGCGGTGACGGGCTCACCGTTGGTGAACGTCCAGCCCTCCTTCAGCGTGATCGTGTAGTTCTGGGCGTCCTCGGTCTCGATGGACTCCGCGACCTCGTTGTGCGGGGCACCCTCGGCGTCGTAGTACACGAGCCCGGCGAAGACGAGGTCGAGGATCTTGCCGCCACCGACCTCGTTCGTGTTCGTCGGCACCAGCGGGTTCTGCGGCTCCGTGCCGTTGACCGTCACGATGCCGGTCGACGCGCCGCCGCCGCCGCCCTCGGCCGACGACTCCGTCGCTGCCGGCTCCCCGCCGCTGCAGGCCGTGAGCGCGAGCGCTCCGACGGCCACCGAGGCGGCGAAGCCGGTGATTCGCCTGATCTTCAATGTTCCTCCAAGAGGGGGGACGCCACGTGCCGGCGGAGGTTCGTACCCGCGCCGGGCACCCGTTCGTGACGCCAGGGGTTGGCGGAGACAGTACCGACACCGGTTCTGCCGTCCGAGAGGTGCGCACGTCGCCGTGCGACATCGTTACCGGAATGATACTGGATGGTACATCCCACGATGCGAGACACGGACGGCGACGGTCGCACCCGTGGACGCGCCGGGACACGCGTGGGCCGGCCCGCCCGGACACCCCACGACGCATGTCGACTTGCCGAGCCTACCCGCGCCTGGTAGCCGCACGGGGCCGGTCCACAGCCCGTGCGAGGATCGGGCGCGTGCCCTCCCGCGAGCCGTCCGCCTCGACCTTCCGGCCGGCGTCCGCAACCGTCGCCGCGGTGTCCTGGGCGGTGGTGACGGTCGGCTGGGTCTGGCTGGCCGTGCGCGACGGCGGCTCGGCCGGGCTCGTGCGGCAGCTGCCGGCGATCGTGCTGGCGGCGACGGTGGTCTACGCCGTGCTCGTCCGGCCCGCGGTCATGGTGGACGGCGACGGCGTGCGGCTGCGCAACGTGCTGCGCGACGTCGACGTGCCGTGGGCCGCGCTGGAGCGCGTGTCGACCCGGTTCGCCCTCACGCTGCACACCCTCGACGGTCAGCAGGTGCGCGCCTGGGCCGCCCCGGCGTCGGGCCGGCACGTGGACGCGCGACTCACGGCCGGGGACGTCCGGGCGCTGGGGTGGGACGACGACGAGCCGCTCACGGCCAGCGCCTCCACGGCGAGCCCGTCCGGCGTCGCGGCGGCGTGGGTGCGTCGCGAGTGGCGGCGCGCGCTGGCGGACGCCGGCGACGGCGGCCCGGGCACGCCGCCGGCCGGCTCCAGTGCTCCGTCGGCCGGATCCGGGACGACGCCGGCGGCCCGCGCCGGGGCGGGCGGCGGTGTCGTGCACCGGACGGCCCGCGGGCCGGTCCTCTGGCTCGTCGGCTCGGCCGCGCTGACCGTCGTGGCGCTCCTCGCCTGACGCCCGGCCCCCCGCCCCGGCCGCGGCACCGGCCGCCACCGGCACGTACGCCGACGGCCGCACCGGCACGCACGCCGCCGGCCGCCACCGGCACGCACGCCGCCGGGCGAGGACCTGCCCGGCGGCGCCGCCCAGCTAGTGGTCGGCGTCGGCCCCTGCCGCCAGGGCGATCGCCCGCGCGGCCCGGCGGGACTCCTGCTCGTCCGGGTCCGGCACCGGCGCCGCGGCGATGAGCCGCTTCGTGTACGGGTCCGTCGGGTTGAGCAGCACGCCCTCGCGCGAGCCGATCTCCACGAGCTTGCCGTTGCGGAGCACCGCGATCCTGCTCGCGAGGATCTCGACCACGGCGAGGTCGTGGCTGATGAACAGGCAGGCGAAGCCCTGCTCGCGCTGCAGCTCCTTGAACAGCTCCAGCACGTGCGCCTGCACGGAGACGTCCAGCGCGCTGGTCGGCTCGTCGGCGACCAGCAGCTCGGGCCCCAGGGACAGGGCGCGTGCGATGCCGACCCGCTGACGCTGTCCGCCGGACAGCTCGTGCGGGTACCGGTTGCGGTAGGCGTGGGGCAGGCGGACGCGGTCGAGGAGCTCCTCGACGCGCCGATCCAGCGGGGCCTTGCGCAGCCCCTCGTGCAGGAGCAGCGGCTCTCCGATGGACTCCCCGATGGTCATCCGCGGGTTGAGCGACGCGGCCGGGTCCTGGAACACGATCGCCGACCGGCGGCGCAGCGGCTTCAGCTCCCGCTTGGACAGCCCGGCGATGTCGGCGCCGGCGATCGACACGGTGCCGCTGGTGACGGGCAGCAGCCCCACCACGGCGCGCCCGATCGTCGTCTTGCCCGAGCCGGACTCCCCCACCAGGCCGACGACCTCGCCGGGCGCGACCGAGAACGACACGTCGTCGACCGCGCGGAAGGCCGGCGTGCGGCCACGTCCGGGGTACTCGATCACGAGGTTGCGCAGGTCCAGCGCCGGGGTGACCGCAGGGGCGGGCTCCTCCGCGCGGTCGCTCACCTGAAGGGTGCCGGCGGCGATCTCCGCGCCCAGGTGCGGCACGGCGGACAGCAGGTCGCGGGTGTAGGTCTGCTCGGGGTGCCCGAACACCTTCCGGATCGGGCCGGACTCGACGATGGCGCCGTCGCGCATGACGACGAGGTCGTCGGCGAGGTCGGCGACAACGCCCATGTCGTGCGTGATGAGCAGGATCGCCGAGTCCAGGCGCTCGTGCAGGTCCCGCAGCAGGTCGAGGATCTCGGCCTGCACGGTGACGTCCAGCGCGGTGGTCGGCTCGTCCGCGATGAGCAGCACCGGGTCGCACGCGATCGCCATGGCGATCATCACGCGCTGGCGCTGGCCGCCGGACAGCTGGTGCGGGTAGGCGTCGAAGCGCCCCTCGGGGTTCGGCAGGTCGACGAGCCGGAACAGCTCGATCGCCCGCTCCCGGGCCTGCTCAGGGGAGATGTTCTGGTGGCTGAGCAGCACCTCGGTCACCTGGAAGCCGACCGGCAGCACGGGGTTCAGCGCGGTCATCGGCTCCTGGAAGATCAGGCCCACGTCGTTGCCGCGCACCGCGCGCAGGGCCGCCGGGCGGGCGCCGATGAGCTCCTTGCCGCGCACCTTCGCCGACCCGGTGACCCGGGCGTTGCGGGGCAGCAGCCCGAGGATCGCCATGGACGACACGGACTTGCCGGACCCGGACTCCCCGACGAGGGCGAGCACCTCGCCCGGCATGATCCTGAAGCTCACGTCGCGGGAGGCGGTGACCCACTCCCCCTCGACCCGGAAGTCGACGCCGAGCCCGGACACCTCCAGCACCGGGTCGAGGTCCTCGCGCACGCGGCGCCCCGCGGTGGTGGGTGTGTGGATCGTCATGGGGAACCCCTCAGGCCTTGGCGCGGTCCTGGCGCGGGTCGAACGCGTCGCGCAGCCCGTCGCCGATGAAGTTGACCGCCAGGGCGATCGCGATGATGAACAGGCCGGGCCACCAGAACAGCCACGGACGCGGGCCCATGGCGGACCGGTAGTTGTTGATGAGCTGGCCCAGCGACGTCGCCGGCGGCCGGACGCCGAAGCCGAGGAAGCTCAGCGCGGACTCCAGCAGGATGGCGGACGACATCGCCAGCGTGGCGGCGACGATGATGACGCCGATCGTGTTCGGCAGGATGTGCCGGAAGATGATCCGGCCGCTGGACGCCCCGACCGAGCGGGCGGCGTCGACGAACTCCTTCTCGCGCAGCGACAGGAACTCCCCGCGCACGATGCGCGCCAGACCGGTCCAGGTGACCAGGCCGAGGAAGATGCCCAGCCCCCACACGCCGCCGACGCCGCCGGAGATCTGCGCGATGACCGCCGCGACCGCCAGCAGCGGGATCGTGATGATGACGTCCGTCATGCGCATGAGCACCGACTCGGTGGTGCCGCGGAAGTAGCCGGCGCATGCGCCGATCACGGTGCCCACCGCGGTGCCGACCAGCCCGACGAGGAACGCGATGATGAGCGACTGCTGCGTGCCCTTCATCGCCAGGGCGAAGTAGTCGCGGCCGATGTTGTCCTGACCGAACGGGTGCGCGCCGAGGCTGAACGGCCACAGCTGCAGGGTCGGACGGCCGCCGTCCTCCAGCGGCATCGGCACCCGGAAGTCCAGGCCCCACCAGCCGGGGACGGGACCGAAGCCGATCGACGAGAACGCCAGCAGGACGATGAGCGACAGCACGACGAGCCCGCTCATGGCGGCTCGGTGCCGCAGGAAGCGCAGCAGGATCGTCTGCGCCGAGCTGCGCGCGGCCACCGAGCGCTGCGCCGTCGGTGCCGCCTCGAGCACGTCGGTGTCCGCAGCGACCAGGCCCGCCATGTCGCTCTCGATGCGCGGCGCCTCCGTGGAGCGCGGGTCGCGGTCGTTCATCGGAGGCCTCCCGGGTGGGTGGGTCGGTGTCGGCGGGTCATCGCAGCCGGATCCTCGGGTCGAGGAACGCGTAGGCGATGTCGGCGATCATGTTGAACAGGACGGTGGCGACCGCGGTGATGAGGAAGAACGCCATCACGGGGTTCGGGTCGATCTGCTGCAGGCCGGTCGTGAACAGCCGACCCATGCCGCTCCAGCCGAACACGGTCTCGGTGACGACCGCGCCGCCGAGCACCCCGGCGAAGTCGAACGCGACCAGCGTCGCCAGTGGGATGAGCGCGTTGCGGAACGAGTGCCGGACGATGACGGTCCGCTCGTTGAGGCCCTTCGCCCGCGCGGTGCGCACGTAGTCCTGGTTCATCACGTCGAGCATGCTGGCGCGCGTGTACCGGGTGTAGCTCGCGAACGAGATGAGCATGATCGCCAGCGTCGGCAGCAGCAGGTGCAGCACGAGGTCGAGGTTGGTCTCCCAGAACGTGCCGTTCAGGTTGGGCGTCTCCGAGCCGGTGGTGGCGATCGGCCGGCCCCCGGTCTTGCGGTACACCGTGGGGTACGAGCGCAGCAGCTGGTCCAGCGACATCAGGACGACCACCGTCACCCCGGTGACCCCGGCGATCTGCGCCGACAGCCGGCGGGTGTGGCCCCCGAGCGCCCACCCGATCGCGACGGCCACGGCGACGACCAGGACCGCGAGCACCGCGAAGGTCAGCCACGACATGTCCGCCATGAACGGCTGCGCAACGGCCACCAGCACGGTGCCGGCCAGCGCAGCGGCCAGGTTGGCGTAGAGCACGCGCCGGGTGCGCGGGCGCAGCCCGGCGAACAGCGCGCTCCACAGGAACGCCGCCACGAGGGAGACGACGCCGACGCCGAGGATGCCGAACGTGGGCCGCTGGAACCAGCCGCTGTTGAGCAGGACCGTGAGGGTCCCCGCCGTGGCCAGCGTCGCGACCGCCAGGACGACCAGGCGGCGCCGTCGGTCACCCCCGATGACCACGGCCCACAGCGCCCCGACCACCAGCCCGATGAGGACGATCGACGCGTAGGTCATCTCGGGGTCGCGCAGCCAGGTGTTCAGGTCGATCGCGATGTACTGCTTGAGCAGCGTGGAGACCCAGAACACCGGCAGCGAGAAGCACAGGAACGCCACGAAGGTGACGCCGTAGTCGAAGGAGCTGTACTGCCGCAGCGCGGTGACCACGCCGGTCACGACGCCGAGCAGCAGCGCGAGGACGGTCGCTGCGATGACCAGACGCAGCGTGGAGCCGATCGCGACCTCGAGCTGGGGCAGCACGGCCCGGTTCTGCCGGTCCAGCCCGAGCGTGCACTGGGCACCTCCGGGCACGAGGCACTGGCCGACGTCCTGGAGCCACAGCAGGTAGCGCCCGGGGATCGGCACGTCCAGGTTGAGCGCCTGGGTGCGCGCGGCGATGCGCGCCTCCCGGCCCGGGCTGTTGTTCTCGAGCAGGTCCTGGAGGGGGTTGCCGGAGAGCGCGACGAGGACGTACATGAGGGCCGTCGAGGCCAGGACGATGAAGAAGGAGACGACGACTCGCCTCACGATGAAGACACGCATGCGTCTCCCCCTGATCGGTGCGGAGCGGGGACACGAGCCGCGGGAGGCCGGCCGACCTGGTGGTCGACACCGGGCGACGTCCCCGCTCGCGCCGCGGCCGCGGGGGTCCGGTGTGACCCCCGCGGCCGCGGCTGGAACTGCCTGAGGTCAGCTGAGCGACTTGGTCCAGGTCTCAGCGTTCCACGTGCCGCCGTACTGCGTCGGGTTGTAGACCGGCCCCTCGAGCGAGGAGCTCCAGGCCGACATGCCCGGGTTGGCGTACAGCGTGACGTTGTACAGGTTGCTCCAGAGCTGCTCCTCGAGCTCGATCTGCAGCGGGAGCGCGTCGGCCGGGTCCGTCACCTGGACGAGCTCGCCCCAGATCCGGTCGACCTCCGGGTTGGTGTACTTGCCGTAGTTCTGGTTGCCACCGGTGATGTAGATGGACTGGCCGGATGCGATCAGGCCCGAGCCGGCCCAGCCGAACACCGCAGCGTCCCAGGTGCCCGGGGCGGAGGCCAGCGAGGTGAAGACGTCGGGGTCGGGCTTGGCCTCGATGTTGAAGCCCGCCTGGTCGCACGACGCCTTGACCAGGGCCACCTGGTCGGCGCGCAGGCTGGACTGCTCGGAGAACGTGAAGCGGACCGTCAGTGGGGTGGTGACGCCGGCCTCGGCGAGCAGCGCCTTGGCGCCCTCGAGGTCGACCTCGTCGTACTCGTTGGCCGACGGGACCTGCGTGACGGCTTCCTCGTACTCCGCCTGGGCGGGGAGGATCTCGTGGAGCTTGAGGACCTGCGCCTCGGGGTACACGGGGCGGGCGAACTTGTCGACGAGCTCCTCGCGCGGGACGCACTTGGCGAACGCCTGCCGCACGCGCTGGTCGTTGAAGACGCCGGTGGCCGAGGTGTCCAGGTCGATGTGGCTGAACGTCAGGGACTCACCGGTCTCGACCTCGACGGTGTCGCCGAGGGCCTCGAGCTGGTCGAGCATGTCCTTGGTGGCGTTGGACGGGTCGAACTGGTCGATCTCGCCGTTCTGCAGCGCCTGGACCATCTCGTTGGCGTCGACGGTCTTGAAGACGATGGTCTCCGTCTTCGCCTCCTCGCCGAACCACTGGTCGTTGCGCACCAGGGTCAGCGTCCCGTTGGAGGCGTTGTCGAGCTTGTACGGGCCGGACGACGGGATGAGCGCCGGGTCGGGCAGCTCGGGCAGGTTCGCCTGGTAGGCCCAGCCGGTGTTCCAGAACTCGGCGACCGGCGTCAGGGCCGCGGTGTCGTTGTTCGTGATGGCGTCCACCAGGGCGGCGCCGTCGTCCTCGACGCTCAGGCCACCCTGCTCGGCGGCGATGTGGGCCGGCATGAAGCCGGCGCCCAGCACCTCCCAGTCGGCGTAGGGGTTCTTGAACACCATCGTGAAGGACTTGTCGCCGGCCTCGCCCTCGGGCATCTCCACCTCGGCCCAGCCGTTGGTGCTGGCGGCGTTGAAGAGGTCGACCGGGTTGCCGTCGGCGTCGGTCTCGCCGGACGGGTGCGTCCCGGAGTAGGCCGCCCAGGCGAGCAGCGCGTCGTCGAAGTCGATCGGCGTGCCGTCGGACCAGACGGCGTCGTCGGCAAAGGTGTACTCGACGGTCAGCGGGTCGTCGGACGTCTTCTCATACGTCCCGAGCGCCTCGTTCGGCTCCACGGTGCCGTCCGGCTGCACCTTGACGAAGTCGGACTGCGTGATGTTGTTGACGTACGTGTTGTAGACGCTGTTGGCGTCCGCGGTGTTGCTGTTGTACGCATCCGGGGTCTGCTCGATGCCGATGGTGATGGTGTCGGCGAACTCCTCGGCCGTGGCCTCACCCGCGCCCGCGTCCTCGTCGTCCCCGCCGCCGCCGGCGGAGCCGCAGCCCGTCAGCAGGAGCGCCCCTGCGGCGACCGCGGACACCGCGGCATACCTACGCCTGATCGTCACTGTTCCTCCTGGAAGAGATCGGGGTCCCGGCGCGGCAGCAGGCACCGGCAGGGCGGCACAGCCCGGCCGGCGACCGAGTGCCGCGGGGGCCCTCGATGGTTGGGGTGAGGCTATACACGCGGATCGCGCATTCCGAACCACCGTGTCCCGGGTCACAGATCGTTACCCGATCGATACTGCTGGGTAACCCTCGCGACCCGCGGCGGGACACGTCGGGCCCGGCGGCGGCACGAGCCGGTGCGGAGCGGTCAGACGTTGAAGCGGAACTCCACCACGTCGCCGTCGGCCATGACGTAGTCCTTGCCCTCGATGCGCGCCTTGCCGGCAGCGCGCGCCGCCGCGACGGAGCCGGCGGCGACGAGGTCCTCGAAGTGGACGACCTCGGCCTTGATGAACCCGCGCTGGAAGTCCGTGTGGATGACGCCGGCCGCCTGCGGAGCGGTCCAGCCCTGGCCGATCGTCCAGGCGCGGGCCTCCTTCGGCCCGGCGGTCAGGTAGGTCTGGAGGCCCAGGGTGTGGAAGCCGACCCGGGCGAGCTGGTCGAGGCCCGGCTCGGCCTGACCGGACTCCGCCAGCATCTCGGCGGCCTCGTCCGGCTCGAGCTCGACGAGCTCGGACTCGAACTTGGCGTCCAGGAAGATCGCGTCGGCCGGCGCGACGAACGCGCGCAGCTCGTCCTGCATCGCGGTGTCGGCGAGGCCGTCGTCGTCGGTGTTGAAGACGTAGATGAACGGCTTGGACGTCATGAGCTGCAGCTCGGCGACGCGCTCGGGGTCGAGCCCGGCCGCGGCCGCGCCCTGGAACAGGGTCGTGCCGGTCTCGAGCAGCCGCTGGGCGCCGACGGCCGCGTCGAGCAGGGCCTGGTCCGCCTTCTTGCCGCGGACCTCCTTCTCGAGCCGGGGGATCGCCTTCTCCAGCGTCTGCAGGTCGGCCAGGACCAGCTCGGTGTTGATCGTCTCGATGTCGTCCTTGGGCGAGACGCGCCCGTCGACGTGCACGACGTCGGGGTCGGCGAACGCCCGGGTGACCTGGCAGATCGCGTCGGCCTCGCGGATGTTCGCGAGGAACTTGTTGCCCAGACCCTCGCCCTCGCTGGCGCCCTTGACGATCCCGGCGATGTCCACGAACGACACGGTCGCCGGGACGACCCGCTCGCTGGCGAACACCTCGGCGAGCCGGTCGAGCCGTGGGTCGGGCAGCGGGACCACGCCGACGTTGGGCTCGATCGTCGCGAACGGGTAGTTCGCCGCGAGCACCTGCGCGCGCGTCAGGGCGTTGAAGAGGGTGGACTTGCCGACGTTGGGCAGGCCGACGATGCCGATGGTGAGTGCCACGGGCCCCGAGTCTACGGGGCGGTCACGCCATCGCCGTGACCTGCTGGAGCAGCTCGGGGGACCGGCGGTCGTACCACCGGGCGCCCAGCAGCAGCCCCCCGACCAGCAGCGCGCCGCCCAGCACGAGCCCGACGAGCAGGGTCACCACGCCGAGCAGCACCGAGCCGCCGACGACCGCGACGGTGGCGAGCACGACCTCGGGCAGGACCAGCACCGTGAGCGCGCCGAAGCCGAGGAGCTGGGTGAGCATGCTCACTCCCAGGGAGCCCGACGGCGTCGCGAACGGGCTCTGCCCGGGCAGCGGGACCGGGTAGACGAAGCGGGTGGAGATCACGCTGGACAGCCCGAGGCCGGTGAGCAGGATGCCCAGGCTCGCCCCGAGCACGGGAGCCAGGTCCGACCAGCGCCCGACCCACCAGACCGACCCGACCGCGAACACGACGACCACCGGCACGGCGATGAGCCCGGCTGCGAGGGCGCGTCCCGCGCGGTCCGCGGCCCCGGGCACCGCGCTGGACACGTGCAGCGCGAACGCGGTGCTGTCGAAGGCGATGTCGGCCGAGATCGCCCAGCCCAGGAGCAGCGCGGCGACGGGTGCGGCGACGAGCATGAGCGCGCGGGAGCCGTCGGCCGACACGAACGCGAGCACGAGCGGCAGCACGGGGACGACCACCAGCGAGCCGGCGTAGCGCGGGTCCCGGCGCCAGTAGACCAGGCACCGGGCGGCGACCGCCCACGTCGGTCCGGCGGGCACCCGCCCGAACGCGCCCAGCCCCCGCGACCGGGACGCGGACCGGCCCGAGGACGGCGGCTGGACCAGCGCGCGCGTGAGGGCGCGCGACCAGGCCGCGGCCAGGAGGGCGACGGTGGCGCACGCCACGACCAGGCGTCCCAGGGCACCGACCCACTCCCCCGCGGCGACCGCGCCCGGCAGCGCCCACGCCGCGCCGAGCGGCGTCCAGGACAGCGCCCGCGCGACACCGGGCAGGGCGTCCACACCGGCCGCCAGCAGCCCGCCCAGGGCGGTGAGGATCGGGCCGACGAGCATCAGCGGCACCACGACCAGCACGGCGGCGCTGTCCCGGAAGCGGCGCGAGCCCACCACCCCGGCCAGCGTGGCCGTCGTCGCCCGGGCACCCACGACGCAGGTCGCCACGCCGAGGACCGCCCCGACGACGGCGGCGACCACGGTGGCCGGACCACGGGCCCAGGAGACGACCGTCCCCAGCGCCAGGACCGTCGTGACCGCACCGGGGACCCCGACCAGGCCCGCCAGGGCCAGCCCGGTCAGCAGGGGCCGGCGCGGCACCGCGTAGGTAGCGAACCGCTGGGGGTCCAGCGTCGAGTCGACGCCCGTGGCGACCAGCGGGACGACCCACCAGCCCAGCACGAGCGCGGAGCCGGCCAGGGTCACCACCACCGCGGCGTCGGGCGACGGCACGAACCGCAGCGCGACCAGCCCGCCGACGGCGATCAGCAGCACGCCGACCGCGTACAGGGCCCCGAACGCCAGGCCCACGAGCTGCCAGGCGCTGCGTCGCAGCCCGTTGCGCAGCAGCGTCAGCTTGAGCCTCAGGAGGTGCGCAACCACGCGAGCCCCTCCCCGGTCCGGCGTCCGCCGACGAGGTCGACGAAGCGCTCCTCCAGGGTCGAGCCGGCGCGGACGTCGTCGACCGTGCCCGCCGCGAGCAACCGGCCCCCGGCGACCACCGCGACGTGGTCGCACATGCGCTGGACGAGGTCCATGACGTGCGAGGACACGATGACCGTGCCGCCGGTCGCGACGTAGGCGTGCAGGATCTCGCGGATGTTCGCGGCCGACACCGGGTCGACCGCCTCGAACGGCTCGTCCAGCACGAGCAGCCGCGGGGCGTGGATCAGGGCCGCCGCGAGGGCCACCTTCTTGGTCATGCCGGCCGAGTAGTCGACCACCAGCGTGTCGGCGTCCGCGGCCAGGTCGAGGGTCGCGAGCAGGTCCTGCGTGCGCTCGGCGACCGTGTCGCGGTCCATGCCCCGCAGCAGGCCGGCGTAGGTGATGAGCTGGGCCCCGGTCAGGCGGTCGAACAGGCGCACGCCGTCCGGCAGCACCCCGAGGAGTCGCTTGGCCGCGGTCGGGTCCGCCCACAGGGACCGACCCTGGACGAGCACCTCGCCCGCGTCGGGCCGCAGCAGCCCGGTGGCCATGGACAGCGTGGTGGTCTTGCCTGCGCCGTTCGGACCGACGAGGCCGAAGAAGGAGCCGGCCGGGACGTCGAGGTCGATCCCGGCGACGGCGACCTTGTCCCCGAACCGCTTCCACAGGCCGCGCAGCGCGAGCGCCGGGGCCGGGGTGCTCGGGTCCGGGTCCGGGGCGGGGTCGGGGGCGGGCGGCGGGGGGACGGGCGCAGCGGGGTGCGTCATGGCGTCAGGCTATCCAGCGGCCCCGACACGCCACGCCGACGCGGCGCGTGCTCACCGTGATGCCGTCCGATGTCGGAGGCACCTGGCACGGTCGGCGGCATGGACCCACTGGACGTCGTCCTCGCCCTGGCCGCGCTCGTGCTCGGAGCGGTCCTCGGTGCGCTGCTCGCCGGGCGTCGCTCCGCCGCGGCCGTCCACCGGGCGCAGCTCGGACTGGCCCGCGCGCACGCCGAGCTCGCCGGCGAGCGGCAGGCGCACGCCGAGCGGATCCGCACGCTCGAGGCGGACCAGGAGCGCCTCACCGACCGGTTCCGCGCCCTGGCCGCGGACGCGCTGGCGCAGAACAACGAGCAGTTCCTGGCCCTGGCGGACCAGCGGCTGCGCGCTGGTCAGCAGAGCCACGCGGTCGAGCTCGCGCAGCGCGAGGAGGCGGTGCGCCGCCTCGTGGAGCCGCTGGGGCGCACGCTGGAGCAGGTCCGCGCCGAGCTCACCACCGCGGAGCAGGGCCGGCTGACCGGTCAGGCCGCGCTGCGCGAGCAGGTCCAGGCGATGCGTGCGGCGTCCGAGGGGCTGCGCACGGAGACGGCCGAGCTGGTCACGGCGCTGCGCTCCTCGCACGTGCGGGGACGCTGGGGCGAGCTGCAGCTGCGCCGCGTCGTGGAGTCGGCCGGGATGCTCGCGCACGTCGACTTCGTCGAGCAGGCCCAGGTGCGCACGGACGACGGTCCGCTGCGGCCCGACATGGTCGTCCGGCTCGCGGGCGGCAAGAGCATCGTGGTGGACGCCAAGGTGGCCTTCCTGGGCTTCCTCGAGGCCGCCCAGGCGCGCGACGAGGCGACGCGGGCCGCCCGGATGAGCGCGCACGTCCGGCACGTGCGCAAGCACGTCGACGACCTCGCCGCCAAGCGCTACTGGGACCAGTTCGAGCCGTCGCCGGAGTTCGTGGTCATGTTCGTGCCGGTGGAGGCCTTGCTGCACGCGGCGCTCGACCAGGACCCGACCCTGTTCGAGTACGCCGTCGAGCGCGACGTCGTCATCGCGACACCGACCACGCTGCTCGCCCTGCTCCGCACGGTCGCGTACGCCTGGCGGCAGGACTCGCTGGCCGCGAACGCCCAGCAGGTGCTGACCCTGGGCAAAGAGCTGCACGGGCGCCTGGCGACGCTCGGGGGCCACGTGACCCGGCTGGGGCGGGCGCTGGACAGCGCGGCCGGCGCCTACAACCAGACGGTGTCCAGCCTGGAGACCCGCGTGCTCGTCACGGCGCGCCGGTTCGCCGACCTGGACGTCGTGGACGCCGACCTGCCGACGCCGCCGGCCGCCAACCCGCGGCTGAGCGCCGTCAGCGCGCCGGAGCTGCTCACCTGCGTCGGCGACCGCCTGGACGGCGTGGTGCCGATCGACCGCCGGGGCCCGGTGGAGGGCACCGGGTAGGGCACCGGTCCCGCCGCGGGCGCCTCGCGCGGCTGCCGGGCCGGCGTGGCCGGTGCGGCGGGTCAGACCGGTTCGACGGCGAGCTCGCGGCGGGCGCCGCGGCGCGGACGGGCCGGCGGCTCGCCCGCGGCCTTGAGGTCGGTGCGCAGCTCGCGCGGCAGCGAGAACATGAGGTCCTCGGTCGCCGTCCGCACCTCCTCCACCGAGTCGTAGCCCAGCCCGGCCAGCAGCTCGAGGACGTCGCGCACGAGGATCTCGGGCACGGACGCGCCCGACGTCACGCCCACGGTGGTGGCGCCGTCGAACCAGGCCGGGTCGACCTCGCTCGCGCGGTCCACGCGGTACGAGGCGCGTGCGCCGGCGTCGAGGGCGACCTCGACGAGCCGGACGGAGTTGGAGGAGTTCGCCGACCCCACGGTGATGACGACGTCGCAGTGCGGCGCCAGCTTCTTGACCGCGACCTGACGGTTCTGGGTGGCGTAGCAGATGTCGTCGCTGGGCGGGTCCTGCAGGGTCGGGAACCGCTCCCGCAGGCGCCGGACCGTCTCCATCGTCTCGTCGACGGAGAGCGTGGTCTGCGAGATCCAGATGACCTTGTCCGGGTCCCGGACGGTGACCTTGTGCACCTCCTCGGGGGAGTTCACGACCTGGATGTGCGCGGGCGCCTCACCCGCGGTGCCCTCGACCTCCTCGTGACCCTCGTGACCGATGAGCAGGATGTCGTAGTCGTCGGCCGCGAACCGCACGGCCTCCTTGTGCACCTTGGTGACCAGCGGGCAGGTGGCGTCGATCGTCTTCAGGCCGCGGACGGCGGCCGCGGCGTGGACGGCGGGCGAGACGCCGTGCGCGGAGAACACGACACGGGCGCCCTCGGGCACCTCGTCGGTCTCGTCGACGAAGACGGCGCCGCGCTCGGTGAGGGTCTCCACGACGAACTTGTTGTGGACGATCTCCTTGCGCACGTACACGGGTGCGCCGTAGTGCTCCAGCGCCTTCTCGACCGCGACGACGGCCCGGTCGACGCCGGCGCAGTACCCGCGCGGGGCCGCCAGGAGGACTCTCTTGCGCTGCTCGCTCACCTGCCCATGGTACGTGGCACCCTGAGCCGGTGACCGAGGGGACCGCACCACAGCCGCTGCCCGCCCGTGCCCTCGAGACCACCGCAGACCGTCCGTGGCCGGTGCGCCTGCTCTCGGCGAAGATCGCCGACTACGTCTCGAAGATGGCGCCGGTGTGGGTCGAGGGCCAGGTCGTGCAGCTGAACAGGCGTGCGACCGGCGCGACGGCGTACCTCGTCCTGCGCGACACCGACGTCGACATGTCGCTGCCGGTCTCCGTGCGCGCCCAGGTCCTGGACGCCACGGGGGCGACGGTGCGTGAGGGATCTCACGTCGTCGTCCGCGCCCGGCCGACCTACTGGACCAAGCGCGGGTCCTTCCAGCTGCAGGCCGAGGAGCTCCGCCCGGTCGGGGTCGGCGAGCTCCTCGCCCGGATCGAGCACCTCAAGCGCGTGCTCGCCCAGGAGGGGCTGTTCGACGCCTCGCGGAAGGTGGCCCTGCCGTTCCTGCCGCACGTCATCGGCCTGGTCTGCGGGCGCGGGTCCAAGGCCGAGCACGACGTCGTCGTCAACGCCCGCGAGCGCTGGCCGGACGTCACCTTCGAGATCCGCGAGGTCGCGGTGCAGGGCCCCGGCGCAGTGCCGCAGGTCAGTGCCGCGATCAGCGAGCTCGATGCGGACCCCCGCGTCGAGGTCATCGTCGTCGCGCGCGGCGGGGGCGCGGTCGAGGACCTGCTGCCGTTCAGCAACGAGATGCTCGTGCGCGCGGCGGCCGACTGCCGCACCCCGCTGGTGAGCGCGATCGGGCACGAGACCGACACCCCGCTGCTCGACCTGGTGGCGGACTACCGCGCCTCCACGCCGACGGACGCGGCCAGGCGCATCGTGCCGGACGTGTCCGAGGAGCGCGCGCGGCTGGTGCAGGCGCGCCGGCGGATCCGAGGCGCCGTGACGCAACTCGTCGCGCGGGAGCAGACGGGCCTGGACTCCGTCCGGTCCCGACCTGTCCTGGCGATGCCCGAGGTGATGGTCACCGGCCGGGCCGCCGAGGTGCTCGCCCGGCGCGACGCCGGCCGTCGCGCGATGGAGCAGGCGCTCGCCCGGGGCACCGCGGAGACGCTGCGCCTGGCCGCCCAGGTCCGCGCACTGTCCCCCGCGGCGACGCTCGAGCGCGGCTACGCGGTGGTGCAGCGGGTGGACGGCGCCGTGGTGCGCAGTCCCGACGACGTCGCCGGCGGGGACCGCCTGCGGGTCCGGCTCGCGGACGGCGAGCTGGCTGCGACGGTCACCTCCGCCTGACCGGCCGCGAGCGCCGGCTCCCGCAGGACCCGGCCGCCCGGCGGGATGTCCGGGGCGCCGTGGATACTGGCAAGCGTGTCGACGACCTCCACCCCCCGGCCCGGCCCGGACGCCGGTCCGGACGTGTCCACGCTGAGCTACGAGCAGGCCCGCGACGACCTGGTCGCCGTCGTGGCCCGGCTCGAGGCGGGCGGGGCGACGCTCGAGGAGTCGCTCGCGCTGTGGGAGCGCGGGGAGGCGCTGGCGACCCGCTGCCAGGAGTGGCTGGACGGCGCCCGACGGCGGCTGGCGGCTGCGCACGCCGGCGACGAGGACGAGGAGACTGCACCGTGACCGACACCGCGGGCAGCGTCGCGACCGACCCGCCCGGGCGCTCCGGCCCGGCGCCTGCGGGACGTGCTCTGGTGATCGGCGAGGCGCTGGTCGACGTCGTCCGGCGCCTGGACGGCTCGACCCAGGAGCACCCCGGGGGCAGCCCGGCCAACGTCGCGCTCGGGCTGGGTCGCCTGGACCGCCCGGTCGACCTCCTGACGTGGATCGGGACGGACGAGCGGGGCCGCACGGTCCGGGAGCACCTGGAGCGGTCCGCGGTTCGGCTGACCCCCGGCAGCGACGGCGCCGACCACACGTCCGTGGCCACGGCCACCCTCGACGCGAGCGGTGCCGCCACCTACACGTTCGACCTGGACTGGCAGGTCCCGGCCGAGGCCGTCCCCGACCTGACCGACGTCGTCGTGGTCCACACCAGCACCATCGGCGCAGCCCGCGCGCCCGGCGGCCCGGCGGTCCTGCGGATCCTGGCCGAGTCCCGGCTGGACGCCACGATCACCTACGACCCGAACATCCGGCCCGACCTGCTCGGCGACCACGACGAGGCGCGCGACCTCGTGGAGCGGCTCGTGGCGCTGGCGGACGTCGTGAAGGTGAGCGACGAGGACCTGGCCTGGCTCGAGCCGGGCGCCCGGCCGCACGACGTGGCGGTCCGGTGGGCGACCCGCGGGCCGGCGCTCGTGGTGGTCACCCGCGGCGGGGAGGGCGCGCTCGCCGTCACGGCCGGCGGCGTGGAGGTCGACGTGCCCGCGCCGCGTGTGGACGTCGCCGACACCGTCGGCGCCGGGGACTCCTTCATGGCCGGCCTGGTCGACGGGCTGTGGTCGGCGGGGCTGCTCGGCGCGATGCACCGCATCGCGCTCGGCGGCGTCGGTGCCGAGGTGCTGGTCCCCGTGCTCGAGCGGTGCGCCCGCATCGCGGCGGTGACGGTCTCACGACCGGGGGCGGACCCGCCCCGCGCGGCCGAGGTGGACGGCGGCGCCCCCGCGCCCGCGTGAGCGACGCGGCACCGCGCGGGGTCGGACGCCGCTGGACGCCGGCTGGACAGCGGGCGCACGCCTGCCACGATGGCGCCATGTCTCGACCCACGACCCCCGCCGCCGCCTGGGCCCAGCTCCAGGCGGGCAACGCCCGCTTCGTCTCCGGTGAGATGGAGCACCCGTCGCAGAGCATCGACCGGCGCACCGAGCTGGCCGAGGAGCAGCGGCCGTTCGCCGTCATCTTCGGCTGCGCGGACTCCCGGGTGGCCGCCGAGCTGATCTTCGACCAGGGCCTCGGGGACCTGTTCGTGGTCCGCACCGCCGGGCACGTGCTCGACACCACCGTGGTCGGGTCCATCGAGTTCGGCGTGGACCTGCTGCACACGCCGCTGGTGGTCGTGCTCGCGCACGACCGGTGCGGCGCCGTCGCGGCGGCCACCAAGGCGCTGACGACCGGCGAGCTGCCCACCGGGTTCGTGCGCGCGATCATCGACCGGGTCATCCCGAGCATCGTGGGCCTGGGCAGCCCGGTCGGGGCGCTCGCGGGCGACCTCGACGCCGCCACCCTGGGCCGGGTGCACACCCGGCACACGGTGCAGATGCTGCAGAGCTACTCCGCGGCCCTCTCCGAGGCCGTCGCCGCGGGGCGCTGCGCGATCGTGGGCGCGGAGTACACCCTGGCCGACGGGCGCGTGTCCCTGGTCGAGGTCGTGGGCGACATCGGCGAGGACGCCCCCGCGGCCTGACCGGTCGGCCGCGCCGGGCCTGGTGCACCGGGCCGGACCGGCTCCGTCGGGCCTGGCGCTCCGGGCGTGACCGGTCGGCCGCGCCCGGACTGGTGGCTGCCCGTCTGATCTGCCCCGCCGTCGGGGGCCGGCCCCTGCTCGCCCCGCGACGCCGCCGATTTTCCCCGCGCCGGGGCGCGCGGCACCATGAGCGCCATGAGCGATGCCGCCGCCACCCAGCCCCCCGCCGCCGAGCCCGAGTACCGCGTCGAGCACGACACGATGGGCGAGGTCCGCGTACCCGCCCACGCGCTGTACCGCGCGCAGACCCAGCGGGCGGTGGAGAACTTCCCCATCTCGGGCACTCGCCTGGAGCGCAGCCACATCGAGGCGCTCGCGCGGATCAAGAAGGCGGCGGCCCAGGCCAACGCCGAGCTCGGCGTGCTGGACCGGGAGGTCGCGGACTCCATCGCCGCCGCGGCGGACGAGGTGGCCGCCGGCGCGCACGACGAGCACTTCCCGATCGACATCTTCCAGACCGGGTCGGGCACGTCGTCGAACATGAACACCAACGAGGTGCTCGCGACCCTCGCGACCCAGCGGCTGGGCCGCCCCGTCCACCCGAACGACCACGTCAACGCCTCGCAGTCCTCCAACGACGTGTTCCCCACGTCGGTGCACCTGGCTGCGACCTCGGGCGTCGTGCACGAGCTCGTCCCCGCGCTGGAGCACCTCGCGCAGGCGCTGGAGGCGAAGGCCACGCAGTTCGCCGACGTCGTGAAGTCCGGTCGGACGCACCTCATGGACGCGACGCCGGTCACCCTGGGTCAGGAGTTCGGCGGGTACGCGGCGGCGGTCCGCTACGGCGTGGAGCGGCTGCAGGCGGCCCTGCCCCGAGCGGCCGAGGTCCCGCTGGGCGGGACGGCGGTCGGCACCGGCATCAACACCCCGGCCGGCTTCCCGCAGCGGGTGATCGCCCTGCTGGTGGAGGACACCGGCCTGCCCCTGACCGAGGCCCGCGACCACTTCGAGGCGCAGAGCAACCGCGACGGGCTCGTCGAGCTGTCCGGGGCCCTGCGGACCATCGCCGTCAGCCTGACCAAGATCTGCAACGACCTGCGCTGGATGGGCTCGGGACCCAACACGGGCCTCGGCGAGATCACCATCCCCGACCTGCAGCCGGGCTCGTCCATCATGCCGGGCAAGGTCAACCCGGTGATCCCGGAGGCGGTCCTCATGGTCGCCGCCCGGGTCATCGGCAACGACGCGACCGTCGCCTGGGCCGGAGCCAGCGGCGCGTTCGAGCTCAACGTGCAGATCCCCGTCATCGCGCTCGGGGTGCTGGAGTCGGTGCGGCTGCTCGCCAACGCCTCGACCGTGCTGGCCGACAAGACGGTCGCCGGCATCGAGGCGAACGTGGAGCGGGCGCGGGCGCTGGCGGAGTCGTCGCCGTCGATCGTCACGCCGCTCAACCGGGTCATCGGCTACGAGGCCGCGGCCACGGTGGCCAAGCACGCCGTCAAGCACGGCGTCACGGTGCGCGAGGCGGTCGTGGCACTCGGGTTCGTCGAGCGCGGCGAGGTGAGCGAGGCCCAGCTGGACAGCGCCCTCGACGTCATGGCGATGACCCGCCCGCCCCAGGCGTGACACGGGCCTGACGGACGACGGGGCCCGCTCCGGGCCGGTCCGGAGCGGGCCCTCGTCGTCGTGCAGGGGTCGTGCGGTCAGGAGCGGGCCAGCGTGAACTCCTCCACCCCGGCCCCGAGCCGGGCGGCCACGCTGCCGAGGTCGGCGACGGCGCGGCGCACGTCCTCGACACCGGCGGACGTCTGCTGCGCGGCCTCGGCGACGAAGGTGACCGTCCCGGCGATGTCGGTCGTGCTGGTGGCGGCTGTGACCAGGTTGCGCTCGATCTCCCCCGTGGTCGTCGTCTGCTCCTCGACGGCAGCCGCCATCGCGGACTGGTGCTGGTCGACGACGACGATGGACGCCGTGATCCGCTCGATGGCGCTGCGGACGTCCCCGGCGTCGCGGGACACCGCGGTCAGCACCGGACCGATGGTCTCGATCGCGTGCGCCGTCTGCTGCGCGAGGTCCTTGACCTCACCGGCGACGACGGCGAACCCGCGCCCGGCCTCGCCGGCCCTCGCCGCCTCGATGGTCGCGTTCAGCGCCAGCAGGTTCGTCTGGCCGGCGATCTGCGTGACCGTGGTGAGGACGGCGGCGATCTCCGACGACGAGCCGCCCAGCCGGGTCGCGGCCTCCGCGGCGTCCGCGGTCATGTCCACCGCGGCGCTCGCCTGGGTGCTCGCAGCGGCGACGCCCTCCGCGATGGAGCTGATCGCCGACCGCATCTGTGTCATCGCGGCGGTCACCGCCCGGACCTCCGAGCTCACCACCGACGCGCTCCGTGCGGCGCTGTCCGCGCGTGTCGTCGCCGCCCCGGCGACCTCACCGAGGGTCCCGCTGGAGCCGTCGAGGTGGCTCGCCGTCGCGCGCACGGAGTCCGCGCTCGCCTGCATGCGCCCGACGGCGTCCCGCATCCCGTCGATCGCCTCGCCGAGCGCGATGCCCATCACGCCGATCTCGTCGGCGCCCTCCGCGTGCACCTGGACCGAGAGGTCCCGGGCAGCCACGCGGCGCAGGGCCTGGGTCAGCCGGCCCACCCGGCCGACGATGCGGCCGGAGACGAGCACGACGAGCGCGCCCGCGGCCAGGGTGACGGCGAGCCCGGCGAGCAGCCCGTTGCGCACCAGCGCGGTGGAGCCCGCTTGGAGCCGGTCCGGGACGACCTGGAGCTCGCTGTCGAAGCCCCACGCGGCGAGCGTCCAGCCCCACGGCGCGAACCGGGTGAGGTGCACCGTCGCCGGACCGCCGGCGACCGTGTCGACCCGCACGACCGCGGTGCCGCCGGGCTCGAGCTGCGCGGCGGCGTCGAGGAGGCGCTGCGCGTACGGGTCCCCGGCAGCGTCCACGTCTTCGAGCGCGGACTCCCCCTCCACCGCGCCGGGCGGCGGGACGACGTGCGTACCGGCGGCGTCGAGCACCGTCATGTAGCCGGTCCCGCCGACCCGGACGTCCGCCAGCGCCGCGCGCAGCGGGACGTCGACCTCGGTCTGCGCGAGCCCGACGAACAGGGCGCCGATGACCTCGCCCCCCACCACGATCGGGGCGTACGCGCTGACGTACGGCTTGCCGACGACCGTCGCGGTGCCGAAGAAGCTCTCGCCGGCGAGGAGCGCCTGGACGACCGGGGTCGGCGTCCCGTCCGGCTGGCTGGCCGGGATGGCGGTGCCGATGGCCCGAGCGCCGGTGTCCGTGGGCACGCTCGTCGCGACCCGGAGCATGTCGCCCTCCGGGCCGGTGCGCTGGAAGAGGGTCGTCGGGGTGCCGAGCAGGGCGGCGATGTCGTCGACGACGGGGGTGGGCGTCGCCATGTCGGCGTTCTGGCCCAGCCACCGGCCCCCGACGGTCACCCGGGGCAGCTCCATCGACGTCTGGGCCTTGGTCACCTGGTTGGTCACGGTCCACGGGACCGCGCCCTCGAGGGCCAGCGGACCGTGCGAGGCGAGCACCTGCTGCGCCACGCGGATGGACGCCTCCATGCGCTCGGTGACGGTGGCGACCTGGGTGGAGACGAGACCCAGCGCCTGGACGGACGTCTGGTCCATGGCGGCGGAGTTCAGGTGGTCGACGTCGGCGCCGGCCTGGCGGGCGAGGGCGCCGGTCTGCACACCGCTGAGCGCCGTCAGCAGGACCGCGGTGAGCACGACGGCGCCCGCTCCCATGGTGACGAGCTGGGCGCGAAGGCTGGTGCGAAGTCCGCGGGGGGCGCGCGGGGACATGGGGTGCTCCAGGTGGACGGTGGTGGCCGGCGGCCACGGTGGACGCCGTCACATCGGCACCGCACGCGTCAGGGCGAGGGGTCGCTGGTGTGTCGCACCTCGCACCACCACCGGTCCGCCACCACAGCCGCGCGTACCCGCGCACCGACCGGCGCACCGCGCACCGCGGAGCGCACCCCGCGCCGCCCGGCGACCAGCACCGCCCGGCGCACCCGTGACGGCCGCCGGGGCCCGGGCGACCCCGGCACCCCGGCGGCCGTCGCTCACACCTCGATGCTCTCCAGCATCTCCGTCACCAGCGCGGCGACGGGTGAGCGCTCGGACCGGGTCAGCGTCACGTGCGCGAACAGCGGGTGCCCCTTGAGCGCCTCGATGACCGCCGCGACGCCGTCGTGCCGGCCGACCCGCAGGTTGTCGCGCTGGGCGACGTCGTGCGTGAGCACCACCCGGGAGCTCTGCCCGATCCGGGACAGGACGGTGAGGAGCACGTTGCGCTCCAGGGACTGCGCCTCGTCGACGATCACGAACGCGTCGTGCAGGGACCGGCCGCGGATGTGCGTCAGCGGCAGGACCTCGAGCAGGTCGCGGTCCATGACCTCCTCGACCACCTCGCGGGAGACGAGCGCGCCCAGGGTGTCGAAGACCGCCTGCGCCCAGGGGTTCATCTTCTCGGCCTCGCCGCCGGGCAGGTAGCCCAGGTCCTGACCGCCGACGGCGTACAGCGGGCGGAACACCATGACCTTGCGGTGCTCGCGGCGCTCCAGGACCGCCTCCAGGCCGGCGCACAGCGCGAGCGCCGACTTGCCGGTGCCGGCGCGTCCGCCGAGCGACACGATCCCGATCTCCGGGTCGAGCAGCAGGTCGATCGCCACGCGCTGCTCGGCGCTGCGCCCGTGCACCCCGAACGCGTCGCGGTCGCCGCGCACCAGCCGGACCCGCTTGTCGGCCGTGACCCGACCGAGCGCCGAGCCCCGGGGCGAGTGCACGACCAGCCCGGTGTGGACGCGCAGCCCGCGCTCCGCGGCGCCGTCCACGTCGACCAGGTCGATCGTCTCGTGCTCCCACAGGTCCGCCATCTGCCGCTCGGTGAGGTCGAGCGTGTCCATCCCCGTCCAGCCGGAGTCGACCGCCATCTGCGCGCGGTACTCCTCGGCCGGCAGCCCGACGGCGGACGCCTTGACCCGCATCGGCAGGTCCTTGGACACCACGGTGACGGTCCGCCCCTCGCGGGCGAGGTTGGCGGCGACGGCGAGGATCCGGGTGTCGTTGTCGCCGAGCGCGAAGCCGGAGGGCAGCACGCCGGTGCCGGTGTGCCCCAGCTCGACGCGCAGGGTGCCGCCGACGTCCCCGACGGGAATGGGCCGGTCCAGCCCGCCGTGCTCCACGCGCAGGTCGTCCAGCATCCGCAGGGCGGAGCGGGCGAAGTACCCGAGCTCGGGGTGGTCGCGCTTGGCCTCCAGCTCGCTGATCACCACCACGGGCAGGACGACGTCGTGCTCCTCGAAGCGGAACAGCGCCTTCGGGTCGGAGAGCAGGACGGAGGTGTCGAGCACGTAGGTGACGCGCGCGCCCGGCGCGTCGGTCGGACCGGCGGCGGGGCCGCTGGCCCCGTCCACCCGTGCGGTCTGCGGGTGGTGTGCCTTCGTGACCACGGCGGGCTCCCTCGGGCGCATGTCAGCGCCGTTCTCGCTGCCTCCCACCGGCGACCGGCCGGCGGGCGGCGACTGGGTGGGGGTCGGTCGACCGGCGCAGGGCCGGTGACCGGCCCTCCTCCCGGAGCGAGTGCTCCATGGGCTGGCCTCCCGGAGGACGACACGTGCCGTCCGTCCCCGCGGACGCTACGCCGGGCCACCGACACGTCCTCCGCGACACGCGCGGCGACCCGCGGTGTTCACCCGCCCGGCACCTCCGGCTCGGCGACGCCCGTCCGAGGGGTGGTCCCCGGTCGCCCGCCGACCGCCCACCTCGGCGCGCCGGCGCCGTCAGCGACCGAGCCGTCGCTCCCGCTCGGCGTACGACCGCAGCGCGCGCAGGAAGTCGACCCGGCGGAAGTCCGGCCAGTACGCCTCGCAGAAGTAGAACTCCGAGTGCGCGCTCTGCCAGAGCAGGAACCCGCCCAGCCGCTGCTCCCCGGACGTGCGGATCACGAGGTCGGGGTCCGGCTGCCCGCGCGTGTAGAGGTTGGCGGTGATGTGGTCGACGTCGAAGGAGTCGGCGAGCTGCTCCAGCGTCGTCCCGCGCTCGACGTGCTCGCGCAGCAGGGACCGGACGGCGTCGACGATCTCGTGCCGTCCGCCGTAGCCGATCGCCACGTTGACGTGCAGGCCGCGCACCGCGGCCGTGCGCTGCTGGGCGCCGCGCAGCTTCTGGGCGGCCTCGGGCGGCAGCAGGTCCAGGTCGCCCATGACCTGGATCCGCCAGCGCCCGGTCGCGGCGAGGTCGCACACGGCGTCGGTGATGATGCGGACGAGCTCGGTCAGCTCGTCGTGCTCGCGCTTGAGGTTGTCGGTGGACAGCATCCACAGCGTGACGACCTCGACCCCGACGTCCTCGGACCACGTCAGCAGCTCGAAGATCTTGTCGGCGCCCCGCTGGTGGCCCGTCGACGCCGGCTCGCCGAACGACGCCGCCCAGCGGCGGTTGCCGTCGAGGATGACCCCGACGTGGCGCGGCACGCTCGAGCGCGGCAACGACGCGGCGAGACGGCGCTCGTAGAGGCCGTACACAGCGCGGGGCAGGCGCACGCGAGTTCCTCCACGGGGCGGACGGGCCGCGGCACGGGCGGCAGGACGGCGGGTCTCCCACGCTACCGGCCACCCGACCGGCCGCCGACCGCAGCGCCCGTCGGCCTCCGCACCCCAACCTACGGTTGAGTAACCTACGGGTGCGTCGGTCGGCACCCGACCGCCACCCCACGACAGCCGCAGCCTCGGACGGCGACCCCCAGACGGCGACCGGAGAAGGATCACCCCCATGAGCTCACCCCTTCCCGACCGGCCGGACGACGGCCTCGGCGCCGAGGTCCGCGAGGGCGTCGCCGAGCTGGCCGCGGCGGTCAAGCCGCTGCTGCGCGGGTGGATCCACCTGGGCATGTTCCCCGTGGCCCTGGTCGCCGGCGTGGTCCTCGTCGCGATCTCCCCGACCACGACGGCGCGGTGGGCGACCGCGGTCTTCGCCGTGACCTCCGTCATGCTGTTCGGGACCAGCGCGGTGTACCACCGCGGCACCTGGTCCCCGCGGGTGGCCGGCGTGCTGCGGCGCCTGGACCACTCGAACATCTTCCTCATCATCGCGGGCACCTACACGCCGCTCGCCCTGCTGCTCCTCGACCCGCCGACCGCCCGCCTGCTGCTGTGGGTGGTGTGGGTCGGCGCCGTCCTGGGCCTGACCGGGCGCGTGCTGTGGCTCGGGGCGCCGCGCTGGCTGTACACGCCGATCTACGTGGCGCTGGGGTGCGTGGCCCTGGGCTTCCTGCCGCAGTTCGCCCGCAGCGGCGGGACCGGCGTCGTCTGGCTCGTGGTCGGCGGCGGCATCGCGTACGTCGCCGGCGCGGTCGTCTACGGGATCAAGCGGCCGAACCCGAGCCCGCGCTGGTTCGGCTTCCACGAGGTGTTCCACGTGCTGACGGTCATCGGCTTCGGGTGCCACTTCGCCGCGGTGGCCTCGGCGGCGCTGCGCTCGGCCTGAGCCGACGGCGGGGACCGCACGCCCGGGCCGGTCCGAGCCCGTTCCGGCGCGTCCCGAGCCCGACCTCTCAGGGCGCGACGGCCGGACGTCCGCCGTCGCGCGGGACGACCGTGTACCGGCGGTTGACCAAGGACGGGTTGCGCTCACGCACCGCGGCGATGTCCGCCGCCGCCACGTCGACGGTCAGCGTGCCGGGCCGCGAGTTCAGGGCGGCGAGCACCGCGCCGTCGGCCGCCACGGCCAGCGAGCCACCGACGACGCCGCGACCCGCCTGCCCCGCCCCGAGGACGACGGCCGTGTTCTCGATCGCCCGTGCCACCGCGAGCGCGCGCCACTGGGCGGCCTTGCCCGCACCCGCGGCCCACGCGGCCGGGACGACCAGGACGTCCGCGCCCGCGTCCACCAGCCGCCGTGCGGACTCGGGGAACCGCAGGTCGTAGCAGGTCATCACACCGAACCGCAGGCCGCCGACGTCCAGGACGAGGGGTGCGGCGGCGGGGTCGCCCGGCTCGAGCCGGTCCGACTCCCGGTGGCCGAACGCGTCGTACAGGTGCACCTTGCGGTAGACGCCGGCGACCTCGCCGCCCGGGGTCACCGCGACGACCGCGTTGACGGCACGATCCGGCTCGGTGCCGGGCAGCGTCGTCCCGGTGAGGACGGCGACGCCCTCGGCGCGCGCAGCAGCGCGGACCGCGCTGACGAACGGCCCGACCAGCGGCTCGGCGTGGTCCGTCCCGACCCCGCGCGGGTCGAACCCCGAGGCGTACTCGGGCAGGACCACGACGGCCGCGCCGTCCCGCGCCCCGGTGCGGACGGCGTCGACGGCGTCCTCGCGCGCCCGCTCGCGGTCCGCGGGGACGGCGAGCTGGGCGAGCGTGACGCGCACCGTGGTCGGTGCGGGCGTGGCGGTCACCGGGACGTCACCGGGTCGTCACGGCCGGTCGGTCCGGTCGGCCTGAGCCCCGCCGGCACCATCCGGGCCGCCGGCGCCGCCCGTGCCACCGGACCCGCTCGTGCCACCGGGACCGCCCGTGCCACCGGGGCCGCCCGCCGGACCGTCCCACGGGTCGCGCCCCGCGGCCTCGGCGGCGTCGACCTGCGCCTGCCGGACGGCGACGCGGCGCAGGTGCCGGGTGAGGGACAGGAACAGCCCGACGCACGCGACCGCGATGAGGAACGGCGGCAGGAATCCGAGCAGGCCGGGCGAGACCTGGAAGTCCTGGAGCTCCTCGACCGGCGCGCCGGGGGTCGGCGACGGCTGCGCGACCGACGCGGTCGTCCCGGCGACGGCCGGCCCGGCCAGCGCCTCGGGCAGCACGAGCACGAGCGCGCTCACCGGCCGTCCTCCGCCGGGGCGGCGTCCACCGATGCGACGGCGCCGGCCGCACCGACCCCGACCGCCACGTCGACGACGTCGTCCTCGGCGACGTCGATGCCGGCGAACAGGTCCGTCTCGGGCAGCTGCGTGGGCACGTGCGAGACCGCGAGCTCGTACTCCTCGGTCGGCCAGGACGCGACCTCCAGGTCGCGCGGGACGGCGAAGAAGAACCCGTGCGGGTCGATCTGCGTGGCGTGCGCGCGCAGGGCGTCGTCGCGCATGCGGAAGTACGCGGAGCACTCGATCGACGTCGTGGTCGGGCGCTCGGGGATCTCCCGCGCCTCGCGGGACTCGATCCAGTCGCCGAACGGCGACTCCTCGCCGCGCGCCAGCATCGCCTCGTGGATCCCGCGCATGCGGACCAGCGAGAACCCGTGGTTGTAGTACAGCTTCAGCGGCTGCCACGGGTCGCCCAGGTCCCGGTACCGCTCGGGGTCGCCGGCGGCGTGGAAGGCCTCGAACGCGACCCGGTGGCACATGATGTGGTCGGGGTGCGGGTACCCGCCGCTCGGGTCGTACGTGGTGATGACGTGCGGGCGGAACCGTCGGACGAGCTCCACGAGCGGCGCGGAGGCCACCTCGAGCGGCTGGGTCGCGAAGGAGCCCTCGGGCAGCGGGGGCAGCGGGTCGCCCTCCGGCAGGCCCGAGTCCACGAAACCGAGCCAGTGCTGGCGCACGCCGAGCGCCTGCGCGGCCGCCGCCATCTCCTGCCGGCGGATCTCGCGCATGACCTCCAGGCCCGGCTCGACCGGCGGGTAGTGCGGGTTGAGCAGGTCGCCGCGCTCCCCGCCCGTGCACGTCACCACCAGCACGTCCGCGCCCTCCGCGGCATACCGCGCCGTCGTGGCCGCGCCCTTGCTCGACTCGTCGTCGGGGTGCGCGTGCACCGCCATGAGTCGACGCCGTCCTGCGCTCACCACTCCTCCTACCCGGCCGCACACTGGCGTCGGCCCGTCGAGGGACAATGGTGGCCCATCCCGCGGCCCGTCCACACCGCAAGGCCCCGGCCCGCACCCGTCCGGTCCTGACCCGGCCGTGGACCGGCTCGACCACCGACCACCCGGTCGGCCGGACCCGCCTCGCCCGCGCGACGGTCCCGACCGGCCCGACCCGCGACGACCGGCTCGACCTGCCCGAGAGGACCCCATGAGCGAGACCGCCACCCCCCGCCCGCCCGCGGGGCGCTACGGCCCGGAGCCCGGGCCGCGACGCCGCCTGGCCGGACGGGTCGCGATCGCGGCGCTGCTCGCGGTGGCGGTCGCGTGGGCCGTGTGGGTGGGTCTGCGTCCCGGGACGCGGTCGATCAGCTGGGACGACGTCGGCTACGTCGTCCACGGCCCGGACCGCGTGGACGTGACCTTCGAGGTCGTCAAGGACCCCGCGGACACCGCACGGTGCACCGTCCAGGCCCTCAGCGCGGCCTACGCCGAGGTCGGGGTCGTGACCGCCACGGTCGGGCCGGCGGACGCCCCCACCGTGCGGCAGACCGTCACGGTCGCCACGCAGGAGCTCGCCGTGACCGGCATCGTCGACCGGTGCGAGATCGTCGAGCCCTGAGGCCGCCGCGCGGCCGGGTGCCGACAGCCGGTTGCTAGACTGGACCGTTCAGGGCAGAACGCCGACCGCGGCCGGGCGTCACCGGCGACGCGACCGCACACGGCGGAGGCACACCCGCCGGGCGAACGCCCGCACCCGCCACGCCGACACGACGAGGAGCGACCATGACCCAGACGACGTCCGTCACCTGGCTGACCCAGGAGGCCCACGACCGCCTCAAGGCCGAGCTCCAGGAGATGTCGGGTCCCCGGCGCACGGAGATCGCGGCCCGCATCGCCGCCGCCCGTGACGAGGGCGACCTCAAGGAGAACGGCGGGTACCACGCGGCCCGCGAGGAGCAGGGCAAGCTCGAGGCGCGCATCCGCGAGCTGACCGAGAAGCTGCGCAACGTGCAGATCGGCACGCCCGCCGACGACGGCGTCGTCGAGCCGGGCATGGTGGTCACCGCCGTGGTGGCCGGCGACGAGATGACGTTCCTGCTCGGCTCGCGCGAGATCGCCGGCGGCACGGACATCGACGTGTACTCCCCCACGTCCCCGCTGGGCGCCGCGATCAGCGGCCACGCCGCGGGGGACGAGGTCACCTACGCCGCGCCGAACGGCCGCGAGATCGCCGTGCAGATCGTCTCCGCCAAGCCCTTCGTGGGCTGACGGCGGGCGAGCCGCTCACCGCACGACCCGGACCACCCGACGGCCCGCTGGAGCCCTCCAGCGGGCCGTCGGCGTCGGCGGCGCGGGCGTCGCGCTCCCCGGCCGAGGCCGGGTGCGGGTGCGGGTCCGGGTGCCGGTGTCAGCCCGGCTCGACGCCGTAGCCGTCGGCCTGCAGGTCCCGCAGGACCTGGGCGCAGTGGTCCGGCCCCTTGGTCTCGAGCTGGACGTCGACCTCCGCCTGGTGCAGCGCCAGGCCGGAGCCGGTCCGGGTGTGCGCGACGTGCATGACGTTCCCCCCGCTCGCGGCCAGCCGGGTCATCAGGCGGGCGAGCGAGCCGGGGGTGTCGTCGACCCGGACCCGCAGGTGCAGGTAGCGCCCCGCGGACGCGAGCCCGTGCCGGACGACCCGCAGCAGCACGAGCGGGTCGATGTTGCCGCCGGACAGGATCGCCACCACCGGGCCCTCGAACGCGCCGGGGTCCGCGAGGACCGCCGCCACCGCGGCCGCACCGGACGGCTCCACCAGCAGCTTCGCGCGCTCGGCGACCAGCAGCAGCGCGCGGGACAGCTCGTTCTCGGTGACGGTGCGGACCTCGGTCCGGTCGGCGTGCAGGACCCCGAACGGGACCGCGCCCGGGGTGCCGACCGCGATCCCGTCCGCCATGGTCGCCAGGCCGTGCGCGGTCACCGGGTGCCCCGCCGCCAGGGACGCGGGGTACGCCGCCGCACCGGCCGCCTGCACCCCCACGACGCGCACGTCGGACCGGGCCGACCGGACCGCCGCCACCACGCCGGCCGCGAGCCCGCCGCCGCCCACCGGCACGAGGATGGTCCGGACGTCCGGCACCTGCTCGAGGATCTCCAGCCCGAGGGTCCCCTGGCCCGCCACGACGTCCGCGTGGTCGAACGGGTGGATGAGCACGGCCCCGGTCCGCTCGGACTCGGCCAGCGCCGCGGCCAGCGCCTCGTCGACGGACGCACCGTGCAGCCGGACCTCGGCGCCGTACTCCCGGGTCGCGGCGATCTTGGGCAGGGCGGCGTCCACCGGCATGTAGACCACCGCGCCGATGCCGAGCAGCCGTGCCGCGAGCGCGACGCCCTGCGCGTGGTTCCCCGCGCTGGCGGCCACCACCCCGCGCGCCCGCTGCTCGTCGGGCAGGCGCGCCATGCGCACGTACGCCCCGCGGATCTTGAACGACCCGGCGCGCTGCAGGTTCTCGCACTTGAGCAGCACCGGGACGCCGGCGATCGCGGTCAGCGCACGGCTGTCCTCCACGGGCGTGACCGTGACGACACCGCGCAGGAGCTCCGCGGCGGCGCGGACGTCCTCGCCGGTGACCGACGGCGGCGGCCCCGGCCGGCGCAGCAGCGAGCGGTCCGGCGGTGCGCTCACACGGTGGCTCGCTCCGGAGCGGTGTCCACGCCCTTCTTCGCCGGGGCGCGCATCTCCAGGTGGTCGTCGGCGCCGAGGTTCGGGAACTTGTCGTGCCCGTGCAGGTAGAGGATCACCGTGTTGAGCACCGCGACGATCGGCACGGCGAACAGCGCGCCGACGATGCCGGCGGCGAAGGAGCCCGCCGCGACCGCGAGGATGACCGCGACCGGGTGCAGGGACACCGCGTGGCCCATGAGCAGCGGCTGCAGGACGTGGCCCTCGATCTGCTGCACGAGCAGGACGATCCCCAGCATGATCAGCGCGTCCACGGGCCCCTGGGCCACCAGCGCCACGAGGATCGCGATCGCCCCGGTCGCCAGGGCGCCGATGATCGGGATGAACGAGCCGATGAACACCAGCGCGGCCAGCGGCAGCGCCAGCGGCACCCCGAGGATCGCCGCACCGATGCCGATGCCCGCCGCGTCGACCAGCGCCACGAGGATCTGGGTGCGGGTGTACCCGCCCAGCGTCACCAGTCCGCGGCGGCCGGCCTGGTGCACCTTCTCGCGCGACCCCTTCGGCAGGAGGCCGACGACCCAGGCCCAGATGTGCCGCCCGTCGTGCAGGAAGAACAGCGTGCAGAACAGCGTGATGAGGGAGCCGGCCACGACGTGGCCGACCGTCGTGGTGACCGACAGCGCCCCGGTGACCAGCGAGCTGGAGTTCGTGCTGACCAGGTCGGTCACCTGCTGGGCGTAGTCGTCCAGCTGGGAGGCGGTGAGGGCGAACGGGCCCTCGGACAGCCAGTCGATCGTCTGCTGGAACCCGGCCAGCGCCTCGTCGCGCAGCTCGCCGAACCCGTTGACGATGGAGTTGCCCGCGAGCGTCACGATCCCGCCGACGACGGCGAGCATGCCCAGCACGGCGACCGCCGACGCCAGGCCGTGCGGGAACCGGGCCTTGCGGTGCAGCCAGGTCACCACGGGGGCCAGCAGCACCGACAGCAGCACCGCGACGGCCACGGCCACCACCAGCACCTTGAAGTACGCCAGCAGCCACCCCAGGCCCGCCAGCCCGGCGGCGATGAGGAGGAACCGCCACGACCAGGAGGCGGCCGCGCGCACGGACGGCGGCACGGGGTCGCTGGGCGTCTCGGGATGGGCGATGGTCGGCACCGCGGTCGCGCCGGCCGGTGCCCTGAACGGCTCGGCCACCGCCGTCCCCGCGGGCGAGGCCGACGCCTGGCGCGTGCCGAGGCGTCCGGAGGTGGTGGTCTCGTCGGTCATCGCAGTGCCTCTTCCAGGTCGGCGATCAGGTCGGCGACGTCCTCGATGCCGACCGAGATCCGCACCAGGTCGTCCGGGACCTCCAGGGCGGTGCCCGCCACGGAGCCGTGCGTCATGCGGTGGGGGTGCTCGATCAGCGACTCGACGCCGCCGAGGGACTCGGCCAGCGTGAACACCCGGGTCCGCGAGCACACCGCCAGGGCGGTCTCGGCGCTGCCCGTGCGGAACGAGATCATCCCGCCGGCGCCGCTCATCTGCTTGCTCGCGATTGCGTGCTGCTCGTGCGACGCCAGGCCCGGGTAGATCACCTGGGTCACCTTGTCGTGACGCTCGAGGAACTCCGCGACCGCGGCGGCGTTGGCGCAGTGCCGGTCCATCCGCACCCCGAGGGTCTTCAGCCCGCGCAGCGTCAGCCACGCGTCGAACGGTCCGGCGATGGCACCGGACGCGTTCTGGTGGAACCCGACGGCATCGGCCAGCGACGTCGTCCCGGTCGGCCCCTGCAGACCGACCGGCAGCTGGGCCCCGTGCGCCACCACGACGGCCCCGCCGACGACGTCGCTGTGCCCACCGATGTACTTGGTGGTCGAGTGCACGACGACGTCCGCGCCGAGCTCGATCGGCCGCTGCAGGTACGGGGTGGCGAAGGTGTTGTCGACCACCAGCACCGCGCCCTGGGCCTGGGCGTGGCCCGCGATGGCTTGGATGTCGGCGATGCCGAGCAGGGGGTTGGTCGGCGTCTCGAGCCACACGACCTTGGTGCGGCCGGGCTGGATGGCGGCGAGGACCTCGTCGGCGTCGGACAGGTTGACCGGGGTGTGCTCGATCCCCCACGGCCCGAAGACGCGCGCGATCAGCCGGTACGTGCCGCCGTAGGCGTCGTCGGGCACCACGACGTGGTCGCCGGGGCGCAGGACCGCGCGCAGCAGGGTGTCCTCGGCGGCCAGGCCCGAGGAGAACGCGAAGCCCTGCGCGCCTCCCTCGACGGCGGCGAGCGCCTCCTCCAGGGCCGTGCGCGTCGGGTTGCCGGAGCGGGAGTACTCGTACCCGCCGCGCAGGCCCCCGACGCCGTCCTGCTTGTACGTGGAGACCTGGTAGATCGGGGTCACGACCGCGCCGGTGGCCGCGTCGGCGTCCTGACCGGCGTGGATCGCCCGGGTCGAGAAGCCGGCCTGCGACCAGTCGCGGTCGGCGGTCATGTCGGGCTGGTTGCGCTGGGGTGCGGTGCTCACAGAGCCAAGGCTAGGCGCCGACGTGCGGGAACACCCGGCAGGGCGCCGCGCGTTGCACACGGCGACCGCCGACGAAAGGTTCACCCATGTTCGGATCGATGCTGCGTCCCTCGATGGTCGACCCGGCGCGTGCGCTGCGGGGCCGCGAGGGCTACCCCTACCGCGTCCCGGCGACCCACACCGTCCTGGGCACGCCGCTGCAGGGCCCGTGGCCGGTCGGCACCGCCCAGCTCTACCTGGCGATGGGCTGCTTCTGGGGCGCCGAGCGCGCCATGTGGCAGCTGCCCGGGGTCGTCACCACGGCCGCCGGCTACCAGGGCGGGTACACCCCGTACCCGACCTACGAGGAGACCTGCACGGGGATGACCGGCCACACCGAGGCGGTGATGGTCGCCTACGACCCCGAGGTGCTGTCCCACGAGGCGCTGCTGCGCGCGTTCTGGACGTCCCACGACCCGACGCAGGGCTTCCGGCAGGGCAACGACCGCGGGACCCAGTACCGGTCGGCGGTCTACTTCACGACGCCGGAGCAGGAGGCCGCGACCGAGGCGACCCGCGCCGCGTACGCCGCCGAGCTCGCGCGTGCCGGGTACGGCGACATCACCACCGAGATCCGTCCGGCGTCCGAGGCCGGCACGTTCTACTACGCCGAGGACTACCACCAGCAGTACCTGGACAAGAACCCGGGCGGCTACTGCGGTTTGGGCGGCACCGGCGTCGCCTGCCCGGTGGGCCTGACCGGCGTCTGACGGGTCCGGGTCCGACCGGTCCGGGACCTGACGGGACCGCTCACGCACACAGAGGGCACCTGCTCCCACGGGGAGCAGGTGCCCTCTGTCGTCCTCGGGCGTGCCCGGTCCGGTCAGTTCACGCCGACGACGTCGACGACGAACACCAGGGTGTCGGTGCCCTTGATCCCGGCCTGGGGCATGCCGCGCGAGCCGTAGCCCAGGTGCGGCGGGATGGACAGCATCACGCGCGAGCCGATCGACTGACCGACCAGCCCTTCGTCCCACCCACCGATGACGGCGCCGACGCCGATCGGGAAGTTGATGGACGAGCCGCGGTCGTAGGAGTTGTCGAAGATCTTGCCGCCCCACGTCTGGCCCAGGTAGTTGACGACCAGGTCGTCCCCGGCCTCCACGAGCGGCCCGTCGCCGGCCTGCAGCACGACGACCTCGAGCTCCTCGGGGGCGGGCGTCTCGGGGAACGTCAGCTGCGGCTTCTCGCCGAACGATCCGGTGGCCGTGGGCAGCTGTGCGGTCATGGGTGGTTCTCCTCGGAGGGCGGGGTCGGCGTGCCGAGCGGCACGCCGACCATCCTGCCCCGTCCCCGCGGCCCCGTGCGCGCCGGGGGCCGCGACCCGACGGGTCCACCGCGGACCGTCAGTGCGCGAGGAACCCCAGCAGGTCGTGCCGGGTGAGGACGCCGACCGGGAAGCCGTCGTCGACGACCATCAGGGCGTCGCCGTCGTGCAGCGCGGTCCGGATGGCGTCCAGGCCCTCGCCCGACCCGATCAGCGGCAGCGGCGGCGCCATGTGCCTGCTCACCGGGTCGGCCAGGTGGGCGGTGCCCTCGAACAGCCGCTCGAGCAGCTCGCGCTCGCTGACGGACCCGGCGACCTCGCCGATCTTGACCGGCGGCTCGGCGCCGACCACGGGCATCTGGGAGACGCCGTACTTGTGCAGGATCTCGATGGCGTCGTGCACGGTCTCGGTCGGGTGCGTGTGGACCAGGTCCGGAAGGTTGCCGGACTTGGTGCGCAGCACGTCCGACGCGGTGACCGCCTCGTCGTCGTCGAGGAAGCCGTACGAGCGCATCCAGGCGTCGCTGAAGATCTTCGACATGTAGCCGCGGCCGCCGTCGGGCAGCAGGACGACGATGACGGCCTGCGCGGCGGCGGCGGGGTCCTCGGCCTCCAGACGCTCGGCCAGGCGCAGCGCCGCGACGACCGCCATCCCGCACGAGCCCCCAACCAGCATCCCCTCCTCGCGCGCGAGGCGGCGGGTCATCGCGAACGAGTCGGCGTCGCTGACCGCGATGATCTCGTCCGGCACGGACGGGTCGAACGCGGACGGCCAGAAGTCCTCCCCGACGCCCTCGACCAGGTACGGGCGCCCGTCGCCGCCGGAGTACACCGAGCCGGCCGGGTCCGCGCCGACCACGTGGACGGGGCCGCCCTCGCGGTCCGCGGACACGTCGTGCAGGTAGCGCCCGGTCCCGGTGATGGTCCCGCCGGTGCCGACGCCCGTGACGAAGTGGGTGACGCGGCCGTCGGTGTCGTCCCAGATCTCCGGGCCGGTGCTCTCGTAGTGGCTGGCCGGCCCGTTGGGGTTGGCGTACTGGTTCGGCTTCCAGGCGCCCGGGATCTCCCGGACGAGCCGGTCGGACACCGAGTAGTAGGACTCGGGGCTGTCCGGGGCCACCGCGGTCGGCGTCACCACGACCCGCGCGCCGTACGCTCGCAGGACGTCGACCTTGTCCTGGGAGACCTTGTCCGGGCACACGAACACGCAGTCGTAGCCCTTGCGCTGGGCGACCAGCGCCAGCCCGACGCCGGTGTTGCCGCTGGTGGGCTCGACGATCGTGCCGCCGGGCCGCAGCTCACCGCTGGCCTCGGCCGCCTCGATCATCTTCAGCGCGATGCGGTCCTTCACCGAGCCGCCCGGGTTCATGTACTCGACCTTGGCGAGGACGGTCGCCGACAGCCCGCGGGTGACGGAGGTGAGCTGGACGAGCGGCGTGCTCCCGACGAGCTCGGAGATGTGCTGGGCGTACTTCATCGCGGACCGGTGCTCCTGGAGGTTCGACGGGGGTTCGACACGTGCTGCCTGATGGGCGGGACGACGGGGCGTCGTCGCGCGTCCGGGAGGGCACCCGATCGTAACGGCGCCCCGACGAGCGACGAGGGGACGGCCGCGATGCGGCCGCCCCCTCGTCGGGTGGTGCGGGAGGTCAGTCGCTGCCGCGCAGGATCGCCAGCAGACGCAGGAACTCCAGGTACATCCAGATCAGCGTGACGACGAGGCCGAAGGCCGCCGTCCACGCGAACTTCGCCGGGGCACCCTGCTCGACGCCGCGCTTGATGGAGTCGAAGTCGACGATGAGCATCGCGGCGGCCAGGCCGACCGCGAACAGGCCCACGAGGACGCCGAGGAACCCGCCGCGCAGCGGGCCGAACATGCCCTCGCCGCCCACGTTGAAGACCATGAGCAGGACGTTGACGAGCGAGAACACCAGGTAGCCGACCATCGCGACCATCAGCCAGCGCGTGAACTTCGGCGTGACCCGGACCTTGCCCGAGCGGAACAGCACGAGGCACGCGACGAACGTCGCCATGGTGGCCAGGACGGCCTGCAGGACGATGCCCTGGTAGAGGCCGCTGTAGATCTCCGAGATGCCGCCGATGAACGCACCCTCGGCGACGCCGTAGGCCAGGATCAGCGCCGGGCTGGGGTTCGTCTTGAACGAGTTCACCAGGCCCAGCACGAAGCCGACGAGCGCGCCGACGATCATGACGGGGAACAGCAGGGTCTGCGGGACCAGCGCCCACGTGGCCGCGGCAGCCACGACGACGACCGCGAGCAGGCCGCCGGCCTTGACGATGACGTCGTCGTAGGTCAGCCGCCCGGTCTGCGCCGTGGTGGCGGTGGGGGCGTTGTACATGCCCTCGAGCGTGGCCGGGTCGTAGCGGGTGTCGTACCCGGCCGTCGGGACGCCGCCCTGCAGCACCGGTCCGCGCTGCGAGCCCTGCCCGCGCCCGCGCGACCGGGGGTCGCGGAACACCGCGGTGTTGTTGAAGACGGGATTGCTCATGCTCTCCTCCTGGTCACGGCGGCCGGTGGTCGGCGTGGTCACGCCGGCAGCGCGTGGTCGCTGGGCCGCCGCCTACCCTACGCAACGCCGCCAGGGCGCCACACGTTCCCGCACGCCGGGGTCATCCTCGGGGGCGACGGGTCGTCCTCGAGAGGTACGCCGGACGCCGTCCCGGATGCGCCTGGCGGTGGTCCCGTGGGGCGGGTCGGGCCCCCTAGCGTCGAGGTGCGGGCATCGCCCCGACCGACACGACCCGAGGACGGCGAGACATGATCGAGGCCCACGGCCTGACCAAGCGCTACGGACCCAAGACCGCGGTGGACGACGTCACCTTCACGGTGCAGCCCGGCAAGGTCACCGGCTTCCTCGGCCCCAACGGCGCCGGGAAGTCGACCACCATGCGGATGGTCGTCGGCCTCGACCGGCCGACGCACGGGTCGGTCACCGTCAACGGCCGCTCCTACGCCCAGCACCGCTCCCCCCTGCACGAGGTCGGCGCACTGCTGGACGCCAAGGCGGTCCACACCGGCCGCTCGGCGTACAACCACCTGCTCGCGATGGCCACGACGCACGGCATCGGCAGGTCCCGGGTGGACGAGGTCATCGCGATGACCGGCCTGGAGCCCGTCGCCCGCAAGCGGGTCGGCGGCTTCTCCCTCGGCATGGGGCAGCGTCTGGGGATCGCGTCCGCGCTGCTCGGCGACCCGCACACCCTCCTGCTGGACGAGCCGGTCAACGGCCTGGACCCGGAGGGCGTGCTGTGGGTGCGCAACCTCGTGCGCTACCTGGCCGCCGAGGGGCGCACGGTGTTCCTGTCCTCGCACCTCATGAGCGAGATGGCGCTCACCGCCGACCACCTGATCGTCGTCGGGCGGGGCCGGGTCGTGGCCGACGCGCCCGTCGCGGACATCATCGGCCGGGCCACCGGCACGACGGTCAAGGTCCGCAGCCCGCACGCCGCGCGGCTCGTGGAGCTGCTCGCCGGGCCCGGCGTCACGGTCACCACGTCCGGCCCGGGGCAGATCGAGGTCACCGGCTCCACGGCCGAGACGATCGGCGACGTCGCCGCGGCCGCCGGACTCGCCCTGCACGAGCTCACCCCGGTGGCCGCCTCGCTCGAGGACGCCTACATGTCCCTCACCGCCGACGAGGTGGAGTACCACTCCACCGGCGCCGGCACCCACCTCGACCCCGAACCCCACCGCGCCGGCGCCTCCGCCGGGTCCGCCGTCACCACCGGAAGGCTCTGACATGACCACCCTGACCGCCGACACCCGGCGCACCGGGCCGGCGCACCGCCCCGACCGGGGCACCGAGCGGCTCACCTTCGGGCGCGTGGTCGCCTCCGAGTGGGTCAAGCTCCGCACCCTGCGCTCGACGTGGTGGACCCTCGGCGTGACCGTCGTGCTCATGGTGGGCATCGCGGCCCTGGTCGCCTGGGGCATGACCCAGGGCGACGAGCCGGCGCCCCCCGGGATGGGGATCATCGCCGTGACCGCGGGGACGCAGATGGCCCAGCTGGCCGTCGCCGTGCTCGGCGTCCTCATCATCACCGGCGAGTACACGACCGGGATGGTCCGCTCGACGTTCGCCGCCGTGCCCACCCGGCTCCCGGCGCTGGCCGCCAAGGCGATCGTGCTGGGCGTCACCGTGCTCGTGGTCGGCGCGATCAGCACCGCGCTGTCGTACGGGGTGACCCTGCCGTTCGTGTCGGGCACGTCGCTGGAGATCGACCTGGGTGACGCCGACACGGTGCGGGCCCTGGTCGGCGTCCCGCTCTACCTCGCCGCGATCGCCCTGCTCGCCCTCGGGTTCGGCGCCCTGCTGCGCCACTCCGCCGGCGCGCTGGCCGCGGTCCTGGGGCTGCTGCTGGTGATCGAGAACGTCGTCGCCCTCATCCCGCTGCGGTTCTTCGAGGCGATCAGCCCCTACTTGCCCGCGACCGCCGGCAGCCAGGTCATGATGCCGTCGGACTTCGCCTTCGCCGACCCCGATGCGCTGGGCGCGTGGCAGGGCTACGGGGTCATGCTCGCCTGGGTGGCCGTCGTGATCGCGGTCGCCGCGGTCCTCATGCGCCGGCGCGACGCCTGAGCGTCCACCGGCCCCCCGTGCCGGGTCGGCTCCGCGCCGGCCCGGCACGACGCGCGTCCGCGCGAGGGGCACGCGCAGCCGACGACGCCGGCGGCCCCGGGGCGGTGGTGACGGGCGCCCAGGCGGCGGGGGCCGCCGGCGGGCCGGCCGAGGAGCCCGTCTTCACCGAGCTCAACGCCCGGCGCCTCGGGCCGGTGCGCCGGTACTTCCTGCGCCATCCCCGGGTGATGGACGCCCTCGTGGTGGCGATCTTCGCGGTGCCGGCCACCTTGAGCGCCCTGTTCGACGACTCCCTGCCGCGCGACGTCCCCGCGATGCTGACGATGACCGCGCTCGGAGCCCTCGCGCTGGTGTGGCGGCGGGTGGCGCCCCTGCCGACGGCGGTGGCCGTCGGCGTGCTCGCCGTGACCGCGGTCGCCACGACCGGCACGCTCAACGGCTACGACCTGGCGATCGCCTTCGTCGTCTACGCGGTCGCGGCGTCCCACCGACCGCGCACGGCGTGGATCACGCTCGCGGCGCTGGTGCTGCCCGCCGCCGGCGGCGTCCTGCTGTGGGAGAGCCCCGTGGACCTGGCAGCCGGCCCGTTCCCCGTGGAGGACGGCACGCAGCCCGCGGGCGGCGCCGACATGCGGGGGTCGTCGGTGACGGCCCTGGCCCTGCTCGGGCTGGTGGCCATCGCCGCCGGGACCAGCGTCCGCAACCGACGCCTGCACGTGGGCGCGCTCGTCGACCGCGCCAACGCGCTCGCCGTGGAGCGCGACCAGGGCGCGCAGCTGGCCGCTGCGGCCGAGCGCGCCCGCATCGCCCGGGAGATGCACGACGTCGTCGCGCACAGCCTGTCGGTCATGATCGCCCTGGCGGACGGGGCGGGCGCCGCCATGGAGCGGTCCCCGGACCGGGCCCGCGAGGCGCTCGACGAGCTGTCCGGGACGGGCCGGGCGGCGCTGGCGGACATGCGGCGGGTGCTGGGAGCGCTGCGGGACGCCGAGGCGCCGCTGGACCCGCAGCCCGGGTCGGTGGACCTCGACCACCTCGTCGACCGCTTCCGCACGGCCGGGGTGCCGGTGCGCTGGACGCGGACGGGGCCCGCGCTGCCGGCCGACGCCGGCCTGCAGCTCGCGGTGTACCGGATCGTCCAGGAGGCACTGACCAACGTCCTGCGCCACGCACCGGGAACGGGCCGGGTCGACGTCGTGCTGGCCTCGACGGACAGCCGGGTGGAGATCACCGTGACCGACAGCGGCGCGGCGCTGGGCCGCGGCTCCGCCGGGTCCACCGACGGGTCCGGTCGCGGGCTGATCGGCATGCGGGAACGGGCCGCCGTCTACGGTGGCCGCGTGGACGCCGGTCCGCACGACGGCGGGTGGCGGGTGCACGCCGTGCTGACCTGGGACGAGTGAGATGGCGCGCGAGCCGGCACGGGGGTCGGCACGGGGTCCGGCACCGATGAGCACGGACGAGGAGGAGCGGTGACGCAGGACCGATCGCCGGCACCGGCCGCCACGGGGAGCACCGGGCACACCGAGCACGCCGGACCCGTCCGGGTGCTCCTCGTCGACGACCAGGCGCTGCTGCGGATGGGGTTCCGGCTGGTGCTGGAGGCCGAGGACGACGTCGTCGTCGTCGGGGAGGCCGGGGACGGCGAGTCGGGGGTGCGCCAGGCGCAGGCGCTGCGCCCCGACGTCGTCCTGATGGACGTGCGCATGCCGGGGGTCAACGGCATCGAGGCGACGCAGCGGCTGGTCGAGGCCGTGCCGGGGTGCCGGGTGCTCATCCTGACCACCTTCGACCTGGACGAGTACGCGTTCGCCGCGCTGCGCGCCGGCGCCAGCGGGTTCCTGCTCAAGGACGCCCGCCCCGCCGAGCTCGTCGCCGCGATCCGCGCCGTGGCCACCGGGGACGCCGTCGTCTCGCCCCGGGTCACGCGCCGCATGCTGGAGATGTTCGCCGGCGCGCTGCCGGCTCCCGGGGACCCCGAGCCCGGCACCCCGACCCTGGACCCCCGGCTCCGGCTGCTGACGGCCCGGGAGCTGGAGATCCTGCGCGCGATGGCGGAGGGCCTGTCCAACGCCGAGATCGCGGGCCGGTTCGTGCTCTCCGAGGCGACGGTCAAGACCCACGTCGGACGGATCTTGGCCAAGCTGGACGTGCGCGACCGGGTGCAGGCCGTCGTCCTCGCCTACGAGTCCGGGCTGGTCAGGCCGGGCTGACGCCCGACCGGTGACCGCCCGCCCGGTGACCGCCGGACGGGCGCCGCACCGCAGGCGCCGCGGCGCAGGTTAGCCTCGCCCGACCTGCCGGCGTGACGGACCCGTCCCCGTCGCGGTACGGCCCGCCGCTGCCCGAGGAGACCCGTGACCGACGCACCGACCCGGCCGCAGACCCCGACCCGACGGCCACGCTCCGCGCTGACCGCCACCGTCGTCCGCACCGAGCGCATCGCGCCGGCCATGGTGCGTGTCGTGCTCGGCGGTCCGGGGCTGGCCGGGTACGCGCCGTCGTCGAGCGCGGACTCCTACGTCAAGGCCGTCTTCCTCCCCCCGGCCGCGCCGGACGTGCTGCCGCGCGACCAGGACGACCGGGTCGACCTCGACGCGCTGCGCGACGTGCTGCCCGCCGACCAGCCCGTGCGGCTGCGCAGCTACACCGTGCGCGTGTGGGACGGGGCCGCGGGCGAGCTGACGCTGGACTTCGTCGTGCACGGCGACGCCGGGCTGGCCGGTCCGTGGGCGGCCCGCGCGCGCCCGGGCGACACGCTGCTGCTGCTCGGCCCCGGTGGGGCGTACTCGCCGTCCCCCGACGCCGACTGGCACCTGCTGGTTGCGGACGAGAGCGCGATCCCGGCCGCTGCTGTGGTGCTCGAGCGGCTCCCCGCCGGAGCCCGGGCGGTCGCGCTGCTGGAGGTGGACGGCCCCGCCGACGAGGTGCCGCTCGACGTCCCGGCGGGCGCCCAGGTCCGGTGGGTGCACCGGTCGGGGCGCCCGGTGGGCGAGGCGCTCGTCGCGGAGGTGCGCGGCCTGCGGTGGGCCGACGGCGTGCCGCACGCGTTCGTCCACGGCGAGGCGGGCTTCGTCAAGGAGCTGCGAGCCCACCTGCGCATCGAGCGGGGTGTCCCGGTCGAGAACCTGTCGGTCTCCGGCTACTGGCGGCTGGGGGCCGACGACGAGGGCTGGCGCGCGGCCAAGCGCGACTGGAACCGCGAGGTGGAGGAGCGCGAGGCCGCCGCCGGGCTCGGGTGAGCACGGCGACGGCCTCGTGACGGAGCGAGGTGGGCGGGCTCAGCCCTTGCGGTCGGGCTGCTCCGACTCGGGGGTCTGGCTGCGGCCGGCCTGCTCGCGCAGGGCTCGGCCACGCTTGAGGTCCTCCGCCTCCTTCTTCTCGTCCTTCTCGATCTTCGTGGTGTCCCGCGGCGGGAGCTGCAGCGTGGCCTCGGCGGGCATGCCGGCCTGCAGCTCGCGCCCGCGCTCCACCTCGGCGTCGAACTCCGCGCCGAACAGGAGCGCGAGGTTCATGATCCAGATCCACAGCAGGAAGACGATGACGCCCGCCAGGGAGCCGTAGGTCTCGTTGTAGCTGCCGAAGTTGGACACGTAGAAGCCGAACAGCACCGACGCGACGAGGGCGACGACGATCGCGATGCCCGCCCCGATGCTCATCCAGCGGAACTTCGGCTGCTGCACGTTCGGGGTGGCGTAGTACAGGATCGCGATCACGAGCACGACGAGGGCGGCCAGGACCGGCCACTTGGCGATGTTCCAGATCGTCAGCGCGGTGCCGCCGAGCCCGACCGCGTTGCCGATGGCCTCCGCGACGGGGCCGCTCACCACCAGGGACAGGCCGATGATCGCCATGAGGGTGACGGCGACGAGCGTGACGAGCAGCATGAGCGGGCGCAGCTTGTAGAAGGGACGCCCCTCCTGCACCTCGTACATGCGGTTCATCGCCCGGCCGAACGCGCCGACGTAGCCGGACGCCGACCACAGGGCGCCCAGCAGACCGGTGACGAACGCCAGGCCCGCCGCAGGGGCGGTGGCGAGCTTGCTGATGGTCGGCTCGAGGGTGCGGACGGCGTCCTGCTGGCCGAGGTCGGAGACGATGCCGAGCATCGCGTCCACCGTCTTCTGCGGGTCACCCACGAGGCCGAGCAGGGAGACGACGGCCAGGATCGCGGGGAACAGCGCCAGCACGCCGTAGTAGGTCAGCGCGGCGGCCAGGTCGGTGCACTGGTCCTTGCCGAACTCGCGCATCGTCTTGCGGAGGATGTACTTCCACGACGGCTTGGTCAGGTCCGACGGGTCGTCAGGCTTGCGCGGGTCGTCCGGGTGCGGGGCCTGGGCCTTCTTGGTGTCTGCCATCGGTCGTCCTGTCGCGTCGAGGGGTCGTGCGGCGTCTGACCGCCACACGAGGCCGCCGCGGGCACGGAGGCTGCCCGTGCCCGCGGCGGCGGGTCGATCTGTCGTGCTGTGCTCAGCCCTGCTGCTCGGAGCGGACGTTCTGGACGGCGCCCTGGGCGCCCTCCTTGACCTCCATCGTCGCGTAGGTGCCCTCGTCCTTGACCGCCTGGGCGGCGTCGGTCGCGGTCGACTTCACCGCGGCGACCGCCTCCTGGGCGGGCTCCTTGAGGTCGGCGGCGACGCCCTTGGCGACGTCACCGAGCTGCTGGCCGATCGGCTGCGCCTTCTCCTTGACGGTGCGCGCGGCCTCGCGCTCCTTCTGCGTGGAGGGCAGGAGGGCGGCCGTCAGCAGGCCCACGCCGAACGCGATGAGGCCCGCGGCGAGGGGGTTGCCCTCCGCCTGGCGGATCGCGGCCGACGGTGCGCCGGCCGCGGCGCCACCGAGCGAGGACACCCGGTCGCCGACCGCGTGCGCGGCTCCGCTGACCGTGCCGGCGGCGGAGTGCGCCGCACCGGTGACCGTGCCGGCGGCGGACTGCGCCGCACCGGTCACGGAGCCGGCGGCGGAGTGCGCCGCACCGGCGACGGACCCGGCGGCGGAGTGCGCCGCACCGCCGACCGACGACAGGCCGCCTCCGGCGGACGAGGTGGCCGACGACGTCGACTCCTTGACGTGCGACGCGGCGCCGAAGACCTTCTCCCGCACGCTGCCGACGACGCCCTTGGCCTTGTCGACCTGGCGGTGGGCGATGTTGCTCGGGCTGACCTTGTCGGTCAGGGCGTCCACGTCGCTGCTCAGCTCGGCGCGCGTGCGCTCGATCTCCAGGCGGATCTGCTCGGGGTCGTTGCTGCTCATCGTGCTGCCTCCTCGTTGCCCTTGACCGCGTCAGGGATCTTCTTGACGGTGTCCGCCGTCTTCGGCATGCCCTGGACTTCCTTCATCTCCTTCTTGCCGCGCAGTGCGAGCACGGCGGCGACGATCCCCCAGATCACCGCGACGATCAGCGCCGACCAGGCCCAGTTGTCGAGCAGGTAGGCCAGGCCGGCCCACAGCGCGAACGACAGGAAGAGCACGGTCAGGTGCCCCGCGTAGCCGGCGCCGGCGAACATCGCGGCGCCCTTGCTGGCCTGCTTGGCCGACTGGGTGATCTCCGCCTTCGCGAGCGCGACCTCCTGGCGCATGAGCGTGGAGATGTCCTTGCTCACCTCGCCGAAGAGCTGGCCGATCGACGGGGAGTCACTGCCCGACGACGACGAGGTCGCCGGCGGGCTCATGGCGGTGGCGCCGCCCAGGTCGGGGGCGCTCATGCCGTGCCCCCGTAGCCACCGGTCGTGGTGCCCGGGACGTCCGGGGTGCCGTACGTCGTGGTGCCGTACGCGGACGTCGTCGGCGTGGTGTACGCGTCACCGGCGTAGCCGGTGTCGGTCGTGTACCCCGTCGCGGCCGTCTCGTAGCCCGTGGTGGCGTAGTCGCCGCCGACGTAGCTCGGCTGCGCGGCCTCCTGGTCGGCGGTGGCCTGGTCCTTCAGGCTCCGCGCGAGGCGGCCGGCGACGAGACCAGCGGTCGCGGCCACGAGGAGGAAGGCTCCGGGCCGACGACGGGCGAAGGTCGTGACCTCGCCGAGCACGTCGGCCGGCTCCTTGTTCTCGAACCACGAGGCGACGGAGTCGACGACCCCGGACGCCTGGTGGACCAGGTCCGACGCGACGCCGGGCTGGTCGGAGGCGCCGGCCATCGTGCTCAGCTCGGTGCCGACCGTGCGGATGGCGGTCGCCAGCTTCTGCTGGCCGCCGCCGACCTGGGAGGTCAGCTGGCTCTTGGTCTGCTGCAGCATGTCCTTGGCCTGCCGGCGGGCCTCGCCGGTGACCTGGGCGGCCTGCTCCTTGGCGGTGTCGGCCACGCGGCTCCCCGCTGCGGCGGCCGTCTGGGCCACGTTCTGAGCCTCGCCCTTGACCTGGTCCTTGACCTCGCCGGCCTTCTCCTTGGCCTGGTCGACCTTCGAGGTGTCGCCCGAGTCGTCGGCCACGTGGGCGCCGGTGTACGTCGTCGTCCCGTAGGTCCCGGTCTCGTAGGAGCCCGATCCCGCCGGGTACGAGGGCGGGAGCGTGCTGTCGCCGAGCTCGTCGGAGGTCGGCAGGGTTCCGGGGGGACGGGTGTTGTCGTAGCTCTCGGTCATCATCTTGCCCTTCGCTGGAGTGCTGGTCTGCTGGCAGCGGCCACGCCCGCCGGTGGGGGCGCTGTGCACCGAGGTGCCGAGGATGCGGGTGGGACACCCGCACCGGCTCTAGGTCAGAGCCGGCCCCGACTCCCCGGACCCGGACAGCTCACGGAGGAACTCGTGGCAGCGCTGGGCGCGGCTGGAGTCCTCGGCCATCACCTGCTCGAAGAAGGTCGCGATGTCCTCGCGGCCGGCGTTGCGGGCGTCCCGCACGTACTGGCCGTAGTCGTGACCCGCCTTGAGCGAGTGGTACTGCAGGGAGATCAAGTCGAAGCTGACGTCGTCGAACCCGGTTTCACCGGTTGCCATCGCGAGACACCTTCCTCTTCGTGTGATCCAACCCGCCGTGAGCTGCGGGAGGGGCGCTGCCGCGGTGGCGCCGGCGGAGCCGAGCCCCGCCCGTCCGGAACACCCGCCGCACCGTCGGTGCGTCGTGCGGTCCGGTCGTCGACGGAACCCGGGCGACCGGATCGGCTGGCCGTGGCTTGACCTCGAACCAGCATATGGAGGCCCCCAGGTCCCGCAACCGGAGAAAACCGCAGGTCGCGGGCACGGAGGGGTCGACAGGGTGCCGGTGCCGGCCTCATCGGGGCGCCGAGGGCCGGACCGCGCGCGCTCGTCGCGCGGCGCGGGCCCAGGTGTAGTAGAAGGCGGTCGGACGGCCGTCGATCCGGTGCACGCCCGCGTCGACGTCGTCCACGTCCCGCCTCACCGCGGCCGACCTGGTGCCCGCGGGAGGGGGCTCGCCGACGCCGCAGCGCATCGCGACCACGTGGTCGCAGGCGGCAGGTCGCGAGGTCGCCACGGACGCCCGCCCCCGCCGTCCGCCGGGGGGGAGGGCGGAGCCCTAGTCCGACGTGGTGAGGTCCGCGGAGTCGTCGCTCTCCACCCGCGGCGACGCGGCAGCGCGCAGCGTCATGACGCGCGTCACGGGGTGGAGGTCGACGAGCCGCAGCAGGACGCACGCGACCACGAGGCAGCCGGTCATCTCGAGCAGCTCCTCCACACCCGTGGACAGCGCGTACAGGGAGTGGCGCCCGGCGGCGAAGAGCGCGCCGTTGACCGTCTCCACCACCAGCGCACCCGAGACGTAGGTGGCGACGCCGGCGACCAGGCCGAGGCGGACGTCCCGCGGCAGGGACGCGACGACGCGCACGCCCAGGACCCCCGCCGCCATGACGATGACCGCCCCGGGGATCACCCACGTGTAGGTGGGCACGTCCACGCCCCAGCGCTCCGAGAGCCAGTTCACCGGCCTGCCGAGCTTCTCGTGCAGGGACAGCGCCTCGTCCATCGACAGGTAGGTCGCCGCGACCGCGGCCAGGCGCCAGAGGCCGGCGGACGGCGTCCGTCCGGTGGGCGTGAGGACGGACAGGAGCAGGGCTGCCGCGGCGATCGCCAGCAGCAGGACGGAGTTCCAGAACGCGGGGACGTTGTGCTCGCCGTCGAGCCCGAACGTCGCGAGGAGCCAGGGGTGCGGTCCGGACACCGTGATCGCGACCTGCATCAGGGCTGCGGCCAGGAAGACGGCGACCGTCGGGAGCCCGAGCGCCCAGACGGCGCGGCGCTCCAGCGGGACGCGCGGGGAGGCGGGCTCACCGCCGGGGATTGGCGCGGAGGTGCGGACGCGCCGCGCCCTGGTGACGTGATCGATGGCCATGCGAGTCCTCCGCCCGTGGTCCCCCGACCGCGCCGGAGCTCGCCGCCAGTATGGAAGCCGTCACCCGCCGTTCCTGCCCCGTTCACCCGGGTGGGACGGGTTTTCACCCGCGCCCGGCGAGGCGTCGGGCGGGCGTCGGGCAGGCACGGCGGGGCGACGAGGGTGCCCCCGACAGGGTTCGAACCTGCACTGGGCCGGGTTTAAGCCGGCTGCCTCTGCCGATTGGGCTACGGGGGCGATGCCGCGCGGCGCCCATCCTGCCAGCCACCGCCGGACGGTCGTCAGCGAGCCGTTCGGGGCGTCCTCGCGCCCGGGGTGGGGGCGGTGAAGAGCCCCGCCGTGCGGCGGTCCGGACGGCGAAGGGCCCCGCCGTGCGGCGGGGCCCTTCGGGGTCGTGCGGCGGTCGTCCGACCGACGTGCCGGCGTCAGCCGGCGCGTCCCGGGCTCACCTGTCCCAGGAGCTGGCGTCCTTCTGGACCGGCTGGCCCGGCTTCGTCGTGGCGTCGGGAGACGTGGCGACGTCCGTCGCGGACTCCGGCGCCACGGCGGCCTGCTCGGGCTTCACCTTGGGCGGCACGGAGGCGGCCCGGAACTCCGCACGGGGGTCGTGCAGCGAGCCGAGCGCCACGACCTCGCGGCGGAACAGCGCCGCGCCGATCCAGCCCGACGCGATGCGCACCTTGCGGTTGAAGGTCGGCATCGCCATGACGTGGTAGCCGCGGTGCATCACCCACGCGGGGAAGCCACGCAGCTTGACGCGGCCGAACAGCTGGGCCACGCCCTTGTACATGCCGAGCGACGCGACCGCGCCGAGGTTCTTGTGCTTGTACTCGGTGGGCTCGGCGCTGCGCAGGACGCGCGCGAGGTTGTCGCCGATGTGGTTGCCCTCACGGAGCGCGTGCTGGGCGTTGGGCGGGCAGAACTTGCCCGGGTTGATCAGGTCCGGCACGGCGGCGCAGTCACCGGCGGCCCAGGCGTCCGCGACGACGGTCCCGTCCTCCTGCGCGACCTGCAGGGTCGGCAGGCAGACGACCCGGCCCATCTTGTCCAGCGGCAGGTCGGAGTTCTTCAGCACGGGGTTGGCCTTGACCCCGGCCGTCCACACGATGGTGTCCGAGTCGAACTCCGTCTTGTTCGACAGCACCACGTGCCCGCCCTCGCACGAGCTGAGGAACGTCGACAGGTGGACCTCGATGTTGCGCTTGCGCAGCTGCTCCAGGGTGTAGCCGCCGAGCTCTTCGCTGACCTCGGGCAGGATCCGGGTGGACCCCTCCACGAGCACCCAGCGCATGTCCGACTGCTCGATCGAGGTGTAGTACTTCACCGCCGCACGAGCCATGTCCTCGAGCTCGGCCATCGCCTCGATCCCGGCGAACCCGCCGCCCACGAAGGTGAAGGTCAGCATCCGGCGGCGCAGCTCGGGGTCCCAGGTGGACGCCGCGACGTCGATCCGGTTGAGCACGTGGTTGCGGACGGCGACGGCCTCCTCCACGTTCTTGAAGCCGATCGCCTCCTCCGCCAGGCCGGGGATCGGCAGCGTGCGGGCGACGGAGCCCAGTCCCACGATGAGGTGGTCGTAGGTGATCCAGTACGGGTCACCCTCCTCCGGCTGGACCTGGACCGTGCGGTCCGCGTGGCGGATCTCCGTCACGTGCCCCTGCAGGACGTCGATGCCCTTGAGCGCGCGCCGGTGCGGCGCCACGACGTTGCGCGGGTCGATCGACCCGGCGGCGGTCTCGGGCAGGAACGGCGCGTACGTCATGTACGGGCGCGGGTCGACGACGACGATCGCCGCCTCGCGCTTGCCCAGGCGCTTGTGCAGCCGGCGGGCCGAGTACAGGCCGACCGTGCCACCGCCGAGCACGACGACCCGGGGGATCTTGCGGGGACGCGGGGCCGACGCGCTCTTCGTGGCGTCGCCCTGGACGGGGGCAGTCGTAGACATGTCGGAAACCGTATCTCGCCGGGGGGCGTCCTTCATCTCCGCCCGCGCGTCGGTCCTGTCGCACCGGCCGTGACGGCGGCCACACCGCACGGCCACGGGGCGTGCGAGCAGCCACCCGGGCCGCGGGGCGCCTCAGGTCCGGGCTGCGGCGCTCAGCGCGATGCCGTCGAGGATGTCGTGCTCGGAGGTGACCACGTGCGTCAGCTCGCCCCCCGCGGTCGCGACCTCGTCGCGGACCCGGCGGATCACCTCGGCCCACACGAGGGCTCCGGCGCCGATCACGTCGACGCGCCCCGGGTGCATGAAGGGCAGGGCCGCCCGGTCGGCGCGGGTGCGCCGGAGCAGGTCGTCGCACGCGGCCAGCACCTCGTCGACGCCCAGCGTGGCCCCGTGGATCCGTTCCGGGTCGTAGCGCGGCAGCCCCAGGACGTGGGCGGTCACGGTGGTCACCGAGCCCGCGACGCCGACGAGCGTCGCGGTCCGCCCCACCGGCACGACCCCGGTCGCGATGTCCAGCGCGGCACCCACGTCGGTCGCGGCGGCGCTCGCCTGGGCGGCGGTCGGGGGGTCGTCGTGCAGGTGACGCTCGGTCAGCCGGACGCAGCCGACGTCCATGGACAGCATCGCGCTCGGGGTGGTCGTCCCCAGGACGAGCTCGGTGGACCCGCCGCCGATGTCGACGACCAGGAAGGGTGCCGGGTGGCGGTCGGCGAGCACGCTCGTGGCGCCCCGGAAGGAGAGGGTCGCCTCCTCGTCCCCGCCGACGACCTCGGGCTCGACCCCGAGCACCGCGCGGACGCCGTCGACGAAGTCCTGACGGTTCTCGGCGTCGCGGGACGCGGACGTGGCGACGAAGCGCGTGCGCTCGACGCCGAGCTCGGCGCAGATGTCGGCGTAGCGGCGCGTGGCGGCGAACGTCCGCTCGAGCGCCTCGGGGGCGAGCCGCCCGGTGCGGTCGACGCCCTGCCCGAGCCGCACGACCTCCATGCGGCGGTCCAGGTCGGTGAGCGCGCCGCCGGCCGGGTCGACGTCGGCGACGAGCAGCCGGATGGAGTTGGTCCCGCAGTCGATGGCGGCCACGCGTGTCATGGGCTGCAGCCTGCCATCTCCCCCGCGCACCCTCCGCCCGCCACGGCACGCCCCCGGCTCCCAGGCGCCGGCGTCAGCAGCTGCAGCGGTCCGGCCGCCACGTCGGGCGGATGAGCTCCAGCGCCTCGTCGCCCAGCGGGTTGACGCCGGGGCCGGCCGCGAGCGCGTGGCCGACCAGCACGTGCAGGCACTTGACGCGGGTCGGCATGCCGCCCGCCGAGATCCCGGCGATCTCCTCGACGTGCCCGAGCTCCTCCCGCTGCGTCAGGTAGTGCTCGTGCGCGCGGGCGTAGGCCGCGGCGAGCTCGGGGTCGTCGGCGAGCCGGGCGGTCCACTCCTTCATCAGCCCGCCGGCCTCGAGCGTGCTGACGGCCGCCACGGCACCGGGCGAGGTGAGGTAGTACGTCGTCGGGAACGGCGTCCCGTCGTCCAGGCGGGGAGCGGTGCGCACGACGAGCGGGCGACCGCACACGCACCGGGCGGCGATGCCGACCACACCGCGCGGGACCCGTCCGAGCTGCTCGGCGAGGGTCTCGAGATCGCGCGGGACGACCGTCTCGCCGGTCGCGTACGGGGGCGGGGCTGAGTTCACTGCGGTCCGTTCGACGTCGGCCCCGTGGGGCCGGGCGGAGATGGTGCCGGTCAGTCCGGCAGGGAGGAGCCGTCGCCCGCGGGCACGGCGGGGTCCGGCGCCGCGGGGTCGGTCGCCGGGTCCGGCACGAGGGGTGGCACGGCAGGTGACTCGGCGCCGTCGGCCGGCGTCGGGTCCTGCACGTCCGCCTCCCCCGCCACGCGGGCCGACTCCCAGATGGTGCTGTACCACGGGTCCGTGGTGCCCGAGGGCGCGAGCGCCGGCCCGGCGCCGGCCGGCGGGACGACCGGCTCCGTCGGGTCCGGCACGATCTCGGGGTCCACGACGCGGTAGGCGGTCTCGCCCGGGCGGACGAACGCGAGCCGCTCACGCGCCTGGGCCACCACGTATGCCTCGTCCCCCCAGCGCTCGAGCTCCGCGGTCAGGTCCTCGGTGCGCTCCCGGGCGTCGGCGACCTCCTGGGCGAGCGCCCGGTTCTCGGCCTGCTGCGCCAGGTGGGCACGCACGGTGGGGAACAGCAGCACGAACGCCAGCAGGAGGACGACGAACAGCACCATCGCGCGGACGGTGAACATGCGCGGTACGCGCAGCGGCTGCTCCACCGCGGTCCCGGCCGGGGGTCGGCCGCCCGAGCCGGCCACCGTGCGCGAGGCCGGCCGCGTCGACGCGCCCCGGGCACCCGTCCGCGCAGCCGCGCCGCGCCCGGTCCGGGTGACCCCGGCGGTGCTGCGGCTCGAGCCGTGCCGGACGGACCCGCGCGCGCTCGGCACCCCGCGCGCCGGGGTGCTCGACCCGGTCCCCGTCCCCCGGGCACCGCGGTGCGGGGAGCTCGGGCGACGCGGGGACATGGCACCGATTGTGCCCCGTCGTGCCCGGCGGGAGCCGCAGCCCCCGTCCTTCGACGTGTCCCGGCGCCGGGCGCGACGGAGCCCGGCGACCCCGAGGGTCGCCGGGCTCCGTCGGACGGGCTCAGCCCTGGTGGCGCGGGAAGGCGCTGCGGCCGGCGTAGCGGCCGGCGTCGTCGAGCTCCTCCTCGATCCGCAGCAGCTGGTTGTACTTGTTGATCCGCTCGCCGCGGGCCGGCGCACCGGTCTTGATCTGGCCGGCGTTGGTCGCGACCGACAGGTCGGCGATCGTGACGTCCTCGGTCTCGCCGGACCGGTGGGAGATCATCGCGGTGTACCCGTTGCGCTGGGCGAGGGTCACGGCGTCGAGGGTCTCGGTCAGCGTGCCGATCTGGTTGAGCTTGACGAGCAGCGAGTTCGCCGCGCGCATCTCGATGCCCTTCGCCAGGCGGGTCGGGTTGGTGACGAACAGGTCGTCGCCGACGACCTGCACCCGGTTGCCGACGGTGGAGACGAGCTGCGCCCAGCTGTCCCACTCGTCCTCCGACAGCGGGTCCTCGATGGAGATCAGCGGGTAGTCGGTGACGAGCTGCTCGTAGTACGCGAGCATCTCCTCGGGCGAGTGCGGGCGGCCCTCGAACTGGTAGGCACCCTCGCGGAAGAACTCCGTCGCCGCGACGTCGAGCGCCAGGCCGACGTCCTGACCGGCCACGAAGCCGGCCTTCTCGATCGCGACCAGGATGAGGTCGAGGGCCGCACGGTTGCTCGACAGGTTCGGGGCGAAGCCGCCCTCGTCGCCGAGACCCGTGGCGAGGCCCTCGGACTTCAGCACCGACTTCAGCGAGTGGTAGATCTCCGCGCCGGTGCGCAGCGCCTCACGGAACGTCGTGGCGCCGATCGGGCAGACCATGAACTCCTGGACGTCGACGTTGGAGTCGGCGTGCGACCCGCCGTTGAGGATGTTCATCATCGGGACCGGCAGCACGTGCGCGTTCGGGCCGCCGACGTAGCGGAACAGCGGCAGGTCGGCGGAGTCCGCGGCGGCCTTGGCGACGGCGAGCGAGACGCCGAGGATGGCGTTCGCGCCGAGCTTGCCCTTGTTGGGCGTGCCGTCCAGGTCGATCAGGGCGGCGTCGACGAGGCGCTGCTCGGTCGCCTCGAAGCCGATGAGCTCGGGCGCGATGTCGTCGATGACGGCGTTGACCGCGTCCTCGACGCCCTTGCCCCCGTAACGGGCCTTGTCGCCGTCGCGGCGCTCGACGGCCTCGAAGGCACCGGTCGAGGCGCCCGAGGGCACGGCGGCCCGGGCGATGGTGCCGTCGTCGAGCGCGACCTCGACCTCGACGGTGGGGTTGCCGCGAGAGTCGAGGATCTCGCGTGCGCCGACGGCCTCGATGCTGGCCATGAATGCTCCTTGGGCTGGGGGGAAATGCCACCTCAGCCTAGTGCCGATCCCCTCTCGCGCCGGGGGCGGGGACCGTCGCCGCCCCCGGCCGCCACCGGCTCGGGCGTGACGAGGGCTGCCGGCGCGTGGCCGGCGGGCGGTGGGACGCCCGGGCCGCAGGCCAGGACCCGGTTGCGGCCGGACCGCTTGGCCGCGTGCAGCCGGACGTCGGCCGCGTGGAAGAGCGCGTCGGTGGTCGCGCCGTCCGCGGTCGACGTCGCCACCCCGCCGCTGACCGTGCAGGGGATCGTCCGGCCGGCGACCGCCACGCCGTCGCGCTCCAGCCGGGCGCGCACCCCGTCGGCGAAGCTCGCGGCCTCGGGGCCGGACGTGCGGGGCAGCGCGACGAAGAACTCCTCCCCGCCCCAGCGCGCGACCAGCGCTCCGTCCGGCGCGGCACCGGCCAGCAGGTGGGCCACGGCCACGAGCACCGCGTCACCCGTGAGGTGGCCGTGGCGGTCGTTGATCGACTTGAAGCGGTCGACGTCCAGCAGGACGACGCTCAGCGGCTCCCCGGAGGAGCCCGCGGCGGCGAGCAGTGCCGCGAACTCGGTGACGAGATGACGGCGGTTGTGCAGCCCGGTGAGCGCGTCCCGGCCGGCGAGCTCGGCCAGGTCGGACCGTAGCCGCTCGATCGTTGCGACCTGCTCGGTGAGCCGGGCGTTCGCCTCGGCGAGGTGGCGGCGCTGGGCGGCGACCTCCGTGACGTCGCGGGCCACCAGGACGCTGCCGAGCGACCGGCCGCGGCGGCCGACGAGGCGGGAGCTGCGCACGTGCAGCTCGGCCGGTCGCCCGTCGAGATCGACGTGCACCTCGGTGGCCTCGTCCGTGCCGGCCATGGACGCCGGGAGGAGGTCGGCGGCACGGGCGCCGATGATCTGCGTGGCGCCGGGATCGATGCGGTGGACGAGGTCGACGGCGGCGGCGTTGACGTCGATGACGCGGCCCATGGGGCTGACGGCGACGATCGCGTCGCTGATCCCCTCGATGATGAGCGCGCGGGCGACGGGCGTGAAGGTGAACAGGTGCTCGCGGAACAGCGCGTAGGCCATGACCACGCCGGTGCCCGCGAGGCCGAGCGGTGTGGGGTCGAGGTCGACCGGCAGCGCGCCGAGGAGGTTGAGGGCGTTGCCGACCGCCGGCACCAGCACGGCGACCAGCAGACCCAGCCGCTGCGCGCGGAAGGCGGCGGGCGCCGTCCACCAGGCGTGGCCGACCATGGCGATGCCGACCGCCAGGACGGCGTAGCAGTACAGGGAGTGGACCCAGAACAGCGGCCCGAAGCCCCACAGGGCCGACCCGGTCAGGTCCGGCGTGCCCGCGCCGGTGTAGACCAGGGCGTGCCAGGGGTTCGTCGCGGCCGCCGCCGTGATGAGCACCGGCTCCACCAGCAGCCCGGCCAGGAGGCGGCGGCGCGGCGAGCCGTGGGTGCGCGCGAGGGTGGCGGCGAGCCAGACGAAGGTCGCCACCGTCACGCCCAGGCCGGGGAAGATCGCCAGCGACGCCACCCCGGCCACGCGCGGCTCGACCGCGGCGACCGCGACGGCGTCGGCCACGGACCACCAGCACGCGCCCAGCATGACGGCGACGAGCGCCCGGGCCACCGGCGGGTTGAGCGTGCGCCGGCGCCAGGTCACCGCGGCGACCAGGACGAACACCACGCCGGCGACCGAGTAGGCGACGCCCGCCGGGTCCGTCCGGAACACGCGCACCCCTCACCACGACTCGACCGGCCGCGCGGCGCGCGGCTACCCCGGGCCCATCGGCCGCGGGGGCGGCCGGTTGAGGGGCGAGCGGTCAGCCGCGCGGGACCTCCGGCGTCGGCTCGGGCTCGGGCCCAGGACCGGGCTCGGCCCTCGGCTCGGGACCGGTGCCGGGCCGGGAGGCGGACGCGGACGCGGACGCGGACGCGGCAGCCTCGGCCTCCCGGACGGTCGCCTCCAGCGTCCGCAGCGCCGCCCGGAGGGCCGCCTCGGCGTCCAGCCCGGCCGCGTCGGCCTCACCGAGCAGGCCGAGCAGCCGCCCGCCGAGCTCCGCGGACGCGGACCGCTCGGGCGCCGCCGCGTCGCGGTGGCGGCCGGCGACCTGGGCGACGTCGACGTCCACGCCGCCGCGCCGGGCCCGCGCGAGGATCTTCTCCCCGCGGGCGAGCGACCCCTGGCCCAGGGCGATGCCCTCGAGTACGGACGTGCGCGCCTTCTCCGCCTTCTTGATCTGCTCCCAGCGCACGTGCACGTCGGTCGGCTCGGTCGACACGGTGCCGTCCGCGAGCGGTGCGTCGTCGGGCGTCCCGCCCGCCGGCGCGGGCGGGGTGAACACGTGCGGGTGGCGGCGCACGAGCTTCGCGCTGATCGCGTCGGCGACGTCGTCCAGGTCGAACGCGTCGCTCTCGTGCTCCTGGGCGAGGCGGGCGTGGAACACGACCTGGAGCAGCACGTCGCCGAGCTCCTCCCGCATCCCGGTCCGGTCACCGGACTCGATCGCCTCGGCGAGCTCGTGCGCCTCCTCCAGCGCGAACGGCACGAGGGTCTCGTGGGTCTGCTGCGCGTCCCACGGGCAGCCCCCGGGCGACCGGAGCGTGTCCATGACGGCGACCAGGCGCGTCATGCCGCGCCCGCCCGGCGGCTCGGTGGTCACGGCGCCTCGGGGACCAGCCACGGGTGCTCGACCGGCGCGATCCCGCCGCGGTCGAAGTCCAGCTCGCCGTACCGCGGGTTCACGTCGATGTCGAGGTCCCGCAGCCGGGACAGGATGTCGGCCTGCACCTCCTCGGCGTCGGGCAGCTGGCCGAGCTCCTGCTGCAGCAGGGAGAACCGCGCGACGGTCACCGCGGCGGGGCCGAAGTCCGGCGCCTCGGGGTCGTCGGCGACCACGGCGGCCAGCTGCTGCTCCGCCTCCTGCTCGGAGACGGCGACGCCGTTCTCCGCGGCGACCTCCGTCACGGTCGGCTCGGCCACCAGGACCAGCAGGAGGCTGGACGGTGTCGCGCCGTCCAGGTACGGGCCGAGCTCGCCCGCCGCGGCCTGCAGGTCCGCGACCGGGACCGCGCGGCCGTCGACCACGGCCGCCGCGCCGCCACCCGGGGAGCAGGCCGTCGTGGCCGCCGCACCGAGCAGCAGCACCGTGAGCCCCATCGCCCTGCGCCGGACCAGCGAGGATCGCACCGTCACCGCAGACCTCCACGTCGTCGTGCCAGCGGTCGTCGTCGACCGGGGCTCATGCTAGGGCCCGGTCGAGCCCCGGCCCGGCCGGACGGCGCCGCCGCGCCCGGCCGTCTCGGCACGACGCCGCCGCGCCCGGCCGGCCGAGCACGACGTCGCCGGCCGTCTCGGCGCGACGCCGACGCGCGCGTCGGTCCTAGCGCGACGCCACCGCCGCGGTCCCCACCGCGGCCGCCGTCGCCACGTCCCCCATGACGACGGCGTCCACCAGCTGCCGGGCCCAGGCCAGGACCTCCCCGCCGTGCAGCGGCTTGCCGCCGATCCGCGCCGTCGTCGGGAACGGGACGAGGATCGTGCGCAGCGCCGGCTTGTGGACGGTGCCCGGGTAGAGCCGCTTGAGCCGCAGCTGCGCGGACTCGGCCAGGTCCACCGGGGCGAACCGCACGAACTTGCCCTGCGCGGTCACGTCGGACAGGCCCGCCCGGCGCACCGCGTTGCGGAACTCCGCAACCGCGAACAGGTTCTCCACCACCTCGGGCACCGCGCCGTAGCGGTCGACCAGCTCGTCGCGGATCGCCGCGATCGCCTCCGGCGTCTCGGCCGCCGCGATCTTGCGGTACGCCTCCAGGCGCAGCCGCTCGTGGGCGATGTAGTCGTGCGGGATGTGGGCGTCGACCGGCAGCTCGATGGTGACCTCGGGCGCCTCCGGCTCGGCGTCGCCGCGGAACGAGGCGACGGCCTCCCCGACCATCCGGATGTACAGGTCGAACCCGACGCCGGCGATGTGGCCGGACTGCTCGCCGCCGAGGAGGTTGCCCGCACCGCGGATCTCCAGGTCCTTCATGGCGATCTGGATGCCCGAGCCGAGGTCGGTGTGCGCGGCCATGGTCGCCAGCCGGTCGTGCGCGGTCTCGGTGAGCGGCCGCTCCGGCGGGTACAGGAAGTAGGCGTACGCCCGCTCGCGGCCGCGGCCGACCCGTCCGCGCAGCTGGTGCAGCTGGGACAGGCCCAGCACGTCCGCCCGCTCGAGGATCAGGGTGTTGGCGTTGGAGATGTCCAGCCCGGTCTCGATGATCGTCGTGCAGACCAGCACGTCGAACTTCTTCTCCCAGAAGTCCTGGATGACCCGCTCCAGCGTGTGCTCGTTCATCTTCCCGTGGGCCACGGCGATGCGGGCCTCGGGCACCAGCTCGGCGAGCCGGCCGGCGGTCCGCTCGATCGACTCGACCTTGTTGTGGACGTAGAACACCTGGCCCTCGCGCAGCAGCTCGCGGCGCACGGCGGCGGTGATCTGCTTCTCGTCGTACGCGCCGACGAAGGTGAGCACGGGGTGCCGCTCCTCCGGCGGGGTCGCCAGCGTGGACATCTCCCGGATCCCGGTGACCGCCATCTCCAGCGTGCGCGGGATCGGCGTCGCGCTCATCGCGAGCACGTCGACGTTGGTGCGCAGCTGCTTGAGCGTCTCCTTGTGCTCGACCCCGAACCGCTGCTCCTCGTCCACGATCACCAGCCCGAGGTCCTTGAACCGCACCTCGCCGGTGATGAGGCGGTGCGTGCCGATCACGACGTCGACCGTGCCGTCGGCCAGGCCGGCGACGACCTCCTTGGCCTCGGCGTCGGTCTGGAAGCGCGACAGCGAGCGCACCGTCACCGGGAAGGACGCGTACCGCTCGGTGAAGGTGTCCAGGTGCTGCTGGACCAGCAGCGTGGTGGGGACCAGGACGGCGACCTGCTTGCCGTCCTGCACCGCCTTGAACGCCGCCCGGATCGCGATCTCGGTCTTGCCGTAGCCGACGTCGCCGCAGACCAGGCGGTCCATCGGGACGGACTTCTCCATGTCGGCCTTGACCTCGTCGATCGTGACCAGCTGGTCCGGCGTCTCGACGTAGGCGAACGCGTCCTCCAGCTCGCGCTGCCAGGGCGTGTCCGGGCCGAACGCGTGGCCCGCGGTCGCCATGCGGGCCGAGTAGAGGCGGATGAGCTCGCCGGCGATCTCCTTGATCGCCTTGCGGGCGCGCCCCTTGGTCTTGGCCCAGTCGCTGCCGCCCATCTTGTTGAGCGCGGGCGACTCCCCACCGGAGTACTTGGTGACCTGGTCGAGCTGGTCGGTCGGCACGAACAGGCGGTCCCCGGGGTGGCCCCGCTTGGACGCGGCGTACTCGATGACCATGTACTCCCGGGTGGCCGCGCTCGCGCCGGAGCCGAGCGTGCGCTGCACGAGCTCGACGAACTTGCCGACGCCGTGCTGCTCGTGCACCACGTAGTCCCCGGTGCGCAGCTGCAGCGGGTCGACGACGTTGCGCCGCCGCGACGGCATCTTGCGCATGTCCCGGGTGGAGGACCCGGCCCGGCCGGTGACGTCGGACTCGGAGAACACCGCGATCCGCAGGTCGCTGGACACGAAGCCGGGGCCGGCCGGGGCCGGGGTGACGAGCACGACGCCGCCCTCGGGCTCGGTGAGGATCTCCCCCACCAGCCGCGCCGGCACGTCGGCCGCGACGAGCTGCTCCGCCATGCGCCGGGCCGGACCGTGCCCCTCGGTGGTCAGCACGAGGCGCCAGCCGTCGCGCTGCAGCGCCCGGACGTCGGTGACCGCACGCTCGACGTCCCCGCGGTACCCCTCGACGTCGCGGGCCGCGATCGTCAGCGTCGTGGGCTCGTCGTCGCCGTGACCGGCGTCCCCGACGACGGCGAGCGCGTCGTCGGCGTCGTCCCCGCCCGTGCCCGCGCCGTCGGCGGGCGCCATGCCGAACGCGCTGAGCGTCCACCAGCCCAGCGCCCGGCGGGCCGCGATGTGCCGGAGGTCGGAGAACGTGGCGAACGACGCGGCGCGCAGGTCGATCGGGGTCCGGCCGCCGGCCGCGGCGGACGTCCAGGCCGCGGCCAGGAACTCCTCGGTGGTGGCCACCAGGTCGTGCGCGCGCCGGCGGACCCGCTCGGGGTCGGCGACGACGAGCAGCGCGTCGTCCGGCACGAGGTCCAGCACCGGGACCATCGACTCCACCAGCGCCGGCGCGAGGGACTCCATGCCCTCCACGGCGATGCCCTGCGCGAGCCGCTCGAGCATCTCCGCGGCGCCGGGCAGCTCCTGCGCGAGCGCCGCCGCGCGGGCGCGCACGTCCTCGGTCAGCAGGATCTCCCGGCACGGCGGTGCCCAGACGCCGTGGGTGGCGACCTCCAGCGACCGCTGGTCCGCGACGGCGAACCAGCGGACCTCCTCCACCTGGTCGCCCCAGAACTCCACGCGCAGCGGGTGGTCCTCGGTGGGCGGGAACACGTCGAGGATGCCGCCGCGGACGGCGAACTCCCCGCGGCGCTCGACCATGTCGACGCGCGCGTAGGCGGCGCCGGACAGCCGGTCGGCGACGTCCTCCAGGTCCGCCTGGTCCCCCACGTTGAGCTCGACGGGCTCCAGGTCACCCAGGCCGGCGACGACCGGCTGCAGCAGGGCGCGCACCGGCATGACGAGCACCCGGATCGGGCCGGACTGCCCGGCGGCGTCTGCCGGGTGCGCCAGGCGGCGGAACACGGCCAGCCGGCGGGCGACCGTGTCGCTGCGCGGGGACAGCCGCTCGTGCGGCAGCGTCTCCCATGCCGGCAGGACGGCGACGTCGTCGTCGGGCAGGTAGCAGCGCAGCGAGCCCGCCAGGTCGTCGGCGTCGCGGCCGGTCGCGGTGACCACGACCAGCGGACGCCCGGCCCGTCGTCCCGCGCCCGGCGCCTGCGGCCGGCCGGCGTCGGTCGGACCGTCGGTCGGGCGCGCTCCGGCGAGGGCGGCCAGCAGCGGCGGG
>NZ_BJYY01000014.1 GCF_007991755.1 Cellulomonas aerilata | reverse complement strand
GGGCGCACGCCGGCCGGGGCGACGACGTCGAGCGCCCCGCGCGCGGGGACGAGCTCGACCGCCCGCGCGGCGGCCGGGTCGGCGAGGAGGGCGGGGAGCAGACCGGAGAGGTTCATGCGCGTGGGACCACTGTCTTCCGAGGGGCGTGAGGTGCCGCCCGGCGCACCACCGGGACAGCGCAGACGCCCCGGATCCGTCAGGAGCCGGGGTGCTCACCCATCGTAGGACGGCGGACCGACACCGCCCGAGGGCGCGGGGTCCGCCCGGAGTGAACGCGGTCCGTGGACGCCGGTCCCACGGGGCCCGGCCCCGGAGGTCAGGCGCGAGCGGCCTCAGGGCGCCCGGCGACCATACCGTCCAGCGCCTGGCGCAGCAGGGTGCTGGAGGTGTGGATCGTGTAGGGGAAGTAGACGACGTCCACGCCGACGGCGGCGAAGTCCCGCTCGAGCTTCAGGCCCTTGGGGGTGCCCCGCCAGTCGTCGCCCTTGAAGATCACGTCGAACTGCACGGACCGCCAGGTCTCGACCTTGTCCGGGACCACCTCGGCCACCACCTCGTCGACGAACGAGATGTGGCTGACGATCTCCATCCGCTCCGCGAGCGGGACGACCGGCGACTTGCCCTTGGTCAGCAGGCACATCTCGTCGGAGACCACGCCCGCGATCAGGTGGTCGCAGTGCTGCTTCGCCTGGCGCAGGATGTTGAGGTGCCCGACGTGGAACATGTCGTACGCGCCCGGCGCGTAGCCGACGATCTTCGTCACAGGTCCTCCTCGTGCGCTGTCAGGGCGTGCCTCGTGCGTGCCCACAGCACCGGGGGGTGCGGGTCCGCCCCTCGGCCCGCGCTCCCATGGTAGGCGGTGCCCCTCGCCGGCCCGCCACGGCCGTGCGGGTGAACCTCGCCCGCGCCGGTGCCCCGTCGTGGCCGGCGGGGGCCACCGGTGGGCCGCAGGGTCGCGGCGGTAGACTGACGGGGCCTCCTCCCGCCCGTGTCGCGGCCGGTGGCCCCACGCCATCCCCCGGCGCGCATGTGGGTGAGCAGGTGGGTGAACTTGGTCGCCGGTGAGCACGTCGTCTGCTGCGAACGGGCTCGTCACCGCACTCGCGGGCCCAAGAGTGCGGTCCACTAGGAACCACGGCACGACGGCCACCACGGCCACCACCACTCGGCCTGGAACGAAGGGACGCCCCATGGATCCGAGCGACTACCTCCGGGCGCTGCGCAAGCGCTGGGTGGTCATCGCCGTCCTCGCGCTGGTCGGGGCGTCGGTCGGCTACGCGATCGCGGCCACGACCACGCCCGTGTACCGCGCGACGACCAAGGTGTTCGTCTCGCTGCAGGGCGGCGAGACCGTCAGCGAGCTGGTCCAGGGCTCCACGTACACGCAGAACCTCGTGCAGTCGTACGTCGCGCTGGCCACCATGCCGGTGGTCCTCGACCCGGTCATCGACGAGCTGGGGCTGGACACCACGTCCCGGACGATGGCGCGCACCATCACGGCGGAGGCGCCGATCAACACCGTGATCGTGGAGATCGCCGCGACCGACAGCTCCCCCGCCCAGGCCGCGCTGGTCGCGGACGCGGTCGCGGAGCAGCTCGCGGTCGTCGTCGAGGAGCTGTCCGCGTCGGCCGGCACCCGCAGCGAGACGGTGTCGATGCGCACCGTCGCGCCCGCCGACGTCCCGCGCTTCCCGATCGCGCCGAACACCCGGTTCCTGGTGGCGACCGGACTCCTCGCCGGCCTGGTGATCGGTGTGGTCTTCGCTCTCGCGCGTGAGCTGCTGGACACCAAGGTCCGCGAGAGCAAGGACGTCGCCCGGGTGACCGACGCCGCGGTGCTCGGCTCGATCGGGGCACGCACGCGTCTGCGCGACGCGGGTCCGGTCATGCAGGTGGAGCCGCACAGCCAGACGGCGGAGGCCTACCGGCGCCTGCGGACCAACCTCCGGTTCCTGGACTTCGCCGGTCCCCTGCACTCCGTCGTCGTGACCTCGCCGCTGCCCGGTGACGGCAAGTCCACGACCTCCACGAACCTGGCGCTGTCGCTCGCCGAGGGACCGGCGCGGGTGCTCCTCGTCGACGCCGACCTGCGCCGCCCGTCCGTCGCGGAGTACCTGGGCCTCGAGGGGTCGGTGGGCCTGACCACGGTCCTCATCGGCGGCGCGGACCTGCACGAGGTCGTCCAGCCGTACGGCGAGGGCAACCTCGACGTGCTGCCCTCCGGCGCCATCCCGCCGAACCCGACCCAGCTGCTGAGCTCGCCGGCGATGGTGGACCTGCTCGCCCAGATGGTGGCGTCCTACGACCTCGTGATCCTGGACTCCCCGCCGCTGCTGCCGGTGGCCGACTCCGCGATCCTGGCCCGCCTCGCCGACGGCGCCCTGGTGGTCGCCGCCGCCCGCAAGACCCGGCGCCCCCAGCTGGCCGAGGCCATCGGCAGCCTCAACGCCGTCGGCGCGGTGTGCCTGGGCGTCGTGCTCAACCGCGTGGCGCGGCGCGAGACCGAGGGCTACTACGGCTACGCGCCCGAGGAGCTGGCCGCGCAGTCCGCCGGTCGCGGGCGGGCCGTGCGGCGCAAGGGTCCCCGACGACGTCGTCCCGACGTCCCCGAGGTGGCACCCGGCCGCAGCGGCGTCGTCAGGGTCGCGCCGGCGCGGGCGCCCGGCGGCCTCGTCAGCGCCGAGAGCGACACCCGGACGGCGCCGGTGCAGGCGGTCCCCGGTGACGTCCCGGGCATGTCGCCCGCCGTGCCGCCGGTGCTCGGTGACACGCACCTCACGACGGACGACGCCGCGGCGACGCAGCACGACCTGCGCAGCCGGACGCAGGTCCCGTCCGGCACGGACCAGGGGTCCAGGCGGCGATGACCGCCGTGGGGCTCCGGCCCGCCGCGCCACCACCGGAGCGACGAGAGCCGCCGCGGCCGGGTCTGCCGGCCGTCCGGGTGCTCCCGCAGGCCACCTCGGCGCCCGCCGTGCTGCGGTACTGGGTCGCCGCGGCGCTCCTGCTCGCGCTGGGGCTGCGCCAGACCGTCGCGGTCGGGGTGACGTCGGGCCTGGTGCTCGCCCTGGCGCTCGCACCGGTGTGGGCTCCGGCGCTCGCGCGCTACCGGGGTGCGCGGACGGTCGCGGTCTGCGCCGGGCTCGCGCTGGTGTGGGGCCTGTGGCTGACGGAGGCGTCGCTCGCCGAGCGCGGGGCCAGCCTGGCGAACCTGGTCGGGACCACGGCCCTGCTGCTCGGGGTGGTGTGCACGGCGGGCGTCCTGCTGTGGGCACGCGACGTCCTGCCAGTCAGCCACATGGGGCTGTGGTTCGCGCTGGGGATGCTCGCGTCCGCGGCGACGGGCGCGGCCCGGCTCAGCGACAACCCGTGGAAGTTCGCCTTCGGCATCCCGATCGCGATCGCCCTGCTCTCGCTCGTGCACCGGCCGCGCGGCACGGTCCGGCAGGTCCTCGCCCTGGTCGCTCTCGCCGGCGCGTCCGCGCTGCAGGACTCCCGGTCGTACTTCGCCACCTTCATGCTGGCGGCCCTGCTCGTCGCGTGGCAGCTGCGACCGACCGGCAGCCGGCGGGGGTCCGCTGTCGGGACCGTGCTCGTGGTCAGCGCGATCGGGCTGGTCGTGTACCAGGTCGGCAGCTCCCTCCTGGTTCAGGGGTACCTGGGGCGGGAGGCGCAGGAGCGCTCGATCGCGCAGATCGAGACGAGCGGGTCGATCCTGGTGGGCGGCCGGCCGGAGCTCACCGCGACGCTGGCGCTCATGCGAGAGCATCCCCTGGGCTTCGGGTCCGGCGCCGTCCCCGGCCCGGCCGACGTGCTCACGGCCAAGGAGGGCATGGCGTCCATCGGCTACCAGCCGAACAACGGCTACGTCGAGAACTACATGTTCGGCGACGACTTCAAGCTGCACTCCATGGTCGGGGACAGCTGGGCCTACTTCGGCTTCGCCGGGCTGCTGCTCATGGCCGTCGTCGCCCTGCTGCTGCTCGGGAACCTCGCACGCCAGCTGGCCGCGCGCACCGCCAGCGGCCTCGTGGTCTTCCTCACGTGCTGGACGGCGTGGAACCTGCTGTTCAGCCCGCTGTACAGCGCGGCGCCGACGCTCGGGCTCGCGCTCGGTCTCGGCCTGCTCGCTCGCGAGCCCGCACGGTCCCGCGTGGTCGGCGCATGAGCGACCCGCGCGAGCAGCGGCCCGTCCGGGTGCTGCAGTCCTTCGGCGGCCCACGCCCGACCACCAACCCCTACCTCGTGCAGCTGCTGGACTCGCTGCCGGCCGACGTGCGCGCGCGCACGTTCTCGTGGCGGGACGCGCTGCGGGGCGACTACGACGTGCTGCACGTGCACTGGCCGGAGCTGCTGGTCCGGTCCGCCGGGCGCGGCCGGACGGCGCTGCGCCGGCTGGCGTTCACGGCGCTGATGCTCCGGCTGCTCCTGCGGCGGTCCGCCGTCGTGCGGACCCTGCACAACGTCTCCCCGCACGAGGGCGGCTCGGCGTCCGAGCGGGCGCTGCTGCGGTGGCTCGACCGGTCCACGACGCGGTACGTCCGGCTCAACCCGGCCACCGAGCCGCCGACGGCGGCGCCGGTCGACACGATCCTGCACGGGGACTACACGCGCTGGTATGCCGACCAGACTGTGCCGGACCCCGTGCCCGGGCGGGTGCTGCACTTCGGTCTCGTCCGCCCGTACAAGGGTGTCGAGGAGCTGCTGGACGCCTTCGCCGCCGTCACCACGCCGGGCGCTCAGCTGCGCCTGGTCGGCCGGGCGACCGACGACGGCCTGGCCGCACGCATCCGGGCCGCGGAGCGGACCGATGCGCGGGTCAGCACCCTGCTCGACTACGTCGACGACGAGACCCTGGCGCACGAGGTGGGGTCCGCGTCGCTCGTCGTGCTGCCCTACCGGCGGATGCACAACTCCGGGGCGCTGCTGCTCGCGCTGTCCCTCGGCCGCCCGGTGCTGGTCCCGTCCAACGAGGTCACCGAGGCGCTGGCGCAGGAGGTCGGCGGGCACTGGGTCCGGACCTACCCGGGCGACGCGGTCACCACCGCGGCCGTCGAGGAGGCCCTGTCCCTGCCGGTCGACGGCGTGCCGGGACCGGACCTGAGCCGGCGCGACTGGACCGACATCGGCCGGCTCCACCGCGACACCTACCGTGCGGCGGTCACGGCCCGCCGGGCGGGCTGACGCCGACCGACGGGCTGCGTCCTGCAGGAGGCCCGGCTCCCGCTACGGCCGGCGGTACTCCGAGTACACCGAACCCCAGGCCCCGGCGACCAGCCCGGCGCCCCGGGCGACGGTCCGGACGCCCCGCACCCGGTGCGGCAGCGATCCGGTGACGGCCCCGACGCCGGCCCGCGCCGCCCCGGCCACCACGCGGATCGTCCCGCGCGTGGTCAGCACGGCCCGCTGCACGGCCCGCTCGCGCGGGGACGCGGCCAGCAGGAGCGAGGTGTGGCTCCAGGAGTTGCCCGAGCGGAACGCCCGGCGCAGGACCCACTCCCGTGACAGCCGGGACGCCGGGACGACGTCGACCACGAGGGCGCTGTCGCACCACACCAGGCGACCGCCCGCCCGGGTCAGCTGCCGGGTGAACAGGGTGTCCGACCCGCCGGTGATCCCCAGGCCGAGGTCGAAGGTGAGGCCCTCGCGGCGCACCTGCGCGAGGTCGAGCAGCAGGTTGTTCGTGGCGGCCAGCTCGACCGTGGTGCCGGTGGGCAGGCGGCGACGGTCGAAGAACCGCCCGGCCGCCACCCACGCGTCGGGGTCGCGCTCGTACTCGGAGACCACCGGGCCAACGACGGCGGCGGGCCGGTCGACGAGGTAGGTCCGCACCAGGTCCACGAGCCAGTGCTCGCTCGGCCGCTCGTCGTCGTCGATGAACACCAGGAGGTCGGTACCGGCCTCGGTCAGCGCCCGGTTCCGGGCGGCGGCGATCCCCGGCTCGGGCTCGTGCACGTAGCGGACCAGGTCGGACCCGTGGTCCACCACGGTCGTCCGCGCCCCTCCGTCGGGGTCGTTGTCGACCACGAGGACGCCGGCCGGAGGGTCCAGGGTGCGCGCCTGCTGGTCCAGCGCCGGCAGCACCGCGGCCAGGTCCCCCGGGCGCCGGTACGTCAGCACGGCGACCGTGACCGACTGGCTGACGGGCAGCGCGGGCTGTGCGGGCACGGCGTCACCCTCGAGGTCCTGCGCCGAGCCCGGCGACGGACGGTCGACCGCCTCAGCCACGCGGTGCACCGGCCCAGAGGTCGTCGTACGTCGCGACCGCGGGGGCGTTGGTGGAGGTGGACGACAGGTACGTCCCCACCCCGACGCCTCCGCCGGCCTGCAGCGCGGGTGTGGCGTCGGTCGCGGTGATCTGCCAGGCGTCCGGCTCGGCGTCCCCGGCGGGCCACGTCTTGACCCGCAGCGTGGTCGGCGACGTCCCGGTGACCTGCAGGCGCACCGCGAGCCGGTCACCGGCGGCGTAGCTCAGGCCGGGGACGTCCACGGCCCGGACCGCCGTGCCGCCGCGGGCGGCCTGGAGGTTCACGACGCCGGTCGGGTACAGCCGCAGCCGTGCGCGGTAGTCGCCGGCCGTGCCGACCTTGCGTCCGATCACGGACACATAGGTACCCCCGCCGGTCGGAGGCGTGCCCAGACCGACCACCACCTGGACCTCGGTGTCGGTCGAGGACCCGGCCAGCACGGAGGTCACGTCCCGGCCGGGCGCCGGGAGCACCTGGCGCCCCACCCCGCCGTCGACGGAGAAGCTGGACGCCGCGCCGCTCGTGGCCCACGCACCACCGACGGCGGCCGTGCCCCAGCCACCGGTCACCGTGCGGTCGAAGGCGTCGCGGGCGAGCTCCCCGGCGGGCAGGGCCGGCGGGGTCGCCGCGGTGACCGTGACGGGCTGGGTGGTGGACGCGGCCGCGGCGGCGTCGTCGGTGACCCGCAGGCCGACGGTGTAGGTGCCCGGCGCCGCGTACGTGTGGGACGCGGTCGGTCCGGTGGCGGTCGTGCCGTCGCCGAAGTCCCAGGCGTACGAGGCGACGGCGCCGTCCGGGTCGCTGGACGCGGACCCGTCGACGGTCACGGCCAGCCCGTCGGTGGTGGCGGTGAACGAGGCGGTCGGACCCGCGTTCGCCTCGTCGGCCGCCGGCGCGTCCGCAGGCGGGCTCGCCGCCGGCGCGTCCGCCGGTGGGCTCGCCGTGGCCGGCCCGCCCAAGGCCTCGTGGCCGGCGATCTGCGTCGCACTCAGGGCCGTCGGGTACACCGCCACCTCGTCGATCGAGCCGTTCAGGTAGCCGCTCGTCTTCGTGCCCGCCCAGCTCGGCCCGAGCGAGTCGCCGCCGATGCGCCAGTAGCCCCGGAAGGCCTGGCCCGCGGTGGCGTCGGTGCGCGAGCCGACCAGCGCGCCGTCGACGTACAGCTTCAGGCCGCCCGACCCCAGCGACGCCGCGACGTGGTGCCAGGCGCCGTTGTTGTACGACTGGGTGCTGGACACGGTCTTCGTGCCGTTGGAGTTGACGCCGAAGTAGATCTTCCCGGCGTTGTCCATGTAGAGGTGCCGGTCGTAGCTCGTCGAGCCGCCGGTCAGCGCGTTGCCGTAGCCGACGATCTTGCCGCCGGCCGTGGACGACGTCTTGACCCACGCCTCGACGGTGAACGTGTTCGGGCCGGGCTCGGGGGCGATGGTCCGGGCCGCCGCGAAGCCGGTGGACGTCCCGTTGAAGGCCGACGCGCCGTCCCCCGCGACCGCGCCCGGCGCGCCCCGCGTCACGCCGGTGCCTGCCGTCGCGTCGGTGAAGCCGACCCAGTCCTGCACCGCGGTCCCGGACGCCTCGCCGAGCCGCCAGTACAGCGACGCGCCGTCGTCGAAGACCTTGGCCGGGTACGGCTGCGTGGTGGTCGCGGTGGTGACGCCGACCAGGCTGGTCTTGGTGGTGTTCCCCATCGGGTCGCTGACGGCGAGCAGGTACTTGGGGGTCGCCCCGGGCGCCGTGTCCACGAACGTGCCGGACCTGGCACTCCAGAAGGGCGCGGTGACCGCCTTCTCGTAGTTCGGCGGCGTGGTCGGCGACGTCGTGGTCGTCCGGTAGACCCGGTGGGTCAGCGTCGCGTTGTCCCGGTCCCAGTACGCCGGCCAGGAGACCCGGACCTCGCCGGCCTTGACCGACCGCACGCGCGGGTTGACCGAGGCCTGCACCTGGCGCGGGGCGTCCTTGTCGGGTGCGATGGCCGAGACGGCGAACCGCACCAGACCCTGCTGGCCGGTGCCGTTCACCTTGGTGAACTCGCCGCCCATCACCACGTACTCGCTGGTGCCGGTGACGGCGAACGGACCCTGGCTCTGCCCGGTGAACGTGCCGCTGTTCACCGCGGGGAACCAGTTGAGCAGCTGCGGCGCCTTGTTCCCGGCGAAGTTGAAGTACCCGTGGGGGTCCCTCGTCACCGTGCCCCGCGCCGCCGTGGTCGTCGCCGTGGCGCGGTACTCCTGCCGCGGGCTGAACTCGGGGAAGCCGCCGATGTTGCCGCAGTAGTGCTTGTGGCTCGCGGAGTAGATCACCCCGCCGATCGCGAACGACTGGTGCGTGTCGCCGTGGCAGTCCTCCACCCACTCGATCGCGCCGTCGCTCCACCTGGCGGCGAACGACCCCTCGAGGTTGCCTCCGGACCCGAAGTGGTAGCCGGAGCCGTAGAAGTACTGGGCGTCCCCGCTGAGGCTGGTGATCGCGGAGTTGGCGCCGCCGTTGCGGATGAGGTTGTTCGCCGGCAGCGCGACGGACTGGCGCGTCGCGAGGTCGACCCGCGCGAGGCCGTAACCCGGTGTCGAGGCCCCGTTGAACGTGGTGAACGCTCCGCCGACGATGAGGTGGCTGGCTGTCGGTGACAGCTGCAGGGCACGGACCTGGTCGTTCGCGTTGCCGATCGACGCCTGCACTGCACCCGCCGTGTTCACCGCCGCGATCCGGACGCGCTCCTGCCCCCCGACCGAGCTGAAGACGCCGCCCAGGTACACCGTCGAGCTGGTCGCCGTGATCGCGCGGACCGCACCGTTGACGCTCGGCTTGAAGGCCGCGTCGAGCGCCCCCGTCGCGGTGCTGTACGCGACCAGGTAGTCGCGTGTCGTGTCACCGTTCACGTCGGTGAAGTTGCCGCCGACGTAGAGCCGGCTGCCGTCGGGCGACGCCCCGAGCGCCTCGACCTTGCTGTTGAGCCTGGGCGCGAACGCCGTGTACTGCCCCGTGCGGATGTCGTACGCCATGAGGTTCGTGCGCGCGACCGTGGACACGCCCGGAGCGGCGCCGGCGGGCCTCACCGCAGTGAACTCCCCGCCGACGTAGACGGTGTTGCCGATGATCTGCTGGTCCCACACCACGCCGTTGATCTGCGCCGTCGGCAGGGCGTCCGAGCTCACCGTCCTCGGCAGCGTGGTGTCCGACGGTGCGGTGTCCGCCGCTGCGGGAGCCGCCGCGGACACGGCCGTCAGCGCCCCTGCCAGGCCCACGGCGAGAGCCCCCACCGCCGCGGTCGCTCGTCGGGTCAGCCGGTCGAGTCTCGGTCCCATGGGATCCCCGCGTCGCTCGGGTGGTGCAACAGGTGTGGGCGCCACGAGGCTAACCGCTCACCCTGACACGCGGACCGGGCCGCGCGGGTGAACTGCGGTCGGCGTGCTCGGGCACGCGGCCGGTCGCACGGGCACGCCGGCGACGACGGACGGTCCGGCACCCGTGGGTGCCGGACCGTCGCCGTGCGGTGGACGTGCTGGTGGCCGACCTGCGTCAGGCTCCCGCGACCGGGGCGCCGGCGGTGGGACCGGCCCACACGCGGTCGAAGCTCGCGACCGTCGGGGCGTTCGTCGACGAGCCGGACAGGTACGCACCCAGCCCGATCCCGCCGGCGACCTGCAGCCCGGCCGTGGCGTCGGTCACCGTCCGCTGCCAGTCGGCGGGCTCGGACTCGCCGACCTTCCACACCTTCGCCCGGATGGTGGTCGGAGCCGTACCGGTCACCTGCAGCCGGACCTGGAGCGCGTCGCCCGCCGTGTACGTGACGGGGACGGTCACCGCGCCCAGGGTCGTCCCGGTGCGGGCCAGCGTCAGGTCCACCTTCCCGGTCGGGTAGATGCGCAGGCGGGCCTTGTAGTCCTCGGACCCCACCTGGCGGCCGACGACGGAGAAGTACACGCCGCCGCCGGTCGTCGGCTTGTCCAGGCTCATCTGCGCCTGGAGCTCGGTGTCGGTCGACGTGGCGCCGTTCAGCGACGCCTTGAGGTCGGCACCGGCGGTCGCCAGGCGCTGGCGCCCGACGCTGCCGTCCACGGAGAACAGCGACGCCGAGCCCGTCGTCGTCCACGCGCCGCCGACCTCGGCGGTGCCCCAGCCGTTGGCGACGGTGCGCCCGAAGGCGTCCTGCGCGACGGCGGTCGACGCCGGGGGCGTGGGCGGGGCGGGCGGGGCGGTCACCGTGACCGTCGCCGACTTCGTGCCCTTGCCGCCGTCGTCGTCGGTCACCGTGAGGACGACCGTGTAGGTGCCCGGCTCGGCGTAGGTCCACGACGCCGTCGGGCCGGTGGCCGTGCCGCCGTCACCGAAGGCCCAGGCGTAGGACGCCACGGTGCCGTCCGGGTCGCTCGACCCGGAGCCGTTCACCGACAGCGCCAGACCCTGCGCCGACGAGGTGAAGGAGGCCGTCGGCGCGACGTTGGCGGGCGGGGCCGGCGCGACCGTGACCTGCTGGGAGGTCTGGGTCCTGGCGCCGTCGTCGTCCGTCACGGTCAGGCCCACGGTGAAGGTGCCCGCGGCGGAGTAGGTGTGCGACGTGGTCGCGCCCGTGCCCGTGGTCCCGTCGCCGAAGCTCCAGTCGTACGAGGCGATGGTGCCGTCGCTGTCGGCGGACGCCCGCGCGTCGAGGTCGACGACCAGGTTCCGGACGCCGGGGGTGAACGCTGCCGTCGGTGCGACGTTGGCCGGCGCGGCGACCTTCACGGTCGCCTGCTCGGTGTCCGTCCCGCCCGCGGCGTCGGTCACCGTCAGACGCACGGTGTACGTGCCGTCGACGGCGTACGTGTGAGCGGCCGTCGGGCCGGTGCCGGTCGCGCCGTCCCCGAACTCCCACGCGAAGGTGAGCGCACCGCCCTCGGGGTCGGACGACGCCGTGCCGTCCACCGTGACACCCAGGGCGTCCACGGCCGAGGTGAAGGCCGCGGTGGGCAGCCCGTCGGCCGGCCCGCCGGTGGTGCCCAGCGCGAAGTGGTCGGCCACCGTCTGGGCGCCGAGCGCACGGGAGTAGATCGCGGCCTCGTCGACCTTGCCGTCGAAGCCCTGCGACGGACCCCAGTTGCGGTCCGCGCCCACCCGCCAGTACCCGGTGTAGGACTGCGCGCCGGTCACCGCGTTCTGCGCGACCAGCACACCGTCGACGTACAGGCGCATGCCCTCGGACGACTGGGTGGCGACCAGGTGGTGCCAGGCGCCGTCGTTGTAGGGCGCCGTGGAGGAGATGACGTTCTTGACGGAGGTCAGCGCGCCGAAGGACAGCCGGCCGTCGGTCTCCATGTACACCGTGCGGTCGTAGGAGGTCGACACGGCGTCCTTGCTGGTGCCGAAGCCGATGAGCCGGCCGCCGCGGGTCGTGGTCGTGGAGAACCACAGCTCCTGGGAGTAGACCCTCGGGTTGACGACGGACGTGTCGCCGGAGACGTAGTCGTCCACGCCGTCGAGGGTCACGGCCGTGGTGGCACCGGACGCGAGCGGCCCGGCGGCGCCGAGCGTCACGCCGCTGCGGTAGGTGCCGTGCAGGCCCGCGAGCCCGGTGTCGACCGCCTGCGTGCCCTCGGTCTCACCGAGGCGCCAGTAGAGCTCCGGCCCGGCGTCGCGGACCGCGGCGCCGTACGCGTCGGACGGCTTGACCGGCAGCGTGGAGGTGCGACCGGAGACCAGGTAGTGGTCGAGCAGCTGCTCCTGCACCAGGACGGTCGGGTAGACGGCGACGTCGTCGATGGCACCGGCCAGGTACTTGCTGGTCGGCGAGTTGGTCCAGCTCACCCCGATGGTGTCGCCGCCGATGCGCCAGTAGCCGTTGTACGCCTGCCCGCTCGTGGTGTCGGTGCGCTGGCCGACGATCTTGCCGTCGACGTACAGGCGCATGCCGTTGGAGCCCAGCGAGGCCGCCACGTGGTGCCACTGGCCGTCGTTGAACGACCCGGTGCTGACGACGGTGCGGTTCGTGCCCGGGTGGACCCCGAACACGATCCGGCCGGCGTTGTCCATGTAGACCTGGCGGTCGTAGCTGCCCGACGGCGCGGTGGCCGAGCTGCCGTAGCCGACGATCTTGCCGCCCGTGGTCGAGGTCGTGCTGAACCAGGCCTCCACCGTGAAGGTGTTCGGCCCGGGCGCGGCCTTCTGCGAGGCGGCCCACCCGCTGGTGGTGCCGTCGAAGGTCGAGGCGGTGCCGGGGACGGCACCTGCCGCGCCACGGGTCACGCCGGCCGCGGCGACCGCGTCGTTCCGGCCGGCCCAGTCCTGCACCGTGGTCCCGGACACCTCGTCCAGCCGCCAGTAGGACGACGCACCGTCCGCCAGCACCTCCCCGGCGTACGCGTTCGCGGTCTGCGCCGAGGCGACCGTGACCGTGACGAACTCGGACTGCACGGTGTTGTTGTAGGGGTCGGTCGCGGTGACGCGGTACCGCTGCGTCGAGCCCGGCTCGAGCCCGGTGTCGACGAACTGCAGGTCCTCGGTCTCCCAGAACGACGCGGTGACCGTCTGCTCGAAGATCGGCGGGGTGGTCGAGCTCGTCCGGTAGACCCGGTAGGTCAGGGTCGCGTTGTCGCGGTCCCAGTTCGCCGGCCAGGTCATCCGGACCTCGCCCGGCGTGACCGACCGCAGCCGCGGGTTGATGGTGGCGCCGCTCAGGCGCGGACCGTCCCGGTTCGGCGCGATCGACGGGACCGCGAACCGGGCGAGGCCCTGCTGCCCCACGTTGTTGACCCTGGTGAACTCACCAGACATGACGACGTACTGGCCGGTGCCGTCGACGGCCCACGGGCCCTGGTTCGAGCCGGAGAAGGTGCCGGTGTCCATCGCGGGGAACCAGTTGAGCAGCTCCGGCGCCGGGGTGCCGGCGTAGTTGTAGTAGCTGCCGGTCGGCTCCTTGGTGACCGTGCGCCGCGCGTCGATGGTCGTCGCGGTGGCGCGGTAGAAGGACCGCGGCGTGGTCTCGGGGAAGCCGCCGACGTTGCCGCAGTAGTGCTTGTGGCTGGCGGAGTACAGGACGCCGCCGATCGGCTTGGACTGATAGGTGTCGCCGTGGCAGTCCTCGACCCAGGCGATGCCGCCGTCGGACCAGCGGGCGGCGAAGGCGCCCTCGAGGTTGCCGCCGGCGCCGTACACGTAGCCGGAGCCGTAGAACGTGTCCGCGTCGGAGCTCAGGCTCGTGATCGAGGCGTTCGCGCCGCCGTTGCGGATCAGGTCGTTCGCCGGCAGCGGCAGCATCTGCCCGCTGGCCGTGTCGACCATCGCGAGCCCGTAGCCCGGCTTGGACGACGCGTTGAAGGTGGTGAAGCTGCCGCCGACGACCAGCTTGGAGCCGTCCGGGGAGACCACGAGCGCGTTGACCGCGCCGTCGTCCGCCGAGCCGACGGCGGGCAGGACGGCGCCGTTCGCCGCGTTGATGGCGGCGACGCGTGCCCGCGGCTGGTTGTTGACCGAGGAGAAGATGCCGCCGATGTAGACGGTCGTGTTCGTCACCGCGATGGAGGCGATGCGGGCGTTGACCGCGGGGCGGAACGAGGTGATGAGGGCGCCGGTCGCGGCGTTGAACGCGGCGACCCGGTACATCGTCGTCCCGTTGACCGTCGTGAACTCGCCGGCGGCGTACACGCGGGTCCCGTCCGGGGAGACCGCGAGCTGGCGCACCTGGCCGTTGAACGTGGGCGCGAAGCCGGTGTGCTGCCCGGTCCGGATGTCGTACGCCATCATGTTCGACCGCGCGACCGTGGACGCCCCGGGCGCCGCGCCGGCGGGCCGGACGCTGGTGAAGCGGCCGCCGACGTACACGGTGTTGCCGGCGATCTTCTGGTCCCACGCGATCCCGTCGATCTGCGCCGTCGGCAGGGAGTCCGAGCTCACGGTCTGCGGAAGGCCCGCCTCGACGGCCGGCGCGGTGTCCGCCGCTGCCGGGGACACCACCATCCCGACCAGAGCCATCGACAGCACACCCACCGTGGCCGTCGCCCGTCGGGCCAGCCGGTTCAGATCCGGACGCATAGATTCCTCGTGTCTCCCGCAGTGGTCGCGTCTGTCGACGCGGCGCTGCCACGAGGATATGGTGGCGCTCGGTGCGGCTTAGAGGTCGGACCGGGTGAAAGCGCGCGTTCACCCCGCCGGAGCAGCGGCCGCGGACCCCTGGAAGACGGCGACCGGGGCACCGGCCCGGTACTCCAGCGAGACGCTCACCGCACCCCGCTGCTCGGTCGGCACCACGAAGACGTACGTGCCGGTGGCCGTGGCGCCGGGGGCGACGTCGCCCACGAACGGCTGCCGTCCGGGACCGCTCACCTCGGTCGCCGGGGTGGCCTCGTCGCCGTACGTGACGTTGACCACGGCATCCTGCACGCGGATCGGCCCGGTGCCGGTGTTCTGCAGCTCGATCGTGAACCGCAGCGCGGGACCACCGATCTCGCCGACGCCCTGGGGCTCTCCCTCGACTGCCTCGAGGCGGCTGACCCGCGCGACCGCCTCAGGGCCGATCTCGGCCTCCTCGGTCAGCGCCCGTGGCGTCAGCGGCGGCGGCAGCGCCGGCTGCTCGGGGGTGGCCGGGTCCGGTGCGGCCGGCCCGGGCGCCGGCGCCGGGGCCGGGACGACGCCCGGCGTCGCGCTCGGCGTCGAGCTCGGGGTCGCCGACGGCTCGGGCGTCGCCGACGAGGTGACGGTGGGCTCGGCGTCGTCGGCGGTCACCGGTGCACGGTCGTCGTCCCGCTGCGTCAGGGCCCACACGACCAGCAGGAGGGCGACGAGAGCACCGGCGGCCACGGCGAGGGTGCGGCGGCGCCCGGTCGGGGGTCCGGTCGGCGGACGCGCCCCGGGGCGGTCACCGGGCCGGGCGGGCTCCCGGGGGTCGGACGTGCGGCTCATACCTGCCGCACGGCGACCATGGGCGTGCGGCCCTCGGCCGGTTGGACGTCGTCGTCCGCCTGACGACGCCGGCGGCCGGTGGCGCGCTCCGCGACCGCGCCGCTCGCGAGCGCGCGGCACAGCGCCTCGTAGCCGTCGGTGACGGCCTCCCAGTCGTAGCCCTTGGCGCGCTCGCGCAGGTTGCGGCCGCGCAGCATGACGCCGTCGGGGTCCGCCTCGGCGGCGTCCAGCGTGTGGGTGACGTCCTCGACGGTCGTGAAGTAGCGCCCGGCCTCACCGAGCACCTCCCAGTTGAACGACACGTCGAACGCGATGGTCGCCGCGCCGGCGCCGATCGCGCGCAGCAGCGACGGGTTGGTGCCCCCCACGGAGTGCCCGTGCAGGTAGGTGAAGGCGTTGGCGTACAGCTCGTCGAGCAGGTCCTGGTCCCAGACGCCGCCGAGGAACCGGACCCGCTCGTCGCCCAGCGCGTGCACGCGCGCGGTGTACTCGTCCGCGTACGGCGCCGAGCCCACCACGACCAGGGGCAGCCGGGCGCCGCTGCGCCGGTAGCCGTCGACGATCCGGTCGACGTGGTTCTCGGGCTCGAAGCGCGCGACCACCAGGTGGTACCCGTGCGGCTGGAGGCCCAGCGCCTCGACGCGGCCGGACCCGGAGTCGTCCAGCACGGGGGCGCCGTAGCGGATCAGCGTGCTGTCCGCGCCGAACTCGGCGCGGTAGTAGTCCTGGATGCCGACGGCGTCGGCGATCAGCGCGTCGGACCAGCGCACCGACAGCGCCTCCGCCGCGCGGTAGTACCGGCGGCCGGTGGGGCCCCACTTGGCGCGCTTCCACTCCAGGCCGTCGACGTGGGTGGCGAACGGGATGCCCGCGGCCCGCAGCACCGGCAGCCAGGGGGCGTTCGCGGCGTTGAACACGACGGCGACGTCGGTGCGGTGCCGCACGAGGTGCGCGACCGAGAGCCCGGTGTGGCTGAGGGTCTCCAGCGAGCGCTTGCGCATGGCGGGCAGGTGCACGAGCCGCATCCCCCGGTAGGCCTCCGGCCCGGTCCCCCCGGCCTGCTCGCGGCAGTAGACGAGCACGTCGTGGCCCCGCTCGGCGAGCCGGGCACCGACCTCCTCGACGCACGTCTCGAAGCCGCCGTAGCGCGCGGGGACGCCCCGGGTCCCGACCATGGCGATGCTGAGTGGAGACGTGTCCGTCCGTGCTGGCCTCATGGTCCCCCGTCGTCCTGCCGAATCCACGGCGAGCACGCTGCACGTCACTCGCGGGCACCTGCTCGTCCACCGAGGATAGGTGGTCCGTCCTCGGCGACGACGACTCGAGCGGCGCAATCACCCACTCAGCGACCCCATACCGGCGCAGACCACCGCAGAGGCGGACACTCCCGGCCACGTTTCACCCGCCCGGACGGAGCAGCGGCGCCGCCCCGGCACCGTGCCGTCCCTGCGCCGGAGATACGCTGGCCCACGGAGCCCTGTCGACGCGGCGCCACCCCGCCCTCGCGCGACCGGTCGCCTGCGCACACCGGCGAGACCCGGGCCACGAGTCCCCCGTCAGTGACCGCAGGAGGTCCCCATGCCAGTCCCCGTGCTCCGGGCGCGCCGCGTCGCGCCGGCCACGGCGGAAGGCCGACGTGACCGAGCCTGACGCGACGCGGCCCGACGTCGGCCGGACGGACGTCTCCGAAGCCGCCGCCCCGGCCGGCGCCGGGAGCCGGGGGCTGGGCCAGCGGGCGGCGCGCGGAGCCTTCGTCACGCTGGGCGGCCAGGCGGCACGCATCGTCCTGCAGCTGGTGTCGGTGGTCGTGCTCGCCCGGCTGCTCGACCCCCACGACTACGGCATCCTGGCGATGGTCCTGGCGGTGATCGGGGTCGGGGAGATCTTCCGTGACTTCGGGCTGTCCAACGCCGCGGTCCAGGCCAAGAGCCTGTCGACCGGCCAGCGCGACAACCTGTTCTGGACGAACGCGGGGATCGGGCTGGTCCTCGCGGCGATCGCCTTCGCCATCTCCGTCCCGCTGGCCGCGCTGTACGGGGAGCCCGCGCTCGTCGACGTGACCCGGGTGCTGGCGGTCACCTTCCTGCTCAACGGGCTCGCCACCCAGTTCCGCGCCGACCTCGTGCGGCGGCTGCAGTTCCGGCGGCTGGCCGTCGTCGACGTCACCGCGCCCGCGGTGGGGCTCACCCTCGCGGCGCTCGCCGCGCTGTCCGGCTGGGGGCTGTGGGCCCTGGTCGCCCAGCAGGTCGCCCAGTCGCTCGTGCTGCTGCTCGGCCTGGTCGCCGCCGCCCGGTGGCTGCCGGGCCGGCCGCGGCGCGGCGAGCCGATGGCCGGGCTGCTGCGCTTCGGCTGGGACATGGTGGGCAGCCAGCTCGTCGGGTACGCGGCGAACAACGTGGACTCGCTCCTGATCGGGGTGCGGTTCGGGGCAGGCCCGCTCGGCGTGTACAACCGGGCCTTCCAGCTCCTGATGTCGCCGCTGACCCAGCTCCGGGCACCGTCGACCACGGTGGCGCTGCCCGTGCTGTCCAGGCTGGCCGACGAGCCTCGGCGCTACGGGGAGTTCGTCCGGCGCGGCCAGCTGGCCCTGGGCTACTCGCTGGTGGCCGGGCTCGGCTTCGTCGTCGGTGCCGCCGAGCCCATCACCGACCTGTTCCTCGGCGCCCGGTGGGAGGCGGTCACGCCCCTCCTGCGGCTGCTCGCCGTCGCCGGCGCGTGCCAGACCCTGGCGTACGTCGGGTACTGGGTGTACCTGTCCCGCGGGCTCACCCGGGCCCTGCTGCGCTACTCCCTCGTCGCGGCCCTGATCAAGATCACCTGCGTCGCCGTGGGCAGCCTGTGGGGCGTCCAGGGCACCGCCGCCGGCTACGCGCTGGCTGCGGCGATCGAGTGGCCGCTGTCGCTGGCCTGGCTCTCCCGGCTGACGCCGGCGTACCCCGGCCGGGCGCTGGCGCTCGGGGCGCTGCGCATCCTGGCGATGAGCGCCGCCGGCGCACTGGCCGGCGCGGGGGTGACGACCGCCATGGCCGGTGCCCCCGCCGTCCTGCAGGTGCTCGCCGCGGCCGGTTCCACGGTCGTCGTCTACGCGGTGGCCACCGCGCTCGTCCCCGCCGTGCGGTCCGACATCCGCGGCGTCCTCGACGTCGCCCGGCTCGCCACCCGCCGGACCGTGCCGGCATGAGCGCGACCGCCCTCGTGGTGGTGAGCTACGGCTCCCACCGGCTCCTGGCCCACAACCTCCCCGCGGCCGACGCCTGCGGTGCTGAGCACGTCGTCGTCGTGGACAACTGGACCACACCGGCCGAGCGCGAGGCCGTGGCGGCGCTCGCGGCCGACCGCGGCTGGGACCTCGTCGCCCCGGAGCGCAACCTGGGCTTCGGCACCGGCGTGGACGTCGGGGTGGCGCGGGCCCGCGCGCTCGGCTGCACGACGTTCGTGCTGCTCAACCCCGACGCGACCGCGCCACCCGGCACCGTCGCGGCGCTCCTGCGCGCCGCGGCCGACGACACGCTCGCCCTCGTGGGGCCGCGGATCGTCCGTTCCGACGGGAGCCTGTGGTTCGGCGGCGCGCAGGTCCTGGTGGACGCCGGCCGCACCGGCAAGGCCGACGGGGCCGACCCGGCGGTGGCGCACCCGTGGCTGACCGGTGCCTGCCTGGCGGTGAGCGCCCCGGCGTGGGACCTCGTCGGCGGGTTCGGCGACGACTTCTTCCTGTACTGGGAGGACGTCGACCTGTCGTGGCGGCTGCGCGCCGCCGGTGGCCGGCTCGTCCACCGGCCGGACCTCGAGGTCGTGCACGACGCGGGCGGCACGCAGTCCGGCAGCGACAAGTCCCCCGTGTACGTCCGCTTCAACTGCCGCAACCGGCTGCTGTTCGCCGCCCGCAACCTCCCGCCGCACGACGTGCGCACCTGGCTGCTGCGGACGCCGGCGTACGCGCTGGAGGTGCTGCGGCGCGGCGGGTACCGCCGGCTGCTGCACCCCCGGTCCCTGCCGCTGCTGCGGGCGGCGCTGGCCGGCTCGCTCGCCGGCGTCCGGATCGCCCTGCCCGCCGCGCTGTCGTCCGAGCCGGCCGCCCCGTCCTCCCCCGCCCCCCGGAAGGTCTCCCGATGAAGTCCCCGACCCGCACGACCACCCCGACGGAGCCGCTGGCCGACATCGTCGCCCGGCTCGCGCGCGCCCAGAAGAGCAACCGCGGGGCCGCGGCCTACTCGCGCTGGGTCAACCGGCCGGTCGGCCGGTACATCGCGGCGCTGGCGTACCGGCAGGGACTGACCCCGAACCAGGTCACCCTGATCAGCGCCGTGCTCACCTTCAGCGGTCTCGCGGTGATCGCGCTCGTCCGGCCGACGCCGGCCGTCGGCGTCCTCATCGCGCTGCTGCTCATGGCCGGCTACGCCTTCGACGCCGCCGACGGCCAGCTGGCCCGGCTGCGCGGCGGGGGCAGCGCGGCGGGTGAGTGGCTGGACCACGTCGTCGACGGGACGAAGATCGCGATCATCCACCTCGCGGTCCTGATCTCCTGGTACCGCTGGTACGACCTCCCCGACGAGCGTCTGCTGCTCGTCCCGATGCTGTTCGCGGTGCAGGCGTCGGTGTTCTTCTTCGCGCTCATCCTCACCGAGCAGCTGCGCCGGTCCGCCGCGGGCACCACGCCGTCGTCCCGGCCGGCGTCGTCCGAGCCCGCCCCCTACCTGCGGTCCCTGGTCGTGCTGCCCGGGGACTACGGGCTGCTGTGCGTCGTCTTCGCTCTCATCGGCTTCTCCCGGGTGTTCGTGGTGCTCTACGGCGCACTCGCCGTGATCAACACCCTGTTCCTGCTCGCCGGTGCGGTGCGCTGGTACCGGGAGATGCGCACGCTGTCCTGACCGCCCGCACGTGGGCCGACCACGCCGGCTCGTCGGTCAGGCGGACGTGCCGCGCGTCGTCGACGGACCCCCGCAGCGCTCCAGCGCGGCGACGACGTCGCGCCCGTACCGCTCGGTGGAGAACCGGCGTCGGGCGTCGGCCAGCCCCTCGTCGGCCAGCCGGCGGGCCGTCCCGGGCTCGTCCAGCAGCGCCGCGACCGCCGAGGCCAGGGCGGGTGCGTCGCCGGCCGGCACGAGCAGCCCCGTGCGGCCGTCGACGACGACCTCGGCCAGGCCCTGGACGCCGGAGGCGACGACCGGCCGGCGGGCCAGCAGCGCCTCCGCCGCGGTGTTGCCGAACGGCTCCACCCGCGAGGGCACCAGCACGACGTCGGCGTCCGCCAGGACGTCCCAGGTCGGGTGGACGTAGCCGGCCAGGTGGACCCGACCGGCGAGGTCCGGCCGCGCGGCCCGCTCCGTCAGCTCCTGCTCGTACCACTCGTAGCCGGGGAACGGCGTCCCGCACACGGTCAGGGAGACGTCGCGCCCCTGGGCCACCAGCAGGGCGACGGCCTCGAGTGCGACGTCGATCCCCTTGCGCGGGGAGAGCCGACCCACCAGGGCCAGCCGCGCCGGGTCACCCGCTCGCCGGGGCCGGGGTGGCGGCGCATCGGCGGGCGGCCCGGGCACGCCGTTGTGCACCACGGTGGTCCGGCCCGCCAGCGCCGGGACCGCGTCCAGCAGGACCCGCCGGGCGGCGGCGCTGTTGACGACGACCTCGTCGGCGAGGAGGAACGGGGCGGCGAGGGCACGCCGGACCAGCATGGGCTGGTCCTCCTCCGCCTCGTGCACGTGCGCGAGGGCCGGCACCCCCGCCAGTCGTGCGGCGAGCAGCCAGAACGGGATCGTCACCGTGTTGACGTAGACCACGTCCGGACCGAGCCGGCGCAGACCGCGGGCCACCGTGGCCACGCTGACTGCGCCGCGCGCCGCCAGCCCGACCAGGGGACCGGGGCGCAGCAGCGCCTTGCGCAGCACCGGGAAGTCGACGACCCGGACCGTGGCGCCTCGCTCGCGCAGCAGCTCCACGAGCGGGCCGGGGCTGGGCAGCACCACCTGCACCGTCCAGCCGGCACGGCGGGCACCGTCGACCGTCTCCAGCAGCTGCCGGTCGGAGCCGTAGACGTCCGGTGAGGGGTGGGCGATCAGCAGCCGAGGCTGCCGGCGCGCAGGGCCGCTCCCCGCGTCCGGCGTCCCCGCGGTCCCCGGCGCCGAGGCCGCACGGACCAGTCCCCTGCGTCCCCTGCCCACGCGTGCCCTGTGACTCACGCACGACCCCCTCGCCCGTTCGTCCCGCGGCCGGCCGGCCACGCCGGCCGCACCTGGCACCGCAGCGCCCGCGTCGCGGGCCGGGCGAGGATAGCGCAGCGCTCCGGAGCGGCCCGGGCCGATGCCGTCGTCACCCGTCCGGAGCAGCGGGCTCGGCCCGGCGGGCGTCGCGGCGACCCGCGCCACGCTCACGGCCCCACACGGACGGGTGAGATCCACGTCACACCGCCGGAAACCTCGTCACGGAATCGCGTGTGGTCGATCTGGGAGGCGTCCACGACAAGGGCAAACCTGCCGCGAGGCAGGGACGCAAAGCCATGGGACCCACGCGGTCCGCCAGGCTACCGAAACGACCGGAGACCACCGTGCGCACAGCGCTGCCCCTCGCGGGCGCCCATCCGACTGCCCGGACCACCTCACCGCACCTCGCCCGCCGGGTCGCCCGGGCAGCAGCGTGCTCCGCCGTCGCCGCGGGCCTGCTCGCCGCCGCGGTGGCCCCTGCGCAGGCCGCCACCGCCGTCGCCGCCCTCCCCGCTGCGACGGCCGCCACCACGACGCAGGGCACCGACGTCGCGCTCGACCGGTTCGGCCGGTCGCTCACCGGCGGCTGGGGGACCGCGGAGGTCGGTGGCGCCTGGACCAGCGTCAACGCCGCCGCGACGTTCTCCGTGTCGGCGAACGGCGGTCGGCAGCGCGTCCCCGTCGCGCACACCGCCTCGAGCTTCCTCCACAGCGCGACGACGACCACGGCCGACGTCCGGACGGACGTCGCCCTGGACGCCGCACCGACCGGGGGCGGCACCTACCTGTCGGTCGTCGGCCGCCAGGTGGGCACCAGCAGCTACCACGCACGGGTCAAGGTGCTGCCCAACGGCGCCGTCAACCTGCAGATCGCCCGCTCGGGCACCTCCCTCGCGGCGACCGACGTGGCCGGTCTGAGCTACGCACCCGGCACGAAGCTCGCCGTGCGCGTGCAGGTGACGGGCACCGCTCCGACGACGATCCGCGCCAAGGTGTGGCGGGCCTCGGCCACCGAGCCCACCACGTGGCAGGTCACCAGGACGGACTCCACCGCCGGTCTCCAGACCGCCGGCGCCGTCGGCCTCACCACGTACGTGTCCGGCACGGCGACCCGCCCGGTGACCGCGACGTACTCCGACCTGCGGGTCGCCTCCACCGCGGCGACGGCCGGTGCCGTCGTGGTCGCCGACGTCCCCAACGTCGTGCCCACCGCGGCCGCGACGGCTACCCCCACGGACCTGTCCGTCGCGCTGTCCGCGGCCGGCTCCACCGACCGGGACGGCAGGATCGTCGCGTACGCCTGGGACAACGGCGACGGCACCACCACCTCGGGCGCCGCGGCGTCGCACACCTACCCGGCCGCCGGCACCTACCCCGTGACGCTCACCGTGACCGACGACCGTGGGGCGACCGCCACGGCGCGCCGCGACGTCACCGTGACGGCCCCGAACGTCGCGCCGACCGCGGCCGTGGCGGCCACGCCGACCGGCCTGACCGTCGCGCTGGACGGCACCAGGTCCACCGACGCGGACGGCACCATCACGAGCTACGCCTGGGCCTACGGCGACGGCACCACGGGCACCGGCGCCACCGGAACCCACACCTACCCGGCAGCCGGCACCTACACCGTCGCGCTGACCGTCACCGACAACCGGGGCGCCACCGCGCGCACGCAGCGAGCCGTCACGGTCGCCGCGCCGAGCAACCCCGGCGCCCGGCCGGACGACTCGAACACCGGGGTGCCGGCCGGCACCGCGCTGCGGGTGCACGACGGCAACCTCACCATCACCACCCCCGGCACCGTCATCGACGGCCTGGACATCCGTGGCCGCGTCAACGTCAAGGCCGCAGGCGTCACCATCAAGAACTCCATCGTCCGCGGTGGCGCGGCCGCCACGTCCGGCGCCTCCCTGATCACCGTCGACGGCGACACCTACAGCCTCACCCTGCAGGACTCGGAGGTATTCGCCGCCAACCCCTCCCCCTACATCAACGGCATCGTGGGACGGAACTTCACCGTCGTGCGCTCCGACATCCACCACGTCATCGACCAGGTCCACATCATCGGCAACAACGTCCGGGTCGAGGCCAGCTGGCTGCACGACAACCTGCACTACGCCGCCGGCGTCGACCCCAACCACGCCGACGGCAGCCACGACGACAACATCCAGGTCCAGGTCGGCTCCAACCTCACGTTCACCGGCAACACGATCACCGGCTCGCACAACGCCGCGATGATGATCACGCAGGACCGCGGCAAGGTGTCCACCGTCGCGTGGACCCGGAACTGGGCCGACAACGGCGCCTGCACCATCAACATCGCCGAGAAGACCTACGGCCCGGTCCAGGGCGTCACCGTCACCGACAGCACCTTCGGCCGCGGCACCCGCATCGCCGGCTGCGCCGTCCTGGCCAAGCCCACCACCCCCGTCACGGTCACCAACAGCCGCTACACCGACGGCGTCGCGGTCACCGTCAAGAAGGGCTGATCCCACCGCTGTCCCGGTCCCGACCCCCTGGCCTCCCCCGGCCAGGGGGTCGTGGTGTTCGTGGTCGGGCAGCAACCTGGGACTGTGGAAAGCGCTTTCGATGACGCTGGAAGTGGGACCGAAAACCGATCGGCGTGCGTGATCATGATCACATTGACACATCGAGCGGGGCTCGATCCTGACGCGCCTCGGGGCCGACGACAGGCCGCCCGAGACCCGGGGAAACGCCAGGTCACAGACGCATAACGGCCCTCAGCGCCCGGCCACCGGCGCCGCCGCCTGCCGGTCGTCCGCCCAACGGTGCTGGTCAGCGCCCTGCTGCGGTGTGACGTAGGGCATTTTCAGCCGTCACCCGGGTGGCCTAGCGTGTGCTCCGGTTCCCGGGTCAGCCCTTCTGGAGGGGTGGCGTCGGGCCGCTGAACACCGTGGGGACTGACGCGAGGCCGGGGGGGCGGGCACGCGTCGGGAGCACGGTGTGACGACCCCGTCGCCTACCTGAGGGAGCCCCCGTGCTTCAGTCCTACACGCACGCCCCGAGCCGGAAGCAGTCGACCCTCCGGGCGGCGTGCACCGTCCTCGTCGCCGCCACGTCGATCCTCGCGGTCGCGATGCCGGCGCAGGCCGCTGACGCCCCGCCCGCCGACCTCACCGCCGAGGTCGCGATCCCTGCCGACGACACCACCAGCGCGCCGTCGCCGGACGAGGCTGCCGCCTCCGACTCTGGCACGCCCGCTGACGAGGCGCCCGTCGAGGACGTCGTCCCGGACGAGGCGCCCGCGGAGGACGTCGTCCCGGACGAGGCTGCCGAGCCCGAGGCGTCGCCGGACCCCGACGCGGAGATCACCGACGAGGCCGACGCGGTCCAGCCCGCGGACGCGGTCGCGCCCGAGGTCGCAGCGCAGGCCGACGCGCAGGCCGCGGTGAAGGCCCTGCTCAAGCTGCCCAGCCGCGTCATCGGCCCCGGCGGCATGTCCGTGCTGACCTTCAAGGACAAGCCCGCGGGCGCCACCGCGGTCGAGCTGCGCCTGACCGGCTCCGGCGCCTGGCGCACGACCTCGGTGCTCGCCTGCACCAGCTGGGGCCGGTGCGACCGTGACCCGATCCTCGTCGCCCACAAGGGCCAGACCAACACGGGCACGCAGGTCGTGACGCTGGGCAGCAACGACAAGAACCGCGTCACCCTGCACAACGACCACGCGTCGGTGCGCGTCACGCCCGAGATCGTGCGCTTCATCGTCCCCGAGGGCGCGAAGCCGGCTCCCGCGCCCGTCGCCGCGCCGGCCCCCAAGCCCGCACCTGCTCCCAAGCCCGCACCCGCCCCGGCTCCCAAGCCCGCGCCGGCGCCGGCTCAGCCGGTCGGTGGCAAGCCCGGCGCGGCGAACACCGGCGTGCCCGCCGGCAAGACCCTCAAGGTGCACCACGGTGACCTCACCATCACGACGGCCGGCACCGTGATCGACGGCCTGGACATCCGTGGCTTCGTCCGCGTCAAGGCGCCGGACGTCACGATCAAGAACTCGATCGTCCGCGGCAAGCCGATCTCCGGCGGGATGCACCTCATCCAGGCCTCGAGCACCGGCCTGCTGGTCCAGGACTCCGAGCTCGTCCCGCAGTACCAGTCCGTGTGGATCAGCGGCATCGTGGGCAAGAGCTTCACGCTGCGCCGCGTCGACATCCACCACGTCATCGACCAGGTGGCCATCACCGGCGGCAACGTCCGGATCGAGTCGTCCTGGCTGCACGACAACCTGCACTACGCGAACGACCCCAACCACCGGGACGGCTCGCACGACGACAGCATCCAGATCCAGGCCGGGTCCGGCATCGCGATCGTGGGCAACACCATCGAGGACGCCAACAACGCGGCCGTGATGATCACCCAGGACACCGGCAAGGTCGCGAACGTGACCTTCGCGGGCAACTGGGCCGACGGCGGGGCCTGCACCATCAACGTGGCCGAGAAGGGCCGGGGCGCCATCCAGGGCATGTCCGTCCTGGACAACACCTTCGGTCGGGACACGCGGCACGACAACTGCGCGATCCTGGCGCCGCCGACCACGAGGCTCACCGTGGACGACAACTTCTACACCGACGGCAAGCCGGTCACCGTGTCGAAGGGCTGACCCAGCACGTCCCGCACGACCACGGGGCCCGCTCTCCTGATGGAGAGCGGGCCCCGTCGTCGTCCGTGCCGGGTGGCGGGCCTGTCGCGTCAGAGCCGCTCGAAGGGCCGCAGCGGGTCAGCGGCGAGCCCGGCCGCCGCGGCGTCGATCGTGCCCGGGCTCTCCACCACGGAGGTCTCGAAGGTCAGCCGGTCCCCGGCGAGGTGCTCGGCGAGGTGCACGAAGCTCGAGAAGTACGGGCCGAGGATGTACCCCGAGCACGCGAGCAGGTACAGGTCGACGAGGGCCGACCGCACGCCGGCCACCGAGTTGTACCCGCCCTTGCCCTGCTGGGCGACGCAGGTCGGGAAGGCGTCCATGACCCGGCGCTGGACCTCGGGGACGTCGCAAGACAGGAAGAAGCGGGTCCCCGGATCGCGCTCGACGATCTCGGCCATCCGGCGCAGGTACCACTCCACCGGGGACGCCTCGCGCGTACGGGCGTGCGAGACGGCGTGCGCACGGATCATCACGCCGATGTACGGCTCGCCGCGCAGGTTCTCGTCGTAGAACCGGGTGACCGCGCCGGCCACCTCCGGGACGGGCGTCAGCGCCCGCAGCTCGTCCTGCCACGGCCTGGCCTCGGGCGGCAGCCGCAGCGGGCTGCCGGTGCGGATCTGCCACAGGGTCTCGGTCCGCTTGCGGTCGTCGAGCCAGGTCAGCGACTCGTCCACGTACGGGTAGCGGTACGCCAGGGCGCGGGAGACGGCCCTCGGGACGGTCAGCCCCCGGTAGTGCCACAGGTCGGAGAACCTGGGCCCGAAGAGCTTGCCGGTCGGCCACACGTACGCGAACCGCCGGCCCTCGAGCTCCGCCAGGCTCTTGGCCCCCAGCACCACCCGCACCCGGTTGCCCAGGCCGGAGTCGTACCCGTTGTAGGCGATCAGGGACCGGGGGACGGGCGAGGGGGTCATGGACGTGCCTCCGAGGGGTCGGCGTACGAGGGATGCGCCGGGAACCGCCGGCGGCGGCACGCGCTGCCCTGCATGATGACCCGGCCGGGACGGCAGGCGACCGACCCGGACGCACCTTCACCCGGTGTGTCGCCCGCCTGGCCGCCGGGACGCCCACAACCTCGCAGGTGGTCCGGCGGCGGTCAGGGGACGACCGGGGACCGGGGCGCAGGACCCGGGCGCACGACGCGGACGTGCGCCGTGCACACGTCCGCGTCGGTGCGAGCAGGACCGATCAGTACGCCCCGGACCCGGCGAACACCGCACGCCCGGTCTTCCACAGGATCATCAGGTCCATCGCGACGGACCAGTTGTCGACGTACCGCAGGTCCAGGCGGACCGCCTCGTCCCAGCTGAGGTCCGAGCGCCCGCTGACCTGCCACAGGCCCGTCAGGCCCGGCTTGACGTGCAGCCGGCGCTGCACCATGTCCGGGTACGCCTCGACCTCGGCGACCAGCGGCGGACGCGGACCCACGAGCGACATCTCGCCACGGACCACGTTGAACAGCTGCGGCAGCTCGTCGATCGAGTACCGGCGCAGCACGCGGCCCACCGGGGTGACGCGCGGGTCCTGGCGCATCTTGAACAGCAGGCCCTGGCCCTCGTTCTGCTCGAGCAGGGCGTCGCGGCGCGCGTCGGCGTCCACGTACATGCTCCGCAGCTTCCAGATCGTGAAGGTCGACCCGTCCACGCCCACCCGGGTCTGGCGGTAGAACGCGGGGCCGGGGGACGTGAGCTTCACGGCCAGCGCGGCGCCGCCGATGACCGGGGACAGCGCCAGCAGGCCGAGGGTCGCGGCGGTGCGGTCCAGCACCGTCTTGGCGACGAGGCGGCGACGCGGGGCACCGATCTCCACCTCGAGCAGCGACAGGCCGGCCGTCGGGCGCACCGACAGGCGCGGGCCCGTCACCTCGACGAGGTCCGGAGCGACGACGAGCTGCGCGGACGTGCGGCCCAGCGCCCAGGACAGCCGGCGCAGCGCGCTCCCGCTGAGGTAGTGACCCGCGACGATGACGACGTCGATCGCGTTGTCCACCACGACCTGCGGCAGGTCGGAGATGGCGCCGAGCACCGGGCGGCCGATCATCGGGGGCTTGTTGTCCAGCGACGGCAGGCACACGCCGGTCACCTGGTAGCCGTGGAACGGCGCGGCGGACAGCTCGCCGACGACCTGCTCGACGGCCTCCGGCTCGCCGACGACGATGGTGCGCATCATCGCCTCACCGGCGGTGCGCCGGTGGTGCAGGTGGTGGCGGTGGCCGTACCGCGCCAGGCTCGACGCGACGATGAGCGCCGGGGCACCGAGGAAGACCAGGGCCCGGGAGATGTCGACGTCGAGCGTGAAGGCCGCCGTCATCAGGGCCACCGCGACCATCGAGCCACCGCGCAGGACGGCCTGGAACTCGCCCGGACCGTCACCCATCCCGTCCGGGTCGTAGCCGCGGAACAGCGCCACCATGAGGACGAACAGCGCCGCCCCGACGAGTGCGCCACCCAGCGCGCCGGTGGTCACGCCCATGAGCGGGACCAGCACAGCCAGGGCGACGAGCGCCGCCACGGTCGCGTCCAGGAGCACCGTGGTGCGGACGTAGCCACGGGCCACGACCTTCCACCGACGCTCCGCCACCTGGGGCGCGAGGTCGTTCTCCTCGGTGCGCCGCGGCTCGAACGGCTGAGCTGAGGCCCAGGACCGGCGGACGCCTGCAGCCCGACCACGACGGTCGCCCGAGGAGTCAATCCACTCGACATCCCGACCTACAGTCAACGTCACGACGGATCCCTACCCTCAATTCGTCTTCGTTGGATTCGTGCCACCGTATCCGCGTCCTGCGTCGAGCGGATGTCCGGGATGTAAGTTTTCACCCGGTCGTCGGCGTGAATGAGACGCAGTTCACCCGTTCGCCGCCTCAACCCGTCGCGGCTCACGAACGCGTGTGCAGGACGAGCTGCGCCTGCTGCAGTCCCTGGGTCAGGACGAGCTCCACGGCGTCGGCCGCCGCGTCGACGAGCCACGGCAGCTCCTTGCGCTCGGGCCCGGCGAAGTCCTTCAGGACGTAGTCCGCCGCGTCCATCCGGCCCGGCGGCCGGCCGACGCCGACGCGCACGCGGACGTAGTCCTTCGTGCCCAGGGCCTTGGTGATGTCCCGCAGGCCGTTGTGCCCGCCCTCGCCGCCGCCGATCTTGAGCCGGATGTCCGCGAACGGGATGTCCAGCTCGTCGTGCACGACGACGACGTGCTCGGGCGTCACGCCGAAGTACTGCACCAGCCCGGCGACCGGCCCCCCGGAGACGTTCATGTAGGTGGACGGCTTGGCGAGCACCACCCGTGGACCGGGGGCCCCGCCGGGCAGCACACCCAGTCGGGCCTCGGCCGTCGCGGCGCGCGCACCGCCCACGGCTCGGCTGGAGAACCCGGTCCCCGCGCGCCTCGCCAGCTCGTCGAGGACCATCTGGCCGACGTTGTGCCGGTTGCCCGCGTAGGCGGGTCCGGGGTTGCCGAGGCCGACGACGAGCCACAGGCCGTCGGTCATGGTCGCTCCTCACGTCGGGTCGGTCGGGTCCGGGGTCCGTGGTCCGGGACGACGAAGCGCCCGGCACCGTGGGGGTGCCGGGCGCTGCGTCGCGCGTCAGAGAGGTCGTGCCGTGGTGCCGTCGCTCGTCAGGACTCGTCGCCCGCGGCCGCGTCGGCCGCTGCGGAGGCCGCGGACTGCTCGGCGGCGACCTCGGCGTCGGCGGCCTCGTCGGCGGCGGAGCCGCGCGGCTCGGAGATGCTGACGACGACGTGCTCCGGGGCGACGACGAGGGTGGAGCCGGCCGGCAGGACGAGCTCGCCGGCGGTGACCTGCGTCCCGTCGACCAGACCCTCGACGGAGACCTCGATGGCCTCGGGGAGCTGGGTGGCGTCCGCCTCGACGGTGACCGTCTGGCTCTCCACGACGTGGATCGTGCCGGGCGCGGACTCGCCGACCACGTGCACCGGGACGTCGACGGTGACCTTCTCGCCACGGTTGACGATGAGGAGGTCGAGGTGCTCGATCGCCTCGTCGCGCATGGGGTCGCGCTGCACGTCCTTCGCCAGGGCGAGCTGCGTGGTCCCGTCGATGTCGATCTCGAAGAGCGGGTTCGACGAGTGCTTGAGGGCGAGGTAGGTCTGGTGGCCCGGCAGGGACACGTGGACCGGCGCGGTGCCGTGCCCGTACAGGACGGCGGGGATGAGGCCGGCGCGGCGCGTGCGGCGGGCGGCGCCCTTGCCGAAGTCGGTGCGGGCGGTGGCGACGAGCTTGGTCTCGGACACTTCGGTGGCTCCTCGGGCGGGACGTCAGGTCGGGCAGGTGCTGGCACCGGTGGTGCGCAGGTGGCGGTGGCCTCGACGCGGGACGCTGGACGGGCACGCGTGCGAGCGACCGCCAGGTCGATCACGGAAGTCGTCAGCCGTGGCGGGACCGAGGTCCCGCACAGCACTGGTGGGTACCGCAGGTGCTGGGTTCAGCGCCGCGGGGCCCGTCCGACGTCCCTCGCCGAGGCAACCTGACGAGTCTACCCGGCTCACCCCCGGGGTGGAACCGCGGCTGCGTCACAGGTCCCGCCACGCCGCCGGACGCCGACGGCCCGGCGTCCCGCGGTGCACGCGGGGGCCGGGCCGTAGGGCGTCGCGGGACGTCGGTCAGGCGTGGCCGTCGAAGAGCGAGGTGACCGAGCCGTCGTCGAACACCTGTCGGATCGCGCGGCCGAGCAGCGGCGCGATCGACAGCACGGTGAGCTGGGGGAAGTTCCGGTCGTCCGGGATCGGCAGCGTGTCGGACACCACCACCTCGGAGATCCGGGAGTTCTTCAGCCGGTCCACGGCCGGCCCGGACAGGATCGCGTGCGTGGAGGCCACGATGACGTCGGCCGCCCCGTGCTCGAAGAGCGCCTCGGCGGCCTGCACGATGGTGCCGCCGGTGTCGATCATGTCGTCCACCAGCACGCAGGTGCGGCCCTTGACCTCACCGACGAGCTCGTGGACCTTGACCTGGTTCGGGACGCTGGGGTCGCGACGCTTGTGGATGATCGCCAGCGGCGCGCCGAGGCGGTCCGACCACTGGTCGGCCAGGCGCACCCGGCCGGCGTCCGGCGAGACGACGGTGAGGGTGGCGAGGTCCACCTTGCTGCGCACGTAGCTCGCGAGCAGCGGCAGCGCCATGAGGTGGTCGACCGGCCCGTCGAAGAAGCCCTGGATCTGCGAGGTGTGCAGGTCGACGCTCATCATCCGGTCGGCGCCGGCGGTCTTGAACAGGTCGGCCATCAGGCGCGCCGAGATCGGCTCGCGGCCGCGGTGCTTCTTGTCCTGCCGGGAGTACCCGTAGAACGGCATGATCACGGTGATCGTCTTGGCCGAGGCGCGCTTGAGCGCGTCGACCATGAGCAGCTGCTCCATGATCCACTCGTTGATCGGCGCCGTGTGGCTCTGCAGGACGAAGGCGTCGCACCCCCGCACCGAGTCCCCGAACCGGACGTAGATCTCGCCGTTGGCGAAGTCGTACGCCGTGGTCGGGACGAGCTCGCTGCCGAGCTCGCGCGCGACGGCCGTGGCGAGGGCGGGGTGGGCGCGTCCGGAGACCAGCACCAGCCGCTTCTCGCTGTCCTTGGAGGTGATCCCGGTGCTCATCGGTGGCTGTCCTTGTCGTTCGCGGCGGAGGTCGTGGGCGTCGCGGCGACGGTGGAGGAACCGTGAGCCGGGGGCAAGGGGGGTGGAGGGGTCGGCGCCGGCGTGGAGGCGGCCTGCCCGGCGCGGGCGCGCTCGGCGCGGGCCTGCGGCGACAGCTCGTCCGAGCCGCCGCGCTGCGCGAGGGCGCGGGCCGCGGCCTCGGCGGCGGGCGTGCCGGACCGGCTGCGCGTGACCCAGCCCTCGATGTTGCGCTGCGCCCCGGCGCTGACGGCGAGCGCGCCGGGCGGCACGTCGCGGCGGATCACCGAGCCCGCGCCGGTGTAGGCGCCGTCGCCGACGGTCACCGGGGCGACGAACATGTTGTCCGACCCGGTGCGGGCGTAGGAGCCGATCGTGGTGTGGTGCTTGTGGACGCCGTCGTAGTTGACGAAGACCGAGGCGGCGCCGATGTTCGTCTGCTCGCCGATCGTCGCGTCGCCGACGTAGGACAGGTGCGGGACCTTGGAGCCGGTGCCGATCGACGCGTTCTTGGTCTCGACGAAGGTGCCGATCTTGCCCTCGTCGCCCAGCACGGTGCCCGGGCGCAGGTAGGCGAAGGGCCCGACGGTCGCGTCGGCGCCGATCACGGCGCCGGACCCGTGCGTGCGCACGACGCTCGCACGCGGGCCCACCGTCACGTCGAGCAGCGTGGTGTCCGGCCCGATCGTGGCGCCCGAGGCGACCGAGGTGCGGCCGTGCAGCTGGGTGCCGGGCAGCAGGGTGACGTCCTGCGCGAGCTCGACGTCGACGTCGACCCACGTGGTCGCAGGGTCGACGACCGTGACACCGGCCCGCATCCAGGCGTCGAGCAGGCGGCGGTTCAGCTCGGCCCGCAGCACCGCGAGCTGGGCGCGGTCGTTGACGCCCTCGACCAGCATCGGGTCGTCCGTCCTGACGGCGCGGACCGCCCCGCCGCCGGCGTGCGCGATCGCCAGCACGTCGGTGAGGTAGACCTCGCCCTGGGCGTTGTCGCGGCCGAGGCGGCTCAGCGCGTCCCGCAGCACCGCGGAGTCGAAGACGTACACGGACGAGTTGATCTCGGTGATGGCCAGCTGGTCCGGGTCGGCGTCCTTCTGCTCGACCACGGCGACCACGTGGCCGGTGGCCGGGTCGCGCACCACGCGGCCGTAGCCCGTGGGGTCGTCCACCTCGGTGGTGAGCACCGTCACGGCGTTGCCGTCCGCGGTGTGGGCGGCGAGCAGCTGGCCGAGCGTGGCGCCGTCCAGCAGCGGGACGTCGCCGGCGACGACGACGACCGGGCCCTCGAGCCGCGCGGAGGACGGCTGGGCCGGGACGCCGTCGCGGTCGGCGTCCGCCGCCATCCCGGCGTGGGCGGCGGCGTCCAGCACGGACAGCGCGCACTGCACGGCGCGACCGGTGCCCGGGACGTCGTCCTGGTCCGCGACCAGGAGCGCGCGGGAGAGCGAGCGGGCGTGCTCGACGACCTGGTCACGGGCGTGCCGGACGACCACGACGACGCGGCGCGGCTCCAGCTCCTCCGCGGCGGCGACGGCGTGCCCGAGCATCGACCGCCCCCCGAGGGTGTGCAGGACCTTGGGGGTGCTCGATCGCATGCGGGTGCCCTCGCCGGCGGCGAGGACGATCACGGCGGCGGGCCGGGTGTGGGTCACGACGTGGGACTCCCGTCGGAGGTGCCCGAGAGGTACCCGGGGTGCAGCGGATGTGGCGCGCGGCCACTCTACCGGTGCGGGAGGAGGGTCCCGCCCTCGGGCGCCGCGGGGTCACCCGATGGGCACCGCCGGGCGGCGGCGGAGCCGACGGGGCCACGGCCGGCGCTCCGCCCCCAGGATTCGAACCCGGACTGCAAGGCACCAAAGGCCTGCGTGCTGCCGTTACACCAGGGCGGACCGACTGCGCCCGCGCGGGCGACGGGACAAGTCTGCCAGCCCCGCACGGCATGATGGCGCGGTGGCCGCCGAGAGCAAGCGACCCGCGCGTGCGCGGATGACGGGGACCGAGCGGCGGGAGCAGCTGCTCGACGTGTCCCGCTCGCTGTTCGCGCACAAGGGCTTCGACGGCACGAGCGTGGAGGAGATCGCCTCCCGTGCCAAGGTCTCCAAGCCGGTGGTCTACGAGCACTTCGGCGGCAAGGAGGGCATGTACGCGGTCGTCGTCGACCGCGAGGTCCGCCTGCTGACCGGAGCGCTGACCGACGCGCTCACCGCCGGCGGGCACCCCAAGGTGCTGCTGGAGCGCACCGCCCTGGCGCTGCTGACGTACATCGAGCAGAACACCGACGGGTTCCGGATCCTGGTGCGCGACTCCCCCGTCGCACAGGCGACCGGGACCTTCTCGAGCCTCATCGGCGACGTCGCGACCGAGGTCGAGCACCTGCTCGCCGACCAGTTCACCCAGCAGGGGCTGGACCCGCGCACCGCACCCATCTACGCCCGGATGCTGGTCGGCATGGTGGCGCTCACCGGCCAGCACTGGCTGGACTCGCGCAGCCCGGCGAAGTCCGACGTCGCCGCGCACCTGGTCAACCTCGCCTGGAACGGCCTCAGCGGGCTCGAGCGCCGGCCGACCCTGACGCAGGCGCCCGCCAGCCACGCCTGACGCCGCCGTGCGCGCGCCGACCCTCGGCGGTATCTCGACGTCGAGGTAATCTCGCGCCATGGCACCCGCGACCGACCCGGAGCCGCCCGTGGGCCGGTCCGTGGGCCGGTCCGTGGGCAGGCCGGTGGTCCGGTCGGGCGAGGACGAGGTCGACCGCATCGTGGCGGCCTGGCGCCGGGAGCGTCCGGACCTGGACGTCGAGCCGCTCACGGTCCTGTCCCGCGTGACGCGGCTGGCCCGTCACCTCGACCTCGCCCGACGCGCGTCGTTCGCGCGGCACGGGCTCGAGGCGTGGGAGTTCGACGTGCTCTCCGCGCTGCGGCGCGACGGGGCGCCCTACCAGCTGTCCCCCGGGGCGCTGCTGACCCAGACGCTCGTGACGTCCGGGACGATGACGAACCGGATCGACCGGCTCGCCCAGCGCGGCCTGGTGCGGCGTCAGAAGTCCCCCGCGGACCGCCGCGGGGTGCTGGTGCAGCTCACCGACGAGGGCCGGGCACGGGTCGACGCGGCGATGTCGGACCTGCTGGACGTCGAGTCGAACCTGCTGGCCGGCCTGGACGAGTCCGGCCGGGCCCGGCTGGCCGACCTCCTGCGCGACGTCGTCGCCCCGCTCGACGCGTCCTGACCTGATCGCCCCGGTCTAGCCGGCGACCTCGGCCGCCTCGAGCCACGCCTCCTCGAGCTCGGCACGCTCCGCCGCGAGCGTGCGCAGCTCCGCGTCGAGCCCCTGCACGGCCGTGTGGTCCGTGGCCTGCTCGGCCATCCGCGTGTGCAGCCGGCTCTCCAGGTCCGCGATCTTGGCCAGCCGGCGCTCGATCCGGGCGATGTCCTTGCGCGCGGCGCGCACGTCGGCCGCGCTCGGGGCGTCGGCGTCCGGCGCCGCGCCGGCACGAGCGGTCGCCGCGCCGCCATCGGTCGCGTCCCCCGCCCGGGACGGCGCACCGCCGGCGCCGGCGCGACGCAGGTCGAGGTACTGCTCCACGCCGCCGGGGAGGTCGCGGATCGTGCCGTCGCCGAGCAGCGCGACCTGCCGGTCGCACACCCGCTCGAGCAGGTAGCGGTCGTGCGAGACCACGATGAGCGTGCCGGGCCAGCCGTCCAGGAGGTCCTCCAGCGCGGCCAGGGTGTCGGTGTCCAGGTCGTTGGTCGGCTCGTCGAGCAGCAGCACGTTCGGCTCGCCGACCAGCAGGCGCAGCAGCTGCAGCCGCCGGCGCTCGCCGCCGGACAGGTCCCGGACCAGGGTCCTCGCGCGGTCGTTGCTGAACCCGAGGCGCTCCACGAGCTGGGACGCGGTGAGCTCCTTGCCGCCGACCGAGACGGTCCGCTTCTCGCTCTCGATGAGCTCGACCACCCGCAGGCCGCCGACCTCGTCGAGGTCCTCCACGTCCTGCTTGAGCTCGGCGACCTGGATCGTCTTGCCGCGCTTGACCCGCCCGGCGACCGGCTGGAGCCGCCCGCCGAGCAGGCGCAGGAGCGACGTCTTGCCGGCGCCGTTGACGCCGACGACGCCGTACCGGTCGCCGGGGCCGAGCCGCCAGGTCACGTCCTGCAGCAGCACGCGGCGGTCGTCGCCCTCGCCGACCGCCAGCGTGACGTCCTCCAGGTCCAGGACGTCCTTGCCGAGCCGGGTGGTGGCCATGCGCGTCAGCTCGAGCTGGTCGCGCGGCGGCGGCTCGTCGGCGATCAGCGCGGCGGCGGCGTCCAGCCGGAACTTCGGCTTCGACGTCCGGGCGGGGGCGCCGCGGCGCAGCCACGCGAGCTCCTTGCGCAGCAGGTTGTTGCGCTTCTCCTGCGTCACGGCGGCGGTGCGGGCACGCTCGGCGCGCGCGAGCACGTAGGCGGCGTAGCCACCCTCGTAGCCGTCGACGACGCCGTCGTGCACCTCCCACATCCGGGTGCACACCGCGTCGAGGAACCACCGGTCGTGGGTCACCACCACGAGCGCGCCCTTGGCGCTGCCGGCCCGCCCGAAGCGGTCGGCGAGGTGGTCGGCGAGCCACGCGACGCCCTCGACGTCGAGGTGGTTGGTCGGCTCGTCCAGCGCGATGACGTCGTGGTCGCCGACCAGCAGCGCCGCCAGCGCGGCCCGGCGGCGCTGCCCGCCGGAGAGCGAGGCGACGTCCGCCTCCAGGTCCAGGTCGCCCAGCAGCCCCTCGTGCACCGAGCGGGAGCGCGGGTCGGACGCCCAGGTGTGCTCGGCCGCGGAGCCGTGCACGAGCTCGCGGACCGTGGTCCGGGCCGGCATCTCGTCGCGCTGGTCGAGCAGGGCGACGTCGAAGCTGCCGGCGCTGGTCACCCGCCCGGCATCGGGGGCGGCGCGGCCGGCGAGGACCCGCAGGAGGGTCGACTTGCCGGCGCCGTTGGGCCCGACCACCCCGATCCGGTCGCCGTCGTCGACGCCGAGGCTGACGCCGTCGAGCAGGGTGCGGGTGCCGAGGGTGAGCGAGACGGAGTCCGCTCCGAGCAGGTGGGCCATCGATCCTTTTTCCGGGTGGGCTGCAGGGCGCGGCGTGCGGAGGCCGGGTGCCGGCGCGGTCGCGCCGTGAGCACGAGCGTAGGTCGCCCCGGGGTGCGCCGTGGACCGGGGTGGACCGGGTGGGCCGGGGGCGGGCCTCAGAGCGACCGGTCGGCCGGGTCCTCGAGGGGTCCTGCCGTCCCGGCCGGGACGATGCGCGCCCCGGGCACGGGCCCGACGGCGGTCGCGACGTCGTCGGCCACTCCCGCGGCGGTCATCGCGGCGGCGATGACCAGGGCGTGCTGGCGGCTGCGGGCGAGGGCGGCGACCGTCGGCCCCGAGCCGGAGACCAGCACACCGAGGGCACCGGCGTCCTCGGCGACCGCGAGCGGTTCCGCGAGGGACGGCGCGAGCTCGAGCGCGGCGTGCTGCAGGTCGTTGTGCAGCGCCCGGCCGAGCGCCGGGGCGTCGCCGGCACGCAGCGCCTGCATGAGCGCGCGGTCGGCGTCCGGGTCGAGCCGGGTGCCGCCGGAGATGAGCTCGTCGAACGTGGCGAACACCAGGGCGGTGGACAGCCCCTCGTCCCGGACGGCGAAGGCCCAGTGGTACTCCCCGCGCACCATGGCGGCGGTGAGCAGGTGCCCGCGCCCGGTGCCGACGGCGGTGTGCCCGGTGAGCGGGAAGGGGACGTCGGAGCCGAGCTCGGCCGCCAGGTCGGTGAGCTCCTCGCGGGAGACGCCGGTCCGCCACAGGGCGTCGCACGCGACCAGCGCCGCGGCGGCGTCCGCCGAGCCGCCGGCCATGCCGCCCGCGACCGGGACGCCCTTGTGCAGGTGCAGGTGGACCCCGGCCTGGACCCCGGTGTGCACCGCGAGGAGCCGGGCCGCCCGCAGCGCGAGGTTCGTCTCGTCGGTGGGGACCCGCTCGGCCTGCTGGCCCGAGACGGTCAGCGTCATCTCGTCCGACGGGCGCGCCACGACGTCCTCGTAGAGCGAGACCGCCTGGAACACCGTCGCCAGCGGGTGGTAGCCGTCGGGCTCGCGGGCGCCGACGCGCAGCGACAGGTTGACCTTGCCGGGCGCTCGCACGCGGACCTCGCGCTCGGTGCGGGTCTGTCCGGAGAGGCTCACGGCCCCCACAATGCCAGGTCGCTCACGACGGGACGGCCAGGGCCTGCGCGACCCGGGCGAAGTCCGCGACGTCCAGCCGCTCCCCGCGGGCCTGCGGGTCGACACCCGCGGCGAGCAGGGCACGGGTCGCCGCCTCGGGCGAGCCGGCCAGCCCGGCGAGCGCGGAGCGGAGCATCTTGCGGCGCTGGGCGAAGGCCGCGTCGACGACCGCGAAGACGTCCTGCCGTGACGCCGTCGTGGACGGCGGGTCGCGCCGCTCGAGCGCCACCAGGGCGGAGTCCACGTTCGGGACCGGCCAGAACACGGTGCGCGCGATCGTGGACGTCCGGCGGGCGGAGGCGTACCAGGCGACCTTGGCCGACGGCACCCCGTAGGTGCGACTGCCCGGCGGCGCGGCGAGCCGGTCGGCGACCTCCGCCTGCACCATCACCAGCACGCGCTGGATGCTGTCGAACCGCTGCAGGAAGGTGAGCAGCACCGGGACGGACACGTTGTACGGCAGGTTCGCGACCAGCGCGGTCGGCGGGGGCCCGGGCAGCTCGGTCACGTCCAGGGCGTCCGCGCCGACGACGGTCAGCCGGGGGTCCCCGCCGTCGGGGTAGACGTCCGGCAGGTGCGCCGCCACGGTCTCGGGCAGCAGGCGGGCCAGCACCGGGTCGATCTCGACCGCGACGACCGAGGCGCCGGCGTCGAGCAGACCGAGGGTCAGGGAGCCCAGGCCGGGACCGACCTCGACCACGCGCTCGCCGGCGGTGACCCCCGCCTGCCGCACGATCTTTCGGACGGTGCCGCCGTCGATGACGAAGTTCTGCCCGAGCGTCTTGGTCGGCCGGATGCCCAGGCGACCCGCCAGGTCCCGGATCTCGGCCGGGCCCAGCAGGGCTCCTGAGGTCTCGGTCATGGGGGCGAGCCTAAGGGGGCGCCGACGGTGGACCGTCGACGCCCCCTGCGGTCGGTCAGCGGAACAGGCGCGGCCCGCAGTGCGGCCACTGGCCGGCACCGGAGCGGTCGAACAGCATCTGCGCGCGCATGGTCTGCTCCTCGGCGGACGCCTGCGACGGCAGCCCGGACCCGCCGACGGCGGCCCACGTGCTCACGGAGAACTGGTACAGCCCGTGGTACTTGCCCGTGGCGGACACCGCGTTCGCGCGACCACCGGACTCGCAGGCCGCCAGCGCGGCCCAGTTCAGCCCGCCGCCGCCACTGGGTGCCGGCGCCTCCGCAGCAGCCTCGCCGCCCTCGGCCGACGGGGACGCCGGTGCGGCCGCCGCAGCGACGGGCGCCGGGCGCGGCGCGACCGGACGCTTCTTGGTGCCGACGGCGGTGACCTCGGTGACCGGCTCGGTCGTGACGGCGTCGGACAGCAGCTCGCGCGCGGTCTCGGCGCCGTCGACGGTCGTGACGCGGTTGACGATCGTGCGCTGACCCTCGACCCCCGCGGTGACGACCTCACGGGTGCCGACGAAGCGGTCGCCGTCCTCCTGCTCGACGGCCTCGAACGCGATGGGGTGCACCTCGGCGACGTCCTGCACGACGACGCGGTTGACCACCACGGTCACCGCCCCGGTCTCGGAGTGCCGCACGGACACCCGGTCCAGGTCGGTGAGGGTCACGCCCAGGCCGTCGAGGACCCCGGCGACGCCGCCGGCGGGCTCGGCCACGGTGTGCGTCACGCCGTCCACGACGACGTCGACCGGCCCGTCCAGGTCCAGCGGGATCTCGGCGCGGCCCCCGGACGCGGAACGGGACGCCACGAGCCGGACGTCGCCGCCACGGGTGGCGAGCGTGCCGAGCGCCTCGTCGGCGGTCAGCGCGGTGGTCCACACGGCCGTCTCGGCACCGTCGACGGTGACCGTGACCTGGCGCGCGTGGCGCACGACGATCTCGGCGCCGTCGGCCAGCGCGGTCGGCTCGGCGGGTGCGACGGTGTCGCGGCCGCCCAGGTCCACCCCGGCCTCGGCCAGGACGCCGTCGACGGACCCGGCGAAGGTGGAGACCCGGGTGACGTCGCCGTCGACGTCGAGGGTCACGGTCTTGTGGGCCACGGCGTAGGCGGTGGTGCCACCGGCCAGCACGGCGAGGGTCGCGGTGGCGGCCACGAGGCGGCCACGGTGCTCATGGAGGCGCGTGACCTCGGGGGCGCCGCGGCGCAGGCGGGCGGACAGGGGGGCGGTGAGGCGGGCGAAGCGAGCCACTGGGTTCCAGACGTCGGTCTGCCCGGGCACGGGGGTGGGCACGCCGCACGGCGCCGCAGATCCCCGACCGTGGTCGGGCGTGCGCCGCGGGGGCGCCACGTCTGCTTCCCGGATCCCCGATCCGGCCGTCACGGCCTGCGGTGTCGGCACCACCGGCCGGCCGCGACCCGGCCCTGCGGAGCGAGGGGGCTCGTCCGGGGCGCGCTGTAGCGACACGCGACCGTAACTGATCTGTGACCTACGGGCCAAGGGCCCGTGAGGCGTCTCACACGATCAGGCGGCGGGCCCGTCGGCCCGGGTCGGTCAGTACCAGCCCTTGGCGCGGAAGGAGCTCCACGCCCCGCACGGGGTGCCGTAGCGGCTCTCGACGTAGCCCAGGCCCCACGTGATCTGGGTCGCGGGGTTGGTCCGCCAGTCGTCGCCCGCGCTCGCCATCTTGCTGCCCGGGAGCGCCTGCGGGATGCCGTAGGCGCTGCTCGTCGGGTTGTCGGCGTCGACGCGCCAGCGGCTCTCCCGGTTCCACAGCTGCACGAGGCAGGAGAACTGGTCCTCGCCCCAGCCACGGGCGGCGAGCATCTCGCGGGCGATCGCCTGCGCGCTGCCGGGGCTCACCTCCACCGGCGGGGTCGACGGCGGCGCCTCGGACGCGGCTCCGTCGGACGCGGGCCCGTCCGTCCCGGGCTCGGCCGGCTCGGGCTCGAGCTCCGGCGGCTTCGTCCCGACGCGGACGACCTGGGTGACCGGCTCGGCGAGCACCACGTCGGCGACGACGGATCGGCCGACCTCGGCGCCACCGACGGTCGCGGCGCTGTACGTGAGCTGGCGCCGACCCTCCTGACCCTCGGTGTCGACCTCGCGCTCACCCTGGGGCAGCGTCGGGTCCTCGACGACGGTCTCGGTGAACGGCAGCGCCTCCACCGCGGTCGTCGTGGTGGTCGCCGCGCGGGTGACGAGCACCACGAGCCCGTCGACGGCGGTCGCGTCCAGCGGGACGGACACCTGGTCGCCCTCGCGGAGCACGAGCCCCAGGTCCTGCAGGGCCTCGCGCACGGTCGGGGCGCTGGTCGCCCCGTCGACGACCTGACCGTCCACGGCCAGGTGGATCGTCTTCTCGGTCGACACCCGCAGCACCTCGCCGCGACCGAGCAGCGCGGACCGTGAGGCGGACGTGCGCGCGCCGTCGCCCCGCACCCCGAGGTCGCCGATCGCCTCGCCCACCGTCAGGGCGGTCGTCCACACGGTGCGGGTCTCGCCGTCGACCTCGACGGTCATCTCGCGTCCGTGCCGGACGACGACCTCGCCGCCGTCGCGGACCGGCGCGTCCAGGGCCGGTGCGACGAGGTCCCGCGCCCCGGCGTCGATGCCGGCGTCGGCCAGCACGTCCCCGACGGTGCGGCCGAACGCGCTGATCTGCGTGGTGGTGCCGTCGACGTCGACCGTGACGTCCTTGTGCAGGAGGGCGAACGCGCTGGTCGCACCCGTGACCAGCGCCAGCACGAGCCCCTGCGCGGCCACCCGGGCGACCCGGGACCTCGCCCGTCCGGACGGCCGCGGCACGCGCACCGGCTCCGCCGTCGTGGGGTCGGGCACGGGCGTCCTCCTCGGTGCGGGTCGGGCCGGGCGCACGGTGGCGGGCCGGACCCAGGACTGCGGTCTGCGCGGGCGCCGAGCGACCTCGCTCGTCGCCACCGGCGGTCGACCGTAACCGATCCGTGACCGGACCGGGTAGCGGCGTCCCCACCTGGCCGCCAGGGCGGCTCGCCAGCCGCCGGTCACCAGGGGCCGTAGACCGCCTCGGAGGTCGCCGCCACCGCGTCGCACGCCGTCGCGAGGTCGACGTCGAGCACGTCGGCGATCGTCCGCATCGTGAGCGGGACGAGGTAGGGCGCGTTCGGCCGGCCGCGGTACGGGTGCGGGGTGAGGTACGGCGCATCCGTCTCGACGAGCACCTGGCCGAGCGGCACCTGCGCGAGGGCCTCGCGCAGCCCGCCCGCCCCGGCGAAGGTCACCGTGCCTGCGAAGGACAGGTACCAGCCCTGCCCGGCGCAGAACCGTGCCATCTCGGCGTCGCCGGAGAAGCAGTGGAACACCGTGCGCTCGGGCGCGCCGTCGCGGGCGAGCACCTCGAGCACCTCGGCGTGCGCGTCGCGGTCGTGGATCTGCAGCGCGAGGCCGAGCTCCTTGGCGAGCGCGACGTGCGCCCGGAACGACTCGACCTGGGCCGCGCGGCCGTCCGGTCCCGAGCGGAAGTGGTCCAGTCCCGTCTCCCCGATCACCCGGATGCGGTCGTTGCCGCGGGCGAGGTCGGCGATCTCGGTCACCGCCGCGTCCAGGCCGCGCTCGTGCTCGGGCCGGGGGCGCGGGACGAGCCCGTCCGGCCCCGGGTCCGTCGCGCCGGCGAACAGGGTCGCCTCGTTGGGATGGATCGCGACCCCGCCGAGCAGCGCGGGGTGGTCGCGCACGACCCGGTCGGTCCACCGGGCCGCGTCCAGGTCGCACCCGATCTGCACCATGCGCGGGACGCCGACGGCGGCCGCCCGGGCGATCTGCTCGGCGACCGACGGCGGCGCCTCGCCGTCGGGCAGCTCGGCCTCGGTGTCGAGGTGGGTGTGGTTGTCGACGACCGGGACCGGCAGCGGGTCGGGGTCGGCGGGCCAGCTGCGGTCGCGGGTCCGGCGGCTCACGGGGCGCCGCTCACGCGGGGGCGTCCGCCGGGTCCTCCAGGCGCGGGAACAGGGACGCGCCCTTGGTCACCCGGGTGCCGGGCGGCAGGCCCGCGAGGTCGGCCGCGCTCGCGACCGGCTGCGACTCCAGCGGCCCCAGCGGTGCGTCCGCGCCGAGCTGCTGCCACAGCGACGCGGCGGCCTGCGGCGTGACGGGGTGCAGCAGGATCGCCAGCGCGCGCAGCGCCTCGGCGGCGGTGACGAGGATGGTCGCGAGCCGCCCGCCCTGGAGGTGACCATCGCCGTCGGACTCGGCGGCGTCCTTAGCGACCTGCCACGGCGCCTGCTCGGTGAGGTACCCGTTGGTCGCCTCGACCAGCGTCCAGACCGCGCCGATCGCCTCGTGCAGAGCGAGCCGGTCGATCGCGGCCTCGGCCTCCGCCACCGCGCGGACGGCCACGGCCTCCAGCGCCTGCTCGGCCGGTCCGGGCGGGCCGGCCTGCGGCAGCGCACCGCCGAAGTACTTGCCGATCATCGCCGCCACGCGCGAGGCGAGGTTGCCGAAGCCGTTGGCGAGCTCGGCGTTGTACCGGGCGGCGAGGTCCTCCCAGGAGAACGAGCCGTCCTGGCCGAACGGGATCGCGCGCAGGAAGTAGTAGCGGAACGCGTCGGAGCCGAAGTGGTCGACGATCTGGCTCGGGGCGATGCCGGTCAGCTTGGACTTGCTCATCTTCTCGCCGCCGACCAGCAGCCAGCCGTGCGCGAACACCTGCTTGGGCAGCTCCAGGCCCGCCGCCATGAGCATGGCCGGCCAGATCACCGCGTGGAACCGCAGGATGTCCTTGCCGACGAGGTGCACGTCGGCCGGCCAGGTCCGCTCGAACCTGGCCTTCTCCCCGGGGTCCTGCGCGCCGTACCCGATCGCGGTGGCGTAGTTGAGCAGCGCGTCGAACCACACGTAGAGCACGTGCGAGGTGTCCCACGGGATCGGCACGCCCCAGTCGAACGTGCTGCGCGAGATGGACAGGTCCTGCAGGCCCTGCCGGACGAAGGCCATGACCTCGTTGCGGGCGCTGGCCGGCTGCACGAACGTCGGGTTGGCCTCGTAGAAGTCCAGCAGGCGCTGGGTGTACGCGCTCATCCGGAAGAAGTAGTTCTGCTCCGACAGCATCTCCACAGGCCGGCCGTGGATCGCGCAGACCTGCTGCCCCTCGAACTCCCCCGTCCCGGCGACGAGGTCGCCGGGCAGCTTGTACTCCTCGCAGCCGACGCAGTACGGGCCCTCGTAGGAGCCGGCGAAGATCTCGCCCTTGTCGTACAGGTCCTGGATGAACGCCTGGACGCGAGTCGTGTGACGCTCCTGCGTGGTGCGGATGAAGTCGTCGTTCGCCACGTCGAGGAGGCCGAGCACCGGCTGCCACGACTCGGTCACGAGGCGGTCGGCCCAGTCCTGCGGCGAGACGCCGTTCGCCTCGGCGGTGCGCAGCACCTTCTGACCGTGCTCGTCGGTGCCGGTGAGGAACCAGACCGGCTCCTGCCGCTGCCGGTGCCAGCGCGTGACCATGTCCGCCGCGACCGTCGTGTACGCGTGCCCGATGTGGGGGGCGTCGTTCACGTAGTAGATCGGCGTGGTCAGGTAGAACGCGGTCGGCTCCGGCATGCGCACATCGTAGGTCCGCCCCGCCGACCGTCCTGGCGGGGGGGTGGTGGGCGCCGGGCTGCGACACCTGCCGGGCCGCGACGAGAGGTGGCGGGCTGCGACCCCGGTCGCCTGCTGCCAGGCTGGGCGGTGGTCCTGCCCGCGCCCCGTGGGCCGCGGAGGACCGCCGAGCAGTCACCCGCACGCGAGCACCACCGGAGGACGCCATGAGCACCAGCACCCACCCGATCGACACCCCGACCCACCGGGCGCTGCTCATCGTCGACGTCCAGCCCACCTTCTGCGAGGGCGGGTCGCTGCCGGTGGCCGGCGGCAACGACGTCGCGCACGCCGTCGCGTCGTTCGCGTCGCTGCACCGCGACCACTACGACACCCTCGTCACCACGCAGGACTGGCACGTCGACCCCGGTGACCACTTCTCCGACGAGCCCGACTTCGTCGACAGCTGGCCGCCGCACGGCGTCGCCGGCACCGAGGAGGCCGAGCTGCACCCGGCGCTCTCCGAGCTGTACCCCGAGGTCACCGTGAAGAAGGGCATGCACGCCGCGGCGTACTCGGGCTTCGAGGCCGTCGACGGCGACGACCGCCCCCTGGCCGCCATCCTGCGCGAGTACGAGATCACCGACGTCGACGTCGTCGGGCTCGCGGAGTCGCACTGCGTCAAGGCGACCGCGCTGGACGCCGTCCGCGAGGGCCTCACCGTGCGGGTGCTCACCGACCTCACCGCCCCGGTCACCCCTGAGCAGGGCGAAGCGGCCCGCGCCGAGCTCGCCGCGGCCGGCGTCCAGCTCATCCCGTCCTCCCAGGTCGCGCAGGAGCCGTCGGGTCAGGTCCCCGGAGGCGCCCCGGGCAAGTCGTCCGGCAAGACGGTGCGCGAGGGTGCCGGCGAGGGCTGACACCCGCGCTCGTCGCACGGGTCCGGGCCGCCCGAGCGCCCGAGCGCCCCGGAGCACTGTCGCCAGCAGTTCGTTGGTAGCCGCGTCGACCCCCAGCCGGTCATCCCGTCCAGCCCGATCGCCGCGTCAGCCGGTTAGCCGGTTAGCCCGTCATCCCGTCATCCGGTCATCCCGTCAGGAAGAGCGTCGGCGTCCGCGCGCCGGTCATCGGGTCGGTCGCCCACTCCAGCGGCGGTGGGATGTCCTGCGCCTCGGCGATCGGACTCGGGCGTGCGGCGGCTGCCTGCCCGACGACGCGCCCGGCGGCGTCGCGGAACTCGTACCCGACCACGGCCGGTGAACCGGCAAGCAGGGACCGCGGCGGCCCCGCGGACGCCTGCGGTGGGACGCGGGTGATCGCCAGGTCGCGGCGGTGGACCTCGTGATGGTGGAAGCTGCACAGCAGGACGCCGTTCTCGACGCTCGTCGGACCGGTGTCCCTCTCCCACCAGGCGATGTGGTGGACCTCGCACCAGCGGGCGTGGGCGTGGCACTCGGGCCAGGCGCACTCGCGGTCGCGAGCGATGACCGCTCGCCGTTGCAGACCGGTGAAGACCCTCTGCGCCCGGCCGACGTCGAGGGGGACGCCGTCCGCGTCGATGACGATCCGGGTGATCTCGCAGTCGCACATGGCCGCGGCCAGCTCGCTGGCCGCGACGGCGGTCCCGTCCTCCAGTGTGGCCGGCAGGTAGCCCGCGGCCCCGTCGCCCGTGGCGCCGCCGGTGCCGGTCCCGGTGCCGGTGCCGATGCCCGTGGCGGTGCCGGCGTCGCTCCCCTGCCCATCCGTTCGTTCCGCAGCATCGGCGCACACGGCGGTCGCGAGGGATGGCTCGGCCATGGTGCCGCGGCGCACCGCTGCACCCGCCCCTGCGCGAGCCTGCGCGCGGCGGCGGTCGCGGTCGGCCCGGGTGGCGAGCCACGTGTCCGCGGTGAGGATCAGGGAGATCTGCGGCGGGACGTGACCGCCGGGCTTGGTGTCGGCCAGGGCGAGGATGCGGCCGGCCATGGTGTCCAGGGCGTCGGCGCGCCGCTGGCCGGGGTCACGGTCGTCCTCCGCCGCCGGCCGCGGGGACAGGGCCTCGAGCGCGAGGGTCAGGCGGTGCCCGGCGACGTCGTCGAGCTGACCCTTGATCAGCGTGCCGCGTGGCGTGGTGGACACGGACAGGTAGCGGGCGGAGCGCTGCGCCTGGTGGTCGGCCTCGAGCGCGGCAGGGTCGACGGAGGCAGCCCAGCGAGCGACGGTGGTGGCGAACGTGCCGGCGTCCTGCGTCTCGGCCAGAGCCATCAGCTGCTGGGCCTCGCTCCGCACCGCGTCCCGCTGGACAGGCGTGCCGGTGGCAGCGACGGCACCGATGACCGCGGCGTGCCCCGCGCTCAACCGCCCCTCGGTCACTGCGGCGACCGCCGAGGGGACAGCCGCCAGCCGCTCGGCCTGCCGGACCTGGGCCACGGCGGCGCGCTGCCCGGCCCGGCTGGTGCGGGCACGCCACGCCTCGAAGGACCGGTCACCCGCGCCGTGCCACTCTCCTGAGTCGCGCTCCGCCACCAGCACCGTCGCCCGGACCATCGAGAGCCCGTCGACCACGCGATCCAGCTCGTCGAGCATCCGGCGGCGATCCAGGTCCGGCCACCGGCGCGCGTCCGTGACCTGTGCCGCCAGCCGGGCCATCGCCGCACCGATCCCGGCCACCTCGGACAGCGCTCCTGCGGACGACGGCAAGCCGACACGGGTGCCGACTCCAATGTCGACGGCTGTCATCCCGGTCACCTCGCTCGACTCGAACTGGTGTTCGAAGCCTATCCGCTGCCGCCGACACGCCGCGGGCCCGGTCGAGATATGTGGAAGACCCGTGGCCCGCCAACGTCACCCCTGACCGGACGGCGCCTGCGGCGAGCTATCGCCCCTCGGCCCGCCGCGCGATCGCCGCCGCGTACAGCTCCCGCTTCGCCGCTCCCCCCGCCGCGGCGACCTCCGCGACGGCGTCCTTCAGGCGCTCGCCGCCGTCCACCCGCGCCATGACCTCGGCCAGCAGGTCCGCGACCGGCGTCGCGGCGGGCACGGACGCCCCGGACACCACGACGCAGATCTCCCCGCGGATGTCCGTGCTCGCCGCCCACTCGGCCAGCTCCCCGAGCGGGCGCCGGACGACCTCCTCGTACGTCTTGGTCAGCTCCCGGCACACCGCGGCGGCGCGATCGGCGCCGAAGGCGGTCACCATGTCCGTCAGGGTGTCCGCCAGCCGGTGCGGGGACTCGAAGAACACCATGGTCCGCCGCTCGGCCGCCAGCTCGGCGAAGGCCCGCCCGCGCTCCCCGCCCTTGCGCGGCGGGAACCCCTCGAAGCAGAACCGGTCCGTCGGCAGGCCGGACAGCGCCAGCGCGGTCAGCACGGCGCTCGGGCCGGGAGCGGCGGTGACCGGCAGGCCGGCGTCGACCGCGGCGGCCACCACCCGGAAGCCGGGGTCGGACACGACCGGCATCCCGGCGTCGGTCACCACGAGCACGGTGCCGCCGTCGCGGACCACGTCCAGCAGCTCCCCCGCCCGCTCGGACTCGTTGTGCTCGTGATAGCTCACCACCCGCCCGCCGACGACGACGCCCATCCGGGCCGCGAGCGCGCGCAGGCGCCGGGTGTCCTCCGCGGCGACGACGTCGGCCTCCGTCAGCAGCCGGCGCAGGCGGGGTGACGCGTCCTCCACGTCCCCGATCGGGGTCGCGGCGAGGACGAGGCGGCCTGCGGTCATGGTTCGAGCCTGCCATGCACCCGCCACCTACGATGACCGCGTGACGACCGCCCCGCAGGCTGCCGGCGAGCCGCCCGCGCGGGGCCTGCCGCGGTGGCATGCGGTGGACGACGTCGCCTCCTCCGTCCGCCCTCCGACGTCCCCGACGCCGCCCGACCTGGGGGACGACGCTCCGGGCTCGGGCGACCACGACGACGTCCTGGTCCACGACGACCTCGGGACGCGCGACGACGTCGGGACGCGCGACCCCGTCCCGACCCGCGACCCCGTCCGGACCCGCGACCCCGTCCGGACCCGCGACCCGAAGGGAACGCACGACGCCGTCCGGACCCGCGCCACCGACAGAATCCGCGACGCCGTCGACACCCCCGACCCCGTCGCCACGCACGAGCTCATCGGCACGTACGACGCCGTCGGGACCCGCGACGCCGTCCGCCCCCCGGACCTCGCGCAGACCGTCGACCCCCAGGGTCGCAGCAACGGTCCCGGCACCCTCGCCCGCCTGCTCGGCACCGCGACCCTCCGGCTGGACGCCACCCCCCGCGACCGCCTGTGGGGCTGGCTCGGCCCGCTGCTCGTCACCGCGCTCGCCGCCGTGCTGCGCTTCGTCCACCTCGGCCGCCCGCCGACCCTCGTGTTCGACGAGACCCACTACGTCAAGCACGCCTGGACGCTGCTGCAGGTGGGCTTCGAGGCGCGCTGGCCGGACGATCCGAACCCGGCGTTCGAGGCCGGGCAGGTGGACACGTTCCTGCCGACGGCCGACTACTCGGTGCACCCGCAGGTCGGCAAGTGGCTGATCGCGCTGGGCATGCAGCTCGCCGGACCGACACCGGTCGGCTGGCGCCTGGCCGCCGCGGTCGCCGGGACGCTCAGCGTGCTCCTGCTCGCCCGGATCGCCCGGCGCCTGTTCGCCTCGACCGCGATGGGCACGCTCGCCGGCGGGCTCCTCGCCGTGGACGGGATGGCGATCGTCCACTCACGGACGGCGCTGCTGGACGGCTTTCTCATGCTCTTCGCGCTGGCGGCGTTCGGCGCGCTCCTCGTGGACCGCGACAGCGCCCGACGGCGGCTGGCCCGGCGGGTGGACGAGGCGCGCGAGCGCGGCCTGCCATTGACAGGAACCGGTCCGGGTCTGGGGCTGCGGCCGTGGCGGCTGGCCGCGGGTCTGCTGCTCGGGCTGGCGATCGGCACCAAGTGGTCCGGTCTGTACTTCCTCGCCGTCTTCGGGCTGGTGACGGTCGCCTGGGACCTGGCGGCGCGGCGCGCGGCCGGTCTGCCGAGGTGGGCGGTGGGAGGGCTGGTGCGCGACGGCGCCGCGGCGTTCGTCTCGCTGGTCCCGGTCGCGCTGGCCACCTATGTGGCGACCTGGTTCAGCTGGTTCCGCACCCCCGGTGCGTACGAGCGGCAGTGGGCGGCCACGCACCCGGGCGAGGGCGTGACCTGGCTGCCGGAGGCCCTGCGGTCCTTCTGGCACTACCACCAGTCGATGTGGCAGTTCCACACGACCCTGACCTCGCCGCACCCCTACGCGGCGAACCCGCTGGGCTGGCCGATCCAGTGGCGCCCGACGGCGTTCTTCTTCGAGACCCCGGTCCCGGCCGGCGCGGCGTGCGGGTCCGACCGGTGCGCGGCCGCGATCACCGCGCTGGGCAACCCGGTGCTGTGGTGGGCTGCGTCCCTGGCCGTGCTCGTGGCGGTGTGGTGGCTGGTGCGGCACCGGGACTGGCGGGCCGCGGCGGTGCTGTCCGGCTTCCTCGCCGGGTGGGTGCCGTGGCTCGCCTACGCCCACCGCACGATCTTCGCCTTCTACTCGATCGCGTTCACGCCCTGGGTCGTGCTCGTCGTCGTGTGGGGGCTCGACCGGCTGCGGCGGTCGACCCGGCACCGGCGGCTGGCGATCACCGTGACGGTCGCGTTCGTCCTCCTCGTCGTCGCGGTCAGCGCGTTCTTCTACCCGGTGTGGACGGCGCAGGTGGTGCCGCACCGGTTCTGGCAGCTGCACATATGGATGCCGGGCTGGATCTGAGCGCCGCTCCTCCGGTCCGGCTCGCGGCCCCGCTCTGGCTGCTACCAGTGCACCTGCGGGCTGGCGTACCAGGCGAACCCGTCGCGGTCCCAGCCGTCGGCGAGGTGCGCGACGCGCCCCCGGAAGCCGTCCCAGCCGCGGCGGTCGGCGGCGGACCAGGCGACCTCGGCGACGGCGGCGAGCCGCGGCAGCAGCATCGTGAACAGGTCCTCGGTGGTCTCGATCGTCTCGGTCCACACCGCCGCCTCGACGCCCAGGATCGAGCCGGGCGCCACGCCGGGGATGACGTCGTCCGGCTCCCAGTCGTAGGCGTCCCGCAGCTCGACGTGCCCCGCCCAGTGCAGGCCGAGGCGGGTGGCGGCGTCGTACTTCATGTCGAGGTAGACGCGCGACGCCGGCGAGAGCAGCAGGCGCGCCCCGCGGCTGGCGGCCGCGACGAACGGCGCCGGGTCCTCGCGCGGGTCCCAGTACTGCACGACCGTCCCGGCGTCGACCTCGCCGTGCGCGATCTCCTGCCAGCCGACGGTGACCTTGCCGGCCTGCCGGACGGCGTCCTGCGCGGAGCGCACGAACCACGCGTACTCGTCCGACCCCATCTCCAGGACCTCGTCGCCGCCGATGTGCAGGTACGGCCCCGGCGTCATCGCCGCGAGGTCGCCGAAGACGTCCCGGAGGAACGGCACGGTCGCCGGGACGTCGCGGTGGAGGCGGCTGAAGCCGACGTCGGTCCCGGTGTAGACGGGCGGCGCGACGCCGTCCGGCGTGAGCTCGGGCAGCGCGTGCAGCGCGGCGTTGACGTGCCCGGGGACGTCGATCTCGGGGACGACGGTGATGCTCCGCGCCGCCGCGTGGGCGACGATCGCGGCGTAGTCCTGCGCCGAGTAGCAGCCGCCGCGTCCGCCACCGACCTCGCTCCCGGAGGACCGCCCCGCGAGACCCGGCCGCGACGGCAGGTCGATGCGCCAGCCCTGGTCGTCGGTCAGGTGCAGGTGCAGGACGTTCAGCTTGAGCTGGGACATCACGCACAGCACCGCGCACACCTGCCCGACGGTGAAGAAGTGCCGGGCGACGTCCAGGCTCAGGCCGCGCCACGGGAAGCGCGGGGCGTCGTGCACCTCCAGCGCAGGCACCTCGACGCTCCCGTCCGGCTGCGGGGTCACGAGCTGCTGGAGCGTGGCGACGCCGCGCATCAGCCCGGCGGGTCGCGGCGCGCGGACCTCGATGCGGTCAGTGTCGACGGTGACGGTGTACCGCTCGGCGGGGTCGGCGTCCGCGGGGCCGGCGGCGGCGTCGATCTCGATCGCGATGGTCCCCGGCAGGCGCAGGTCCTCGGTGGACAGGCCGATCGGGAAGTCGACGACGGGCCCGAGCAGCTCCGCGGCGAGCACGCCGGCGCTGATCTCCTCGGAGCTGTCGCCGGTGGCGAACATCGTCCAGGGGCCCAGGACGAACGGGGCACGGCCGGTGCGCTCCACGGTGAGCGGCACGGGCACGAGCGGAAGGTCGGTCACGGTACGTCCTTCAGGGGGTCGTGATGCGGGGGGACGGTTGCCCGTGCCGTCACGCTACCGACGCCGCCCGGCCACCGACGCCCGGAACGGAGGGGAACGGCCGGGCTTCACCCGGGCGGCCCATGGATCCACATCCCACCGACGGTCGTCGGCATGCGGTGGAGCGGCACTCGGACCCCGTGCGTCCGGCAGCCGCACGGCGCTCGGGCTCGGCGCCGGCTGACGGCGTCGCCGGGGTCGCCGGGGTCGAGCGATACGGCTCCGCTCGTGCTCACCGTCATCCGGTGCGCCGGCGACGTGCCGGCGGCCACGCTGCCGGTCAGGTGCTCACCAGGCTGGTGATCGGCTGCGCCGCGGCGCCGGGGGGTCAGTCCGGCGCTGCGAGCACGACGAGGCCCTCGTCCGTCGCGGCGACCACCCGCCCACCCACCGAGGTGACGTGACGGGTTCTCGGGGGCAGCGCGGTGCGCCAGCGCTCGGTTCCGGACCGCACGTCGAGCGCCACCAGGTCGGTGCCCGCAGGACCCTCGGCGTCCCGACCGGGCAGCCCCAGCAGCACGACGTCGCCGTCCGTGAGCCCCGAGGTGGGCAGGGAGCTGCCCACCGGCTGCTCCCACAGCACGGTGCCGTCCCCGACGTCCAGACCGACCGCGCGGCCGGTCGCCGACAGGACGACGAGGACGCCGCCGACCTCGACGACGGCGCTCTCGCCGTCGAGGTCGGGAAGGGCCCACACCTCGGCGCCGGTGCGCGGGTCGAGCGCGCTGACGCCGCCCTCGTCGTGCTGGACCAGCAGCACGGCGTTCCGGGTGTCGGCGTCGACCCCGGGCAGCAGCACCGCCTCGTCGAGCGCGTACAGGGTCTCGCCACCAGCGGCCAGGACCTCGGTGCTCGAGGTGGCGTCCGTCCAGTCGTACGTCGTCCGCACCACCGTGCCGTCGGTCAGCTCCCGCTCCTCGATGCTGGTCTCCGGCGGCCGCCGGGGCGGCTGGGGCACCTCGAGGCCCGTCGCCAGGTCCAGGGCGATGCTGTCCGGCGCCGCGAGCGTGAGGACGCCGCCGTCCGACTCCATGCGCACCCCGCTCGACGGCGACACGAAGCCCTCGCGGCTCGCGTACCGCCAGCGCACGACGCCCGAGGTCGGGTCCCAACGCACCACGTGGAGGGTGAGGCCGCCCACCTCCGTGGCGTACACGGCGTCACCCTCGTGCGGGAGCGCGTGGACCAGCCGGCCCGGGAGGTCCAGGCGGTGCAGCACCTCCCCCGCCCGCAGGTCGACCGTCATCACGACCGAGCCGGGGCCCGACCCGGCAGAGGTGTCGCCGGCCCCGAGGTCGTCCGGGACGGTGACGCCGACGCAGAGCGCCAGGTCACCGCCCGGCGGCCCTGATTCGAGGGCCCTCGACGACCCGTCGAACGCGGCGCGGCCGGCGGTCGGCACGGCGGTGCACCAGAGCCCGTCGCCATCCACCCGCCACGCCTCGGTGCCGTGCGTGGCGTCGACCCCCGCGAGGCCGTCGCTCGTGCCGAGGACGAGCCGGCCTGCCGACACCCCGAGGACCGACGACGCGTCGTCCCGCCGCCACACCTCCGTCGGCGCCGCAGGGAGCGGCAGGAGGAGCCCAGGTACGTCGCGCAGCGCCGCCGCTCGGCTGCGCGCCTGCCACTGGTCGACCACGCCGACCACCCCGACGACCCCGACGAGGGCGGCGCCGACGGCGAGCCGGACCCGGCGGCGGTGCGGCCGGCCGGACGTCGTGGCCGGGTCGGTCGAGGATCCGGGGGCCGCTGCGTCGTCGACCTCGACGACCTCGACGACGAGTCCCGCGTCCCGCTCGCGCCGCCGTGGCCGCCGCATCGTCCCAGGGTACCGAGCGGTCCGGCTCAGCCGCCGGGGACGCCGACGAGCGCCTCGCGGGCCCGCCGCCCTCGGCACCTCCGGCTCACAGGAGCTCAGCGACCGACTGCCACCCACGGCCTCAGGAGGGTTGCCGGTCGCCCCGCTCCAAGACGCTCTGCACGACCAGGCAGAGCGCCGGCGCGGCGGCCGGCGCATCCACGAGCTGCGGCACACCGCGGCGTGCCTGTGGCTGGCGCGGGCGGCGACGCGGTGGCCGTTCAGACCTGGCTCGGGCACGGTGTCGATCGCGACGACGAACATCGGCCCGCGCCACCTCGGCACCACCGCTGACCGGGCCGGATCGGACCGTCTGAACGGTGAGGGCGCACAGGGAGAACACGTCACGACACCGGGGCACGGTGAACATGAGGAAACCCCGCCTGACCGGAGCATCTCTGCTGGTCAGACGGGGTTCTCGTGGGGTGGAGCTGAGGGGATTCGAACCCCTGACCTTCTCATTGCGAACGAGACGCGCTACCAACTGCGCCACAGCCCCTCGAGCGGCTCAAGACTAGCCCGAGCCGGGCCGATCCGAGAAATCGGCCTCCGCGGTCACTCCCCGGCGGCGCGGCGGCGGGCCAGGACGGCGTCCAGGTCGATCGCCGGCGGGGTGCTGACCGGCGCCTCGGCGTCCTCGGCAGAGCCACCGTCCACCGCTGCCGCGGGCTCCTCGACCACCAGGGGCAGCGGCTCGCGGCGCGGCGCCGTCGCCTTGGTCGTGTAGGTGGGGCGCGGCACCGGCACGGGCGACCAGCCGTCGGCGTCCTTGTCGGCACCCTCGCCCGCGGCCACCTCCGCAGCCCCAGCCTCGGCCTCGGCCTCGGCCTCGACGGTCGTCGCCGACACGTCGTCGTCGGACGACGTCGACGCGCGGTCGGACGTCGTGGCGCCAGGCGCCTCGAGGACCGACACGGTCGTCCCAGCCGTGGCCACCGGGGTCGACGCCGCGACGATCTCGGCGGCACGCCGGTCACCGGGTGCGGAGACGACACCCCCGGACCGCACCTGCGGCACGGCCTCAGTGTGGCTGTCGGACGGGTGCAGCGCGCGGCCGGTGATCGGGCCGCTGCGGCGTCCCCCGACGGCCTGCACGGTGGCGAGCCGCCGCTGCTGCTGCTCCCACGCGGCGTCGGCCGCCTGGCCCTGCAGCACGGCGCGGCGACCGAGGCCGAGCACGCCCACGAGCAGCACCGTCGGGACGACGGCGGCCATGACGGCGAGCGACGTCAGGCCGACCACGACCCACGCACCGGCCGCGACCACCAGCAGCGCGACGGTGAGCAGCGCCCGCCGTCGGGCGGCGGCGGCACGGCGGGCCAGTGCCGCGGCACGCTGCGAGCGCAGCTGGGCCTGGCGTCGGGCGGCGTCCGCGCTGATCTTGTCCTGGGTCCCGTACGGTCGCTCCACGACCCCGCCCTCTCTGTCCGTCAACGCCTGTCGCCCGGCCACGGGGACACCCCGCGCCGGGCTGAGCAGCTCGCACCGCTTGGAACGGTCCGCGCCGCACTCCGCCCGGTCGGCGCCCCGGTCGGCACGACCGCGAGGGTCCGTGACGACGAGGACGCGCAACGCGTCGGAGAACCGGTCCTCCGTGCGCGACTCGAGCAGCTGCTGCCGGTACCGCAGCCGGTGCGGCACCAGGTACGCGATCCACAGGCCCACGATCGCGAGTGCGACCAGGCCTGCGATGTCGTGCACGCCCCGACGGTAGGTGAGGGCTCGACGCGTCCCGGTCACCGGGCCCGGCGTGTCGGCGGGCAGAACTACACGGCTGTCATTCTCCGTCGACGGACGCAGCCCTGACCCGCCTCGCGTGCCACCGGGCGAGCAGGCCTTCCGGGACGTCCTCGACCGTGAGGGCGAACGTCCGGTGGTCGCACCAGTCGCCGTTGATGTGCAGGTACCGGGCGCGCAGGCCCTCGTCGCGGAAGCCGAGCTTCTCCACCACGCGCAGGCTCGGCGCGTTCTCGGGGCGGATGTTGACCTCCACGCGGTGCAGCGCCAGCGGGCCGAAGCAGTGGTCGGTGGCCAGCGCGACCGACGTCGGGATGACCCCCTGCCCGGCGACGTGCTGCGACACCCAGTAGCCGATCGAGGCCGACCGCAGCGACCCGTAGACGATGCTCGACACCGTGAGCTGACCGACCAGCTGGCCGCGGTGGTCCACCGCGAACGGCAGCGCGGTGCCCTGCCGGGCCTGCGCGGACAGCATCCGCACGAACTCGCCGAAGGTCGGGGACGGGCCCTCCGTGGGCACCGGCGACGACGCCTCCCACCGCTCCAGCCAGCGGGCGTTCACCGCGCGCAGCGCGAGCCACGCCTTGGCGTCGCGCCGGCGCAGCGGGCGCAGCCGGACGTCGCCGTCCTCCAGCACGACCGGCCACCGCGTCGCCACCGGTCAGCCCTCCAGCACGAGGCAGTGGACGTGGTCGCCGGGGCGGACGGCGGTCTCGTCCTCGGGGACGACGGCCAGGGCGTTGGCGCGGGACAGCGCGGAGACGGACACCTCGCCGGGGTCGCCGACGGGGGTCACGCCGTACCCCTCGCCCGGGCTGCCGACCACGAGCGCGGGCACGAACTGCCGGACCCCGGCCGGGGACGACCAGCCGACCGTCGCCGCCGCGGGCACCGACGGCCGGAACAGCTCGGACCGCCCGGCGATCGCACGCAGCGCCGGCCGGACGAACACCTCGAACGACACGTGCGCCGCGACCGGGTGCCCGGGCAGCGCGAAGATCGGCACCGGGTCGCCGCCGTCGTCGAGCCCGCCGACGGTGCCGAACCCCTGCCGCCGGCCGGGGCTCATGGCCACGTGGTCGAAGCGGACCGTCCCCAGCGGCGCGAGCACGTCCTTGACGGTGTCCCGGTCCGTCTCGCTCAGGCCGCCGGTGGTGAGCAGCAGGTCCGCGCGCACCAGCTGGTCCTCGATCGCCTCGCGCAGCCGGGCCCGGCCGTCGCCGACGACGCCGACCCGGATCGCCGTCGCGCCCGCGTCCTGGACGGCGGTGGCCAGCGCGTGGCTGTTGGCGTCGTGCACGTCGCCGGGAGCGGCGGGGGCGCCGGGCTCGATCAGCTCGTCCCCCACCGACAGGACCACCACGCGCGGCGTCGGGTGGACGCGCACGCGCGCCCGGCCCACCGCGGCGGCCATGGACAGCTGCCGTGCGCCGAGCCGGGTGCCCGCGGCGATGAGGACGTCGCCGCTCGCGGCGTCCACGCCCGCGCGGCGCACGTTCTCCCCCGCGCGCGCCGGACGCCTCACCAGCACGCGCGCCGTCCCGCGGTCGGTCTCCTCCAGCGGGACGACGGCGTCCGCGCCGTGCGGCAGCGGACCGCCGGACGCGACGCGCACCACCTGCCCGGGTGCCAGGCGCAGCGGGGCGGCGTCCCCGGCGTGCACGTCGTGCGCGACCGGCAGGTGCAGCGGGATCGCACCACCGGCGACGGCGGTCTCCGCGGCGGCCACGGCGTACCCGTCGCGCGTCGCCAGCGGGTGCAGCGGGAGGTCGGCGTGGGCGACGACGTCGGTGGCGAGGATGCAGCCGACGGCGTCGTGCAGGGCGACGTCGAGCGGGGGGACGGGCCCGACCGCGGCCAGCACGGCCGCGAGCTGGTCCTGGACGGAGATCACCTCTGGAGTGTAGGGACGCGGACGCCGTCCGGCCCGGAGCGCGAGCCGGGGCCCGTCGACGCCCCTCGGCGCCGCCCATGTCCGATACTGACCGCATGAGCAGCGCTGCCGTGCCGTCCCCGTCCCGTGCCGGCGAGGACGACGCCGAGCAGGTCGAGCACGCCAAGGAGACGCTGCGCAAGTCCATCCGCGCCGCGCGCTCGGCGCGGTCGGAGCGCCGTCGCCACGAGGCGGCCGAGGCCCTCGCCCAGGTCGTCGCCGGGATCCCGGCCGTCGCCGCCGCCGGCTGCGTCGCGGTGTACGCCGCCCGTCCGGGTGAGCCGGACACCGGTCCGCTGCTGGACCTGCTCGCCGCCCGGGGCACCCGCATCCTCATGCCCGTGCTCGGCACGGGTCTGCAGCGCGACTGGGCCGCCTACGCGGGCGCGGACGACCTGCGGCAGCGCGCCCCCGGTCGCCCGCCCGAGCCGGGCACGCCGCAGCTGGGCCCCGCCGCGCTGGCCCACGCGGACGTCGTGGTCGCCCCGGCGCTCGCGGTCGACACCTCCGGGGCACGGCTGGGGCAGGGCGGTGGCTGGTACGACCGCGCCCTGGAGCACGCCCGCCCGGGTGTCCCGGTGGTCGCCGTCGTCTACGCCGACGAGGTGTACGAGGCCGACGCGCGACCCCTGCCGCGCCTGCCGCACGACCGCACCGTGGACGCCGTGGCGACGCCGTCCGGCGTGCGGTGGTTCAGGAGCCCGGACGCAGGGTGAGCCGGTCGTCCGCGGCCGCCTCCACGGCCTCGGCCGTGTACGGCCACGGGAAGGTCTCCCCCGCCGCCCACGGACCCAGCTGGTCCGCGTAGTGCGGGCTGCCCGGGTGCCCGCTGACGCCGGTCAGGTTGACCCAGGTGGAGGCGTCCAGGTCGCCGAGGTCGACGACCATCCGCATCGACGGCGCCGCGGTGACCGCGTAGGAGTCGGTGTCGGCGTCCCAGCTCGTCGCGTTGACGACGCTCGAGCCGCCGCCCACGCCGACGCCCTCGGGGTTGACCAGCCGGCGCACCGGCCCGGGGACGCCGTCGCCGCCCAGGACCGGGTGCTGCGGGGCCAGGACGTGCACCTTGCCCCACTCCCATCCCGTGGCCTCCTTGCCCATCTCGACCGCGAGCTCCAGCCGGGCGGACGTCAGCGCGCGGGACAGGATCTCGTCGCGCCCCTCGACCAGGCCGACGGTGGTCCGGTCGTCCCACCAGGCGTCGTCGGGCCGCTGCAGCAGGCCTGAGACGACCTCCAGCCACCGGTCGCCGCCGGTGGGCCGGACGGACTGCGGCAGCTCGTCCCAGAAGATCAGCTGGAGCAGCGTCGACCAGACGGCGGAGAAGTACGCCGCGCCGGCCGAGTCCGCGGCGGCGACGCCGTCCCAGTCACGCAGCAGGTCCTGACCCGCCTCGTCGAACGACGACTCCAGGTCCACCTGCACCAGGGCGTCGAGCAGGACCCCGGCGTAGGGGCTGCGCTCGTCGAGCTGCAGGTCGTTCATCGCGTCCACGTCGACGTCGTCGCCCGCGGAGATCGTCTCCTGCAGGACGGTCCGGATCCGCTGCGACCGGTACCCGTAGTCCCAGTCCCCGGTGAGGAACGGCCCGACGCCGGCTGCCGTGACGGCCTGGTTGGCCGCCACGATGAAGCCCTCCGGCGGGTCGAGGGCCGCGGGCAGCTGGGCCGGGTCCACGGTGCCCTGCCAGTCGTACCGGCTGTCCCAGCCCGGGCGCGGCCAGGACCCGTCCGACGGGACCGGCGCGCCGGGCACGACCGCGCGCACCGGGATCTTGCCGGGCGCCTGGTAACCGATGTGCCCGTCGGTGGTGGCGAACACGATGTTCTGCGCCGGGACGTCGAACAGCGTCGCCGCGGCGGCGAGGTCGGCGGCGCCCGTGGCCGTGTCGATCGCGAAGACGGCGTCCGCAGTGCGGCCGGGGGTCAGCGCGGTCCAGGCGAGGGCGAGCTCGTGGTCGCCGGCGAAGGCGTCCGGGTCGCCGGGCCCGACCCGTGCGGACAGGGTCTCCACGAGCACCCCGGAGACGATCGGGCCGTGCTCGGTGGAGCGGACGGTAAGCTCGACGTCCTCGCCGCCGTTGACCCGGATGGTCTCGGTGCGCACCGTCATCGGCAGGCGCGCGCCGTCCTTCTCGTACTCGTCGCCGTCGGTCCGCTCGACGAAGAAGTCCGTGACGTCCGCGGCCATGTTCGTGATGCCCCAGGCGAGCTGCGCGTTGTGGCCGATGATCACCCCGGGGAAGCCGGCGAACGAGAACCCGCTCACGTCGAACGGGCAGTCGGTCCCGACGTCGGCGCACCGCAGGCCCACCTGGGTCCAGATGCCCGGGGCGGAGATGCCCAGGTGCGGGTCGTTGGCGAGCATCGGCGCCCCCGTGCTCGTGTGCTCGCCGGAGACCACCCAGGAGTTGGACCCGATGCCCTCGCCCTCGCCGACCAGGTGCGGGACGGCGGCCAGCGCCTCGGTCGCCGAGGCGAGGGCGCGCTGGAGGTCGGCCGAGGCGAGGTCGGGTCCGGTCGGCTCGGGTGCGAGGGTCGGGTCGCCCGGCTCGGTGGGCTCGGTCGGCTCGCTCGGCGCGGTCGGCTCGGTCGTCCCGGCGGGGACGGCGGCCGACGTCGGCGTGGCGGGCGCGGCCGCCGGCGCGGCAGGCGGCGCACCCGCAGCCTGCGCGGCTGCGGTGACCGGGGCGGCGGCGGGCGCGGAGGTGAGGTCGGCGGCGGCCACGATGGGGACGTTGACCGCCTGCGGGTACGCCGGGAAGAGCTCGGCGACCCGGGCGACGTCCTGCACGGACGCGTACGTCGTGGCGCGCGCGAGCTCCTCGTCGTAGTTGCCGCGCAGGTCCCAGGCCATCGCCTTGAGCCACGCCAGGGAGTCCACCGGGTCCCAGGGCGCGGGCTCGGGGACCGACACCTGCGTGCCGAGGACCGTGTACTCCACGCCCAGCGACTCCGTGCCGCGGGACTCGAGGTAGGCGTTGACGCCGTCGGCGTAGGCCTGCAGGTAGGCGCGGGTGGACTCGGCCACGATCGGCAGCTCCTGCTCGGCGACCCGGCGCCAGCCGAAGGTGCGAATCACCCGGTCCGCCGCGAGGGCGTCCGGGTTCGCCCCGACGAGCTCGGAGAGGCGGCCCGCAGTGACGTGCCGGCGGTAGTCCATCTCGAAGAACCGGTCCTGCGCGTGCACGAACCCCTGGGCGCGGAACAGGTCCTCGGAGGTCCGCGCGGTGATCGTCGGGACGCCGCGGGCGTCGCGCACGACCGTCACCTCGTCAGCCAGCCCCGGCACGTCCAGCGTGCCGGTGGTCTGGGGCAGCGGACGGCGGACGACCAGCACCGCCGCCACGGTGGTCGCGGCGAGCACCAGCACCAGCACGGCGGCGACGACAGCGAGGAGTCGGGTGGCTCGGCGGCGGGTCACGCCTGGGAGAGTAGCCGCAGCGGCGCGACGGCCCGGACGCGCGAGCGGCGGGAGGGCTCCGACGCACGAGCGGCGGGACGGCCGCGGGCCGTCGGGCACGTCACAGAGCGCACCGGGCGGAGCGGCCGGTATCATTAGCACTCGGATGAAGCGAGTGCCAGCTCGGCTGGCGTCGGCAGAGGAGACCCGCGTGCCCATCTACCCCTACGCCTGCACCGCGTGCGGACACACGTTCGAGGTGCAGCAGTCCTTCACCGACGCGTCCCTGACGCAGTGCCCGGAGTGCTCGGGCAAGCTTCGCAAGGTGTTCTCGAGCGTCGGCGTCGTCTTCAAGGGCTCCGGCTTCTACCGCACCGACTCGCGGTCCGGCAGCGTGGCCGCGTCGTCCGGCGGCGAGGGCGGCTCCGCACCGGCGGGCACGTCGGGCGCCGGCTCGTCCGGGGCGTCGGGCTCCTCGGGCACTTCCGGCTCCGGCAGCACACCGTCGTCCGGGTCCTCGTCGTCGGGATCCTCGTCGTCCGCTTCGGCGCCTGCGGCGGCGAAGAGCTCCTGACGGCCGGGCGTCGCCGAGGTCCTGCGCCTCGCGACGCCGTCGACGGGCGGTCCGCCGCCCCCAGGTCGACGTCGCGTCGGCTCGTCCACCGACGCCACTGACCGGGATCGGGCAGGCGCGACCGTCCGCCTAGCGTCCGGGCCGTGACCATCTCCGGCTCTCCCGACGTCCCGATCTCGCGGTGGCCCTCGCTCCCTGCGCCCGACGGCGGCGTGCGGGTGGGCGGCTCGCGTCCGGCCCGGATCCGCGGTGGCTCGGGTCACGCGCTCACGCTGCGCGGGTCCGGCGCGAGCTCGTCCTCCTCGGGCGCGGGGCCCCGGCCGCCGCACCGCTCCCCGCCCTACCGCTGGCGGGTGCTCGCCTGGCGCGCCCGGTTCGCGCTGGCGGCCCTCCTCCTCGGGACGGCCGCCGCACTGGCCGTCGCTCAGCTGCGCCCGCCGTCCCCGCCGACGGTGCCCGTGGTCACGGCGGCGCGGGACCTCGTGGCGGGCGCTGCGCTCACGACGGACGACGTCCGGGTGGTGCCCGTCCCGGTCGCGACGGCCGTCGCCGGCGCGCACCCCGACGTGGCCGCCGTGCTGGGGCGCGCGCCCGTGGTGGCCGTGCCGTCCGGGCTGCCGATCGTCGACTCGCTGCTCGGCGCCGACCGGCTGGCCGGGTCCGGACCGCCGGGCACGGTGGTGGTCCCGGTCCGGCTCGCGGACCCGGGCGTGGCCGCGCTGCTGCGGCCCGGCGACCGGGTCGATCTCGTCGCCGCGACGACGTCCGGCACCGGCGACCCGGTCAGCCGGCGGCTCGCCGAGCGTGCCGTCGTGCTGCCCCGCCCCGCCGTGGAGGACGACCGGTCGCCTCCGTCGTCCGGTCTGCTGGGCGGGGCCCCGCAGGACGACGTCGCCGGTGCCCTGACGCTGGTCGCGGTCGCGCCGGAGGAGGCGGCGGCCCTCGCAGGCGCCTCCGGGTGGGCTGGGATCAGTGCGGTGCTCGTGGAATGATCGCCCGTCGTCCTGCCGTCGACCTGCGAGGAGAGCACCCGTGCGGTCCCTGTTCACCGGGTTCAAGGACTTCATCATGCGCGGCAACGTGGTGGAGCTCGCGATCGCGGTCGTCATCGGCACCGCGTTCACCGCCCTGGTCAACGGCCTGGTCGAGGGGCTGCTCAACCCGCTCGTCGCCCTGGTCGCCGGCCGCAACGACCTCAGCCAGGTCGGCGCTTTCGAGGTGGCCGGCACGCCGTTCCGGCCGGGCCTGGCGATCGACGCCCTCATCACGTTCCTGCTGGTCGCGGCGGCGGTCTACTTCTTCATCAAGATGCCGCTGACCACCCTGGCCCGGCTGCGCGAGCGCGACGAGGCCGAGGCGGCTGCCGCCGCGCCGCTCGAGCCGGCGGACGTCGTCCTGCTCCGGGAGATCCGCGACCTGCTGACCCAGCAGGCGACCACCACTGCCCGGGTCGGTGGGGCCGGGAGCGCCGCCGGTGTTGGCGGTGCCGGCGGCGAGGAGCCCACCCCGGCGTCCGACCGCGCGCCCCGGCACGCGGGCTGACCGGCTGACCGGGCCGATCGGACCGGCCCGACGGGGCGCGCTCGGCTGACTCGGGAGGTCCGGTTGACTCGGGCGCCCCGCTGACTCGGGCGCCCCGCTGACTCGCGCGCCCGGCCGACTCGGGCACCACGCTGACTCGCGCACCCCGCTGGCTCGGGCACCAGGCCGCCCGGCCGTGCCAATGCCCGGCGCAGCGCCGCAACGGCCGGTCACCAGTGCGGGGGGACGTCCCGGCGCAGTCGCTCGTCGTTGCTGTCCAGGCCCGCCGCATCGGGCTGCCACCCCACGTCGGTGTCGTCGGCGCTGCGCAGGTCGACCGACGGGTCCGGGGCACCCGCGCCCTGGCGGACGGCGCGGCGGGGTCGCCGGATCGGGGCGGCACCCGGGCCGGGCGGCGGGGCGGCCGGCTCGGTCACCGCAGGGCCCGACGCACGGCGCCGGCCACGGCCGCGTCGACCCGGACACCGCGCCGGGTCAGGCCGAGCTCGGCCCGCAGGGCCGCGTCGAGCTGCGCCTCGGCGCGGGGGACGCCGTCCGACATGATCCAGGTCGCCACCTCGTCGAGCTGGTCGTCCCCGTAGGCGGTGATCGGCAGGCCGGCGGGCACGGCGGGACGCGGCCGCGGCCGCACGGGCAGCCTCGGCTGATCGACGAACGGCCGGGCCGGTGTCGCGCGGATGGAGGGCATCACCGCACGCCCGCGCCGGGTCGACGGTCGCGCGGGCGCGGGCGCCGGCGCGGCCGGCTCCGACACGTCCGGCTCAGGCCTGTCCGCGCGACCGGCCGGGGCCGGTCGGACGTCGCCGGTCGCGTCCGCGCTGGACGGCGGCTCCACGTCGCGGGTCGGTGCGCCGGTCCCCTGGTCCGGGCGCGGTCCGGTCGGCTCCGCCGGCGGGAGCTCCACCGGAGGCAGCACGATCGGAGGCAGGTCGACGGGCGGGGCCGCGACCCGGGCCTCGGTGGGCGGTAGTGGGTGCGGCGTCGGCACCGGGTCCGGCGTCGGCAGCGGCGTCGAGCCCGGCGTCGGCACCGGCGCCGGGCGGGGCAGCGTCCGCGGGACGGGCTCCGACCCGAGAGCGGGTTCCGGTTCCGGCTCGACCTCCGGCTCCGGTGCGACCGCCAACTCCGACACGGGCTCCGACCCGAGGACGGGCACCGACCCCGCAGCTGACTCCGGCTCGGTCTCGGACTGCGGCGGCACCGGCGGAGCGCCCTGCGCCGTGCGCACCGGCGCAGTCGCCGTCGGCACGCGCTCGGTCACCGGCCCAGCCTCCGCAGCGTCGACCACGGGCGCCGGCACGGCGTGACCGAGGTCCCCGTCCACGTCGTCGGCGAGCTGCAGCGGCTCCGGCGGCGCGGTCGGCCGCTCGGCGAGGCACGCCAGGACGGCACGCTCGATCGCCTCGGCCTCGGCCTGCGGGTCGAGGAACGCCGCGGCGGACCACACCTGGACCACGCGCCAGCCGAGCCGCTCCAGGCGCTGGGGGACCTGACGGTCCCGGACGCGCACGCTGGGCTCGGCGACGTAGGCCTCGTCGTCGGTCAGGACGGCGACGAGCATCTCGTCGGGCAGGTCGGGGTGCCCGACCGCGAGCGGGATCCGCGCCCCGCCGGCGACGCCGTACTCGACCTGCACGACCAGCCCGGCACGCCACAGGCGCTCGGCGAGGTCGGTGACGAGCCGGTCACGCGTGCCGGGCTCCCCCGCCACGGCCGGCCGGCGCGCCACCTCCACCTCCGGGGCGCGGCCGCGCTCGGCGGCGAACCCGAGCAGGTCGCCGAGCAGGCGCGCACCGGGCCCGCGCAGCCGCTCGGGGTCCAGGTCCTCCAGGGCGAAGCAACTGACCACCGTCAGGCGGTGGCGGATGGCGCCGAGGGCGTCGAGCAGCAGGGCCTCGCCCCCCGGACCGCTCAGCGGCCCGAAGCGGTGCAGCACCCGCCCGTGCGGCGTGCGGCCGTACCCGAGCGACAGGATGACCGCCTCCCGCCGCAGGCCGGCGACACCGGCCAGGTCGGTGGAGACGAACGGCTCGGCCCGTCGGGCGTCGAAGAACGCGGCGAGCGCGGGGTTGTCGCGGACTTCGCCGAGCACGGCCTCGCGGACCCGCGCGGCGTGCACGGACGACGGGGTGATGACGGCGAGCGACTCCTCGGGCCGGGTCAGCGCGTGCGTGATGACCAGCTCGACGACGTGCTCGACCTCCTCGCGGGTCGACTCCACCGCGCCGGTGCCCGGGTCGGGCATGCCGGACCCGGGCACCACGTCCAGGTGCACGAGCGGTGCGGCGTGCGGCAGCGGCGTCGCCTCCAGCACGCCCGCGTACCCGTGGTCGGCGAGGAACGCGGTGAGGTAGGGGTCGCGCCGGGTCGCCGAGGCCCGCAGCGCCACCCGGGGCAGCACCTCGGCCAGCTCGCGCACCGCCGTCCCGGACGCGCACCGCGGGTCGCCGACGACGACGACCTGGCGCCCGCGGGCGATCGCGGACAGCAGCAGCTCCAGCGGCAGGTGCTGGACCGCGTCGAGCACGACGAGGTCCACCGTGCGGGTCGCGGGGAGCAGCTGCGGCACGAGCATCGGCGAGGCGGTCACCACGGGCCGCAGCCGCCGGACCAGGTCGGGGTAGCGCTCGGTCACCTCGCGCAGGCTGGTCAGCCGCTCCTCGTTGAGCTCGCCGAACAGCGCACGGGCCCGCTCGCGGTGCCCGAGGAGGGTGTCGCCGACCTGCCGCGCGACACTGGCGCGCACGGGGCCGGACAGGCTGGCCACGTGCTCGAGGTCCAGCCGGCGGAACTCGGCGGCGAGCCCGGTCAGCGCGGCGCCGTCGTAGCCGGCGAGCGCGGGGTCGCCGCGCAGCAGCTCCTCGAACACGCTGCTCCACCAGGCCAGCTCCAGCTCGGCGCCGACCAGGCCCGGCGCGACCCGGCGGTGCGCGAGGTCCTGCAGCAGCGGGTCCAGGCCCGCCCCGCGCAGCGCCCGCAGGGCCGCGGTCCGCTCGGGCAGCGTCTCCAGCGCGCGGCGGTCGACCAGCAGCCGCCGCAGCCGCTCGACGAGGTCGGCGAACGACACCGCGGCCAGCGCGCCGCCGGCGGGGGTGCTGGCCAGCACCCGGGCGACGTGCTCGACGTCGTCCTGCACGACCGCGTACTCGGCCTCGATGTCGGCCAGACCGTCCGGCAGCCGGGGCCAGCCACCGGCCGGGCAGTGCGCCTGCCAGATCTCCCGCTGCTCCTGGACGTCGACCAGGGCGGCGTGCAGGTCGGCCACCGGGCGACCGGGCCGGACCATGTCCTTGGCCTGCTTGCGCAGCCGGCGCCGGTGCACCCCGCTCATCGTCACGCCGTGCTCGGCGCGCCAGGCGCGGCCCGCGGTGGCGGCGACCAGGTCGGCGGCGGAGCGCTCGAAGATCATCGGCTGGAACACGTCCAGCGCACCGCGGATCCCGGCCAGCATGCGCAGCTGCTCGCCCCAGCCGGCGACCGTGGTCGCGGGTGTGAGCCCGGTGGACACGGCGACGTCGCGGGCGCGCTCCACCACACCGGGCAGGCCGGTGCTCAGCAGCCGCTCGATCCGCACCATCGTGTCCTGCGCGGCCGCGTCGGTGGTCAGGTCGGCGTCGAACCACGGGGTGTCGACCGGTCGGAGGCTGAACGCGCCGAGCCGCGCGGCCCGGCCCAGGTCGGCGGCGTGGCGCTCGCGGTCGCGAGGGCGGGTCAGGGACCCGACCACCTCCGACGCCAGGCGCACGGTGGTCTGCGGCGCGGGCCGGGCGGACGTGAGCCGCGCCAGTGCCTGCAGCGCGTCGTACGGCGAGACGTCCCAGGGCCGGCGCGCCTCGTGCAGCGCCGTGACGTAGCGGCGCAGCCGGTCGCGGTGGTCGACGAGCTCGCGCCGGACGGTCGCCACGTGCGCGCCGTCGACCGGCGCGTCCTGCAGGGTCATCGCCGTGAGCAGCCGGCGTGCCGCCGCGGCGCGCCAGCCTGGCTCCGGGGCGACGTCGAGCAGGAGGTCGTCCACGCCGAGCTCGCTCATCCGGGCGCCCAGCGCCGCGGCGGCCCGCCGGTGACCGGGGACGTACAGCACGCTGCGTCCGCTGGCGGCGGCGTCGGCGACGACGGCGGCGACCGTCCCGCGCACGTCGCAGCCGGCCGGGGCGTCGATGAACAGGTGGGCGCCGAGCGCGAGCACGTCGAGGACGTGCTGCTGCGCGGGGTCCAGGTCCCCGACCCCACGCTCGTGGTCCGGGTGGCGGTCGCCGGCGACCGGGTCGGGCAGGTCCCGGGCCACCGCGGACCGCGCCGCCTCGTCCCCGGCGAGGGCGGCGATGACCTCGTGGTGGTCGAGCGTGGCGGACTGCTGGTCGAGGTCCTCGACGAGCACCTGGCCGGGGTGCACGAAGGTGCCGACCAGGAGGCGCTCGCTGAGCCGGAAGTCCTCGAGCACCGCGGCCCCGAGTGCGGCGAGCCGGTCCAGGGCGGGGCGCGGGTCGAAGCCCGAGGCGGTGAACGCCCCTCGGGCGAGCGCGGCCGGGTCGAGCAGCGCGCCGCGGGCGCGCAGCGCGCGGGCCAGCACCGGATTGACCTCTAGCGACGGCTCCAGCGCGAGCTCGTAGTCGCTCTCGCCGCTGCCCCGGGCCCGCAGCGACACGGGCCGGACCAGGACCGGCGCGCGGACCGTGCGCGGGCCACGGTCGACGACCGCGTCCTGCGGCGGCACCCAGGCGTCGTCGTGCGGCTCGTCGTCGGGGTGGACCGGGCCGTCGTGCGGCCGGGGGCGGGTGACGGCGGCGAGCGCGGCGACGTCGTCGGTGGCGACGTCGGGCGAGGTCCGCTCGGTCCAGCTCGCGACCCCGATCGACAGGTACGTGGGGGCGATGCCGTAGCGCTGCGCGTACTCGTCCGCGCGGGAGCCGACCGCCCGGGCGCGCCGCTTGGCAGCGGACAGCGCCCCGCCCTCGCGGACGAGGTTGGACAACCGGGTGTCGCGCCCGGCGAAGAGCTGGGCGATCCCGGACGGGTGCGCGGCGGACAGGTCCAGCGGGCCGTCGCCGAGGAGGTCCACCTCGGCGAGGGTCGAGCCGCCGGCGGCCTCCACGAGGGCGGCCCGCCACGTGGCCACGGCGGACTCGACGAGCTCGGACGTGGACGGCGGCTCCACGACGACGGGCTGGGCGCCGGTCTCGGGGGTCTGCGGGGCCACGTCGGGTCCCGTGCCTGAGGGGCGCGCGGGAACGGTCACCCGGCAACGCTACCCGCCGTGCCGACCGGGCCGGGCGCCCCGCGCCGTGGCACCCACGGGCGGCCGCCGTCCCGGCCCGAGGCCGTCCGCCGACCCGGACGGGGGTCGTCGGTCGCCCGCGCCGGAGTGGGGAGTCGCGGTGGGCGGAGAGGCGCAGGGACCACCCGGAGGAGGTCGAGCGGGCGAGCCTGGAGGGGTTCGCACGGACATCCGCTGAGGGGGGGGCCGGCCGCCGTCCGGGGGCGGACCCACCGGGTCCGGATGCAAGACAGTGCGCACCGCGCAGGGGGCAGGCGGTGCGCACTGTCAGGGACGAGTCTGCAACCCGGCTCCCACCGGGTCAAACCTTTCCCCCTACACGATCGGGTGATCGCGTGTGGTGCCACCCAGATGGAGCAATGGTGAACGTCCGGTGACGGTGGGCCGACTACCGGGCGTCCGGCTCCCGCGAGGCGAGCAGCGCCACCGTGGCCGCCAGCCCCCAGAGCAGGAACCACGGGTCCCACAGGTAGGCGTTCCACGCCACGGCCCGCAGGTCGGCGCCCGCCGCGGCGTCGACCACCCCGGTGGTCACCAGGAGCCCGCTGACCGTCATGACGGTGCCGTACCCGGTGAGGGACGCGGCGGCGACCCACGCGAGCGCGCGCACGACCCGACGACGGGCCGACGGGTAGCCGGTCGACCCGTCGGGGCTCAGCGCCCAGCCCGGCAGCATGGCCGCCACGACCTTGAGGGCCACCACGGCGACGACCGCGACGAGTGCGAGCGGTGTGCTCTCCTGCGCGACGCGCTCCGCGGCGCCGCCGACGGTGTCCAGCAGGACCGTGCCGCCGAGCCCCCACCCCAGGCTCAGCGCGGCGGACCCCAGCCCGAGCACGGACGCCGCGGCAGCCGCCACCTCGGCGACGCGGGTGCGGGTGGCGGGGGTCGCGGGGACCGCCGCTCCCTCGAGGGCGACGGCGGACGAGTTGCGGGGCACTCGCACGGCGGTGTTCGTCATGCGTCGATCGTGGCGGAGCGCCGGTGCCGGGCACATCAGTAATCTCCCCGACGTGACCCTGACCCCGGTCCACCCGTGGGCGGACGCGGGGTCACCGCGCGTCCTCCTCCGGGCGCAGCGCCGCCGAGCTGCGTGGTCCCGACGCCGCGGCCGCGGGCCGCCACCCCGGCCGCGACCGCCCCCACGGCGTAGGCGACGAGGTCCGAGGGCGTGAACGTGGTGCCCAGCACGTACCGGGCGGGCGCCCAGGCAGCGGTCGCGGCCGCCGGCAGCCCGGTGAGCTGCGCGAGCTCGATCCCCCAGCAGACGGTGATCGCGGTGAGCGTGACGGCGGGCGCACCCCACCGCGGCAGGACGAGCGCCAGCAGGACCCAGACCAGCGCCGCGTACAGGGCGTCCCCCAGCGCGTCCGCGAGCGGTCCCGACCCCGCCGTCGACACCGCGAGGCCCACGGCCACGAGCACGGCACCGGACACCAGCAGGCGACGTCGGCCTTGCCCGCGGGCGGCGGGCGTCGCGGCGGTCGCGGCGGGCACAGAGGCAGGGGCCATGGCGAGCATCCAAGCGGCAGCACGTGACCGGGCGGTCGCGCGCCTGTGCACGCGCCACGCACGGATGGTGAAGGAGTCGCGACCCGCCGGCTCGGTCACCGGTCGCAGCCGGGCACAGGACGGTGGTAGAGAACGAGGTCGCAGGCCCGTCCGACCACCCCCTGGAGGATCCCGTGCCCGTCCCCCCGCTGCCCGCCGACCTCGTCGAGCTGCTCTCCCGTCCCCTGCCCGCGGTGATGGCGACCCTCGCCGCGGACGGGCGCCCGGTCACCGTGGCCACCTGGTACCTCCTGGAGCCGGACGGCACGGTGCTGCTCAACCTGGACGCCGGCCGCGCCCGTCTCAAGCACCTGCGCCGCGACCCGCGGGTGTCGCTCACGGCGCTCGCGGAGGGCGACTGGTACACCCACGTCAGCGTGCAGGGACGCGTGGTGTCGATCACCGACGACGTCGACCTGGCCGACATCGACCGGCTGTCGCGCCACTACCTCGGGCAGGACTACGGCACCCGGGACCGGGCCAGGGTCAGCGCCCGGGTCGAGATCGAGAAGTGGCACGGCTGGGGCGCCGCGGCCCAGGACTGAACCTGTCCGGGAACGACCCGCACGCCGCCAGGCCCGGGGCCGCCCGTCCTGCCCCGCGTCACCCCGCCTGTGCGGCGCGTGGCCGGACCGGCGGGACGGCGTCGAGCAGGGCACGCGTGTACTCCTCGCGCGGGTCCGCGAAGAGGTCGGCCGCCGGCCGGTGCTCGACGGTGCGCCCGCCGCGCAGAACCAGGACGTCGTGGCTCATCCGCTGCACGACGCCCAGATCGTGCGCGATGAACAGGTAGGTCAGCCCGAGCTCGGCCTGCAGGCGCAGCAGCAGCTCGAGCACCCGGGCCTGGATCGACACGTCCAGGGATGCGGTGGACTCGTCGAGGATCACCAGGTCCGGCTCCAGGGCCAGCGCACGGGCGATCGACACCCGCTGGCGCTGCCCGCCGGAGAGCTCGTGCGGGTACCGGTCGACGTAGTCGCCGGAGAGGTCCACGAGCTCGAGCAGCTCGGCGATGCGCGCGCGCTCGGCGGCACCGGACGCGGTGAGCCGGTGCACGCGCAGCGGCTCGGCGATCGACGTGCCGATCGTGGAGCGTCCGTTGAGCGAGGAGAACGGGTCCTGGAAGACCATCGCCACGCGGCGGCGCAGCCGGCGACCGGACGCGCCGCGCCCGGCCAGCAGGTCCTCGCCGTCGAGCCGGGCGGCACCGGCCCGCGGCCTGACCAGCCCGGTCAGCGCACCGGCGATCGTCGACTTCCCGGACCCGGACTCCCCCACGACGCCCAGGGTGCGCCCGCGTCGGACGGTGAACGACACGTCGTCGACCGCGTGCACCACCGACCGCCCGGTGGGGCCGGTCACGGCGAACCGGACGTCGAGGCTCTCGACCGTCAGGAGCGCAGCGCCGGACGCGTCCGCCGGCGGCGGCGCGGACTGCCCGAGCAGGGGACGCGCGTCCAGGAGCTGACGCGTGTAGGCGTGCCGGGGCGCGTCGAAGACCCCCAGCACGGGCTGCTGCTCGACGGCCTCGCCCTGCCGCAGGACGGTGACGTCGTCGGCCACCTGCCCGATGAGGCCGAGGTCGTGGCTGATCCACACCACCGCCGTGCCGCGCTCCTGCTGCAGCGCGCGGACGAGCTCGACGATCTGCGCCTGCGTGGTGACGTCCAGCGCGGTGGTCGGCTCGTCGGCGATGAGCAGGGTCGGGTCGCACGCCAGCGCGATGGCGATCATCACCCGCTGGCGCTGCCCGCCCGAGAGCTGGTGCGGGTAGCCGTCAAGCCGCCGCTCGGGGTCCGGGATGCCGACCGCGGTGAGCAGGTCCAGGGCACGGGTGCGCGCGGCCCGGCGCGTCATGCCGCGGTGGGTCTCCAGGCTCTCGCTGATCTGCCGCTCGAGGGTCAGCACCGGGTTGAGGGACGTGCTCGGGTCCTGGAACACGAACCCGACCCGGTCGCCGTGCACGCGGCGCAGCGTCCGCTCGGCGGCTCCGATGAGCTGGGTCGGGGCGCCCCCGTCGGTCCCGGTGATCAGGCTGGACCCGGTCACCCGCGCACCCGGTGCGTCGAGCAGCCCGGTGGCGGCCAGCACGGTCATGGACTTCCCCGACCCGGACTCCCCCACGATCCCCAGGGTCTGCCCCGGCCGGACGTCGAAGGAGACGCCCCGGACGATCTCCCGTCCGCCGATGCTCACCCGCAGGTCCGCGACCGACAGCACCGCCCCGTTCGCCGGCACGACCGCCGGCGTGCCGGTCACGCCGCACCCCCGGTGCGGGCGGCACGACGGCGCCCGGGGACACGCGTGCTGCGGCGGGCCTGCAGCAGCGTGCGCTGGCGGGGGTCGAGCACGTCGCGGATCCCGTCGCCGATGAGGTTGAACGCCAGCACGCTGACGAAGATCGCGAGCCCGGGAAACACGCTCATCCACCAGGCCAGCCCGAGGAAGCCCTGCGCGTCGAACAGCATCCGGCCCCAGGAGGGCTCGGGCGGCTGGACCCCCAGGCCGAGGAAGGACAGCGCCGCCTCGGACAGGATGGCGAACGCCACCGACAGCGACGTCTGGACGATCACCGGTCCGCTGACGCCGGGCAGGACGTGCCTGCGCAGGATGTAGCCGCTCGGCGTGCCCATCGTCTGCGACACCTGCACGAACGGCTCGACCCGGACCGAGAGCGCGGACGCGCGGGCGACCCGGGCGAAGATCGGGGTGTAGACGATGCCGATGGCCAGGATGGTCGTCGTCGTGCCGGGGCCCAGGACGGCGATGATCGCCAGCGCCAGGAGCAGGACCGGGAACGCGAACATCACGTCGACGACGCGCATGAGGACGGTGTCGAGCCACCCGCCGCGGTAGCCGGCGACCACGCCCACCCCGACACCCACCACCAGCGCGAACGCCACGGACACGAACGCGACCCGCAGCGACACCTGGGTCGCTACCAGCACCCGGGAGAACACGTCGCGGCCGAGGTCGTCGGTGCCGAACCAGTGCGCGCCGCTGGGCGGCTGCAGGGCGTTGGCCACGTCGACGGCGTTGATCCCGTACGGCGCGACCCACCGGCCGACCAGGCCGACGACGAGCACGACGAGCAGGACGAGCGCGGCGGCGACGGACACGGGGTTGTCCCGGAACAGCCGCCACGCCCCGGCCCGCGGCGGCGCGTTGCCCGCGAGCCCCACCGTCGCGGCGAAGAGGGCGGATCCGGCGCCAGGGCCCACGGCCGACCCGGCGGCGGACCCGGCGGTGGGGTCGACCTGGGTCATGAGAGCCGGATCCGCGGGTCGACGACGGAGTACAGGGCGTCCACCACGAGGTTGACGAGCAGGAACATCACGGCCATGAGCAGCACGGCTCCCTGGATGAGCGGGTAGTCGCGCGCGGCGACGGCGTCATAGGTGAGGCGGCCCAGTCCCGGCCAGGCGAAGACCACCTCGACGACGATGACGCCACCGAGGATGGTGGCGAGCTGGATCCCGGTGATCGTGAGGATGGGGATCAGCGCGTTGCGGACCACGTGCCGGCCGGTGACCACGCTCGCCGGCAGCCCCTTGGACCGCGCGGTGCGCACGTACCCGGCGTGGGACACCTCGAGCACGGCGGTGCGCACGTACCGGGTCATGATCGCGGCGGCGACGAGCCCGACGGTCAGTGCCGGCAGCGCGACGCGGCGCGCCCACTGGACCGGGTCCTCGGCGATGGGGACGTAGCCCGACGACGGCAGCCATCCCAGCCCGGACGCGACCACGGTGATCAGCAGCATCCCGAGCCAGAAGTCCGGGACGGAGACCCCGGCCTGGCTGACGACGCGCACGACGGCGTCCGACACGCGTCCCTCGTGCAGGCCGGACCAGATCCCGGCGGGCAGCGCCACGACCAGCGCGATGACCACGCCGACGAGTGCGAGGGAGACTGTCGCCGGCAGCCGCTCGAGGAGCGTGCCGGCGACCGCCTCCCCGGTACGGAAGCTCACCCCGAGGTCCCCGGTCAGCGCGTTGCCGACGTAGGAGAGGAACTGCTCGAGCAGCGGGCGGTCCAGACCGCTCGCTGCCCGCAGCGCGTCGTAGGCCTCCTGCGTGTACCGCGTGCCCAACGCGATGCGCACCGGGTCCCCCGGGACGAGCTGGACGAGCGCGAACACGACGACCATGACGCCGAGCAGCACGACGGCGGAGTGCGCCACGCGCCGGCCCAGGAACCGGGCGATGCTGCCGGCGGTCACGGGGTCACTCGGCCAGGGTCACGTCGCGGAACCGGATGGCCCGGTCGCTGCGCGCCGTGTAGCCCTCGAGCTGCGGGCTCCACGCCTGGATGACCGACGGGTTGTAGAGGTAGATGTAGCTGGCCTCGTCCGCGATCGTCGTCGCAGCCTGGGCGTAGAGGTCCTTGCGGGCGGCGGTGTCGGTCTCGGTGCGCGCCGCGTCCAGCAGCCGGTCGACCTCGGGGTTGGCGTACCCCTGGTAGTTGGACCCGCCGGTGGAGTGGTGCTGGGCGTAGTAGAAGTCGTCCGGGTCGATGTTGCCCAGCCAGCTCAGCATGAAGGCGTCGAAGTTGCCCTCGCCCTGCTCGGCCAGCCAGGTGGCGAAGTCCACCGTGCGGATGTTCACCGTGATGCCCAGCGGAGCGAGGTTGTCGGCGATGATCTGCGCCGCCGTCACCGTCTCGGGGTACTCCGAGGTCGCCAGGAAGTCGACGGTCGCCGAGGTGACCCCGGCCTCGGCGAGCAGGCCCTTGGCCCTGTCGACGTCGGTGGAGTACTGGTCGTACTCGGTGAACCAGGACGACTCCTGCGGGATCGCCAGCTGGTTGGGGGTGGCGGTGCCGAAGCTGACCGCCTGGATGATCGCCTCGCGGTCGATCGCGTAGGCCACGGCCTGCCGGGCACGCACGTCGTCCCACGGCTCGCGCTTCTCGTTCAGCGCCACGTACCAGTAGTCGTTGGACGGCACGACGCCGGTCTCGACGGCCTCGTCGCCCTGGATCTGCTCCAGCTGCTGCACCGGGACGGAGTCGGTCCAGTCGATCTCGCCGCCCTGCAGCGCCGCGATCGCCGTCGCCCCCTCGGAGATGAACGTGTAGGTGACGCCGCCGATCTCCGGCGCACCGCCCCAGTAGTCGGGGTTGGCGACCAGGTCGATCGACTCCCCCGACGTGTAGTCGGCCACCGAGAACGGTCCGGTGCCGACCGGTGCCGTGGTGATGTCACCGGACTCGACGTTCGCCTGCTCGACGATGGCCAGGCCCTTGAACCCACCCAGGCTCGACAGGAGATTCGGGCTCGGCTGGCTGACCGTGATCTCGACCGTCCGGTCGTCGACCGCCGTGATGTCCTCGACGGCGCCGAACCGCCAGGACGGGGACAGCTCCTCGTCGACGATCCGGTCGAAGGAGTAGACGACGTCGTCGGCGGTGAACTCGCTGCCGTCGTGGAAGGTGACGTCGTCGCGCAGGTGGAAGGTCCACGTCAGGCCGTCGTCGCTGGTCTCCCAGGACTCCGCGAGCGCGGGCTGCATGTCGAGGTTCTCGTCCGGCTCGACGAGCGTGTCGAAGACGTTCTCGAGCACCTGGAAGGAGAAGTAGGACGACGTCTTGTTGGGGTCGAGCTGGTCCGGCTCGCCGCCGATCGCCGCGCGCAGCACGGGGCCGGACGCCTCGGCGCCCGCACCGGACGCGCCGTCGCCGCCGCCGTCGAGGTCGACGTCCTCGCCGCCGCCCGAGCACGCCGTGAGGAGCAGGAGGCCGGCGGTCGCGCCGGCGAGGACTCGGGTCTGACGCAGGGTCTGACGCATGGTCTGACGCATGGTGGCTCCGGGGGTCGGGACGGTCGTCCGAGGGGACTGCGGCGGGTCGTGCGGCGGGTCGTCCGAGCCGGGAGCGGTCTGCACCGGCGGAGCCGGTCCGGCTGCGATCAGCGGACTGATCGTTGCGTCACTTTGTAGCGCGGCAGCGGGTGCCGGGGAAGCCGACAGGCGTGTCGCAACACCATCGCAACATGCGCGGCGTCGCCGGGCAGGGACCCCGGCCGCGCCAGGCCCCACGGCCCTAGGCCTCCAGCGGGGTGACCGACCCGAGGACGACCGTGACGTCGTGGTGCGCGTTGGCCCACCAGTGCGGCGTCGAGCAGCCGTAGGTCATCGCGTCGCCCGGCTCAAGCTCCACCCGCCGCTCCCCGTGCACGACGAGCAGGCGGCCGCTCTCGACCAGGACGGATTCCGTGCCGAGGTGGCGGAACGGACGTCCCTCGTTGCTGAAGCCGACCGGCAGCGTGCTGCGGATGACCTGGAGGTGGGACTGCATGCGCGGGCTGAGCAGCTCGCGCACCGGGGACCCGCCGCCGGCGGTCCCGGGCAGCCGGTGCCGCTCCCCGGCGCGCACGACCATCTCGTCCCCGCCCACGCCCGAGAGCAGCTTGGGCAGTGTCACCTCGAGGGCGCGCGCGAGGCGGTGCATGGAGCCGAGGCCGGGGTTGCCCAGCCCGCGCTCGAGCTGGCTGATGAGGCCGAAGCTGACGCCGGACCGCTTGCTCAGCTCCTGGACGGACAGCCCCTGACGCTGTCGCTCGACCTTGACGGCGGCGCCGAGCGCGGCCACCTGGAGGCGCGTCTCGTCGTCGGCCTCGGGCACGTGGGCGAGCCTATCGGCGCTGGTGGGGCACCCGGCCGCGGGCACCGGGAGCGAACGGGACCGCCCCCGGCACGGCGACCGGCACGGGTTCGGCCGGGTTCTGCGGCACCGCCTCCGCGGAGGGCAGCCGGAGGGAGGCCGGCGGGCGGCCCGCCGGCCCGGTCGGGGACGTGCGGTCAGGGCGCCCCGGCCACGACCCCGCGCACCTGCCCGCGCAGCTCGTCGAGCAGGCGCCGGTCCACCGCCTCAGGGAGCACCCGGTGCTCGAGGTTCTCGGTCCGGGCCCAGGCGGCCAGCCGGTCGGGCAGCGGGTCCGGGTCCCGGGTCGGGCCTCGGCTCGGACCCCGGTCGGGGACGAGCACCGCAGGCAGGGCCGCGAGCAGCGCCTCCACCTCGGCGGCCGTCTCCCCGCGCAGCGGCAGGGCGGAGTCGGGGTCGGGCTCGCCGACGAGGGTCTCGTGCCGGCCCAGCAGCCGGGTCAGCTCCGCGACCGGCGCCGGGTGGTCGTCGACGCGCAGGTCGACGCGCGCCGGCGTGCGCAGGTGCACCACCCCCTCGCCGGCCGCCACGACCAGCGCGGCGCTCTGCCGGCCGCGGCGGTCACCGCCCGCCGCGTCGCCGGCGGCCAGCCCGGCCAGCAGCCGGCGCGCCAGGGTGCCGGTGGTCGCCTCGAACGCCGTCGTCATCGCGACCAGGACGTCGGCGCCGGTCAACAGGTTGCCGACGGCGACGCACGAGTCCCCGACGACGTGCCCGGCCACGGCCGAGCAGCCCCGTCCCGTCCACGCCGCGGGGGCGCCGCTGGCCGCGACCACGGCCACCTGACGCAGGTCGCGCCCGGGGTCGTCCGCGACGAGCAGCTCCACCGTGCGCACCGCCGTCCGGCCGTCCCGCAGCATCGCCAGCCCCGCCTCGCGGTACAGGACGTTGGTGTGGGCCTGGGTGACCAGCGCGCCGACGCCCGCCGCCACGGCCGGGACCGTCGCACCGACCGCCAGGTACTTCGACGCCGTGGCCGCACCGAACGTGCGCCCGTCGTCGTCGCGCGCCACGAGGGAGAAGGTCACGCTGCACCTTTCGGGCCGATGCCCCGCGGATCGCGCGGAGCAGCCTGGGACGCGCGAGCGGCTCGTCGGCCGGTCGCGCCGCGGTGTCCCATCATGGCCGAGCGTCGCCGCCGCGGTGACCCGGAGCGCGGGGCGGGCGGCGGCACGGGGGCGCGCCCGGCAGCGTTGACGACGGCCGAGTGACGGGTGCAGCGTGAGGACGAGCGGCGCCGGCCGCCCCTGGCGGCGCCCTCACACCGCGGGTCGAGACAGAGGAGCACCGCCATGCGCGCCGCCGTGGGAGACCGCCTGCACGTCCACAGCCGTTCCGTCGGGTCGACGCCTCAGGTCGCCGAGGTCATCGACGTCCAGGGCGCCGACGGCGGCCCGCCGTTCCGGGTGCGCTACCCCGACGGCCACGAGTCCGTCGTGTTCCCCGGTCCGGACTGCACGGTCGAGCACCTGCAGGACGCGCCGCACTCCGCCACGTCGTAGCCCGGAACGGGCGCTCGGGCGCGCCTGACGTCAGCCGGCATCGACCTCCTCCGGCGGCCCGTCGCGACATCGAACGAACCCCCGCGCGGCCTATGAGGCGTCGGCGGTCAAGGTCGGCATCCCGCAGCCGGTGTGGTGCACGAGCACGACCTCGCGGGTGCCCGGCAGTCGCTCGGAGAGCGTCAGGGAGCGCACGACGTCGTCCGTGACCACGCCGCCCACGGTGCGGACGACGTGCGCCTCGCCCTTGTTCAGGCCCAGCACGCGGTAGGCGTCCAGGCGTGCGTCCGTGCACGCGACCACCGCGACGCGCCGCGACGGCGGCAGGCAGCGGCCCGGGGAAGGCCTCGGCGTACGCCGCGTCGGCGGTGAGGAGCTCGTCGATCACGGACACGAGAGCCCTTGGTCAACCGGAGCAGGCGCCGGGAGAGCCCCGGCGACCCGGGAGCCGGTCACCGCACGAGAGTCGGGTGCTCGCAGCCGTCGCTGTCACACCGCACTGTCACTGATGTCATACCCTTCATGTCCCGAGTGCCCGCCGACGCGCGCCCGGATGCTCGCTCCCCACCGCCCCCGGTGCCACGGCACCCGACCCGAGGTGACACCCATGAACCGGACCTCCCCCCTCCGCCGCCGGACGAGCACCCCGCCCTGGGTCGCCGTCGCCGCGGCGGGCCTGCTCGCCGTCGGCGTCGTGCCCGCCGCTCAGGCCGCCCCTGCCGAGCGCACCGCGGTGATCGTCCAGCTCCGGCCGGGCTCCGACGCCGCCGCCGTCTCCCGCGGGGCCGCCGGGCCGACCGGCACGGTCTCGCACGTCTTCGGTCACGCCGTGGTCGGGTTCGCGGCGACGCTGCCGCAGCCGGCCATCGACGCGCTGCGCCGCAACCCGCGCGTCGTCGCGGTCGAGCCGGACGCCACCGTGCAGCTGTCCGGCACCCAGGCGCCCACCCCGAGCTGGGGCCTGGACCGCGTCGACCAGACCGCGCTGCCCCTGAACGGCTCGTACACCTGGACCACCGACGGCGCCGGGGTCAGCGCCTACGTCATCGACACCGGCATCCGGGCCGACCACACCGACCTGACCGGACGGGTCCGTGCCGGGTACACCGCCGTCGCCGACGGCACGGGGACGTCCGACTGCAACGGTCACGGGACCCACGTCGCGGGCACGCTCGGCGGCACGACGTACGGGGTGGCCAAGCGCGCCACCCTCGTCCCGGTCCGCGTGCTGGACTGCGCCGGGTCCGGCTCGTACTCGCAGGTCATCGCGGGGCTGGACTGGGCGGCGCAGCACCACCAGGCCGGGACGCCCGCCGTGGCGAACCTCAGCCTCGGCGGCCCGGTCAGCGCCGTGCTCGACCAGGCGGTCCAGGGCCTGATCGCCGACGGCGTCTCCGTCGCCGTGGCGGCCGGGAACTCCCACGTCGACGCCTGCCGGACGTCGCCCGCACGCGTGGGCGGGGCGCTCACGGTGGGCGCCACGACGTCGTCCGACGCCCGCGCCTCCTACTCCAACTACGGCGCCTGCCTGGACCTGTTCGCCCCCGGGTCCGCCATCACGTCCGCCTGGTCCACCTCGGCCTCGAGCGTCTCCACGATCTCGGGCACGTCCATGGCCTCGCCCCACGTCGCCGGGGCCGCCGCCGTGCTGCTGTCCCGGGACCCGGGTCTGACTCCCGCCGCCGTGGCGTACTCGTTGGTCACCTCGGCCACCAAGGACGTCGTCACCGGCGCCGGCTCGCGGAGCCCGAACCGCCTGCTGCACGCGGGACGCTGACGGTGGTCCGTGGGCCCGGTCGTCGTCGTGCGACCGGGCCCGCGGGGCCGCGTGACGGGTGCCGTCGGCGGTGGTCACGGGAGTGACCACCGCCACCCCCGGCGGACGGGCACCCGCACGTACCCTGGACGGTGATGCAGTGCTCCTACTTCGACGCTGGCCGGTGCCGCTCGTGCACCCTCATGGGGCAGCCCTACGAGGACCAGCTCGCCGGCAAGGAGCGCCACTGCCGCCACCTGCTCGCCGACCACCCAGGCCTGACCTGGCTGCCGTCGGTCCCCAGCCGTGAGTCCGGCTACCGCAACAAGGCCAAGATGGTCGTCGGCGGGACGGTGGAGTCCCCGACCCTCGGCATCCTGGACCCGCGGGGCACCGGGATCGACCTGCGCGCCTGCGGCATCACGAGCCCCGGGCTGCAGGCCGCCATGCCGGCGCTGGCCTCGTTCGTCACCCGGGCGTCCCTGACGCCGTACAGCGTGCCCACCCGGCGCGGCGAGCTGAAGAACCTGCTGGTCACCGAGTCGCCCGACGGCGAGCTCATGCTGCGGTTCGTCCTGCGCTCCCAGGAGCCGGTCGCGCGGATCCGCAAGCACCTGCCGTCCCTGCTCGCGGAGCTGCCCACACTGCGGGTCGTGTCGGCCAACATCCTCCCGGAGCACAGGGCGGTCCTCGAGGGCGAGCACGAGATCGTCCTGACCGACGCCGAGACGCTGACGATGCGCGTCAACGGGCTGGACCTGCACCTGCGACCGCAGAGCTTCTTCCAGACGAACACCGACATCGCGGCGGCGCTCTACCGCCAGGCGCAGCACTGGGTCGAGGACCTCGCACCGGCCTCGGTGTGGGACCTGTACTGCGGCGTCGGCGGGTTCGCGCTGCACTGCGCCGGCGGTGGGGCCGGACGAGCGGACGGCGAGGGTGCCGGTGGCGGTGCCGGCGCCGGTGCCGCGCGCGCGGTCACGGGGATCGAGGTGAGCGCTGAGGCCGTCGCGAGCGCCCGGCTTAGCGCCCGTGACGCCGGCCTCGACGCGCGCTTCGAGGCCGGCGACGCCACCGCCTTCGCGCTCGCCTCGGACACCGCGCCGGACCTGGTGATCGTCAACCCGCCGCGGCGCGGGATCGGGGCCGAGCTGAGCGGGTGGCTCGAGGCGTCGTCCGTCCGGCACGTCGTCTACTCGAGCTGCAACGCCGTCTCCCTCGCCCGCGACCTGGCGGCGATGCCGTCCCTGCGGCCGGTGACCGGGCGGGTGCTCGACATGTTCCCGCAGACCACCCACTACGAGGCGATGGTCCTGCTCGAGCGGGTGTGACCCGCCCGCGCGCTCCTCACCTCCATCCCCGCCGAGTGCGACGTCCTGGACCGTTCGCCCGCCCTGAAGGGTCCGAGACGTCGCACTCGGCGAGGGGTGGGGGTGGGCGTCGGCGCCTTAGGGGTCGGGTTGGGACGTGTGCAGGTGGGCGGCGATGTCGACGACGCCCTCGCGGAAGGCCGGCTGCCAGACGTCCCAGTCGTGCCCGCCGGGGAGCACGCGCAGCTCGGCGGTGATCCCCTCGACCCGCCGCGCGGCGTCGTGCAGCCGCGCGGACTCCCGGTCGAGGGCGTGCTCGGCGTCCCGCGGGTCCCGGTCGGCGTCCTCGTCGTCGCCCACGGCGATGAACAGGTGGACGGGCAGCGCCGGGTCGAACGCCGCCATCGCGGCGGGGTGGCTCAGCTCCGTGAACCGCTGCGGGACGAAACGCCTCGGGCCGTCGCCGTAGGCGCCGTGGTCGCGGGTCGAGGAGTCGGACGGCGGCTGCGGGACGTACACCGCGGCGGAGAGCACCAGCGCGGCGGAGAACCGGTCCTGGTGGGCGAGGGCGAACCGCAGCGCACCGGCGCCGCCCATGGAGTAGCCGCCGACGGCGCGGGCGCCGCGGTGCCCCACGGTGCGGTACGTGGCGTCGACGTGGTCGACGAGGTCCCGCGTGAACGCGGTCTCGACCGCCACCCCGGGCTCGTCCCCGGCCCGCCGACCGGTGTACCGGGAGTCGGTGTACCAGCTGGCGCGCTGGTTCCAGGGCGCGTCCGGCATGACGACGACCATCGGCTGGACCGCCCCCGTGACGATCAGCCTGTCGAGGTCGCCGGTGACGCGCTGCCACGCCGCCTGGGTGTCACCGCGTCCGTGCAGGAGGTAGAGGCTCGCGTACGCGCGGTCCGGCTCGTCGTCGTAGCCGGGCGGCAGGTAGACGGCGTGGTCGATGCTCCCCACCGCCGACGACGGCGCCTGCGCGGTCAGGACGGTGCCCGCCCGGGCGGCGCGCGCCGTGTCCGTCCCGGCTTCCCGCGCAGGGGCCGCCGGGGTGGTGCCGGTGACGGCGGCCGCCCCCTCGACCGGTCCGGCGGGCCGGGGTCGGGTCCGTGCCATCGGTCAGCTGCGGCCAGCGAGCGCCGCGGCGAGGGCGACGACGGTGCGGGCCCGCTCGACCATGGCGACGTCGAGGAACGTCCCGTCGGGCAGGACGAAGGCGCCGACCCCGGCGTCGTGGGCCTCGGCGACCCGGGCGAGGACCTCCTCGGCACGGGCGACCTCCTCGGCGGTCGGCCGGAAGGCGTCCCGGATCGGCTCGAGCTGGGCGGGGTGGATCGCGGCCCGGCCGAGGAAGCCCAGCGACCGGCCCACCCGGCAGGACGCGACCAGCCCGTCGACGTCCCGGACGTGCGGGTGGACCGACATCGCGGGGGCCGGCAGGCGGGCGGCCCGGGCCGCGACGACGACACGGCCGCGCGCCCACAGCAGCCCGGCGTCGTCGCCAACGCCGAGGTCCGAGCGCAGGTCCGCCTCGCCCAGCCCGAGCGAGGCGACCTGCGCGTGCGCGGTGGCCAGGGCGAACGCCCGCTCCAGCCCGAGCGCGGACTCCACCAGCAGGTGCAGCGGCCGGTCCGGCAGGGCGACGGCGAGGTCGAGGACCTGCTCGACCTCCTCGACCTTGGGGACGCGGACCTCGACGCGGGGCAGGTCCGCGAGCGCCGCGACGTCGTCGGCGTACCAGGGGCTCGAGGGGTGGTTGAGGCGCACCTGGACCCGGCGGTGTCCCGCGCCGTCCGCCCCCGCCCCGGCGGCGAGGTCCGCGAGCGCCGCCCGCGCCCTGTCCTTGCGCGCCGGGGCGACGGCGTCCTCCAGGTCGAGGACCACCACGTCGGCGTCGCCGGCCAGTGCCTTGGCGGCCCGGTCGGGCCGGTCCGCGGGGGCGTACAGCAGGGTGACCACCGGACCGGTCGAGCCCGCCGGCGCGCCGGTCACACCGCACCCGCCTTGCGCAGCGCGGCGACCTGCTCGGGGGTGTACCCGAGCTCGGCCAGGACGGCGTCGGTGTCGGCCCCGTGCGGGCGCCCGGTGAAGGCGATGACCGCGTCGTCCCCGGACAGCCGGAAGAGGGGGCCCTGCATGAGCATCGGGCCCAGCTCGGGGTCCTCGACCTCGTGGATCGTCCCGAGGGCCCGGAACTGCGGGTCGGCGACGATGTCGGACGCGTCGTAGACCGGCGCGACCGCCGCCTGCGCGCTCTCGAACGCGGCGACGACGTCGTCCCGGTCGCGCTCGCCGACCCAGCCGCCGACCGCGGCGTCCAGCTCGTCGGCGTGCCGGGCGCGCTGCGCGCCGTCGGCGAACCACGGCTCGTCCGCGAGGTCCGGGCGCCCGACCAGCCGCACCACGCGCTCCGCGATGGACTGCGCCGACGTGGACACCGCGACCCAGTGGCCGTCGCGCGTGCGGTAGGTGTTGCGCGGCGCGTTGTTCGCCGAGCGGTTCCCGGTGCGCGGCTGCACGGTGCGCAGCTGGTCCCACCGGGTGATCTGCGGGCCGAGCATCGCCAGGATCGGCTCGATGATCGCCACGTCGACCACCTGCCCGCGCCGCTCGGGGTGCCCGTCGCGGGCACGCAGCGCCACCATCACGGCGAACGCGGTGGCCAGGGACGCGATGCCGTCCCCGAGGCCGAACGGCGGGAGGGTCGGTGGCCCGTCCGGCTCGCCGGTCATCGCGGCGAACCCGCTCATCGCCTCGGCCAGCGTGCCGAACCCGGGACGCGCCCGGTACGGCCCGACCTGGCCGAAGCCGCTGACCCGTGCGAGCACCAGCCCGGGGTTGCGGGTCGACAGCTCTTCGTAGCCCAGCCCCCAGCGCTCGAGCGTCCCGGGGCGGAAGTTCTCCACGACGACGTCGGCCCGCGTCGCGAGCGCGAGGAACACGTCCCGACCGCCCGGGCTGGACAGGTCCGCGGTGAGCGTCCGCTTGTTGCGGCCCAGGGTCTTCCACCACAGGTTGACGCCGTCCCGGGCGGCCCCGTGACCGCGGGAGGGGTCGGGCCGGCGCGGGTGCTCGACCTTGACGACCTCGGCACCCAGGTCGCCGAGGTGCATCGCGGCCATCGGCCCGGCGAACAGGGTGGAGGCGTCGACCACGCGCAGCCCGGACAGCGGTCCGTCGGCGGGGTCCCGGGAGACCGCCATCAGTCCTCCTCGCTCGTGGGGGCGGGCCGGGGCCGCGGCAGGGCGGCACGCGCGGGGGCGCTGGCAGCCGGGCGGGCCGCGTCGATGACGTCCCAGGCGACGCGGAACCCGATGCTCGGGCTGCGCGCGACCCCGAGCCCGGGCAGCAGCAGCTTGAGGGACACCTCCGGCGGCTGGACGCCGCCGTCGACGTACCACGGAGACCCCTCGCTGCGGTGGTCCGCGCCGCCCTTGAGCATGACGAACCGGGTGCGCCCGTCGCTGTGCTCGCTCTCCGTCCAGCTCCACACCGCCGGCGCCCCGCGCACCAGCCGCCCGGTCTGGCCGGCGAGCTGCCACTCGTCCTCGCTCGGCAGGCGGCCCCCGCGCCAGGCGCAGTACGCCCGGGCGTCGTCGAGGTCGACATGGGTCACCGGCTGGTCCTCGGTCCCGGGTGCGGGCCCGTCGCCGGACCAGTGCGCCAGGTACCGGTGCGCCACGACGGGCCGGTGACCGGTGGCCCGGACGAACGCGTGGAACTCGGCGTTGGTGACCTCGCGGACGGCGACGGCGACCGGCGAGTCGAGCGTCCCGTCGCGCTGCAGGGTGCGTGCGTCGTGCAGCCGTGGGGGCAGCGGCTTCCACTCGTCGACGTACGGGGCGCCCTGGTACATGCCGGTCTCCCGGGCCCGGTAGCGCACGGTGAGCACCCAGTCCCCGGCCGGCACGACGACTGCCGCCGCACGCTCGGGGACGTCGGCCGCCACCGCGGGCGGGTCCGCGGCCGGTGGCGGGGCCAGCCGGCGGGCGAGGCGGTGCGGGAACCGCGCGTCGTCGTCGTGCACGAGGTCGCCGCGCCGTGCCGCGTCGCGCAGCGGCCCCAGCCAGGCCGGCCTCGCGGCGCCGTCGACCAGGTGCAGGACGGCGCCCACCCCGCGCGCGGGCACGGTGACGACGGCGTCCGGCCCGGCGTCGTCGCCGGTGGTGAGGTCGACGACCGTCCCACCGGTTGTCGCGGGAGCCGGCGGGAGCACCGGCCCGGTGCGGTCCACGTCGCCGCGGTTGACCAGCGTCAGCAGGGTCACGCCGTCCCGCGTCCAGGCCGAGGCGTAGATCCCGGCGGCGTGCGCCTGCGGGTGCAAGGGGGTGAGCGGGGTCCAGTCGCCGTCCAGGAGCAGGTCGTCCGCCGCGCGCTGGATGGTCACCATCCGGCGCAGCGTCGCCGCGTCCCGCGGGTTCCAGCCGACCCAGACGCCGAACACGACCTCCCACACCATGACCCCGACGCCGTTGAGCCACGCGGACTGCAGCTCCTCGGCGTGGTCGCGGTGCCACCGCCGCACGTGGTGCTGCATGTGCCGGCGCTCGTACCAGTGGGCGCGCAGCACCCCCGGCACGGGGCTGTCCGCGAAGAACTGCGCCCACGACGACGTGTGGTCCGCGATCCGCTCGGTCGCGAGCCTGGACTCCCCCTCGAGCACCAGGCCCGGGCGCGCCTCCTCCAGCCGGTCGACCAGCTCGGGCTCGGCCTTGCGCAGGGTGTCGAGGAACACGCCGTCGGCGCGCAGGTCCGCCACGAGCGCGGCGAGCTCGGTGACGTCGTCGCGGCCGCGGCGGGTGCCGGTGTCCCACGGGTTGTAGTCGACGAACACGTGGACCCCGCGGGCGTGGAAGCGGTCGACCAGCTCGGCGATCCCCGGCACGTCGCGGTAGTGGTCCCACTGGTTGCGGTCGTCGAGGCCGATCACCGGGTAGGCGTGCCACAGGACCACGGCGTCCAGCCCGCCGAAGCGGTCGGCGTCGGCGAGCAGCCGCTCGGGGGTGAACCGCTGCTCCGGGTAGGAGAACAGCAGCTCGTCCCACAGCCACACCTGCGCGACCGCCCGGCAGCGTGCGGCCCACTGCCCGCCCGGGCGCCGGTAGGCCGCGTCGGAGTAGGCGTGCCGGCGCCGGGCGTCGTCGCGCCAGGTGTGCAGGGTCGCGCGCCACGCCGGCCACAGCGCGGGGTCGTCGGGGGCCGCGAAGATCTTGGCGTCGTCCAGGGCGACGAGCCGCTCGTCGGCGGTCGGTGGGTCGAGGGGCGGGGTGAGCGGCCGGTCCGGTGGAGGGTCGAGGGGCGCGTCGAGCGGCGGGGCCGGCGGCAGGTCCAGCGGCACCGGGGTGGGCAGGTCGATCGGGCGCGGGACGAGCGGGTCGAAGGTCACCGGGCGCCACCGGCGTGGACCTGCGCGGCGTGCTCGACGTCCGCGGCGTCGGGCACGGCGTCCTGCGCACCGGGGCGGGTGACCGCGAGCGCCCCGGCGACGACGGCGACCCGGGCCGCGTCGGCCAGCGTGGCGCCGAGGGCGAGGTGCGCGGCGAGGACGCCGCAGAAGGTGTCCCCCGCGCCGGTGGTGTCCACCGGGTCGACGCGCGGTGCGGCCACGTGGACGACCCGCTGGTCGCGCTCGGCGACCAGGCAGCCACGGGCGCCCCGCGTGACGACGACCGCGGGGACCCGCGCGAGCAGCGCGGCGGCCAGGCGCTCGTGCTCGCCGTCGCCGTCACCGCGGCTGTCGCCGTCGCCCGCCCCGTCACCGTCGCCCGCCCCGTCACCGTCGCCCGCCCCGTCGCCAGCGCCCGCCCCGTCGGGAGGCGACCCGTCGGCGCCCCCCGCCAGGTCCCGCGCCTCGTGCTCGTTGACCACGAGGACGTCCACTAGCGGCCACACGTCATCCGGCAGCGGCCGTGACGGCGCCGCGTTGAGCACCATCCGGCTGCCGGCGCGACGGGCCCGGGCGGCGTCCACCACCGCCTCGAGCGGCACCTCCAGCTGCGCGAGCACGACGTCGGCCTCGGCCAGCCGCGCCACCGCCGCGGGTCCGAGGGTCAGCCGGGCGTTCGCCCCGGGGGCGACCACGATGGCGTTCTCCCCGCCCGGGTCCACGGCGATGAAGGCGGTCCCGGTCGCGGTGTCCGTGCGGTCGACGAGCGCGGTGTCGACGCGCGCCGAGGTCAGCGACGCCAGCAGGAGGTCCGCGGCGTCGTCGCGCCCGAGCGCACCGAGGAAGGTGGTCCGCACGCCCCCCGCCCGCGAGGCGGCGACCGCCTGGTTCGCGCCCTTCCCACCGGCGGTGCGCACGAGGTCCCCGCCCAGGACGGTCTCCCCTGCACCCGGGTGCCGCGGGACCGGGACGACCAGGTCGACGTTCGCGCTGCCGACGACCACCACGTGCGCGCTCATGCGCCCACCCGCGCCGACGTGGCCTGCAGGCGCAGCGTCCGCTCGACGAGGTCGTCGACCGTCCGCTCGGCCGGTCCGGGCAGGGACGTCGCGATGCGGCCGCGCAGCGGCCCGGACCAGCGCTCCTCGACGCCGGCCGTGCCCCGCAGCGCACCGACGACCGAGCCGACGGTGGCGCCGACCGAGTCGGTGTCCCACCCGGCGGTGACCGCGGCGGTGATGCTGCGGCCCAGGTCGCCGCGGCCGCGGGCGAGCGCCCAGGCGATCGTCGCGGCGTTGGGCAGCACGTGCACCCAGTGGTGGTGGCCGTACTCGGCGTGCAGCACGTCCAGGCCCCGGTCCAGACCGGTGAGGTCGTCCGTCCGTGCCGCGGTCTCCCGGCCGACGCGGACCGCGCGTGCCAGCCGGCTGCCGGGCGGGACGACGGCCGCGGCGGCGTCCAGCACGTCGTCGACGTCGTCCAGGACGAGGGCGGCCGAGCACAGCGCCGCCGCCCACAGGGCTCCGTAGACCCCGTTGCGGGTGTGGCTGAGCCGGGCGTCCACCCACGCGAGCGCGGCGGCGCCGCGCACGTCGCCCGGACGCACCCACCCCAGGACGTCGGCGCGGATGAGCGCACCGATCCACTCCCGGAACGGGTTGAGGTACGTCGCGGTCTGCGGCACCGGTCGGGCGTCGAGCAGGTTGCGGTACGCGGCGCGCTCGGCGGTGAAGACCCGCCCGGCCGGCATCCGGTCGAGCCACAGCGTCGCGACGTCGTCGGTGGTGAAGCCGGTCCCGTGCTGCTCGAGCAGGTCCAGGGCGAGCAGCGGGTAGTTGAGGTCGTCGTCCTCGGGCATCCCGTCGATGACCTCCTCCAGGGAGGTCGGGGCGCTGCGGCGGTTCCACGGCCACCGCTGCGCCACGTCCGCGGGCAGGCCGACGGCGGTGAAGTAGCGGTCCAGCGGCCACCGGCCGCTCGCTCGCAGGATCTCCTCGATGCCGCGGCGCGGGATCTTCTCGACCGGCTTGCCGAGCAGGCAGCCCGCGGCGCGGCCGGTCCAGGCGCCGGTGAGCCGGTCGCGCGCGTCCCCGGGCCGGGGGTCCAGCAGGCCGGGGGCGGCGGGCAGCGTCGCGACGATCGCGTTCCAGTCGTCCGGCTCCGCGGCCGACGGCGGTGCGGCACGCGTCGCGAGGTCGGCCAGCAGCACGCGGGCCAGGTCGCGGAGCCCCGGCGGCGCCGGCACGGGTCCGGCGCCGCTGACGGCGGGCACCAGGTCGCCCCCGGCGCCGGTCCACCGTGCCGCGACGTCGGACACGTCGGTGCCCTCGTCGCGGGCCTGCACGAGCTCGTGGGCGAGCAGGTCCTCGGGCTGGGCCCAGGTCAGCCTCACGCCGGGGCACCCCCCACACCCGCGGCAGCCACGGCGCTGCTGTCGGCCGACGGGGCCGCCTCGGCGAGCAGGCCGGCGAGCACGCGCGAGCGCTCGTCGGCGCGCTGGTGGTCCGCCGCCAGGACGTCGCGCGCGGCGGACGCGAGCAGGCGCCCGGTCTCCCGGAGGTCCATGCGGCTGGCCTCCTCGACCCGGTCGAGCCACTCGACCGGGACGACGCGGGAGCCGCCCAGCCCGGCCGCGACCGCCCCGGCCATGACGGCGATGGAGTCGGCGTCGCGTCCGTAGTTGACGGCCGCGAGCACGGACCCGCGGTAGTCGCCGCGGTGCCCGAGGAGCAGCCCGACCGCCGCCGGCAGCTCCTCGATCGCCATGGTGCGCGACGGTCGGCGCGCGTCACGCGACATCCGCCGGTACTCCGGGCCCACCGAGTCGTACGGCGCGACCGCGGTGCGGACGGCCCGGCCGAGCGCACGCTCCTCCGTGTCGGTCGTGGGGGCGCCGGGCCACCCGGAGAGCGCGTCGACGACGGCCTGCAGGGCGTCCGCGGTGCCGTCGTGCGCGACGTCGAGCATCGCCTCCACGACGTCGTCCAGCGTCGCCCCCGGGGCCACCGCCGCGGCGACCGCGGCCGCGAACACCCCGGCCGCCTCGCGCCCGTAGCTGGACTGGTGCGCGCCCGCGACGTCGATCGCCTCCGCGTACGCGGCGCGGTGGTCACCGGCGTTCACGACGCCGACCGGCGCCATGTACATCGCCGCACCGCAGTTGACGATGTTCCCGACGCCGGCCTCGCGGGGGTCGACGTGGCCGTAGTGCAGCCGCGCGACGATCCACTTCTCGGCGAGGAACACCCGTTGCAGGATCAGCGCCTCCGCCTCCAGCTCCGGCACCCAGCGCGGCTCGCCGATCATCAGCGGCACCAGGTCCTCGGCGACGGCGTACGCGTCCAGGTGGTCGCGGCGGGCCGCGTACACCTCGACGAGCGCGCGGGTCATGAGGGTGTCGTCGGTGATGTGCCCGTCGCCCTTGTGGTACGGCGCGATGGGCCGGGCGGTGCGCCAGTCCGGCAGGAACGGACCCACGATCCCGGTCACCCGGCCCCCGTGCCGCTCCTCGATCTGCTCGGGCGTCCAGCCCTCCGTCGCGCCGCCGAGGGCGTCCCCGACGGCGGCGCCGGTGACCACCGCGACCGCCCTGTCCTCCAACCACGTCACGTCGTGCTCCTGCTCGTCGCTGGGCTCGTCGGGCTGCCGTCAGGCGGTGATCTCGTCCCAGCCGGCCTGCAGCTCGGCGGCGAGGCCCGCGGAGTCCGTCTCCCCGGCGATGAACCGCTGGAACGCCGGGGTGGCGACCGTGTCCTTCCACTGCGCGTACGCGTCGACGAACAGGTACGGCGCGTCGGTCAGGTACTGGCCGGACGAGAGGATGACGTCCCAGCCGGGCTGGCCGGACAGGTTCTGCGCCATGAGCTCCTGGGCGGACGTCGTCGCCGGGATGAGCGCGTCGGCCTGGTTCAGCGCCGCGAGGTTCTCGGCCTGGGTGAAGAACTCCAGGAACTCCGCCGACTCCTCGACGTGCTCGGAGTCGATGTTGACCGACAGGGTCTGCGGGTTCGCGGCCTGGCCGGCCCCCTCCGGACCCTCCAGCGGCGGCAGCACGACCCAGTCGAAGCCCCCCGGGGCGTCCGTCGCGATGTTGGCGGCCTGGAACGAGCCCTGGACCGTCATCGCCACCTGACCGGCGTAGAACGCGGCGAGCACCTCGGAGCCGGACTGCGTCAGGCTGACCGGGTCGACGGTGCCGGCCGCCTTCATCTCCGCGACGATCCCCGGGATCGCCAGCTCCCCCTCGTCCACGACGAGCTCGGCGTCCGCGCCGGTGCCCTCGAAGAACCGGCCGCCGAACTCCGGCGCCATCGCCATGAAGGTCGCCGTCGGGCTCTTCAGGCCCCAGCCCATGCCGTACCGGCCCTCGGCGGTGGTGGCGGCGGCGATCTCCTGCAGCTCGTCCCACGTCATGGTGTCGCCCGTGGGCACCTCGACCCCGGCGGCCTCCAGCAGGCCCCGGTTGGCGAAGACCATGTAGGTCTGGAGCTCGGTGGGGTAGGCGATCACCTGGTCGTCGACGGTGACGGTCTCCAGGACGCCCTCGGGGACGTCGGCGACGAACTCGTCGGACATGAGCTCGGAGAGGTCCGCCAGGTACCCGTCGCGCGCGAACGGCACGATGCTCGCGGCCTCGTAGTGGATGATGTCCGGCGCCGCGCCGCCGTTGAACTGCGTGATGAGCTTGTCGTAGATGCCGTCCCAGCCGGCCGGGACGATCTCGACCTGGACGTCGGGGTTGTCCGCGTTCCACGCCGAGACGATCGACTCGGTCGCGTCGATGGCGGCCGGCTGGTCGGACAGGGACTGGAACTCCAGCGTGATCGGCTCGTCCGACCCCGCCTCGGGGGCGGCGTCGCCGCCGTCGTCGGCGCCCCCGCTGCACGCGGCGAGGAGGAGGACGCCGGCGGTGAGGCCGGCAGCGAGGGAAGCGCCACGGGTGTGCATGGGGGTCACCTTTCGGAGGGGGCGGTGAGGGGGACGACGGGGGTGGGGAAAGACGGGGGTGGGGGACGACGGGGTCGGAGCTGCCGGGGTCGGTGCTGCCGGGGAGCCGAACCCGCGGGTGGCGTCGACGCGGGCGCCGGTGAGGTCGGCTATCCCTTGACGGCGCCCGACAGGAGCCCGCCGGTGAGCCGCTTCTGCATGATCGAGAAGAAGACGATGCTCGGGATCGCGGCCAGAACCGAGCCGGCCGCCAGCGGCCCGAGGGCGACCTTCCCCTCCCCGCCGATGAACATCTTCAGCGTGATGGGGAGCGTGTAGTTCTCCGGCGACTGGAGCAGCACGAGGGCGAAGAAGAACTCGTTCCAGGACGACACGAACGAGAACATCGCGGTGGCGACGACGCCGGGCATGAGCAGGGGGAAGACGATCCGCCGCAGCACCGACGCCCGGTTGGCGCCGTCCATCGCGCCGGCCTCCTCGAGGTCGGTCGGGATCGCGGCGACGTAGCCCTGCAGCATCCACAGGGCGAACGGCAGGGTGTAGGTGGTGTGGACGAGGGTGAGGCCGAGCAGGCTGTCGGTCAGCCCCACGGTCCGCAGGATGAGGAAGAGCGGCAGGATCACCAGGATCACCGGGAAGACCTGGCTGACCAGGATCCAGCCGGTCCCCAGCGCCCGCAGCGCCCCCCGGAAGCGGGCCAGCGCGTAGGCGGCCGGCAGCGCCAGGAGCACCACGAGCGCGGTGGACACGAGCGCGACGACGAGGGAGTTGGACGCGGAGCGCACCAGGCCCTGCCGCTCGAGCGCCTGGCCGAAGTTGTCCCACCGGACGTCCTGCGGGATCAGGCTCACCGTCAGGGAGTTGAGCTCGGCGGACGACTTCAGCGACGCCGACACGAGCCACAGCAGGGGGAAGCCGAGGAAGGCGATGTAGGCCGCGAGCGCCAGGTACTGGGCGGGCCGGACGAGCGCGCGCATCAGCGGCTCCTCTCCTCGCGGAGCTGGGACCAGAGGTAGGCGGTGAGCAGCACGACCACCACGACGACGAGGACGACGCCCATCGCGGCGGCGTAGCCGATGTTCCGGTTCTTGAACGCCTCGAGGTAGGTGAACAGCATCGGGAGCATCGTCTTGCCGCCGGGTCCGCCCTCGGTCAGGACGTAGACCAGGCTGAACGAGTTGAAGTTCCAGATGAAGTTCAGCGACGTGATCGAGGTGATGATCGGGCGCAGGCTGGGCAGGGTCACGGACCTGAACCGGCGCATCGCCCCGGCGCCGTCCATCGACGCCGCCTCGTGCAGCTCGCCCGGGATCTGCTGCAGGCCGGCCAGCAGCGTGACGGTCGTCTGCGGCATCCCGACCCACACGCCGACGACGACGACCGCGGGCAGCGCGGTGGAGAAGTCCGCCAGCCAGTTGATGTCGTCCGGGAGCCCGACGGCGCCCAGGCCCGCGTTCAGCGGCCCGGCGTTGGGCGAGTAGATCATCCGCCACATGATCGCCACGACCACCGGCGGCATCGCCCACGGGATGAGTGCCAGGACCCGGGTCAGGCCCTTGAGCCGCAGGTCCGCGGCGAGCAGCAGCGCCAGGCCCATGGCCGCCACCAGCTGCAGGAGGGTGACCGAGACGGCCCACACCATGCCGATGCGGAAGGACTCCCAGAAGAACCCGTTGCCCAGCAGCCGCTCGAAGTTCTCCGCGCCCACGAACGCGTACTCCGGGCGGCGCACGAGGCGGGCGTCGGTGAAGGCCAGCAGCACGCCGACCACCAGCGGCGCGACGCTCAGGACGAGCACCGGCAGCAGCGACGGCAGCACCAGGGCAGCGGCTTCGCGCCGGCGCGCCTGGGCGACGGTGCCGCGCCGTCGGTCGCGGGTGCGACCGGTCGACGGCACGGGGGCCGGGTCGGGTCGGGTGACGGTGGGGACGCTCATGGGCGCTCCTCCCCGGTCGAGGGCCGGCGGTCGGGCGGGGCCGATGGAGCGTGCGCACCGAGCGTGGACTCGCGGACGACGAGCCGGGGCGCCACGACGACGGCTCCCCGCTCGTGCGCCGGGTCGTCGAGCCGGCCGAGCAGCAGCTCGGCGGCGGCGCGCCCGCGCGCGGCGGCGCCCAGGTCGACGCTCGTCAGGCTCGGCTGGAACACCCGGCCGAGCTCGGTGTCGTCCATCCCGGTGACGGCGACGTCGTCGGGCACCCGCAGCCCCGCCTCGCGGGCCGCCTTGACGGCGCAGATCGCGAGGAGGTCGTTGGCCGCGACGACGGCGTCCAGCGGCGCTGCGGTGTGCCGCGCGAGCAGCGCCCGGGCGGCGACCAGCCCGGCGGTGACGGTGAAGTCGTCGGCGACCTCGGTGTCCACGGTCTCGACGCCCGGTCCGGACCGGCCGACGGCGGCGTCGAAACCCCGCTGGCGCGCCTCGCCCGGCGTGGTGTCCAGCGGGCCGTTGAGGAAGCCGATCCGGCGACGGCCGAGCCCGACGACGTGGTCGACCGCCTGCCCGATGCCACCGGCGGAGTCGGTGGACACGCTGTCCAGCCGGTCGTCCGCGAGCGGGCGGCCGATGACCACCACGGGCTTGCCCGCTCCGGCCAGCGCCTCGACAAGCTCGTCGTCCAGGCGCAGGGGGCTGATGACCAGACCGTCGACGGACCCCGCGACCAGTCCGCGGACGAGCGCGGCCGTGTCCCGCGGGGTCTCCCCCGTGGTGGCGAGCAGCAGGCGGTAGCCCCGGTCGCTGACCACCTGCTGGATCGCCGTCATCATCTCGACGTAGACGGGGTTGCCGATGTCGGCGACGGCGAACGCGATCTGGAACGTGCGGCGCATCCGCAGCGACCGGCCGGTCGCGTCGGGGTGGTACCCGAGCTCCTCCGCCACGGCACGCACCCGGCCGACCATCGCGGCGCTCGCCCCGTTGCCGTGCAGGGCGCGGGACGCGGAGGACAGCGAGACACCGGCGCGCTCGGCGACCTGGGGCAGGGTCGCGCGGCTCCGCACCACGGTGTCCCCCCTCGTCGTCGAGGTCCGCGGCTCGACGCTGAGCCGGTCGGTCGTGTGCTGCGGGCGGCTGCCCGGAAACGTTTCCAGCGGAAACGTTTCCAACTGTGGCAGCGGGCTCGCGGACCTGTCAACGGGGCCGCGGCGTCGAGCATCCGGACGGGTCCTGCGGCACAGCCGGTGCGGACCGCGACGGCGTGCGACAGTGGGCTCGGACGCGACGAGGAGGAGACGAGGTGGACTTCTACATCGGCATCGGCGCCGTCGTCGTGCTGGCCGTGCTGATCGTGGGCCTGTTCCACGGGCCGTCCCACCACGTCCCCCGTCGGCCCACACGAAGGTCGAGGTCCAGCCCCGCCTCGCCCCCGCAGTCGGGGCCCGTCCCGCCGTCGACCGCGCCCCTCGTGCCGCAGCCCGGCACACCCGTCGAGCCCGGGGCGGTCTCCGGCGATCCGTCCCTCCCCGGGCACACGTCGCCGCTGCCGGCCGAGCCGCCCGCGTACGTCATGCCCCCGCCCCGCCGGCGCCACCTGCCGCGGCGTCCGGTCGGCGGGCCGCGAGGTCGGCGCCCCTGACGGTTGCGCGACCGGCGGGGGCTCCGGGGGCCTGGTCGGTCGGTCAGGCGGATGACGAGCTCAGTCGTTCACCGGTTCGGTGTCGGGCCCTACCGCCTGGTCGCCGCGTCGCGACCTCTGCAGGAGTTCTCCGTGGGATGTGCGCTCCGTTCCCCGACCATTGTGGTTGTGGACGGAGTATTCGTCCACAGCTTTTTCGCGCCCTTCTCCGGAAGTTCTGAGGAAAGGGAGACCCTTCCGCCGAGCGGCACACCTGCGCAATCTCCCGAGCGTTCCCCACAGATCGCGCCCGGCCGACGGGAATGTCGGTGGGTCACCGTAGAATTGGCCTCAGGAAACGAGGCGGGACGCAGCGACAGGAGGTGGGCATCGTGGCTGACGACGACACGCCCCTCGACTCCGCCGTCCTCCCCGCGCCGGATGCGGTGGGCAACCCTGCGCTGCCGCCTGAGGTCACCGGGTCGCTGCCGGCGGTGCTCGCCTGGCTCGACTCCCTCGGGTCGCTGTCGGCGACGGACCTGGACGGCCGTCAGGCCGAGGCGATCGCCACGGTGCTGGCCGACGTGATCAGCCGGGCCGGCGTCGCCCAGGCACGGATGCTCACGGTGATCGAGGCCGACGGGCTGTGGTCGATCTCCGCCCGGTCCCTGTCGCGGTACGCGGCTCGCCGGTTCGGGACGAGCGTGCACCTCGCCCAGGCGCAGGTGAGGCTCGGGCGCGCGCTGCGCGACGACCTGCCGGGGGCCGCTGTCGCCGCCGCGTCCGGCGAGATCGGGGTCGAGCACGCGCACGTGCTCGCCGCCCTGGCGCCCACGACCGAGCTGCGCCGTGCCGCGCTGTCATCCGACGGAGCGTGCAACGAGGCGTGGCTGGTCGAGCAGGCGCGGCTGCTGCCGGTCGACGAGTTCCGCCGGTGCGTCCGCGGCTGGGCCGCCGCGGCCGACCCGGACGCCGACGACCGTGGCTACGTCGAGGCGAGCGACCGGGCCTACCTGGAGGTCGCTCCCACGCTGAACGGGTACCACGTGGACGGGTTCCTCACGGTCGACGACGGGCAGAACCTGCGCACCGCGCTCGAGGCCCTGACCCCGGTCCCGGCGGCAGGCGACCAGCGCTCCGCCGGGCAGCGACGCGCCGCCGCCCTGGGGGCGCTCGCGCGCCGGGGTCTTGAGCTCATGGGGACCGGCAAGGGGTCCACCGTGCGGACGCGTGTCGGCGTCCTGGTCACGCACGAGAGGCTGCAGGAGCTGGCCGACCGCGCCCGGGCGACGGTGGACGGCCGTACGCCGGCCGGTCGGGCACCGGCACGAGCACCAGCACCAGCACCAGCACCGGCGCTCTCGCCGCGGACGGTGGCGCACGGGCCGCAGTTCGAGGACGGGATCCCGGTCCCCCGGGTTCTCCTGGACCGGCTGGCCTGCGACGGCGAATTGAACCGCTACATCTTCGGGCCGACGTCGGAGATCCTCGACGTCGGCCGGGCGGAGCGGACGTTCACGCGGGCGAGGCGGAACGCGATCGTCGCACGCGACCGGCACTGCCGATATCCCGGGTGCACCGCGCCACCGTTGATCTCGGAATGTCACCACGTGCAGCACTGGGCGCGTGACCACGGGAGCACCAGCGTCGAGAACGGGATCCTCCTGTGCTTCCACCACCACCGACATGTCCACCATCGCGGGATCGAGATCCGTCGGCGTGGCGCTCGGTGGGTGTTCACCGACGCCGCCGGACGCGAGCTGGCGGACCTGCGCCCGGACGGGGACGACGACGGCTGGCCGGCCTGACAAGGGGCGCGCCCGCCCAACGCCCGACACCACGACGCCACGACGCCACGACGCCACGACGGCACGAGCATCACGACGCCCACGACGAGGGCTGCCCATCCGAGGCGTGGTGCGGTAGACCGGTCGTCGGTCGGGGCCCGACCGACGGGCGCCAACTGGACGGGCCGCCGGCCGCGGCCGGGAGGAGCTCACGATGTCCGACACCTTCGAGGTCGTCGCTGCCGCCGGTTCGCTGCGGTCCTCGGACCCGGCGGCGACGCGTCTGCCGCACCGCTGGACCGACGGCGGGGTCACCGTGTCCACGGCCTTCACCGGTGCGCACCTGCTGCACCTGTCGGTCGCCGCGTGCGTGCTCAACGACCTCTACCGGGAGGCGACCGCGGCCGGCGTCGAGCTCGAGGGGGTGCGGGTGACGGCGGACGGCGGCTTCGACGCCGACGGCGGGGCGTCCACCGGGATCCGGTACGCCGTCGAGGTGGAGTCGCCGGCCGACCCGGCCGCGGTGGACCGACTCGTCGCGCGCGTCGACGAGGTCGCGGAGATCCCACGGGCGGTACGAGCGGGCGCGCCGGTGCACCGCCGGAGCGAGCCACCTCACCTGTGACGTGCGTCCCTGGGAGCGTCCGCCCTCACCCGAGCCGCGGCAGCACCTGGTCGGCGGCGAGCACGCCGCGGAACGCGTCCCCGCGCTCGGCGATCCGGTCCAGCACCGTCCGCACCGTGAACGCGTCGGGCCGCAGCCACGGCTCGTCGAGCTCGTCCCACGTGATCGGCGCGGAGACCGGCGCACCCGCGGCGGCCCGCGGGCTGTACGGGGCGACGAGCGTCTTGTTGACCGCGTTCTGCGTGTAGTCCAGCCGCGCCTGCCCGCCGCGCTCGCGCACCTCCCAGCGCCAGCTCACCAGGTCCGGGACGACGGCCCCCACCGTGCGCGACACCCGCTCCACCCACGCCCGCGTCTCGTCGAACGTCGGGCCGGACGCGACCGGCACCCACACCTGGATGCCGCGCCGGCCGGTCAGCTTGGGGTAGGCGCGCACGCCGAGGTGCTCGAACGCGTCCCGGTGCAGCCGGGCCAGCAGCAGCACGTCGTCCCACGGCGTCGCGGTGCCCGGGTCGATGTCGAACAGCGCGTAGTCCGGCAGCTGCGGCGCCCGCGTCGGGGACGTCCACGCGTGCCACTCGAGCGCGCCGAAGTTCGCCGCCCACACCAGTGCCGCCGGCTCGTCGACGACCAGGTAGGTGGTGGTCTCGCCGTCGTCCGCGTCGGGGTTCTGCCAGCGCGGCATCCACGACGGCGCGTGCGTGGGGAGCTGCTTGTGCCAGAACCCCTTGCCCGACGCCGCGCCCTCCGGGTAGCGGTGCATGTTCAGCGCCCGGCCGCGCAGGTACGGCAGCGCGACCGGGGCGATCTGCGCCGCGTACCGGACGAGCTCGCGCTTGGTGACGGGGGCCGCCCCCTCCCGCCCGGGGAACAGGGGCTTGTCGAGGTTCGTCACGCGCAGCCGCCGCCCGAACACCTCCCACGAGCCGCCCGGCCCGAGGTCGTCGAGCGCGGCGAGCTCGTCCTCGGAGGGGGCCCGGACCGCCGCCGACCGCAGGTCGACCGACGCCTCGGCGGCGGGCAGGTCGGACCGCCACAGCCGGTCGGGGTCCGCCAGCACCTCGTCGTTGGTGCGGCCGGACAGCACCGACCGGGGGTGGTCCTCGGCGTCCCACCCGTCGACGGCGTGGTCGTCACGCTTGTGCAGCATGATCCACTGCTCCTTGCCGTGCGGTTCGGGGTCCCCGGTCCGCACGAGCACGAACCGGCCGGCGAGCTTGGCGCCGTGCAGCTCGACGTGCAGCTCCCCCGCCGCGACGGCCGCCAGCGGGTCGTCGTCCTTGTGCAGGTCCCACGTCCCGCGGTCCCAGACGATGACGTCCCCGCCGCCGTACTCCCCGGCCGGGATGACGCCCTCGAAGTCCTCGTACTCCAGGGGGTGGTCCTCGACGTGGACGGCCATCCGCCGCACGTGCGGGTCGAGCGTCGGCCCGCGTGGCACCGCCCAGCTGACCAGGACGCCGCCCATCTCGAAGCGCACGTCGTAGTGCAGCCGACGGGCGCGGTGGCGCTGGACGACGAACCGGCGCCGCCCCTCCGGCGTGGGCGTCGGCTCGGGCGCCCCGGACGGCTCGGGCGTGCGGCCGAAGTCCCGCATGGACCGGTAGGTCTCGAGCTCGCCCCCGCCCGACCCTGCTCCGCCCGACGTGCCGCCCGACGTGCCGCCCGACGTGCCGCTCGGCCGGGCGCCCGGCCTGCCGCCCGACCCTGCACCGCGCGTGCGCGCCATCCCCCACCCCTCCGTACCCCGGCAGCCACCCCGGCCGCTCACCCTCCGCCGTCCGCCGTCCGCCGTCCGCCGTCCGCCGTCCAGGGTGGCGCACGGTCCGCTGATCTGCGCCCCGTCCTGCGGCATGCCGGACGGCGCCGCGGTGTTGTACCCGCCATGGTGGACGACCACCCCGGCGACGACCTGCTCGACGCGTACTCCGCGGCGGTGATCAACGTCGCCCGCACCGTGATGCCGAGCGTGGCGAGCCTGCAGGTCCGCACCGCCCGCGGCTCGGGGTCGGGCAGCGCCAGCGTGCTGACCGGCGACGGCTACCTGCTCACCAGCGCCCACGTGGTCGAGGGGGCCGAGACGGTACAGGCCACCTTCACCGACGGCAGCGAGGCGACCGCGGACGTCGTCGGGCGCGACCCGCTCTCCGACCTGGCCGTGCTCCTGGCGCGCGACGGCGTCCCGGCGCCGGTCCGGATGGGCGACGCGGCGCGGCTGCAGGTCGGCCAGCTGGTCGTCGCCGTCGGCAACCCGCTGGGCCTGGCCGGCAGCGTCACCGCCGGCATCGTGTCGGGTCTGGGTCGTTCCCTGCCCACGCGCGCCGGCCGGGTGGTGGACGAGGTGATCCAGACCGACGCCGCGCTCAACCCGGGCAACAGCGGCGGGGCGCTGGCCGACAGCGCGGGCCGGATGGTCGGGGTCAGCACGGCCGTGGCCGGCGTGGGGCTCGGGCTGGCCGTGCCGATCAACGTCACCACGCGCGGGATCATCAGCACCCTGATGACCCAGGGCCGCGTGCGGCGGGCCTCGCTGGGGATCGTGGGAGCGCAGGCGCCGCTGCCGCCCGACCTCGCCGTGACGCTCGGGCGCCGGACCGGCCTGCACGTCGCCCGCGTCCTGCCCGGGAGCCCCGCCGCCGAGGCGGGGCTGCGCGCCGGGGACGTCGTCGTGGAGATCGGCGGCGAGCGCATCGCCACGACCACCGCGATCCAGCGCCTCATGGTCGAGGGCGCGATCGGGCGGCCGCTGGAGATCACCGTCTGGCGCAACGGCGCGCTCGTCGACGTCATCGCGCTGCCCCGCGAGCTGACCGACGCCTGACCGGCCCGCGGGGCGCCTCCCGGCACGAGGGCCGAGCGGTGATAACTTGCCGCTGACCTCGACCGAACGGGTGACAGGGGCGTCACCCGTGACCGCGGGCAAGGGAGGGGCAGTGACCGTACTGGTCACCGGCGGTGCCGGGTACATCGGGGCGCACATCGTCCGGACGCTGCAGGACGCCGGCACGGCGGTCGTCGTGGCCGACGACCTCTCCACCGGGGTCGCGGCCCGCGTCCCGGACGTCCCGATGCTGCGGGCCGACCTGTCCGACCGGGGCACGGTGCCGGCGCTCGCGGCGTTCATGACCCGGCACGACGTCGACGCGGTCGTGCACATGTCGGGCCTCAAGCGCGCCGACGAGTCCGTCGCCCAGCCCGTCCGCTACTACCAGCAGAACGTCGGCCAGACCGCGAACGTGCTGCTCGCCATGGAGGCGGCAGCCGTGCGCGGCCTCGTCTTCTCCTCGTCGGCGGCGGTGTACGGCGAGACGACCGCGGCACCGGTGCGCGAGTGCGACGCGACCCGGCCCGTCAACCCGTACGGCGCGACGAAGCTCGCCTGCGAGGACCTGCTGCGCTGGGCCGCGGCGGCCGGCCGGGTCGACGTGATCGCGCTGCGCTACTTCAACGTCGCGGGCGCCGACCGGCCCGAGCTCGCCGACACCTCCCGGATCAACCTGCTGTCGATCCTGGTCGCGCGACTGCGCGCGGGGCTCCCGCCGGTCGTCTACGGCGACGACTACCCGACGCCGGACGGCACCTGCGTCCGCGACTACGTCCACGTGCAGGACCTCGCCGACGCCCACATCCTCGCGCTGCGCCGGACCACCGCCGCGGGCTTCCGGGTCTTCAACATCGGCACCGGGACGGGCACGTCCGTGCTGGAGATGGTCGCCGCGCTCGGCACCGCGTCGGGCTGCCGGGTCGAGCCGGTCAGGGCCCCGCGCCGCCCCGGCGACCCGGCGTTCGTCGTCGCGTCCGCCGAGGCCTTCGCCCGGGCGACCGGCTGGTCGCCGCGGCGCACCGTGGACGACATGGTCCGATCGACCCTGGCGTCGGTCGCCGCGTCGTCCTCGGGCGGGTCGGGCGCGTAGGCCGACCCGCTCGCGATCTCCTGTCGGCTCCGCGGCCTCAGCCGGCGCGTCGGGCGACGAGCAGGTGGTGCGGGTGCAGGCGCCCGCGGTCGAGGCGCTGCAGCGTGGTGGTCATGCCGAGGTCCTCGAGCCAGCCCGCCATCTCGCGGGGCGCGACGAAGTCGAACGACGACCCCTGCGTGATCCCCAGGACCTTGACGGACAGCGTCTCCTGCAGCGTGTTCCACCGGACCTTCCAGCCCGGCTCCGTCCCCATCTCCTTGACGACGATCGTGCCGCCGGGCGCCAGCACGGCGGCGGCCTCGGTGAGCAGGCGCCGCTGCTCGCCCGCCGGCAGCAGGTAGAGCATGTCGACGACGACGACGGCGTCCCACGGCCCGGGCGGGACGGCGCCCGAGCCGGCCACCGCGAAGCTCAGCCGGGACCCGGCGCCGCGGGCCGCGACGTGGGCGTGCGCGATCTTGTCGGCGTCGATGTCCACGCCCACGACACGGCGGCCCGGTGCGCCGAGGGCGGCGTACGCGGCGAACAGCCCGTGGCCGCAGCCGATCTCCAGGACGCGACCGGTCGCCGGCAGCGCCGCGGCGACCGGCTCGAACGGGGCGCTCCACCAGCGCACGTGCACGTGGGCGCGGACCGCCGCCGGAGTCGGTGCGTACAGGCGCAGCGCAGCCGCGCCCACCGCGGTCGGGCGTCGTCGGGTCCTCGTCCGCACGGCTCTCGTCCCCGCGGTCCCCGCGGCCCTGGTCATCGGCGGACCGCCGCCAGCTCGCGGAACGACGCGAGCCGGAACCCGTGCCGCTCGACGAGCCGCCGCGCGCCGGGGTCGGTCAGGGCGGCCAGCTCACGCTCCCAGTGGAAGCCCCACGCGAACCGGCCGGCGTCCGGGTCGTCCGCGACCCCCGGGTGGGCGTTGACCTCCAGCGTCGCCGCGCCGGACGCCGCGGCGGCCGCGAGCGCGCGTCCCAGCGCCCCCAGGCCCATCGAGCCGGACTCGTCCAGACCCGCGTAGGCGGCGGTCCGGGCCAGGCCGGCGTCGTCCAGCGTGCGCGCCAGGCGCCGCGACAGCAGCCGCACGCCCACGCCGACGGGTCCGGACGCCCGGCTGGACGGCAGCCGCACGACCGGCACGGCGAACCGCACGGCCAGGTCGGCCACGACGCGGCCGACCAGCGGCCACAGGTGGGTGTGCTGGTGGGTGTCGAGGTGCGTGACGGGCAGCCCGAGCCCCCGCACGCGCTCCAGCTGGGCGGTCAGCTCGCGCCGCACGTCGTCGGGGTCCGTACGCCCCGCTGCGGCGCGGGCCACCACGGTGCGGTACGACAGCGGGAACGCGCCGCGGCGGTCGACGAGCGTGGGCACCTCCCGCGCGGACAGCAGCGGCGGGTCCTCCCCGACCAGCGCGAGGTGGGCGCCGACGTCGAGGGTCGGGGTGTCGCGCAGCATGGCGGCCGCGCCGTCGAAGGCCCGGCCGACGGCGAGCAGCGACGTCGCGGTCACCACGCCGTCGAGGTGCGCCCGGCGGACGGCGCGGTTGACGCCGTCGGTCAGCCCCAGGTCGTCGGCGGTGACGACCAGCAGTGCTGTCATCGGTGCACGACCGGGGTCACCGACCGCAGCTGCTCGCGCAGGTCGCGCATCTCCCGCAGCATCGTGCGGATGACCCCGAACGACGACAGCGTGGAGACCCCGCGGGTGCGCGGGAAGTAGTCGACGCCGATCTGCACGATCTCGAAGCCCGAGCGCTGGGCGCGGATGACCAGCTCGGCGTCGATGAACGAGCCCTCGCTGGCGAGGTGGACGTGGTCGAGCACCCGGCGGCGGCACAGCTTGAAGGCGAAGTTGATGTCGCGCAGCCGGGTCCCGAACATCGCCCGGATGAGGCCGTTGTAGACCCAGGAGTAGACGGCGCGCCGGGGTCCCTCGCCGGTGCGGTCCAGGCGGTAGGCGCTGACGATGTCCGCCTCGTAGGTCCGCAGCACCCGGACGGCGCGCACCAGCTCGATCATCTCGAACGGCAGGTCGGCGTCGGTGTACAGGACGAGGTCGCCCTTGGCCGCCTCGAATCCGCTCTTGATGGAGCCACCGAGCTTGCGGTTGACCGCGTGGTGCACGACCCGCACGTGCGGGTCCGCGGCGGCGAGCTCGTCCGCCAGGCGTCCGGTGGCGTCCGTCGAGGCGTCGTCGACCACGATGATCTCGTAGTCCTCGACCTCGCCCTCGACGACCAGCCGCTCGCAGATCTCCTGGGCGGCCCCGACCGCCCGGTGGAGGTACTGCTCCTCGTTCCACATCGGGAAGAAGATCGAGAGCAGGCCGAAGCGTTCCCGCGTCAGTGGTGTCATGAGACTGCGACTCCCCGTCCGAACAAGGTCGTGAGCACCACGAGGAGCACCCCGCAGAGAAGGAGCGCCGCGGGTCGGAGCCAGCGGTGCTCCGTGGTCGCCAGGAGGTCACCGGCGGCGGCCATGACCGGGAAGGCGGCGAGCACGTAGCGGCCCGTGCCCATGAAGTCCTTGGTGCCGACGATCGGGATGGCGAGCACGACGACGCTGTACGCCAGGTACCCCCAGCCGAACCGCCGCCAGACGCGTCGCAGCAGCAGCACCGCCGCCAGGCACGCCAGGGCCTGCAGCGTCAGCAGCAGCGCGACCGAGTACGGCCCCTTCACCAGGGTGCCGAGGAAGGTGATCTTGAACCACGTGCGGGGCCCGACCCCCTGGTTCCACCCCGGCGCCGACTCGACCTCGACGAACGCCAGCGGGTTGCCGAACTCGAGCCACAGGAACACCGTCCACGCCAGCAGGCCCAGGCCGGAGACCAGCACGCCGGCCTCGCGCCACCGCACGAGCCGTACCGCGGACACCAGCTCGCGCCACGCCGGCCACCCCGGAGCGGCCGCTCGCGCGGAGCCGGAGCCGGAGCCCGAGCCGTGCGGCTGCGAGGTCGTCGGGCCACCCCCCGGTGCGGCGACCCGGGCCTCGGCCGCCGCCGGCGTCGCCCGGTCCGCCCGGTCCAGCGCGCGCAGCTCCAGGGCGCGCACCACCAGCCCGACGGCGACCGCGACACCCACCGGGCGCCCCGCCGTGGCGAGCGCGCCGACCAGCCCGGCGAGCCAGTACAGGCGCCGCTCGAGCAGGAGGAACGCGCCGATCGCCGTCAGCACGAACAGGGAGTCGGCGTACATCGCCCCGTACAGGAAGAACGCGTAGGGGTAGAGCATGAGGACGGCGATCGCCGTCACGGCGCTGCGACGTGGCAGCCGCCGCCACACCCAGGCGCCGAAGAGCAGCACGGACGCCGCACCGGACGCGACCCCGATGACCGACCCCGCGACCTGGTAGTCGTCCAGCAGGCCGCCCAGCCCGCGGACCGTCAGCGGGTACGTCGGGAAGAAGGCGATCGAGGACTGCTGCCCGGGGACGTAGAAGTACCCGGACGTCGCGATGGCGTGGTACCAGCCGGCGTCGTACTGGAACCAGCCGTCGAGCCACGCCGGCCCCTGCAGCACCGGGTCGGTCCTGGTCACCGTGCGCGACGCGAACGCGACCACCGTGGACAGCAGCGCCGTCATCAGCGCGAACACCCCGAGGACGGGCTTCCACGGGAACACCGCCACCGCCTCGCCGGTCCGGCGCTCGACGCGCGCTACCGTTCCCACTCGTCCCCCGTCCGTCCGCCCAGCACCCGCTGCGCCCGACGGAAGCCTACGCAGCCGTGCGGGTCCCCTCGGGGACGCTCGGCGGATCGAGCGGAGGAGTGTCCCGTGTGGTTGGCCCTCGCCGGCGTCGCCGCCGCCGCCGTGTGCTCGGGTGCCGCCGCCGTGCTCCAGGCGCGCGCCGCGCGGCTGGAGCCGGCCGGCACCCGGCTGGGTGCGTCCCTGCTGGTCCGGCTCCTGCGACGTCGGACGTACCTGCTGGCGCTGGTGCTCGTCGCGGCGGGCTTCGGGCTGTCGTTCCTGGCGCTGCGCACCCTGCCGCTGTTCGTCGTGCAGTCCGGGCGGGCGTCCAGCCTGGCGGTCACCGCGCTGCTGTCCGTGGTGGTGCTGCGGGCACGTCTGCGCCCGTGGGAGACCGCCGCCGTCGCCGTCGTGGTCGCCGGGCTGGTGCTGCTCGCGTCGTCGGCCGACGCCGAGCCGTCCGACGTCGTCCCCGACGCCACCCGGGTGGGGCTGCTCGTGGGTGTCGCGCTGCTGCCGGTGCTGGCGAGCGCGGCGGTGCGCCTGCTGCCCGGCCCGCGCGCCGGTCTCGCGGCGGCGGTGCTCGCGGGGGTCTCGTTCGCGCTGCTCGCGCTCGGCGCGAGGGCGCTGCGCAGCCTGGCGCCGCTCGCCCTCCTCACCGACGCGGCGGCGTGGGCGATGGGGCTCGCCGGTCTGCTCGGCCTGCTCTTCACCGCCATGGCGCTGCAGCGCACGCCCGTCGTCGCGGCGACCGCGGCGATGGTCGCGACCGAGACCCTCGTCGGCTCGGTGCTCGGGATGGTCGTGTGCGGCGACCGCCCGGCACCGGGCGGGACCGACCTCGCGGTCGCCGGGGTCGGGCTCGTGCTGGCCGGCGCGCTGAGCCTGACGAGGTTCGGCGCTCCGGAGGCCGTGACGGCGGCGACCGGACCGACCCCGCACCTGTGACCAGCCGCGCCGGACCGGCCCGCGGCTCTCGAGAGGGAGAACCCATGACGACCACCCTGGTGACCGGTGCGACCGGCCGGCTCGGGCGTCCCACCGTCGCCCGCCTGCGAGCGGCCGGGCACGACGTCCGCGCGCTCAGCCGGCGGTCCGGTCCCGGGCTGGCGACCGGTGACCTGCGCACCGGAGCGGGTCTGCGCGAGGCGCTGACCGGGGTGGGCACCGTGGTGCACCTGGCCACCGGTCCGCGCGGCAGGGGCGACGTCGACCTGGCCCGCACGCTGCTCACGGCGGTGGCGGAGGCCGACGTCGACCACCTCGTGCTCGTCTCCATCGTCGGCATCGACACCAACCCCTTGCCGTACTACCGGGACAAGCTGGCGGTCGAGCGGCTGGTCGGCGGGTCCGGCGTCCCGCACACGGTCCTGCGGGCGACCCAGTTCCACGCGCTGGTCGCCGGGCTGTTCACGGTCCAGCGCGCGCTGCCGGTCCTCGCCGCACCGGCGGTGCCCCTGCAGCCGATCGCGGTCGAGGACGTCGCCGAGCGCCTGGTGGAGCTCGCCGGCTCGGCGCCGGCCGGGCGGGTCGGCGACATCGGCGGTCCGGAGCAGCTCACCGTCCCCGAGCTCGCGCGCGTCTGGACGCACGGGACGGGCAGCCGGCGTCGGGTCGTGCCGGTCCGCCTGCCCGGCCGGGTGTTCGCGGCCCTCCACGCGGGCTCAGCGCTGGTGCCCGGGGTGCCGTACGGCCGTCGGACGTTCGCCGAGCACGTGGCGGCGACCGCCGCTCGCACCGGCACGCCCCGCACCGGCACCGGCGCACCGCGATGACCGCGCTGCTGCGGGTCGGCCTGGCGCTGCTCGCGGCGGTCGAGCTCGTCCTGGGCGCGTGGACCCTGGTGGCCCCGGCCGGGTTCTACGCGACCGTGCCGACGGTGGACCTGACCCCGCCCTTCAGCGAGCACCCGTTCCGCGACTTCGGTGGCGCGACCCTCGGGCTGGCCGTCGTCCTCGGCGCCGCCGCGCTGTGGGTGGAGCGACGGCTGGCCGTCGTCGCGCTGGTCGCGTACCTGGCGTTCTCCGTCCCGCACCTGGTGTTCCACCTGGGGCACCTGGGAGGGGCGGGCACCGGCGCGGCTGCCGCACTGGTCGTCGTCCTGCTGACCTCGGTGCTGGTGCCGCTCGCGCTGCTCGGCGTCGCGCTGCGGCTGGGGTCCGCGCCCGCGCCGGTGGGGCGCGCATGACCCCGACCCGGTGCCCCTGCCTGAGCGGGGAGACGTACGACGACTGCTGCGGACGGTTCCACACGGGGCGGGCGCACGCCCCGACCGCGGAGCAGCTGATGCGCTCGCGGTACGCGGCCTTCGCCGTCGGCGACGTCGGGTACCTGCGACGCACCTGGCACCCCCGGACCTGCCCGGCGGACCTGGACCTCGACCCTGCGGTGCGCTGGACCCGGCTCGACGTGCTCGACGTCCGGGGCGGCGGCCCATTCGACGCCGCGGGCACCGTGGAGTTCCGGGCGCACCACCGCCTCGACGGCGAGCGAGGGTCCCAGCACGAGGTCAGCCGGTTCGTCCGGGAGGGCGGGCGGTGGCTCTACGTGGGCCCGGTGGACGAGACCCGCTGAGGGCGCACGGGCGCCGTCTCAGCTCAGCGAGCCGTCGCCGGCCTCGTGGTCGAGCGCCGCGCGGGTCGCCCCCGGCCGTCCGTCCGGCACGCCCCGCTCCCCGGTGCGCGCACCCACCAGCTGCAGCAGGTCGACGCCGGTCTGCGCCTTGAGCAGCGACGCGAGCTCCTGGACGCCGGTCGCCACCTGACCGGTCAGCTTGGACGACCCGTCCTTGTCGATGATCGTGATGGCGTCGATGCTGCCCAGGGCGTCGGCATAGGGCTGGGCCATCTTCGGCAGGGCCTCGAGCACCATCTGCAGGCGGGCCGACTCCGGGAACGCCTGGTAGGCGTCCGACTCGGCCTTGATCGCGGCCGCACGCGCCTCGCCCCTGGCCCGCTCGGCCGCGGCCTCCGCCTCACCGCGCGCCTGGACGCCGTCGGCGTCGGCACGGGCGAGGGCGAGGGCGCCCTGGGCCTGACGCTGCTGCTTGACCAGCTCCGCCTCGGCGCGGGCACGTGCGGCGGCGGCCTCGGCCTCCGCCTGTGCGGTCGTGCGCTGCGCCTCGGCCTCGTACTGGCGGATCGCCGCGGTCTTGGCGGACTCGGCCTCCTGCTCGGCGGCGTACTTGCGCGCGTCGGCCTCCTGCGCCGCCTCGTACTTGCGGGCCTCGGCGGGCTTGCGGACCTCGGTCTGCAGCTCCTGCTCGCGCAGGGCGGCGCGGCGGATGGCCACCTGCTCCTGCTGGATGAGGACCGCCTGCTGCGCCTCGGCCTCGGCGCGCTCCTGCGCGGCCTCCGCCTCGGCACGGGCCTGGGCGGTCTCCTGCTGGATCTGGGAGTTGCGCAGCGCCAGCGCCTTGTTCGACTCGGCGATCTGGACCGCGGACTCGTTGGAGCGCTGCGTGCTCTCCTGCTGGGCCTGCGCCTCGGCGATCTCCGCGTCACGGGCGACGGCGGCCGCACGCGGGCGACCGAGGTTGCGGATGTAGTTGCCGGTGTCCTCCACCGTCTGGATCTCGAAGTTCTCCAGGACCAGGCCGCGCTCGGCCAGCATCGGCACGGCGATGTCCTTGACCTCCTTGGAGAAGTCCTGGCGCTCGTACAGGATCGACTCGACCGTCAGCGTGCCGGCGATCGTGCGCAGCACGCCGACGAGGACCTCGCTGGTCTGCTGCTCGATCACCTGCTCCTGGCTGCGCCCGGCGAAACGCTGCGCGGCGGCGCGGACCATGCGCTCGGTCCCGCCGACCTTGACGACGGCGATGCTGCGCAGCGTCACGGCGACGCCGCTCTTGGTGGTGGCGTCCTCGGCGGAGACCGGGAAGCTCTGCGACGCCAGCGACAGGCGCACCACCTGCTCGAACACCGGCTTGACGAAGGTGCCCCCGCCGATGACGACACGCTGCCCGGACAGGTCGGTGCTCTCCTCGCCGGTCTCGGGGTTGATGACCGGCGTCCCGCTCTTGCGGCCGGTGATGATGAGCGCCTCGTCGGGCGTGGCGATCTTGAAGCGCACCTTCGCGTAGACGAAGGCGACGACGGCCAGGACCAGCAGGGCGATCACCGCCGCAGCGACGATCATGACGGGGCCGGCGTTCTCCATGGGACTCCTCGGTCCAGGTCCTCCACGGGCGGAGGCGGGTGGTCGAGCAGACCGCTGCCTGCTCACGTCAGGACCGTGGCGGGCACGGTCGGCGCACGCCCGGACGCACCGGTCGGCGGTGCTGGCACTGTAGGGCCGCGGGCGGGGCACCGGGTGTCGTTCACCCGGAGGGCGCACCGCGGCACGGCGACCGGGAGGGACACCGATGACGACGCCGCTGCAGCTGAGCCGCGGGCAGGTGCTCGCCCACCGGCGGCGGGTGGGCGCGCTGGACGAGCGGCTCGTGTCCGGCGCCGACTCGCTGCGGCACGCCGCCTGGGCCGGGCTGACGGACAGCGTCCCGCGGGCCGCGCTGCTGTCGATCCACGCCCGGGTCGCCGGGACCACGCCGTCGGCCCTGGACGATCCCACGCTCGTCCAGGTGTGGGGGCCCCGGTTCAGCGCGTACGTCGTGGCCGCCGCCGACCTCGCGGTGTTCACCCTGGGTCGGCTGGCGCCGAGCGAGGCGCGCCGGCGGTTCGCCGAGGACCTGGCGGACCGGCTGGAGGCGTTCCTCGACGGGCGCGGGCTCCCGTACGGCCAGGCCGGCCGGGGCGTCGGCGTGCACCCGAACCAGCTGCGCTACGCGGCCACGACCGGGCGGGTGCTGATCCGGTGGGACGGCGCCCGGCAGCCGACGGTCCGGACGGTTCCCCCGCCCGGGACGGACGCCGGCGACGCCAGGCTCGAGCTCGTCCGGCGGTACCTGCACGTGCTCGGGCCCGGGACGGCGGAGGGGTTCGCTCGTTGGGCGGGCCTCTACGCGCGGGCGGCCGCCCCGGCCTTCGACGCGCTGCGCCCGGAGCTGACCCTGGTGCGGACCGACGTCGGCGACGCATGGGTCCTGGCGCGGGACGAGCCGGACCTGCGCGCCGACCCCGGTCCGGCCGCACCCGCCCGCCTGCTGCCCAGCGGCGACGCCTTCTCCCTGCTGCACGGCCGGGACCGTGAGCTCCTCGTGCCGGACGCGGCGCAGCGGGCCGCCCTGTGGACGTCACGGGTCTGGCCGGGCGCCGTCCTGGTGGAGGGCGAGGTGGCCGGCACCTGGCGCCGGGCGGAGGACAGGGTCACCGTGAGCCCGTGGCACCTGCTGAGCGCGGCGGCGCGCGAGGCGGTCGAGCGGGAGGCGGCGTCCCTGCCGCTGCCCGGACTCGGCGGCCCGGTCGGCGTGCGGTGGGACGAGTGAGCCCCGACCGTCGGTGACGGCGGTCGGGACGCCGTAGCGCCGGGGCACCGGCGGCGGTCAGGTGTCCGCCGCCGCCGGCGCCCCGTGGGCGGTGGTGTCAGCCGATGACGCCCACGCCGGCCGACGTCCGGACCGTGGCCCGGACCGCCTGCGTCGGCTGGACCCGGTCGTGCCACTGGGGCTGCCAGCCGGCGTCGTCACCGAGCGTCTCCCCCGGCTCCGCGGCTGCGTTGTGCAGCGCGAGGGCGCTCGCCCACTGCCGGTTGATCCGGGTACCGATCTCGGTCATCGCCGTGCCGCCCCAGAACTCCACGACGTCCTCCGGGGCCGCGCCGTCGGCCAGGTAGAGGTCGTTGTTCTCCGCGTAGACGTGGGACTCACGTCCGACGCCCCAGAAGTAGCTGAAGCCTTCGGCCTGCGTCTGGGTGTAGAGGTTGTTGTAGACGTGGACCTGGCCGTAGCGGACCCGCGGAGCCCGCTGGCCGATGTCCTGGAACCAGTTGTGGTGCAGCGTGATGCGCAGGAGCCCGCGATCGGTGACCCGGCTGTCGGACGAGCCGATGAGCATCGTCTTGTCGTGCTCGCCGAACACGTTGTACGAGGCGGTCACGAGGTCGGATCCGTTCGTGATGTCCAGCAGCCCGTCGTGCACCTCGTAGGGACGCCCGTAGACGGTCCCGAGCTGCGACGGCGGCAGCGCCCCGGAGTCGAGGGTGTTGTGGTCGATCCACACGTGCGTGGACGCCACCACCCCGATGGCGTCGTAGCGCGAGTTCCAGTTGCCGGCGTTCGTGTCGCTCGGGTCCCACACCGGGAAGCAGTCGGTGGCGTCGGAGACCGTGAGGTTACGGACGATGACGTTGTCGGAGTCGCGGACGAGCAGGCTGCCGCCGACGATCCGCGCGTCGTCCCCGACGCCGACCACCGTGGTGTTGGACCCGATCGCCTGCTGCGTCTGCAGGGCCTGGACGCTCGCCGCGCCGTCCTGCAGGTCCTGCAGCGCCTCGAGCTCCTCCGGCGTGACCGTGTAGGTCCACGTCTCGGGGTCGAAGGAGGCGACGTAGGCGTCCTGGTCGAAGCCCGCCTCGGCGGCGAGCGTGTCGCAGGTCGCGCGCGTGCCGTCCGCCCGGTCGTACGCGTTCAGCTCACCCTCGACGTACACGATGCGCGGGGTCGTGCTCCCGCGGGCGCCGGTGCCGCCGAGCGCGGCCTGCAGCTCGGGCCACGTGTCGACCCGGTAGACCTCGGCGTCGGCTGCGGCGGTCCCGCCGGTCGTCCCGCCGTCGGCCGCGGCCCAGCCGTCGGCCGCGCCGAGCACCTGGCGACCGAGCTCGGTCCGGTGCGTCCCGGTCCGGTCCCGGTCCGTGCCGGCCGCGGACGCCGGGACGGCGAGGGCGACGACGAGAGCTGCGCTCACGGTCGCGACGGGAAGCACTGCCCTGGTGATGCGTTGCGTCATGCGACGAACTCCCTCGTTCGTGTCGACGCCTGAGGTGCGCACCCCCGGGACCGGACGCGCGCCCTCCGCTGCGCTGCGGGGGGCGCGCGACCGCCCGTGGGTGGGGCCCGGTGGGTGTGGCGCCGGCGTCGGCGAAAGCGCTTACCAAGCGACTATGCCAGCAGCCGGGGCGCGTCGCCAGAGCAGACCCGGGACGGGTGCTCGGGCGATGTCCGCACCGGGCCGAGGCACGCCGTCGTGAACCCGTGGCCGTCCGGGGTCAGGCGTCCACCGGGGCCGCGACCGGGTCCTGCCCCCGCTGCGGGGGGTCCTCCCCCACCAGGCCGTCCGTCGCCTCCCGGAACAGGTCCGCGTGCCCGACATGACGGGCGTCCTCGTCGTGCAGGTCCGCCAGCACCCGGCGCAGGTTCGGCACCGGACCGTCCCCGGGGTCGCGGCGCGACGGCTGGTCCAGCCCCCCGGTGGCGAGCAGCTCGGCGAGGGCCGCGCGGGACCGGGCCACGCAGCCGGTCCACAGCGCGTACAGCTCCTCCGGGGTGTCGTCGGCCGCGGACCGCCACTCCCAGTCCGGCCCGTCGTAGCCCCTCCACTCGTGCCCGTGGCCGGGTCCGCCGAAGGACTCGGCCGTCTGCTGCGCCTCGACCAGCGCGAGGTGCTTGACGAGGCCGGCCAGCGTCATGGCCGACGGCGGGTGAGGGGCGTGCAGGGCGGCGGCGTCCAGCCCGCCGACCTTCCACGCGAACTGCGCTCGCGTGCGCTCCAGCGCGAACAGCACGACGTCGGCCTCGCTGGCGTCCGGGGCCGGCTCGTGGATGGTGGTGTCCAGGGTGATCCGCTCGGTCATGCGCGCACGCTAGAGGCCTCCGCGGACGATCCGCTCCGGAACGGGACGTCGCCCTGGCATCGGAGGTGGCCCGGCCGACGGTCGGACGTCCCGCCGGCTCACCGCAGGCGGGTCACGGCCTCGTCGAACTGGTCGACGGCGGCCGCCGTCAGGGGCTCCTCGAGCAGCTCGCGCGCGACTGCCGCGGAGACCGTCACCGCGTCGATCCCCGCGACCGCGAGCCTGTGCACGTCGTCGACGCTGCGGATGCTCGCCACCAGCACCCGCGTCCCGGAGCCGGTCAGGATCCCCTGCATCTGCTCCACGTGCCGGCGACCGTCGCGCCCCGCCTCGGTCATCCGCCCCAGGTACGGCGCGATCCAGGCAGCGCCGACCGCGCGGGCCAGGACGGCCTGGCGGACGTGGTAGACCGCGGTGAGCAGGGTCGGGACGCCGGCGCGTGCGAGCTCGGCGGTCGCCGTGAGGCCGGCGACCGTGGCGGGGACCTTGACCACCACGCGGTCGGACAGCGCCCGCAGCGCGTGCCCCTCGGCGACCACGGCCTCCACGTCGGACGTGGTGGTCTGCAGGAACACCTCGCGCGCGCCCGCGTCGAGCAGCCACCTGGTCAGCTCGGGCACCTCGCCGAGCCGGACGCCGGCCCGCTCAAGGATGAGCGGGTTGGTGGTGACCCCGGCGAACACCCCCGTCCGCAGCAGCGGGCCGAGCGCCTCGCGGTCGGCGCTGTCGAGGTAGAGGTCCACGTCGCTCCTCAGGTCGCAGGTGCGGTCTCGGTGGGCTGAGCCCACCCGGTCAGGGCGCGGTACTGCTCGCGGACCTCCTCGGGGATCGACCCGAGCGGCTCGACGACGACCGTACGGAATGGCGCCCACGCGTCCCGCACCTCCCGGACGTCGGCGCCGTGGAGCACGGCGGCGGCCTGGACCGCTGCTCCCCTGGCGGTCGCCTCGGGAGCGTCCCGGGTCTCCACCGGGACACCGAGCGCGTCGGCCAGCACCTGCAGGTAGGCCCGCGACCGCGCCCCGCCGCCGGTCGCCACCACGACCCCGTCGGCTGCGACCCCGGCCTGCCGGATGGCGTCGTGGCCACGCACCAGGCCGAGGACGACACCTTCCACCGCCGCCAGGGCCAGCTCCTCGCGCGTCGCGTCGGAGCGCAGGCCGCCGAGCAGTCCCCGGGCCCGCGGGCGGTCCGGGGACCGTTCGCCGTCGAGGTAGGCGGCGAGCACCATCCGGTCCGGCCGGCGCTCGGCTGCGAGCGCGAGGCGGGTGAGCTCGGCGTGGTCCACCCCGAGCAGGCGGGCCGCCAGGTCGGTGACCTTGGTGGAGTTCAGCGTGCACACCAGCGGCAGCCACCCGCCGGCGGCGTCGGCGACCCCGTCGACCCAGCCGGACGCGTCGTGCACCGCGGTGGTCGAGGTGGTCATCACGACACCGGAGGTGCCGAGGCTGTACAGCACCTGCCCCGGTGCGAGCCCGATCCCGAGCGCGCCCGCGTGCTGGTCGCCCGCGCCGGGACCCACGACGACGTCCGGGCGCAGCCCCAGCTCGCCCGCCGACGGGGTTCCGGCGGTCCCGGCCGGCTCGGAGGGACCGGCGACGTGCGGGAGCACGCTGTCCCAGTCCAGCCCCGGGGAGACCCAGCGCTCGAGGTGCTCGGTGAGCCACCGCTCGTCGTGCGCCGCGTAGTAGCCGGTGCCGGACGCCTCGGACCGGTCCGTGACTGCCCGCCCGGTCAGCCGGTGACTCAGGTGGTCGTGCGGGAGCAGGACGCGCGCCAGCGAGGTCAGGTGCTCCGGCTCGTGCCGGGCCACCCACGCGAGCTTGGTGATCGTGAAGGCCGCGGTCGGGACCGACCCGACGGCCCGCGCCCAGCCGGCCGGGCCGAGCTCGGCGACCATGGCGGCCGCCTGCGCGCTCGACGTGGTGTCGTTCCACAGCTTGACCGGCCGCAGGACGCGGTCGTCCGGGCCGAGCATCACCAGCCCGTGGGCCTGGGCGGCCACGCTGATCGCGTCCACGTCCCGGGCGGCCAGCCCGGCCGCGGCCAGCGCAGCGGCGAAGGACGACCGGAGCGCAGCCCACCAGTCGTCCGGGTGCTGCTCGCTGACCGGTGGGGACGTCGGCGGGTGCGGCGCGCGGCCGGAGCCCAGCAGCCGTCCGTCCACGCTGTCGCGCAGCTCGACGGTGCAGGACTGCGTGGAGCTGTCGACCCCCGCGACGACGCCCATCAGGCCGGGTCCGGGCGACCGTGGCCGTCCAGACCGGGCAGGGCGTCCGGCAGCTCCCGGATCCTGCCGACCGCGCCGGCGGGGTGGGTGAACAGCACCTCGTCCCACCCGTAGCCCCGCGCGCGCATGAGGACGTAGGCCAGCGCGTCGCCCCACACCGCCGCCACGAGGGTGGAGCCCATCGCGATGACACCGCCGGGGTCGACCTGCTCGGACACGTCGAGCACCACCGTCAGGTCGGCGAGCGTCCCGAGGGTGGAGCCTCTCGCCGCGGTGATCGCCATGACCGGGACCCCGCGCTGCTGGACGCGCGTCGACAGGTCGTTGAGCTCGGCCGACTCCCCGCCGCGGGAGATGGTGATGAGGACGTCGCCGCTGACGACGGCCCCCATCGTCCCGTGCAGGGCGTCCATCGCGGGGAGGAACACCGACGGCGTCCCGCACACGGCGAGCAGGTGCGCCATCCGCCGGGCGATGGCGCCCGAGGTCCCGGAGCCGGTGACGAACACCTTGCCCGTGCACGCCGTCAGCAGGTCGACGGCAGCGAGGAAGGTGTCGTCGAGGTGCTCGGCGACCTCCGTCACGCCGCGCCCCTCCCGGCGCACGAGGTCGCGCGCGGCGTCCAGCGCCGAGGCGCCAGCAGTCTCGGTCATCGTCTGTCTCCTCTACGCGGCGGCCCAGGCGGCCAGCCGCAGTGCCTGTGGGGTGCGCTCGGCGTCCGCGAGCGGGGTGCCGGTGCAGCGGCCGTGCGACATCACGACGACGTCGTCGGCGACCTCGTAGATCTCCTCCTCCTCGGAGGAGACCAGGACGACGGTGAGACCACCGTCGTGGGCGAGGCTGCGGATGATGCGGTGGATCTCCGCCTTGACCCCGAGGTCGACGCCCTTGGTGGGCTCGTCCAGGAGCAGCACGCGCGGCCTCTGGGCGATGGCGCGGGCCAGGAGGACCTTCTGCTGGTTGCCGCCCGAGAGGCTCACGACCGGGCCGTTGCGGTTGCCGCGCACCCGCAGCCGACCGAGCAGGTCGTCGGACTCCCGGCGCATCCGGCCCCGGTCGAGCAGGCCGACCCGGCGGTACCGGTGCAGGACCGGCAGCGCGACGTTCATCGGCGAGTCCAGGCCGGGGACGATCCCGTCCTGCTTGCGCTCCTCGGTCAGGTAGACCACGCCCTCGCGCTGCGCGCGTGCCGGGGACCCGGGCCGGAAGGGCGCGCCGTCCAGCAGGATCGCGCCGGACTGGACCGCCTGCAGCCCCACGAGCGTGCGCAGCGCCTCGGTCCTCCCGGCACCGACCAGCCCGTAGATGCCGAGCACCCGGCCCGGCTCGGCGGTGAACGTGACGTCGGTGAGCCCGGCGGCCCGCAGCCCGCGGACCTCCAGACGCCTGCCGCCGGCGCCGTCCAGCACCGGCGCGACGACCGCGGTCGCGGCGTCAGGCTCCCTCGCCGCGTCCGCCGCCGGCGCAGGGTCGGCGTCGTCGTGGGCCTGCCCGGGCCCGGGCGGCCCGGGCGGCCCGGGCGGCCCGGTCCGCCCGGTGCCGGCGAGCAGGTCGGCCGCCTCCTCGCCGGCGATGGCCGCCACGACGTCGTGCCGGCTAACCTCGTCGACGCGGGCGTCGATGCGGACCTTGCCGTCCACCAGGGCCACGACCCGGTTGCAGACCTGGTACAGCTCGTCGAGCTTGTGGTCCACCAGCACGATCCCGAGACCCCTGTCCCGCGCGAGCGACCGGACGCGCTCGAGGAAGCGCTCGACCTGGGCACCCTCGAGGCTGGTGGTCGGCTCGTCCAGCAGCAGGTACCGCGCCCTGCGGTGGGTGGCGATCGCGATCTCGAGCATCTGCCGCGTCGCGACCGGGTAGTCGCCCAGGCGCCGGTCGACGTCGAGGTCCAGGTCGAACGACGCCACCAGCCGACCTGCCTCGGTCCGCATGGCCTGCCGGTCGAGGATGCCGGACCGGGTCCGCTCGTCCCCGAGGAAGACGTTCTGCGCGACCGAGAGGTTCGGCAGCAGGGAGAGCTCCTGGTAGACCGTCGCCACGCCGGCGGCCAGCGCCTCCGACGGGGAGGAGATCGCACGAGGACGTCCGTCGATGCGGATCTCCCCGCCGTCCGGCGTGGTCGCCCCGGAGATCACCCGGAGCAAGGTCGACTTGCCCGCGCCGTTGTGGCCCACGAGGCCCACCACGTCGCCCGGGCGGACGAGGACCGAGACACCGTGGAGCACGGTCACGCCGGCGTACCGCTTGACGATCCCGCTGACGTCCAGGCCGCCGTCCGGCGTCCCGGTCCCTGCCGTGCCGGTCATGTCAGCCGACCTCGCCCGGACCGGGGGTGTCGCCGGAGACGAAGGTCTTCAGCGGCTGCAGGATCTCCTCCTCCGGGGTGTCGCCGTCGAGCCACCCGCGGATCTGCTCGACGACCTGGGTGCCGTAGGCCTCGGGCTCCTGGGCCACGCAGCCGGGGTACTGGTCGGTCAAGGTCACCTCGGCGGCGCAGAAGCCGTAGACCTTCACCGTGGAGCTGCTGCCCAGCGCCTGGATGGCACCGAAGGCGGCGGGACCGGTCGAGGCGAAGATGACGTTGATGTCCGGGTTGCCGGAGAGCATCTCGCTGGTGGCCCGCAGGCTGTCGTCGGGCTTGACGTTGCCGTCGACCTTGGCGACGACCTCGGCGTTCGGGTTCGCGGCGATCGCGTCCTCGAAGCCCTGGTCCCGGGCCAGCGTCGGCGTCTCGTCGGGCTCGGTCACGAAGCCGATCTTCAGCGGGGCGTCGGCGCCGAAGTCGGCGAGCACCTGCTCGGCGGTCTGCCGGCCACCGGCGACGTTGTCGGCGCCGAGGTACTGCACGATCGAGGCGTCCTGGTTCTCCAGCGCCTCGGGGTCGATGCCGACGTTGACGGTGAAGACCGGGACACCGGCGTCGTTGGCGGCCTTGACGATGGCCGCGCCCGGCTCGGACTTCACCGCGTTGAGCGCGAGGGCGCACGGGTCCTTCTGCAGCATGGACTGCACCTGGGCGAGCTGGTTCGCGTCGTCGTCGTCGGCGATCTGGACCTCGACCTCGAAGCCGTTCGCCTCGCCCGCGTCCTCGAAGCCCTGCTGCATCGCGACGTAGTAGGGGTTCGTCAGGTTGGGCAGCGCGACGGCCAGGTAGGGCGTCTCGTCGTCGCAGGACTCGGGCCGGGGGATGCCGCCCTCGGCGTCCGTCGCAGCCGCGTCGTCCGGTGCGTCGCCGGTCCCGGTGTCCACCGCGCCGGAGCATGCGCCCAGGACGAGCGTCGCTCCGAGGATGCCGGTCACGAGGCTGTATCTGCGTAGCGTCATCGCCAACTCCTGAGTAGGTGTGGTCGTGCGGGGGTGTCCCTCACCGCGTGGGGTGAGGCGTCAAGGTGGCCGGCTCGCCGGCGGGAGCGGCGCCCGGCGGGCTCGGCGGGGTGCCGGCCGCCCCGTCGGGACCGGGGCGACCCAGGCGTCGTCGCAGCAGGTCGCTCAGGGACGACTGGCGGCGGTAGGTGTCGATGATGACGCCGCCGAGGATGATCAGCCCGATGACCAGGGGCTGCCAGTAGCTCTGCACCCCGACGACGTTCATCCCGTTGGACACCGTCGCGATGAGCACGGCGCCGAGCAGGGCGCCGGGCAGCGAGCCGATGCCGCCGAACAGGCTGACGCCGCCGACCACGGCTGCGGCGATCGAGTAGAAGAGCTCGTTGCCGGACCCGGCCGAGGGGTAGCCGACCATCAGCCGGCTCGTCGTGATCAGGCCGCCGATCGCGGCGCAGAAGCCGCTCACCGCGTAGACGAGCATCGTCACCCGGCCGATCGGGATGCCCGAGAGGCGGGACGTCTCGGCGTTCCCGCCGACGGCGTAGATGTGCACACCGGTCGCGGTGAGCCGGAGCAGCACGGTGAACACCACCGCGAAGACGGCGACGAGGACGACTGGCATGGGGATGCCGAACAGGCCGCCGCGGCCGACGATCGCGAACAGGGGGTCGGCGACGTTCACCGAGCTCGCGCCGGTGAGGATGAGCGGGATGCTCGCGGCTACGCCGAAGGTCGCGAAGGTGACGATGAACGCGGGCAGCCTGAGGTAGTGGATGAGCGCACCGTTGACCACCCCGACGAGCGCGCCGACCGCGAGGGCGGCGAGAGCGGCGACCCACCACGAGGCACCGGACCGCATCACGAGGGCGGCGACCATCCCGGTCAGGGCGACGTTGGAGCCGGTGGACAGGTCGATCCCGCCGGTCAGCAGGACGAAGGCCTGCCCCATGGCGAGGAACGCGATCACGGCCCCGTTGAGCAGCAGCAGCTGCGCGTTGTCCAGCGTGCGGAAGGTCGGCGACATGACGCTGAAGGCGAGCGCCACCAGCACGATCACCACACCGATGCCGAGCTCCTCGGGGATCCGTCGCCGTGCCGCCATGCGCCTCTGCCTCCTCGCAGCGTCGCTCATATGAGCAGAGCAGAACGCTCATCTGTGTCGACCGTAGGACGGGGGTCGACGCCGGGGCAACAGCCCTGGATCACGATCGCGTAACGAAATGAGCGGCTACAGTGCTCACATGAGCGAGCGCCGGGGGGTACCGCCGAGCGGCGAGGAGCGCGCCCTGATGGTCCGGGCTGCCCGGCACTACTACGTCGACGACATGTCGAAGATGCAGACCGCCGACGCCCTGGGCGTCTCGCGGTTCAAGGTCGCCCGCCTGCTGGAGGGCGCCCGGGAGCTCGGCATCGTGACGATCACGGTCGACGACGCCGGGGTCCCGGTGCCCGAGCTCGCCGACGCCCTGGCCGCCCACCTGGGACTGTCGCGTGCGGTCGTGGTCGAGGCGCACGGCGCTCAGGCGGAGGTCCGCCACGAGGTCGGGGCGGCCGCCGCGGCCCTGCTCGGGAGCACCCTGCGCCAGGGCGAGGTCCTCGGGCTGGCCTGGGGGCGCACGCTGACCGGCATGAGCCACTCCATGCCGCCGCTCCCCCGGGTCGACGTCGTCCAGCTCACCGGGGCCCTCGGCACCGACCTGGAGGCCTCGCCCGTCGAGGTCGTGCGCCGGGTGGCGCTGAGGTCCGGGGGATCGGCCCAGCCGATCTTCGCGCCGCTCGTCCTCGACGACCCGCGGACGGCGGACGCCCTGAGGCGGCAGACCGACGTCGCGGGGGCCCTGCGGATGTTCGACCACCTGACCACGGCGGTGGTCGCCGTGGGCTCGTGGGACCCGCCCAACTCCCAGCTCCTCACCGCTCTGTCGCAGGAGGACCGGCAGGCGATGCACGAGGCCGGCGTCCGCGCGGAGGTCGCCGCCATCCTCGTGTCGGACACGGGCGAGGTCGTCTCCCCCGAGTTCGCCCGCCGCTGCATCTCGATCGGGGTGGACCAGCTCCGGCGCACCCCGCGGATCGTCGCCGCCGCTGCAGGGGCCGACAAGGCCCGGGCGGTGACGGCCATCGCCCGGGCCGGGCTGTGCACCGAGCTCGTGACCGACCGGGCCCTGGCCGAGGCGGTCCTGAGCCTGGACGGGGTCGACCCGGCCGTGGCCGAGCGAGGGACCGCATGACCGACGGCGGGGCGTCCCGGCAGGACGTCCTCCGCACCCCTGGGGCCACCGTGGCGGCGTCGCTGTGGTCCGTGCCGCGCGAGCAGCTCGAGCCCGAGGCCCGGCGCCTGGCGGCCGCGGGTCTGCAGCGGTGGCACTGGGACGTCGCCGACGGGCGGTTCGCCGCGGACGGTGGCTTCACGCCCGACGACGTCGCCCGGCTGACGGCCTCGACCGGCCTCCCCGGCGAGGCGCACCTCATGGTCACCGACCCGGTCGGCGTCGTCGACGGGTGGACCGACGTGTGCAGCACCGTCGTGGTGCACGCCGAGGCCGACCGGTGGCAGGAGGCCGTGGAGCGCATCCGCACCCGGGGCCGGCGCGCCGCCGTCGCGGTGAGCCCCGGGACGCCGGTCGACGCGGTGGCCGACCTCGATGCCGGCGTCGGGGTCCTGCTGATGTCCATCACGCCGGGCCGGGCGGGGGAGCCGTTCCTGCCCGCGACCCTCGAGCGCCTGTCCGCCCTGCGCGGCCGTCCGCTGCTCGGTGTCGACGGCGGCGTCACACGCGAGCTCGCGCACCGGTGCGTCGCGCACGGGGCGACCTGGATCATCAGCGGGTCGGACCTGCGCCGCTCGGCGGACCCGACGGCGTGGATCCGCGGCGTCGAGGACGGGCGTGCCGAGGTCTGAGACGACGCCGGTCCGCCCCGCGTCGCGTCAGGCCTCGCCGGCGACGCCGGTGGGCGACGTCCGGACCGGTGATGCCGGTGCGTCCGGCTGCAGCTCCTGGGTGCCGATCACCCCGAGCAGCGCGAGCTTCTCGGCCGACTCGCTCCGCGGCGGCGCGGTGAGGACCAGGAGGCACTGCGACTGGTCCTCGGTGAAGAGCGCCTGGCAGTCGAGCTCGAGGGCGCCGACCTGCGGGTGGAGCAGCACCTTGTGGTCCTCGAACCGCCGAGCCACCTCGTGGCGGCGCCACAGCTCGGCGAACTCGGGGCTCTCGCGCTGCAGCGCGTGCACGATCTCCCCGGCCCGCGACCGCGGTCCCAGCACGCCGTAGGCGACCCGCAGCGACGCCACCTGCGCGCGCGACTGCCGGTCCCGGTCCTCCTGCGGGTACAGGCGGCGGGCGGCGTCGGGCTCCGTGAACCACCGGTAGACCTCGCTCCGGGCCAGGCCGCGCAGACCCGACCGCTCCCCGAGCAGCGCGACGGCCATGCGGTTCATCACGAGGGTCTCCCCCAGCCAGGACAGGACGAGCGCCGGGGTGTCGTCGAGCCGGTCCAGGACCCGCTGCAGCGCCGGGGCGACGAACCCGCTGCCCGCGTCCGGACCGGGCGGGTTGCGGCCGGCGAGCCGGAAGAGGTGGTCGCGCTCGTCCCCGCTCAGCCGCAGGGCCCGGGCGAGGGAGGCGAGCAGGGGCTCGCTCGGCTGGGGGCCGCGCCGCTGCTCGAGGCGCGTGAGGTAGTCGGTCGACATCGCGGCGAGGCCCGCGACCTCCTCGCGGCGCAGGCCGGGCGCGCGGCGGCGGGCGCCCGCCGGGAGCCCGACGTCCTCGGGGCGCAGGGACTCGCGGCGGCGGCGGAGGAAGTCGGCGAGCGCGGGGCGGTCCACCGGACCATCGTCGCCGGTCGCCGGACCACCGGGCCACCGGACCCGGTGCGCGCAGCCAGGGACTGCCGATCCCCCGATCGACGGTCCGCTCACGCCCGGGCGGCGCACCCGCCACGGTGGACGCATGGACATCACCGACAGCACCGTCTTCATCCCCGGCGCCACGAGCGGCATCGGCCTGGCCCTGGCGCTCGCGCTGCACGACGCCGGCAGCACCGTCGTCGTCGGCGGCCGCCGCACCGAGCTGCTCGAGCAGATCGCCTCGGAGCACCCGGGCCTCGGCACCGTGCGCATCGACACGAGCGACCCCGCGAGCATCCGGGCCGCCGCGGCCGAGGTGATCGCCCGATGGCCGGGCCTGGACACCCTGGTGACCATGGCCGGCGTCATGCGGGTCGAGGACTGGCACCGTCCCGAGGGGTTCCTGGCCAGCGCCGAGGAGGTCGTCACGACGAACCTGCTGGGACCCGTGCGCCTCATCGCGGCCTTCGTCGAGCACCTGCGGTCGCGTCCGACGGCGACGATCATGACCGTCTCGTCCGGCCTCGCGTTCGCGCCCCTGCGGGTCACGCCGAGCTACAACGCCAGCAAGGCCGCGATCCACATGCTCAGCGAGAGCCTGCGGCTGCAGCTCGCGGACACCTCCGTCCGCGTGGTCGAGCTCGTGCCGCCCAGCGTGCGGACCGATCTCCTGCCCGGTCACGCGACCAATGCCGACGCCCTGCCGCTGGCCGCGTTCGTCGACGAGGTGATCGGCCTCCTGCGGGACCGGCCCGACGCCGACGAGGTGCTGGTCGAGCGGGTGAGGTTCCTGCGCTACGGCGAGGCGCGCGGCGACTACCCCCGCGTCGTCGCGGCGCTCAACGCGTCGGACCCGCACGGCAGGTAGCACCGGCGCCCGGCGCACGCCGGACGCCGGTTGCGGCGTCCACGCGGCACGGCGAGCATCGCCCGATGAGCACCGGCACCCGCGACCACGACGTCGTCGTCTTCGGGGCCACCGGCTTCGTCGGGCGGCTGGTGGCCGAGCACCTCGCCCGGCACGCCCCGCAGGGAACCCGGGTGGCGCTCGCGGGACGGTCACGGACGGGGGTGGAGCGGGTGCGCGACGCCCTCCCGGGCGCAGCGCGGGGGTGGCCGGTCCTGACCGCGGACGCCTCGGACGCGCGGTCGCTCGCGGCGATGGCCGGCAGCGCACGCGTCGTGGCGAGCACGGTCGGCCCGTACCTGCGCCACGGTCTGCCGGTCGTGGATGCCTGCGCGCGGGCAGGGACCCACTACGCGGACCTCACCGGCGAGGTGCCGTTCGTCCGGCAGGCCATCGACCGGTTCGACGCCGTGGGGCGGGCCTCCGGGGCACGGCTGGTCCACGGCTGCGGCTACGACTCCGTCCCGTCCGACCTCGCCGTCCTCACCCTGCACCGCCGGGTCGAGGACGACGACGCCGGTCCGCTCCGCGACGTCCTGCTGGTCGTCCACGGTCGGGGCGGCGTGAGCGGCGGGACCCTCGCGACGATGCGGGAGGTCGTCGAGCTCGCCTCGCGCGACCCGTCCGCGCGGCGGCTGCTGGCCGACCCGTTCGCCCTGAGCCCCGACCGCGCGGCCGAGCCGGCCACGGCGCAGCCGCCGGACGCCCCACGGCCCGGGCGGCTGAGCGACGGGCGGTGGGTGGCACCGTTCCCGATGGCCTCGGTCAACTCGCGGGTCGTGCGGCGGTCCAACGCCCTGCAGGGCTGGGCCTACGGGCGCGGCCTGCGGTACGGGGAGGTCCTGGACGCCGGCCCGGGCGCCGCCGGCGCGACGCGGGCGGTGGGGGTGACCGCCGGGCTGGGCGTCGGCGCCGCGGCGTTCGCCCTGCCAGCGACCCGGGCCCTGCTCGACCGGCTCCTGCCCGCGCCCGGCACCGGTCCGGACGAGGCGACCCGTCGCCGCGGCTGGTTCCGCATGGAGGTCCGCGCGACGACGGCGGCGGGACGGCGGTACGGGGCCGTCGCCGCCGGTCGCGGGGACCCGGGGTACGCCGCCACCGCGGTCATGCTCGGCGAGTCGGCGCTGGCGCTGGCGGTCGACGCCGACCGGCTGCCCGACCGGGCCGGCTCGCTGACGCCCGCCACGGGGATCGGCGACGTGCTCGTCGACCGGCTGCGCGCCGCCGGGCACACCTACGACGCGACGCCCCGGTGACGGGGCGCCCCGGTACGTGAGGCAGCGGTGACGGGGGCCACGGTGAGGCCCAGCGGTGACGGGACGCGGCGGTGCCCTGGAGCAGACTCGAACTGCTGACCTACCGCTTAGGAGGCGGTTGCTCTATCCACTGAGCTACCAGGGCGTGGGGCCAGGGTACCGGGACCGGCTCCGGCAGCCGGTCGCGTGCGCCGCGGATCGCCGCCACGCCGCGGACGGCCGCTGGCGCACCGTGGACGCCACGGAGCAGAGTGCACCGCAGCGACGCCACGCCCCCGCCCACCACGGACCCCGACAGGGAGCCCCTGTGACCTCGATCCCGGACGCCTCCGCCCACGCCCGCCCGGGCACGACCGTCGTGCACCCGAGCACGGTCGTCCCGGAGCTCCCGGAGCTCCCCGAGCCGCGGCGCACGGACGACCGGCTCGTCCGGCACGCGGTCACCTACGCCAGGCCGCTCGGCTACCGCCCGCTGCTCATGGACGTGCACCTGCCGGCGTCCGCGGGCGGGGACGCACGGGTTCCCTGCGTCGTGTGGATCCACGGCGGTGCGTGGTGGGAGGGCGACCGCCGCTTCCCGCCGGGCGGCTGGAACGGGGACGACTTCTGGTTCCGCCTGCTCACCGGCGCCGGGATGGCGGTCGCGACGATCGACTACCGGCTGTCGGGGGAGGCGCCCTACCCCGCGCAGCTCGCCGACGCCCAGGCGGCCATCCGGTTCCTGCGCCACCACGCACCGGCCCTGGGCATCGACCCGCAGCGGATCGGCGTCAGCGGGGAGTCGGCCGGCGGTCACCTCGCGGCGATGGTCGCGCTGACCGGGCACACGCCGGTCCCGGCGACCCACCGCAGCGTCGTCGGGCCCAGCAGCGCAGTCCAGGCGGCGGTGCCGATGTACCCGGTCACCGATCTGCTCGCGTTCGACGGCGACCCCGCCGGCGGACCGGCACCGGAGGACCTGCTGCTGGGCCACCCGGTCCGGGACGCGCTGGACGCGGCCGCCGCGGCGTCACCGGTCCGACACGCCTGGGCGGGCGCCCCGCCCATGCTGCTGCTGCACGGCGACGCGGACACGCTCGTCCCGCCGGCGCACAGCCGCCGGCTGGCGACGGCGCTCGAGGAGGCCGGCGCCACCGTGCGCCTGGAGCTGGTCCGGGGCGGTGAGCACTGCTTCGTCGGCGCCGACCCCGTGCCGCCGTTGCGCGCGGCGGTCGCCTTCCTCGCCGAGCACCTGCGGGCGTGATCGGGACCGGCCCGCGGACCCGCGGTCGACGCCGCGGGCGCCCTCAGCTGAAGTTGACCGCCCCGTAGAGCTTGTTGCCGAGGACCACCGCGCCGATCTGCATCGACGACCTGTCGCTGCGCAGCATCCACTCGTTGTGCGCCGGGGACGCGGCCCACGCGCTGACCAGCCGCGACGCGGTGCCGGGCATCGTGTACCCGACGATCTTGTCGCCGCCGCTGTGCCAGATGCTGCCGGCCTGCGCCATCGCCGAGGCGTGCGCCACGAGCGAGCCGGAGCGGGAGATGCTCAGGGCCGGCAGGCCGTGGCCGGCGCGGTAGGCGTTGATGGCCTCACCGAGTGCGCCGGCGCTGAACTCCGGGACGCTGCTCGCCGGGGCCTCGGCAGCCGGCTCGGGCGCCGCGGCCGCTCCACCGCCGGTCGCGGGCGCCGCGCCACCGCCGCCCGACGGTGCGGCGGCACCACCGCCCGCGGGAGCGGGGGCCGCGGTACGGCGGGTCGACGGCGCGGCGGTCTTGGCGGCGGACCGGGACGCGGGCTGTGACGCCCGGGCCTCGGCGGCCGCGCGCTCGGCGGCAGCCTGCGCCTCGGCGGCGGCCTGCGCGGCGGCCGCGGCCTCGGCGGCGATCCGCGCGTCCTCGGCAGCCTGCCAGGCCGCCTGCGAGTCGACGACGGCCTGCTGCGGCGCGGCGACGGGCTCGACCGCGGCCTGCGAGGCGGTGACCGCCGGCGCCGGCACGGTCGCCAGGACGGGCGCCGCGGTGTCGATCGCGACCTGCAGGGCGGTGCGCAGCTCGGGAGCGGCCTGCGGCGACGCGGCGAGCACGCCGCGGGCGCCGTCGAGCACAGCGGTCCCGGCGGCCACGGCGGCGGAGCGCTCGGCGAGCACGCGCTGCCGGTCGGCCTCCGCGCGGGCGGCCCGGTTCGCGGCCTGGTGCTCCTCCAGCTCGATCCTGGCGGCGGCACGTGCGTCCGCGATCCGGGCGGCAGCCGCAGCAGCCGCCGCCGCGCGGGCGTCCTGCTGGGCGTTCGCGGCGACCGCGGTGCCGGCGCCGAGGGCGAGCGTGAGGACCGCGGCGGCGGCGGCGCCGACCATGCGCGAGCGGTGCAGGCCGCGAGGCGCGCCGTCGGGCGTCCCGAGCGTCTCGGACGGCTCCGTCGTCACGGCCGTCCCCGGACCGCTGCTGTCCTCGCCGGCCGCCCGGACGCGCGCCGGGGCGGACGGCACCGGGGCGAGGTCGGGTGCGCCGTCGAGCAGCGGTCCGCGGTTCAGGAGCGTCATGTCGTCAACCTTCGGGAGGGCGGCGGAGAGCAGCGGGCGTCATCAGTGCGACGAGGGACTGATCGGTACGGGCACCGACGAGCTGAGCGGAAATGTCCGATGCGTCGCGTCTGTCCTGTGACAACCGCGAGGCGGGCTGTGACTGTTTCCGGTCACGGTGGCAGATCGGTCACACCCGGCACGCCCGCCCCCTCCCGTGCACGTACGGCGGCGCCCGGAACCGACGGGTACGGGCGCCCTGCCACGACCGTGGCCCCGTGGCATAGTCAGCCGGATGACGACTGATCACGGAACGGTCACGGAGACCGTAGCCGTTGCCGCGCCAGGTCCGGAGTCACCGTCCGCCGAAGGAGCGGCGCCGGCGCAGCTCTGGGTCGAGCGGACCGGGACCCGGACGTACACGGGCCGCAGCTCGCGCGGCGCGGAGGTCCTCATCGGACCGGCCGAGGCCGGTGCGGTCTTCACGCCCGGGGAGCTGCTGAAGATCGCGCTCGCGGGGTGCAGCGGCATGACGGCCGACGCGGCCCTGGCCCGCCGCCTGGGGGACGACGTCGCCGTCGTGGTGCGCGTCTCCGGCCAGTCCGACCCCGCGGAGGACCGCTACGAGCACCTGCGCGAGGAGATGGTCGTCGACCTGTCCGGCCTCGACGACACCGCGAAGGCCCGGCTGCTCACGGTCGTCAACCGGGCGATCGAGTCCCACTGCACCGTCGCGCGCACCCTCACGAACGGTGCCACCGTGGAGCTGACCATCGAGGGAGAGGGGTGAGGCTCGTGCCGTCCCTGCGCCGCAAGCGCCCGTCCGACCGCGAGCTGTCCCGCCGGACGCCCGACGACGTCACCACCGCCGGGCCGGAGCCCGAGGGCCCGCACCTGAGCAGGCGGGGACCGCTCGAGGCCCTCCTCGACCGAGCCGTCACGGTGCCGTCCAGCGCGATCCACGCGCACGTGCAGACCCTGCGCACCCGCAACCCGCACGCCTCCCCCGAGCAGATCATCGGGCTGCTGGAGAAGGAGTACCTGCGGGTCGTCTCCGCCGCCGGCGGCGCGGTCGGCGCGGCCGCGTCCGTGCCGGTCGGCGGCACCGGGGTGGCGGTCGGGCTGACCGCGGGCGACATCGCCGCGTTCTTCGCCGCCTCCGGGGCGTTCTCGCTGGCCGTGGCCAGCGTGCACGGCATCGAGGTGCAGGACGCCGACCGCCGGCGCACCCTGCTGCTGACCACCGTCCTGGGCGAGGACGGGGCCAGGGAGCTCGGCGAGGCGATCCAGAGCGGGTCCGGCGCGGCCGCCCGGACGCTGCTGACCCGCATGCCGACGACCACGATCAACGCCGTCAACGGCACCCTGACCCGCCGGCTGGTGCGCAGACAGGTCGCCAAGCGCGGCGCCCTGGTGTTCGGGCGGCTCGTGCCGTTCGGGGTCGGGGCGTGGATCGGCCTGCGGGGCGCCCGGTCGCTCGGCCGGACCGTGATCGAGGGCGCACGCGCCACGTTCGGCCCGCCGCCGCGGGAGTTCCCGCGCGTGGTCCAGGTGGTCGAGCCGGGCGGCACGAGCCGGCTCGTCGGGGCCGAGCAGGTGGACAGCACCCTGGACGGCTCCGGGACGAACGGGACGCCGACCGTCTGACGGCCCGCACCTGCGCCGCTCTCCGGCCGACGCACCGACGGCCGGGTCCCCGCCCGCGAGGCGGGGACCCGGCCGTCCTCAGGTCAGGACCGAGCAGCGCTCACCAGCGGTCGTGCACGTGCGGTCGGACGGCGTCGTCGTACACGCCGCGCAGCCCCTCCAGCGTCGTCTCGTCCAGCGGCGCCAGGTCGGCCGCTGCCGCGTTGGCCCGCGCCTGCTCGGCGTTGCGGGCCCCGGGGATGACGGTGCTGACACCCGGCTGGTCCACGATCCAGCGCAGGGCCAGCTGCGCCGTCGTCGCGCCCTGCGGGGTGTACGACGCCACCCGCTGCGCCGCGTCGACGCCGACGTCGTACGGCACGCCGGAGAACGTCTCGCCGACGTCGAAGGCCTCGCCGTTGCGGTTGTAGGTGCGGTGGTCGCTCTCGGCGAACGTCGTGCTGGCGTCGTACTTGCCGGACAGCAGCCCGCTGGCCAGCGGGACCCGCGCGATGATCCCCACGCCGGCCTCGGCGGCCGCGGGCAGCACCCGCTCGAGCGGCTTGCGGCGGAACACGTTGAGGATGATCTGGACGCTCGCGACGTTCGGCCGGGCGATCGCGGTCAGCGCCTCGTCGACCGTCTCCACCGAGACGCCGTACGCCGCGACGCGGCCCTCCTGGACCAGGGTGTCCAGCGCGTCGTAGGTCTCGTCGCGCGAGTAGACCTCGGTCGGCGGGCAGTGCAGCTGCACCAGGTCGAGGGTGTCGACTCCGAGGTTCGCGCGGGAGCGGTCGGTCCAGCCGCGGAACGCGTCCAGCGTGTACGCGTCGGCGACGTGGGGGTTCGCGCGGCGTCCCATCTTCGTCGCGACCGTCAGCTGCGGACCGCCCGACCGCTGGGCGAGGAACCGCCCGAGCAGGCTCTCGCTGCGCCCGTCGCCGTAGACGTCCGCCGTGTCGAGGAACGTCACCCCCGACTCCACGGCCGCGTCGAGCAGCGCGAACGCGTCGTCGTCGGCCACCTCGCCCCAGTCACCGCCCAGCTGCCACAACCCCAGCCCGACGACGCCGACCTGACGTCCCGTCCGTCCCAGAACCCGTGTCTCCATGGGGCCGGACGCTACCGTGGAGGCCCGGCGCCCGCCGGACCAGTCCGCGCGCTCGGAGGGACGCCATGGCGCACCCCCGCCGGTACGACGACGCCGACCCGGTGCCCGTCCGGCTGCGCGGGCGCGCCTCCCGGTTCCCCGCGTCCGGCGCGGCGGAGCAGTGGGGCCGGCCGACGTCCCGGACGTGGGCGATCGTCGCGTTCCACGCCCGCACCCGTACCCGTACCGAGGAGCACCGATGACCCGCACCGTGGCCGTGACCCGGGTGGTCGACCTGCCCGCCGACGCCGCCTGGGACCTGGTGGTCGACGCCCGCAACCACCAGCGCTGGGTCCCGCTCACCCGGATCACCGTGGAGGGGCTGCCGATCGCGGTCGGCTCGCGCGTCCGGGCGGTGTCCGGGCCGTTCCAGGAGCGCGGCGTCCCCGGCCTGCTCGACACCATGCGCGTCGACGTCCTGGACCCGCCCGCACCCGGACGGCCCGGGACGGCGGTGTTCACCAAGCTCGGCCCGGTCCTGCGCGGCAGCGCCGGGATCCACGTCGCCGGCGTGGACGGGGGACGCGCGGCGGTCACCTGGACCGAGGACGTGCACCTGGCCGGACCGCTCCCGCGCGCCCTCACCGCCGCCGTCCTGGCGCCGGCCCTCGCCGTCATGCTGCGACTGGCGCTGCACCGTGTGGTCCGCGAGGCCGCCCGCCGTCCCGTCTGACCCGGCCGTCGTGCCGCACGACCAGCACAGGAGTCCCTCGTGAGCGCCCCCGGCGTCCGCCCGCAGCACGACCACCCCGCGGACCCCGCGGGCACCGACAGCACCGGCAGCACCGCCCGCGGCAGCTTCGGCCGCACCGCCCCCGGCAGCGACGGCGGGCCGGCCGGCGGCGCCCGGCCCCGGCGCGGGGTCCCGGGCCGGGCGCAGGCCATGCCCGAGCGCGGATCGGTCACCACGCTGGAGCTGTTCTTCGACCTGGTCTTCGTGTTCGCGCTGACGCAGATCACCGCGACCATGGCGGACGCGCTCAGCCCGCAGGGCCTCCTCCGCGGGGTGCTGGTCATCGCGCTGCTGTGGTGGTGCTGGACGGGCTACGCCTGGCTCGCGAACCTCGTCCGCGCCGACGAGGGCGTCGCCCGGGTGGGCATGTTCGCCGCGATGGCGGCCATGTTCGTCCTGGCGCTGTGCATCCCGGAGGCCTTCGACGACGCCGCCGGCGGGCTGTCCGGCCCCGTCGTGGTGGCCCTGTGCTACTTCGCGATCCGCGCCCTGCACCTGCTGCTGTTCTGGGCGTGGTCCGGAGACGACCCCGAGCTGCGCGGACAGCTCAAGCGCTTCGCCCCGTCCATGGTCGCCGGCACCGCCCTGCTGCTCGCGGCCGCGGCGACCAGCGGCGCGACGCAGCTCGGGCTGTGGGTCGCGGCCCTGGTCGCCGACTACCTCGGCACCTACCTCGGCGGGGCGGCCGGCTGGCGGGTGCGCTCGGCGGCCCACTTCGCCGAGCGCCACGGGCTCATCGTCATCGTCGCGCTGGGCGAGTCCATCGTCGCGATCGGCGTCGGCGTCGCGCAGCTGCCGATCTCGACGCCGATCATCGCCGCCTCGACCCTCGGGCTGGCCCTGGCCGGGGCGCTGTGGTGGGCGTACTTCGACGTCTCCGCGCTGGTCGCCGAGCACGCCCTGGCCGCGGCCGGAGGTCCCCGGCGTGCCGGGCTGGCCCGCGACGCCTACAGCTTCCTGCACCTGCCGATGGTGGCCGGGATCGTCCTGCTGGCCCTGGGCCTGAAGAAGGTCCTCGAGTACGTCGGAGACACCGAGCACCACACCCTGTCCGACCCGCTCGGCGGAATCGCGCTGCTGGCCCTGGTCGGCGGCGTCGTGCTCTACCTGCTCGCGCACGTGGGCTTCGGCCTGCGCACCGGCGGCGGGCTCGCCGTGCCCCGCCTGCTCGTGGCCCTGGCCCTGCTCCCGCTCGCCTGGCTCGGGGCCGCGCTGCCCGCGCTGGCGACGCTCGCCCTGCTGACCGCGGTGGTCGTCGCCCTCGTCACCTTCGAGTCGCTCCACGACGCCGCGGACCGGGACCGCGCGCGGCACGGGCACCACCCCGCTGGGGACGCCCACCCCGGCACCTGACCGACCCGGACGCGTCCCTCAACGCGGATGCAACGGATCGCCGCCGATGCGTGCCGCCACGCAACGGATCGCGGGTCGGCGTGCAACGACACGACGCGGTCAGCCGCGTGGCCCCCGCCTACGCTGAGGACCGAGCCACGACGACGCGGCGACCGATCCCGTACGCCCCCGGAGGACCGATGACCGCCGCGACCCGTCGCCACTACCTCATGTGCGAGCCGACCCACTACACGGTGAGCTACGAGATCAACCCGTGGATGGACGCCACCCGGTTCACGGACAGCGAGCTGGCCGTCCGGCAGTGGCGCGTGCTGCGCGACACCTACCTCGAGCTGGGGCACACCGTCGAGCTCATCGACCCCGTCCCCGGCCTGCCGGACATGGTCTACGCGGCGAACGGCGCCACCGTGGTGGACGGCGTCGTCTACTCCGCCCGGTTCCGGTACCCCGAGCGCGCCGCCGAGGGTCCGGCGTACCAGAAGTGGTTCGCCGACGGCGGCTACGTCACGCACACCGCCGCCGAGACCAACGAGGGCGAGGGGGACCTGCTCACCGTCGGCGACCTCATCCTCGCGGGCACCGGGTTCCGCACCGCCCGCAGCTCGCACGCCGAGGCGCAGGAGCTGTTCGGGCTGCCGGTGGTCTCCCTCGAGCTCGTGGACCCGCACTACTACCACCTGGACACCGCGCTGGCGGTCCTGTCCAGCGACCCCGCGCACCCCCAGGTCGCCTACTACCCGCCGGCCTTCTCCCCCGGGTCCCGCCGGGTGCTCGAGCGCCTGTACCCCGACGCGGTCATCGCCACCGAGCGCGACGCCGTCGCCCTGGGCCTCAACGCCGTCAGCGACGGGCACCACGTCGTCGTCGCCCCCGGAGCGGTGGACCTCGCCCAGGCGCTGCGCGAGCGCGGCTACGAGCCGATCGCCGTCGACACCAGCGAGCTGCTCAAGGGCGGCGGCGGCGCCAAGTGCTGCACGCTCGAGATCCGCGGATCCGTCGCGTGAGCGCCGCGCCCGACGCCCTCACCCGTCCCGACGCGCACACGGGCCGCCCCGTGACGCCGTCGGGTGGCGGTCACCTCGCGCACAACTACCACCCGCTGCCCGTCACGCTGACCGGCGGGGAGGGCGCCTGGATGCGCGACGGCGACGGGCGCGAGTACCTGGACCTGCTCGCGGGGTACTCCGCCCTGAACTTCGGCCACCGCCACCCCACGCTGGTCGCGGCCGCGCACGCGCAGCTGGACCGGCTGACCCTGACGTCCCGGGCGTTCGACCACGACCTGCTGCACCCGTTCGCCGACCGGCTCACCGCGCTGACCGGCACGCAGATGATGGTGCCGATGAACACCGGCGCCGAGGCGGTGGAGACCGCCATCAAGGTCGCCCGCAAGTGGGGTCACGAGGTCAAGGGCGTCCCCGCCGACCGGGCCACGATCATCGTCGCGGACGGCAACTTCCACGGCCGCACCACCACGATCATCTCGTTCTCCACCGACGACGACGCGCGGCGCGGCTACGGCCCGTACACGCCCGGATTCCGCATCGTGCCGTTCGGCGACGCCGCCGCGCTCGCCGCGGCCATCGACGACACGACGGTCGCCGTCCTGCTCGAGCCGGTCCAGGGCGAGTCCGGGGTCGTGGTGCCGGGCGACGGCTACCTCCCGGCGGTCCGCGCGGCGTGCGACGCCGCCGGCGTGCTGCTCGTCGCCGACGAGATCCAGTCCGGACTCGGCCGGACCGGCACCACGCTCGCCTGCGAGCTGTGGGGCGTCACGCCGGACCTGGTCACCCTCGGCAAGGCGCTGGGCGGCGGGATCGTCCCGGTCTCCGCGGTGGTCGGACGCGCCGACGTCCTCGGGGTGCTGACGCCGGGGACGCACGGCTCGACCTTCGGCGGCAACCCGCTGGCGTGCGCCGTGGGGCTCGCCGTCGTGGGGCTGCTGGAGACCGGGGAGCACCAGGCCCGCGCCCGCGAGCTCGGCGCCCGGCTGCGGTCCCGCCTGGCCTCGCTCGCCGACGACGGCCTGATCGCCGGGTACCGGACCGCTGGCCTGTGGGCCGGGGTCGACGTCGACCCCGCGTGGGGCACCGGACGCGACCTGTGCGAGCGGCTGCTCGAGCGCCGGGTGCTGGCCAAGGACACCCACGGGTCCACGATCCGCCTGGCACCGCCGCTGACGATCGCGACCGACGAGCTGGACTGGGGCCTGGACCAGCTCACCGACGCGTTGCGCGTCCGCTGACCCGCCGTGGGCGCATGAGCCTGGACCCGCTCGACGAGGCGATCCTGCACGAGCTCGCGCTGGACGCCCGGTCCAGCTATGCCGACATCGGCGCCGTCGTGTCGCTCTCCGCGCCGGCCGTCAAGCGGCGGGTGGACCGGCTGCGCGAGACGGGCGTCATCCGGGGGTTCACCGTGCGGCTCGAGCCGTCCGCGCTCGGGTGGGAGACCGAGGCCTACGTCGAGCTGTTCTGCTCGGGCTCGACCAGCCCGCTGACGATGCGGACCGCCGTCGAGCGCTACCCCGAGGTCATCTCGGCCAGCACGGTGACCGGCGAGGTCGACCTGCTGCTGCACCTGCGCGCGCGGGACATGCGGCACCTGGAGCGGGTGGTCGAGCGGCTCAACGCGGAGCCGTTCGTCAGCCGCACCCGCTCGACGATCGTGCTGTCGGCGCTCGTGCGCCGACCCGACGTGCAGGGGTCGCCGGAGTCCTGACCGGGGCCATGGCCGCCCTGGCTCGCCCTGCTCGGACCACCCGCGCCGCCGGCGCCCCGTGCGCCCCAGGCGTCTGAGGGCCGGGTCAGGGGTACAGGTCGCCCATGTCGCGCACGCGACCTGTCGGCCGGGCACCGCCCTCCTCGCACCGGCGGGTCACCACCATGACCGGGCACGCCGAGTGGTGCAGGACGGCCTGGCTCGTGGAGCCCAGCAGCAGCCCCGCGAACCCGCCCCGGCCGCGGGACCCCACGACGATCAGGTCGGTCGCGGTGGAGAACTCGGTGAGCAGCTCGGCGCCCGTGCCGTCCAGCACGTGCCGCTTCACCTCCAGACCGGGGTCGTCCGCGACCGCGCGGTCGATGACGACGTCGAGGCCCTCGGCGATGTCGCGCAGCACGGCCTCGTGGTCGACGGCGGCCGGCAGCCACGCCAGCAGGCCCGACCCGGACCCCACCGGGACGCCGGCCACCGCGGTGAGCTCGGCACCCCACGCCTTGGCCTCGCGGATCGCGTGCCGCAGCGCGACGTCCGACGCGGGCGACCCGTCCACGCCGACGACGATCCGGCGCACCGGCTCGACGGGTGCCGTGTCCAGCGGGTCCACGCCCCCGGGCCGGGCCGGGACGACCACCGTCGGGCAGTACGCGTGCGCGGGCAGCGCGGACGAGACGGTCCCCAGCAGCCGGTCGGCGAACCCGCCGCGGCCACGGGTCCCGACCACGGCCATCCGGGCGGTGCGGGACATCTCGACCAGGACGGCGGCGGCGTCCCCGGTGACGACCGAGGCGGTCGACGGGACACCGCGGTGCTCGACCCGCTCCTGCGCCTCCGCGAGCACGGCCTTGGCGCCGGCCTGGATCGCGGTGTCGTCCAGGGCGGCGTACCCGCCGTCGAGGGAGGCGGCGGTGAACGCCGGCAGCGCGTAGGAGCAGACGAGCTTCAGCCGCAGCCCGTGCGCGCGCGCCTCGGCGGCGGCCCAGTCCAGGGCGTGCAGGCTCGTCGCCGAGCCGTCCACACCCACCAGAACGACGTCGTCGTGCGTCATGGCTTCCTCCTGCGATGGTCGCTGCTGTGCACAGTGTGCCCCCGCGGCACCCCTTGTCGGCAGAGGATGCGGCACACACTTGACCGAACGCAGACCTGCGGTTTTCTTTCACCCGAACGGGCCTCGCCCGGGTGGCACCGCCGCACTGGCCCGCCCCGAGGGCGGGCGGGTCGTGCCCGGCGGCCGGCGCCGGACCGACCGAGCGCGTCAGGCCGCGGCGCCGTCGGCCAGGTACGGCGACCACGACGGGTCGGCGCGCACGGTCGCGGAGAGCAGCGCCGCGGCCCCGCGCGGCGCGCGGGGCGTGAAGGACAGCTCCCACCCGATCTCGTGCAGGAGGTGGTTGGACTTGCGGTTGTTGCAGCGGCTGCACGCCGCCACGACGTTCGTCCACTCGTGCCGGCCGCCGCGCGATCGCGGCAGGACGTGGTCGACGGTGTCCGCCGGGCCGCTGCAGTACGCGCACCGGTGCCCGTCGCGCAGCAGGACGGTGCGGCGGGTCGGCGGGACCGCGCGGCGCATGGGGACGTGGACGTACCGCGTCAGGCACAGGACCAGCGGGACCGGCAGCGAGGTGCGCTCGGAGTGCAGCAGGCGGTCGTCCGCCTCCAGGACCGTCGCCTTGCCGGTCAGCACCAGCAGGACCGCGCGGTGCATGGAGACCACGCAGAGGGGCTCGAGGCTCGCGTTGAGCAGCAACGACCGGCGGACGGGCGCTGCGGGCATCAGCACGAGGGGCTCCGAACCAGGTGTGTGGACCCGTCTGGCTGGCCGGGCCCGGCTGGGTGGTGCAGGCGCGACCAGCGTAACCGCACGCCCGCCGCCGCATCGGGGTTTGACGCGGCGCACGACGAAGGGCCCCGCACGCGCTGTCGCGGTGCGGGGCCCTTCGTCGGTGGTGCGGAGCGGTCAGGCGACCCGGATGAAGACCGGGCTGCTCTGCCAGAGCGAGCGGACCTGGATGCTCTTGCCCGGACGCGGGGCGTCGACCTGCATGCCGTCGCCCAGGTAGATGCTGATGTGCCCCGGCGACCAGATGAGGTCGCCCGCACGGGCCTCGGACCGCGACACGACCGTGCCGGCGCCCCGCTGCGCACCCGAGGTCCGCGGCAGGGAGATGCCCACCTGCGCGAAGACGTACGACGTGAAGCCCGAGCAGTCGAACCCGTCCGGCGTGGTGCCGCCGGAGCGGTACGGCACACCGACGTAGCGGGTGGCGATCTCGGCGATCGCGCTGCCGCTGGCGGACGCCGGGACGCTGGCGGCCGGAGCCTCCTCGACGACGCTCTCGGTCACCGCCTCGGCCTCGGTGGCGGACTCGTCCGCGGCCGGGGCGGCCACCCGCTCGGCGGAGCGCGACGCCACGGCGGCGGTGCGCGTCGGCTTGGCGGCGACCTTCTTGACGACCGGCGGCGGCGGGGGCGGGTCCTTGACGACCGTGACCGCGGGGACGTCCAGCGCGAACTGGGCGTCGGCCGCGACGGTGACGACCGGGGCGGTGGCCAGCGCGGCACGTGCCGCGGCGGTCAGCGCCGACGTGTCGACGGCCGGCAGGCTCGACGGCGCCGACGCCGGCGCCCCTGCTGCCCCGGCCGGCGCGGCGATCGTGGAGACGACCAGCCCGGCGGACGCGGCGGCGATCGCCGTGCGACGACCGACGACGGCGATGGAGCCGGTGGCCGCGGTGGCGAGGTCGGTCAGGGGGGTTGCCGGTCGGCGCGCAGCGCGATGCCGGGCGCGAGTGGTGCTCACGGACACGTGTGCCTCTCCTGTACGCCTGCGAGGTCAGCTGTCGGGTTCGGGTAGGAGATGCACCCGGCCGTGGGGACGTCGCATGCGACATCCGCCCCGGCTTCACCCCGAGGACGCCATCCCTGGCGCCCACAAACCTTGGGTCCCCCGCTCCTGCCGGCGGTTCGTCCGGAACCTCGCGCGCCGGCAGGATTAGGCGTGCCGCGCGAGGGCTGCCCCGGGGGTGGATCCTCGAGGAGCAGGCACGACCGTACCTGAACGGCTTCGGCGATGTCACGCTCCGGTCACGGTCAGATCACGTGTCGCGCGTGAGTCGTGACACACCATCCCGGAGGTCGGACGGGGAGAACCGGGGCCTCGCGTCCCCGCGGTCACCCGATCGGCCGTCCACCGTCCGGCCCACCGACCGGTCGGCGGACCGGGAACCGGCCGTCGGACGGCCGGGGGTCAGGCGGTCAGGCGGTCCGGCGGTCAGGCGGTCCAGCGGTCAGGCGGTCCAGCGGTCAGGCGGTCGGCAGACCGCCGACCGGCTGCGGCTCGGGGAGCCCGTCCAGCGCCGCCGGCGTGGCCACGAAGATGTGCCGGGCGACCTCGTCGGGCAGGTCCAGGACCGTCTCGGCACCGGGCGCGCCGACGGTCAGGACGGTGGCCCCCCGCTCGACCGTGATGGTCTGCCCCGGGCGCACCCCGGCCTCCGCGAGCCGCGCGAGCAGCTCGATGTCGGTCTGCAGGGGCTCCCCCAGGCGCTCGACCACCGCGGTGGCCGGTGCGGCGCCCGCAGACGGGGCCACGCTGCGCAGCGGCACGACGCCGCTGAGGAACAGCTCGTCCTGGCGCTCCTCGCCCAGCTCCGCCAGTCCCGGGATGGGGTTGCCGTACGGGGAGCGGTGCGGGTGGTGGAGCAGGTCGACGAGCCGCTTCTCCACCCGGTCGCTCATCACGTGCTCCCAGCGGCACGCCTCCTCGTGCACGAACTCCCAGTCGAGGCCGATCACGTCGGTGAGCAGCCGCTCGGCCAGACGGTGCTTGCGCATCACCCGCATGGCCTTGAGGTGGCCGTCCTCGGTCAGCTCCAGGTGCCGGTCCCCGCTGACCACCACCAGCCCGTCGCGCTCCATCCGCGCCACCGTCTGCGACACCGTCGGACCCGAGTGCCCCAGCCGCTCGGCGATCCGGGCCCGCAGCGGGACGATGCCCTCCTCGGCGAGCTCGTAGATCGTGCGCAGGTACATCTCGGTCGTGTCGATCAGGTCGCTCACGGGTGCAGCCTCCAGGTGGTTCGCTCTCGCCGCCCCTCAGGCTACGGCGTGCGCACCGTGACCGTGGCGCACCGGTGCGCCGCACCCACCACCCGCCGTCCGGGGGGCGGGCACGTCCGTCGCCGGCGGTGCGGCGCGACCTACGCTCGCCGGGTGCCCACGGCTCCAGCGATCCAGATCCCCGCCGACCTGCTGCCCCGGGACGGACGCTTCGGCTCCGGACCCAGCAAGATCCGCGCGGAGCAGGTGACCGCGCTGGCCGCCGGGTGGCGCTCGCCGCTGGGCACCTCGCACCGCCAGCAGCCCGTGCGCTCGCTCGTGGGCCGGGTCCGGTCGGGGCTCGCCCAGCTGTTCGGCGCGCCGGACGGCTACGAGGTGGTGCTCGGCAACGGCGGCTCGACGGCGTTCTGGGACGTCGCCACGCTGTGCCTCGTGCACGAGCGCGCCCAGCACGCCGTCTTCGGCGAGTTCGGCGCCAAGTTCGCCACGGCCACCTCTCGCGCACCGTTCCTGGCCGACTCGTCCGTCCGCTCCGCCGAGCCGGGCTCCGTCGCGCTGCCCGAGCCCGAGGACGGCGTCGACGTGTACGCCTGGCCCCACAACGAGACGTCGACGGGCGCGATGGCGCCGGTGCGGCGGGTGCCCGGGTCCCGGGAGGCCGGGGCGCTGACCGTCGTGGACGCCACGTCAGCCGCCGGCGGGCTGGCCGTCGACGTCGCGGAGACGGACGTCTACTACTTCGCGCCGCAGAAGAGCTTCGCGTCGGACGGCGGGCTGTGGCTCGCCCTGCTGTCGCCCGAGGCCGTCGAGCGCGCGCACGCGGTGGAGGGCAGCGGACGATGGGTGCCGGAGTTCCTGTCGCTGACGACCGCGATCGCCAGCTCGCGCCAGGACCAGACCCTCAACACCCCGGCGATCGCCACCCTCGTGCTGCTCGCCGAGCAGCTCGACTGGATGCTGGCGGCGGGAGGCCTGCCGTGGGCGGCCGCGCGCACGGCGGAGTCGGCCGGGCACCTGTACGGCTGGGCGCAGGAGCGCCCCTGGGCGACGCCGTTCGTCACCGAGGCCGCCGACCGCTCGCACGTCGTGGGGACGGTCGACCTGGACCGGGCGGTCGACGCCGCTGTCGTGTCCGCCGTCCTGCGGGCCAACGGCGTGGTCGACGTCGACCCCTACCGCAAGCTCGGGCGCAACCAGCTGCGCGTCGCGATGTTCCCCGCGATCGACCCCTCGGACGTCCAGGCGCTCACCGCGTGCGTGGACCACGTGGTCGACCGCCTGGCCTGAGACCACGGGGCCCGCACCTGCTCCCGCGGACGACCGGCAGGGGCCGGGGGGCACGGCCCCGGCACGACGAAGGGCCACGCGCGGTGTGCGCGTGGCCCTTCGTCGGGTGCGGCCGGTGGCCGCGGTGGGTCAGACGCGCTGGCGGGCCCGGCGGGCGAGCAGCAGCGCGGTGCCGCCGAGGACCAGCGCGCCGCCACCCAGGGCGAGCGGCAGGACGGCGGACCCGGTCGCGGCGAGCACACCGGAGGACGACTGCGAGCGGACGCTGTCCGCCGCGGCGGCTGCGGCGCCCGAGCCGGCGGCGGCCGAGCGCGGGGTCTCACGGGACGCGAGGACGAGGCTGGACGCGCACGCCTCGGGGACGGTCACGTTGACGCGGGTCGCCTCCGGGGCGGTCGCGAAGACGAGCGTCACCTCGCCGTCCGCCCCCGCGGGCCACGCCTGGTTGTCCACGGTCAGCGGCTGGTCGGCCAGGACGAGGTCGGCGCCGGGCAGGTTCGTCCACGTGACGTCGACGGTCGCCGCTCCACCGACGGCGCCGGGCGCGACGACGTAGTCCAGGACCGGTGCGCCCTCGTTGCACTCCGGGGTCACGCGGACCTCGCAGGTGCCACCGGGGATGTACCGGTCGTTGGGCGTGCAGAGCGGGAGCGTCGCGGCGGCCGCGGGGCCGGCGAGCCCGGCCACGGCCACGGCGGCAGAGGCGAGAACGGTCAGAGCGCGGCGCATCGGGACCCCCGGGTCAGACTTTTCGGACATGTGGCCAGTGTGGCACGTGGGCCGAGCGGTCGGGCGACCGGCGCGGGTGAACCTGTCGCCCCAGGTCAGCGACCGGCGCAGTCCGCGGTGGCCGTGGTGAGGCCGGGGGACGAGGTCGTCGGCGTCGTCCACAGCGGGATCTCGGCACCCCGGTCCGGCGCGGTGACCGTGAACACGTAGCTGATCGTCTCGCCGGGCCCGAGCATCGTGGACAGCACCTGGGCCTGCCGGCCGGCGATCGTGGCGCCCGGCGCGCCGAGGAAGGAGTCCCCGCGCTGGATCTGGTCGATCGTGCCGTCCACCGGCGAGTACACCGACACCCGCATGCGCATGGACCCGATGGGCACCCCGGTGCTCTCGTCCCCGACGACGTAGGGCGGCAGACCGCTGGAGTCGGCGGGCAGCGTGGACGTCAGGTTGAGCCGGACCCGCATGGTGACCCGGCCGTCCTCGCACGTCGCCGAGTCCAGGCTGGTGGTGCTGCGCAGGAAGGTGTCGGTCTTCCACCCCGACGCGTTGTCGATGAAGACGCCGACCGCCTCGTCGTGCCCACCGGTGAGCAGCGCGCCGTCGACCCCCGTGCCGCGGATCCTCTCCTGCTCGTCCTGGTGCGCCGACCACACCGACAGCCGTCGCTCGGCCACGCCCTGCTCCACGCCGGCGAGCAGCGTCGCCGGGTCGCCCTGTCCCGCGGCGAGCGCGTCGAACGCGGTGGCCGCGGCGCTGGCGAAGAACTCGTCGGACTCGCGCGGGTCGCTCTGGTCCTCGTAGGCGTCGAACAGCAGCGTCTGCACGAGCGTGTCGGGGTCGAGCAGCACGCCGTTGGGGTGCGCGAGCGGCCCGGTCGCGCGCATCACGTAGGACAGCGCGACGGGGTCGATCGCGAGCACCCCGTCGACCGTCTGGCCGGTGATCCTGCGCCACATCTCGGCCGCGAGCTGCCCGGAGCGCGGCGCGTCCGGCAGGAGCACGACGTCCTCCAGGTGCTCGCCCGGCAGGTCCGTCGCCAGGGCGCGCTCGGGGTCGGTGAGCGGCAGCACCGGGTCGTCGAAGGAGGTGATCTCCGGGTTGGCGGCCTGCTGGACCAGCCGCAGCCGGCCGTCGTCGACGCTGATCACCGCCACGGCGCCCACGATGCCGCCCTGCGCGCGCAGCTCCCCGGAGTTGAGGAACAGGACGAGGTAGTTGCGCGGCTGCTCCGCGCCGAGCATCGGCGGCAGCAGGACCGCCAGCCGCTCGGCCTGGGTCAGCGTCGTGGTCGCGCTCGTCAGTTGCTCCTGCAGCTCGGCGACCGGCCCGGGGAGCGGTCCGTGCAGCCGGTCCGGGTCGAGCTCGGCGACGGCGCGCTGGGCCCGCCCGGCGGCCTCGGCCGCGGTGCCCAGGACGGGGGCCGCGGCGGCCAGCGGCTCGGTGTCGATGCGCCCGTCGACCGGACGCAGGGCCTCCGCGTCCAGCCCCTCGGCGACGCGGGCCAGCGGGGTGACCACGCCGACCGCCAGGCCGTCCACGGCGAGCGCGACGGTGCGCACCGCCTGGGCGTCCGCCCCGATCACCGGGAGGCGCTGGGCGATGCCCCACACGGGGTCGGAGGTGGCCGCGACCGCGCGGGCGGCGTCACGCTCGATCTGCTGCGCCGGCCCGGCCAGGCCGGAGGTGTCGCCGGAGCCCAGGGCGGACCGGACGCTGCCGACGGTGTCCGCGACGGACCGCAGCGCGCTCGCGGCCTGGTAGGCGCGCACCCCCATCCACGTCCCCACGACGAGCAGCAGGAGGGCGAGCCCGACGAGGGTGAGGACCACGGGACGGCGCCACCACGGGCGGGGCTCCTCGACCCAGGTCGCGCGGAAGTCCGCGCCCGGAGTCGTCGCCTGTGCCATGGATAGATCGTGACATACCGGGCACGGGGAGCCGTCCGGCGCTCAGGCGGCGCTGCTGGAGTCCCGCGCCTCCTGGTCCGCCATCGTCCGCGACGCCTGGTCGCGCGCCTCCCCCTCCGGCTGGGCCCGGACCGGGACGTCGGGGTAGGTGACCTCCAGGTGCGGGCGGTGCAGGACGCGGTACCGGACCTCCAGGTGCCAGCTGCGGATGGCCCACAGCGCCGCGCCGGTCGCGACGAGCAGCGCACTGATCGAGCCGATGCCGATCGCCCAGCGGGCGCCGTACTCCTCCCCGATCCACCCGATGACCGGGGACCCGATCGGGGTGGCACCGAGGAAGACCATCATGTAGATCGCCATGACCCGGCCCCGCATCGCCGGGTCCGTGCTCATCTGGATGGTGGAGTTCGCCGCGGTCATCATGGTCAGCGACGCGAGGCCGACCGGGATGCACGCGATCGCGAACGACGGGTACGTCGGCATGAGCGCCATGACGCCGGTCGCGATCCCGAAGCCGAAGGCGGCGCCGATGACCAGGCGCACCCGGGGACGCTCGCGGCGCGCCGCGAGCAGCGCCCCGGTCAGGGACCCGATCGCCAGGATGGACCCCAGGACCCCGTACTCCCCGGCGCCCTTGCCGAACTCCGTCCGCGCCATCAGCGCGCTGGTGAGCTGGAAGTTCAGCCCGAACGTGGAGACCACACCCACGACGACCATGATGACGACGATGTCGCTGCGGCCGCGCACGTACTGCCAGCCCGCCCGGATCTGGCCCTTCTCGTGGCGCTTGGCGGACGGCATCGGGTGCAGGTCCGCGGTCCGCATCCGCATCAGCGCCACGATGGTGGCGACGAAGGACACGCCGTTGGCGACGAACACCCAGCCGGTGCCGATCCACGCGATCGCGAGCCCCGCCAGGCCCGGCCCGATCAGCCGCGCGGCGTTGAAGGACGTGCTGTTCAGGCCCACCGCGTTGGAGAGCTTGTCCGGCGGGACGAGCTCCGCGACGAAGGTCTGCCGCACCGGGCCGTCCACCGCGGCGACCACGCCGAGCAGCGCGGCGAACACGTAGACGTGCCACAGCTCGACGTGGCCGAGCAGGACGAGCGCGCCGAGCCCCAGGGCCAGCACGGCCTGCGCCAGCTGCGTGACCATCAGCAGCACGCGGCGGTTCATCCGGTCCGCCAGCACCCCCGCCCACACCGACAGCAGCAGCACCGGGAGGAACTGCAGCGCGGTGACCGTGCCGACCGCGACGCCGGACTCGTCGGTCAGGACGGTCAGCACCAGCCAGTCCTGGGCGACGCGCTGCATCCAGGTGCCGATGTTCGCGACGAGCCCGCCGGCGAACCACAGGCGGTAGTTGGGGTAGCGCAGGGACGTGAACGTCGGGCTCACCGGGTCTGCCTCACGGGGTCGGTCACTGGGCGGCGATGCGACGCAGCAGCTCGGCGGCGCGCACCAGCAGGACGCGCTCGTCGGACGTCAGCGTCGCGAGCCGGCGGGTCAGCCAGGCGTCGCGTCGGCGGCGGGTCTCGCGCACCTCGGCCTCCCCGGCGGAGGTCAGGGCGACCGTGATCTGCCGCCCGTCGGTGGGGTGGCCGGTCTTGACGACCAGCCCGAGCTCGACGAGCGAGTTAACCGTCCGGGTCATCGACGGCGGCCTGACGTGCTCGCGCTCGGCCAGCGCCCCGGGGGTCATCGGGCCGACGGCGGTCAGCGCGGCGAGCACACCGAACTGCGCCTCGGACAGGTCCGCCTCGCCCCGCTCGGCGCGGATGCGCCGCGCGGACCGGCCGATGGCCACCCGCAGCTCGCCGGCCAGCACGGACGGGCGGGCCTGCGCCGCCGGCACCGGCGCGGGACCGCGCTCGCCGGCCAGAGCGGCGGTGCCGGTCACGGTGCCGGCGCCGGTGCTGGTGCCGGTGCCGGTCAGCCTCGGGCGCGTGCCGGGGACCTGCGACGGGGCCGAGGCGTGGTCGGCGGGCGCACGGGTGGTCACCCCTCCAGCGTAGTCGTTAGCCCGAGTAATGACCTCCGCTAAGGGCCCGAGCGAGGCCGGGGGGCGCCGTCGTCGGCGATTTCACCCGCCCGTCCGGCGCAATCCACCCGCCCCGACCCGGGGTGACGCCGCGCGGGCACGTAGCCTCGCCCGGTGACCTCCGCCCCCTCCACCCGCACCCTGGCGGGCCCGGACAAGGTGGACGCTCCCCCCGGCGCCCCGACGCGCCGCGGACGGACCTCGGCCCGCACCGCGCCCCGCCCACGACGCCGGCTGCCGTGGGTCGCGGCCCTGGCCCTCTACACCGTGCTGGTCGGGCTCGTCGTGGGCTGGCCCACGCCGGTGGACTCCGAGGCGCGGGCCCCGCTGACGGCCCTGTTCGCGACGCTGTACGGCTTCGGCATGCCGCCGTGGTTCGACTACGCCTTCCTCGAGCGGTGCGCGAACGTGGCGATGTTCGTCCCGTTCGGCGTGCTCATCACCGGCATGGACCGGCGCCGCTGGTGGTGGGGCGTGCTGGGCCCGGCGCTCGTCTCGGGCACGGCCGAGCTGGCGCAGCACCTGCTGCTCCCCGAGCGGTTCGCGACCTGGACCGACGTCGCCGCCAACACGACGGGCGCGGCGCTGGGTGTCGCGCTCGCCCTGGCGGTCATGGCCCGAGGAAGATCTGCGCGCAGAGCATCGCGTCGTCGTCCCTGACGCAGGTCACCCCGACGTCGGTCAGGGCCGGGTCCAGGACGTTCTCGCGGTGCCCGTAGGAGTCCAGCCAGGCGGCGACGACCTCCGCCGGGGTCGCCGCAGCGCGGCTGAGGTTCTCCGCCGCGGTGGTGTGCGGGGCGCACCGGGTCAGGACGTCGTCCATCGGGGCGTGCTCGAGACCGGCGGCGCCGACCAGGGCCTCGGCGCGGGGCCGGGCGGCGTCCTGCGCGCACGCGGACCCGGTGAGCGCCGCCAGCCCCTCGTCCGCCCGCACGCGGTTCGTCTCCTCGACGATCCCGGCCGCGTAGGCGCCCGGGTCGGCCGGGCTCAGGGTGCCCGCGGGCGCAGCAGGCCCCGCCGAGACGCCGGGCTGCGGAGTCCCGCCGCCGGGTGCCGACCCGCCGCGGGGTGCCGGCCCGCCGCAGCCGGCCGTGAGCAGCGCGAGCAGGGCGACCGACGCCGCGGCCGCGGTGCGGCCGCGGCGTCCCTGGCCCTCGGTCGGGGACGGCCGCGGCCGCACCGTCAGGGACGCCCCAGGGCCCGGTAGGTCCAGCCCGCCGCACGCCAGGTGGCCGGGTCCAGGACGTTGCGGCCGTCGACGATGTTGCGCGAGCGCACGACCGTGGCCAGCTTCTCCGGGTTGAGCTCGCGGTACTCGGTCCACTCCGTGGCCAGCAGGACGACGTCCGCGTCCGTGGCGGCCTCCTCCGCGGTCTCGGCGAAGGACAGGTCCGGCCACTTGGCGCGGGCGTTGTCGATCGCCTGCGGGTCGGTGACCACGACGCGGGCGCCCTGCAGCTGCATCTGCGCGGCGACGGACAGGGCCGGGGAGTCGCGCACGTCGTCGCTGTCGGGCTTGAAGGAGGCACCCAGGACGGCGACCCGGCGACCCACGATGGAGCCGTCGCAGACCTCGCGGGCCAGGTCCACCATGCGCACCCGGCGGCGCATGTTGATGGAGTCGACCTCGCGCAGGAAGGACAGCGCCTGGTCCACGCCCAGCTCGCCGGCGCGGGCCATGAAGGCCCGGATGTCCTTGGGCAGGCAGCCGCCACCGAAGCCGAGACCGGCGTTGAGGAACCGGCGCCCGATGCGCGCGTCGTGCCCGATCGCGTCCGCCAGGCTCGTCACGTCGGCGCCGGTGGCCTCGCACAGCTCGGCCATGGCGTTGATGAAGGAGATCTTGGTCGCCAGGAAGGAGTTCGCCGCGACCTTGACCAGCTGGGCGGTGGCGTAGTCGGTCACCACGAGCGGGGTGCCCTCGCTCAGCGGGGTCGCGTACACCTCGTCGAGGGCGGCCTTCGCGCGCTCCCCCGCCTCGCCGGCCGGGACCCCGTAGACCAGCCGGTCCGGGTGCAGCGTGTCCTGCACGGCGAAGCCCTCACGCAGGAACTCGGGGTTCCACACGAGCGTCGCGGTCGAGCCGGCGTCCGTCAGCCGCTGGGCCAGGCGCTCGGCGGTGCCGACCGGCACGGTGGACTTGCCCACGACGACGCCGTCCGGCCCGAGGTGGGCCATCACGCCGTCGAACGCGGCGTCCACGTAGGCCAGGTCCGCGCCGAACTCCCCGCGCTTCTGCGGGGTGCCCACGCAGATGAAGTGCACCTGGGCGCCGGCGATCTCGCCCATGTCGGTCGTGAACCGCAGGCGGCCGGTGTCGGCCGCCTCGCGCAGCAGCTCGGGCAGGCCGGGCTCGAAGAACGGAGCACGCGCGTGCGAGAGGGCGTCGACCTTCGCCGGGTCGACGTCGACGCCCACGACGTCGTGACCCAGCTGGGCCATGGCGGCGGCGTGCACCGCGCCGAGGTAGCCGCAGCCGATGACGGAGATGCGCATGGTGAGGTCCCCACGTGTCGCTGGTTGAGAGCCCGAGTCTAGGCGCCGGCGGCCAGGAGCCCGGCCGCCGCCGCTCAGACGCCGAGCAGGGTCCTGATGGGCCCGAGGGCGAAGTAGACGACGAAGAGGGCGGCGGACAGCCACATCAGCGGATGGACCTGGCGCACCTTGCCGGCCGAGACCTTCAGCACGACGAAGGCGATGAAGCCCGCACCGATCCCGGTGGTGATCGAGTACGTGAACGGCATCAGGACGATGGTGAGGAACGCCGGGACGGCGATCTCGTAGTCCTTCCAGGTGATGCCGGAGACCTGCATCATCATGAGGAACCCGACCATCACCAGCGCCGGCGTCGCGGCCTCGTAAGGCACCATCGCCACCAGCGGCGACAGGAACGTGGCCAGCAGGAACGCGATGCCGGTGACGACCGACGCCAGACCCGTCCGGGCGCCGTCCCCGACCCCGGTCGCGGACTCGATGTAGCTGGTGTTGGACGAGACGCTGCCCGCGCCGCCGGCCGCTGCCGCGAGGGAGTCGACGACCAGGATCTGGCGCGTGCGGGGCGGGTTTCCCTTCTCGTCGAGCAGGTCCGCCTCGCCGCCGATGGCGACCATCGTCCCCATCGTGTCGAAGAAGTCGGCCAGCATGATCGAGAACACGAGCAGCACGACGGCGACGACACCGATCTTCTCGATCGAGCCGAACAGCGAGAAGTTGCCCAGGAGCGAGAAGTCCGGCGCCGCGACGAGCTGGTCCGGGACGGCCGGGACGTCCAGGCTCCAGCCCGTGGGGTTGTCCTCCGAGCGGCCGCCGATGCCGACGACCGCCTCCAGGACCACCGCCAGCAGGGTGGCCGCGATGATCGAGATGAGGATCGCCCCGCGCACGCCGCGGGTGAACAGCACGATCATCAGCAGCAGCCCGACGACGAACACCAGGATCGGCCAGCCGGCCAGCGAGCCGTTCGACCCGAGCTGCAGCGGGGTCCCGTTGCCCTGGGACACGAAGCCGGCGTCCACCAGGCCGATCAGCGCGATGAACAGGCCGATCCCGACGCTGATCGCCGTCTTGAGCTGGACCGGGACCGCACGGAAGACCGCCTCGCGGAACCCGGTCAGCACCAGGAGCAGGATGATCAGGCCCTCCAGGACCACCAGGCCCATGGCGTCGGCCCAGGTCACGCCGTCCAGGCTGGCGATCGAGAAGGCGACCACGGCGTTCAGGCCGAGCCCGGCGGCGAGCGCGAGCGGGAAGTTGGCCACCACGCCCATGAGGATCGTCATGACCCCGGCCACGAGCGCGGTCGTCGCGGCGACCATGCCCAGGTTGGGCTCGGTACCGCCGCCGAGGAACTGCCCGGTGCCGTCCGGCACGGTCCCGATGATCAGCGGGTTCAGCACGATGATGTAGCTCATCGCGAAGAACGTCACCAGGCCGCCGCGCACCTCCGCGCCGACGCTCGAGCCGCGCTCGGTGATCTTGAAGTAGCGGTCGACGGCGCTGGTGGGGGCCGTCGGCTTGGTGGGGGTCGAGGTCGCCATGGCGGCATGGTCCCAGACGGTGTCGGAAGGTGGCGGGGGTGTCCGCCGGCGTTACCTGGTGGAAACTCGGGGGGCACACCTCCCGGGACGAGGAAGCGCGGCGCCGGCGCCCGCCGAAGTGGAGGTTCATCGCGGGGGAGCGCGTACGGGAGCCCGACACGGTGACCGAGGTCCGGTTCGGTGCGGCCTGAGGCGGCCGCGGCGTCGGCTCCGGTCGGCCGCTGTCACCGGCGGTCCTCGCGCTCCGTCCGTACGGCCGGTCCCGGCGCGGCGGGCCCGCGCGAGGCGACCCTCTGCCCGAATCGGCCGCCTCGGGACGCGAGCGCGTCCAGGAGGTCGTGCCCCGGTGTGCGCGTGGCGACGAACCCGATCGCGGAGCGTGTGGCCTGCCGACGGCCCAGTGACTGAGCCCCACCGCAGAGCACGTCACGGGCGAACGAGTCGAAGTCAGCTTCGGTCTCCAGGTCGTCCCCGGGCAACAGGGAGAGCAGCCACTCCGGCTCGACCCCACGACCACGCAGGTACGCGCCGCGGTCCGGCCAGAACATCCCGATCGGGCGGTCCAGCGCGAGGTAGTCGACCCACACGCTCGACACGTCCGAGATCAGGCCCGCCGACGCCCCGAGCAGCGAGTACAGGCGGACTCCGCGCGCTTCGAGCGTGGCGTCGTCCACCTGCAGCACGCCCGGGACGTCCCGAGCGACCGCGTCGAACGGGTGCGCCTTGGCGACGACCTGCAACCCCGCGCCACGCAGCCGGACGACGCCCGCAGCGAGCTGCTCCGCGAGCCGCCTGTCGGCGTGGACGTCGTCGGAGTCGCTGAAGGAACGCATCGTCCCAAGGGCCCGAGCCGACCTGAAGGCCGGCATCCACGCGACGAACGGACGGGCGGGGTCAATCCCCAGGGCGGTGAGGTCTGCCGCCGTCGCGGGCTCGAGGAGCGCGCCGTTCCTGGGGTGCCCGGTCAGCAGGAGGTCCTCGTCACGCAGACCCGACGCCGCGACCTTGGAGCGTCCCCACAGGCGTGTCTGGGAGACGACGACGTCGGACGGGCGACCGTGCAGGGTGCGCGCAGGAAACAGCCGATCGGTCTTCTTCAGCCCGTCGCCGTGCCACAGGTTGACGGTCAGCTTCCGCCGGTCGACCGACGGCTCGCCGTACAGGCCGTGGGTGAAGAACACCGCCTCGGCCGTCGCGTACCTCCCGAGGGCACCCAAGCTCCCCTTGGCGACCCGACGCACCCGGCCGGCGTACGGAAGTCCGACGGCTGCCAGGTACGCCGGAGTCGGGGCGTCCGCCCAGACGACGTCCCCGGGATACCGGTCGAGCAGGCACCGGACGATCTCCACCGCGTTGCCCTCCGTCGACGGCGTCCCGGCGACGAAGACGTGACCGCGCGCCGGGAGCACCGCCCGCGCCACGGTGAGCACCCGCGGGAGCGCCGTGCGTACCGCCCATCGGACAGCCCGCGCCGCCCCGCCACGCACCCGTGACCGCACGTCCATGGTCGTCATCGCTGCCCAGCTCCTCGGGTCGCGCGGGCACGCTGTCGCCGGCCGATCACCAGCACCGCCGACGCGAGGAGCGCCAGGTTGAGGACCTCGCTGGCCGCGAAGCCCCAGGCGATGCCCGCCGCGCCGAGATGCAGGCCCAGCGTCCACATGACACCCACGCCGAGCACCCCCGTGACCGTGGTCGTGGCGAGCACGACACCCGGCCTGCCACCCGGGATCAGCGTGTTGCGGACGAGCGGCGTCGACATGCTGACGGCCGCGTACGCGACACCGCAGGCCACGACGACCGCGGTGCCCGCGGCCACCGACTGCCCGAAGATGATCGCCGACGCGCGTTCGCCGACCAGCACGAGGAAGGCCAGGCCGACACCGCCCAGAACTGCGTGCGCCGAGACGGCGGACGACTGCCTGCGTGCCGTGCGACGCGCACCCTCGCCGCTCAGCACCCACGCCTGCAGACCGTTCGCGAGACCGATGACGCCGAACAGGCCGTATCGGTAGAGCTTGTCGCCGGACGCCAGCGTCGCCACCTCGTCGACGGACGCCAGGACGGCCGCGAGGGGCAGTGGGGCCGACGCGTAGATCCCGCCCGCGATGGAGAGGGCGCCGGCGCGCCACCGGCTGGTGGAGTCGCGCCACGCCGTGCCCAGGTCCCATCGGGACCCGTCCTGCGCGGGCACGCACCGACGCTGGAACAGGAGCGCGCCGCCGACGGTGGCGGCGAGCAGAGCCGCCGGGTAGACCCACACGAGCCCGGTGACGAGCAGGACGACGGCCGCCACCACCATCGCCAGCACCTTGGGGAGCACCTCGTAGGCCGCGACCCAACCCGGCCTCGCACGCCCGACGCAGTACCAGCCGAACGACAGCCCGGTCACTGCCGAGGCGACGTACATCAGGCTGTTCACGACGCCGTACGAGCCGGAGCCCACCAGGAACGCGAGGGCGCCGGTCGGCACGACGACGGCGGCGAGCAGCAGCCGGGAGCGCAACGAACGTCGGTACACCGCGGCCGCGTCGCGCTCCGTCGGTGCGAGGGCGACCTCCGACTGACCGGAGACCGACCAGCCGAACATGATGATCGTCGCGGCGAGCGTCCCGACCGCCTGCGCGGTGGCGATCCCAGCCCACCCGCCGGGACCGCTCGCGCGGGACACCAGCGGCAGCAGGACGACGGGGGCTATCGCGCCGGCGAACGGCAGGGAGGCGAAGCCCAGCAGGCGCCGCGCCAACGGCCAGCGCGCCACGCCCGTACCGCGCTCCGTCGACACGACCGGACGTGGCCGCAGGTGCTGGCTAGGCGACATCGGCCAGGCACCTCTCGAAGCACGACGCGGCCTCGCTCAGCCCGTAGCTCATGATCTTCTCGTGCCCGGCGTCCGCCTTCGCGGTGCACGCGTCCTCGTCGGCCAGGAGCTCCAGGGTCCTCGCCGCGAGCGCCCGCCCGTCACCCACGGGCGCGTAGACGATCGTGTCGCCGGCGAAGCTCCGCACGCCGCCGTTGTCCGTGCTGACCACCGCTGCCCCGCTCGCCATCGCCTCGGCGACCGGGAGGCCGAAGCCCTCGTAGTCACTGGCGCACACGAAGACGCGAGCCGACTGGTACAGCGCGGTGAGCTGCGCCGGTGTCGGCGTGCGGACGTGCCGGACCTCGGGGGGCAGCACCGCAGGCCGGGTGCACGTGCCGAACGTCAGCAGCTGGGCCCCCGGCGACGCCTGCGCGAGGGTGCGCATGGCGTCGGCGACCAGGTCCGTCCTCTTCCACACCTGGTCGGACACCATGGCCACGACGGCGTGCGGCCGCGCCGCGATCGGCTCGCCCCGGACGAACAGTCCGAGATCGGGTGCGTTGGGCACCACGACCGCCTCGACGCCGAGCTCGCGCGCCCGGACGGCCAGCCACTCCGCGACGGCGATCTTGCGCAGCGGCAGCCGCCACGTGGCGTCCACGACCGCAGCCGGAGCGGTGAAGTCCTCGTAGTGCTGGAGGAAGTAGTACCCGCGGGCCGACGTCGCCGAGCTGACCGAGGCGACGAAGTGGGCCGTCCGCACAGACGTCGCGACGATCACGTCGGACCCGGGAACCAGACGCGGCGACTGCGTGGCGGCATTCACCACCGCGATCCGTCGGTCCAGGGAGAACCACGTCGGCCGCCTGCTACGGGCCAGCCGGTAGGCGGCCCGCAGCGCGGAGCGACGCAGCGGGTGGCGCCCCGCATCGCCGGGCTTGTCCGGCCGAAGATGCAGCACCGTCACGTCGTGGCCGGCCCCGACGAGGTGGTTCGCGTACTGGTACACGACCTTGTACCCGCCGACGGGATGCAGAGCGACGCCCGGGAGGACAAAGGTCACGCGCACGTCGCCACCTCGTCCTCGCTGGACCGCACAGCGGCGGGGTGACCGGCGACCAGGGTCCCGGCGAGCCGCTCGTGACGGTCGAGCAGGAGGTCCCTGGCGTCGACGTACCACCGTCCCGCCCGGTCCGCGATCATCGCGGCCCCGGCGCGGCTCTCCGCGTCGAAGCGCGCCGGAGGCAGCGTCAGCAGCTCCAGCGCGGCCGCGACAGCGCCTGATCGATCGCCGATCGCGAAGGTCCTGATCCCGTGGTTGACCGGCGTCAGGTACGGCATCAGCCCGATGCGGGACGCGGCCACGACCGCACCCCGTGACATCGCCTCCTGCGCGGCGAGGCACGCTGTCTCGCCGCCGGTCGACGCCACGACGAACAGGTCGCCCGGCTCGATCCACGAGGCGTCGCGGGGACCCCGCACGAGCCAGGGCGCCAGGTCGTCCCGCAGACGCGCCTCGTAGCGGCGGTCCCCCGTCAGGCCCGTCCCCAGCGCGACCTCGCACGGGAAGCCGGCCGCCTCGAGCGCCGTGAAGATCGCCGGGAGCAGGTGCAGGCCCTTGCTGGCATCAGGCCGGGCGAAGGCCTTCACCCGGCGCGTCGACGTGATCCGCGCCGGGACGTCGGGGACGTCCGAGCGGCGGACGCTCAGCCAGCTCGGGATGACGGCATCGGACCGAAGCGTGGTCAGACCGGGTTCGACGACGATCGCCGTGTCCACCCGACCGAGGAGGTGCTTCGTCACGGCGCCCTTGAGGCGGCTCACCGGGTAGTTGTGGACGATCGCGGCGCTCGCCACGGGGCGACCGTCTCGCCGCGCCTGCGCCGAGACCCGGTGCACGACGGGCAGCGCGGCGTTCGCGTTGGCCACGACGAGGACGGGCTCCGCCGGCGCAACGGCCGCGAGCGCGTCCGACGCGGTGTCGAACGTCGCCACGTGCGGCGGGATGCGCACGCCGTCCCGGCTTGCCGGCGGCATCGCGAGCGAGACGGGTACCGCGTCGCCGAGCTCGACGAGCAGCTCTTCGAGGACCACCTGGCCGCCGCCACGCCCCGACTTCGGATCGACGATGAGGATCATCGCTCCCTGCCCTTCCCTTGCGCTGCGATGGATCGGCCGACGGCCGAGATGGACGCTCCGGGCCCGGACCTGCCGGCCCTGCGTAGCAGGCGGCTCACACGGGTCCCGTGGCCAGCAGGTCGCGGACGGCATCGAGCCGGCCGTTGCGGGCGTACCTGGTGTACGAGCCGACCAGCACGAGCCGTGCGACCGGGCCGGCACGAAGCAGCCGGGACCGCCTGAGCCGCGCCCGGCGGACGTGGAACGCGAGGGAACCTCGCACCTCCTCCCGGTGGGACCCGTGCCCCTCGTCGAGCTCGGGCAGCCGGGCGAGCAGTGCACGCATGCGGTCGGACTTCGCGTGCGCGGTCGGGGTCGAGCGCACGAGCCGGCGAAGCAGATACCCCGGCGTCCGTTCCTGGACCCCGACGACGTTCCTGCCGTGCTGGCGGTAGTCCACCAGCACGTCGTCGACCACGCGCAGGCCCGCGGCGGTCGCTGCCACCACGGCCAGCCAAGAGTCGTGCGGCCACGACGGCGGGATCGGCAGCGCCCGGTCGGCCAGCGCCCGGACGAAGAGGAAGGTCATCCCGGGGAGCACGTTGCCGCGGAGCAGGACCGCCAGGGCTTCTGGACCGCTCAGGGAGCGCAGTTCGTCGACGCCCGCGCCGAGCGTCCCGAACAGGTCCCGTCCGAGGGGTTCACCCCCCGGACCGACGAGACGTGCGTTGCTCGCCACGAGCACGGCCGACGGGTCCGAGTCGAGCTCGCGGACGAGTCGCTCGATCTTGTGCGGGCGCCAGACGTCGTCCTGGTCCGCCAGCAGGATCAGGTCCCCGCTGCAGGCCGCGATCGCACGCTCGAAGTTGGCGGCCACGCCCAGCGGGGCGTCCGCCGCCTCGACGACCCGCAGCCGCACGTCGGCGCCGCCGGCGGCCCGGACGGCCTCCCGCACGGCGTCGACGGTGCCGTCCGCCGAGCCGTCGTCGGCCAGCACGACCTCGTCGGGCGGCATCGTCTGCTCGAGGATGCTCCGCACCTGGTCGACGACGTAGGGCATGCCGTCGTACGTGCAGAGCGCGATCGAGATCGTCCGGCGGCCGTGCTCCTGCGCCGTCACCTGCGACGCCGTCACCGGAGACCCATCCACGAGTGGAGCCGCTCGGTGAACACCTCGCGCGAGAAGTCCTGGGCACGGTCGCGCGCCGCGCCCCGGGAGCACGCCGCGGCACGCAGGACGGCCGCCCGCAGCGACCCGGGCCGTCCGTCCCAGTGCGCACCGGTGCGGCCGTCCACCACGGACTCCGCAGCGCCCCCACGGTCGAGCGTGAGGACGGGCGTGCCGGCGGCCATCGCCTCGACCGGCATGATGCCGAAGTCCTCGACAGCCGGGAAGACGTAGACGAGGGCCTCCTGGAACAGCGCGCGCAGCAGGCCGTCGCTCGGGTCCTCGAGCACGTGCACGGGCACCGACGCCTCGCGTCCCCGCGCGACCAGCTCGTCCAGCAGCGGACCGGCACCAGCCAGGACGACAGGCAGTCCGGCGGCCTCACCGGCGGCGATCACCAGGTCGAGGCGCTTGTACGGGATGAAGCGCGACGCGCCGAGGAGGTACTCGCCCGGGAGCGACTCGAGGAGCCGGCGCTCCTCCGGGTCCAGCGTGTCCGCCCATCTCTCGACCGCCTGGATCTCGGTCACGTCCACGGGCGGGTGGATGACGGTCGCGTCGACACCCCAGGTGGACGCGATCCGGTCGCGGACGTAGGCGCTGTTCGCCGCGACGGCGAACGCCTCGTGCGCACGTCGTCTGTCGAGCGGACGCAGGGCGGCGGACGCCGTCCGGGGCAGCAGGCCGTTCCCGCGTCGGTCCAGCTCCGGCGTCCAGATGTACCGGGCCGGCGTGTGGACGTACAGGTACTTGCGGAAGTCAGCCGGCTGCCCGGCGAAGGAGACGTGGTGGGCGAAGAGGTGCGTGCTGACCAGGGCCCACTCCGCGGGGACGGCGGGCTGGCGCCGCCAGGTCGCCGGCATCAGCGCGAGCGCCGCGGCCTTGGAGCGGCGCAGGGGGGTCCGCGCCAGCCAGGTCTCACGGACGTGACGGCCGGGGTACCGGCGGTCGGGCGCGTCGTTCCAGAGCGCCAGCACGTCGGCGTCCGGGAACGCCTCCACCATCGCGTCGAAGACCTTCTCCGACCCACCCGTCCGGCTGAGCCACTCGTGCACGAGTATCCCGGCCATCAGTAGGCCCCCTCGCCCTGGACCACGGCCTTCGCCGTGCGGAAGAGGATCGCGAGGTCGCCGAACAGCGTCCAGTTCTCGACGTAGTAGACGTCCATGCGGATCCCCTCCTCGGGGCTCAGGCCCGACCGACCGGACACCTGCCACAGCCCGGTGAGCCCGGGCTTGACGAGCAGACGCCGGTGCGCGGCACGGTCGTACTGCGCGACCTCACGGTCGATCTGCGGCCTCGGCCCGACCAGGCTCATCTCCCCGCGGAGGACGTTGAACAGCTGCGGCAGCTCGTCCAGGGAGTAGCGCCTGAGGACCTTCCCCAGCGGGGTGACCCGCGGGTCCACCTGGAGCTTGTAGAAGAGCGGGAGGTCGTCGCCCATCACCTCGTCGAGCATGGCGTGCGCGCCGGCCTGCATGGAGCGGAACTTGACGACCCGGAACGACCTGCCGTTGCGACCGACACGCTCCTGGAAGAAGAAGACCGGCCCGCGGCTGGTGGCCTTGACGGCCGCTGCGACGACGGCGAGCAGCGGGGAGAGCAGCACGAGGATGACCACTGCGCAGACGACGTCGAACGCCGACTTCAGCGCGTACTTGGGCCCGGAGAACCGCGGCTCGTCCACGTACATCATCGGCAGCCCGCTCACCGGCTGCATGAGCACGCGCGGGCCGGCGACGTCGGTGAGCGAGACGGCCAGCGCCAGGTCGATGCCCGAGCCCTCGAGGTCCCACCCGAGCTTGCGGACCGCGTCGGCGGTGATCGCGTCCGATCCTGAGACCGCGACGGCATCGGCGCGGACGTCGCGCGCCACCTGCGCGGCATCGACGAACGTGCCCAGGACGGGGACGCCGAGCACGGTCTCGCCCAGCGGGACCGGTCCGTCCGAGACGCACACCCCGACCACTCCGAAGCCCGCGAGGGGCCGGCCGGCCAGCTCGCGCACCAGGGCCTCCGCCTTGCTGCGGTGCCCGATCACCACGACGCGCGAGAGCAGGTGCCCGGCCCGCCGCTCCCGGTGCAGCCAACGGCGCGACAGGAGGCGCCCGGCCAGGACCAGCACCGTCCCGAGCGGGAAGGCGATCGCCAGGTAGCCGCGGGCGATCTCCATCCGGAGCAGGAAGGACATGACCGCGACCGCGGCGAAGATCCGCCAGGTCGCCCCCACGACTCGCTGGTACTCCGCGGGCCCGGCACCGACGATCCGGCGGTCCTGGGTCCGGCCGACGACCAGAGCCAGGAGCCACGCCCACATCAGCGCGATGGAGACGATGAGGTAGCTGGGCTCCATCTCGCCGCGGACGCGCGCCGCACCGAGGTCGTCGAAGCGCACGACGTACGCGGTGAACACCGCGATGTAGACGGCGACGGCGTCGGTCAGCAGAAGGCGTGTGCCGTACCCGGACCACCAGCGCGGCTGGTGCTCGGCCGGTGCCGTGCGGCCGGGCGTCGGCGCCTCCTGGCGGATCTCGTCAAGGGTGGCGGTGTCCGCCATGGTGCTCCTCGTCTGCTGCATCGCTGCCCCCAGTGCCGGGAGCGCACGCCGGCTGCTCGGGACGGGTGCCGGCCCCGATGGGTCCTGTCGGGCTCTCCAGCCCGCTGGTCGCGAGCCACCCCTCACATCGGCCGGGGTGCGGCCGAATGGAGGAATAACGCACCAATCGTTCACGGGTGGTCACACCCGCAGGAAGCAGGAGAAGCCGGATGGAACTGCACGACTACCTCGTCGCCTTGCGCAAGCGCTGGGTCTCGGTGGTGCTCATCACCACGCTGGCGCTGTGCGGCGCCGTCGCGGCGACCTTCCTCACCACGCCGATCTACGAGGCGAAGTCCCAGGTGTTCGTGTCCGTGCGGACCGCGGGCGGCAGCACCTCCGACCTGGTGCAGGGCAGCAGCTTCACGCAGAAGCAGGTGAAGTCGTACACCGACCTCGTCACCAGCCCGCGCGTGCTCATCCCGGTCATCGAGCACTTGGACCTGGCCACCACCCCGGACGAGCTCGCGAAGTCGGTGACCTCGAGCTCGCCGCTGGACACCGTGCTGATCAACATCACCGCGAGCGACCCGGACCCCCAGGTCGCCGCCGGCGTCGCGAACGCCGTGGCGGGCAGCCTCGCGACGCAGGTGACGCTCCTGGAGAAGCCGACCGACGCCGCTGCGTCGCCGGTGGAGATCAACACCGTGCGCACCGCGACGTCCCCTACCGTGCCGTCGTCGCCGAACACGGCCCTGAACCTGGCACTGGGCATGCTCGTCGGGCTCACGGCCGGCGTCGGCCTGGCTGTGCTGCGCGAGGTCCTCGACACGAAGGTGCGCACCGAGGCCGACGTCAACCAGGTCACGAGCACCTCCGTCATCGCGACGATCGGCTACGACGACAACGCGCCCGACGAGCCGCTGATCGTCCAGACCAGCCCGCAGAGCCACCGGGCGGAGTCGTTCCGGCGCCTTCGGACCAACCTGCAGTTCCTGGACATCGCCGACCGTCCGCAGACGATCGTGGTCACGTCGTCCCTCCCGGGCGAGGGCAAGTCGACCACGACCGTGAACCTGGCGATCAGCCTCGCGGACGCGGGATCGCGCGTGATCCTCGTCGATGCCGACCTGCGCCGACCCTCCGTCGCGGAGTACATGGGCCTCGAGGGCGAGGTGGGTCTCACCACGGTCCTGATCGGCCATGCGTCCGTCCAGGACGTCGTCCAGCCGTGGGGCAACGGCAACCTGCACGTCCTGCCCTCCGGGCAGATCCCGCCGAACCCGAGCGAGCTGCTGGGCTCGCGCTCCATGGCCAACCTGCTCGACGAGCTGGCCCGCGCCTACGACGTGGTCCTCATCGACACCCCGCCACTCCTGCCGGTGACGGACGCGGCCATCCTGGCCAAGCTCACCGGCGGCGCCCTCGTCGTCGTGGGGTCCGAGAAGCTCCAGCGCCAGCAGCTGGCCGAGGCCATGGGCGCGCTGGAGACCGTTAACGCCCGCGTGCTCGGCGTCGTCCTCAACCGCCTGGCTCGTACCCAGGGCGACACGTACGCGTACTACGACTACTCCTCGGCCCCGGCCGAGGCGATGGGCCGCCGGCAGAAGCGATCGTCGTCCGCGCGTCTTCCGCAGCAGCGGTCAGCCGGTACGACCAGCCGCCGGTTCCCGTCCCGCGCGGAGGGCGACGTCGCCACGGAGATGGTCAGCACCACCTCGCAGCAGCGTGCGACGGCGGGGGCGCCCGACGACGTCGACCCGTCGCCGAGGCGGCCGTAGACACCGGTGGGAGGTGCGGGCGCCGCGCGCCCGCAACTCCCGCTCCGGCGTCCCTGCGGCGTCTGCACCGACCCGCGGGCGCGGGCCCGACCCACCAGCAAGGAGTGACATGAGCGTTGTCCGGGAGCACAAGCAGCGAGCGAGGCCGGTCGGTCTCACTGCGACCGACCGCGCCACGCGGGCGCCCGCGCCGTCGGACGACTTCGCTCGTGCGCTCGTGATGGGGATCTCCATCGCCATCCTGCTCGCGAGCCTGTACCTCAGCCCGGCGCTCCGGCTGCCGCACGCCACCGCGGAGATGCTGATCGGCGGACTGCCGGTCATCGGAGCCGTGGTGTCCTACGGCAAGCTCGCCGGTCGGACACGGTCACCGGGACCCCTGGCCCTCGGGGCCGCGTACGGCGCGGCGGTCGTCGTGACGAGCATCCTCAACCTGGGGACGGACACGTCGTTCCTGATGGTCGCCAGCCCCGTGGCCTCAGCCGTCGTGATGACCTTCGTCGGAGGACTGCTGACCCGTCGCGAGCTCCTTGCCATCGGGCGGGTGCTCGTCCTCGTCGGTGCGCTCCAGGCGCTGATCGCGATGATGGAGGTGCAGGCGCGGGCGCCCTGGGCCATCTCCCTCGCGGCGACCGCGGATGTCGGGTACGTCGTCCGGTCGAACCTGGTGCTGGACGGGTTCCTGCGCGCGAGCGGCAGCATGGGCCACCCCATCCTGCTCGGGGTCGCCTGCTCCGTCGCCCTGCTGTTCGTCCTCGCGCGCGGCGCGGTGCGCCATGCCGGGCTGCGCATGCTGTTGGTCGCGCTGCTCGGCTGGGGGATCGCGCTGTCCGGGTCGCGGAGCTCGCTCGCGGCACTCGGGTTCGCCGTGGTCATCTACTTCGCTCACCGGCACAGCCCGACGCGGCGCGGCCTGCGCACGCTGATCCTCCTGGCTCTGATCCCGCTGACCTGGCTGTACGTGTCGAGCACCATCGACGAGGCACGCGAGGTGTCGCCGTTCTCGTTGACCAACCGTCTGAGCGGATGGGGGCGGTTCCTCGAAACGATGTCCCGACCGGGTGCGGGGGCCATCTTCGGCCAGGGCCGCGACTTCGCGCTCGAGACCGTCGCGGACAACCAGTTCCTGACGACGGCCGGCCGATTCGGAATCGTGGGGCTGATCCTCCTCGTCCCGGCCGTCGCGTACGCGCTGAGCTCGCGGTCGCCGCTCCTCTCGGCAGTCAGCGCGTCGGTCCTGTTCATGTTCCTGTCGTTCGACGCCATGTCCTTCTCGTTCACGAGCAGCATGTTCTGGCTCCTGGTCGGCGCGTCCCGGGCAGCGGTCGAGATGCGGGCCCCCGGTCTGGATGCCCAGGTGCTCGGTCGAGCCGCCGGACGGCACGGCGGGTCACGCCGTCGAGGGCTGCAGCACAGGCGGCCGGTCGCCGTGTGACCCGTCCCGCATACCCATGACCGAGCACGGTCCAGACCAACACGGTCCCGGCCCTCGTCGTGGTCTGCCGTGTCGCGCCCGATGACATCGGCCAGGGCGGCGCGCTACGAGCTCGTTCGGCGTAAGCCACGTCACAGCGGGAATCCCTGCTGCGCCGTTCGACTGGGCCGATCAGGGGACATATCGCCACTCGTTCGTGCTCGCGGCGTCCGGGGGCGACTGCAAGGACGCCACCCAGGATGCGCCGCACTCGAACGGCTCGACCACGCAGTGGCGGCGTTTTCGGCATGACGCCTGCCGGCTCGGCGGGCTCACGACAGTGAGGCGACCACCACGATGCAACAGTCCGGCGCGAAGGCCAAGGCGTCACCGGCGAAGCAAGGCCGTGTAGCCGCGCTCGACGGCATGCGTGGGATCGCCGCACTCGCGGTGGTCGGATACCACTACCTGATGCATGGCCCCACCATGTATCCAGAGCTGGGCGTACCCGTGCACGCGGCGCTCGTGGGCCGCGAGGGCGTCCGCCTGTTCTTCATCATCTCGGGGTTCGTCATCGCGCTGTCCCTGCGCGGGTCCACCGTCTCGCGATTCGCGGTATCGCGCTTCATCCGCCTCTACCCGGTGTACTGGCTCGGGCTGTGCGGGACGTTCCTCGTGGTGGCGCTCTTCGGGCCTCCCAGCATGGGAGTGTCATGGTTCGACGCACTGGCGAACATCACGATGGTCCAGGGGTTTCTCGGTATCCCCCATGTCGAGGGAGCATACTGGACACTTGGCGTGGAGCTTCTGTTCTACATCACCTGCGCAATCCTCTGGTTCGGCGGGGCACTGACTCCGCGTCGACTTCCGACGACACTCTACGCATGGCTGGGAATGACGTTGGTCGCCGTTGTCGTGATTCCTCGCGAGCAGCTCGAGTGGTCGGCGGTCGCTCAGAATCTTCCATGGTTCATGGTCGGGATCGTCGCGCTGGCGATCTACGAGGGGGACCGCCGGCCGGCCGTGCTGCTGTTCCCGGCCGCCGCGATCGGCACGGTCGCCCTCGCACAGCCGAAGATCGCAGTGTTCGGCGCACTGCTGTTCGCGACAGTCATGCTTGTGCTCCTCTGGCGGCCGCTGGGGCTGACGTGTCGTCCCCTGAAGTTCCTCGGCGCGATCTCCTATCCGCTGTACCTCCTGCACCAGAACATCGGGTACGTGCTGCTGCTCGACCTATCGAGTCGAGGCGTGTACCGCCCGTTGGCGGTCCTGGTGACGACCACCGCCATGGTCGCGCTTGCTGCGCTCGTCACGCATGTGTTCGATGTCCCCGTGCGTCGCGCCTTGCGTCGCAGACTGCTCGCCGCGCCGGGCCGAGCAGCGTCCGCTGAGACATCCGCCCCGGAACCCGGAGATGACCGCCGGAGCGGTGTCCTGCTGGCCCGCTGATCGCGTCGTCGTCGACGACGGTCGCGGTCACCGTGTGAGCTCCCGCAGTTGACCTTCCACGGCGTTCTGGAAGAGGACGACCCGATGACCGCGCCCTCGGGTATCGACCCGCCCGGGTCTTGCACGAGCACCTGGCGTAGGCCTCTCCGGACCTGGGGCACGACCTGCTCGGCACGTTCGTCTTCGCCTTGTCGTCGGCCGACAGGCACGACGTGGTGGAACTCGAGTCTGGGTGGCTCAGGAGCTCCCGGGCGGACGTCGAGGCGAGCAGCACTCGGTGTACGACCAGCCCGACCCGACCCGGGTTCACGCAACCGACGAGCTGCTGAATTCCGTCGCCGCATCTCCGACCGCAACTCGATCACCCGCCTGGTCGGTGTCGGACTGGCCGAGCAGCACGACGGTCGGGCCAGAGAACGCCGCTACCTCGGCCGGACACCCTCGCGCACGCCCACCTCACCGGCATTCCCGGCAACGTCGTCGGAGAAGTGATCGCCGACCCGTCCAGACCCGACCGCCCTGAACACCTCGCGGATCACACCCCAATCGCTCCACCACTCCTGGGGACTTGACCGCGAGCCCGGTAAGTCCGTGGGCTCATTGCACGCGACGGTCTAGTTCTTGTCCGCGGTTCGCGGCGAAGGAGGCCGGGCGTAGCGCGCGGCGAGGTGTTACCCGCGTTGTCGCTGTGGTTCGTCGGGCCTGTGCCGCCGTGGCCGCCGGCTGCCGCTGCGATCCCGTCCCCCGTACGCCCAGGGTCACGTCGGTGTGCAGGAACTCGGACAGCTGTCCCCCCGTAGCGCGGCGGGTGCATGCGTCGATCACCGAGGCAGCATGGACCTACCCGGCCAAGGATCGATTTCCAGCAGTCGTCGCAACGGTCGATCACGCGGTGTCGAGCAGAGCCGCCACCGCTCGGGCGGGTATCCCGGTCCAGGCTCTCGCGGGTGCCCGTGGCATTGCTTCCGGCGACGACGGCGAAGGCGTCGTCGCCCTCCGGAGCTCCGCGATGACGCCCCTGGCCGTGGCACGTCGGCGTGAGCCCGAGTGCTGTCGAAGGAGAGCCGTCGACTCGGGAATCAGCGAGTCGTGCGTGAGCAGATGATGATGCCGCCCACCGGAACTGCCGGGTTCCGTGCCCTCCGGGTCAGGTCCTTAGAGTCGGCCGAGCCTCGCGAGGCCGGCTGCAGAACGAGCCGGCGCACCACCGGCCCGGCCGAGGACGCCAACCCGGTCACGAGCTCCTCCCACCGCGACGCACGAAGGACCGGAGCCCACGCCAGATGGCGCGGGGCTCCGGCCCTTCAGGTGACGCGGTGCTGCGGTGCTGCAGCCGAGGCCGTGGGTCAGATCGCGGCGGTCTGGCGGCGCTTGGCGATCAGGACCGCACCGGCACCGGCGACGACGAGCGCACCGGCGCCTGCGGCCAGGCCCGCACCGTCGAAGCCGGTCTCGGCCAGGGCCTTGCCGGACGCCGTGGCGGCCGAGGCGGCCGAGGCGGCCGAGGCGACGTTGAGGTCCATCGTGGAGACGGCGGCACCGTCGACCGTGGCGACGGCGCTGTAGGTGCCGGGCTGGCTCAGCGTCACGGAGAACTTCACGTCACCGCTGGCGTTGGCGACCTTGGAGGCCGTCGCCGTGCCGGCGATCTCGATGGCGCTGTTCGGCAGGGACGCCGGCGTGGAGGTGACGGTCAGCAGGACGGTCTTGCCGGCGGTGGCCGGGTCACCGTTCACCGCGAGGGAGATCGGGGCGCCGGTCGCCGGGGTGGCGTCGGAGACGGAGGACGTGTAGCCGGGGGCGTCGTACGCCATGGCCGCGGTCGGGACGAGGACGAGGGCGGCCGCAGCAGCGGACACCAGGGCGGTACGGCGGATCACGATAGGACTCCAGAAGTGTGTGGCGGGCTGTCTTGCTCGACGCCCTTCCCATCGGCACCGAGCCCGCGCCTATGAGCAGTCCGCACCGGGACCGGCGGTGACGCTCGACGCGGTCAACGGCGTCGTGCGGATGACCGGTGATCCGGTCTGTCCCGCTCCGCCGACGACGTCGTAGGCGATCTGCACCGTCCCGCCCGGCTTCAGCTGGATGGTCTGCCCCACGACGCCCAGGCCGTCGTGCGTCTGGGCGAAGACGGCGGCAGCGCCGCCGTTCACCCGGACGGTCTCCACCCGGCCGCCCTCCGGCGCGTAGGCGAGCACGTTGGTCTGCAGGTCGCCCCGGGGGAAGCCGTCCTCGGTACCGGTGACGTAGGGCGGCAGGGACGCGGCGTCCGCCGGGGCGGTGGAGGTCAGGTCCACGGTGACGGTGAACGTCGGCGCACCGTCGGCGGTGCAGTCCGTGGGCACCGTGGTGACGTCGGACCGCAGGTAGTACCCCATCTTCGCCGGGATGGCGTCGTTGAAGTACAGGCCCACGACCGGCACGCCTTCCCGGACGCCGCGCAGCTCGCCGCTGAGCGGCGTGCCGGCGAGGAGCGCCTGCTCGGCAGGGTGGGCGGACCACAGCATCAGCCGGCCCTCCCTGGCGCTGACGGCGAGCGCGTCGAGCGTCGCCGAGGCGCTCGCCCCGCCGGACACCAGCGCGTCGAACACGGTCGCCGCCGTGTCGGCGAAGAACACGTCCTGGTCCGCCGGGTCTTCGATGTCCAGGTACACGGTGTTGAGCAGCAGGCGGACGGCGTTCTCGGCCGTGAGCGTGCTCCCGTCCGCCAGCGCCACCGGCCCCGTCGCGCCGAGCACGTGGGCCAGGGCGCCGGGGTCGACGGAGAGGACGCCGTCGACGTCGCCACCGACCTGCTGCTGCCAGATGGCGCGGGCGATCTCGCCGGAGCGGGGGAAGTCCGGGGTGAAGGTGACGTCGCGCATGTCGGCGGCGAGGTCGGTCCCGAAGAGCGCCTGCTCGGCGGCGGTCAGCGGCAGGACCGGTGCCGCGAGGTCGCCCAGCGACCCCCCGGAGCGCTGGTCGACGACCTCGAGGGCTCCGGCCTCCGCGCGCAGCAGCACGACCGAGCCGGGGATCCCCCCGGTCGCGCGGAGCTCGGCGTTGTTCTGCACCAGCAGCAGGTAGTCCCGCGGGCCGTCGACGCCGAGCATGGGCGGCAGCAGCTCGACGGCGCGTGCCGCGGCCGCCGTCGCTGTGGCGACGCCGGTGAGCTGGTCGTCGAGGCGGGTGAGCTGCACGGCCACGGGTCCGACGACGGCGTCCGCGTCGACCCCGCGCACGGCGGCCAGCGCGTCCTGGACCGCGCCGTCGGCCGCGACGACGCCGGGGCGGGCGGCGACGAGCGGCGCGAGGTCCACCCGGCCGTCGACGGGCGCCATCGCCGCCGGGTCGACGAGCGCGGCGGCGTCCATGAGCGCGGGCAGCGCCGTCGTCGCCAGCGCGTCGACCACCTCGCTCACCGTCTGCACCGCGCGTGCGGTGGGGCCGGTCCCCGGGAGCGCGCCCGCGAGCGACCAGTGCGGGCCGTGGGTACGGTCCCGGGCCGTCGAGGCGTCGGCCTGCAGCGACGCGAGCGTCGTCGAGGCGCCCTCGAGGTCGCCGTCCAGGACCTGCGCCCGCAGCCGGTCGACGCCACCGGCGGCCGCGACGAGCGCGTCGCGCGCGCGCAGGGCGTCGAGCGCGACCCATCCGACCCAGGCGAGGACCGCGACGAGGGCGGCGGCCCCGACCGCGAGCAGCCGGCGGCCGGGGCGACGGCGGGGCAGCCCCTGGACCGCGCCGGCGCGCTCGCGACGCGCGCGGCGCGACGGCGGTGCCGGTGGGCGCATCGCGTCGGTCACCCCTCGCTCGGACGCGACCGGCGCCCGGGGGGTCGGCACGGCAGCGTGGGTCGCCGGAGCCAGCGGGGCCACCGTCGGGAGCCCGCCCGTCGTCCGCCCCGCACCGCGACCGTCGTCGAGCCGGCTCACCGGAGCTCCTCCCTGTCGTGCTCGTCCGTCACCTGGCGGGACGGGCCGGTCCCTGGTTGGGTCACGTCCCACCGGTCGCGCACACTGGCGCCGGGTGACCGTGGCGGCGCGACCGCACCGCCCGACCCGAACCCCGAGGAGCTCACGGCGTGCATCCCCCGAACGCGGCCACCCCGGCACGACCCTTCACCGTCCTGGCGGTCTGCACGGGCAACATCTGCCGCTCCCCCGCCGTCGAGCGGCTGCTCGCGGCGGAGCTCGGCGTCGACTCCCTGGCCACCGCGGGCCCGGCGTCCGAGGTCGTGGTGGCCAGCGCCGGTGTCGGCGCGGTGGTGGGGGCCCCGATCCCCGAGCCAATGGCGACGCTCGTCGCCCGGACCGGCGCCTCGGTGGAGGGCTTCGCCGCGCGGCAGCTCACCGAGCAGATCCTGCGCGGGTCGGACCTCGTGCTGGCCCTGACCAAGGCGCACCGGTCGAGGATCGTCGCGCTGCACCCGGGCGCGGTCCGCCGGACGTTCACCCTGCGCGAGCTGGCACGCCTCGCCGACGCCGTCGACCCCGGCGCGCTGCCGGCGGGCACGACGGCCGAGCGACTGGCGGCGCTGATCCCGCTGGCTGCGGCGCAGCGCGGCATGCAGGCCGGCGCCACGGGCGGCGACGACGTCGTCGACCCGTGGGGTCGCAGCGACGAGGTGTTCGCCCAGTCCTTCGGCGAGCTGCGCCCGGCCGTGGAGACGATCGCCCGCGTCGTCCGCGGCTGAACCCGGGCGCCCCCCGAGGACGGATCCGCCGCCCGTCCGCCGGCGCGCCAGTGAGACGTCCCGGACCCCTCGCATCTGGCGAAGGGTCCGGGACGTCTCACTCAGCAGGGGTGCACGCACGGCGGGCGGGTCGGCGGGGCGGGTCGGCGGGTCGGCGGTCGTCCTCGGTCTACAGCGCCAGGACCGAGAGCTTGCCGGGACCGTAGCCCTTGACGTCGACGTCCAGGTCGAGCCGGCGCACGTAGGACAGGACCCACTGCGCGACGTCGGCCGGGACGGCCTCGCCCGGGGCCCAGCAGCCGTCGAGCTTCACGTGCGGGGCGTCGCCGACGTTGAACAGCGACGCCATCACGTTGAGGACCTCGTAGGCGTTCTCGAACAGGGCCTGCGACAGCCGGCTCTCCTCGATCGCCACGTCGGCACCGCCGGCCGGCACGAGGGCGATGGCCGCCCCGGCCCGCGCGGCCAGCGGCAGGTCCGCCACGACCAGGGCGCGCAGCGCACCCAGCTTGTCGACGTACGCGCCGATCTGGGCTCCGCCCTCGGCACCCGGGTTGACCATCGCGCCGCCCGTGCGGACGTCGACCTCGCGGCCGAGCATCCCCTCGAGCAGGTCACGGACGTCCTTGGCGCCCGGCAGGGGCGACGTCAGCAGGTCGGCGCTCATGCGAGCACCGGCTCGATGACCTCGCGGAAGGACTCCGCGGTGAACGGCTTGGCGACGAGGAACAGCGCACCGGCCACGTCGGCCTGCTCGCGCATCTCGTCGGAGCCCTCGGACGTGACGAACCCGAACGGGACGTCGTCGCCGGCGGCGCGCAGCGCGCGCAGCAGCTCGATCCCGGTCATGTTCGGCATGTTCCAGTCGGACAGCACCAGGTCCGGCTGCTCGGCGCGCGCGATGGCGAACGCCTCCGCGCCGTCAGCGGCCTCCGTGATGTCCCAGTCGTACCCGGCCTGCCGCAGCGTGCGCACCACGATCTGGCGCATCACCCGGCTGTCGTCTGCCACAACGACTCGCAGCATCGTTCACTCACCCCGCTCTTTCTCGTGTCCATGGTCGGTAGGTCGTGCGTTCTCGCCGGGGCCCGTGGCCCCTCGGCCCGTGGGCCGTCAGAGCTGCCAGATGCTGATGTCGAACGACCGGCCCCGCCACGCGAGCGGGATCCGGTCCACGAGGGTCGTGCCCTCGTCGGAGGGGGGGGTCGCTGACACCCGGGGCAGCGTGAGCGTGCCCTGGACCGGCAGGAGCGCCTTGAGGTTGCCGCCGACGACGTTGGCGACCTCGCCGAACGCGTCGACGAGGTCCTCGTCCTCGACCGGCTCCTCGGCGCCCATCCGCAGCAGCGCGCGGGCGAGCTCGTGCGCCGTGCCGGTGTCGACGGAGAGCAGGACGCGCCCCGAGACGTCGGCGTGCATGTCGACCCACGCGTACAGCGGGTCGACGAGGTCCGACGGCGAGGTGGGGGCGGTCAGGTACAGGTGACCGGGCTCGCCGTCGATCAGGGCGGCGAACACCTCCTCGGCGATGGCCGAGACCTGGGTGCCGTCGAAGGCGGTGAGGGCGCTCATGCCGGCTCCCCCACGCTCAGCGACAGCGGAACCAGACCGAGCAGCTCGAGCTTGTCCCGCATCGCGTCCGGCGTGAACGGCTTGATCAGGTACTCGTGGGCCCCTGCCGCGAGCGCCCGCACGATCTGGCCGTGCTCGCTCTCGGTGGTCACCATCATCATCGTCAGGTCCCGCCACGCGCGGTTCGCGCGGACGGCGACGACGAACTCGAGGCCGTTCATGACCGGCATGTTCCAGTCGATGCAGGCCAGGTCGAACGTCTCACCCGCCTCCAGCCGGTCGAGGGCCTGGCGGCCGTCGCCGGCCTCGGCGGTCTCGTAGCCGAGCCCGGCGAGGATGCCGGAGACGATGCGGCGCATCGCCCGGGAGTCGTCGATGACGAGCGCTCTCATGCTGCCCTCCGTGCGGTCAGTCGGTAGACGGAACTGCGCCCGACCGGGATGCGCTCCCAGCCGTCGTCGATCCCGATGGTGGTCTCGGCGGCGCCGAGGAACAGGTAGCCACCGGGACGCACGACGGACTGCGCCCGGCGCAGCACGTCCCGCTTGGTGGCGAGGTCGAAGTAGATGAGGACGTTGCGCAGGAAGACGATGTCGAACGGTCCGCCGGCGGGGGGTGCGTGCAGCAGGTTGTTCTTGGAGAACGTCACCGCCGAGCGCAGCCGCTGGCTGATCTCCCACTCCGTGCCGGCGCGCGTGAAGTGCTTCACGAGCATCGGCGCCGGCAGCCCGCGGTTGACCTCGAGCTGGCTGTACCGTCCGACCCGCCCACGGGCCAGCACCTCCTCCGACAGGTCGGTGGCGGTGATCTGCACCCGCAGCTGCGGTGCGCTGTCCAGCAGGGTCATGGCGACGCTGTACGCCTCCTGACCCGTCGAGCACGCGGCGGACCAGATCCGCAGCGACGACGTGCCGGGCCGGGCCGCGAGCAGCTCGGGGACGACGTGCTCGGTCAGCGCCTTGAAGGGCGTGATGTCACGGAACCAGGACGTCTCGTTCGTGGTGAGCGCCTCGACGACGCGGTCGTACTCGTGCTGGCGCGGGACGCTGCGCAGGCCGCGCACGTACGCGTCCACGGTCGGCAGCTTGGCGTCCCGGGCGAGCGGCAGCAGCCGGCTCTCGACGAGGTACTCCTTGCCGCTCTCGAGCTGGATGGCGCTGCGCTGACGGACGAGGTCCGCGACGAACGAGAACGTGTCCGGGGCGAGTGTCACAGGGCACCTCCGGAGGGGGACGGGGCCGCGCCGGCCGCGGGGCGGGGCGAGGCGAACGACAGACGGCTGGGCAGGGTGGCCGGGCGGGCGGGTGCCTGCGCGGCGCGGGCGCCGGCCTGCACGACGCCGACGACGGCCGTGGCGATCTCGGTGAGCGGCAGCACGCGGTGCGCGAGGCCGGCGGTCGCGACGGCGCCCGGCATGCCCCACACGACGCTGGAGGCCTCGTCCTGGACGATGACCTGACCCCCGGCTGCGAGGACGTCCTCGCAGCCGGCGCGCCCGTCGACGCCCATGCCGGTGAGCACGACGGCGAGCAGGTCCCCGCCGTAGACGCGCACCGCGGAGCGGAACATGACGTCGACCGCCGGGCGGCAGAAGTTGACCGGCGGGCCCTGGGTCAGCACGGTGCGGGCACCGCTGGCGGACGGGCGCAGCTCGAGGTGGAAGTCCCCGGGCGCGACGTACACCTGCCCGGGGCGCAGCTCCTCCTCGCCGCCGGACTCCAGGACGGTGCAGCCGCTGCTGCGGTCCAGGCGTGCGGCGAGCTGCCGGGTGAAGACCGGCGGCATGTGCTGGACGACGATCACCGGGACCGGCAGCGGGGTCGCGATGGCCGAGAAGATGCGCGACAGCGCCTCGGGGCCGCCGGTGGACGAGCCGACGATGACGGCGCGGACCGGCCGGGTCCCGCCCTCGGGCGCGGGCGCCAGGGTCACGGTGCGGGCACCGGGCGCGGACCGCGGGGTGGCCAGCGCCGGTCGCCCGGTGGCCGTGGTGGACGACGTGGCGGCCGGGGACGCGGCGCCGGCACGCAGCGCGGTGCCCCGGTGCGGCACGAGCGCCTTGATCTTCGGGGTGAGCTGCTGGGCGACGCTCGCGAGGGACTCCTGGACGCTGCCGACGTTGGCCGGCTTGGTCACGTAGTCCGTCGCGCCGGCGGCGAGGGCGTCCAGGGTGGCGGACGCCCCCCGCTCGGTGAGCGTGGAGAACATGATGATGGGGACCGTCGAGCCGTTGCGGCGCAGCGTCCGGACCGCCTCGATGCCGTCCATGACGGGCATCTCGATGTCCATGGTCACGAGGTCGGGGGCGAGCTGCTCGACCTTGGTCTGGGCGATCTGCCCGTTGGCGGCGGTCCCGACGACGTCGATCGCCGGGTCACCGGCGAGGGCGTCGGCGACCAGGCGGCGTACGACGACCGAGTCGTCCACCACCAGCACCCGGATCCGGGACACGCGACCTCCAGCCGTCCGCACCGGGGCTTGTCCCGGCGTCACACTGCCCATCGGCCGCACCCCGGGCGTTGTAAGGAGTGCGGGGCAGGCGTCGGGCCGGCGCGGGGCGACCGTGGTCGCGGCACGGTGCCCGGCGTCCCGGCGCCCCCGCGCCCTCGCGCCCTCGCGCCCTCGCGCCCTCGCGCCCGTGGTCCGCCGGGGGCACTGCCCGCACCCGGGGCCGGGCACGACCTCCGGGACGACGCAGCGCCCCACCCGCGCGTGCGGGTGGGGCGCCGTCGTGCACCGGTGCGGGCGTGCTCAGTAGGTGAAGCGGGACACCCGCTCACGCAGGTCGCCCGACATCCGGGCCAGCTCGCTGACCGAGGTGCCCATCTCCGCGAGCACGTCGGACGACGAGGCCGCCGACCGGGCGACGCCCGTGATGGTGACCGCGATCTCGCCCGACCCGGTCGCCGCCTCGGTGACCGACCGGGACATCTCGTTGGTGGTCGCCGTCTGCTCCTCCACCGCCGAGGCGATGGTCATCTGGTAGTCGTTGATCGCCGCGATGATCTGGCTGATCTCGCCGATCCCGGCCACCGCGCCGGTGGTGTCGGCCTGGATGGCCTCGACCCGGCGGGCGATGTCCTCGGTGGCCCGGGCGGTCTCCTGCGCGAGCTCCTTGACCTCTCCGGCGACGACGGCGAAGCCCTTGCCGGCCTCCCCCGCGCGGGCGGCCTCGATGGTCGCGTTCAGCGCGAGCAGGTTTGTCTGCTCCGCGATGGAGGTGATGACCTTGACGACGTTGCCGATCTCCTGGCTCGAGGTGCCCAGCTTCGCGACCGAGTCGTTCGTCGCCGCGGCGACCCCGGTCGCCTGCATGGCGACCTTGGCGGCCTCGCTCGCGTTCTGGGCGATCTCCCGGATGGACGCGCCCATCTGCTCCGCCCCGGCGGCCACGGTCTGGACGTTGCGGCTGACCTGCTCGGCCGCGGCGGCGACGACGCCGGCCTGCGCGCTGCTCGCCTCGGACCCGGCGGCGACCTGGGTGTTGGCGGCGGACAGCTCCTCCGCGGCGGCGGCGACGGTCCCGGCCGTCTCGGACACCCCGGCCAGCGTGGCCCGCAGCGAGCCCTGGGCGGCGGCGAGGGCGTGCGCCATGCGGCCCACCTCGTCGCGGCTCGTGACACCGGCGGGCACGGTGAGGTCACCGGCGGCCATGGCCTCCAGGGACGTCTGCACCGCGGTGACCGAGCGCCGGATCCCCTGGGCGATCGCGTACCCGAGGGCCACCACGAGCAGCAGGGCCGCGGACAGCGTCAGGACCAGAGTGCGCTGCGCCGCGGACGCCGACGTCGCCGCCTTCCGGGCGATGTCGTCCATGTGCGCGGTGACGTCCTGCTCGACGGCGTCGAGCTCGTCGACGTAGACGTCGATGAGCGGCTGGCTCGCCGAGTCCAGCAGGCCGTCGTACGACCCGTCGTCCGCCTGCGCCGCGGGGACCAGCTGCGCGTCGCGGACGTCCAGCCACTCGGCGTAGGCCGCGCGGAACTCGACCCACCGGGGCGCCACCTCGACGCCGCCGCCCGCCTCGAACGCCTCGACGGCGGTCTCCACCTCCGCGTCGTTCTCCGCCTGCTTCTCGAGCCAGACCTCCTCGAGCTCGGCCGACTCGACCGCCGCGACCTGGGCCACGATGAGTCGTGCCTTCAGCTGGCCCTGGTGGACCGCTCCGCGGTTGGTCACCACCTCACGCTGGATCTCGGTGAGCTGGGCGGTGTCCTGGGCAAGACCCTGCAGCGCGGACACCGCCAGCACCCCGGTCCCGGCAGACACGACGGCCAGCAGGCCGATCGCGCTGAGGATGCGGGTCCGGACCGAGCGGTCGCCGAACCAGGCGACGGGCCCGCGTCGGGCGCTGGGCGGTGCGGCGGGCGTCCCGTACGTGGTCGTGCTCATGGCTGGCTCCTCATCGCCGGTGGGCGAGGTCTGGGTCGGGTGGCTCTCGCCCGGCCCATCGACGCCGTGAGCCGGGTCATGAGGGGTGGGGCGTCACCCGTCCCCGCACGACGGACGCCCCCGTCCGGTGCGGACGGGGGCGTTCGTCGAGGTGGCGCGGTCGAGCGGCCGGACGTGGTGACCGGACGTGCCGGCCGGCGTCAGGCCGCGGTGGCGCGGTCGACGTCCAGCGCGAGCAGCAGCCCGCGGTCGAGCTTGTACGCGCCGAGGATGACCTCGCGCAGTGCGGTCGGCAGGGTGTCGGGCGGGGTCTCGAACTGCCCCTCCTCGACGTCGGTCACGTCGCCGATCTCGTCGACGAGCAGGCTGATCGGCTCCCCGTCGACCTGGACGACGACCATCATCGGCTCCGCGTCGCCGGGCAGCGGCGCGAGCCCGAGGCGGCTGCGCAGGTCGATGGTCATGACGACCTGCCCGCGCAGGTTGACCAGGCCGGCGATCCCCTTGGGGGCCAGCGGCACGGGCGTGCGGGTGTGCGCCCGCAGCGCCTCCTGGACCCGCAGGACGTCGACGCCGTAGCGGGCGCCGTCGAGCGTGAAGGTGGCGAACTGGCGGCTCATGCGCTGGCTCCTGCGAAGACGTGCAGCTGGGAAAGGTCGGACGTGCCGTGCGTGTCGACGTCGTCGAAGAAGGACGGGTCGGCCGCCATGACGGCCTGGCGGACGTCGAGCAGCTCGGTCACGCGCTCCTTGAGCACCGTGGACCCGACCAGCCCGTGGTCGTCGATCTGGCTGTGCTGGGCGAAGTCGTCCTCGACGATGTCGACGATCTCCTCGACCACGATCGCCACGCTGCGGGTGCCCCGCGTGTAGACGACCACCAGCAGCTCCTCGGAGGCGGCCTCCGTGTAGCCGCCGAGCAGGCGCTCGAGCCGGACCAGCGGGACGATCGCGCCGCGGTACTGGACCACCTCGCGCCCACCGACGTGCTCGATCACCTCGTGCTTGAGCCGCTCCAGCCGCGTGACGGCCGAGAGCGGGATCGCGACCCGGCGGCCACCGCCGATGCCGGCGACCAGCACCTGCTCGGCGTCGGCCGCGCGTGCGGCCTTGGCCGCCGACTGCTCCCAGTCCGCCTCCAGGGACTCCCCGGACAGCGTGCGCCGGGCGATCGCCTGCACGTCGAGGATCAGCGAGACGCGCCCGTCACCCAGCAGCGTGGCGCCGGCGTAGGTGCCGATCGCCTTGAGCCGGGCGGAGAGGGGCTTGACGACGATCTCCTCGGTGTTCAGGACGCGGTCCACGACCAGACCGAAGCGCTGGGTGTCGGCCTGCAGGACGGCGATCACGGTGGGGGTGTCGGCGTCACGCTCGCCGCCGTACTCCAGGACGTCGCGCAGGCTGACCAGCGGGAGCAGCGCCCCGCGCAGCCGGTAGACCGGCGCGGAGTTGATGTACTCGATCGCCCCGCCGGCCTTCTGGCCGTCCAGCGCGACGAGCTCGAGCAGGCTGACCTGCGGGATCGCGTACAGCTCACCCGCCGACTCGACCGTCAGGGCGGGCATGATCGCCAGCGTCAGCGGGATCCGCAGGCGCCAGGTGGTGCCGCGGCTGACGACCGACTCCACCTCGACGGTGCCGCCGATCGCCTCGATCTTCGTGCGCACGACGTCCATGCCGACACCGCGCCCGGAGACGTTCGTGACCGCCTCGGCCGTGGAGAAGCCCGGCAGGAACAGCATCTGCAGGAGCTCCTGGGGGCTCATCCCGGTGACCTGGTCGGCGGTGCGCAGCCCCTTCTCGACGGCCTTGGCGCCGACCCGCTCGGGGTCGATGCCCTTGCCGTCGTCGGTGACCTCCACGACGACCTGACCACCGGCGTGGTAGGCGCGCAGGGTGAGCAGCCCAGTGGGGACCTTGCCCGCGGCCTCGCGCACCTCCGCCGCCTCGATGCCGTGGTCGACGGCGTTGCGCACCAGGTGCGTCAGCGGGTCCTTGACCGCCTCGAGCAGGGTGCGGTCAAGCTCGGTCTCCTTGCCGACCATCTCCAGGCGCACCTGGCGCCCGCACACGGCGGCGAGGTCCCGCACGATGCGCGGCATCTTGGACCACACGTGGTCGATGGGCTGCATGCGCGTCTTCATGACGCCCTCCTGCAGCTCGGAGGCGATGAGGCTCAGCCGCTGCGCGGAGCGGACCAGGTCGAGGTCGACGTTGCCGTCCGCGAGCCGGCTGATCTGGTTGCGGGCGAGCACGAGCTCGCCGACCTGGCGCATGAGCGCGTCCAGGAGCTCGACGTCCACGCGGATCGAGGTCTCCGCGGCGGTGCGCAGGCCGGGGCCCTCGGCGCCCGGCTCGGCCGCGGCGGTCTTCGGCGCCGCGGCGGGGACGGCCGCCTGGGCGACCGGCGGTGCTGCGGGCGGTGCGGTCGGCGCGACGGGCGGTGCGGTCGGCGGCGCGACGGGCACGCTCTCGGCTGCGGGGGCCGGCTGCTGGGCGGGCACGACGCCGGACGGCGCGGGGACCGCCGGGCGGTGGACCGGCGCGGCCTCCACGGCGACGGCGACGGCCTGCGCCGACGAGGCGGCGCGGGCGCCGGCGGCCTTGGTGGCCCTCGGGGCCCGCACGGCCTTCGTGGGGGCGGCGGCCTTGGTGGCAGGGGCCGGCGTGGCGGCGGACGCGGCCTTGCGGGCGCCGACCTTGCGGCTCGAGGCGACCGCGGCGGGCGCCGCGGCGACCTCGGTCACGACGGCGGCGGGCGCCTGCACGACCGGCAGGTCGACGGGCTCGACGACCGACGGCTCGACGTCCTCCGCGACGGGCGCCGCGGCGGCGTCGGCCGTGCGGCCCTCGAGGACGGCGTGGATCTTCTCGATGACGGGGTCGACGGCGACGTCGCCCTCCGCGCCGGACGCCTCGATGGTGCCGAGGATCAGGCGGATGGTGTCGACCATGAGCAGGAGCACGTCGGCGGTCGGCTGGTCCATGGACCGGCGGCCGTCGCGCAGCTCGACGAGCAGGTTCTCACCCGCGTGGGCGACCCGCTCCAGCAGCCCGAAGGCGAGGAACCCGCTGGTCCCCTTGATGGTGTGGATGGTGCGGAAAACGCTGCTGAGCAGCTCACGTGAGTCCGGCGCGCCCTCCAGGGCCACCAGGTCCTGGTCCAGCTGGTCGAGGTTCTCGTAGCTCTCGACCAGGAACTCACGGACGATCTCGTCCATGTCCTCCACGACTTGCCTCCCGTTGCACCTCGACTGCTGACTTCCGACCTGATCGGCACGGGGGTGGCGGACGTGAGGGGAACGCGGGGCCAGGCGGGCGGGGCGGGGCGGGGCGGGGCATGGACGTGGGGGCCGGGCAGGTGCTGCCGGGCTCGCGAGGCGGGTCGGCGGCCGGGGGGTTCGCGCGGGGCGGGTCGGCCGGGGTGGACGCTCGTCGAGGCCGGCGGTGGTCCGCGGGTCAGCGGGTGCGGGGCGGCATGAGGCGGCGCAGCGCCTCGACGGCGTCGTCGTCGGCGGTGGTCGCCTCGACGTTCGACTCCCGGACGGCCTCGATGACCTCGGCGCGGTTGATGACGACCGAGCGCGGTGCGTCGATGCCCAGCCGGACCCCGTCGCTGCGCACCTCGAGGATGGTGACGACGACGTCGTCCCCGATCATCAGTCGCTCCCCGACGCGACGGCTCAGCACCAGCATGGGCCGACCCTACTCGCCGCGGACCCGAGCACGCCGCCGGGACGGCCGTCCGGGCGCGCCCCGGTCACCCGGACGGCCCCGCCGCCGTCGGTCAGTCCCAGCGCGCGTCCGCGTCGAGGCGCTCGCTGAGGACCGCCGCCCACACGACCGGTGTCGCCGGCAGCCCGTCGAGCCACCCGACCGGGGCGCCCAGGTCCAGCACCGTCCCCGGTTCCTGCGTCTCGTGCACCCACGCGGCCGCGACGACGTCGAACGCGCGGGTCCCACCGATCGCGCGCATCCACGCGCGCAGGTCCGCGGCCTTGCGCCGGGCGTCGACGGCCGCCCAGCACTGGTCGGGCTCCAGCGCGGCGAGCAGCCCTGCGGCGGCGGACCAGTCCTCGCTGTCCGGACCGACGCCGAGGGCGACGATGCTGACCGGGTCCGTCTCCGTGAGCTTCGCGCGGTGCCGGGCCGCAGCGACCGGGCTCAGCAGGCGCCGGCCGTGTCCGGCGACCGCCTCGATGGCTCCCGCCAGGACGACGTCCTGGGCGTTGAGACGGGCACGCTGGGCGAGCTGGGTCGCCACCGGCAGGGCCTGGGACCCCTCCCCCACGACGACGACGACAGAGCCCTCCGCCCGCAGCGGCATCGGCGGTCGGGGCAGGGCACCCAGCAGCCGGGACAGCGGCAGCGGCTCGTCGAGCGGTCCGGCGCCGAGCACGGACGCGGGGACGCCCAGACCGAGCAGCGCGCGGCGGTCACCACCGCCCGGGGGGTGCGGGGTCGGGACGGACGGCAGGACGACGGTCGGCGCCACGGGGGCGGACGTCGCCTGGGCGGACGTCGCGGGGGCGGGCGCCGCGGCCGACACCGCGGCGGCGGGCGCCCCGGCGGCCGGCGCCGAGTGAGGGGTCGCGGTGGACGGGCCCGCCGGGGCGGGGGCCGCGACCGGGGTGGAGGCGTCCAGCGGCGCGAACGTCGCGGCGGTCACGGTCGCGCCCTGCGGGGCGAAGCGGGCAGCGGGGATCGGGGGCTTGTCGCCGGCGGGCTCCTCGCCGGCGGTGGGGTCGGCGGCGTCGCGGCCTGCCCCGGCCGGGACGCCCGGCGCGCCGGGTCGCTCGGTGCGGGGCGACGGGACGGGCGGTGCGGCGGGGTCCCGCGGCGCCTGCGCCATGCCGTCGATCGACGCGAGGAGGGTGGCGAACGAGTCGCCGTCGGTGGAGACCCGCGGTCCGCCCACCGGGCGGGCGCCCGGGGAGGCCGGTGCCGCCGGAACCGCGTGAGGCGTCGCGGCCGAGGACCTCGTCGGCGGGGACGTCGTGGCCGGGCCGGCCGGACCGGTCGCGCCGCCACCGAGGTCGGCGGCGTCCGCGGCGTCCAGCAGGGCCGACATGCCCACGGCGGCCGGGCGTGCGGCGGCGGGCCGGGTCGGCCCGTCCGGGATCTCGACGGTGACCTCGAAGTGCTCCTTGGCGAAGAAGCCGGCCACGCCGCCGGTGCGCACCCGCTCGGCCTTGACGACCACGGCGTCGGGCCCCATCTCGGTGCGCACGCGCTGCATCAGCGCCGGGAGGTCGTCACCGTCAAGCAGCAACCGCCTGGACATCTCGTACCGTCCCCACCGTCTCGATCCGCAGACCGGATTCGGTCACCTCGTGGTACGACAGTACGGGCAGGTCGGGGGTGGCGAGCAGCACCAGCGAGCGCAGCGGGGCCCGCAGCGCGGGGGCGCACGCGAGGACCGCGGAGACCCCCAGACGCTCGGCGGTCTCGACGCAGGCGCGCACCGAGCCGAGCATGGCGTCCACCCGGACGGGGTCCATCATGATCTGCATCCCGCCGTCGGCCGGCCGCAGCGACTCCACGAGCTGCTGCTCGAGCATCGGGTCGACGATCACGACGCGCAGGACGCCGTCGACCCCGTACGGGGCGGCGAGCGCGGGTCCCAGCGCGGCGCGCGACGCCTCGACGAGCCCACCGAGGTGGGTGCTGTCCTTGGCGCGCATGGACAGCGCCTCGTAGATGCGGCCCAGGTCACGGATCGGGACCTGCTCGTCGAGCAGGCCCTGCAGCACCCGCTGCACCTCGCCCAGGCTGAGCAGGCCGGGGACCAGCTCGTCGACCACGGACGGGTTGACGGCCTTCACGCCCTCGGTGAGGACGCGCACGTCCTCGCGGGACAGCAGCCGGGACGCGTGCTTGGTGATGATCGAGCCGAGGTGCGTGATGAGGACCGAGACGCGGTCGACGACGGTCGCGCCGGACATCTCGGCGGCGTGCCGCAGCTCGGCCGGGACCCACTTGCCGGCCAGGCCGAACACCGGCTCGTGCACCGACTGGCCGGGCAGGGCGTCCAGGGCGTCCCCGAGTGCGAGCATGCGACCACCGGGGAGCTCGCCGCGGCCCACCTCGACGCCGGAGATGCGCACGGCGTAGGTGCCGCGGGGCAGGTCCACCGAGTCGCGGGTGCGCACCGGGGGGACCACGACGCCGAGGTCGAACGCGATCTTGCGCCGCAGGCCCCGCACCCGGGACAGCAGGTCGCCGTCGCCGCCGCCGACGAGGTCGACCAGGTCCGGGGCGAGCAGGATCTCCAGGGCGTGGACCCGCATCTGCTCGATGAGCGCCTCGGGGGTGTCCGCCGAGGGGGCCGCTCCCCCGGGCGTCGACTCGGCCGCGGCGGCCTCGGCCTCCGCGGCGACCGTGCGGGCCTTGCTGCGCTGGGCGGCGACGAGCAGGAGGGCGCCGACCAGCACGAACGGGAGCTTGGGCAGGCCCGGGATCAGGCTCATCGCGATCGCGGAGGCGGCGGCGATCTGCAGCGCCTGGCGCGACTGCGTCAGCTGGGTGCTGGCGGTGCTGCCCAGGTCGGGGTCCGTTGCGGAGCGGGTGACGATGATGCCGCTGGAGACCGAGAGCAGCAGGGCGGGGATCTGGGTGACCAGGCCGTCACCGATGGTCAGCAGGCTGAACCGCTCGACGGCCTCCATGGGCGCCATGCCCATCTGCACCATCCCGATGATGATGCCGCCGACCAGGTTGATGACCGTGATGATGATGCCGGCGATGGCGTCGCCCTTGACGAACTTGGACCCACCGTCCATGGCCCCGTAGAAGTCGGCCTCGGCCGCGACGTCGGAGCGCCGTCTGCGGGCGGTGTCCTCGTCGATGAGGCCGGAGTTGAGGTCGGCGTCGATGGCCATCTGCTTGCCGGGCATCGCGTCGAGGGTGAAGCGCGCGCCGACCTCCGCGACGCGTCCAGCACCGTTGGTGATCACGACGAACTGGATGACTACCAGGATCAGGAAGATCACCAGGCCGATGACGAGCGAGCCGCCGACGACGAAGTGGCCGAAGGCGCCGATGACCTCGCCTGCGTACCCGTCGCGCAGCACGAGCCGGGTCGAGGCGACGTTGAGCCCCAGCCGGAACAGGGTCGCGATCAGCAGCAGCGACGGGAAGATCGAGAAGTCCAGCGGACGCTTGACGTACATGCTGGTCAGCAGGATGACCAGCGACCCCACGATGTTGAAGACGATGAGCATGTCCAGCAGGGGCGCCGGCAGGGGCACCACGAGCAGGAGCACGATCCCCACGACGCCGGCGGGGACGGCCAGACCGGCGATGTTCCGGTTCTTGCTCTTCGTCATGGGGTCCTCGTGGGGTGCGCGCGGGTCAGGGCTGGGCGTGCGGCGGACGGTCGCCGTGCGACCGTCACGGTGCAGATCGGGCGCATCGTCCGGTTTGTGAGGAGTGCACGGCCCCCGTCCCGCACTTCCCTCCCGGCCGAGTGCGACGTCGTGGACCCTTCCGCGACGCCTGAACGTCCGGAACGTCGCACTCGGCGGAGCGCAGGTGCCCGGCCCGCGCCTCCCCCGCCGGATGCACGGCACGCCCCCGCCGCCTCCGCTCCTCCCGGCCGAGTGCGACGTCGTGGACCCTTCCGCGGCGCCCAAACGTCCGGAACGTCACACTCGGCGAGCGCAGGCGCGCCCGCGCCTCCCCGGGCCGGGTGCACGGCGCGCCCCACGCCCGCCTCGCCTCCTCCCGGCCGAGTGCGACGTCGTGGACCCTTTAGCGGCAGCGAAAGGTCCGGGACGTCGCACTCGGCGAGCGGGCGGGCGAGCGGGGCGCGGGGCGAGCGGGCGCCCGGCGGGCGGGGATGGGTCAGGCGGCGGCGCGGGTGGGCACCTTGTGGGTGCCCTGGGCGGCGCCGCGGCGGCGCAGCGCCATGACGAACGCGAGGACCTTGGCGACCTGGGTGAACAGCTCGGCCGGGATCTCCTGACCCAGCTCGCACGCGGCGTGCAGCGCACGCGCCAGCGGGATGTCCTCCACGAGCGGCACGCGCTGGGCGCCCGCCTCCTGGCGGATGCGCGCGGCGACGTGCCCCGCGCCCTTCGCGACCACGCGCGGGGCGCCGGTGCCGGGCTCGTACTTGAGCGCGACGGCGACGTGGGTGGGGTTGACCAGGACGACGTCCGCGTCGGCGATCGCCGCCATCATGCGGTTGCGGCTCATCGCCAGCTGCTTGGACCGGATCTGGCCCTTGATGTGCGGGTCGCCCTCGGACGCCTTGTGCTCGTCCTTGACCTCCTTGAGCGTCATCTTGGTCTTCTTGCGGTTCTGCTTGCTGATGAAGACGACGTCGACGACGGCGAGCGCGAGCCCGGCCAACACGGCGGTGCGCAGCAGCGAGCCCACGCCGCCGGCGGCGACGTCGAGCACCTGCTGCAGGGACAGCCCGCCGGACGCGAGCAGGAGCGGGGTCAGGCCCTGGGCGACGCTGACCAGCACGGCGCCGATCACGACGGTCTTCAGCAGCGACTTGCCGCCCTGCCACCAGGACTGCGCGCCGACCAGGCGCTTGACCCCGGCGAAGACGTTGAACTGCTTGAAGGTCGGCTTGAGCTTCTTCGTCGAGACGTGGATGCCGCCCTGCACCGCGGAGCCGACGATCGCGGCGACCACGACGACGGCCAGCAGCGGGGCGACGGTCGTCAGGATCGAGCCGAGGCCGTCACCGAGCAGCCGGAGCGCCACGGCGGGGTCCGGGTCCGCGATCACGTCGCTGACCGCCCGGAGCTGCCCGGCGGCGGCGTCGGAGCCCGCCTTCACCACCACGGACAGCGTCACCCCGGCGACGCCCATGCCGAGCCACGCCGAGACGTCCTGCGAGCGCTGCAGGGAGCCGTCCCGGCGCAGCTCGCGCATGCGCTTCGGTGTGGCGTTCTCGGTCTTGTCCTCGCCGCCGCTCACGACGTCGCTCCTCGGCCCGGGGTGCGCCGGCTCATCGGGCGACCTCCATCACGTGGCGCATCGCGTCCTCCGCGAGCGCGGACACCAGCTCGGGCAGGGCGACGTAGGCCATGCCGAGCAGGCTCAGGGTCATCAGGATCTTCAGCGGGAAGCCCAGCGCGAAGGCGTTGAGCGCCGGCGCCACGCGGGTGAGCAGGCCCAGGCCGACGTCGGCCAGGAAGAGGACCACGGCGAGCGGTCCGGCGACCTGCAGGGCGGCGAGGAAGATCTGGGTCATCCCCTCCGTGCTGGAGGCGGCGGCCGCGGCGACGTCCAGCGGGGCGCCGACCGGCAGCACGTCGAACGTGCGGACCAGGCCGGTGACGACCAGCTGGTACCCGTCGGACGCGAAGAGCAGGACGATCGCGGTCATCTGGTACAGACGCTGCAGCAGCGCGCCGCTGCTCTGCTGCATCGGGTCGTAGGCCGACGCGACCTGGAACCCGGCGAACATGTCGAGCAGCGCACCGGCGGACTGGATGACGCCGAACACGACCGCCACCAGGAACCCCAGGGCGAGGCCGATGACGGCCTGCATGATCAGCTGCCCGACGAAGCCCGCGACGTCGCCGGGGTCCCCGGCCGCTCCGCCGCGCGGTGCGACCAGCAGCGCCAGGCCCATGGCGAGCATCGCCTTGACCGTGGCCGGGACGCCGCGGTGCGAGAACGGCGGCGCGATGACCAGGAACGCGGCCATCCGCACACCGGCCAGCAGCACCGACTCGAGGTCCCCCCAAGGCAGCGTGACGTCCACGGTCTCAGGACCCCAGCAGCGACGGGATGCGCTCGAAGAGGTCCTGGGTGAACGTCACCGTCTCGGCGATCATCCAGTGCCCGGCCACCAGCAGGGCCACCGAGACGCCGATGGCCTTGGGCACGAAACTCAGCGTCACCTCCTGGATCTGGGTGATCGACTGCAGCAGGGAGACGGCGAAGCCGATCACCAGCGCCGTGACCAGCACGGGGGCGCAGAGCTTGGCCGCGAGGAGGAGCGCGTCGAGGCCGATGTCGAGGATCGCGTTGGTGTCCATGGGTCAGCCGTTCCCGGTGTAGGAGCCCACGAGCGCGGTGATGATCAGGCCCCAGCCGTCGACGAGGACGAAGAGCAGCAGCTTGAAGGGCAGCGAGACCATGACGGGCGGCAGCATCATCATGCCCATCGCCATCAGCGCCGAGGACACGACCAGGTCGATGACCAGGAACGGCACGAAGACGACGAAGCCGATGATGAACGCCGACCGCAGCTCGGAGAGCATGAAGGCGGGGATGAGGGTGAGCGTGGGGACCGACTCGGCGGTCTCCGGGTTGGGCAGGTCCGCGGCGCGGGTCATCAGCGCCAGGTCCTCCTCGCGGGTCTGCCCGAGCATGAACTCGCGCAGCGGGCCGACGCCGGCCTCGACGGCCTGCTGGAAGGTGAGGGAGCCGTCCAGGTAGGGCTGCAGGCCGAGGCTGTTCACCTCGCCGAGCACCGGCGACATGACGAAGATGCTGAGGAACAGGGCCAGGCCGGCCAGCACCTGGTTCGGCGGCACGCCGGTCAGCCCCAGGGCGTTCCGGGTCAGCGCCAGCACCACGAAGATCTTGGTGAAGCTGGTCATCATCAGCAGCAGGGCCGGCGCGACGGAGAGCACGGTCAGCGCGAGCAGCACCACGATGGAGCTGCTCGGGGTCCCGTTGACGCCGTTGAGGTCGACGGTGATCGACGGGTCGGGCCCGGTGGGGGCACCCGGCACGGTCGGCGCGGCCGGAGCGGTGGGGTCGATCGGGGCCGCGTGCGCGCCCGGGGCGGCCACGACGCCGGTGACCACGGCGAGCAGCAGACCGAGGGCGAGTGCGAGCCCGACCAGCGCGAGCACCCGGGGCAGGCGGGCCAGGGGCCGAGGGTGTGCCCGGTGGGCGGCGGCCATCAGCGGGCCGTCCGGCGCTGCACGACGTCGACGGCGCGGCGCCAGGTGTCGGGCGACAGGATCGAGCCGGCCAGGGCACCGGACGAGGCGGTGCACGCCTGCGCGTCGGACCGGGTGGCGCCGGCCTGGGCGGCGCTCGCGCCGGCGGCCAGGCCGGCGAGGGCGGCCAGGCGGGCGGTGCCCTCGGCGTGCGGGGTCGGGACGGCGGGCGACTCGGCAGGGGCGTCCGGGCCGCGGTCCTCCGCGTCGCCGGCCGCGCCGTCGGAGCCCGCGGCCTCGGCCGTGTCCGACGTGTCGGCGGCGTCGGGGGTGACGGCGGCGTCGAGGGTGTCGGAGGCGTCGGGGGTGACGGAGGCGTCGAGGGTGTCGGCGGCGTCGGGGGTGACGGGGGTGTCGGAGGAGGTGCCGGTCGTGGGGGTCGTGCCGGCCGCGTCGTGCTCGTGCTGGACGGACGCGCCCGGCGCGGCGTCGTCGCCCGCGGCCGGGTCGGCGGGCACGGGCTCGCCAACGGACGACGTGCCGCCGGACGTGCGGCCGGGGACGTCGCTCCCCCGGTGGGGCTGCGTGTCGGTCGTCGTGCCGCTCTCCAGGGCCTGCAGGACGGGCAGCGTCGTCAGGTCGAGCTCCTCGCGCACCTGGCCGGTGCGCTCCGGGGCGCGACCCGTCGCGGCCGGCACCGCGTCGACGTCGACCTCGGTGAGCACGCTGACGCCCTGCTCGCCGACGCCGAGCAGCAGGACGCGGCCGGCGACCTCGACGAGCGCGACGCCCGCGCCCTTGCCGAGCGACTGGCGCCCAAGCACGGACAGCGGCACGGTGCGCTGCCGGCGCACGCCCGCGGTGCCCTGCAGCTTGCGGCCGGCGAACCAGATCAGGCCGAGCACGCAGGCGAGCGAGAGGACCACGCGCAGTCCCAGGAGAGCGGTGTCCATCAGCCGGCGGCCTGCTCGGCGGAGACGATCTCGGTGATCCGGATGCCGTAGTCCTCGTCCACGACGACGACCTCGCCGCGAGCGATCAGTCGGCCGTTGACCATGAGGTCGGCGGGGGCACCGGCCGTGCGGTCGAGCTCGAGCACCGAGCCCGGGACCAGGTCCAGGACCTGGCGGACCGGCAGGCGGGTGCGGCCGATCTCCGCGGTCAGGGTCATCTCGACGTCGTAGAGCACGCGCATGTCGGCACGCTGCGCGGCGGGACGGTCGCTCGAGGAGCGCTGCGTCGGGACGCCGGGGTGCTGGGCGCGCGGACGGACCCCGAACCAGGCCTGCGGGACGCCGTCGGCCTCGAGCGCGAAGGCGGTCAGGGCGTCGCCCGTCAGGTCCCCGCCGACGGGGCGGACCTCCGCGGCGTCCAGGACGCCGTGCCCGAACGCGCCGGCGGCGGCCTCCAGCGCCGGGCGCAGCGCGTCGGCGAGCGACACCCCACCCTGGCCGGCGAGGGACTGGGCCACGGCCGTCTCGGCGACCAGGACCAGCTCGACGCTGGTGGCGCCGACGAACGTGGCGACGACGGCGGTCTCGGTGGGCGCGGGGGCGGCGCCCGGGAGCAGCGGGGCCACGGTGAGCGGCACGGTGGAGGGGAGGAGCGCGACGAGCAGGTCCGCGGCGGTGCGCGCGTCCAGGGCCGGGGCGGTGCGGGCAGACATCAGACGATCTCCTCGGAGGTGACGATCCGGCACGCGAGCCGCGTGCCCTGGGTCCCGGCGGCGGCACGGGCGAGCACGACGTCGTCGACGACGACGTCGAGCGGACGGGCGGTGGGGTGGTTGAGCTGCAGGACGGCGCCGATGGTCAGGCCGATGATCTGCGTCGGGCGCACGGTCACCGGGGAGAACCGGACCGAGACGGGGACCGGGACGTCCTCGACGCCGCGGGCCAGGCTGGCGAGCGCCTCGGCGTGGGCCGCGACCTCGTCGTCGGACCGGCTGTCGGCGGACTCCCCCGCGCGCAGGCCGCCCAGCAGCAGGTCGGCGGGGATCATCATGGTCGCCGTCTGGTCGGTCTCGCCGATGCCCAGCGTGAAGGTGGCGACGATGACCGGCACGGAGGCGGGGACGACCTGGACGAACTGCGGGTTGTACTGCACTGAGCGCACCGACGCCTCGAGCGGCAGGACGGAGGCGAACGAGTAGCCGATGTCGGCCAGGGAGTGCTGCAGGACGGACCGCACCAGGGAGAACTCGATGTCGGTGAGCTCGCGGTCGACGTCGCCGACCGGGCGGCCCGGGCCGCCGAGGAGCAGGTCGACCCAGCTCATCACGAGCGCGCCGGGGAGCTGCACGACGGCAGTGGTCCGGCCGGGCTCGACGTTGCACAGGACCATGACGGTCGTCTGCGGGAGGCTGCGGATGTACTCCTCGTAGGAGTGCATGGCGACCTGCTCGAGCGTCACGGTGCACAGCGTCCGCAGCCGCGCGGTGAGCTGGTTGCCCCACTGACGCCCGTAGGTCTCGAAGGCCCGCTCGAGCACGCGGCCGTGCTCGCGGGCGAGGGTCATGGGCCGGCGGAAGTCGTAGACCTCCGGCGGGCCGCTCTTCTTGCTGCGGCGCGCGGTGTCCCGCTGCATGTCTTGGACCGTCACAGGCACCTGATCGGTCCCGCGCGGGGCCACATGAGGAAAGGTGCTGACCGGTTTGCACGGTGTATGCCCCGCTGCCCGAGTCGTCCTGCCGGCGACGTCACGGCGGGTGGGGCGGCGGGTGAGGTGGCGCCCTCCATGGCGCCGTGGATCGCCGGCGTCCTGCCGGCGGGAGGAGGTCCGCGCCCGGCGGGTGCCGGGCGCGGACCGTGCCTCACTGGGTGACGTACTCCGTGAGGTACACGTCCACCACCTCTCCGTGGTAGGTCTCGCTCAGCTGGTGGGCGAGGTCGGAGACGAGCTGGTCGCGGACGGCGGGGTCGCTGACCTCGGCGATGTCGCGGCCGGAGAACAGGGCGATCGCCTGGTCCAGTGCGCGGGCGGTGTCCAGCTCGCCGTGCGCGCCCGCCTCGGCGGACAGCTGCAGGGCGATCCCCAGCCGCAGGTAGCGGCCGTTCGCGAGGTTGAGGCTCACGGAGTCGACCGGCATCACCGCGCCCAGGACGACGGGCTCCGGCTCGTGCTCGGCGGCGTCCGCGGGTGCCGGCTTGAGGAACAGGAACCAGGCCGCCGCCGCCGCGGCGAGCAGCACGACCACCCCGATGATCAGGACCAGCTTCTTGCTCTTCTTCTTCGCGGGGGGCTCGGGGGTCTCCTCCGGCTTGGCCGCGCCGGCTCGGGCCGCCTCGCTCAGCGGCCGGCGGCCGCCGACCATCACGCGCTGCTCGGTGCTCATGCTCAGTGTCCTTCGTCGTCGGTCGAGGCAGCCGCCTCGGTGCTGGCGTGGGAGGTCGGTGCGGCGGGCGCCACCGCGACGGGGGCCGGTGCCACCGCGACCGGGGCGGGGGCGGCGGTGCCGTCCACCACCGCGGGGATCAGCCCGCGCACGGTGTCGGGCTGGGCGCTGTGCACCACGAGGTCGACGCGGCGGTTCGTCGCGAGGGCCTCCGGCGAGGAGCCGGCGTCCAGCGGCCGGGTGTCCCCGTAGCCGGTCGCCGAGATGCGCACGCCGGGCATGCCGTCGGACTCGACGAGGCGCCGCAGGACCTGCGTGGCGCGGTCCGCGGACAGCTCCCAGTTGGACGCGTACCGGCCCGAGGCCGGGACGACGTTGGCGTGGCCCTCGACCGAGATCCGGTCCGGGATGGAGAGCAGCACCGGCGCGGCCGCGTCGAGCAGGGTGTGGGCGGCCGGCCGGAGGACCGCGCTGCCCTGGTCGAAGAAGACGTCGTTGGCGACGAGCCCGATCACCAGCCCCCGCTCGTCGATGAGGTAGCGGACCTGCTGGCCCATCCCCACGGCGGCGAGCTGCGCCTCGATCTGCGCCTGCACCTGGCGCAGCCTGTCCACCTCGCTGACCGCAGCCGCGTAGTCGGCGGGCGGCGCGGCCGTCGGGTCGACCGTCGCCGGGGTGGCGGCCGCGGGCGTCGCCGCGGCAGCAGGCGGCGCCGGGCTGCCGGCCACCGAGGCGTCCAGGACCCCGTCGGACCCGCTGAGCACCGAGGCTGACTTGTTGTTGAAGCCCTCGGCCAGGGACTGCGCGAGGGCCTCGTACTTGGTCTGGTCCACCTGGCTCATCGAGTACAGGACGATGAACAGCGCGCACAGCACGGTCATCATGTCCCCGTAGGACACGGCCCACCGCTCGTGGTTCTCGTGCTCCTCCTCGTGGCCGCCCTTCGCGCGGCGACCGCCGTGTCCGGCACTCATGCTGCCGCCTTCTCCTTGTCCTTCTTCGCGGGCTCGGCCGGCAGCAGGCTGCGCAGACGCTCACCGACCAGGCGCGGGTTGGCCCCGGCCTGGACCGACATGAGGCCCTCGACCGTCAGCTCCATGTGGGAGCACTCGAGCTCGGACATCCGCTTCATGCGCGCCGAGAACGGCAGCCACATGAGGTTGGAGGTGAGCAGGCCCCACAGGGTCGCGACGAACGCGGCGGCGATCATGTGGCCGAGCTCGTCGGGCTTGTTCAGGTTCTCGAGCACGTGGACCAGGGACACGACCGTGCCGATGATCCCGACGGTCGGGGCGTACCCGCCCATGTCCGCGAAGTACTTCGCCGCGCCCTTGTCCCGGGTGCGCTTGGTCGCGATGCGGTCCTCGAGGATGGTCCGCAGGTCCTCCGGGTCGGTCCCGTCGATCGCACCCTGCAGGCCGGACTTGAGGAACTCGTCGTCGATGTCCTTGGCGGCGTCCTCCAGGGCGAGCAGGCCCTCGCGGCGCGCACGGTCGGCGAGCGAGACGATCGTCTCGACCGTCGCTGCCGGTGTCGGGGGCTTGAACAGGATGGCCTTGGGCAGGGACGTGAAGGCGAAGATCGCGTCCTTCAGGGTGCTGCCGATCAGCCCGGCGCCGAGCGTGCCGCCGATGACGAGCATCATGGGCGCGGGCAGGATGACCGACATCGGGCTGGCGCCCTCGAGGAAGATCGAGGCGATGACCGCGCCGAACGCGACGACGAGTCCGATCAGGGTTGCCGGGTCCATCACTTCCTCCGGGGTCGCAGCGGCACGGGCTGCGCGAGCGGCGCCGAGTCGTCGCCGTCGAGGTCCGGGACGCCGTGCAGGCCGAGCTGCTGCACGTCCTGAGCCCGCGCGACCAGCGTCGCGCGGTAGGTGGTGATCAGGTCGATGACCTGGGGCATGGTCTCCTCGACGATGTACTTCGTGCCGTCGACGAGAGTGAGGATGGTGTCGGGGGCGCTGTCGATGCGCTGCAGCAGGTCGGGGTTGACCGAGAACTGCCGCCCGTTCAGTCGGGTCACGATGATCACAGCGAGGGGTCCGTCCGTGGGTGGGTCGTCCGGGCCCGTCCATGAGCCCTGTACCCCGCCCATCGGTCCCCATGCCCGCGCTGTGAGGTTTCCCCGGGGCGAGAGGCGCGTTCGCCCGGTTGGCGCGGCGGCCGGACGGGCAGGGGTGAAACACCAGACCAGCGCGCGTCCGCGGCGCCGGCTGTGCCTAGGATCCGGACCCATGACCCCGCTCCGCAGCGCCGCGGGACGCCGTCCTGCCGCGGCGCTCGCGAGCCTGACGGCTGCGGTGGCCGCCCTCGTCACCGTCGCCGTCGCGACCCTGCCGTTCGTGCACTTCGCCTACCGGGCACCCGACCTGCGCGCCGTCGTGGAGACCGTCAACGCGGTCATCGCGCTGATGGTGGGCTACCTCGTCTACGGGCGCTTCCGCCAGGACCGCCGGCTGCAGGACCTCCTCCTGGGGCTGGCCCTGGGTACCGTCGCGGTGGCGAACCTCGTGCTCACGGCCGTCCCTGAGGCTCTGACCCTGGGAGCGGACACGAACCCGAGCCCGTGGGCGCCGCTGGCGGTCCGGCTCGTGGGGACGGCTCTGCTGACCGCGGCTGCGCTCGCCCCGGCACGCCGCAGCCTCCAGCCCCGCACCGCGCGGCTGCTGGTCCTGGGGCTGCTGGTCGTGGTGGGCGCTCTGGCCGCCGCCGGGCTGGCCTGGGGCGCGCGGCTCCCCGCTGCCGTCGACCCCCATCTGGTCGGGAGCGCCGCACGACCCTCGTTCGTCGCCCACCCCGTCGTGCTGGCCGTCCAGGTCGTCGGGGCCGCGCTCTACGCGTTCGCCGCGGTGGCGTTCGCCCGTCAGGCCGACAGGACACGCGACGAGCTGATCCGCTGGGTGGCCGCCGGCTGCGTGCTGGCGTCGTTCGCCCGCGTGCACTACCTGCTTCTCCCGTCGCTGTACACGCAGTTCCTGTACACCGGGGACCTGCTCCGCCTCGGGTTCTACGCCTTCCTGCTGGTCGGCGCCGCTCGCGAGATCACCACCTTCTGGCAGGCCAGGGCGCAGACCGCGGTGCTCGAGGACCGCCGACGCCTGGCGCGCGACCTGCACGACGGCCTCATCCAGGAGCTGTCGTACATCAGTGCACAGGCGCACCGCCTGACCGTCCGTCCGGGCGACCCCGTCACGGTCGAGCGGATCTCCGCGGCCGCCGGCCGCGCGGTGGACGAGGCACGGCGTGCGCTCGTCGCCCTGGCACGGTCCGACGACGAGCCGTTCCCCGTCGTACTCCGACGCGCCGTCGACGAGATGGCCGCACGCCACGACGTCAAGCTCGTCACCTCCCTGGACCGTCGCGCCCAGGCCGACGGTCCGCTGTCCGAGGCACTGCTGCGCATCACGGGCGAGGCGGTGCGCAACGCGGTACGGCACGGAGGCGCGGGGCGCATCGAGGTCGTGCTCGACGCCGAGCCGCTCGCCCTCACCGTGATGGACGACGGTGCCGGCTTCGACCTCGACAGCCCGCGCAGTCCGCACGGTGGCGGCTTCGGCCTGACGAGCATGCGCGAGCGCGCGACGGGTGTGGGGGCCATGCTCACCGTCGACTCCACACCGGGGAAGGGGACGACCGTGCGGGTGAGGTGGGTATGAGCAGGACGTTGCGGGTCGTGATCGCCGACGACCACGCGCCGACGCGGGAGATGGTGCGCGAGGCGCTGCAGGACGGCGGCTGCGAGGTTGTCGCCGAGGCGCGGACCGCTCCCGAGGCCGTGGTCGCGGCGCAGGAGCACCGGCCCGACGTGTGCCTGCTCGACATCCACATGCCCGGCAGCGGCCTGCTGGCCGCCGCGGACATCACGCAGTCCCTCCCCGAGACTGCGGTGGTCATGCTGACCGCGTCCCGCGACGACGAGGACCTGTTCGCGGCCCTGCGTGCCGGCGCGTCGGGCTACCTCCCCAAGGACATGGACCCCGAGCAGATCGCCCCGTCGTTGCGCGGCGTGCTGGCCGGCGAGGCAGCCCTGCCGCCCTGGCTCGTCCTGAAGGTGATGGAGCAGTTCCGCACGGAGCAGCCCCGGCGCCTGCCGAGCCTGCGGCCGAAGCCGAAGCACGCGACGTCGCAGCTCACGCCGCGGGAGTCGGAGATCCTGGCGCTCATGTCCGAGGGCATGTCCACCGAGGAGATCGCCGGCAGGCTCTTCGTCGCCCAGGTGACGGTGCGCACCCACATCTCGACGATCCTCAAGAAGATGCGGGTGCCGGACCGCGCGGCCGCGGTCCGGCTGGCCGCTGAGGAGGCCGGGCGTTGAGACGTCGAGGTGTTGAGGTGTTGAGGCGTTGAGATCCGATCTCAACGCCCCTGAGGCCTTGCAGTGGTAGCCGTGCGCGCCTCCGCTGGATAACGTTTTTCTCGACAGGCCGTGACGCACTTCCCCGGGACATCAGCTGGTCGCTCCGCCCCCGGGGAGCGCGTGGCGAGAACGGATGCGGTCGTCACGCTCCTCGGACCGAGGGGCTCCCACCCCGTCGAGGAGATCCTTCGTCATGTCTGCACGCACCCAGCGCACCGCCCGCCGCGTCGCCTCCGCCCTCGTCCTGCCCGGTCTGTTCGCCGGCATGCTGACGTTCGCCTCGCCCGCCACCGCGACGACCGCGACGTCGGGCGTCTGCAACGGCGTGATGAACCAGCTGGCGCACCGCGGCATGGTGCAGCCGAACCTGCTCAAGGCCGCGGCGCGCCAGAACGCCGAGCAGATCGCGACGCTCACCGCCGAGCGGACCGCCCTGGTGACGACGCAGAACACCCTGACGGCCCAGATCAAGGCAGCCGAGGCGGAGATCGCGGCGCTGGACGCGGAGTACGCCACGCTGGTCGGGAAGATCGACACCGCGACGATGTCGCTGACCAAGCTCGAGGCCGACAAGGCGACGCTGACCGCGGCGATCGCCGCGGCGAACACCGAGCTGACGGCGCTGCAGGGCCAGAAGACGACGCTGGTCAACCAGATCACCCCGCTGCAGACGCAGCTCGCCGGCGCCCAGAGCGACCTGGACGGCCTCAAGGCGCAGAAGGACGCGGCGGTCGGCAGCCTGGCGACCAAGGAGGCCGACCTGGCCGCCGCCACGACCCGCCTGCAGACCCTGACCGGCGCGGCGACCGCGGCGCAGAACACGGTCAACGCCCAGCTGGCCCTGATCAGGACGGCCACGCAGGAGCTGGCCGCGCTGGTCGCTCAGGGCGCCGCGGCACAGTCCCTCGTGGACGCGGCGGAGAAGAACCTGGCCAACGCCCGTGCGGCACTGCCGGCGCTGGAGACGGCTGCCAAGACGGCGGACACCAACGCCGCCACGGCGACCGCCGCCGTCGTCAAGGCCGAGGAGAACCTGCGTCTGGCGCAGCAGAGCGTGACGACCCTGCGCCAGCAGATCGGCACCATCGAGGCCCGTCTCCCCGTGCTGAAGACCGAGATCGCGGGCCTGGAGGGTGACCTCACCACGAAGAACGCGGAGATCGCCGCGAAGCAGCGCGAGATCGCCGCCGCCACCGCGACGCCGGTCGCCGACGCCGCGGGGCTGCGGACCCAACTGGCCGCCCTGGAGGCCGAGCTCGCAGCGATCAAGGGCAACGCGGACAAGAAGAAGCAGGAGCTGAACGCCTCGATCACGGCCAAGAAGGCGGAGATCGCCGCCGCGGAGCAGCAGGCCACGAACAAGACGGCGCTGATCACCGCCCTGAACGGCGACCTCACCAAGCTGCAGGGCCAGCTGGCCACGCTGAACTCGCAGCTGTCGGCCAAGCAGCAGGAGAGCAGCAACCTCCAGCAGCAGCTGCTCGGCCTGCAGACGAGCCTGGCCGGCGCGAACGCCCAGGTCACCAGCGCGACCGACACGCTGGCCGACGCCAGGACGGCGCAGACCGCCGCGAGCACGGCCCTGAGCGACGCCAACGCCGCCGTCACCGCGAAGAAGGTCGAGATCGCCGCCCTCGAGGCAGCGCTGCCCGGCCTGACCGGCGACCTGACCGCCGCGAAGGCGGAGATCACCACGAAGCAGGGCGAGCTCACGGCCCTCCAGGACGCCCTGCCGGGCCTGCAGGCGACGCTCACCGCCGCGAACACCGCCGTCACGAACGAGACCGCCGAGGTCACCCGCCTCGACGGTGAGGTTGCCAGGCTCGTCACGACGCTCGGCACCCTCAACACCTCGATCACCGCCGCGGAGAACAGCATCCTGTCGCTGCAGAACCAGCTCACGCCCCTCCAGACCTCGCTGAACACGCTCAACAAGGCGATCAGCGACAAGGAGGCGGCGCTCACCACCGCCAAGGCCGACCTGAACGCCGTCGACGCCAAGATCGTCACCGAGTCCGCGACCCTGCGGACCCTGGAGAGCGCCAAGAAGGTCAACCGCGACGCGGTCGCCGCGCAGAAGACGGTCCTGGCCGGCCTGCAGGCGCAGTACAAGACGGTCCTCGACCGCATCGCCTCCATCGACGGGACGATCGCGCTCGGCGGCTGCCTGGTCTGACGCCGCACCGTCAGTGGCACGAGCGAAGGCCCCCGGACGCACCGGGGGCCTTCGCTCGTCCGGTGCCGGACCCGTACCCGTGACTGGAAGGAGCCCGACCGTGCCGACCGACCGTCCGGCCGGCACCGGCACCCCGGCGGGCGACCTCTCGCTGCGCGACGCCGCGCTGCTGTACGCCGTCGCCCTCAGGACGCTGCGCACCAGGGTCCGCTGCGGCCAGATACCCGGCTACAAGGTCCGCGGGATCCGCGGGCACGAGTGGCGCGTGAGCCGCGACGCCCTCGACATCTCCGGTCTCGCCGCCCGCCCGGCAGTCACGACGGCGGCCGGTGAGCGCCCCGGTCGGGTCGCGGCCCTGGAGCTCGAGCTCGAGCTCGCTCGGCTCGCCCTCCGTGCTGAGAGCGCTCGGGCCGACCGGGCCGACCAGGAGCTCGGCTTCGCGCTGCTGGAGTGCGGCCGCCTGCGAGCGGCGTTGCGTCGGGCGGAGAGCATGCTCGGGTCCACCGTCGCCGCTCGACCGTGACCGACCTCGCGCGCCCGTGACGTACGCGCTCTGCGAGACCCGTGCCCACGTCCCGAGCGCCGAGGTCCCCAGGTCCCCGTCCCGTCAGACCCCCTCGGGTGCCCGCCGCGGCGTCGGCGGGCCCGGGCACGTCGTGCGCTCGGGGAGGCCGAAGGTGGCCGGCGGTGCGGGGCGACCCAGGTGGAAGCCCTGCCCGTGGCCGACGCCCAGCGACGCCAGCGTGTCGAGCTGGGCGGCGGACTCGATCCCCTCGGCGATCACGGTCGCACCGGTCTGCCGGGCGAACTGGCACATCGCCAGGGTGAGCGACTGCCGTGCGGGGTCGTGGTCGATCCCGCGGATGAGCTCCAGGTCGAGCTTGAGGATGTCCGGGCCCAGGGCCACGATCCGGTGCAGCCCCGCGTAGCCGGACCCGGCGTCGTCGACGGCGACACGGGCGCCGCCGGCGCGCAGGGCGGCGACGACCTGGGACACGTCGACGTGACTGCTGACCTCGGTCTGCTCGGTCAGCTCGACGACCAGGCGGTGCAGCGGCAGCGTCGGGATCCGGGCGGCGAACTCGCCCGAGCACAGGACTGCCGCGGAGAGGTTGACCGCGAGGTACTCGTCGGCCGGGAGACCCGGCAGGTGCCGCACGGCGGCGTCGAGGGCGGCCAGCTCCAGTGCGGTCCCCAGGCCCGACGCGGCCGCACGGGAGAACCACACGTCCGGCGACCCCTCGCCGAACCGGGTCAGCGCCTCGAAGCCCACCCGGCGACCGGTGCTCAGCTCGACGATGGGCTGCAGCGCCGTGGTGAAGTCCTGCCCCCCGATCACCGCGAGGATCTCGGCCCGGGCGGCCGACTGCTCCTCGCGGGCCCGCGAGCCGGCGGCCAGCGAGCCGGCGAGCAGCGCGGACAGCAGGCGCAGGGCTCCGAGGTGCTGCTCGGACAGCTCGGGCATCGGGTCGGCGCTGAACGCGCACAGGGTCCCGTAGAGGCGGCCGTCCGGGAGCGTGATGGGCACGCTGAGGTGGGCACCCACCGGCAGGACCCGGGTGACCGGCAGGGCGGCGGCCTCGAGGTTCGCCCCGGCGTCGGTCATCAGGCTCGGCAGGCGGCCGTCGACCACGCGCTGGCAGAAGGTGTCCTCGAGCCGGTGGGCGGCGCCGACCCGCACCGGTCCGTGGCCGTCGTCCGCGACGTGGCGGAACACCCGCAGGTCCTCGGTGAACTCGCCGACGAAGGCGACGTCCATGCCGAGGAACTCGCGCGCCCCGGCGAGAGCGGCCTGGATCAGCTCGTCGGCGGGGCCCGCCGCGCCGTCGTCCGCCGCGTCGCCGGCCGGATGTCCCGGTGCACCGGCCGCTGCGGCGGCCCGGACCTGCACGACGGTAGGACTGCGCTTTCCGGTCACCTCGGACATCCACTCTCCCCCAAGAGCTCAGCGACGCACCGGACCTGGCCGTCGCGACGACGTCGCCCGTCCGACCGGAGCCGGCTGTCCACGTGCGCGACGGCCGGCCGATCCGCGGTGCACCCTAAGGCCCCGACGTGCACCGGACGAAACCGGAGGGAAAGTCGCGCGAAAGCACGACCGCACCACTGCACGACGAGAGCAGGACGCCGGCGACCGCGGGTGCGGTCGCAGGCGTCCTGCCGTCTGCAGCGGGGATCAGCGCTTGAGGTTGACCAGCTCCTGCAGCAGCTCGTCCGACGTCGTGATGACGCGGGAGTTCGCCTGGAAGCCGCGCTGGGCGATGATCAGGCTGGTGAACTCGCTGGACAGGTCGACGTTCGACATCTCCAGCGCGCCCCCGGCCAGGGACCCCCGCCCGCCGGTGGCCGCGGTGCCGATCATCGGCTCACCGGAGTTGACCGAGGTCCGGAAGAGCGAGCTGCCGGCCTTGGACAGACCGGTCGGGTTGGCGAAGCTCGCCAGGGCGATCTGGCCGATGGCCTGCTTGAGGCCGTTGCTGAACGACCCCATGAGCGTGCCGTCCGCGTTCAGGGAGAACGACTGGAGGCTGCCGGCCTCCCGGCCGTCCTGCGACGCCGCCTCGACCGAGGTGATGCCGGCGTAGCCGGTCAGCGTGCTCAGGTCGACGGTCACGCCGGGTCCGCCCGCGATCGTCGCCGGGCCGGTCAGCGCACCCCGATCGGTGAACGTCATCGGCTGCGGGCCGCCCGAGAAGGGGGTCTGGACCGTCCAGCCCGTCGCGGCCTTGGTGAAGGTGACGGCGAGCGCGCTGGCGTTGCCGCGGTCGTCGTAGACGTCGATCGTGCGGTTCAGCACCGTGTCGACGGCGGCGTCGGACGGCAGGTTGCCCTTGAAGTCCACGCCCTGGGTGGCCTTGGCGCCCATGAGCGTCGTGATCGGCAGCTGCAGGGTGTCCAGCGCGCCGGTCGTGTCGACGGCGCCGTCGGCGTCGGCGGCCCAGCCCTGGACGAGCGAGCCGTCGGCCGTGACCAGCTGACCGAGGGAGTCGAAGTTGAACGACCCGGCACGGGTGTACATCTGCTCCGCACCGTTGCGGACCGTGAAGAACCCGTCGCCGTTGATCATCATGTCGGTGCTGCGGTTGGTCAGCTGCGACGAGCCCTGCTGGAAGTTCGTGGTGATGCCCGCGACCCGGACGCCGAGCCCGACCTGCGCCGGGTTCGTGCCACCCGCGACGCCCTGCTGCGCGCCGCCCGCGTTCGTCAGGACCTGGGAGAGCGTGTCCTGGAACTGCGTCTGGGACGCCTTGAAGCCGGCGGTGTTGACGTTGGAGATGTTGTTGCCGGTGACGTCGAGCATGGTCTGGTGTGCGCGGAGGCCGCTGATGCCGGAGAAGAGCGAGCGAAGCATGGAGAGGTCCGTTCCTTCGGTGGTCTGTGACGGGTCGTCGAGCGGGTGGCGCGGTCAGGCGGCCGGGGTCGGGCGGCGCACGGAGAGCGCCGAGACCGCGTCGAGCGCGACCTCCACGCCGTCGACCGTGACGGTGGGCACGGTGCCGGCGAACGAGACGGTGGTCGCCGTCCCGGTGACCGTCGTGGTGCCGTCGGGGCCGAGGTAGCTGACGTCCTGGCCGACCATGCCCGCGGCGTTCGCGCGCATCTGGAGCGCGAAGCTCTCGCGCTGGGTGGTGGACAGCTCCGTGAGCGACTCCATGGACGCCATCTGGCTGGTCTGCGTCATCAGCGAGTCGCTGTCCATCGGCTTGCTCGGGTCCTGGTTGCTCATCTGGGCGATCAGGAGCTGGAGGAACGCCTGCTTGCCGAGCTTGGAGGGGTCCTTGGCGGCGCTCGCCTCGACGGCCGCGGCGGAGTAGATGCCGCCGCTGGCCGAGGTGATGCTGTCGATGCTCACTGGCGGTCCTCCGTGGGGTCGGGCACATGGGTCGAGCTGCGGGTCGTGCTGGTCGAGCTGGTCGTCCGGGGTCCGGCTGGTGGAGCGAGGTCCGGCTGGTGGAGCGGGGTCCTGCTGGTGGAGCGGTCAGACCGTGACGTCCAGCCCGCGTCCACCGGTCCCGGCGGACGCGGGAGCGCCGTCGGGCCCGGCCGGCCCGGTGCTGCGACCGGCCGACGAGCCACCGGTGGAGCGCCCGCCGTCCTGCTTGCGGTCACCGGCCGGGCCGTTGCCGTTCCAGCCGGTGTCCGTGGAGGTTCCGGTGGACTGACGTCCCGACCCGAGAGAGATATCGGCCGGCAACCCCGCCGCGATGAGGTCTCTGCGCAAATCGGGCAAGGCGACCTTCAGCGCCTCCCGCGCGCCGTCGGTCGCACCGAGGAGCTCGATCCGCACGCCCTCCGCGCCGATGTGGGCCCGCACGCGGACCGGGCCGATGCTGTCGGGGCTGACTCGGACCACCATGACGTGCTCGCCCGCCGCCGCCGTGCGCAGCGAGGCGATCGGCGCGGTGAGCTGCGTCGCCACCGCGCGCTCCACCAGGGCGGCGGGCGTCGGGAGCGCTGCGGCTGCGGCGGGCGGCGTGGACGGGGCGGTCGTGACGGGCGCCAGGGCCGGCTGCCCGGCTCGCGCGGCGGCTGCGTCGACCGCCGGGGCGCCGGGGGCGGCGGCCGACGCGGCGGTCGACACGGCCGCGTCCGCCGGGAGCCCTGCCGCCGCCCCGGCTCCCGCGGCCGCGGTGTCCGCAGAGCCCGCGAGCCCGAGGGCGGTCGCCGTGGTCACGCCGGGCTGCTGCGCCGGAGCGGTCGTCGTGGGTGCACCGGGCACCGCCGGTACGGCGGCGTCCCCGGACGTCGGCGTGGCAGCCGGGTCCACAGGCGTGACGCCGTCGGCGCCGGCCACGGTGGTGGCGCCATCGGTGACCGTCGTGGTGGCGGTGGAGGCGCCCGGAGGCGTGAGGGGCGCCGCCCCGGCGGCCCGTCCCAGCGCAGCGGCGGCCGCCAGGGCGGTCGCCGGCAGGGCGAGGGCGGTGGTGGCCTCCGCGGTGGTGGGCTCCGTGGCGGCGGGCTCGGCGCCCTCCGCCGCGGTCGTCGCGGGGGCGGCCGTCGTCGACGCGTCGCCGGTCGGTGCGGTCGGTACCGCCGTCGTGCCGGCGGCGTCGGGGGCGCCCGCCGCGGGCGCCGTGGTGCCGACAGGCCCGTCCGCGGCCGGCGTCGGGACCGGCGTGGCCGGCTCGTCACCGGCGACGCCGTCCGCGCGGTCCGCCGTCTCCCCCACTCGGTCGGCCCGGTCCGTCGGCTCGCCCCGGTCCGTCCGGTCGGCCCGGTCCGTCCGGTCCGTCCGGTCGGCCCGATCCGTCCGGTCGCTCCGGTCCGTCCGGTCGGTGCGCTCGCGGCCGGCGATCTCGCGGCGGTCCGCACGGTCTGCGCGGTCCGGGCGGCCGACGTCGCGGTGGTGGTCGCGCTGGTGGTCGCGGGCGCCGGTGCGGTCGGCCGGACGCGCGGCGGCGGCGTCGCCCGCGCGGTCGGGTCGCTCCGCGTGGTGACCGAGGACGGCGGCGAAGTCGTCCGCGCGCTCGGCGGCACCGGGGCGCGTGCGGCCGCCGGCGAGGGGGTCGGCTCGGCCGGTTGCCGGGGCGATCGCCTGCAGGTTCATGTGTCGAGCTCCTCGGTCAGGGGTGCGGCGGGGGCGTCAGCCGGGGCCGACGGGGGCCCGGCGGGGTGCAGCGGGTGGCCCCGGGCGGGGCCGCGGCCATCAGGGACCTGCCAGATCGGCGCGCGCCCGGCGGGACGCGATCTCGTCGAGGGCGATCTGCTCGGCCCGGCCGTCCTCGACCGCGACGGCCTCGCGGTGCTTGTCGCGGAGCTTCTCGAGGCCGACGGAGCGCCCGCGGGCGGCCGACCAGTCGGCGGTGTCCTCGCCGACCCGGTACCCGGCGTCCGCGACCGCGACGCCGGCGTCCGCCACCAGGTGCGCGAGCGCCGCCCGGCCGGTGAGCGCCAGCCGCCACTCCCGTGACCCGGCGGTCTCGGGAACGGTGTGGCCGACCAGCGACGCCAGCGTGTCCCGCCGACGCTGCTCCGCCGCGCGCAGCGCCGCGTGGGACGCGGCGAGCCGGGCGGCCGCCTGGTCCTCCTGGAGCTCGCGCAGGCGGAGCAGACCGGCCAGGCGGAACGCACGCTCCATCAGGCGACCCCGAGCCGGCCGACGAGGCGCGCCAGCCGCTGCCAGGAGTCGGACGCGGGGACCTGCTCGTCCATGCCCTGCCGCAGGAAGTCGTCGATCTCGTCGGCGTGCGTGACCGCGGCGTCGACCAGCGGGTTGGTCCCGGCGGCGTACGCACCGACGTCGAGCAGGTCCTGGGCCTGGCGGCGCGCGGCCATGACGGTCCGCAGCGCGGTGGCCAGCCCCTTCTGGTCGCGGGTGGTGACGCGCGAGGCGACCCGGGAGATCGAGCCGAGCGCGTCGATGCTGGGGAAGTGACCGGCCGTGGCGAGCTTGCGGTCCAGGACGATGTGGCCGTCCAGGATGGACCGGGCGGCGTCCGCGACCGGCTCGTTGTGGTCGTCGCCGTCCACCAGGACGGTGTAGAGGCCGGTGACCGAGCCCGTCTCGCCGGTGCCCGCGCGCTCGAGCAGCTGGGCGAGCACGGAGAAGGTCGACGGCGGGTACCCGCGGGTCGCGGGCGGCTCGCCGACGGACAGGCCGATCTCGCGCTGTGCCATGGCGACGCGGGTGAGCGAGTCCATCATCAGGACGACGTCGGCGCCGCCGTCGCGGAAGGACTCCGCGATGCGGGTGGCCAGGAACGCCGAGCGCAGGCGGACCAGCGCCGGCTCGTCGGAGGTGGCGACCACGACGACGGAGCGGGCCAGGCCCTCGGGACCCAGGTCGTCCTCGAGGAACTCGCGGACCTCGCGACCGCGCTCGCCGACCAGGGCGATGACGGTGAGCTCGGCGTCGGTGCCGCGGGCGATCATCGACAGCAGGCTGGACTTGCCGACGCCGGAGCCGGCGAACAGACCCATGCGCTGCCCGCGTCCCACGGCGGTGAGGGTGTCCATGACGCGCACACCCAGGCTGAGCGGGGTGTCGACGCGGGCCCGCGTCATGGCGTTCGGGGCGGTCCCGGCGACCGGGACGGAGCCGGCCGCGGCGAGCGGGCCCTTGCCGTCGATCGGTCGGCCGAGGCCGTCCAGCACGCGACCGAGCAGGCCGTACCCGACCGGTGCGGTCAGCGAGCGACCGAGGCTGCGCACCGGGGTGCCGGCCCGCAGGCCGTCGAGCGGGCCGAGCGGCATGCAGCGCGCGCCGTCGCGGGTGGTGGCGACCACCTCGGCGAGCACGCCGCCGCCGTCGGTGTCGGGGTCGCCGATGCGCACGAGCCCACCGACCGGGCAGTCGACGCCGGCGACCTCGACGGACAGCCCGACGACGGTGCGCACGGTGCCCACCCGCTCCGGTGCGGCGGCGCCGAGCGCCGTCTGCCAGCGGGTGCTGCGGGTCAGGGACGCGCTCACGCGAGGTCCCCCGGCAGCGTGTCGACCGCGGCGAGGGCCCGCGCGGCGCGCTCGACCGCCGTGGAGATGCGGGCGTCGAGGAACCCGTCCGCCAGCTCGCTGACCGCGTCCCCGGGCCGCAGGGACCCGTCCGCGACCAGCTGCACGCCGGCGGGCACCGCGGCCCCGGCAGCCGTGACGGCGGCCAGGTCGGACGGGTGCAGCCTCACGGTGTGGACGCCGGCGTCGAGCGGCAGGCTCAGCGCACGGGCCAGCGCCGCGCGGGCCCGGTCGGCGCCGTCCGCGAGCTCGGCGCCCAGCACGGCCTGCGCGAGCAGCACCGCACCCTCGTCGAGCGTGGCCGCGGCGTCCTGGAGGACCGGCGCGGTCCGTGCGGCGGCCGCCTCGGCGGCACGGCGCAGGACGGCGACCGCACCGGCGACCTGCGCCGCGCGGGCCTCCTCGGCGGCGGCGTGCTCGGCGAGCAGCGCCTCCCGCTGGGCACGGGCGGCCTCCGCCGCGGCGCGGGCGCCGGCGGCCCAGCCCGCGGACCAGCCGGCGGCGCGGGCCTGCTCGGCCTGCGCGGACGTGCGGCCGGCGCCCGTGTCGAGCACCCCGCCGACCGGCGCGGGCCGGAACGGTGCGGTGACCTGCTCAGACATACTCGTCCTCGCCCTCGCGACGGATGACGATCTGGCCGGTCTCCTCGAGGCGGCGGATGGCCTGGACGATGCCGGCGCGCGCCTCCTCGACCTGCGACAGGCGCGTCGGGCCGAGCATCTCGATCTCCTCGACGAGGTTCTCGCGGGCACGCTCGGACAGGTTCGTGAGGATCTTGTCGCGCACCTCGTCGGCCGCGCCCTTGAGCGCCACGGACAGGGCCGCGCTCTCGATGCCGCGCAGCACGAGCTGGACAGCGCGGTCGTCGAGCATGACGACGTCGGCGAACACGAACATGCGGCTGCGGACCTCGTCCGCGAGCTCCTTGTCCCGGATCTCGAGCCCCTCGAGGATCAGCTTCTCCGTGCCGGGGTCGGCGCGGTTGATGATGTCGACCAGCGGCTGCACGCCGCCCACCGCGGACGTCTCCTGCGGCGAGAGCACCGAGGACGCCTTGCGCTGCAGCGTCTCGGCGACGACCGCCACGACGTCCGGCGAGGCGCGCTCCATCAGCGCGATGCGGTGGGCCACCTCCGCCTGGTTCTCCGGCGCGAGGCCGGCCATGATCGCCGAGGCGTGCTCGGGGCGCAGGTGGGCCAGCACGAGCGCCATGGTCTGCGGGTGCTCGCCGTTCAGCAGGGACAGGATCTGCTTGGCGTCCGCGTGCTGCAGGAACTCGAACGGCTGGCCGGCCATCGCGGCCGCGAGCCGGTCCATCACGCTGGCGGCGCGCTCGGCGCCCAGCGACGCCTCGAGCAGCTCCTGCGCGTAGGACAGACCACCGCGGGCGATCAGGCTGGGCCCCTGGATGGAGACCGCGTGGAACTCCTCGACGACGCTCTCGACGGTCGCGCTGTCGATGCTCTCGAGCCGGACGATCTCGGCGGTGATCTCGTCGATCTCCGTCTCGCCGAGCTGCGCCAGGACCTTGGCCCCGCGCTCCCGGCCGAGCTGCATGATGACGACGGCGGCCTTCTGGATGCCGTTGAGGGTCATGGCGGGCTTGGGCTTGAGGGCCGCGGCCGGCACGACGGCGGTCTCGGTGTCCTCGACGACGGCGACGGTCATCGCTTGCTCCCTTCCACGAGCCAGCCTCGGAGCAGATCGGCGACCTCACCCGGCGACTCGTCCGCCAGCGCGCCGATCTCGGCGCGGCGGACGGCGGACTCGTCGACCACCGGCTCGGGGGCCGGCAGGGCGAGGGCGGTGTCGGTCGGGTCGAAGGGCAGCTGCGGCGCCTCGACGATCTGCAGCTCGCCCAGGTCCAGCGCCTCGCGGCGGGCCCGGCGGGACCGGCGCTTGGCCATGATCAGCGCGACCAGCAGGAGCAGGACGACGCCACCGGCGATCGCCGCGGTGCGGTACAGCTCGGCCTGCTGGGCCGCCTTCTCCTCGGCCGCGGCGGCCGCGAGGGCCTCCTGCGCGGCCTCGGCGGACTGGGTGTCGAAGGCCATCCGGGCGACCTCGACGGTGTCGCCGCGGGCGACGTCCACCCCGGCGGCAGCGGTGACGAGCGCCTCCAGGTCGACCATGTTGATGGCGGCGGCTGCCCCGGCGTCCACGACGACCGAGACGGACTGGCGCTGGACGCTGCCGGGCGCCGTCGTGGTGTGCTCGGTGACCTTGTTGACGGCGGGGTTCAGGACCTCGGTCTCCTTGAGGTAGCTGCTGTCGCCGGCGCCACCACCGGGCACCGCGATGTTGTCCGGGCCCAGGACGCCGCCCACGGGGGCGCCGCCGGCGCCCGTGTACTCCTCGCGGGTCGTGGAGGACGACAGCGGCGGGACGTCCGCGGTCGCGTCGAAGGTCTCGCTGGTGCGGTCGGTGTTGTCGTAGTTGAGGTCGGCGGTGACAGCGACGACGGCCTTGCCGACGCCGACCACGCGGTCGAGCATCGTCTGGACGGACGCGGCGACGCGGGTCTCGTACTCCCCCGTCTGCTGGTCGGCCAGCCCCCCGGCGGTCGAGCCGCCGATCGCGGACAGGACGGTGCCGTCCGCGTCGATGACGGCGACGTCGGTGGGGTTCATGCCGGGGATGCCGGACGAGACCAGGTGGACGATCGCCTGGACCTGGCCGGCCTCGAGGTCGACGCCCTGCTTGGTCTCGACGAACACCGACGCGGTGGGGTCGGCCTGCTCGTCGACGAACACCGACTCCTCGGGCACCGCGAGCTTGACGGTCGCCGTCTTGACGCCGGCGATCGCGCCGATGGTCTTGGAGAGCTCGCCCTCCATGGCCCGCTGGTAGGTGACCTGCTGCTGGAACTCCGAGGCGGTCATGCCCATGTCGTCCAGGAGCGAGTAGCCGCCCTCCTCCGAGTCGGCCGGCAGCCCGGCCGCGGCGACGCTGATGCGGGTCGCGTAGAGCTTGTCCGCCGGGACCAGGATCGTCCCGCCGCCGTCGGCGAGCTCGTAGGCCACGCCCTCGCCCTCGAGCTGGTCGACGATCGCGCTGGCGTCGGCCGCCGATACGCCCGAGAACAGCGGGCTCATGGTCGGCTTGCTCATCCAGCTCGACAGGGCGACCAGGCCCAGCACGAGGCCGGCGACGCCGATGATCGCGAGCGTGCGCTGCGCGAGGCTGAACTGGCCGGCGACGCCCTTGGCGCGCTCGAGCAGTGCGGTGATCTGGGTGGGCATCAGGCCTGCATCCTCATGATCTCGGTGAAGGCCTCGACGGCCTTGTTGCGGACCGCGGCGGTCAGCTCGAGGGCGACCTTCGCCTGGCTCGAGGCGACGGTGTAGTCGTGCACGTCGTCCAGGTCACCGGTGACGGCCTTGACGGCCAGGTCGTTCGACGTGGACTGCGCCCGCTGCAGGCTGTCGACGGAGCCGGCCAGCGCGGCGCCGAAGGCGGCGTCCGTACCCGAGGCGGCTCCCGCCGCACCGCCCGCCGTCGAGGTGGCGCCCAGGGCGTCCAGCGCCCCGAGGTAGCCGGTGCCGGTGACGCCGGAGACGGCGCCGATCGCGGGGATGGACATCAGGACCGTCCGATCTGCAGTGCTGCCTGGTAGGACTCCTTGGCCCGGTCCACGACCGCGGCGTTCGCCTGGTAGCCGCGCTGCGCCATGATCAGCTGCGTCATCTGGCTCGACATGTCGATGTCGGGGTACTTGACGTACCCGCCCTCGTCGGCAAGGGGGTGGTCGGGCTCGTAGACCATGCGGCCCTCGGCGTCGCCCAGGGCGATGCCCTGCACCCGGACGCCGGCGCCGTCGTCGGTGTCGTTGCCGTAGTTGGCCGCCTCCGCGACGACGTACTTGGCCTGGTAGGCCGCCTCGTTCGTCGAGCGGACCGTGTTCATGTTGGAGAGGTTGTCGCTGACCGCGTCGATCCACTTGCGGTAGACGGTCAGGCCGGTGCTCGCGATGCCGATCGCGCCGAAGACGGTCATCAGCGCGACCCCATCGCGATCCGCAGCGACGAGAACTGGCCGTCGACGGCCTGCGAGGCCAGCTGGTAGCGCAGCTGCGTGTCGACGTTGAGCAGCGTCTCGGCGTCCAGGTTGACGTTGTTGCCGTCCTCGCGGGTCGGCTCGAGCGAGCGCGCGACGGACGGCGTCACCGCGCCGGAGCCGCCGGAGACGGCGGCGGCGAGGGAGTCCTCGAAGGCGACCCGACCGGCGAGGAAGCCGGGAGTCTGGATGTTGGCGACGTTGTCGGCGATGACGCGCTGGCGCAGCGCGAGGCCGTCCAGGGCGCTGTTCAGCGCGACGGAGGTCACGGAGTCGAACACAGGTGGGCCACCTTGAGGAAAGCAGGTGAAGTCGGCCGATCCGTGGCCTTCGAGGCGAGCGATCCGTGCTCACGCTGCTCATCGGGCGTGGGCGGGTGGGTGTGAGGGGTTTGTCCGAGTCGTCTCCCGCCCCCGCGCCGCACCACCCGCCCGCCCCTCCCCTGCCCGCTCCTCCCCTCCCGCTCCTCCCCCACCCGCCCCCCGCTTCCCCGTCCGCCCCTCACCCCTCCGCCGAGTGCGACGTTCCCGCCCCTTCCCCTCGCCCGAACGGTCCACGACGTCACACTCGCGCCGCCGCCGCCGCCGACGCCGGCGCCGGGCCGGGGCCGGGGCCGAGGCCGGGGCCGACCCTGGCCACGCGCTGGCCCGCTCCGCCGTCGAGTGCGACGTTTCGGCCCTCTGAGTCCTTGAGAAAGGTCCACGAGGTCGCACTCGGCCCAAGCGGGACGCCGGGGGGCCCAGCGAGGTGCGCCGGGCCGGTGAGGGACGGCGTACCGGGGCGTCCCCAGGCGGCCGGCGCGGCCCGTCGTCCACCGGCACGCTCGGCGCGTCGGAAGCCGACTGTGGCAGCGGCCGACGCTGCCGTGGTGCCCCGTCCCCCCGCTGCCGTTCCCCGCGAGCTGGCGCTCCAGCCCTTCTCGCGGCGCACCGCGCTCGAGCACGCGGTGACCGACCGCACCTTGCGTGGGCCGTCGTACCGCTCGGTCCTGCGCGGGGCGCACGCCTGCGCCGACCTGCACCTCACGTACGGGCACCGCATCCGTGCGGCTCGCGCGGTACTGCCGCCGCAGGCCGTGCTCGGCGGACGGTCGGCGTTGTGGGCGTGGGGAGTCCGCCTGGCCGAGCCCGACGAGCCGGTCGAGGTCGTGCTCCCACCGACCGCTCGGGTGCGCAACCGTGCCGAGATCCGAATCCGTGCTGACGTCCTCCGACCGGGCGAGGCGGTCCCCTCCCGATGGGGACCGGTGACCACACCCGCGCGCACCGCCTTCGACCTGGGCAGACGCGGCGTCTTGCGGCAGTCGGTCCCGTTGCTCGACGCGCTCGCCCGCGCCACCGGCGTCACCGCCGAGGACGTCGACCGGCTGGCCAGCGAGCACCGCGGCGCTCGGCACCTCACGCGGTTGGCACCGGCGCTGACCGAGATGGACGGGCGAGCAGAGTCGCTCCGGGAGTCGCTCCTGCGGCTGCTGGTCGTCGAGGCGGGCTTCCCGCGGCCGACACTGCAGCACACGGTCCGTGACGCCGGCGGACGCTTCGTCGCGCGCGTCGACCTCGCATGGCCGGAGCTGAGGTTGGCGCTCGAGTACGACGGCAGCCACCACGACGACCCGGGCCGGATCGCGCTCGACCGCCGACGGCTCAACGCGCTGCACACGTGCGGATGGCGGACGCTCGTGATCGACCGTCACCAGCTGCGCGACGAGGCTCGCGTGGTCGACATGATCCGCATCCTGCGCAAGGCAGCGGCCGGCTCCTGAGCCGTCACCTCACCTCTCCGCGGCCGACACGTCCGCATCCGCCACCGATCGCCGAGTGCGACGAAGTGGACCCGTGCTGGCACGAACCGAGTCCACGACGTCACACTCGCCGGGGCCGGCCGGCCGGCTCGGCTGAGTGCGCGGGTCGTGGAGTGCGACGTTGCGGACCCTGAGCGAGACCGGAGCGGTCCACGACGTCGCACTGAGCGGGAGGAATTGGACGCCTCGGCTGAGTCAGCGGGCGACGTCGTCGAGTGCGACGTTGCGGACCCTTGGTGAGACTGGAACGGTCCGCGACGTCGCACTGGGCGGGAGAGGTTGGACGGGTCGGCTCAGTCAGCGGACGTCGTCGTCGAGTGCGACGTTGCGGACCCTCGGTGAGACGGGAGGGGTCCACGACGTCGCACTCGGCGGGAGGGGTCGGACGCGTCGGCTCGGTCAGCGGGCGTCGTCGTCGAGTGCCCCGTCGCGCTCGGCGACGGGGGGACGGGTGGAGGGTGTCAGCCGGCGGTGTCGATGTAGACGGGGCCGGACTCGGCCGTGGCGCGCATGCCCTCGACCGCGCGCAGCTGACGGCGGCTGTGCGCAGCGGCCTCCGCGAGCTGGCGTGCGACCCGCACCTGACGGTCGAGCAGCGCCTTCGCGCGGTCGACCAACGGCGCGGGGAGCTGGCCGAGACCTGTGGGCGGCTGCCAGCCCGACCCGACGCCGGCGACCGCGGCGACGTCGACGGCGCCACGGGTGTGCGCGGCTCGCAGCAGCGCCTCGGCCTCGTCGACGCTCATCTCGAGCTCGGCCAGGGCATCGGTCCATGCCGCGGACCATGCGGGCGACCCCGCGGGTCGCGGCAGGACGGCGGTCATCCGACGCCGAGCTCCCCGCCCATGGTCGACTCACCGAAGAAGGAGCCGGGGCGCTGGGTCGGGATGACGGGCGCGGCCGACGCGGCGACCGTGGCGGCCGCCTCGTGCCAGGCGTCGCGCAGGGGGATGACGATCGACGCGCAGGCGGCCACACGGTCGGCGTCGCCGTCGATCGAGGCACCGACGAGCTCGCGGAGCAGGTACATGTACAGCTCCATGAGGCTCTTGCCGCCGTCCCACACCTCCACGTCGAGAGTCGACGAGAGGCTGCCGACGATCTCCTGGGCGTGCCCGAGCAGGTCGCTCGCCTGGGCGCGCTCGCCCTTGCGCAGCGCGAGCTCCGCCCGGTTGATGTCGAGCACCAGGCGGTCGTACAGCATCGTGAGGATCTGCTGGGGGCCGGCCGTCGCGACGGTGTCGGCGAGGAAGCGGTTGCGCGTCATGGTGTAGTTCATGGTCAGGTCTCCGGGGTCCGCGGGTTCGGGCGCGCTACTTGTTGGCGCTCAGGGACTCGAGCTGCGACGTCAGCCAGTTCGCCTGGGAGTTGATGTTGCTCAGCGAGACCTCCAGCGACGAGTACGTCCGCTCGAGCGTCCGGCGGCGCAGCGCGAGCCGGCTGTCCCAGTTGTCGACCTGCTCGCTGAGGTTCTTCGCCAGGCTCTGCTGACCCTTGATCTTCTGGGACAGCGAGCCGACGGTGGGGTCCGACAGGTCCTTGGCCGTCTTCTCGACGCGCGTGGCGATCTCGGTGAGGACCTTCTGCGTCCGGACCGGGTCGGCCACCAGGGCCGCGGAGAACTTCGACTCGTCGAACGAGAACGTGCCGTCCTTGGCGAGGTTGATCCCCACGGTCGCAGGGGACACGAGAACCTTCCCCGTGGCCGGGAGCGTCGCGTCCACGCTGACCGGCAGGGACGCCGCCGACGTGACGGACTGACGGACCTGGCGGGTCGCGCTGTCGGCCGAGAGCACACCGCCGGAGACGACCTGCCGCCCGTCGCTGGACGTGGTCGTCGTCACCTTCGTGCGCGAGGCGACCTCGGACAGCACCGTGCCGATGTTCGTCACCAGGTCGGACCCGAGCTTCTTGAGCGCGGCGTCGTCGCGTCCCACGGTGACGGTGACCGACTTCTTCAGCGGGTCGGTCTCCACGGCGGAGACGGTGAAGCTCACGCCGGCGACGACGTCCTTGAACGTGTTCGACGCGGACGTCACCTCAGACGCGGCGGCGGTGCCGCTCCACAGCGTGACCTTGGCGTCCTGGGCGACGGTGATCGCGGCGCCGCCCGCCGGACCGTTGTCCGCGGCTGCGGTGCCACGCCCGAGGAGCCGCGTCGCACCGCTGACCGTCGTCGCGGTGACGGCTCCCCGGTGGAGGTCGAAGGCCGAGGCGTCGCCGGTGTCCTTGCCGGTGAGCTGGACCTTGGTGGCGCCGTTGACGGTCACGAGCGTCGCGCTGACGCCTGCGCCGGCCTTGTTGATGGCACCGGCGAGCCCGGGGAGGTCCGTGACGTCCGTCAGGTCGATCTTCGTGAAGGTCGCCGAGGCGGCGTCCTTGCCCTTCATGAGCGTGAGCTCGGTGGGAGGCGGCGTCCCGACGAAGTCCGCCAGCTTCGACACGTTGCCGCTGACCGAGGTCTGGCGGGTGGCGACCCGGTCGACGGTGAACGTCAGGGTCGAGGGAAGTGCGGTGCCGGCGGCGGTCGCGGTGACCGACGGCGTGCTGCTGGACGCCGTGACCGCCTGCCACGAGGTCGCCGACGCCGCCTTGGCTGCCGAGTCCTTCAGGGACGAGAGCTTGGTGTTGAGGGACTGCAGCGCGGACACGAGACTCTCCGCCTTGGTGACCTTGCTCTTGAGCAGAGTCTGCGGCGCCGCCTCCAGCTGCATCAGCTGGCCGATCATCTCGGTGGTGTTGATACCGCTGACCAGCCCGTCGACAGCCATCCCGGCCATGCGTGTCCCCCTCGTGCGTGTGGTGCCGAGGCGATGGTGCCCCCGGTAGGTAGCGCACCGGCGGTGGGCTGACTGGTCGTCTGCCCACCGCCGGTGCGGTCATGCGGTCGTGCGGTCCTGCTGCGCAGTCATGCGGTCATCCGGTGGCCCCCAGGGCCCTGGATCACTGCAGGAGCTGCAGCACACCCTGCGGGATCGACTTCGCCTGCGCGAGCATGGCGGTGCCGGCCTGCGACAGGATCTGCGAGCGGCTGAACTTCAGGGTCTCCTGAGCCATGTCGGTGTCGCGGATCCGGCTCTCGGACGCGGACAGGTTCTCCACCGCGACGTTGAGGTTGTTGATGGTGTGCTCGAAGCGGTTCTGCACGGCACCCAGGTCGGACCGGGTCGTGGAGACCTTCTTGATCGCGCCGTCGATCGCGTCGATGGCCTTGTTCGCGCCACCGCCCGTGATGACCTCGGAGGTCGCAGCCGCACCGAAGACGGTCGCGCTGGTGGCGATCGCGGCGCCGCCCAGCGACACCTTGCCGAACTCGTTGACCGTGGCGGTGTAGTCGGTGTTCTTCAGCGCCGTGTCCACGGCCTTCTGCACCAGCTCGTGGTTCTTCTTGGCCGCGGCGGGGGTGCCCGCAGCGTCCCAACCCGAGGACAGGTCGACCGCGAAGCTCTTGCCGTCGACCTCGATGGACGTGGCACCGGCCGTACCGGGAGCGGTCGCGGACGAGAGGTCCACGACACCGCTGTACTGCGTCGCGTTGGCGGTGACGTCGACGTCGGCCACACCCAGGCCGGTGGCGCTCATGTTCTGGGCGACCTTGACGTCGATCTTCTCGCCGACGTTGGCGCCGACCTGGAACGTGCCCTCGTAGCCGCCCTTGAGCAGCTCCTGGCCGTTGAACTTCGTGGTGTCGGCGATGCGGGTGAGCTCCGACTTGAGCTGCTTGACCTCGGACTGGATGTTGCCCTTGGCCTCGGCGTTCAGCGCGCCACCGTTCGACGCCTGGACCGAGAGGTCACGCATGCGCTGCAGGATGGAGTGCGTCTCGTTCAGGGCGCCCTCAGCGGTCTGGACGACGGAGATGCCGTCCTGAGCGTTGCGGATGCCCATCTTGATGCCGCCGATCTGGGAGCGCATGCCCTCGGAGATCGCCAGGCCGGCCGCGTCGTCCGCAGCGCGGTTGATGCGGAAGCCGGACGAGAGCTTCTCCAGGGACTTGCCCAGGTCGTTCTGCGTGGTGTTGAGGTTGCGGTACGCGTTGAGCGCCGCGACGTTCGTGTTGATCGAGAGAGCCATGATGATTTCCTCCGTGTGTTGGCCCGAACCTGCTGTCCCGCCTTCCATGGCCGGACACCTTGCTCATCGGGTCCTCCCCCGGCCGAGTGAGGAATTGCCCGGACGAGTTCTCGGGTGACCCGTTCGGCCCAACGCCCCACCGCACCGCGCCCGCCGCGCATGCGCCCGCGTGCGTGCCCGGGTACGCCGAGAGCGACGTCG
>NZ_BJYY01000013.1 GCF_007991755.1 Cellulomonas aerilata | reverse complement strand
TCGTACTGGGCCGTGATGGCCTCCCCGACGCTGCTCGCGTTGCCGGGCCAGGAGTACCAGCTCGCGATGAGGCCCGTCACGGGGAACGACGTCGACCCGAACCACTGGGTGAAGAGGCGGTGGAAGTTGAGGTTGCCGAACGCCGAGCAGCCGTCGCTCTGACCGTTGATGGCCGCGGCGTTCGGCTGGTAGGGCGTGTAGAGGTACAGGCCCGCGGTCGCCTGGTTGCGGATGGTGACCCAGCTGCCGCCGCACGCCGCATTCGGGTGGTACTGGATGAAGTTGGCCCGGCCCGCCTGGTAGGCGCGCGTGCCGGCGGTGAGGCGGTAGCGCTGGAACTGCCAGGCGGCCTTGTAGACCTGGTTGAAGAAGCCGTAGTACTGGGCGTCGCAGGGGGCGGTGTCCGGGCAGCCGTAGCCGGTCGCCTTGCGGTAGGCGTTCTCGAACGTCGGGTCCGTCCGGGTGACGAGCGACGTCTCCTTCTGCAGCAGCACCAGGAGCGACCGCGGGCTGACCCCGCACGCGCGCGCCACCTTCGTGATGATCTGCGCGGCCGACTCGGTGCCCCCGCCGGCGTAGGTGGAGCACTGGGCGTCGGCGGGGCGCGTCCAGGTGGTCTCGGTGTAGTCCTTCAGGCACGTGAACCCGGACCGGCACGTCGGGTTCTTGACGCGAAGGAACGTGGCGACGTCGTCCACGGTCATGCTGGTGGAGTCGTAGAACACCCCGTCGCTGATGATCGCGCCGGGATCGAAGGCGTCCGCGCGGGCCGGCGGGGCGACGGGCAGGCCGACGACGCCGAGCGACGCCAGCAGGGTCACCAGGACCACCAGGCGGGCGGCCCACGGTCCTGTGGCGCGTCGGCGGGCCTGGGTCATGGCATCTCCACTTTGGTGGCCGGGCTGGTGCCGGCGCTCACGCTCGAGCGGTAGGTGATCTGCACGGTCCACGTCGCCGGCCCGGCGGGCGGTGCGACGGCGATGTCCATCGGGCCGCAGTCCGTCATCGTGGCCTCGGGTGTCGCCCGGCTCGACGCGGAGTAGCTCGCGCCCTGAGCGCTGGCCGTGGCCACGCACGTGCCGTCCGGCTCCAGGACGTCCTGGACGTACCCGCCGACCCGCAGGTGCCCGTCCCCGAGCCGCTCCACGCTGGTCAGCACGACCCCGGCCGGTGCCAGACCGCCCGGGACCCCGGCGTCCTCGTCGACGTCCGTCGCGGCGGGGGGCGCGGCAGGGGGCGGGGGCGGGGACGCGGGCGCTGCCGCGGTCGGCCCGGCCTCCGGACCCGGCGACGACGAGGCGTCCGGGCCGGGTGCCACGCCGTCGGGCGCGGCGGGGACGCCGGCAGCCGGCACGGCGGCCGTCCCGCTCGACCCGCCGGGCGTCGCGCCCGGACCGCCGGCGGTCGTGCCCGGCGCGGCCGCACCACGCGTCCCGGGCGGGGACCCGGGGCCGGTCAGCGCCGGGACGGCGACGGCGATGCCCACGGCCAGGACGGCGCAGGCGACCGCAGGCACCACGGCGCGTCGGGGCATGGACATGCGGCGGACCCGTTCCTCGGGGACGTGCGAGACCGCGAGGGTACCCGTCCGGGGGACGTTCGACGGGTCGGCGCGCGATCGTGCAGGGCGTGCGAGCGGCACCTGTAGATTGCGCGGGTCCGCAGGACCCCCAGCCCGGCGTGCCCGGCCCGCGACTCGACGAGGAGCTCTCCGCATGGTGCGATCCGGCCCGAGGGATCCCTCCGTGGCGATCATCACGCGGACCAAGCAACGTCCGCTGCTGCTGGAGCGGGCGCTCGACGACATCCTCCGCCAGACGTTCGACGACTTCGTCGTCGTCGTCGTCAACGACGGGGGCGACCCGGCGCCGGTGGACGACCTCGCGGCACGGATCGCCGCCCGGGCGGACGGGCGCCTGCGGGTGCTGCACCTGCCGGAGTCGGTCGGCATGGAGGCCGCGTCCAACCGCGGGCTCGCGGCGACCCGGTCGACGTTCGTGGTCGTCCACGACGACGACGACACGTGGGACCCCCACTTCCTGGAGCGGGCGGTCGGGCACCTCACGGGCGTCGGGTCCGCCGGGGTCATGGTCCGCACATCGGTCGTGTACGAGCGGATCGTCGACGGCCGGATCGAGCGCCTGGGGGAGGAGACCCTCGCGGCCGCGCAGCAGGACGTGACCCTCTTCGACACGCTGCGCAACGGGTACGGCCCGCCGATCTCCTTCCTGTACCGGCGCGAGGTGCACCGCCAGGTGGGCCTGTACGACGAGTCGCTGCCGGTCCTGGGGGACTGGGACTTCACGCTGCGCTTCCTGCAGCGGCACGCGATCGACTTCATCGACGGGGCGCCGCTCGCGTTCTGGCACCACCGGCGCGACTCGACCGGTGCGGACGGCAACACCGTCATCGCGCAGGAGCACGTGCACCGCCGGTACGAGCGCATCGTCCGGGACCGCTACCTGCGAGCAGGTCTGCGCAAGCCCGAGGACCTCGGTCTGGTCGTCTACCTCGCCGGCCTCGCCAAGCAGCAGGACCAGCGGATCGAGGCGCTCGGCGACCAGGTGGCGCTCCTGGCGGCCCACCTGACGCACCTGACCGACCTCGTGCGCGGTGACATCGCGGCGCTGCACGGCCGGGCGCCGGACGTCGCGGAGCAGGAGGACGACGCCCCGACGGCCTCGCGCGACGTCGGCACGGCCCGGCCGTAGGTCACGCCGACCCCGGCTTGGGCGCCGGGGGCCTGACCTGCGCGGCTACGGGCGCCCCCGTGCCGGGGCGGTAGGGTGACGCCCCGTCAAACGACTCCAGTGAGGAATCGCATGCGGCGGGTAGCCATCTACATGTTCTTCGACCCGCAGGGGATCGTCGACGACTACGTCCTGTACAAGCTGCGCAAGCTGCGCGAGCACGTCGAGACGATCTTCGTCGTCGCGAACCTGCCGCTCGCCGCCGAGGGGCGCGAGCGCCTCGAGGGCGTGGCCGACACCGTCTACACCCGGACGAACGTCGGCTTCGACGTCGGCGCCTACAAGGACGCGATGGCGGTCCTGGGCCGCGAGCGGCTGGCCGAGTACGACGAGCTGCTGCTGCTCAACTACACGTTCTTCGGCCCCGTGTTCCCGTTCGGGGAGATGTTCGACCGCATGACGGCCGCGAACGTCGACTTCTGGGGCGTCACCGCGCACAAGGCGATCCGGCCGAACCCGCACCCGGACGCGGTGGACACGTCCGAGCTGCCGTTCCACATCCAGTCGACGTGGCTCGCGATCAGCCACCGGATGTTCACGTCGGCGGAGTTCGCCGAGTACTGGGACACGATGCCGGTCATCACGTCCTACGAGCAGTCCGTGCTGCAGCACGAGGCCCGGTTCACCAAGCACTTCGCGGAGCGCGGGTTCCGCTACGCGGTGGCCTTCCCGCCGGAGCACTACCCGTCGGACAACGCCTCGCTGGAGAACGCGGCGCTGCTGCTGGACGACCGCTGCCCGATGGTCAAGCGACGGCTCTTCTTCCACGAGCCGACCTACATGGAGCGCCAGGCCATCATCGGCCGGCGCACCCTGGAGCGGATCGAGCGGTCGGAGTACCCGACCGACCTCGTCTGGCAGAACGTCGTGCGCAGCGCGGAGCCGCGCACGCTCTACACGAACTTCTCGCTGCTGCACATCCTGGGCGACACGGACGACGTGCCGGTCCCCGAGCCCACGCCGCGGGTCGCGGTCATCGCGCACATCTACTACCCCGAGATGGTCGACGAGATCATGGGGTACCTGCGCAACATCCCGGTCCCGTACCACCTGTACGTGACGACCAGCGACCAGGGGCGGCGCGAGGACATCGAGGCGCGGCTCGCGCGCCACGACGTCGCCCGGGTCGAGGTGCGGGTCTCCGGGTCCAACCGTGGCCGGGACATGAGCGCCTTCCTCATCGCCTGCCGGGACGTGCTGCTGTCCGACGAGTACGACCTCGTCTGCAAGGTGCACTCCAAGAAGTCCCCGCAGGACGGCTACAACGCCGCGATGCTGTTCAAGCACCACCTCTTCGACAACCTGCTCGGGTCCCGGGGCTACGTGACCCGGGTGCTGCAGATGTTCGCCGAGCAGCCGACCCTCGGAGCCGTCTTCCCGCCGGTGGTCAACATCGGCTACCCGACCCTCGGGCACGCGTGGTTCACCAACCGCGAGCCCGCGCTGGCCTGGGCCAAGCGGCTCGGCATCCAGACCGTCTTCGACCGGTCCACGCCGGTCGCGCCGCTGGGGAGCATGTTCTGGTTCCGCCCGCAGGCGGTGCGCAAGCTGGCCGAGTACCCGTTCCGGTACGAGGACTACCCCGAGGAGGGCGGGTACGGCGACGGCGGCCTCCCGCACGTCCAGGAGCGGCTGCTCGGCTACGCCGCGATGAGCGAGGGCATGCACGTGCGGTCGGTGCTGAACGCGGACTGGGCGAGCATCAACTACACCTTCCTCGAGTACCGCCTGCAGCGCGTCAGCTCGCACCTGCCCGGCTACACGCAGGAGCAGGTCGACTACCTCGAGCAGGCCCAGGCGGCCGCCGAGAACCCCCTCGCCGGCATCAAGCGGCACCTGCACTGGCGCTCGCCGCGGCTCGCGGCAGCACTGCGCCCGCTCTACGTCGTCGCCCGCGGCGCCTACCGCCGGTCCCGTGCCCTCACCGGGGCCGGTCGGTGACCGGGAGAGGGACCGAAGCCGTTCCCGTGGCGCCCGGCGGTCCCCGCGCGGGCGCGCCCGGCGGGCGACAGCCGGTGCGGCGGCGCACTGCTCGACGGGGCGCGGTCGATGGTCTTCAGTAGCTACACCTTCATCTTCGCGTTCTTCCCGATCTTCCTCGTCGTCTACGCGCTGCTCAGCCCGCGCTACCGCAACCCGTGGATCCTCGTCGCGAGCCTGAGCTTCTACGGGCTGGGCGACCCGGGCGGGCTGCCCATCCTCATCGGGGCGATCGTCGTCAACTACGGCGTCGGCGCCCTCATGGGGCCGCTGCCACCGGGCGAGGAGCCCCGTCGCAACGGGCGGCGTCGCGCCCTGATGTGGACCGGCGTCGCGGTCAACCTCGCGGTGCTCGGCTACTACAAGTACGTCGGGTTCCTCACCACGAACCTCGACGCCCTCGCGGAGCGCGTGGGACTCGGCTCGGTCCCGGTCGTGGCGGCCCTGCTGCCGCTCGGGATCAGCTTCTTCGTGTTCCAGGGCGTCAGCTACCTCATCGACGTCTACCGCGGCACGGTCGTCCCGACCCGCAGCCTGCTCACCTTCGCGACCTACAAGTCGCTGTTCCCGCAGCTGATCGCGGGCCCGATCGTCCGCTACAGCGACATCGCGGACGACCTGCCGGACCGGACCATCCGGGAGTCGATGGTCTACGCCGGCATCGTCCGGTTCCTGACCGGCTTCTGCAAGAAGGTGCTGCTGGCCGACACCTTCGCGGTGACCGCCGACGCGATCTTCGGCCTGCCGCCGGACCAGCTGGACACGGGCACCGCGTGGCTGGGGGCGCTCGCCTACACCCTGCAGATCTACTTCGACTTCTCGGCGTACTCCGACATGGCCATCGGCATGGGCCTGATGATGGGCTTCCGGTTCCCGGAGAACTTCAACTACCCCTACATCTCCCGGTCGATCCGCGAGTTCTGGCGTCGCTGGCACATGACGCTGTCCGGCTGGTTCCGCGACTACGTGTACATCTCCCTCGGCGGCAACCGGAAGGGCAGCGGCCGGACCTACGTCAACCTGATGGCCGTCTTCGTGCTGACCGGCCTGTGGCACGGCGCGGCGTGGACGTTCGTCGTGTGGGGCCTGTGGCACGGCCTGTTCATCGTCGCCGAGCGCGCGACGAGGTTCGAGGAGCGGGTCCCCGGTGCGATCCGGTGGGTGTACACGATGGCCGTCGTGGTCTTCGGGTGGGTGCTGTTCCGCGCCGAGACCTTCGAGGGCGCCTTCCACATGATGGCGCTCATGCTCGGGCTCGAGTCCGGGCCAGGCCTGCGTCCCGTCGGCGAGTTCTGGAGCGGCGGCCTGGCCGTCGCCGTGGTCGCCGGCCTCGTGCTCAGTCTCCCCGTCTACCCGTGGCTGCGGGCGCGCCTGCCCCGGGACCTCAAGGTCGTGGCCGGCACCGTGATGTTCGCCGGGCTGTTCGCACTGGCCGCGGCCAAGGTCCTCGCCGGCGCCTACAGCCCCTTCCTCTACTTTAGGTTCTGATGAACAAGCCGTCGGCGTCCTTCGGGCGCAAGGTCGTGATCACCGGGTTCGTGACAGCACTGTTCGCCCCGGCCGTCGCCATCGCCCTGGGCGACCAGCTGCGGGCGACGGCGTCGGCGGTCATCGCCGACCCGTCCACCTGGGCGGCCGAGTCGAACAAGCTGCGCGAGGCCACGCCGCTGTGGGACGGCGCCGTGGGCGCGTACTCCCGGCTGATGTACCGGCTGGGGTCCTCGCCCAACGAGGGCTTCGCCGTCGCGGGCCGTGACGGGTGGATGTTCCTCGGCGACGTGCAGAACGCGAACTTCTCCCAGGCGCTGGGCCGCCGGCAGTACTCCGAGGCGGAGATCGCGACCTGGGCCACGGTCGTCTCCCAGCAGGAGCAGTGGCTCGCGGAGCGGGGCATCCCCCTGCTCGTCGTCGTCGGCCCGGCGAAGTGGTCGGTGTACCCGGAGAAGCTGCCGGCCTGGACCGACGGGCTCGTCGGGGAGCACATCATGGACCAGGTGCTCCAGGCGCACCCCGAGCTGCCGGTCCTGGACCTGCGGCCGGCGCTCGTCGAGGCGCGCGAGACCGCCGACACCTACTCCCCGCTCAACAGCCACTGGACCGACTACGGCGCGTACGTGGGCTGGCGCGGGATCGCCGAACGGCTGGGCGAGCTCGACCCGGACCTCGCCGGGCTGCCCGTCCCCGACGTGGAGCGGGTCACCACGATCGACAGCGAGAACGAGTTCGCGGCCACGATCAGCCTCGACGCACCGAACCCGTGGACCGTGCCCGAGCTGTCCCCGGAGCTGCCGCCCTACGAGTACGAGCTGCCCGACGGGACCACCGTCGAGGCCCCGGGTGCCCAGCGCACCGGGCTGCTGGACCTGCCGCGCACCACCCGCACCTCCGGTGCGGGCAACGACCTGACGGCGCTCGTGCTGCGGGACTCGATGGCGGACATGCTCTCGCCCTACCTGCAGTCCGGGTTCGGCCGGACCGTGCAGGTGCGGCACAGCATCGACGTCCCGCGCGACGCGCCGAACGTGCCGGCGCTTGTCGAGGCCACGCAGCCCGACGTCGTCATCCTCGAGATGGCCGAGCGGCACTTCAACTCGGGGCTTCCCGACCTGTTCCTGTGGGCGGGGGCCAACGCCTACGACGCCGCAGGCCCCGAGGCCGTCGCGCAGTGGGACGCGGCCGGCACCGTCCCGGCGACCCTGGACGTCACCCGGCCCGACCCGGCCGGCTCGGGTGCGCCGGGTGGCCCGGCCGAGGCGGTGACGCGCCTGCGCTGGACGGGGACCGCCGGTCGCGAGCCCGCCCTCCGGGTCGAGTTCACCGCGCAGGCGCCGGGCGAGCTCGTCGCGCGCCCCGGTGAGGGTGACCCGAGGACGCTGCGTTATGGTCAGGGCGCGAACGTGCTCTTCTTCGTGCTGCCCGCCGGCGCGCACGACGTCGAGCTGGCCCCGAGCCCCGGCTCCGGGCCCGTGACGCTGACCTCGGTCGCCGTCCGCGAGCTCGGCTGACCGGGCCGGACGCCGCGACCGATCACCAGGACGAAAGAGGAGGACCCATGTCCGAGACCTGTCTCGTGACCGGAGGGGCCGGCTTCATCGGGTGCGCCCTGTCGAGCGCGCTGGCCGACACGTTCGACCGCGTGGTCGCGGTCGACAACATGCACCCGCAGATCCACTCGAGCGCCGACCGCCCGGCCGCCCTGGACGAGCGCGTCGAGCTGGTCGTGGCCGACGTCACGTCCGCGGCCGACTGGGACCGCGTGCTGGCGGACGTGCGTCCCACGACGATCGTGCACCTGGCGGCCGAGACGGGCACCGGCCAGTCACTGACCCAGGCGAGCCGGCACGCGCTCGTCAACGTGGTCGGGACGACCGAGATGCTCGACGCCCTCGTGCGTCACGAGGCGCTGCCCGACCGCATCGTCCTGACCTCCAGCCGCGCCGTGTACGGCGAGGGCGCCTGGGTCGACGCCGGCGGTGCGACGGTCTACCCGGGGCAGCGCACGCGCGAGCAGCTCGACCGCGGTGAGTGGGACTTCCCGGGGCTGACGGCGACGCCGTTCCGGTCCAACGCCGTCGAGCCCCGCCCGACCAGCGTCTACGGCTCCACCAAGCTCGCCCAGGAGCACGTGCTCGTCGCGTGGTGCCTGGCGATGAAGGTCACGCCGGTGCTGTTCCGGCTGCAGAACGTCTACGGACCCGGCCAGTCCCTCATCAACCCGTACACCGGCATCGTGCCGTTCTTCGCCCGGCTGGCGAAGGAGGGCAAGAGCATCCCGGTGTACGAGGACGGCGACATCGTCCGCGACTTCGTGTTCATCGACGACGTGGCCCGCGCCATCGTCGCCGGGACGCTCGCCACGACGCCGTCCGCGACGCCGTACGACGTCGGCTCGGGCGAGGCCACGACCATCGCGCGCCTGGCGGAGATCGTCGCCGGGCTGTACGGCGCGCCCGCGCCCCACGTGACGGGGCAGTTCCGCGACGGCGACGTCCGGCACGCCTCGTGCGTCATCGACGAGACCACCGCCGCCCTCGGCTGGACCCCCGAGGTGATGGTGGAGGAGGGCGTCGCCCGGCTCTGCGCCTGGATCGACGCCGAGAAGGGCTGACCCCTCCATGTCCTTCGTGTCCGACGTCCGCGAGGTCGCCCGGTCCCGCGAGCTGCTCGTCAACCTGGTCCGCCGGGAGCTGCGCAGCAAGTACAAGGGCACCGCCCTGGGGTGGGCCTGGTCGCTGATCAACCCCCTCGCGACGACGGCCATCTTCACCGTGGTGTTCTCCACGGTCATGCGGGTCGAGCCGCCGGTCGGCGTCGACGGCCTGCACAGCTACCCGCTGTTCCTGCTGTGCGGGCTGCTGTCCTGGAACTTCCTCACCGCCGCGGTGCAGGGTGGACAGAGCGTCCTGCTCGACAACGGCAACCTCATCAAGAAGACCTACTTCCCGCGGCGCCTGCTGGTCATCTCGCACGTGGCGGCGGCGTTCGTCTCCTACCTCGTGGAGATGGGTGTGCTCGTGGCGGTGTTCCTCGTGTTCGGCGTCAACGTGCTGCCGTGGACGCCGCTCGTGCTGGGGCTCATGGTGCTGCTCGCGGTCTTCGCGCTCGGCCTGGCGCTGCTGCTGTCGGTGGTCAACGTGTACTTCCGGGACGTCGCGCACTTCGTCGCGCTGTTCATGCAGATCTGGTTCTACGCGACGCCGATCATCTACCCGATCTCGCTGGTCGAGGGCGTGCAGGACGGCCAGTCGTGGGCCGCCGACCTGCCTCTGACGACCCTGTACCAGCTCAACCCGATGGTGGGCTTCGTGGAGTCGGTCCGGGACATGCTCTACGGCGGGCAGCTGCCGCCGGCCGGGCCGGTGCTCTACGCGCTGGCCTTCACGCTGGTGTCCCTGTGGGTGGGCAACGCGGTCTTCGCGCGGCTCCAGGGCCGACTGGCGGAGGAGCTGTGAACGGGCCGGCCATCGTGGTGGAGGACGTCGCCAAGCGCTTCCGCGTCTACCACGAGCGCAACCAGTCCCTGAAGATCGCGCTCATGCGCGGCAAGCGGGCGAACTACGACGAGTTCTGGGCCCTGCAGGACATCGACCTCCAGATCCCGCAGGGCAAGACGTTCGGGCTGGTCGGGCACAACGGGTCCGGGAAGAGCACGCTGCTCAAGTGCCTGGCCAAGATCCTGGTGCCCGACCGCGGGCGGATCACGGCGAACGGCAAGATCTCCGCGCTGCTCGAGCTCGGCGCCGGGTTCCACGCCGAGCTCTCCGGCCGGGACAACGTCTACCTCAACGGCTCGATCCTCGGCCTGACCAAGCGCGACATCGACGCGCGCTTCGACGACATCGTCGGGTTCGCGGGTCTCGAGCAGTTCATCGACTCCCCGGTCAAGAACTACTCCTCGGGCATGTACGTGCGCCTGGGCTTCTCGGTCGCGATCAGCGTCGACCCCGACATCCTCATGGTCGACGAGGTCCTCGCCGTCGGCGACGAGGAGTTCCAGCGCCGCTGCATGGAGAAGTTCCAGGAGTTCCGCGACGACGGCCGCACGATCGTCGTGGTCAGCCACGCGCTGGGCACGATGCGCTCCATGTGCGACGAGGTGGCCTGGCTCGACCACGGCCGGCTCCTGGCCGTGGGGTCGCCGTCCGACATCGTCGACGAGTACTCCGGCTCGTCGCGCCACGACCAGGTGGCCGCGGCCGACGGCGACACCGGCGCCCGCTGGGGCACGGGCGAGCTGCAGGTGACGGGCGTCGAGCTCGTGCACGGCGGCGGGGTCGGCGGCGCGGTCCGGACGGGCGAGCCCGCGACCTTCCGCCTGACGTGGGCGGCGCACGAGCCGGTCGCCAAGCCGGTCTTCGCGATCGACATCGACACCCCCGAGGGGGTGTCCGTGACGTCCACGGCGACGCGCGACGCCGGACCCGTGCCCGACGTCCTGGAGGGCGAGGGGCACGTCGACCTCGTCGTGCCGCGCCTGCCGCTGCTGCCGGGCACCTACGTCGTGCGGTCCTGGGCGAGCGACGTGGGCGGGCTGCACGTCTACGACCAGCGGGACAAGGTGCTGCGCTTCGACGTCGCGCCGGCCCCGGGGCGCGAGCAGGGCGGGCTCGTCACGCTCGACGGCGCCTGGCAGCCGCCGATGCGGCCGCACGCCCCGGGCCGCTAGCCGGACCGCCGTCCGGCGACCGACCGGTAGACGTCCGCGGTCGTCGCCGCGCTGCGACGCCAGGAGAAGTCCGCCGCCCGCTCGGCGGAGCGCCGCGCCAGGTCGGGCGCGGCGGGCCCGGTGGCCTCGACGAGCGCGTCGGCGAGGTCGGCAGGGGAGGCCGGGTCCACGAGCAGGGCGGCGCCGCCGGCGACCTCCGCGCACGCCGTCCCCGCCGAGGTGACGACCGGCAGGCCGTGCTGCATCGCCTCGAGCACCGGCAGCCCGAAGCCCTCCCGCACGGACGGGAAGCAGAACGCCGCCGCGCCGGCGTACGCGCTGTGCAGGTCCTCGCGCGAGAGCCTGCCCAGGACCCGCACCCGGTCCGGGGCGAGCCCGGCCGGGTGCCCGGGGACCTCGCCCCAGCCCGCCGGCCCGACCAGGACGAGGTCGAGGTCCGGCCGCCGGTCCGCCACCGACGCGAACGCCCGCAGCAGCACGGGCAGGTTCTTGCGCGGCTCGATCGTGCCGCACCACAGCACGTACGGGCGCCCGAGCCCGGTGCGGTCCCGGAAGTCCGCGACCTGCGCAGCGGTCCGCGGCACCGGCCTCGACCCGTGCGGGACGACGTGCACGCGGGCGGCGTCCAGGCCCACCGCGAGGCAGTCGTCGGCGGTCGCCTGCGAGGGCACGATCACCGCGTCCGCGCTGCGGCGGGTGCGCTCGAGCGCGCGCCGGAACCAGGCGTTGCCCCGCGCGGTGAAGTGCGTGGGGTCGTGGAGGAACGCGACGTCGTGCACCGTGACGACGAGCGGCCGGCGGGTGGGCGGGACGGCCCAGGTGGTGGCGTGCACGACGTCGAGCGGGCCCGCGACCGCCTCGGCCCGCGGGTGCCCCACGCGCTGCCACGACTCGTACAGCACGGTCCGCGGGAGCGGGGCGTGACGCACGGCGAGCCCCGGCGGCAGCGGCTGCGCGGGCGGTGGACCCGCGTGCCGGGCGGCGAGGCCGGTGACGTCGACCCCGTGCGCCCCGGTCGCGAGCTCGGCGAGCAGCTCCTCGATGTAGACCCCCGAGCCGCCGGGCACCGGCTGCCACAGCTGCTCGACGACCATCCCGACCCGGAGCGAGCTCTGCCCTGACACGCCCCCGACAGTAGTGGGGGAGAATCGCGGCCATGCCGCTGCACGTGCTCGTCGACGCCACCGCCGTCCCCGCCGACCGGGGCGGGGTGGGGCGCTACGTCGACGACCTGCTGCCCGCCCTCGAGCGCGCCGGTGTCCGGCTCACCGTCGCGGTGCAGGAGCGGGACACGCAGGCGACCGGCGCCCGCCTGCCCCGGGCGGACGTGGTCGCCGCCCCGGCCGCGACGGCCCGCCGGCCGGTCCGGCTCGCGTGGGAGCAGACCGGGCTGCCCCGGCTGGCCGCCCGGGTCGGCGCCGACGTGCTGCACAGCCCGCACTACACGCGTCCGGTGCGGTCACCGGTGCCGGTCACCGTCACGCTGCACGACGCCACGTTCTTCAGCCACCCCGAGCTGCACGACCCCGTCAAGGCGCGCTTCTTCCGCGTCGCCACCCGGGGGGCGGTCCGCCGGGCGCAGTCCCTCGTGGTGCCCTCGGCGGCCACCCGGGACGAGGTCGTGCGGTTCACCGGCGCCCCGGCCGACCGGTTCTTCGTCGCGCACCACGGCGTGGACCGCGACGTCTTCCGCCCGGTGACCGCCGACGAGGCGGCCCGGGTGGCCGCCTCGCTCGGGATCGGCCCGGAGGGGTACGTGGCCTTCCTCGGCACGCTCGAGCCGCGCAAGAACGTGCCCGAGCTCGTGCGGGGGTGGGTCGCCGCCGTCGCCGGCACGTCGTCGCCGCCGGTCCTCGTGCTCGCGGGCGGGCGCGGCTGGGACGAGGCGGTGGACCCGGCCGTCGCGGCGGTGCCCGCGGGCCTGCGGGTCCTGCGCCCGGGCTACCTGCCGCTGGAGGACCTGAGCGGCTACCTCGGCGGCGCGCGCGTCGTCGCCTACCCCAGCCTCGGCGAGGGGTTCGGCCTGCCGGTGCTCGAGGCGATGGCGTGCGGCGCCGCCGTGCTGACCACCGACCGGCTGTCGCTGCCGGAGGTCGGGGGCGACGCCGTCGCGTACTGCGGCACGGGGGCGGACGAGATCGCGCCAGCGCTGGCCGCGCTGCTCGCCGACGGCGCCCGCCGCGCGGAGCTGGCCCGAGCCGCCGTGGAGCGGGCGGCGCTGTTCACCTGGGACGCCGCCGCGCAGGCGCACCTGCGGGCGTTCCGGGCCGCCGTCGTGCAGCGCCGCTGACGGCCCGACCGCCGCTGGTCAGCCGCGCAGGCTCTCGACGTAGGCCTGCACGTCGTCGAGCCGGGGCAGCAGACCCTGCTCGGCCGCCTCCGACAGCCCGGGCGCGGCCACGTCCTTGTCGGACAGCTGGTAGCTGAGCGGGCGGCCGGCGCGGTCCTGCGTGGGCCACTCGATGCCGACCTCCGGGTCGAGCGGGTGGATGCCGTGCTCGCGGCCGGGGCTGTACCCCGTCGAGCACAGGTACATGACGGTCGAGTCGTCCTCGAGGGACAGGAATGCGTGCCCGAGGCCCTCCGAGAGGTAGATGGCGCGCCGGTCCACGTCGTCCAGCAGGACCGTGTCCCACCGGCCGAACGTCGGCGAGCCGACGCGGATGTCGACCGCCACGTCGAGCACGGCGCCCTTCGGGCACGTCACGTACTTGGCCTGCCCGGGCGGCACGTCCGCGAAGTGGATGCCACGCAGGACGCCCGCGGCGGACACGGACGCGTTGGCCTGCTGCAGGTCCAGCGGGTGCCCCACGGCCTCGGCGAACGGCCCCGCCTTGAACCACTCGAGGAAGACCCCACGCGGGTCGCCGAACTGCTTCGGCGTGATCTCCCAGGCGCCCGGGACGGACAGTTCGCGGTAGTCCACAGCAGGTTCTCCTCGGTCGGTCGGCGACGGCCCAGCGTAGCTGCGCGGCTAGGCTGGCCACCTGTCGTCGGATAGGGGAGTGGTGCTGTGCGCTGGCTCGTGACGGGTGCGTCCGGGATGCTCGGTCAGGACGTGGTGGCGCAGCTGGGCGCGCGCGGGGACGTGGTCACGGCCGCCGGTCGCGCCGACCTCGACGTCACGGACGCCGCCGCGGTGCACGACCTGGTGGCGGGGCACGACGTCGTCGTGAACTGCGCGGCGTACACCGCCGTGGACGCGGCCGAGGAGCACGAGGCCGACGCCTTCGCCGCGAACGCGGTGGGTCCGGCGCTCGTCGCCCGGGCGGCGCGGGCCGCCGGCGCGCGCCTGGTGCACGTCTCGACGGACTACGTCTTCGACGGGTCGGCCGCCTCGCCCTACCCGGAGGACGCGCCGATCGCCCCGCGCTCCGCCTACGGGCGCACGAAGGCCGCGGGCGAGTGGGCGGTGCGGGCGGAGACCGCCGACCACCTGATCGTGCGGACGGCCTGGCTCTACGGCGCGGGCGGCGGCTGCTTCCCCAAGACGATCGCGCGGGTCGCGGCCGAGCGCGGCGGGCTCGACGTGGTGGCCGACCAGACCGGCCAGCCGACCTGGACGGCCGACCTCGCCGCGCTGCTGCTGCGGCTCGTCGACGCCGCCGCGCCGGCCGGGACCTACCACGGGACCGCCTCCGGCGAGGTGACCTGGCACGAGTTCGCCCGCGCCGTCGTGGCGGCGGCGGGGATGGAGCCGGGCATCGTCCGCCCGACGACGAGCGAGTCCTTCGTGCGCCCCGCACCCCGGCCCGCGTACTCCGTGCTGGGTCACGGCACCCTGGCCGCCGCCGGGGTGGAGCCGATCGGGCCGTGGGACGAGCGGTGGCAGGCGGCAGCGTCGAGCGTGCTGGGCACCGGCGCCGTCGCCCGATGACCCGGAGGGCCGGGGCGGCGCCGTCCCGCACGATCGCCGCGGTGCTCGGCGGGCTCCTCCTGCTCCTCTCCCTCGGCGCCTGGGCTCTGGCGTCCCCCGCCGGGTCGACGCCCGACGAGGACTACCACCTCGTGAGCGCGTGGTGCGGGCAGGGGCTGCGGGACGGGCTGTGCGAGGCGGGCCCGGACGAGAGCGTCCGCGAGGTCCCGAGGGCGCTGGTGAAGTCCGCGTGCTTCGGGTTCGACAGCGAGGAGAGCGCCCGCTGCCAGGCGGAGGAGTCCGGCCCGCCCGGGGCGACGATCGTGAGCGACCGGGGGAACTTCGAGGGCGACTACCCGCCGGTGAACTACTTCGTGAGCAGCCTGTTCGCGGGTCCGGACCTCGAGCGCTCCGTCGTGACGATGCGGGTCGTGCACGCCACGCTGCTCACGCTGGTCGTCGCCGCGATCGCGGTCGCCTCGCCGGCGGGCCTGCGCCGGGGCCTGCTGGGCGGGCTCGTCGTCACCGTCGTGCCGATGGGCATGTCGCTCGTGCCGTCGGTGAACCCGAGCGGGTGGGCCATCGTCTCCTCGGGGGCGCTCGCGGTCAGCGTGCTGGGGTACCTCACGGTGCCCCGTGGTCCGCGGCGTCTCGTGCTCGGCGCACTCGCCGCGGTGGCGCTGCTCCTCGGTGCCGGCGCGCGCGCCGACGGCGCGCTGTACGGCGTCGTCGCCGTCGGCGTCGCGGTGATCCTCACCTGGCACAGCGGTCGCGAGCACCTGCGCCGGCTCGTCTACCCGGGCGTCCTCGCGGTCGTCGCCGCGATCTCGTTCCTCTCCGCGGGCCAGTCCGACGCGGTCTCGGCGACCCCGCCGGGCGCGCTGACCTGGGACCTGCTCGGCGAGCTGGCCGTGACGGTGCCGGACCTGTGGCTCGGCAACTTCGGGACCTGGGGCCTGGGCTGGGTGGACACGGCGATGCCCCCGCTGGTCACCGCCGCGTCCTGGGCGGTCTTCGGGGCGGCGCTGCTGGCCGGCCTCGCCGGCGCGGACCGCCGCCGGGGGCTCGCCCTGGCCGCGGTGGCGTCCGGGGCGCTGCTGGTCCCGACGTACATCCAGTACCTGTCGAGCTTCCCGGTCGGCTTCGGGGTCCACCCCCGCTACATCCTGCCGCTCCTGACGCTGCTCGCCGTGACCGCCCTCGTCCGGCTGGACGGCGCGGCGTTCCGGGTGACGTCCGGGCAGCGCTGGGTCGTCGTGGTGCTGCTGTCGCTGGCGAACGCGGCGGCGCTGCACGCCACGATCCGGCGCTACGTGACGGGCGACGACGTGTCGGCCGCCGACCTGGACGCGGCCCGCGAGTGGTGGTGGAGCTTCGGCCCGCAGCCGCAGACGGTGTGGGTCCTGGGTGCCCTCGCCTTCGCGTCAGGCCTCGCGCTGCTCTCGCCGGCGCTCACCACTCCGGCGCCGGCAGCGGTCCGGCCGGCCCGCTCCGGCTCGACCGACGACCGTCCGGCGCCCGGCTCGGGCGCCGGCGGTCACCTGCCGGAGCAGCGGGACCAGCCGGAGGTGCCGGCCGCCGGCGGCGGGCGCCCCCGGCCCGACGCGGTCACGCGGGCCGGGCGTCCTACGTCGCCGGTCCGGACCCGCCCGCCGTCGGTGCCGCCGCGGACGCCGACGGAGCCGTGATCCGCCAGAGCAGCGGGATCGCGCACGCGGTCGCGGCCACGGGCCCGACGACGGCGCCGACCGCGGTGGTCTCGACCACGCCCCACGGGCTGAGGACGAGCCAGACCGCCGTCCCGGCGACCGCCGTCACCCACATCGCGATCATCGAGCGGTAGGCCGCGAGCGCGACCAGGGCGGCGGAGAGCAGCAGCACCCAGGCCAGCAGGAACGCCGACATGACGAGCAGGGCGACCGCCGCGGGCGAGACGTCGTAGGCAGGGCCGTAGACGAGCCGGACGGCCCAGGGCCCCAGCAGCCAGCCGGCCACCCCGCCCACCAGGCCGAGGGCGGCGAACGCCCCCGTCCCCAGCAGCAGGCGCTGCCGCAGCAGCGTGCTCCCGCCGCCCGCGGCTCCCCGCCAGCGGACCACGGCCGGCACGGCGAGGGCCTGCAGCGGGGACACCAGCAGGAGCGGCACCCGCGAGACGGTCAGCGCGGCGAACACCGCCCCGCCGGCGTCGCCGGGAGGGCTGCCCGTGAGCGCCGCGACCATCGTGGGGTAGCCGGTGACGACGCTCGCGGTCAGGGCGGCGGCCAGCATGAGGGACGCGGACCGGCGCACCGCCGGCCACCACCCGTGGCCGGCTGCTGCCCCGTCCGGCTCGCCGTGCGCCCGGGAGAGCCGCGCTCGCCCGGCCCAGCCCAGCCAGGCGAACGACCCGAGACCCACGGCGACGGCCGCCGTGGTCAGGGTGACGCCCACCGTGACGAGCACCGCGAGCAGCACGACCAGCCGCACCGCCGCCTCGAGGACGACCAGGCCCCCGTAGTCGCGGACGCGACCGGAGCCGATCAGGACTCCGCGCAGCGCGAACTGGACGGCGAAGCCCACGGCGGCGAGCACCACCACGACGCCGAGCCGGCTGTCCGGGTCGCCGTACAGCCGCGCGGCCACCGGCGGCAGCAGCGTGAGGGCCGCGCCGGCCGCGGCCAGGACGGCGGACGCGGTGGTGATCGCAGGCAGCGAGGGCCCCGGCTCGGGGACGGCCGCGGACCGCTGGCGTGCGCTCTCCTGCTCCACCGTGGACAGCGACCCGCCGAGCCCGAACAGGACTCCCCAGAACGCGACGAACAGCCCGAAGTCGGCGGGGGTGAGCTCGCGCCCGACCAGGGCCAGCAGGACGTACCCGGCGGCGCTCGCCAGCGCGATCGCGAGCCCGACCCCGGCGACGCCGGAGGTGCCACGCCCGCCACCGGTGCCGCGTGCGGCCCCGTCGCTCATCCGCGCGCGGTGCCGCGCTGGGCGAGCCGGGCCCGGGCGGCCAGCGCCAGCCCGCGCAGAACCCCGGCCCCGAAGACCGGCACGAACACGGGGGTCAGCGCGGCGGCGGCCCGCACCTCGGCGGTCGAGCCGCCGACGAGGCGGACCGCGGTCGGGACCGCGACGGCGACGGCCGCGGCCCCCGCCGCCGCGACGGCCGGCCGGCGCACCGCGACCACGCACCCGGCCAGGCCCAGGCCGACGGCGGCCAGCAGCGCCCGGCGCACCACACCCGGCTGGCCGAGGTAGCCGTCGACGAACGTGGTGCCGCGGAAGAAGGACTGGCGCACGAACGCCCGCCCGCCGGACTTGCCGTGGTACCGGAACGCGAAGTCCGGGGACAGCCAGATCCGGGTGCGTCCGGCGATGTCCCGCAGCAGCCGGGTGTCGTCGCTGGCCAGGTGCGCCCGGTCGTACAGGGACTCGAACGCGCCGACGGCGGACAGCAGCAGGTCCCGGCGGACGAGCAGGCACCCGGTGCCCTTGGGGTACAGGTCGAACTCCTCGGCGCCGAAGGAGACCAGGCGGGGCCGGGCGGTGTACCGGCGCCAGCCGATCTTGACCAGGCCCGACCAGAACGCGGCGTAGGCGTTGCCGGTCTCCACCTCGACGTGGCCGCACCAGACCTGGCGGTCGGGGTGCTCGGCCAGCTGCTCCCGGACCCACCGCAGCGACCCGTCCCCGACGACGACCCGGCTGTCGAGCAGGAGCACCCACGGCCCGCGGGCCAGCGTGATCCCGGCCGTGCGGGCCGCGAACCGGCCCGCGTTCGCCTGGGTGTGCACGCGGATCCCGGGGTGGCTCGCGGCCAGACCGGCCAGCACCGCGGCGGTCCCGTCCGTGCTGCCGTCGTCGACGACGACCACGTCCAGCGGCAGCCCGGCGGCGTCCCCGGCGGCGAGCAGCGCCTCGAGGCACGCGCCCACCCAGGCCTCCTCGTCGTGGACGGGGACGACCACGCTCAGCGCGTCCAGGCGAGGGCCGCCGTCCCGGCCTGGGGCGTCGTCGGGTCCGGGGGTCGGCTCGGGAGGCACGCCGCAGACCCTATCCCGCGACCTCGGGCCGGACGGGCGCCACTATCCTTGCGCGAGGCCGACTGGGAGGGCACCGAGAGTGATCGCATTCATCGTGGGGACGACCGCCGAGCTCATCAAGATCGCGCCGGTCTTCCACGAGCTCGCCGGGCGCGGGCGGCCCGCCGAGATCTGGTACTCGGGGCAGCACGTGCACGAGCTGTCCGGCACGCTGGCGGACCTGCGGCTGCCGCGCCCCGAACGGTGGCTCGTCCCCCAGCACGGTGCGCGCAACGTGGCCCGCCCCGCCGACGTGCCCCGGTGGGCGGGCCGCCTCGCCGCGACGGTGTGGTCGCAGCGCCGCGCGCTGCGGGAGCGGCTGGTGGCCGACGGCACGCCCGCGATCGTCCTGGTGCACGGGGACACGTTCACGGCGCCGATCGGTGCGCTGATCGGTCGGTGGCTCGGGGCGCGGGTCGGTCACGTCGAGGCCGGCCTGCGCAGCGGCAGCCTGCTGCACCCGTTCCCCGAGGAGCTCAACCGGCGCGTGGTGGGACGGGTCGCCGACCTGCACTTCGCCCCGACGGCCGTGGAGGCGCGCAACCTGCGGCGCAGCCGCGGTGCGGTCGTGACCACCGGCGCGAACACCGTCGTCGACGCCGTCCGCGAGGCCCTCGAGCACCCCGAGGACACCGGCATCGCGCTGCCCGAGTCCTACGGGGTCGCGACCCTGCACCGCTTCGAGCTCGTGCGCCGCGAGGACCTGTACCGCACGGCGCTGGAGACGCTGCGGGAGTACTCGGCGCGCCTGCCGATCGTCTACTTCGCCGGGGCGAGCGAGCGGGAGCGGCTCGCGGCGTACGGCCTCACCGAGCTGTTCGACGGCGAGCGCTTCGTCCTGGCGGAGAAGCTCAGCTACGTCCGGTTCCTCCCCGTCCTGGCGCGCGCCCAGTTCGTCGTGACGGACAGCGGGGGCCTGCAGGAGGAGAGCGCGCACCTGGGCATCCCGTGCGCCGTCCACCGGGCACGGACCGAGCGAGCCGTCGGCACCGGCAGCACGGTCCTGGTCACGGGCTTCGACACGGGGCGGCTGCGGGAGTTCCTCGACGACCCGCGGCGGCACGCCGGGGGGTCCGGCTCGGACGACGTGCACCCGAGCCGCACCATCGTCGACGCCCTGGCGACGCTGAGCAGCTGAGTCCGCCCGTCAGCCCCGGGTGACCGCCGCGGTCCCCAGGGCCTCGTCGATGCCCGCCTCGAGCAGCGGGACCAGCTCCCGGCCGAACGTCGCGGTGAGGTGGGAGCTCGGCGAGTCCTGGTAGACGATCGTGTTGCCGGACACCGCGCGGCAGCGCTCGCCGTCGCAGAAGGCGTCGGTCAGGTCGAGGTAGCCCGTGCCCAGCTCGTCGGCGATCCGGGTGACCCGGTCCGGGACCCGCTCCAGCGCCTCGTCGCGGGGGGTCGTGCACCGCGCGGCCTCGCCCGCGTCGCCGCCGCTGTCGTCGATGCACGCGTACGTCGTGGGCGGGTTCATCGGCACGTCGGCGACCGGCAGCAGCCGGACGCCGGCGTCGTGCAGCGCCGTGACGTACGTCCGTACGTCGTCGTAGTCCGAGCCCGAGCCCCGGAAGGCGGAGAAGAGGACGACGTCGTGGTCGGCGCCCACGATGGTGTCGAAGGTCTCGGGGCCGTCCGCGCACGCCGGGGCCAGGCCGGCGTCGCACGAGATGCCGACGTAGGTGGTGAGCCGCCAGCCCCGGCGCTCCGCGAGGGAGATCAGCGGCGGCAGCAGGTGGGCGGCGTGCGAGTCCCCGGTGATCGCCACGGACACCGCCGCGTCGGCCGGGCCGTACGTGCAGCTGCGCGCCCGCAGGTGCTCGAGGTCGAAGCAGTCGTACATCCCGGCGTTGTCGAACGGGCGGTCCGCCAGGGTCGGTGCGAGCGGGGCGTCAGGGTCGGTGGGCGTCGAGAGCGTCTGGTCGGGCCGGGCCGCGGCGAGGTCGGCGGCCCGAGCGGCGGCACGGTCGAGGGCGCCGAGCCCGGTGACGCAGACCAGCACGACGGCCGCGATCCCCGCCGCCGCGGGGTAGAACCCGCGCCGGACGGGGGCGAGCCAGAACGGGCGGTACCGGAACGGGTCCTCCACCAGCACCTTGCTGGCGGCCGCGAGCATGACCGTCACGGCAAGGACGCCGACCTTCGCCGCCGTGCCCAGCGGGCCGCCGAGCGCGGCGGGGACGATGACCACGAGCGGCCAGTGCCACAGGTAGACCCCGTAGGAGATGTCCCCGAGGTAGCGGACCGGGCGCAGCGCGGCGGCCACCGCGGGCCGGCTCGCACCGGGGACCCGTCCGGCCCACAGGAACACCGCCGTGCCGAGCACCGGGAGCAGCGCCGCCGTCCCGGGGAAGGGGGTGGCGTCCGACAGGACGAGGGCCGACGCGACGATCGCGGCGAGGCCGGCGACAGCGCCGGCGGTGCGGACCGCGACCGGGCGGCCCGCCGCGGGCTGCGCGGTCGGGAGCATCGCGAGCAGGCCGCCGGCCGCGAACTCCCACGCCCGCGTCGTCGTCGCGAAGTACGCGGTGCCGGGGTCCGTCGCGGTCAGCCAGACCGAGCAGGCCAGCGACAGGGCGAAGATGGCGACCATGACCGCCATGACGCCGCGCCGGACGACGACCGCGCGGGAGAGGTGCCGGCCGCGCGCCCGGCGCACGGCCCAGCCGGCGGCGAGCACCACGATCACCGGCCACGCGAGGTAGAACTGCTCCTCCACGGACAGGGACCAGAAGTGCTGGGTGGCCAGCGGTGCCTGGTCGCGCGCCAGGTAGTCGACGGACGACGCCGCGAGGCTCCAGTTCTCGACGTACAGGGCGGACGCCATGAGGTTGCGCAGAGTCGGCCGCCACGCCGACTCCGGGAGGAACGCGAAGGTCCCCGCCGCCGTCGCGAGCAGGACCACGCTGGCCAGCGGCAGCAGCCGCCGTGCCCGGTTCGCCCAGAACCGCCCGAGCCGGACACCGCCGGGGGACACCGCGCTGCGGAGCAGGTGGGAGGTGATGAGCAGCCCGGAGATGACGAAGAAGACGTCCACCCCGACGAACCCGCCCGGCAGGCGGTCCGGCCACAGGTGGTAGAGCAGCACGAGGCCGACGGCCAGGGCGCGCAGCACCTGGATGTCGAGGCGCACGTCGCCGCGTGCGGGCCCGCCCAGGGTGGGACGTCGCACGGCCGTCGTGCCCTCGGGTCGGGGCGGGGTCGTCCGGCCGGACCGCTCCCGGGGAGCGGCGGCCACGGCGGGACCCCCGGGCGGCGGGTTCAGGGTCAGGCCTGGCCCGGCTCGAGCAGCCCCAGCAGGTAGCTGCCGTACCCGGACTTGGTGAGGTTGTGCGCGCGCTCGCGCAGCTCGTCGTCGGTGAGGAACCCGCGGCGCCAGGCGACCTCCTCGGGGGAGCCGACCTTGAGGCCCTGCCGGTGCTCGATGGTGCGCACGTAGTCCGACGCCTCGAGCAGAGAGTCGAACGTGCCCGTGTCCAGCCATGCCGTCCCGCGGGGGAGCACCTCGACCTGGAGCCGACCCTGCTCGAGGTACGCACGGTTGACGTCGGTGATCTCGTACTCGCCCCGGGCCGACGGCTCGAGGTCCCGCGCGATCGCGAGCACGTCGTTGTCGTAGAAGTACAGGCCCGGCACGGCGTAGCTCGACTTGGGGTGCGCCGGCTTCTCCTCCAGGGAGAGCGCGCGACCCGAGGCGTCGAACTCCACGACGCCGTAGGACGTCGCGTCGGCCACCCGGTAGGCGAAGACGGCGCCGCCGTCGATGTCCTGGAACCGCTGGAGGCGCGAGCCGAGGCCCGCGCCGTAGAAGATGTTGTCCCCGAGCACGAGGGCGACGGAGTCCGACCCCACGAAGTCCGCGCCCAGGACGAACGCCTGCGCGAGGCCGTTGGGCTCGGCCTGGACGGTGTAGCTGATGGAGATGCCGAACTGCGACCCGTCACCGAGCAGCCGGCTGAACTGGTCGGCGTCGTGGGGGGTCGTGATGACCAGCACGTCGCGGATCCCGGCGAGGATCAGGGTGGAGAGCGGGTAGTAGATCATCGGCTTGTCGTAGACCGGGACGAGCTGCTTGCTGACGCCCATCGTGATCGGGTGCAGCCGCGTCCCCGAACCGCCGGCCAAGATGATTCCGCGCATGGACGGACAGTCTGCCGCACCGGGAGGGCACGGACCGCAGCGGCACACCCGGGCCCGGGCGCCGTGGTGACCGGTGTGACGTAGCGGGTGGGTGAGGTCCGGGCAACCGGGCGTGACCGGCGGACGGTGGCCGATAGCCTCGACCCGCGGCCGACGGGGGGACAGGGACATGCACAGGATCGGCGGGATCACGCGGGACTACGCGTGGGGGTCTCCCGACGCCATCCCGGCGTTGCTGGACTTCGCCCCGCCGGGTGGCCCGGTGGCCGAGATGTGGTTCGGCGCCCACCCCAGCGCGCCGGCCGGCGTGGACGGCGGCGCCCGCGACCTCGCCGCGCTCATCGCCGCCGACCCCAGCGCCATGCTCGGGGACGACGTGCGGGCTCGCTTCGGGGACCGGCTGCCCTACCTGCTCAAGATCGTGGCCCCGCAGCGGCCGCTGTCGCTGCAGGTCCACCCGAACGTCGAGCGGGCCAGCGCCGGCTTCGACGCGGAGGACCGCGCGGGGGTCCCGATCGACGCGCCCCACCGCAACTACCGCGACCGCAACCACAAGCCCGAGCTCGTCTACGCCCTGACGCCGTTCGAGGCGCTGTGCGGGTTCCGCGCGCCCCGGCGCGCGGCCGAGCTGTTCGCCGGGCTCGCCTCGCCGCTGGCCGAGAAGCTGCACGCCCTGCTCCGGTCCGACCCGTCCCCCGAGGGCGTGCGTGCCGCCTTCACGTGCCTCCTCGACCGCCGCAGCCGGCCGTCGCCGCAGGACGTCCGCGTGCTGGTGGAGGCGTGCCGGGAGCGGCTGCGGAGCGGGTCGACGTCGCCGCGTGCCGACTCCACCGTGCTGACCCTCGCCGCGGCGTACCCCGGTGACCCGGGCATCGTGGCGTCGTTGCTGCTCAACCCCGTGACGCTGCAGCCGGGAGAGGCGCTGTTCGTCCCGGCCGGCGGGGTGCACGCCTATCTCGGGGGGCTCGGCGTCGAGGTCATGGCGAGCTCGGACAACGTGCTCCGGGCCGGCCTGACCACCAAGCACGTCGACGTCGACGAGCTCCTCGGAGCCGTGGACTACGTGGCGGCGCCGCCCATCCGCACGGCGCCGGAGGTGTTCCACGGCGCGACCCGGGTCTTCTACGCACCCGTGGACGACTTCGAGCTGTCCGTCACGGACCTCGTCGACGACGAGGTGCACCCGCTGCCCGGGCGCGGGCCGCGGATCCTGCTCTGCCTGGCGGGCACCGTCACCGTCACGTCGGCCGACGACGAGGTCGTGCTCGTGCAGGGCTCGGCGGTGTTCGTCGCGGCCGTCGAGGGTGTGCTGTCCGCCCGCGGGACGGGGACGCTGGTCCAGGCCGACGTGCCCTGACGCACGGCGCCGGTCGCCGGGCACCCGGTCCGCGAACCCCTCGTAGAGTTCTCGCCGTGCTCGCCCCCATCTGCTGCGTCTGCCTCACCCCGACGGTCCCGGCAGGACCCGACTGGCTGTTCCGCTGCCCGCGGTGCCGCACCCACGCCTCCACGCTCGACGTCCGGATCAACACCGAGGCGTCCGTCATCGACGAGGACTCCCGCGCCACCGGCCTCGCCGGTCTGCGCCGCCAGAACAACGCGACGGTCGTGCGCCGGGTGCTGGACTGGGGCGTGCCCCCGGGCGCGACCCTGCTCGACGTCGGCAGCGCGCACGGCTGGTTCCTGGAGCGCGCGACCGCCGAGGGCCTGCACGCCGTCGGCGTCGAGCCGGACGTCGGCGTCGCCCAGCGCGCCATCGACGCCGGGTCGAGCGTCCGGGTCGGCTTCTTCCCGGACGCCCTGGCGCCGGACGAGCGGTTCGCGGTGATCACCTTCAACGACGTGCTCGAGCACCTGCCCGACCCCCGCGCGGCGCTCGCCCAGTCCGTGGAGCGGCTCGCCCCCGGGGGACTGCTGGTCGTCAACATCCCCGACCGCCGCGGTCTGGTCTACCGCGTGGCGGACGTCCTGCGCCGGGTCGGTGTGACGTCCGTCTTCGAGCGGCTGTGGCAGGTCGGGCTCCCGTCGCCGCACCTGTGGTACTTCGACGGCCCGGGGCTGGTGCGGCTCGGACGGGACCTCGGGCTCGAGCCGGTGGAGGTGTCGCACCTGCCGAGCATGAGCCGCCAGGGCCTGTGGGCCCGCGCCCACTTCGACCGGCGGCCCTCGCCCGTGACGGTCGCCTCGGTGGCGGTCGGGTGGCTGGCGGCGCCGCTGCTGAACTCCCGGGCGCTCAGCGACATCATGCTCGTGGCCTTCCGCCGACCGGCCGGGCCCGTCGTCGGCTGACGCGGTCAGCCCGCGGTGACCCGCTCGGACGCCAGCAGGCGGGCGCGCCGGTCCGGGTCGGCGGCGAGCTCGCGCGCCATCGGGGCCGCGAGGGCGACGACCGAGCCGTCCGCCGCGAGCACGCCGAGCAGTGCCTGCAGCCACGCGGCCACGTCCTCGTCCGACTCGCCGCAGCCGACGACGACCCGCCCCGGCGACGCGGCCGCGCCGGCCCAGCGGAGCAGGTCGGCGTGCGGCACCGGCGGCCGGCCCGGCAGGTCGAGCGCGGTGGCGGACGGGTCCGTGACCGGCGCCCACCCGATCACGTCGCCGTAGGTCATCACGGCGCCCGCCGCGTCGACGGCGCCGTCGGGCAGGTCGCCGTCGAACCGGCGCGCGAGGGCGGGCAGCGACACCGCGACGAGCTGCCGTGCGGCGGCGTGCGCGCCGGGCGCGTCCGTGACGACGACGTCGGCGTCGCCGGCCGCGCCGCCCAGCGCGACCTCGGCGCCGCTGCGCCACGCCGCCAGCGCCCAGACCGCCGTGCGCCAGTGCGGCGGCAGGTCGAGCCCGACCCGGACGCCGGGCTCGACGTCGAGCTCCTCGACGAGCAGGTTGGTGGTCTTCGCCACCCAGTTCGCCAGGACCGCGCCCGACAGCTCGACGCGCTCGCCGTCACCGCCGTACCAGGTCAGGCGAGGACGGCCGGGGTCGGCCGTGACGAGGTCGAGGACGTCGGCGACGGAGCGGGGTGGGATCACGCCGCCAGGCTAGGCGCCGTCCGGGCGGCGGCCGGCACGCGCGGCGGGCGCGACCGGGCCGGTCGGGCGCCGCCATCTACCACCTACCGGCTTGACTATCGCGAACGACACGCGTGTAATTCATGCAGCGAGACACCACCCGTCGACCCGAGCCGGAGGCACCGCCCATGTGGAATCTGCTCGACGCGGACGGACCGTTCCCCTCCGACCACGCCATGGCACCGTCGCCGGTGGCACCCGTCCTGCCGATCTTCGGCGCACCCGCCGACGACGGCCTCATGGGCTGGCAGGAGCGCGCGCTGTGCGCCCAGACCGACCCGGAGGCGTTCTTCCCGGAGAAGGGCGGCTCCACGCGCGAGGCGAAGAAGGTCTGCACCGGCTGTGACGTCCGGGCCGAGTGCCTGGAGTACGCGCTGGAGCACGACGAGCGCTTCGGCATCTGGGGCGGCCTGTCCGAGCGGGAGCGGCGCAAGCTCAAGCGTCGAGCGGTCTGACCGCCACCCCGGTCACGCCGGGGCGCATGATGGACGCCAGGATGACCGACTCACCGCCGACCGTCACCGGCTCCATCCCCGTGACCCGACGTACCCCGCTGACCGCCGTCCTCGTGACGCGCGGTGCGACGCGCTACCTGCCGGCCGCGCTCGCGGCCGTGGCGTCGCAGACCCGTCCCGCTGCCCGTGTCGTGGTGGTCGACGCGGCACCCACCGCGGCCCGGTCCGGTGGGGCCTGCGACCCGCGTGCCCCCCGCGACGCCGACCCCGTCACCCGCCTCGCCGCCGCGGCGTTCGCCGAGCGTGCCACCGACGTGCACGTCGTGGCGGTCCCCGGCGCCCGGACCTTCGGACACGCCGTGCGCGACGGCCTCGCCCAGGTGGCCGCCGACGACGACGCGGGCGGGTGGCTCTGGCTGCTGCACGACGACTGCGCCCCCGCGCCGACCGCGCTCGCCGAGCTGGTCCGGGTGGTGGAGCACGCGCCGTCCGTGGCCGTGGCCGGGGCGAAGCAGCGCGGGTGGGACGACCCGGCGCGGCTCGTCGAGCTGGGTGTGACGACCTCCCGGCTGGGCCGGCGCATGACCGGCGTCGAGCCCGGCGAGGTGGACCAGGGCCAGCACGACGGGCGCGAGGACGTGCTCGCGGTCGGCCTGGCCGGTGCTCTGGTGCGCCGCGACGTGTGGGACGAGCTCGGCGGCACCGAGCCGTCCCTGGGACCGTTCGGCGACGGCCTGGACCTCTGCCGGCGCGCACGGCTGGCCGGGCACCGGGTCGTCGTCGTCCCCCGTGCGGTCGTCCGGCACGCCCAGGCGTCCCTGCGCGGGCTGCGCGAGGACGACCGTCGGACGACCGGCGCCGCCCCGGAGCCGGACCCGCGGCGGTCCTACGCGGCCCGCCGACGGGCGCACGTCCACTCGCGCCTCGCCTCGTCGCCGCTGCCGCTCGTGCCGCTGCTGACCGTCGGGTTCCTCCTCTCCGCCGTCGTGCGGGCGCTGGGTCGCATCGCCGGCAAGGACGGCCGGCTCGCCCTGGCCGAGGTGGCGGCGCCCGTCGTGGCGGTGCTGCACCCGGTCCGCATGGCCCGCGCCCGTGCTCGAGCCCGGCGCACCCGCCGGCTGCCGCGGCGGTCGCTGCGGCCGCTGCAGTCCACCTGGCGCGACGTGCTGCGCGAGGAGCGGGACCGCGCGTTCGGCCGCGCAGCGGCCCGCCGCGTGGTGCGCGCCCCCAGCGAGCTGGAGATCGCGGAGCTGGCGACGCTCACCGCGCGGCGCCGCGCCGGGCTCGCCGCGCTCGTCGTGGCGCTGGTGGCGGTGACCGTGGCCGCGGTCGGGTCGCTCGTCGTCGCGGTCGGGGGCGGCCGCACCCTCGTCGGTGGCGGACTGCTCCCCGCCGGCGGGGACGTCGGCGACCTGTGGCGGTCCGCGACGTCGGGCTGGGTGACGGCCGGCCTGGGCACCGCCGCTCCCGGTGACCCGCTGCTCGCCGTGCTGGTCCCCGTCTCCGCGCTGACCGGCGGGGACGTGCAGCGCGCGGTCGACGTGCTGTTCCTCGGCTCCGTGCTGCTCGGCGGGCTCGGTGCCTGGTTCGCCGCCGGCGCCGCGACCCGCTCGGTCGGCCTGCGCTGGTGGGCGGCGCTGGTCTGGGTGGCCGCCCCGTCCCTCGGCCTCGCCCTCGACCAGGGCCGCGTGGGCGCCGCCCTCGCGCACGCGGCGCTGCCGTGGGTGGCGCTGGGCGTGGCCCGCGCCCTGGGCGTCCAGCGTGCCGACGTCGTGCTGTCCGGCCTCGTCGACGCCCGCCGCGGCGACGCCGACCCGGCCGGCCGGCCGGCCGGGCGCACCCTCCCCGCGGACGGGTCGGCGCCCCCCACGGCGAGGGCGTCGTCCGCCGGCGGCGGCGCCGGCCCGTCGACGGCGGCCCTCACCGGTGCGACGTCGGCAGCCACCTCGCCGTCCGCCACCGTCGCTGTCGCCACCGTGCCGGCCCGCACCGACGCCACGACCGCCCGGCACCCGGACGAGGTCGCGGCGCCGAGCCGGCCGGGCGCGGACGCCGCCCTCGAGGAGCCCGCCCGCACCGAGCCCGGCTCGGTCGTGCCCGGTCCGCACCTCGTCGGCGCGTCCACCCCCGGCACCGCCGCCCCGGCCCCGGCGCTCGGCCGTTCGGGCCCGACGGCGCCCGATTCCGGCCCGTCCGACCCGGCCGCGCCCACGTCCGGCTCGGTCACCGCCGCGGCGGCCGCGGGGCTGGCGTTCGCGGTCGCCGCGGCGGGCGCACCCGTCCTCCTGCCGGCCGGGCTGCTCGTCCTCGCCGTCGTCGCCCCGGCCGCACGCCGGCACCGGCGCCACCTCGTGCTGGTGGCCCTGCCGGCGCTGGCGCTCAGCGGCCCGCTGCTGGCGGACGCCGTCGACCGTCTGCGGGACGGCGGCTGGCGTGCCCTGCTCGCCGAGCCCGGGCTGCCCGTCGGCTCGACCCCCGCTCCGGCGTGGCAGCAGCTGCTCGGGTGGCCCTCGTCGCCCGACGCCCCCCTGGCGGCCGGGCTGGGCCGCGCCACGGCCGACGTCCTGCCGCATCTGCTGGGCGGGTCGCTCCTGCTGCTCGCCCTGCTCGCGCTGCTGCGCGGGCGGTCCGTGGCCCGCGGGGTGCGCGCCGGCTGGACCGTCGCTGCGGTCGGCCTGGCGGCCGCGCTGGTGGCCGGCCAGGTCGAGACCGCCGTCGTCGACGGCGCCGTGCTGCGGGGCTGGCCGGGGGCCGGTGCGTCGCTGGTGGTCGCGGGGCTGCTCGCCGCCGCGGTGCTGGGCGCCGACGGCGTGCGCGCCCGGATGGCCCGCCGCGCGTTCGGGTGGCGTCAGGTCGGGGCCGTCGTGCTCGCCGTGGTGGCCGTGCTGGCCCCGCTCGCCTCGCTCACCGGGTGGCTCGTGCGCGTCCACACCGGCGACGGGGCACCGGTCGTCGCCGGCGTGGAGGGGCCCGTCGTGCCGGCCGTCGCCCAGCAGGCGCAGACGTCCGGCGCCCGCTCGCGCGTGCTGGCCCTGGCTGCGCAGCGGGACGGGGCCGTCGGCTACGCGCTCTGGCGCGGTGACGGGCCGCAGGTCACCGAGACGTCCGCCGCCCAGCGTGCCCGGACGCTGACCGGACCGGCCGGGGACGCCGGCGTGGTCGAGCCCGACGCCGCCACCGGCGAGGTCGAGCTGCTCGTGGCGCGACTGGCCTCCGGCGCGGTGGGGGACGTCTCGGCGGACCTCGGGTCGCTGGCCGTCGGCGCGGTGCTCGTGCCGCCCGCGCAGGCCGGGGACGACGAGGCCGCCCGGGCGCAGCTCGTGGGCCGGCTCGACGCCTCCGCGGGTCTCGAGCGCATCACCGAGAGCCCGGCCGGTGTGGTCTGGCGTGTCGTGGCGCCCGCCGGGGCCCCTGCGGTGGTGTCGTCCTGGGCGCGGCTGGTGACCCCGGGTGCCGACGGCGAGGCGACCGCGACCGCGCTGGCCGCCGGCCCGCTGTCCGTGCGCGACCGCGTGCCGGCCGGGGAGCCGGGCCGGACCGTCGTCCTGGCCGAGCGGCACGACGCCGGGTGGCGCGCGTGGCTGGACGGGCGCCGGCTGCCGGCGGTGGAGGCGGGGTGGCGGCAGGCGTTCGAGGTGGGCCCCGAGGGCGGCACCCTGACCGTGCGCCAGGCGCCCCTCAACCGGGTGCCGTGGCTCGTCGTCCAGGGCCTCGTGCTCGGGCTCACCGTGCTGCTCGCGCTGCCGGTGCGCCGTCGGCGGGGAGGGCCCCGATGAGCCGCACCCCGGGCGGGGCAGGCCGTGCCGGACGCCTCGGCCGCGTGGTGAGCGGGGTCGGCGTCGCCGCGCTCCTCGGGGGCGTGACGGCGCTGGGGCTGCGGCTGCCCGCAGCGGCTCCGGCGGACGACGTCCGCACCGTCGTCCCCGTCCCGCCGACCGCGACCACGCTCGTGTGCCCCGGGCCGGTGGTCCTGGCCGCCGACGACGCCGCGAGCGACGCCGCCTTCGACCCGGCGCCGGTCGAGACCCGCACGACCCTGCGGGCCGTGAGCCTGCCGCCGTCCCCCGACGAGGGTGAGCCGTCCACCGGCACGTCGTCCGACGCGTCCACCGAGACGGAGCCCGCCCCGGACGCCCCGGCCGCCGAGGTGAGCCCGCTCGGCGGCGGCGCGCCCCTGGTCACCCTGGACGACCGGTCCGTGGGCGGGCTCGACGCCGTGCCCGGCCCGACCCTGGTGCGCGCCGAGCCGGCCGGGGACGTCGCCGTGACCGCCGGTGCCGCGAGCGCGTCGATCACCACGCAGGGCGACCTGCGCGGTCTCGCGGCGGCCTCGTGCCGCGCACCGGCGGCGAGCACCTGGCTGGTCGGCGGGAGCACGGAGATCGGCAGCAGCGCGCTGCTGGTCGTGGCCAACCCCGGACGCACCCCCGCCGAGGTGTCGCTGGACCTGTGGGGTCCGACCGGGGCTCTGGACCCGGCCGGCGCGTCGACCTTCCTCGTCGCGCCCGGCGAGCAGCGCGGGGTGCTCCTCGAGGGCGTCGCGGCCGAGCAGCGCCGCGTCGCGGTGCACGTCAGCGCCGCGGGCGGCGTGGTCAGTGCGCATGTGCAGGACAGCCGGCTCAACGGGTTCACGCCCGCCGGCACGGACCTGGTGACGGCGGGCACGGAGCCCGCGACCCGGCAGGTGCTCACCGGCGTCGTCGTGCCCGCGTCCACCCTGGAGGAGCCCGACACCGCGCTCGTGCGCGTGCTGGCTCCCGGTCGCGACCGCGCGGTCGTGCGGCTCACCGTGCTGGGCCCGGACGGGCCGGTCAGCCTGCCGGGCGCGGAGCGCCTGGACCTCGGGCCCGGCGAGGTGACCGACGTCTCGTTGGCCGGCCTGCCCGCCGGTGCGTACACCGTGGTGGTGGACGCCGACACCGCCGTGGTGGCCGGCGCGATGCTCACGCGCGAGGGGAACCCGGTCGAGCTCGGCGACGTGCCGACCCTCGAGCGCGCGTGGGCCGCTGCCGTGCCGGTGGGGGAGACGGGCGTCGTCGCCGTGCCCGGCGGCGTGGTGGGCACCGTCGTCGCGGCCGCCGTGCCCCCCGTGCCCGACGACGTCCTGGAGGGCGGTGCCGGCAGCACGGGTGCCCCGGCGACGGGGGTGCTCCGGGTCCTGGGTACCGACGGCACGGTCCTGAGCAGCCAGGACGTCGACGTCCCGGCAGGCCGGACCGCACGGTTCGACCTGGCCGCCCTCGCCGCGGGGGTCGAGGTCGCCGCGGTGGAGCTCGTCCCGTCCGGGACGGACGACCCCGGCCGGGCCGCGCTCGCGTGGTCGGTCCTGGCCACCAGCGGCTCGGGCGCCCAGGAGCTGGTGTCGGTGCTCAGCCCCGTGCCGGCGCCGGACGCGCAGCCGGACGTCGTCGTCGGCGCGGCCGACCGGCTCGGCCTGCGCTGAGGCCCGGCCGCAGCCGGCTCACCCCGCGCGTCGGGTCAGCAGGACGGCGTCGGGTCAGCCGGGCCGCGTCGACTCGGCCGGGCGGCGTAGGGTCACGCGCGCGGCGTCCGCCGGGTGGCGCGCAGCTCCACGCGCTCCCGCACGGCCATCCCCACGGTGATGGCCAGGCGCAGCGGCGCGTGGTACCAGCGGTGGTAGCGGCGGTGCAGGTAGCGGCGCGCGCTGGCGTGGTGCGCGGAGATCATCCGCGCCGGCCGCTCGCGCCACGACGTGCCGCCGACATGGGTGACGTGCGCGGACGGCACGTAGACGTTGTGCCACCCGGCACGGCCGAGCCGCTCGCCGAGGTCGACGTCCTCGAAGAACATGAAGTACCCGGGGTCGAACCCGCCGACGGCGGCGAACGCCTCCCGGCGCACCAGCAGGCAGGCGCCGGACAGCCAGCCCGCCGTCCGCTCGCCCGCCTGAGCCGACTCCTGACGGCGCTGGTAGGCCGCGGTCCACGGGTTGCCCGGCCACAGCCGCACGAACAGCGCGTGCCCCAGCCCCTGGGTCAGGGACGGCAGCTCACGCGCCGACGGGTACACGGTGCCGTCCGGGTTGAGCAGCGCCGGGCCCAGGGCGCCGGCGCCCGGGTGCCGGTCGGCCGCGTCGATCAGCAGGTCCAGGGAGCTCGGCTCCCAGACGATGTCGGGGTTCACGACGACCAGCCACGGCTCGTCCCCGTCCGCGGCGCCCAGGTTCGCGGCCCGCCCGTAGCCGAGGTTCTCCCCGGCCCGCAGGACGGTGCCGCCGTGCGCCGCGGCGACCTGCTCGGGCCGGTCACCGGCGGAGCCGTTGTCGACGAGCACGAGGTGCACCGGCCGGGTGGTCGCCGTCCTCAGCGACCGCGCGAGGTCGTCCAGCTCCGGGCCCGGGTTGTAGGTCACGCAGATCACGCGGACCGGCTCGTCGGTGGCGGGGCTCATCGGGGCCCAGGCTAGTGCCCGCCGGTGCCCACCCGTGCCGCTCAGTGCCCGCCCGAGTACTCCGGGTCGACCTCCTCCGGCGAGCGGGCCAGCAGGTGCGCGACCTGCTCCACGACGACGTCCCGGACCAGGTCCTCCAGCTCCTCGGCGTCGACGGCGCGCGTCTCGACGGGCCGGCGGTACACGACGATCCGGGGCGCGAGCCCGGCGTCGGACGGGAAGTAGCGACCGAGCGGGACGCCCCCGTGCTCCCAGGGAGCCGGCTGGGACGGCGGGACGTCCTCGACCGCGAACTCGGCGCCGTCCAGCTCGCTCGCCCACCGCTTCTCGAGCCGCTCGACGGCGGCCAGGACGAGGTCGTCGAAGCGCTCGGCCCGGGTCCGGTAGGCCGGCAGACCGGCCGGCAGCAGCGGCCCGCGGGGGCCGCGACCGCGGCGGTCACGGCGCCGTGCGGGTCGCGCTGCCGGGTGGACCGGCTCGCGGGGGGCGGGCGCTCTGCTCACCTGCAGCACCCTAGCCGCGGGCGTGGCCATGGTCGGTGGCGTGCGGTGGCGTGCGGTGGCGCGCGGTGGTCGGGTGCGGCGGCCGGGTGCCGGCGCGGCCCGGTCCGCGCCGGCGGGGTGCCGGCCGCGGGGCCTGCACCGGCGCCCGGGTTCGCAGGTCGCCGCGGGCCGACGGTACGGTCTGCGTGTGAGATCCGTCCGTCAGTGCTCGCGCACGGCCTGCGACAGCGGCGCCGTGGCGACCTTGACGTACGTGTACTCCGACCAGACGGCCGTCCTGGGGCCGCTCGCGAACCACGCCGAGCCGCACTCCTACGACCTGTGCGCCGAGCACGCCGAGCGGCTGACCGCTCCGCGCGGCTGGGAGGTCGTGCGGCTCACCCCCGACTTCGTCCAGTCCGGCCCGAGCCACGACGACCTCCTCGCGCTCGCCGACGCCGTCCGGGAGGCCGGCCGTCCCCGGCACCGGGCCGCCGCCCCCGCGGACCGGACCGTGGACCGTCCGGTCGACCGCTCGGTCGACGTGCCCGAGATCGGTCGCCGCGGGCACCTGCGGGTGCTGCGCGGCGAGGGAGGCTGACGCGCGTCGTGGCCGGGCCCGCGCGTGACCGCGCCCGTGCTGCGGCGCGCTCGGACGCCCCTGCGCTGCCCAGCACGTTCGCGACGCCGGCCGGCGCGGTCGACGCCGCACGCAACGCCGCCCGGCGTGCCGGCCTGCCGTCGCAGCGCGGACGACGCCGGACCGCCGAGGTGCAGGTGCCGCTCGGCTCCCTGGTCACCGCCCCGGCGCCGTCGGCGGCCCAGGTCGCCCGCTGCGGGGAGTGCGCCGGGACGTTCCTCACGCGGCTCGCGATGACCCTCACCGACGGCACCCCCGTGACGTTCGTGTCCTGCCACCAGTGCGAGGCCAAGGCCTGGATCGCCGAGGACGGCGCCCCCCTCGCGCTGGACGAGGTGCTCACCAGCGCCACCCGCAGCTGACCACCCGCCTCCGACACGTCACGCCCGACCCCGCGGCGGCTCGACCGCCCGCGCGCCCTCCGCCCGACCCCACGCGTGACCCGGGTCCGGCCGCCCGGGGTGGCCACGGCCGGGCGTCGGGGCGCGGGCTTAGGCTGTCCGTCGTGCCCGAGAACCTCTCCGACCACCTGGCCGCCCCCGACCTGACCGCCCTGATCAAGGCGTACGACGTGCGCGGCGTCGTGCCCGACCAGCTCGACGCGCGCATCGCGCGGGCGATCGGGGCCGCGTTCGCCGACGTCGTGGTGCTCCCGGACGCGGCGTCGTCCGGCCGGCCCGCGGTGGTGATCGGCAACGACATGCGCCCCTCGGGGCCCGAGCTCGTCGAGGCCTTCGGCGACGGCCTCGCGGCCCGCGGCGTCGACGTCGTGCGGATCGGGCTGTGCTCCACGGACGGCCTCTACTACGCCTCCGGGTCCCTCGGCGTGCCCGGGGCGATGTTCACCGCGAGCCACAACCCGGCGCAGTACAACGGCATCAAGCTCTGCCGCTCCGGCGCGCGGCCCGTGGGGCAGGACACCGGCCTCTCGCAGGTCCGCGACCTGGCGGGCACCTACCTGGCCGACGGCGTCCCGGAGGTGGACCCCGGCGCACGCGGCGCCGTCACCGACCGCGACCTGCTCGCCGACTACGCCGGCTTCCTGCGCTCGCTGGTGGACCTGTCCGGCATCCGCCCGCTCAAGGTCGTGGTCGACGCGGGCAACGGCATGGGCGGGTTCACCGCACCCGCGGTCCTCGGCACGGGGGCCGGCCTGCCCGCGCTGCCGCTCGAGGTCGTCCCGCTGTACTTCGAGCTCGACGGCACCTTCCCCAACCACGAGGCCAACCCGCTCGAGCCGGAGAACCTGCGCGACCTGCAGGCCGCCGTCGTCCAGCACGGCGCCGACCTCGGGCTGGCGTTCGACGGGGACGCCGACCGCTGCTTCGTCATCGACGAGCACGGCGACCCGGTCAGCCCGTCCGCGATCACGGCGCTCGTCGGGCTGCGCGAGATCGAGCGGGAGCGGGCCGCCGGCCGGACCGCGACCGTCATCCACAACCTCATCACCTCCCAGGTCGTCCCGGACCTGGTGACCGCGGCCGGGGCCACCGCCGTCCGCACCCGCGTGGGCCACTCGTTCATCAAGGCGGAGATGGCCGAGCACGACGCCGTCTTCGGCGGCGAGCACAGCGCGCACTACTACTTCCGGGACTTCTGGTTCGCCGACACCGGGATGCTCGCGGCGATGCACGTCCTGGCCGCGCTGGGCGGCGGGAGCACCCCCCTGTCCTTCCTCGCCGAGGCCTACCAGCCGTACGTCGCGTCCGGGGAGATCAACTCCGTGGTGGACGACGTGGCCTCGGCGCGCGAGCGCGTGGTGCACGCCTACGTGACGCAGCAGGGCGCCGGCCCGGTGGAGGTCGACGAGATGGACGGCCTGACGATCAGCCACTGGGAGAGCCACCCGCGCTGGTGGTTCAACCTGCGCGCCTCGAACACCGAGCCGCTGCTGCGCCTGAACGTCGAGGCGGCCGACGAGGACATCATGGAGAAGGTCCGCGGCGACGTGCTCGCCCTCGTGCGCGACACGACGCCGCCGGTCTCGGCCGCGGGTGTCACCGGCGCCACGGGCGTGTCCGGCGCCGACACCGCCGCCAAGGAGAGCCGGTGACCGGGCCGACCGGGGTGCCGGCTGCCGTGCCCGTGCCCGTGCCCGTGCCCGTGCCCGCGCCCGCGCTGGAGCCGTGGCTCCGGGAGATCCTGCGGTGCCCGGTCACCGGCGCGACGCTGGTCGACGGCGTCGGACCGGACGGCTCCCCGGAGCTGGTGTCCACCGACCCGGACGACCCGCTGGCGTACCCCGTCCGGGACGGCATCCCGGTGCTGCTCGCGGACGACGCCCGGCCGGTCGGGCGCACCGCCGGCGGGGCGTGACCCTGCGCCGGAGCGCGGCCCGGCCTACCCTGACGGCGTGACGAGCGCCGCCCGGCGCTGACCGAGACCACACCCGGCGGTCGCGCGCACCGACGAGGAGGACCCCCATGGCCGCAGGCCTGGCAGCGCTCTTGGACGACATCGCGGCACTCGCGAAGGTGGCCGCGGCGTCGGTCGACGACGTCAGCGCGGCCGCCGGACGGGCGAGCGTGAAGGCCGCGGGGGTCGTGGTCGACGACACCGCCGTGACGCCGCGCTACGTCAGCGGGTTCACCCCCGACCGTGAGCTGCCGATGATCCGGCGGATCGCGGTCGGGTCGCTGCGCAACAAGCTGCTGTTCATCCTCCCCGCCGCCCTGCTGCTCAGCCAGTTCCTGCCGTGGCTGCTCACGCCGCTGCTCATGGTGGGCGGCACGTACCTCGCGTTCGAGGGTGCGGAGAAGCTCTACGAGCTCGTCACCGGGCACGGCAAGGAGTCGGCGGAGTCGCCCGAGGTGGGAGACGGCCACCAGACCCCGCTGCCCGCCGGGGCCCAGGGCGAGGACACCGAGAAGGTCATGGTGGCCGGCGCGATCCGGACGGACTTCATCCTGTCGACCGAGATCATGGTCATCGCGCTCAACGAGGTGGCCGACCAGGGGCTGGCGTCGCGCGCGGTCATCCTCGCCGTGGTCGCCGTGATGATCACGGTGCTCGTCTACGGCGTCGTCGCGCTCATCGTGAAGATGGACGACATCGGCCTGCACCTGGCCGCCACCCGCCAGGGACGCGTCGCGGCCGCCGGCCGGATGATGGTGCGGGCGATGCCCAAGGTCCTCGCCGTGCTGTCGACCGTCGGGATCGTCGCGATGCTGTGGGTCGGTGGTCACATCCTGCTCGTCGGGGTCGACGAGCTCGGCTGGCACGCGCCCTACGACGTGGTGCACCACGCCGAGGAGGCCGTGCACGGCGTGGCCGGCGTCGGCGGGGTGCTGGGGTGGCTGACGAACACGCTGGCCTCCGCGCTCGTCGGGCTGCTGGTGGGCGCCGTCGTCGTCGCCGTGCTGCACCTGATCCCCCGGCGCAAGGGCGCCGCGGCCGCGCACTGAGTCGCGGCGCAGGCCGCGCCGCGCCGACGCCGCGCCGACGCCGGGCGGGCGCCACCCGCCCGCGGCCGAGCCGGGTCAGAGCTCCCGGACCGTGCCGCCCTCGACGGCCCACCGGCGGTCCACCCGCACCGCGTCCAGCATCCGCCGGTCGTGCGTGACCAGCAGCAGGGTCCCCGTGTACGACTCCAGCGCGCTCTCGAGCTGCTCGATCGCCGGCAGGTCCAGGTGGTTGCTCGGCTCGTCCAGGACGAGCAGGTTCACCCCGCGCGCCTGCAGCAGTGCGAGGGCCGCGCGCGTGCGCTCACCCGGTGACAGCGAGCCGGCCGGGCGCAGCACGTGCGCCGCCCGGAGCCCGAACTTGGCCAGCAGCGTCCGCACCTCGGCGTCCGGCCAGTCCGGGATCTGGGCGCCGAACGCCTCGAGCAGCGGCAGCGGGGAGTCCAGGACGGCGCGGGCCTGGTCGACCTCGCCGACGGCGACGCTCGAGCCCAGGGACGACGACCCCTCGTCCAGCGGCACGCGCCCGAGGAGCGCACCCAGGAGCGTCGTCTTGCCCGCGCCGTTCGGCCCCGTGACAGCGACCCGGTCCCCGGCCTCCAGCTGCAGGCTGACCGGCCCGAGCGTGAACGCCCCGAGCCGGACGACCGCGCCCCGCAGCGTGGCCGCGACCGAGCTGCCGCGCGGGGCCGCGGCGATCTCGTAGCGCAGCTCCCACTCCTTGCGCGGCTCGGGGACCTCCTCGAGCCGCTCGATCATCCGGTCGGTCTGGCGCGCCTTGGCCGCCTGCTTCTCCGAGCCCTCACGCATGTGGTGGCGGATGTGCTTGTCCGGGTCGCCCTTGCGGATCGCGTTGCGCACGCCCTTGTCCATCCACCCGCGCTGCGTCCGGCCGCGCTCCTCCAGGCCGGACCGGCGGTCGGCGTACTCGTCGTAGGCCTCCCGCGCGTGCCGCCGGGCGGTCCTGCGCTCCTCGAGGTACGCGTCGTACCCGCCGCCGTACACGTTGACCTGCTGCTGGGCGAGGTCCAGCTCGACGACGCCGGTCACGCAGCGGGCCAGGAACTCGCGGTCGTGCGACACCACGACGATGCCCGCGCGCTGGGCCCGGACGAACTCCTCGAGGCGCTCGAGCCCGTCCAGGTCGAGGTCGTTGGTGGGCTCGTCGAGCAGCAGCACGTCGAACCGCGACAGCAGCAGAGCGGCCAGGCCGACCCGGGCCGCCTGCCCGCCGGACAGGCCCGTCATGGGGTGCGTGACGTCGAGCGCCAGCCCCAGGTCGGCCAGCACCTGGCCGGTGCGCTCCTCCAGGTCCGCGGCGCCCAGCGCCATCCATCGGTCGAAGGCCGCGGAGTAGGCGTCGTCGGCGCCCGGGGTGCCGGCGGCCAGGGCGTCGGCGGCCGCGTCCAGGGCCCGCTGGGCGTCCGCCACGCCGGTGCGTCGGGCGAGGTGCCCGGCGACGGTCTCCCCGGGGCGCCGCTCGGTCTCCTGCGGCAGCCAGCCGACGACGGCGTCGGCGGGGGACAGGGTGATGGTCCCGGCGTCCGGGGCGTCCACCCCGGCCAGGAGGCGCAGCAGCGTGGACTTGCCGGCGCCGTTCGCCCCCACGAGCCCGACGACGTCCCCCGGCGCCACGGTCAGCGACAGGTCGGAGAACAGCGTGCGGTCGGCGAAGGCCGCGGCCACGCCGCGGGCCAGGAGCGAGGCGGTCACGGGAACAGTCTCGCAGCGCCGGTGGTTAGGATCGACGAGCACGGCGTCGGTGATGCCAACGGCCCAGAGGGGCCGCGCCGGGCGAGAGGTCGAGGCCATCCGGTCGCGCTGGTGCGCGACACGGCCTCACGCGTGCCCCGTGGGCACCCCTCGAACCGTGCACCCGCCTCCCGAGCACTGGAGTGTCATGACCACGCTGTCCACGTTTGACGAGGTCCCCGGCCGCTACAAGGTCCGCGACCTGTCCCTGGCCACCGCCGGCCGCCACCAGATCCGGCTCGCGGAGCACGAGATGCCGGGCCTCATGGCGCTGCGCGCCGAGTACGGCCCGTCGCAGCCCCTGGCCGGCGCCCGCATCGCCGGGTCGATCCACATGACGGTGCAGACGGCCGTCCTCATCGAGACGCTCACCGCGCTCGGTGCCGAGGTCCGCTGGGCCTCCTGCAACATCTTCTCCACCCAGGACGAGGCCGCTGCCGCCGTCGTCGTGGGCGCCGGCACCCCCGAGGCCCCCACCGGCGTGCCGGTGTTCGCCTGGAAGGGCGAGTCGCTCGAGGAGTACTGGGAGTGCACCGAGCAGATCCTGGTGTGGCCCGGTGACGTGCGCCCGAACATGATCCTGGACGACGGCGGGGACGCCACGCTCCTGGTGCACAAGGGTGCCGAGTTCGAGCGCCTGGGCGTCGTGCCCACCGACGGGCAGCCCGGCGACCGCGGGTACTCCGAGGAGTACAACCTGATCCTCGGTGTGCTGCGCCGGTCCCTCGAGGGGGACCCGCAGCGGTGGACCCGCATCGCCGCCGAGATCCAGGGCGTCACCGAGGAGACCACCACCGGCGTGCACCGCCTGTACCAGCTCCACGAGGCCGGCGAGCTGCTGTTCCCGGCCATCAACGTCAACGACTCGGTCACCAAGTCGAAGTTCGACAACAAGTACGGCATCCGCCACTCGCTGCCCGACGGCATCAACCGCGCCACCGACGTCCTCATGGGCGGCAAGCTCGCGTTCGTCGCCGGCTACGGCGACGTCGGCAAGGGCGCCGCGGAGGCGTTCCGCGGCCAGGGTGCGCGCGTCGTCGTCTCCGAGGTCGACCCGATCTGCGCCCTGCAGGCCGCGATGGACGGCTACCAGGTCGTGCGCCTGGAGGACGTCGTCGGGCAGGCGGACTTCTTCATCACCACGACCGGCAACCGCGACGTCATCACGGCCGAGCACATGCAGGCCATGAAGAACAAGGCGGTCGTCGGCAACATCGGCCACTTCGACAACGAGATCGACATGGCCGGTCTGGCCGCGATCCCGGGCATCGTCCGCACCGAGATCAAGCCGCAGGTGCACGAGTGGGTGTTCCCCGACGGCCGCTCGATCATCGTGCTGTCCGAGGGGCGCCTGCTGAACCTGGGCAACGCGACGGGGCACCCGTCGTTCGTCATGAGCTCCTCGTTCACGAACCAGGTCATCGCCCAGATCGAGCTGTTCACCAAGCGCGAGGAGTACCCGGTCGGCGTCTACCGCCTGCCCAAGGTCCTCGACGAGAAGGTCGCGCGGCTGCACCTGGACGCGCTCGGCGCGCGTCTGACGGTGCTGGACAAGACGCAGGCCGAGTACCTCGGCGTCGATGCGGCCGGCCCGTTCAAGCCGGAGCACTACCGGTACTAGGCCGCCCGCAGGCGCCCCGCCGCGGGCGCCGTACCGCCCGGTCGCAGCAGCGCCCCGGCACGGTCGTCACGACCGTGCCGGGGCGCTGCCGGCATCCGGGCGGTTCCCGGGGTGACCGTCGGTCGGTCCCGGCGTGACCGTCAGTCCGCCGGGTCGGGGATGGCGTGCGGCAGACGCTGCAGCAGGCCGGCCTCCACCTCGGCGGCCTCGGCGGCGTCCGCGGCGGCCGCGTACTCGCGGTCGCGCCGCTCGGCCAGCACCGCCGCGAGGAAGGCCTCCGGGTGCGTCCCGGGCGGGGGCGACGGCGCGACGTACCGGGCCACCTCGCCCGCCAGCCGCTGACCCATCTGCACGCGCGAGGCGGGGTGCAGGGTCGCCGCGCGGCCCAGGAACTGGCGTGCGGAGAGCGCGAGCCCGTCCGGCAGGCGGCGCATGTCCGCGGCCTCGGCCCACCGGGCCAGCCCGTACGGCATGGTCACCGGCGGCAGGGGGCGGGCCGCCCCGCGGACCCGGACCGCGTACGTGCCGGCCAGGATGTCCCCGACCCGCTTGCCGTGGTCGTTGACCAGCGACGTGATGAGCGCCACCGACCCGAACGTCAGCCACAGCTCGCCGATGCCGGTGAGCGCGCGGATGAGCGCCTGCCGGAAGCGGACCGGGCCGCCGTCGTCGCGCACCACCCGGATCCCCGCGGCGAGCTTGCCCAGCGAGCGGCCACGGGTCAGCGTCTCGACGGTGACGGGCACGAGCACCATGACGGTCGCCGCCGCCGCGACGGCCAGCGCCTGACCCGCCTGGGGACCGAGCTCGGGGGCGAGCACCCCGATCACGACGGACAGCCCCAGGAGCAGGATCCCGAGCACGAGCACGTCCAGCAGACCCGCGAGCATGCGGGTCGCGAACGACGCCGGGCGCGCGTCGAGCAGGACCCCCTCGCCGGTGAGGATGCCGTCGGTCATCGTGCTCCGTCCGTCCGCCGTGCCGTCTGGGTGCCCGTCGGCCTGCCTGTCGGCATGCCGCCCGCATGCCTGCGGCGTGCCGGTCCGCGTGCCTGCGGCGTGCTGGTCGGCGTGCCGGGCCGCCGTCGAACGCGCGTCGGCGCCGGGCTCCGGCGGGCCCGGCGGGCCCGGGTGGCGCCTGTGGCAGGGTATCCGCCGTGGACCTCGACGCCTTCACGGCCGTGCGGACGAGTCGGTGGGAGCGGCTGGACGCGCTCGCGCGGCGCCGCCGGCTGTCCGGCGCCGAGGCGGACGAGCTCGTGCGCCTGTACCAGGCGGTCGCGACCGACCTGTCGACGATCCGCTCCGCCGCTCCGGACGCCGTCACCGTGGCGCGCCTGTCGGACCTGCTGGGCCGCGCCCGCAGCACCATCGCCGGCGCGCACGAGCCGGCCTGGACCGACGTCACCCGCTTCGTCGTGCTGTCGCTCCCGGCCGCGCTGTACCGCATCCGCTGGTGGACCGTCGCGGTGACGGTCGCCTGCGTGGTGGTCGCCGTCGTCGCGGGCTCCTGGGTGGCGACCCAGCCGGACGCCCTGCGCGCGATGGGGACGCCCTCGCAGCGCGCGGAGTACGCCCAGGACGCCTTCGCCGAGTACTACGACCCGTCCGCCGGGTTCGCGGCGATGGTCTGGACCAACAACGCCTGGATCGCCGCCCAGTGCGTGGGCCTGGGCATCAGCGGGGTGTGGCCGCTGTTCGTGCTGGCCAACAACGCCGTGATGGTCGGGGCGACGGGCGGGATGATGGCCGACGAGGGCCGGCTGGGCCTGTTCCTGTCCCTCATCGCCCCGCACGGCCTGCTCGAGCTCACCGCGGTGTTCGTCGCCGGCGCTGCGGGCCTGCGCCTGTTCTGGACCTGGGTGGACCCCGGGCGTCGTCCTCGCGCGCGTGCGCTCGCCGAGGAGGGACGCGCCCTGTTCACCGTCGCCGTCGGGCTGGCCGGCGCACTGGCCGTGTCCGGGCTGATCGAGGGGTTCGTCACCGGCTCGACGCTGCCGTGGGCGGTGAAGATCACGATCGGTGCGGCGGCGCTCGCGGCGTTCTGGGCCTACACGATCGTGCTCGGCCGGCGCGCCGTGGCGGCGGGCCACACCGGGGACCTCGACACCGACCGCGCCGGGCACGTCCTGCCCGTCGCCGGCTGACGTCCGCCCGGCTCGCCGGAGGCGGGTGGCGCACTGCCGCCGGCGTCAGCCGCGGTCGGCCAGCCTCGCCCGCAGGTGCGCGAGCAGCTCCGCGCGTGACTCGAGCCCGAGCCGCTGACGCATGCGTGCCACGTGGTGCTCGACGGTCTTGGCCGAGATGTAGAGCCGCTCGGAGATCTCCCGGTAGGTGAGGCCCGCCAGCACCAGGCGCGCGACCTCGAGCTCGCGCTCGGTGAGGTGGATGGTGGCCTCGGTCGGCTCGGGCTGCACCGAGTGCACGCGTGCGGGCTGGTGAGCCGGGTCGCCGGGGCGCTCGCTGCCTTGCTCGCGCACGCGCTCACTGCCCCGCTCGGCCGGCCGCGCCCCGTCCCGCTCGGACGGCCGCTCCGTCGTCCGGTCACCCGGTACCGCGCGGTGCAGGTCGCGCGCGAGCTGCATGAGCTGGGACATGGTCCGGTGGTCGGTCGTCCGGGCGGCGGCGTGCCCCGCGAGGCGCGAGCCGTCCCAGCCCAGGCCGACGGAGTGCAGCCGACGCCCGGCCCGCTCGACCGCGGTGGGGTCGACGCGCCCGGCCAGCACCTGCATCCAGACCTTCCCGGCCTCGGCGAGGATCGCGGCGTACCGGCTGACCTGGGCGCCCCGGACCAGCGCCGTGGCGTGCGGCTCGAGGTCCTGCGGGCGCTCGGCCAGGATCGCGGCGTGCACCCCGTACCAGTGCATCGGCGTGGCCCAGAGCACCGGGTGGCCGGCCGCCGCGAGCAGCTCCTGCGCCCGCTGGCGTGGCACCGCGAGCCGGTGCCCCTGGTCCAGCCGGGCCGCCGCGACCGCGATCTCGCCGAGGGGGAGCAGCGTGAACAGGTCCACCTCGTAGCCCAGCAGGGCCTCGCGGGCGTGCGGCCACAGGCGCACGAGCCCGGGCAGGTCGCTGCTGCGCCGGGCGATGCCGATCTCCAGGGCCTGGTGGAACAGGTGGTCGCGCGGCTCCAGCGGCCGGCCGGTGCGCACGGCCTCGGCCATGTCCGCCCGGGCGGCGTCGAACCGCCCCGCGACCATCGCCGACCACGCCCGCAGCAGCTGGTGACGCGGGCGGGCCACCGGCCCGCCGGCGCCGGACTCCAGCGCCTGGTCGAGGACGCGCTCGGCGTGCACCGGCTCCCCGCCGCTGACCGCGGCCAGCGCCGCGAGAGCGTCGGGGGTGTCGGGCAGCAGCATGCCGCGACCGGCGGCGCGGAGCAGGCCCGAGGCCTGCTGCAGGGTCGGCAGGGCGGCGCCGCCGTCGCCCACGAGGGACTCGCGGACCCCGCGGACGAGCAGCCCCTCGGCGCCCGCCCACAGGGTGGGGGCGCGGTCGCCCGCGCTCGCCGGGGCGCCCGTCCGCCCGGGGACCCCCGCACCCAGGGCGGCGAACGGCTCCAGCGTGGCCGGTCCGCCCCCGGAGTCGGCGAGCCACGTGTACAGCTCCGCACTGCGCCGCAGCAGCCCGCGGTGCGCGAAGGCGGAGGCGGCCACGTGCACGGCGGCGGCCGTCGCCGTCGTCCGGGGTCCGGCCAGCACGTCGTCCGCCAGGCGCAGGGCGGTGTCCAGGTCGCCGGCGAGCGCCTCGCACACCGCGCGGCGGACGGCGGTGTCCGGGGAGGTCGCCCCTGCGGCGACGGCGGCCGCGTAGAAGGACGCCGCCTGCGCCGGGTCGGTCTCACGCATGTCGTCCCCGGCTCGCTCCAGCACGGCCGCCAGCTCGGGCGAGCGCAGCTGCAGCGTGCCGACCCGCCGCGCGACCTGGACCGCCGCGACGCCGCCCGCGGCGTCGGCGGCGATGGACGCGGCCAGGACCGCCTGGGTGCGGGGCGCCGGCGTCGCGGCCAGCGCGACCTGCCGCACCACGGGCACCAGGGTGCCGTCGGACCGCAGGAGCCCGGCGGCCCGCGCCGCCTGCAGCAGCTCGCCCACGGCGGTGGGGGCCAGGTCCAGCACCGTGGCGAGGGTGCCGAGGTCCGGGTCCGTGCCCACGGCCAGGGCGAGCACGACGGCCCGCAGCGGCCCGGCCGGCGCCCCGAGCTCGCCGTCGACCTGCGCCACCAGGTCCCACGGCAGGGGAGCCGAGGCGCGGGGGCCGACGGAGAGGGCCGCGCCGGTCGGGGTCCCGGAGAGCAGCAGCTCCACGAGCCGCGGCACGCCGCCGGTGACCCGCAGCACGTGGTCCACCAGGAGGGCCGGGGCGGGTCGGCCCAGGTGCGCCGCCGCCCGCGCGCACACGGTGGCGCGGTCCATCGGCCCGAGGGCGATCGTCGCGGACCGCAGGCGCAGCTCGTGGACGAGCTCGCCGAGCAGCGGCCGCTCCGGCCAGGGCCGGAACGCGACGACCACCTGGCTGCCGGGCCGCTCGACGGTGGCGAGGAGCACGGCCAGGGCCTCGTCCGGGAGGAGGTGGGCGTCGTCCACGAGCACGGCGCCACCGCCGTGCGCCGTCGCCGACGGCTCCGTGCCGGGGCCCCCGCGGACCGTCGTGACCGTGCGGCCACCCGTCCGCAGCGCGGTCCGCAGCGCCCCCAGCGACGCGGTCTTCCCCGTCCCGCCCACGCCGGACAGCCCGAGCGTCAGCGGTGCGTGCGGGTCGGCCGCCAGCCGCGCCGCGAGCGCCTGCACGGCTGCCGGGACACCGTCGGACGCGCCCGCCGGGGGCGACGAGAGGTCGGGTGCGCCGGCGCCGACCGATCCGGAGAGGCCGACCGACCCAGGGAGGTCGTCGAGCCGGGTGCCCCGGCCGCCGGGGCGACCCGGCGCGGGGGAGGAGGCGACCGCCGTCATCCGACGGACGCCTCCTCGTCGCTCGGGGGAGCCGTGGGAGCCGCGCCGCGCACCGGGTACCCCGGTGCCTGCGGCGGCCGGGGGTCAGCCGGCGCGAGCCACGGCAGCGCGGTCGTCGCCGGTCCGGGCGGATCGAGCACCGTGGGGCCGTCCTCCGTCCCGCCGGTCGCCCCACCGGTCCCCCCGGTGCGGGTCGCGGGGGCGTGCAGGGTGTCGACGCCCTGCACCGCCGTCACGCCGGTCGCCGGGTCGTCCGGCGTGTCGTCACCCGGCGAGGCGAGCGCCGCACCGGAAGCCGCGAGCGCAGCCAGTGCCAGCACGACGGCGCCGCTGCCCAGCAAGGTTGCGAACCGTGCGGGCCGGCGTGGCGCGGGTCGCAGGTGCGCCCGGCGGCCGCGGGCGACGGGCCAGGCGCCCGCTCCCGGCTCGGTCGGCGCATCCGACGAGGTGGCCAGCGAACCCGCCAGCAGCGCAGCGCCGCGCGCGACGGCGCTGGTCTCGCCGCCCAGCACGGTCAGGGGCGCCTCGAAGCGCTCGGCGACCACCTCGGCGAGCAGCGGCATGGTGGCGACCCGGCCGAGCAGCAGCACCCGGTCGACACCGGTGCGGGCGTGACCGGCGACGACGTCGGCAGCGGTCGCCGCCGTGCGGACCGCGCGGCCGCGCAGCCGGTCGTCGAGCTCGGAGGCGACGATGCGGACCTCGTGGCGCGCGTCACCACCGGCCCACGTCACCGTCGTCGCCGGCGTCGTGGCCAGCTCGGCGCCGGCCACCGCGCACACGGCGCGCAGACCGGCCGCGTCCGCGCGGGAGATCGCGGACGTCGCGTCGCCGAGCACGGCCCGCACGTGGGCGACGACGGCGTCCTCCACGTCCAGGGCGCCGAGCCCGGTCAGCGCCCGGGGGACGCCGACCACGGTGGCGGTCTCGTCGTCACGGCCGACCTCGACCACGCTCACGTCCGTGCGGTCGTCGCGCACGTCCAGCACCGCCACCACGTCGTTCGGACGGAGCGCGTCCGACGTCCGGGCGTGCGCCACCGCGGCGAGGGGCGCGGGCACGAGCCCGACCGGGAGCGCGAGGTCGGCGACGGCGGCGCGCAGCAGCCCGACCCGGTACGGACCCCACGACGCGGGGTGGGCCACGACGACGGCCATCGGCGGCGCGCCCACGGTGGTGCGCGCGCGCGCCACCGACCCGGTCACGAGGTCGGCGAGCCCTGCCTCGGGCGATCCGGAGCCGGTGCGCGGGGCCGCCGGGTCACCGAGACGCTCGAGGAGCCGGTCCACCACCTCGGCACCCCCCGGACCGGCAGCTCCCGGACCAGCAGGGCCCGAGCCGCCGACCGTCTGCACACCCTCGGGTCCGCTGATGGCGATGGCGACCGGCCCTCCGCCGAGGTCGACCCCGAGCGCGTACTCCATCGTGTGGTCCTCCCCGTGCGGTGGCCAGGAGGGAGCGTCGTCGCACCCTGGGGCCCCGCGTGGCCATGATGCCCCCCGTATGGTGCCCCAGACCACCCACTATGTCCGTTTCACCCCCATCGAGCGAGGGGGTCGACCCGGTGTCCGCGCGTCGGGCGGGAGTGTTCCCGCCCTTGTCACCCAGCCGTCACCGCGAGGTCACCGCCGCCTGGCGTGCCCTGCGCAGGACCGGTGCGGGCCTGCCCGGACGGGCCTGCGGTGGGCCCGTCCACATCGGGGCGAATCGGACAAATCCCCCAACGCGGCACCGCAAGTAGGGGGGCGGTCCCCGATGGACCTGTCGGCGGGCCTCCCTAGCCTCGCCCGTGGGCAGCACGCCCGCACCGGAACTCGAGAGGGACCGACATGTCCAACGTTGCCAGCTCACTGCTCGACTTCATCCTCAACCTGCTCAAGGACCCCGAGGCCGCGCAGGCCTTCCTGGACGACCCGCAGGCGGCCCTCGAGGACGCCGGCCTGGAGGACATCACCTCCGTCGACCTCGACGACATCATGCCCGTCGTCCTCGACCAGTCCGCCGTCGAGGTGGACTCCAGCTCCGACAAGTCCTACGACACCGGTGGCAACACCGGCGGCGCCACGCTGAGCGGCTCGGGCTCGGCGTCCGGTGGCGGCGCGGGTGGCGGCTCCGGTGCCGCCCCGCAGATCGTCGTCGTCCCGGCGGCGTCGGGCGGCTCCAGCGGCTCCAGCGGCTCCGGCAGCTCGGCGGGTGCGGTGGACGCGGACGACGACGGCGTCGTGCCGGCTCTGCAGAACCTCATCGCGACCTACACCTACAACACGAGCATCGTCGACGACCGCGACACGATCGTGGACTCCTCGGTGAACCAGAACATCTGGGCCGAGGGCGACGTGTCGCAGATGTTCGACATCAACCCGGTCGTCGCCAACGGCGGCGTCGCCGCGGGCGGCAACATCAACGGGGCAGCGGTCGTCGGGTCCGGCAACGTGGTCGGTGACGACAACACCGTGGGCAACCTCGAGGACAACTCGGACAACAGCGACAACTCCGTCGACGACCACTCCGACAACAGCGACAACTCGGACAACTCCGACAACTCGGACAACTCCGACAACTCGGACAACAGCGACAACTCGGTGGACGACCACTCCGACAACTCCGACAACAGCGACAACTCGGACAACTCGGTGGTCGACAACAGCGACAACTCCGACAACAGCGACAACTCGGACAACAGCGACAACTCCGACAACAGCGACAACAGCGACAACTCGGTGACCGACAACAGCGACAACTCGGATAACTCCGACAACTCGGACAACTCCGACAACAGCGACAACTCGGTGACCGACAACAGCGACAACTCGGACAACTCCGACAACTCCGACAACAGCGACAACTCGGACAACTCCGACAACTCGGACAACTCGGACAACTCCGACAACAGCGACAACTCGGACAACTCCGACAACTCGGTGACGGACAACTCCGACAACAGCGACAACTCGGACAACAGCGACAACTCCGACAACTCGGTGACCGACAACTCGGACAACAGCGACAACTCCGACAACTCGGTCACTGACAACTCGGACAACAGCGACAACTCGGTGACCGACAACAGCGACAACTCTGACAACTCGGACAACAGCGACAACTCGGACAACAGCGACAACTCCGACAACTCGGTGACCGACAGCTCGGACAACAGCGACAACTCGGTGACCGACAACAGCGACAACAGCGACAACTCCGACAACTCCGACAACTCGGTGACCGACAACTCCGACAACTCGGACAACTCGGACAACAGCGACAACTCCGTCGACGAGAGCCTGCACATCGACGCGGACGTCAGCATCGACCTCGACAACATCGGGAACGACAACTCCGACAACAGCGACAACAGCGACAACTCCGACAACTCGGTGGACCTCGACGAGGCCCTGCCGGAGGAGCCGGAGATGGACGTCATCTGACGCCCGCGCACGGCTGACCCTGGTCCCGCAGCACCCGCACCCGCGGGTGTTGCGGGACCAGCCCGTGCAGTGGCTTACTCGACCGGACACCTGGAGCTGCCGTGCGATCCCTCTCAGACCTGCTCGACCGCGCCCTCGCGGTCACCGCCACCGCCGACCGACCGGACCTGACGGCCCGGCTCGAGGCCGCGCGACGCCGGCTGCAGGACCCGCACGTGCGGGTGCTCGTCGTGGGGGAGTTCAAGCAGGGCAAGAGCCAGCTCGTCAACGCACTCGTGAACGCCCCGGTGTGCCCGGTCGACGACGACGTCGCGACCTCCGTGCCGACCGTCGTCGCCCACGGCACGCAGCCCACGGCCACGCTGGTCCTGGCCCCGCCCGACGCCCCCGAGGAGCCCGGCGCCCCGACCGAGGCGCTCACCCGCCTCGAGGTCCCGCTCGAGGAGCTCGCCCAGCACGTCTCCGAGCTCGGCAACCCGGGGAACGCCCGGCGCCTCGCCTACGCCGAGGTCACCCTGCCGCGGCAGCTGCTCGCCGGCGGGCTGGTGCTGGTCGACACCCCCGGCGTGGGCGGGCTGGGCTCCACGCACGCCGCGAACACCATGGCGGCCCTGCCGTCGGCCGACGCCGTCCTGCTGGTCTCGGACGCCGCGCAGGAGTACTCCGAGCCCGAGCTGGAGTTCCTCGGGCACGCCATGAAGCTGTGCCCCAACGTCGCCTGCGTCCTGACCAAGACCGACCTGTACCCCAGCTGGCGCGACGTGGCCGAGATCGACCGCCGCCACCTGGACGCGGCCGGGGCCCGGGTGCGGCTCATGCCGGTGTCCTCGTCGCTGCGGCTGCACGCCGCCCGGACCCGGGACCCCGAGCTGCACGAGGAATCCGGCTTCGCCGACCTGGTGCGCCACCTGCGCGACGACGTCGTCGGGCACGCCGGCATGCTGGCCCAGCGCTCCCTGACCCACGACGTGCTCGCGGTGACCGACCACCTGCTGCTGTCGCTGCGAGCCGAGCTGAGCGCCCTGGAGGACCCGGCCGGCAGCGGGGCGATGATCGCCGAGCTGGTCGCCGCGCGGGAGACCACGGGAGAGCTGCGCCGGCGGTCGGCGCGGTGGCAGCAGACGCTCGGCGACGGCGTCACCGACCTCACCTCGGACATCGAGTACGACCTGCGCGACCGGCTGCGCAAGATCACGCGCGAGGCCGAGGAGGCCATCGAGGCGGCCGACCCGGGCATGGTGTGGGACGAGTTCGACGACTGGGTGGTCCAGCGCATCGCCTCGGCGGTGGCGGCCAACTTCGTCTGGGCGCACGAGCGGTCCCAGTGGCTCGCCCAGCGCGTCGCCGACCACTTCGACCGGGACGGCACCGTCGCGCTGCCCGAGCTGCTGCGCGGCGACAGCGACGAGGCGCTGGAGCTGGTCGCCAAGCTGGAGCGGGTCGAGGTCGAGCGCGTGGGGCCGACGCAGAAGGCGCTGATCGCGCTGCGCGGGTCCTACGGCGGCATCCTCATGTTCGGCATGGTCACGGCGGTGGCGTTGGGGATGTCGATCATCAACCCCATCTCGGTCGGCATCGGGGTCATCATGGGCGGCAAGGCGTACCGCGACGACCACAAGGCGCGCGTGAAGCGGCGTCAGGTCGAGGCGAAGGCTGCGGTCCGCCGGCACGTCGACGAGGTGATCTTCCAGGTGAGCAAGGACTCCAAGGACCGGCTCCGGCAGGTCCAGCGCGTGCTGCGGGACCACTTCACCACGACGGCCGAGGAGCTGTTCCGCTCCCTCGACGACTCCGTGCGGACCGCCAAGGAGGCGGCGCGCACCGGCGACGCCGGCCGCACCGAGCGGCTCGCCGCGGTCCGGGCCGCGGTGGGGCGGGTGGAGGCCGTCCGGGCCGAGGCCCAGGACCTGGCGGGGGACCGGCCGGAGCCGGTGAAGGTGCCCGCATGACCCGCACGTCCGGTGCGACGGCCACGTCCGGCATCCCCGCCCCGTCCGGTGCGGACGAGGCACGCCGGCTGCTCCTGGCGGCGGTCGACGTGTACGCCGCCGACCCCGAGGCGCGGGCGGTCCTCGAGCACGCCCTGGACCGGCTGGACGCACCCCTGCAGGTCGCCCTGGCCGGCAAGCTCAAGGCCGGGAAGTCCACCCTGCTCAACGCGCTCATGGGGGTGGAGCTGGCCGCCAGCGACCACGCCGAGTGCACCCGGGTCGTCACCTGGTACCGCTTCGCCGACTCCGCCGCGGTGACGGTGCACCCGGTCCTGGGGGAGCCGTGGTCCAGCCCCCCGCGGCGCGGGACGCACGGGCTGGAGATCGACCTGCGGGGACGGACCGCGGAGGAGGTCGACCACGTCGAGGTGCGCTGGCCCGCTCCCGGGCTGCGCGGGCTCACACTCATCGACACCCCCGGGCTCGACTCGCTGTCCCGCGACGTCTCGCGGCGGACCAGCCACTTCCTGACCGCGGAGGGCGAGGAGTCCGACGTCGACGCGGTCGTCTACCTCATGCGCCACCTGCACGCGACGGACGTGCGGTTCCTGGAGTCGTTCCAGCACGTGCGCTCCGCCCGCGGCGCCACCCCGGGCACGGTGGCCGTGCTGTCACGCGCCGACGAGGTCGGGGTGGGCCGGATCGACGCGATGATCTCGGCCGGCCGGGTGGCCGAGCGGTACCGCGCGGACGCCGCGCTGCGGCCGCTGTGCCAGACCGTGCTGCCGGTGGACGGGCTGCTCGCCCAGACCGGGCAGACGCTGCGCGAGGACGAGCTGGCCGACCTGCGCTCGCTCGCGGCCCTGGACCGGTCCGTCACCGACGGCCTGCTGCTGTCCGTGGACCGGTTCCGGCGCCCGTCGCTGAGCCTGCCCGTGGCGGCCCCGGCGCGTGCGCAGCTGCTCGCCCGGTTCGGGCTCTTCGGGGTCCGGCTGACGCTGGCCCTGCTGCGCACCAAGGAGCTGCGCGCGGCGGCGCTGTCCGAGGAGCTCGTGCGGCGCAGCGGCCTGGCCGAGCTGCGCCGGGTGCTCGACGCCCAGCTGACCGAGCGTCGCGACCACCTGCGGGCGTCGGCGGCGGTCGCTGCGCTGGCCCGGGTCGTCGCGGACCACCCGGTGCCGGGCTCGCCCGAGCTGGCCGCGGAGTGCGAGCGCCTCACCCTGGCGGCGCAGGGGACCCACGAGCTGGAGCTGCTGGCCGCCCTGCGGGCCGCGGACATCGACCTCTCCGCGGCCGACGTCGAGGCGGCCGAGCGGCTGCTCGGGGCGTCCGGGCTCGACCCGGTGGACCGCCTGGGCCTGCGTCCGGGTGCGCGGACGTCCGACGTCGAGGCGGCGGCCGTGCTCGCCCTGACGCGGTGGCAGGACCACGCCGAGGACCCGCTGCTCAACCGGGACACCCGGCACGCGTGCCGGCTGCTGGCCCGCACGTGCGAGGCGCTGCTGTCGGGGGTGCGGTCGACCGGTGCGGTGCCCGCAGCGACCGGCGCGAACGCCCCGGTCGCGGCCGGTCAGGTCAGCGCAGCACCCGCACCCGCCTGAACCACGCCGTCGCCGCGGGCAGCAGCATGGTGACGACCGCCGGCACGATCAGCGTGGCCTGGACGAGCAGCACGATGCGCCCGACGTCGTGCAGAAGACCGCGGGCGGGGTCCGTCACGAGGTCCTGGACGACGATCGCGACGGCGATCCCGAGGACCCCGGTGAGGACCAGCAGGTTCCGGGCCCAGGTCCGGCCGGTGCGCAGGAGCAGTGCGAGCGCGGTGTGGACGGCGGCGACCAGCGCGACGCTGCCGGCGGTCGCCAGGAACGCGTACCGCGCGGCGTCGGTGACGACCTGGGGTGAACGCGTCGGCGCCTGCTCGACGACCATCGCGGCGAACCGTGCGCGGATCGCGTCCTGCTCGAGCCACAGCGCCGCGACGGCGACGCCCGCCGCGACGACGGCGAGCAGCCACAGGACGGTGGACACCGTGACCACGCGGGGCCGCTCGCCCGGGTCCAGGACCGTGGCGAACTGCTCACCGCCGAGCACCGGCCGCTCCGGCGCCTGTGCCGGCCGTGCCGGCACCGGGTCCGCCGGCGCCGGCGACGGCCGCACCGGCACGCCGCTGGGGCGCTCGCGTGCGTCAGGCCCCGAAGTCATGGGGCGACCGTAGTCGGCCGGTGGCGCCGGGGGCGAGGTCGGCGTCCGGGTGCCACACGACCGCGTGAGTGTCCGCCTCGTCCGCCACGAAGCGGACCAGGTGCTCGGCCTCGTCCCGCACGTCGGCGGTCTCCGCGCGGGTCAGGCGCCGGAACGGCTCGACGGTGAGCGTCGCCCGGCGCGCCGCGCGGTCCACCGTCCAGGACCCGGCGACCGTGCCGTCGACGAGCAGCGTGCCGGGGACGGCGCCGTTCGCCCGCCAGAGCCGGCGGCGGGCGTCGTCGTCCACCACCCTGGTGCGGTCCGCGTGGGACAGCAGCAGGTTGTCGTACTCGGGCAGCAGGCGGGCCGGCGCCGGCGTCCCGGGATCCGGTCGGGGCGCGTCCGGCAGGTCGAACAGCTCACGCCCGCGCCCCCTGGACCCGGGTGCGGACCCGGGCGCCGGCTCGGCGCGGAAGGTGACGAGCCGCGGGCGCAGCCGCTCGACCACGGGGGCCAGCCGGGTCAGCCCGCTCCACAGCTGCACGTCCGCGACCGAGGCCGGCCCGAACGCGCGCAGGTACCGCAGCACGAGGTCGTCCAGGGCCGCGTCGTGGGCGTCCGGGTCGGACAGGTCCACGGGGTCGCGCCCGAGCCACGCGCCGGTGGTCGTCCAGGTGGTCGCGCCCGAGCGTCCCCACACCGCGCGAGGTGGCACCTGCACGAGCGGCAGCGTGCCCCGGGCCGCGTACGCGAGGGCCGTGGGGTCCACGTCCGGCCACAGCTCGGCAAGGCGGCGGCCGAGCGGGCCGGTGGCCGTCGGGCTCGCCTCCACCACCGCCCTGGCCGCGGCCTCGAGCCGGGCGAGGTCGACGTCCCGCAGGGCGGGCCCCCAGGCGTTCGTGCGCAGGCCGGCGCGCAGGATCGGCTCGCACAGCGCCGGCAGGACCAGGGCGTCGTCGGCGACGAGGAGGTGGATCGTCCCGCGCATGACCGCGATCCGGACGACCGTGCGGTCCAGCAGCCGGTCGGCCAGGTCGGCGTGCCGGAAGCCGGCCAACCGGGTCCACAGGCCGGTGTACGGAGCCCACGGCGCCTGCGCCTGCAGCCCGACCAGGTGCGCCGTCTCCTCGGCGACCGTCCCCTCGTGCCGGGCGAGCAGGTGCTGGCGGGCCAGCAGGGCGCGCCCCAGCGACCGGCGGTCCAGGGTCGGCGCGTCGGGTCGGGCGGGCGGGACCACGGGTCAGCGGCCGGCGGCCGGGTCGTCGGTGGGCGCGGGGTCGGTGGGCACGTCGTCCGCACGGACGTCGTCGGTCTGTGCGCCGTCGGTCGCGGGACGGACGCCGGACCGGCCGGCCCGGTCTCTCAGCGACGCACGGTGCGCCGCCACGGTGGACCCGGCGGGCGGGTCGGTGCGCGGCGCCGCGAGCAGGGGCCGCACCCGGTCGCCGCGGACGGCGAGCCAGTCGCCGTCGTCGTGCACCAGGACGTCGTCCGGCGCCAGGGTCGCCAGCGCGTGCGCGAGGGCGGCGTCGTCGTCGGTGCGGGCGATGGTCACGGAGCCGGAGCCGGACCCGTCCGCGCCCTGCCGGGCGGTCACGGTGCCTCGGGGTTCCGGCGGGCCGCCCACGGGTGCGACCCAGGTGAACGTCCGCAGCAGCGGCTCGGCGCCCGGGTCACCCGCGACGAACCGCGGGTTCCACGCCCACACGGCCCGGCCCGGCCCGGTCGACCCGGCGCCGCGGAGCACCCGGTCGACGACCGCGTCGTCGGCGGGTGTGCGCTGGTGGGGCGGACGGCGGACCGGCGCGGACGCCGCCAGGGCCGCGACCACGCCCGCCACACCGGCCACGGTGAGCAGCGCGCGCTGGGCGGCGACGGCCGCCAGTCGCGCCTCGGGCGGGGTCGGTCGCATGGTCATGCGGCGATGGTCGCGCGCGCGGCTGCGCACCACAAGGACGACCCTGCTCCACCACGGGCTGCGCGCCCCGGACGGGCGACCCCCGGGCTCCCTGGTCACAGGCGTCCCGCCGCCTTGAGCGCCAGGTAGGTGTCCGCCAGGCGCGGGGCGATCTCGTCGGGCGGTGCGTCGACGACCTCGGCGCCGCGCTGGCGCAGCCGGACCGCCGCCGCGGCCCGCTCGAGCTCGGCGCGCTCGGCGGCCGCGGCGTCGAACACCTCGGACGCGCTGTCCCGCCCGGCGCGCAGCGCGTCCACCTCCGGGTCGCGGACGGAGGCCAGCACCACCTGGTGGTCGCCGGTCAGCTGGCCGATGACGCCCAGCAGCCCGGACTCGACGGTCGCCGGCTCGAGCGCCGAGAGCAGCACGACGAGGGAGCGCTGGGAGAGCCGGGCACGCACGAGCGCGACCACGGCGGGCCAGTCCGTCTCCACGAGGGCGGGCTCCAGCGGCGCGAGCGCGTCGGCGAGCGCCGGTAGCAGCCGCGGACCCTGGGCGCCCGCGACCCGGGCACGCACGCGCCGGTCGTAGGCGACCAGCTCGACCCGGTCACCGGCGCGGGACGCCAGCGCCGCGAGCAGCAGGGCGGCCTCGATGGACGCGTCGAGCCGTGGCGCGTCCCCGATCCGTGCCGCCGACGTGCGCGAGGTGTCCACCACGAGCAGCACCCGGCGGTCGCGCTCGGGACGCCAGGTCCGGACCACGACCTCCGACCGCCGGGCGGACGCGCGCCAGTCGATCGAGCGGACGTCGTCGCCCATGACGTACTCGCGCAGGGAGTCGAACTCGGTGCCCTGCCCGCGCACCTGCACCGCGGCGCCGCCGTCGATCTCGCGGAGCCGGACCAGGCGGCTGGGCAGGTGACGGCGCGAGGCGAACTCGGGCAGCACGCGCAGCGCGGCGGGGGCGGGCACGGAGGCCTGCCGGGCGGCCAGCCCGAGCGGACCGAAGGAGCGGACGGTGACCAGGTCGGCCGGCCGGTCCCCGCGACGCGACGGCACGAGCACGGTCACGACCCGGCGGGACTCACCGGCCGGCAGGTCGACCGCGTGCCGGTTGACCTGGGCCCCGGCGGACGGCGGCCAGGCGTCCCGGACCAGCGCCCGCAGCCGGCGGGCGCTGGTGTTCGTCACCGTGAGCACCGACCGGGTCTGCTCGGTCAGCCGCACGGACGCGGGCACCGAGCGCTGCACCGCCACGAGGCGCGGGGGGGCGGCGAGGGCGGCGTCCACCGCGCACGTCACGGCGACGGCGATCGCCCACACCAGCACCGTCCCCGGGACCGGGACGAGCAGGACCGCGACGACGCCCACGGCGGCGAGGGCCACCGCGCGCCACGTGACCACCACCTAGTGCTCCCCGCCGCTCACCCGGTGCGTCACCGGGGGACCGGCACGGCGGCCAGCACGGTGTCCAGCACGCTCTCGGTGGTGACGCCCTCGAGCTCCGCCTCCGCCCGCAGCTGCACCCGGTGCCGCAGCGTGGGGTGGGCGAGCGCCTTGACGTCGTCGGGCGTCACGTACCCGCGCCCGGACAGCCACGCCCACGCCCGCGCCGTCGCCAGCAGCGCGGTGGCGCCACGCGGGGAGACCCCCAGCGACAGGGACGGCGACTGGCGGGTCGCGCGGCACACGTCGACGGCGTAGCCGAGCACCTCGCGGGCGACCTGGACCCGGGCGACCTCGGCGCGGGCGCGGGCCAGCACCTGCGGTCCGGCGACCGGGCGGATCCCGGCGCCGCGCAGGTCGCGCGGGTCGAAGCCGGCCGCGTGCCGGGCGAGCACCTCGACCTCCTGCTCGCGCTCGGGCAGCGGCAGGACCAGCTTGAGCAGGAACCGGTCCAGCTGGGCCTCGGGCAGCGCGTAGGTCCCCTCGTACTCGACGGGGTTCTGCGTCGCGATCACCAGGAACGGGTCGGGCAGCGGGCGCGGGACGCCGTCCACGCTGACCTGCCGCTCCTCCATCGCCTCCAGCAGCGACGCCTGGGTCTTGGGCGGGGTCCGGTTGATCTCGTCCGCGAGCAGCAGGTTCGTGAACACCGGTCCCTCGCGGAAGGAGAACTCGGCCGACCGGGCGTCGTAGACCAGCGACCCGGTCACGTCGCCGGGCATGAGGTCCGGCGTGAACTGCACCCGCTTGGTGTCCAGGTCCAGGGCGGCGGAGAGGCTGCGCACGAGCAGCGTCTTGGCCACACCCGGCACGCCCTCGAGCAGGACGTGCCCACGGCACAGCAGCGCGATGACCAGCCCGGTCACGGCGGCGTCCTGCCCGACGACGGCCTTGGCCACCTCGGCGCGCACCGCGCCCAGGGTGGCGCGCAGCTCGGCGGACGGTGACGGCGGCGTGGGGGCGGGACCGCCGGTCGGCGCCGCAGGCGTCCCGGGGGCGTGCGTCCCGGGGGCGTGCGCCCCCGCGGGGTGCGGCTCCGGTCCGGGCGCCTGCGTCCCGGCACCGCCCGTCCCCGACGGCTCCGCGCCGGCCACGGGGACGCCGAGGTCGGGCGCCGGCTGGGGCGTGGGGCGGGTCTGCCCCTGGTCCTCGGGCGGGTGCTCGGCGATGGGCGTGGGGCCCGTGGGGTGTGCCTCGGTCACGGTCGGTGAACCTCGCTCTCCAGGTCGTCGAGCCTGCGTGCCAGCTCGGTCAGTCCGGCGTCGTCGGTGGGTGGTGGTCCGTACAGCAGCGCGGCGACGTCGTCCGCGGGACGACCGGCCGCCTGCGCGAGGGCGTCGATGACGGCGACGGCGCCGGCCGAGCGCGGCAGCCCCAGGCGGGCGGCCGTCCGGCTGGCGGTCCCCGCCCGCAGGGAGGCGGCCGCGTGCCCGTAGGCGCGGGAGCGACGGTACAGCCGGCCCCGGCCTCGGGTGGCCTCCGCGGCCTGGACGGTGACCGGCAGCGGTTCGGTGACCAGGCGGCCCAGGCGGCGTCCGCGCCAGAGCGCGGCGACCACGGCCACGACCAGCGCCTGGAGCGCGACGGGACCGGCCCACGGAGGCAGCAGGTCGCCGAGCGCGGGTCCGGGCGCCTCGGTGGTGCCGAGGTCGTCGAAGGACGGCACGTACCAGACCACCCGGTCCTGCGCGCCGAGCAGGCGCAGCGCCAGCGCGGCGTTGCCGTCCTCGGCCAGCCGGGCGTTGGTGAGGACGGACGGCTCCGCGAGCGCGGTCACGCGCCGGTCGCCCTCCACGACGAGCAGCGCCCCGGCCCCGGGGTCGTCGCCGGGGAAGCACGTCGTGGCGTCGTCGGTGAGCGCCCGGTAGCCCGCGCTGCCGGTGCGCAGCGACCCGGCGGCGATCGCGTCGGGGTCGTCGCAGGCCGGCACCCGGTCGGTCTCGGTGCCCGAGCCGGTCGCCGGCTCGGCCGCGTCCGTCACGCCGGCCAGCAGCGACGAGCCCGGGTCCAGCAGGACCAGGTCGTTGTCCGTGCCGGCCAGGGCCTCCTCCTGCTCGGGGAGCAGGAGCGTGCTGGCCGTGACCAGCAGCGTGCCGCCACCGTCGGCGGCGGCGACCGCGGCGTTCGTGCGCCGGACGTACTCGATCTGGACGCCCTGGCGCTCCAGGATGCGGGCGAGCGCCTGTGCTCCGCCGTCGTCGGGGTTGTCCGGCGCGAGCGGGGCGGTCGACCGGGACGGCTCGGGCAGGAGGGCGGCCAGCACGACGAGCAGCGCGAGCCCGACCCCGACCGCCGTCCACCGCCACCGAGCACGTCGCGCGCCGGGCCGGCCGGACGGTCGCGGGTCCTGCCGTCCGGCACCCGCGGGCGTGCCCGACGGCGTGCCGGCGCGCTCGTCCGGCAGACCCGTCCGCTCGGACCCGCCTGACGGGCCCGGCCGACCCGACGGGCCGGGCTGACCCCGCTGACCCGGCTGACCCGGCTGACCCGGCTCACCCGGCGCCAGGCTCGCGACCACGCCGCGAGGGTCGGCCGGCGGTCCGGTGTCCAGGCCGCCCGCGCGCGCCGCCGGACCGGCGGGACGTGCCCCGTTGCTCATCGGGCGGCCACGGGCGCCGGCGGCCCGGCCGGGCGCGTGCCGGCGACCTGGCGGTCCAGGGCGCGCATCCACGCGTCGGCGTCGGCGTCGGCGGACGCCTTGCCGTAGCAGACGTCGTCGAACAGGCGGGCGGCGCGGCGCAGGTCCGCGGTCCGCGCGGGCAGGCGGGCGCCGGCCGCCTCGGCGGCCTCGTCGGCGGTCCGCCCGGGGGAGTCGACGAGCACGGCGCGCTCCTCGAGCGAGCGGACCACCGCTCGGAACCGCTCCAGGACGGCCGCCGCCCAGTCCCCGCGCGCCGCGGCGTCGTCGGCGGCGGCCCGCAGCTGGTCGGCGGTGCGCGTGTCGTCGCCGAGCACGACGACCGACGCGGTGGCCGTCCGGCGTGCGGCCCGCACGGGCCCGGCGACCCAGAACGCGATCCCTACCACCAGGAGCAGGACCAGCACGACGAGCGCCACGACGGCGAGCGGGGGCAGCGGCAGGGCGTCCGGGGCACCGGCGAACAGGGAGTCGAGCCACTCCAGGAACCGGTCGAGCAGGCTGGGGTCCTGGTGGTACGCCGGGTCGGCCAGCTCCTCGGTGGCCCAGCGCCGGGCGGTCTCGGCGTCCGGGACGACGGGGACCTCAGCGCGCACGGGTGGGTCCTCCGCTCACACCGTCTCGCCGGCCGCTCGGGTGAGCTCCACGTCCAGTCCCTCGCGCCGCATCCGCACGTCGATGTAGAGCAGGGCGATCACGGCTGCCATGAAGGACGTCGTCAGGGTGTACGCGATCGCGTTGGCGATCGACGACAGGGCGAGCCCGCCGAAGGACGTCAGCAGCGGGTCCTGCAGGACGAACGCGGAGATCAGCGCCGCCGGCGTGATGATGATCTGGGCGACGATCGCCACCATGATCGAGGTGAGCAGATAGATCCCGAGCAGGCGCCAGAAGCTGCCGCGGGTCAGCCGCCACCCGCGCCGCAGCGCCGTCCCGACGCTCGTGCCCTCGAGCACCAGCGCCGGCGGGATCAGCAGGATCCGCACCAGGAACCACACCGTCGCGACCAGCAGGCCGAGGCCGCCCAGCAGCCCCACCGCCGCGAGCAGCCCCCACTGCTCGGACTCGCCGAGCACCACGAGCAGGCCCACCCAGGCGCCCCACGCCACGAGCACGAGCACGGTGGTCACGAAGGAGAAGACGAGCAGCAGCAGCACGCGCCGCCACGACTGCGACCAGACCTCGCCGACCGGGATCCGCTGCCCGATGACGGACCGGCTCACCGAGACGATCAGCAAGCCGGTCAGCACGGTGGTCGCGATCGCGATCAGCGGCGCGGTGACGACCGACGCCAGCGCCGGCCCGAGCGTCTCGGCGAAGCCGAGCTCGCCGGTCGGGTCCAGGCTCGCCGACACCTCGCCGATCTGGCCGGCCACCAGCCCGCCGACGTACCACTGCAGCACGGCCTGGATCGTGACGGCCACCGCCACGACCACCGCGCTCAGCCCGAACATGACCCGCGGGTTCGCGCGGATCGCGCGGAACGCGCCGTCGAGGATCTCGCCGAGGCCCAGCGGCCGCAGGGGGATGATCCCCGGACGGGGCGCGGGCGGGGCGAACCCGTACGCGGGCGGTCGGGGCATGCCGCCGCTCGGGTCAGGACCCGGGTACCCCGGCACCGACCCCGACGGCCCCGACGGACCGCCCGGGGCGGGCGGCGCCGTCACGGGCGAGGTGTACCCCGGGCCCCAGCCGCCGCCCGCACCCACGGGGGTGATCCCGGGGGAGGTCGGCGCGCCGCCGTACGGGGGCGGGACGGGTCGACCGCCGGCCGCCGTCCCCGGGTCGCCCCCCGTCCCGTCCGGGTCGGGCTGCGGCGCGCCGCCCACCGCGGGCTGGGCCGGGGCGGTCCAGCCGGGCGTCGTCGGTTCGCTCGGGGTCGTCATCGCTGGCCTCTTTCGCACAGGCGGCGGGGCCGCACGGGTCGCGGTGGTCGGTTCACGGAGCAGGTCGGGCGGCAGGTCGGGCGGCAGGTCGGGCGGCCGGTCGCAGGGGCTGGTCGGAGCGCCCGGTCGGGCACGCCGGGCCGCAGGTCGCCCGGCTGCGGCCATCGTGCCACGCGGGTCCGACGTCCACGGGCGTCCACCCGGGTGACGCCCGTCGCGGCGCCCGCACGGGGTGCCGTGTTTCCCCGGCCGTGGACCCGGGCGCGACCGCGGGGATGACACGATGGGGCCATGAAGGGACGTGTGCTGGTGGTCGACGACGACGTCGCGCTCGCGGAGATGATCGGGATCGTGCTGCGCTCGGAGGGCTTCGACCCGGTCCTGTGCGCGGACGGTGACGAGGCGCTGGGCATGTTCCGCCAGGTCCAGCCGGACCTGGTGCTGCTGGACCTCATGCTCCCCGGCAAGGACGGCACCGAGGTGTGCCGCCTCATCCGCGCGGAGTCCGGCGTCCCGATCGTCATGCTGACCGCCAAGAGCGACACGGTCGACGTCGTCCTGGGTCTGGAGTCGGGCGCCGACGACTACATCTCCAAGCCGTTCAAGCCCAAGGAGCTCGTCGCCCGGGTCCGGGCGCGCCTGCGCCGCAGCGACGAGCCGACCCCCGAGCACCTGGCCATCGGGGACCTGGAGATCGACGTCACCGGCCACCGGGTCACCCGGGGCGGGACCGCCATCCCGCTCACGCCGCTGGAGTTCGACCTGCTGGTCGCGCTGGCCCGCAAGCCGTGGCAGGTGTTCACCCGCGAGGTCCTGCTGGAGCGCGTCTGGGGCTACCGGCACGCGGCCGACACCCGGCTGGTCAACGTCCACGTGCAGCGGCTGCGGTCCAAGATCGAGGCCGACCCGGAGCGTCCCGAGATCGTCGTGACGGTGCGCGGGGTCGGCTACAAGGCGGGCGCGACCCCCCGGTGAGCCGGTTCTGGCGGCACACCCGGGTCCGCCTGCTGCTCCTCTCGCGCCGCGCGGTGCGCCGGTGGCGCTCGTCCCTGCAGGTGCGGGTCATCACCTCCACCCTGGTGATCGGCCTGGTGACGCTCCTGGTGCTGGGCGGGTTCCTGTCCGACCGTCTCCGGGACGGCCTCTTCGACCAGCGCCTGCGCGAGGTGCTCGACGAGAGCTCGCGCTCCACCCGCCAGGTGCAGGACACCTTCGACGCCGCCCCGGCCGACACCCAGGTCCAGCAGCTCTTCGTCGACCTCGTCCAGGGCCTGCAGGTGGGCGGCTCCGGCGAGCGCGACGTCTTCATCCAGCGGCCCGTCGGGCAGAACCCCGTGCTCGTGACGTCCGTGGCGTCGGACGAGCGGCTGGTGCCGCTCATCAGCGACGAGCTCCGCCGGCAGGTGTCCGGCGGCGACGGGCAGCGCTGGCAGCCCGTCGGCATCCCCGTCGGCGACCCCGTCGGGTCCCGGGTGGACCCCGGTGTCATGGTCGGGTCCCAGGTCGAGCTGCCCGGCAGCGGTCGCTACGAGCTCTACTACCTCTACACGCTGGCCCCCGAGCAGCGGACCCTGCGCTTCGTCCAGGGCGTGCTGGCAGCCGGCGCCGTCGCCGTCGTCGCGCTGCTCGGCGGCATGACGTGGCTGGTCACCCGGCAGACGGTCAGCCCGGTGCGCAGCGCCGCCCGGGTCGCCGAGCGCCTCGCGGACGGGCACCTCACCGAGCGGATGGAGGTCCGCGGGCAGGACGAGATGGCCACGCTGGCGCGGTCCTTCAACGAGATGGCCGAGTCCCTGCAGGTGCAGATCCGGCGGATGGAGGACCTGTCGGCGCTGCAGCGCAGGTTCGTCTCGGACGTGTCCCACGAGCTGCGCACCCCGCTGACCACGATCCGGATGGCCGGCGAGGTCCTGCACTCGGTGCGCGAGGACTTCCCCCCGGCCGCGCGGCGGTCCGCGGAGCTGCTGACCACGCAGCTGGACCGGTTCGAGGACCTGCTGGCGGACCTGCTGGAGATCAGCCGGTTCGACGCGGGGTTCGCCATGCTCGACGCCGAGGGTCGCGACGTGCGCGACGTCGTGGCGGCGGCGGTGGAGCAGGCACTGCCGCTCGCGTCGTCGAAGGGCACGTGGCTGCGGGTCGACATGCCCGACACCCGGTGCACCGCCGACATCGACCCCCGGCGCGTCGAGCGGATCCTGCGCAACCTGCTCGTCAACGCGATCGAGCACGCCGAGGGCACGGCGGTCGAGGTCACGGTCGGCCTGGACGCGCAGGCGGTCGCCGTGGTGGTGCGCGACCACGGCGTCGGGATGACCCCGGCGGAGGCCGAGCACGTGTTCGACCGGTTCTGGCGGGCGGACCCGGCGCGCGCCCGCACGACCGGCGGGACGGGGCTGGGCCTGGCGATCTCGCTGGAGGACGCGCACCTGCACGGCGGGTGGCTCGAGGCGTGGGGGCGCCGGGCGTACGGCGCGAGCTTCCGGCTCACGCTGCCGCGCCGGGCGGGCATCACGCTGACGTCCTCGCCGCTGCCGCTGGTGCCGGACCTCGCGTCCGACGACGTCCCGGACCTCGCGCTCGACGCGGCCGTCCGCCCGACGTCGGACCCGGCGTCCCTGCCGGACCTTGACCACCTGGAGGCACGATGAGCGCGGCACCCGCCCGGTTGCGACGCCGGCTCGCCGTCGTCGCGGTCTGGGCCGTGACGGTCCTGGTGGCGGGCTGCGTGTCCATCCCGACCGCCGGCCCGGTCGCCGAGGGCGACGGCACGGTGGACGAGCCCGGCAGCGTCTTCCCGCTCGCCTACAGCCCCCCGACCGACGCCTCGCCGACGGCGATCGTGCAGGGGTTCCTGTCCGCGTCGGCGGCGGGCCTGGGCGACAGCTACGCCGTGGCCCGGCAGTACCTCACCGCACCCGCCCGCACCTCGTGGGCCCCGGGCGAGGGCGTCGCCGTGTACTCCACGGCGGAGAACCTGGAGTTCGACGACTCGCGGGACTCGCAGGTCAGCGTCACGTTCCCCATGGTGGCGACGCTCGACGCCGACGGCCGGTACGCCGAGAGCCCGCCGAACGCCGAGCAGGACGCCGTCTTCGACCTCGTGCAGGACGCCCAGGGGCAGTGGCGGATCACCGCCCTGGACAACGGGGTCCTGCTGTCCCAGCCGATCTTCGACTCGGTCTACCGCGCCACGCCGCTGTACTTCCTCGGTCCCACCGCCGACGTCCTGGTGCCGGAGGTGCGCTGGTTCCCCGAGCGCAACACCGCCACGTACGCCGTGCGGGCGCTGCTCCAGGGGCCGTCGCCGTGGCTGCGCGACGCGGTGCGCACCGCCTTCCCGGAGGGCACCGCTCTCGCGCTCGAGTCCGTGCCCGTGGGCGCGGACGGCACGGCGACGGTCGACCTCAGCGCGGCGGTGGCCGCCGCGGGCACGGACGACCGCGCGCTCATGAAGGCCCAGCTCGCCGAGGTGCTCGAGCTGCCCGGCATCCGCGACGTCGCGGTGTCCATCGCCGGGCTGCCCATGGTGGAGCCGGAGCCCGCGGAGCTGCGGCGCGACCCGTCCCCGGGGACGGTGGCGCGGATGATCCGCGACGGCCAGGTCCTTCAGCTCGACGGTGACGAGCCGACCTTCGCCGCCGACGTCGCGCCGCTCGCCGTCCCCGACCCCCACGGGCTCGCGTGGGCACGGGACGGCGGCCCGACCGTGCTGCTGTCCGGCGCCGACACCCTGGTGCTGGCGCCGGCCCCGGGGGGCGCGCCGCGTGCCCTGGTCCAGGGGCCCGCGCTGGTCGCGCCCTCCGTCGACCCGGCGTCGTGGGTGTGGACGGGCCCGTCGCAGTCCGCCGGCCGCCTCACCGCCGTGCAGGTCGACGGACCCGTGGTCGACGTGGGCGCGGAGTGGCTCGACGGGCGGGTGGTGCGCTCGCTGCGGGTGTCCCGCGACGGCGCGCGGGTCGCGATCGTGTCCGCCGGCCCGGACGGTGTGACCGTCGACGTGGCGGGCGTGGTGCGGGACGGGTCCGGCACGCCGCAGCGCCTGACGGAGCGGATGCGCGTCGGCGCACGGCTGCTGACGGCCACGCAGGTCGCCTGGCTGGACGAGTCGACGCTCGCCGTGCTCGGGACGAGCGGGACGATGACCGGTCCCACGGTCCACCTGGTCCCGACCGCCGGACCCACGCGCCCGCTGCCGGCGATCGACGGCGCGGTGTCCCTCGCCGCCGGCCGCGGGGAGCGGGCGCTGTACGTCGCGACCGACGCCGGGGTGCTGCTGACCCTGCGCGGGACGTCCTGGGTCGAGGTCGTCACGGGCGTGCAGTCGCCCGCGTTCCCCGGCTGAGGACGGCCGCGCCGGCTGCCGCCGACGCCGTCCTCGGCCGAGGTCGAGGCTGACCCGGGGTGACCGCCCCGCGTGTCGACCCCCGCGTGTCGACCCCGGGCGGCCCGCGAGCGCGGTCGTCCACCGCGGCCCCGCGGTGCCCTGGTGGGGCGCTCCGGCCGCCGGGGACCCTGGCGCGGTGAGCGTCCCTGATGCGGGTGCGGACCCGTCTCCGCCGCCGCGCTCCAGGGGCGGGTGGCGGGCAGGGCTCGTCCGTGCCGCCCGCGACCTGGCAGGGCTCGTCGTCCCGGTGGAGTGCGCCGGGTGCGGGCTGCTGGACGTGCCGCTGTGCGCGGCGTGCCGGGCGATGCTGGACGGTCCGGCGTGGCGGTGCGAGGCCGGCGCGCCGCGGCTGGACCGGGTGGGACGAGCCCCGCTGCCGGTGTGGACGCTGACCGCGTACACCGGGGCGGTGCGCGAGCTGGTGGTGGCGTGGAAGGACCGCGGGCGCGTCGACCTGACCCCGGTCCTGACCGCGGCGCTCGCCGCGGCGGCGCGGGACGTCGCCCCGGTGCTCCGGGCGGCCGGTGCGACCGGCGCGGCAGGGCCGGCTCGGCCGGCCGGATCCGCGGGGCCCCCCGGGCCGGCCGGCGCCGGGCCACCGCTGCTCGTGGTGCCCGCGCCGTCGTCCGGGGCCGCCCGACGCCGACGCGGCGTCGACCTCACCGGCCGCCTGGCCGTCGCCGTGGCGCGAGCGTGCACGACCCACGGCGTGCCGGCGTCGGCGGCGCCCGTGCTGGTGCAGCGCCGTGGGGCGCGGGACCAGGTGGGCCTGGGGGCGCGGGCCCGGCGCAGCAACGTCGGCGGCCGCATCCGCTGGCGCCGGGGCGCCGCGCGACCCGCCGCGGGGCAGCCGGTGCTGCTCGTCGACGACGTGCTGACCACCGGCGCCACGCTCGCGGCCTGCGACGACGTGGTCCGTGGGGCCGGTGCGCGGGTCGTCGCGGCACTCACCCTGGCCGCCACACCACCGCCCGGGCGGCGGGCCGCCCAGGCGCCCGTCGCGCTGCAGAGAGCCTGCGCCCGGAGCGTGCCGTCTCACGATCCGGTCACGACAACCCCCGCGTGGTGACCCCCAAGAGTCGGGTCTACGGTGGGCCGCAGAGCCGGTCCAGGGCCGTCGGTGCAGAGCTCGCCGACCTCCCCGGGGGTGGACCGCGCGCCCCGTAGCGCGGAGGAGGTGGTGCAGACCCGACCGCCCTCCCAGGGCGCGTCCGCTATCCCGCCGGGCGGCTGAGCCCGCCCCGAAACACCCGGAGGTCCTCATGGACATTGTCGTCGTCGGCCGGCACGCAGAGCTGCCCGAGAAGTTCCGCCGTCACGTGGACGAGAAGCTGGCCAAGGTCGAGCAGCTGGCGCCACGCGCCCAGCGGATCGACGTGGAGGTCACCCACGAGAACAACCCCCGACTCGCCGGCATCCGCGAACGGGTCGAGCTGACGGTGGTGGACAGCGGTCCCGTGGTCCGTGCCGAGGCGACCGCCGACGACCGGTACGCCGCCCTCGACCTCGCCGCCGGCAGGCTGCTCGAACGGCTCCGTCGCAACCGCGACCGACGCAAGGGGCACCGCGGCAACACTCCTCTCACCCCCGTCGACGTGCGCCCACCGGAACCCGTCGTCGACACCGAGCCCGCTCCCGCCCCCGCACCCGGGGAAGCGGTCGAGCACGTGCTCGGGGACTCGCCGGTCGTCATCCGCGAGAAGGTCCACGAGGCCCACCCGATGACCGTGGACGACGCGCTGTACGAGATGGAGATGGTGGGACACGACTTCTACCTGTTCATCGACGCCGAGACGGCGCAGCCGTCGGTCGCCTACCGGCGCCACGGCTGGTCGTACGGGGTCATCAAGCTCGACACCCCGGTGATGCGCGCCGGCCTCGCCGGCTCAGCCGGGCAGGCGGCCGCGGCGGGCTGACGCACGGGGTCCGGCGCGCACGCGGTCCGGCGCGCACGGTCGCGTGCGCGCCGGTCGGGTGCAGGTCCGGGCGATGTGGGTGCGGGGCGGGAGGATGGGCGCATGCTCTCCTCCCGCCCCGTCGACGTCCTGAGCCTGGGCCAGGCCCGCCGGGTGGCGCTCGGCGCGCAGGGCCTGGACCGCCCCCGGCCCGCCGCCGGCAGCCGCGTGACCATGCGCCAGCTGCAGGGTGTGGTCGACCGGCTCGGGCTGCTGCAGATCGACTCGGTGAACGTCCTCGCCCGGGCGCACCTCATGCCCGTCTACTCCCGGCTCGGCGCCTACGACGTCGGGCTGATCGACCGGGCCTCGGGCACGCCGCCGCGCCGGCTCGTGGAGTACTGGGCGCACGTGGCGTCGTACGTCCCGCCGACGACGTACCGGCTGCTGGAGTGGCGCCAGCGCCGGTACGCCACCGAGGCGTGGGGGTCGATCAGCGGTGTGGCCCTGAGCCACTCCGGCATCGTCGCGGAGATCCGCGAGCTGCTCACCGAGCGCGGGCCGATGACCGCGAGCGAGGTGCACGCCCTGTACGAGGCGGACCATCCGCGCACCCGCACCGAGTGGGGCTGGAACTGGACCGTCGCCAAGCGTGCGCTGGAGTTCCTGTTCTTCACCGGTGAGGTCACGTCCGCGCGGCGCAACGCGGCGTTCGAGCGGCTGTACGACCTCACCGAGCGGGTGCTCCCGCCCGAGGTGGTGGCCGCGCCGCCGGTCGCCGAGGACGACGCCGTCCGGGCGCTGGTGGAGATCTCGGCGCGGGCTCACGGCGTCGGGACGCTGTCGTGCCTGGCCGACTACTTCCGGCTGCGGCAGGGCCCCACCCGCAAGGCCGTCGACGAGCTCGTGGAGGACGGCGTCCTGCTGCCCGTGGCGGTCCGCGGCTGGGACCGGCCCGCCTGGCTGCACGCCGACGCCCGACGTCCCCGCGCGGCGACCGCGCGGACCCTGCTGAGTCCCTTCGACCCGCTGGTGTTCGAACGGCGCCGGCTGCAGGAGCTGTTCGGCATGCACTACCGGATCGAGATCTACGTCCCGGCCGAGCAGCGTGTGCACGGGTACTACGTGCTGCCGTTCCTGCTCGGCGAGCAGCTGTGCGCCCGGGTGGACCTCAAGGCCGACCGTGCGGTCCGGGTGCTGCGGGTGGTCGCGGCCCACGCCGAGCCCGGCGCGCCGCCCGAGACGACGTCGGCGCTGGCGGCCGAGCTGCGCGAGATGGCGTCGTGGCTGGGGCTGGACGACGTCGTGGTCGGGCCCGAGCGGGGGGACCTGGCGTCGCGGCTGGCGGCCGAGCTGGCCGGACCGGGGCACGGCGTCGTGGTCGCACCGACCGCCGGTGCGGCGGGGGAGCAGGCCGCGACCTCCCCCCGCGGGAGGGCAGATCCTGGTCGGCCGCTCGCCTAGGATGGGCAGGTCTGTCGAGGCGATGTCGCACAACCGCTGCGGCTCGCGGAGCCAGCCGAACACGGTCCGCCCGGCCACCCGGCCGCGGACGACGGATGACCATGGGAGTCACGCGTGCCTGCGATCCTCGAGAAGGTCCTGCGCTTCGGTGAGGGACGGATCGTCAAGAAGCTGTCCGGCCTCGCGGCGCAGGTCAACGCGCTGGAGGACAGCTTCACCGCGCTGTCCGACACCGAGCTGCGCGAGGAGACCGACCGGTTCAAGGCACGCCTGGCCGAGGGCGAGACGCTCGACGACCTGCTCCCCGAGGCGTTCGCCGCGGTCCGCGAGGCCGCCCGGCGCACGCTCGGCCAGCGGCACTTCGACGTGCAGCTCATGGGTGGGGCGGCCCTGCACCTGGGCAACATCGCCGAGATGAAGACCGGCGAGGGCAAGACCCTGGTGGCGACCGCGCCGGCGTACCTCAACGCGCTGTCCGGCAAGGGCGTGCACGTCGTCACGGTCAACGACTACCTGGCCAGCTACCAGGCCGAGCTCATGGGCCGGGTCTACCGGTTCCTCGGCCTGACCAGCGGCGTCATCCTGTCCGGGCAGACGCCCGCCGAGCGGCGCGAGCAGTACGCGTGCGACATCACCTACGGGACCAACAACGAGTTCGGCTTCGACTACCTGCGCGACAACATGGCGTGGACGACCGAGGAGCTGGTCCAGCGCGGCCACAACTTCGCCATCGTCGACGAGGTCGACTCCATCCTCATCGACGAGGCCCGCACCCCGCTGATCATCTCCGGCCCCGCGTCCGGCGACGCGAACCGCTGGTACGCCGAGTTCGCCAAGGTCGCCCGCCGCCTCCAGGCCGAGCGCGACTACGAGGTTGACGAGAAGAAGCGCACGGTCGGCGTGCTGGAGTCCGGCATCGAGCGCGTCGAGGACTACCTCGGCATCGAGAACCTCTACGAGTCCCTCAACACCCCGCTGATCGGCTTCCTCAACAACGCCATCAAGGCCAAGGAGCTGTTCAAGCGGGACAAGGACTACGTCGTGATGAACGGCGAGGTGCTCATCGTCGACGAGCACACCGGCCGCATCCTGGCCGGCCGCCGCTACAACGAGGGCATGCACCAGGCCATCGAGGCCAAGGAGGGCGTGGTCATCAAGGCCGAGAACCAGACCCTCGCCACGATCACGCTGCAGAACTACTTCCGCCTGTACTCCAAGCTCGCCGGGATGACCGGCACGGCCGAGACCGAGGCCGCCGAGTTCCAGGGCACCTACAAGCTCGGTGTCGTCCCGATCCCCACGAACCGGCCCATGCAGCGCCTGGACCAGGGGGACCTGGTCTACAAGGGCGTGGACGGCAAGTTCGACGCCGTCGTCGCCGACATCGTCGAGCGTCACGCCAAGGGCCAGCCGGTCCTGGTGGGCACGACGAGCGTCGAGAAGAGCGAGCTCCTCTCGGCCAAGCTGCGCAAGCAGGGCGTGCCGCACGAGGTCCTCAACGCCAAGCAGCACGCGCGCGAGGCGTCGATCGTCGCCCAGGCCGGCCGCAAGGGCGCCGTCACGGTGGCGACGAACATGGCCGGCCGCGGGACCGACATCATGCTCGGCGGCAACGCCGAGTTCATGGCCATCGCCGACCTCGCGGCACGCGGCCTGAACCCCGCCGAGACGCCGGAGGAGTACGAGGCCGCGTGGCCGTCCGCCCTGGAGAAGGCGCACGAGGCGGTCAAGGCCGAGCACGAGGAGGTCGTCGAGCTCGGCGGGCTGTACGTGCTCGGGACGGAGCGGCACGAGTCGCGGCGCATCGACAACCAGCTGCGCGGGCGGTCCGGACGCCAGGGTGACCCGGGCGAGTCCCGCTTCTACCTGTCGCTGCAGGACGACCTCATGCGCCTGTTCAACTCCGGGATGGCCGAGTCGCTGATGACCCGCGCCGGGTTCCCGGACGACATGCCGCTCGAGTCCAAGATGGTCACGCGCGGGATCATGAGCGCGCAGTCGCAGGTCGAGTCCCGCAACTTCGAGATCCGCAAGAACGTCCTGAAGTACGACGACGTCCTGTCGCGCCAGCGCTCGGTGATCTACGCCGAGCGCCGCCGCGTGCTCGACGGCGAGGACATGGGCGACCAGGTCCAGCACTTCATCTCCGACGTCATCACCGCCTACGTCGGCGGCGCCACGGCCGAGGGGTCGCCGGAGACCTGGGACCTCGAGGCCCTGTGGACGGCGCTCAAGGCCGTGTACCCGGTGTCCATCACGGTCGAGGAGGTCGTCGAGGAGGCCGGTGGGCCGACCCGCGTCTCGGCCGAGATGCTCACCACCGAGCTGCTCAGCGACGCCCGGCACGCCTACGCCGAGCGCGAGGAGCAGATCGGCGCGGACAACATGCGCCAGCTCGAGCGTCGCGTCGTGCTCAGCGTCCTGGACCGCAAGTGGCGCGAGCACCTCTACGAGATGGACTACCTCAAGGAGGGCATCGGGCTGCGCGCGATGGCCCAGCGCGACCCGCTGGTGGAGTACCAGCGCGAGGGCTTCCAGCTGTTCGGGGCGATGACGGAGGCGATCAAGGAGGAGTCGGTCGGCTTCCTGTTCAACCTCGAGGTCAAGGTGACGCCCGCGCCGGAGGACGGTCCGGCCATCACGGCCGCGTCGGCGGCCCAGGCGGCCGCGAGCGCGGGTGCGGCGGCCGCCGGGCCCCGCAGGTCCGCCGACGACGAGGTGGACACGCTGCCGGCCCCGAGCGGCACGCTCGTCGCCAAGGGACTCGACGGCCCCGACCGGAGCGCCCCGCTGCAGTACACCGCACCGACGGTCGACGGGGACGCCGACGTCAAGACGGTCACCGCCGACGGCCGGACCGGAGCGCCTGCTGCGGCCGGCAACGGCGGCTCCGCCGCCGGCAACCGGGGGGACCGCCGCAAGGCCGAGCGTGAGGGCCGCAGGAAGCCCTGACGGCGCCGGGCCCACCGCGCACCGCCGCCCGACGGCCGAGCCCTCGACGGGCCGGCCGGAGGGCGGCGGACGGGGCGCGCCCGCACGCCGGCGGTGGCCCTGGACTGCGGTGACGGTCCGGCGTGGTGCGTGCGGGCAGGACGGTGCGGGTGAGGCAGGATCTGCGGACCAGACGTCCCCCGCAGAAGTGGAAACCGCGTGTTCCTTCCCAGATCAGCGTCCCGCCGACGTACCGCTGTCGCAGGACTTGCTGCCGCTCTCCTCAGCACCATGATCGCCACCGCGCCGACGGCCGGTGCTGCCGTCGAGGACCCGCCCGTCGCCGTGACCCCGCCGCCGGACGGCGGCCAGCCGCCCGGCGAGGTCGGGACCGACGGGAAGGCGGACGCCAACGACAAGCTCGGTGACCACGACCGCGAGCTGCTCGCCGAGGCGCAGGCCGGCGGCGAGGAGGCCGTGACCGTGCTGCTGGCCACCGAGGCCGGCCAGGCGCCGGCCGTGGCCGAGCAGGTGGCCGGCCTCGGTGGTGACGTCGGGTTCACGGACGACGAGCTCGGCTACGTGCGCGCGCAGCTGCCGACCGGCGCGGTCGAGAAGGCCGCGTCGTCGGACAGCGTCCTGCGGGTGGACCTCAACGAGGGGCTGGCCCTGCCCGACCCGACGGCGGACGAGCGCCGCGAGGCGCGGCGGCCCGGATCGGCGCCGGTGCCCGGCCCGAGCGCGCAGACCCCCGTCCGGAACCCGTACATGCCGACCGCCGAGATCGGCGCCGCGTCGTTCGTCCGCAGCCACCCGGAGTGGGACGGCCGCGGTGTCACGATCGGGATCCTGGACAGCGGGGTCGACCTCGACCACCCGTCCCTGCAGACGACGTCGACCGGCGAGCGCAAGATCGTCGACTGGGTCACCGCGACGGACCCGCTGGTCGACGGCGACCCCACCTGGCGGGCCATGCGCGCCGTCGTGGCGGGCCCGACGTTCGCCTACCAGGGGTCGACGTGGACGGCCCCTGCCGGCGACTTCCGCATCAACCGGTTCTCCGAGGCCATCACCGCCGGCTCCGAGGTCGGCGGCGACGTCAACCGCGACGGGGACACCACGGACGTCTGGGGCGTGCTGTACCGGGCGTCCGACAACGCGATCTGGGTCGACACCGACCAGGACCTGGACTTCACCGACGAGGAGCTGCGGCGCCCGTACGGCGAGGCGTTCCAGGTCGGTCACCTCGGGACCGACGACCCGGCGACCGCCGTGCAGGAGAGCATGCCGTTCGTGGTCGAGTTCCGCGAGGACGTCGACCTGACGCCTGCGGGCTTCGCCGGCCAGACGGCCGACTTCGTCAACATCGGGATCGTCGAGGCCGCCCACGGCTCCCACGTCGCCGGGATCGCCGCGGGCAACGCGCTGTTCGGCGGGGACGTCTCCGGCGCCGCGCCGGGTGCGACGCTCGTGTCCAGCCGCGCCTGCACCTGGAGCGGCAGCTGCACGGCGGTCGCCCTGGTGGAGGGCATGATCGACCTGGTCCGCAACCGCGGGGTCGACGTGGTCAACATGTCGATCGGCGGGCTGCCGGCGCTGAACGACGGCAACAACGCCCGAGCGCTGCTCTACAACCGCCTCATCGCCGAGACCGGCGTGCAGATCTTCCTGTCGGCGGGGAACAGCGGCCCGGGGCTCAACACCGTCGGTGACCCCGGCGTGGCCACGGACGCCGTCGCCGTCGGGGCGGCGGTCTCACGCGACACGTACCTGGCGAACTACGGCGCCGCCGTCTCGGCGGACCAGGCGCTGTTCACCTTCTCCTCGCGCGGCCCGCGGGAGGACGGCGGGCTCAAGCCCAACATCACGGCGCCCGGGTCGGCGATCTCGACCGTGCCGCTGTGGCAGGAGGGTGGGCCGGTGCCGGAGGCCGGGTACGACCTGCCGCCCGGCTACGCGATGTTCAACGGCACGTCCATGGCCTCGCCCATGGCGGCCGGCGGCGCGGCCCTGCTGCTGTCCGCGGCCCGCGCGGAGGAGATCGCGGTCACCCCGGCGCAGCTGCGCAAGGCCATCTACAGCTCGGCCGACTTCGAGCGCGGGCTGCCCAGCTACGAGCAGGGACTGGGGCAGCTGGACGTCCCCGACGCGTGGTCGCTGCTGCGGCGCGCCGACCGGCTCGAGCCGGTCGGGTACGAGGTGACCGCCCCGGTCTGCACCCCGCTGTCCGGGCTGCTCGCGACGCCGCACGTGGGCACGGGCGTCTACGACCGCTGCCCCGCTTCCGCCGGGGGCGCGGTGCCCGGGACCCAGAAGACCTACGAGGTCACGGTGACGCGGACGTCCGGCGACGCCGGCGACCGCGTGCACACCGTGTCCCTGCTGAGTGACGACGGCACCTTCCGGGCGCCTCGCACCGTGCGTCTGCCGCTGGACGTCCCGGTGACCATCCCGGTCCGGGCCAACCCGGCGAGCGGTGCGCACGGCGCCGTGCTCCAGCTCGACGACCCCCGTGTGCTGGGGGTCGAGCAGTCCGTCTCGCTGGTGGTGGTGGCGTCCGACGAGCTCGCGGCGCCGTCGTTCGGGTGGGAGACCTCCGGCAGCGTCGAGCGTGCGCGCACGCAGAGCCACTTCGTCACGGTGCCCGAGGGCGCGGCGGCGCTCCGGGTCAACCTGACCGGCATCGCCGCGGGGAGCCAGACCCGCTTCATCGCGATCAACCCGAACGGCATCGCGGTCGACCCGACCGCGAGCTCGCAGTGCTTCACCAACTTCTCCGACGTCACGGCGTGCGACCCGTCGGCGCGGACGTACGCGGACCCGGCTCCGGGGGTGTGGGAGATCGAGGTCGAGGCTCGCCGGACGACGCCGACCCTGGCCAACCCGTACGTCGTGGGCGCCGGCGTCCTCGGGGTCGAGGTCGAGCCCGCCGTGACGGAGATCGAGTCGGCCGGACTCGGTGAGGTGCTCCCGCTCGCCTGGACGGTCACCAACACGTTCGGCGAGACGACCGTGGCCGGTCAGGGCGGTCCGCTGGGCAGCGGCGCCCGGAGCCGGCAGACGGTCGCCGACGGCGCGACGCAGGAGTACGCCGTCGACGTGCCGGAGGGCGCGGAGCGGCTGGACGTCAGCATCGGGTCGCCGTCCGACGCGCGGGCCGACCTCGACCTGGTCGTGCTCCTCGACGGCGTGCAGGTGGCCATCGACGCGGACGGCGACTCCGAGGAGTCGGTGTCCATCACCGACCCGGCGCCCGGCACCTACACGGTGCTGGTCGACGGGTTCGAGGTGCCGGCCGGGACGACCGAGTTCGACTACCTGGACGTCTTCTACGCCGGCTCGCTGGGCGAGCTGGCGGTGACGTCGGCGCCGGTCACGCTCGCGCCCGGGGCGACCACCGAGATCACCGGCACGGTGACCGTCGGCGCCGTCCCGGCCGCGGGTCGGTCGCTGTTCGGCACCATGTCGGTCGTCACCGGCGACGGTGCGGTGGTCGGGACCGGCAGCGTGCTGGTCCGGGAGGTCCGCCCCTGACGACGGGCTCGTCAGCAGCACACGGGAGGCCCGCGACGGACGTCGCGGGCCTCCCGTGCGCCCGGGCGTTGAGCGTCGAGTCAGCGGGTCGGGGGCGTCAGCGCGCCGTCACCGTCCGGACCAGCAGCGGCGTGCCCTGCTGGCAGGTCGTCATCACGTCCTCGGCGAGCGTGCCCTCGACGGTGACCTCGGCCCCGACGGGCAGCTGGTCGGGGAACCCGAGCAGCAGGTACGTCGTCCCCCCGTCCTCCAGGAGCAGGCAGCCGTGCTCGACCCCCTGCGTGACCGTCCCGGTGGCCTGGACCGGTGTCCCGGTCGCAGCGGGCAGGGGGAGGTCCTCGGGCAGGTCCTCGGACCCGGGTGTGGACGCCGGCGGCGGCGTGGTGGGGACGGACGTGGGTGCGGGACCCGGTCCCGGCGGCGTCGGGGACGACATGGGTGAGGGGACCTCCGATCCCGGCCCAGCACCGCAGCCGGCGAGTGTGCCGAGGAGGACGAGCGCCACCGCGGCGGTCGACGTGCGTCGTGGCCGGGATCCTGCGCGTGTCACGGGCCCACGCTAACCCGGGCCCCGGTCCCGGCCGTTCCCTCGAGCAGGGGTCGCGAGGCCGTGAGTCGCGTCCCGGGCGTCCCGAGCCGGCTTCCCGGCACGAATCCCCGGCGGCCCCGGCTCGCACCTCGGCACAGACGCCGGCACGCATTCCGGCGCGCACCTCGACACACCTCGGGAACGGACCCCGGCACGCACCTCAACACGCCTCCGGCACGGACGCCGGCACGCACCCCGGCACGCAACCGGCACGGACGCCGGCCGTGCATTGGCTGCGTGCCGCCGCTGCCGCGTTGTCCGACTCAGCCGATCTCCATGGCGACGGCCCGCCACCGCCCCCGGTGGCCCTCGAGCCGGACGGCGACCGCGCGGACCCGCGGGCCGTCGTCGACGACGACCGACGCCTCGGCCACCTCCTCGCCGATCCGGAACAGCCGTATCCGGCGGATGCCCGCTCGTGACGCCGTCGGCCGACCGGCTCGCTGGACCAGCTCGGCACGCAGCTGGAGCAGGTCGTAGACCTCGGGGGAGACCCACCGCGTCAGCTGGGCGAGCGGGCGGACGCCCCGGAGGCCCTCGACCGCCGCCTGCACCATCGCGCAGCACAGCGGGGTCGGGTCGGGCAGCGGTCCGGTCGGTGCCGGCGTCTCCACGCCCGGGTAGGTGGTCCGGGCGTGCCGGGCCAGCGCACCCGCCGCCGGGCTGCCGAGGACGGGCGGCACGCCGTGGGCCGGTGCCGTGGCGCGCAGGGGCTGTGCGGACGGCTCGCTTCGGGGCACGAGCCGGACGGTGACCGGGTGCGGAGGCGTCGGCGGGTGCTCGTCGGGTCCGGCGTCGTCCGGGGTGCCGGTCGTCGCGTGGACCGGTGTGCCGGGGCCGGTGGGTCGCCCGGTCGCCGAGCCGGGGTCGGACGCGTCGCGCCCCCGTTCGGGCCCGTCGGGCGCCCCGCCGGACCCGGGCCCATCGGCAGCAGGGCCGGGCCCGCCGGGCGTCCCGTGCCCCTCCGACGCCCCCGAAGGTCGGGTGACCGGCGCGGCTCGGTCCGGCCCCCGCCGGACGTCCGCCTCGTCGAGGTCGTCCGCCCCGTCCGGATCGACGGGCGGACGGGCGAGCGCGAGGGGGACCCGGTCCTGACGGACGTCGCGGCCGTCGACCGTCCGGAGGTCCACGCGGGCGGCGACGGCGGAGTGCGAGACGGCGCTCACGACGCCCCTCCCTTCATGACGGCGACGTCGGTTGCTCCGGGGTGCACGAGGCGCTGCCCCGGCTCGATGACATCGGGATCGGGACCGATCACGTCGCTGTTGGCCGCGTACCAGCGCGGCCAGGCGGCGGCGACGTCCGCGGCCGTGGCGCCGGTGGGCAGGAAGTCCGCGGCGATGCCCCACAGGGTGTCGCCGGGCTGGACGGTGACCGCGGCGATCGGGGCGGCCGCCGTCCCGCTCCGTGCCGCCGGCATCGCGCTCGACACAGGCGGAGCGGTGGTGCCCGTCGCCGGGGCAGCGGCGGTGGCCGGTCCGGTGGACGTGCGGACGGCGGCCGGAGCGGTCGGGTCGAGGCTGTCCCGCACGGGCGCCGACGGGGTGCTCGTCGCAGGGGAGCCCGCCGCCGGTGTGCGTGCGGTTCCGGCCCCGGTATCGCCCGGCGGGACCGCCGCCGGCGAGCCGTCCCCGGTGCCGCTCTGCGCGCCCGGGCTCCCTGGGGCGACCGAGATGGTGGCCGGCGTGCCCGGTCCGTCGACCGGCTCTCCGGCAGGGGCGTCCGGTCCGACGGTCGAGCCGCTCGGCCGAGGGCTCGTCGTGGACGCCGGTGCGGGTATCGGTGCGTCGCCGCCCGAGGAGGGGGCGCCCGGTGCAGGAGTGGGTGCCGCCCGGATCAGACCCGGGCTCGCACTCGGGGTGACAGGTGCGGCGCCGGTGCCCGGCGGCAGGTCGTCGACGGCCTCGGTCCCGTCCGTCACCGGCTCCCGCGCGACGGTCGCGCTCCCCGCGCCACCGGCCGCGCCGCCCACCGTGCCACCTGCCCCCCGCACCGCGCCAACCGCTGTCGAGGACGCTTCCGGTGTGCTGGCCGGGACACCGCCCGGTGGCAGCTCGGACGTCGACCACGGTGGTGCCGAGACGGTCGGGGCCCAGCCGAGATCGACGGGAGGCGGGGACGACTGCGCGACGGCGGGCAGCGCGGCGCCGGCGAGGGCGATGCTCGTCCCTGCGGACAGCGCGATCGCGCGGCGGACCGCCGCCGGAGCGGTCCGGGCGACGAGTCGCTCGCCCGCCCGCCAGCGGTACCCGAGGCCGCGTGCCGCCAGGCACCCGACGGCGGCGACCAGCCCGACCGACCACCACGTGCCCACCGCCGCCCCGGTCAGCACGACGCCTCCCGCCACGAGGTCCTCGACGCGGGTCACCGCCAGCGCCGCGCTCAGCCCATCTCCGGAGCCGAGGACCGAACCGACCCCCCGGACGACGGCCAGCGCCCGCCTGACCAGCCAGGCCGTCAGCGCCGGCGTCACGACGGCCGCGAGCACGACGCCGCCCGTGGTGCCGTGCGCCCCGCCCCGGGTCTCTCGCCGTATGTTTGCCGTCATACCCGCCGCCTCGTTGGATGCCGTTTGATGCTGTTTGCCATACCTAGGTGTACGCGCCTCGGCCCCCCGGTGTCTACGTCGCGGGAGACCCTGGGGACGGCGTGGGGCAGCGCGGTTGGACGGCGGCCGGCGAGCGTTCCACCGCGACGACGTGACAGCGTCGTCGGCGCCGCTCGGCCCCTACGGTGTGGCCATGCGGTGGGAGGCGTTGTTCGCCGACATGGAGGGCCAGGTCGACGCGGCCAACACGGCTGACCTGCTCGCCGGCGTGCCCGACCTGACTCGCGCCGAGCGGGCGACGGTCACGCTCGCGGGACGGCTACGAGCCGCCGGTTCCGCCGAGGTCGTGCTCCGGGTGCGCAGCGGTGAGCTGGTCAGCGGATCGGTGGTGGACGTGGCGGACCAGTGGGTGCTGCTCGGCGACGAGGTGCGGCGGGCGCTGGTGCCGTCCGCGTCGGTGGTCGGTGCGCGAGGTCTGGAGCGGGCATCGTCCCCGGAGGTCGGCGTCGTGGGCAGGCGGCTTGGCCTGGGTCACGCGCTGCGCGCGCTGGCGCGGGACCGCGCCGCGGTGCGGGTCGTGACCATCGGCGGCGAGCTCGCCGGACGCCTCGACCGGGTGGGGTCCGACCACGTCGACCTGGTCGCCGTCGCGGACGGCCCGCGGTCGGCCGGCACATCGCCGACCACGTGGGCGGTCCCCTTCGCCGCGATCGACGTCGTCCACTCCGGCTGACGAGGGCCAGGCCCGGAGCGGGCGGACGCGCGGCCGACCACGGCTCAGCGGTCGGCGGACTCCGGCCGCTGCTCGGCCCGGGCGGCGTCGGCGGGGCGCTCGTGGTCGCCGTCCAGCCGTGCGCGCGTCTGGGCGTACATCCGCTGGATGTACGCCTCCAGCTCGGTGGCCTCCACCCGCCACTGCAGCCGTCCACCGATCTGGATCGCGGGCAGCTCGCCGGAGCGGACCAGCGCGTACGCCTGCGGGGCGGAGATGTTGAGGATCTCCATCACGTCGGCGAGCGTGAGGAACCGCGGAGGCATGGCCCGAAGTCTGGCATGCCGCACCCGTCGCCCGAACGTCGTGCACAGGCGCCTGCGGCGGGCGGCGGCGACTCGGCATGATGGGGCCTTCGCCACGCGGAGGGCAGGACGCCGGGATGGACACGATGGTCGGTACACCGGTCAGCCCCGTCGGCGTGCGCCTGCGCCGCCCCAGCTGGCGCGACCCCAAGCTCGTCGTCGGGGTCCTCATGGTGGCCGCCGCGGTGGCCCTGGGCTCCTGGGCGGTGTCGGCAGCTGAGGCCAGCACGCCGGTCTACGTGGCGACGGAGGCGCTCACCCCAGGGGAGACGCTCGACGACGACCAGGTCGCCGTCGCCCGGGTGCGGCTGGAGAGCGCCGAGGCGGACCGCTACCTCCTCGCGACCGAGCCGCTGCCGTCCGGTGCCGTCGCCGTCCGCGCCGTCGGCGACGGCGAGCTGCTCCCGCGCGCCGCTGTCGCCGGCTCGGCGGACCTGGACGTCCGGCCGGTGGCGGTGCCGGTCACCGAGCCACCGTCCGCCGGGGTGGCCGAGGGCGCGCTGGTGGACGTGTGGGTGACGCCCGAGGTCCGGGACGGGCAGGCACCGGTCCCGCGCCTGCTCGCCGAGGGGCTGACGGTCGCGGAGGTCGCCCGGCCGTCCGGGGCGTTCGCGGTGGGTGCGGAGACGACCGTGCACGTGCTGGTCCCGACCGACTCCCTGGCGGAGGTCCTGGGTGCGCTCGCGACGCGCCAGGCGGTGAACGTGGTGCTCGTGCCGGGCACCGGGCAGGCGTCGTGACGGTCGCCGTCCTGTCCGCCCTGCGCGGACCGGGGGAGGCGGCCGTCGTCACGGCCCTGGAGGGTGCGGCCGGACGCGTGTCCGTCACCCGCCGCTGCGCCGACCTCGCCGAGCTGCTGGGCGCCGCCGACGCCGGCCTCGGCCAGGTCGGGGTGCTCTCCCCGGACCTGCCGCTGCTCGACCGGGAGGCGGTGGCGCGGCTGCGGCACGCCGGCGTGCGGGTCCTCGCGCTCGTCGACGCGGACCCGCGGGTCGCCGAGCGGATGACCGCCCTGGGGGTGGACGCGCTGGTCGACGCGTCCGCGCCGGTGGGGGACCTGGTGGCGACGGTGCTCGCGCTCGCGGGGGCCGACGGGGACCCGTCCGGCCCGCGCCCGGCGATGCCGCCCGTGCCGGCCCTCCCGCCCCTGCCCGCCGGTGACACCGGCCCGCGCTCCCCGCAGGACCGGCGCCCCGACGGCACCGAGGTGACGACGGCCCGAGGTCGGGTGGTCGCCGTGTGGGGACCGACGGGTGCGCCGGGTCGCACGACCGTCGCGGTGAACCTCGCCGCCGAGCTGGCGGCGCTGACCCCGGACCCCCCGTCCGCTGCCCCGTCCAGCCTGCCGGGTCGCCCCTCGTCCAGGTGGGGAGCGCGCCGTGGTCGTGCTCGATCCGCGGACGCGCCGGCGCCTGACGCAGGGACGGCGGGGACGGCGGTGACGGCCGGTGCGACGACGTCCGCGGCGGACCGACGTGCGATCGACGGGGTGGACGGCCGCAGCGGCGCGGACCGGGTGGCGCCGGCCGCTCCCGGCCCGGGCGGCGCGCTGCTGGTGGACGCCGACACCTACGGCGGGACGGTGGCCCAGGTCGTCGGGCTGCTCGACGAGGCGCCGGGCATCGCCGCGGCCGCGCGGTCCGCCGGGCACGGGACGCTCGACGCGGTGGGTCTCGCGCGGCTGACGCCCGTGGTCGCCCCGGGCCTGCGGGCGCTCACCGGCATCTCGCGTGCGGACCGGTGGCCGGAGCTGCCCGGCTCGTCGCTCGACGTGGTGTGGGAGACCGCTCGGCTGCTCGCCACCTGGGTCGTCGTGGACTGCGGGTTCAGCCTCGAGCAGGACGAGGTCCTGAGCTACGACACCCATGCGCCCCGGCGCAACGCGGCCACGCTGTCCGCGCTGGGGGCCGCCGACGTCGTCGTGGTGGTCGGCACCGGGGACCCGGTCGGGGTGCAGCGGCTCGTGCGCGGGCTGGCCGAGCTCGCCGACAGCGGCGCCGCGGCCGGCGCCGAGCGCGTCGTCGTGGTGAACCGCGTGCGGGCCTCGGCCGCCGGTCAGCGGCCCGAGCGGGCCGTCGCCGAGGCCCTGGAGCGCTATGCCGGGGTCACCGGCGCACACCTGCTCCCGGACGACCGGCCGGGGGTCGACGCGGCGCTGCTGCGCGGGGCCACGCTCGCGGAGGCCGTGCCGCAGTCGCCGGTCCGCGCGGCGCTCGCCCGGCTCGCCGCAGAGCTCGCCGGGGTCCCGGCCGGCCCGGCACGGGCCTCCGGACGGCGCGGCCTGCGGTCGGCGGCGCGGGTCTGAGGCGGCAGACTGGCCCCGTGCGCATCTACCTGCCGGTGACCCTGCTCGACGTCGACCTCGCCGGGACCTCCGGCGCCGTGGAGGTCGAGCGGGCGCACGCCGTGACCCCGGCGCTGCGTGAGCTCTTCCCGGACGAGGACGACGAGGGCCTGGAGTACGCGGCGCAGCTGGCGGCCGCCGACGACTCGCTCGAGCTCCTGGGCCGGACCGCGGACGCCCCCCGGCTGCGTGCGGTGCTGTCCGCCGACGTCGACGACGCCGCGGTGACGGTGCTGGACGAGGACGTGCCCAGCGTGGTCGCCCTGTCGGCCCCCGTGCCGTGGACCGCGGTCGTGTGCGCCCTGGTCGACGAGCCGGCCGCGGCCGACGACGTGGTGGCCGCGCTCACGCAGGACGAGGAGGCGGTGGAGCGTCTCGACGACCGCGACCTGCTCTGGTACGACGCGACCGAGCTGCAGACGATCCCGCGCTGACACCGCCGCCACGCACCCATCCGAGCGCCACCCACCCGAGCAGGGCCGGGGCGCTCAGTCCTCGAGCAGCGGGTCCAGGATCTGCAGGGCCGCGTCGTGCAGCTTGCCGTTGCTGACCAGCGCCGAGCCGCCGTACGGCCCCGGCTCCCCCTGCACGGAGGTGAACCGCCCACCGGCCTCGGTGACGATGGGCACCAGCGCCGCCATGTCGTGCAGCGCGAGCTCGGGCTCGCAGGACAGGTCGACCGACCCCTCGGCGACCATGACGTGCGACCAGAAGTCGCCGTACGCCCGCGTCCGCCACACCGAGCGGGTCAGGCGCAGGAAGTGCTCGAGGCGCCCGCGCTCCTCCCAGCCGCTCAGGCTCGAGTAGGACAGGGACGCGTCCGCCAGGCGCCCGACGCCGGACACGTGCAGCCGCGTCGCGGAGGACAGCGACCTGCCGGTCCACGCGCCGGACCCCTTCGCCGCCCACCAGCGCCGTCCGAGCGCCGGGGCGCTGACCACGCCGAGCACCGGCTCGCCCGCGTCCAGCAGGGCGATCAGCGTCGCCCAGACCGGCACCCCGCGCACGAAGTTCTTGGTGCCGTCGATCGGGTCGACGACCCATTGGCGCGGCCCGTGCCCGGTGTCGCCCATCTCCTCGCCGTGGACGGCGTCGCGCGGCCGGGTGCGGGAGAGCTGCGAGCGGATCATCTGCTCGGCGCTGCGGTCGGCGTCGGAGACCGGGGTGGTGTCGGGCTTGGTCTCCACCGCGAGGTCCAGCGCCTTGAACCGGCTCATCGTCAGCGAGTCGACCTGGTCGGCGATCACGTGGGCCAGGCGGAGGTCGTCGTCGTAGCCGGACCGCATCATGGGCCCACCGTACGGCGCGGGCCACGGGCCCCGGGGGTGCCTCGCCGGAGCCGGCGTCCGTCAGCGGCTCTCGCGCTCCGCGCCCTCGCCGGGCGTCGGGACGCCCGTGCGGCTGGCCAGCAGGCGGCGGAACGACCGCACGCGGGCCGCCCGGGCCGCGCGGGTCTCCTCGTCGGCAGCAGCGGTGACCCACTCGTCCAGCTCGCAGTCCGGTGAGCCGTCGGTGTGCGTGCAGCCCCGCGGGCACTCGTCGGCGACCCGGGCCAGGTCCCCGAACGGGGCGAGCAGGTTCGCCACCTGCACGTGCGCCAGGCCGAACGACCGCACGCCGGGGGTGTCGATGACCCATCCGCCGGGCAGGGCTGCGTCCTCACCCGCCGGGACGTCGCCCTCGCCCTCACCGGGGGACGGCGCCGCCGCAGGCGACGGCGGCATCCGTAGCGCCACCGCGGACGTCGAGGTGTGCCGCCCGCGTCCGGTCACGTCGTTGACGATGCCGACGGATCGGAAGGCGTCCGGGACCAGCGCGTTGACGAGGGTCGACTTCCCGACGCCGGAGTGGCCCACCAGGACCGAGGTGCGTCCGGCCAGCGCGCGCCGGACGTCCTCCAGCCCCACCCAACGCCCGTCGGCGTCGCGGCGGGTGACCACGACATCGACGCCGATCGGCTCGTACATCGCGACCAGCTCGGCCGGGTCCGCCAGGTCGGCCTTGGTCAGCGCCAGCAGGACGTGCATGCCGGCGTCGACCCCGGCGACCACGCACCGGTCGATCATGCGGGTGCGCGGCTCGGGGTCGGCGAGCGCGGTGACGATCACGAGCTGGTCGGCGTTGGCGACGATGACCCGCTCGACGGGGTCGGTGTCGTCGGCGGTGCGGCGCAGCACCGTCCGGCGCTCGGTGATCCGCACGATCCGGCTCAGGCTCCCGGGCTCGCCCGAGGTGTCGCCGACGACGTCCACCAGGTCGCCGGGGACCACGCGCTCGCGGCCGAGCTCCCGCGCCTTCATCGCGACGGCGCGACGCTCGCCCGGGCCGTCGGGGTCGACGAGCAGGGTGTACCGGCCCCGGTCCACGCCGGTGACCATGGCGCTCTCGGCGTCGGCGTGCTCCGGGCGCTGCTTCGTGCGGGGGCGGGACGATCGCTTGCCGGGCCGGATGCGGACGTCGGACTCGTCCGGGCGGCGCGTGCTCATCCCGCCGGCCCGAGCATCCGCTGCCACATGCCCACGAAGTCCGGCAGGGTCTTGCCCGTCGTGGCGACGTCCTCGACCTTCACGCCGGGCACGCGCAAGCCCAGCAGGGCGCCCGCGGTGGCCATCCGGTGGTCGTGGTACGTGCGCACGACGCCGGCGTGCAGCGGGCGCGGGGTGATGACGAGCCCGTCGGACGTCTGCTCCGCCCACCCGCCCAGGCGGGTGATCTCGGTGGCGAGGGCGGTCAGCCGGTCGGTCTCGTGACCGCGCAGGTGCGCGATGCCCCGCAGCCGGGAGGGGGAGTCGGCCAGCGCCGCGAGGGCGGCGATCGTCGGGGCCAGCTCGCCCGCCTCGTGCAGGTCGAGGTCGAGGCCGTGGACCGTGCCGGTGCCCGTGACCGCCAGGACGTCACCCTCCAGGCGCGTGGTGGCGCCCATCCGCTCGAGGATGCCCGGCAGCAGCGCGCCCGGCTGGGTGGTGCGCGCGGGCCACCCCGGGACGCGGACCGTGCCGCCCGCCACCAGCGCCGCGGCGAGGAACGCCCCGGCGTTGGACAGGTCCGGCTCGACCCGGACGTCGCGGCCGGCGATCGGTCCGGGAGCGACCTCCCACAGCGCCGGCCGCGAGTCGTCCACGGTGACCCCCGCCTCGCGGAGGACCTCCACCGTCATGTCGATGTGCGGCAGGCTCGGCAGCGTCCGGCCGGTGTGCCGCAGCAGCAGGCCGCGCTCGAACCGGGCCGCCGCCAGCAGCAGACCGGAGACGAACTGGCTCGACGCGGTCGCGTCGACGTCGACCGGTCCACCCGCCACCGCGCCGGCACCGACCACGGTGAACGGCAGGTGCCCCCGCTCCCCGTGCGGGACGACCTCGACGTCCAGGCCGTGCAGGGCGGTCAGCACCGGGCCCATCGGCCGGGCCCGGGCGCCCGCATCGCCGTCGAACCGGACCGCGCCGTCGGCGAGCGCGGCGACCGGGGGCAGGAACCGCATGACCGTCCCGGCCAGACCGCAGTCGACCTCGACGCCGCCGCGCAGCGTCGCGGGCGTGATGACCCAGTCGCCGCCGTCGTCCTCGATGCCGACGCCCAGGGATCGCAGTGCCGCGGCCATCAGCACGGTGTCGCGCGAGCGCAGCGCCCCGCGCAGCCGGCCCGGCCCGTCGGCGAGCGCGGCGAGCACGAGATAGCGGTTGGTGAGGGACTTCGAGCCCGGGACGTCGACCAGCGCGTCCAGCGGGCCTGCCGCCACCGGGGCCGCCCACACGTCGCCGGGGAGGCGGTCGGCGTCGACGGGTGCGAGCGGCTGCGCGACGTCCACCGGGCCGAGCGGGTCGACGGCGTCGGGCGTGCGGCGGCCCGGGCCGGGCGTCGTGGTCATGGCGTCAGGCTAGCCGCCGGCCGGCAGGCCGCCGGGCGCCGGGCCCGCACGCGCCCGGGTGTCGGACCGGCGGCGTGCCGGTCGGCGGCCGCGTGCCGGTGCGGCGTCGACGACCTCAGCGGCGGCGTCCGCGACGCGGGGCGACGGACTCCGCGGCGGCGGCCTCGGTCGCCGCCGTGACGGCGACGACCTCGGCCTCGTGCGCGGCAGCGGCCGCCTCGGTCGCCTCGGCGGCGTGCTCGCCCGCGACCTGCGCGGCGATCACGTCGGCGTAGCCGGACACCTTGGCGGCCTTCGCCTCGGCGCGACGGGCGGCGCGCGAGCCGGGACGCTTGGCCTGAGCCGCGGCGGTCAGCTCGGCTGCCTTCGCGGCGGTGGCGGCCTGGGCGGCGGCGAGCTTGGCGGTCCGCGCGTCGGCGCGTCGGGCCGACCGGGACCCAGCGGCCTTCGCTGCCTGCTTGGCAGCCTTCGCCTCGGCGGCGGAGGCGACCTTCGCGGCCTTCTCCGCGGCAGCGGCCTCGGCCGCGGCTGCCTTGACCGCCTTCGCGTCGGCCCGGCTCGGCCGCGTCGTCCCCTCGGTCGCCCGCGAGGCCTTGCGTCCCCGCCTGCCGGCGCCGTCCGTCGCCGCGGTCGCGGCCGTCGCGGCTCCGCCCGCGGCGAGCGCCTTCGCCGCCTTGCGGGCGGCCTTGGACTCCTTGGCCGCCTTCGCGCCCTTGGCCACGGCCGCCGTCTCGGCAGCCTTGAGCGCCTTGGCTCCCTTGAGGGCCTTGCCCGACGACGTGCCGGCCTTCCCGCCGACGTTCTTGGCGGCCTTCGCGCCCGACTTCGCTGCGCCGGCGACTGCGGTGGCCGCACCGGCGGCGGCGAGCTCGCGGGCGTGCGCCACCTTCCACGCGAGCCCGGGCCGGCCCTCGCGGTCGGCTGCGGCGATGAGCGCCGCACCCGTGAACGACACCGCGCGGACGATCCGGTCCTGCCGCTCCTTCTTCACCGCCGCCGGGACGGTGCCCTTGCGTGCCCCGATGGCGTTGACCACGACGGACGGGAAGGTCAGCGCGGCGAGCAGCAGCGCAGCCACCCGGGGAGCCTTGCCCAGGGCCAGCGCGAGCCCGGCGCCGACGGTCGCGGCGCCGTGCACCTGGACGATGGTCCGCAGCTGGGCGTCGGTCGGACGCGTCACGCCCGCCTTCTCGACGAGGACGTCGACGCCGGCGCGTGCCGGGTCGACGTGGGCGGGAGCACCGCGGAATGCTGCGGTCCCCTCGCTGACGAACCAGGCGGCGAGCATGGGGCGGGCTATCCGGCGGAGCATCATCACGGTCGGCACTCTTCTCGTTCGGGGCCTCGGCTCGGCGGCGAGCGGTACGGCCGGCGCAGCGGGAGCGGTCACCGCCGACGCTAGCCGGTCGAGCCGCCGGTGGCAGCAGGGACGTGGGCGTCCGTCGACGGCGGCCGGTCGTGCGGCGAGGTGCTGCGGTGTGGTCGCGCGGCGCGGGCGGGAATGCCCGGTGACGCACGCCGCGTTGCACCGACCATGACGTGCGCGCTGGCCGAGAGACCGACGGGACGGCTCGCACGGCCGTCGGCCGTCGTCCGCCCGGGCCGCGTGGTACCTGCCGGGCTAGGCTCGTGGGTGATGAGCGAGGACACGAACCGAGCCCCCGAGGCCGAGGACCCCAGCGCACGCGCCGAACGCTTCGAGGCCGAGGCGCTGGTGTACCTGGACCAGCTGTACGCGGCTGCCCTGCGGATGACCCGCAACCCGACCGACGCCGAGGACCTGGTCCAGGAGGCGTTCGCGAAGGCCTTCGCCGCCTTCCACCAGTACCGGCCGGGCACCAACCTCAAGGCGTGGCTGTACCGGATCCTCACCAACACGTTCATCAACTCGTACCGGAAGAAGCAGCGCGAGCCGCAGCAGTCCGGTGCGGAGGACGTCGAGGACTGGCAGATCGCCCGCGCCGCGTCGCACACGTCCAGCGGCCTGCGGTCCGCCGAGGCCGAGGCGCTGGACCACCTGCCGGACTCGGACGTCAAGGACGCCCTCCAGCAGATCCCCGAGGACTTCCGCATCGCCGTGTACCTGGCCGATGTCGAGGGCTTCGCCTACAAGGAGATCGCCGAGATCATGGGGACGCCGATCGGGACCGTGATGTCGCGGCTCCACCGAGGAAGACAGCAGCTGCGTGAGCTGTTGAGTGACTATGCCCGCGGGCGGGGGCTCGTCGGAGCGACGGACAAGGGGAACGGGTCATGAGCACGCAGGAGACTGACGCGGGCAGAGCCGCGCACGGTGCCGTGAACTGCGAGCAGGCGCTGGGGAAGCTGTTCGAGTTCCTCGACTCCGAGCTGCCCGAGGCGGACGGTGACCGGATCCGGGAGCACCTCGCGTACTGCGAGCCGTGCCTGGCCGAGTACGACGTCGAGGAGCACGTGCGCGCCCTGGTGCGCCGCTCCTGCACGGAGTGCGCGCCCGTGGAGCTGCACGTCCGGATCCGCGAGTCGCTGACCGTGCTCCGCGCCCAGATCACCTGAGCCGCGACGACCACGACCGACCGGCAGGGAGCGGGGCCGTCCCCGGCCCTCCCGGCATGACAGAACGGGCCCGGTGCGAGTGATCGCACCGGGCCCGTGTCACGTCACGTCAGGCGTTGGGGCGCTTGCCGTGGTTCGCGCCGCTCGTCTTCCGGGCGCGACGCTTGCGTCCACGCTTGCTCATGGTCTTCTCCTTGTGCCGTTCGCCGTCGGCCACGGCGGGCTCGGCGAGATCTAGGTCGCCCCATGGTCCCACACCGGCCGGGGTGCGGCGCACGACGGACCGCTCAGGCGGCGTCGTCGGGCAGGCCCAGCCAGGCGTGCCAGCCCGTGTGCAGGACGAGCCACGCGATCATCCCGTAGCCGGCCTGCCCCGGCAGCAGGCCGTCGCCCGCCGCGAGATCACCCAGCCACTGCTCGTGCGTCGCCAGCGGGGTGAAGGTGTCGACGTACGGCACGCGCCGGCGGTTCGCGACGTCGGCGTACGCGGCGGAGAGGTCGGCGATGCGCTCGGCGTCCGCGGCGCGACCCGGGGGCGGCCCGACGACGAACGTCGGGATCCTCCGGGAGTCCGCGACGTCCAGCACGTTGGCCAGGTTCAGCCGGCTGCGGGCGATCGAGAGCCCGGCGCCGAGGTCCGCGCGGCCGAGGGCGACGACGAGCCGGTTGTCCGCCTCGGAGGAGAACCGGCGGCCCGCCTCGTCCTCCCAGCGGGAGCCGAGCGCGCTGCTGGACTCCCCGGGAACGGCCAGGGTCAGGAAGGTCGCCGGGGTGGGGGTGTGCGTGCGGGCGGCCACGCGCCCGACCCAGCCGAGCCCCTTGGGATCACCTGCGCCGGCAGCCAGCTCGTCGCCGACCACCACCACGCGCATCGGCAGCTCGCTCACACCCTCACCCACCCGTCCCTCGCACGCCCCGCTCCGCACGGCGCCATGGGGGCGCCCGGGTCAGTGTCCCAAAGTGCGGCGCACGACAGCGCGCGGCGCGCGGGAGGGACGGCGGGGCGTCAGCCGAACGCGAGGGACGGGCGGCACGCGCCGGTGGTGGTTCCGGCGCCTCGCCCGTCGGGCACGGGTCGGACCGTCAGCAGGCGCGACGTGTCACGCGGCCCGACCGGTCGACGGGAGCACGGCGTCGTCCCAGGCCGGGTGCGAGTGCGGCGGCTCGGACGTGCCGTAGCCGTCCCGGCGGACGACCACGAGGACGGCGGCCACGAGGAGCGTGACGGCCAGCAGGACGAGGACCACGGCGACGAGGCTCATGGCAGGAAACCTATGACCACCGACATCGTGCCACGAGTGGCAGGACTGCCGCTGCGCGTCAACTTCCTGCCACACTGGGCCCCATGCTGAGGTCGGTCGCCGCCGTGGTCATGCCGGACGTCGCGCCCTTCGAGCTGGGCGTGGTCTGCGAGGTGTTCGGGATCGATCGGACGGACACCGGCGGTCCACAGTTCGACTTCCGGGTGTGCACGGAGGTGCCCGGGCCGGTGACCACCAAGCTGGGGTTCGACCTCGTCGTCCCCCTGGGCCTGGACGCAGCGGCGGACGCCGACCTCGTCGTCGTGCCCGCCTACGGAGCCTCCCACCGGGTGTCGCCCGCCGTCCTGGAGGTCCTGCGTGCCGCGCACGCCCGGGGCGCCTGGGTGCTCGGCGTGTGCAGCGGCTCCTTCGCGCTCGGCCAGGCCGGCCTGCTGGACGGGCGGCGCTGCACCACCCACTGGATGTACACCGAGCGACTGGCGGCGGAGCACCCGACCGCGGTCGTGGACCCGGCGGTGCTCTACGTCGAGGACCGGGGCGTGGTGACGAGCGCCGGCACCGCGGCCGGGATCGACGCGTGCCTGCACCTGGTGCGCCGGGAGCTCGGGGCGGCGGCCGCCGCGGCCGTCGCCCGGCGCATGGTCGTCCCGCCGCACCGCGACGGCGGGCAGGCGCAGTACATCGAGACGCCGCTGCCGGTCGAGGCCGACACCCTCGAGCCGCTGCTCGCGTGGATGGTCGAGCACGTCGAAGAGGACCTGTCCGTGCCGGACCTCGCGGCCCGCGCGCTGATGTCCGAGCGGACGTTCGCCCGCCGGTTCCGCGCCGAGACCGGGACGACGCCGGGCGCGTGGCTGATCCGCCAGCGCCTGCTGCGCGCGCAGGAGCTGCTGGAGCGGACCGATGCGGGGGTGGAGGAGATCGCGCGGCGGTGCGGGTTCGGCACGGCCGCTGCGCTGCGCCACCACTTCACCCGGACGCTGGGCACGAGCCCGCTGGCCTACCGGCGCACGTTCGCGGTGCCGGCGCGCGCGGGCCGCCCGGCCTGACGACACGTCCCCGCGAACGCCGCGTCACCAGGCCGGACGGCACGAGGCCGCCGCCCCGGCGTGGGGGCGACGGCCTCGTGGCGTCGGGGTGCGGCCGGATCAGCGGGCGAACGACGCCCGCAGCAGCTCGGCCTGCTCGGCCTGGTGCTTCTTGGCGGACCCGGCGGCCGGCGACGCCGACGCGGGCCGGGACACGACCTGCAGCGGCCGTCCCACGATCGGTGCCAGGTTCATCGCCATGTGGCCCCAGCCGCCCTGGTTCGCCGGCTCCTCCTGGACCCACACCAGCTCGGCGTCGCCGAACGGGGCCAGTGCGGACGCGATGACCTCGGGCTCGAGCGGGTACAGCTGCTCGAAGCGGACGATCGCCGTGCGGGTGTCGCCGACCTCGGTGCGGTGCGCCACCAGGTCCCAGTAGACCTTGCCCGAGCAGAGCAGCACGCGGTCCACGCCACCGCCCTGCGCGGCGACGTCGTCGGCGATGACCTCGCGGAAGGTGCCGGACGTGAAGTCCTCCGCCGGCGACGACGCGGCCTTGAGCCGCAGCATCGACTTGGGCGTCATGACCACCAGCGGGCGGCGCGGCCGGGCGTAGGCCTGGCGGCGCAGCAGGTGGAAGTACGACGCCGGCGTCGACGGCGCCGCGACCGTCATGTTGTTCTCGGCGCACAGCTGCAGGAACCGCTCCGGGCGGGCGGAGGAGTGGTCCGGCCCCTGGCCCTCGAAGCCGTGGGGCAGCAGCAGCACGACGCCGCTGCGCTGGGCCCACTTCTGCTCCGCGGAGGAGATGAACTCGTCGATGACCGTCTGCGCGCCGTTGACGAAGTCGCCGAACTGCGCCTCCCACAGCACCAGGGCGTCGGGACGCTCGACGGAGTACCCGTACTCGAACCCGAGCGCCGCGTACTCCGACAGGGACGAGTCGTAGACCCAGAACTTCGCCTGGTCGGCGGACAGGTACAGCAGCGGCGTCCACTCCGCGCCGGTCTGCCGGTCGTGCATGACGGCGTGGCGCTGCACGAACGTCCCGCGGCGCGAGTCCTGCCCGGCCAGGCGCACCGGGGTGCCCTCGATGAGCAGGGACCCGAAGGCGAGCACCTCGCCGTAGCCCCAGTCGATGCCGCCCTCGCGGGACATCTGCTCGCGGCGCTGCAGCAGCTGGGCGAGCTTGGGGTGGACGGTGAAGCCCTCCGGGGCGCGGGTGTGGGCGCGGCCGATGCGGTCCAGGACCGCCTGGTCGACCGCGGTCCGCCAGCCGATCATCGCCCCGGCGTCCTCCCGCTGGGCCTCCGGGCGCTCCAGGCCGGCGACCGGCTCGGAGTCGGCCGACGCCGTGTAGCCGCCCTCGCGGGTCTCGGTGAAGACGCGCTCGAGCTGGGCCTGGTAGTCCTGCAGCACCTGCTCGGCCTCGTCGAGCGTGATGTCGCCGCGGGCCACGAGCGCCTCGGTGTACAGCTTGCGCACCGAGCGCTTGGCCTCGATGAGGTTGTACATCAGCGGCTGGGTCATCGACGGGTCGTCGCCCTCGTTGTGACCCCGGCGGCGGTAGCAGACCATGTCGATGATGACGTCGCGGTCGAACTGCTCGCGGTAGTCGAACGCGAGCTCGGCCACCCGGACGCACGCCTCGGGGTCGTCCCCGTTGACGTGGAAGATCGGTACCTGCAGACCCTTGGCGACGTCGGTGGGGTACAGCGTCGAGCGTGACGAGCTCGGCCCGGTGGTAAACCCGACCTGGTTGTTGATGATCACGTGGATCGTGCCGCCGGTGCGGTACCCGCGCAGCTGCGACAGGTTGAGCGTCTCGGTCACGACGCCCTGGCCGGCGAACGCGGCGTCCCCGTGGATGAGGATCGGCAGCACGGAGAAGCCGTCCCCGCCCAGGTCGATGCGGTCCTGCTTGGCGCGGACGATGCCCTCGAGGACCGGGTCGACGGCCTCCAGGTGCGACGGGTTCGCCGCCAGGTAGACCTTCGTGGTCGCGCCGGACTCGGCGGTGAACTTGCCCTCGGTGCCGAGGTGGTACTTCACGTCGCCGGAGCCCTGGACGGACTTGGGGTCCTGGTTGCCCTCGAACTCGCTGAAGATCTGGCCGTAGCTCTTGCCGGCGATGTTCGCCAGGACGTTGAGCCGCCCGCGGTGCGCCATGCCGATGCCGACCTCGTCCAGGCCGTTGTTCGCGGCCTTGGACAGCACGGCGTCCAGCAGCGGGATGACCGACTCGCCGCCCTCGAGCGAGAAGCGCTTCTGGCCGACGTACTTCGTCTGCAGGAAGTTCTCGAACGCCTCGGCCGCGTTCAGGCGCCGCAGCACGCGCAGCTGGTCCTCGCGCGGGGTGCGGGCGTAGCCGTGCTCGAGCCGGTCCTGCAGCCAGGCACGCTGCCTGCGGTCCGACAGGTGCATGTACTCCACGCCGATGCTGCGGCAGTAGGAGTCACGCAGCAGCCCGAGGATGTCGCGCAGCGCCATCCGCGGCTTGCCGCCGAACCCGCCGGTGGGGAACGTCCGGTCCAGGTCCCACAGGGTCAGCCCGTGGGTCTGCACGTCCAGGTCGGGGTGCTTGCGCTGGCGGTAGGACAACGGGTCGGTGTCGGCCAGCAGGTGCCCGCGGGAGCGGTAGGAGTGGATGAGCTCGGCGATGCGGCCGGGCTTGTCCTCGTCGTCCGACGGGTCGGACGGGTCCCGGACCCACCGGACGGGCTCGTAGGGCACCCGCAGCGAGGCGAAGACGCGGTCGTAGAACCCGTCCTGGCCGAGCAGCTTGTTCGCGACGATCCGCAGGAAGTCCCCGGACTGCGCGCCCTGGATGATCCGGTGGTCGTAGGTCGACGTCAGGGTGAGCACCTTGGAGATGCCCATGCTGTTGAGCTGCTTCTCGGAGGTGCCCGCGAACTCCGCCGGGTAGTCCATCGCGCCGACGCCGACGATCGTGCCCTGGCCGGCCATGAGGCGCGGCACGGAGTGCACGGTCCCGATGGTGCCGGGGTTGGTCAGCGAGATCGTCGTGCCGGCGAAGTCGGCGACGGTGAGCTTGTTGTTGCGGGCCCGTCGGACGACGTCCTCGTAGGCCGCCCAGAACTGGGCGAAGTCCATCTGGTCCGCGCCCTTGATGCTGGGCACGAGCAGCTGCCGGGTGCCGTCCGGCTTGGCCAGGTCGATCGCCAGACCCAGGTTCACGTGGGCGGGGGTGACCACGGCAGGCTTGCCGTCCTCGAGCGTGTAGCCGCCGTTCATGGCGGGCATGTCGCCCAGCGCCTCGACGACCGCGAAGCCGATGAGGTGGGTGAAGGACACCTTCCCGCCGCGGCTGCGGGTCAGGTGGTTGTTGATGACGATGCGGTTGTCGACCATCAGCTTGGCCGCGACCGCGCGGACCGACGTCGCCGTCGGGACCTCGAGGCTCGCCTCCATGTTGGTCACGACGCGGGCGGCGGGGCCGCGCAGCCGCTGGACCTCGTCCTCACCGTCGTCGGCACCGACGGCGCGGGCGGCGATGGGGACCTGCTCGGCGTACGGCGCGGTGGCGGGCTGCGCGGTGGCGACCGGGGGAGCCTCGGTCTGCGCCTGCGTGCCGTCCGCCTGCGGCGCGTCCGCGGGAGTGCCGCCCTGCCCGGCCGGCTGCGGGGCGGAGGCGGGCCTGGCGACCGGCGACGCGGTGGGCGTCGTGCCGCGCGGGGCGGGCACCGGCTTCGGCGCGGTGGCCTGCGGGGTCGGTGCGGGCGCGGGGACCGCCTCGGTGGGCGGCAGCGCCGGCTTCTGCGGGGCGGGGACGGACTGCTCGACGGCCTCGGCCGGGACGGTCCCCGGGGCGAAGTCGGCGGCCGGGCCGACCGACGTGCCGGTGGAGACCGGCTGCCCGTTCACCTCGGTCTCGGAGCCGCTCCCCGTGTCCGTGGGGGTGTAGTCCTCGAAGAACTCCCACCACGCGGGGTCCACCGCGTTCTTGTCCTTGAGGTACTGCTCGTACAGCTCGTCGACAAGCCATTCGTTGGCGCCGAACGCGGCACGGATCGAGTCTGGCTCAGCCTTCTGGGACACGCGAAGTTCGCCCACTTCCGCCGCGGTGCGGAGACCGCTTCGTTGGAGATCAGAGGATTCGTCCAACCCTATGCCCTCACCCGTGCCGGGACGACCGTGCCGCCGGGGTGTCGGCTGGGCCGTCCGGGTGAAGTGGGCCCGGCCGGGCGCGGGTGTCAAGGCCAGGCAATCCCCGGGCCCGGCGCGCCCCAACGGAGGGTCCGCAGGGGGTCGCGGTGGATTGGCGGTGGCGGTCGACGGCGGGTCGGTGGCGGTCGGCTCCGGCGTAGAGCCGGGGCTCGAGCCGGTCCGCCGATGCCCGCAGCCGGTCAGGTGATGTCGCGGCGCAGAGACAGCATCCGGCCCAGCACGGCGAACAGCAGCGCGTACCCGAGCAGCACCGCCAGGCCGCCGGCGGACGACAGCAGCTCGGGGCCGATGCCGCTGCCGGTGTAGAACGACGCCCCGGTGATGGCGTCCCCGGCCGCGCCGGGCAGGTACTTCGCGATGCCCTCGGACCACTCCAGCTGCCCGAGGACCAGCCGCAGGATCGGCTCGACGAACTGCGTGAACGCGAGCAGCACGACGATGACCGCGACCTGGTTGGTCAGGAGCGTGCCGAAGCCGACCCCGACGACCGTCCACACCGTCAGCGCGAGCACCGACAGGGCCGCACTGCGCAGGACGATGGGCTCGGTGAGCTGCGGGTCCTCCCCGAGCAGGGCGAGAATCCCGGCTCCCGCGCCGACCGTGGCGAGCGTGCCGACGAGGCCGAACAGCAGCCCGACCACGACGCTGGACACCATCTTGGCGGCGAGCACGACCGTCCGCCGCGGCTCTGCGAGCAGCGTCGGGGTGATGGTCTGGTGGCGGAACTCGCCCGTCATCGCCAGGGCGCCCACGATCACCGGGAACACGTACCCCAGCGACGTGGCCAGCGTGTAGACGGTCTGCGCGATCTGCTCCGCGCTCAGCGGCTCGGGCTGGGCGCTGGGGTCGGCGAACGGGTTCGCACCCGCGCTCGGGACCCGGGTCAGCACGTAGGACATGGCTGCGGCGAGGACGGCCATGTAGCCCGCCATGGCCAGCAGAAGCACCCACCACAGCCGCGTGGTGACGAGCTTGCGGTACTCGGTGAGCAGCGCCGTCATCGCCCGTCCCCGTCCGGCCGGGCGGCCACGCCGCCGTCCTCGACCAGCCGCAGGAAGGTCTCCTCCAGGCCGACGTCCCGCGGAGCCAGCTCGTGCAGCTCCACGCCGGCGGTGAACGCACGCGCGCCGATCTCCGCCGCCGGGACCCGGCGCAGGACGAGCGTCCCCGGTCGCCCGCCGGGCGCCCGGGTGGCCAGGCCAGCCCAGCCGGCGTCGGCCACGAGGGCGTGCAGGCCCGCGGGGTCGGGGGAGGAGACCCGGACGGTCGGCTCGGCCAGCGCCGCGAGCTCGGGCAGGGACGAGGCGTGCACGAGGCGGCCGCGGGCGATGATGACGACGTCGTCGACCGTCTGCTCCACCTCGGACAGCACGTGGCTGGACACCAGCACGGTCCGGCCCTCGCCGGCCAGGTGCCGCAGGAACGCCCGCAGCCACGCGATGCCCTCCGGGTCGAGCCCGTTGGCGGGCTCGTCGAGCAGCAGGACGCCGGGGTCGCCCAGCAGGGTCGTGGCCAGGGCGAGCCGCTGCCGCATCCCCAGGGAGAAGCCCCCCGCCCGGCGCCGGGCGACGCCGTCGAGCCCCACGATCCGGAGCACCTCGTGGCAGCGGGCGTCGTCGACCCCGGCCTGCGGGGCGTAGACGCGCAGGTGGTCCAGCGCCGACCGGCCGGGGTGGAAGCTGGCCGCCTCCAGCGCGGCGCCGACCGTGTGCACGGGGCGCCGGAGCTCTCCGTACGTGCGGCCGCCGATGGTGGCGGTGCCCGACGTGGGGCGGACCAGACCCAGGAGCATCCGCAGCGTCGTCGTCTTGCCGGCGCCGTTGGGGCCGAGGAAGCCGGTGACCCGTCCCGGACGCACGGTGAACGACAGGTCGTCCACCGCGTGTACCGGCCCGAACCGCTTGGTCAGGTGGTCGATGACGAGGGTGCGGTCGCCTCGGTCGGCCCCCTCGGCTCGGTCGTCCCGGTCGCCTTCGTCCCCTCGATCGACTCGGTCGGCTCCGCCGCGCGAGCCGCCCAAGCGGCCCGTGCCGGCTGAGTCGCCCGTGCCCGCCGAGCCGCCCGCGTCCCCGCGCGGGCCGGAGGCGACCGCCGAGCCGGCCGCTCGCCGCCCGCTGGGCCGCGTCGGTGCCCCGGTCGGTCGCTCGGCGTCCCCGTCGCCGGGTGCGGCGTGCCGGCTCACGTGGCGACCTCCTCGCGTCGGCGGACGTCGTGCCCGCCCGGTTCCGCGGTGGGCCGCTGGGCCGGCAGCGTCAGGCGCATGGTGCAGCCGGTCGGGGTGTCGGCGACCTCGACCGAGCCGCCGTGCAGGCCGATCGCCCACCGCACGATGGCCAGGCCGATGCCGGTGCCGCCGGTGGGGATCTGCCCCGTCTGCGCCGGGCTGTTGCCCCGGGCGAAGCGCTCGAACACGCGGTCGCGCTGCTCACGGGCGATGCCGGGACCGTGGTCCACGACGTCGATGACCACGCGGTCCCCGCGGCGGGTGGCCTCCAGCCGCACCTCCTCGCCGGGCGGCGAGTGCCGGACGGCGTTGTGCAGCAGGTTGGCGACGACCTGGTGCAGCCGCTCGGCGTCGGCGGGCACCGTGAGGTCCGCCGGACGGACCACGACCGGGAAGCGCAGGTGCTTGTCGGCGCCGACCAGCGCGGCGGCGTCGGCGGCCTCCTGCAGGAACCGCGCCAGCGGCAGGTCCTGGACGTCCAGCCCGACGGCGCCGGCCTCAACCCGGGACAGGTCGAGCAGGTAGGTGACGAGGCGGCCCAGACGCTCGGTCTGCGCCAGCGCGGCCTGCATCGTGGCCGGGTCCGGCTCGCTGACGCCGTCGACGATGTTCTCCAGCTGCGCCTGCAGCGCGGTCACCGGGGTGCGCAGCTCGTGCGACACGTTCGCGACCATCTCCCGGCGCAGCAGGTCCGTGGACGCGAGGTCCTCGGCCATCGTGTTGAAGGCGTGGGCCAGCTGCCCCACCTCGTCCCTGCTGGTGGAGCGGACGCGCTGGTTGTAGTCCCCACCGGCCATGGCCCGTGCCGCGGTGGTCATCTCGCGCAGCGGCGACGTCATGCCGCGGGCGAGGACCTGGGTCAGCAGCAGCGACAGGACGATCGCGAGCGGCAGCGTCCGGGTCGGGCCCAGGTGGTAGTGCAGGCCTGCCCAGGTGAGGAAGGCTGCCATGGACACCGTGGCCGCGACGAGCACCCCGAGCTTGATCTTGATCGTGCGGAAGCGGTCCAGCGGCCGGACGTCCGGCAGCCGTCCGCGGTGCCCGCGCGCGTGCCGAGGGGTGGGCACGGGTCAGGCTCCGCCCGGGACGGCCGAGGAGGTCCCGGCGGCCGCCTCGGTGGGCGGCTCGAAGGCGTAGCCGACCCCGTGCACGGTCCGCACGAGGTCCGCGCCGAGCTTGCGACGCAGTGCCTTGACGTGGGAGTCGACGGTCCGCGTGCCAGACGCGTCGGCCCAGTCCCAGACCTCGGCGAGCAGCCGCTCGCGGGTGAGCACCGTGCGGGGGCTGGTGGCCAGGGTGACGAGGAGGTCGAACTCGGTCGGGGTCAGGTGCACCGGCTGGTCGCCGCGCGAGACCCGGCGCTGCGCCCGGTCGATGAGCACGTCCCCGAAGGTGATCGGCGGCTCCGCCTGCTCGGTGCCCACGGTCCGGGCGGCCAGCACGGCGCGCTCGGTGCGCCGCAGCAGCGCCTTGCAGCGCGCGACCAGCTCGCGCATGGAGAAGGGCTTGGTCATGTAGTCGTCCGCACCGACGCCCAGGCCGATCAGCATGTCGGTCTCGTCGTCCCGTGCGGTGAGCATGAGCACGGGCACCGCGCGCTCCGCCTGGATGCGGCGGCACACCTCCAGGCCGTCGATCCCGGGCAGCATGACGTCCAGCACGACCAGCCCCGGCCGCAGCCTCGTGGCCGCCTCGACCCCGGCGTGCCCGTCCCCGGCGACGTGCACGGCCCACCCCTCCGCGGAGAGCCGGTTGGCCACGGCGGTGGCGATGGCCGGCTCGTCCTCGACGACCAGCACGACGACGGAGGAGGCGGAGGTCACGGCCATGCCGCCAGCCTGGCACATGCCCCTGACACGGTCCCGCGTATCATCGGACGCACCATGAGCAGCTCAAGTAGCGGCCGGCGGCACGCCCTGCGGGTGTGCAGTGCCGGCCCTTCCCCTGTCACCCGTACCCGTGCCGCCGGCCGTCCCGGCAGCGCCCGTCCTCTCGGGGTCGCCGCCCGTGGTCGACGATGATCGAGCTCTGGCTGCTCGTCGCCCTCGGCGTGGTGCTCACCGCCGGGACGGCCGTGTTCGTCGCGAGCGAGTTCGCCCTGGTGACGCTCGACCTGGCGATCGTCGAGAAGAGCACCGCTCCAGGTGACCGGCGTGGCGGCTCGGTGGTCAAGGCGCTGCGCCACCTGTCCACCGAGCTGTCCGGGGCCCAGGTCGGGATCACGGTCACCACGATCCTGCTCGGGTACACCACCCAGCCGGCGGTCCTGGAGCTGCTCGGCGGGCCGCTCAAGGCGTCACCGCTGGGCGAGGCCGTCGGGGGCGCGGTCGCGGTCGCGCTGGCGCTCGTCCTGGTGAACGGCTTCTCCATGCTGTTCGGCGAGCTCGTCCCGAAGAACTTCGCCCTCAGCCGCCCGCTGGGCACCGCGCGCACCGTCGCGCCGCTCCAGCGCGCCTTCACCAAGGCGCTGCGCCCGGTGATCTCCTTCTTCAACGGCAGCGCGAACGCGCTGCTGCGCCGCGTGGGGGTCGAGCCGCGCGAGGAGCTGTCCGGCGGTCGCTCCGCGCAGGAGCTCGCCTCCCTCGTCCGGCGCTCCGCCGAGGTGGGGACGCTCGACGAGGGCACCGCGGCGCTGCTGACGAACACGATCCAGCTCGACGACCTCACCGCGGTCGACGTCATGACCGACCGCATGCGGATGGTCGTCGTGCGGCGCGAGGACACCGCGGCCGACGTCGTGGACCGGGCCCGCCAGACCGGTCACTCCCGGTTCCCCGTGATCGACGAGTCGCGCGACGACATCGTCGGCCTGGTCAACCTGCGCCGCGCAATCGCGGTGCCCTTCGAGCGTCGCGCGGAGGTCCCCGCGGCCGCGCTCATGGTCGAGGCGCCGCGCGTCCCCGAGACCGTCCGGCTCGGCCCGCTGCTGGTCGAGCTGCGCGGGCTGGGCCTGCAGATGGCCGTCGTCGTCGACGAGTACGGCGGCACGTCCGGCGTGGTGACCTTCGAGGACGTCGTCGAGGAGATCGTCGGCGAGGTGTCCGACGAGCACGACCGCCGCCGGGCCGGCACCGCGCGCCTCGTCGACGGCTCGTGGAGCCTGCCCGGCGGGCTGCGCCCGGACGAGGTCGAGGAGGTCACGGCCCTGTCCGTCCCGGAGGACGGTCCCTACGAGACGATCGGCGGGCTGATCATGGCCGAGCTGGGCCGGATCCCCGCGGTCGGCGACGAGGTGGAGGTCCCCGGCGTGCGGATCCGCGTGGACCAGATGGCCGGACGTCGTGTCGAGCGCGTCCGGGTCACCGCGATGGACCGGGCGGAGGAGCACGCATGAGCAGCACCACCGCGCTCCTGATCGGCGTCGCGCTGCTGGCCGGCAACGCCTTCTTCGTCGGTGCCGAGTTCGCGATCCTGTCCGCCCGGCGCAGCTCGATCGAGCCGCTGGCCGAGGCCGGCGACCGGCGCGCACGCACGGTGCTGTGGGCGATGGAGCACGTCTCGCTCATGCTGGCCTGCGCGCAGCTCGGCGTGACCGTGTGCTCGACCACCCTCGGCCTGGTGGCGGAGCCGGCCGTCGCCCACCTGATCGAGGAGCCCCTGCACGCGCTCGGCGTCAGCTCCAGCCTGACCCACCCCATCGCCTTCGTGGTGGCGCTGTCGATCGTCGTGTACCTGCACGTCGTCCTGGGGGAGATGGTCCCCAAGAACCTCGCCGTGGCCGGTCCGGACCGCGCGGTGATGTGGTTCGGACCGCCGCTGGTGTGGCTGGGCCGCGTCCTGTCCCCGCTCATCACCGCGCTGAACTGGATCGCCAACCACGTCCTGCGCTCGTTCGGGGTCGAGCCCAAGGACGAGGTCGCCTCCGCGTTCACCGCGCAGGAGGTGCAGTCCATCGTCGAGGCGTCGCAGGCGGAGGGGCTGCTGGACGACGCCCAGGGGCTGCTGTCCGGTGCGCTCGAGTTCTCCGACCGCACCGCGGGTGACGTCATGGTGCCGATCGAGCAGCTGCTGACCCTGCCGCCGGACGCCACGCCGGAGGACGTCGAGCGGCTCGTCGCGCGTACCGGGTACAGCCGCTTCCCGGTCGCGGCGCACCTCACGGCGGACGGCGCCCCGGTGACCGACGTCGCCGGCTACCTGCACCTGAAGGACGTGCTGTACGCGACCGGGGACGAGCGGGCGCACCCGGTCCCGCGGTGGCGCGTGCGCGCCCTGGCGTCTGTGGCGCCGGGCGTCGAGGTGGAGGAGGCGCTGGCCACGATGCAGCGCAGCGGGGTCCACCTCGCGCGCGTCGACGACGGTGGCCGCTGCGTCGGCGTCGTGTTCCTCGAGGACATCCTCGAGGAGCTGGTCGGGGAGGTCCGGGACGTCATGCAGCGCGACCCGGCGCACTCCGGACGGGACGCCGGCTCGCGCTGAGACTGCTCTCGAGCCCGACGCCGGACGTGCGGCGTCGGGCTCCGGAGGCGCGCCGGCCCACGCCCGGCCGGGGCTGCCGCGTCGGTGCGACCCCCGGTCGTCCCGGACGGCGGGCCGTCCCGGTGTGACGCAACCGGCCTTTGAGCGGGACAGCCGTTCCGTTATGGTTTCGTGACCGCCCGCGCTGAGCGTCCCTGGACCATGTCCGGACGCCGGAGCCGGCGGTGCCCTTTCTCGCAAGTCCACAGGTGAGCCGTCCCGGAGGTGTCGTGGGGTCCCAGCGCGCGGTTGCACAGGTCCCCCCGGAGTCCCGGCGAGCTCGCCGCGAGGCGGAGCTGCGCTCCCGCAAGCCGTCCCGCCCGCTGCCCGGCCGGTGGCTCGCCCGTGGCGGCGTCCTGGCTGCCCTGGCCGGCATCACCGTCGTGCTGCCCCTCACGCAGGGTGCCGACCCCGGCACCGGATCCCTGGTCGCGACCGCACAGGCCGCCGAGGCGGGCCTGCCGAACACCGTCGAGGCGCTGACGTCCCGGCCGGTCGACACCGCTCCGCCGGCGTCGATCGCCGCGAGCACGGGTCCGGTCGACCGGTCCTCGTTCGCCGCGAGCCGGTCCTTCGAGCGCAGCCCGCTGCCCGGTTGCGACGGCACCACGCGTCCGTCCGGCGCGAACGGCCAGCTCGCCACGGAGGACCTGTGCACCCTGTGGGACGGCTCGATGCAGTTGCGGGCCGACGCCGCGTCGTCCATGGCCGAGATGAACCTCGCCTTCCGGGCCAAGTTCGGTCGCGACCTGTGCATCACCGACGCCTACCGGACGCTGTCCGAGCAGCGCGTCCTCAAGCGCCAGAAGGGCGGCATGGCTGCCGTCCCGGGCCGCAGCAACCACGGCTGGGGGCTGGCGATCGACCTGTGCTCGACGGACACCCGCGGCGAGGTCTTCGACTGGATCAAGGAGAACGGCGCCGTCTACGGCTGGGAGAACCCGGCCTGGGCGCTGAGCTCGGGCAGCGGTCCGTTCGAGCCGTGGCACTGGGAGTACACCCGCGGCGTCCAGGAGGACGGCGAGTACTACAGCTCCTGAGCATCGCCGGGCGCACGAGCGCACCGCCGGCACGAAGGGGGCACCACCGGCCGGTGGTGCCCCCTTCGTCGTCCCCGGCGTCCCGTGCCCGGGGTGGCCGTGGGGCGGCCACGCCCGCGATCACAGCAGCGTGGCGCCCCACGTGACGGTGTGGCTCTGCCCGGGCGCCAGGTGCACGAGCCGCTCCCCGGTGCGGAACGCGTCCGCGATGCAGCTCATCGGCTCCGCGGCGACCCCGGTGCGGTTGGCGACCGGGATGAGCTCGTCGCCGGTGCACACCTGGAAGGTGTCCATGGACCCGTCCATCCACACGGCGGCCGTGCGCCCGTCCGGGGCGGCGAGCTGGATCCACGCCAGACCCTGCTCGTCGCGGACGACGTCGACGTAGGCGTCGTCGAGCGCCACGTCCCGCAGGGTCGAGGGGGTCCGGAAGTCGAACTTCCTGGCGGCCGGCTCCGTCCCGGTCGGCAGCAGGCGGTCGTCCACCGTCACCTTCGTCGCCGCGTCCAGCCGCAGCGTGCAGTCGTCCAGGTCCGCGCCGTTCGGGGACAGCCACGGGTGGAAGCCGGTGCCGTAGGGCGCGGTCCGGTCGCCCTCGTTCGTCGCGACCAGGTCCACGCGCAGGCCGTCGTCGGACAGCGCGTACGTGATCGTCAACCGCACCGGGAACGGGTAGCCCGGCGTGGGGACGAGCGCCAGCTCGAGCGTCACCGAGGTGTGGGTGTGCTCGGTCGCCGTCCAGCGCTGCCAGTTGCCCAGCCCGTGCAGGGACGTCATGCGGTCCGGCTCGTTGATCGGCAGCTGGTAGTCCACGCCCTCGTACGTGTACCTCCCGTCCCGCAGGCGGTTGGGCCACGGGACCAGGACCGCGCCGTTGCCGGCCGGCGGCAGGGCGTCCTCCGGGAAGGGGTGGACGACGTCGCGGCCGCCGACGGCGTACTCGCGGAGGGTCGCGCCGACCTCCGTCACGGTCGCGGCGTGGTCGTCGTGGCGGATGCGGTACTGGACGCCGGTCGGCGCGGCCTTGCTCGGCACTGTCGTGGTCACGCCGTCACGGTAGTCGCGGGGTCCGACGTGCGCCCGGACGGTGCCCACCGACCGCGCGCACGGTGCACGCCGCCGCTCCGCTTTCGGCCGCGCGTCGGCCGCGCGTGGGCGCGCGCCGAGCGTCCCGGCGCCCACGCACCTACGGTGTCCGGATGAGCCCTGTCAGCCGCGCCGCGGACGCCCTCATCCGGCAGTACCAGCAGCGCCTGTCGCCGCGGAAGGGCTGGAGCTGCGCGCACCGCGTCGCGCACGGCGGGCCCTCGTGCTCGACGGCGGTCCGGGACATCGTCCGGCGCCGCGGGGTGCTGCGGGGCGCACGACCGACGGTGCTGCGGTTCGTCGCCTGCTACCAGGCGGCGAGCCTGCTCATGGCGTCGGACGTGCGCGGGGTCTGCTGCTGCGGTCCGATCCCGATCCCGTTCAAGTTCTGACCCGGACCGCCGCCGAGCCCGGCCGCGCCGCGGGGCTCGACCGGCGGCGGCTCGAGCGCCGCGGGGCTCGACCGGCGGCGGTCCGAGCGCGCCGCACGGCTCAACCGGCGGCGGGGCCGCTCAGCGCCTGCCGGACCCGCTGCGACAGCGCCTTGCCATCCACGCGCCCGAGCTCGGCCGCCGCAGCGGTGGCGGCCTTCATGACGGTGCCCATGTCGCGCATGCTGGTGGCGCCGGTGGACGTCACAGCCTCGGCGACCAGCGCGTCCAGCTGCTCCTCGCTCACCGCCGCGGGCAGGTACGCCTCGATCACGTCGGCCTCGGCGGTCTCCGTCGCGGCCCGGTCCGCCGCACCCGCCCCGCTATAGATCTCCGCCGACTCCCGGCGCTTCTTGACCTCCGACGCGAGCACGGCCTGGACCTGCTCGTCGGTGAGCTCCCGGACGGCCGGTCCCGCCTTCTCCGCGACGCGGACCGCGGCGATCGCCTGGCGCAGCGTGCCGGTGCGGGCGGTGTCGCGCGCCTTCATCGAGGCGGTGAGGTCGGCGGTCAGTCGCTCCATGGTGCTCATGGGACCAGGGTGCCCTACCCGTCGGGGCCGGGTGACCCGCGACCGGACCCGCTCGGCGTCCGCGCCGGGGCCCACCGCCCACGGCCCGGGACCCGCCGTCACCGCGCGACGTAGCCCCGGACGGACCGCACCTGGGCCCTCTTCGGGTAGCCGGCCGGCTCGGGCCCGTCCTGCGTGGGCAGCTCGAAGAGGTCGACCATGACCTGCAGCGGGTAGCCGAGCCCCTGCTCCACCGTGTGCACGAGTTGGTCGTCGACGTAGAACCGCACCCGCCGGGCATCCCACTCCGCGGCGTAGGTGTGGAGCTCGGTCGCGTCCAGGTCGAGCGCCAGGTCCACCATGTCCGTCGTCAGCGCAGGGTCGTGGTGCGCCTTGACCCCGAGCCGGACCTGCGAGCCGCGCGGGCCGACGGCGTGACCGAACAGCTCCGCGACGCAGATCTCCCCGGACGCCTCCGGGGACTCCTCCTCGAGGCCCACCAGCCAGAACGCGAGCAGGGTCGCCGGGTCGGCGGTGGCACGCAGGGTGGCCTCGACCAGCCCGGCAGTGGGCGTCCACAGGCGGCGTGTCGGCTGGGCGGTCCGCACCCGCAGGTCCGGGCGGTGACGGTGCTGCCCGACCGGGGAGCCCACCGGCCCGGAGAACGACCCCGTCTGCAGGTTCGACACCCGCAGCGCCCCGTCCTCGGGGTGCCACGGCGGCTGGTCCGCGTCGATCCGCAGCTCCAGACCGTCGGCGCCGAGCGTGTAGCGGGCGGCGGACCGGTCCGGCGTCGTCCAGTGCGGCAGGTAGTGCGCGAGCCACCGCGACTCGTCCAGCCGCGGACCGGAGAAGTCGTCGTCGAGGACGAGGTCGAACGCGCTGCGGTCGAGCAGCTGCGAGTCGTTCACGTCGGTCCCTTCGCCGGGTGGCAGGAGCGGTGGACACGATGGCACGACCCACCGACAGCGGACGCCGGCTCGTGAGCCCGTGCGGGCGAGCGGCGGTGGGCGTCGTCGGCGGTCGTCGGGGGGGCGCGCGGTTGTCCACATTCACCCCCACGGGTGATGGCTCGTCCCCTACTGTCGGCATCTTCGTGGCGCAGGTGCCGACGTGGGGGGGCCGTGTGGACGGTGTCGCCATCCTCGAGTCCGAGGTGCGTGAGCTGATCCGTCGGCGCGGCCTGGACCCGGTCCGTGACCACCAGGGCGTGCGGGACCTGGTCTCCGCCGTGGTCGCGGACTACGACGAGCGGTCGCTGCTCGGGGCCGTCCCCCCGTTGGCCGACCCGACCGCCGCCTCCAAGGCCGTGGTCGACGCGGTCGCGGGGCTGGGGCCGCTCCAGCGCTACCTCGACGACGACGACGTGGAGGAGATCTGGATCAACGCACCGGCCCAGGTCTTCGTCGCTCGGCACGGACGTCCCGAGCTGACCTCGACGATCCTCACCGAGCACGCGGTGCGTGACCTGGTCGAGCAGATGCTCAAGGCGTCCGGGCGTCGCCTCGACTTGTCCAGCCCGTTCGTCGACGCCTCGCTGCCGGGCGGCGAGCGCCTGCACGTCGTCATCCCCGACGTCACACGCCGCCACTGGGCGGTGAACATCCGCAAGCACGTGGTCCGGGCGCGCCGGCTGGGGGACCTCGTCGCGCTCGGGTCGCTGACGCCGCACGCCGCCGCGTTCCTCGACGCCGCGGTCGCCGTGGGGCTGAACGTCCTCGTCGCCGGCGCGACGCAGGCCGGCAAGACCACGATGCTCAACGCCCTGGCGGGGTCCATCCCGCCGCGGCAGCGGATCGTCACCTGCGAGGAGGTGTTCGAGCTCCGCATCGACCACCGCGACGTCGTCGCGCTGCAGTGCCGCCAGCCGAGCCTGGAGGGCACCGGCGAGATCGCGCTGCGACGCCTGGTCAAGGAGGCGCTGCGGATGCGCCCCGACCGGATCATCGTCGGCGAGGTCCGGGAGGCGGAGAGCCTGGACATGCTCGTCGCGCTCAACGCCGGCATCCCCGGGATGTCGACCCTGCACGCCAACAGCGGCCGTGAGGCGCTGACCAAGATCTGCACGCTGCCGCTGCTGGCCGGGGAGAACATCTCCGACCGGTTCGTCGTGCCGACCGTGGCCGCCGCGATCGACCTGGTCCTGCACCTGGGTGTCGACCGGCACGGACGGCGCCGGCTGCGAGAGGTCGTCGGCGTCCCGGGCCGGGTCGAGGCCGGGGTCGTGGAGACCGCCGACCTGTTCCACCTGCGTGACGACGAGCTGGTCCGTGGCGAGGGCTACCCGCCGCACCAGGACCGGTTCGCCGCTGCGGGGTTCGACCTGCCCGCCCTCCTGCGCGGGCACTGAGGGGCGCGCGGTGGGCGTCGTCGTGGGGCTGGTCCTCGGTGCGGGGCTGTTCTGCATCTGGTGGTCGTTCTGGCCGCCCGCACCGGCCCGGCCGCGGACCACCGGCGGGTGGGCCGCGCGCGTCCAGGACCTGCTCGTCCAGGCGGGCGCTCCCACCGTCACCCCGTCCGCGTTGGTCGGCGCGAGCGTGGTGACCGGCCTGGTCGTCGCCGCGGGCGCCTCGGCGCTCACCCGGGCGCCGGCCGTCGCCGCCTGCTTCGCCGCGATCGCCGCAGCCGCCCCCGGTGCCCTGGTGCGCGCCCGCGCACGACGACGCCGCACGGCGCTGCGCGACGTCTGGCCCGAGGTCGTCGACCACCTGGCCTCGGGTGTGCGTGCCGGGCTGTCGCTGCCCGAGGCCGTGGCGCAGCTCGGCGAGCGCGGACCGGTCGAGCTGCGTGACGCGTTCCGCGCGTTCGGCGAGGACTACCGCGCGACCGGGCGGTTCGGGCCGTGCCTCGACGCCCTCAAGGAGCGCCTGGCGGACCCGGTCGCGGACCGGATCATCGAGGCGCTGCGGATCACCCGCGACGTCGGCGGCACGGACCTCGGGCGGCTGCTGCGCACCCTGTCCGCCTTCCTGCGCGAGGACGCGCGGACCCGCGGTGAGCTCGAGGCGCGGCAGAGCTGGACGGTCAACGCCGCCCGGCTCGCCGTCGCCGCGCCGTGGATCGTGCTGGCACTACTGGCCACCCGGCCGGAGGCCGCCGAGGCGTTCAACTCGGTCGCGGGGACGGTCGTGCTGCTCGCCGGCGCCGGGTGCTCGATCGTGGCCTACCAGCTCATGCTGCGCGTCGGACGGCTGCCCGACGAGGCGCGGGTGCTGCGGTGAACGGCGCGGCGACCGGCGCCCTCATCGGGGCGCTCGGCGGTGCGGGCCTCGTCGTGGTGGCCTGGCGCCTGCGGGCGCGGCGGGTCACGCTCGACGACCGCCTCGCGCCGTACCTGCGGGTGCAGCGGCCGACGTCGGCGCTGCTGCGGGAGCCGGCGCCCAGCACGCCGTTCCCCACCCTGGCGCGGCTGCTCGCCCCGGTGATGGCCGACGCCGTGCGCCTCGTCGAGCGGCTCGGGTCCCCGACCGCCGACCTGCGCCGGCGGACCGTGCGCGCCGGCCGCCGGGAGACGGTGGAGCAGGTCCGCGCCGCGCAGGTCCTGTGGGGCGTGATCGGGTTGCTCGGTGGGCTCGTGCTGGCGCTGCTGCTGGCCTCGTCCCGCGGGTCGTCCCCGGTCGTCCTCGCGGTGCTGGTGCTGGTGTGCGGGCTGAGCGGCGTCGTCGCGCGGGACCAGCTGCTCTCCCGTCAGGTGCGCCAGCGCGAGCAACGGCTCCTCGCCGAGCTGCCCACCGTCGCCGAGCTGCTCGCGCTGTCGGTGGTCGCGGGGGAGGGTCCCGTCGGGGCGCTGGAGCGGGTGGTGCGGTCCACGCGCGGTGCCCTGGCGGACGAGCTCGGTCAGACCCTCGCCGACGCCCGGGCCGGGCGGCCGCTGGTGCAGGCGCTCGAGGGGCTCGCCGACCGCACCGGACTGGCGCCCCTGACCCGCTTCGCCGAGGGGGTCGCGGTCGCCATCGAGCGCGGCACCCCGCTGGCCGACGTGCTGCGCGCGCAGGCCCAGGACGTCCGCGAGTCCGGACGCCGCGCGCTGATGGAGCAGGGCGGCAGGAAGGAGGTCCTGATGATGGTGCCGGTCGTGTTCCTCATCCTGCCCGTCACCGTGGCGTTCGCCGTCTTCCCCAGCATCGCCGTCCTGCGGCTCGCGCCGTGACGGCCCGCAGGCTCGACAGATCCCGAACCGACGAGGAGAGTCCCATGCCCGGTACGCCCGCCGCCCGCTCCCCGCTCACGTCCCACGAGCATGCCCGCGAGCGTGCCCGCAACCACGTGCACGGTCGGTTCCGGCTGCGGACCGCGCGATGGGCGGCGGCGAGGGTGGGCGCCCGCACGGTCGGGGCGGCCGCTGACGGCGAGCGCGGCGACGTGCCCGGCTGGGTGCTCGTCACGCTCATGACCGCCGGGCTCGTGCTCGCGCTGTGGGCGCTCGCCGGTCCAGCGCTGACCGCCGTCTTCTCCGACTCGATCGCGCGAGTGACGGGTGCGATCGGCGGCTGACGCGCCCGCGCGCCCGGAGGACGTCGCCATCCCGGGCCCCGGCCGGCCGGTGCGGCGTGGCCGGGTCGGCGACCCCGAGCGGGGCTCCGCGGTCGTGGACTTCGCCCTGGTCTCCGGGCTGGTGGCCCTGCTGTTCGCCGCCGTCGTGCAGGTCACCCTCGCCGTGCACGTGCGCAACACGCTCGTCGACTGCGCCGCCGAGGGCGCGCGCTACGCGGCGCTGGCCGACCGCACACCGCAGGACGGCGCCGACCGGGCGCGGGCGCTCATCGCGGCGTCGCTGGCGCCAGGATTCGCCGACGACGTCACCGCGACGGACACCGAGCTGCACGGGCTGCCCGTGGTGGAGGTGAGGGTCTCCGCGCCGCTGCCGATCGCGGGGCTCGTCGGCCCGGGCGGGGTGCTGTCGGTGTCCGGCCACGCGCTCCGGGAGCCGGGCGCATGAGGATCGCCGCTCGTCTCCCAGCGCGGCTACGTGCCGGTGCCTGTGCCGGTGCCCGTGCCGGTGCGCGCCTGCGCGCCCGCGCCCATGCCGGACCGCGTCACAGCGCCGGCACCGCCCGACGCCCGCCCACCGGCGAGGCTCACGGCGACGACCGGGGGAGCGCCGTGGTGGAGTTCCTCGCCGCCGCGCTGCTGCTGCTCCTGCCCGTGCTGTACCTCGTCGTGGTGCTCGGCCGGCTGCAGGCCGCGACGTTCGCCGCGGAGGGCGCCGCCCGTGAGGCCGGACGGTCCTTCACGACGTCGCCGACGGTCGCCGAGGCGCTGCCGCGTGCCACCGCCTCGGTGCGCATCGCGCTGGACGACCAGGGCTTCACCGACGTGGACGCCGGCTCCGCGCTCGCGGTCACCTGCTCCACGACGCCGTGCCTGCAGCCCGGCAGCGACGTGCTGGTCCAGGTGGCCTTCGAGGTCCGGCTGCCGGCGGTCCCCGCGTTCGTGCAGGGCGTCGTCCCCCTAGCCGTCCCGGTCACCGCCGAGCATGTCGCCCCGGTCGACTCGTTCCTGGTGACGCCATGACCCAGGCGCCCCGCACGGGCAGCGGCCGGCTCACCCGCCGCCTCGGCGACCGCGAGGCCGGGCACATCACGCTGCTGTCCATCGCGTTCGCCGCGCTCGCGCTCCTCCTGCTCACCGCCGTGGTGTCGGCGACCGGCATCCACCTCGAGCGCAAGCGCCTGCTGGTCCTCGCCGACGAGCTCGCCCTGGAGGCGGCCGACGCCGTGGACGAGGCGTCGTTCTACCGCGGCGAGGCGCGCCGGCCGACGGCGGACGGCGTCATCCCGCTCACCGACGCCGACGTGCGGCGGGCGGTGGAGGAGTACCTCTCCGCGCACCCGTCGGTGGCGGCCCGGCACGAGCGGCTGACCGTCACCGAGGCCGTGTCGGACGACGGCCGGACGGCTCGCGTCAGCGTCGCCGCGCTCGCGCGTCCGCCGCTGGTCAGCTGGGTCACCGCCCCGTGGTCGGACGGGATCGCGCTCAGCGCGACGTCGAGCGCCCGGGCCTGGTGACAGGCTCCACGCGGGCCACCGGGCGGCCGGCTTCGCCGACGCCCGTGTGGCGACCCCCGGCCCATCGGCGCGCGAGCCGATCACGTGAGCCCGGGACCGGCGCCGCACCGACGACTCACCCGGTCGGCGCGCCACCCGCGCAGCGCTGCCGCGGACACCTGCTTCCCGACGGGACGTGCCCGGTGGTGGAATGGCGGACGCAGAAGCCGCCGTCGTGCCGGCGTCTGCTCGCACCCGCCGCCACCCGGGAGCCGCCATGGTCGCCGTCGCCGAGGACCGTCCCGTGCGTCGCCCCACCCGAGGGGTCCGGCTCCTCCTGGTCGCGTTCTGCTGCCTGACGGCGGCCGCCGTCGTCTCTCTGGTCGTGCTGGCGGACCGGACGGAGCAGACCTTCGCCTGGACCATCCAGCCGCCGGTCACCGCCGCGTTCCTCGGCTCCGGGTACGCGGCCGGGCTGGTGCTGAGCGCGTTGGCGCTGCGGTCGGACGACTGGCCGGCCGTGCGCGTCCCGTACGTCACCGTGCTGGTGTTCACCTGGTTCACGGCGGCGGCGACGTTCGTGCACCTGGACCGCATGCACGTGAACACCCCCGGGACCGGACCGGTCGCCGTCCCGGCCGCCTGGCTGTGGCTGGTCGTCTACGTCGTGATCCCGGTCGGCATGGCGGTGCTGCTCGTCCGGCAGGAGCGCCCGGAGCGCGGCCGGGCGCCGGACGTGCCGATCCCGCGTGCGCTCGCGGCGGTGCTCGCGCTCCAGGGCGTCGTCCTGCTCGTGGTCGGGGTGGCGCTGTTCGTCGCCCCCACGCTGAGCGAGCGGCTGTGGCCGTGGACGCTGACGCCGCTGACCGCACGCGTCGTGGCGGCGTGGCTGCTGGCGTTCGCGGTCGCCGTCGGGCTGTCCGTGGCCGACGGCGACCTGCTGCGCCTGCGCATCGCGACCGTCGCCTACACCGCGTTCGGGGTGTTCCAGGTCGTCACGCTGCTGCGGTTCCGCGACGAGGTGCAGTGGTCAGGGCTGCCCGCGCGGGTGCTGGTCGCGATGCTGGTGGCGATCATCGCCACGGGCGCGGTCGGGTGGGCGCTGTCCCGCCGGGGCTCACGCGCACTCATCTACGGCCGCCAAGGCTGACGCCTGACCACTCCCGTCGAACGGCAGGCCTCTCTCACCTCAGCCGCCGCCGCCGGCGCCTGAACACACCTCCGCCGGGCGGCTGAGCCCCACCCGGGACCCTCAGCGCGCCGAGCCCCGGGCCAGCCACGCGGCCAGCCCCTGCCCGCCGCGCCGAGCAGCCCGGTCGTGGCTCCACCGGAACGCCGGCGCCGCGACCGGCGCGAGCAGGCGCATCCACCACCGGGTCGCGGTGACCTCCCACAGCTGGTCCACCCGCACCCCGCCCGGCTCGGGGACGAACTCCCACCTGCCGGACCCGGCGAGCTGGCCGATCACCTCCACCACCACGACCCGCGGGGCCACGGCTTCGGTGATCCGCGTCCGCACCGCCAGCCGGTATCCGAGCGGCGCGCGCAGCCAGTACGACACGCGCTGCCCCACCCCGTCACGTCCGCCCGGCTCGGTGATCTCCGTCCGGGTGACGGCGGGCCACCACGACGGCCACTCCTGCGGCCGGTGGACGACGGCGTCCCACGCCGCCTGCGCCGTACCCGGCACGTGCCAGGACGACAGGAACCGGTAGGTCGGCACCGCACGCTCCAGTCGGTCGGGCAGGTGGTCGAGGTGGGTGGCCCGAAGGGCCGGCCGAGCACCATTGCAGCACCGGCGCCGGACGGCCGGAAAGCCCTTGACCGCCCCCTCCGGCCGCGCGTACACAGAGGTTCCATGCCTGTGCAGGCGCCCACGCCGTCGACCGTCCCCCCGCGCCTCGAGCGGCCGCGCGCCGCGATCGTGGTCGTCTCCCGCGACCCGGAGGTCCGCGCCCAGGTCCTCGACGAGCTCGAGCACCGGTACACCGGGGACTACGCGGTCGCCGCCGTCCCGCCCCAGGAGGCGGACCCGCTGCTGGCGAGCCTGCAGGAGGCCGGGACGCCGGTGGCCCTGTTCATGGGCGGGTTCGGCGGCCAGGACGCCGACGGCCTGGAGGTCCTCACCTCGCTGTGCTACCTCGCACCGGGGTCGCTGCGGTTCGCGGTCGTGCGGTGGGGGGACTTCACCACCGCCGCGCCGATCTTCCAGGCGCTGACCGTCGGGCGGCTCGACCGCTGGACGTACCGGCCCGAGTCGCGCCCGGACGAGGACTTCCACCGCGCCGTCACCGAGGCGCTGGAGGAGTGGACCGCCAGCACCGGCGGCGGCTTCGAGGCGGTGCGGCTCATCGGGCAGGCGTGGGACCCGCGCTCGCAGGCCCTGCGGGACATGTTCGGCCGCAACCGCGTCCCCACGGGCTTCCACGACGTCGACACCCCCGACGGGCAGCGGGCGGTGGCAGCGCTGCACCTGGACCACGCCCCCGAGCTGCCGGTCGTGGTCCTGCGGTTCCGGCCCGACCACCTCGTCCTGGAGAACCCGACGCCGGTCCAGATCGCGGAGGCGTTCGGGCTGACCACACCGCTGCCCGCGGACGCCCGGTTCGACGTCGCGATCGTCGGTGCAGGACCGTCCGGGCTCGGCGCGGCGGTGTACGCGGCGTCCGAGGGCCTGCGCACCGTCGTCCTCGAGGAGCTCGCCGTCGGCGGGCAGGCCGGGACCAGCTCGCTCATCCGCAACTACCTCGGCTTCCCGACCGGGATCAGCGGCAACCGGCTCGCCGAGAACGCGTACCGGCAGGCGTGGACGTTCGGCGCCTACTTCCACTTCGCCCGATCCGTGCAGCGGCTACGGGTCGACGGGGACGAGCGGGTCCTCGAGCTGTCCGACGGCACGACGGTCACCTCGCGAGCCGTCATCGTCGCCACCGGCGCGAGCTACCGGCGGCTCGGGGTGCCCGAGCTCGAGCGCCTGCAGGGTCGCGGGGTGTTCTACGGCGCCGCCGTCACCGAGGCGCCGGCGATGCGCGGCCGGCACGTGTTCGTCGCCGGGGGCGCCAACTCGGCCGGGCAGGCCGCGATCCACCTCGCCCGGTACGCGCAGCGGGTGACGATCATCGTGCGCCGCTCGACCCTCGCCGAGACGATGTCCGACTACCTCATCCGGCAGATCGAGTCCGACCCCAGCATCGACGTGCTGTACCGGACCGGCATCGTCGGCGGGACGGGCAGCGAGTTCCTGGAGTCCATCCGCCTGCGCGACCTGGACACCGGTGAGGAGACCTCGGTCTCCGGGTTCCTGTTCGTGCTCATCGGCGCCTCGCCCAAGACCGACTGGCTCGAGGGCGTGGTGGCGCGCGACCGCTCGGGCTCCATCATCACCGGCGCGGAGCTGGACGCCGACGGCGTCGCCCCGCGCTGGCCGCTCACGCGCCCACCCGCCCTCCTGGAGACGAGCGTCCCGGGCGTCTTCGCGGTGGGCGACGTCCGCCGCAGCTCGGTCAAGCGCGTCGCCTCGGCAGTGGGGGAGGGCGCGCTCGCGGTGCACCTGCTCCACCAGTACCTCGCGGGCCACTGAGGCGATCCGCCGACGACGTCCTCGGCGGGGCGCCCAGGGGCGGGGCGCAGCGGGCTCAGTCGGCGGCCGGGTCGTGGCCCCAGTTCATCAGCGAGTACCGCCACCTGGTCTCGGTCACGTCGCCGTCCGGTCGCTGGGCCAGGTGGCGGTGGACGTAGCCGACCACCTTGCGCATGTGCGCGGCGTCGTCGGCGGTCAGGTCGGACTTGTTCGTGCGCAGGATCTGCGCGATGCGCCGGCCGGACGCGTGCCCGGTGGACTCCCCGTCGCCGCCGGTGTCCCCGACGGACCGGGACTCGTCGGTCTCCAGCCACGCGTCCAGCTGCGACGGCGTCATGGTGACCGCCTCGGACCACTCGTCCCAGACCTCGGCGACGGCGGGGTCGGTGCTCGGGCTCATCGGTGGTCCTCTCGGGTGGGAAGGGCGGGCGGGCGATGTGCGGCCGTTGCGCCCTCCCACCCTGCCGGGAGGGGGCGCCGTCGGCCACCGGGGTGCTGCCCGTCACGTGCGCCTGACCCCGCAGGGGCCCGCCGGGGCCCGGTCGCGTGGCGAGCCTCGGGTAGCCTGGAACACCGTGGCAGCCACTGACTTCGCGGTCGAGATCCGCAACCTCCGCAGCACGCTCGAGACGATCAGCGCGGTGAGCGACCCGACGGCGCTGCGGGCGAAGATCGCCGACCTCTCCGAGAAGGCGTCGCAGCCGGACCTGTGGGACGACCCCGACGCGGCGCAGAAGATCACCTCCGCGCTGTCGGCGAGCCAGGCCGAGCTGGACCGGGTGCAGAACCTGCGCGGGCGGATCGACGACCTGGAGACCCTGGTCGAGATGGCGACGGAGGACGGCGGCGACGCCGACACCCTGGCCGAGGCGGAGGCCGAGCTCAGGACCATCGCCAAGGACCTCGGCGAGCTCGAGGTCCGCACGCTGCTGTCGGGGGAGTACGACATCCGCGAGGCCGTCGTCACCATCCGTGCCGGCGCGGGCGGGGTCGACGCCGCGGACTTCGCCGAGATGCTCATGCGCATGTACCTGCGCTGGGCCGAGCGCCACGGCTACCCGACGTCGGTGCTGGACACCTCCTACGCGGAGGAGGCGGGCCTGAAGTCCGCGACGTTCGAGGTCAAGGTGCCGTACGCGTTCGGGAACCTGTCCGTCGAGGCCGGCACGCACCGCCTGGTGCGGATCTCCCCGTACGACAACCAGGGCCGCCGGCAGACGTCGTTCGCCGCGGTCGAGGTCATCCCGCTCATCGAGCAGACGGACTCCATCGAGATCCCCGAGAGCGAGATCAAGGTCGACGTGTTCCGCTCGTCCGGCCCCGGCGGGCAGTCGGTCAACACGACGGACTCCGCGGTCCGGATGACGCACATCCCGACCGGCATCGTCGTGTCGATGCAGAACGAGAAGTCGCAGATCCAGAACCGCGCCGCCGCGCTGCGCGTCCTGCAGTCCCGGCTGCTGCTGCAGCGCCAGGCCGAGGAGTCGGCCGCCAAGAAGGCGATGGCGGGCGACATCAAGGCGAGCTGGGGCGACCAGATGCGCTCCTACGTGCTGCACCCGTACCAGATGGTCAAGGACCTGCGCACGGAGTACGAGGTCGGCAACACCTCCGCGGTGTTCGACGGCGACATCGACGGCTTCATGGAGGCGGGCATCCGCTGGCGGATGGCGCAGCAGGCCGAGCCCGAGGCGTCCTGACCGCGGGTCCGGCGACGGCTGGACGCGTCGTCGGCTCGGGCCCCTCGTGGGCAGATGGCCCGTGCGCTCTCGGACCGGATGGCGAGCGGGCCCGAGGGTAGCGGTGCCGGTCAGGTCGGCTGGGCCGGCTGGTCGGTCCCCTCGCGGAGCAGTGCCTCGCATGCGACGCGGAGGCGGTCGATCGGCTCGGTGATCGTGGCCCGGACGATCTGCGCGTCCAGGCGGTAGTAGTGGTGACCGATGAGGTCTCGCATCCGCGCCACGTCCGACCACGGGACGTCCGGCCGGCTGCCGGTGAGGTCCCGGGGCAGCGCCTTGACGGCCTCCCCGATCGTGAAGACGTGGAACTGCACTGCGGCCAGGACGACGTCGGGCAGGTCGGCGTCGTGCGGGTGACGCTGCCCCACCGCGTCCGCGCGGTCGATGGCGCCGATGGCCGCCAGGATGTCCTGCAGCCGCTGGGCGCTCGTCCTGCTCACAGCGGGACGGCTTCCGCAAGAGCCGACTCGGCGACCTCCGGAGCGAGCGCCCCGGTCGGCGCGACGTCGACGCGCTCGCCGAGCAGTGCCGAGAGCTCGTCGGCGATCGCTCCGAGCGGCAGCAGGCCGGCGGTCCGCACGTCGAGGTCGACGAGCAGGTCGATGTCGGAGTCCGGACCGTCCTCGCCTCGCGCGACCGACCCGAAGACCCGGACGTTGGAGGCGCCATGGCGTTGGGCCGTCCGACGGATGCGGTCCCGGTGGGCGCGCAGCTTCGCCATCCGTGGTGTGCGCACGTCCAGTCGCCGCTGGGCGGTCACGGTGCTCAGCTCGAGACGCTCACCCATCACGGCGAGAAGGCGGTCGAGCGTCTCCACCGACGGGGAGCTGGCCCCGGACTCGTAGCGGGAGACGGCCGGCTGCGACGTTCCCGCACGCGCCGCCAGGGCACCTTGACTCAGCCCTGCCGCCTCACGCACGGAGCGCAGAAGCTCGGCCGCGTCCATCACGGCACCATACCGCTACAGGTATGGCCTGGGACAGACCCGGGTCGGTCCGCTGGCCGCCACTGCGCCATTGCGTCGGGAGCGAGCAGCCGGATGCGGAGATGCACCCCGCGGGACCGCTCACGCGACGTCGTCGTCGGCCGACAGGACCGCCGTGGCGGCGCGGACGGGGCAAAGGTCGCATCCTGCCGTACCCGGACCCGTCCACCCTGTGAGGGCGACCGTACGCGGCGTGTCTGCGGCTGTTCGGGTGAGCGATCTGCCTAACCTCGGTGACGGTCAGCGCTCCGCACCCTCCTGTCCCCTCCTCTGACCACGGCAGCTGTGATCCGTCTCGAGAACGTCAGCAAGGTCTACGCGCGCGGCGCGCGGCCCGCCCTCGACCAGGTGTCCCTGGAGGTCGAGCGCGGGGAGTTCGTCTTCCTCGTCGGCGCCTCCGGGTCCGGCAAGTCGACGTTCCTGCGCCTGGTGCTGCGCGAGGAGCGACCGACCGCCGGCAAGGTGTTCGTCGCCGGACGGGATCTGTCGACCCTGTCGACCTGGAAGGTGCCGCACCTGCGCCGCCAGATCGGCGCGGTGTTCCAGGACTTCCGCCTCCTGCCCAACAAGACGGTGTTCGAGAACGTGGCGTTCGCGCTGCAGGTGATCGGCAAGCCGCGCCACCACATCATGACGACCGTCCCGGACACCCTGGAGATGGTCGGTCTGGGCGGCAAGGAGAAGCGTCGCCCGCACGAGCTGTCCGGCGGTGAGCAGCAGCGCGTGGCGATCGCGCGCGCGTTCGTCAACCGCCCGTCGATCCTGCTCGCCGACGAGCCGACCGGGAACCTCGACCCCACCACGTCCCTCGGCATCATGCGGCTGCTGGACCGGATCAACCGGACCGGCACCACCGTGGTGATGGCCACCCATGACGACGAGATCGTCGACCAGATGCGCAAGCGCGTGATCGAGCTCGTCGGCGGGGAGATGGTCCGCGACCAGTCCCGCGGCGTGTACGGCTCGGCACGTTGAGCACGGTGAAGGGCCCCACGTGAGACTCCAGTTCATCCTGTCCGAGATCGGCATCGGCCTGCGCCGGAACCTGTCGATGGCGGTGTCGGTCATCCTGGTGACGTTCGTGTCGCTGACCTTCGTCGGGGCGGCGGCGCTGCTGCAGCAGCAGATCACCCAGATGAAGGACGACTGGTACGACAAGGTCGAGGTGTCGGTCTTCCTGTGCGCGCAGGGCTCGGAGGAGCCGACCTGCGCGGCCGGCGAGGTGACCGAGGAGCAGAAGGCGGCGATCCAGGCGCAGCTCGAGGCGCCGGAGATCGAGCCGTTCGTGCAGACGGTCTACTTCGAGACCAAGGAGCAGGCGTTCGCCTCGTTCCAGGAGAAGATGTCCGACCAGTGGTGGGCCGCCGAGGTCACCGCGGAGGACATGCCGTCGTCGTACCGGATCAAGCTCGCCGACCCCGAGAAGTACCAGGTGGTCGCGGACGTCCTGACCGGCCGGCAGGGGGTCGAGGAGGTCCTCGACCAGCGCCGGCTATTCGACTCCCTCTTCCTCGTCCTCAACCGGGCGACGCTGGTGTCGATCGGCATCGCGGGCGTCATGCTGCTCGCCGCGGTGCTGCTCATCACGACGACCATCCGGCTGTCGGCGATGAGCCGGCGCCGCGAGACGGGGATCATGCGCCTGGTCGGTGCGTCGAACCTGTTCATCCAGCTGCCGTTCATGCTGGAGGGCGCGATCGCGGCGACCGTAGGGGCCGCGATCGCCGTCGGCGCGCTCTGGCTCGGGGTGAGGTACCTCGTGACGGACTGGCTGGGGACGCAGGTGCAGTGGATCGACTACGTCGACGCCGCCGACGTGCTCGCGATCGCCCCGTTCCTCGCCGCCATCGCCATCGTGCTCGCCGCGATCTCGTCGGTGGTCACCCTGAGTCGCTACACGAAGGTCTGAGGTCATGAGGTCCTTGCGTCCGCAGTCGCGCCGCCGGCAGCCCCGCCGCGTGGTCGCCGCGACCGTCGCCGGTGCGCTCGCGGTCCTGGCGGCGGTCGGCGCGCCCGCGGTCGCCGACGAGCTCGACGACCAGCGCGCCGCCGCGGAGGCCCGCTCGGCCGCTGCCGACCGCCAGGTCGAGGAGCTCGAGGCGTCGATCGAGGGACTGTCCGCCCAGCTCGGCCAGGCGGTCCTGGACCTGCAGGCCACCCAGTCCCGCCTGCCCGCCGCGCAGGCCGAGCTCGCCGCCGCGCAGGACGAGCTCGAGCGCTCCCAGCGCGAGGCCGACCTCATCGCCGCCCGCCTCCAGGACGCGCAGGACCAGGAGGCGACGATTACCGAGTCCATCGCCGCCGACGACGAGCGCGGTCAGAAGATCCGCACCGCCGTCGGGCAGATGGCCCGGCAGGCCTACAAGGGCGAGTCGTCCACCAGCGGGCTGAGCGTCGTCATGGGCGCGGAGTCCACGGAGGACTTCGTCGACCAGTACGGCATGGTCTCCACCGCCATGCGGACGCAGAGCCAGGCGCTGGACGAGCTGCAGCAGCTCGAGGCGACCAACCGCAACAGCAAGGCCCGGCTGACCGCCGTCCGCGAGCGGGTCGCCGAGCTCAAGGTCGAGGCGGACGCGAAGGTCGTCCAGGCCGACGCGGCCCGGGAGGCCGCGGCGGACCGCACGGCCGAGATCGAGAGTCTCATCGCCCAGCAGGCCGCGCAGCAGGCTGCGATCGAGGGCATGAAGGCCGACGCCGAGGCGCAGGCTGCCGAGGCGGAGGCCCAGCGCGCCGCCATCGAGAACGAGCTGCAGGGCATCATCGCCGCCCAGCGCGCCGCCGCCGAGGCCGCCGCCGCGAAGGCGGCCGAGGAGGCGGCCGCCCGGGCCGCCGAGCGCGCCAGGTCCAGCGCCGGAGCCGCCGCCCCGCCCGCCCCCGCGGCGCCCCCCGCGCCCAGTGGTGCCGCCGAGCCGCCGTCGGGCACGGTGCGGGGTGCCCTGTTCGGCAACCCGACGTCGATCAACCCGATCTACGTCACCTCGGACTACGGCATGCGCTTCCACCCGACGCTGCACTACACGCGTCTGCACGCCGGGATCGACCTGCGCACGTACTGCAGCACCCCGCTCTACGCCGCCAAGGCGGGCACGGTGCAGTGGGCGAAGTCCCGCAGCGGCTTCGGCAACCAGGTCATGCTCGACCACGGGTACGTGGACGGGAACTCGCTGATGTCCAGCTACAACCACATGACGCGGTTCGTGGTGCGGGCGGGGCAGTCGGTGGACCGCGGGACGCTGCTCGGGTACTCCGGCAACACCGGGACGTCGGCGGCCTGCCACCTGCACTTCGAGGTCTACGTCAACGGCGCCACCACCGACCCACGGCCGCTGCTCGGCCTCTAGCGAACCTCGCGCCGTCCGGCCGCCCCCCGGCCGCGCGCCCCACTAGCCTGGACCGGCTGCACGACGACGTCGTGCACGGGACGCAGTGCTGGTGGACGAGGGACGGTGCGCACGCGATGGGCAAGGACACCGGGCGCAAGCTCGTGGCCAACAACAAGAAGGCCCGGCACGACTTCACGATCGAGGACGTGTTCGAGGCAGGCCTCGTGCTGTCCGGGACCGAGGTCAAGGCGCTGCGCGCCGGCCGCGCGTCCCTCGTCGACGGCTGGTGCACCATCGAGCGCGGCGAGGCGTGGCTCGAGGGCGTGCACATCCCGGAGTACACGCAGGGCACCTGGACCAACCACGCGCCCCGGCGCAAGCGCAAGCTGCTGCTGCACCGCACCGAGATCGACCGGCTCGAGTCGAAGACCAAGGAGAAGGGGCAGACGATCGTCCCGCTGTCCCTGTACTTCCTGGACGGGCGCGCGAAGGTCGAGATCGCCCTCGCCCGAGGCAAGCGCGAGTACGACAAGCGCCAGACGTTGCGCGAACGGCAGGACAACCTCGAGGCCGTGCGCGCGATGCGCGCCAAGCGCGACCGCTGAGGCAGGGCGGCGGCGATGGGGGAGCGTCGTCGGAGGCCTGACCGCGCCGGCTCCGGGCGGCCGCCGAGACGCGACACGCTGTTCTGGCTCCGCGTGGTGGCGTGGGCGCTCGCCGGGATCACCATGGTCCTCGCCCTGGTCGTGCGGGCGGACCGGGCCTCGGCGCAGACCGAGGGCCAGGAGATCACCCGCTACTCGGCGAACGTCGCGGTGAGGGCCGACGGCGTCGCGGACGTGCGGCTCGAGCTCACGTTCGACTTCGGGGATGAGCCCGGGCACGGCCCGTTCGTCACCTTGCCGACCCGGCAGGCGATCGCCGGCGACCCCGAGCGGGACCGGCTGTTCCGCATCACCGACGTGCGCGCGTCCAGCGACACCGCGCCGGACGACCTCGACGTCGAGAGGACCCGCCAAGGACTGATGCTGCGGATCGGCGACGAGGACGTCGACGACGTCTCGGGGTCGCACGTGTACGTGGTGACCTACCGGGTCGAGGGATGGGTCAACCCCGCCGGGACGCGGCTGACCGACGACCCCCGTGTCGTCCCGCCGACCGGCGACGAGCTGTACCTGGATGTGATCGGCGGCGCGTGGGAGATCCCGCTGTCCGACGTCGGCGTGACCGTCAACGGTCCGGCGCCGGTGGACGAGGTGCTGTGCTTCGCGGGGGGCGACGTCGGCCGGCCGTGCACGCAGGGCACCGACGTCGACGGCGACACCGCGACGTCCTCGGTGGCCGCGCTGCGCCCGGGGGAGCCGTTCACCATCGTGGTCGTCTGGCCGGCCGGGACGTTCCCCGGCGTCAGGCCGATCGTCGGGGACGCCGTCGACTACACCGACCCGTGGGTCCCGACCCGGACGACCGGCGGCACGGCGCTGCTGATCGCCGGCGTCGGGTCGGCCCTGGCGGTGGCCCGCGCGCGCCGCGGCGGACGCGACCGCGCGGCGCTCGGCCTGCCGACCGGCATGGTCGCCGGCGCCCCGGGCGGCGGGGGAGCGTTCCGCGAGCACCGCCCGCCGGTCGCCGTGCAGTCCACGCCGCCCGACGGCGTGCTGCCCGGCGAGCTCGGCACGCTGCTGGACGAGGTCGCCGACCCGCGCGACGTCACCGCGACGATCGTCGACCTCGCGGTCCGCGGGTACCTGGAGATCCGGGAGGTGCCGGGGCCGCCGCGGGACGTGCCGGGCGACTGGGAGCTGGTCGAGGTCTCCCGGGACCGGTCGACTCTGACGGCGTTCGAGTCGCGGCTGCTGGCGGACCTGTTCAGGAAGCGGGACACGGTGCGGATGTCCCGGGTGAGGACGACGTTCGCGTCGTCCATGGCCGCCGTCCAGGAGCTGCTCTACGCGCACGTGACCGAGCGCGGGTGGTTCACCGCGAACCCGCGGACCGTCCGGCACCGGTGGTACACCGTGGCCGTCGCGCTGCTGGTGCTCGGGATCGCCGGGGTCGGGGTGGCGATCGCCGCGCTGGTCGACGGGCTCGCGCTGGTCGGCGTCGCGCTGGTGGTGGTCGGTGTGGTGGTGCTGGTGTGCGCCGGGGCCGCGCCGGCCCGCACCGCCGCAGGGACTGAGGTGCTGGCGCAGGCCGTGGCGTTCAAGCGCTACCTGGAGACGGCGGACCCCGACGCGCTGCGGCTGGTGCACGGGGAGGACCTGTTCAGCCGGTACCTGCCGTACGCCATCGCGTTCGGCGTGACCGACCGGTGGTCCGGCGGGTTCGAGGCGCTGGCGTCCCGGGGGGAGTCGGTGCCGGAGCCGACCTGGTACCGGGGCGTGGGGGTGCCGTACGGGGTCTGGGGCGTCGGCGGGTTCGGGCAGAGCGTCGAGAGCTTCACCGCCGTCACGACCCAGTCCATCTCCGCCGCGACGCCGGCGTCGTCCGGGTCCAGCGGCTCCGGCGGCCGCGGGTTCGCCGGCGGCGGAGTGGGCGGCGGTGGTGGCGGGGGCTGGTGAGCGTGGTGGGGGCTGGCGAAGCGTGCCCGGCGCTGGTCACGCGTGCCGGCTCGGGCCCCCGCGTCCGGGCGGGAATGGTCGTGCCGCCGGCGGGGTTGACGACTATGCTTGACCTGCTCCACCCGACCCGGCCGCTCGCGGCAGGGGACGGCGGAGTGGTTGACAACTGCACAGGGGGTGATCGGTTTCGACGGTGATCGTCGATCCAGGAGAAGCGTGCCGAGGACGCAGGGTTATCTCGTAAACGATCCTTGCAAACCAATAGGTGCCGATACCAATCGCGCCGACTTCGCTCTCGCCGCCTGAGCGAGTACCGAAGTCCGTCAGCCTGAGCTCGCTCTCGTCTCAGTAGCTGGCGTCATCTAGAGAGCCACTGCTCCCAGCATTCGTCGGTGATGCTGGGGGGACTCTTAGCCGACTGGGCCCGTCCATGACATGTCTGCTAGATCATGGGGGCCGAGAAAATCGCAGCAGACTGCGCACGGAGAAGTCCTGGTTCACAGTCATCGGACGCGGGTTCGATTCCCGCCACCTCCACCCCTGAAGACCTGCGGAAACGCTGGCCATGTTGACAGGAAGGTAGCCAATCGTTGACACGATTGGCTACCTTTTCCTGTATGGCCTCTCTGCGGGAGCGGCGTCGCGCGGACGGGACGCGGGCGTTCGCGGTGCTCTGGCGTGACCCCGAGACGGGACGCCAGACGTCCCTGACGTACGACGACGAACGCGAGGCGATCGTCGCCAAGAAGCTGATCGAGGCGGCCGGCGGATACGCCGCCGAGGCGGCGCGAGTTGCTGACGCCATCCGCAAGTTCGGACCCACCGTCGCCCAGGTCGTCGCCGAGCACATCGACCTCCTGACCGCGGTCGGCACTGACACCCGCGCCCATTATTGCCAGCAGATGGCGGCCCATATCGTCCCGACGCTCGGTGCCTTCCCGGTCTCCGCGCTGACCTACCGGCAGGTGGCCGGCTGGGTCGCGGACATGTCGAAGAAGGGCCTGGCGCCCAAGACCATCGCCAACGTCCACGGGCTCTTCTCCGCGTCGATGGCGACCGCGGTGCGGCTCGGGTACCGACCTGACAACCCGTGCGCCGGCGTCCTGCTGCCCAAGTCGCAGTCCACCCGCGACGACATGACGGTGCTCACCCCCGACGAGTTCATGCTCCTGCTGTCCAAGATCCCGCCGCACTACCAGCCGCTCGTGCTGACCCTCGTCGCCACCGGGCTGCGCTGGGGTGAGGCCACCGCGCTCACCACGGGCGACGTCGACCTCGTGTCCCGCCCGGCGACGATCAAGGTGACCAAGGCATGGAAGCGGGATCAGGATCGGCACTGGTACGTCGGCCCGCCGAAGACCAAGCGCGCGTGGCGCACCGTGTCGCTGCGGGACGACCTGGTCGACGTGCTCTCCCCGCTCGTCGCCGGCAAGGCGCCCGGCGAGCTCCTGTTCACCAACACCGTCGGCGCGCATTTGCAGTCGCCGCGGTTCTGGACGACCACGTGGACGCCGGCGCTCGACGCCGCCCGCAACCCCCGACGGTCCGACGGATCGCCCGACCCCGATGCCCCCCGACTGACCAAGCGGCCGCGCGTGCACGACCTGAGGCACACGCACGCGTCGTGGATGATCGCCGCGGGAACGGACCTGTTCGTGCTGCAGCGCCGCCTCGGGCACGAGTCGATCACGACAACGACCGAGACCTACGCGCACCTCCTCCCCGACCAGCAGCGAGCCGCCGCGGACGCCGCCTCCCGTGCCATGGCCGGGCTGCGCCTTCACCCAACGGGTGGACGGTAGGGCGAGGGCGCCCAGCGACTGATCGACGGTCAGGCGGACGGGAAGGCGGACGCCAGGGGGCGGTGCACCTGCTGCGTCATCGCGTCGTCCAGCTCGCCGGAAGTCGTCATGCCAGCCGAAGACTGTCGCCACGTTGGTGAGTAGAGGTGCGGCACCACTGTCTGCGTGATTGACCGGTCCGCTATCGGCGGAGTCGCCCGCCGGCGAGTTGACCGAAAGGGGCTCTCGCTGTGGTCGGCAGTCGCACCTCGCGGGGCGAACCGCGTGGCTCAAGACAGTTGGCGATCGCCGGCCACGTGTGGACGACGCCGATGTGCCGCGAGGGACTTGACGGTCGGGCCGAGCGCGCTGAGGTCACTCGAGGTGGTCACGGCCGGCTTGGCATCTTCAGCGACGCAATCGACTGTGATGAGCCTGAAGAGAGCGTCGACGTGCTCGGGCAGAAACCGGATCTGGCCCCTGCCAACTCGCAGGTGCGGAATACGTCCACGGCGAGCCTGCTCCCTGACCCACCACGGCGAGGTGCCGAGCGTCCTAGCGACATCCTCCGGGGTCAGCGTCACGTAGCTGGTCACGTGTCCTCTCCTTCGTCTTCACCTGCAGGTCCACGAAGGACCGCAAGAGACCCGGTCCGGAGTTCAAGCGTGGCTGCCTCCGTCTCGCTCACAGTGGTCACAGGTCGACGTCTGGCTCTGGTGGACGGGTGGTCGGCCACCCGTGGGACGTGCGCCACGCGCCATGGATCTGGCCGCCCTGGAGCTGGGAGGGCAGGTACCGCCGGGCGCCCTCGATGACCCACCCGCCGGCGCTGCCCGCCACCCCGGGATCGCCCGGTGCTGCGGCGGTCAGGCCATCGCGCACCGCACCGGCCGCCAGGCTCCCGAGCGCCAGGCTCACCTCCCGGTCGAAGGTCGCGCCGTCACCGACGACCGTCAGGGACGGGCGGCCCCAGACGCTCGCCTCCACCTCGACGGATCCCAGCACCTGCTCGGGGTGGTCGTCGAAGTACCGGTTCAACACGACGTCCCCGCCGGGCAGCGAGATCTGGACCGTCGTCTCGAACGCCCGGGTCCCGGTCGCGTGCGGCGGGCCCGCGGCCGTGAACACCATGAGATCCACGACGTTGTCGGTACCCGCCGCCGGCCGCAGCACCCCGGCGGGCAGCCGGACCGCACCGAGGAACGCCGCGTGCTGCATGATCGCCCGGCGCTCCCCGGGGTCGGGGGCGTCCATCAGGTCGTGCGTGGCCAGCACGGCAATCAGCCCGCCGGGCCGGGCCAGGGTCGCCGCGCCGATCGTCATCTGCGCCTGACGCACCACCCGCTGCGCCCACCTGGCAGGGTCGCGTAGCTGTACATCGGCCCACGGCAAAGAGGCGACCACCACGTCGAAGCAGCCCACATCGCTGCTGGCGCCAGGAGTCACGGCCGCGGAGGCGGACCCGCCCAGGGGCACGAGCCGGGCAGCCACGAAGTCCACGGACCGCTCCTGGCCGCCGGGCATGCCTAACAGGGTCGGGGCGCCGTCACCGAGGACCAGGACCTCACCACCGTCGAACCCCAGCGTGTGCAGGGTCGCCCACAGCGGGCCGCGGAGCCGGGCGTAGGCGTCGTGGGCGCCGGTCGAGGCGTGATCGGTCAGCGCGGCCAGGTCGGCCAGCTCGCGCTCCAGGGCGCCGGGCATCCGGTGCATCACGCACCCCCGGACCGGCCGGGCGACGACAGCGCGGTGGCCATCGCCTCCGCGGCGTCAAGCCGTTCCTGGACGTCGGCGCGGACCATGTCCTGGAAGTCCGCGTCCCGGTCGGTGATCGCCCGGGCGGGCTCCACGTCGCGCGGGGGCTGTCCGGGCCAGGACGCCACCAAGGTGGGCCGGTCGGCACCGCCCTGGGTGCCGCAGGCAGCGACCCAGCGGCGCAGGCGGTGGCGGGCGTCGTCGAAGTCCCGGTGCCACTGCAACGGCGCCGAGCCCGACGCACCCTCGCCGTAGCAGGCCAGCCAGTGCTGATGCAGGGCCGAGAGCTCCCACACCAGCTCGTCATGGCGGTGCCATAACGGCGGGATCTCCAGCACCGACAGCCCGTAGGCGGTGCGCAGCCAGGACACCCACGCCTCCAGCGCCACCCAGCGCGCGGCCGCCTCCGCCGCCGGCAGGGTGTTCCAGTTGACCGGCCCGACGGGCTCCTCCTCCTCACCCGCGAAGACCCCGAGCTGCGGCGCCGGGGGGCGCCCCGCTCGCGACGGCCCACCCATGTCCGGGTCCACCATGGCGACCACCGGTCGTACCGTGCCGGATCGGGCGCCGGGACCGGCGTGACGAACGCCGCGACCGAGGACCGCCTGGGGGCACGACGCCGCGACGGCGGCCCCGCGACCGGCGCGGACCGAGCCACCGTGTACTCGGTACGCCAGGCCTCGTGCCCGAACCACCGCATGACGAACTCCTCACCGGTCCGCGGCTCGGCGCCCTGGTCATGCGAGTAGGTGCGGACATAGCCGGCGGCGACGATGACGTCCCCCTGGCGCACCCGGCTGCGGCCACGCTCGGCGGCGCGCCCGTACGCGACGAGATTGTGGAAAGACTCCACCGGCTCCCCGTAGGTGCCGTCCTCTCGCGGGCGACGGGCCCCGATCTTAATGCGGGCGAACAACCGCACCGTGCCATCGCTCGTCTTCGACCACTCCGGCTGGGAGGCGATCTCACCGACGATGCACTGCCTGGTCGGGATCGACATCACGGGCCTCCTGCACGCCACGCGGCACCGCGCCGGTGAACGCTGTTGCCTCCAGGTGTGCCAAGGCCGTCGTGCACTCGGCCACCGGGACCGGTTCGCGCGCCGACCGGTCGCCCACTCGGCCCACGGTCCGCTGCCGAGGCGGGGACTATCGACCGATCGGCACGGATCTGATGATGGCTCTGGCGGCGAACCCTCAAACGCCCGCAGATGTGCTGGCTCGGTTCGCCCAATACGCCTACGCCGACGGCAACCGCGCGATCGCCGTGAGCAATCCTTCCTTCCCAGAGCTCGCGTTTCTCGACCTTGCGGGGAGAACAACCATCGACTCAAGGCTCCTCCGCGCGGCCGCAGGGAAAGGCTCGAGCAAGGTGCGTGAGGCGGTTGCCGCGAACACGGCAACGCCCTCTGACGTTCTCGCGGCCCTCGCCGGCGATCCCAATCCGGGAGGTGGAAAGCGCCTGGTGACAAAGCCCAGCACTCCGCCCGAGGCGTTGGTTGAACTGATCGACAGGTCAGAGGACGAGTAGGCCGTGAATGGAGGCGGGGCGCTCGCCCACGAGCCGTCGGGTCAAGTCCGTGGACGTGGTGTGGCGCGCTTCGGTGTGATCCGTTGCTCTCAGGCGGTGAGGGCCAATGGCGGGTCGGTCTTTCTGGGCTCGGTGTTGGTGATCAGGTTGAGGCGCGGTGGAGGACGCCGCTCGTGGAGCTCGGCGACCCGACTTCACCTGCAAGGCCGTCTGGGCTGGTGAGCCCCTCGAAGCACAAGGACATCTCGCCCGCACCGGCCACCCAAGCCGCGTGACTACTCGCCATCAGTTGTCCGTGCAGCACGCCCCTCCGGCGTGCCCCCGGCCTCGATCTGGCCACCTGGCGTCTGTATGAGTGCTTTCCTTTCGGCGTCGGGCAGCATCATCGAATCGGCTAGAACCGCGGCGAGCGCGGCGACCTGCGAGGGGTCCGTGTCGGCATGGAAGCCCCACCTGAAGTCGACCTCGCGCGAGATGAGGTCCACTTCGGGCCGTCGATCTGCCCCGAGGGCGCTCCTCGCCCGCACGTATCGCACGTCGTCGAGGGGTATCTGTCGGCCGATCCGACCTTCTCGGCGGAACTCGCTCGCCCGCGACGTGATGACTCGCCGGTCTGTGACGGCAACGAGCGTGGCCCACTTCTCCGGTTCGATGCGACTGAGCACATTCTGGCCGAGGGCGACGACGTCTAACTCGTCACGGTCGTAGCAGAAGGCGATGCAGCGCAGTGTCTCGTCTGCGTCGATGGTCCACCGCAGGACTCGGAGGTACGGGTCCAGGTCCACGTCCTCGAACGAGCAGACAATCGTTGGGGCACTAACCGGCGGCGGAGTGGGCCGCAGTGCGTCGGCGAGGGGTTCGATCGCCCTGAGTAGGTCGTTGCTGGTCACGCGGGCGGCGCGATGGTCACGGCGCTTGCGGGTCAGGGGGATCGTCATGGGTCCGGCGGGTTCGGCAACCAGTCGTAGCTCGCGGGTAACGGCGTCGACGAGCTGCGTCGCGTCGGCGAGGGCTGCCTCTAGCTCGGTGCGGGTATCCCGGATGATGACGTCGACGAGCCGTGCCTCGTAGGCGTCGCCGTCCCCTGCGCTTCGAGCCCTACCGGCCTGAAGGGCCTTGTATCCGGTCCACGCCTTCAGCGAGGACATCAGGGCGTGGGAGTCGAAGACGATCGCCTCGGCGTTGGCGTCGAGATACTCCCGACGGGCACGTGTGTTGGGTTGGTCGATCCCTCTGAGATGGCCGCCAACATGACGACGGTAGAGGTCGACCTGCTTGCGCAGAGCGGCCTCGTCCCCGGCGATCGTCTCCCAGAGTGATTTCGGAATCGACTCGATCTCACGTGCCTGCGCCAGAGCCCGGTCGATCGCGGCGACATGTCCGCTCAGCTCGGCCCACTGCTCGCTGCGAAGGGCGCCAAGCACCTGCGTCGTCAGGGCAATGTTTGTGCGGACCAGACCAGTGATCTCGTTCAGCTGCATCTGAATGGCGACCATCGCAACCGCTGGGCCGATCGCCGCAGCGACCGAAGCAGCGCTGGCGGCGCTGACCGGGATGAAGCGCGCCTGCGCCACCAGGTCGCCATTCATCCAGACGGAACCAAGGTTCGCACCGTCCTTGACGGCGAGGACGGCCCCATTGTTGAGCAAGGCTTGAGTGGCGGAACTGACTTGGTACAGCCCCTGCGTACTCGACACCGCGTTGGCGATGTTGCCGCCCACGGTGGCGGTGTTGCCGATCAACGAACCGAGAGCCGTGGCGAGTTGCTTGCGGTCCGCTGCGGGGACGAACCCGAAGTCCACCAGGTCCAGACCTAGGCCAGCGGGGACGTCCCCGAAGGCGATCACGACGCCCGGCAGTACTTCGACTAGGGCGGCCGAGGGCCCTTCTCCAGGCGCGGCGGGCGGCTGATCCCGGGCGAGGTCGCCGTCAGGCGCAACCTGCGCGTCATCCTCTTCGACATCGCGCGGTGCGTTGGTGAGGTCGTCCATGTCGCTCCTCGGGTAATAGCGCCCGTGGCGAAACGTCGCGGGCATTCACGGCGGAGTCTAGGGCGACACGCCGGCGCTGGGGGCAAGGTCCGAGCGCGTCAGGCAAGGGGAGCCTCAAGCCGAGCAGAACCCCTTCCGCATGACGCTGACGACAGCTCGTACCGCGGCCGATCTGCCGGGCGTTGCCGACGAGTCATTGGGCCGAGACGGTGCCGTGGGCGTCGACCCACCACACCTCGGTACACGCGGCAGCGGGGGACGTGCCGGTGTCCTCGCGCAAGGTGCGATACCGCGGGAAGTCCGGCCGCGCGATCACACTGGGCCGGCCCGGCTCCCGGCCCTATGCGCCTCGCGTGCAGCCTCTACCTTGGTCGGGTGCTGGCCAGCGAGCCCCAGCTTCGCTCGCTTGTGGGCAGGGTCTGGACCCCGTCAGCGAGTCCGAAGGACGTTCGCCGGAGCTCAGCGGAGGTCGTTGACGGATCGTCAGCCCGTGCAGTGCATGGCTACCGGGTGCCGGCGTGTCGCCCGCCTGGTCCAGCGGAGTGCTCATCGCACTCTCACTGCGGCATGAGCGTGTACGCGGGTCACCACGCGGTGTCAGCAGCGCGACGTTGTCGACCTGACTACTGGCGCTGCCAAGATGTTCCGTATGGGTCTCATGTTGCGTAAGGGCGAGAAGGTCTCGATGAAGGGCCGGACGATTACGGTGACGGACACCGCGTTCGGGAGCTTGCCACGAGTGCGCGATAGGTTGATTGAGGCAGCTGTGGCACGAGAGACGGTGACGTACGGCGAGTTGCGGGGGAGCTCAACTTGCCGTACCTCGTGCATGGTATGGGCCGGCTGCTGGACCTCCTCTCGGAGGACTGCTTCCGGCGCAACGAGCCCTCGCTCGCCAGCATCGTTGTCAATGCTTCGACTGGTGAGGTTGGCGCAGACTTCGACGGTGACGCAAGTGCTGAACGTGAGTTGGTGTTCGACCACCTGCGCTGGTCGTAGTCGCGACTGAGCTTTACATACCTTGGCGGCGAGGGAGCGTCTGAGCGCGCACGCGGCACGGCCGCGCACACTTCGCGGCAGAGTCGGATGATGCCTCGCAGTGTAGCGACGCGGGATTGCGAGCCCGCCGACGTCCACCGTGCCGAATGGGAAGGACTCCCGTACTAGCTCAACGACGAGCCGCCCGGGCGCCTTGACGGGGAGGCCGAGGCCCCGCCATGGGGCCCCGCGATGCGGGTGCTTCGCGCCCTCCGCGGACCGCGCCCTAACGCGCCCTAACGCGCCCTAACGCGCCGGCCTAGCAGCGCTGAACGCGGCCCGGATCAGCCCCGGTGCGTCGGGCGAGCACGCTTCCTATGTACGCGGATCTCTCTGAGGGAACGCGGCGAAGAGGCCTGAGACATCAGGGGCAGCGGACGACGCGCAGGCACCCGCTCTATGCCAGAGTCATCCCGTGGTCATTGCCAAGGAGACGACGCTGCAGGAGCTGCTCGAGGGCTCGAAGCAGTACCGCGTGCCCCTCTACCAGCGCACCTACTCCTGGGGAGAGGCACAACTCAAGCGCCTGTGGGACGACGTGGAGAAGCTCGCCGACGACCGCCAGCACGATCAGACGGCCACGCACTTCATCGGCTCTGTCGTCCTCGCCCCTAGCCCTGGCCTCGGCCCCGTCGGGGTGCAGGAGTACCTCGTCGTCGACGGCCAGCAGCGTTTGACGACGCTCACGCTGCTGCTGTGCGCCATCCGAGACCACCGTCAGGCGACGGAAGGTGGAGACCACCGGCAGCGCCTTGACGAACTGTTCCTCACGAACAAGTACAGGCCCGCCGCAGAGCGCCCGAAGGTCGTGCCGACACAGGCGGACCGCCCGGCGTACGAGGCCGTCCTGGATGCGACGCCGCAGGCGGGCGGGCCAGATCGGGTGGGTGCCGCGTACCGCTACTTCCGCAGTCAGTTGGTCCGTGTCGACGATGCCGACGACCCGTTGGATGTCGACCGTATCGAGGGCGCCGTCATCCGCGGGCTGTCGCTTGTGTCCGTCACGGCGCAGCCCGGCGACAACGCCTACCGAATCTTCGAGTCGCTCAACAACACCGGCCTTGCGCTCAAGCAGGGCGACCTTCTGCGCAACTACCTCTTCATGCGACTGCCCACGGCCGGCGAGCGTGTCTACAACGGCGTTTGGCTGCCGCTGCAGCAGGCGTTGAGCTCGGACGACCTGGAACTGCTGTTCTGGCTCGACCTGGTGCGCAAGGACAGCCGCATCAAGCAGACCGAAATCTACGAGCAGCAGCAGCGCCGGCTCGAGCGGCTGACCATGGAGACCGAGATTGAAGCGGAGGTGGCGCGCTTCGCCCGTCTCGGCCGACTCCTGCGCTCGGTACTCGACCCGGAGCAGGAGCATGACCCCAGCGTTCGACGGCGCCTCCAGCGACTGAAGGACTGGGGAACGACGACGGTCTACCCGTTGGCGCTGCACCTGCTGGACCTGCGTGAACGCGGACAGACCGACAGTGCCGCTGTAGCGCAGGCGCTGCTAGTGGTCGAAAGCTTTCTCGTGCGGCGACTGCTCATCGGCCGGGCTACGGCGAACATCAACCGCGTGCTGCTCGACGTCGTTCCGTCGCTGGACGAGAATCTGCCCGTCGACGAGGCGGTACACCGTTACCTGTCGTCTGGCCGCAAGTACTTCGCCCGCGACGACGACGTGCGCGCCGCGCTGCAGACAGTGCCGTTCTACCTCAACGGCCGGGCGCCCCAGCGCGCGCTGCTTCTCCGCTGGGTCGAGGAGACATACCACAACCGCGAGCCGGTGCAGGGCGATCGGCTTACGATCGAGCACGTTCTACCGCAGACCCTCACCGAATCGTGGCTTGAGGTGCTGTCCGAGGACGCCGGCGAGAACGAGGAGCCGGAGGATCTGCACCGAGAGCTACTGCACACCCTCGGCAACCTCACGCTGACCGGCTATAACTCGCCGCTCGGTAACAAGCCCTTCGCGGTCAAGCGCACGACGCTGCAGACCAGCGGTGTGGCCATGACAAGGGACATCGCCTCGCAGGAGCGGTGGGGTCGACCCGAGATCCTTGCCCGCGCCGACCGGCTCGCCGACCGCATCTGCGCCTACTGGCCCGCACCGCTCGCTGGCGTCCGCTCGGCTGGTGAGCCGGCATGGGACGTGCTGGAGGCGGCGGTCGCGGCGCTGCCGGCCGGGTCGTGGACTTCCTACCTCGACCTAGCGGCGCTAATCGGCAGCCACCAAGTGCCGGTGGGACAGCGCGTGGCCAATCACGAGATGCCAAACGCTCACCGCGTCCGCAAAAGCTCGGGCGCGGTCCCGCCCGGGTTCCGCTGGAACGACCCAGACCGAGACGACGACCCCACGGAGATGCTTCGCCAGGAAGGCGTTCCTGTCGACGAGCAAGGCCGCGCTGACCAGTCGCGCCGCATGCGCGTCGATGAACTGGCCGTTCTAGTTGGTCTCGACCCGGCCGAGCTCCCCGACGCCGTGCCGGACCTGGGCGAGGAGGACGAGGCTGCGAGCCGCTTCCAGGAGCAGCTCTATTCGGCCCACGAGCCGCCCGTGGCCAAGGCGGTGCTATCCGTGTTGGCCGCCTGGCAGGACATGGGCGGCGTGCTCGCGTACGGCTCGGCGGACGAGACGACGGCCTTCCTCATGGTCGACGAGCGCGACATCCGACACGGTGGAGTTTGGCCGGCGGCCATCTACCCCTCGGGCAAATTCGAGGTGGTCTTCCAGTGGATGCAGTACCGGCCGCCCTTCGACGACGTAGCGCTACGCGAGGCATTGCGGCAGCGGCTCAACGCCGTGCCAGGCGTCAACCTGCCGGCCGTCAAACTCGCAATGCGGCCTGGGTTCGAGGTGACGCTGCTCGCCGAGGGGCGGTCACAGGAGCGCCTGCTCGAGGCGCTGGCCTGGTTCCGCGGTACGGCGACGGCAGTCCGCAGTGCACCCTGAAGGGCAGCGCGCCGCGGCGGACAACCTCGCCCTGCAGGCCTGTGACCGCCAGGCGACATGAGTAGAGCACTATGGCGCCCCTCCTGCCCAGCGGCATGTCCGTGCGCGTCGATCGAGTCGGTCTGGGCGCAGGTGACAGGTGCTGGAAGCGGGAAGCGCGGCGTCGTGAACGCGCCATAAGCGACAGGCCAGGGAAACCTATGGCCAATACCGCACGGGGTTCTGGCCAGTGTCGCCGTACTGGGAGCCGACCAGGTCTGGCAGCGGCCTCCCGAGTCCGAACTCGACCCGCCCTGGGCGTTCAGCACTGGGCTCGACGCCGAGGTACTCCCACGCACCTACGACCCGTTGCTGCACCACAGCTGCGACTCCTACGGGAGGCTCGGACCGCACTCGCTCGATCGAGAGGCGCCATGACTTCCGAGCCCGTTCGCGGAGGGTCGTGTCGTCCAAACCCGCCGCGTCTGGGTTGAGTTTTACAAGGATCAATCGTTGATCGTCCGGCAAGGAGCGAGCCGCGCCGGGACTCGATGCGCCCCGTACGAGTGGACTGGCGCCGCGAACAGAAGTCACGGCGGCCTCCGCGATGAGCGCCACAACCTGATCCTGAGCCGCGTCACCACCACCGGCAATGTCGACGTAGGCCACGGCGGACTCCACTACAGTTCTATCGACGTGGATCTCATCGCCTTCGATTCGGGTACGCCCGTCGGTGGCAATCCATAACCGCGGCGGCGACTCGACGGCCGCATCGGAAAGCATGCGCCAAACATCGTCCGGGCATGACCCGCGCACGTCTTCGCGTAGCACCGCGAGTGCCTCATTGCGCCCGTTGTCGTCGGCGGCGCCGTGCCGGCAGATCTCGACGATCCGGGCCCGACCTAGCGCGCGCTGTCGAGGATCACTCGAACCGAGCATGTCTAGGGCCGCTTGGAAGCGGCGTCCCCACTCTTGCGCGCGACCGACGCGGTACACGAGCCATGCTCCGACGGCCGCGCCCACGAACGAGAGGACCGGTGATGCCCACTCAGCGACTGACATCTTGCTCCCGGGAGTTCGTGCTGTGAGGGAGACCTTGCCACGAGACCACGACCCGTGCCCCGGCGGCCAGCCCCCCGCAGGTGGTCCGTGTTTCGCGGGGCCGTTCTAGGAGAGCGAGAGGACTGAGCGCAAGTCCCGACTCGTCGCTCGTGAGACCGGCATGTGCAGACGGCCCGCGCGTGGCCCAGCGCGCCCGGTATGGCCGACAACGCCGAGCCGCAACCCAGGAGCCGTGTAACCCGTAACGCGTCGCTACGCGTTCTTGGTGGTTGTTCGCACCCGTCTCCGAGAGAGGTCACGCCCATGGGTGAAGTACGCCATCTCGATCGCGTCCGCCCGGACGTGCTCGCCAGTCGCCTCGGATTCTTGGCGGGCCATGCCGTGGGCGAGGTCCAGCCAGCGTCCATACGTCTCGGGTGACCAGCCGGCCTGCTCGGGGAGAGACCAACGGTGCAGGTCGTTCAGGGCGATCGCTACGAACTGATCGAGGATCAGGGCACGACCACATGAGCCGTCACCCGGGGCGGCGGCCGCGTAGAGAAACTTGGTGAAGAACGAAGCGCGCATGTGCTTGACGCGGTTCGGGCCGCCATCGTGCAACGCGGCGTAGGCGGCGACAGGCCCGTCCCTCTCCATGGTGTGCCGAGCAGAGGCAAGGCGTGCGTTGAGGTCGTCCGGCTGGGTGTCACGGAAGACTCGGGCGCGCCTTGGAGCGAGCCATCCGCCGTTTCCAGTTCCCCAGACGTTGCAGGCCAGGAGCAGCCTGCCGTCCGCGTTCGACGAGGTGAAATCGAAGCTGGTGAGAAGGTCGTGACGTGTGAAGTGGTGGTAACCGCGCCCCTGGACTGCGGCTGGTAGGTCGGCGAGGAACGCCCCCCATGACGCTTCCATCCTGGGCTGCCACCACGTGGGACGAAAAGTCGAAGCCGTGCGCCAGGACCTCTTGCCTGGTGGGCAGACTGTTGAGAACCGAAGTTGTCATGCAGTCACTGTGCCAGCCGTAGGTGGCTATGACGCGCGCTCCGCGGACGTTGCGCAGCCGCGGCGTGACGTGCCCTGCCGATTAAGAACGACCCTGGCAGGAGGACCACGGGACACACCTCAAGGCTCGGCCAGCCGGCAAGTGCGAGAGCTGACTGGCGCGTCACCCGGTGCGCGTGACCTGCGGCATGACCGGAAACTCATTGCGCCGTCGGGGCGTCCGCCAGACTGGGCGACGTGAGGAAGGACCGGGAGGGCGGAGGGCCGCGCGACCCGCTCCGCGACGAGGCATCGGGCGCCGGACCTGAGCGCGCGTTTCGACCGATGGGATCCGAACGATGCCACTGGGAGTGGTGTAGCGCTTGGCGTGATCTTCGTGCTGGTCAAGAGTGAGGGGCTAGTCGGTCGCCTTCGTGGTGTAGGGACGGGATTCAGGCGGGACTTGGCCAGGACGTCCAGGGGTTGGTCCACACTGATCGCAAGCACACCCGACGGAGGACCGGATGCCGGCACGCACGAACTTCGACTCGCTTGACGACGCAATGGCTGCACTCGGTGTCCCGATCGAGAGCCGAGCGCTTGCACGTGCGCTTACGCCCGACGTCCCGTCGGAGATCTGGATGCCCGCAAAGAGTCCCTACATCGCAGTACGCCCACTCGGCGAACGCGTGGTTGAGACGTACGTGAACCGCACGTACATCGACCAGTAGCTCGCCCCCACACGCTACAAGCGGACGCACATCGTCGGCGGGATCGCAGATGGGCCCCACTAGCAGGCGGCCAAGCAAACTCCGGGAGAACGGGTGTTGGCACTCGCGGGGCGCCCCATGACGGGGACCCGGCCCGGGCATCAGGACGACACGGAGCCGGCAGACACCCTTACGGTCGCGCGCGCTCTCGCGGCAGATCCGTGCGGGCGTAGCCGCCCGCACTGCGGCATGAGCGAGCGCGTGCCCTGACCCCCGCCCGATCGATCAGCCGCTTGGGCTCGCCGACAACGGCTCAGCGATGCCCTACACGTGCTGAATTCGGTTTACGCATCACGTCGCAGGGGCAATGGACGCGCGGGCGCGACACGGGAAAGAGGTCAGCCGTGATCTTCCGGATCTCGTTCGTTCTCGCGGCACTGTACGTCAACTTCTCCCAGAAGTACTTCCCAACGAACATAATGGCCCGCTGGATGCGCCAGCCGGGTCACCTGCGCTTCGCCTGGCCGCTGTCCGTCGGCCTATACCTCACCTACTACGGCGTCGCTCGCTGGATCCACTCGGTCCCCGCGACCGAAACCAGCGGCTGGCTCCAGTTCGCGCTCGCGTTCGCGTGCCTTGATGCCCTGGAGTTCGCCTGCGGCGCCGTCGTGTGGCCATTCATGGGCACCTACCGCGGGCTGCGACACGCCACGCGGGCGGCCGAGATCGGCTACGACGCCTGGCGCAGCGAACGCACCCACGACGACTGACCGCCGGCCCGGCCCCCGTCGCAAACACGGCCGGGTGGCCCTGCCTGCACACCTGAGCATGAAACGACGCCGTACTGCCGCAAGGCAGCAAGCGCGTCGCGATCGCGCACACTCAGGAGCACACGTTGACCAACAATGAAGCCGCCGAGCCGGCGCCCGCGCGCAACATCACCAACAGCACGTGGTGTACGCGGCTACCCGCGCCGCTCTCATCGGCCTGGCCGAGACCGTCCCGTGGAACAGCCTCCTGGACTACGACATCGCGGTCGAACTCCTCGACGCGCTCTACGACCCCTTCGACCTGCCCGCAGCCGACCCACCACCGGCCCCCTCCAGGCAGTGCTTGCACGACCAGGCCCGCAGCGGCCTCGACGCCCTGACCCGCTACGCGAAAGACCGCGGAGTGCTGAGGGTGTGCCGCAGCATCCTGGACGTCACCTGGGCGGCCGACCCCGACCACACCACGCCCGACGCCGGCGGCCAGCGATGACCTACGGCGAGGTAAACAACGACGTCCGCGCCGCCGTCGCCGACCTGTTCGGGTACCGGCGCATCACCTACTACCTCGGCGCCTCCAGCAACGGAGCAGCCCCAGCCTGGGGGAGTCCCGAGCAAGCCCGGACCTCCGCCGACCTCGTCCAGCGCTACCGCGCGGTCGTGTGGAAGTACGCACACCGCGTCGTCCAGACCGCCAACCCACCCGGCGCGAGCGCGCCCGTATGGAATCTGCCCCTGCGCCTGGCCGCCCTCATGGACGAGAACGCGCCGAGAGCCGAGCTCCTACCTGGAGAGCGGGGAGCCAACCTCGACGAGCTCGCCACACGCCAGCCGGTCGAACTCGTCGAGATCTGGCGGCGCGCCGCCGCAGCGGCGGTGATCGGCCTCGACCGGGAGCTGGTCACGCTCGGCAGCCAGCTGGAACGCCCACACCGCTTGGTGCTCATCGAGGATGCCGCCGAACTCAGCCTGGCGCTCATCCGGCTCGACGGTCGCTACCGGTGGGCCCCCGGTTGGCGGCTCCTCGGCGACCGCAGCCGGCCAGCGGACACCCAATACGCGGGACGCGGCGGACACAGGCACCAGGCCACCGGTCTCGTCTCCACCGCTTTCATGACGGTGGAGTGGGCGAGCGAGCACATCACTCACGACGCGTATGTCGTTGACCAGGTTGGCTGGCGGCCTCGGCCGAAGCTCATCGAGTCGACGTCGACGGACCCAGTCGACAGCGCGATCGACGCCCTGCACAACACGGCTGTACATCTCCAGCGCGAGTTTCCTCGAGCACTCGCGATCCGCGGACTATCAAGGCTCAGCCGGCTGACATCCCTTCACGCGGCACGCCTCGCCGAGGTCGTCGGCTCCTCAGCCGCAAAGCAGGTATTTGACACGCGCGCTAAGTCCTACGGAGCGCTCAATTCCATCCTGCGTACCTCGATCGGCGGGAACCTCGGCGGCGGCGACCACGCCCTCGCCGAAGCGACAATCGCGCTCAGCCGCCTCGCGCGCACGCAGACAGCGACCTCGGAACAGATCGAACGACTCCTCGACGAGTGCGCCGAGATCGATGAAGCCCTCAGTACGCGACTGCGGCATGGAATTAAGGACCACCGCTACTTCGTCGCCAACGAGCGCCACCTGGCGGCAACGCCGGACGGTGCGGTTTAACGGTCCGTCCCACACTACGAACAGGTAGCCGGGCGCACCTACTCGGAGCTGTTTGGCCACGCCCGAACACTCCAGCGGGTGCCGGGCCAACCGCCCACGAACCTGGACTTGGTCGACGCACGAGGGCAGCTGGCGGCACTACTGGACTCCGTCGCTCGCTCCGGCACCTTGGCGGAAAAGCAATGCATCAGCACACCGAGCCTGTCCGAACCGGTCCAAGTGCCAAGAGAGACCGATCCGGCCGTCGCCATGTAGCCCAGGTGTAGCTGTCCCTGCAGCAGACTCGGATGTCCGCAGTCTCTGGCCACGGTGCTCTCGCCCGCCCTCCTAAAGGGGCATCGACACGACAAGGCCGTCGTCCCGGGTGGCCGCACGTTGGGTGAAGGCTGCGTTGATGAGGTTGCGCGCCGGCGTCCGCGGCGACTTCGGATGTAGCTCGGCGGTGGGGTCGTTGCGCCACGGCTACCTGCGAGTATGTCGGCTCGAACGAGCGAGCACGTGCCCCGGCCGGGTGAGCGCCAGAGCGCACCACTTGCAGGTGAGATGTGGGAGGCGCCTGTCACCCTCATGGTGCGGGGGGCCGGGCTTCGCGCGGGGCGAGAGGCACGAGCAGTGGCTACTGATAGGAACGTGTCCCGGACCCGGCCGGCGGCTGGAAGGTCACCGGCGGCGGTTCGCGGGCGTCCGCGCACACCGACACGCAGGCCGAGGCGATCGAACGTGCGAAGGCGATCGTCGGCAACGCGGGCGGCCACGAGGAAGCTGTTGGTCACTTAGCAGACACGTAGCGGCATGTCGTGGACACCTAGAGATCTCCGCGAGATAGGGTTCTGACGTGCCTAGCCACCGCGTCCTGACGTTGTCGTTCGAGCTTCATGTGCCCGAGGGCCTCCGGGCGAACATCCGGGGCGCTCGGATCGACGCCGCGATAGTGGCCCTCAAGTCTGCGGTCCAGAGCCTCGCGCCAAGCCACTTCCCCTGGGCGGATCGGATCGTGGTGAGGTCGGAGTGGTCGTACCGCTGGCTGGACAGCACCGATGTGATCACGATGCCGCCCACTCCCGATAACACCGTCACAGAGGGAGCGAGCGGCGTCCCAGACGATCTTGAGCTCGAGCGTCTGGGCCCGGGGGAGGCTCGGTGACCCGCCTCACGCCGCCTAGGTCTCTGCCCGACGTGAAGCCGGTCACGCCGGTGGCCCGGCTGGACCGGACTCGCTACGCCGACTCCTCGACACGCGTAGCGATCGAGGATGTCGCGAGCGTGGTGGGGATGTCGAAGACGTTCATCCGCCGAGTGCTCGGTGCTCCGGTGAACACCCTCACTGCTGGCCAAGTCATAGAACTCCTCGACCAAGACGCGTATGCCGAGACGTTCGTCCGGCGGAGCCAGGTGCTCGACTACCTGTTCGCAACTGCTGCGGGGCGAGTCGAAGCCTCGCCTGACCCGATCAGTCTGGAGGACGGCGAGGCTTTCGAGCTCCTCGAGGGTGACGCACTCGACCTCATCCCTCGGATTCCCGCAGGGAGCGTGGACTGTGTCGTCACCTCGACTCCGTACTGGGCCATGCGCGTCTACAAGGCGTCGCACTTTGTCACCTGGGCGGACGGCGAAGTTTGTCCGTACGGACACGAGCAGACGCCCGAAGGGTTCGTCCGCCACACCACTGAGTTGCTATACCGGCTCATCCCTGCACTTGCCGACCACGGCAGCATCTGGTGGAACGTTATGGACACGTTCAACACTCGCACGCAGATCCGGGGCAACGCCGCCGAGGCGCTGCGAGCGATGCAGGGGCACGACAAGCGAGCGTGGGCAGAGCACGAGAGCCGGCGCTACAGCGCCGGCCACGCCTACCTCAAGGATGGCGAGCAGTGCCAAATTCCTGCTCAAATTGCAGCGCGCGCCAGCCGCCTCGGGTACTACGTAAAGAGCACCATCACCTGGGCAAAGCCGTACACTACCCCTGAGCCGCAGAACTCCCGGGTGAGCCGAAGCTTGGAGTACGTCCTCCACCTTTCCAAGCACCGCACGCCCCGGTTTAGCCGAGACGCCTACCGGCAGCTGCCGCCCACGCTCGGCGGCCGCAACACTCTCCTGGAGACCGACAAGCTTTCGGACGTCTGGCATTTGGCCACCTCACAGGGCGGCGGACACGGCGCGCAGTTCCCGCTGGCGCTGCCCGCGCGGTGCATCGGCCTGACGACCAACGCGGGCGACGTCGTCCTCGATCCTTTTGTGGGCAGCGGTACGAGCGGCGTAGCCGCCCGGTCGCTCGGACGCCGATTCTTGGGGATTGACGTCGCGCCGGAGTACCTTGCTCAGGCGGAAGAGTTGATCGGCATGGTCGAGTCGACCGCTTTCGGCGCCTACGGAGACCACGCTTCCCGCGCGCCCTCCCACGACGACGTCTCGGTCACCCGGGCGGCGAAGGCGTAGTTACGGTCGCGTACGACTACGTGCGCGGGTCTGTGCCGGAACCGAGGAACGCCCGCACCACGTCGGGCAGTGCCGTAGGAGAGGTGACGCCGACCCGCCGCGCGGTGTGCGGGCCGTGAAGGCTCGTATCGCTCGAGCCGGTGACGACGCCGTCCGGCCCGACGACGTACGTCCAGATTTCGTCAGCGACGTCGACGCGGAGCTCGCTCGCGTAGGCCAATGCCTGGAGGTAGCCGTTGCGGCCGACGTAGCGAGCGTCGCCGAACTTGCACTCGAGCACCAACGCCCGACGTCCCACGACGTCGAGTAGGAGGATGTCGGGTCCGATCGCACCTGGCTGCATCCCAAGCGCTCGAAGGGCATCTCGATAAGGCGACCTGCTTGCGTGACGGCTCCATACCCCGGCCGCTTCGAACCAGACCTCGAGAGGCGGTGACCCGTCGGGCCAGTGAGCGAGGTACTGGGGGCGTCCGCCGGTGGCGGACAGGGGAGCGCGCCACCGGAGCTCGGCACCTTCGTCCCGCAATGCCCCGAGTACCTCCCCGAGCACGCCGATGTGGAAGAGCCTCCACCGCAGACTTTCCAGGGGGTAGATCACCTCGAGGGCGAGATCCTCCAAGTGGTGCTGATAGCGCAGGTACGTCGAGCTCACCGGGGCCAGCAAGTTCCATGGATTTCCCGCACGAGCAACGGCAGCAAGGTCTGCCGGCGCCGGCTCGGGTGCTTCGTCGTCTCCGACGTAGACCTCGAGTAGGCGCGCGGCCGCTGCCATCTGAAGTTTAATCGTTGTGTCGGCTCCCGGAAGAATCGCGGTGGCGTGACGAACGGTGGTGAGCACCTGGGGGAGGGTCCAAAGGAGTGTGCTCACCAATAGCTCGTCGGCCTGAGACGTTCGCCTCCGGCCGATGAACGTGGACGGTGGCCACCCGTGACGGCGGGCGGTCTGCGCCCAGTCCGTAGGACGTAGCGGCCGCGCGGAGACCACACGTTGTGAGTTCGTCACCGCGGGCAGCGCCTCGCTCCAGTCGCGCAAGCGTGTCGGCCATCGCTCGAGCTGTGGCTGCAGCCGCTCGAGCAGCACCCGGTGCGCTCGGCGGGTGACATCGCGCTCGCTCCACTGGCGCTCAGCAAGGGGCGTGTCGTCCTCGCCCTCGACCGCCGCCAGGTCAGCCCAGAGCGTGGAACTGAGCGAACCCTGGCCGCTCCAGCCACCGAGCAGCTCGCGAAGGCGACCGGTCGGAACCGGGTACGGGTCAGCCGAGATAGACACGGTGCTCGACGACCCATGCCCACTGTCGCGGGCTCAGCGCCGCCGGGGAGCCCTCCGTGACCTTCTGGCCGAGGAGCTCGATCGTCTCGGTGTCGTAGGTCGAGAGGTACTTGCCGACCCGCACGAGGTACGCCTCAGCCAGCAGCTCGTCGAGCAGCTGGCCATCACTCGCGCTCGATGTTTGCGCCGATGCGGCGGCCTGCTCGTCCGCACGCGGCTCCAGGTCAAGCGCCTCGTCACCGATCGGCGGCACCTCTACCTCAGCAGCCGGTTCACGCTCCCCGACGGCCGCTGAGGGCCAGTGTGAGGACAGCACGTACTCGATCATCCGCAGGAACACCGCCGGCCCCAACTGCGTCGCGGGGTCCTCGAAGTGGGCGCGGTACAGAGCCGCGACACGCTGCAAGAGGCCGGTCGGCACCGGCGCCGCGGCGCCGTCCTCCTGGCGCTCGAGCAGCGTGACGAACTGGTCCGGATTCAGGGGCGGGACCGGCACGATCGCAAACCGCCGGCTCAGCGCGACGCCGAAACGGAAAACCCTCTGAGCGTCCTGCGGGTTGTAGGTGCCCAGCAGGCGCCAGTCGGTCCCAGCGTTGAAGGACACCTCCGCGGCCTGGCCCGCTTCGACCGCCAAGCCTTCCGCCGGCTCGACAGTGCTCGCCTGTGATTCGATGTTCCATCCCAGAGTCACTCGCGTCGGGTTTCCCGGACCCAGAGTCCCGAGTTCGACCGGGTCCATCGAGAGCCACGTGAGCAACGCACCGAAGATCTTGTCCATGTCGGCGCGGTTGGTCTCATCGAGCAGCAGCCATCGGTCAGCTTCGATCGCATCGAGGACCGCTCCAGAGCCATAGCGAAGCCCGTCGGCCGTGGGCGCGTGGCCGCCGATCAGCTCGAAGCTGGTCCAGCTCTCGTCCGGGGTCCTCGTCAGGGGCAGCCGTGGGGGTGCGCTCAGCCCCAGAAGTCCGGGATTGTCCTGCGCTCGGGCGATCAGCCGCTTGAGCAAGGTGTTCTTGCCGCTTCCTGGAGGGCCCACCAAGAGCACTGCTCGGTAGGTGCGCACAGCCGTCTCGAGCATGCGCTCCACGCGCGAGTCAACGACGACGTCGCCAACGACGTCGTACGACGTCCCGGCCACTGCCTCGGTGACCTGCATCGGCTGTACCGCGCCAACGCCTGGGAGCAGCGACGCCGGCAACTTGTCCGGGGCGAACTCCTCGGCGGGGGCGCCTGCAAGCAGCGGCACGCCGAGCGGTTCCCGCGTTGTAAACGCGTCGAGCTCCGCCTCGGACAAGGGAACCACCGCGCCCCCGTCCAAGCGACCGAGGTAGTCGCGCAGCGCGTCCCTGGCGGCCGCCTCGTCCTCCACGGACGTGTTGCGCAGGAGAACTGCGGCGAGCGCACTCCACGAGGGGCGACGGTCGGGCCTGTTTGCCTCTCGCAGGAAGCTCCCCATGATGACGGCGGCGTCTGCGCGGGGCCCGCCACGGAAATCGTTCGCCCGCACGCCGTGCGGCCGGTCAAACTCGTTGAAGAGCTTGGTCGCCATCCGCTCCTGGCGGGTGGCGATGTTCCACGCGCTGCTCCTGCCGGCGCCCTCGAGCGGCCCCCACATGTCCCTGAACAGGTAGCAACGCCCCTGCTCAGGCCGATCCGGGAGAAGGCCGAACATTTCGACAACGACGTCCGTAGCGGTGCTGATCTCGGCGGGGAGCCCGCGGCGCCGGAGCCTGTACGCCGCGAGCAGCGCGTCGAACGCCGCCCCCTGTTCGGTGCGCAACTGGAGAGCACGGCAGTGGCGGATGGCGGTCTCTACGGCGACAGTGCTAGCGCGGGGCACGACGTCACCCTAGAGGCTCCGCAGCAACTCCCCGCCTTCTGGCTAACCCGGACCAGACCAGCCGTCGGGTCACTGGATCGGGCGCGGCGCCCCGAACACGCGCGAGGGAGTCTTCGAATCCGCGGCGTCTGACATCCGAGTCGGTCCAGCTCGAGTCTCGGCCCGACTCGTCGGTTGGCCGGCGCTGCGGTCAGGCGTCGCGGAACGCCGACCCCTTCGCAGAGCGGGTGGTGACCTTCTCCACGATCCGGTCGATGACCCGTCCGGCGTCCTTCCACTTCATCGCGAGTCGGTCGTGGTCCATTCCGTACTGGGCCACGATGTCGCGCAGTTGTTCCAAGTCGAGCCCGTCAAGCTGGTCGCGAAGGCCCGCTTCGCCGCCTTGCGCGTACACCGCGAAGGGGTCGATGGCTCCTGTTGCGCGCCGTCTGGGGCGCCGGGATGTCGAGGAAGGGACTGAGGGAGGAGGGCTCGCGAGAGCTGTCTGGATGGCGTTTGCGAAGCGCGGCGTGCGTGCAGCTTCTGCGACCACGGATGTCGTGATGTCTGCGAGGCCGACTGCTAGCTCCGGGCGGTTCTCACCGAGAGCGAGTAGTGCATCGGCAAGTCGCTGTGCCGCAGCTCCGACGTCCGAGACGGTGGGCGCGCTCACGCGAGATCCTCCACGGCGTCGATGAACTCCTCGGTCAGGTCGCGGAACGCTTCGAAGCCGCCCTGATAGGCGTACTTCTGCCTGAGGGTCGAGATGGCGGTGTGCTCCACCGAAGCGGCGATCGCGTTCCCCTCGGGGATACGGGTTTCGAAGACGGCCGGGAGGTTCGGGTCGTCTTCGAGGCGGTCGATCGTGGTCTCGTGGACGTTGGTGCCCTTGCGGTACTTGGTGATGACGATGCCGACCTCGGCGATCGACTCAGCGAGGCTGTCGGCGAACGCCTTCACCCGGGACTGGATCTGGGGGATCCCGTACGTCGAGAGGACGTCTGGGATGGTGGGGATGATGTAACCGTCGGAGATCCGCAACCCGTTCAGAGTGACAATCCCGAGGTTGGGTGGGCAGTCGATCAGGACGTAGTCGTACTGGTCGAGTATCGGCCTGATCGCTCGACGTAGCAGGTCGGTTGGATTGTTGGAGAAGAACCGGCCGGGAGGCAGCGTTCCCAGCCGGTCCTGCACGTCGATCAGATCCAGGGACGACGGCAGCAAGTCCACCGTGCGCACGGCTTGGACCGGCGAGGCCGATCGCTGCAGCGACTTCTCCAGGTCGAACTTCGGCGCCTCGCTGTCTCCGGCCAGCGCATCCGTAAATAGTGTTGCGAGAGTGTGTCCGGCGTCGTTCAGATCACGCCATCTCTGCTCACCGATCAGAACCGTGGTCGCGTTGGTCTGCGGGTCCAGGTCGACCACCAGCACCCGCTTCCCGAACTCCCCTGACAGCATCTCGGCCAGGGCGACGGTTGTGGTGGTCTTGCCGACCCCACCCTTGAGGTTGATGGTCGAGATGACATGGGCCATCGGACGGCCTCTCCTTCGCAAGTACTTGACGATGGCATCGCGGTCGAACACCGGCCCGCTGCGTAGCTCGCTAACGGGCGCAGGGAAGTGTCGGTCACGCTTTCGCCAGTTCGAGACGACGGTCGTCTTCGTGTTGGCGAGTGCTGCGACCTCGGCAAGCCCAACCAGCTCGATGTCCACGATCTCCAAGTAGTTTGAACGGCATCCACACCGGACGACTGAGCACAGTGTGAACGTCGTTCACAGCATCCGTCAAGGGGTGCGGGCGGTAAGGGGCGCCGCCCCGCCGCGGTCTTCAGGCCCGACTGCGACAGACCCAGACGGACTGCAAGAGCCGGAGCGCTGTGACCTCTTGAGCGGTCATGTGCCGAGATCCGCCCCGCTTAGAGCGAAGAGACAACCGAAGGATGCCAACTGCCTGCTGCTCAGTGGGCGCGCCACCTGCGGTGGCCGGCGGCGTACTCCTCGACGTCGAGGTAGCCCGCGCGCTGCAGCGCGCCGAGGAGTGTGTGGAAGTCGTCGTCGCTGACGTCGGTCAGGTGGAGCGTGTGCACGGGCCCGGACTGTGACAGGTGGCATGCGAGGTACACCAGGAGCCGGGCGTCGTTGAGCAGGTGATGTTCGACGGCCGCCTGGAGCCAGGCCCAATCCTGGGTTGCGGCCCACTGTGCGTACTCGGGGTGTTGGTCGATGACGTCGGCTCGCCGCCGGAGCCGAGCGGGCGGGGTTCGTCCTGGCAGCAGGGACGGCTGCCAGGACGTGCGGGGTGGCGCCTGCATGGAGGCCGCGGCTTGCCGGCGCACCGCCAGCGCCGGGGTGCCCCTGCCAGTCCCGGATGCCGCTTTCGCGCTGGCGCGGGCGGGAGTGGGGGAGTGACGTTGCGGTGGTGGGCCCTTGACTCGACCGGAGCGTCCACGCGGCTGGAGCGCCTTGGCGGTGGGTTCGGCCGCGGGTCGCTGGCCAACGCGGGTCAGGGGATGCACCGGTTCTTTGTCTGGGGTGTGCACACCCCAGAACCACACCCACCCGGCGCGACGCAGCGTCCGAAGGTACGTGGTGAGCAGCTCGTGTGTGCCTTGTGTGGTGCCGCTGGTGGGCTCCATGAGGTGCACGAGAGTGCTGGCGTCGGTGTGCGCGGTGCCCTCCTGGCACAGCGCGTGTAGGACTCGCCATCGCCACTGGGACGGCGCGGTCCTCAGCGTCAGTTCGGCTTCTGTGCCGGTGGCGTCGACCACGCTTGGCAGTCGGCCGTACGCCGCCTCGGCGGCGGCCCGCTCGTCAGCCCACTGCAGCTCGCGTTCCGCCATGTGGGCGGCGAGGTTGCGAGCACCGGCGAGCACGAGCTCGCGGCGAGCTTGAGCTTCGGCGAAGGCCCGCTCGGCAGCGGCCTGCTCGGCACGGCGGGCCGCAGCCCGCGTGGCCCAGTCAGCATGGTCTGCGGCGGCCCGCTCCAGCTGGCGGCGGGTGCCGGGGACGTCGATGACCCCGCCGGGCGCGCGTAGCTGGTCCAGGACCCAGCGCTGGTGGACGTGCGCGTGGTGCCACCCGGTGGGCGGGGCGACGCCTCGAGCGGCCAGGTGCTCCTCGACTCCGGGGCCGGCGCCCAGAGCGACGGTCTGCTCTGCAGGGTTGATCAAGAGCATCGGGTGTCCGGTCGCGAGCACGGACGCGAAGATCGAGTGCAGATGAACTTCGCCGTCCAGGCGGTGCTTAGCCCGTGTGGGGTGGTCGTATCGGTGACCACCGAACAGCCACACGTCGCGGATGCCGGCGGCGGCGTACCCGTCGTGGCGGTGCTGCCAGTCGTCGGGCGTGAGGTGGGCGAACTGGACCTCGTAGGCGAAACGGCGTCCGCCGGGAAGGGTCAGCAGGACGTCGGGACGTTGTCCGTTCTCGATGTCCTGGTCGTCGACGTGCACGACGGCGCCGGGGAGCTCGGTGCGCAGCCATGCCCCGATCAGGTTCTTGGCGGTGTGGTGGGCGATGGTCTCTGGGGCGTGCCTGACGGCGCCGGGCCGGTGGGCGAAGTGGTCGCGCCGGGTCTTACCGCGCACGACGAACGACGGGTCGGGGCAGCCAGCGATCGGGCACACCAGGTGCCCGGCGCGCACCGCGCCGCGAACGGCGTCGGCTTGCCCGCGCTCGAGGTGGACCAGCGGGGAGCCGAGTGGCAGGCGCGTGTCGCGGGCGAACACTTGCGCGCTGGTTGTATCCGGGTGCACGCGGCGCCGGTTCGACTGGCCGTCGCTAGGCCCGTCGAGGACCGGCGCGTCCGTCGTTGTCGCGGTGGACACCATGGCCGGATCCCAGCACATTGACGTCCGCGCCGTTCAGGCCCAACTGGGTGAACTCGCCGTGCAGGACTGCGCCCAACGCAACCAGCGGCGTGATGAACTTCTCGCGCTCCGGTATCACGGCGCGCGACGTCGCCGCGATATCGGTGACATAAAGGGGGCGGCGGCAACTGCGTCAGCGGATCCCCGGTCAAGACCTGAAGAACCCCACCAACAGCGTCCCCGATCGCATGGCGTGGAACTTACCCAAACGTGTGGTGCACGAAGCGCATCGTGGACGGCGCGCCCGCGACGACGCGGCGACATGTCTGCAGGTGGCAGCCGCTCGCGTTCGGGTGAAGTGAGTGTGGCCGGCAGATTGTGTCGGCGGGGCGTGCCAAGCTGACGCCGTCGACGGGTGGGAGATGGGCATGCAGGACGGGTTGTACGAGAGCGTCGTGACCGCGCGCCTGCGGGCCGCCCTCGACGAGCTGGCTGACCGAGAGGTGACGACCGAACGGCTCGACGACACCGTCGCGGTCCAGGTCCTCGCCCGGCACGTCGGGGCCGCTCTTACCCGGGCGCTGGTGCAGACCCGCGACCCGCAGCGCCGGCTCGACCTGGCCAACAACGTCCTGACTCTGGTCGATGAGACTGACGAGCTCGTCGACTCGCCCGTCGAGCAACTCCTGCGGGTCTCGCTCGCGGCGGCACCCGGCGTTCACTCCTACCCGGTGGAGCGCCCGTCGACCCCGCTGGGCGACGTCGCGCTGATGACGAACGCGCCGCAGGAGCCGTCACTCGGCGCTGAGATCAAGGCTGAGCTCGGGTCGGCGGATGACGTCTCTCTCCTGTGCGCCTTCGTGAAGTGGTACGGCCTGCGCCTGCTCGAGAAGGAGCTCGAGGCTCGGCGAGCGCGCGGCGTCCCGCTCCGCGTCATCACCAGCACCTACATGGGTGCCACGGAACGTGAGGCGCTCGACCGCCTTGTCCGCGAGTTCGGTGCCGAGGTCAAGGTGCAGTACGACATCCGCCGCACTCGGCTGCACGCCAAGGCGTGGCTGTTCCGGCGCGGCTCCGGTTTCGACACTGCATACGTCGGGTCCTCGAACCTGTCGCGGTCGGCCATGCTCGACGGCCTCGAGTGGAACGTGCGCCTCTCGCGCGTCGCGACGCCGGCGCTCACTCAGAAGTTCGAAGCAGTCTTCGACACCTACTGGAACGACCCGACTTACGAGTTGTACGACCCGGACACCGACGCGCAGCGCCTCGACGACGCGCTCGCTGAGGCGTCGGGTCGCACCACGTCCGACCGGGTTAACGTCTCCCTCTCAGGACTCGAGGTGCGCCCGTACCAGCACCAGGCCGAGATGCTCGAGGCCCTGCAGGTCGAGCGTGGGGTCCACGGTCGCCACCGCAACCTGCTCGTAGCCGCGACGGGAACAGGCAAGACCGTCGTCGCGGCACTCGACTACAAGCAGCTCCTTGCCGGGCGTCCGCCGAGTGCTCTGCGGCTGCTCTTCCTCGCCCACCGCAGGGAAATCCTCGACCAGGCGCTGCGCACCTACCGAGAGGTGCTTGCCGACGCGAACTTCGGTGAGCTGTGGGTCGGCGGCCTCGTGCCCAGCGCTTGGACACACGTCTTCGCCTCAGTACAGGCGCTGAGCGCGCGCGACGTCCGGTCCATCGCTGCAGATGCCTACGACGTCGTCGTTTTCGACGAGTTCCACCACGCCGACGCGCCGACGTACCGCCGCATCCTCGACCATCTCCAACCGCAGGAGCTGCTCGGCCTCACCGCGACGCCCGAGCGCAGCGACGGCTTTGACGTGCGCCAGCTCTTCGAGGGTCGGACGGCGGCCGAGCTCCGGCTTTGGGACGCGCTGGAGGCTGACCTCCTCGTGCCGTTCCACTACTTCGGCGTCTCCGATGGCACCGATCTCTCCGCGATCGAGTGGAAGCGCGGTCGCTACGACGAGGCGGGCCTCGCCAACCTCTACACAGGCAACGACGCGCGCGCCCGCATCGTCCTGCGCGAGGTGCGGGACAAGTTCTCAGACCCCCACGCCATGCGCGCGCTCGGCTTCTGCGTCGGCGTGGCGCACGCCGAGTACATGGCGCGCGTGTTCACCGAGGCCGGGCTGCCCGCGCGGGCGGTGAGCGGTCAGACACCCGCCGCGGAGCGGGCACAGGCGCTGCGCGACCTGACGAGCCGGATGATTAACGTCATCTTCACGGCCGACCTCTACAACGAGGGCGTCGACCTGCCCGACGTCGACACGGTGCTGTTCCTGCGCCCCACCGAGAGCGCGACCGTCTTCCTCCAGCAGCTCGGTCGTGGTCTGCGCCATGCCGACGACAAGGCTGTGCTCACCGCGCTGGATTTCGTCGGGCATCAGCGCAAGGAGTTCCGGCTCGACGCGCGGTTCCGGGCTCTCACCGGTGCGACGCGTGGGCGGCTCGAACGCGACGTTCAGGACGGTTTCCCCTTCCTCCCGTCCGGCTCGCACATCGTGCTGGACCGGTTCACGCAGCAGGCGGTCCTGGCCGCGCTGCGCCAGCAGATCGGCAGCCGACGCGCGCGAGTCATCGAGGAGCTGCGCGCGGCCGGTGACGTCCCGCTCTCGCGATTCCTTGACGAGTCGGGCCTCGAACTGGCTGACGTCGTGGCAACGACCAGCCGCGGCGACCGCGGCTGGGCCCGGCTGCGGCGGGAGGCCGGGCTCCCTGTACGCGACGCGGGGCCGCGCGACGACGCCCTGCGCCGACGGGTGCGGGCATTGGCCCATGTTGACGATCCGGAGCGGGCTCGTCGCTACCGAGCGCTCCTGGCGGACGACGCGCCGGCATACGGCGACCTCACCGCCGACCAGCAGACATGGGCGCGGATGCTCTTCTTCTCGCTGTGGCCCGACGGCGGCGCCTTCTCCTCCTACGACGACGGCTTCGATGCACTACGGGCGGAGCGCGCCGCCCGCGATGAGCTCGACGAGGTGATCAGGTGCGCGCTCGACAACGCCGAGCACCTCACCCGGCCGGCCATCGGCACCTCTGCGACCAACCCGCTGCGGGTCCACGCCCGGTACCAGCGCGAGGAAATTCTCGCGGCCCTCGACTACGCCAGTCTCGAACGGAAGCCCAACTCATTTCGCGAGGGAGTGCTGTTCTCGGAGCCCTGGCAGGCCGACGCCTTCTTCGTAACGCTGCAGAAGACGGAGACCGCCTACTCGCCGACGACGCTTTACCGCGATTACGCCATCAGCCCGCAGCTCTTCCACTGGGAGAGCCAGTCGGTCACCAAGGAGGCGTCGCCGACCGGCCAGCGCTATATCCACCACCGCGAGCGTGGGACGCACGTGCTGCTGTTCTCGCGGGCGACGAGGCACAGCGACGTCGGGACCGCGCCATACGTGTTCCTCGGCCCTGCGACGTACGTCTCCCATCGTGGTGAGCAACCCATCGCGTTCACGTGGCGCCTGCAGCACGAGATGCCGGCGAGCCTGTTCGCGGAGGCGTCGGCGGTCGCTGGATAGGTGCGCGACGCGAAGGTGCTCGCCGCCGCGTGCGCGGCGGCTAGCGCATACAACGCGCTGTTGACGGATTCGGGCCCGGGACACGGTCCGTGTGCCAACCTGACCCCCGGCGCGTGCACAGCCCGTCCCAGTCCCAGAACCAGCACCTGTGGGGCACCCAGCATGGCCGAGCGCCATCTCACCCCGTCCAAGATCACTGCTTGGCTCGACTGCGCTGCCTACCTAGACCTGAAGCACCAGGTCGAAGCCGGGATACAGGCTGCACCGTCTCTGGGCCAAGGCTCGTTCGCCCAGCTTCTGACGGACAAGGGTCTGTTGCACGAAGCCGCAGTGCTCGCGACGTACCGAGCACGGGGACTGCGCGTTGTTGAGGCCCCGGCGCGCGGGGACCGTGAGTCGTTCAGCACCTGGGCGAAGCGAGTCGGGCCGCTGCTGCACGCCACCGACTGGGACGTCCGGTACCAGTTCCCCATGGTCCACAACGGCATCCGCGGTGTCGCTGACTTCCTGCTACGGCAGGAAGCAGGGCACGGGGCCGTCACGGTCGAGCCGGTCGACGCCAAGCTCGCCCGCAAGGAAGCGAAACCTGGGCACGTGCTGCAACTTTCCTTCTACGCCGAGGCGATCGCCGCGGCCACCGGCACGCTGCCCGAGCGCATGCACCTGTGGCTCGGGTCAGGTGATCTGGAGACGCTGTTGGTAGCCGATTTCGACGCCTACTGGCAGCGACTGTGCAGCGGGCTCGCTCGCACGCTGGAACTTGAGGTCTCGACGAGCGCGGCGGTGCCCGAGCCCTGTGCACACTGCGCGTTCTGCGACTTCGCCGGTGTCTGCGACGCGCGCTGGCGTAGCGGGGACTCGCTGGTCTACGTCGCGGGGTTGAGCTGCGCGGACCGCATGGTGCTACACGACGCCGGTGTGGCGACCCTGGACGCCCTCGCCTCCTGCACTGCCCAGGTGCCCGGCGTGCCGGAGCAGCGCCAGAGCCGGCTCGTTGCCCAGGCGAGGCTGCAGCGCCAGGCGCGCGCGCAGGACGAGGCACTGCCGCCGCCCTTTTCTCTGGTGCAGGCGGGCGAGGACCCCGTGTTCGGGCACGGGTTCGCGCAACTTCCCGAACCCGACCCCGGCGACGTGTTCCTCGACTTCGAGGGTCACCCCTTCTGGCGCGCCGACCGCGGCCTGTTCTTCTTGTTCGGGCTCATCCAGCAGTGCGCGGACGGCACTTGGGAGTACCTGCGCTGGTGGGCGCACCACGAGGCGGAGGAGGGTGAGTGGACGGCTGAACTGGTCGAGCACCTGGCTGAGCGGCGCCAGCGGCACCCAGGGATGCACGTCTACCATTACAACCACACCGAGCGGTCGTCGCTCGAAGCGCTGGTGGAGGACCACGGAGTCGCGCAGGTGGCGCTCACGGCCCTGGTCGAGACTGGCGCCTTCGTCGACCTGCTCCCGGTCGTGCGCAACGCGGTGCAGATCGGCGCCGAGTCCTACGGGCTCAAGGCGGTCGAACGACTGACGGGCTACGAGCGCGGCCACGACGTGGACGCCGGCGCCGGCGCGGTCCTGGAGTACGAGCGCTGGATGTGCGACGGGGCGCAGGACGCGCTCGACGCGATCGCGGCCTACAACGAGGACGACGTCCGAGCGACTCGTGCTGTGCGCGACTGGCTGGTGCAGCACCGGCCAGCCGACCTACCGTGGCGTCCGGCCGTACTCGACCCGGCTGACGACCTCCCCGAGCTCGACGCCAGGGTGGAGGCACTGCATGCCTACGGCTCCGGGACGCCGGAGCACCTGCTCGGCGACCTGCTCGGGTACTGGCGCCGAGAGTGGAAGGCGTACCTCGCACCCCGGCTCGTGGCGTGCGAGGGAGACACGGAGGACCTGCTTGCTGAGCCGACGGTGCTGGCGGACCTGAAACTCGTAGGCCAGGTCGAGCGGCTGGGCAAGAATGGCAAGCCGATCAGGCCGCTGATGCGCTTCCGCTTCCCACCACAGGAGTGCGCCCTCGAGGACAAGGTTCTGTTCCCGGTGGTGGACGGGCCGCCTGCATTCGCGGACATCGCGCGACTCGATGTTGCGGCCGGGGAGCTGGACCTGGTGTGGTCCACGGGTCTGCAGAAGCAAGGCGTATTTCCAGCGGTCGTCGCTCACGACAGCTGGTTCACACCGCGGCCCAAGCCGGCCGCCCTGTCCGCACTCGCCGATGCTGTGCTGAACCCAGCCGTCGCAGCCAACCCCGTCGCGCTGGCGCTGCTGCGCGGCGAGCTGCCGCGCTTTCTGCCCGGCCGCGGACCGGCTGGCGGGATATTCACGGACGACCTCGACGCGATGCTCGGCTGGACCGCCGCGCTGGATGGCACCTGCGTCGCGGTCCAGGGACCACCGGGCACAGGCAAGACCTACCGCGCAGCCCGACAGATCCGCGCGCTGCTGCAGGCAGGCAAGCGGGTCGGCATCACCGCCTTCAGCCACCACGCCATCGACAACCTGCTCGAAGCAGTGGTCGAGGTCTACCGCGACCTCGACGAGCTCGAAGACCTGCACGCGGTCAAGAAGGGCGGCCCGGCGACCTGGACATCCGGCGAGGTCGCGCACGTGAGTGCCAACAGGGCCGCGGCGGCCCCCACGTTCGCGCTGGTCGCCGGCACAACCTCCTTCTGCTCGGCGACCCACTACAGCTACCGCAGGTCGCCCAAGCGGCGCACCCAGGAACGAGCGGCCGCAGCGCGCTTGAGCACCTCCTCGGCGACGAGGTGACTATGCCGGAGGACCGCGGCGTCTTCCTCAGTGAGACCCGGCGCATGCACCCCGACATCTGCCGATTCATCTCCGAGCGCATCTACGAAGGCAGGCTCAGCAGCCATACCACCTGCGGTCAGCAGGACACCGATTTCGGGACGGGCCTGCGCTGGCTGCGGGCGGACCACGTCGGCCGCTCAACGCACGCGGCCGAGGAGGCCGACCTGGTGCACGCCGAGATCACCCGGCTGCTCGGCGCGCCCTGGGTCGACCAGCACGGCGTCACGGAGCCGCTACGCGTAGCGGACGTCCTGGTAGTTGCGCCGAACAACGACCAGAAGGACCTGCTCCGCCAGCGCCTCGACGCGGACCCACGCACGCGAGGCGTGGCAGTCGGATCGGTGGACAAGTTCCAGGGACGTGAGGCGGCAGTCGTCTTCTTCAGCATGGCGACCTCCAGCGCCGCCGACATGCCCCGCAACACTGAGTTCCTCTTCTGGCGGCAGCGGCTCAACGTCGCGATCAGCAGGGCCCGATGCCTGGCCTACCTCGCCTGCACCGAGCAACTACTCGACAGCCGCGGCCGCGACGTCGAGGAGATGCGGCTCATCTCCACGCTCTGCGCGTTCGTGGGAGCCGCGCAGCCCCACCGGCTCGTCCATCACGCCGACGTCATCGCTCTCAAAGGCGACTCCTACCGACTCAAGAACCGAGACCTCGGCCGCACCCCCGCGACCGGCGACTGAGGGCAGGGTGGTCAGTTTTCATCCGTCGCCACCTGGTCGAGATTCAGCCGACGTTGGCAGTACAGCGGGGTTCGCACCACGAGGCCGCGGCCGCGTGCGCGGACGCCGACGCCATGAGGAGGAGGACTGCGCGCTGGCGCCCGCACGTCTCGGTCGGCGGGCAACCGGGGAGCGACATCGACGGGAATATTGCCCTGTGCTGGCGCGCCGCGCACGAACCATCAGGGGCCGCGGGCGAGCGTTCGCTTGCGGATTGGTCCGTGCGGTGACCAAGCATGTTTAGCGGCCATGAGGGTCGACTGATGTGAGGGGCTCGAGCAGCAGCATCGCTGCGAGGACTGCGCCTCGAGGACGCGTCGCGCACGAGGGTGTCCGAGAACCCGGCCAACGAGCAACCCGATCGAGTGAACGCGCTTCGTGCAGCGCGAAACTTGGTCGCCGGCTGAGCCCAGGTGTGTAGCGTGTACCCATGACACACCATCGGGCCCTCGCAGCGGTTCTTGCACTCCGCCACGCCGTCGCTGCTGACGATTCGTCTGCCGCTGCTGGGCTGCCTGTCACGGAGACGGACGATGACCATCAAGTCATCGCGCGGTATATATCCGACCGCGGCACAGTTATGGCCTGGACACTACCCACCGGCGAGCAGGTACTTTACAGCGGCGCGATCGAGGTCTCGGAAGACTTCGACTGGACGCCCGTTGGGACGCCTCGGGTCTACCGGTTCGTAAACGCCAGTGAGACGGATGTCAAAGCAGACGCCCGGCGGCTCTTCCTCGCGCAGAGCCTTAAAAACGGGGCGGCGAGGCGCTTTGCGGGCTGGCGAGACAGGATCGTCGCACTGATCCCGGAAGAAGTTGGCGCTAAGGAGTCGAAGATTTTCCGAACCCGTGCCGATGGCGCGATCGAGATTACTCACACCTACGACGTGCTCGACGCATACGCGAAATACGCGGAATGGGTCAACGCCCTCGCCCATGAGTTTGGGGGCACAGACGACAAGCTGGCGGCCGGTATTGAGACGCCGGACATCGAGCCGCTAAACCCTATGGCAGTGAAGATTGCCCAGGCTTGGCTCATGCGAGAAGCGGCCGACGCAGCCCTGGACCAGGCTCGACATTCACTCAAGTTCGGCCTGGCTGGCTTCTCGCGGTTGCTTAGGTTCTACGACTCCGACGGCAGCTCTGTCGCAGAGCTCGCTCGGTCCTTGCACACCGACCGCCCGAACCTCAGCCGAGCGATCAAGGCCGCTGACAGCGATCCGCAGATCGCGGCAGCATTCGGAAACTGAAGCTAGCTCACCCACTCAGCACGGCGCAGGCGGCTGCCGCGCGCGGTCGTTGCGGCAACCGCCGATGGGCCGGCAAGGTTCCCGACCGAATCTTGCTGGCATATAGCGTGGCCGCCGGCGCGTGCGGACGCCACAGACTCGATGTCTTCTCCGCGCTGACGCTGAAAGTAATGAATCCACAAGGCTGCACGCCTCTAGTGCACCGTGCAGGTCCGTGCAAGTGTGTTTCGCGGACCGGCGAGCGCTTACGGGGAGAAAGACAACCATGGCAGATAGGTACACGGCCCTAGAGTTTGTCTCGAAAGCTCGCCTCACGCATGGTGACAGGTACGACTATTCGGAAGTCGATTACGTCAACAGTCAAACCAAAGTTGCAATCACTTGTGCCGAGCACGGAAAGTTCGAGCAGACACCAGCTAAACACCTTCACGGTCAAGGCTGCGCGCAGTGCGGGGGGCGAGTACGGCTGACCGGCGAACGGTTCGTGGAGAGGGCGAGGGAGGTCCACGGCGCACGCTACGACTATGCGCGCGCGGAGTATATAAACACCAAAACAAAAGTGACGATTGTCTGCGCCGAACACGGGGAATTTTCGCAGACCCCGGATAGCCACATGTTGGGAACGGGGTGTCCAAAGTGCGCCGATTGCGAACGTGGTCTTCTTCGGCGCGGCTCGACCGTCGAGTTTATTGAGCAGGCAATCGAGACGCATGGTGAATCCTATGACTACTCGAGGACCGCGTATGTAACGAGTGCCCGCAAGGTACAGATCGGCTGCTTCAGGCACGGGTTCTTCTGGCAGGTGCCGAGCAGTCACCTAAGGGGCACAGGATGCCCAGACTGCGGCGTCGAGAAGCGCACAGCAAATCAGACGAGCTCAACTGAGGAGTTTGTTGCCAAGGCTCATCGGATTCATGGTGCGGCTTACGAATATAGGCACGTACTGTATGTGACCGCGCAGCAAAAGGTCGCTATCGAATGCCCGAGGCACGGAATGTTCCGCCAGACACCAAATCAACACTTGAGCGGCAGCGGCTGTCCGGACTGCGGCCAAGAAGCGATAACACGTGCCCTCGCCGATACGAAGCAGTCGTTCATCGCCAAAGCGGAACGTATTCACGGCCGAGTCTATGACTACTCCGAGGTGAAATACGTTAAGAGCCAAGTCAAGGTGACGATCAGGTGCGTTCAGCACGGCTCGTTTCAGCAGGTGCCAAGTAGTCACTTGTCGGGTGTCGGCTGCCCGAATTGCGGGCGGGAAGCAATCGGGATCGCCAACGCCGACACTACGGTATCTTTCGTCCTCAAGGCCGTCAGTGTGCACGGAGGCACCTTCGACTACTCGCTCGTCGATTATCTCGGGAGTCAGTCGAAGGTTACAATCATTTGCAGGAAGCACGGCCCGTTCGGTCAAACGCCAAACTCGCATCTGAGCGGCAGAGGGTGCCCACAGTGCGGCTTCAACCGGATATCTCTGGCGCGCGCGGGCAGCCTCGACGCCTTCCTCGACCGAGCCTTCGCTGTCCATGCCGGCCGCTTCGACTACTCCAAGGCTACTTGGGTGGGTTCTCACATAAAAACCACAATCGCTTGCCGAGAGCACGGCGAGTTTCAGCAGACTCCTGCTAGCCATCTGAATGGAAGCGGCTGCCCTGCCTGCGCTGTGGAAGTCCGTCGACTGGTCATGTCGGGCACTTCCGTCCAGTTCATTGGGCGTGCCCGTACTATTCATGGAGACTTGTACGATTACTCCGCTACCGAATACCAAAATGCGTATACAAAGGTCGCGATTGGCTGCGCCACTCACGGTCCCTTCGAACAACTTCCTCAGGTCCATCTGGGCGGTAGTGGGTGCCCTAAATGTTCAACATCGAAAGGCGAGGTGGCGATCTATCGGGTCCTTACCGGTCTGGCCATCGATTTCGAACACCAATGGCGTGATCACACTTGCCGCGACTTGAGGCCGTTGGCTTTCGACTTCGCGCTTCTGCGCGCAAGGGTGCTGATCGAATTCGATGGTGAACAGCACCGTATCCCCGTCCGGTGGGGAGGGATCACGCACGACGAGGCGCATGCGATGCTGGCAGGCGTACAGCGGCGTGATGGCATCAAGAACGCGTGGGCTGCGGCCAACGGGTGGCGAATGGTACGACTCACCGATGCTGCTACCGTCGAGGACGAAATTGCTCGGGTCCTTATTGCTCACGGGTATTGGACCTCGTCGACGGCTTGGCAAGCCATCGACGGCGGCGCACGCCATCGCGAAACAATCGATGGAATAGATTCCACCATAGTGCTCGGCGACGTCGGAGTGGATGCGTCCGAGCAAGGCAGCTAATCGCGGCTTACCGCCGGCGGCGCCCCCGGGCTCACGGGGACGTCCCGCACCCCTCGACCGCCGTCAACGACCAGCGACGCCGCCTGCGCCCGGAACTCCTCCGGGTGCCCGCTCACGCGACCCATCCGCCCCTCCCTGCCTGGCTTCTGCCGAGTCTGGAGGTGTCCGGCCCACGGGTGTCACTTCACTAGGCTGTTGTCGACCCGACGCGGTGAGCGCACATGCAGGAGCCCGGGTGCGGGCGGTAGGCGGGAGCAAGCCTCGACTACGGTTTAGGGGGCCGCCACGGCTGTTGACCGTGTCAACGTGACGGCCCTGTCGAGCCTCACCGGAACCGTCATGAAGGGACTAACACCGCTGTTCACGGCTTCGACACGCGTGGGCCGGCACGCCTCCAGCGGCTTCGATTCCCGCTACCAACAGGACCAGACGGTTCCAGACGGGTTCCGAGGGGTCCCGACGGGTTGAGAAGGTTCGATACCCGGGAGCCGCCCTGCTCGCGATCGATTCCTGGGATAGGTGCTCGTCGGCCGGCACGCAGCCGGGTCTCGTTGCCGTGTGCGTTCTCGACGCCGGCCAGATCGGATCCGTCCCCGCGGCCAGCTGCACAGGACACCGGCCGAGGCGCTGACGAAGTCGTGGAGTGCTGTCGAACCGGTGCGTGTTTCGGCACTAGCGAAGGTCGACGACGGGCGCGAGCGCGTTGGAGTCCGCTCGTGGAGTTGAGGCGATCGCGGTACTCGCCCGGTCCCGGCACGATCTGGGACGCCGTGAGATCGTGGGACATGCTGTGGCCGTGACGGAAGGTAGCAATGAGCAAGTTCCCGGTTCAGTTCCCGCACGATGTCCAGGTGGAGGACGCCGACCTCGACACGATTTGCGTGCGGCACGGCGGGGAGAGGTTGACGGAGGGTCGAGCGGAAGAGATCGCCGCTGAGGTCAGGTCCCGCACGACTGGAGGCCCGCCGATGTCGGTGCAAGCGACTGATCGACGGTCAGGCCGGACGGGAGGGCGCGGTGCACCTGCTCCGTCATCGCCTCATCCAGTGGACCTGGACTGGTCAGGGTCTTGGCCAGCGTCCTCGGACGCACCAGGGTGAACGCCGTCGATGACGAAGGACCCGCCGAGCAGCGGCCACTTGGCCTCGACGAAGCAGAGCACTCCGCGGCACGGCACGTCCGAGTGTCCGGCGGCGTCCAGGGCGGCGCAAACCAGGACGACCTGCTTGTGCACGCCGTCGACGAGTTCCGTGTGATTGCTCGTAACTACCAAGCGCTTCTCGACGCGGGGTCGGAAGAGCGCGCCTTGCACGCGGAGCTGGGGCCCGCAACCCTCGTAGTGCTTGGCGTCGATGACGAACGCGCCTGCCGCCGAGACACGATGTGGTCGATGTTGGCCTTCGTCCTCGGGATTCGTCGGTCGTGAAGATCCCGGACGCGGCCTGCGCCAAGTCGTCCATTTCGCATCGGACGTCCGACGTTGTGTTTGACGAACCACAGCTCGACCCCGACGAGCGACCATTTCTAATGCAATTCACCCCGTAACATCGAGCTGGTCAGCAGGCTTCTAAGCTGTTCGCTCGCGGTGAGTAGGACCAGACCGCAAACAAGCACGGCAACCGCAAACATCGAAGTGACGCCTGTTGGAGCGTTTTGAAGCACGCGGATGTACTCCGCGCCTGGATTGCGCGGGCCGTACGTGCTGGTGAAGAGCACGACCGCAGCGCAGGAGACCGACGCCGCTGCGGGCGACCTGAAGGCAAGTACAGTCGCAAAAATGCCGACAAGGAGAAGGCAATTGCGCGCGAACCACAGCGGGTGTACCAGCAAACCTGCAGCCCCTAGCGCCCCAGACACCGCAGATACGAGGCATGTTGCCCCGGCGAGGAAGGACGCGTCCCAAGCATCAACCCGACGATACGCGGATTGCTCCCTCAAATGCGTTCGGGAAGACATCGCAAACGCCAGCAGGGACGACAATGCGACGGGAAGCAGTACGACCACTACCGGCATGGCGGCAGATCCACCACCAAGGACCGCTGGGACCTCCACGAACCGCCCGGACAGAAGCGATGCAACCACCATCAAGATGCAGATCGTCAGTATCGTGGCCCAAACTCGCCGGGCCTCGAAGTAGATGCCAAGCCCTATCATCGGCATCCGGCATCCTTGGCCCTGGCGTCGAACCAAGCTCGTTGCTGGTCCGCAGGAAGGCCCAACAATCCACTTGCTCGGTCGACTGCAGAAGGTTCTATCCGCAATCGCAGGTCGTCGATCGGCACTCCGGCGTGGAGCGAGACAAATGCCGTCAAGGCGGCATCCTCGCGGGCGCAGTCCAACTCGTCGATGATCGACAGGGAGATAGTGAATCGGCGATCGATTTCTGTCGACGCATCAGGAACCGTGATAAAGGCCGCTGCGGCTGGTAGGATCGACGACTCGCTCCAGTGGTTCGGAACTGCTACTCCGAACGGCCCGAGTTGCGATCTGACTTCTTCGACCAACATTAAGGTTGCGCGCAACGCTGAGGTATGTTCCGGCCAAACACATACAGACGTCTCGTCCAGGTGCTCGCACACCGGCTGCTGCGAGCGCTCCGACAGACCCGAGGCATCAGCGTCCCGCGTCATGATCCACGATCCGGTCGCCGCAACGCCTAGAGTGCCGACAAGTCCGACCGCCCAAACGGACCGCGACCGCTGCCGGCTGAGGAGCAGAGCGCTCATCACGATGGTGGTGAGGGAAACGAATGACGACGCGAATATTGTCGAACCGGCGATCTGCTGCTCCATGGTGCAGCAGGTGCCCATCGCCGATGCGGTGTTGGACCCCCGCAGCCACGGGGACAGGGACCCGAGAGGCAACGCAAACCAAGCGAACAACGCCACCATCGCGGTCGGTGCTGCGATCGCCCGGCGCAGCACCATGGCGAGCAAGGCGCCAAGGGCGACGCTGGCCAGGACGGCAAGGGCGGCCCAGCCGAACAGGAAAATCGTTAGCCGGTTGGGACCAACTCCGGTCACCGCCGCAGCGGTGACGAAGTACGCAGCGACCCCCAAGGCCGCGCCCGGGCTCAGTGCCCGCCCTAGCGCTCTCCCGGGCGAACGCAGCCACGCTTGCGCCGCCAGGTGCTTCCGCAGGGCACCGGCCTTCCAAGCCGCCCAGCCGCCCATCACTGGTCCGATCAAGACGAGCGCGAAGAGCCCTTCTGTCGCCCGGCGAGTCGGATTCTCATCGAGGAACGCCGTGTTGGACAAACCCACCCACAGCGTCGAGGCGGCGATTGCCGGAATGAGCAGCAGCGCGCTTGACCATCTGACCGATGTACTAAGTTTCAATGTGACCCGTCACCCACGAAGGCGGCGAACACGGCCTCAGCGTCGGCACCTCCGCGCTCGCCTGCAATTGAAAAGAACTCAGACGTGGTGCCGTCGAAGCGGATTCGGCCCGCTACTAGCATGACGACCCGATCGAAGACCGTGTCGATGTCGTCCAGCTGGTGCGTCGACACCACCAGCGTTCGAGGGCAAGTTTGCAGCAACTGCCGGAAAGCCAATCGCTGTGCCGGGTCCAGGCCCGCCGTAGGTTCATCGAGAAGCAGGACGCTGGAATCGCGAACCAAGACCTCGGCCAATCCCAGTCGACGCAGTTGGCCACCAGAGATCTGATCGGCGCGACGTTGCGCCAGGTCGTTTAGACGGACCTGTTCTAGTGCATGCGGCGCCCGCCGCGATGCTTCTGAGGTGGTGAGTCCCGAAAGCCACCCAGCGTAGGTCACCTGCTCGAGCACAGTGAGACCCGGGACGGGAACAACGTCTTGAGGCATCCATGCAACGACCTTGCGTCGGGCACGACCCGATATGCCACGTCCGCCAACAGTCGCAGCGACAGAGCCTTGCACTGGGTCGAGCACGCCGGCGAGGATCTTCATCAGCGTGCTCTTGCCAGCACCATTAGGACCAAGGAGCACGGTCCGTGAACCGGGCGGCACAGCCCAGGACAGGTCCCTCAACACACCGGGGTTCCGACGGTAACCGTAGTCCACGTCGCGTAGGGCTACCGTATTCCAAGACGCGGACGACTCGTCGACATGGCGTGCGCTCTCCGAGTCGGATCCCGGAGAGCGCACGCCATGATGCTCAGTATTCGACACGCACGTTCCCGTTGAGGTTCGAGCCTCCGATTCGCTCCACGGTGAAGTGGTAGTTCCCGCTGGCAACTCGGCCTCCGCTGACGTAGGCGTCGCAGGTGGAGCCGCGCGCAATTAGCGCGTCAGGTCCGAAACGTTCGCGGAAAATGCCGATCCCGACACCGCCGACGGAGCAGGCTGTGATCCTCGCTCTCGTAGCGGCGCCGTCGACATTCCTGTCCGCCCATGAGCGCGACTCGAAGCCGACCCGAACGCCACTGACGGTGGAGTTGAACGAGCCCTCCGCCAGCGCCGGGGCAGCCACGACGACAGTCGACGTGGCGACCAGCGCTGCGATCAATTGGCCGCGCAGGCCTCGTATGCGAACGCCCATAATCACATCTCCTTCTTTCTGCTGTGTCGGATCGAGCGGTGAACTCATCCTCGCGGCGGCGCCTTAAGGCACGCTTAAGCGCCGCTTAGCCCGGGTGTTCGCGGCTCGGTGGCGTGACGCCGAGACGGCGGTGATGCCGTCGTGTGCGAGGGATTCTCGCCGATGGGTGACAGGCGCCTCGGTGTCGCCTCAGGTCGGCGCCGGTGCAATGGTCCCTGGGCGCGCGCGGGTCATCGGGACGGTCGGCGTGGTGTCAGCCGGGCGCGGTGAGGGCGCGTAGTCGGTGCACGGCGGTGGCCACGTGGCCCAGCGTGCCCGGGCCGCGAGTGCAGCAGGATGCGCCGGCCGGTGCGGGCCGGGGCTGCGGGGACGGTGAACAGCTGCAGCCTTATCCGCTTGGGTTCCGACCGGCGGGCGTGGTGACCGCTCAGGGCGAGGGACTGCATCCGCGCGGTTACGTCGAGTGCAAGGGTGACGATGGGGCACCAGATCTGGTTGGCGGCGAAGGAGTGCAAGGGCAGGTACGTCAGCCCGGTGTCCTTGGCGATCCAGATCCGGTCCTCGCAGCGGGCCCGGTGCCGGTGGCGCAGCTCTGGGTCGGTCAACTGGGTGCTCGGGCCCCCGGCGCGGGTGTTGGTGGCGAACGCGGTGATCCGCATGGCGTCGACGTCGTCAACCGCAAGTGGGCGCCGGGTGCGGTTGCATCTTGCGCACGAGCACCCGCATCCCGGCTGGCCAGGCTGGCAGGTCGAGCTGTTCGGTGAGCTAGGCGACCCACGCCCGTCGTGCACGGTGTCATGGGCGTCGTACGCCTCGGTCCACACCTGCTCGGAGATGCGTCGCAGCAGGTTTGGGCTGATGTCAGGCGGGGTGAACCCCACCGAGTACGACAACCGTTGCGCCGTCAGGCATTCGATGAAGGCGTGGGTGGCGCCGGCGCCGTCGGTGCGGATGAGCACCCTGCGCCCGGGCCGGCCACGGGCCAGTGCCCGGGCAGCCGCCGCACCGCGTCGCGCACCGCAATGATCTGGTCGGCGGCGGTATTCGCCCGGCGTTCCCCGGCCGCAGCAGCACGGCCAACGGCTCACCGGTGTCGGCAGTGCCGTGATGGACGAACGTGATCAGCGGGACCCGTACCCCCGCTTGAACGTCGGGCGCGCGTGCTCCTTGTCCGAGTGCGCGGTCACCAAGGTCGCGTCCACATCGTTGACCGCGAGGTGGAGTCGTTGGCGTGGTCCGGTGGGTGCTCGCCGCCCAGCGTCCACACCCGGCGCTGGGCGGCGGCCCGAGCTGTGTTGATTCCCTTCATCGCGGCGAGTGCCGTCGGCGGACAGCGCGATAATTGTGCGCGACACCGTCGGGTCCGACGCCACCGGCCCGTACCGGGCTCGGCGCGAAGCACCGCCACGTCCGCCAGGCAGTCACCGCCCAGGGCGAGCGTCACCGGCGAGATCGAGGACCACCTTCGCCGGGTCCTGCACGGCACCGGACCGGCCCCACGGGGCCAGCGCCGCCGACAGTTCCCGCCCCAGACCGGGCGCGGCGATGGTATCGGCGAGCAGAAGGGAACCTTCGCCGCGGTGACGCACTCTCCGATAGGCATGCCGGCTGCGGGGGACTTCAGGAACGAGGGACGGTCGGCGGTGGCTGAGAGTCCACCCTGGCCGGGGTGCTCCCGCCGTAATTCGTCGTCCGTGCTCCGCTGTAGACGCCGGCGTCGGCGGCGGGAGCAGGCGCTGGTCCCCGGCGGCGGCCATGGGTGTCGGGCCCGAGTCGCCGAGCACTGCGGCGAGGACCGTGATGGACGGGGCTCGAGAGAGTAGGGCGTAGCACGTCGTGGGTCTCCAGGGCGTTCCGTCGTGCGCGAGCGCACGGTCTAGGCAGGCGGAAGCGGTCTGGCTTCGCCGTCGACCGTTTGGCGATGGGCTGTGCACTGGGGTGACGTGCACCGGGGTGAAGGCCCGGCCAGAGGTGATGGCCGAGGTATGACTGCCGTAGCGCGGGGGGCCGGGCGTAGGTAAGCGACATCGGAGCTGAAGAGGCGCTGAAGCGGGGGTCCGTCGCGAGGTGTGTGCCTGGCGGTCCCGTGACGGGGACCGCGCCGCGGTCGGCCATGTCGTGTCATGAGGACGCGTCGGCCGTCGACCGCTCACCGGCTTGGGCCGAGGTCTTTGCCTCTCCCGAAGCACTGTCATCGTCCCGCTGAGCCCCCGCGAAAGCACAGCGCTGTCCGTGTTGTGGGTGTCACTCGGAGGTGCGAACCTTTCGGGGCACAGGTCGCACCGGTGGCGATGGGGGCAGCCATGGAGCACCGCAAGGCAACATCTGAGCGCGCCGACGACGTGTCCGATGTGCGGGTGCGGCTGCTCGGCGAAATCTGTGTCGAGCGAGACGGCGGCTCCGTGCCCTTGAGCGGGGCGAAAAGGATGGCGGTGCTGGCCTTTCTGGCTCTTCGGGCCCCCCATGTCGTCAGCAGGCCGGCGCTAGTCCGCGCGATCTGGGGCGAAGGCGCACCCGAATCGGCCGACAACGCCATTCAGGTTCACATCTCGAACCTCCGCGGCGCTCTGGGCCGGGCGTCGATACTAACGTCCAGTGACGGGTACCGCCTGAGTCCGCGGGTCGCGATCGACCTCCAGGAATTCGAGACCGCGGCGCGGCGTGGCGTCGCTGAGCTGGACGCCTGCGATGCGGTAGCCGCTTCGGCGACGTTGCGGGCGGCACTGTCGTTGTGGGACGGCCCGGCCCTGCACGGTCTGCGGGGCGCCGTGTACGCCGAGTCCGAAGCGAGTCGGCTGGAGAGCTCACGTCTCGTGGCGCTTGAGCACCGGTTAGAAGCGGACATCCAGCTGGGTAGGCACCACGACGTCGAGCCCGAGCTGGAGGCGCTCGTCGCGGCGAACCCGCTCCGAGAGGAACTGCGCGCGCTGCTGATGGAGTGCCTGTACCTGTGCGGCCGCCAGGCGGAGGCACTGCAGGTCTTCGAGACGGGACGAGTCGTCCTGCGTGAGGAGCTCGGTGTCGACCCGTCGCCGACCCTGAAGGAGGCGCAGCGCCGGGTGCTCAACCAGGTCCCCGGTACCCAGCCGGTCCGGCCGGTTCAGGAGGTGCCCAGCGGGAGCCGTTCGGCAGCGCTTCCGCTCCTCGCCGATCGGACCGTCGGGCGGGAGCGTGATGTCGAGGCCGTGGCGCGCATCCTGGCCGAACCCGAGACGCGACTGCTCTCTCTCCTCGGCCCCGGTGGGGTGGGCAAGACGCGCCTTGCCGTCGAAGTCGCTCGTGCCGTGGCGGGGGACTATCAGGACGGTGTCATCTTCGTTCCCCTGGCGCAGGCGGAGAAGCCCGAGGACGTCGCGCCGATCATCTGTCAGGCGCTCGGGGTCAGCGCCGGCGAGGACCCGCAACAGGCCGCCGAGCTAGCGCTTTCGAGCCGCCGTGCCGTTCTGATCTGCGACAACTTCGAGCACCTGCTTGGGGCTGCCACGTCACTGTCCGGCCTGCTGGCCGAGGCGCCAGGCGTCGTCATCCTCACGACCAGCCGGCAGGCACTGCGCCTGCGAGCCGAGCGGCGGTACACCGTGAGGCCGTTGCCCACGACAACGCCAGACGGCTGGAGTCCGGCGACCGAGCTCTTCGTGCTGCGCGCACGGTCCTCCGATCCCGATTTCGAGCCGACGCCGACGGAGGTGGACGACATCGCCGCCGTCTGCGAACGGTGCGACGGCCTGCCGCTCGCGGTGGAGCTCGCCGCGGCGCACGTGGGGGGCCTCTCGCCAGGAGAGCTGCGGGCGCAGCTGGCGACGTCCAGCCGGGTGCTGTCGGGAGCCGACCGGGACTACCCGGAACGCCAGCAAAGCCTGCGGGCGAGCATCGCCTGGAGCATCAGCGCACTGTCGGCGGTCGACGCGGACTTCCTCCTGCGCACGACGGTGTTCCGGGGTGGCTTCACGCTGGCAGCCGCGGCTGCCGTCGCGCAGCTCGACACCGAAACCGCGCTCAGCAGGGTGGAGTCGCTCCTGGACAACAGCCTGGTGCAGCGCACCCGCATGCCGGACTCGACGACCCGGTTCTCCGTCCTCGAGACGATCAGGGAGTACGCCGCCGACCTGCTCAGCCAGCAGGACACGGAGGCGTTGAGCCGGCGGCACGCCGTCTACTACCGCGATTTCATGGACCCGCCGGAGTACCAGAGCGGACTGCCTCGGCTGGCCATGCACTGGCGGGCGTGGATGGCGGAGCGTCCCAACCTGAGGCAGGCCGTGCGCTGGGCGGCGGGTGCCGGCGAGGACGAGCTGCAGGCCGATCTAGTCGTCGGCATATTCGCGATGTGGCGTGCCAACGGGCCCCGCGGCGAGCTGGAGCAGTGGCTCGAGCGAGCGCTCGAGGGGCCGAGCACGTCGATCGGGCGACAGGCCGACGCGGCCTACTCGCTGGCCATCCTGCGGTCCTTGCGGGACGGGTCCACGGCGGCCGCGCCGATGCTCGAGAGGGCGCGCCGGCTCGCCGAGCACCTCGGGGATGCCCGACGGCTGTTCTTCTGCACGTGCTACTCCGCCATCCTGCTGGCCGGGGCCGGACGGGTCGAGGAGGCGGTCGAGGAGCTCGCGCAGGCGGAGTCGCTGGGCCGCGGTGTGGACGACTCAATGTTCGAGGTCCTGCTGCACGATGCGACGGGCATCGTCCGCGACTGCGCGGGCGACCCCTTCGGCGCCGCGCACGCCTACGAGCAGGCACTGGACATAGCACGGCCCGAAGGCATGCTGTGCACGCTCTCTCTGCTGAAAAACCTCAGCGAGGCATATGTTATGACCGCCCCGCGCAAGGCCCTGGACGCAGCCGAGGAGGGGCTGGCCCTCGCGTCGTCGATGGGGGTGCGCGAAAGTCTGGCCGACCTGACCGGACAACGAGGATTCGCGTCGTTCCTGCTCGGCGAGCACGCGACGGCCGCCACCGACCTGGCCGCGGCCATCAACGACCACCTCGCCCAGGGCGCCGTCTTCAACGCCGTCGAGTTCGTGCCACGGTTTGCGGCGGCGCTGATGCCGAGTGAACCCGCACGCGCCGCGGAGCTCCTCGGCGTCTATCACGCCTGCGTCAGCGGCGAGGAAGGTCGAGCGTCCATCGGCACACTGGTTCCGGTCGAGCACCTCGTTGACCTCGCGGATCGGCTCGGTGACGCGTACGAGCGGCATGCCGACCGCGGTCAGCAACTGGTCGTGCAGCGAGGAAAGCTCGAGGCGCTGCGTCAGTACTGCGCTCAGCACTTGGCACTAACGGACACAGCCGGATCGTCGGGGGCATCCGATCCGCCCTGCGCCTGGCCCGCGTAGGGTCTGCGTGGCAGCTCCGAGGCGCGGCGCGCCGTCGAACTCGTTCATGCGGTCAACCGATGAGGTTTGAATAGCCACACGACTCGACGGCACCGGGTCACACGACGGTAGGTCACCAGGCCGAGGCGACGCGTCGGAGAGGGGCCCAGCGGCTTCGATTCTCGTCGGCGTCGGACAGCCGCGCGTTCGCTCGTCGGACGTGCTTGCTCGTTCTCGCCGTGCTCGTGTTCGCCGCCCAGGTGTCCCTCGCGGCGGACAACGCGCCCCGGTGGCCATCGTCGACGCTCTCCGGCTCGTCGGTGGAGCTGTTGCCGCCGCCCCGGGCGGGCCGCCTCGGCCGTGGTCGTCAGTACGCCATCATCATCGCATGGCCCGACAGACCCGCGTCACGACCGTCGACGACCTCGACGGCTCCGAGGGAGCACGCACGTACGCGCTCTCATGGCAGAGCACCACCTACGAGATCGATCTGAGCGACGCCTACCGCGACGAGCTGCTACGCGCGCTCGAGCCGTAGATCAACTCGACACGCAAGACCTCACGGACCCGAGGCCACGGCGCAGGCCGCCGTTGAGGTCCGTCCGCTCATGAATCTGGAGTTCGCACGGTTCCCGACTGGCTCGGGGTTGTGGTCAACGGCGCGGTCACGGTGGCTGCGGTCGTGGGCTTGCGGCACGCCCGTGAGGACACGCGCCGTGCCGAGGAGCGCGCCGATGCTGCTCAAGCGGAGCTCGCCGCCGATCCCGTTCGACGGGAGCGTGCGACGACCTAAAGGCCGTCAACGCGGTCCTCGAGATGCATGCGTCGCTAGTGACCGAGCACATCGTCGTCACCCTGGCCGATGTCAGGCGGCTGAAAGCGTGCCTGGCAGTTCCGCCACCCGGCAGCCTGCCCAAGACCCGTGAGCTTCACGGCGACGACGGCCGCAGTGCTACGCGGCCGTCCAACGTTGAGTTCACAGAAAGGCTGCGCGGCGCTGCCCAGGCGCTGCGGCGGCAGATCATCGCGGCCGCGTAGCCGGTCCGGACTAGGCCATCGCCGGCGAGACGCGGTGCCTCACAAGGGGGCGCGGACGTCGGGCAACATGCCCGGCGGTGGTGACTCGCATGGCAGGGGCTCGCTCTTGCTGTTGGTGTCCGACGAGCTCGAAAAGGGCACGCTGGTGTCCATGCGGACGGCCATGTGGTGGTCGGCCTCGCGCCACCAGCCGAGCGTGGCGCCGACGCCGTCCAGGCGGGCGGCTTTCCAGGCTCGCCACAGCGCCTCGAACTGGGCGATCGCGCTCCCTCGTCCTCCGACCACCGCGCGGACCGCACCCGGTCTTGCCGTCCATGCGCCCCTTGTAACTGCCCGCGACGCCATCGCGCGGGTCAGTCAGTGGTCACCGCGCGCGCAGCGCTACGAATTGCTGTCGAGTCCCCGTTGCGCATGCGTCCCCGTGGTAGCCGTCTCACTCCAACTCGCACTGCCGTGCGTGCTGTCCCAGCCTGAGCAGCGACACGGCCGCCACCGGCCTCGAGGCGGCTTCGGCTGCCTGGCCGACACGAACTCAACTGCGCCGCGCAGCACCGCAGGCACACGCGACGTCGACGCGCAGACGGGCATGGGGTGCGCAGGCCGCTGGCTACTCGGTCGACATGAGCACGGCGACACGCTGGCTGCCCTCTCGGGCCCGCTCGCACCGACCCTCGCTGGCCTCGGTCACGAGTGCGACGTCGATCGGCTCGCCCCAGCGCTCGTCCTCAACGGGGCGTTCCTGCTCGATGAGGCACCGCTACCGATCGCCTGACCGGTCTAGCCTCGGATCTCGGGAGGTCCGCATCACCCGATCCCGTGTATCGTCCCCACTGTTACTGCATCAGTCTGAGCGATACGCTGCCTGACGGGCAGTGGTCCGATCGAGCACAGAGACGTGGCGCGCGGCCGTCACGGAGAGGAGTGTCATGCCTGGTGCCAGTCCGGCAGCGCGCGGAGGCCACGACGGAGTGGAAGCTGAGCGGCCCGAGGCCGACTGGTTGGAGACCCAACTAGTCGGAGATCCAATTGCACAGGCAGCCTTCGTTGATGGTCGCCGTCGCATAGAAGCCGTCCGGCAGTTGGTGGCGATCCGAGATCAGCTCGGAATGCGCCAGTCTGACGTGGCGGCGACTTTGGGCACGGCGCAGTCCATGATCTCTGAACTTGAATCTGGGCAGACCGACCCCCGTCTGTCAGTCCTTCAGCACTATGCTAGGGCATGCCGTCACGTTTTCTTGGTCACTCTTGAGGGAGCTTACGTCCCGGCCCCCGCGACGGCAGTGGGTGACGACCAATTCCTGGACAGCGAACTCGATGCCGACTCGGCAGCTGCCTCCACATTCGAGGACGCGCAGAGCCGTCACGGCCTCGTGCGGGCACTCGTCGCAGCTCGGAGCATTCATAAGCCCCGCCTCAAGCAGACGGACGTGGCGCGGGCTCTCGGCGCATCACAAGCCGCAATATCGGCGCTCGAGAACGGTCGATCCGATCCACGCCTGTCTGTTCTGCAGCGGTATGCGCGTGCGTGCGGCTTGGAACTACGAATTACCATCGAACCGGCGGCTCAAGAGACCACCGTCGCTGAGCTCATCGTGCCGATTTCGTCGACACCCATGAGGCGCGACGCCGGCGTGGTGCGCGCAGCAAGGCTAGCCGCATCGGCGAGTATCCAGCAGGTACTTCGTGATTTCATCAACGAACGCGGGCGGCCGGGCGTCGCCCGCGGGAATGTGGCAGATGAATCCGGCGAGCGGGAACCGACGCGCGATCGTACGCTTAAGGGCCTAACATCTCTCGGATGGATCACCAGCAAGCAAAACGAGCCGTCGGGTCACCTCGAACTGAATGAGGACGCTGCCTCGTTCTTCGGACTGAGCATTCGGGCGGGCGAGGTGCGCGGTGTTGTTACGGGACTTCGTCCGACTTCAGGTCCCGTCCACGTCGACGCAGAGGCCGTCCATGATTTGCATCCGACCGCAGTCATGCAGGCGTGCACGAGACTTGTCAGTCGACTCCGGGCTGAGCACGGGGTCGAGCCCATGGGCATCGGTGTCGAACTCTCGGGACCGGTGAATGCGACTGACGGAGCGGTCATATATGCGCCCGATCTCGCCATAGAGGCCGACTCGTTGTGGTCACACTTCCCGCTCGAAGACGAGCTGCAGAAGCGTTTCGACGCCAGAACGGTAGTCGCTAACGATGCGAAGGCGTTAGCAACACTGGAGTTGCTACGCGATGGAGCACCGGATGGTCTTCTAGTTGTCAACATGAGTGAAAGCGAGAAGGGGATTGGAGCTGGCCTCGTATTCAACGGCGCGCTCATTCGGGGCGCAGACGGACAGAGCGGTGAGATTGGACATGTCATTGTTGACCCGGATGGCATACCGTGCGAGCGCTGCGGTGGGGGCCGGAGGGGCTGCCTAGAGACTGTCGCGAGCGCACACGCGGTGGCTGCAAGTCTCGGTGCGACGTCGATCACGGACGTGTCTGGATTGAATGTAGGCCCGACTAGACTGCAATCGGCGTTTTCGCACGCGGGGAGCGTGCTCGGACGAGTGCTCGCAGATGCCGTGACCCTACTGAATCCGCGCGAACTCGTTATATACGGCCAGCGTGATTTGGTCGACGTCACGGAGTCGCAGTCGGCTCGAATCTTCTTAAGTAGCGTCAATGATGAATTGCAAGCGCGCGGATTCAGCAAGACCAATGGTCCTCGCTGTGTCGTGACGCAGCGGTGGACCGGTCCATTGGCGGCCGCGGCGGTCACGGTCAACGATTTTATTTCACGCCCACTGGAGTACTCTCCAGAGATGGGAACACGGCGTCCGCGCTCTGATGCCTCTGCTATGCACTAGCACTCGCTATACTACTTTGCGCCCGACTTGGCCGGTCTTTACCGCCAACAAATTGGAGTCCGATGCCTGGCCCCCCTATCAAAGCGCGACACTGGGCGCGTTACGGCATTTGGTCAGCATCGGCGATAGCGGCAGTTGCCCTGCTAGTGCTAGTCATCTGGCTGCTCCCAAAGTGGCTCACCAGCGACGCCTCGGGTGGGAACCTGAAAGAACTGGACCGGCTCGCATCGGTCAATGCCGCAAGATCAAGCTTAGTCTTCCTGGTAGCCGGTACGGCGGCGCTAGCGACGGTGATCGTCGCGGTGCGGTCTCATGCCTTGGATCGGTCAGCTCACGTTACTGATCGGTATTCGAAGGCGATAGAGCAATTAGGCAGTGACAAGCGAGAAGTGCGTGTTGGAGCGGTCTTCGCCCTTGAGAGAATCGCCCGCGACTCGCCGCTGGATCAACCAGCTATCACCGAAGTCCTTACTGCCTTCGTACGAGAGAGCCGGCCATTGGTGGCGGCCGGCGCCCCGGCATCGGCGACGGCGCGACCGGCTGCAGATGTTCAGGCAGCCTTAACGATAATCGGCAGGCGTCGCGCTGATGTCCGCGAACGTGCCCTCGATCTGCGAGCGTGTGACCTTCGAGAGAGTGACCTCCCAGGCGCAAACCTACGAGGGGCACTATTGTCCGGCTCGCAGTTCACTGGCGCCGGCCTTGAGGACGCGCGACTTGAGGGAGCTTGGCTAGAGGACGTCGATTTCACGGGTGCGAAGCTCCAGGCGGCGAGTCTTACGCGCGCATTGCTCACTGGAGCGACATTCGACGGAGCAGAGGTGTACAAAATGAGGGTGAGCGCCTCGGCGGTATCCGAGGAGCAGCGCCGGCAGATGGGGGCGGGCTGGGGCGATGTCGTCGAGGTGTAGGGGCTAATCTTCAGATAAGACGGCTAAGAATGACGTAGGGTGTCAGTGACCGTTGTTCTCCAGTCGCCTCATTGCGAGCGTGAATGCAGGACGCGGGACCTTATCCCACTCCCTGTTGACTAGGTGGAGTGCAATGTAGTTACCGTCGTGTTGTTCCGCGTACAAGAGTGTCCATTGCTCGTGCGTGGCGACAGGGAGCAACCGAATCCGCGGATGAACCTGTGGAATAGTGGGGCCCTCGCCTAACGACACGCTGTAAGTGCTAGCCTTGAGCTCGCCGACGAGCACCGAACCCCCCGGGGAGCGTTTGGCGTTCGTGAGTTCGTCTCGCGCCCGAGGATGCCATGTCCAACTCATTCGCGGACCGCCCCCGCTCCATCACGACTGCAAGCCAACCGCTGTGACCGACCGTGCCCACGCTAGGTCATGACGCCCGCCACTGCCGTCGGAATCGATGTTGCTGCAGCTTGAAGGGTTCTGTGGGACGCGGTCGCGGGCGGGCGATCCGAGGCCGTCGACCCGTCCGGGCAGCGCAGCCAATCCGGTGTCGGCGACGAGGGCACGGCCGAGCGCAGGCGAGTGGCCGTCAAGGGACCGCGGCGCATCGCATGGACGGCCGCCTCCGTGGTGGCCGATGACGGTCGCCGGGCTCGATGACGGTCGCCGAGGCGCTGCTGGCAACTACGTCGGATCGTTATGAACGCCGGGCGGTCAAGGTTGAGGACGGATGACGCTGTCCTCCTGGTGTGCACGGATCGCCCTACAGGCAACCATGTTCCCGATTGGCGCCGGCGCGAGTACACCGACGCGCGCTGGCTGCAACTGCGGATGGCCTCCGCCGCCGGCTCAGCAGCCCACCACGTCCGCGCCGCGATGCGGTCCTCACGCGCGGCGCTCGTCCAGCACGTCGCTGGCTCCGCGGCGTCCGTCGCTCACTTCGGGCTGCAGAGCCTGACCAAGCGGCAGCCGACCGGGAACATGCTCGAGCGGATAGGCGAGCTCATCGAGCGCGGCGCCCCGTCCTAGAGGTGAAGAGCAATGCCTCGCTATGGCTGATCGACGCGGACCTTGTTGACGTCGTCAACGGTGTGTCCTCACGCACGTTCGAGCCCGATTCCTCACGGCGGCAACGGCAGGTCGCGGAAGCCGCGTGCCGCCGTAGCGTGCGATCGGAGCAAGCCGACCATCCCAGCCCGTCACACCTCGTTGACGGCGTCAACCGATCACCATCAGTTCGCCACACTGTCCGGCTCTCCATGGCTACGAAACTGCAGGTCACCGGGTTGAGCCGACGAGTCCCGAAGGCCTCCAGCGGCTTCGATTCCCGCCACCTCGACGCACCTGACCTGCCGACACGCAGCCATGTCAAGCGATGGGTACCGGCCGCCCGGCTCTCCGCGTCAAGATGAGCCGCTCCTTCAGGGGCGTCTTCGCGCTCGCTGCGCTGGTGCCGGCTCTGGCCTGCATCCTCCCCCCGCCCGGACCGCCTCCAGTCAGCCCCTTCACCGGTCCGAAGGACCGGCAATCCAGTCCATCACCGCGGCGGGCTCGTCGGCAGGTGTGCGGCTGACCGTCGCGGTCGCCCTGCGCGGCGGGGGACTGCGGGCGCTCCTGGCGGACGGCGAGCCGCCGATCTCCGCCAGGGGCACCGTGACGGAAGCGCAAATGATCCTTCAGCGACGGCGCCGGCGGGCCGTCCCGAAGAGGCTTCGCGTGATCTCCCGGCCGAGGACCGAGCCGGCCGAGCGCAGCGCCGACTTGAACGCCGACGACGTCACGACATTTTCCAGCACCGAAGGTTCCTTGCGCGGCGCTGGTGCGGGCGCGGAACGGTCCTTTCGCGGCGCTGCGGCTCGGTCGGAGGACTTCGGTTCCCGCCGACGCGTGGGCTCGGCGGCGGCGGGCGCCTCGGCCAGGCGGGCGACGAGCTTCTCGTACGCCGACTCACGGTCCAGAGCCTGGGCGTACTTCGGTCGCAGGGCGCTGGCTTCCACCACGGCGGAGACCACACCGGCGGCGGACGGGGCCATCAGCGACTGCGGCGCCCGGAGCCGCGTCCAGGCGACCGGGGTCGGCGCGCCCCGCTCGGACAGGACGGTGACGACCGCCTCACCTGTGCCGAGGGTGGTGAGCAGCTCCTCCAGGTCATAGGTCGACCTGGGAAAGGTCGAGACTGTGGCCTTGAGTGCCTTGGCGTCGTCGGGGGTGTAGGCGCGCAGAGCGTGCTGCACCCGGTTGCCCAGCTGGGCGAGGACGTCCCCGGGGACGTCCTTCGGCGTCTGCGTGACGAAGAAGACGCCGACACCCTTGCTGCGGATCAGCCGCACGGTCTGCGAGATGGAGTCGAGGAAGTCCTCGCTGGCGTCGTCGAACAGCAGGTGCGCCTCGTCGAAGAAGAACACCAGCTTGGGCTTGTCGACGTCACCGACCTCGGGCAGGTCGTGGAACAGGTCGGCGAGCATCCACATGAGGAACGTCGAGAAGAGTGCGGGCTTGTCCTGCACGTCGGAGAGCTCGAGGCAGGTCACGAAACCCCTGCCGTCGGACGTGGTGCGCAGCAGCTCGGCGGTGTCGAACTCCGGCTCGCCGAAGAACACGTCGGCGCCCTCGGCCGCGAAGGCGATCAGCTCCCGGAGGATGACTCCCGCCGTCGCGGCCGAGAGCCCGCCGAGCTCCTTGAGCTCGGCCTTGCCCTCGTCGGAGGTGAGGTGCGTGATCACCGCCCGCAGGTCCTTGAGGTCCAGCAGCGCCAGGCCGTTCTGGTCGGCGTAGTGGAACACCAGCGCGAGGCTGGACTCCTGGACGTCGTTCAGGCCCAGGACCTTCGCCAGCAGCGTGGGACCGAAGCTGGTGATGGTCGCCCGGACGGGTACGCCGGCGCCGAGGCCGCCGAGGGACAGGAACTCGGTCGGGCACGACGTCGGTTCCCACTGCTGTCCGACCTCGGCCGCGCGCGCGGTCACCTTGTCGTCGGGCACTCCGGTCGAGGCCACCCCGGAGAGGTCGCCCTTGATGTCGGCGAGGAACACGGGGACGCCCTGCGCGGACAGCTGCTCGGCCATCAGCTGGAGCGTCTTGGTCTTGCCGGTGCCCGTGGCGCCGGCGACGAGGCCGTGCCGGTTGAGCGACGACAGCGGGATCCGTACCGGGACGTCGGCGTGGGCCGTGCCGTCCGCCACGGCGGCGCCGAGATCCAGCGCGGCGCCGTCGACGTCGTAACCGCCCCGGATCGCCTCGAGCTGGTCGGCGTGGTCGGGCATGGGAGCCTCCGGTGCGGTCCGTGCCGTGATCGACGGCGAGGTCAGGGCAGGGCGAGAGTAGCGGCGAGGACGTCGGTGATCAGGTCGGACGTGACCGGCACGCGTCGCCACCCATCACGTCGCCCCGGAGGTCCTCGCCTCTGTCACCGACGTCCGTGGGCACGACCCCAGGGGGCGCTCGCCGGTGCCGGCTCGCCACCCGCGCCCGGCGCCACCGCGGCATCGCCCGCGCTCAGGGCGTGAGCGCCCAGCGGGTCCGCACCCAGGTGTTCTCCCACCCCGTGAAGCCCTCGATGGGGTTGAGCTGGTCGACGCCGAAGTCCACGTCCGGGTCGTCCGCCGTCCCGCCCACGCCGTCGGGACCGACGCCGAACAGCTGGGCGAAGTTCCCGCCCGCGTCCATGAGGTTCGCGGTCTCGTTGAACTGGTCGACGTGCCAGTTCCCGAGCATGTGACCCGCCTCGTGCGCCACCACGTTGCCCAGCGCGGTGCCCACGAACCTGAGTCTGTCGCTGCCGGGCCGCAGGAAGGCGTTGAGCGAGAACTCCTCGTCCGCCGAGGCGGAGAGGAGGTCGAGGAGCACGAGCCCGGTCTCGGCCATCTCGAAGTTGCCAGGATCGATGGACTGGGCGATGCCGATGGTCGGGACGCCGGACTCGGCGATCGTGCCGCCGACCACCACCCTGGTGACGTGGGGCCGGCCGAACGGGTCGGCGTGGTCGCGGCTGTTGAGGATCCTCACCCGGACACCGGTCCGGGCGAAGTCGCGCCGGAGGTTCTCCGTCGTCGTGGCGACGATGCGGTCGATCAGCGCGCCCTCCTGCCACGCGGGGATGCCCCAGGCGGTGACGAAGGCCGAGAGGGGCGACAGCTGCCGGACCCCGGGCCCGCCCCAGACGCCGGTGTTGACGCGCTCGCCGTCGAAGTCGAGGAAGATCGTCTGCCGGGCGTTCCGCAGGTCGGGACCGGGCCGGTACACCTCGAGGGTGAGGGAGTAGTCGCCGGCCATCCCCTCGGTGGCGACGTAGTGGAGGCCGTCCACGTCCGCGACGTGGTCGACCACGGCGTTGCCACCTCCCGTGAGCGGTGACGCCTGCGGGTAGATGAAGGTCACGTCCTGCGACGACCCGAACACCTCGCGCACGCCGGCGTCGCCGTCCTGGGCGTAGACGGCCAGCCGCGTCCCGGACCCGGCGACCGATCCGCTCAGGACGTCGCCGTGCCGCAGGCGGACCGCGTAGACGTCGACGTCGGTGACGGGGTCCAGCCCGAACGTGACCGCGTAGTCGCCCTCGGTGCCGACGCCGACCCCGCTGCCGGAGTCGAACGGGTCCTCGGGCAGGCCCATGAGGTCCGAGACGGACACGAAGTAGTCCCCGGCGGCGGGCACCGTCCACGACAGGTAGCTGTCCGTCTCGCCTGGGCGCCCGTCGTCATTGCCCGCGAGCGGGACACCCTCGGCGTCCCAGACGACGACCAGCGAGTCCAGGCCGCCTTCGTCGGTGTCGATGTCGACGACGAGCCGCTGCCCTGCGGCCGCGGCGCGCACGGCGTAGAAGTCGGCATCACCGGTGCCGTCGCCGGCCGAACCGTGCGGACCGTCACCGATGGTGCCCGTCGTCCGCGTCGACGTACCGGACCGCAGCCCCGTCTCGGCGGCCAGCGGGATCGAGCCGTTGTCCTCCGGCGCGGGTGGCAACGGCACGGGCTCGGGTCCGGGCGCGAGCGTGCCGCGGACGTCGGCGGCGGAGGCCTCTCCTCGGCGCGACCCGAAACCGGGGACGACCTGCGAGGTCGCCGGTGTGTCGTTCACGCCCCGCACCCCGTCCGGCTCCTCCTCCTCCACGACCAGCGGGGGGACGTCGGGTCGCGGCCCGTCGCCGCGCTGCTCGACCTCGGCCGCGCGCGCCGCCGACCTCGCCGCGGACGACGCCTTCCACGAGTACAGGTCGATGCTCGAGGGGTCCGGCACCAGGCTGAGAAACGGGTTCGGCTCGATCAGCTCGGGGGATCGGCCCAGGTCGGCCGAACCCTTCGGCACGAGCTGGATCCCGAGGCGCCATGCCAGGTCGTCCCGGTCCTCGGTGGGCGCCGCCGCGGCCGGGGCCGGGAGCGCCAGCAGGCTCCCCACCAGTACCGCGGCCGTCGCACCGCTCCAGCGCATACGCATCCGCCACATGTGAGCCCCCTGTGCCCTGCCGAGTGCCTCGGCGTGGACGGCCTGCGGTGGTCGCGCCCGTCCTCGGCTCGAGCGTCCTCGCGCACGGGCACGGGCGTCAAGGAGTCCGGTCGGCGCCGTCGCAGCGACGACCGCCTGGCGGCACGGTTCCCTCGGGAGGTGGCTCCACGCTGTGAAGGCCACGCCTCCGGCGGGCGAGGAACGGTAGAGGTCGCACCCGTCCCGCTGAGCCCCCGACCAGCAGGCTGGTCGCTGCCCGGCACGCCAGTCCGCCGGCATCCAGGAGACGGACACCCGACGGCCGGGCCTCGGCCTCCGCCTGGAACGTACGGGCGACCCGTCACCGTCTCGGGTCGCCTTCTTCACCGGACGTGGAGTGACGTGGCAGCCGGTACGGGTGGAGAGATCGCTCGCGTCGTCGTCGGGGGCGCGCGGGAGGCACACTTCAGCATGGGGGTCGCCACGATGCGGCCGGTTCATCGACAGGAAGAAGAGCGTGAAGATCGTCTACTACAGCTACGGCGGGCGTTACCGCGACAACCCGCGTGCCCTGCACCAGCGCGCGGTGTCGCGCGCGACGATCGACGCCGAGCACCTCTGGCTGGCCGACCCCCGGTACGCCGGCGACTTCCCGGCCGGCACCGCGACCGTCCCGGTCCGCACCCCCCAGGCCGTGGCCGCTCTTGAGTCGGCCGACCTCGTCGTCGCCGACAACCACCTGCCGGCGTGGGGGAAGCGTCCGGGCACGACGTACCTGCAGACCTGGCACGGGACGCCCCTCAAACGGATCCACCGCGACGCGCTCTCCCTCTTCAGCAGCGAGGACCTGCTGTCCCGCCTCGACGACGACGTCACCCGCTGGGACGTCCTGCTCGGACCGAGCGAGGCGGCCGCCGTCCCGCTGCGTGCCGCGTTCGGGTTCGCCGGCTCCGTCCCGGTGACCGGGTACCCCCGCAACGATGCGCTGCTCGCCCCCGACGCCGCGGAGCGTCGCGCCCGGGTGCGCGCCGCGCTGGGGATCGAGGACGGGCGCGTCGCGGTCCTGTACGCGCCGACCTGGCGCGACGACGAGCGCGTGGACGCGGGCTTGGGCTTCCGCCTCCCCCTGGACCCGGACCGTTTCGCGCAGCGCCTGGGGGAGGGACAGGTGCTGCTGCTGCGACTGCACCACCTGGTACCCGACGCGCAGCGGGGTCGGGACGTCCGAGGCGTCGTGGACGTGTCCGACCACGCCGACATCAACGACCTGTACCTCGCTGCCGACGTGCTGGTGACCGACTACTCCTCGGCGATGTTCGACTTCGCCCTGACGGGGAAGCCGATCCTGGTGTTCGCGCACGACCTCGAGCACTACCGCGACGTGCTGCGGGGCTTCTACTTCGACCTGCACGAGATCGCGCCGGGCCCGGTGCTGACGACCCCCGACGAGGTCCTCGACGCCCTCGCTGACCTCGACGGGGTCCGGGCGGAGTTCGGCGACCGCTACGGGGCGTTCCGGGACCGCTTCTGCCACGCCGAGGACGGTCGGGCTGCCGACCGGGTCCTCGACCTCGTCCTGCCCACCGCCGTCGTCACGCCCGCATCGGCGGCGCGCGCATGAGCCACTCCCTCGACCTGCAGGCCGTCGTCCTGGCCGCGGGGCTGGGCACCCGGCTGGGCCGGCCGCTGCCGAAGTCGCAGACCCAGCTCCGCGACGGGCGCACGATCATGCGCCAGCAGATGGACAACCTGCGGTCCGCTCTCGGGGCCGAGGTGCGGATCACGGTCGTCGTCGGTTTCCAGGCCACCGCGATCATGCAGGCGCACCCGGAGGTGCGCTTCGCGTACAACGAGCTGTTCGACGCCACGAACACGTCGAAGAGCCTGCTCCGTGCGCTGGAGACCTCCCACCCCGGCGGCGTGCTGTGGATGAACGGCGACGTCGTTTTCGACCCGCGCGTCCTGCGACACGTGCAGCCGTGGCTCGAGCGCGACGAGACCTTCGTGTGCGTGAACACCGAGGCCGTCGGCGACGAGGAGGTGAAGTACACCGTCGACGACGCCGGCTACGTCCAGGAGCTGTCCAAGACCGTCCGGGGCGGCCTCGGCGAGGCGGTGGGCATCAACTACGTGTCCGCGGCCGCGAAGGCCGTCCTCATCGAGGAGCTGCGTGTCTGCGCCGACACCGACTACTTCGAGCGGGGCCTGGAGACGGCGATCGCTCGCCGCGGCATGCGTGTCCTTCCGGTGGACGTGTCGATGTTCGACGTCGTCGAGGTCGATTTCGAGGACGATCTGCTGCGCGCGGACCGCATCGCCGCCGGCAACCTGCGGCTGGAGCCGGACAGCAGCCTCGTCTCGTGACGCTGACCCTGATCCGGTCGTCCGGCCGTGAGGGGGCGCTCCAGCCGCGCCTTCCGTGAGCAGTCGGCCCGCCGGCGAAGGAGATGGCGCTGGGCGCTGTCGCACGGCGCGGCGCGGTGGACGGAAATGCGCCTGACCGCGTCGTGACAGTGGGGCGCGCGCAGAGGACGTCGCCCCGCTTCGGCGCTTGCTCGGAGCGCCGCTCGACGCCCGTGGACGTCGGGGCCGCCGCTCGAGCCCCTACCGGGAACTCGTACCATCGCCGGGTGCCTTCCCGCTCGCCCCTCCCGGCACGCCACGGCCTCCCCGCCGCCCGCCTCCGCACTCCGGACCGCGACCCGAACCGCCCGGCCCCGTGGCCGACGATGGGTGCGTGGCTGCGGCACCGGCTGCCGGAGCGCGTCGACGTGCCGGGGATGCTGGCGGAGGGGCGCTTCGTCGGCGAGGACGGCCGCGCGGTCCGGGAGGACGACCCCTACGCGCAGCAGCGGTCGGTCTACTTCCACCGGGACCTGCGCGACGAGCCCGAGGTGCCGGGGCGGATCCACCTGGTGCACCGGGACGAGCGCCTCGTCGTCGTCGACAAGCCGCCGTTCCTCTCCACGATCCCGCGCGGCGGGCACGTCATGCAGAGCGTCGTCGTCCGGCTGCGCGCGGAGCTCGACCTGCCCGAGCTGTCGCCGTTGCACCGTCTCGACCGGATCACGTCCGGCCTGCTGATGCTGGCGACCGAGCGCCGGTGGCGGGGCGCCTACCAGACGGCGTTCGAGCGGCGCGCGGTCGACAAGACGTACCGGGCGCTCGCGCCGCTGCGCCCCGACCTGGAGCTGCCCGCCGTCGTGCGCAACCACATCCGCAAGGAGCGCGGCACCTGGTGCGCCGAGGTCGTGCCCGGGGCGCCGGTCAACGCCGAGACGGGCGTGGAGCTCGAGCGCGAGGTGGACGGGCAGCTGGGACGACAGGGCGTCTACCGACTGACGCCTCGCACCGGCCGGACGCACCAGCTGCGCCTGCACCTGCACGGGCTCGGCATCCCGATCGTCGACGACCCGTTGTACCCGGTCGTGCAGGACGTCGCGGTCGACGACTTCAGCCGGCCGCTGCAGCTCCTCGCGGCCGAGGTCGCGTTCACGGACCCGGTCGACGGGCAGCCCCGGCGCTTCCGCAGCGTCCGGTCGCTGCCGCTCGCCCCGGCGGGGTGACCGGGGTCCCCCGCGCGACGTCGGACAGGCGGGTGGACGACCGCAGTACAGGGGCGTCCGTCCTGGCATCGGCTGCCCTCGGGCGGGGTGGTGCTGCTGTGACGCCCTTGACCGCACCGGTGGTCCGGAGGAGCGTCGTCCGTGGTGGTGCCAGGCCCGAGCGTCCTCGGAACGGGAGTACAGCCATGCGCGTCACATACCCTGCCCCCGACGTCGTCGCGCTGGGCGAGGCCGCACCGATCCCGGGTCTCGGTTTCCTCCCGGTCAACGCCTACCTCCTGCGCGCGGAGCAGCCGCTGCTCATCGACAGCGGCCTCCCGACCTCGCGCACGGAGTTCCTCGACGCGCTGTGGTCGCACGTCGACCCGGCCGACCTGCGGTGGATCTACCTCACGCACCCCGACCGTGACCACACGGGAAGCCTCATGGAGGTCCTGAGGGCTGCACCATCCGCACGGCTGATCACGACGTTCCTCGGGATGGGGATCCTGACGATCGAGTACGACATCCCTCCCGAGCGGGCGTTCCTGCTCAACCCCGGGCAGTCCCTCGACCTGGGCGATCGGAGCCTCACCGCGTTCCGGCCGCCCGTCTACGACAGCCCGGCGACGACAGGCTTCTACGACACCCGTACCGGCACCTGCTTCACCTCCGACTGCTTCGGTGCCCCGATGGTCAGCGCCGAGTACGCGCTCGCGGACGACATCGCCGAAGTCCCCCCGAACGAGCTGGTCGCCGGGCAGCGGCTCTGGGCCACGGTCGACAGCCCATGGGTGACCGGTGTGGACCGCGACGCCTTCCGCGCCTCGCTCCTGCCGCTGCGTAGGCTGGAACCATCCGTCGTGCTCTCCAGCCATCTGCCCGCGGCGCACGATGCCGCGTCGCAGCTCCTGGACACCCTCGAGTCCGCCCCGGACGCCGAGCCGTTCGTCGGCCCTGATCAAGCCGCGCTCGAGGCCCTGCTCGCCGGCTTCGAGCCGCCGTCACCTGCCTGACGTCTGACTGGTGCGCCGAGGTCGGGCCCGGGGCGCCCGTCCCGCCGAGCCCCACGTCGGCTCGAGCGCGAGCCGGGGGCTCCCGACGGCGGGTCGGATCGACGCTCCTCCGGCTGGGCGACGACGGCGTCGTCCCTCGTCCCATCGGTCGTGACATGGTCCGGAGGAGGTCAGTCGTCCGCACGAGGGAGCCGGGCTCTCGTGCGAGCACCAGATCCGCGCGTCCGCCGATCGCCACATCTTCCGCGCGAAACCTCGGGTCAAGGGTCCCGCCCTCTGCCAGGCTCGGCGGCGTCCGTCCCCCACGTCGCAGGAGAGCCGATGACCTCCGTGGACCTGTCCGTGCTCGCCCCCGGCACGCCGCTCCCCGTCCCGACGGCGCCCCCGGTCACGCCCCGTCCCGCCGCGCGGGGCGGGCGGTGGCTACCGCGCCTGGCCAGCCCCGTTGTCGGACCGACCGTTCTCGCCACCGCCGTCGCGGGGGAACGCGTGGTCGTCGGCGGCGACTTCACCTACGGCACCGCGGGCATGGCCAACGACACCTTCGCCCGCATCGCCCTGTGGGACGGCACCGGGTGGCAGGCCCTCGGGTCCGGCCTCGACGGTCCGGTGCGCGCGGTTGCCCTCGCCGGCGACGCGGTCTACGCCGGCGGCGACTTCACGACGGCCGGCGGCGTGCCCGCGGCCCGGCTCGCCCGCTGGGACGGGACGGCGTGGTCCGCCGTCGGCGGCGGGATCACCCATCCCGAGGCCGAGTACGAGTGCTCGGTCCTGGCGCTCGCGAGCGACGGGACGCGGCTCTACGTCGGTGGGACGTTCGCCCGCGCCGGCGACCGGGACGTGCGCAGCCTCGCCGCGCTGGACCTCGCCACGGGGGAGTGGTCGGACCTCGGCGGTGGCGTCCTGCGGGCCGGGACGGCCGACATGACGGACCCCGGCACCGTCCGGGCACTGGCGCTGTCGGGGACGGCGCTGCACGTCGGCGGCAGCTTCGACAGCGTCGCCGGCCAGGTGACGAACTCCTTCGCCACCCTCGACACGAGCACGCTCGACACCGGCGCACCCGCGTGGCGGACGTACGGCCCCGGCGTCAGCGACGAGGAGTTCAAGGGCACCGTGCACGCGCTCGCGGTCGACCCCGCGACGGGGGACGTGGCCGTGGGCGGGTCCTTCACCTCCGCCGGGGGAGTTCCCGCGTGGAACGTCGCGGTCCTGCGGGACACGGCGACGGAGGCACGGTTCGAGGGTCTGGGGGACGTCACCCACTACGGCGGCAAGTACGCGACGGTGCACGCGCTCGCCTTCGCCGGCGGCCGGCTCCACCTCGGCGGGTCGTTCACCTCCGTCGGGCCGCTCGAGGCCCAGCACTGGGTCGTCCACGACGGGACGTCCTGGAGCGTGCCGCAGGAGCTCGACAACGTCGTGCGCACGCTGACGCCGCACGGCGCGGATGAGTCCGGCGTGCTCGTCGGCGGCGACTTCGACAACGCCGGACCGCTGCGGGTGCAGCACCTGGGCATCTGGAGCCTGGCGGGCTGGACAATGCTCGGCCAGGGTCCCCACTCCGGCTACTTCAGCGGCGGCGAGGTGCAGTCGCTGCTCGTCGACGGCGACGGCGTGATCGCGGGCGGCCTGTTCGACCAGGCGGGTGCCGTGCGGCTCGGCTCCGTCGGGCGCTGGAGCGGCACGGCCTGGGACGACCTCGCCGGCGGTGTGGCGGCCGACGTCGGTCACGGCCAGGTCTTCGCGCTGGCGCGCCTCGGCGACGACGTCTACGCCGCGGGCTCGTTCAGCTCCGCCGGCGGCGTCCCCGCGGCGAACGTCGCCCGGTGGGACGGCGCGCGGTGGTCGCCGCTGGGGGACGGCACCGACGGTGACGTGCACGCGCTCGCCGTCCTGGGTGGCCGCCTCTACGCGGGCGGCGAGTTCGCCCTCGCGGGCGGCCTGCTCGTGGGCGGCCTCGCCGTCTGGGACCCGCAGACCCAGGCGTGGGGCGCGGTCGGCGGTGGTCCGCTGTACGACCACGCCGTCAACGCGCTGGCGGTGATCGGGGACCGGTACCTCGTCGTGGGCGGCTGGTTCAACGGGTTCAACCACCTCGGCGCGAAGATCGTCGAGGGTCTGCACGGCCTGACGATGTTCGACACCGCCGCCCCGCAGGACCCCGCGGACGTGCTGTCCGGCTACTTCGTCCTGCCGGGCGTCAGCCGCTACGGCGCCGCCGGCTGGGTCCGCGCCCTGGAGGTCGTCGGCGGCGACCTGCACGTCGGGGGGTGGTTCGACCAGGCCGGCATCCTGCGCGCGGCGACCCCGCAGAGCCCCGGCTTCCCCGCCGCCAACCTCGCGGTGTGGCACTTCTCGACCACGGGGGAGTGGGAGCCGCTGGGCGACTGCGACGCGCAGGTGTACGCGCTCGCAGCCGACGGCGACGACCTGCTCGCCGCCGGGGAGTTCACCACCGTCGGCGGCACGCCCGCCCGACGGGTCGCCCGGCTGGAGCGGGCGACCGGCACCTGGTGGCCGGTGGGCGAGGCGCCCGCCGACGGGCTCGGCGGACCCGACGACGACGGGTACGTCGTCGGCAGGGCGCTGGCCGTCCCGACGGACGGGCTCTGGGTCGGCGGGGCCTTCACCTCGGCCGGTCAGGTCCCGAGCAACAACCTGGCCCGCTGGGGCGGCGAGGTCGACGCCGAGGCCGATCCCGCCGTCGAGCCGGTGACCTGCGACTAGGGCGCTCACCGGGGACGCCGGGCCGGTGCGCGAGCGTGCACCGGTCCGGCGGCGCGGCTCGCGTGTGCCTGCCCGTGCCCCAGACGGGGTGGAGGGTCACGTCAGCGGAGCACCGCCAGGGCGACGGCGGTGAGGACGGCGGTGACCGCGGCCGTCGCGATGGCGCCCCAGGCGAGGCCCAGCACGAGGCCGGCCGCCGCGCGGCGGACGCGGGCGCTCGGCAGCAGCCCCGCCGCCGGCACGCCGGGGAGCAGCAGGCTGACGTACAGCAACGCGGGGGACGCGGCGAAGGCCGGGTGGCCGGACAGGGCGAAGAAGAGGACGGACTGGGCGACCAGCACCGCCACGATGCCGAGCACGACGCCGACGACGAGCCGCCCCGGTCGCGCCGGCCGCCCCGGTCGCACCGCCCGCGGGGGGTGCGGGCCGCCGAGCTCGCTCACGGTCACCACCACGCTCCCTCGACGCAGGCACGAGCCTCGCTCCCGCCACTGAGCAGCGCGTCCTGCGGGCGAGGTCCGTCCAGGGTCCGGGTCTACTCCCGTGGGCCTGGCCGGACAAGGGCACGGGACGCGACGGACCCGTGCGTCGCCGCCGACGGCGTGCCGGGCCGTGCACCGCGGTCGTCCGGGCCACATCATGGGACCCGGTCCGGCGGCGCGGCAGTCCGCGGTCACCCCCGCGACCGAGCCGGCGGCACGGAGCGGTGACGTCCAGGGCGGTGACGTCCACGAGGTGAGGGAGCTCGCATGGGGTCGGTCCCCGACAGCCCGGTCGTCGGCGAGGGGCGCGGCACGAGCGGAGCGGTGACCGGCCGCCAGCTGCCGAAGGTGTCGGAGCTGGGGGATCTCGTGCGGTTCCGCCGACCGGTGCTGGACCCGGTGGAACGCCGGCTCAGCCGGTCGCTCAGCATCGACGACCTGCGACGCGTCGCCCGGACCACGACGCCGCGGTCGGTCTTCGACTACGTCGACGGGGCCGCGGAGGCCGAGGTGACCGCCCGCCGCAACCGGCAGGCGTTCGAGGACGTCGTCTTCGTGCCCGACAGCCTGCGCTCGGTCGCCGACCCGGACACCTCGACGGTCCTGCTCGGGCAGCACGTCGCGCTGCCGCTGGTGTTCGCCCCCACCGGGTACACGCGGATGATGCACCACCACGGCGAGGTCGCCGTCGCCCGGGTCGCCCAGCGGCACGGGATCCCGTACACCCTGTCGACCGTCGGGACGTCGACCGTCGAGGACGTCCAGCGGGCCGCGCCGGGCGGCCAGAACTGGTTCCAGCTCTACCTGACCAACGACACGGACCTGAACCGCGAGCTGGTCGACCGGGCGGCGGCGGCCGGCTTCTCCACGCTCGTCCTGACCGTCGACACCTCTGTGGCCGGCTCGCGCCTGAAGGACGTGCGCAACGGGCTCACCATCCCGGCCACCCTGACGCCCCGGACGTTCCTCAACATGGCCCGCTACCCGGCGTGGTGGACGAACAAGCTGACGACGCCCCCGGTCGGGTTCGCGTCGATGCGCGACTTCCCCGGGACCTCCGCCGACGTCGCGCGGGTGCTGTTCGAGCCCGGCCTGAGCTTCGAGCACCTGTCCTGGCTGCGGGAGCACTGGAACGGCCACATCCTGGTCAAGGGCATCCTCAACCCGGCCGACGCGCGGCAGGTCATGGCGCTGGGCGCCGACGGCGTGGTGGTCTCCAACCACGGCGGACGGCAGCTCGACCGGACCCCGGCGACGCTCGACGTGCTGCCGTCCGTCCGCGCGGCCGTCGGGCCGGAGGCGACCGTCCTGCTCGACAGCGGGGTCATGCACGGCCAGGACGTCGTCGCCGCCGTCGCGCTGGGCGCGGACGCCGTCATGGTCGGGCGTGCCTACCTGTACGGGATCATGGCGGGCGGCGAGCGCGGCGTGGAGCGGGCCGTGGAGATCCTCGAGTCGGAGTACACCCGCGGCATGCAGCTGCTCGGGGTGCGCTCCACCGCCGGGATCGAGCGCCGCCACGTGCGCGGCGAGGTCCCCGGGAGCGCGCCGATGTAATCGGCGGTCGTATCACACTGAGTACTCCGACATGTGAGTAGCGCATTGCTGATGGTCCCTTCGTCCTCTGCATTCTTGACCTCGTGCGTCACTGCGGTGACCAAGACGTCTGAGTTGACGTGTCACCGGAGGCACGATCGGCTCCAGCGATCGACGAATTGGTCCGCTCCAGTCGAGGCCCGCATGTATAGGCTGAGGCGTCGATCACTGCCATCGTGCGGCGGTCGAGCGCGCCGGTTCGGATGACCGACCCCCTCGCTCGACTCCAACAGCAGTGCGCTACCGGAGGAGAACATGAGCACGGAAATCGCCACCTCTGTGGTCCCCATATGGCCAGCCTTCGTCGCTCCGGTTCTCCGCGTGCTCTCGGACGGACACACGGTGTCGCGCCGTGAGCTGAAGGAACGTGCGCTGGACGCAGCCGGCCTGAGTGAGGACGCGAAGGCGGAGGCACTGGACTCCGGCGGCCCGCGCGCGGAAGGGCGCGTAGGTTGGGCGATCACGCACCTGAACAAGGCGGGCTTCATCGAACGAGCCTCACGGGCGCACTATCGGATCACCGATGCGGGCCGGTCGTGGCTTGCAGTGCATCCCGAGGGTCTGAGCGACTTCGCGGAGGCGAATCGGCTCTTTGCTCCGTTCTGGCCGAAGAAGGCCCGCTTGCCGCGGGCGGGTTCGTCTGTAGTGCTCGATGAGGTGGAGGCTGAGGTCGACCCGATCGAACAGATCGACCACGGCGTTGCCAGGGTCCAGGCAGAGGTCGCAGCTGAACTTCTGGCGCGACTGAGAGAGCAACCGCCGGCGTTTTTCGAGCAGGCCGTGATCGACGTCCTCCTTGCCATGGGCTACGGGGGTAGCGAGCAGCGTGGACGCCCGATCGGCGGAAGTGGCGACGGCGGTGTCGACGGTGTAATCGACCAGGACGCGCTGGGACTGGATCAGATCTATGTCCAGGCCAAGCGGTACGCGGAGGGCAATAACGTCGGCCGCGAGGCGATCCAGGCATTCATCGGCGCGTTGCACGGATTTGGTGCAAGCCGCGGCGTCTTCATCACATCCAGTTCGTTCACTCCAGGTGCCCGCGAGTACGCCCGGTCTATCCCCACGCGCATTGTCCTCATCGACGGCACCAGGCTAACTGACCTTATGATCAAGTACCGTGTGGGAGTGCAGGTCAGTAAGACCTACGACGTCGTCGAGATCGATGAGGACTTCTTCGAGTAGCGGCCGGGGGCAGCGATGCTCGGTGTTGTCCGAACCGCAGCGTTGTACTGTCCATGCGAGTACGTGGTGGTCAGCCGGACACGTCTTGCGGGGGTTTGCCGAATCGGGGCGCTGTAAGGCCGTGCTGCTCCAGGGTCCGTCGCAACGCTTCCCAGCCGCCTGCGGCCCTTGCGTCGATGACCTTGGCCAGTTCCCTTGCGGCTTCTGCGATCGCCCTGCCGTCGTCGTCCAGCAGATAGTCGTATCTTGGGTCTGCAAGGTGGCGTGGCTCCGCTGCGTGCATCGCTATCGAATCCAGGAAGATGGCAAGGCGACGGGCGAGCACGCCGTCGTCGGCTGACGGTACGGATGCCGCCACGTAGTCGAATCGATTACGCCACAGCTCTGCCTTCACCGGTTGCGGGTCCAGAGTGAGCACCGTGCCAAGCGGTGACGACTCGCCGTTCTCCCCACGATTCGCTGCGCGGAAGGCCAAGACCTCATGTGCCAGGCGAAGGAAGTTGTCGTCGGTCATCGATGCCCCGACGACAAGCAGGTGCTTGGTGAGCAGCAGTGCCTGGACAACTGCGCCCAGTGGTCCTGACCGCGCGTGGTAGCCGACGAAGTCGGAGCGAGTCAGAACGATCGAGTGCGGGTGCGCCACGTCGCCGTGCATCTTCAGAAGCCATGGTGCTTCGGGGGCGGGGTTCTCGAACGGGAGGACGGGTACGACCCGCTGCCCGGCGTCCGCCATGGCCCGCTCGTAGAGGTGGTCGTAATTCGTCGTGACCGCCTCACGGCATCCGAGTGCGGCGAGCAGTGCGTGATTCAACCCGTATCGGCGCTTTTCCGAGATGAGATCCGCGACTTGCGCTTGGAGATTGCCCAACCTCTCTTGCAACAGTTCGGCCTGATCGAGGGGCGATGCTAGAGACAGAACGTCAGTTGCATGGGTGCCGGCCAGTTCCTCGATGAGCCCACCCCACGAAGGCAGGCCGGCGGACATGCTGACGCCAGCACCGAGGAAGAGAGCGATAGAGCCGTCCCGCACCTTCGTGGCGAGCGTACGAGCCTGCTCCAATCCGTCCACTCCTATGTGCACCGGATGTTCGCTGATCACGCGCCGGTGCTGCTGAAAGGCTGCGTAATCGGACGCCGTTGCGGCGACGATGACGACGTCGATCTCGGCAGCCTCGACCGCCTCCTCGCAGACCCGGATAAGGCCATCGACGACGAAGCCTCGCACCTGGTCGAAACCTCCTCCGCCTACTCCGAGCGTCGGCAGGGCGACGAGCGGTCGTGGTCTGCCGCTCGCCGGACCAATGCCGGAGTCGGCTATGTCCGCGAGTGTCTCGCGCACCCGGTCCAGTGCCTGACGGGCTTGCTCCTTCAGAGCCGTACCACTGCTGCGATCAGCTACGTCGACGAACCAGACCGTGCTGACAGGGAGCAAGTGGGTGTGGTCGCTGGATGCGCGCCCATAATGGCGCGACTCCCATCGCGAGGGCTGCAGCGAACGCGTCGCACTTCGCCACGAGGCATCCGAACTCGCTCGTCCGGCGTCCAGTACGGGTCGCCACCTCTGGGTGACCGTAAATCTCCGGTCGGTCGGCAGGACAACGACGTCGTGGTCGAGGTTCTCGAGTCGTCCGCGGACGACGAAGACATGGCCGGGGTCTGTCATGGTGCGACGGTAGACGTTCGTCGTAGGTCGCGCGGAACTGCATCGCCCATCCTGGGAGCGCGTCGCGTCTCAACAACCGGGTCAGGCGCATCGGCGCGCCAACACTTCTTGGCGACGCATGCGGCGAGCAACATATTGTCCGCGACTTTCCGCTCCTTACACCGGGTAGGCGCAATCTCGGACCGCCACCGCCACCGCCACCGCCACCGCCACCGTCGTCGGTGGGAGGCGAAACGGCCGGGCGCGCTCGTCGACCCGACGGTCACGCCGGACGGCGGCAGACCGGTGAGCATGTGGTCCCCACCCTCACGGCGGCGCCGCGCCGCGCATCCTCTCCTGCTCGACCAGCGCCTCGCGGTCCCGCAGCCGCGCCAGGCCGTTCAGGGGCTGGGTCATCCGCCGGTTGGGGGCGAGGCGCTCGCGGTTGCGGTCCAGGAACCACCAGTAGCCGGCGCTGTAGGGGCAGGCGTCGTCCCCGACGCGGACGTCCGGCCGGTACCGGCAGCCGCCGCAGTAGTCGGACATGCGGTTGATGTAGGCGCCGCCGGACGCGTACGGCTTGGTCGCCATGAACCCGCCGTCGGCGTGCTGGCTCATCCCGACGACGTTGGGCTGCATGACCCACTCGTAGCCGTCGACGAAGCACTCGTGGAACCAGTCGGTGAGCTCGGCCGGGTCGTAGCCGCGCTGCAGCGCCCAGTTGCCCAGGATCATCAGCCGCGGGATGTGGTGCACCCAGGCCATGTCACGGACCTGGCCGAGCACGTCGCGCAGGCAGCGCGCCTCGACGGCGTCGGCGTCGAGCTCGCGGAACCACGCCGGCAGCGGGGTGTGCGCCTCGAGCGCGTTGGACTGCTTGTAGGTCCGGTCGGTGTGCCAGTAGACGTGCCAGACGTAGTCGCGCCAGCCCATGAGCTGCCGGACGTACCCCTCGACGCTGGCGATGGGCGCTCGGCCGGACCGGTAGGCGTCCTCGGCGCGCTCCACGGCCTCGCGGGGGTCCAGGAGGCCGAGGTTCATCGCGGCGGAGAGCATCGAGTGCGAGAGCCACGGGTCGGCGGCGAGCATGGCGTCCTCGTACCGGCCGAACGTGGGCAGCCGGTGGTCGATGAACCGGTCCAGCGCTGCCACCGCCTCGGCGCGGGTGACGGCGAAGCGCCGCGGCCCGTCGACGCCGACGAACCGCGCGTCGCCGTCGGCCTCCCAGCGGTCGAGGTCGCGGCGCACCTGCGCGTCGATCTCGTCCTCCTGCGCCAGCCACGGCTCGGGGACGTCGAGCGTCGGCGTGCGCGGCGGCGGCTCGCGGTTCTCGTGGTCGAAGTTCCACCGGCCGCCCGAGGGCCGGTCGCCGTCCATGAGCACGTCGTGCACGCGCCGGGCGGTCCGGTAGAAGTTCTCCATCAGCAGCCCGCCCTGCTGGTGACCGGCCCAGCGCTCGAAATCCGCCCGCGCCGTGACGAAGCCGCGGTGCGGGAGCACCTCGAGCCCCGGCTGCCGCTCCACGAAGTCCAGGGCGCCGCGCGAGGTGGGCGAGCAGACGTCGAGCGGCCCGTCGACCTGCGCGAGCGCCTCGGCGTAGGTGTCCGCGCGGACGAGCACGGCCTGGTCGCCCAGCTCGGCGGCGCGGTGACGCAGCGCCGAGAGCACCAGGTGCGCCTTCTGGCGGTGGAAGCGCCGGCGCCGGAACACCGCGCGGGACTCGACGAGCAGCACGGGCTGGTCGGGGTGGTCGAGGAAGTGCGGCCCGAGCTGGTCGGCGAACAGCCACCGACGTCGCAGGGCCGGCGCAGTGGTCACCGGCCCATCCTGGATCGTCCGGGGCGACGGCGCTCGGGCGGGCCGCGGCCCTGTCCGGGCACGAGCGCCCCGCGGGCGGCGGCGGCCGCGAACGGCACGGGGCGAGACCAGGTCCGGCCCGCGATCCGACTCTTCATGCGCGGTTCACCCGCCCGTCTCCTGGCCTGCACCGGGCGTCGTTACGTTCGCGTCCATGACGACCTTCGAGGTGCCCTTGGCCGGCGCGGCAGCACGCGTGCCGGCGGCGACCCCGCCGTCCACCCGCGGGCGATCCACTGCGGCGCCGACCGGGTCGGCGAGGCGCGGTGCGGCGTGGCGTGACCGCGCGCGGCGCGCCGTGACGGAGTCGGCGGCCCGCCTGGGCGACCGCCTCGACGCTCGCACCCTGGCCGAGCACACCCCCACCTGCGACGACAGCTCCGCCTGGTGCACGCACCACTGGGGCGGTCTGCAGGAGTGGCCCTGCCCGGAGTACACCGCGGCTCGCGCGTCGCTGGACCGGCGGCGGCCGCGCTGAGCACGGCCTCGGCCCGCACCGCAGTGCCCTGTACGCGCCACGACCGGACAACCCCAGGAGCGTCGACCGTGCCCGTACCGGACGTCACCGTGGTCATCCCCGCCTACCTCGCGGAGCGCACGCTCCAGGAGGCGGTGGACTCCGTGCTCCGGCAGAGCGGCTGCCGGCCGAGCGTCGTCGTGGTGGTCGACGGCCCGGGGGACCGCACCGAGGAGATCGCCCGTACCTACGACCCGGACCTCGTGCGGGTGGTCGTCAACGAGACGAACCTCGGCGCCCAGCGCAGCCGGAACCGAGGGCTTGAGCTGGTGACCACCGAGCACGTGATGTTCCTCGACAGCGACGACTACCTGCAGGGCCCGCTGCTCGAGGGACTGCTCGCCCGTGCCCGCAGCACCGGCGCCGGCGTCGTGTTCGGGCCCTGGCGGCAGCTCGACGAGGGCACCGGGCGGTACGGACCCGTCGAGCGGCGGGCCTACCGGTCCCCGGCGGACCTGTACCTGCGCTGGTTGGGCCGCAACGAGTTCGTCCCCCCGTGCTCCGTCCTGTGGCGCAAGGACGCCCTCGAGGCGATCGGTGCGTGGGACCCGGCGATCCGCCGCGACCAGGACGGGGAGCTCGTCCTGCGCGCCGTCATGCTCGGGACGTCTTTCGCGGAGTCCGAGCAGGGATGCGGCGTGTGGGTGCTCCACGCCGTCCCGGGCAGCCTCAGCACGCGCCGGGACACGCACCACCACATGCTCGACGCGCCCGCCGCGCTCGAGGGTCTGCCGGCGACGACGATCGACGGGGAGACGAAGCAGCGCGGGCTCGCCGAGCGCTACTACCTCATCGCCCGGCACTGCCTCTGGTTGGGCGACGACGCCGTGGGCCGGCGGGCGCTGCGGGAGGCGCGCCGGCTGGGCCTGCGCGGGCACCGGGGCAGGCCGCCGACGGTGGCGCTCGCCACGGTCGTCGGGCTCCCCATGACGGCTCGGGTCCGGCGGTGCGGCAGCTGGGTCCGGACGACCGTGCGCAGGCACGCGGCGTCCGGACCGCCCGGTGTGCCGGCCTCCACGCCTGCACGACCGCAGGAAGCCGAAACCCGCGTGTAACGCAGGTCACAGTAGCCTCTGGACGCATGGCCATCCCTGCCACCGCGGACCTGTCCCGGCACAGTGAGCTCAAGCGCTCGATCACCGCCCGCCAGCTGTACTTCTACGTGGTCGGCGACGTCCTCGGCTCAGGCATCTACGTGCTCGTCGGCCTGGTCGCCGCGGCCGTCGGGGGAGCCTTCTGGATGGCCTTCCTGGCCGGCGTCGCCATCGCCGCCGTCACCGGGCTCGCGTACGCCGAGCTGGTGACCAAGTACCCGCGGGCGGCCGGTGCCTCGCTCTACGTCAACAAGGCGTTCCGGAACCCGCTCCTGACGTTCTTCATCACCATCTGCATGCTGTCGGCCAACATGGCGGCGGTCGGGTCGCTCGCCTCGGGGTTCGTGCGCTACTTCAGCGGTCTGGTGGGGCTCTCGGAGGAGTCGATCTGGCGCGGGACCATCGTGGCCGTCGTCTTCGTCGCCCTCATCACCGTCATCAACCTGATCGGGATCACCGAGTCCGTCGTGGTGAACGTGGTCATGACGTTCATCGAGCTCAGCGGCCTGGTGGTGGTCGTCGTCATCGGCGTGATCGCCCTGGTCACCGGGGTCAACGACCCGGGCGTGCTGCTGCAGTTCAGCGCGGAGGGGTCGCCGGTGCTCGCGGTGCTCGCCGGGGTGTCGCTCGCCTTCTTCGCGATGACCGGGTTCGAGAACGCCGCGAACGTGGCCGAGGAGACCATCGACCCGTCGCACGCCTTCCCGCGGGCGCTGCTCGGCGGGATGCTCACCGCCGGCGTGGTCTACGTCCTGGTCTCCGTCTCCGCGGCGCTGGCCGTGCCGATCGGGACGCTGGCCGGCGAGACGCTGCTCGAGGTGATCCGCGCGGATCTCTTCTTCATCCCCGCGACCGTGATGCTGGTCGTCTTCGGGCTGGTCGCCATGGTCGCCATCAGCAACACCGCCCTGGTCACCGTGGTCGCGCAGTCCCGGATCCTGTACGGGATGGCGCGCGAGGACGTCGTCCCCGGGGTCTTCGCCAGGATCCACCCCACGCGCCGGAGCCCGTACGTCGCGCTGCTCTTCGGTGCCGCCGTCGTCGTCTCGCTGCTTGTGATCGGGGCCGCGATCCGCACTACCCAGGCCGACCTGCCGGTGGACGACCAGCTGGACGTCGTGGACCGGCTGGCCACCATCACCGTGGTGTTCCTGCTGTTCATCTACGCGCTGGTGATCGTCGCCTGCCTGAAGCTGCGGGGCAGTGACGAGACAGCGGACACGTACCGGGCGAACACCCCGCTGCTGCTCCTCGGGATCGTCGGCAACCTGGCCGTGCTCGTGTACACCTTGATCGACGACCCGGCGGCGCTGTTCTGGGTGGGGGGTCTGCTGGCCGTCGGCCTCGTGCTGTACCTCCTGGAGAAGTTCTTCGGGCACAAGCAGCCGGGTGCACCAGGGGAGCACCCGGCTCCCGCCACAGCCGTCGAAGCGCCCGCCGCGGACAAGGAGCTCTGACCATGCACGTCATCGTCGCCACCGACGGGTCCCGGGCGTCGCTGGTCGCGGCCCGGCAGTTCAAGTGGATCGCCGACTCCCGCGAGATCACCGACGTGACGGTCGTCGCGGTGGTGAGCCCGTTCGCGGCGGTGCCGTTCGCCAACGAGCTCGGCTCGCAGCGGCCCACCGAGCTCACCGAGCTGAGCTTCGCCCGCGAGGCCCAGGTCGCCGTCGACCTCGTGGCCGCGGAGTTCGACGGGTGGGGACCCACCGTCCACCAGCAGATCCGCAGCGGCTCCCCGGCCCAGGAGATCATCCGGGCCGCCGAGGACGTCGAGGCCGACCTGATCTCCCTGGCCGCGGGCAGCCGTGGGCTGACCCAGACGATCCTCCTCGGCAGCACCGCGTCCCGCGTGCAGCACTCCGCGCCCTGCCCGGTGCTGGTCTGCCGCCCGACCCGGAACAGCGAGCGCGTCACGAGCTGAGGAGCCCGCCGGGTCCGAAACCGGGCCCGGGCTCGCGCGTGCGTCGCGCCGGGCTGCGACAGGAACCGACCCGATCGACCCGACCTACCCGGCCAGGCGCGCCGCCGCGTCGGCGCCGGGCCCCGTGACACCGGCCTCGCCGTCCGACCGGGTGACCTCGGACCACACGGCGTCCAGGGACAGGCCCAGGACCTCGGCGATCGCCGCGATCGTCGAGAAGGCCGGCGTGGCCACGCGGCCGGACTCGATCTTGCGCAGGGTCTCGGGGGAGATGCGGGCGTCCAGCGCGGTCGCGAGCATCGACCGCTCACCGCGTGCCCGGCGCAGCAGCGCGCCGAGGCGCCGGCCGCGTTCGACGTCGGCGGGGGTGAGTGGCAACCGGACCATGACCGGGATTGTAGTACCGGGATAGCATGGCCGGGATAGTTATCGCTCCCCACCTCGAAGGCGTCGCATGATCGAGATCCTCAGCCCCACCGAGCTGCCCCGGGCGCGCGCGGCCGGCGCCCTGGTCGCCGACATCCTCCAGACGCTCCGGTCCCGGGCCGCGGTCGGGACGAACCTCCTGGACGTCGACCGCTGGGCACGGGCGATGATCACCGGGGCCGGCGCGCAGTCCTGCTACGTCGACTACGAGCCGTCCTTCGGCCGTGGCCCCTTCGGCCACCACATCTGCACGTCGGTCAACGACGCCGTGCTGCACGGGCTGCCGCACGACTACGCGCTCGCCGACGGCGACCTGCTGACGCTCGACCTCGCCGTGTCCCTGCGGGGGGTGGTCGCGGACTCCGCCGTCAGCTTCGTCGTGGGCGAGGCGCGACCGCCGGAGAGCGTCGCGATGATCGACGCGACCGAGCGCGCCCTGAGCGCCGGCATCGCCGCGGCCCGACCGGGCGCACGCATCGGGGACCTCTCCCACGCCATCGGGTCGGTCCTCGCCGGCGCGGGCTACCCGATCAACACCCAGTTCGGCGGGCACGGCGTCGGGTCGACGATGCACCAGGACCCGCACGTCGCGAACGCCGGTCGGCCGGGCCGGGGGTTCACGCTGCGGCCCGGGCTGCTGCTGGCGCTCGAGCCGTGGGTCATGGCGGACACCGACGAGCTCGTCACCGACGCCGACGGCTGGACGCTGCGGAGCGCGACGGGCTGCCGGACGGCGCACAGCGAGCACACGATCGCCATCACCGACGACGGCGCCGAGATCCTCACCCTGCCGACGGGCGCGGCCGTGGGGTGACGCGGACCGGCGACCGCCCCAACCGGGGTGCGCGCGACGCCCACGCCGAGCGGGTCGTCCGGTGTGGCGGCGACGCGGCTCAGGCGCCGTTCGTCCGGATGCGGGCGGGGAGTCCCGTGTCGTCGTAGACGTTGCCGGTCGTCACGGCGACGGCCGCGGTGGTCGCGGGCATGATCACCGGGCAGTCCGCGACGGTGGTGCTGCGGCCGAACCGGTTGTCCTGGACGACCAGCCCCTGGACCGGACCCCGACCCTTCTCGCTGATGTTGACGGTGCAGCCGCCGTGGTCGAGCCAGTTGCCGACGATCCGCGCGTCGCTCACCGCCCCGGTGTTCGGGGTGACCATGACGGCGGCGTTCCTGCCCCCGGTGATGGTGCTGTTCGACACCCGCAGGCCGGTGCCCCGGTGCACCTGGATCCCGTCGTTGTGGCTCTTCCCGTCGGACTGGTTCGGGACGTCGTCGTAGCTGCGCAGGTCGTGGATCCACGAGTCCAGCACGTGCAGGTCGTCCCCGTGCACGCCGACGCCGTCGACCGTGCCGGTGATCTCCACGCGCCGCAGGGTGGCGTTCTGGGCGCCGATGCCGTCCTGCCAGAAGGACGGGTGCTCGGGGCGGAGCTCGCTGTCCTCGATCACGAGGCCGGTGTTCGCAGCGTTGTAGCTGGTCACCAGGGGTGTCGCGGTCGTCAGCGTGGCCGCGCTGCCGCGGATGACGGACCGGGTGATCCGCACGTCGGGTGCGCTGATCTTCACGTAGCCGTGGATGTCCATGGCGTCGAGGTGGGTGCCGGGGGTCGTGATGGTCAGGTCGCCGTAGTGGTGCGTGAGGACCGTCCCGGCGGGCACACCCGTCGTGTCCGGTCCGGGCTTGACCGGCGTGGGGGTCGGGGTGGGGGTGGGGGTCGGCGTCGGAGTGGGCGTGGGGGTCGGGGTGGGGGTCGGGGTTGGCGTCGGCGTGGGGGTCGGCGACGCCGTCTCCTTCTGGGTGACCTGGATCGCGGACACCTTGGGCTGCCCGACCCGGCGGACGAAGCCCAGGCTGAGCGTCCCGTCGGTGACGACCACGTCGACGGTCACGTCCAGCGCCCGGTTCTTGCCGCCCGCGCGGGCGAAGATGTCCAGCCTCGGCACGACGACGGCGCCCTCGGCCGTGACGTCGTAGACGCGCCGTCCGGGAGCCCCGGCCGTCAGCTCGGCCTGGCGCAGCACCACCGTGTACGTCCCCGGCTCGCCGACGGCGATGCCCCATGCCGAGAGGTCCAGGCGCTCGCGCTGGTAGAGGGCGTCGTCCGTCGTCCCGGCGATGCCGGCGCGGGACGTCGACACCGTGCCGCCCACGGTCCCGGACGCGGACCTCCAGGTGCTGCCGGCCGCGTCCGTCACGGCCGAGCCGACGACCATGCGCACCGGTGCCATCGCGGCGGCGACGGCCGGTCCCATCCATCCCGCCGTCAGCGCGAGCCCGGCGATGGCAGCGGTCGCGGCAGTCGTGGCCGCTCGGGTCGATCGAGGCCGACCGACACGGACGAGGGGGGCGACGACCACGGCAGTCTCCTGGTGCGAGAGGGACACGGGGGGTGGGTGCCGGCCGCCGCAGGGCCGCCGTCGCCCGCACGCCTCACCGAGCCGCGGACCCGTCGACCGTAGGGGACGCCGAACGGGTGAACAAGTCCCCGGCGGCTTGCCATCGGCGTCGGTCATCCGACCGTCCTCGGCCCAGCGGTTGACGGAGCCGTGCCCTCGTGTTGCACTGAGGGCGCATCGAAAACGTTATCGACAACGTTCCGGATGTCCCCATGCAAAGGAGCATGTCTTGCGCACCTCTCGTTCCCTCATCGCCGGCGCCCTCTCGCTGGCGACCCTGGCCGTCGCACCGACCGCCGCCTGGGCCGCACCGGTCCAGACGGCCACGCCCCCGCCGGCCCACGAGTCCCACCAGTTCAGCCGCAGCAGCCTGGCCAGCATGGCCGGGGAGCTCGGGCTGACCTTCGGTGTCGCGGTCAACACCGACGAGCTGGAGAACGACCGGAAGTACCGGCACCTGGCCACCACGCAGTTCTCCAGCGTGACGGCCGAGAACGTCATGAAGTGGGGCCCGATGGAGCCCGTCCGCGGCGAGATCGACTACGGCCCCGCCGAGGCGCTCATCGCGTCCGCCGTCGAGAACGACCAGCTCGTGCGTGGCCACACGCTGGTGTGGCACAGCCAGACGCCCGCCTGGCTCTCGCCGGACGGCACCGAGACGACCCTGACGCCCCAGCAGGTGCGGGACGCGATGCAGAAGCGCGTCACGGAGACGGCCACGCACTTCAAGGGCCAGATCTGGCAGTGGGACGTCGTGAACGAGGCCTTCAACGAGGACGGCACGTACCGCCGGACCGTCTTCTACAACGCCTACGAGGCGCTGGGCCTGCCGGGCCACCAGTACATCGCCGACGCGTTCCGCTGGGCCCACGCGGCCGACCCGGACGCGCTGCTCTTCTACAACGACTACAACCTCGAGTTCACCAGCCCGAAGGTCCTCGCGGCGGAGGCCATGGTCAAGGAGCTCCTGGCCCAGGACGTCCCGATCCACGGCGTCGGTCTCCAGGGACACCTGGCCACCCAGTACGGCTTCCCCAACCTGCAGGAGAACCTGCAGCGGTTCGCGGACCTGGGTCTCGAGGTCGCGCTGACCGAGGTCGACATCCGCACCTTCGTCCAGCCCGACGGCAACGGCGGGTTCACCCACGAGGTGCTCACCCCGGAGCTGCAGGCCACGACCGAGGCGTTCTGGCGCGGCACCCTCGAGGCCTGCCTCGCGGTCGAGGCGTGCAACTCGTACACCGTGTGGGGCGTCGGCGACGCGAACTCCTGGGTGCCCGGGGTGTTCCCCGGTGAGGGCTCTGCCCTGCTGTGGGACGAGCGTCTGAACAAGAAGGCGCAGTTCCACGAGCTGCGCGACGTGCTGCGCGACGCCATCCGCCAGCAGTAGCACCACCCGCACGACCCGGGCCCTGAGGGACCCGGCACGAGGGGCACGTCCATCCGGACGTGCCCCTCGCGCGTCGCCGGGCGCTCCTGCGACGACCCCCCGGGGTTCCGCGTGCCGCCGTTCGGCACACCGGTGGGCGCCGGCGGTGCCAGGATCCGAGAGCCACGACGTGCGGAGGTGCGCGATGTCCGACCGGATCCCCAAGAAGGTCTACGAGAAGGAGCTGTCCCGGCTGCAGGCCGAGCTGGTCACCCTGCAGGAATGGGTCCGCAGCCGCGGGGAGCGGCTCGTCGTGGTGTTCGAGGGGCGCGACGCCGCCGGCAAGGGCAGCACGATCACGCGGGTCAGGCAGTACCTCAACCCCCGCATGGCCCGGGTGGCGGCGCTGCCCGCGCCGGGGGACCGCGAGCGCACCCAGTGGTACTTCCAGCGGTACGTCGCGCACCTGCCGGCCGCGGGGGAGATCGTGCTGTTCGACCGGTCGTGGTACAACCGGGCCGGCGTCGAGATCGTCCTGGGGTACTGCACGCGGGACGAGTACCACCGCTTCCTGCACCAGTGCCCGATCTTCGAGCGCATGCTCGTCGAGGAGGGCATCATCCTGCGCAAGTACTGGTTCTCGGTCTCCGACGAGGAGCAGGAGGCCCGGTTCCGCTCCCGCCTGGACGACCCGATGCGGCGGTGGAAGCTCTCCACGACGGACCTGGAGTCGGTCACGCGCTGGGAGGACTACTCGCGGGCGAAGGACCAGATGATGGTCCACACCGACATCCCCGAGGCGCCGTGGTGGGTCGTCGACAGCGACGACAAGCGGCGGTCGCGGCTCAACATGATCGCCCACCTGCTCGACAGCATCCCGTACGAGCAGGTCGAGCCGCCGACGATCGAGCTGCCGCCGCGGCCGCCGTCGACCGGGTACGTCCGCCCGCCCAAGGACACCCAGCGGTACGTGCCGGACCACGCGGCGACGCTGAGCACGTGAGCGCCCGGCATGTGCGCGCGCGCGGAACCGTGACACGCTACTTCGGACGGCGGAGAGCCGGATGGTGGGCAAGGGGGCCCGGAGGGGCGGCGTAGGTGACGGACGAGCCCGAGGCGCGGGACGGCGACGCGTCCGACGTCGACCTCCTGGTGGCCGCCCGGCGCGGTGACAGGGGTGCCCTCCGGACGCTCCACACGCGGCACGAAGCAGCCGCACGCGCCGTCTCCCGGCAGTACACGCGCTCCGCCGCCGAGGCCGAGTCGATCCTCCAGTCGGCGCTCGCGCAGGTGGACGGGGCCATCGCCGTCGGTCGGGGCCCTGAGGCCGCCTACCGGCTCTACCTCTTCGCCGCCGTGCGGCGCCTGGCGCTCGGTCGACCCGGCCCAGGCGGCCCGCCGACCGTCCCGGTGCCGGCGGCCGCGGCCGCGCCACCGCCGGGCGTCGCACCGCTGGACGCCCCGCTCGTCGACGCCGAGGACAGCCCGGCCGCAGCCGCCTTCGCCTCCTTGCCGGAGCGCTGGCAGGCGGTCCTCTGGTACCAGGCGGTGGAGGGGCTCCCGGACGCGCAGACCGGACGCCTGCTCGGTCTGTCGCCCGGTGAGGTGGCCTCGCTCACCTACGTCGCCCGGAGCGGGTTCCGCGACGCCTACCTGCGCGCCCACGCGGACGGCGCCCCGACCCCGCAGTGCCGCGCCGTCCAGGCGATGGTTCCCGCGCTGACGCGGGGCGACCTGGGGCGCCGCGACGCCGCTCGCGTCCGTGCCCACCTGGACGGCTGCGCCCGCTGCCGCGCCCTCGAGGCGGCGCAGCGCGACGACGGCCAGGACCTGCGGGGCGTCGTCGCCCCGCTCGTGCTGGGTCTGGTCGGGGTGGGCGCGCTGGCCGAGCGCCTCCCGGTCGGCGGTCTCGACGACGCCGTGGACCTCGGCGCGGTCCCGGGCGGGTCCGGCGACGGGTCGGGTGCCGCGGCGGCCGGTGCGGAGGGCGAGTCGCTCGGCGGACCGGCCTCCGGTCTGCTCGGTCCGCCGGGGTACGGCGCCGCGGCCGGGCCCGGGGCGCCGGCGGGTGAGGTGGCCGCCGGCGCAGGCACCGGGGCCGGGGTCAAGGCGGGAGGCGGTCTGGCCGGCCTCGGCGCGGCCGGCGCGGGCGCGGCCGGTGTCGGGGCCGGGGTGGGCGCGGGTCTCTCCGCGGCGGGCGCGGGCGGTGCTGCCGCGGGTGCCGGAGCGGCGGGTGCCGGAGCAGCTGGTGCCGGAGCCGCTGGTGGCGCAGCGGCGGGTGCCGGGTCGGTCGGTGCCGCGGGGGCCGGTGCGGGAGCGGCCGGTGCCGCGGGGGCGGGTGCCGGGGCCGCCGGTGCCGCGGGTGCGGGAGCGGCTGGTGCTGCAGCGGGCGCCGGCATCGCCGCGATCCCGGTGGGTGTGCTGGCCGCGGCCGCGGGCGGCCTCGTGGTGGTCTCCCTCGCCCTCGGAGGCGTGTTCGACCCGGGGACGGATGAGGGCACCACGCCGGTCGCCGGGTCGGGGGAGCAGGCAGAGGTCGACGGCGGCGCCGACCCGGACGCCGACCCGGGTGCGGTCCCGGGGTCCGACGGACGCGGTGAGCAGGGAGCGGCCGACGACCCCTCCAGCGGTGACGGCGACGCGGGCGGGGAGCCGGGCACCGGTGCGGAGGGGGCGCCGGGACCGGCGGCACCGGGAACGGGGCCCGGCGCGGCCGGCGAGCCCGTGACCCCGCCGGCGACCGCGCCTCCCGCCGCCGGCGTGCCCGGCCCGGCGCCGGCTCCGGCGCCCAGCAGCGGGGCCCGGCAGGCGCCCGCACCCCGCCCGACGGCGCCGCCGGCCGCGCGGCCCACCCCGCGACCGCCGGCTCCCGCGCCGACCGTTCCGGACCCGCCACCGGCGCCCGACCCGCCACCGGCTCCCGCGCCGCCGCCCGTCGTCCCGGTCGACGAGGAACCCGAGCCGCCGCCGGTGCAGCCCGCTCCGGAGCCCACCCCGGCGGTGCTGGGGGTGTCGTCGTCCGCCGACGAGGTCGTGCTGACGCCCGACGGTGTGCAGACGGTCCTCGTCGAGCTCGCGAACACCGGCGAGAGCAGCGCGGCCGACGTGCGGGCCACCGTCGTCCTGCCCGCAGGTCTGGAGCTGGAGGGCCCCCCGAGCGGGGACGGGTGGGTGCCCTGCGGGGACGAGCCGGTGCAGCTCTGCCTGCCGGAGCTGGCCCCCGGCGCCGCGACCGTCCTGTCGGTCCCGGTCCGCGTGGCGGACGAGGAGGCGGCCGAACCCGGTGTGGTCGCCGTCACCGTCACCGCCGACGCGGTCGAGCCGGTGGTCCTCGCCGTCCCGGTCGCCGTGGCCCCCGCCCCACCCGAGCTCACGGTCGTCGCCCCCGAGACCGCGGAGCTCGTCGCCGACGTGCCCGGGCCGGTGACCGTCAGCGTGCGCAACTCCGCGCCGGCACCCGCGCAGGACGTGGTGGTGACCGTCTCGCTCCCCCCGGGCGTGCGCTGGGTGGGCTCGGGGGAGGAGTCGCCGCCGTGGGCCTGCGAGTCGGACGGCGACTCCGTGGTGTGCTCGGTGCCCGAGCTGCCCGGTGCGACCACGGAGGGTCCGGCCGTCGTGGGCCTGTCGCTGACCGTGGTCGCCGACCCGGAGGCGGCCGGCGTCCCGGCGGAGATCGCCGTCACGCTGGTGGTGGACGGAGGCGCCCCCGCGACCGCGACGGTGCCCGTCACCGTCGCCCCGCCCGCTCCCGGTCCGGGTGTGCCGCCACCCCCGGACCCGCCCGTGCCGCCGGACGTGCCGGGTCCCCCGCCGGTGGACCCGCCGGTGCCGCCGGACGTGCCGGGTCCGCCGCCGGAGGAGCCGCCGGTGCCGCCGGACGTGCCGGGTCCGCCGCCGGTGGACCCGCCGGTGCCGCCGGACGTGCCCGGTCCGCCGCCGGAGGACCCGCCGGTGCCGCCGGACGTGCCGGGTCCGCCGCCGGACGAGCCGCCCTCGCCGCCGGAGGAGCCGCCCCCGCCGCCTGGGTGAGCCGGCGGCTCGACCGCGGAGGGCGGACCCGTCGGTCGTCACACCCCGTCCCCGTCAGGCGACCGGGAACGCCTTTGCGAGGGTGCGGTGCACCGCGTGGGTCGCGGCCTCGTCCAGACCGCCGGGCCCCACGAGCTGCTGCGCGAGCTTCCGGGGAGACAGGACGTGCACGCCCGAGGTCGTGAAGGAACCGCCGAGCAGGGGCCAGTCGGCGTCGACGAAGCACAGCACCCCGCGGAGCGGCACGTCGGCGTGCCCGGCCCCGTCGAGGACGTCGCGCACGAGCCCGACCTGGCTGAGCACCGAGGACACGAGAGAGGTCCGGTCGCGTGTCCCCACCAGCAGCCGCTCGACCCGCGGCCGGAGCAGGCCACCCTCGACCTGCAGGTGCGGCCGCCCGCGGTAGCGCTTGGCGTCGATGACGACGACGCCGCGGGGCGAGACCGCGAGCTGGTCGATGTTGGCCCTCGTCCGGGGGATGCGGCGGTCGTGCAGGACGCGGACGCCCTTCTCGGTCAGCGTGTCCAGGCGCCGGCCGAGCTGCTGCTCACCCTGTGCCCCCGTCGCCCACGCCGTCGTGCTCCGCGGCTCGTCCGACACGGCCAGGATCAGCCCGCCCAGCCGGGGGTGCGCCGTGCGGACGCGCTCCTCGCGACGGGTCCTGCGGCGCTCGTACTCGCGCTGCGCCGAGGCGCCCGCCGAGCCGGTGGCCACCGCCTCGGGGTGGGTGGCGTCCGGTACGTCGCGGGGCGGGGTCCCGGGATCGCGCCGGACGGCATCGCCCCGGGAGACATCGCTCCGGACGGCGTCGCTCGCAGGCATGACGGACGCCGCCGCCGGCGTCCCCCCGCCCGACGACCCTGGGCCCGAGGAGCACGCCAGGCACGTCACGGACCTGGCAGCCCGGTCGTAGAGCGCCGTGGTGCCCGCGGGCACCGGTTCGCCGCAGGACCGGCAGGTCCCGGCGTACCCCAGGCGCATGGGGGTCGGGGTCGATCCCGGCTCGGTCGTCACGGTCCACATCGTGCGCCCGGTCGGCGCGTCGTGGGGTGCGACCGCGCATCCGGTGGACTACCCGGGTGGCTTCGCGACCCGGCACGCGGCACGCCGGTCCACCGCAGCCGGGCGAGCGGGGCGTGGTGGTCGTCGCCCGGGCGCCGGGCACGTCTCAGAGCGTGACGCGGTCGCCCGTGCGTGCGGACTCGTACACGGCCCGGACCACCTCGACGGCGTGCCGTCCCTCGGCGCCGTCGACCAGTGGCCGGCGCCCCTGCTCGGCGGCCTCGATGAAGTCGGCGAGCTGGGCGCTGTGCGCCTGGCCCCAGCCGTCGGGTCCCGGCTCCTCGGCGGCCGTGCGGGTCGCCTCGTCGACGGCGGCGGTCGCCGCGCGGGTCCCGCCGGTCGCCACCTGGACGGCGTGCGCGTTCGCGGCCTCGCCACCGCGCCTGTCACCCCCGACCGTGGCCAGCGTCGCGAGGCGGTCGCCCTCGATGACGGCGCCGCCCGAGGTGCCGTGCACGGACAGGCTCGCCGGGAACCCGGGGTACGCGCTGGTCGTGGCCATCAGGGTGCCGACGGCGCCGTCGGCGAACTCCAGGGTGGCGCAGACGACGTCCTCCACCTCGATGCGCTCGTGGGCCGCGGTGCGGGCCACGGCGTAGACCGTCCGGACCGGACCGCAGATCCAGCGCAGCAGGTCCAGGGTGTGCACGCCCTGGTTCATCAGGGCCCCGCCGCCGTCCAGCGCCCACGTCCCCCGCCACTGGCCCGAGTCGTAGTACTCCTGCGTGCGGTACCAGGGCACCCGCGCCTCGGCGAGGACGAGCCGGCCCAGCTCGCCGTCGTCCACGGCGGCCTTGACCACCTGCGACGCGGAGTCGAAGCGGTGCTGGGAGACGACGGCGAGCGTCGCCCCGGACGTGGCCTGCGCCTCCAGCAGCCGGTCGCATGCCTCGAGCGTGACCTCCATGGGCTTCTCGACGATGACGTGCTTGCCGGCGAGCAGCGCCGGGACGCCGACCTCGGCGTGCAGGCCGCTGGGCGTGCAGACCGTGACGGCGTCGATCGTCGGGTCCGCCAGGACGTCGGCGTACGGCGCCGCGTCGATCCCGAACTCGGCGGCCATCGCCTCGGCGCGCTCCGGGACGACGTCCGAGCACACGACGAGCTCCGCGCGGCCTCCCAGCTCGCGCAGCGCGCGGATGTGGGTCGGCGCGATGACGCCGCACCCGACCAGGGCGAACCTCACCGCGGCACCACCGCGTCCGGACCCGGGACGGCGGGCGCGTCCGGGACGGCAGGCGCAGGCGCGCGGTCGCCGGCGTCGACGGCGGACGGGCGGGACGGCACACTCACGCGCACGGGCCTCCTCAGGTCGCGGACGACGGCGATCGTCACCCGGCGGGTGCAGAACGGTCCGGGCCTCGACCGTAGGAGCCCGCGCCGCGGTGCGCGAACCGGCCGGCCGGCCGGGCGAGTGCCGAACGACGGCGTGCGGGCGGAGCGGCCGCAGCCGCGGGACGGCCGCGCGGGGACCCGGGGACCCCGGGGGCTGGGCGAGCGCCGCGGACGGTGGTAGGACGGGAGCCCGCGCCACCTCGCTACCAGGAGCCCCCCATGCGCTCGTCCCGGCACCCCGCAGCGGTCGGCGCGCTCGCCGCCGTCGTCCTCGTCCTCGCCACCGGCACGGCGCCGGCGTCCGCCGTCCGGACGGTCGACAAGGTGCCGGTCGCCGTGGGCACAGGCGGGGCGGTCGCCACCGTCGACCCCGAGGCGACCGCCGCCGGTCTGGAGGTGCTGCGCCGCGGTGGCAACGCCGTCGACGCCGCCGTCGCGGCCGCCGCGACGCTCGGCGTCACCGAGCCGTTCTCGGCCGGCATCGGCGGCGGCGGGTTCTTCGTCTACCACGACGGGGCGTCCGGGACGGTGCACACCATCGACGGACGGGAGACCGCGCCCCAGCGGATGACGAGCGAGTCCTTCACCGAGGGCGGCAAGGCCATCCCCACCACCGAGGCAATCACCTCGGGCCTGTCCGCCGGGGTCCCCGGCACCCCGGCGACGTGGGCGACGGCGCTCGACCGGTGGGGCACCCTCGACCTTCGCCAGGCGCTGCACCCGGCGATCGCGGTGGCGCGGCGCGGGTTCGTCGTCGACCAGACGTTCGTCAGCCAGACGCAGGACAACGCCGCACGCTTCGGCCTGTTCACGTCCACGGCCGACCTGTTCCTGCCCGACGGCGCCCCGCCGGAGGTCGGGTCGGTCTTCCGCAACCGGGACCTCGCCGACACGTACCGGCTCCTGGCGAAGGAGGGCGTCGACGCCCTCTACACCGGCCCCCTGGCGCAGGAGATCGTGGACACGGTCCAGCGGCCGCCGGTCGTGCCGGGCAGCACGGCGAACGTCCGGGCGGGGCTGATGGAGCTCGGCGACCTCGCCTCGTACACCGCCCCGCTGCGCGAGCCCACCCACGTGAGCTACCGGGGGCTGGACGTGTACGGGATGGCCCCGCCGTCGTCCGGTGGCTCCACGGTGGGGGAGGCGCTCAACATCCTGGAGACCGTCGACCTCTCGGTGCTCGACGACACCCAGGCGACGCACCGGTACCTCGAGTCGAGCGCCCTCGCCTTCGCCGACCGGAACCGGTACGTCGGTGACCCGGACGCCGTCGAGGTGCCGCTCGAGGAGCTCCTCTCCGACGGCTTCGCCGCCGAGCGGGCCTGCCTCGTCGACCCGGACGCCGCACTCACGAAGCCGGTCGCACCCGGCGCACCGGACGGCTCCTACGGGGGCTGCGGGGCGTCGGCGACCGGCGGCGCCGAGGGCACGGAGGGGACGTCCACGACGCACCTGACCACCGCGGACCAGTGGGGCAACGTGGTCGCCTACACGCTGACCATCGAGTCGACCGGCGGCAACGGCATCGTCGTGCCGGGCCGGGGCTTCCTGCTCAACAACGAGTTGACCGACTTCACCTTCGTCCCCAGCCAGGGCGACGCCCCGGACCCGAACCTGCCCGGGCCCGGGAAGCGCCCGCGCAGCTCCATGTCCCCCACGATCGTCCTGCAGGACGGTGAGCCGCTGCTCGCGCTCGGGTCACCCGGCGGGTCGACGATCATCACCACGGTCCTGCAGGTCCTGGTCGGCCGCCTGGACCGGGGGATGACGCTGCTCGAGGCCGTCGCCGCCCCCCGGGCCACCCAGCGCAACACCGCCGCGGTGCAGGCGGAGCCGGGCTTCCCGCGCCCCGCGCTCGAGGCGCTGGGTCACACCTTCACGACCACCGCGGAGATCGGCGCGGTCGCCGGGATCGAGCTCCTGGACGACGGCACCTTCATGGCGGTCGCGGAGCCCGCGCGGCGCGGCGGCGGCAGCGCGGGAGTCGTGGACGAGGGCTGAGCGGCGACCGCTCAGGCGGCGACCTGGTCGGGACGATCGCGCTCGCGGCGGGCGGTGGACCGCGAGGCGGCGCGCAGCCGCCGTCCGCCCCGGGAGGACATCGCGCCCACCACACCGGCGATGGACAGGGCCCCGCCGAGGACGTGCAGGCCGGTGATGCGCTCGTCGAGCAGCAGCCAGGCCAGGGCGCCGGAGATGAACGGCATGGCCAGCTGGACGACCGGCGGGATGTTGGCCGGGATGCGGCTGAGCGGGTACGTGGACAGGAAGTGCCCGAGCACCCCCGGCACCAGCGCGATCGACGCGGCGATGGTCAGGTTGCGGCCGCTGATGCTCCCCACCGGCTCGCCGGCGACCAGCACGTAGCCGGACACGGTCACAGCCGCGGCCACGCCGACGCCGAACAGGAAGGGCAGCGCACCGATGTGCGCCATCGCCCGCTTGGACCAGACGACGTAGAACGCCGCGAGCACGACGTTGGCGAACGCCAGGGCCATCCCGGCCGGGCGGCCCTCCGGTCCGGCGGTGCCGGCGACGACCACGACGCCGGCGCCGATGATCGCCAGGCCCGACCACGCCCGGAACGCCGCGCCGGGCCGCTCGCCGAACAGCACCCGCGCGAGCACCCCGACCAGCACGGGCGCGACCACCTGCATGAGGGTCACGTCCACCACCGACGTCGCCTTGATGGCGAGCATGAACAGCAGCTGGTGGGTGCCGAAGACGACGCCGGTCACCGCGGCCCAGCGCCAGCCGAGCCGGCTGGTGAGGACCGGGTGCGAGCGGCGCCGCCACAGCAGGGCGATCCCCAGGGCCGCCGCGCCGATCCACAGCCGGTAGAACGAGAGCACCCCGCCGGACGTGGTCGACACCCCGACCAGGACGGGTCCGATGCTGAAGAGGAGCATCCCCAGGACCACGAGGAGCACCGGTCGGTCGTCGACCGCGGTGATCCATCGCGGGCGGCCCCGGCGCGTGGCGACGGCGGAGGCGTCGGGACCGGTCTGCGTCATGTCCAGCCACCATCTCGGGCGTCGTCGGTCGAGGGTCGCCCGGGCGGTGCCAGCCGCGACGGAGCCTGGCGACCGTACGTCGCGCTCCACCGGCCCGCCCGGCGAGCCCGGTCGCGGTCCGATCCCGTGCGGAGCAGCCGCACCCCGCCCCGAGCCCCCGGACGCGCAGAGGGACGGGGTGCTCGCGCACCCCGTCCCTGTGGTCGGCGCCTCGGCCGGGCGCCGGGCACGTCGTGCTACCGCTTGCGGTTCTTGGCCTTGGCGAGGAGCTCGCGGGCCTTGCGCTGGTTCTCCGGCTTCTGCGCCTGGCGCAGGAGCATGGTGCCCACCTTCAGGGCGACCCCGCTGCGGATCGCCTTCCCGAGGAATGCCATGGTCGTTCCCTTCGTCGTCGCGGTCCGTTCCCTGTCACGGTATTCGCGGACGGCGCCGCCCGCAGGCCGGGAGCGGTGTGACGCACCCGTGCCGGGCCCACCGCGTCGGCGGTGCCCGGCACGTCGCGTGGCGGCGCGAGCGGGTCACACGTCCAGCGCGTGCCCGATCGCCATGACGCCGTCGGGGTCGTACGTCCCGATGGCCGCCCGGAGCCGGGTGAGCGTGGGCGCGTCGTACGCCTCCACGAGGCGGCCGGGGTCGAACGTGAAGTTGGGCATCCGGTGCCCGCCGACCCACGGCCCCATCGTCCGGATCACCTGCTCGGCGTGCTCCGCCACCCCGGGGACGCCCGGGATGCCGACGAGCAGCACGGCGTACGCGGCGCCGCGGGAGCAGAAGGCACTGGGGTGCTCGCCGCCGCGCGCGACCGCCCCGCCCATCTGCCGGACCTCCACGAGCACCTGCGGGGACGTCGACGCCGGACCTGCGACGGCGAGCAGCGCCGCGGCGGCCTCGGCCGGGAAGCCCGTGAGCACGGCCGCGGCCTCGGTGGCGGGCATCGGGTCCAGCGGGTCGGTGTGCACGGAGTCGATGGCGGCGTACGGCTTCACGGCGACGTCGTCGAGCAGCACGGGCGCCGCGGCGCGCATCGGGGCGAACCGGCGCTCGCCCTCGGCGGCGTCGCCGGTCCACACGTACCGGACCGACAGCGTCAGGCGCTCGGCGAGCTGCGGCGGCACGCCCGGCATGGCCGGCAGCCGGAACAGCGCGAACGACGTCGTGCCCAGCTCGGGGAGGTCCGTGCACCAGTCCCGCCAACGCTCGACCACCGCGGCGGCGTCCGCGCCGTCGAACCACAGGGACCCGCCGAGGAACGTCGGCTGGTGCACGAGGTCGAACTCGACCGCCGTGACGATGCCCAGCGTCCCCTTGCCGCCGCGGAGCCCGAAGAACAGGTCGGGGTGCTCGGTCGGGGTGGCGCGTCGCAGGACGCCGTCGCCGGTGACGACCTCGAACGCACGAACCCGGTCGGCAGCGAGGCCGTACGTGCGGGCCATCGGCCCCAGGCCGCCGCCGGTGGTGTAGCCCACCACACCGACGTCGGTCGTCGACCCCGACAGCGGGGCGAGCCCGTACGGGGCGGCGGCCTCGACGACCCGGGCCCACTTCACGCCGGCGCCGACGCGGGCCCAGCCCTCCGGGTGCACGACGCACTCGTCCAGGCCCGAGGTGGCCACCAGCAGCTCACCGACCAGCTCGGCCATGGCTCCGTGACCGGTCGCCTGCGGGGTGACGAGCAGGTCGTGGCGGGCGGCGAACCGGACCGCCTCGACGACGTCGTGCGCGGTGGCCGCGGCCAGCACGGCGGCGGGGCGGACCGCGACGGCGAGGTTCCACGGCGAGACGAGCGCCTCGTAGTCGGCGTCGCCCGGGACGGCGACGAGGCCGACCGTGAGGTGCTGCAGCTCGGCGAAGGGGACGTGGGTGGACAGGTGGTCGAGGACGGTGTCGGTGAGGGTCATGTCGGTGAGGGTCATCAGGGGCTCCAGGTGTCTGCGGTGATGAGGAAGGTGGTGAGGGAGAAGGGGAGGGCCCGCGGGTGGCCCCGCCCGGCTCGGAGGAGCGGGGCGGGGCCGCCGGCGCAGGCGTCGGACGGACGGGGCCGCCGGCTACAGCTGCCCGCCGCACGAGCCGCAGAACCGCTGGCCGTCGACCGCGGGGGCCCCGCAGGAGCGGCAGGTGGCGGCGGCCTGCGCGACGGCGGTCGGCGCGGGCGGCGTCGCCGTCAGGACCGAGGTCGTGCCGGTGGACGCCGGCGCGGGAGCCGTGCCGGTGGCGAAGCCCGTCGTGGCGCGGGCGGCCGGTGCGGCCGTCCCGAACCCGACCGGGGCCAGCGGCTGCGTCTGCGGCGCGAACGGCGCCGGGCTCCCGGCCGGGGCAGCCGGGGCGAAGGTCACCGAGCCGACGCTGTCCACCACGGACACCGGCCGACCCTCGGCCGGGGCCGACGTCACCACCGCGGCGTCCAGCAGAGGTGCCGGCGGGACGACGGCGGCGCGGCGGGCGGCGTTCCGCCTGCGGCGCACGACCAGGACGACGACCAGCACGACCATCACGGTGCCGCCGAGGATCGCGGCGCCGGCGGCCACCAGCACGCCGATGCCGAGGGCGAGCGCCTCCTCGTCGTCCACCGTGGTGGTCACCTCGGCCGCGAGAGGCTCCGCAGTGGGCTCGGGCGTCGGGACGTTCGCCGCCGTGAGTGTGACGCCCTTGGCGGTCAGCCAGGCGTGCAGGTCCGAGGCGTCGGTGATGAAGTTGAACGCCTGGTCGCCGACGATCTTGGAGGAGTTGACGCCGACCACGTTGCCCAGCGAGTCGACCGTCGGGCCGCCCGACATGCCGCCGGACAGGTCCGCGTTGATCTCGGTGCGCGGCACGCCCAGCTCGCTGATCTGCTGGCTGCTCACCGAGCCGGTCTTGAAGCTGGCGCGCACCCGGCTCGCGTCCACGACGCTCTGCACGGAGGCGGGGAAGCCGACCGAGGTGACGGCCATGCCGTTGGTCGGGTCCGCCGCGGACACCGGCAGCGGGATGCTGCCCGTGACGTCGGCCTTGAGCAGTGCGGTGTCGCCCTGGTCGAACGAGCGGTAGTCGACCAGCTGCACGGCGAGCGGGTCCTCGATGACGATCCCGTCCACGGCCTTGGGCTGCACCGCGTAGACGATCCGCTGGGGCTCCGAGCCGGCGTCGAGCCCCTCGACCGGCCAGGTGGCGTACGCCGTCCCGACCGTGGCCGCGGCCTCGTCCGGGGTCAGCACGCCCTCGTCGACCAGGCTGCCCAGGAACGTGTCGACCAGCGAGTGGCGTCCCTCGACGGGGTCGACGCAGTGCCCGGCGGTGGCGATCTGGCCGGTGTCGGAGACGAAGAAGCCGGTGCAGATCGAGGCGACGTAGACCTCGTCGCTCCAGATCGTGCCGGCCTCGTCCGGGATGCCCACGAAGCCGCTCCACTCGATGTAGAGCTGCACGACGCTCGGCTCGATGTCCGTGCCCAGGGCGGCGTCGGCGCCCGGCGTCGTCCCGGTCGTGCCGGCCGGCGGCGCGGTCTCGGTCGTGCCGGCGGGCGGCGCGGCGGGCGCGGCCGACGCGGAGGGCGCGACCAGGAGCGAGCCCGCGGTGAGGGCGGCGGCGCCGACGGCGGCGAGGGACAGCGCGGAGCGGTGGAGCACGGGCCGGCGACGCGTGGCGGTCGTCGTGGACATGGTGGTGCCTTTCGGTGCGGGTGGTCCGGCGAGGACCTGGGTGTCCGGGACGGGATCTCGCCCCACCACGAGGTTGCTCGCACGCCGCGCCACGGACATCGGCGGAACTACGTATCCGGTACCGCGGGAACTACGTACCTACCCGGCCGCGGGCCTCAGGGCCGGGTGGCGGGTACGCACGCCGAAAGGTCCTTGTGACGGCCGGTGCGGGGCTGCCACCATGCCCGCATGTCGACAGCGGATGTGGTCGTGCTGCGCTCCACCGGGACCGACGCCGCGGCGTCGTCGGACGGCGTCGCGGCGGGTGTCCTGCCTGCGCTGCTCGCGGGGGAGCCCGAGGAGGCGACGCAGGACGACGTCGTGCACCGGTACCGGGGTGCGCGGCTGCTGTACGCGGCGGGCGCGCGCCACATCGACGTGACGGCGTCGCCGGCCGACCCGACGACGGTCCGGCTGACGGTCGTCTGGCCGCAGGACGCGCCGTCCGAGCGCAAGCGCGCCGCCTTCACCGGCTGGTGGGTCGACCGGGCCGCGACCCTGGGGTGGGAGCCGGTCGAGACGGACGAGCTGGTCGGCGCGGTCGAGGTCGCCCGGTACGTCGCGACCGACGCGCCCCAGGACGACGGCGGCGTGCCGGTCGTCGTCCACGACTGGGCGCCCCCGCGGCGGGACACGTCGCGCACGTCCGGCCGGCGTACCTGAGCCGTCCCGCCCGCACCGCCCGCGACCGCCGGTCGGGGGGATCGTCGGTGCCCGGGGACCGTGCGTCTAGCGCGTCACCAGCAGCCCGGCCCGGTGCGCGGCCGCGGCCGCCTGCTGCCGGCTGCTCGCCCCGAGCTTGGCCAGGATGTGCGAGACGTGGACGGCCGCGGTGCGCTCGCTGATGAACAGCCCCCGGGCGATCTGGCGGTTGCTGGCGCCGTCGGCCAGCAGGTGCAGCACCTCCAGCTCGCGCGTGGTCAGCCCGAACGGTGCCGCGGCGCGCGCCGGCGCCTCCGCAGGCTCCGGCGTGGTCAGCGCGACCCGGGCCCGGCGCGCGACCGCCTCCACCGCGGCCACCACGGGCGCGGCGGCGAGGCGCTCGGCGACGGCGTGGGCCTCGGCCAGGTGCTCCGCCGCCGGACGGCGCGCACCCGTCACCAGCTCGTGCTCCGCGAGCCGCAGCAGCGCGTAGGCCAGGCGCAGGGGTCGCCCGACCTGCCGGGCGAGCTCCACGACGGCGGCCCACGGCGGCGCGCCGTCGCTGCGCGCGCGGGCGGTCTCCGCGGCGCACAGCGCCGAACCGAGCCGGACGTCCGGCAGGTCGTCGGGGGACGTCGCCGCCACCGAGGCAGCCAGCGCGGCCAGGCGCTCGACCCGTGCAGGGTCCGCCGCGCCGGGCAGCAGCACCGCGTCCGCCTCGATCCGCAGCGCGACGGTCAGGGCGCCCAGCAGCGACTCGGGGTCGTCGGAGCGGGCGAGCGCCTCGACGGACCGGTCCACCGCGTCCCGCGCCGCCGCGGTGTCACCCCGCCACGCGAGGTGCTCGGCGTGCACGCGCCACAGCGCCGCGGTGAGCTCGGGCTCCGCGGACCGGTCGACCAGGTCGTGCGCCACGGCCAGCGCCTGCGTCGCGCCGTCGCCGCGGTGGACGCGGACCTCCGCCTCGGTGAGGGCGATGTGCGCGGCGAGCCCCGCGGCCGGGCGGCGCGCGGAGCACCAGGCGACCCAGTCCATCGCCTCGTCCCACCGGCCGAGCAGGATGAGCGCGCTGACCGCGTTGCCGACGGCGGTGACCGCCGCGGGCGGGTGGTGCGCCCCGTCGCCGAGGTCCCGGACCGCCGCCACCACAACGTCGACGGACTCCTCCTCGCGCCCGACGTTCTGCAGCACGTACGCGGTGTTGGACACCGCCCGCCACAGCTCGTCGTCGCTGCCGCACGCCACCGCCACCTCGCGGGCCTCGCGCAGGGCGCGCAGACCCTCGTCGGCGTCACCGCGCAGCGCCGCGACGACGCCCCAGGTGTCGAGGGCGCTCGCGCGGGCGGCGTCCGACCCGCTCGCGGCCGCCACCGCCAGCGCCTCCTGCGCGCGTGCTCCGGCCTCGTCGAGGCTGCCGAAGATCATCGACGACGCGGCGTGGCTGGCCATCACCCGCGCGCGGGTAGGGGTCGGGTCCGGGGTCGGGAGGGTCTCCAGGGCACGCAGGTACGCCGCGTTGGCGCCCTCGCCGTCGCCGGTCTCGCGGCGGAACCAGGCCAGCCGCTCCCAGCAGCGCGCCTGCAGCTCCGGGGGCGTCGGGCCGCTCAGGGGGTCCTCGTCCGGGGCGCCCGCGCCCGGCGTGCCCGCGCGCAGGGTGCCCGTGGACATGCCGGCGTCCAGGGTGTCCTCGAGGAGCGCGATGCCGCCGTCCACGTCACCGCTCAGCCGCAGCGCCTCGGCCAGCTCGAGGCGGACCTCGGCCGCCGGCAGCACCGAGGGCGCCGTCCCCGGGAGCGGCGGCTCCAGCCGGTCGCGGTGGCCCAGCGCCCGCCGCAGCAGCGCGACCGCCTCGGGGAACGCGCGCACCCGCACCGCGGCGCGCCCCGCGGCGACGCAGGCCTCGAACGCGGCCGCCTCGTCGCCGGACCGGCTCCAGTGGTCGGCGAGCTCCGCCAGCCGCTCCGGTCCGCCGCCGGCCGGCGAGCGCCCCAGCTCCCGGGCGACGTGGCCGTGCAGCCGTCGACCCAGCCACGGCGGGATCGCGCGGTACACCACCTCCCGGTCGAGCCCGTGGCGCAGCGCGTAGCCGGAGCCGGCGCGCACCAGCAGCCCGGAGCGCACCGCCTCCTCCAGGCTCCGGTCGTCACCGACGGGCAGGGTGTGCGCGGGGGGCCCCTGCGACCGCAGGGCCGCGACGAGCCGGCCTATCGCGTCGGGCTCCACCGCCCGGCCCACCGTGGCCACCACCCGCAGCACGTCCAGCGCGTCCGGGGACAGGCCGGTGAGCCTCGCCGCGACCGCGCTGGCGTAGGTGCGGGGCAGGTGGTCGTCGCCGCCGTGGTGCTGCGCGAGCTCGGCCGCTGCCAGCGCGTTGCCCTCGGCCCGTCGCACGACGGCGCCCACCTCGTGCTCGGCGGTCTGCGGCCCACGGATCTGGTGCACGAGCGCCGCCACGTCGTCGTCCGGCAGGGGGTCCAGGGCGAGCCAGCGCACCGCGGGAGCGCGGTGCAGCTCCGCGACGGCGCGGTCCAGGTGCTCGTGCGGCGTCGTGCCGGTGTCGCGCAGCGTGGCGGCGAGCAGGATCGCCTCGGTGGTCACGCTGCGGGCCAGGAACACCAGCAGCGCCAGGCTCGACGGGTCGGCCCACTGCAGGTCGTCGACCAGGACGACCACCGGTCGCCACGCGGCGGCGGCCTCGAGCACGTCGAGCAGCTCGGTGAACCGGCGGTACACCTGGTCCTCGCCCGCGGTGGCGTCGGTGGCGTCGGGGCTGTGGGGAGCCGGGGAGGCGGCCGGGCGCGCCCACTCCCGGGCGGCCGCCAGCACCGCCGGCGGAGCGTCCGTGCCGCGCAGCCGCCGCAGCGCCTCGACGAACGGCGCGAACGGGACGCTCGGGTAGTGCGGGCCGGGCCGCTCGACGCAGCCGCCCTGCAGCACCACGTGGTCCGCACCGGCCTCGCGGGCGACGTCGAGCGCGCGCAGGACGAGACGGGTCTTGCCGACGCCGGGCGCCCCCACGACGACGACGGCACGTCCCCGGCCGGACGCCGCCGCCGCCAGCTCCGCCGTCAGGGTCGCCAGCTCGGCGGCGCGCCCCACGAAGACGTCGGTCGGGTCCATGGCACCTCGTCCCGGGTCGGTCCGGTGGCGGCGTTCGGCGTTCGGCGTGGCGGCGTCGTCCGGCGGATACGGCCGGGCCGGCAGGTCCTCGCAGGACCCGGGCAGGTCCGGAGGGTCCGGAGGGTCCGGCAGGTCCGGCACTGGGGAGTGTCCCGGACCGTGGTGCCCCAGCGGAAGGGCGTCGTCCGCGGACAGGGCGGACGGCGGCCGCCGGGCGCGCGTCATGATGGCCACGACATCCGGCTGCGACGGGGCGGTCGCGGGCGCACGGGACGCAGCGCGGGAGGCTCCATGAGGACGGCAGTGGTCGTGGGGAACCCCCGGGCGGGCTCGCGGACGCTCGAGGCGGCGCTGCGGGTGGCGCGCGGGCTGTCCGGTGGCGACCCGGACCTCGTCCTGGACTTGGCCGAGATCGACGCCGAGCTGCTCGGCTGGGGGACGCCGCGCGTCAAGGAGCTCGTCGCCGGCCTGCCGTCCTTCGACCTGGTGGTGGTGGCGAGCCCGACCTACAAGGCGACGTACACCGGCCTGCTCAAGCTGTTCCTCGACAAGGTGCCGGGCGGGACCGGCCTGCAGGACGTCGTCGTCGTCCCGCTCATGCTCGGTGGTGCACCGGTGCACGCGCTCGCGCCCGAGCTGACGCTGCGCCCCGTGCTGAGCGAGCTGGGCGCCACCACGCTCGCGGGGCTCTTCCTGCTGGAGCAGACCTACGCCGACGGCGAGGACGTCGACCGGTACGTCGCCCGGTGGGCGGCGACGGTCCGCGCGCTGGCGTCGGCCCGCCCACCGCGGTAGCTCGACGGGCTGGCCGGCGTCGGCGTCGTCGGCGGGTGGGTCGGACGGCGGGTCGGGACGGCGGGTCGGGCCCGCGGGTCGGTCGGACGGCAGGTCCTCAGGCGCTCGCGGTGGTCCGGACGAGCTCCTGCACGACCGTCCGCGCCGGGGTGGGGGCGATGCCGGAGGTGCCGGACAGCTCCGTCATGTCGATCGGCGAGTCGTAGGTGTCCATCAGCGCGAGCAGGCCGCTCATGACGGGCGGAAGACCGGGCACGGGCTCGCCGGGGGCCACCGTCCGGACGTCGAGCTCGCGGCCGAGCTCGTCCTGCGCGAGCGCGACGACGTCCCGCCAGGACACGGGCTCCGGACCGCCGATCACCAGGGTGCGACCGGCCCGCTGGGACGGGTCGAGCGCGGCGACGGCGTACGCCGCGACGTCCCGGACCGAGACCATCGAGTGGCGCCGGCGCCCTTCGCCGACGAGCGTGACCGGCTGCCCGGCGAGCGCCGGACCGACGACCGCCGGGACCCAGATGTCCAGGTAGATGTTCGGCCGGAGGATCGTCCAGGCCGTCCGCGAGCCGCGCAGGTGGTCCTCGGCCTCACCCTTGCCACGGAGGAACGGGTCCGGGCCGGCTGCGTCGGCCCCGAGGGCCGAGACGAGCACGAAGTGCTCGACGCCGGACGCCACCGCGGCGTCGATCAGGTCGACGTTGCCGCGTCGCTCCACGGTCTCGGGCGTGTCCGCCCCGCCGCGCTGCGCGGAGTTGGCGGTCGTCACCACGGACTCGACGCCGGCGCACGCGGCGCGCAGCGACGCCGGGTCCTTCAGGTCCCCGGTCACCAGCTCGGCGCCGGCCGACCTCAGCTCGGCGGCGCCCGGCCCGCCCCGCACGAGGGCACGGACCCGGTGCCCCTGCTCGAGCAGCCGGTGTGCGATGAGTCCACCCAGGAGGCCGGTGGCACCGACGACGAGGATCACGTCCGCTCCCTCCCGCACAGCCACGTCGCTGCACGCCTGTCAGGCGGCACGCGTCGGGCGCGGGTGCGCGGACGTCGGCCGCACCTGGCACCTCGCGATCATGCTCGCGCCGGGTCAGCAGGGGAAGTCCCGCGGCGTGGCCTGGGCGTGCGAGACCGGTCGGTGGGATCCTCCTCGGCATGGTGGCCCCGACGCCGCGGCGCATACAGCGCCTGTACCTCGTCCTGGTGGCGGGCAACACGCTCGCCACGTCCGTGATCTGGGGTGTCAACACGCTGTTCCTGCTGGACGCGGGGCTGACCAACTTCGAGGCGTTCGCCGCCAACGCGTTCTTCACCGCCGGGATGGTGCTGTTCGAGATCCCCACCGGGGTGGTCGCCGACGTCCGGGGACGACGCGCCTCGTACCTGCTGGGGACCGTCGTGCTGTCCGCGTCGACGCTGCTCTACTACGCGCTGTGGGTGAGCCACGGCCCGTTCTGGCAGTGGGCGGTCGTGTCCGTGCTCCTGGGGCTGGGGTTCACGTTCTTCTCCGGGGCGGTCGAGGCCTGGCTGGTCGACGCCCTGGTCGCGACCGGGTACACCGGCGCCCTCGAGGCCGTGTTCGGCCGCGCCCAGACGGTCGGGGGCGCCGCGATGCTGGTCGGCGCCGTCGGGGGCGGGGTGCTGGCGCAGGCGACGTCGCTGGGGTTCCCCTTCCTCGTCCGGGCGGGCGCGCTGGTCGTCATGACGGTGGTCGCGGGGCTGTTCATGCGGGACCTGGGGTTCACGCCCGACCGTTCCGCTCCCGCACGGGAGGCGGTGCGCGACCTGCTGCGCGCGTCGGTCCGGCACGGGCTCGGCAACCGCCCCGTGCGGTGGCTGATGCTCGCCGCACCGTTCGTGTCCGGTGTCGGGATCTACGCCTTCTACGCCCTGCAGCCCTTCCTGCTCGAGCTCTACGGGCGCGAGGACGCCTACGTCGTCGCCGGGCTCGCGGCCGCAATCGTCGCCGGCTCGCAGATCGTGGGCGGCCTGCTGGCGACCCGCCTGCGGTCGGCCGTCCGCCGGCGCACGACGGCGATCATCCTGTCGACCGCGGGCTCGGCGGTCGCGCTGGGAGCGCTCGCCCTGACCGGCAGCTTCGTCGTGGCTCTGGTGCTGCTCGTCGTCTGGGGCCTGCTGGAGGCGGCGTCCGAGCCGGTGCGCCGGGCCTACCTCAACGACCTCATCCCGTCCCGCCAGCGCGCCACGGTGCTGTCCTTCGACTCCCTCATGGGCAACACCGGTGGGGTCGTCGTCCAGCCCGCGCTCGGGCGCGCCGCGGACCTGGTCGGGTACGGGACGTCCTACGCCTTCGGGGCGCTGGTGCAGCTGGTCGCGGTCCCGTTCCTCGTGCGCAGCCGGCAGGAGCGCCACCCGGCGGACCTGGGCTCGCAGGCGCCGTCGGCGTCGTGAGGGGTCGCGGGCCGAGCCGTCACGAGCTCCATTCCCGCCGTCGTCACTGGCGCCGCGCCGACCACAGGCTGCCGATTCTCGGTCCCGTCCACAATGCATGGTGAGGCCCCCGGGGAATGTCAGTGGCCCACCGTAGAGTCGTGCCCAAGGAGTTCGCTCGATCGCGTCAGGTAAAACCTTGTGATCTGCCATGGCGCGCCTAGGGGCAGGAATGAGGTGACCGTCGTGGCCGATGAGGACTCGCCCGGCAACACCCTTCAGCGCCCGCGAGCGGTGGATGTCGCTCTCCTGCCCGCGGGCGTCGCCGGCCCGCTGGTGGATTTGGTGGCTGCCATGGACCGCGTGGGGTCGCTGGCCGCTGGGACGGACCTCGACGGGCGTCAGGCCGAGGCCGTGGCGGCGGTGCTCGCCGACGTGACAAGCCGCGCTGCGGTGGCGCAGGCGCGGATGCTGTCGGTGATCGAGGCGGACGGGCTGTGGTCGCTCAGGGCCAGGTCGTTGGCGCGGTACGCGGCGCGCCAGCTCGGCACCGGCATCCGCACCGCTCAGGAGCAGGTCCGGCTGGCCCGAGCCCTGCGGGACGACCTGCCGGCGACCCGGGTAGCGGCAGCAGCGGGCGAGGTCACCGTGGAGCACGCGCGCGTGCTGGCGGCGCTGGCGCCGACGACGGAGCAGCGGCGAGCCGTGCTCGCTCAGGCCGACAACCCGTGCAACGAGGAGTGGCTGGTCCGCCAGGCGCAGCTGCTGCCGGTGGACGACTTCCGCGTGCTGGTGAGGCGCTGGGCCGCCGAGGCGGACGCCGACGCGGACGACCGCGGGTACGTCGAGGCGTGCGACCGCGAGTTCCTCGAGGTCTCACCGACCTGGGGCGGGTACCACGTCGATGGGTTCCTCACCGTCGACCACGGACAGGCCCTGCGCGAGGCGCTGGAGTCGCTCACGCCCGTGCCGGCCGCCGGGGACGACCGGACCGCCGACCAGCGTCGCGCCGCCGCCCTCGGCTCGATGGCTCGGCTCGTGCTGGACAACGCAGCCACGGGGACCGGCCGGACCGTGCGGCCGCGGATCGGGGTGCTCGTCTCGCACGAGACGATGCAGAACCTCGTCGACCGGGCGCAGGCCGCGCAGGACCGGCGGACGCTTCCCGGCCTCGCACCCGGGCTGTCGCCGCGGACAGTGGCGCAGACCCCGCAGTTCGAGGACGGCACTCCCGTCCCGCGGATCCTGCTGGACCGGCTGGCGTGCGACGGCGAGCTGAACCGCTACGTCTTCGGACCGCGGTCCGAGATTCTCGACGTCGGCCGAGCGGAAAGAACATTCACGCGAGCCAGACGATCAGCGATCATCGCCCGCGACCGGCACTGCCGATATCCCGGCTGCACCGCGCCACCGCTGATATCGGAATGCCACCACGTCGAGCACTGGTCGCGCGATCACGGGAGCACGTCCGTGGACGACGGCATCCTGCTGTGCTTCCACCACCACGACCACGTCCATGCGCGCGGTATCGAGATCCAGCGGCGGGGGAGCCGTTGGGTGTTCACCGACGCCGCCGGACGAGAGGTGGGGGGTCACCGCCCGGACGACGACGGCGTCGCGTAGACGCGACGCAGGCCCGGACCGTCCGGCCCGGGCCCGCGTCGTCTCCCCTCAGTGGTGGGGAGGGAGCACCCCGGTCGCCACCCCTCAGTCGTCGTTGACCGACTGCAGGATGTCGTAGATCTCCCCGGCGCTGCCGGCCTGGAGGATCCCGCGCGCGAGGTCGTCGTCGGAGAACACCAGGGCGACCTTGGACAGCACCTCGAGGTGGCCGCCCTCCGCGCCCGCGATGCCGACGACCACCCGGACGGGGTTGCCGTCGCCCCACTCCAGCGGCTCGTCGTACCGCACCAGGCTGATCGCCGACCGCTTGATGCTCGCCTTGGACTCGTTCGTGCCGTGCGGGATCGCCAGCAGGCTGCCCATGTACGTCGTGTAGGACCGCTCGCGCTCGAGCATCGCGTCGACGTACGCGGGGCTCACCGCCTCGGCCTGCACCAGCAGCGCACCGGCCTCGCGGATGGCGTCCTCCTTGGTCCGGGCCGACCCCGAGATGACGATCAGGTCCTTGCTGAGGACGTCGTCGGCGCCCTCGTCGGCGGGCGTCGGGCTGGTCTGCGTCACTTGTCCGCTCCTTCCGCGTCGTGCCGGCGTGCGGTGACCTCGTCGACGACCTGGTCGTAGACGGGGCTGTTCATGAAGTTGTCCACCGAGAGGTGCCGCGAGTGCGGCGCCCGGATGCGGGCCCGGTCGGTCAGCTCGCGCTGGCTGATGACGAGGTCGGCGTCGTCGTGCAGGTTCGCGACCGCGACGTTGACGACGGACACGTCCCCGGCGCCGGCCTTCTTCAGCTTGCTCCGCAGCACGCTCGCGCCCATGGCGCTGGAGCCCATCCCGGCGTCGCAGGCGAAGATGATCGAGCGCACGGGCCCGTCCGCGACCGCCGTCGCCGTGACCGGGGTGGTCGCGTCGGCCATGGTCGTCGGCTCGCCGTCGCGCTGCGACAGCGTGCCGAGCACCGAGCTGCCCTTGCCCTTGTTCGCCTCGGTCTGGGCGATCGCGGCCTCGAGGTCCCCGCTCTCGCCGAGCTCGAGGTCCCGACGGCGCGACGCCCGCAGGATCAGCGCCGAGACGAGGAACGACACCCCGGCGGCGAAGAGGACCGACAGGATCACCCCGAGGTAGCTGTCCCGGGAGGTCTGCGCCAGGACGGCGAAGATGCTGCCCGGTGCGGCGGGACCGACCAGGCCGCTGCCCAGGACCGCGTTGGTCGCGACCCCGGTCGCGCCGCCGAGGATGGCGGCGACGATGAGCATCGGCTTCATCAGCACGAACGGGAAGTACACCTCGTGGATGCCGCCGAAGAAGTGGATGATGATGGCGCCGGGGGCCGACGCCTTGGCCGAGCCGACGCCGAACAGGGTGTAGGCCAGCAAGATGCCCAGGCCCGGTCCGGGGTTGGACTCGACGAGGAACAGCAGCGACTTGCCGGACTCGGTCACCTGCTGGACGCCGAGGGGGACCAGGATGCCGTTGCCGACGGCGTTGTTGAGGAAGAGCACCTTGGCCGGCTCGACGATGACGCTCAGCAGGGGCAGCAGGCTGTTCGCGGCCAGCCACTCGACGACGGCGCCGAGCACGTTGCTGATCTGCGTGACCAGAGGGGCGATGCCGAAGAGGGCCGCCACCGCGAGCGTGCCGCCGACGATGCCGGCGGAGTACATGTTGACGAGCATCTCGAAGCCCGGGCGGATCTTGCCGTGCCAGATCGCGTCGACCTTCTTCATGATCCACGCGGCCAGCGGGCCGACGATCATCGCGCCGAGGAACATCGGGATCGTGCTGCCGACGATGATGCCGACCGTCGCGATGCTGGCGACGACGCCGCCGCGCTCGCCGTAGACGATGCGCCCACCGGCGTTCGCGATGAGCAGCGGCAGCAGGTAGGTGATCATCGGGCCGACCAGCCCGAGGTACTGCCGGAACGTGGTGCCGTCCTCGGCCTCGACGAGCTGGGTCGCGGCCCCCTGCCAGGAGCCGACGTCGGCGTTGCCGAAGCCGCCGATGACGGCGTTGGGTGTCCACCCGAGGGAGATGAAGAGCGAGGTGATCAGGCCCCAGGCCACGAAGGCCGGCAGGTTGGGCATGATCATCCCGGTCAGGAACGCGCCGAAGCGCTGCAGGCGGACCTGCGCGGCCTTGCGACCGCTCATGGCGGGGGAGGCCGCCACGGCTGTGGTCATCGTCGACTCGCTTTCGTGTGATGCCGTGATCGATGGGTGGCGTCGTCGGTGACGCGACCTGGACTGGCGGCGGTGCTCCGCGGAGGACGTCGTCGACGCCGTGCGGTCGTGCGGTGGTGCGGGGGTGCCGGGCGGTGCCGGGCGGTGCCCGGCCGCGGTTCTCAGGGCTCGATGGTGACCTTGATGCCCGTGCCGTTCTGGACGATCGCGATGCCGTCGAGCACCTGGTCCAGCGGCAGGCGGTGGGTGATGAGGTCCGACACGGGGACCCGGCCGTCGGCGATCATCGCGAGCGCCTGCTTGTTGTGCTCCGGGCTCGAGCCGTTGGCGCCCTTGATGGTGAGCTCGCTGTAGTGCACGAGGTTGGAGTCCAGCGTGATGGTCGGCCGGTCCTTCGGCAGTCCGCCGAAGAAGCTGACGCGCCCTTGCGGCCCCACCATGCGCAGCGCCTGCTCCTGGGCCTGGCCGGACGCCGCGGCGGTGATGACGACGTCGACGCCGCGGCCGTTCGTCAGCGCGCGCACCGCCTCCACCGGGTCGGTCTCGGCCGCGCAGATCGCCGCGTCCGGCTTGACGAGGTCGGCGGCGAGGTCCAGGCGCTCGCGGCTGAGCTCGACGAGGAAGACCTGGGCCGCACCTCGGGCCCGGGCGAGGCGCACGTGGAGGCAGCCGATCGGTCCGGATCCGACGACGACGACCACGTCGCCCTCGTGGGTGTCGATGAGCTCCTGGGCGTTGATGGCGCACGCGAACGGCTCGGCGACGCTGGCCTCGGCGTACCCGACGTTCTCCGGGATGCGGTTGAGCCCGTCCACCGCGAGCACCTGCGGCGGGACGATGACGTACTGGGCGAAGCCCCCGTCGAAGTCGTAGCCCATGGACAGCTGGTTCGGGCAGACGGTCATCCGGCCGGCCTGGCAGAACTCGCACGTCCCGCACGGGATGGCGGCGATGACCTGCACGCGGTCCCCGGGTGACCAGCCGGTGACGCCGGCGCCGACCTCGACGACCTCGCCGGCGATCTCGTGCCCCATCACCCGGGGCGGGACGATCCGCTGGTGCCCGGACTTGGTGATCTTCACGTCGGTGCCGCAGGTGGAGTTGGCGCGGACGCGGAGCTTGACCTCGCCCTCACCGGGGCTGGGCTCGGGGACGTCCTCGATGCGGACGTCGCCGGGGGCGTAGAACCTCAGGACCTTCATGACACTCCTTCGTGTCGGTGGACATGCCGGGCCCTCGGGGACGCGGCACCTGCGCCCCTGTGACCCGATGTCCGACCGTGTTGGTACGGATCTGTTTAGTTCCGGATGTCTGTGGTGTCAAGCGTTTCGCCCGAGATCCGGGCAGGAACGGGCGACAGAGCCCGTGGGACGGTCCCGGCAAGGCCCGGGTGGCCCCCGACCGAACACGGCCGTCAGCCGCCGTCCGGGGCGAGCACCTCGTCCCAGGGGCGGATCGTCCACGACGCGACGACACCGTTGAGCACGAACGGGTCGCCGGCCACGAACTCCTCGGCACCCTCGCTCGAGGTGAAGACCGCCAGCGCCTCGCCGTTCATGGGCTCCTGCAACGTCCCGGCCATCAGCAGGACACCGCGGTCGTGGAACTCGTGCAGCCGCCGGACGTGGGCCGCGCCGTTGGCGGCGGCCAGCGGCATGAAGTCCTCGACGGCGGTGTAGCGCAGCACATGCTTCATGGCGCCATGCTGGCGGCACCGGGCCCCGGCGGACCACGAAATGAGCAGGTGGATGTCGTACCACCGGGCGTCGGCTGCCGGACACGTGCCGGTCATCTCGACCGGTCAGGATTCCGGCGCGGTACGGCGCGGACGCCCGTGCGGGTGGCGTGGCCGACACTGTCACAGCCAAGATCAGCGGCGGTGCGCGTCCCTGTGACCCATGGCTGCGCCCGTTCGCACCGACCGATCCACCACCACCGGAAGGTCCCCTGTGTCCCGAACCCTGCGCCGCTCGCGTCCCGCGCTCGCGGCAACCGCCGCCTCGCTGGCCGTCGTCGGCCTGCCGGCGGCAGGCGCCACCGCCGCACCGCCCACCGCCCCCTTCATCTCCGAGGTCCACTACGACAACGCCGGCACCGACGCGGGGGAGTTCGTCGAGGTCCAGCTGCCCGCGGGGACGTCGTCCGCCGGGCTCTCGGTCGTCCTCTACAACGGCAGCAACGGCGCCACCTACGGCACCCTCGCCCTGCCGGCCGTGACGGCCGGCGCCGAGGCCGCGGTCGCGGTCGTCGAGGGCCCGTCCAACGGCATCCAGAACGGGAGCCCGGACGCCATCGCGCTCGTCCGCGGCACCGAGGTGCTCGAGCTGCTCTCCTACGAGGGGACCCTCACCGCCACCAACGGTCCCGCCGCCGGCCTGACCAGCACCGACATCGGCGTGGCCGAGGCCGGGACGGAGGCCCTGGGGCAGTCGCTGTCGCGCTCGTACGACGCCGCGAAGGACGCGCTGGTGTGGGCGGGCCCGGCCACCGCCACCCGCGGAGCCGTGAACGCGGCCGTCACGCCCGAGCCGGAGCCCGAGCCGGTCGCCGTCTGCGACACGACGCCGACGCACCGCATCGGCGCGGTCCAGGGCAGCGGAGCGGTGACCCCGCTCGACGGCCAGGTCGTCACCGTGCGGGGTGTCGTCGTCGGCGACGTGGAGGGCTTCTCCGGCTTCTACCTGCAGGACGTGACCGCCGGGGGCGACGGCGACGCCGCGACGTCCGACGGCGTCTTCGTCTTCAGCCCGGTCGCGGTCGACCTGGGCGACACCGTGGCGGTCACCGGGACGGCCGAGGAGTTCGGCGGCCAGACCCAGGTGGACGCGCCCACCGCCGTGCAGGTGTGCGTCGACGGGACCGCGGACGACCTGCCCGCCGCCGCCCCGCTCGACCTGCCGGCCGACGACGCCACGCGCGAGCGCCTCGAGGGGATGCTCGTGGCGCCCGTCGACACTCTCACGGTCAGCGAGGTCTTCGACCTGACCAGCTTCGGCGAGCTGACCCTCTCCGAGGGCGGCGTGCTCGTGCAGCCCACCGAGGTCGCGCGGCCCGGCACACCGGAGGCCCAGGCCGTGGCGGCCGCCGACACGCTGCGCCGCATCGTGCTCGACGACGGCCGGTCGGCGCGGGTCACCGCGACGACCCGCCCGTACCTGTCCCCGACGACGCCGGTGCGCGTCGGCGACACGCTGTCGTTCACCGAGCCGCTCGTCCTGGGCTACGGCTTCAACCAGTGGCGGCTGCAGCCGGCCGACGGCACCGCGCAGGGCGTCTTCGCGCCGACGAACACGCGCACCGCGCGGCCCGACCCGGTCGGCGGCGACGTGCAGATCGGGGCCTTCAACGTCCTGAACTACTTCATCACGTTCGACCAGACGGTCGGCCGTGGGGCCCGCAACCAGGACCAGCTCGACGATCAGGCGGGCAAGATCGTCCCGGCGATCACCGCCCTGGGTGCCGACGTCGTGACGCTCATGGAGATCGAGGACACGGACTCCACCGGTGCCAGGCCCGGCGACGCCGACGGTGCGCTGGCCGAGCTCGTGGGCCGGCTGAACGCGGCCGCCGGCGGGGACGTGTGGGCCTACGTGCCGCTGCCCGAGGAGCTGTACGCGGTGGACCGCGACGTGATCCGCAGCGCGATCATCTACCGGCAGGACGTCGTCCAGCCGGTCGGCGACCCGGTCGGGCTGGTCGACGAGACGGTGTGGGCCAACGCCCGCGAGCCCATCGCCCAGACGTTCGTCAAGGACGGCGACGCCTTCACCGTGGTCGCGAACCACTTCAAGTCCAAGAGCGCCGGCGCCGCGACCGGTGACAACGTCGACGACGGCGACGGGCAGGGTGCCTGGAACGGCGACCGCACCCGCCAGGCGGCGTCCCTGGCCACGTTCGTCGAGGGGCTGCGCACGCGGTCCGGCGAGGACGACGTCGTGCTGCTCGGCGACTTCAACGCCTACACGCAGGAGGACCCCATCGAGGCGCTGCGCCAGGCGGGCTTCACCGACCTGGGCGAGGACCTCGACCCGGGCCGGTACAGCTACGTGTTCGACGACAAGTCGGGCTCGCTGGACCACGCCCTGGCGACCGCGTCGCTCACCGCCAAGGTGACGGGGCTGGCGCACTGGAACATCAACGCGGTCGAGTCCTCCGCCTACCAGTACACCGGGGACCCGGCGCTGTGGGCAGCGGACCCGTACCGGTCCAGCGACCACGACCCGCTCGTGCTGGGCGTCGACCTCGACGAGCGCTGCGCCGGCCTGCGTCCCACGATCCGCGGCACCGCGGGGGACGACGTCCTGAGCGGCACCAACGGCCGTGACGTGATCATGGGTCTCGGCGGGGACGACGTCCTCGTCGGCAGCAACGACGAGGACGTCCTGTGCGGCGGGGCGGGCGACGACCGCCTGTCCGGCGGCAACGGCGACGACGTCCTGCTCGGCGGCTTCGGTGACGACGACCTCGCGGGTGGCAACGGGTCCGACCGCCTGGTCGGTGGGCCGGGCACGGACGTCCTGGGCCAGGAGAACGGCACGGGCGCCCGGCAGCAGGACGGCGCCGAGTCCTGACGCCTGACCCACGCACGCCGGCCGGCGCGGATCCCTCCGGGGGTCCGCGCCGGTCGGCGTCCCGGGGGGGCGGCCCGCGTCCCGGGGCGGCGGCCCGCGTCCCGGGGCGGGCCCGGGTTGCGGCACGCGTCAGGCGCTGCGGACGACCGCGCGGACCTGCGGGCTCCGTCGCCGGCTCGGCAGGCTGACGAGCGCCGCCTCGGCCGCGGCCGCCGCGACCTTGGCGTAGTACTCCTGCCGCCGCCGGGCCGCCGCACCGTCCGGACGCTCGGGCACCGTGACGAGGTCGGGGTCGAGGTGGGAGTTGATGCCGTCCCGCATGAGAGCCATGGCCTCGGTGCTGATCTGGCTCACCCGGGACTGCGTGATCCCGAGCTCGGCGGCGACCTCGGCCATGGGCCGCTCCTCGAAGTACACGCCGACGACGACCTGACGCATGCGCTCCGGCAGGACGGCGACCGCGGCGTGCAGGTACTGCTGGCGCTCGTCGACGAGCAGCTGCTCCTCCGGCAGAGGGTCGGTGTCCCGCACGGAGTCCGCGAGGGACGACTCGTCGGGGCCCGCGTCCATGGACAGCACCCGCACGTCCAGGACCGCCTGCGCGTCGTTCACCTGGGCCGCGGTCATGCCCAGCGCCGCACCGACCTCCTCGCGGGACGGCGTGCGGCCCAGCGTCCCGGCCAGCTCCACGCTGGTCTTGGCGAGGCGGCTGGCCTTGTCCCGGGCCTGCCGCGTCGCCCAGTCCAGCGACCTGAGCTCGTCGATGAGCGCCCCCCGGATCCGCAGCGCCGCCCACCGGCCGAACGGCACCCCGGTGGAGTCGTCGTACGAGCGCGCGGCCCGCACCAGCGCGAGCTGCCCGGCGGAGACCAGGTCGTCCCGGTGCACGTGCGGCGGCAGCCGGGAGAGCAGCGCGTTCACCTGGTGCCCCACGACGTCCAGGTGCTCGACGACGAGCGCGTTCGTGTGGTGCTCGTGTGAGGGCATGCATCGGCTCCCGCTCGGGCGTGGTCGTCGCAGCGACGCTGTGACTCGAGTCACGGCCGCGCGCGACTCTAACCCGGTCCGCCCGCGGAGGCGACGGCGTCCGAGGCGACGGCGTCCGGGTCGAGCTCTGCGGTCATCGTGGACCCGGGCGTGCGGTGACCCGCGCGCCGCCGGTCACTCCGGGCGGTTGTCGCCGCCGAGCCGGAACGGCGTCGTGACGCCCTCGTACATCAGGTGCGCGACCAGCCCCTCGGCGGCGTGCGGCAGGTTGTGGCAGTGGTCCATCCAGATGCCGGGGTTGTCGGCGACGAACGCGATCTCGTAGGACTCGCCGACCCCGACGTCGAGCGAGTCCACCACCCACGGGCTCCCGGTGGCCGCGACCCCGTCGCGGGACAGGACCACGGCGTGGTGGCCGTGCAGGTGCATGGGGTGGACGGCGCCGGTGCCGTTGCTGATCGCGACCCGGACGACGTCGCCCTCGGTCACCATGAACATCGGGACGTCGGGGTACAGGTGCCCGTTGACCGTCCACCACATCCCCGGCCGGCCGTCGAGGAAGCCCGGACGCCGTCCCACCCGGTACTCGAACGTGCGGGTCGCTGCGGCGGGGTCGAAGCCGAGCGGGGCCGGCGTGCCGTAGGAGAGCGGGTCGACCCGGTCGCGGGGCGGGCGGGCGGCCGGGGGAGCGGCGCCGGGCGGGCCGAGGACGACGGCCGCTGTCCCGCCCAGCTCCACCCGGGCGCCGGAGCCGTCGGCCGGTGTGGTCACGACGAGGTCCGCCCGGCCGCCCGCGGTCACCTCCACGGAGCGGCCCTCGACGAGCCCAGGCTCGTGGACGTCGGTGCCGTCGATCGCGGTGAGCCGGAACGGCGCGCCGTCCACCCAGACCTGCACGGAGGCGTTGTCGCTGTTGATCACGCGCACCCGCACGTCGGCTCCGGGCGCGGCGTCGACGTGGGTGTCGCCCGGACTGCCGTTCACCGTGCGGACGCCGTCGTAGAGATGGACGAGCGCGACGACGTCGTCGGCCGGCTGCGCGCTCGGCGCCGCGGGCTCGACGACGAGCGCACCGAGCAGCCCTCGCCGGACCTGCTCGTGCGACATCTGGTGCGCGTGGTACCAGTACGTGCCCGGCCGGTCGGCGACGAACCGGTACGTGAACGTGCCCCCGGGCGGCACCGCGTCCTGCGTGACGCCGGCGACGCCGTCGGCCGCGTTGGGGACGTCGATCCCGTGCCAGTGCAGCGTGGCGCCGTCCGGGACGGACTCGTTCACCAGGCGCGCCTCGACCAGGTCACCCTCCCGGGCCCGGATGACCGGGCCGGGCGAGGCACCGTTGACCGTGTAGCCCTCCACCGACGTGCCGTCGGCGAGCGTGATCGTCTCCTCGCGGACGACGAGCTCGACGGTGACGTCCGCGGACCGGTCGGCGGGAGCGGTCAGCTGCTCCACCGAGCGCGATCCACCGCCGGGCGCGGTGTGGTCGTGCACGGCGCCCGGCGGTGCGCTCCCCGACCCGCTGCCCGACCCGCTCCCCGGTGCCGCACGACCGTCGTCCACGTAGCCCATGTCCGTCGCCGCGTACGACGACGGGAGCAGGCTCGCCTGCCACAGCCACGTCGGCGCGGCGAGCACGCCGACGGTGGCCGCGACGGCCACGACGGTCCGCCGTCGGGTCATCGTGGGCTCCGCTCGGTCCGCGGGACGGTCGGCGGGACGCCGGGCATGGTCAGGTCGGCAGCCGGGTCGGCGGTCAGGTCAGGGCGGACTGGCGCGTCCGCTGCTCCACCGGGACGTCGGCCCGGGGCACCCGGCGCGCGGCCACCACCGCGGTGCCGAAGAGGGCCAGCGCGTTCAGCCCGTGCAGGAGGCCGAGCCACGACATGCCGTGCAGGAACATGCCCAGCAGGACCTGCAGGACGACGAGCCCCAGCACGACGGCGGCCATCCGGACGCCGCCGGGCACCTTGGCGAAGAACGAGACGATCAGCAGGACCAGGGCCAGCGCCGGGATGACGAACATGCCGTTGAGGCCGTGCAGGATCAGGCCGATCAGCTCCGGGAACAGGGTCTCGCCGCTCTCGACGGCAGCTGCGTCGAGGACGCCCCCGCCCTCGATGTAGAGCCCGAGACCGGCGATGGCGTAGACCATCACGGCTGCCTGGATCGCGACCTCGATCGCGATCAGTGCTGCCAGGACCTTGTAGACGCTCCTCATGGCGACCGCTCCTTCGCGTGGACGTGCGGGACGGAGAGGTCCGTGACCCCCGCCGCGGACCCCGACCGGCCGGGCGACCGGCCCCTGCCCGTCCGGGGGGCGGGGGGCGCCCGACTTGCGAAGTGACGTCGTCAATGCTAGCGAGCCCAGCGGGTCGGGTGGAAGGTGAATACCCGGCAGCAACGGAGCGCTCAGCGGTCGCGCGCGGCGGCACGCGGGGTGATGGTGGACGCAGAGCACGCCCGATGACGCGCGGACCGGGGCCGGATCCCGACAGGGTTTCACCCACCCCATCGCGTCACCGCGCAGCACCCCAGGGCTCTCACCAGGTGAGGGCTCGTACCGGCACAGCGACGAGGACGTGGTGGGCATGGACGTGGCGATCGGCAAGGACACGGGCGCCCGGGGGGCGCCTCGCCCGGAGGACCACGTGCGCCTCGTCTACCACTACCGCGACGGTCACGACTTCACCACGGAGACGATGCTCCGGACGGATGCCGTCGCGTACATGCCCTTGCTGAACGCGGTGTGCGTGGACCCCGAGCACTACGAGGCGTCGTTCGCGCAGATCGAGCTCCGGGTCGGCTGAGGCCCGCACGCGGGGCCGCGTCTCCCGGCGCGTGCGTCCGGCGTCGCCCGTGGGATCGTGGGCCCGGCGCAGCGGCGCCGGCGTCGGTGACGCACGTACGCACCAGAGAGTGGAGCCCCGCCCCATGAAGGTTGCCCGTCTGCACGGCCTCGGCGACGTCCGCGTGGGGGAGGCGCCGGACCCGGTGCCCGGGGACGGCCAGAGCCTCGTCCGCGTCACCGCGGTGGGCCTGTGCGGCTCGGACCTGCACTGGTTCGGCGAGGGCGGCATCGGCGACGCCCAGCTCACCGACCCCTTGGTGCTCGGCCACGAGATGGCGGGCGTCGTGCAGGGCGGCGAGCACGACGGGAGGCGCGTCGCGATCGACCCCGCCTGGCCGTGCGGGCACTGCGAGGACTGCCTGGACGGCAACCGCAACCTGTGCCGGACGGTGCGGTTCGCCGGGCACGGCACGAACGACGGCGGGCTGCGCGAGCTCATGGCCTGGCCGGACCACCTGCTGCATCCCGTGCCGGCGACGCTCACCGACGCCGACGTCGCGATGCTGGAACCGCTCGGGGTCGCGCTGCACGCGCACGACCTGGCCCGCCCGCGCGCGGCCGAGACGGTGGCCGTCGTCGGCTGCGGGCCGATCGGGCTGTGCCTGGTGCAGCTCGCCCGCATCACCGGCGCGGCGCAGGTGGTCGCCGTCGAGCCCCTGGAGCACCGGCGTGCTGCCGCGGCGTCGATGGGCGCCGACGTCGTCCTCGACCCGGCCGACCCCGGGGCCCTCGCGGCCCTGCTCGAGGCGACCGGCGGGCGGGGGGTCGACGTCGCCTTCGAGGTCGCGGGCAACGACGCCGCGGTCGCCTTCGCGGTGCACGCGGCGGCGCCCGGCGCGCAGGTGATCCTCGCCGGGATCCCGGGGCAGGACACCACCGCCTTCCCCGCGGCGGTCGCCCGGCGCAAGGGGCTGACCCTCAAGCTCTCGCGTCGGATGAAGGAGATGTACCCGCGCACGACGCGGCTGGTGGAGCGCGGCCTCGTCGACGTCCGGTCGGTCGTCTCCCACACCTACGGGCTGGACGAGGTCGCCGAGGCGTTCCGGGTCGCCGACGCCCGTGTCGGCCTCAAGGTCGTCGTCGAGCCGAACGCATGAGCACGACAGCCGCGGACCTCGTCCTCGCGGTCGACACCTCGACGACCGGCGCGAAGGCGATCGTCCAGGACCCGTCCGGCGCCGTGGTCGCCCAGGCCTCCCGGCAGCTGCCGACCCGGCAGCCGCGCCCGTCGTGGCACGAGCAGGACGCCGAGGACTGGTGGACGGCGACCCGCGGCGCCGTCGCCGAGGCGGTCGCGGCGCTCGACGACCCGTCCCGCGTCGGCGCGCTGTGCCTGACCCACCAGCGGGAGTCGTTCGTGTGCCTCGACGCCGCCGGCCGGCCGCTGCGACCGGCGATCCTGTGGCTCGACGGGCGCGCGCACGAGGAGATCGCCCGGTTCGGGACGCGGTCGGTGCACGAGACGTCCGGCAAGCCGCCGGACACGACCCCCGCGATCTACAAGCTCGCGTGGCTGGCCCGGCACGAGCCGGACACCCTGCGTGACGCCGCCATGGTCGGCGACGTGCACGCGTACCTGACCTGGCGGCTGACCGGCCGGTGGGCGACCAGCGACGGGTCGGCCGACACCCTCGGTCTGTTCGACCTGCGCCGGATGACCTGGTCCCCCGACCTGCTCGCCGTCGCCGGGCTGCGCGCGGAGCAGCTGCCCGCGCTGGTGCCGGTGGGCGAGCCGGTGGCCGACCTGACGCCGGACGTCCCGACGGCCCTCGGGCTGCCCGCGCCGGTCCCCCTGGTGGCCGGGATCGGGGACGGCCAGGCGGCCGGCATCGGGCTCGGCGCCACGACTCCCGGGGTGGCGTACCTCAACCTGGGCACGTCCATGGTGCTCGGGGTGCAGTCCGACGCCTATCTGTGGGACCCGGCGTTCCGGACGATGGCGGGGGTGCGGGCCGGCCTGTACACGCTCGAGACGGTGCTCAACGCGGCGGCGTACGTCGCCACCTGGTGCCGCGAGCAGTTTGGCGAGGCGGGGGTGGACGGCCCGGCCGGTTCCGGCCTGGAGACCGCGGCCGCGCAGGTGCCGGCCGGCGCCGAGGGTCTGCTCACGGTGCCGTACTGGAACGCCGCGCAGACGCCGTACTGGGACCCGCTGGCGCGGGGCGTCACGGTGGGCTGGCACGGGCGCCACACCCGTGCGCACCTGTACCGCTCGATCCTGGAGGGCGTCGGCTTCGAGCTCCGCCTGCACCTGGAGCGGCTCGAGGCCGTCACCGGCCGGCCGATCACGACCATCCGGGTGGTCGGAGGTGGCGGTCGCAGCGCGCTGTGGGTGCAGATCCTGGCGGACGTCACCGGACGCCCGGTGCGGGTGTGCGCCGACGAGGAGTGGAGCGCCGCCGGCGCCGCGGTGCTGGCGCGCGCGTACCTGGACCGGACCCAGGGGGTCGCCGACGGGTCGGGTGCAGTCCGGCCCGGCGGCCCGTCGGAGCCCGGCGCCCCCGCGGGGCCCGGCGCCCCGGCAGGGCCCGGGGCCCCGGTGGTGCCCGGCGAGCCCGCGGGGCGCGACGTGCTGCCGGACCCGGCCGCCACCCGGCGCTACGAGCGCCTCTCGGCGGTGCACCGGCGCATCTACCCCGCCCTGCGCGACGTCTTCGGCGACCTGCACGCCGCGGCCCGGGAGGACGACGCCCCGTAGGACACCGGCGAGGAGGACACCGGCGAGCATGACACCGGCGAGGAGGACACCGGCGAGGACGGCGGGCAGGTCACCGGCGAGGGCACGGGGGACGCCACCACGCACGGGCGCCGCGCGCCGTAGGCGTTGCCCGCCCGCCGTCGGCGGTGGTGGACTGCGAGGCACGGACCCGGACCCCCGCCGCAGCGCCACTGCCACGGCGGGCGACCGCCGGGTTCGCGTCGTCGGTGCGGACGTCGAGCGGGGGACCGGTCGTGGACGAGTCGCTGGACGCCCTGGTGGAGGCCTACGCCGGGCTGGTGGTGCGGGTGGGGGTGAACCTGCAGCCCGGCCAGCGCCTGGTGGTGCGGGGCATGGTCGAGCACGCACCCGTCGCCCGCGCCGTCGCGGCGGCGGCGTACCGGGCCGGGGCGAGCCACGTCACGGTGCTGTACGTCGACCAGCACCTGCATCGCCTGGCGGTGGAGCACGCCCCGCAGGACCGGCTCGGCCGCTCGCTGCCCTCCGAGCTGGCGTGGGTGCGCGCCCTGCGTCCCGACGGAGCCGCGCTGGTCACCCTGACCGGCAACCCGAACCCGGACGTGATGACCGGTGCCGACCCGGCCCGGCTTGCGGCGTCGGTGCCCCGGGACCTCGTGCGCGAGCTGCTGCCGTTGCTCGCCGCGGACCAGATCCGCTGGACGATGGTCGGTGCCCCCAACCCCGGCTGGGCCACCAGCCTGTTCGGCGAGCCGGACGTCGCCCGCCTGTGGCGCGCGGTCGCCGTCGCGGTGCGCGCCGACGAGGACGACCCGGTGGCGGCGTGGCGTGCGCACCTGGCGGACCTGGAGGCCCGCCGCGACCTCCTGGACGCCCGGCGGTTCGACGCCATCCGCTTCCGTGGGCCCGGCACCGACCTCGTGGTGGGGCTCTCCCCGCGCTCGCGGTGGCTGACGGCCGGGCACACCGCTGCGGACGGGCACGGCTTCGTCGTGAACCTGCCGACCGAGGAGGTCTACACCGCACCGGACTGGCGCCGGGCGGAGGGCACCGTCCGCACCACCGCGCCGTTCTACCTCGCGCACATGAGCACGCTCGTGGAAGGCCTCTCCCTCGAGCTGTCCGACGGCGCCATCCGCGCCGCGCACGCCGACCGGGGGGAGGCCGCCGTCCGCCGAGAGCTGGACACCGTCCCGCGGGCGCGGCACCTGGGCGAGGTCGCGATCGTCGACGGGTCGTCGCGCGTGCGGCGGGCGGGGCTCGCCTTCCGGGACATGCTGTTCGACGAGAACGTCGGCTCGCACATCGCCTGGGGCAACGGGTACCCGACCACCTTCGCCGGCGCGGAGGACCTCGACCCCGACGCCCGGGTCGCGGCCGGGCTCAACCAGGCGCCCACGCACGTGGACGTGGTCGTCGGCAGCCCGGAGGTCGAGGTGGACGGGCTCGACGCCGCGGGACGGGCCGTGCCGATCCTGCGCGGGGACGCGTTCGTGCTCGTCGACGCCTGACGCTCGCCGCGCGCTCCGGCGGCCCGCCGTCCGCTCCGGCGGCCTGTCGTCCGCCCCGGCGCCCCGTTGTCCGCTCCGGTGATCCGCCGCCCGGTCGGCGAGGCACCCGTACGTCGACGAGGATGCCCGGATGCGCTTCGTCATCATCGGAGCCGGCGCCGTGGGTGGGACCCTCGGCGCGCGGCTGCACCAGTCCGGGCACGACGTGGTCCTGGTGGCGCGCGGCGCGCACGGGGACGCGCTGCGGTCGGAGGGGTTGACCCTGCACACCGCCGAGGGCGCCGTGACCCTGCCGGTCCCGACGGTGTCCGGACCGGACGAGCTCGCGCTCACGCCGGACGACGTCCTGGTCTGCGCGGTCAAGTCCCAGGACACCCGCGACGTGCTCGACACCTGGGCGCACGTGCCGGTCGGGCCGTCGGGCCGCCCGGCCGCCGCCACCCTGGCGTTCGTCGTCGCGCAGAACGGGGTGGCCAACGAGGTCGCCGCGCTGCGGCTGTTCGCCCGCGTCTACCCGGTGTGCGTGTGGCTGCCGGCCACCTACCTGGAGCCGGGCGTCGTCCACGCCGAGGGGTTCCCGTACTCGGGGTGGCTCACGGTGGGCCGCCTGGGTGGCCCGCTCGACGACGTGTCGGCGCGCCTCGTGGCGGCCCTGGGCGCCAGCCGGTTCCTCGCCGTCGAGGACGCCGAGGTCATGCGCTGGAAGCACGGCAAGCTGCTCAGCAACCTCGGCAACGGCCTGGACGCCGTGTGCGGCCGCGCGCCCGGCACGGACGAGCTCGCCGCACGCCTGCGTGCCGAGGGTCGGGCGGCGCTGACCGCGGCCGGGATCGCGTTCTCCACCCCGCAGGAGGAGGCCGCGCGGCGCGGGGACGCGGTGCAGGTCCGGCCGGCGCCGGGCACCGACCGCGGCGGCAGCTCGACGTGGCAGAGCCTGGCGCGGGGGACCGGCAGCATCGAGGTCGACTACCTCAACGGTGAGATCGGCCTGCTCGGCCGGCTCCACGGCGTGGCCACACCGGTGAACGACGCGGTCCGGCTCGCAGCCCACCGGCTGCTCGCCGAGGGTCGGGCGCCCCGGTCGTTCGACGTCGCGGAGCTCACCGCGATGGTCGCCGACGCCGAGGCGGCCCGAGCCTGACGTGGCCGGTGGGTCCTACGGGCCCGGGCGCCGGAGCCGGCCGCGCCCGCGAGCCGGCCGCGCCCGCGAGCCGGCCGGGCCGGTCGGACCCGGTCAGTGGGCGGTGACGGGCTCCGGCGCCGCGGGCAGGGCCCCGGCCTGGGTGCGTGCGGCGAGCATCGCCACCCGGACCGAGTGCCGGTTGAGGACCGTCGCGCCGACGAGGGCGACGACCAGGAACGCGGCCGCGGAGCACCAGAACGCCGTGTGGTAGCCCTGCAGGGTGGCCGCCGCCAGCGCGGCCGGCGTCGGGTCGCGGTCGGCGAGGGAGGACGCGATCGCGTTGGCGCTGAGCGTGCTCAGCAGGGCGGTGCCGATCGAGCCGCCGATCTGCTGCATGGTGTTGACGGTCGCCGACGCCACACCGGCGTCGCGCCGGTCCACGCCCGCCGTCGCGGTGTTCATCGCCGAGGAGAAGATGAGCCCGAGGCCCAGGCCCAGCACCAGGAGGCCGGGCAGCACCGTCCCCGCGTAGCCCGTGTCGAGCCCGATCCGGGTCAGCAGCACCATGCCGGCGGCCGCCAGCAGCCCGCCGACGGTGATCAGCACCTTGGGGCCGACGCGCGGCAGCAGCCGGCCACCGATGACGGCGGCGCTGGTCATGATCGCGGCGCTCATCGGCAGGAAGGCGAGCCCGGTGCGCATGGAGGAGAAGCCGAGCGTCACCTGCAGGTAGTAGGTGAGGAAGAGGAAGAGGCCGAACATCCCGACGGCGGTGAGCGCCATGGTCAGGTAGGCGCCGCCGCGGTCACGGTCCAGCACGACGCGCAGGGGCAGCAGCGGGTGCGCGACGCGGGTCTGGATGACGACGAACGCCACCAGCAGCAGCACGCCGCCGATCAGGCACCCGACCGTCACCGGGTCGTCCCAGCCGTTCGTCTCGGCGTTGGAGAACCCGTAGACGATCGCCACGAGGCCGGCGGTGGCGGTGACGACGCCGGGGACGTCGATGTGCGGGCGCTCGGCAGGGCGCGGGTGCGCCCTGAGGTACAGGACCGCCCCGACCAGGCCGACGGCGGCGATCGGCAGGTTCACGTACAGGCACCAGCGCCACGAGGCGTACTCGGTGAGGGCGCCGCCCAGCAGCAGGCCGATCGCGGCGCCGGAGCCGGCGATGGCGCCGAAGATGCCGAACGCCTTCCCGCGCTCGCGCGGGTCGGTGAACGTCGTGGTCAGCAGGGACAGCGCCGCGGGCGCCAGGAGGGCGGCGAACACGCCCTGCAGGGCTCGGGCGGCGACGAGCATCTCGAAGCTCTGGGCCGCGCCGCCCAGCGCGGACGCGAGCGCGAACCCCACCAGGCCGGCCATGAACGCGCGCCGGCGGCCGAGGAGGTCCGACAGACGCCCGCCGAGCAGCAGCAGGCTGCCGAAGGCCAGCGAGTAGGCCGTGACGACCCACTGACGCTGGTCGTCGTCGAAGGTGAGGTCGCGCTGCGCGGTGGGCAGCGCGATGTTCACGATCGTGGCGTCCAGCACGACCATGAGCTGGGCGATGCCCAGCACGGCGAGCCCGAGCCAGCGGTGGTCGACGCGCGGACGCGCGGGTGGTGCGGAGGGGGAGGTCATGGGGCGTCCTTCAGCGGCCGGATGCGAGCGGGGCGTTCGACGCTGGACGCACCGTCGAGGGTAACGCGGAAGCGGATGAAAAGCATCCACTTGTGGCTGCGACCCAGGTCACCGCGGCCTAGACTCGCCGGGTGAGGAGCACCGAGGCCGACGTGGGGAGCGCAGCGCAGGACGCCGGGGGCAACCTCGCACGTGACCCCGCACGCGACCCCGCACGCGACCCTGCAGGGCGCCCGGCCCGCGCAGCGGCCGAGGCCGTGACCGCCGGTCCGCGGCCCCTGCGAGCCGACGCCGAGCGCAACCGCCGGCTCGTCCTGGACGTCGCGGCGCGTGTCTTCGCCGAGCGTGGGCTGGGGGCGACGCTCAACGACATCGCGCACGAGGCCGGCCTCGGGGTCGGGACCGTCTACCGCCGGTTCGCGGACAAGCAGGCGGTCGTCGACGCGCTCTTCGACGCCAAGTTCTCCACGCTGGTCGAGCTCGCCCGGTCCGCCGGGGACGCACCCAGCGCCGGAGAGGGGCTGCGGACCTACATCTGGGGCGCCGCCGAGGCCCGGACGCGCGACCGCGGGCTGGCCCAGGTGCTCGCCGGGGCCGGGACGCCGGGCGCGGAGGCGGAGGGCAAGCGCCGGATGCTGCACGGCCTCGTCGAGGACCTCGTCGCGCGCGCGCAGGCCGAGGGGTCGGTGCGGCCGGAGGTCGCGGCGTCCGACGTGCCGATCTTCATGCTGATGATCGGGGCGGTCGCGGACGCCACCCGTGGCGTCAGCGACGACGCCTGGCAGCGGTACGCGCGCCTGCTCATCGATTCCCTGGCGCCCTCGACCGGTGCGGAGGCGCTCGCCGTGGAGCCGCTCGGTCTCGACCAGATCTTCGTCGCGCTGCAGCGCCGTACGGCGTGACCCCGCCGGCGTCCGCGACGCCCGCGCCCGACCACAGAGAGCCCGACGACAGACAGCCCGACGACAGGAGGACGAGCGCGTGACCACCGCACCCTCGACCGGCACCCGCTGGCTGGCCCGCGCGGAGGCGCTGGACGCCGACGACCCACTCGCGCCGCTGCGCACGGAGTTCCTGCTGGACGCCGCCCCCGACGTCGTGTCGTACCTCGACGGCAACTCTCTCGGCCGGCCGCTGCGCGCGACCGCGGAGCGGATGGCGGACTTCGTCGGCTCCCAGTGGGCCGGCCGGCTCATCCGGGGCTGGACGGACGGGTGGATGCGCTGGCCCGAGGTCGTGGGCGACGAGCTTGGCCGCGTCGTGCTGGGCGCCGCGCCGGGGCAGACGGTCGTCGCGGACTCGACGACCGTGCTGTTCTACAAGCTGGTCCGCGCGGCGGTCGACGCCGCCGCGGACGGGCGCGACGAGATCGTGTGCGACACCGACAACTTCCCGACCGACCGGTACGTGCTCGAGGGCATCGCCGCGGAGCGCGGCCTGACCGTGCGGTGGATCGACACCGACCCGGCGTCGGGCGTGACGGTGGAGCAGGTCCGGGCTTCCGTCGGCCCGCGCACCGCCCTGGCGACGTTCAGCCACGTCGCCTACCGCTCGGGCCACCTGGCCGACGCCGCGGGCATCACCGCCGTCGTCCATGACGCCGGTGGCCTGGTGCTGTGGGACCTGAGCCACTCCGTCGGGTCCGTGGACCTGGAGCTGGACGCCTGGGGCGTCGACCTGGCGGTGGGCTGCACGTACAAGTACCTGTGCGGCGGCCCCGGCTCGCCCGCGTTCGGCTACCTGGCCGCGCGGCACCAGGGTCGGCTGCGGCAGCCGGTGCAGGGATGGATGGGTCACGCCGAGCCGATGGTCATGGGACCGGGCTACGCCCCCGCTGCGGGGGCGCGGAGCCTGGTCAGCGGGACCCCGCCGATCCTGGCGATGGTGCCGCTGCGCTGCGGGCTCGAGGTCATCGACCGGGCCGGGATGGCCGCGGTGCGCGCCAAGTCGGTGCAGCTGACCGAGCTCACGCTGGAGCTGGCGGACGCGTGGCTCGCCCCGCTTGGAGTCGACGTCGTCTCGCCGCGGGACGCGCGCCGGCGCGGCGGCCACGTGACCCTGCGACGTGACGACTTCCGCGAGGTGACCGACCTGCTCTGGCAGCGCGGCGTCGTGCCGGACTACCGGCAGCCGGGCGGCATCCGCATCGGCCCGGCGCCGCTCAGCACGAGCTTCCGCGAGCTGCACGACGGGCTCGCCGTGCTCCGCGACGTCCTGCTCGACCGGCCACGCCCGTGACGGACGCCCCGGTCGCCCACCCGTACGGCCCCGACCCGGACCAGTACGCGGACCTGCGCCTGCCCGCCGGCCCGACGCCGCCGGGCGGGTGGCCGGTGGCCGTGCTGGTCCACGGCGGCTACTGGCGCTCGCGCTACCGCGCCGACCTGATGGACCCGATGGCGCAGGACCTGACCGCTCGCGGCCTGGCGACCTGGAACGTCGAGTACCGCCGACCCGACCGCCACGGCTGGGACGCCACCACCCGGGACGTCGCGGCGGCGCTCGCGGCGCTGGCGGACCTCGACACCGCTCTGGACCCGGCGCGGGTGGTGACCCTCGGCCACTCCGCCGGTGGTCAGCTCGTCGCCCGGCTCGCCGCCGACGCGGCCGCCGACCCGGCCGCCCGGGTGCGTCCGGCGCTCACCGTCTCGCTCGCCGGCGTGCTGGACCTGGTCGAGGGGCACCGTCGCCGGCTCGGCGACGGTGCGGTGCAGCTCGCGCTGGGCGGGACGCCGGACGACGTGCCGGACGTCTACCGCGCGTCGTCGCCGGCCGCGCGCGTGCCGATCGGCCTGCCGCTGGCGGTGGTGTCGGCCGCCGACGACGACCCGGACCTGCTCGCGACCGGCCGCTCCTTCGTGGCCGCCGCGACCCGCGCAGGGGACGACGTCGTCGTGGTGGACGGCCCGGGGGACCACTTCGCCGTCATCGACCCGGCGTCCGCCATCTGGCCGGCGGTCGTCGAGGTGGTCCAGGCCGCCGTCCGGCACTGACCGGCACTGACCGGCACTGAACGGCCCCGACCGGCGCCCCCTCGGGCGCCCGGCGGTACCGGTCGGTGCGGCAAGCCGACCGGCGCCCGTCCGGCCGCGTAGCGGGCGTCAGAGGTCCGGCGGCTCGGTGGGGGTGGCGGCGGGGGACTCGACCGGCTCGGACGGCTCGGGCTGCCCGGCCGGGCGCGGTCCGGGGGTCAGCGGCTGGTCCACCCCCACCACACCGAGCTGCTGCAGCGCCTGGCCGGTGTCCGTGATCTCCCACAGCTCGGTGATCCGGCCCTGCGACACCCGCGCGAACAGCCCCTGGTCCACGGCCAGCGGCCGCCCGGTCGGGTCGAGGCCGAGGAAGGCGCCGTCGTGCGTCCCCGACACCCGCACCCGCGCCACCACCCGGTCGTCGCCGTCGGGCAGGCGCTGCGCGACGACGTCGTGCACCTCGTGCCGCAGCGACCCCAGCCCCTCGTGCGCCTCCGCCCAGGTGAGGGCCGCCTCCGGGACACCCGAGTACGGCGGTCCGCCGCCGGACGGGTGGACCACGACGTCGTCGTGCAACCAGGTCCCCAGGTCGTCCAGGGTGCCGGCGTCGCCGCAGGCGAGGTAGCCGCGGAGCACGTCCGCAGCTCGTCCGGCAGGGTCGTCGGCCATGGCGGTCACGGTATCCGCGGCGGGCCGGGCGGGCCCGGTGGAGAGCCGGTCCGCCGCCGCGGAGGTCGGCGGGTGGGCACGGACCCTGGTCCCCGACGCCCCACCGGCGCGACGATGCCGCCATGACCGACCGGCTCACCCCGACCTACACGTTCGACGCGGACCTGTGGCTGTGGCAGGCCCGGACGGACAGCTGGACGTTCGTCAGCCTGCCGACCGACCTCGCCGACGAGCTGCTGGACCGTGCCGGCCCCGCGGTCCGCGGCTTCGGCTCGGTGCGGGTCGCGGTGACGATCGGGGCGACGTCGTGGCGCACGTCGCTGTTCCCCGACGCCACGGCCGGCACCTACGTGCTGCCGGTGAAGAAGGCGGTCCGCACCGCCGAGGGCCTCGCCGCCGGGGACACCGCGCACGTGCGGTTGCGGCTCGTCGACGTCTGAGCCCGCCGGTGCCCGGGCCGGTAGCGTCGGCCCGTGACCCAGACCCCTGCGCACGTCCCCGCCGACCTGCTCGACGACGCCCGGGCGCTCGCCCCCGAGCTCGCCGCGCTGCGCCACGACCTGCACCGGGTCCCCGAGATCGGTCTGGCCCTGCCGCGTACCCAGGAGCGCGTCCTGCGGGCGCTCGACGGGCTGGGCCTGGAGGTCACCACCGGGGCCGGCCTGAGCTCGGTCGTCGCCGTCCTGCGCGGCGGGCGGCCGGGGCCCGCGGTGCTGCTGCGCGGCGACATGGACGCCCTGCCGGTCACGGAGGACTCCGGCGAGCCGTTCACCAGCGAGCACGCCGGCGCCATGCACGCGTGCGGCCACGACCTGCACGTCGCCGGTCTGGTCGGGGCGGCCCGCCTGCTCGCCGCCCGGCGCGAGGTGATCGCCGGGTCGGTGGTCCTGATGTTCCAACCGGGGGAGGAGGGCAACCACGGGGCCCGGATCATGATCGAGGAGGGCGTGCTCGACGCCGCCGGCACGCGGGTGGTCGCGGCGTACGGGGTGCACGTCGTCTCGGCGATGGTGGCCGGCGGCGTGGTCACCGGCCGGCCGGGGACGGCGATGGCGGCCGCGGACCAGATGTACGTCACGGTCCGCGGGCGGGGCGGGCACGGGTCCATGCCGCACCTGGCCGCCGACCCCGTGACCGTCGCCGCCGAGATCGTCCTGGCGCTGCAGACCGCGGTCACCCGGCAGTTCGACGCGCACGACCCCGTCGTGGTGTCGGTCGGCCGGATCGCGGCGGGGACGGTCGACAACGTCATCCCCGGCACGGCCGAGATCGACGCCACCGTGCGCACCTTCTCCCCGGCGCAGCACGCGATCATCCCCGACCGGCTCATCCGGGTCGTCGAGCACGTCGCCGCGGCGCACGGGCTCACCGCCGACGTGAGCTACGTGCGCGGGTACCCCGTGACCGTCAACGACCCGCACGAGGTCGAGCGCGCCCGGCGGGTCACCACCGCGCTGACCGGCGAGGCCGGCTTCGAGGTCGCCGCGCGGCCGGTGTCCGGTGCCGAGGACTTCTCCTACGTGCTGGAGGAGGTGCCCGGTGCGTTCCTGTTCGTGGGTGCGACCCCGTCCGGAGCGGACCCGGCCACGGCGCCCTACAACCACTCCGCGCACGCGCGATTCGACGATGCCGCGCTGCCGCTGTCCGCCGCGGTGCTCGCCGGCCTCGCGCTGGACCGGCTCGCCGAGGGCTGACGGCCTGGCCGAGGGCGGACGACGGGGGCCGGGCGTCAGCCGCCGGACCCCTCGGCGGCGGGGGGCGCGCTGACCAGGTGCACGGCGGCGACGTCCCGCCCGCCGTGCCCCGCGGCCTCGGCCGCGACGAACCGGGCGGCGACCGCGTCGAGGAGCGGGGTCGAGAACGCGGCGTCCCGGGCGGCCAGCCGCAGGTCCTTGAGGGCGAGCTCGACCGCGAAGCCGGGCTCGTGGCTGCCGGCGTCCATCGCCTGCATCTTCGCCAGCGCGTACGGCATGGCCAGCGCCCCGGCGCCGAGGACGTCGCGCAGCGCGTCGTGCCCGACGCCGAGCCGGTCGGCGAGCGCGAGGGCGTCCGCGGCCGCCACGACGGCGGACGCCATCCACGCGTTGACGACCAGCTTGGCGGCGCTGCCCTCCCAGCCCTCGGCGCCCAGCACCTGCACCGAGCTGCCCAGGGCGTCCAGCACCGGTCGCGCGGCGTCGATGGCGGACGACGCCCCGGCGACCAGCCACACCAGCGTGCCGCTGCGGGCCGGGACGGTGCTGCCCGACACCGGGGCGTCGACGTACGCGACACCCGCCTCGGCGGCACGGCGGGCCGACCGGCGCGCGGCGTCGGGCCCGATCGTCGACGCCTGCACCCACACCCCGCCGGGGGGCATCGCGGCCAGCACGGCGTCCGCGAGGGACTCGAGGGCGGCGTCGTCGCGGACCACCGTGAGCACGACGTCGGCCCCCGCGACGGCGTCGGCGACCTGCTCGTGCGCCGCGACCTGCCCCCGCTCGGCGACGACCGCCGCGGCACGCTGCGGCGTGCGGTTCCAGACCCGGACGGTCAGCTCGCGGTCGGCGAGGCGCACGGCCATCGCGTGCCCGAGCGCTCCGGTCCCGAGGACGGCGACGGTGGTGGGCGCGGGCATGGTGACCTCCAGGCGACGAGGGCCCCGAGCCTGGCACGGCACCCGGACGGGTGCGACGCGAGGCGCCGGCTCGCCGGGCGTCCGAGCCGCCGGCTCGCCGGGCGTCCGAGCCGCCGGCCGCCCGGGTCCGAGCGACCCGCTGGTCAGACGAGCCCGGCCCGCCGGCGGGTGGTCCGGTTCGCGTGCACGGACCAGCGCGGGACCCACCGGGCCAGCGCCCCGGTCGCCGCCGCCCCGAGCACCCCGGTCGCCCAGACGCCGGCCGCGACCGATCCCAGCGCAGCCCCGGCGGAGACCACCAGCGGCCCGAGCGCGGACCCGGAATCCTGCAGCACCCGCCACACGCCGAGGAACTGCGCCCGCCCGGTCGCGGGGGAGACGTCGGACCCGAGAGTCATGAGGATCCCGGAGCTCATGCCGTTGCCCAGCCCCATCAGGGCGGCGGCCACGCACACCTCGGCGACGGAGTCGGTGAACGGCAGCAGCACCATCGACAGGCCCATGACCAGCATGGACGGCACCCCGATCCACAGCCGGCCGAGGTGGTCCATGACCTTGCCGGCCGGGTAGAAGAGCAGCATGTCGACGCCACCCGCGAGGCCGAAGATCAGGGAGGTCGTCGAGGCGTCCAGCCCCAGGTGCTCGCCCCACAGCGGGATGACCGTCTGCCGGGCCCCGCGCACGGCGCCCACCAGCAGCACCGCGATCCCCAGCGACGTGAACACCCGGCGGTGGTCGCGCAGGACGCCGAGCAGGGTGGGCGGCGGCGGGGAGGTCCGCGCGGCCTCGCGCCGGGCCGCCGCCCGCGAGCGGAGGGTCTCGGCCGGCCGGTCGCCGGGAGCCGTCTCGCGGACGCCGACGAGCACCGCGGTGGCGACCGCTGCGGCGCCCACCCCGAGCAGGAACCCGTTGCGCACATCCCCGCCGTGGACCACCAGCGCGCCCGCGAACGGGCCGAGGAACTGCCCGATGCGGTGCACCCCGGCGAGCGTGGACAGCACCCGGGCCCGGCGCATCGGCGGGGTGACCTCGGTGAGGTAGGAGTGCCGGGCGAGGTTGAACACCGCCGCGGCCGCCCCCGTCGCGGCGACGGCCAGACCGAGGGTGAGCAGGCCGGGTGCCAGGAACGCCGCGAGGAACGCGAACGCCGCCACCGTTCCGGCCAGGATCTGCGCGGTGCGGTCGCCCACCTTGGCGGCCAGGGACCCGGCGGGCAGGTCCGCGAGGATCTGCCCGATCGGCAGCAGCGCCGCGACCACGCCCGCGGTCGCCAGGTCCGCGCCGAGGCCGACCGCCGTCGGGACGATGATCGGCAGCATCGCGCCGGTTCCGACGTCGAACACCAGCGACGGCACGAACGCGCCCAGCACCACGGTGCGCATCGGGAACAGGGGGGCGTCGTCGGGCCGGGTCGGGCGGGGTCCAGCGGTCGGTCGGTCCACGGGGCACAAGGATCCCTCACCCGCGGGTGTGCCCCCAGCCAGGACGGGCGGACGGCAGCGGCATGCGACGGGCGCACGCCGCCCGTCGCGCCGCCCCGTCACGCTGTGCAGTCAGACCATGCCGTCAGACCATGCCGTCACCATGCCGTCAGAACCCGGCGACCGGGTGCGGCCGGTACGGCGCCTCCAGCCGGGCGACCTCGTCGTCCGTGAGCTCCAGCTCCAGGGCCGCCACGGCGTCGTCGAGGTGCCCGGGCCTGCTCGCGCCGACGATGGGCGCGCTGACGACGGGCTTGCGCAGCACCCAGGCGAGGGCGACCTGCGCCCGCGGCACCCCGCGCTCGGCGGCCACCTCGCCGACCGCCCGGATGACGTCGTCGTCGCTCGGCTCGGTGTACAGCGTCTTGCCGAACTCGTCGGTCTCCGACCGGGCCGTGGTGCTGCCCACGTCGCGGGTCAGCCGGCCGCGGGCCAGCGGGCTCCACGGCACGACGCCGATGCCCTCGTCGGCGCACAGCGGCAGCATCTCGCGCTCCTCCTCGCGGTTGAGGAGGTTGAGGTGGTCCTGCATGGAGACGAACCGCGTCCAGCCGTGGGCCGACTGCAGGTGCAGCGCCTTGGCGAACTGCCACGCCCACATGGACGACGCGCCGATGTACCGGGCCTTGCCCGCCTTGACGACGTCGTGCAGCGCCTCGAGCGTCTCCTCGACCGGGGTGGTCCGGTCCCAGCGGTGGATCTGGTAGAGGTCGACGTGGTCCGTGCCGAGCCGGGTCAGGCTCGCGTCGATCTCGTGCAGGATCGCCTTGCGGGACAGGCCCGCCCCGTTGGGCCCGGGACGCATCCGCCCGTGCACCTTGGTCGCCAGCACGACGTCCTCACGGCGGGTGAAGTCCTTCAGCGCGCGGCCGACGATCTCCTCGCTGGACCCGTCGGAGTACACGTTCGCGGTGTCGAAGAAGGTGATCCCGGCTTCGACGGCCTGGCGGATGAGCGGGCGGCTCTGGTCCTCCGGCAGCGTCCAGGGGTGGCCGCCGCGCTCCGGCTCGCCGTAGGTCATGCACCCGAGGGCGAGGCGCGAGACCTGCAGGCCGGTGCTGCCGAGCGTCGTGTACTGCATGGCGGGTTCCTCTCGTGGGCGGGAGGCCAGGCTGTCACGCGACGCCGTCCCGCTGCGTCCGTCGTCCGCCCACCCCTCGCTCGTTCATCGGCTCACACCCGCGGCACCTGGCGCAGGACGGGGGAGGGCTGCGGGACGTCGTCGGTGAGCAGCGTGTCGTCGGCGGGCCGCGCGCCCTGCTCCACGCCGTCCAGCAGGGTCTGGACGGCGCGCCAGTACTCCGCCGCCGTGGCCTCCGCCGGCTCGTACCAGGGCAGGTCCGGGGAGGTGGCCGTGCCGCGCGGGTCGCCCGGGAGGTCGGCCCCGGTGATCCGTCGCAGGGCCGCGGCCGCGAGGTCGGCCCGGCTGAGCTCGTCGTAGGGCTGGCGGTGGCGGCTGCGGGTCACGTCCTGGGCGAGCTCCTCGAGGCTGCCCACGGCGGCGCGCATCCGGATCCACTGGCTGCGCCGCCAGTACGCGAGGTCGGAGAACCGGCGGCGCAGGCGGGCGCCGGCGACCACGCCGCGCAGGGCGAGGGACGCGATGGTCGCGTTGTCCATGAACAGGTTGGCCCCGCCCTCGCCGGCGCGCTGGCGCACCCACGCGACCCGTCCGCGGGTCCCGGGCATGAAGGTCTGCTCGGTGTCCCGCCACCCGCGGGCGGTGCCGATGATCGCGGACAGGAACGCCGGCATGCCCGCACTGAGGTTCCGCGTCGGGGCGCCCCTGACGTCCCAGTCCTGCGGGACCCACACGTCCTGGCTGAGCCGGCCCGGTGGGTGCGAGCCCAGGTCGATGCCGAACGTCGGCCACAGCGGCAGCGGCGAGTCGAAGAAGTGGATGGGGAAGTTCGACGTCACGCCGCCGTCGGTGAACCACAGCTGCTCGCACCACGGCCCGGCGCCGGACGGGTAGACGACCGGGACGCCGTCGCGGAGCAGCGCACGTCCCAGCTCGTCGCGCACCGGCACGGCCTCGGCCTCCCGGTACAGGCGCACGGCCTGGAACAGCCCGGGCAGGGACATGCTGAGCCGGACCGCCAGGACGACCGGCAGGTTCCACGGCTCGGGCAGCGGGACCAGGCGCACGCGGTCCCCGGTGCGGATGTCGGTCATCTCCGCCGTCGGGCGCGGCAGGTCCGGGTCGTCGTCGCACTGCAGCAGGACCTGCCGGACGTCGGCGGGCACGACCTGGCGGTCGGGGTCGGTCAGGTCCGCCACGCTGACGTACAGCGGGCTGCCGTCCCCCTCGCGCATCACGTCCGAGCGCGGCAGCGGGAACCGGTACGCGCGGCTCTGCACGAGCTCGGACGTGATGAGCTCGAGGTTCACCCGGCGCAGCTCGGGCCGGGCCGACATCTCCACGGCCTCCCCGGGATGCGCGGGGTCGAAGTCCGGCCCGCACCACAGGTGCCCGAAGCGCAGCACCGGGGGACCGCCGGCCACGGGGCCTGCACCACCGGCGTGCGCGTGCGTGAGCCCGCTCAGCTCGCCCAGCGTGTCCGACAGCCACGTGACCACCGGCCGCCCGGCGGTGCGGGAGGGGTCGGCGCCGCGTGCCCCGCGGGGGCTGTCCGCACCGGCGACGACCCCGTAGCCGAACCGCTTGGCCCGCGCCAGGATCACGGCCGCGCCGGCCGCCAGGGCCAGCAGGACGGTCAGCAGCAGCCCGGCGGCCACCGTCACGAGCACCTCGAGACGGATGGGGCTCCACACCAGGCAGGCCGCGACGAGCGCGACCCCGGTCAGCACCGAGGCGACGGGCAGCCACAGCGCGCGCACCACGGCACCGGCGGACCGTCCGGTGCGGGGGACGACGGGGTCGTCGAGCGTGCTGGGCACCGCCTCGCCGGGCGGCCACGCGGCCACGCCGAGGCCGACGCCGATCAGCACCGCCAGGATCCCCAGCAGGCCGAGCGTGCCGAGCGACGCCGTCCGCAGCCACGGGATGTCGGCGCCCGGGGCGTGGCTCAGCTGCCCGAGCAGCATCCCGGCGACGACGAGCGCGGCGGCCACGACCAGCGTCGGGACCAGTCCGGTGGCCCGCACCACGAGGTAGGGCAGCGTCAGCCAGCGCTCGGCCCAGTACGCCTCGGCGACCCGGAACAGGTGCCGGCCCGGGCGCGCGGGCCGGAACAGCGACGCCAGCCGGTGCCGCTCCGGCGTCCCGGCGGGGTCGTCGAGCTGGCACAGCCACGCCATGGCGTCCGCGAGCCCGGCGAAGCCCGGACGCACGTGCCCGCGCTCGCGGTCGGCGTCCGCCAGCGGGACGTCGTCGACGCCGGACGCCCGTCCGACCTCGGCGGCGGCGGCCATGCCCGCCGCGATCGCCCCCGCGGACGCGCCGCCCACGTTGCGCAGCCGGAACGACCGGGCGATCTCGCACACCGCCAGCGGGTACACGACCCCCGACGTCGTCCCGCCGCGCATGGTGACGTCCGCGCTGGACCGGCAGTAGTGCTCCTTCTGCGCGTCGTCCAGGCCCCGGCGCGCGACCTCGACCGGCGCCAGGGACAGGTAGGGCGCCGTGCCCGCGGCCCGGTACGCGGCCGGGTCGCGCAGGGCCGGCGCCGAGCCGCCACCGGCCCACAGCCAGTCCGGCGGCGGCTCGACCGTGAAGCCGTCCGGGGTGCCGACCGCGTCCGCGGGGACGTCCTCGACCGGCGGCCCGGGCACGTACCGCCCGGCGGCCGGCGGCGGCGCCCCCAGCCGCAGCCGCAGCGAGGTCAGCGCCTGTCGGCCTCGTCGAACCGTCACGTGCACCCCTCGTCCCTCGTCCGGCGTGTCCGGCATGTCCGGCGGCCCGGCGGCCGTCCTGCGGTCGACACCGGTCACCCCGCGGGACAGCCTGTCGCCATGGACTACACCCACCTGGGCCGTTCCGGCCTGTCCGTGTCCCGACTGTGCCTCGGGACGATGAACTTCGGTCCGCAGACGTCCGAGCCGGACTCCCACGCGATCATGGACGCCGCGCACGAGCACGGGATCAACTTCTTCGACACCGCCAACCGCTACGGCGGCGAGCTGGGCGTCGGCGCGACCGAGTCGATCCTCGGTCGCTGGTTCGCGACCGGCGGCGGCCGCCGCGAGAGGACCGTCCTGGCCACCAAGCTCTACGGTGCGATGTCGGACTGGCCCAACGACGGCAAGCTGTCCGCGCTGAACATCCGCCGCGCGCTCGACGCGAGCCTGCGGCGCCTGCAGACCGACCACGTGGACCTCTACCAGTTCCACCACGTCGACCGGGACACCCCCTGGGACGAGATCTGGCAGGCCATGGAGGTCGCCGTCGCGCAGGGCAAGGTGCTCTACGCGGGCAGCAGCAACTTCGCCGGCTGGCACATCGCCACCGCGCAGGAGCACGCCCGCCGGCGCTGCTACACCGGCCTGGTCAGCGAGCAGTCGATCTACAACCTGCTGACCCGCGACGTGGAGCTCGAGGTCATCCCGGCCGTCCAGGCCAACGGGCTCGGGCTCATCCCGTGGTCGCCGCTGCAGGGCGGCCTGCTGGGTGGGGTCGTGCGCAAGGAGCGCGAGGGCAGGCGACGCCTGGAGGGCCGGGCGAAGCAGTCGCTGGAGAGCCACCGCGAGGCGATCGAGGCCTACGAGGACCTGGCTGCCGAGCTGGGGCACGAGCCCGGCGACGTCGCCCTCGCCTGGCTGCTGCACCAGCCCGCCGTGACCGCACCGATCATCGGCCCGCGCACGGGCGAGCAGCTCGAGGCCGCGGTCCGGGCGCTGGACGTCACGCTCGACGCCGCCGCGCTCGCGCGCCTGGACGAGCTGTTCCCGGGCCGGAGGACCGCCCCGGAGGACTACGCCTGGTGACCGGGCACCCGGCGGGCACCCGGATCACCGCGGTGCGCGGGGCGGACCGGGTCCGCCCCGTGCACCCGGGCGGGTACGCTGTTTGAAACGTTCCACTCGGCCGCCCCCAGCGTAGGAGGACCCGTGCGAATCGCACTCATGGCCACGTGTCTCGCGGACGCGATGTTCCCGTCGGTCGCCCGCGCGACCGTCACCGTGCTGGAGCGTCTGGGTCACGAGGTCGTGTTCCCGCCGGGGCAGACGTGCTGCGGCCAGATGCACGTCAACACCGGGTACGCGCGCGAGGCGCTGCCGCTGGTCGCGCACCACGTGGACGTGTTCGAGGAGGCGCTGACGTCGTGCGACGCCGTCGTGGCGCCGTCGGGGTCGTGCGTCGGGTCGGTCCGGCACCAGCACGCGACGGTGGCCGACGGCGCCGGGCGCCACGCGCTGGCCGGCCGCGCGACGGCGGTCGCGGCGCGCACCTACGAGCTGTCCGAGCTGCTCGTGGACGTCCTGGGCGTGACCGACGTCGGCGCGTACTACCCGCACCGGGTCACCTACCACCCCACCTGCCACTCCCTGCGGCTGCTGCGCGTCGGGGACAAGCCGCTGCAGCTGCTGCGCGCGGTCGCGGGGCTCGACCTGGTCGAGCTGCCCGGCGCGGAGGAGTGCTGTGGGTTCGGCGGCACGTTCGCGATGAAGAACTCCGGGACGTCGTCGGCGATGCTCGAGGACAAGATGCGGCACATCCGCGAGACCGGCGCCGAGCGGTGCACGGCCGGGGACGCCTCGTGCCTCATGCACATCGACGGCGGCCTGCGCCGCGCGGCGCGGGAGACGGTCCGGGTGGCCGGCGACGGCGCCGGGCACGGCGCCCCGCGCACCGTCCACCTCGCCGAGATCCTCGCGAGCACCCGCGCGGGGGTGTTCGCATGAGCGCGCTGCGTCGTCCCGTCGCCCTCGGGATGCCGGGCCGGCGGGCCGACGTCGGACACGCCCCCGGCGGTCCGGCACTGGCCGGCGGGGCCTCCAGCCCGCTGCGCGGCGAGGAGACCTTCCCCCGGGCCGCGAAGCGCGAGCTCGCCAAGCCCCAGCTCCGGGCCAACCTCGCGCACGCGACGTCCACGATCCGTGCCAAGCGCGCCGCCGTCGTGGGGGAGGTGCCCGACTGGGAGGCGCTGCGTGACGCCGGCGCCGCCATGAAGGCCGAGGCCATGCAGCGGCTGCCCGAGCTGCTGGAGGAGCTCGAGCGCGCCGTGACGGCACGCGGCGGCGTCGTGCACTGGGCCCGGGACGCGGACGAGGCGAACGCGATCGTCGCGGACCTGGTGCGGGCGACCGGGGCACGGGAGGTCGTCAAGGTCAAGTCGATGGCCACCCAGGAGATCGGGCTGAACGAGTACCTCGACGAGGCCGGCATCGAGGCCCTGGAGACCGACCTCGCGGAGCTCATCGTCCAGCTCGCCGGGGACACGCCCAGCCACATCCTGGTGCCCGCGATCCACCGCAGCCGCACGGAGATCCGCGAGATCTTCCTCGAGCACATGGCGGGCGTGGACCCCGAGCTGACCGACGAGCCGCGGCTGCTGGCGATGGCGGCCCGGGCGTACCTGCGTGAGCGGTTCCTGCGCGCCGAGGTCGCCGTCTCCGGGGCGAACTTCGCGATCGCCGAGACCGGGACGCTCGCGGTGGTGGAGTCCGAGGGCAACGGGCGGATGTGCCTGACGCTCCCCAGGACGCTCATCACGGTGATGGGCATCGAGAAGGTCCTGCCCCGGGCGCAGGACCTCGAGGTCTACCTGCAGCTGCTGCCGCGGTCCTCCACCGGGGAGCGGATGAACCCCTACACCTCGATGTGGACCGGGGTGACGCCGGGCGACGGGCCGCAGGAGTTCCACCTCGTGCTGCTCGACAACGGCCGGACCGCGGCGCTCGCGGACGAGGTCGGCCGCGCCGCGCTGCACTGCATCCGCTGCTCGGCGTGCCTGAACGTCTGCCCGGTCTACGAGCGCACCGGCGGCCACGCCTACGGGTCGGTGTACCCCGGCCCGATCGGGGCGATCCTCACCCCGCTGCTCACCGGAGCGGTCGACCACGACGACCCCAACTCGTCGCTGCCGTACGCCTCGACGCTGTGCGGCGCCTGCTACGACGTCTGCCCGGTCAAGATCGACATCCCGTCGATCCTCGTCCACCTGCGCACCCGCGGGGTCGACGCCGGGCGCGGCGGCGTGCCGGCGCCGGAGGCGGTGGCCATGAAGGCCGCCGGCGTGGTGATGGGCTCGCCGACGGCGTTCCGGGCGGCGGAGGCCGCCTCCCGGGCGGTGCGGGTGCTCGCACGTGACGGTGCGGTGAGCAGGCTGCCCTGGCCGGGCTCGCTGTGGACGGCCAGCCGGGACCTGCCCGCACCGCCGAAGGAGCCGTTCCGGGCGTGGTGGGCGCGCGAGCGCGGCGCGAGCGCGGCGGAGGGTGGGAAGTGACGGCGCAGGCGTCGCCGGACGGCGTGCCGGACGACGCGAGGAGCGTGGTGCTGGCCCGCGTCCGCGCCGCGCTGGCCGGGTCCACCGGGGGTGGCACGGGTCCGTCCTTCGACCACGCCGCACCCGGTGCCCCGCCCGACGCCGGGCCCTTCGCCGCGGGGGACGCCCTGCCCGGCGCCCCGGCCGGCCCCGGCTACCTCACCGCCGACGACGAGTGGGAGACCGGCACGACCGGCGAGGCGCTCCTGGCGCTGCTCACCGACCGGGTCGTCGACTACCGCGCGACGGTGACCCGCGCCCGGACCGCGGAGGTCCCCGCGCAGCTCGTCCGCCTGCTCGCCGGCGCCGGCCGGGTCGTGGTGCCCGCGGGTCTGGACCCGGACTGGGTGGACGCCCTGCGGTCGGCCGGCACGACGGTGCTGGTCGACGGGCCGGACGCGCCCCTCACGCTCGCCGACCTGGACTCCGCCGGCGCGGTCGTGACCGGGAGCCGGCTGGCGGTCGCCGAGACGGGGACCATCGTGCTGGACGGCTCGCCCGACCAGGGTCGGCGGGCGGTCTCGCTCGTCCCCGACCACCACGTGTGCGTCGTGCGCGGCGCCGACGTCGTCCGGGGTCTGCCCGCGGCGATGGCCCGGCTGGACGTGACCCGACCGCTCACCTGGATCTCCGGGCCGTCCGCGACCAGCGACATCGAGCTGAGCCGGGTGGAGGGCGTGCACGGGCCGCGCCGTCTGGAGGTCGTGCTCGTCGTCGACGACGACGCTCCCGGGCAGCGATGACCTCCCGGCCGACGGGGTGACCACCCGGGTCATCGCCGGGCGCCCGCACAGCCCGGTCGGTCTGGGTACGGCCACCCTGACGTTCGCCGGCGTGGACGAGCGGACGGCGGTCGCCACCGTCCACGCCGCGCTCGACGGCGGGGCGACCTGGGTCGACACCGCGTACGCGTACACGACCGCGGGCACCGCGAACCACAGCGAGCGGCTCGTCGCGCGCGCCCTGCGCACCCACCCCCGCGGGTCGGACGCGATGGTCGTCACCAAGGGCGGCCACCACCGCGCCGGGCCCGGATTCCTCGTGGACGGACGTCCGGCGACCCTGCACCGGCAGTGCGACGAGAGCCTGCGAGCGCTCGGGGTCGAGCGCGTCGGGCTGTACCTGCTGCACAAGCCCGACCCGCAGGTGCCGGTGGAGGAGAGCGCGGGCGCGCTGGCGGAGCTGCAGGCGGCCGGCAAGGTGGCCGCGGTCGGGCTGTCGAACGTCACCGTGGAGCAGCTCGACGCGGCGTGCGCGGTCGCGCCGGTCGTCGCCGTCCAGAACCACCTCTCGCCGCAGGACCGCTCGGACCTGCCGATGGTCGCCGTCTGCGCGGATCGGGGGATCGCCTACCTCGCGTACTCCCCGCTCGGCGGGCGCAGCCGGATCGACGGGCTGTCCCGCTCGCTGCCCGGGCTGTCGCAGGTCGCCCGGCGGCACGGGGTCTCCGAGCAACGCGCCGCGCTGGCCTGGCTGCTCGCGCGGTCGCCCGCGGTGTCCGTGGTGGTCGGCGCTCGCAGGCCCGGCAGCACCGCCGACTCGGTGGCCGCAGCCGACCTGACGCTCGACGCCGACGACCTGCGGCTGCTGCCCGGCTGACCGGACAGGCGTCAGCGACGCGGCCCCGCGTCCGGCGACGCGCGGCGTCAGCCCAGGTCGTCGACCGAGGCGACGGTGACGAGACCGGCGGCCGCGTGCGCGAAGTCCCGGTTGGTGGTGACCAGCGCATCGGCCTGCAGCTGGGTCAGCGCGACGTACTCGGCGCCGTAGGTCTCCCACCACCCGAGCCGGTCCGCCACCTCCCACGCGCGCCGGCGCATCACGGCGTCACCGAGCAGCCGGATCTTGATCCGCCCGGCCTTGGCGAGCCGGTCCCGGGCGACGTCGTCCGCGAGGTCACCACGCTGGACGGCCTCGTGCAGCAGCGACATCACCTGCGAGCGCAGCAGGGTCGGGGCGAGCAGCTCGTGCTGCGCGTGGACCGTGATCCCGTGGGTGACGAGGTGCAGGACCGCACCGGCGTCGACGACGTACCTGGACATGCTTCTCCTCTGATCGCGAACCGCAGGAATGTAGACGTCCCGCGGGTGCGGCCGGGGCGCGACAGGCCGGTGGCGACGAGCGTCACACCCCGGTCGGCGCCGGGTGTCGGCGCCGGGCCTCGGCAGCGGCCGGGTCGTGGGCCGCGACGACGGTCGAATCGCGGTCGCGCATCCCGCGGGCCACAGTGGACCGGCTCGACGGCGTGCCGGCACCGGCCGGAGCACGCGGGCGTCGACCGACCACGGGAGCGACATGGAGTACCGACAGCTGGGCCGCACCGGGCTGACCGTCTCGGAGATCGGCTACGGGGCCTGGGGGATCGGCCGGTCAGCCTGGGTCGGGGCGACCGAGGACGAGTCGCTCGCGGCTCTGCGTCGCGCGATCGACCTCGGCGTCACCTTCATCGACACCGCGCGCGGGTACGGCGAGAGCGAGCGCATCGTCGGGCAGGTCGTGCGCGACCACCCCGGCGAGGTCCTCGTCGCGACCAAGGTGCCGCCGAAGAACGGCGTCTGGCCGGCACCGGCCGGGCTGCACCCCGACGAGACCTTCCCCGGCGACCACATCCGTGAGCAGCTGGAGGTCAGCCTGCGCGAGTCCGGGCTCGAGGCGTTCGACCTCGTGCAGCTGCACGTGTGGAGCGACGAGTGGGTCGGCAAGGGCGACTGGCTCGAGACCGTGGCGGCGCTGCGGCAGGAGGGCAAGCTGCGGCACTTCGGGGTGTCGATCAACGACTACGAGCCGGAGAACGCCCTCGCGCTGATCCGCACCGGCGAGGTCGACACCGTCCAGGTCATCCTCAACGCCTTCCACCAGCAGCCCCTCGAGCAGCTCCTGCCCGCGTGCCGGCAGCACGACGTCGGGGTCATCGTCCGGGTCGCGCTCGACGAGGGCGGGCTGACCGGCCGGATCACGGCCGGCACGACCTTCCCGGAGGGCGACTTCCGCAACCGGTACTTCGGTGGCGGCCGCGCCGCCGAGGTGGAGCAGCACGTCGACGCGCTCACCCGGGACCTCGGGATCGGGCCCGACGACGTCGCCGACGTCGCCCTGCGCTACGTCCTGGACCAGCCGGGCGTCTCCACCGTGATCGCCGGCATGCGCTCCGTCCGCAACGTCGAGCGGAACTGCGCGACCAGCGACGGTCGGCGCCTGACCGAGGCGCAGCACGACGTCATCCGCCGACACCGCTGGGAGCGGAACTTCTACCGCGCCGCGTAGCCGTCGTCCGGGCTCGGGTGCTCCGCGAGCCAGGCGCGGGCCAACCTGCGGGGCGCCCTGCACAGCCAGGAGTCCACGACGACCTCCCGCAGCTCGTCGGTGCCCAGCGCGTCCAGGCGCGCCAGGACCGCGGCGTAGCCGTCGAAGTGCGGGGTGGTGAAGTACACGTCCGGCTCGGCGCCGAGCAGCGCCTCCTTGACGCCGAGGTCCGCGACGTGGATCGCCATCGGGGGGTCGACCGGAGCGAGGTCGCCGAGGTGGGCGCGGTCGGCGACCCGCAGGGGCCGCTCGAGCACGAACGCCCTGCCCCGGACCCGCCACGTGCGCTCCGGCGTCTCGCTCACCTCGGGGAGCGCGTCGGCGATCGCGCGGACGTCGTCCCATGTCGCCACGACCTCAGGCTAGCCACTCCGCGCGGCGGCGGGCTGTATTCCGGGCCGGTATTCGCGGCCGCTCTTCCGTGCCGGTATCCCGAGCGTGGTGTCCAGAGCATTCCTCACGCGCTCCGGAGCCCAGGACGCCATCTGCCCAGCGTGTGCTCGTGCTCGGGTCGACCGGCATTCCGTGCCGGTCGAGGAACACCCAGCGGTCGCCGTGCCGATGGATATGGATTGCGCGCCGGTGGACGGGCAGTGGTGGTGCCAGCACGGCAGGGCCTCGTCGTCCACGCAGGTGGCCGTCGTCGCGCGCCCGGTGGTCGACGCGGCGCTCCTGAGGCAGCCCGACAGGTCCACGGCGGGCGCGGACAGGTCGAACGCGGGGTCGTGACCTCGTCCACCGCGCACCCCGTCCGAGGTGTCCCACCGCCACTCGTCGCTCCGTGCGCCCGATCCGACGAGCCGGTACCGACATTCTGAGTGCGGGCAGGAATAGCTGGGCACGTCGTCGTCCACGGGGGACTGCGGTCGGCCCGACCCGCCTTCCACCGCTCGGGTGACCAATACCCCGCGACGGACCAGGCGGTCGCCCCGAGTGACCACCTTCACACCCCGCGACTGACCATCCGGGACGCCCCGTACCCCGCGCGTTGTTGTACCCGACGTGCCCCGCACCTCGTGGATTCCCCAGCACGTCCTGGTCACCCGTTCCGCCGCCGAGCTCCCGCACGGCCGCCGCATCGTCGAGCGGTGCGAGGCCGCCGGCGTCGCCGACATCCGGCTGCTCCCCGGCGACCGGCTGCCCAGCCTCACCGCCGACACCCCGCGCGAGACGTACGCCCGCGCGAAGGCGACGCTCGCCGTCGTCGTCGCCCCGCCGTCCAAGCGCACCCTGCAGCCCATCCCGCCGAGCGCGGACTGGCGCATGGACCTCGCGGAGGGCTGCCCGGCGCACTGCCAGTACTGCTACCTCGCCGGGTCGCTCACCGGTCCGCCCATCACGCGCACCTACGCGAACCTCGACGACATCCTCGGCAGCATCGCGCCGGCCGTCGGGCACGGGGCGGTCACCAGCGGCACCGACGCCCGCGGGCACGAGGGGACGACGTTCGAGGTGTCCTGCTACACCGACCCGCTCGCGCTGGAGCACCTCACCGGATCGCTGGCGGCCGCCATCACGCACGTCGGCACGAGCGACCTGGGCGGTCCCGCGCAGCTGCGCTTCACCACCAAGTTCGCCGACGTCGGCCCCCTGCTCGAGCTGCCCCACCACGGCCGGACCCGCGTGCGGTTCTCGGTCAACGCGGCGTCCGTCGAGCGGTTCGAGGGCGGCACCGCCCGGATGCCCGAGCGCATCGCCGCGCTCCGGGCGCTCGCCCTCGCCGGCTACCCGGTCGGGCTGACGATCGCGCCGATCATGCCGGTGGACGGCTGGCGCGAGGAGTACGGCGCCCTGCTCGACGCCGTCGCCGCCGCCACCGACGACGTGCCGGGGCTCGACCTCACCACCGAGCTGATCACCCACCGGTTCACGCCGAAGAGCAAGGAGGTGCTGCTGGGCTGGTACCCCCGGACCAAGCTCGAGATGGACGAGGACCTGCGCCGCCAGAAGCGGGGCAAGTTCGGCGCCGTCAAGCACGTGTACCCGGCGCCCGTCATGCGCGAGCTGCGCACCTGGTTCGACGACGCCCTCGCCCGCCGCCTGCCCGCCGCCCGCTCCCTGTACTGGACGTGACCATGAGCCAGCCCATGTTCGACCTGGACGCCCTGCGGCCCGTCGCCGACGCCGCCCCGCTCGCCGCTCCGGCGCCCGCACCTGCGCCCGCGCCCGCGCCCGCGCCCGCGAGGAGGCTCGACCGGGCGGCCGCCGGGACGGACGACGCCCCCGTGCGCCCCGTCGAGGCCGCCTCCCGGCGCCCCGGTCCCACGCTGCTCGACGTCCGCCGCATTTACCTCGAGCCGGAGGCCGCGGCGCTGCCGCGCGGGCAGCAGGTCCTGGACCGCTGGCCCGACGCGGAGCGGATCGAGGTCGCCTCGCACTGGAACATCCCCGAGCTGCACGGCGACGAGACGAACGTCGACCGGTGGGTGCGGATCAAGACCGAGGCGCTGGTGCTCGGCATGAAGAAGTCGCTCGCCGCCCGCCCCAACGGGCGCTCGTCCGACTTTATCGCGCCGTCGACGGCCAACGGCTGCGCCATGGCGTGCGCGTACTGCTACGTCCCGCGGCGCAAGGGCTACAGCAACCCGATCACCGTCTTCGCCAACATCGAGAGGATCACCGGGTACCTGTCCCGCCACGTCGGGCGGCAGGGCGCCAAGCCCGAGCCGAACCAGTGCGACCCGACGTCGTGGGTCTACGACATCGGCGAGAACAGCGACTGCTCGGTCGACGCGACGGTCAGCGACAACGTCCGCGACCTCGTCGACCTCTTCCGCGGTCTGCCGACCGCCAAGGCGTCGTTCGCGACGAAGCACGTCAACCGCGACCTGCTGGACTGGGACCCGCAGGGGCGCACCCGCGTGCGGTTCTCCCTCATGCCGGACCGCATCGCGCGGCTGGTCGACGTGCGCACGTCGCGGATCGCCGACCGCATCGCCGCCATCGACGACTTCGTCGAGGCGGGCTACGAGGTGCACCTCAACTTCAGCCCCGTCATCGTCCACGACGGCTGGCTGGAGGACTGGGCGGAGCTGCTCGACAAGGTCGAGGCCGGCATCGGCGCGCGGGCCAAGGCGCAGCTCGCGTGCGAGGTCATCATGCTGACCCACAACGAGGCGCTGCACGAGGTCAACCTCGGCTGGCACCCCAGGGCGGAGGAGGTCCTGTGGCGTCCGGACCTGCAGCAGCCCAAGCGCTCGGAGTCGGGCGGCTGGAACGTCCGCTACCGCACCGGGGACAAGGGCCGGTACGTCGCCGCGCTCACCGACCTGATCGCGGAGCGGCTGCCGTCGTGCCGCGTGCGGTACGCCTTCTGACCCTGCAGGCGGCGTGCGGCAGGCCGTCCCACGATCCCTCACACGGCCGGCGTCGAGCGTGGTGGCACCCACCACCCGAGGAGTCCTCGTGACCGCCACACCCACCACCACCGCCCCGCGTCCCACCCTCGACGCCCGGAGCACCGCCGCTGCGCCGCCCGCGCTCGCCCCTGGCCGGCTGCCCACCGAGCTGCCCGCCGAGCCACCGAGCCGGCTGCCCCTCGAGGTGCTGACCGGGCTGCGGGACGAGCTGCGGGACGCGCTCGAGGCCGCCGCCGAGCAGGACCCGGACGAGCTCGCCTCGCACACCCCGGGCGGGGCCCGTCTGCTGTCCCTGGCCGCGCGGGCCCGGCGCGCCGTCCGTGCCCTCGGTGCCCCCGCCGGCGTCCCGCTCACGGACGGCCCGGGCGTCGTCGTCCTGCGCGACGCGGCCACCACGGCGTCCCTGCTCGACGCCGCCTTCGACCCCCGGTTCACGCGCCGCCTCGGGTGACCGGCGCCGAGCCGCGCACCACCGACGACGCCGTCCGGGCCCCGCGGGAGCCCGGACGGCGTCGTCCGGTCGCCGGTCCGGCCGGCTCGGACCGTGACGGCGCCCACCCCGCAGGGCCACACTGGCTGGCGGGATGGAGGGCGCACGATGCTCCTGGTGAAGCTCCTGGGCCGGCCCACGGTGCTGTCGGACGGCGTCGAGGTCGACGGGCCCCGCGGCAACAAGGCGTGGGGGCTGCTCGCCTACCTCGTCGGTCAGGGCGTGCCGGTGCCGCGCGAGCGTCTGGCGTCCCAGCTCTTCCCGGACGCCGAGGACGGCCTCGGTGCCGTGCGCTGGAACCTCGCCCAGCTCCGGCGCACGCTGCGGCAGCCCGGCGCGCTGTCCGGGGACCCGGTCCGGCCCGACCTCGGTGCGGACGTGCGGGTCGACGTCGCCCTGCTCGGCGGGGCGCCCTGGCACGACGTCGTGGCCGACGTCGACCTGGGAGCGCCGCTGCTGGAGGGCATGACGTTCCCCGGCTGCCCGGCGTTCGAGCTGTGGCTGGAGGGGGAGCGCCACCGCGTCGCCGGGCTCGCCGCCGGCGTCCTGCGCGAGGCGGCCCGGACCTACCTGGCCGACGGCCGCCCGGCGGAGGCCGCCGCGTCCGCACGCCGGCTGGTGAGCCTGCGCCTGTGGGACGAGAGCGGCCACGTCCTGCTGACCCGGGCGCTGGCGCGGTCCGGCGACACCGCGGCCGCACGCGCGCACGTCGACCTGGTCACCGAGCTCTTCCTCGACGAGCTCGGCGTCCCGCCGTCGCGCGAGCTCGCCGCGGCGGCGCAGCCCGTCGTCGAGCGGGTGTCGGGCGCCACCCGTGCCGGGACCCTCGCCCAGCTGCGGGCAGGAGTCACCGCCGCGTCCGCGGGCGCGCCGCAGGTCGGGGTCGAGTCGCTGCAGCGTGCCGTGGCGGGGGCACGCGCCCTGCGCGACCCCGCCCTCCTCGTGCTCGCGCTCACCGAGCTCGGCAGCGCGCAGGTGCACGGCGTGCGGGGGACCGACGAGTCCGGCGTCGCGTCCCTGCGCGAGGCCGTCGCCGTCGCCGAGCGCGACGGGCGGCCGGCGCTGGCCACGTCCGCGTGCCGCGAGCTGGCCTGGGTGGAGTTCCTGCGGTGCCGCCGGGTGCCCGCCGAGCAGTGGCTCGACCGGGCCGAGAGCACGGTGGGGGACGACGACGCCGAGCGCGCGTGGATCCTCATGATCCGCGGCTCCCTGCGCAGCGACGCGGGGCAGCACGCCGAGGCGGCGGAGCTGCTGCACGACGCCGTCCGGCACGCCGACCGGGTCGGTGCGCTGCGCCCGGCCGCGATGGCGCTGACCCATCTGGGCCGGCTGGCGGTGCTGCGCGCGGAGCACGCCGAGGCGGAGGACCTGCTCGCGCGGGCACAGGCGCTCGCGGATCAGGCCGGGTGGCTGTCGTTCCTGCCGTACCCGACGTCGTGGCTGGCCGAGGCCGCGCTGCGGACCGGGCGGGTGGCCGAGGCCACGGAGCTGTTCGGCCACGCCCACGCCCTCGCGCTGGAGGTCCACGACCCCTGCTGGGAGAGCCTGTCGTGCCGCGGCCTCGGGCTCGCGGCCGCTGCGGCCGGGGACGAGGGCTCGGCGGCGCGGCTGCTGCACGACGCGCCCGACGCCTGCCGGCAGCTGCCCGACACCTACGTGTGGATCGAGGCGTACGGGCTCGCGGCGCACGCCGCGCACGCGCTGGCGACCGGGTCGCCGCGGGCGCCGGTGCTCGTCGAGGACCTCGACCGGCTGGCCTCGGCCCTCGACCTGCGCGAGCTGCAGGCCGAGGCGGCCCTGCTGCGGCTGGCCGCCGGGCAGCCCGGTGCGCTGGAGACCGCCCGCCTGCGCGTGGCCGCCGTCGACAACCCGGTGCTCGCCGCGCGCCTCGAACGGCTCGAGCGCGGGTCGCTGACGACGGCGTCGTCGGACGGCGCGCCGCTGCGCCGCTGAGCCGGTCCGCCGGGCTGCTGCCGGAGGGCACGGCACCGGCCGTGCCCTCCGGCCGGCCCAGGGGGCAGGCGCAGAGGGCACGGCCGGGCGGGGTCGCCACCGCGGCGGTCGCGGCAGCCGCGGCGACCCGCTCAGGCGCGGCGCGCCGTGACGACCAGGTACTCCGAGTCCAGCACCAGCGAACCGTCGCCGCGGTCGTTGCGCCGCGCCAGCTCGACCAGGTCACGGTCGAGGGCGGCCAGCCGGTCGGGGTCGTCGGCCAGTGACCGGCGCACCACGATCGTGGGCCCGTAGTGCGTGGCGAAGTACTCCCGGAAGTCCTCCGGCGTCCCGAAGCGGTCGAACGTCACGGTGCCGCGGGTCGCCGTGACCTCGGTGACCCGCTCGCCGAGCAGCGTCCGGACGTGCGCCTCGTCGCCCCACAGGGGCGGCGGCTGAGCGCCGGGGGGCGGCGCCGGCGCGTACGGCTTCATCGTCGCGAACATCTGCCCGATGAACCCGGTGGGCGTCCAGGCGAGGAGCGCCACGGTCCCTCCCGGACGCACCACCCGGACGAGCTCGTCGGCGGCGCGCTGGTGGTGCGGGGCGAACATGACCCCCACGCACGACAGCACCGCGTCGAAGTGCCCGTCGGGGTACGGCAGCGCCTCCGCGTCGGCCACCTCCCACTCCAGCTCGGCGCCGGCGGCCCGCGCAGCGGCCCGGCCGGCGTCGAGCAGCTCCGGGGTGAGGTCGGTGGCGGTCACCCGGGCCCCGGCGAGCGCGGCCGGGATGGCCGCGTTGCCCGAACCGGCGCCCACGTCGAGCACCCGATCGCCCGGTCCCACGCCGCTCGCGGCGACCAGTGCCGGTCCCAGCGGGGAGATGAGGTCCACGGCCAGGGTGGGGTAGTCGCCCAGCGCCCACATGGTGCGGTGCCGCGCCTTGAGCGCGCGGTCCGTCTCCGCCTCGGTGGGCGACATGACGTCTGTCATGAGAGGTCCTCTCGTGCTGTGCGGGCCGGCGTCCGGTGAGCCCGGCCGTCCGGCGCCGGCCTCGTCCTCGAGTGCCGGCACGACCAGGGTCACCAGCGTCCGTGTGCCCGAGCGTGTGACGCCCGACGGGCGTCCGCGAGAGGGCGCCTCAGGCGGTCCCCGCCCCCTGGGGCGCGGCACGAAGAGCGCGCGCGGCGGGCCTCGTCGCAGGTGCGGACAGGGCCGCGAGCTGCCGCCCGGCGCTCCACGAGACGGCGTCGAGCGTCGTGTCGACCAGCAGCGGGTAGCGCGCGACCGGGATGACGCGGCACGTCGTGGTGACCATGACGCCGTCCGGCGCCCCGGTGATCCGGACGTCCAGGTCGGGCGGCCCGTCCCGGCCCAGCCCGTGCGCGGCCAGCTCGGTCTCGAGCAGCATGCGCGTCAGCAGCCAGTGCGCGTCGTGCCACGTGCTCTGGCAACGGGTCCTCAGCCGCAGCCCGGCACGCCACGCCTCCTGTCCCACCTGACCGCGCCAGACGACCTCGCCGTCGCGGGTCGCGAGCGTCAAATCCGAGTCCCGGGGGTCGCCGTCGGCGTCCAGGGACAGCATCAGCGCGGCGGTGCGCGGGCGGACGAGAGTCACCATGCAGCGAGCCTCGCGCACGCATGTTTCCGCTGGTTTTCGCCCCGTGTCGTCCTGCGTGACATCTCCCGTCGTCGGCGAGCGGCCGCTGCCGCGGCCGACGGCCGCACGACCCTGTCACAGCAGTCTCCTCCGACCTCTTCACGGCACGTTGACGCCCGTCGCCCACAGTCTCGACCAGACGCAGGACCCCGTGACGACGCGGTCGAGCAGTCACCCGCACATCAGCACACCCAGCAGCGCACCTGCACGTCAGCGTCGCCACCACCCCCTCGGTGGCGGGGCCGCCCAGCAACCACCACACCGGAACAGTCAGGGGAAGTCATGAGCGCCATGCAGCACCGGGACGAGCCGCGATCCGTGGCCGCCGTCCCCAGCACGACCGGTGGGTCGCCGACCCGCCGTCTGTGGACCACGCCGCGGTCCCGGACCGCCCTGGTCGGGGGCCTCGCCCTCGGCCTGACGTCCGCGGCCCTGACCGGCATGCCGGCCCAGGCCATCAACAGCAACCCGCCCACCGGGCCCGGGAACATCGAGATCTTCCCGATGCGGGACATGGTCGCGATCGAGGGCTACACCGAGCAGGCCGGCATGCAGGCGACCATCACGGCGACCCGCGGCGGGCAGGTCATCGGCAAGACGACCGGGACGGTCGGCGCCGACGGCTTCCTCGAGGCCAACCACCCCGGTGGCGTCTGCTGGGGCGTGGGCACCGGTGCACCGCAGGTCACCCCCGACCTCCAGCAGGGCGACGAGATCAAGGTCGACTTCTCCAACGGCCAGTGGGACGGCTCCAAGGTCGTCGACATCGAGGCCACCGGTGTCGTCCTCGACGAGGCGGCCCACACGCTGACCATCAACGGCCGCTACGGCCCGGGCGTCGACATGCCGAACCCGACGGACCTGGTCGGCGACCCCGGCAAGATCGGCATCGAGATCGTCAACCCGGAGATGCGCAACGGCAGCGCGATCGGCGAGCGGGCCATCGGCTGGCCCGGCCACGTCGTCGACCCGCTCGACCCGGGGCCCGAGCCCGGCTACCAGGTCGTGGGCAGCGTCACCGGCACCGACGCCGCCGGCGGTACCTTCGCCGTCAAGTACACCTTCCAGAACTCGGCCGACCTCGAGCTGGCCAACGCCGGCTCCATCACGGCGCTCGGCTGGCTGGCCAACCACGAGGACCCGAACCAGGAGGCCCAGTACGGCCTCACGCTGAACGAGTTCTACGAGTTCGGCGGGCCCGGCATGGGCGGCTGCCCGGCCGGTCCGACGCAGGTCCGCACCAACGGCCCCGGCACCTACAGCGCCCTCGGCGCGGGTGCCGGCAGCATCACGGTCAACTGGGACGACGCCAAGGTCCTGCCCGGGACCCCTGCGGTCGAGGGCTACACCGTGCGCGCCGTCGCACGGAACCAGGAGGACGAGGTCGGCAAGCGCCTGCCCAACACGGCGGCCGCCAAGGAGACCACCACCCTGACGGGCCTCGTCGCCGGCGACATCTACAGCATCGAGATCGCGGCGAAGAGCGCCGCAGGCGAGGGAACGCCGTCGGTGATCTCGCAGGTCAGGGCCGCTGCGCACGTCGTCCCGACCGCGACGGCCACCACGCTGCGCCGGCCCAACGCCGACGGCAAGTACGCACCGCTCGTGACGGGCGCCAACGGCGACTTCGGCGTCCACCTCGACCCGGCGGCCGGCGTGCTCGGGGCCGAGGTGCACTACACGCTCGACGGCTCCACCCCGACCCTGCAGTCCCGGACCTTCACCCCCGGTGACCCCTCGCTGCAGATCCGTCAGGACACGACCCTGCGCTGGATCGTCGTCGACAGCGGGAACGTCGTCGGCCCGCAGGGCGAGAAGTTCTACGACATCGTCGAGAGCACGAACCCGGCACCGGTCATCTCGAAGGTCGCCGCCACCCCGGTCAGCGGTGCGGTGGACGTCACCTGGAACAAGCTGCCGGCCGACGGTGAGAACCCGGTCAACGGCTACCGGGTCCAGGCGTACACCGGCGCCAGCGCCGATGTCGCGACCGGTGTGCGCGTCGGTGACCCGGTCATGGTCGCCCAGCCGACCGATGCCACCCTCACCGAGGTCACCCGTCGCATGGGTTACCTGACCAACGGCACGAGCTACAAGTTCTCGGTGGCGGCCCGCTACGGCACGGTCTTCAGCAACGAGTCGGCTCTGAGCGAGGCTGTCGCCCCCGAGGCGGCAGCGGCTGCCAACGCCGGGCCGGACGCGTCGTCGCTCCGTGGTCGGACCGTGACGCTGAACGGCACGGCATCGACGAAGGCCGTGTCCTACCAGTGGACCCAGGTCCGGCCGGCTCCGGTCGCACCGGCCACCTACCGCGACCCGATCATCACGATCAACGGTCCCACCACCGCGAGCCCGACCTTCCGGTTCCCGACGAAGACCTCGGCCGCGAGCGATGACGGCACTTACGAGTTCCGCCTGGTGACGACGCATCAGAACGCTGACGGCACGACCTTCACCCGCGGTGACAACGTCATCATCAAGGAGCAGAAGGACGGCTTTGCCGCCAGCCGCACCCGGTGGCGTGCGGGTGACAACCTGGTCGGCACGGGGACGCAGGAGGGCGCTCGCCTGAGCTTCCACAGCGGCTCGCACACCGGCCCGGTCGTGGCCACGGCAGTCGTGGCGAACGGTGCCTGGACGGTCCCGGGCACCAACGCCCAGCCGACCGGCGGCAAGTTCTACGTCTGGTCCGACTACGGCTACGTCGGTGAGCTCAGCGTGACCCCGTAGCACTACCCGCAGGAGGCAGCACCCCGCACCACCGGCAAGGGCCCGTCGCGATCCACGCGGCGGGCCCTTGCCGCGTCTGCGCCGGCGTCGCCTCGACGCCGGGCGCCGTGAAAGTGCGACTTTGACGGCTCGTTGACGCCCTCCCGCGAGAGTTGCACCCATCAGACGACGCCTGCTCGGGCTCGCCACGGACCAGTCAGCGACAGCGCCTCAAGGAGAACGATGAGCAACGACCGCAAGGGTGGACGCCGGAGCACGGCACACGCCGTAGGCAGCGAGGACCGGGCGATCACCGGTCGCAGGACCAACCGCACGCGCAGCCTCGTGGTCGGGGGCCTCGCCCTCGGCCTGACCGGCGCGGGCCTGGTCGGCATGCCGGCTCAGGCCATCAACAGCAACCCGCCCTCCGGGCCGGGGAACATCGAGGTCTTCCCGATGCGCGACATGGTCGCCATCGAGGGCTACGCCGAGCAGGCCGGCAAGACGGCCACCATGAAGGTCATCCGCGGCGGTCAGGTAGTCGGCCAGACGACCGGCACGGTCGGGGCCGACGGCTTCCTCGAGGCCAACCACCCCGGCGGTGTCTGCTGGGGCGTCGGCACCGGCGCGCCGCAGGTCACCCCCGACATCACAGCCGGCGACACGATCCGCGTCGACTTCTCCGACGGCAGCTGGGACGAGTCGAAGGTCGTCGACGTCGAGGCCACCGGCGTCGTCCTGGACCACACGAATCACAAGCTGACCATCAACGGCCGCTACGGCCCGGGTGTGGACATGCCTGGCACCGACCTCAACGCCGACCCGGGCAAGTTCGGGATCGAGATCGTCAACCCGGAGATGCGCAACGGGAGCGCCATCGGCGAGCGGGCCATCGGCTGGCCCGGGCACGCGCCCGACCCGCTCGACCCGGAGCCCCCGGGCGGATTCGAGGTCGACGGCACCGTCACGGGCACCGACGCGACCGGTGGCACCTTCTCCGCCATCTACACGTTCCAGAACGAGGCGGACCTCGAGCTCGCCAACGCCGGCTCCATCACCGCGCTCGGCTGGCTGGCCAACCACCAGGACCCGAACCAGGAGGCCCAGTACGGCCTCACGCTGAACGAGTTCTACGAGTTCGGCGGGCCCGGCATGGGCGGCTGCCCGGCTGGTCCGACGCAGGTCCGCACGAACGGCCCCAGCACCTACAGCGCGAAGGGCGCGGGCGCCGGCAGCATCACCGTCAACTGGGACGCCGCCACCCCCGTCCCCGGCTCCCCGGCCGTCACCGGCTACAACGTGCGGGCCGTGACGCCGGACGGCGTCGACGAGGTCGGCAAGCGCCTGGACAACAAGGACGCCCGGACGACCACGATCTCGGGCCTGACCGCCGACGAGATCTACTCGGTCGAGATCACCGCCAAGAGCGCGGCGGGTGAGGGCACGCCCTCGGTCGTCTCCCGCGTGCGCGCCGCCGAGCACGTCGTCCCGACGGCCACCGCCTCCACGCTGCGCAAGCCCAACGCGGAGGGCAAGTACGCGCCGCTGGTGACCGGGATGGCCGGCGACTTCGGCGTCCACCTCGACCCGGCGGCCGGCGTCCTCGGCGCAGAGGTGCACTACACCACGGACGGCTCGACGCCCACGCTGAAGAGCAAGACCTTCGTCTCCGGTGTGGACGGGTCCATCCAGATCCGCCAGGACACCACCGTGCGGTGGATCGTCGTCGACAGCGGCAACATCGTGGGCCCCGAGGGCAAGCAGTTCTACGACATCGTCGAGTCCTCGAACCCCGTCCCCGAGATCGCCGGCGTCGTGCCGGCGTACGTCAACGGCGCGGTGGACGTCAAGATCAAGCGGCTCGACGACCCGACTGTCACCTTCTACCGGGTCCAGGCCTACACCGGCACGAGCACCGACGCCGCGAGCGGGGTTCGGGTCGGGACCGCCATGAACGTGGCGCAGCCCGCATCGCCCGACGCGGCCGGCAAGGTCGTCACCGAGGTCGTCCGCCGCATGACGGGTCTCACCAACGGCACGGAGTACAAGTTCTCGGTGGCCGCTCAGTACGGCACCCAGTGGAGCAACGAGTCCGCGCTCAGCGCCGCCGTCAAGCCGGAGGCCCCCGCGGTCGCCAACGCCGGTCCCGACCAGACGGTCCTCCGCGGCCGCGTGGTCACCCTCGACGGCGCCGCCTCGGTCCGTGCCCTGAGCTACTCGTGGGCACAGGTCCGGCCGGCCGTCACCGGCAGCACCTACCGCGACCCGATCGTCACCATCGAGCCGACGACCGACCCCACCAAGTCGACCTTCCGGTTCCCGGTCAAGACCTCGTCGGCGAGCGACGACGGTGCCTACCAGTTCCGCCTGACCACGACGCACACCGACCCGATCGACAGCACCAAGACGATCACGCGGACCGACCTCGTGGACATCAAGGAGCAGAGGGACGGCGTGGCGGCCACCCGCACCCGCTGGCGTGCCGGTGACGACCTGGTCGGCACCGGGACGCAGGAGAACGCTCGCCTGAGCTTCCGCACCGGCTCCCACACCGGCCCGGAGGTGGCCATGGCGATCGTCCAGAACGGGGAGTGGACGGTCCCGGGCACCAACGCCCAGCCGACCGGCGGCAAGTTCTACGTCTGGTCCGACTACGGGTACGTCGGCACGATCAGCGTCACCCCGTAGCACCACCCGCAGGACGGCGGCACGGCCGCAGCACACGGGAGGGCCCGTCGCGATCCGCGGCGGGCCCTCTCCGCGGGTGCGGCGCCGGCGACGACCCGGCGGTCCACCGACCGGGTGGAACCGGACGCCCCGCGACGGTTTCGCCCCGGCACGCGGAGGTCGATGCTTGGATGCCCGACGACGACGACTCGATGGTGAGGACGATGACGGTCCAGAGCGACCACACCCAACCGGCTGCGGCCACGGCACCCGTGCCGTGGCGCACCCTCGCGGACGGGCGCGGCCGGCTCGAGCGCCGGCCGGCACCCACGCTGCGGCGCGGCATCGCGATGTTCTGCCTGGCCAGCGCGATCGCGCTGGTGAGCATCCTGGTGCTCGGCGCCGTGGTGATCCGCAGTGCGGCGGAGAAGGAGGCGCTGCGCGACGCCCGGGTGGCCGCGGGGATCCTCGCGCGCACCGTCGTGGAGCCGGCGCTCCAGGACGGCCTGCTCACCGGCGACCCCGCGGCGATCGACGCGATGGACGAGATGGTCGAGACCTCCGGGCTGATGAGCGGGGACCTCGTGCGGATCAAGCTCTGGACCGCGGACGGGCGCATCGTCTACTCCGACGAGCCGCGGCTGATCGGCCAGGTCTTCGGTCTCGACGAGGACGAGGCCGACACGCTCGCGGGTGGCCCGCCGGCTGCCGAGCTCAGCGACCTGTCCGGGCCGGAGAACGCCTACGAGCGTGAGCTGGCCCCGCGCGACGGGCTGCTGGAGGTCTACCGGCACGTGACCCTCCCGAGCGGGGAGAACCTGCTCTTCGAGACCTACTCGAGCTACTCGCGGGTCACCGAGCGCCGCGGGGAGGTGCTGTGGGAGTTCGCGCCGGTGACGGTGGGTGCGGTGGTGCTGCTGCAGCTGTGCCAGCTGCCGCTGGTGTGGACGCTGGTCAAGCGGCTGCGGGTGTCGCAGCGGGCCAGCGAGCGGCTGCTGCGCCGGGCCATCGACGCCTCGACGGCCGAGCGGCGGCGGATCGCCGGCAACGTCCACGACAGCGTGGTGCAGGGCCTGGCCGGCGCGTCCTTCGTCATCGCGGGCGCCGTCGACCAGGTGGAGCGCGGCGGCCAGCCCAAGGTCGCCGACGAGCTGCGGGAGGCCGCCCGGGGCATCCGGCAGAGCATCCGGGGGCTGCGGGCGACCCTCGTCGAGATCTACCCGCCCAGCGTCTCGGTCGCAGGGCTGCCGGCCGCGCTCGCGGACCTCGTCGCGCCGCTGCGTGCCCAGGGCCTCGACGCCGACGCCGTCGCGCCGTCGGCCGTGGAGCTGCCCCGCGCCGTGGAGGCGCTGGTCTTCCGGGTCGCGCAGGAGGCGCTCCGCAACGTCGCGCAGCACTCGGGGGCGCGCAGCGCGCGCCTCACGCTCACGGTCGTGCCGGGCCTGGTGCGGCTCGAGGTGGCCGACGACGGCGCCGGCCTCGACGTCGACGAGGCCCTGCGGCGCGGCGACGGGCACGTGGGGATGAAGGTGCTGTGCGACCTCGCGGAGGAGGCGGGCGCCCTGCTGCAGATCGCCTCCACGCCCGGCGCCGGCACGACGGTGCGGCTGGAGGTGGAGGTCCCGTGATCCGCGTGGTGCTCGTCGACGACCACCGGCTGGTCCGGGCAGGGTTGCAGTCCCTGCTGGACTCCACCGACGACCTGCAGGTGGTGGGGGCCGCCTCGGACGGGGCGGAGGCGCTGGCGCTGGTCGCCGAGCTGACGCCGGACATCGTGCTCATGGACCTGTCCATGCCGGGGATGGACGGCGTCGAGGCGACCCGCCGGATCACGGCGCTCGGCCTGGACGTGCAGATCCTGGTGCTCACGTCGTTCTCCGAGGGCGACCGCGTGCGCCGCACGCTCGACGCCGGGGCCGTGGGCTACCTGCTCAAGGACTCCGACCCGGAGGAGCTGCTGCGCGGCGTGCGGGCCGTGGTCCGCGGGGAGTCACCGCTGGACCCGCGGGCCGCGCGCGCCATGCTGCAGGCCCGGCCGGTGGCGCGCGGGGAGGACCTGACCGACCGCGAGCGCGAGGTGCTCGAGCTGATCACCCGCGGCATGGCCAACAAGCAGATCGCCCGCGCGCTGCACATCAGCGACAGCACGGTGAAGGCGCACGTGGGTAGCATCTTCCAGCGCATCGGGGTGACGGACCGGACGTCGGCGGCGCTGTGGGCCGAGCGCAACCTCCGGACCCAGCGGTGAGGCGCGTGGCCGTGCCCGGGGCGGACGGCGCTACTGCACCAGCAGGTAGCCGGCCGACACGACCGTCAGGGTCAGCACGAGCCGCTCGAAGACGGCCTGGTCGATGCGCCGGGCGACCCGGCGGCCCACCAGGGCGCCGACGACGACGGCCGGCGCGAGCATCAGGTCGAGCGTCAGCGACGCCAGGCTGATCAGCCCCAGCGCCACGGAGAACGGCGTCTTGGCCAGGTTCACGGCCAGGAAGAACCACGCCGCGGTACCCAGGAACTGCTGCACGGGGAAGCGTGCGGCCAGCAGGTACAGGGACATCACCGGTCCGCCGGCGTTGGCGACCATCGTGGTGAACCCCGCGAGCGTGCCGTACACGCCCGTCCCCAGCCGCCGGGAGCCCTCCGCCGGGGCGGGGGCGGGCACGCCGCCGGGCGCAGCGGGCGGGGCTGACCTGCGGGCGGCGGCCCGACGGCGCGCGAGGGTGACACCCACGAGCGCCAGCAGGATCACCGCGATGACCCGCCGCACCGTGGTGTCACCCGCCAGCGCGAGGAACACCGCGCCGACGCCGACGCCGACGAGCACCGTCGGGACCATCCGGCGCAGGGTCGGGAAGTCCGCGTGCGCGTGGTACATCCGCACCGCGAACAGGTCCCCGACGATGAGCAGGACCAGCAGGGTGCCGGTCGACTCGCGCGCCGGCAGGACCGCGGCGAACACCGCGACGGCGAGCGTGCCCGCACCGGGCAGGGCGGTCTTGCTGAGCCCCACGAGGCAGGCCGCCACGGCGAGGAGCACGACGTCGAGCGGTGAGAGGGCGAGTGCGGAGAGCGCTGGCACACCGGGGAGGGTGTCACGTCGGGCCCGGGACGGCCTGCGACGGCCCGCGCCCGCCCGGGCCCGCCGCCCGGGCGCGCACCGAGGGCGCGAGAAGCGGTGCGCTAGGCGGACCGGGCCGGGGTGGAGTCCCGCAGCCGGACCTCACCGGTCACCACGACCTCGCGCGGCTCCGCGGCGGCGTCCAGTGCCAGTGGCGTGGCCAGGCGTCCCATCTCCTCCAGCGGCAGGTGCACCGTGGTGAGCGCGGGGTTCACGTCGTGCAGGGTCGCGATGTCGTCGAACCCGGCGAACGCCAGCCCTCCGGGGACGACGATGCCGGCGTCGCGCGCGGCGGACATGGCGCCCACGGCCATGACGTCGTTGACCGCGAAGACCAGCTCGACGTCCGGGGCGCGGAGCAGCAGCTCGGCCAGGGCGGTGTTGCCGCCGGTGCGCGTGAACTCGCTGTGGACCACGGCGGCGGGCGGGACGTCCACACCCAGGCGGGCCAGCGCGTCGACGAACCCGGTGGTGCGCTCGCGGGCGGTCAGGTGCCGCTGCGGACCGGCCATCACCCCGAACCGGCGGTAGCCGAGCCCGTGCAGCGCGGTCGCCAGGGCCGCGCTGCCGCCCACGTTGTCGACCCGGACCGTGCTCACGCCCAGGATCGCCTGCCCGATCACGGCGACCGTCCCGCCCTGCTCGCGGTAGCCGCGCAGCGCGGCGCGCAGCCGGTCGTTCGCCTCGTCGTCGTCCTGCCGGCCGCCGGCCAGGATGATCGCCCGTGCGCGCTGGCTCTGCAGCGTCTGCACGAAGTGCAGCTCGCGGACGTGGTCGTGCTGGGTGTTGGCCAGCGTCACCGCGTAGCCGCCCGCGTCGGCGGCGGCGGTGACCCCGGCGGCGATCGAGGAGAAGTACGGGTCGGCGATGTCGTGGACGACGAGCCCGATGGAGGCTGTCCGGCCGCGGGCCATCGCCTGGGCGTTGGCGTCGGGGGAGTAGTCGAGCCGGTCGGCGGCCGCCTGCACGCGCTCGCGCAGCCCGTCGCCGACGGCGCGGCCGGAGGTGCCGTTCAGTGCGCGGGACGCCGTGGCCAGCGAGACACCGGCCTCGCGGGCGACGTCGCTGAGGGTCGCGCGGGCTCGCGCCGCCTTCGTGGTGGACCGGCGTCTGCCGGTGGCGGTGCCCGTCATCGTGCCGCGGCTACGCTGGGCATGGGTCACCACTCCGTCGTCGTCGACCGGGCCGGACGCCGCCTGCGCCGTCCGTGGTGACGACGCTAGCAGAAAGCGCTATCCGCGGAAGGGCCGTACTGTCCCGAGGCGGACCGGTCGTTGGACTCGGGGCGCTATCCATCGCGCCGCAGCGGAGGGTTCCGCGATGTGAGCGCCGGGCAGCCACGGCCTCGCCAGGCGTGGCATCCTCTCGGTAAGCGTTTTCACCTCCAACGAAGGAGCTTGCCCATGACGCCCCCGAGCAGCGCCCGTCGGCGCTACGCGGTCGCTGGTACGGGCCACCGCGCCCAGATGTACATCGACGCCATGACCACCACCCACGCCGACGTCGCCGAGCTGGTGGCCTGGTGCGAGCCGAACCCCGGCCGGACCGCGTACTACGACGAGCTCGTGAGCGCGGCGGGCGGCACGGCCGTCCCGCGCTACGAGCCGGCGCAGCTCGAGGAGATGATCCGCGACCTCGGCGTCGACGTCGTGGTCGTCACCGCCCCGGACCACACGCACGCCGACCTGGTGACGCGTGCCCTGGGTGCGGGCGCGGACGTCGTCGTCGAGAAGCCGCTGACCATCGACGTCGAGGGCTGCCGCGCGATCAACGCCGCCGTGGGCTCCACGGGCCGCGACATCGTCATGACCTTCAACTACCGGTACTCCCCGCGGAACTCCTCGCTGAAGCAGGTCATCGCCTCGGGGCAGATCGGGACGGTCACCTCGGTGCACTTCGAGTGGGCGCTGGACACCGTGCACGGCGCGGACTACTTCCGCCGCTGGCACCGGGACAAGTCCCGCTCGGGCGGGCTGCTCGTGCACAAGTCCTCGCACCACTTCGACCTCGTCAACTGGTGGCTGGACGACGCGCCGGCCCGGGTCTACGCCCGCGGGCGGCTGGCCTTCTACGGCGACCAGGGTGCGGGCGTCGCGCAGGCCGGGCCGCGTCCCGCCCGCGGCGCCGAGTCCCGGCCGGGCGACCGCTGGTCGCTGGACATGCGCAAGGACGAGCGCCTCAAGCGGCTCTACCTCGATGCCGAGCAGCACGACGGCTACCACCGCGACCAGGACGTCTTCGCGCCCGGCATCACCATCGAGGACAACATGTCCGTGCTGGTGGACTACCGCGGCGGCGCGACGATGACGTACTCCCTTAACGCGCACGCCCCGTGGGAGGGCTACCGCGTGACGGTCAACGGCACCGAGGGGCGCGCCGAGCTCGAGGTGGTGGAGCGAGGCTCGGTGGAGTTCGACGAGACCACGGGCCAGGCCGTGCTGGACCCGAGCTTCGCCGGGGCCGAGAACGCGGACCTGCTGCGCCCGCAGGGCGAGCGGCTGGTCGTGCAGCGGCACTGGCAGCGCGCCGAGGAGGTCGACATCCCCATGGGTGAGGGGTCGCACGGCGGCGGCGACGCCATCCTGCTGACGGACGTCTTCCGCGGCCGGGACGGGGAGGACCCGTTGGGTCGTCCGGCCGGCTACGTCGACGGCGTCCGTGCGGTCGCCGTCGGCATCGCGGGCAACGAGTCACTGCGCACCGGGCAGCCCGTCGACATCGACGCCCTGGAGCTGGGCGTGGAGCTCGCCAAGCGCTGACCGGGGGGATTGCCCAGCCGGCCCGACCGGAGCCCGGCGCATCCGGGGCCCGCACCGCTCGGTGCGGGCCTCGCGTGCGTCGGGGACGGTCGCGGCGACCGTCCAGAGGCGACGTGCGGCCCCGTGGAGGGAGCGAGCCGCCTCGACGCCGCCGGCGGTCAGGTCGCCGGCGTCGTGCGCGCGGGCGACCACGGCGCCCCGAGCGCGGCGAAGGAGCGCAGCTCGGTGGCCACCCGCGTGCACCACTCCTCGACGTCGCGGACGACCGGATGACGGTCCGGGCCCTCGCCGCGCCACTCGACGAGGTCGGCGGGGATCGGTGTGGGGTCGGGCGCCGTGCGGATCGCCTCGAGCACGCGCATGAACCCGCCGGACTCCTCCAGGGGGCTCAGCAGGGCGACGGTGGGGTCGCCCAGGTGGTCCAGGAGGTTCGCCTGGAGCGAGGCGCTGGTGCACCTGACGGTGCGGGCGCCGGCGGTCCCGTCGACCTCGACGACGTCGGTCTTGTACCGGAAGGTGACCCGACCGGCGGTGCCGTGCACCAGGACGCGGGGCTCGGTCTGCTCGGCGGCGCACACCGTCAGGCCCAGGGCGATGGGCAGGCCCTGGGCGCCGTGCGTCGTGAGGACCCGGACGGACGAGGTGTCGTCGGCCTCGATGTCGTGCGCGTGGTAGAGCTCGGTCTCCACGACGGCGACGTCCTCCACGCGGTTCGCGCCGCCCACCCGCAGGGCGGCGGCGACGGCGTGCGCGAGGGGGTTGGTGACGACGCCGTCCACGACGTCGACCCCGTCCAGGCGGCGGCGTCCGGCCCAGCGCGCGCGCTCGAAGTACGACACGGGCCGCAGCCAGGTGCCGACCACGCCGATACCCGTGACCTCGCCGATCTCGCCGGACGCGACGGCGCCGGCCACGACGGCGTAGGCGTCGGAGCCGTTGGACTGGAACCCGACCTGGCACGCTCGTCCGGTCTCCCGCGCGACCGCGAGCAGCTCGGTGAACTCGGCCAGCGACGCGGTGGGCGGCTTCTCCAGCAGGACGTGGCAGCCGGCCCGCATCGCGGCGGCCGCGAGCGGCGCGTGGGTGGAGATCGGGGTGGCGATGACGACGACGTCGGGCCGGGGGCCCGGACCGGCCTCGAGCAGGTCGGCGAGGTCACGGTGGTAGGCCGCGTCCCCGGCGAGCTCGGCGGCCTCACCGGCCAGCGGCCGCATGTCCACCACGTCGCTCACGGTGCAGCGACCTTCGTCGGCCAGCTCCCGGAACGCGCGCAGGTGGGTCAGCCCGAAGCCCAGGACACCGACGACGGCGACACGGGGGAGAGGTGCGGGCGCGGGGTCGGGCGCAGGGCCGGCAGCGGTCGCGGCGGTGGGACTCGGCATGGTGGAAAGCGTTTACTCGGGGCGACGGCATGTCAAGCAGGGAGCGGGATCGCGGACGGGGCGCTGGTGCCCCGGGTGGTCCGCGGCCCGTCGGTGGTTGACGCGGAGGTGTGGCACGGCGCATAGTGGAAGCGCTTTCCAGTGGTCGCGAGACGGGCCACGACGAGGTAGCAGCTCTCGGTCCATCAACGACGATCCACCGAAGAGGGAGCATGACTCTCTTTCCCCAGGCAGGTCCGTGTGGCGTCGGTGACCCGTGCGCCGACGCCCCCCGCCACCGCGCGCCCCGCGCGGACGGCGCCCGCACCGTGACCGCGAGGTCCCCGATCCAGGAAGAGTGGGTCCATGTCCGCTCTGTCTGAGCTGAGCACCCTCCGCAAGCAGAAGGGAGGCGCGAACAGTCCCACGGAGAAGGCCGACGGTCGTTGGTCGTTGTTCTTCCTGGGGCCGTGGTACATCGGCCTGATCCTCATCACGGCCGGTCCGCTGCTGGCGTCGCTGTACCTGTCCTTCACCGACTACGACCTGCTGACCGACCCGCAGTTCATCGGTGTGGAGAACTACACCCAGATGTTCTCCGACCCGCGGCTGATCAAGTCGCTGCAGGTCACGGCGATCTACGTGTTCGTCTCGGTCCCGCTGCAGCTGGCCGCGGCGCTGGGCCTGGCGCTGCTGCTGGACCGCGGGATGCGCGGGCTGGCGCTGTACCGGTCGGCGTTCTACCTGCCGTCCCTGCTGGGCGGCTCGGTGGCCATCGCGATCCTGTGGCGGCAGATCTTCGGGACCACGGGCCTGATCAACCAGGTGCTGAGCATCTTCGGCATCGAGGGTCAGGGGTGGGTCTCCCACCCCGACTACGCCCTGTCGACGCTGATCGTGCTGAACGTGTGGACCTTCGGGGCGCCGATGATCATCTTCCTGGCCGGACTGCGCCAGATCCCGGAGATGTACTACGAGGCGGCCTCGATCGACGGGGCCACCCGCCTGCGCCAGTTCTGGTCGATCACGATCCCGATGCTGACGCCGATCATCTTCTTCAACCTCGTGCTGCAGCTCATCGGGGCGATGCAGACCTTCACGCAGGCGTTCGTGGTCTCCGGCGGCAGCGGTGGGCCGGCGGACTCCACGTTGTTCTTCACGCTGTACCTGTACCAGCAGGGCTTCGCCTCGCTGAACATGGGCTACGCGTCGGCCATGGCCTGGCTGCTGCTGATCCTGACCGCCGTGCTGACGGCCCTCAACTTCCTCCTCTCCAAGTACTGGGTCTTCTACAATGACTGATCTCCAGGAGCGGCCCGACACCGCCCTCGACACGCCCAAGCCGGACCACGTCGGGGTGGAGTCGCGCGGGCACTCGCGAGCCAGGTCACTGCTCAAGCACCTGGTGCTCATCGCCCTCGGCGTGGTGATGCTCTACCCGCTGCTGTGGATGCTGTCGTCGTCGATCAAGCCGAACGACGCGATCTTCCGCGAGCCGGGCCTGATCCCCAACCAGTTCGACTTCAGCAACTACACGGTCGGCTGGGACGCGCTGCTGCACCCGTTCAGCCACTACCTGCTGAACTCGGCGATCATCGTGCTCGGCTCGGTGCTCGGGAACTTGATCTCCTGCGCGCTCGCGGCCTACGCGTTCGCCCGGCTGAACTTCCGGCTCAAGCCGCTGTGGTTCGCGATCATGCTCATCACGATCATGCTGCCGATCCACGTGGTCATCGTCCCGCAGTACGTGCTCTTCTCCGAGCTCGGCTGGATCAACACGTTCCTGCCGCTGGTCGTGCCGAAGTTCCTGGCGACCGACTCGTTCTTCATCTTCCTCATGGTCCAGTTCTTCCGGGGCATCCCCAAGGAGCTGGACGAGGCGGCGCGCCTGGACGGCGCGGGCCACCTGCGGATCTTCTTCCAGATCATGATCCCGCTGTCGCTGCCGGCCCTGGCCACGACCGCGATCTTCACCTTCATCTGGACCTGGAACGACTTCTTCTCCCAGCTGATCTTCCTGACCAACCCGGACAAGTACACCGTCCCGGTCGCGCTGCGGACGTTCGTCGACTCCACCGGCGCCAGCTCGTGGGGATCGCTCTTCGCGATGTCCATCGTCTCGCTCATCCCGGTGTTCCTGGTCTTCCTCTTCGGCCAGAAGTACCTGGTCAAGGGCATCGCCACCACCGGCATCAAGTAGTCCCGGACCCCAGCACACCAGTTCCCACCACACCAGCGCCGGCCTCGACCAGGAGCGCCGGCTCGCCCCAGCCTGCCCACGAGGCGGGAAGAACCCAGGAGTGACACAACGATGCGCAGCTTCCTGAGCACGACCAGCCGGCCCCGCCGCCGGCTGCTGACGGCGACGCTCGTCGCTACCACGGCCCTCACGCTGACCGCGTGCGGCCAGGCCGACGACACCTCGGCAGGCGCGGCCTCCGAGGGGGCCGAGGCTGCCGCCCCGGCCGAGTTCGACCCGGACGAGGAGTACACCCTCCGCTACGCCTGGTGGGGCTCGGACGTGCGGCACGGCCTGAACCAGCAGGTCATCGACGCGTTCACCGAGAAGTACCCGAACGTGACGATCGTCCCCGACTTCACCGACTGGGACGGGTACTGGGACAAGCTCGCGACCGGCGTGGCCGGCGGCGACACGCCGGACGTCATCATGCAGGAGGAGCGCTACCTGCGGGACTACGGCGAGCGCGGCGTCATCGCGGACCTCAACGACTTCGACATCGCCACGGACAAGATCGAGGAGGAGATCCTCTCGGTCGGCGAGTTCGACGGCGGCCAGTACGGCATCCCCACCGGGATCAACGTCTACTCGGTGCTCGCCAACCCGGCGGTGTTCGAGAAGGCGGGCGTCGAGATGCCCGACGACGAGACCTGGACCTGGGAGGAGTACCAGGACATCGCCATCGAGATCGGCGCGTCCGGTCAGAGCGTCTTCGGCATGCAGGACCACGGCTACAACGAGCCGGGCTTCATGGTCTTCGCCCGCCAGCGCGGCGAGGAGCTGTACACCCCCGAGGGCGAGCTCGGCTACCAGGACGAGACGCTCGTCGACTGGTGGAACATCGCGCTCAACCTGCAGAAGAACGGCGGGCAGCCGTCGGCGTCCGAGACCGTCGAGCTCGAGACCGGCGGCCCGGAGCAGTCCCTGCTGGGCACCAACCGCGGCGCCATGGGCGCCTGGTGGACCAACCAGCTCACCGCGATCCAGACCGCGGCCGGCACCGACCTGGAGCTGCTGCGCTGGCCCGGTGAGACCGAGGGCGAGCGGACCGGCATGTACTTCAAGCCGTCCATGTACATCTCCATGTCCGCCGACACCGAGGCGCCGGCCGCGGCGGCGATGTTCATCGACTTCATGGTCAACGACCCCGAGGCCGGCAGGATCCTGCTGTCCGACCGTGGTCTGCCGGCGAACACCGACGTGCGGACGGCCGTCGAGGCCCAGTTCACCGCCGGTGACGTCAAGGCCGCCGAGTTCATGAAGGACCTCGAGGACGAGATCGTCGACGGCGTCCCGACCCCGCCGGTCGGCGCCGGTGAGGTGGCCGCCATCCTGGCCCGCATCAACTCCGAGGTGCTCTTCGAGCGGATGACGCCCGAGGAGGGCGCTCAGCAGTTCCGTGCCGAGGTGGAGCAGGCGATCGGCTGACCCCGCCCGACCGCACGAGCCCGACGGCCGCGGCCCGCACGAGATCGTCGTGCGGGCCGCGGCCGTCGGTCAGCGCTCTTCGAAGGCACACAGGGACGGGGGCACCGCAGCGTGGGTGGCATCTTCACCGGGTTCGCGATCCTGCTCGCGCTCGTGGCCCTGGGGTACGTCGCCGCACGCCGCGGGGTGCTCCCGGCCGACGGCCAGGAGGTCCTGGCGCGCGTGGTGTTCATGTTCGCCTCGCCCGCGCTGCTGTTCGTCACCCTGCTGGACGCCCCCGTCGAGACGGTGCTGTCCGCGCTGCTCGCCGGCATCGCGGCGTCCAGCACGGTGGCCGCGCTGGTGTTCGTGCTCATCGCGCGCTGGTGGCGGCGGACGGTGGGCGAGCTCACCATCGGCGCCCTGGCGTCGTCGTACGTCAACGGGGCCAACCTCGGCATCCCGATCGCGTTCTACGTGCTCGGGGACGCGTCCTACGTCGCCCCGGTGATCCTCTTCCAGCTGGTGGTCATGGCGCCCGTCGCGCTGGCCGTGCTCGACGTGGCCGAGCGGCGTCGGGACCGCGTGCGGGCCGGGACCGGTGAGGGCGTCGCCGTCGACGGCGACGCGGGGCCGGGTCCCGGGAGGCTCGCGCGCTGGACCCGCCCCGTGCGCAACCCGATCATCGCCGGGTCCGTGCTGGGCCTGGCCGCGAACCTGACCGGCGTGCAGCCGCCGGCCTGGGTGATCGAGCCGGTCACGCTGCTGTCCGGCGCCGCCGTCCCGCTCGCGCTGCTGGCGTACGGCATGTCCCTGCACGGGATGCGGGCCGGCGAGGGTGCGCTCGGGCGCGACGTGCTGGTCTCCACCGGCATCAAGGTCGTCGTGCACCCGTTCATCGCCTACGGCATCGGCCTGCTCGTCGGCCTGCGCGGCCAGGAGCTGTTCGCGCTGACCGTGCTGGCGGCCCTGCCCACCGCCCAGAACGTGTTCGTCTACTCCGTGCGGTACCGCGAGTCCCAGGTGCTGGCGCGCAGCACGGTGCTCCTCAGCACGCTGCTCGCGCTGCCGGCGATCCTCGTGGTCACCGCGCTGCTGGGGGCGTAGGCGCTGTCGTCCGCTCCTCGAGCGCGGCGAGCTCCGGGAACAGCCGCTCCAGCGCGGCGCGCGCGTGCAGCAGCGCGAGGTCCTTGGCCTTCGCCTCCAGGACGACGTCCAGCGGACCGGGGGCCGAGCGCAGCAGGTCCACCAGGTCCCACGGTGCGACGAAGTCCGCGTGCGGGGTCAGCCGGGGCACCACGGGCACCCGCTCGATCCGCCGGCTCCCGGCCGGCTTGCGCTCGGCCGTCTCCAGGTCCACCCGCGGGCTGGACAGGTGCACCTTGGGCCGGACGCCGTCCGCCCACGTGGCGTAGGTCCGGGCGAGCGCCTCGGCCGGGTCCAGGGTGACCGACTCCACCGACGTGCGGTGGTGGTGGTGGTCGTAGGCGATCCGGACGCCGGTGCGCCGGTGCAGCTCCAGGACGTCGCCGACGCCGAACGGCCCGTCGTCGTTCTCCAGCGCCACCCGCGCGCGGGCACGGTCGGACAGCGACTCGTACGCGCGCGCCCACCGGTCCAGCGCCGAGGGACGGTCGTTGTACAGCCCGCCCACGTGCACCACGACGGCCGCCTCGGGCCCCTGGCCGAGCGCGTCCAGCAGGGCGGCGTCCTGCTCCAGGTCGGCGGAGGACTTGGCCGTCAGGACGGGGTCGGCGGAGTTGATGACCGTGTACTGACCGGGGTGCGTCGACAGGCGCAGACCCCGGGCCGTCGCCCGCGCCCCGAGGGCGGTCAGGGCGTCGCGGGCCTCGTCGATCTGGCGCCGGTAGTGCAGCTGGGGCATGTCGGGGTGGGTCCCGTACGGGATGGTCTGGCTCGAGAGCCGGAACACTCGCACGTCGATCCGCTCGAGGCGGTCGAACGCGGGACCGAGGAGCTCCAGGGACCGGGAGAGGTGCGGGCCGCTCTGCCACCGGCGGGTGTCGGCCGTCGGGAGCCCGCCGTCGCCGATGATCTTGACGGGGAAGCCGAGCCGGTACGGGTGTGCCACGGGCCCATCGTGGTGGGCGCGGAGGCCTCCGGCACGGCGAGGACGGGCGACGGGAGGCGGGGCAGCCCCCGCGTGTGCGGTGGCCGCCCCGCCGATCGGCACCCGGTGTGCCGCCGCGGTCGTCAGTCCGTGTGGTCGGCGTCACCGTCGACATCGGCGGCGGCCGCGCCGGGGCCGGTGTCCGGGACGTTCTGCCCGGTGCCCGCGGTGGCCGAGCCGGTCGAGCCCGGACCGGGGCTGGTCGGACCGGAGGTCGTCTCGTCGTCGTGCGGGGTGCGTTCGTCGGAGGTCGTCATCGGCTTCTCCTCGTGGCGGTGGCGGGCGCGCGAGGCCGCCACCGGCGGCAGTGCCCGTGGTCGCACGCTAGACCCTGCCGCCGCCGGCCCGGCAGGGTCTGCGTGCTTCTCCCCGGTCGAGCCGCGCGTCAGCCGGCGGTCAGCCGGTCCATCCGGTGCAGGAAGGCCGCCATGGCCTGCCGGGTCACCGGCGCGAGGGGGTCGAACGCGCGGGTGCCGTCGGCGCGGACGGTCCCGGTGGTGATCCCGGTGGCCGCGAGCCACTCGATCTCCTGCCGGAACGGCGCACCCGCCGGCACGTCCGGGAAGGTCGCGGTGGCCGGCGCCGTGAAGGCCGGCCGGCCGGCCGCGCGGTACAGGAAGGCGGCCATCGCCTGCCGGGTGACGGGCTGCAGCGGGTCGTAGGTCAGCGTGCCGTCCGGCTGCGGGGAACCGGTGGTGATCCGCTGGGCGGCGAGCCAGTGGATCGGCGCGTAGAACGCGGCGGAGGGCACCAGGTCGACGAAGACCGACCTGCCCGGAGGCGCGAACGTCGGTGACCCGGCGGAGCGGTAGAGGAAGGCGGCCATGGCTTCACGGGAGACCGGCTCCAGCGGTCCGAAGGTGTTGTCCGGGCGGCCCGTGGTGATGCCGCGCGCGACCAGCCACCCGATGTCGTCCGCGAACGGGGCGGTGGCCGGGACGTCGGTAAAGGTCCGGAACAGCAGCGGTCGGGGGGTGGCCGCCGCGGGACCGGTGCCGACGGCGTTGGTGGCTGTGACGGTGAAGCTGTAGGCGGTGCCGTTGGTCAGTCCGGTGACGGTGGCCGCCGTCGCCCCGGTGGTCGTCGCCGAGCGCCCGCCCGGGCTCGCCGTGACGGTGTAGGACGTGATGGGGCTGCCGTTGGACGCGGGCGCGGTCCACGTGACGTCGGCCGAGCCGTCCCGCACGGCGGCGGAGACCGAGACCGGCGCGTCCGGCGCGCCCGCCGGGGTGACCGGTGCGCTCGGCGCCGACGCCGGGCTCGTCCCGGCTGCGCTGGTCGCCGTCACCGTGAACGTGTAGGGGACGCCGTTGGTCAGGGAGCCGACCGAGGCGGTCGTCCGGGCGGTGGTGACCGTCGCGCCACCGGGGGAGGCGACGACGGTGTAGAGGGTGATCGGGGAGCCGTGGTCGGCCGGGGCGGCCCAGGACACGGTCGCGCTGCCGGACCCCCGGGTCGCGGTCACGGACGTCGGGGCGTCCGGGACGGCCCCCGGCAGGGACGTGCGGACGTCGACCGACGTCCAGGGCCCGCGCTGCCCCCAGGGGTCGACCGCGCGCACGGAGTAGGTGCGCTGCTCGCCGGGCGGTGGTGCGGCGACCACGGCGCCGCCGGTCCGCGAGGTGCGGACGACGTCGCCGCCGACCTCGACCTCGTACTCGGCGGCCTGGGGGAGCTGGTCCCAGGTGAGGAGCACCGTGGCGTCGCGCAGGCCCGCGGCGAGCCCGGTCACCGCCGCCGGGGGCTGCGGCACGCCCTCCCCGAGGAGGATGCCGTTCGACGGGGCGGACGTGCGCCCGAGCCGGTCGACGGCCCGCAGCCGCCACACGGCCGCGCCGGGCGGCCAGCTGCCCACGCCGATCCAGAGCCATGAGGGCTGCGACGACACCGGCAGCGCCAGGGTGCCGACGCTCACCCCGTTGCGGACGAGCGAGTAGGTGTCGCCGGGACGGCCGTCGGTGGTGGCCAGGAGGCCGAGCAGGGTCGACGCGCCGCTGCCCGTCAGCCGGCCCTCGTGCAGGGTGACGACCCCCGGTGCCGGTACGCCGACGTGCGCGAGGCGCGCGCTGGTCCGCGGGCCGTCGTCCGCCTGGACGTCGACGGCGAGCTGCGTGCCGTCGGTGAGCCCGGTGAGGGTGGCGTGCGGGTCGGCGACCTCGGCGCGCACCGTCCCGTCGACGCGGACCCGGTAGCGCGTCGCGCCCGGGACGGGGGCCCACCCGACGTCGACCGTCTGCGGCTGCCCGGTGGTGAGGGTCGGCGCCCCGTCGTCGGAGCGGTCGGCGGCGGCCAGCGCCGCCGGGATGTCCAGGCGTCCGGCGCCCCACCGGCGGTCCCACGGTGCCGAGCTGTCCGACGACGCCTGGAGTGCCGCCTGGATCTCCTCCAGCCCGATCCCGGGGTGGCTGGCGCGGAGCAGGGCGACGGAGGCGGCGACCGCCGGGCCGGAGAAGCTGGTCCCGCTCGCGTTGCCGTAGCCGTTGCCGGGCACGGGCACCAGGACGCTCTCGCCGACGGTCGAGAGGTCGACCTGCCAGCCGTTGACCGACCAGGCTGCCGGGGTGCTCTGCGGCGTCAGGGCGCCGACCGCGATGACGCCGCTGTTCGCCGCCGGGTACGACACCGGGTTGCCCTCCAGGCCGGAGTTGCCGGCCGACGCGACGACCGACACGCCCCGGTCCAGCGCGTAGAGCACCGCGGCCGCGGTGATGTCGGAGTAGCCCCTGCCCGACAGCGACAGGTTGATGACGTCGGCACCGTGGTCGACGGCGTGGAAGATGCCCTGGGCGACGTTCGTCGACGGGCAGCCGCCGGAGTTGCACACGCGGATCGGCAGGACGGTCGCGTCGGGAGCGATCCCCGCCCCGCCGAGACCGTTGTCGGCCCGCGCCGCGACGACGCCGGCGACGCCGGTGCCGTGCGACGGGTCACCGTCCCCGCCGATGACGTCCACGAGCGGCAGGAGCGCCCCGGCGAGGTCCTCGTGCTCGGGATCGACCCCGGTGTCCAGGACGGCCACGACCTGGCCGGCGCCGCGGGTCACGGTCCACGCGTCGCGGGCCTTGGCGGTGGCGACGGGGTCCTGCTCGTCCCAGTACGGGTCGGGCCCCGTGCCGTCCACCTGGTAGGTCACCTGCGCGTCGACCGCGAGCACGCCCGGGTCGTCCTCGAGGGCCGCCTCGGCGGACTCGGCGCGGTCGGCGCGGACCACGACCGTGGTCACCACGTGCTCACCGTCGACGATCGAGAGCACGTCCAGAGTCGTCCGGGCCTCGGCGGCGGAGGCGGGGGCGGCGGCGGCCAGGGCGGTCGACGCGACGAGGACGGCGGCCACGACACGGCTGAGCCCGGTCGGGGGACGGTGGAGATCCATGCCGTCCGTATCGGCCGTGCACGGGCGCCCCGGGAGCCGCGAGCGCGCGGACGACCCGTTCGGCCGTGCCGTCGGCGTCCCGTCGGGGTGGGTCTGTCCGGACTGCGCGGACCGGGTTCACCCGTCGGTGCGGTCCCCCTGCCGGCCGATGAGGGCGGCTCCTGCCACCAGGGACCCCAGCCCGCCGGCGAGGAGGTCCCCGAGGGTGTCGGTCTCGGTCACGTAGATCGCGGGGTCGACATACGTGTGCCCGAGCCACTCGGCGATCTCCCACACCACGCTCAGGCCGAGCCCGACGGCGACCGTGACGAGCGCGACGCCGAGGCGGTGGGCGCGCAGGTCGGCGTCGTCGGGGTCACGCACGGCGCCGAGCCGCACCAGCGCCCCGAGGGACACGGCGGCCACCAGCCCGGTGACGACGGCATGCACGACGAGGTCCCACCAGACCAGGTCGCGGTAGAAGTCCAGCACGCCGCTCCACGCCGCGACGAGCAGCGCGACGCCGTACGCGACGTCGAGCCGGGGTCCGATGCGCAGGGCCCGGGGGACCATCAGGCCGCCGAGCACGAGCAGCATGAGGGCGACGGCGACCCCGTCGAACCACAGGACCGCGGCGGCCACGGCGGCCAGCCCGACCACACGGACGACGTCGGCCCGGACCCACACCGCGGGTGCCGCTGCCGGTCGGGACGGGGGAGCGACCACACGCTCACGATAGGCCGCCGGCGCCCCCGGATCTCGCCCGCCCGGGGTCTCGTCCGCCGCGTCGGGCTGTGCCACGTTGGGCACATGCTCCGCCGTGCCGCCGACCGTGCCGCCGACCGGCACGCCGCCACGCCGTCCACCGCGACGCCGTCCACCGCGACGCCGTCGGGTGCGACGCCGTCGGGTGCCACGCCGTCCACCGCGACGCCCTCCGCCGCGGACGTCCCGGCCGCCGCCGTCCCCGGGGAGACCGACCACCCGTGGTTCCTCACCGCCTCGCAGCGCGGCAACCCCGCCACCCGGCTGCGGCCGTGGACGGAGGGCAACGACGCGCGGCCCCGGGTGCACGGCGCGCGGTACTTCGACGTGCTGGCCGACGCGCTGGACGACGCCGGGCCCGGCGACCTCGTCCTCTTCACCGACTGGCGGGGCGACCCCGACGAGCGGTTGCGCGAGGCTGGCCCGACCGTCGTGGGCCAGCTCGTCGACGCGTGCCGGCGGGGAGCGGTCGTCAAGGGGCTGATCTGGCGCTCGCACCTGGACCGCCTGCGGTTCTCCAGCGAGGAGAACCGCGACCTGTCCGAGGACGTGTGCGAGGCGGGTGGCGAGGTGCTGCTCGACCAGCGGGTGCGGCCGCTGGGCAGCCACCACCAGAAGTTCGTCGTCGTCCGGCACCCCGACCGGCCGGCGGACGACGTCGCGTTCGTCGGCGGCATCGACCTCGCGCACAGCCGGCGGGACGACGCCGACCACGCCGGGGACCCGCAGGCCCAGAGGTTCTCCAGCCGGTACGGACCGAAGCCGGCGTGGCACGACGCCCAGGTGGAGCTGCGGGGCCCCGCGGTGAGCGACGTCGAGACCGTGTTCCGGGAGCGCTGGGAGGACCCGGCGCCGCTGTCCCGGCTGCCGTGGTACGCGATCACCGACCGCCTGCGCGGTGAGGACCAGCGCGCCGACCGGCTGCCGGCGATGCTGCCCGACCCGCCGCGCGCCGGCTCCTGCGCGGTCCAGCTGCTGCGCACGTACCCGAACCGGTGGCTGGGGGGCTACCCGTTCGCCCCGGACGGCGAGCGCAGCGTCGCCCGGGCGTACGCGAAGGTGCTGCGCCGGGCCCGGCGGCTGGTGTACGTGGAGGACCAGTACCTGTGGTCGACGGCGGTCGCACGGGTGTTCGCCGACGCGCTGCGCCGCGAGCCGGGCCTGCACCTGGTCGTGGTCGTGCCCCGGTACCCGGACCAGGACGGCGCGTTCACGCTCGCGGCCTCGCACCTGGGGCACGCCCAGGCGCTGGAGCTGGTGCGTGCGGCGGGCGGGGACCGCGTCCAGGTCCTCGACGTGGAGAACCACGCCGGGGAGCCGGTGTACGTGCACTCCAAGGTCTGCGTGGTCGACGACGTGTGGGCGAGCGTCGGCAGCGACAACTTCAACCGCCGGTCGTGGACGCACGACTCCGAGCTTGCCGCCGCGGTGCTCGACGACGAGCGGGACCCCCGCGAGCCGCGCGACCCCGGCGGCCTGGGGGACGGTGCGCGCCGCTTCGCCCGGGACCTGCGCCTGGAGCTGTGGCGCGAGCACCTGGACGCGGACGACGACGCCGGCCTCGTCGACCCGGACGAGGCGGTCGGGTCGATCCGTCGCAGCGCTGCCGCGCTGGACGCCTGGTACGCGGGCGGACGCCGGGGACCGCGCCCGCCGGGACGGCTGCGGGTGCACACGGTCCGGTACCCGCCGCCGTGGCAGCGGTGGCTCGCGGCCGCGGCGTACCGGGCGTTCCTCGACCCGGACGGGCGGCCCGCACGGCTCAAGGTGCGACGACGCCGGAGCACGGGTGCGGGCCGGGGTGGTCGGTCGGGGGCGGGTCACCCCGCAGGGTGATGGCCCGGTCCCCGCTCCGGAGGACGACCGGGACGTCGCCGGTCGCGACGCTGAGGGGCATGTCCACCACACGCGTCCCGCCCTCGCCCCACCTCACCACCAGCGCCGCGGCAGGTCCGGCCGCGACCGCCGGTCCAGCCGCGACCGCTGTCGTGACCGCCGTGCCCGCCGGTCCCGCCGTGCCCGCCGGTCCCGCGGTGCCCCACGGTCCGGCGGCGACCGCCGTCGTGACCGCGGCCGCGTCCCGGGTGCTCGCGCAGGTGCGCGGCGCACTGGCGGACGCCGGGCCCCGGCACCCGTACCAGCGTGCGATGTACGTGGTCGCCGCCCTGCTGATGGCCTCCGGCGTCGCGCACGTGGGGGTCTGGGCGGTCGACGGCGGCGCCTGGGAGGGCGCGGTCTCGTGGCGCAAGCCGATCCTGTTCGGCGTCTCGTTCTCGCTGTTCGCGCTCGCGGTCGGCTGGGTGCAGGGCGTCCTGCCGCGCTCCCGCGCGTGGGGATGGACGACCACCGCCCTGATCGCCGGCGGCGGCGTCGCGGAGGTCGCGCTCATCACCGCCCAGCGGTGGCGCGGGACGGCGTCGCACTTCAACCTCGCCACGCCCGTCGACGCGGTGGTGTTCGCCCTCATGGGCGTGACCATCGCGGTGTTCGGGGTGGGGATCGTCCTGCTCACCGTCTGGGCGGCGTGGCGGCTGCGGCGGCCGGCGCCGACCGTGCTGGCCGTCCTCGTCGGCCTCGGGCTCGTGCTGGTCGCCTCGGCGCTCGGCCAGGACCTGATCACGCGCGGGCTCGCGTACGTCGACGCCCACGACGCCGTCCCGCCCGCGGTGGTCTTCGGCGTCGCCGGGTCGGGCAAGCTGGCGCACGCGGTGGCGCTGCACGGCATCCAGGTGCTCGGGGCGCTGGCCCTGCTGCTGGGCCGGTCGGGCCTGACGCCGGTGGCCCGGACCCGGGCCATGCTGGCGGCGTCGGCCGGGTACGTGGCCCTGACCGGGCTCGTGGTGGCACAGGCCTACGCCGGACGCTCGATGCTGGACGTGTCCGCCGGCCTGGCCGCCGGGCTGGGCCTCGCCACGCTGGCGGTAGTCGTGCCGTTCGGCTACGCGGTCCGGGATGCTGTGCGGGGGATCAGGCCGGCGGCACCGCACGGCGCGGTGGACGGGCGTCGCTGAGCGGCGAGGGTGGGCGAGGGAGGTCGGGATGGACGTGCGGTCGCGGCTGCCTCCCGTCGCACCTCCCGCCCGGCCGCCTCACCTGTCCACCGGCGCACCGACCGGCCCTCCGAGCGGGTGGGACCTCCTGCTCGGCGGCCTCGCGAGCGCGCTGCTCGTCGGCGAGGCCGTGGCCGAGGACACCGGGTCGCCGGTGCCCGTCCTGCTGGGCCTCACGATGGGGGCGGCGCTGACCTTCGGGCGGCGGTTCCCCCTGCGGGCCTACCTCGTCAGCGCTGCCGCGCTGCTGCTCATCGCCGGCCTGTACTACGACGCCGGGCTGTACCCGTACGCCAACGGGTTCAGCCTCTACCGCGTCGGCGGGCACGCCCGCACCCGTGTGCAGGCCGTCGTCGGGCTCGTGGTGGGCCTGACGGGGGTCGTGACGTACTGGACGCTGGTGCCGTCGACCGGGATCCCATGGCTCCCCGGACTGGTCGTGGCGGCCTGGGCGCTGGCGTGGGTCGCCGGGCAGGGCGAGCGCCAGCGCCGGCGTGCCGCGGCCGACGTCGTCCGCCGCGCCGAGGAGGCCGAGCAGCGACGCGAGAGCGAGCGAGCCGCCGCGGTGGCGCAGGAGCGCACGCGGATCGCGCACGAGGTCCACGACATCGTGGGGCACGCGCTCAACGTGATGGTGCTGCAGGCCGGCGCCGGACGACGGGTCCTTGACCGGGACCCGAGGGCCAGCGCGGCAGCGCTCGCGACGGTCGAGCAGGTCGGGCGCGACGCGCTCGCGGACCTCGACCAGGCGCTGGCCGTCCTGGACGCCCCCGCCGACCGCCGCCCCGCCCGCGGCCTGGCGGACGTCGAGGACCTCGCGGCGCAGGTGACCGCCGCGGGCGTCCCGGCGCGGGTCACGGTCGCGGGCACGCCACGGCCGCTGCCCATGCCGGTCGACCTCGCGGCGTTCCGCATCGTGCAGGAGGGGCTGACCAACGTGACCAAGCATGCCCCGGGGACGCCGGCCGAGGTGGAGGTCGCCTACGACGACGACGCGCTGCGGCTGCGGGTCACCGACCGCGGCGTCGCGCACGCCGCGGGACGCCCGCCGGGCGGCGACCCGGGTCGCGGGCTCGTCGGCATCCGCGACCGGGTCGAGGCCCTCGGCGGCACCGTGGAGGCCGGTCCTGACCCGGCGGGCGGCTGGACCGTGCGCTGCCGGATCCCGGTGGCCCGATGATCCGCGTCGCCCTCGTCGACGACGACCACCTCGTGCGCGGGGGCGTGCGGATGATCCTGGAGAGCGTCGACGACGTCGTCGTCGTCGGCGAGGCGGCCGACGGGTTGCAGGGCGTGGAGCTCGTCGTGCGCGAGGCGCCGGACGTCGCCCTGGTCGACGTCCGGATGCCCGTCATGGACGGCATCGAGGCGACCGTGCGGCTGACCGCCGAGGCACCGGCGACGCGCGTGGTGATCCTCACGACCTTCGAGCACGACGGTTACGTGTTCGACGCCATCCGCGCCGGGGCGTCGGGGTTCCTGCTCAAGCGCACGCCGCCGGAGGACCTCATCGCGGCGGTGCGGGTGGTGGCCGGGGGAGAGGCGCTGCTCTCGCCGTCGGTCACGCGGCGGCTCATCGAGGCCTTCGCCCGCGTCCCTGCCCCGGTGCCGGTTCCGCCGCTGACCGACCCGCTCACCGACCGGGAGACCGAGGTCCTGGTCGCGCTGGCCTCCGGCGCGTCCAACGCGGAGCTCGCGCTGCGCCTGTACATCTCGGAGGAGACGGTGCGCACCCACGTGAAGCGGGTGCTGCACAAGCTGGGCGTGCGCGACCGCGCGCAGGCGATCGTGTACGCCTACGAGTCGGGTCTGGTCCGGCCGGGGGCTGGTCGGGGCTGAGCGGGTCGGGAGTGCTCCGGTCGCTCGAAACCGTACGACCGCGCCAGCAGGCGCCCCGGCCGTGCCCGCGGCGCACGGCTCATCCCGCCTCGTCGCCCGGGCATGGATCGCCTAGCTCGCGGCCGGCCGCGTCGGTGAACACCCACCGGGCACCTCGCCGGTGGATCTCGATCCCGCGCGCGTGGACATGCCCGTGGTGGTGCCAGCACAGGAGGATCCCGTTGCTGACCGAGGTGCTGCCGTGATCTCGTCCCCAATGTCGGACGTGGTGGCATTCGGACAACGTCGGCGGTGCGCTGCACCCGGGGAACCGGCAGTGCCGGTCCCGGGCGATGATCGCATTCCGTCTCGCCCGGGTGAACGTCCGTTCCGCCCGGCCCACGTCGAGGATCTCGGACGTCGGGCCGAATATCACCCGGTTGAGTTCGCCGTCGCACGCCAACCGGTCGAGCAGAATGCGCGGGACCGGGGTGCTGTCCTCGAACTGCGGCCCGCGCAGCACGCTCTTCTCCGTCAATAGCGGCGCTGCCTCAAGCAGCGTGAGCCCGTCCTGCCGCGCGATCGCCCGCTCGGTGACGGCCTGCAGCGTCTCGTACGACACCAGCACGTTCAGCCGGGGCCGCGACGCTCGCCCGTCGCCGGCCAGTCCCTTGTCCAGCACCAGGTTCGCCAGCACCCCGACCGCCTGCGCGCGCCGCTGGTCCGCCGTCGTGGTGTCCCCGGCGGCGGGGACAGGCGTGACGGCTTCGAGGGCGGTGACCAGGGCCTGCCCGACGTCCACGGTGAGGAACCCCTGCACGTGGTACCCGCCGAGCGTTGGTGCGAACTGCAGGTGCTGGCGTTCGCACGCCTCGACGTACCCGCGGTCGTCCGCCTCGGTGTCGGCTGCCGCCGCCCAGTGCCGGACGATGGTCCGCAGGTCGTCGACGGTGTTGAGCTTGGCTTGCCGGACCAGCCACGCCTCGTTGCACTCGACATCGGGGCTGGCCAGCGCCGCGCGCCGCCGCTCCGTGGTGGGTGCCAGGGCGGCGAGCACGTGCGCGTGCTCCACGCCGATCTCCCCGGCCGCGGCCGCGGCGGCGGTCAGCGGCAGGTCGTCGCGCAGGGTCCGGCCGAGGTGCACCTGGGCCTGGGCGGTGCGGACGGTGACGTCGAGTCGTCGGGCGGCCCATCGGACCAGCGACCGGGACTCGAGCGACCAGATCCCGTCCGCTTCGACCACCGCCAGCATCCGGGCCTGCACCACCCCGAGCCGGCTCGTCGCGGCCGCGATCCCGGCGGCCACCACCGCCGCCTCACGACCGTCCACCCCGGCGTCCGACCGGGCCACGGCGACCGCGGCATCGGCCACCGCCTCCAACGCCGCCAACAGCTCCGCGACCTCCGGACGCACCGTCGACAGATCCGTGCCGGTGGCACTCGGCGAGGTGACGCCCGGCTCGTCCGACACGTCGTCATCCATGGCGTTCACCCCTTTCCCGTCGGTCGTTCGGCTTCGTTGCCCACTGACTCTGGCCCGATTCCTGAGCACCATGCTAGGACGAGCCACTGACATTCTTGGCGGCGCGGCGACAACTGTGGATGAGCAGTGGTCCGCGGATGCCTGTGGGCGGGTGGCAGAAGGAAAGAATGAGCGAGGTCGGCTCGCTTCGGCGGGGTGAAGAATATGGACGAGCAGTGGGGCGCGGGTGCCTGCGCGCGGGTGGCAAAGCGGGAAGAACGAGCCTGTCAGCGCGCGACTCGGCTGGGGCAGCGGCCGCGGGTAGCACGCACACCGAGGATCGGCGCGCCACCGGACGACGCTGCGAGAAGCGGGCCAGCGGGCGGCCGCTGGAGTGGGGTGTGAGGACTCCCGCCCCGCCACCGGACAACGCGTGCAGGAAGCCGGCCACCGGGCGGCCGCTGGAGTGCAATGCGGGGGCTCCCGCCACGCCACCATCGCAACCCCCCGCCCGCACCGTCCCCGAGCGACCACAGGTCGACGCACCCCCTGGCGCTCCCCGCATCGCCGACGGAAAAATCGCCATGCCCCTCGTCCGCCTTCGCCGGCCCGACGGTCGGCCCCCTCCTCTGGAGGACCCGCGATGACCGAGACCCAGCAGGAGCCGCTCAACACCGTGACGTGGTGGGAGCTGCCCGTCACCGATGTCACCGCCGCCCAGAGGTTCTACGGCGAGGTGTTCGGGTGGACGTTCACGTCGTTCGGTGGCGACGACGACGCCTACCTGGGCGTCGTCCGCGATGGCGAGCTGATCGGAGGGATCTACCGCGCCGAGGGGGCCGCCGGCGACCCGCCCGGGGTGCGCACGTACATCAACGTCGCGGACCTGGAAGCGGTCTTCGCCGCGGCGGAGGCGGCCGGCGGGTCCGTCCGGGCGCCCCGGACGGAGATCGGCGGCGACATGGGCTGGTGGGCCGAGCTCAGCGACCCCGACGGTCGCTGGATCGGCCTGTGCACCAGCAACCCGCCCGCCACGACGGGCTGACCCGCGGTCGCCCGCACCCGCACCCTCCGTCGGGTCGCCGGGCCCCGGCCGTGGTGGGATGTCGTCCGCATCGGCGACGACGACGGAGGCACCATGACCACGCCCGCACCCGGCTCACCGACCTGGGTCCGCCCGCTGGGACGGACCGGCATCCAGCTCTCCGCGGTCTGCGTCGGGGCCAGCCCGCTGGGCAGCCTGCCGCGGCTCTACGGGCGCGAGGTGAGCGTCGACGAGGGCGTGGCGACGGCCCGGGCGGCCCTGGACAGCCCGATCCGCTGCATCGACACGTCGAACAACTACAGCGACGGCGAGAGCGAGCGGCGGATCGGGACCGCGATCGCGGACGCCGGCGGTCTGCCGGACGACTTCGTCGTCATCACCAAGGTCGACGCACGGGACCGTGACTTCTCCGGCGACCGGGTCCGGGCCTCGCTCGACGAGAGCCGCGAGCGCCTGGGTCTGGACCACCTGCCGCTCGTCCACCTGCACGACCCCGAGAACTTCGACTTCACGGAGATCAGCGCGCCCGGCGGTGCGGTGGACGCGCTGGTCGAGCTGCGCGAGAGCGGCGTCGTCGGGGCGATCGGGCTCGCCGGCGGGCGCGTCCAGGAGATGGCGAAGTACCTGGCGCTGGGGGTCTTCGACGTGCTGCTCGTGCACAACCGGTGGACGCTGCTGGACCGCAGCGCCGGGGACCTTATCGCCGAGGCGCTCGACCGCGGGATGGGCGTCCTCAACGCCGCGGTGTACGGCGGCGGCATCCTCGCCGCGCCCGACCGCCGCCCGGTGACCTACGGCTACCGTCCCGCGCCGCCGGAGATCCTCGACGCCGTCGCCGACATGCAGCGGGTGTGCGCCGAGCACGGCACGGACCTGCGCACCGCGGCGCTGCAGTTCTCGCTGCGGGACGACCGGTTCGGGGCCACGGTGGTCGGGATGGGCGCGCCCTCCCGCGTCGCCGACACCCTCGCCGCCGCCGCGCACCCGGTGCCGGACGCGCTGTGGGACGAGCTGGAGTCGCTCCTGCCGCCCCGGCACGTCTGGCTGGACGCCCCCTTCGACCGCTGACCCGCGGACCCCGACTCGCTGACCGCTGACCCACCGGCGTCCGTCGGCGCCCCTCGTGACCCCGGACTGATCCCCGTAGGTCAGCGATCAGCCGCCGCACGCCACTGCTCGATCCGCTCGCGGCTGCGGATCAGGCGCAGCATCGTGGTGAGCACCAGCCCGCCGACCAGGTTGCCCGCCACCACGAACCCGAACCACGGCAGCCAGGTGCCGTAGGAGATCCCCGGCTGCTGGGCGTGCAGCGCGACGAAGATGATCAGCGTGTCCAGCACCGAGTGCAGCAGCCCGGTGCCCACGATCACGAAGGCGATGGCGACCGCCGCGACGATCCGGGCGACGTCGTCCTCGGTGCCCTGCTGCATGCGGGTCAGCAGCGTGATGGCGCCGCCGGCCAGGACGGCGAGGACGAAGGCCCGGCCGTCGAGCGCCGCGGTGAACTCCCGCGCGCTCGCGCCGGCGGTCTCGTGCAGGTCCGGCAGGCCGGTCGCCACGAGCCACGCGAGCACCCACCCGCCGGCGAGGTTGCCGACCAGCGTGCCGGCCCACAGGCGCAGCAGCTGGGCGACGGTCGCCTCCTTGGCGGCCACGACCATGACCGGGATGTGGAACCCCTCGGTGAACAGCTCGCTGTGACCCAGGCGCAGGGCGATCAGCCCGACCGAGAACGCGAGCGCACCGAGCAGCGTGCTGCCGGTCAGGTGCTCGACGGTCAGCAGGGCGAGCACCCCGAACCCCACCTCCACCCCGGCGACCGTGCCGGTCGCCAGCAGGTCCGCGGTGCTGCGGTGCAGGCGGGGCCGGCCCTCGAGGATGACGCGGTCGAGGGCCGTGTCCTTGTCCTCGGTGCTCGCCTCGTCGTCCTCGCGGTCCACCGGGTGCTCGGCAGCGTCCTGCGGCGTCTCCATGGGCCCAGCCCAGCACGCGCGGGGGTGTCGTGCGCGACGGCGACCTGCCCACGGTGGTCGGCGCGCGGGGCACCGGCAACGGTGTGAGGCTGTCGCTGTCAGGTCTTCGGCACGAGCGAGGCGGCGTCAATGCGAGCGATGGTCTACCGCGGGCCCTACAAGATCCGGGTCGAGGAGAAGGACGTCCCGCGGATCGAGCACCCGAACGACGCCATCATCCGGGTCACCCTCGCCGCGATCTGCGGGTCGGACCTGCACCTCTACCACGGGCTGCTGCCGGACACCCGCGTCGGGCACACGTTCGGTCACGAGTTCGTCGGGATCGTGCACGAGGTCGGGCCCTCGGTGCAGAACCTGAAGGTCGGGGACCGGGTCATGGTTCCGTTCAACATCTTCTGCGGGTCGTGCTTCTTCTGCGCCCGCGGCCTGTACTCCAACTGCCACAACGTCAACGCCAACGCGACGGCGGTCGGCGGCATCTACGGGTACTCCCACACGGCCGGCGGGTACGACGGCGGCCAGTCCGAGTTCGTCCGGGTGCCGTTCGCCGACGTGGGTCCTTCCGTCATCCCCGACTGGCTGGCCGACGAGGACGCCGTCCTGTGCACCGACGCCCTGGCGACCGGCTACTTCGGCGCCCAGCTCGCCGACATCGTCGAGGGCGACGTCGTCGTGGTGTTCGGCGCGGGACCGGTCGGGCTGTTCGCGGCACGGTCGGCGTGGCTGATGGGCGCCGGCCGAGTCATCGTCGTCGACCACCTCGAGTACCGGCTCGCCAAGGCGCGGGAGTTCGCGCACGCCGAGACGCTCAACTTCACCGAGTACCAGGACATCGTCGTGGAGATGAAGCGGACGACCGGGTGGCTCGGCGCCGACCGGGCCATCGACGCCGTGGGCGCCGAGGCCGACGGCAACCTGCTGCAGCACCTCACCGGGGCCAAGCTCAAGCTGCAGGGCGGCTCCCCGATCGCGCTGAACTGGGCGATCGACTCCGTCCGCAAGGGCGGGACCGTCTCCGTCATGGGCGCGTACGGGCCGATCTTCAGCGCGGTGAAGTTCGGCGACGCCGTCAACAAGGGCTTGACGCTCCGGATGAACCAGGCGCCGGTGAAGCGCCAGTGGCCGCGGCTGTTCGAGCACCTGCAGAACGGCTACTTCAAGCCCAGCGACATCGTGACCCACCGCATCCCGCTGGAGCACATCGCGGAGGGCTACCACATCTTCTCCAACAAGCTCGACGGCTGCATCAAGCCGCTCGTCGTCCCGAACGCCGGCTGACCGGGCAGGAGACCGCCATGACCTACACGTCCGCCAAGCCGCCGCTGCCGGAGACGCCCGAGCAGCTGCGCGCCCGCATCCCGGGCTGGGGCGCCGACCTCGACCCGCGCGACCGCCCGTCCGTCCCCCGCGAGGTCTTCTCGCCCGGGACGACCGGTGCCCACTGGGACCTCCCCGAGCAGCAGCCCGAGCTCTGGCCGCGCGAGCGCTCGATCGAGCACAGCCGGCTCACGCCCGTCTTCGGGACGGCCCAGCCGCCCAAGGCGCTGTCCGGCGTCCTGCGCAAGTACGCCTACCGGCGCTTCAGCGAGGGCCGCGCCGCGCACTGGCTGATCCTCATCGCGGCGGACCGGGTCGACGCCGTGGAGAGCCACCTCGCGTCGTTCGCGACCCTGCACCCGGACAACCCGATCACCGAGACCGGCGTGCTGGCCGAGCCGGGCGCCCACCCGATCGCCTCCCGCCGTGGGCGGGTCGACATCCGGCACCAGACCCTGGACCCGGTCATCGTCGCCGGACCCTGGGTCGTGGGCGGATGGCTCGCGTTCCGGGTGGCCCGAGGCGTCGCCCGCCGGCTCCGCGCCTGACGGCCGCCGCGCCCTCTAGCGCTCCACCGGCACGTCGACGAGGCTGCCGTACTCGGCCCAGCCGCCGTCGTAGTTGCGCGCGCGCCCGTGCCCGACGACCTCGTGCAGTGCGAACCACAGCAGCGAGCTGCGCTCCGCCAGCCGGCAGTACAGCGCCACCTCGGTGTCGGGCTCCACGCCGCGGTCGGCGAACATGGCGCGCAGCTCGGGCAGGGGACGGAACCGGTGCGTCGCCTCGTCCAGCACGTCGATCGAGTCGAGGTTGCGGGCACCGGGCATGTGGCCGGGCACCCGGTGGCGCTCCACCGGCAGGTCCACGCCGCGCGCACCGTGCCCCTCGTACTCGATCTGGGTCCGGCAGTCGAGCAGCGCGGTCCCGGGCAGCCCCGGGACGAAGCGCTGGAGGATGTCGTCCCGGCTGGCTCGGACGGACGACACGGGGGACGGCTCCGGGTAGTCGGCCGGGGCGGGCTCCGGCACCTCCGTGCTGAGCGGCCGGCCCTCCACCTCCCACGCCCGCCGGCCGCCGTCGACCAGGCTGAGCGGCCCGTGGCCGTAGTAGCGCAGCAGCCAGAAGGCGCTGGCCGCGTAGGTGTTGTGCGCGTCGCCGAGCAGGACGACGTGCGTGGTCGGGGTCACCCCGAGGCGGCCGAGGAGGGCGGCGAGCGCCGGTGCGTCCGCGAAGCCGCGGCGCACCGGGGCGTGCAGGTCGTCCAGCCAGTCCACGGGCAGGGCGCCGGGGACGTGGCCGTCGTAGTAGCGGGCCGCCTCCCCGTCCACCTCCAGGACCCGGACGCCGGGGTCCGCCGCGTGCTCCGCGAGCCACGCGGTCGACACGAGCGACCTCACGACGTCGGCGGTCATGACGTCACGCTCCGCGACGACGACGCGGGATGCGGCCGGGGGACGGACGCATCCGGACCCGGGGCCGTCACCGAGAGCAACCCCAGACGGTCCGCCCGCAGCAGCGCCTCGGTCCGGCCGGCTGCGCCGAGCTGGGCGTACAGGGCGCTCAGCAGGCGGTACATCTCGCGGGGGGAGTACCCGGCCGTCCGGGCGAGACCGGCGACGGTGGCGCCGTCGGCCAGGGCCCGGAGCCACCCCGCCTCACGGGGGGCCACGGTCACGGCCGGCGACGGCGCGGTGGACCCGTCGCCGGACAGGGCCCGGGCGGCCGACCGGGGCAGACAGCTCAGCTCGCGCCACGCCCCGGCGACCGCCACGGCGACGTCCTCCTGCGGTGCGGACTCGGGGAGGACGGCGGTGCACGTCTCCATCAGCTCGCGGTACCGGCCGGGCGTGGGGTCCGTGGCGAGGACGACGCACGCGGCCTCCGGGGCGGCGCGCATCACCGCTGCTCGCGCCCGCTGCGCCGGCGGGTCGTCCCCGGTCACCACCAGCACGTGCGGTCGCCTGCCGGTGACCCACTCCAGCAGCCGGTCGGGCTGCGCGATCCGGTAGCCCTGCCGTTCCAGGGTGCCGCGCACGCGGGCGCGGGTGGTCGGTTCGGTGAACAGCACCACGACCTCCAGATCGTCTTGGGTCGACGCTGACAGATCCCTCATGTTTTGCCCCCTTGCCCGGCTGTCGCGCCGGACGTCGCGCCGTGCTGCCCGGTCCCACTGTGCCGGACCCGGCGTCGTCCCACACGGCGTCATCCCCCACGCCTGCCCGGCGGCCTCGGTCCGACCGAGGCCGCCGGGTGGGCGCTGGCCGCTCAGCAGGCTCAGCAGTCCAGGGGCGGCCTGCCGGTCACCGGATCCTCGGCAGGTCGGCCTGGGTGGTGCTGTGCACCCGCAGCAGCCCCCACAGCCCGGCGTTGGTCTGGTTCGCCTGGTTGCCGTCGCGGTAGAGGAAGTCGCCGCTCGTGCCACGCGGCCCACCGGCCCCGCCCACGAGGTCGTGGGAGGACGCCTGGCTGGCGACCAGGAGACCCCGCGCGCTCACGACCGTCGACGCCGGGTCCGCAGGCTGGTAGTTCCAGCCGTGCCCGCCCAGCACGAACGTGTGCGCGCGTCCCCGGTCGCTGCTGGCCAGCAGCCGGATGCGGACCGGGTCCCCGACGTAGGCACGGATCACCGGTGTGGCCGGGTCGCCGTGGACGACGGAGCTGAAGACGTTCGACTGCGCCGGGTCCTTGGCGAGGCGAGGCGCGAACCGCTCCGTGCGGTAGCTGACCCCGCGGTTGCCGAGGTCGTACGGGTCGTCGACCGGACCGGCCGGGGCGATGGCCGCCCCCGAGGCGGTGCGGAGGTTGAGCCCGTCCTGCCACTCCAGGGCGTGCTCGCGGTACACCTGCGGCTTGCCGGCGGCGTCGGTCCACCGGATCACCGCGCTCGCGCCGGTGGTCACCGGGGCGCCGGTCTGCGGGTGGGTCCAGGTCGAGCCCTTCGGCTCGACCAGCAGCCCGCCGTGCAGCCCGTGGTGCCGGTGGCCGCGACGGTCGCCGAAGTCGGCGAGGGTGACGCTGGCACCGGCCAGCTCCTCGGGCACGTACCAGTACTGGGTGATCGACTGCCCCGGCGCCACGGTCTGGTCGAAGTTGTGCCCGACCGTGGCTCCGTCGGCCCGCTTGACGTCGTACTCGAGCAGCGCGGCGTGGATCGACACCCGGTTGCCGGACGGGAACGGGGCGTCCGCGGGGAGCGGGACGTCACCGGTGTGCGCCGGCAGGCCGCCGGCGGGGAGCCTGTTGGTCAGCGTCACCGCGACGCAGTCGCCCGCGTTGGCCCGGATGAAGAGCGGCTCGGTGGGCTTGGTCCCGGCCCGCACCGCGGCCTCGTCCGCGCTCAGGACGTACAGCGCACCGGCGGGGTCGTGGTCCCCGGTCTTCGCGTTGTAGACGATGTCCTTGTTGATCGCCGCCACGTCGTAGGTGCGCAGCGGGGAGCCGACGGGGCACGTGTTGACCGCGTTCGGCGGCTTGGCGTTGAGCGCCTGGCCCGGCTGGAGCGCGGGCCACGGGGTGGCCGCCGCTGCGGGCGCACCGCGGTCGGGCAGGGGCTGCAGGTCGCCCACGGCTCCGTCCGGCACCCGGAAGATGCCCCACATGCCCAGCCACTGGTCGTCCAGCGGCGTCGAGCCGTAGAGGTAGTCACCAGGGCGTCCGGCGCCACCGGCCAGGATGCTGGGAGCACCGTTCGCCTGGTCGTTGCGCGCCTGCTTGAGGGTGCTGTCCGCCGTGCGGGACTTGCGACCGACGCGGGCGCCGCTCACCTCGTAGTTGTAGTACTCGGCCACGGACAGGCTCTGGTTGTCCACGATCGTGGAGCGGGCGTTGTCCGGCTCGTTCAGCCACCGGTGCCCGTGCACGTTGAAGGTGTGGACCTCCTCGTGGCTCCCGTCGACGTTGCGGACGACGACCGGGTCCTTGGTGTAGGCCCGGAACACCGGGGTCGACGGGTCGCCGTGCACGGTGGAGGAGTAGACGTACGCCGGGTCGCCCTTGGGCCCCGCCACGCCCTTCTTCACCCGGATCTGGAACGGCTCGTTGCGGTAGTTGAGGGCGTACCCGCCCTGGTCCGCGCCGTAGTCGTCCACGGCGGGCGGCGGGTTGACCGGGTCGCCGGCGCCGCCGTCCTTCCACATCGGGATGCGGTCCTGGTGGAAGACGCTGATCTCGCGGAAGTCCGGCCCGCTGGCGGAGCGGATGTCGGCGACCGTCCCGGTGCCGTCGGTCGGCGCGCCGGTCCTCGGGTCGTGCCAGGTCGCGTCGGCCGGCTCCACGTGCAGCGCGGCGAAGAGGCCCTTCTGCTGGTGCAGGTTCGCGTACTGGTGGTCGTGGAAGAACACCGTGCGCAGCGGCTGGTCGATGAACCACCGGTAGCCGTAGGTCTGGCCGGGCATCGCGGACGAGCTGTAGTTCCACCCGACGCTCGTGCCGTCGGAGGCGAGCTCGTCGAACTTGACCAGGTGCACGTGGGTGGAGACCTCGCTGGTCTCCTCCTCGTGCATGTAGTCGCCGTCGAGCCGGTTCACGTGGTCGAGGGGCACGGCCGGGTCCTCGTCGAGGTGGAGGTCGTTGGTGGTGAACACCTGGACGCACTCACCGAGCCGGGCGCGGATCGTGAACGGCTCGGGTGCTGAGGTCCCGGCCCGGACGGCGGCCGCCTGCGACTCCTCCACGTACACGCGACCCTGACGGTCGGTCCAGCCGGCGCTGTTGTACCTGATGGGCACGTCCACGACGTGCGGGCGGTAGGTGCGGGTCGGGGCGCCCGCCGGGCACGGGTCGATGTAGCCGTTGCCGGGCTTGGCCGGGTCGAGCGCCGGCAGGCCGGCCGCCTCGAGCGCCGTGGGGCCGCGAGGGGCGTCCCCGGGGCGGCGGATCGCGGCGAACTGGTCCTTCACGACGGCGTTCGGCGCGCGGTACGCCCGCTGGGCGAAGTCGCCCTTGACGAACAGCGGGAAGCCGGGCTGCGCGGCGGTCGGGGCCGCGGTCTGGCCCACGCGGCTGGGGAGCTCGCGCAGCGCCTGGATGGGCGTGCCGTCCGCGTAGGACTGGGTGCCGTTGCGGAGCTTGTCGAAGATCCGCAGGTGGCCCCACATGCCCTGGGCGAAGTGCGGGTACAGGTGGCAGTGGAAGATCGAGTCACCGGCGGTGCGCTGGGTGCCGCCGGCGCCGCCCTCGATCTCCATCCGGTAGCCCTCGCCCGGACCGATGGACTGCACGTCGTTGCGCGGGGAGTCGGGGTTGTTGGGGTCCTTGAACCAGCGCTGGGTGTGCTGGTGCCACGGGTGGCTCTCCTTGGCGCCCGGGTGCACGACGTGGAACTGCACGGCGTCACCGACGTAGGCCTTGGGGATGAGGTTGTCCGAGTCGACGGTGATCTTGCCCTCGGCCGCCTTGCGGACGAGCTTGCCCTCGTCGCCGAACACCCACGACTGCAGGTGCGACTCCTCGTTCAGGCACTTGGCGCCCGGGTCGTCCACGACCCGGTCGAGCTCGGGCACGTAGCCGTCGCAGAAGTGGTCCGCCGGGGTGAAGACCTTGCCGTTGGGCAGCGTGATGGTCTTGGCGACGCCGTTCGGGTTCTCCGGCGTGACGGTCCCGCGGTGCTCCAGGATCGCGCGCATGCGGTTGCGCAGGGGCTCGGAGCGGTAGTTGATGCCGAACGTCGAGTCCGGCAGGCCCGTGGTGGGGTACGTCGGCTGGTTGCCGTTGCGGTCCTTGACGTCCTCGTTCTCGTCCATCAGCACCATGGCGTACGACCGCAGCGCGCCGGTCGGGGTGACGACGTCGGCGTAGGTCTGGGTCTCGACCGCGCGTCCGCCGGCCAGCAGGTCGGCACCGGTGGTGGAGTTGCGCCACACGGAGCCCTTGGGGTGCACGACGACGGCGCCGTACAGCCCGTCCTGGACGGTGGTGTGGCGGGGGTCGGCCGTGTCGACGTTGGCGATGTCGCTGATCGGTGCCTCGCCCTGCTTGTCCGCGTACCAGGTGTAGGTGCGGGAGCCGCCCGGGGCGACGGTGGTGTCCGGGTTCTTGCCGACCCGTGCGCCGTCGGAGGCCTCGGGGTCGAGCTGCACCAGGCCGTCCGGGTGGACGCCGACGCGGCGGGTGAGGTCGTTCTTGAGCACCACGGTGACGCAGTCGCCGACGTTGGCGCGGATCACGAGGGGCTGGGTGAGGTTCGGGTTCGCGAGCATCTGGGTCTTGCCGACCCGGGCGTCCTTGCCCTGCAGCGCGTAGATCGTGCCGTCCGGGAGCCGGTCACCCCACCCGTTGAGGGGGATCGAGATCCGGAACGCGGAGATGTCGTAGGTGATGGAGCGCGACCCTGCGGGGCAGACCCCGGCGCTCGACGCCGCCTGCGCGGTCGGCATCATGACCAGGGAGACACCACCCACCGCGAGGGCGACGACGCCCGCCACCGCCGCGCGGCGGGGACGCGCGGGGCCGGCCCGCCGGGCGAGCTCGGTCCGCACCGCCCGGCCTGCGCCGACGGTGACGCTGGCGAGCATCGCGACGAGCACCGTGGCCGGCAGTGCCAGGACGAACACCTCGGCGGCGTGCGCGACGGGGCCGTTGACCGGCTCCTCGAACAGCAGCCCGTGGCCGGGGCTGGCCACGGCCAGCGCGAGCGCCGCGACCCCGCCGCGTCCGGCGGCGGACGCCGTGGCCGAGCGGCGCAGCCCGCGGACGGCGGCGCCCCTGCGGGCGGCGGCGGCGGACACCGCGCCGCCGGCCAGCAGCGCCGCGAGCACGACCGGGACGGCGAGCAGGCCGTCCCGGAGCCAGTGGGTCAGCGCGCTCATCCCGGCCATGTCGTGGTGGCCGCGCGCGGAGGTGGGAGCGGCCGCCGCGGCGGCGTCGTCCGTGCCGTTGGTGGGCAGCGAGGGGCCGTCCATCTGACCGGAGAGGATCGCCATGGCGGTGTGGTCCACGTGACCGCCGGCATCCGTCGGCGCCGGGGCGGCAGCGGCGGCCGGGTCGGCGTGGTCGTGCGGTGCGGCAGCGGCGGCGGGGTCGGCGTGGTCGTGCGGTGCGGCAGCGGCGGCAGGGTCGGCGTGGTCGTGCGGTACGGCGGCGGTGGCGGGGTCGGCGTGGTCGTGACCGGCCGCGGCCGTCCCGGTCGCGATCGCCGGGGGAGCCGCGAGCGCGGGGTCGACGTGCTGGTGGACGGCCCCGTCCGGGCCGCCGGGGTCCGGCGGCCTCGCGGCCGTCTCGTGGGGGGCGGCCTGGGCGGTCGGCTGCAGCCCGTGGGCGAGCTGGAGCCAGCCGACCGTCCCGAGAGCGAGCGGCACGCTGAGCGCGAGGGCGGGGAGGAGCAGGGCACGGGACGAGCGGCTGCGGACAGCGGGCATGACGGTCTCCAGGCAGGAGCGAGCATGGGAGGGGGGGCCGCGGGGTCGGGCTGTCGACCACGGCGGCGATATGGACGACGGTAGGTCGACGCGCGTCGCACGGGACGGCCGGGAGGCCCCTGGACGCTCAACCTGGCAGACGTGTGCCACGCGCAGATCGACGCCTTGCGCGCTCGCCACGATGGCGCACAATGTGCGGCGGTCCGTCGGTCGCACGCCGGGCGGGCTCGCGGCTACGCGGGCCCCGCCACCCCGCCGTCGGACGCCTCGAGGTCCAGCGCGAGCGCGGCCGTCCAGCTGAAGCTGCGGGCCCCGTGGGGGGCGCCGGTGAACGGGTGGACGTACTCGGGGAACCCGTGCTCGACGGCCAGCCGTCGCGTGTGCGCGGACAGCGCGTCCGCGGTGCCCGTCCGCCCGTGCCGGCGCAGCCCCTGGACGACCAGCCAGGTCATGTTGAACCAGGCCGGCCCGCGCCAGTACTGCGAGGGCCGGAAGTCGTCCGCGGTGACGTCGTAGCTGGGCACCATGAGCGGGTCGTCGCCCAGGAAGCGTGGGCCGTCCAGCGTCGCCAGCACCTGCTCGGCGTGCGGGAGGTCGGCGAGCAGCAGCGGCGTGAGCCCCGAGACGGTCGCCTTGCGGATCGGCTCGTCCCGCACGACGTCGTGCGCCACGTACAGCCCGAGCCGGTCGTCGTAGAGGCTCTCGAGCGCGGCGGTGATCGCGGCGGCCCGGGCCAGGTGCGGCTCGGGGTCTGCGCCGGCGACCTCGGCGATGCGGGCGAGCGCCTCCTCCGAGGCCGCCCACAGCGTGTTGAAGGTGGGGTCCTCCGCGACGAACCGGTCCAGCCCGTCGGTGTCGTCGCAGCCGCGGTCGCGGTAGTGCTCGGCGAGCCAGAAGTACTTGCCGTACTCCTTCTGGCTCGGCCGCTCGGTCAGGTCCGCGTGCTGGAGGTCCGGACGCCCCAGCACGGTCGTCGGGGTCCCGGGCACGGGCGCCAGAGCGCCGTCCCACAGCGGGAGGTTGTCCATCCCGGACTCCCACGGGTGGATGACGCTCGCGAGCCCCCGTCCGCCGTGGTCCCGGCGCGTGCGCAGGTACTCGTGCCAGGCGACGAGGCGCGGGTACAGGCGCGGCAGGAAGCCGCGCGCGACCGACGCGGCGGTGTCCGCCTGGTGCACCAGCCAGGCGGCCCACGCGTGGTTGGGCGGCTGCACCAGCCCGGCCGTGGGGACGGGCGGCGGCGGGTCGATCCGCGGCGACGCCCAGAACGAGGCACCGGGAGCGTAGTCGTCGTCGCGCCGGACGTCGTAGACGATCTGCGGGATCCGCCCGTCCGCCCACTGCCCGCGGGTGAGGGACTCCAGCTCCTGCTGGGCGCGGGCGGGGGCGACGTGCCGCAGCCCGACGGCGATGAAGGCCGAGTCCCAGCTCCACTGGTGCGGGTACAGGCCGGTGGCCGGCAGCGTGTGCGAGCCCGTCCAGTTCCTCTCCAGGACGCGCACGGCGGCCGATGTCAGGTCCGAGGGCGTCCTGCCGGAGGAGGTCGCGGCGCTCATCGTCCGCACCGGGTGCCAGGACACGTCATGGTCGGTGCTCCAGTGGTGGCGGGGCCGGGACGGTGTGCGGGAACGGCGTCGGCGGTGGCGCGGTGGCGAGCAGCGTGCGGGTGGTCTCCAGCCCCCACGCGTCGAGCTCGGCGATGCGGTCCGAGCAGGACCGCAGGCCGCCGTACCGCTCGACCACGTGGGCCCACCTCTCGCGCAGCGCGTAGGACGCGCGCATGACCACGCAGTCGGGGTCGTTGACCCAGAGCCGCCCGTGCTGCCAGGCACGCGCCGTCGTCGCCATCTCCCCGCGCAGCCCCCGGGACCCGTCCTGGGCGTCCACGTGGAAGGTGTCGGGGGAGACCCGCATCGCGTCCACGAGCCCGACGCTGGGCAGCAGGGGGGCGCCGCAGCCGACGAGGTAGGCGTCGGGGCCGACGGCGTCGCGGACGAGCTCCAGCCCGGACCGGTACGCCGCCACGGGCGTGACCGTGGGGTCGTGCCGCGGTCCGGGTGCGGTGCCGCCGTAGAGGAAGTCGAGCTTGAAGTAGTCGAAGCCCGCCTCGCGCAGTGCGCGGAACGCGTCCCCCAGGTACCGGCGCGCGCCCGGGTGCGTCAGGTCGACGCCGTGCAGGCTCTGCCCCCAGTTGACGCCGGCGTCGCCGACCAGCCAGTCGGGGTGCTCGCGGGCGAGGTCGCTGCCCGAGCCGGCCAGGAACGGTGCGACCCAGATCCCGGCGCGACGTCCCGCCGCGCGGATGGTGCCCGCCAGCCGGGGCAGCGACGCGAACCGGGCGGACGGCGTGGTCCAGTCGCCGATCCCGGACTGCCACCCGTCGTCCACCTGGACGACGTCGACCGGGAGGTCGTGCCGGCCGATGGCCCCGAGGTTCTCCACGACGTCGGCCTCGGTCACCTCGAGGAAGTACCGGTACCAGGAGCACCACACCGTCGGGGCCGCCCGCGGCACCGCGCCGGCCTGGGCGGCGTACCGGTCCCCGAAGTCGGCGAGCCCCGCGGTCGCGTCGCGTGCCGTCCGGGCCGTCACGCCCCCGTCGGCGGTCACCACCAGGCGGTCGCCTACTAGCTCGGCGCGGATCGACGGCACGTGGTCGGGGGAGAAGCCGGCGCCGTAGACGCGCACCGGGTCACCCGTGCCGGGGTCGAGGACCAGCAGCCCTGAGCCCTGGAACCCCCGCCCGGGCAGCTCGGCACCGGCGCGATAGCGCATCGTGTGCTGCCAGTCCCGCCGCGGCCGGCGTGACGTCTCGTCCGCGCGGTACCAGGTCGTGGGGCTCCAGCTCTGCCAGCCCTCCTCGTACACCCGCGCCCGGTCAGGGTCGACCCGCACCTCGTCGACCGTGCGGAGGCCGCCGGTGCTCACGCGAGGTCAGCCCCGGTCGGGCCGGCTGCCGGGTCGCCGTCGAACCGCAGGATCACCTGCAGGGTCTCGCCCCCGCCGCCGTCGAGCCGCGCGAAGGCCTCCGCGACCCGGTCGGCGTCCAGCACGTCGGTGACCAGCGGCCGGACGTCGACCGCGCCGGACGCGACCTGCGCCATGAAGACCCGGACGAGCCGCTCGTGGTCCCACCGGGGCCCCAGCGCCGCCGGCGTGCCGCCGATCTGGCTCGCGACGATCCGGACGCGGTTGTGGTGGAACTCCTCACCGAGCCGCAGTTGCTCCCCGCCGCCCTGGTAGAAGCCCGACGCCACGACGGTGCCGTCCGGGACGACGGAGCGCACCGCCTCGTGCAGCGCGCGGTAGCTGCCGCTGAGCTCGATGGCGACGTCCACGCCGGCGTCGCCGGTCACCGCACGGACCCCGACGCCGGCACCCCCGGGCGCGGTCACCGGGACGACGGCGGTCGCTCCCATGAGGCGCGCGAGCGCGAGGCGGTGCTCGAGGCCGTCCACCGCCACGACGTCGCCGCCGCTGAGCCGGGCCAGCCGGGTCGCGAGCAGGCCGATCACGCCCTGCCCGAAGACGGCGACCCGCTCGCCGAGGTGCACGTCGGCGGCGAGCACCGCGTTGAGGGCGATGGCGCCCACCCGCGCGAAGACCGCGTGCAGCGGGTCCAGGCCCGCCGGGACCTGCCGAGCCGCCAGGGACGCGGCCGGGACGACCGCGTCGCTGCGGTGGCCCCAGACGCCGTGGACGACCTCGCCCACCGCGGGTGCGCGGACGTCGTCGGCCGCCTCCACGACCTCGCCGACCTCGGAGTAGCCCCAGCCCGCCATGGGGTAGGCGACGCTCGGGTCGCCGTCGAGGAACAGCCGGCGCCCGGTGTCCCAGGCCTTCGTCAGGTACGGGTTGGAGCCGCGGTACGCGGTCAGCTCGGTGCCCGCCGAGATGCCCGAGTACCACGTGCGCACCCGCACGGCCCCCGGCGTCAGGGGCTGGGGCTCGCACGGGACGAGCCTGACGACCCCGGGCGCGGAGAGCTGGACGACGCTGGGCACGGCTGCGCGTCAGCCCTTCTCCGCGCCGGCCGTCAGCCCGCCGACGAGCAGCCGCTCGCTGGCGAAGAACAGCACGACGATCGGCAGCGTGAGGATCACCGACCCGGCCATGAGCACGGTGGTGGGGACCTCGATGCTGCCGGCGAGCTGGGACAGGCCCAGCGACACCGTCCAGCGGTCGCGGCGCTCGACCAGGAACAGCAGCGCGAACAGGAACTCGTTCCACGCGATCATGAAGACGAACAGCCCGTTGGACACGATCGCGGGCATCGCCAGCGGCAGGGCGATCTTGCGCATGACCTGCAGGCGGGTGGCGCCGTCGATCGCGGCGGCCTCCTCCAGGCTCACCGGGATGGTGTCGAAGTAGTTGCGCAGCATGTAGATCGTCACGGCCGCGACCTGCGCGACGTAGACGACCAGCAGCCCCACCAGCGAGCCGCGCAGGCCGATCCGCGTGAAGAACACGAACAGCGGGACCGCGAGCAGGATCGCGGGGAAGAAGTAGACCGCCAGGAACAGCGCGCTGATCCGGCGCCGCCCGAAGAACTCCAGGCGGCTGACCGCGTACGCGCCCGGCACCGCGACCAGCATCGACAGGGCCACCGTGGCCAGCGCCACGACCAGGCTGTTGCCGATGAAGGTGAGGAACCCCTGGCCGCCGGACTGCACGGAGCGGAGCACGTCGGCGTAGGTGTCCGGGTCCACCTGGTCCGGTGGCACCCACAGGGCGCCGGGGTCGCGCAGGACGGCGTCCAGCGGCCGCAGCGACAGCACCACCATGTAGTAGAAGGGGAAGACCGAGACGAGCAGCAGCACGACGACCACGAGAGGCCGCAGCAGGCGGATCGTGGCGTTCTCCACCGCGTCCCGGGACAGGCCACCGCCTGCCGACCGTGGGCGCCGGCTGCGGCCGCCGTCGACGGCGGTGCGGGCGGGAGGGGTCCGGGTGGTGCTCATGCCACCTCCTCCGGTCGGCCGAAGAGCTTGAGGTACGCCGTCACGGCGACCGCGAGGATCGCGGCGAGCACGAGGGACTGCGCCGCGGCGGCGCCGATGTCCCCGCGCGCGGTGAGGAAGTCGAAGACCCGGACCGAGACCACCTCGGTGCCCGCGCCGCCGCCGGTCAGCAGGTAGATGTCGTCGAAGTTGTTGAACGTCCAGATGAAGCGCAGCACGCTCAGGACGGCGATGGTCGGCAGGAGCTGCGGCATGAGGATGTGCCGCAGCCGCTGGGTCGGCGTGGCGCCGTCCACCCGCGCGGCCTCGTCGAGGGTGTCCGGGACGGCCTGGAGCCGCGCGGTGAGGAAGAGGAACGCGAACGGGAAGGACCGCCACGCCTCGAACGCGATGACCGTCAGCAGCGCGGTGGGGACCGAGACGTCCAGCCCGAGCAGGGAGACCTCGTCGGACCGCGAGCTGAGGAAGGCGACGGGCTCGTCCCAGCCGAGCAGCCGGGTCCCCCAGTGGTTCACGACGCCGAACTGCGGGCTGAGCATCGTCGTCCACACGAACGTCGCCGCCACGACGGGCGCGACGTACGGGAGCAGGAGAGCGGCCCGGATGACCCCCCGGCCGCGGAACGGGTGGCGCAGCGCCAGCGCCGCCACGAGGCCGACGAGGATGGCGCCGGCGGTCCCCAGCACGGAGTAGAGGACCGTCGTGAGCAGCGACTCGGCGAAGCCGGACGACGTCAGCACGTCGACGAAGTTCTCCACCGTGTAGTCGCCGATGATCCCGGTGGTGCGGAGGTTGAGCAGCCGCACGGACTGGAACGCGAGCGAGACCGTCCACAGGACCGGCAGCACCACGACCGCGACGACGATGACGACGGTCGGCGTGATGAGCAGGAGCCCGGTGCGGCTCTCCTCCCGACCCCGGGCGGACCTGCGCCTGCGGGGCCCGCGGGGCGACGGCGCGCCGGGGGCCTGGCCCCCGGCCACGACCGCCGGCCCCGCGATCTGGCTCACGAGACCGATTCCTGGATCTCACGGGCGGCCTCGGCGGCCTCCGTCGCCGCGTCCTCGGCAGGCGTCCCCTGCGTGACGTCGTTGACCGCGGTCGCGACCGGCTGCTCGCCCTGCAGCGCGCCGAGCAGGTCGCCCTGGCCCTGCGGCAGGGCCCACCGCGCGATGCGCTCCGGGCCGGTGCCCAGCTCCTCGAGCACCTCCGGACCGTAGAACTCCGACAGCGGGGCCTTCCGGTCGACGCCGACCTCCATGTCGCCCCACGCGTCGGAGTATTCGGTGGGGTTGTCGGAGGTGCCCAGCCGCACCGGGACCTTGCCCTCCGGCGCGATTTCGATCCACGGCAGGTACCCGTCGGAGAGCATGTACTGGATGAGCTGCTGGGCGGGCTCGGAGTCGGCCCCCGCGGTGACGGTCCACGAGGTGATCTCGCCGAACTGCGCGGGCTCGCTGCCGCCGGGACCCTCCAGGGCCGTGACCACGGCGCTGTTCTTGGCCAGGAAGGCCGGGTCCGCCGCGCACTCGGCGCAGGACGGCAGCGCCTCGTCGCGCAGTCCGGCCATCTCGTCCAGGATGAAGCTCGACCAGATGAACATCGCCGCCTGCCCGGCGAAGTACGTGGCGCGCACGGTGTCGACGTCCTGCGCTCCGGGCACCGAGTAGTTCTGGATGAGGTTCCCGTAGAAGTCGAGCGCCTCGACGCACTCGGCGCTGTCGAGCTGGATCTCGCCCTCCTCGTCGACCAGCTGGCAGCCGTTGCCGAGCGCGACATGCTCGAACGTCTGCTCGGTGAAGGCGTCGCCCGGCGCCGTCGCACCGACGAAGCCGGCGACCTCGGGGGAGTGGAGCGCCTCGGCGGCCGCCAGCACCGCCTCGTAGGAGGTCGGTGCGTCCAGGCCGGCCGCCTCGAACAGGTCGGTCCGGTACACGAGCAGCTGCAGCCACGACTCGCTCGGGATGGCGAGCTGGGTGTCGCCGTCGGAGGTCAGCTCGATCGCGCTCTCGGCGAACGTGTCGGCGCCGAGCTCCTCGAGCACGGCGCCGACGGCGTCCGTGTCGACCAGCTCGTTGGCCGAGAGCGTGCGCACCTGGGGCAGCGAGATCCCGCCGATGACGTCGGGGAGGTCACCTGCCGCCGCGGACGACGTGAGCAGCTGGTCGAACTGGTCCTCGGCGACGGGGATCAGCTCGACCTCGACGCCGCTCGCGGCGGTGAACTCGTCGACGATCGCCTGCGTCGCGGCGACCCGGTCGGGCAGGTCCTCCTGGATCCACAGGGTGATGCTCCCGCCGGCCTCGTCGGTGCCGTCCCCGCCGTCGCCGCCGCCGTCGTCACCACCGCCGCTGCAGGCGGCCAGTGCGGTGACGGCCACCAGGCCGGCGGCAGCGAGGGTCCGTCGTCTCGTCCGTGTCATCGCCGAGCTCCTTCTCGGTGCGGCAGGTCGAGCCTCGACGCTCCGTCGCGCCGGCGCGCGGACCGTCGTCGGCCGCGTCGACCCTCCTGCACATCAGCCACGACGCTAGCGACGCTATGCATAATGGTCGAGCAGAAGACGCCCACGCGTTGCGCAAACGTGACGTGGGCGTCGGGCCGCTGTGCCGCAGGTCCCCGGTGGACGTGGGACCGCACGACGACGCGGAGGTGCGCCATGCCGTCCGGCCCCGGCGACGTGTTCGAGCTCATCCGGCACGGTCGCGCACGCACGAGGGGGGACCTCCTGGGCCTCACCGGGCTGTCCCGGATGACCGTGGCCCAGCGCGTGGACGTGCTGCTGGCCGCGGGGCTGATCCGCGAGGCCGGGTCCGAGCGGGCGTCCGGCGGGCGCCGCCCCGCGCGGCTGGAGCTCGACGTCACGCACTCGGTCGTCATCTCCGCGACGGTCGACACCACGCACTCGCGCACGGCGCTGACGGACCTCTCCGGCCGCATCCTGGCCGACCGGCAGCTCGACGTCGCCGTCGAGGACGGCCCGGAGGCGGTGCTGTCCGGGATCGCCGGCGCCGCACGCGACCTGCTGGACGGTCAGGGCCTGCCGGCCGCACGGGTCAGCGGGTTCGGCATCTCGGTCCCCGGTCCGGTGGACCCGGCGACGCTGCGGCCGAGCCAGCCGCCGATCATGCCGGGCTGGGACGCCTACCCGGTCGCCGAGCACCTGCACGACGGCTTCGGCGTCCCCGTCCTCGTCGAGAACGACGCCAACGCGATGGCGCTGGGGGAGTACTCCTCGGGGTACCTCGACTGCCGGGCGCTGTGCCTGGTCAAGGTCTCCACCGGGATCGGCACCGGCATCGTCATCGACGGCCGCGTCTACCAGGGGATCGACGGCGGGGCGGGGGACATCGGCCACGTGCGGCTGTCCGGGCACGACGACGCCGTCTGCCAGTGCGGCGCCCGCGGGTGCCTGGCCGCGGTCGCCAGTGGACGCGCCGTGGCCCAGGCGCTGACCGCGGAGGGGATCCCGGCCGCCTCCGGGCGTGACGTCCGCGCGCTGCTGTCGCGCGGCGACGTCGCGGCGACCCGCCGCACCCAGGAGGCGGGCCGGGTGATCGGCGGCGTCATGGCGACGGTGGTGTGCCTGGTCAACCCCGGGGTGCTGCTCGTCGGCGGCGCGCTGGCGTCGTCGGCGCTGATCAGCGGTGTGCGCGAGACGCTGTACCCGCGCTCCCTGCCCCGCGCGACCCGTCACCTCGAGGTGCGGCTCGCCTCGCTCGGGGAGGACGCCGGGATCGTCGGCATGACCCGGATGGTGGTCGACCAGGTGTTCGCCCCCCGCGCGGTCGACGCGATGCTGGGCGCCTGAGCCCGCCGTCCCGACGGTCAGCGCTGCGGCCACGCCCACGCCGGACCGTCCAGCGACGGCTGCCCGGCGATCGTGGTAGCACCCCCGGACTTCTCCAGCTCGACCAGTCGCGCCTGCGGCCGCAGGGCACGGACCAGGTCGGGGGAGTGCGTGACGACCACGACCTGGCTGCGCTCGGACGCGTCGACGACCAGGGCGGCCAGGGCGGGCATGAGGCTCGCGTGCAGGCTGGACTCGGGCTCGTTGAGCACCAGCAGGCCGGGCGGGCGGGGCGAGAGCAGTGCCGCGGCGAGCAGCAGGAACCGCAGGGTCCCGTCGGACAGCTCGGCGGCTCCCAGGGGCCGCCGGATGCCCGGCTGGCGCAGGGCGAACCGGCACCCGCCGTCGTCGTCCTCGGTCGTCAGCAGGGCCGAGCCGTCGAAGGCGGACGCCACGGCGTCCTGCAGCGCCTGCGCCCACCCGATCCGCTCGATCGTCAGCAGCGCGGCCGCGAGGTCGTCCCCTCCCGCGGCGAGCACCGGGGTGAAGGTCGCCACCCCGGGCCTGCGGGCGTCGGCGCCGGAGTCGGTCCGGAAGTGGTCGTAGAACCGCCACCGCGTGGCCTGCTGCCGGATCGCGTACAGCTCGGGGGTCTGCGACGGGTCGGCGAGCGCCGACATCAGCGACTCGTGGTCGCCGACCGTCCAGGGCGCCGCCTGCCACACGCCGTCGGCGTCGCGGGTCCGCACGCGCGGGCCGCGGCGCTCGGCGAGCAGGGTCGCCGGGCGCAGCACCGGCCCCGCCCACACCGCCTCGGTCTTGACCTCCGGGTCGAGGTGGAACGGCCCCAGCGGCGGCAGGCCCAGGTCGATCGCGTAGGACAGCTCGTCGCTGGCGAACCCCAGGCGCATGGCCACGGGGCCGCGCTCGCGGACGCCCGCGTGCAGCGCGGACCGCATCCCGCCCTCCTTGGCGAGGGTCGAGATGGCACCCTCGCGCACGAGGTCCGCCAGCAGGCGCAGCGCACGGTAGACGCTCGTCTTGCCCGTGCCGTTGGCGCCGGTGACGACGTTGAGCGTGTCGAGCTCGGTCACCACGTCCCGCAGCGACCGGTAGTTCTCGATCGCGACGGTGCGCAGCATGGCCGCACCCTAGCGGCCGGTGCAGGCCGGTCCCGAGCGGCGACCTGCTCGGCGCGCGAGCGCCGACGCCTTCGGCCATGCTGGACGGGCACGGTACCGACGGGGCAACGAGGTGACGCCTCGTCATCGAGGTCAACGTGAGGAGAGGTCATGACGACGAAGGTCGAGAAGTCGATCCTGGTGAACGTGCCCGTGAGCGTCGCGTACAACCAGTGGACGCAGTTCGAGGAGTTCCCGCACTTCATGGGCGGTGTCAAGAAGGTGACGCAGCTGACCGACGACCGCCTGGAGTGGGTCGCCGAGATCGCCGGCGTGAAGCGTCAGTGGGAGGCGAAGATCCTCGAGCAGGTCGTCGACCAGAAGGTCGCCTGGGCCGCCTCGGAGGGCGCCACCAACGCCGGGTCCGTCACGTTCGAGGACCTCGGTGGCGGTCAGAGCCGCGTGCACCTGTCCCTCGAGTACGAGCCCGAGGGCATCGTCGAGAAGATCGGCGACAAGCTCAACATCGTGGAGAACCAGGCGGAGTCGGACCTGGAGCGGTTCAAGGCCTTCATCGAGGCGGAGGGCTACGCCAGCGGAGCCTGGCGCGGCAACGTGAACGCCGGCGCGGACGTGAACCCGGGCATCGAGCACGCGTCCGCCTCCCAGGGCGACAAGGGCCACGCCGGGGTGTCCGGCAAGGCCGCCGCCGTGGGCCTCGGGGTCGCGGCCGCCGCCGCGGCCGCCGTGGTCGCGTCGAAGAGCGGCGACAAGGAGGAGACCGTCGAGACGGACGTCGTCACGACGGTCGAGCCCGTGCCGGTCGACACCGTGACGCTGCCCCCGGCGACCACCACCCCGGAGCCGCTCGGCACCGTGGGCTCCGCCCCCGTGCTGGACCCGGTCACGGCGACCGCGCCGGGCGCCACGCCGGCCCTGGACGACGTGAACGACGGCCGCGAGCTCGGCACCGGCGCCCTGGTGGACGACCGGGACCTGACGGACGACGGCCGCGACCGGCTGTGACCGGCTGAGCCGGTCGACGACCGGGACGTGACGGACCGAGGGGAGCGGCGCGAGCCGCTCCCCTCGATGCGTCCGGGGCGAGGCGCGGGGGCCGCTGCCGACGGGCGGTGGGACGTGCGGGCGGTGAGAGGTACCGGTGGTCAGACGGCCCGGCGGTCGGACGCCCCGGCCACCTCGTCGACCGGCTCGATTGACGCGACGTACATCGAGCGCCCCCCGGTGGCGGTCGACCGCTCGATCAGGAGGCGGCAGAGCACCTCGCTCCCGTCGGCGCGCAGCACCGGGACCGTGACAGGGACGCCCAGGACGTGCACCTCGCCGGTGCTCAGGTGGCGGGTGAACCCGGCGACGTGCGCCTCGCGGAACCGGGGCGGGACCAGCACGACGATGCGGCGCCCCACGAGCTCCTCGGGAGCGCAGCCCACGAGCCGGGCGAGCGGCTCGCTGACCGCGACGATGCGGTTGGAGTCGTCCCCGGCCGCCACGCACGCGGACGAGCACCGCACCGTGAGCAGGTCGAACGCCTCGAGGTCGTCGCCCTGGCGTGGGTGCACCTCCCGGGTGAACCTCTCCTGGTCCGCGCCGGGCCAGGCCGCGGGCTGGACGCCGGCGAGCTGGGCGACGACCTGCTCGCACGCCCAGTCCCGCACCGCCACGACCTCCGCGAGCCCCGGCCGTGCGAGCAGGTGGCCGGTGCGCGCGAGGTGCTCGGCGGCGTCCAGCGTGTCCTGCATCGCGGCGAAGTCGCCGCCCGCCTCCAGCGGGATGTCCAGCGTCAGGTCGACGGGGGCGTTCTCCCAGGGCCCCTGCGTGGTGCCGTCGGGCGGCTCGGCCGCCTGGGTCCGCCGTCGCCGCTCGACCGCCGCCACGACCGCGCCGGACAGGGTGGAGCGCGCGCGGTCGGTCGCCACGACGTCGACGGCGAGCTCGTCGTGCCAGGCCGCGTAGAGGGCGAGCTCGCGCAGCAGGGCGTCGTGGTGCTGTCGCGCGGCGAGCCACAGGCCGGACGGCAGGCCGAGCAGCTGCACCTCGCGCGTGCGGACGGGCCCCGGGGCGGGCGCCTGGCGGCGGGTCGGCAGGTCGGCGTCCCACTCCGCGGCGTCCCAGACGGAGGTCAGCTCGTCGTCGGTGCGGTGGTCGTGGTCGACGCCGACCGTGAACCACATCGTCTTGCCGGCGGTGCCGGCGTCGGTCACGCCGTGCTCGTCGGTGAGTGCGGCGACCAGCGCCAGGCCGCGTCCCGTCGTCGCGTGCGGGTCGTAGTGGCGCCGGCTGGGGAGCGTGGGGTTGCGGTCCCGCACCTCGACCCGCACCACGTCCCCGACCTCGACCGTCACGTCGATCGTGGTGTGCGCGTGCAGCACCGCGTTGGTGACGAGCTCGGTGCAGGCCAGCTCGGCGGCGTCCAGGCACTCCAGGCGCCCTGCCCCCGCGAGGACCTGGCGCAGCAGGTCGCGGGCGTGGGCCGGGCTGGAGGGGTCCGGGGCGAGGGTCACGGTGCGCCGGGGCGCGCCTGCGGACCGGGCGTCCGGACCGCTGCGGGACGTCCCCGGGGCTCGCCCCTCGTCGACCCGTTCCACGCTCGCCACGGTAGTCGACACCCCGCGACAGGGCCGGACGGGCGGACGTGACGTGCACCGCGGCCGGCCTCGCGGGCGGCGGCCGGCCGGAGCATGATGACCGGGGCCGGTCGCTCGCCCGACCCGACCGCCGCACCCCGGAGCCCGAGACACCCATCAGCCCGACCCCACCCTGGAGGACCACATGGCCGACGACGAGCTGCACCCCGGCGACGCGGTGACCTGGAAGAGCCATGGCGGCACCGCCGAGGGCAAGGTCGAGAAGAAGATCACGGAGGACACCGAGGCGGCCGGCCGCACGGTCCGCGCCTCGAAGGACGACCCGCAGTACCTGGTCAAGAGCGACAAGAGCGGTGGCGAGGCGGTGCACAAGCCGTCCGCCCTGCACAAGGAGTGACCGCCGCGCGAACGGCCGCGCGACGCCGTGGGCGAACCGCCCGCCCGCGCTCTCGACGCCTGCCGCTCGCGGGGTGAGGATGGGGTCATGACCACCCTCACGCGCCCCGGCCTACGCTGGGCCGTCCCCACCGGCGTCGCCGCGCTCGTCCTCGGGGGCGCCGTGGCCGGGCCCGCCCTGAGCGCCTCGGCCGAGGTCGAGCTGCCCGAGCGGTCGGCCGCCCAGCTGCTCACCGACCTGCAGACGGCGGACGTGGACGCGTTCTCCGGGACCGTCCGGCACCACGCGGACCTCGGCCTGCCCGTGCTTCCGGGCGGCATGGGTGGCGGTGAGCACAGCACCGACCTCAGCGCCCTGCTGGACGGCACCACGGAGCTGCGCGTCTGGGCCGCGGGGCACAAGGGCCGGGTGTCGCTCGAGGGCCGGCTCGGTGAGTACGGCATCGTCACCGACGGCGCGGACCTGTGGACCTGGTCCAGCGACGAGAACGCCGCCACGCACGTGGCGCTCCCCGACCACGACGGCGACCCGGCGTGGTCGCGCGAGGTCCCGCCGGTCACGCCGGAGCAGGTCACCCAGGCCGTCCTCGACGCGCTGGAGCCCACCACGACCGTCACGAGCGGCCCCAACGACACCGTCGCCGGCCGCGCCGCGTACGAGCTGGTCCTGGAGCCGGCGACGAGCGGGTCGCTGATCGGCTCCGTGCGGATCGCGGTCGACGCGGCCGAGCACGTGCCGACCCGCGTGCAGGTGCTGCCGGCGGGGTCGTCGGTGCCGGCCCTGGAGGTCGCGTTCACCGAGCTCAGCTTCGCCACCCCGGCCGACGACGTCTTCGCCTTCACCCCGGCGCCCGGCGTCAGCGTCGAGGAGCACTCCCTCGAGGGCCACACGCGCGCGGGCCACGACGGTGCGGGCGAGCACGGCCTCCCCGGCGCGGCGCCCGCCGACGGGGCGTTCCCGGGTGCCGCCGCCGGTGACCGGGTCGCCGTCGTGGGCGAGGGCTGGTCCGCCGTCGTGGTGTCGGCGCTGCCCGACGGCGCCGACCTCACCGACCTGCTCGGCGCCGAGGGCGCCGGTCGCGACGCCGGCGCGTTCCTCCAGGCGCTGCCGCGGGTCGAGGGTTCCTGGGGCAGCGGCCGGCTGCTGACCTCCCGGCTGGTCTCGGCCCTGCTCACCGACGACGGCCGGCTGCTGGTCGGCGCCGTCGACCGCGCCACCCTCGAGTCGGCCGCGGGGGACCCCGCCGCCGCGCTCGGCTGACCGGCGCCCACCGCGTGACGGTCCTGGACACACCCCCGGGCCAGGCGCCCGGGGGCCTGGCCATCTCGTCCCAGGGGCTGACCAAGCGCTTCCGCTCCGGTCAGGTCGCGGTCGACGGGGTCGACCTCGCCGTCCCCACCGGCTCGGTCTACGGGTTCCTCGGGCCCAACGGCTCGGGCAAGACGACGACGATCCGCCTGCTGCTCGGGCTGCTGCGCCCGACCGGGGGGTCGCACCGGATCCTCGGCGAGGCGATGCCGGACCGGTCCGCGTCCGTCCTGCCGCGGGTCGGCGCGCTGGTCGAGGGTCCGGCGTTCCACCCGTACCTGTCCGGGGTGGACAACCTGCGCCGGATCGACGCCGCCGACCGCACGGTCGACCCGGCCACCGCGGCCGCACGGATCGAGGTCGCGCTGGAGCGGGTCGGGCTCGCCCACGCCGCCGGCAAGCGGTACCGGCACTACTCGCTCGGCATGCGGCAGCGGCTCGGGATCGCGGCGACGCTGCTGCGCCCACGCGAGCTGCTCGTCCTGGACGAGCCGACCAACGGCCTGGACCCGCAGGGGACCCGGGAGGTGCGCGCGCTGCTCCTGGAGCTCGCCGCGGCCGGCACGACGGTCGTCCTGTCCACGCACCTGCTCTCGGAGGTCCAGCAGGTGTGCACGCACGTCGGCGTCATGCACCGCGGCCGGCTGGTGGCGCAGGCGCCGCTGGACGAGCTCGCCGCCCGCTCCGTGGCCCGGGCCGCGGTGCGGACCCCCGAGCCGGCTCGCGCGTCGCAGGTGCTGGCCGGGCTCGGCGTGGCGGACGTGCGCGTGGACGGCGACGCGGTGAGCGGGGACCTGCGGTCGCTGGCGCCCGAGGCGGTCGTCGCCGCGCTCGTCCACGCCGGCGTGCCGGTCCGCGGGTTCGAGGTGCGGTCGGCCGACCTGGAGGAGATGTTCGTCGAGCTGACGGGGGAGGGCTTCGATGTCAGCGGCTGAGCAGCGGACGGCCGCGGACGTGGGGGACCCCGCCCCGGGGCGCGGGGCGACGCCCGCACGACGGTCACCGGCACCCGCCACGACCGCGGTGCGCGGCGGGTGGCTGCGCTTCCTGCGCTCGGAGCTGTGGCTCGTCTACGGGCGCCGCCGCAACTGGGTGGGCGCGCTGGTGCTGGCCAGCGTGCCGGTCATCATCGCGGTCGCCGTCCGGGTGTCGCCGCCGTCCGGGGGCGGCCCGGGCTTCTTCGACCTCATCACCGCCAACGGGCTGTTCGTCGCGCTCGCGGCGCTGACGCTCGAGCTCCCGCTGTTCCTGCCGATCGCCGTCGCCACGATCGCCGGGGACGCCGTCGCGGGCGAGGCCAACCTCGGCACGCTGCGGTACCTGCTCGTCGTCCCGGTCGACCGGACCCGGCTGCTCGTGGTGAAGTTCGCGGCGCTGGTCATCTTCACGGTCTCCGCGACGCTGCTGGTCGCCGCCGTGGGCGCCGTCATGGGGCTCGTGCTGTTCGGCGGTGGGCCGATGCTCACGCTGTCCGGGACGACCGTGAGCTTCGCCGCCGGGCTCGGCCGGCTGGCGCTGGTGTGCGCCTACCTCAGCATCTGCCTGGTGGCGCTCGGCGCGATCGGGCTGTTCATCTCGACCCTCACCGAGCAGCCGATCGGCGCGACCATCGCCGTCCTGGTCCTGACCCTGGCCAGCCAGATCATGGACGCGATCCCGCAGCTGTCGGCCATCCACGAGTACCTGCCCACGCACTACTGGCTGGCGTTCGGGGACCTGCTGCGTGACCCGATCGCCCTCGACGGCCTGGAGCCGGGCATCGTCAGCGCGCTGGCCTACACGGCCGTCTTCACCACGGCCGCCTGGGCCCGGTTCACCACGCGCGACATCAGCTCCTGACCGCCCAGGACGGCCTCGGCCCGTCCTGCCCTGCGCTGCCCTGCGCTGCCCTGCGCTGCCCTGCGCTGCCCTGCGCTGGCGTGCGCCGCCCTGCGGGAGACTGACCCCGTGCCCGACGTCCCCGAGCCCACCGCCCCACCGGCGGACCCGCGCCGCGACCCGGGCCTGCGGGCCGACTGCGCGCGCTGCGTCGGGCTGTGCTGCGTGGTCCCGGCGTTCGCGGCGTCGTCGGACTTCGCGATCGACAAGCCCGCCGGCACCCCGTGCCCGCACCTGGCGGAGGACTCGCGCTGCGGCATCCACACCGAGCTGCGCCCGCGCGGGTTCCCCGGGTGCGTCGTCTACGACTGCTTCGGGGCGGGCCAGAAGGTCACCCAGGTCGTCTTCGGCGGGCGTGACTGGCGCGAGGGCCCCGCGGTGGCGGCCGGGATGTTCGCGGTGTTCCCGGTGGTGCGCCGCCTGCAGGAGCTGCTCCGGTACCTCGCCGAGGCGCTCGCCGTGGTGGGGGGCAGGACCGACGGCGCGGCCCTGCGCGGCGCCCTGGCCGATGCCGTCGAGCGGACCGACCGGCTGTCGTGCGGGACGCCGGACGAGCTGCTCGCCCTGGACGTCGACACGCTGCGCGCGGAGGTCGCCGTGCTGCTGCGCGAGGCGAGCGCGCTGGTCCGCGGTGACGTCCCGCCGCGCCGGCGGATGCGCGGCGCCGACCTGCTGGGAGCCCGGCTGAGCGGTGCGGACCTGCGCGGTGCGGACCTGGGCGGCGCGCTGCTGGTCGGCGCCGACCTGCGGGACTCCGACCTGCGCGGCGCGGACCTCGTCGGGGCGGACCTGCGCGGTGCGGACCTGCGCGGCGCGGACCTGACCGGGTGCCTGTTCCTCACCGGGTCCCAGCTGGAGTCGGCCCGGGGCGACGCCCGTACCCGGACCTCGCCGTCGCTCGACCACCCCGGCCACTGGGCGACGGGGGAGCGGGCGGTGCCGGTGGCCGCGCCGACCGTGCGGCGACCGCGGTCCCGCCCGCGCTGAGCCGGCGGCGGCGGGATGTCGATCCCGGTCCGGACCGTTCGTCCAGAGGGTGACAGGCCGGCACGAGGCCGGCCACGACGCAAGGAGCCACGATGTCCCAGTACCTGCTCAGCGTGTACCAGCCCGACGGACCCGCCCCGGCGGCCGCCGACCTCGAGAGGATCATGGCTGACGTCGACGCCCTGGACGCCGAGATGCGCTCCGCCGGGGTCTGGGTGTTCTCCGGCGGCCTGCACCCGGCGAGCACCGCGACGGTGCTGCGGCCGGCGGGCGACGAGGTGCTGATGACGGACGGACCGTACGCCGAGGCGCGCGAGCACCTGGGCGGGTTCACGGTCATCGACGCACCGCACCTGGACGCCGCCCTGGAGTGGGGGCGCCGGCTGGCGCGTGCCACCACGCTCCACATCGAGGTCCGGCCCTTCGTCGACGGCGCGGACGACCCGGCCGGCCCGCACGGCGTGGTCGATGCGGCCCACGCCGTCGGTTGACCCCGTGACGGAGGAGGTCGGGCCGCAGGTGGTGGCGGACGTGTTCCGTGCCGAGCACGGCCGCGCCGTCGCGGTCCTGACCCGGGCCTTCGGTGACCTGTGCGTGGCCGAGGACGCCGTGCAGGACGCCTTCGCCGCGGCACTCGAGCGGTGGCCGGCCGACGGGGTGCCGCCCAGCCCCACGGGCTGGATCCTCACCACGGCCCGCCGCCGTGCCATCGACCGCCTGCGCCGCGAGGCGTCCCGGCACGACCGGCACGCCCAGGCCCTGCTGCTGCACGCGCGCGACCCCCGCCCCGAGGAGGGACCCGTGCACGACGACCGGCTGCGCCTGCTGTTCACGTGCTGCCACCCGGCGCTGTCGCCCGCGGCCCGGGTCGCCCTGTCCCTGCGCCTGATCGGCGGGCTGACCACCCCGGAGATCGCCCGGGCGTTCGGCGTCCCGGAGGCGACCATGGCGCAACGGCTCGTCCGGGCGAAGGGCAAGATCCGTGACGCCCGCATCCCGTACCGGGTGCCGGACGACGCCGAGCTGCCGGACCGCCTCTCGGCCGTGCTCACGGTCGTGCACCTGATCTTCACCGAGGGGCACACGGCGACCGCGGGCGACGCACTGGCCCGCGACGACCTGGCCGCCGAGGCCGTCCGGCTCGGTCGCCTGCTCGCCGAGCTCATGCCGGACGAGCCGGAGGCGCTCGGGCTCCTCGGACTCATGCTGCTCACCCAGGCGCGCCGTCCGGCGCGTGTGACGGCGGGCGGCGACCTGGTGCTGCTCGCCGAGCAGGACCGTTCCCGGTGGGACCGCGCCCTGGTGGAGGAGGGGCAGCGGCTGGTGCGCCGCTGCCTGCGGCTGGACCGTCCCGGGCCGTACCAGCTGCAGGCGGCGATCGCCGCCGTCCACAGCGACGCGCCGGACGCCGCGGGGACCGACTGGCGGCAGGTCGTCCTGCTCTACGAGCACCTGCTGCGACTCGCACCCGGCCCGGTCGTCGAGCTCAACCGGGCCGTCGCCGTCGCGGAGGTCGACGGGCCGGCGGCCGGGCTGGAGCTGGTGGACCGGCTCGGGCTGCGGGGCCACCTGGTGCACGCAGTCCGGGCGGACCTGCTGCGACGCGTCGGGCGCACCGCCGAGGCGGACGCCGCCTACGCCGAGGCGATCGAGCGGTGCGAGAACCGGGTGGAGCGGACGTTCCTCGAGCGGCGGCGCGCCGAGCTGACCGAGGCGGGCCCGGAGCCCCCGGCCACGCCCGGGGCCGCCGGCAAGCCTCCACCGGGTGCACTCCCCGCAGCGCGGCGGTCCGGTCGACCAGCACCGAGATGAGCAGCTCCCCGTCGCCGTCGCCGTCCGGCACCGCCCGTCAGCAGCACCGGCCCTGCGGGTTGGCGTCCTGCCGGTCGGTGCGGTCCCGCCAGAACTCCCGCTCGGTCAGGCACGGGTGGTCCGGTTCGCCGGCCGCCCGCTCGGCCCGGACGTGGTCGCAGTACCGCTCGTAGGCGTCCTCGCCGACGACGCCCCGCCAGATGCGCGCGAGGTCGTGCAGCCCGGCACCGACCGACCGCCGGACGGCGTCCAGGACGGCGACCGGCGTCACGACCTCGCGCGCCATCAGTGCCCCGTCCGGACCGGCCGGCGGTCCGCCGGCACCGCGGCCCACTGCGTCTCGAGCTCCTTCTCGGCCGGTGTGGGGAGCAGGCCGGCCGGGGCGAAGATCCGCGACGGGACGGCGTCGTCCTCGCTCGTCGCGCTGGAGCCCGAGCGGTACGCCCGCCACGTGGCCCACAGCGCGGTCGCGATGACGATGATCGACAGCGTCACGAACAGGATCGACAGCACGCCCTGGATCATCGTGTTGCGGATGACGGCGTCCATCGCCTCGGGCGTGGCGGCCGTGCCGAACGTCGTCTCGCCGGCCGCCCGGGCGTCGCGGAACGCCCGGTTCTGCGCGAAGTACCCGATCGCCGGGACGTCCGAGAAGATCTTGTGGAACGACGCGGTGATGGTGACCACCGACGCGAACGCGAGCGGGAGCGCCACGACCCACAGGTACCGGAACAGGCCTCGCTTGGCGACGATCGCCAGGCACACCGCCAGCGCGATCGCCGCGAGCAGCTGGTTGGCGATGCCGAACAGCGGGAACAGGGTGTTGATCCCACCGAGCGGGTCGGTGACGCCCATGAGCAGGACGGCGCCCCAGGCGGCGACCATGACCGCCGTCGCGAGCCACGCGCCCACGCGCCAGGAGGTGTCGCGGAACCGCGGCACGAAGTTGCCGATGCTGTCCTGCAGCATGAACCGGGCGACACGGGTGCCGGCGTCGACGGCGGTGAGGATGAACAGCGCCTCGAACATGATCGCGAAGTGGTACCAGAACGCCATCAGCCCGCGGCCCCCGACGAGCTGGGCCATGATGTTCGCCAGCCCGACGGACAGCGTGGGCGCCCCGCCGGTGCGCGAGACGATGGACTCCTCGCCGACGTCGGACGCCGTCTGGGCGAGCAGCTCGGGCGTCACGTCGACCCCGGTGAGGCCCAGCCCGTTGACGAACGCGGCGGCGCCCTCGACGGTGCCGCCCGTCGCGGCGGCCGAGGAGTTCATCGCGAAGTAGATGCCCCGGTCGATGGAGAGCGCGGCGACCAGCGCCATGATCGCGACGAACGACTCCATGAGCATGCCGCCGTAGCCGATGAAGCGCGTCTGGCGCTCCTTCTCGAGGAGCTTGGGCGTCGTGCCGGACGAGATCAGCGCGTGGAACCCGGACAGGGCGCCGCAGGCGATGGTGACGAAGAGGAACGGGAACAGGGGGCCGGCGACGACCGGGCCCTGCCCGCCGGCGGCGAGCGGCTCGATTGCCGGCACCTCGAGGGTCGGCCGGACCAGGACGATCGCGACGGCGAGCATGACGATCGTGCCGATCTTCATGAAGGTCGACAGGTAGTCACGCGGCGCGAGCAGGAGCCAGACCGGCAGCACGGCGGCGACGAAGCCGTAGACGACGATCGCCCAGGCGATGGTCACCTTGTCCAGCGTGAACAGCTCGGCGCCCCACGCGGTCTCGGCGATGGCGCCGCCGCCGATGATCGCGGCCATCAGCAGCACGAAGCCGATGAGGGAGACCTCGGTGACCTTGCCGGGACGCCAGAACCGCAGGTAGCAGCCCATGAACAGGGCGATCGGGATGGTCATCGACACCGAGAACACGCCCCACGGGCTCTCCGCCAGGGCGTTGACCACGACCAGGGCGAGGATCGCCACGATGATGATCATGATGACGAGCGTCGCCACCAGGGCGGCGGTGCCGCCGATGACGCCGAGCTCGTCCCGCGCCATCTGCCCCAGCGAGCGGCCACCGCGGCGCATCGAGAAGAACATGACGAGGTAGTCCTGCACGGCTCCGGCCAGGACGACCCCGACGATGATCCAGATCGTCCCGGGCAGGTAGCCCATCTGGGCGGCCAGCACGGGCCCGACCAGCGGACCGGCACCGGCGATCGCGGCGAAGTGGTGCCCGTAGAGCACGCGCCGGTCGGTGGCGACGTAGTCCTTGCCGTCGGCCTTGTACTCCGCGGGCGTCGCCCGGCGGTCGTCGGGTCGCAGCAGGTGCTTCTCGATGTAGCGGGAGTAGAAGCGGTACGCGATGAGGTAGGTGCAGACCGCCGCGAAGACGAACCAGATGGCGTTGACCGTCTCCCCGCGCACGACCGCCAGCACCACCCAGGCGACCCCGCCGAGCAGCGCGATCGCGGCCCACACGGCGATGCGCACGGGGGTCCAGCGGCGGTCCTGGGCGTCCAGGACGTCGTCGTCCAGGGCGACCGGCGGAAGGCTGGGGTCCTGCTCGAGGACGTCTCCGACGTCGCGGCCGGCCCGGCCCGGCCGATCACTGCTGTACGCGCCCACGTCTCCCCCTCGAGATCGGTGCGGCCGAGGAGTCGGGCGCCACCGTCGCCCACCCTAGTGACGTGCGCCCCGCCGCTCGCGTCGACGGGACGGCGCGCCGGAATGCCCCGCGGCGGGCCGCCGGGCACGGCCCGGGGCCCCGCCTGCCTGGCGCCCGGACCGGCGGCGCGGGCATGCTGCGCCGGACGACGTCGACCTCGAGGAGCCTCATGGACGCCCCCCGGCTCACGCTGTCCGGCATCGTGCTGGACACGCCCGACCCCCGCGCCCTCGCCGCCTTCTACAGGCGGCTGCTGGGCTGGCCGATCGGCACCGACGAGCCGGACTGGGTCACGCTGCGCTCACCGGACGGCGGGGCCGGCCTGTCGTTCCAGACGGAGACCGCGTACCGGCGACCGGTGTGGCCGGCCGGCCCGGGCGACCAGCAGATGTCGGTCCACCTCGACATCGGCGTCCGGGACCTGGAGGCCGCGTGCGCCCACGCCGCGGAGGCCGGCGCGGAGCTGGCCGCCTACCAGCCGCAGGACGACGTCCGCGTGCACCTGGATCCCGACGGGCACCCGTTCTGCCTGTTCCTGCTCGACTGACGCCGGCAGCTGGGCCGCTCGCGAGGCAGCCGACGCCTGTCGACAGCGGTCCGCCCCGGCGCGGACCGGCTCGTACCCTGGTGGGCGTGAACCCGGGGTGGACTGTGCTGGACGAGGAACCGCCGTACGACCCCGAGTACGACGACGTCCCGCCCGACCTCGGGGCCGACGTCCCCCCGGCACCCGAGCCCTCCGCCCCCCGCGCCCGTGCGGTCACCGGACCCGCGCCCACGCCGCTGGACGTCCTGCGGACCGTCTTCGGCTACGACTCCTTCCGCGGCGACCAGGCCGAGATCATCGACACGGTGGTGCGCGGCGGGGACGCCCTCGTGCTCATGCCGACCGGCGGCGGCAAGTCGCTGTGCTACCAGGTGCCGGCGCTCGTGCGCCCCGGCACCGGCGTCGTCGTCTCCCCGCTGATCGCGCTCATGCAGGACCAGGTGGACGCGCTGTCCGCGCTGGGGGTCCGGGCGGGGTTCCTCAACTCCACGCAGGACGGCGTCGAGCGGCGCCGGGTGGAGGGCGCGTTCCTCGCCGGGGAGCTCGACCTGCTCTACCTCGCCCCCGAGCGCCTGCGGGTGCCGAGCACCCTGGACCTGCTCGAGCGGGGCGAGATCTCGGTGTTCGCGATCGACGAGGCGCACTGCGTGTCGCAGTGGGGGCACGACTTCCGGCCCGAGTACCTGCAGCTGTCCCTGCTGCACGAGCGCTGGCCGCAGGTCCCGCGGATCGCGCTGACCGCCACGGCGACGGCGGCCACCCGCGCCGAGATCGCGCAGCGGCTGGACCTGGCCGACGCCCGGCACTTCGTCGCGAGCTTCGACCGGCCGAACATCCAGTACCGGATCGTCCCCAAGGACAACCCGCGGGCCCAGCTGCTCGAGCTGCTGCGCACGGAGCACGCCGGCGACAGCGGCATCGTCTACTGCCTGTCGCGCGCGTCGGTGGAGACGACGGCGCAGCACCTGTCCGACCACGGGATCCCGGCGCTGCCGTACCACGCCGGTCTGGACCGCTCGGTGCGGGCGGCCAACCAGTCGCGCTTCCTGCGCGAGGACGGCCTGGTGATGGTCGCGACCATCGCGTTCGGCATGGGCATCGACAAGCCGGACGTCCGGTTCGTCGCCCACCTGGACCTGCCCAAGTCCGTCGAGGGGTACTACCAGGAGACCGGCCGCGCCGGACGGGACGGCCTGCCCGCCACGGCATGGCTCGCCTACGGCCTGCAGGACGTCGTCCAGCAGCGGCGGATGATCGACACCTCGGACGGCGACGCGGCGCACCGCCGCCGCCTCGGGGCGCACCTGGACGCGATGCTCGCCCTGTGCGAGACGGTGGACTGCCGCCGGCAGCAGGTGCTCGCGTACTTCGGGCAGGACGGCGGCGAGCCGTGCGGCAACTGCGACACGTGCCTTCAGCCGCCCGAGTCCTGGGACGGGCTCGTGCCGGCGCAGAAGCTGCTGTCCACCGTCGTGCGCCTCGAGCGTGAGCGCGGCCAGCGGTACGGCGCCGGGCACCTGGTCGACATCCTGCTCGGGAAGACCACGCCCCGGATCACCCAGCTCGGGCACGCCTCGCTCAGCGTCTTCGGCATCGGGACCGAGCTGAGCGAGGCGCAGTGGCGCGGCGTCGTCCGGCAGCTGCTCGCGCAGGGCCTGCTCGCCGTGGACGGTGACGGCTACGGCACCCTGCGCCTGAGCCCGACGAGCGCGGAGGTGCTCAGCGGCGCGCGCCCGGTGCGGCTGCGCCGCGAGGCCGCCGCCGCGCCACGGGCACCGCGGTCCGGCCGGCGGACGGCGTCCGCCGGGGCGCCGGAGCTGGACGCGGCGACGACCGACGTCTTCGAGCGCCTGCGGGCCTGGCGCGCGGCCACGGCCAAGGAGCAGGGCGTCCCGGCGTACGTCGTGTTCCACGACGCCACCCTGCGCGAGATCGCCACCCGCCGGCCCTCCTCGCTGGAGGCGCTCGGGTCGGTCGCCGGGGTGGGTGTGACCAAGCTCGAGCGGTACGGGCCCGGGCTGCTGGAGGCGCTCGCGGCCTGAGCGGCCGCCGGTTGCGGGGCCCGCCCGGCGGGGTGACGCTCACCGCATGGGTCTGCCCGCACACGTCCCGTCCGGCGACGTGCTGCCGGGCCCCGGTGCGCCGGACGACGCCGCCGAGCGGTGGCTCCTCGCGCACCGGCGCGGCACCGACGCCGACACCGCGCTGCGGTTCTTCGACCGGTGCGCCGCGATCGAGCCCGAGGAGGTCGTGGGCCGCTGGCACGGCTCCGGCTGGCACACCGGGCACCCCTGGGACGGGCTGCTCGAGGCGATGGGCTGGTACGGCAAGGACGTCGACGACCCGGAGCACGTCCGGCCGACGCTGTTCCGCGACGGTCGCGGCGACCCCGTCCCAGTCGACCCGGTCCTGGCGCCGGTGTCGCTCATCCGGCTGTTCCCGCAGGGTCTGCGCCGCTCGGGCCTGCCGGCCGCGTTCCGCGCGGTGGTCCCGCTGCTCCGCTCGCCGCGACCCGCCGGCCGGATCCGGTCGGTGCAGACCCGCGGCGTGGTCAGCGCCGCGCTGGTCTACGACGCTGTCCCGATCGTCGACGCCCTGCGCCGCGTGGCACCCGACCTGCTGCTGGGCGCGGCGGACATCCGCGGCGAGCCGGCGCCCCTGATGTTCGTGCTCCGCCGTCGTCGCCCGGCTGCGAGGGGCTGACGGCGCCCGGTGTCGCCGGAGGCGAGGCCAGGCTCCACCGACGGCGGCCGCCCAGCCGTCGCAGCGGCGCCCGCACGGGCTGCGACCTACGCTCGGCGGCATGGACCGCGCGCGCTCCTCGGACCCGACCGGCGTCGGCGACCCGGCGCCGGCCACCCCGCCGGCGTCGGTCGCCCGGTTCTTCCGCCACGGCACGCTGCCCGTGATGCCGCGCCGCCTGGCGGACCGCGACCGCGTGCTCGCCTACGTCGCCAGCCGCACCCTGCCGGTCGACGACCCGGTGGGGGAGCGGGCCCTGACCCTCCGGCTGGCGGAGCTGACCCGCGACCCGGTCGGTCTGCGCCGGGCCCTGGTGGACGCCGGCCTCGTCACCCGCACGCGTGACGGCGCCGAGTACTGGCGCACGCGCGTCACCGAGTTCGACGCGCTCTAGCCGCCGTCCGGCCGCCTCGCGCCCGCCGTCGGGCCGCCGTCGAGGACGCGCGGTAGCGTGCGCCACGCCTCGGCGCCGCGCGGTCCACCCGCCCCGCCGCGCCGTCGGGCACGCCGCCGGCGCTCGCGGACCGCGCCGAACCCCGACCCCGGAGGCGCAGTGAAGTCAGTCATGGAGGCGCAGCCCCTCGCCGCGCGCACCGGACGTCGCCGGGTCATGGACGTCGTCACCCATCGCACGCACGGCGTGGGGCTCGTCGACGTGCTCGCCGGCGGGTGGTGAGCACCGTGTCGGCGGGCGCCTACATCGGGATCTCGGGGTGGCGGTACGCCCCGTGGCGCGGCTCGTTCTACCCGCCGGGGCTGCCGCAGCGCCGGGAGCTCGAGCACGCGTCCGGCCTGCTGTCCTCCATCGAGATCAACGGGTCGTTCTACTCGCTGCAGCGGCCGGAGAGCTACGTCCGGTGGGCCGAGCAGACGCCGCCCGAGTTCGTGTTCTCGGTCAAGGGGCCGCGGTTAATCACGCACATGAAGAAGCTGGCCGACGTGCGCACGCCGCTGGCCAACTTCTTCGCCTCCGGCCCGCTGGCGTTGGGGCCCAAGCTCGGGCCCGTGCTCTGGCAGCTGCCGCCGCTGCTGCGCTTCGACGCCGACCGACTCGACCGGTTCTTCGACCTGCTCCCGCGGACGACCACCGCCGCGGCCCAGCTGGCGACGGAGCACGACGAGCGCCTGGACGACCGCGCGTGGCTCACCACCGACGCCGACCGGCCGATCCGGCACGCCCTGGAGGTCCGGCACGCCACGTTCGACACGCCGGAGCTCGTCGACGTCCTGCGCCGGCACGACGTGGCACTGGTCGTGGCCGACACCGCCGGCAAGTGGCCGCACCTCGAGGACGTCACGTCCGACTTCGTCTACGTGCGTCTTCACGGCGACACCGAGCTGTACGTCAGCGGGTACGACGACCCGTCCCTGGACACCTGGGCCGCGAAGGTGCGCGGCTGGATGGCGGGGGAGGCGTTCGTCGGCGGCCCGGTGGCCGCACCGCCGGGCGTCGCAGCACTCGCGCCCCCCGAGGCTCCGCAGGGCCGTGACGTGTACGTCTACTTCGACAACGACGTGAAGGTGCGCGCTCCGTTCGACGCGATGGGGCTCGCGTCGCGCGTCGGCGGACGGGATGCGTCCGCGGCGCAGAACCCGCCCGGCGCCTGACGCGCTCGACCAGGCTCGTGCTGGGCGGGAGTCCGCACGAGATCGGGGACGAGCTGCTGCGCACCCCACGTCGGCGCCACGGGCGAGCAGGCCGCGCACCTCACGTCCCGCACGTGCTGCCGCTGACCGAGCGGGTGGAGCCGGGCCGCCCCGGCGGCCCGCCACGGCGATTGGCGCGGCCCTCGCCGCGCGTGGGACGGTGGCCCGATGGAGGTCGTGATCGCCCCGGCGGACGAGCTCGCACGGCTCGCCGCGGACGCCGTCGAGTCCCTGCTGCGCCGCAAGCCCGACGCGGTCCTGGGGGTCGCGACCGGGTCCAGTCCCCTGAAGGTGTACGACGAGCTCGCGCGCCGGCACACCCAGTCGGGCCTGTCGTTCGCACGGGCCACGGCGTTCATGCTCGACGAGTACGTGGGGCTTCCCGCGGACCACCCCGAGCGGTACCGCAACGTCATCGAGACCGAGATCGCGTCCCGGGTGGACTTCGCACCCGGCGCGGTCCAGGGGCCGGACGGGCTGGCCGAGGACCTGGCCGCCGCCTGCGCCGCCTACGAGCAGGCGATCGCCGACGCCGGGGGCGTCGACCTGCAGCTGCTCGGCATCGGCACCGACGGGCACATCGGGTTCAACGAGCCGGGCTCGTCGCTCGCGTCGCGGACGCGCATCAAGACCCTCACCGAGCAGACCCGCGCGGACAACGCCCGGTTCTTCGGCGGCGACGTGACCCAGGTCCCGCAGCACTGCCTCACCCAGGGGCTCGGCACGATCATGTCGGCCCGGCACCTGGTGATGCTGGCGACCGGACGCAGCAAGGCCGAGGCCGTCCACCAGGCGGTGGAGGGCCCGGTGAGCGCGATGTGGCCGGGGACGATCATGCAGCACCACCCGCACGTCACCGTGCTGGTGGACAACGCGGCCGCGAGCCGGCTGCAGCTGGCCGACTACTTCCGCAGCACCTACGCGTCCAAGCCGGCCTGGCAGGGCCTCTAGGGGGTCACCGGCGGGTGAGGTCGACCCGCCAGGCGAGCTCGGCCGGCTGGCCCAGGGGAGTCGGCACCGCGATGCGGAACGACGTCGCGGTGATCGCGGTGACGAACCAGCCGCTCGTCGCGGCCGACCCGCTGACCGGCATCACGCCGACGTGCGACGGTCCCGGCACCCGACCGGACCCGGCGAGCCCGTGCGGCACGGTCACCGAGGTCGCACCGGGCGGGATGGTGGCGGTGCCGGCTGCTTCGGTGCTCGCGCCGACGTTCCCCCGCAGGACGGTGTCGGGCGCGGCGTCGGTGACCGGCGTCCGGTTGGTCAGCCCCGTGAGGTCGTCGTCGACCAGCACCACCCGCCGTGAGGCAGCGGTGATGCGCACGGCACGGGCCGTCGTGCTCCCGGCGGCCGCCGCGAAGGAGGTGCCCACGATCCGGGCGCCGTCGACGGCGACGAGGTTGATCCCCCACACGCCGTCCGGGATCTCGGTGAAGCGGCAGCCGTCGACCAGCAGGTCCGTCACCTGCGTCACGGGTCCGACCGTCAGGGGGCGCTTGCCCGGTGCGGCCGCCACGGTGCACCGCCGGAAGGTCACGCGGTCGGCGGCGTCGACGACCGCGATGGTGGCGCCGGCGCCGGAGGGTGCGGTGAACGTGCAGCCGTCGAAGGTGACGCCGCTGATGTTCGGGCCACCGATGCGCAGCGTCGCGTTGACCGGGCGGGTGATCGAGGTGCGCGTGAACGACACGTCGCGGATCGCGCCGGTCGACGTCGCGCCGGTCTGGATCCGGATCTCCTGGGTGTCGGCGTCCGACGCACCGGCCATGTCGACGGAGCAGTCGACGAAGGACACGCGCTCGATGGCCCCGCTGCTGTGCGTGTTCTTCACGACGATGCCGCGATCGGCGCCGGAGCCGTGGCAGGCCACGAACGAGCAGTCCGTCACCGAGGACGTCATCCCGCCCTCGCCGCTCGTCCACTCGAGGCTGGCGACCATGAAGCGGCTCGCCGAGCTCGCGCCGGTGCAGGCGACGTACGAGCCGCGCCGGATGCTCAGGTCGTGCAGGACGGCCGTCGGGTCGCCGATCGGCACGAACTGCAGGCAGTCGTCACCGGACTCGACGTGGCACCCGGTCGCGACGAAGTCCTCGCCGCCGAACATCCGGATGCCGCCGGTGCCGAAGGCCGGGGCGCTGCCCCGGATCGTGACGGCGTCGATCCGGCCACGGTCGCCGGCGAACAGGATCGCCTGACCGCCCGCGTAGGTGTCGATGGTGAAGTCGCGGAGCCGGACGTCGTCGCCGTAGAGGGCCAGCACGACCCCGGTGCGGCTGTGGTCGACGGCGCCGATGGTGCCCGGTCCGGTGATGCTCACCCGGTCGGACCTCGTCCCGAAGTCGACGTTGCGCAGGAACGCGTTCACCAGGCCCGGGCGGGCTGCCCAGTCCTTGAGCAGGTGCGCTCCGCCCTCCAGGTGCAGGGCCGTGCCCGACGACAGCAGCAGGCTGCGCGTGCAGCGGTAGGTGCCCGCCGGCACGACAGCCGCGGCGCCGCTCGCCGCCGACGCGTCGAGGAGGTCCTGCAGCGCCTGGGTGTCGTCGGCGACCCCGTCACCGACGGCCCCGACCGGCAGGAGCGCCGGCGCGGCCGAGGTGCGGGCGCCCGCGGCAGGCGCGGTAGCCAGTGCGGCGGCGGCGGCGGCAGGCGCGGTGGGGAGGGAGGCTGCGGCACCGACGCCGGCGAGCCCGAGGACGAACGTCCGACGATGCATCGGAGCCTCCATCGGCTGTGCGCAGGGACCGTGCGGGACGGTCCTGTCCGGACCATCGCAGGCTAGCCCCGGCCCGGACGGACCGCCCTGGGAGCGGGCCCGTGACGTGCGCGGCGAGCCTGTCCGCGTCGTGGGTGCACCGTCGGCGGTGTCGGACCCTCGACGTAGACTCGGGCCCATGAGTGAGCCGTTCGCCTCGACCACCGGACCCGACGACCCGTTCACCCAGCCGGGCACCCAGCCGGACTCCACGGGCGGCACCTCGACGAGCGTCCTGGAGCGCACCGAGGCGACCGAGCAGGTGGAGCCGGGGGACCACGAGCGCTTCGCCCACTACGTGCGCAAGAACAAGATCATGGACTCGGCGCTGTCCGGGAAGCCGGTCATCGCGCTGTGCGGCAAGGTCTGGGTGCCGGGCCGCGACCCGAACAAGTTCCCCGTCTGCCCGATCTGCCAGGAGATCTACAACGGCCTGCGCCCCCCGCAGGACGACGACGCCGGCTCCGGTGCCGGGTCCTCCGGCGGCTCGTCCTCCGGCGGGAAGTGAGCACCCCGCACCGCCTGCCTCCGACCCACGCCTCGGCCGCCGCGGCCTCCCAGCTCTCGCCCGCCTTCCCCGGGCGCGCGCCGTGGGGGACCGCGGGGAAGCTGCGTGCCTGGCAGGCGCAGGCGCTCGAGCAGTACCGGACCGCCGCGCCGCGCGACTTCCTCGCCGTGGCCACCCCCGGGGCGGGCAAGACGACGTTCGCCCTGCGCATCGCGACGGACCTGCTCGCTGCGGGCGTCGTGCGACGGGTGACCGTGGTGGCGCCGACCGAGCACCTCAAGCGGCAGTGGGCCGACGCCGCCGCGCGGGTCGGGATCCGCATCGACCCGAGCTTCACCAACGCCCAGGGCCGCCACGGCGCCCACTACGACGGCGTCGCGCTGACCTACGCCCAGGTCGCGATGAAGCCGGCGCTGCACGCCGCCCGGACCGCCGCCGCGCCCACCCTGGTCATCCTCGACGAGGTGCACCACGGCGGGGACGCGCTGTCCTGGGGCGACGGCATCCGCGAGGCGTTCGAGGGCGCGACCCGGCGGCTGGCGCTGACCGGGACGCCGTTCCGCTCGGACACCGCCGCGATCCCGTTCGTCCGGTACGAGCGCGGCGGGGACGGCATCCGGCGCAGCGCGGCCGACTTCGTGTACGGCTACGGCGAGGCCCTGCGGGACCACGTCGTGCGCCCGGTGCTGTTCCTCACCTACTCCGGCCAGGTGCGGTGGCGCACCAAGGCGGGCGACGAGATCAGCGCCCGCCTCGGGGAGCCGCTCACCAAGGACATGACCGCGCAGGCGTGGCGCACCGCGCTCGACCCGAACGGCGAGTGGATCCCCTCCGTGCTCGCCGCGGCCGACCGGCGGCTCACCGAGGTCCGGCGGGCCGTGCCGGACGCGGGCGCCATGATCATCGCGACCGACCAGACGGACGCACGCGCCTACGCCGGTCACCTCGCCCGGCTCACGGGGGAGTCGCCGACGGTCGTGCTGTCCGACGAGGACGGCGCCTCGGACAAGATCGACGCGTTCTCCGCCGGGACCAGCCGGTGGCTCGTGGCGGTCCGGATGGTCTCCGAGGGCGTCGACGTGCCGCGCCTGGCGGTCGGGGTCTACGCGACCTCGACGGCGACGCCGCTGTTCTTCGCGCAGGCCGTCGGCCGGTTCGTGCGCGCCCGCCGGCGCGGGGAGACGGCGTCGGTGTTCCTGCCCAGCGTCCCGCAGCTGCTCGAGCTCGCGAACGCGCTCGAGGCGGAGCGGGACCATGCGCTGGACCGCCCGCTGACCGTGGAGGAGCAGGGCGAGGGCTTCAACCCGGAGGACGCGCTGCTCGCAGCGGCGAACCGCACCGACTCGGGGCCGGACGCCGTCGGCCCGGACGGCACGCAGGGGTCGTTCGAGGCGCTGGAGGCGCAGGCGTCGTTCGACCGGGTGCTGTTCGACGGCGGCGAGTTCGGCACCGGGGCGGACGTCGGCTCCGAGGAGGAGCTGGACTTCCTGGGCCTGCCCGGGCTGCTGGACGCCGACCAGGTCACCACGCTGCTGCGGCAGCGTCAGGCCGACCAGCTCACGGCCCGCAAGGGCCGGGGCGCGGCGCCCCAGCCGGCGGTGGTGGACCACCGCCGGGTCGCCGAGCTGCGCAAGGAGCTCAACTCGCTGGTGTCCGCGTGGGCACGGCGCAGCGGGCAGCCGCACGGGTCGGTCCACGCCGAGCTGCGCCGGCGCAGCGGGGGACCGGAGGTCGCGCTGGCGACCGTCGAGCAGCTCGAGCAGCGGGTCGCCGTGGTCCGCGCCTGGTTCGTCGGCAAGCGCTGACGGGACCGGCCGGCTCCCCCTGGCCGACTCCGACCCGGCCGGCTCCGCCCCGGCCGGCTCCGCACCGACCGGAGCCGCGGGTCCGGGCGGGCTCGGCGGCCGACATCGGCGAGCGGGCCCGCCTACCGCCCGTGCGGGCTCGGCACGGCGGCGAAGACCCTCCGGGCGGCGTCGCTGCGCCAGCCGGGTGCCCAGGTGTCGAGCAGGGCCACCTTCGACGCCGGCATGGTGCCGGAGTCGAGCGCGTGCAGCCACGAGCGGTGGATCGCGAACCGCTCCCGGTCGCTGGGCATGCCGTCGGGACGGTCGGGGGCGTCGTCGTAACGCACGAAGACGAACTCCGGCCGGGTGGCCGGGGCGGTGGCGGTGCTCATGGGACGCAGCTCCTGCGGGCGGTGTGGTGTCGCCCGTCCCATCGTCCGGCCGGGTGCCGGGTGTAGGAGCCCGCGGGAGGGACACCCGAGCGGCGGAGCGGCCGACGGGACGGCACCGTCGGGTGCACCCCGGCCGTGACCCGGCGTGCGACCAGCCATGACGCGCGGCCGGTGCCGCCGCGGTGCCATGCTCCCCACGTCGGACCGCCCGCACCGAGATCCGGCGCGGGCTCACACAGGGAGGGGCACCATGCCCAGCTGGTTGCTCATCATCGTCGTCGGTGTCGTGCTGCTGATCCTCGGCGTCGCGATCGAGGCCGCCAAGATCCTCATCTGGATCGGCGTCGCCGTGCTCGTGATCGGCCTGGTCCTCAGCATCGTGCGGCGAGGCAAGGCACGGGTCTGACCCCGCACGCCCCGGGTCGGCCCCGGCGCGACCCGGGGCCCGACCGGCGCGACCGGCGCCGGTCGGGGACGCACCCGGGTCAGACCAGCGTGACCGTCTCCGTGGGGACCGCCGGCTCGTCCGCGGACAGCCGGCGGGCCCCGCGGGGCAGCTCGGCGCGCGAGAGCCCGTGACGCTGCTGCGCCGTGTGCACCCCGTGCGCCCCGCACCAGCGGGTGTCCACCGCCCCGCCGATCACGAGCGGGACGTGCAGCGCGCGCAGCCCCTGCTCCTCCGGCGACCACGCCGCGACCTCGCCGTCCCGGCCGACGATGATCACCTCGGCCTCGGCGCGGCCCTCGGCGTCCAGGCGCCGGGCGGCGTTCTTGCGGCCGCCCGAGCTCGTCTTGGACGCCGACGCCTTGGCGACCGGCTCCATGACGCCGTCCTCCCCGGCGCGCGCGACGAGCTTGTAGACCATCCCGCAGGTCGGCGCCCCGGACCCGGTGACCACCGACGTCCCGACGCCGTACGCGTCGACCGGCGCCGCGGCGAGGGCGGCGATCGCGTGCTCGTCCAGGTCCGAGGTGACCACGATCCTGGTCGACGTCGCCCCGAGGGAGTCCAGCGTGCGGCGCACCTCCTGCGCCAGGGACAGCAGGTCCCCGGAGTCCAGCCGGACCGCGCCGAGCCCCGGGCCGGCCGCCGCGATCGCGGCCTCGACCCCGCGCCGGACGTCGTAGGTGTCCACCAGCAGGGTCGTGCCCTTGCCCTGGGAGGCGACCTGGCTGGCGAACGCGGACTCCTCGTCGTCGTGCAGGAGGATGAAGGCGTGCGCGGCCGTGCCGATGGTGGGCAGCCCCCAACGGCGCCCGGCCTCGAGGTTGGACGTCCCGGCGAAGCCCGCGACCACCGCTGCACGTGCGGCGGCGACGGCCGCGTGCTCGTGCGCCCGCCGCGACCCCATCTCGAGCACCGGCCGGTCGACGGCCGCGCTGGTCATGCGTGACGCCGCCGACGCGACCGCGGAGTCGAAGTTGAGGATCGACAGCACGAGGGTCTCCAGGAGCACGCACTCGGCGAAGGTCCCCTCGACGACCATGACCGGCGAGCGCGGGAAGAAGACCTCACCCTCGGCGTACCCGGAGATGTCACCGGTGAAGCGGTAGTCGGCCAGGAACCCCAGGGTCGCGTCGTCGACGACCTTCTCCGCCTGCAGCCACTCCAGCTCGGGCTCGCCGAACCGGAAGTCGGCCAGCGCCTCCAGGACGCGGCCGGTGCCGGCCAGCACCCCGTACCGCCGGCCGGGCGGCAGCCGGCGCGTGAAGACCTCGAAGATCGAGTGCCGGTGCGCGGTGCCGTCCGCCAGCGCCGCCTGGAGCATGGTGAGCTCGTAGCGGTCGGTGAGCAGCGCGGTCGACCCGTGGGCGGACGCCGTCCTGGGGGCGGCGCGCCGTGCGGCACCGGTGCCGCCGACGCGCGCCGAAGGCTCCGGAGCACTCATGGTGCTCACCGTAGGGGGCCGCGCGGAAGCCGTCGACGGGAGCACCTACAGTGGGACGGTGCCCGTGCAGACCCTCCCCGAGCAGGACGTGCGGGTCGAGGAGCAGGCGGCGACCGACGACGCGTGGGTGACCATCGTCTGGAACGACCCGGTCAACCTCATGACGTACGTCAGCTACGTGTTCCGGTCGTACTTCGGCTACCCGGCTCTCGAGGCGGAGCGGCTGATGCGCCAGGTGCACGAGCAGGGGCGCGCCGTCGTGTCGACCGGCAACCGCGAGCAGATGGAGACCGACGTGCAGGCGATGCACGAGTTCGGGCTGTGGGCCACCCTCCAGCAGGGCGGCCGCTGATGCGCGCGTTCCGTCCGGCCGGGGGGTACTACGTCGCCGGGCTGGACCGCACCGAGCGCGAGGTGTTCGCCACCGTGGTGGCCGACGTCGCGGAGCTGCTCGGCGCCGAGCGCTTCCGCGCCGAGGCCTCCGACGGCGAGGGCTCCGGCGACGGGCCGGTCCCCGACGGAGCCCCGGACGGCGGCCCGGACGCCGCGCACCCCGGCGTGCCGCCCGTGCTGCTGCGGATGAGCACGGGCCGCGTCGCGCCGCCGGACGACCCGGCCGTGCGGCGGCTGCTGCCGGACGCCTCGCGGGACGACGACGAGGTCACCGCGGAGTTCCGCCGGCTCACCGACGCCGACCTCCGCTCGACGAAGATCGCGCGGCTGCGCGACCTGTGGACCGCGCTGGACGGCGCGCAGGACGCCGTCCGGGCCCGGCGGCTGGGCCTGCCGGCGGACGACGACGAGGACCTCGTGGTCCCGCGCGGTGACGCGCAGGCGCTGGCCGCCGGGCTCACGGACGTGCGCCTCGTGCTGGCCGAGCGCCTCGGCCTGCGGACGGAGGAGGACGCGGACCGGCTGTACGAGACCCTCGAGGCGCAGGCGGCGGCCCTGGACGACGCCGACGAGCTGGACGAGGGCGCCGACGTCGACGACGACCGGCCGGCCCGGGAGATCGTCGCGGCCGAGGTCCGGGCCTACCTGGGCTCGGTGTACGCGGCGCTCACCTGGCTGCAGGAGTCGCTCATGGCGCTGCTGCTGGCCGACCTCGACGGAGGCGCGGACGGGGCACGGACCGGGCTCGACTAGGCTCGCCCGCGTGAACGACGCGCCCATCGGGATCTTCGACTCCGGCGTCGGCGGTCTGACGGTCGCGCGCTCGATCCTGGACCAGCTGCCGCACGAGTCGCTGCTCTACATCGGCGACACGCTCAACTCCCCGTACGGCCCCAAGCCTCTCGCCGCGGTGCGCGCGCACGCGCTGGAGGTCATGGACGACCTCGTCGACGCCGGGGTGAAGATGCTGGTCATCGCGTGCAACAGCGCGTCGTCGGCGGTCCTGCGCGACGCCCGCGAGAGGTACACGCTGCGGCGCGGGCTGCCGGTCGTCGAGGTGATCCTGCCGGCGGCGCGACGGGCGGCGTCCGCGACCCGCACGGGCCGGATCGGGGTGATCGGCACGAAGGCGACCATCCAGTCACGGTCCTACGACGACGCCTTCGCCATCGCCCCGCGGCTGTCGCTGACCATGCAGCCGTGCCCCCGGTTCGTGGAGTTCGTCGAGGCGGGGGTCACGTCCGGGCCCGAGGTGCTCGCCGTCGCGCACGAGTACCTGGACCCGGTGCGCGAGGCCGACGTCGACACGCTCGTGCTGGGCTGCACCCACTACCCGCTGCTGACCGGCGTCATCTCCTACGTGATGGGGGACGACGTGACCCTGGTGTCCAGCGCGGAGGAGACCGCCAAGGACGTGTACCGCACGCTCGTCGCGCACGACCTGGAGCGCTCGCTGCAGCTCGGCGCGCCCGAGCACCGGTTCCTGGCCACGGGCGACTCCGACTCGTTCCAGCACCTGGCGCGCCGGTTCCTCGGTCCCGAGGTGGGCGCGGTCGAGGCCGCGACGGTGCTGCGATGAGGCCCGCCCGGTGAGGGTGACCGTCGTCGGCTGCGCGGGGTCGTTCCCGAGCGCCGACTCCGCCGCGTCCAGCTACCTGGTGGAGGTCGACGACGACGCCGGACGCACCTGGCGCGTCGTGCTCGACCTGGGCAACGGCGCCCTCGGCGCCCTGCAGCAGTACTGCGACCCCGCGGACGTCGACCTCTTCGGCGTCTCGCACATGCACTCCGACCACTGCGCCGACCTCGTCGTCCTGGGCGTCTACCTCAAGTACCGCCCGGAGGGCAGCCGCCCGGCCGTGCCGGTGCACGCCCCGGACGGCGCGGCGGCCCGGCTCGCGCAGATGGCCGGCTCGGACCCGGCGACCGGCCTGACCGGCTGCCTGGACGTGCGCCCGTGGGTCGAGGGCGAGCCGGTCGACGTGGGGCCGCTGCGGCTGGAGCCGGTGGGCGTCGAGCACCCGGTGCCGGCGTTCGGGCTGCGGGTGACCGGGCCGTCCGAGGCCGACCCCGGGCGACGCGTGACCTTCGCGTACACCGGCGACACCGACGAGTGCGCCGGGCTGGGCACGCTCGCCACGGACGTCGACCTCCTGCTCGCCGAGGCCGCCTACCTCGAGGGCCGCGACGACGCCCTGCGGGGGGTCCACCTGACCGGTCGCCGGGCGGGTCACGCCGCGACCGCGCACGGGGCCCGCCGCCTGGTGCTGACCCACCTGGTCGCCTGGAACGACCCGGCGGTGACCCTCGCGGAGGCCCGCGGCGAGTACGCCGGCCCGGTCGAGCTCGCCCGTCCCGGAGCGGTGTACGAGCTCTGACCCGGGCGGCGGTCCGCTGCCCGGCGGATAGGCTCGGGGCCATGACCACCCCCTCGACGCCCCCTTTCTCGCGCGCCGACGGCCGCCGCCCGGACGAGCTGCGGGAGGTCACCCTGACCCGCCGCTGGCTGGACGCGGGCGAGGGCAGCGTGCTGGTCGAGTTCGGTGCGACGAAGGTGCTGTGCGTCGCGTCCTTCACCGCCGGCGTGCCGCGGTGGCGCAAGGGGTCGGGCGAGGGCTGGGTCACCGCGGAGTACGCCATGCTGCCGCGGGCGACCTCCACCCGCTCGGACCGCGAGTCCGTCAAGGGCCGCATCGGTGGCCGCACGCACGAGATCTCCCGCCTCATCGGCCGCTCGCTGCGCGCCGTCGTCGACGTCGCCGCGCTGGGGGAGAACACCCTGGTGCTGGACTGCGACGTCCTGCAGGCCGACGGCGGCACCCGCACCGCGGCGGTCACCGGCGCCTGGGTCGCCCTGGCGGACGCGATCGCCTGGGGGCAGCGCGAGGGTGCGATCAAGGGGTCCCGGCCGGTGCTCATGGACTCGGTGGCGGCCGTCAGCGTCGGCATCGTCGACGGCGTCCCCGTGCTGGACCTGCCCTACGAGGAGGACGTGCGCGCGCACACGGACATGAACGTCGTGGTGACCGGCAAGGGCCAGTTCGTGGAGGTGCAGGGCACCGCCGAGCAGACGCCGTTCGACCGCGCCGAGCTCGACGCGCTGCTGGACCTGGCGCTGCAGGGCACCGCCGAGCTGACCCGCCGCCAGGAGCTCGCGCTGTCCAACGGGACCCGGACGAACCCGTGACGTCGGACCTCCCCGGCACCGGTGCGTCCGGCGCCGCGCCGTCGGGTGCTGCGCCGTCGAGCGCCGTGCCGTCGGGTGCTGCGGTGAGCGGGGCGCGGCTCGTGCTCGCGACCCACAACGCGCACAAGCTCGGCGAGCTGCGCGCGATCCTGGCGCCGGCCGTCCCCGGCCTGGACCCTGCGGCCGTCGTCGGCGCCCGGGACGTCGGCGCCCCGGAGCCCGTCGAGGACGGCGTCACGTTCGCCGAGAACGCCCTGATCAAGGCGCGCGCGCTCGCCGCGTTCACCGGCCTGCCGGCCGTCGCCGACGACTCCGGGCTCGCGGTGGACGTCCTCGGCGGGGCGCCGGGGATCTTCTCCGCCCGGTGGGCCGGGCAGCACGGGGACGACGCGGCGAACCTGCGCCTGCTGCTCGCCCAGCTGGCGGACATCGCCCCCCGGCACCGCGGCGCGCAGTTCGTCTGCGCGGCCGCCCTGGTCACCCCGGACGGCGCCGAGCACGTCGAGCTGGGGTACCTGCGGGGCACGCTGGCCACCGAGCCGCGGGGCGCCGGCGGGTTCGGCTACGACCCGGTCCTCGTGCCGGACGGTCAGGAACCGGCCGCCGCCCGCAGCTGCGCGGAGCTGACCGCGCAGGAGAAGAACGCCATCTCCCACCGGGGCCAGGCGCTGCGCGCGCTGGCGCCGGTCATCGCCGCGGTGCTGGGACGCTCGTCGGACGACGGGCCCGACGACGCCGCACGGCGCTGAGCGCCGTGGCCACCGCCCGCCAGCCCACCAGCCCCGCGGCGAGCACCACCGCGGAGACGGCGACGAACGGCGCCGCCAGACCGTCGCCGGACAGCCCGCGCAGCGCCAGCCCGAGGCCCCACGCCGCGGCCCACACCACGACCCCCGTCGGCCGCACCCGGGTCGGTGCCCGCCACGCCCGGGTCACGAGCCACCCGGCGGCGGCCGCGGCGAGGAACGGCCACGCGGTGCCCAGCACGCCCGCCACGTCGCCGGACTCCGCGTGCGAGGACCGGCCGGCGGCCGCGAACCCGACCACGACGGCCACGTCCAGCGCGACGGCGACCGCGACGGCGACCGCGGTCGCGGCGGCGCGGGACGGGTCGCCGGGCGAGGTCGCGGGCGTGCGGAGGGGGAGCGGGGTCGCGGGCATGGCACCGACGGTAGCCGCCGCACGCCGACCTGCCCGGCCGGGTGCCCGACGGGGGAGCGCGCGGTGACGGAGGTGGAGACCGAGGGATCGACCGGCCCGACCGTGGGGGCGCCCGTCGCGCCCGGTGTGGTGCACGTCGCCGCGCGGGACGTCACCTTCGGGTACCCCGGTCGCCCCGTGCTCAGCGGCCTGTCGCTGACCGTGGGGGCCGGCGCCCGGATCGGCGTCGTCGGGGAGAACGGCGCCGGCAAGTCGACCCTGCTGGGGGTGCTCGCCGGGACGCTCGTCCCGCTCGCGGGCGAGGTGCGCCGGGCGGGCTCGCTGGCCACCGTGGCGCAGGAGCTCACCGCACCGGCCGGAGCCACCGTGGGCACCCTGGTCGACGAGGCGCTCGGGGCGGTCCGGGCCGCGCACGCCGACCTGCAGCACACCCTGGACACGTTCGACCACGAGTCCGGCGACCTGCCGGCCCTCAGCCGCGCGCTGGCGCGCGTCGACCACCTCGCCGGGTGGGACGCCGACCGCCGGATGGACGAGGCGCTGACCCGGTTCGGCGCGCCCCGCGACCGCGGCCGGCTGCTGGCCGAGATGAGCGTCGGCGAGCGGTACCGCGTGCGCCTGGCGTGCCGGGTCGCGCAGCGCGCGGACGTGCTGCTGCTCGACGAGCCCACGAACCACCTGGACGCGGCCGGCGTCGGCTACCTCACCGCGGAGCTGCAGCGGTCGACGGGCGTCGTCGTCATCGTGACCCACGACCGCCAGCTCCTCGACGACGTGATGACCGGCATCCTCGACCTGGACCCCACGATCGACGGGCGTCCGGCGGTCTACGGCGCGACCACGTACGCCGCCTACCGGTTCGCCAAGGACGCGGCGCTCCGGCGCTGGCGCCAGCGGTACGCGGCGGAGCGCAAGCGCAAGGAGCAGCTGCTGCGGCGGCTCGACGAGTCGTACGAGGGGCTGTCGGACGCGTGGCGCCCGCCCAAGGGCAGCCACGGGCACCGCCGGGCGACCCGGGCGCGCATCCACGTGAAGGCGGCCGACCGGCTGGTCCAGCGCCTGGAGGCGGCCGCCGTCGAGGTGCCCGTCCCGCCGCAGACGCTGGCGTTCCCGGACCTGCCCGCCCTGCCGACCCAGCGCGGCGGTGTCCCGGACGGCGCCCCGCTGGTGGAGGTACGGGCGCCGCTGGTGCCCGGCCGGCTGGACCTGCCCGGGGTGCGCCTGGGGCTGCCGCCGTGCGGGCGGCTGCTCGTCACCGGGCCCAACGGGTCCGGCAAGTCCACGCTGCTGGCCGCGCTCGCCGGCGCCGCGGCGCTGGAGCGCGGCACCCGCACGGTCGCCCCGGGCGTGCGGATCGGCATCCTCGCCCAGGAGGGGCACGCGTCCGTGGGCCCCCGCGGTGAGGTGCTGCCCGACGTCGCCGACGCGCCCGGCGCCGGACCGTCCGTGGCCGGGCACGACGCGGACCCGGGCCCGGTCGCCGACGGTCCGCCGACCGGGTTCGCCGCCTATGCGCGACGCGCGCTGGACCTGCTGGCGGTCGGGGCGCTGGACCCTGAGCAGCTCGTGCCCGTGGCGTCCCTCGGCCTGCTGACCGAGGAGGACCTCGACCGGCCGATCACCGAGCTGTCGGTGGGCCAGCGCCGCCGGTTCGACCTGGCGTGCGCGCTGCTGTCCGCACCGCACGTGCTGCTCCTGGACGAGCCGACGAACCACCTGTCGATCGCGCTGGTGGACGAGCTGACCACCGCGCTGCGGGCGACGTCGGCCGCCGTGGTGGTGGCCACGCACGACCGCCGGATGCGCGCGGACCTGGCCGACTGGCCCGAGCTGCGCCTGGACTGATCCGGTCGGTCCGGCCGGCCCCCGGTACGGAGGCGCGGGCGCCGGGAGGTCCCGGCGCCTGCGGCGTCAGCGACGGTCCCTCAGGTCCTCCACGTCGACCTCGACCCGCTCGTGGGCGACGTCGTCGGTGAGGACCTCGAGCGTCGTGACCCGGTCGACGTAGGCGCTGACCCGCTCGCGCGGGACGGAGCGGACCGACACCTGCGGCACCTCCTCCGACAGCACGAACGTCAGCACCGCGTCCGTCCCGTGCGGGGCCGGGGCGACGGCGGTCGTCCCGGCCGCGTCGGTCGTGGGGTCGGCCGGCAGGTGCTCGACGACGAGCTCCTCACGCCGCACGGTGACGGTCACCGTGCGCTCCTCGGTGACGACCCGCTTCGCGATCCGGACGCGGCCGCTGACCCGTCGCTCGACCCCGGTGACCAGACGCTGCTCGGAGCGGATCACCTCGACGTGGTCGGCGCCCCGGCGGTCCGGGGTCGGGGCGGTCATCGGTTCGCGCCACGGGGGCGCGGGCTGCAGGCGAGAGAGGTCATGCCGTGATCATCCGACCTCCGGGCCCACTTCGCCCGGCGGGCGCCGTCCGGACGGGCACGGTCGTGGACGCGGCTGCGCACCCGCCCGACGCGGTCGCGGGAGCACGATGGGCGGTATGCGCCGCACGGCGAGGTCGTACGAGGAGGTGGGGCCCGTGCCCGGTCGTGGCCGGCGGCTGTTCCTGCGCGTGCTCACCCACACGCTCAACCCCGTGGCGCTGCGCGCCGCCCGGTCGGGGCGTGGGCCGTTCTCGCTGGTCCGGCACGTGGGCCGCACCACCGGGCGCGTGTACGAGACGCCGCTGATCCTGGCGCGCGTCCCCGGGGCGTTCGTCGCCGAGCTCACCTACGGGCCGCAGGTGTCCTGGTACCGCAACGTCGTCGCGGCCGGCGGGTGCACCGTGGTGCACCGGGGGCGCGAGCACCGCGTCGACCGGGTCGAGCCGTGCAGCCGGGCGGACGGCCTGGCCGCCTTCGGCAACCCGGCCGCGCTCGTCCTGCGCCTGCTGCGCCGGGGCGAGTTCCGGCTGCTGCACGAGGCCCCGGACGGTCCCGCCGGGCCACCCACCTGAGGCGGCCGCTCCGAGGCGGCCGCTCGAGGGGGCGTCAGGGCAGCCGGCCCACGTACGCCATCGCCTGGCGCAGCAGGAGCCCCTGCCCGCCGTTCATCTCCCCGAGCACGGGCCGGCTCACCGCCTCCTCCGGTGTCAGCCAGGCCAGGTCCAGCGAGTCCTGCTGCGGGCGGCAGTCGCCGGAGACCGGGACGACGTACGCCAGGGACACCGCGTGCTGGCGGGGGTCGTGGTACGGGGTGACACCCGGCGTCGGGAAGTACTCGGCGACCGTGAACGGCTGCGGGGACGACGGGATCTGCGGCAGGGCGACCGGTCCGAGGTCCTTCTCGATGTGGCGCAGCAGCGCGTCGCGGACCCGCTCGTGGTACATCACGCGACCCGAGACCAGCGCACGGGACATGACGCCCTCGGGCGTGGCGCGCAGCAGCAGGCCGACCGCGACGACGTCGCCGGAGTCGTCCACCCGGACGGGCACGGCGTCGACGTAGAGCAGGGGCACGGCCGCCCGCACCCGGGCGATCTCGTGCGGCGACAGCCAGCCGGACGGGCGGGGGGTCTCGCGGTCGGGGTCGGGCAGCTCGAAGGTGTCGGTCACCGGTCTTTTCTACCCCGGCCCGCGCCCGGGGTCCGCACCCGACGCGCAGCCGGCGGAATACTGCGGGCGCCTGGGCGTTATCGATGACCGGAGGAACGAGACAGCGAGAGAGGGCGGCTCATGGCCACGAAGGAACTGACCGGCACCACGATCGAGCAGGCGATCAAGGACAACGACATCGTCCTCGTCGACTTCTGGGCCGAGTGGTGCGGACCCTGCAAGCGCTTCGGACCGGTCTTCGAGGCGTCGTCCGACCAGCACCCGGAGATCCTGCACGCCAAGGTCGACACCGAGGCCGAGCAGGCGCTCGCCGGTGAGCTGGGCATCACGTCGATCCCGACCCTGATGGCCTTCCGCGAGGGCATCCTCGTCTTCAACCAGGCGGGTGCCCTGCCCGGGCCGGCGCTGCAGCAGGTCGTCGACGCGGTCAAGGGGCTGGACATGGACGACGTCCGCGCCCAGATCCAGGCGCAGCACGCGGAGCACTCCCACCAGAGCTGAGCCACCACGCGCGCCGCACGACCGGCGCGTGTCGGGCCGCAGAGCCACGAGAGCGGGTGTCGCCCCAGGGGGCGGCACCCGCTCTCGTGCGTCCGCACCGGTGCGGGAGACGGGATTCGAACCCGCACGCCCGAGGGCACCAGGACCTAAACCTGGCGTGGCTACCGTTACACCACTCCCGCGTGGCCAAGCCTTCCACACCGGGCGGTGCCCGGGACGCCGTCAGGCGAGGCCGAGGTCCTTGCGCAGCTTGGCGACGTGACCGGTCGCCTTGACGTTGTACTGGGCCAGCGCCACCGTGCCGTCGGGGTCGACGACGACCGTGGACCGGATGACCCCGGTGACCGTCTTGCCGTAGAGCTTCTTCTCCCCGTACGCGCCCCAGCCCGTGAGCACCTGCCTGTCCACGTCCGACACGAGGGGGAACGTCAGCCCGTCGTGCGCGGCGAACTCGGCCAGGCGGTCCACCGGGTCCGGGGAGACGCCGACGACCGTGTAGCCCTGGCTGTGCAGCGCCTCGAGCGAGTCCCGGAAGTCGCACGCCTGCGTGGAGCAGCCGGGCGTCATGGCGGCCGGGTAGAAGTAGACGATGACGTGCTTCCCGCGAAGGCTGGACAGGGTCAGCTCGCCGCCGTCGGCGGTGGGCAGCGTGAAGTCCGGGGCGGGGTCGCCGGGCGCGAGTCGGGTCGTCATGGCACCCAGCGTAGTGAGCGTCGCGGGCAGCACCTCCCCGCGCCGCCCCGCCGTCGTGGGCCCTCCGGCGTGCGGGTACGGTCGGCGGCGTGACCACCGCGCCGCCCGACCCGGACGCCACCACCCCGCCGATCCGCATGCTCGGCGACCGCCTGCTCGTGCACCTCGACGCCGAGTCCGCGGAGCGACGCTCGACGTCGGGCATCGTCATCCCGTCGACCGCGTCGGTGGGACGCCGGCTCGCATGGGCGCACGTCGCGGCGGCCGGGCAGGGCGTGCGGCAGGTGCGGGTGGGGGACCGGGTGCTGTTCGACCCGGAGGACCGCGCCGAGGTGGAGCTCGGCGGCACGGTCTACGTGCTGCTGCGGGAGAAGGACGTGCACGGCGTCGCGCAGTCCGACGCCGCCGGCACGGGTACCGGCCTGTACCTGTGATCACCCGCGGCACGCGGGTGACGCGCTTGAGACGCTGCTGCGGGGGTGGTCCGATGAGCGCCCACCGCCCCGAGGGGAGCTGACGTGAACGACGTGCCCGACGCCGACCCGACGGCCTCCACCGGCGACCCGCGGCCGTCCGAGCCCGACGACGGTCCGGTCCCCGAGCAGGTCATGGACCTGCTGGCCGATCACGTGCCGCTCGCGCTGCTGATGGACCTGGTGACACCGGACGGCCCGGACTCCGCCGACATCCTGGCCGCCGAGGGCATGCCCGACGACGCCTGGTGGGAGCCCGGGGTCGACGACGGCACGTCCCGCGGGCGGTCGACCGACGGCCTCCCGGGGCCCTGACGCCTCGCGCGTGATCTGCGCCACGTCGGGGGCATCCGGTTCGCCGGTCGCCCGGACCGGGTGCTAACGTTTCTCACCGCGCGCCATTAGCTCAATTGGCAGAGCAGCTGACTCTTAATCAGCGGGTTCGGGGTTCGAGTCCCTGATGGCGCACCATCACCGCAGGCCAGCGACTTAGTCCCAGTCGCTGGCCTGTGGCATGTCCGGGCCGTTCGTGGCCGCCCCCGCGGACGGTGGAGGCAGCCGCGACTGGACATCGGTGGAGGTGCGAGCCGCCGTCGACGACGTAGGTCGCTCCTCGCCCACGTGCGTCGCGTACCCGCCATCGTCCTGGAGCGTCACCCACGGTCGAACCGGCGCGCCGACGGGGGCGACGTCTGGTTCAGCCGTTCACCGTGCATCCGGGTCACGTCAGTCGCCCGACGCTTGTTCGCCTGCCCTCTGAAGCCACTGCAGCACGCCCGAGATGTGCACGAGGGTCCGTGCCGAGGCGAGCTCGGGGTCGTGCGACTCGATCGCCTCGATGATCCGCAGGTGCTCCTCGATGGTCCTGGCGACGGCGTTCTCGTCGGTGAGGCCGCGCCAGATCCGCGCCCGTTCCGTCGGCATGGAGACGGTGTCGACCATGGACGCCAGGACGGCGTTGCCGGTGCTCACCGCGATGGCGGAGTGGAACGCCAGGTCATGGCGCACGAGCTCGGTCACGTCGGTGGACGCCCCGGTCGCCTGCACCGAGGCGCGCAGCCCGGCCACCTGCTCGGGCGTCATCGTGCGCGCCGCGATGGCCGCGGCGGCCGGCTCGAGGATCCGGCGAACCTGGAGGAACTCCACGACCCCGGAGTCGCGGCGGAACTCGAGCAGGAAGCTGAGGGACTCCAGCAGGCTGTCGGTGCTCATGCTGGAGACGTAGGTCCCGTCACCCTGCCGGACATCGAGGATGCGCACCATGCTGAGCGCCCGCACGGCCTCCCGGAGCGAGTTGCGGGACACGCCGATGAGCGCCGCGAGGTCGGCCTCGCGCGGCAGCCGGTCACCCGGCTTGAGCTCACCCGAGGTGATCATCGCCTTGATCTGGGTGATGGCATCGTCCGTGAGCGCCATGAGGGCCTTTCTGCTGCTCGAGGGGGCACCCTCGCGAGACGTCGGACCTTTGTACCATCCCCCAGGGAACCACTGACCCCACCCACCGATCCGGCCCTGCCCTGGAGGTCTGCGTGCCCGCGCCCACGCTCGTCGACACGCACGTGCACGTCTGGGACGTGACCGGAGGGCCGTCCGGGGTGACGTACCCGTGGCTGACCTCAGGCCCGCTGCACCGGACGCACACCCTCGCCGAGGTGGAACCGGCCATGCGCGAGGTCGGGGTCGACGCGGTGGTGCTCGTGCAGGCGTCGGACAGCCTCGCCGAGACCGACGAGCTGCTGCGCGTCGCCCGCCGGGCCGGGCTCCCGGCGTCGGTGGTGGGGTGGCTCCCGCTCGCGGACCCCGACGGATGCCGTCGCGAGCTGGAGCGGCGCACCGACCCCCGGCTGGTCGGCGTCCGCCACCTCATCCATGACGAGGCAGACCCGCAGTGGATGCTCCGGCCGGACGTGGCCGCCGGCATGCGGGTCCTCGACGAGGCAGGGCTCACTTTCGACGCCGTCGCCGAGCGTCCCGACCTCCTGGCACAGGTGCCGGTCGTCGCCCGGCGCCATCCGAACCTCACGATCGTGCTCGACCACCTCGGCAAGCCGCCGGTCCGGTCCGGCTGGGCGGGGGAGGCCGCGCAGCGGTGGGCACAGCAGCTGCGGGACGTCGCCGCCGCGCCGTCGACGGTCGCGAAGATGTCCGGTCTCGAGCTCGCGTGGGGTGGGGCGGGCGCGCAGGAGGCGGTCCGGCCGTTCCTCCAGCACGCGCTGGACTGCTTCGGCAGCGACCGGCTCATGCTCGGGAGCGACTGGCCGGTGTCCACCCTTCGTGGCGACTATGCCGACGTCATGGGAGGTCTGCGTGCCGCGCTGGACCGGTTGACCCCGCAGGAGCAGACCGCGATCCGCAGCGGGACGGCGCAGCGGGTCTACGGCACAGGGGCCTGAGCGGGCTCGAGGACGCAGTCGTCACGCGTGCGGACGCGTGGCGGACGGCGTGCGCCGCCGTGGCGAGCGGCGCCCGGCGACAGGCCTTCGCCCGGCCTGGGGGCTGGGCATGCAGGTGGTCGGCATGGTAGACATCGGATGTCTCACCATCACTTCCGGCCACAGTGGACCGGCGAAGCGCGGATGCTTCCCGACGTCGCCTGTCGCGCCAGAGAGGACGCACAGGCGACATGCCCACTATCACCGCGCTCGAGACGCGCGACGTCAGGTTCCCGACGTCGCGCTTCCTGGACGGCTCCGACGCGATGAACCCGGACCCCGACTACTCCGCGGCCTACCTCGTGCTGCACACCGACGAGCGGACGCCGGACGGCGAGCCGCTGGCGGGGTACGGGCTCGCCTTCACCATCGGCCGGGGCAACGACGTCCAGACGGTCGCGGTCGCGGCGCTGGCCCACCACGTCGTCGGGCTCGACCTCGACGACGTCTGCGGCGACCTGGGGACGTTCGCCCGTCGGCTCACCGACGACTCCCAGCTGCGCTGGCTCGGCCCGGAGAAGGGCGTCATGCACATGGCCATCGGCGCCGTGGTGAATGCCGCCTGGGACCTCGCCTCGCGCCGCGCCGGCAAGCCGCTGTGGCGGTTCCTCGCGGACCTGAGCCCGGCGGAGATCGTCGCCTGCGTGGACTGGCGCTATCTCTCCGACGCCCTGACCGCGGAGGAGGCCCTCGCGATGCTCGAGGACGCCGCGGTCGGACGCGAGGCGCGGCGGGCCCACCTGGAGCAGCACGGCTACCCGGCGTACACCACGTCACCGGGCTGGCTCGGGTACTCCGACGACAAGCTCGCCACGCTGTGCCGCGAGGCGGTCGCCGACGGGTACCGGATCATCAAGCTCAAGGTCGGTGCGTCGCTGGAGGACGACGTCCGGCGCCTGGGCGTCGCCCGGTCGGCCGTCGGTCCCGACGTCCGGCTCGCGATCGACGCGAACCAGCGCTGGGACGTCGCCGAGGCGGTCGGCTGGCTCTCCGAGCTCGAGCGCTTCGACCTCGCCTGGATCGAGGAGCCGACCAGCCCGGACGACATCCTCGCCCACGCCGCGATCCGTGCGGCCGTCACGGTGCCGGTCTCGACCGGTGAGCACACCCAGAACCGCACGATGTTCAAGCAGCTCATGCAGGCGCGCGCGGTCGACCTCATCCAGATCGACGCCGCCCGGGTGGGGGGCGTCAACGAGAACCTGGCGGTGCTGCTGCTGGCGCGGAAGTTCTCGATCCCGGTGTTCCCGCACGCCGGCGGGGTGGGGCTGTGCGAGATGGTCCAGCACCTGGCGATGGCGGACTTCGTGGCGATCTCGGGGTCCATGGAGGACCGTGCCATCGAGTACGTCGACCACCTGCACGACCACTTCGTCGACCCGGTGCGGGTCGAGGGCGGGCGCTACCGTGCCCCGGTCGCCCCTGGCATGGGCGCTCGCATGTGGCAGCGGTCGGTCGACGACCACGCCTTCCCGGACGGGCCGGCCTGGCAGGCGCCCGCGCCCGTCCCCGCCATGCCCGTCCCCGCGCGCGTCCCCGCTGAGGGACACGCGCTCGCCGAGGGAGCCGTCGTATGAGCGACTTCGCAGGCCTGGTGGCCGTCGTCACCGGTGGCGCGTCCGGGATCGGGCTCAGCACCGCCCGGACGCTCGCGGACCGGGGCGCCCGGGTCGCGGTGCTCGACCTCCCGCACGCGCTGGAAGGCCTCCCGGCGCCGCTCGTCGGCGTGCCCACCGACGTCCGGGACGACGCGGCGGTGCGCGAGGCGGTCGAGGCGGTCGCGGCGCGGTTCGGCGGCATCGACGTCGTCGTGAACAACGCCGGCATCGGCGCGCAGGGCACGGTCGCGGACAACGACGACGCCGAGTGGGCCCGGGTGCTGGACGTGAACGTCCTGGGGATGGTGCGCGTCTCGCGGCACGCGCTGCCGCACCTGCGCCGCTCCCCGCACGCCGCGATCGTCAACACCTGCTCGATCGCGGCCACCGCCGGGCTGGCCCGCCGGGCGCTGTACTCCGCCTCCAAGGGCGCCGTGCAGGCGCTCACCCTGGCGATGGCCGCCGATCACGTCCGCGAGGGGATCCGGGTCAACTGCGTGAACCCCGGCACCGTGGACACCCCGTGGGTCGGCCGGCTGCTGGAGGCCGCCGCGGACCCGGAGGCGGAGCGCACCGCGCTCGGGGCGCGCCAGCCGCTCGGGCGCCTCGTGACGGCGTCCGAGGTGGCCGCGGCCATCGCCTACCTGGCTTCGCCCGCGTCGGGGTCGACCACGGGGACCGCGCTCGCCGTCGACGGTGGGTTGCAGGGGCTCCGGGTGCGTCCGGCGTGACCGGTCACGAGCCCGACCGCGCGCTGCTGCCGCCCGGGTCGGACGCAGGGTCCCGCACGACCGTCTTCGGGTGCGCCGCCCTCGGGGGTCTGTACCGGCCCAGCTCGCGCGAGGAGGCGCACGCCGCCCTCGGTGCCGCGTGGGAGCTCGGGTTCCGGCGCTTCGACACCGCACCGCACTACGGCGTCGGACTGTCGGAGGAGTACCTCGGGGAGTTCCTGCGCGGCCGGCCGCGGGACTCGTTCACGCTCTCGACGAAGGTCGGTCGGCTCCTCGTGGACGACCCGACCGTCGCCGACGGGACCGACGGCTTCTTCGGGGCACCGGCGCGTCGACGTGTGACGGACTACTCCGCGGACGGGGTGCGTCGGGCCCTCGAGGAGTCGCTCGAGCGCCTCGGGCTCGACCGCGTCGACGTCGTGCTCGTGCACGACCCCGAGGACCACCTGGACGCCGCCGTCCGTGAGGCGGCCCCTGCGCTGGCCAGGCTGCGGGACCAGGGCGTCGTCACCGGGTACGGCGTCGGGACGAACTACGCGCACGTCGCGGAGCGCTTCGTCCGGGAGACCGACGCCGACCACGTGCTGGTCGCCGGCCGGTACTCGCTGCTGGACCGCCGCGCGGAGCGGGGCCTCCTGCAGGCCTGTGCCGAGCGGGGTGTGCAGGTGCTCGCGGGCGGGGTGCTGAACTCCGGGCTGCTGGCCGACCCCCGTCCTGGTGCGCCGTTCGACTACGCACCGGCACCGGAGCGGCTGCTCGACGCCGCCCGGCGGATGGCGGCCGCGTGCCGGGCCCGGGGGCTGAGCCTGCGCGCCGCGGCCCTGCAGTTCCCGACCCGGCATCCCGCCGTCGGTGCGGTGGTGACCGGCGCCGGACGCGCGGACGAGGTCCGGGACACCGTCGACCAGCTGCGGGCCGCCGTCCCCGACGACCTCTGGGCCGAGCTCGACACGCTCGTGCCCGACCAGGACCTGCTGCCGTAGGAGGGCACGAGATGAAGCTGTTGCGACACGGCCCCGCGGGCGCCGAGAGCCCCGCCGTCCTGCACGACGACGCGGCGTTCTCCCTGACGCCGCTGACCGCCGACATCGACGGGGCCTTCCTCGCGGGCGGGGGGATCGCCCGCGTGCGTCGCGCGCTCACCGACGGCTCCCTGCCGCTGGTCGACCTGGACGGGCAGCGCCTCGGGCCTCCGGTGGCCCGTCCCTCGGCCGTGGTCTGCATCGGGCAGAACTACGCCGCGCACGCCGCCGAGTCCGGCGCGCAGCCCCCCGCACTTCCGATCGTGTTCCTCAAGACGCCGAACACCGTCGTCGGCCCGTTCGACGACGTGGTGATCCCGCCGGCCAGCACGAGGACGGACTGGGAGGTCGAGCTCGCCGTGGTCATCGGCGCGCGCGCCTGGTGCCTGCCCTCTCCCGCCGACGCCGCCGGCTGCATCGCCGGCTACACGATCTCCAACGACGTCTCCGAGCGCACGTGGCAGATCGACCTGTCCGGCGGGCAGTGGTCGAAGGGCAAGTGCGCCCCGACGTTCAACCCGCTGGGCCCCTACCTCGTCCCGGCCGACGAGCTCGACCCCGGCGACCTGCGCCTGGGGTCGACGGTGAACGGGGAGGTCCGGCAGGCCTCCGTCACGGCCGACATGATCTTCGACGTGCCGTACCTGATCTGGCACCTGAGCCAGTTCATGGCGCTGGAGCCGGGGGACGTCGTCAACACCGGGACGCCGGAGGGCGTCGCCTTCTCCGGCCGGTTCCCCTACCTGAGCGACGGCGACGTCATGACCATGCACGTCGAGGGACTCGGCGAGCAGACCCAGACCGTCCGCCGCGCCGTCCGGGCCCCGTCGGGCGCGTAGCGGCGCAGGTCGGGCCCGGGCGACAGCCGTCCGACGTCTGGCGACCGGCCTCGGACCCCGGCCGACCTCTACGCTCGCGCCATGGTCGACCCTCCCGGGACGGCGTGGGCGTGGCCGTCCCTGACGTCGGCGAAGCGCACGGTCCTGCTCGACGTCCTGGTCCACGGGCCGAGGTCCCGCTCGCAGCTGACGCGGCGCACGGGCCTGTCCCGCGCGACGCTCTCGCGGCTCACGCGCGACCTCACCGAGGCGGGTCTGCTGCGGGACGGTGTCCCGGCCGAGGTGCTCGGGCCCGGGCGCCCCTCCGACGTGGTCGCCCTGCGGGCCGACGGGGGCCGGTTCGTCGGGCTCAAGCTCACCGGCACCACCCTGTACGTCGTGGTGACCGACCTCGGGGCCGGCGTGCTCCACACCGAGGAGATCGGGCTCGCGTCGCGCGACGTCGACGACGTCGTCGCGACGATGGCCGGGGCCGTCCTGCGGGCGCGGTCGGCGTTCCCGCGGGTGTCGGCGGTCGGTGTCTGCCTCGCCGGTGACGTCCACGTCGTCGACGGGTCGGCGTGGGTGATCGGCTCGGACTTCCTGGGCTGGGACCGGGTGCCGCTCGAGGCCGCCGTCGTCGCCGCCACCGGCCTGCCCACCGCGATCAGCAACGACGTGCAGGCGCTGACCGTGGCCCACCACTGGTTCGGTGCAGGGCGCGGGGCGGCCTCGCTCGCCGTGGTCGCGGTGGGCGCCGGCGTGGGGGCCGGTCTGGTCCTCGACGGGACGCTGCTCCGCGGCGCGCACGGCCGGCCGGGCAAGGTCAGCCACCTGATCGTGACCGGCGGCGGGCCGCGCTGCGACCGGGGGCACGTGGGGTGTGCGTCCGCCTACGTCACCGTCCCGGCTGTGCTGGCCAACGCGGGCCTGTCGTCCTTCGACGACGTCCTGCGTGCCGCCGAGGCGGGGGAGCGGCGGGCGGACCGGGCGCTGCGGGAGGCGGGCACGGCGCTCGGTGCGCTCGCCGCGAACCTGGTCAATCTAATCGACCCGGAGAAGGTCGTGCTCACCGGGGAGGGCCGGGCCGTCGGGGAGTACGCCCGGGCCGAGCTCGACGCCGCGCTGCGCCGGCGGCTCGACCCCTCGGCGATCGCCCCGCCGGTCGAGGTGCACCCGTTCGCGTTCACCGACTACGCCTGGGGAGCGGCCATCACGGCGATCCGCCACCTGGTCTGAGCGGTGCGGCCGATCGCGCCCCCCGAGCGGGGAGCCGGTCCGTCAGAGCCGGGGACCCAGCCACTCGACCTGGCGGGCCCAGTGCGGGACCTGACCGCCCTCGTGGCCGTTCCAGGGATAGACCTCGATCGAGCGGTCCTCCCCGGCATAGGCGTTGAAGGCCGCGAAGACCGTCGACGGCAGGACGATCGCGTCCATGAGGGCGACCGAGAAGAGCGCCGGCACCCGCGCGCGACGCGCCAGGACGGCGCCGTCGAAGTAGGACAGCGTCCGGAACACCGCCGCGTCGCTGCCGCGGTGCACGGCGAGGTAGCGGACGACTTCGGTGAACGGCAGCTCCGGGGTGAGCTCGACCGCACGGCGGAAGTGGCACAGGAAGGGGACGTCCGGCAGGCACGCGGCGACGAGGTCTCCGGCGAGGGCGGCCGCCGCGAGGCTGATGCCGCCACCCTGGCTCGCCCCGGTCACCGCGACCCGGTCCCGGTCGACGAACGGCAGCGTCCGGACGGCGTCGACGAGCCGGACGGCGTCGGTGAAGACGCGCCGGTAGTAGTACGTCGCGGGCGCCTCGATGCCCCGGGTCATGAACCCCGGCACGGCCGGCCCCGCGCCGTGCGGGTCGGGGGTGTGCCCGCCGCTGCCCCAGCCGCTGCCCTGCCCCCGGGTGTCCATCACGACGTGCACGTACCCGGCCGCCGCCCACTGCAGCTTCTCTCCCGGCACGCCTCGCCCGCCGTTGTAGCCCAGATACTCCACGACGCAGGGGTGCGGTCCGGGAGCCGGCGGCCGGACGACCCAGGCCCGGACCGGCTCACCGGCGAAGCCCGGGAAGGTGAGGTCCTCGACCACCAGCTCGCGGACGGGGGTGTCGACCGGCGCGAGGACCGGGGCGGCGCCCAGCGCGCGCGACTCGGACAGCGTGGCGGCCCAGAAGTCGTCCAGGTCGTCCGGCTCGGCGAGGTCCGGCGAGTACGTCCGGAGATCGGCGAGGGGAAGGTCGGTGAGCGGCACGGGGATCTCCTCGATGAAGGAAGTGCTCTGGCAGGAGGCAGTCATCCTACCTTTGTGTTGACAGTATGTTGCGGCGTGCGACAAACTTCCGGACGTTGGCCGACGAGGGCCACCACGACGGAAGGACGGTCTTGTGGACGCGAAGACGCTCTCGGGGCACGGGTGGCGGCGGCGGACCGCGATCATCACCGCAGGCATGCTGTCCCTCGCCGGGCTCACGGCGTGCGGTACAGGCGACTCGGGCGACTCCGGCGACGCCGCGGCCGGGGGTGCGTCCGCGGACGGACCGGTCGAGGTCGACTTCTGGGGCTGGGTCCCGGGCCTGGAGGGTCTGGTGGACACCTGGAACGCCGACAACCCCGACATCCAGGTGTCCTTTCATCGGATGACCGGGGACGACGGGCAGAAGGTCGAGGCGGCAGTCGACGCCGGCACCGGGCCCGACCTGGTCCAGCTGAGCACGCACAACCTGCCGGACTACGTCATCCAGGGGCGCGTGCAGGACATCACCGAGTACGTCACCGAGCACGAGGACAACTACACGGAGGCGTCCTGGGCCTCGGTGTCGTTCGACGGCAAGGTGTACGGCGTCCCGCAGGGCATCGGCCCGAGCGGGATGATGTACCGGACGGACATCCTCGAGCAGCACGGCATCGCCGTCCCCACGACGTGGGACGAGTACCTCGAGGCCGCCCGCGCGCTGCACGCCGCCGATCCCGAGGTGTACATCGCGAACATGTCGCCCGGCGAGATCGGCCAGTGGGTCCAGGAGGTCCAGCAGGCCGAGGGCAGCTGGTTCGGCATCGACGGCGACGCGTGGACCGTCGGGGTGAACGACGAGGCGAGCAAGCAGGTGGCCGAGCGCTGGCAGACCCTGCTCGACGAGGGCCTGGTCACCACCGAGCTCATGTGGACGCCGGAGTACTGGGCCCGCGTCAACGCCGGTGACATCGCGACCATCAGCTACGCGGCCTGGTTCCCGGTCGCGCTGGCCGAGAACGCCGCCGACACCTCGGGCCGGTGGCGCGTGGCGCCGATGCCGACCAACGAGGGCTCGGACAACCAGGGCGACTCCGGTGGTGCGGCCGTCGTCGTGCTCGACGGCGCCCAGGACCCGGCCGCCGCGGCGGAGTTCGCGTCCTGGCTGAACGGCTCGGACGACACCCAGGACACGCTCATCACCGAGGGCGGGCTGTTCCCCTCGACGAAGAACGGCCTGGCCTCGCCGGCGCTGCGTCAGGAGCAGGAGTTCTACGGCGGCCAGGTCATCAACGAGGTCTTCATCGAGTCGGCCGAGCACACCCCGTCGACGTGGACCGAGGGCCCGAACTGGGGCACGGCGCAGACCGCGGTGCTGGACGAGTTCGCCAAGGTGGTCGGCGGGTCGCAGACCTTCACCGAGGCGCTGGACAACGCCCAGGCAGCCACGGTCGCCGATCTCGAGGCCCGCGGTCTCACGGTCAAGGACTGACCGTGGTCGCCCAGGCCCCGTCGGCCGTCGTCCCCCGCCGCCGTGTGATCGGCGGCGGGGGACGGTGGGTCCCCTACGCGTTCGTGACCCCGTTCGTCCTGGTCTTCCTCACCTTCATGCTGGCGCCGATCGTCATCGCGGTCGTGAACGGCCTGTACTCCAGCCAGAGCTCGGGACTGGGCTTCGGCGGTGCCGAGACGGTGTTCGTGGGCCTGCGCAACTACGCACGGGCGTTCGCCGACACCGACTTCCTGTTCAGCTTCGTGCGCGTCGCGCTCTACGGCGTCGTCCAGGTGCCCGTGATGATGGTGATCGCGGCGGTCCTGGCCCTGCTGTTCGACTCGGCACTGGTGAAGGCGCGCCGCTTCTTCCAGTTCGCGGTGTTCCTGCCCTACGCGGTGCCCGGCGTCATCGCGGCGCTGCTGTGGAGCTTCTTCTACCAGCCGTCGGTCAGCCCGCTGGTGCAGGGGCTGCAGGCGATCGGCGTCGACGCCGACCTGCTCGCGCCCGGGACGGTCCTGTGGTCCGTCGCCAACGTCAGCATCTGGTCGAACGCCGGCATCAACATGATCATCCTGTTCTCGGCGCTGCAGTCGCTGCCGCGCGACACCTTCGAGGCGGCGCGCCTGGACGGGGCGGGGGAGCTGCGGATCGCGCTCAGCCTGAAGCTGCCCATGATAGCGCCGGCGGTGATGCTCACGACCCTGTCCACGGTGATCGGCACGCTGCAGCTGTTCAACGAGCCGCAGGTCCTGCAGTTCATCACCCCGAACATCTCCAGCGACTGGACGCCCAACATGGCGATCTACGCAGTGTCGACACTCGGGCGCGACGCCCACCTCGGCTCGGCGATGGCCGTGATCCTCGGCCTCGTGACCCTCGTGGTCTCCCTGGTCCTGGTCCGGTTCACGAACTCCTCCGCACGCGGAGGTGCCCGATGACCGCCGGCCTGCAGCAGCGTCCTGCCGCCCCCGTCGCCCCGGCTTCGCAGCCACGCCGTCGTGGTCGCGCCTCCCGGACGGTCGTGTCCGGCGGCGACCGGGTCAGCCGGGGCTGGATGATCGCCGCCACGGCGCTCGTGGCGGTCGCCTCGCTGTACTTCCTGGCGCCGGTCCTGTGGCTGGTCGTCGCGTCCACCAAGTCGGCGTCGCAGCTGTTCAGCACCCCCGGCTTCTCCCTGGCCGACTGGCACCTGTGGGACAACGTGCGTGAGCTGTCGACCTACGACGGCGGCATCTTCTGGCGCTGGGCGCTCAACTCGGTCGTCTACTCGGTGGTCGGGTCGCTGCTCACCACGCTGCTGTGCGCCGCCACCGGGTACGCGCTGGCGGTCTACCGGTTCCGCGGCCGCTCGCTGCTCATCGCCGTCGTGCTGGGCAGCATGCTCGTCCCGGGCACGGTCCTCGCCCAGCCGACGTACGTGCTCCTGGTCAACCTCGGCCTGAACAACACGTACTGGGGCCTGCTGCTGCCGGGCCTCTCGTACCCGTTCGGCGTGCTGCTGGCCTGGATCTTCGCGCAGAACGCCGTCCCGCTCGAGCTCATCGAGGCGGCGCGCCTCGACGGGTCGGGGGAGTTCCGCACCTTCGCCACGCTCGGCCTGCGCCTGATGTCCAGCGGGCTGGTGACGATCCTGCTGTTCGCGTTCCTCGGCAGCTGGAACAACTACCTCCTGCCGCTGCTGGTTCTCACCGACGTGGAGCTGATGCCGCTGACGGTCGGGCTGACGGGCTGGAACCAGGCGTCCATCACCATCCCCGGCCTGCAGATCCTCACCGTGGTCGGCTCGATGATCTCGGTCGTCCCGATCGCGGCGGTCTTCCTGGCGTTGCAGCGGTTCTGGCGCGCCGGCCTGACCGCGGGCAGCGTGCGCGGGTGACCGCGAGGTGACGGTGCTCGACCACGACGGACCGGCGACCCAGTGGCTGCACGCCCTGCCGCTGGGCAACGGCCGGCTCGGCGCGATGTGCTGGGGCGGGTCGCCGGCCCGGTTCGACCTCAACCATGAAGGGGTCTGGTCCGGTTCGCCGGCGAGCGAGGGCGCCTGGGCGGCACCGTCCGACGAGGAGGCGCGCGAGCTGCTGGCGCAGGCGCGCGAGGCGGCGACCTCCGGCCGGGGGCTCGAGGCGACCGAGCCGCTGCAGGCCCTGCAGCTGCCGTACGCCCAGGCGTTCGTGCCCCTGGCCACTCTCGAGGTCGCCACGCCGGACAGCGGCGCCGGACGTCGCTCGCTCGACCTGCGCACCGGGACGCACACCTGGACGGACGCCCGCGGACGGGCGCGCACCGTGGTGTCCGCCGTCGACGACGTGCTGCTGCACGTCGTCGACGGCGCGGCGCAGCAGACGCCGGCGGACCCTGTCGTGGTCTGGCTCACCTCGCCGTTGCGTGAGCTGCGCCGGCAGGAGGACCCCGAGGGGCTCGAGGTCTGGCTGCGCGCACCGTCCGACGTCGCGCCGGGTCACGAGCCGCGGCTTCCTGCTGTCACCTGGGGACCCGTGGCGGTCGAGGCGTGCGTCGTCGTCCGCTGGCGCCGGCTCCGGAGCCGGCACGGCGACCGGCTGGTGGTCGCCCTCGCCGTCGAGACGACGTACCGGGGACCGGGCGCTGACCTGGCCGGCACCGCGGCCGACGTGGCCGGACGGGCGCGGGACCGCGTCGCCCGGGTCCTGGCCCAGGAGCCGGACGACGTCATCCGCCGCCACCGGGCCGAGCACACGGCGCTGGTCGACCGGTGCGGTGTCGCACTCGGCGACGCCCACCTGCCAGGCCCTTCCCGGACGATCGAGGAGCGCCTGACCGCGGCCCGGGCCGACCCGCGGCGGGTCCTCGAGGTCGACCCCGGCCTCGCCGGGGCACTGCTCGACCACGCCCGCTACCTGCTGCTGTCCTCCTCGCGGAGCTGCCGGTTGCCCGCCAACCTGCAGGGCCTGTGGAACGCCGAGATGCAACCACCGTGGAGCTCGAGCTACACGCTCAACATCAACACGGAGATGAACTACTGGCCCGCCGAGGTCCTCGCCCTGCCCGAGACCGTCCGGCCTCTGGAGGATCTCGTCGTGGCGCTGGCATCGTCCGGCCGGACCACGGCCGACCGGCTCGGCGCCGCGGGGTGGGCCGCGCACCACAACAGCGACGCCTGGGCGTTCACCTCGTCCGTCGGCGCCGGGCACGGCGACCCGTCGTGGGCGTTCTGGCCGCTGGGAGGGCTGTGGCTGGCCCGCCACCTCGTCGAGCGGGTTCGCTTCGGCTCGGTCGACGACGACCACGCGCGCACGGTCGTCTGGCCGGTGCTGCGCGGCGCCGCGGAGTTCGCCCTCTCGTGGCTCGTCCGCCTGCCGGACGGCCGCCGGGGCACAGCCCCGTCCACCTCCCCGGAGAACACGTTCGTCGACACCGGCGGACGCACGGTCGCGGTGACCTGCTCCAGCGCGATGGATCGGGCCCTCGTGCGGGACGTGCTGCGCTCCGTCGTCGAGGTCGCACCGCGGATCGGGCCGGACGCCGCCAAACTCGCGGACCGTGCCGCCGGCGCCCTCCTGAACCTGCCGGCCGTGCTGGTCACCGCCGACGGTCGGGTGCAGGAGTGGGGCCGGGACGAGGTCGAGAGCGACCCGCACCACCGGCACGTGAGCCACCTGTACCCGCTGTTCCCCGGCGACGAGCCGCTGAGCGACACCGAGCTGGGGGCGATGGCGGCCACCCTCGACCGCCGCGGAGACGACTCGTCCGGCTGGTCGCTCGCGTGGAAGATCGCCCTGTGGGCGCGCTTGCACCGCCCCGACCGCGTCTCGGACCTCCTCGACCTGGTGTTCCGGGATGCGACCGGCGTGCAGGGGCAGTGGGCCGGTGGCCTGTACCGCAACCTGTTCGCGGCGCACCCGCCGTTCCAGGTCGACGGCAACCTCGGCTACGCGGCGGCGCTCGCGGAGTGCCTGCTGCAGAGCCACCGGGGACCGATCGAGCTGCTGCCGGCCCTCCCGGCCGAGCTCGCCTGCGGGTCCGCCCACGGCCTGGTCGCGCGGCCCGGCGTGCTGGTCGACCTCGAGTGGTCCGACGGCGAGCTGGTGCGGGCGGTGCTGCGGCCACGCTCGCCGGCCCAGGTGGGCCGGACGGTGCACGTCCGGTGGCAAGGGCGGGAGGTCGCGCGCCGCCTGACCGACGCGGCCACCGAGCTGGGGCCGGGCGACTTCGGGACGACGACCTGACACGACGTCCGACCGCGCCCACCGACCACGCCGACCGACCACGACGACCCGACCACGACGACCGAGACGCTGACCTGAGCACGACGAGGGGACCGATGACGACCGCCCACCTGACCCCCGACCCCGGACCGCCGGCCACGGCGCGTCCGAGCCTGGCCGACCTGACGGGCGAGCTGGGTCTGCTCTTCGGAGCGGACTACAACCCCGAGCAGTGGCCCCGTGAGGTGTGGGACGAGGACGTGGCCCTCATGCGGGCAGCCGGCGTGAACGTGGTGACCGTCGGCGTCTTCAGCTGGGCGCAGCTCGAGCCGCGTCCCGGGGAGCACACCTTCGGGTGGCTCGACGACGTGCTCGCGCTGCTGCACGCGAACGGGATCGCCGTCGACCTGGCGACGCCGACCGCGTCGCCCCCGCCCTGGCTCGGGGTGCGTCACCCCGAGACGAACGCGGTCCGGCCCGACGGTGTCCGGCTGAGCCACGGCTCGCGCAACCACTTCTGCCCGTCGTCGCCGGTCTACCGCCGGCACGCGCTGGCGATCGCCGGCGCCCTGGCCGAGCGCTACGCCGGCCACCCGGCGGTGCGGATGTGGCACGTCGGCAACGAGTTCGGGCAGGTCTGCTCGTGCGACCTGTGCGCCGCGGAGTTCCGGCGGTGGCTGGCCGCGCGGTACGGCGACCTCGTCGAGCTCAACCGCGCCTGGGGGACGGCGTTCTGGAGCCAGCGGTACGACGACTGGGCGGAGGTCCTGCCGCCCCGCGCCGCGCCGTACGTCCCCAACCCCAGCCACTCGGTGGACCACCGCCGCTTCGCCTCCGACCAGCTGCTGGCCCTGTTCACCGAGCAGCGGGACCTGCTGCGTGCGCTCGACCCGGGCACCCCGGTGACGACCAACTTCATGGGCTTCCACCAGCACACCGACTACGCGCGCTGGGCCCCGGAGGTCGACGTCGTCTCCGACGACACCTACGGCGACCCGGCGGACCCCGGGTCCCCCCTGCTGCAGGCACTGACCCACGACCTGGTCCGCGGGCTGGCCGGCGGGGAGCCCTGGCTGCTCATGGAGCAGGCGGCGGGCGCGGTGAACTGGCGCACCCACAACGTCCCGAAGTCGGCCGCGCGCATGCGGCTGGACTCGCTGCGCGCCGTCGCCCGCGGCGCCGACGGCTCATGCTTCTTCCAGTGGCGCCAGTCCGCGTTCGGCGCGGAGAGGTGGCACTCCGCACTCGTCCCCACCGCCGGCCCGGACACCCGGCTGCACCGCGCCGTCCGCGCCCACGGCCGCGAGCTCGCCGCACTGCGAGCCGTCGTCGGGGAGCGGGTGCCGGCGCGCACCGCTCTCGTCTTCGACTGGTCGAGCTGGTGGGCCGCCGAGGAGCCGGCACGACCGTCGGACCGGCTCGACGTCCTGGACCAGCTGCGCGCGTACTACCGGCCACTGTACGAGGCCGGGATCACGGCCGACGTCGTGCACCCCGGGGCCGACCTCTCGGGCTACGACCTCGTGATCGCGCCGCACCTGCACCTGGTCGACGACCAGGACGCGGCGAACCTGCGTGCCGTCGTCGAGCGCGGCGGCGTGCTCCTCGTCGGGCCGTGGTCCGGCGCCGTCGACGCCGACGGCCACCTGCGCACCGGACGGTTCCCGGTGCCCTTCGCCGACGTCGTGGGTGGAGCGGGGGAGGAGTACGTCCCCCTAGGGGACGCCGGCGTGCGCGTCCGGTCGTCGCTGTTCGAGGAGGTGACGGTGCACGACTGGGCCGAGCGGGTCCGGGCCGGTGGTGGCGAGGCGATGGCGACCGTCGTCGGCTCCGACCTGGACGGCTCGGCGGCCGTCGTCCGCAGGCGCCACCCGGCGGGCGGCCAGGGGTGGTACGTCAGTGCGAAGCTTCCGCCAGAGGCGCTCGCCGGGGTGATCGGCGCGTGCGTGGACGCCGCCGGGGTGCTGCCGGTGCTGCCCGGACCGTCTACGGACGGTGTGGAGATCATCAGGCGGGGGCCGGTCCTGTTCCTGCTCAACACCACGGACGCCGCTCGCACCGTCGACGTGGGCGGCACGTTCGACGACGTGCTGACGGGCGACCGCGTCGAAGGCGTCCTGCACCTGGCGCCCGAAGGTGCCGCGGCTCTGCGCGTGCCTGTGTCCTGAGCGAGAGGGGCAACGCCGCGTCGGCATCACGTGCGCGCCGCAAGGGGCTACCCACTGCGTCGGGACGCACGGCTAACGTCCGTCCGTGTGATCGTCTGGCTCAACGGAACCCACGGCGTCGGCAAGACGACGACGAGCGCTCTCGTGCAGCAGCTGATCCCGGACTCGCGAGTGCTCGACGCCGAGAAGGTCGGCGAGACGCTCATGGACATCACGCCGGGGCTGCCCGCGACCGACAACTTCCAGCACTGGCCGCCGTGGCGCCTCCTCGTCGTCGAGACCGCCCGCCGTGTACTCGACTACACCGGCGGGACGTTGGTGATGCCGATGACCGTGCTGGTCGAGCAGTACTGGCGTGAGATCAGCACGGGCCTGGCCGACCACGCCATACCGGTACGGCACTTCGTCCTCCATGCCGACCAGGCGACCCTGCGCGCACGGATCGCAGGCGACACACTCCTCGGCGCCGACTCGCCGTTCCGCCTCACGTACCTCCAGGCCTATGCCGAGGCGTCACGCGGCTGGCTGCACACGGAGGCGGAGGTCGTCGACACCACGAATCTGACCGCCGGCCAGGCCGCCCGGCGGATCGCGGATGCGGTGGACGAGGGCCCCGCGCTCACAGGCGGGAGCGCACCCGGTTCGCGCGGCGAACCTTGAGCACCAGCAGCAGGAGACCGATGAAGAGCACCAGCAGGCACACGTCCCGAGTGATCTCACCACCGCTTGCGCGGTCGACGACGGCGAACGCGACGTTGACGACGCCGATGATCACGAGCAGCACGTACAGCACGACGAAGACCATGTGGCCGAGCCAGGCCGGGTAGCTCTCCGCGCGCACCATGGCGCCGAGCCTAGGCCGCCATCAGCCGTCGGCGACCGGGGCTCTGTCCTCGATCGACGGCCGTACCCAGGCAGGCCCGATGCAGGGCCACATGGGCACATGGGCCACCGGGCCACCGGGCCACTGCGCCGGACGCGTCCCTGTCGCGGGAGGGCGCGACGGTCCGGTGGACGCGCTCACATGCAGCCGCGAGTGGCCGATGGGACTCCGACGCACGTACTCGCCGACCTGCTCGACTCGGCTCCGTCCACCTGCTCATCGCCGGTCCGCCCGCCGACGTCATCCTGGAGTCCTTCATGGGGTCATCCCCGCTGCACGAGCGCGACCGTCTGGCCGCTCTCGCCCAGACCCGGCTGCTGGACACCGGACCCGAGGCGGAGCTCGACGCGGTGGTCGCGCTCGCGGCTCACCTGCTCGCGACCCCGATGGCGTCGATGACGCTCGTCGACGACCACCGCCAGTGGTTCAAGGCCAAGATCGGTCTGACGCATGCGCAGGACCCGCGATCGGAGTCGCTGTGCGCCGTCGCCGTCGACCGGAACGAGCCGTTGGTGGTGCCCGATGCGCGTCTGGACCCCCGGTTCGCGCACATCCCGGCGGTGCGGCGCGGTGCGTTCGTCTCGTACGCCGGGGTACCGATCTCGGGGCGAGACGGTCTGCCCCTGGGCACGCTGTGCGTCCTGGACGTCGTGCCCCGCGCGTTCGACCCCGCGTGGCTGGAGGTGCTGCGGTCCCTGGCGCAGCTCCTCGGCGACCAGCTGGACCTGCGCCGGCTCGACGGGCAGCGAGGCATCGACTCGGGCACCGCCAGGCACGACACCCAGGAGCTCAGCCGGGCAGTCGCACGCGACCAGCTGCGGGTGCACTACCAGCCGATCGTCGACCTGCGCAGCGGTCGGGTCGACGCCGTCGAGGCGCTCGTGCGGTGGCAGCACCCGACCCGCGGGCTGCTGACACCCGACGCCTTCCTCCCTCTGGCCGAGGCGGCAGGCCTCGTCCACATCGTCGACCGCTGGGTGCTGCGCACCGCAGTGACGTCCGTCGCCAGGTGGCGGCGGCTCTCGCCGAGCCTGCGGGACCTGCGGGTGGCGGTGAACATCAGCGTCGGCCCCTTCCTCGACGAGGTGTGGGCCCACGAGGTGCAGGACGTCCTGACGGCCACCGGCCTGCCCCCGGCGGCCCTCACCGTCGAGGTCACCGAGCGGTCGCTGAGCAGCACCTCCCCGGAGTCGCTGGCGGCTCTGGAGGTCCTGATCCGGAGCGGGTGCCATGTGGCCATCGACGACCTGGGCACCGGGACGTCCTCGCTCGCGCTGCTCGCCGACATCCCGGCGACCGAGCTGAAGATCGACCGCTCCTTCGTCCAGTCGATGGCCACGGACCCACGACGAGCGGCCCTCGTCCGCGCCATGGCCTGCCTCGGGTCCGAGCTGGGCCTGGACGTCGTCGCCGAAGGGGTGGAGGACCGCCGGACCGCTGAGATGGTGACCGAGGTCGGCTGCACCCACGGGCAGGGCTACCTGTGGTCCGCCCCCCGGGACGTCAGCGGACTGCTCACCCTGCTGCTCCCCTGAGCAGCGCCGCTCGACGGACCGCAGCCGCGGTCGGCGCGCGTGGGAAGGGTCGCCGGTGCGCCCGCCGTCCGGTGCGCCCGGCGTCAGGGCTCCGGGGGCACGTGGCGGCCGCGGGAGACCACCAGGGCGACTGCGCGCAGGGCGTCCACGTCGAGCATGGGGTCGCCGGTCACGAGCAGCAGGTCGGCGTCGAGCCCGGCGCGCAGCCGGCCGGTGCGGTGCCCGAGTCCGCAGGCGTCCGCGGCCGCGCTGGTCGCCGACGCGAGTGCCGCTGACGGCGGTACGCCGCACTGCACGAGGTCGCTGACCGCGACCGGCATGACACCGTGCGGCTTGCCGGGGCTGATGCCCGAGTCGCCACCGCTGACCAGCGTGACACCGGCTCGGTGCAGCTCGGCCACCTGGGCCAGGCGCGCCTCCCAGGTCATGCCGGTGCGCGCCATCACGGCGAGGACCTGCGGCGGCGGTGGTGCGTCGAGGTTCCGGCCGAGCGTGGGGCACACGGCGATCCCCGCTGCGGCGATGCGCTCGGCCAGCTGTGGTGGCGTACGGAAGCCCGCGGCGGTGAAGCAGGAGCAGTGCTCGATGCCGTCGACGCCGGCGTCGACGACCTGCTCGACAGCCGCGAGCGCGTGCGCGTGCGCGGTGACGGGAAGGCCCCACCGGTGCGCCTCGTCGCATGCTGCCCGCAGCTCCTCGGAGGTGAACTGGCAGGCCAGCACGTCGGTCGTCGTGGTCATCGCTCCGCCGCTGGCCATGACCTTGACCACGTCGGCGCCGCGCTCGTAGCGCTCGCGCACCGCTCGGCGGACCGCGTCCACGCCGGACACCTCACCGCCCATGAACCAGCAGTGACCCTGCACGGACGTCAGCGGCGGCCCGGACGCGACCACGGTCGGGCCGGAGCCCTCGCGGTGCCGGTCGACCACCGCCCACCGCGCGTCACCGAGGTCGCGCACGGCCGTGACACCGGCGGCCAGCTGGTGGGCACCAGCGGTCCTGATCGTGGCGTCCAGCTGGTCGTCGGAGAGCTCGGGCAGCTGGTCGAGGGCACGAGGGCCGCTGTCGCCGCACAGGTGGGCGTGCGCGTCGACGAGTCCGGGCAGCAGCGTGGTGCCCGGGAGGGAGGTGACCGGGCAACCGTCCGGCACTGCGGCGGCGGCAGGCTCCACCCCGACGATCCGGCCGTCCTCGACGAGGACGAGCGCACCGCCGGGCAGGCGGCGCTCGCCGTCGTACGCGGCGTCGGCACGATAGGCGTGCACCGGCCCTCCCCGTGTTCCTCGACGGTGTGGCGGTCACCGGCCCCGACGTCTGCCTCCGACGCGGGGCCACGTCGGTCAGCCGTCGTCGAGGCCCTCGAAGACGTCCGTGAGCACCGGCGTGCCGACGGCGCGCGGCGGCCACGCGACGACGTGCGTCTCGCGCGAGTTGCCGGCGGTGAAGACGGTGTCGTCCACGGGATGGGCGAACAGCACGTGCATCTGGCTGCGGTGCTGCTGGATGCCCGCGAAGACGCGGTCGGCGACCTTCCGGGTCGGGACCTTGACCCCGATGTGCTCGTCCGGCGTGCCGCGCAGGTGGTAGAGCCGGTCCGGCTCCCACTGCGGCAGCCCCTGCTCGTGCAGCCACGCCTGGTGCTTGCGGAAGTACGTCTCGGCGAAGCCCGCGTGCAGCAGGCGCCTGAGGCCGGGCCCGCCGTCACGTCGGACGGCATGGAAGGCCGTGTCGGTCGCCCGGCCGATGGTGATGTGGTCCGGATGGCCCGTCATGCCGTGCGGGCCGAACGTGCACACCACGTCGGGCCGCTCGTCGTCGAGCAGCCTGGCGACGTGGGCCACCACCTCGCCGAACGGCGCCCGCGACAGCTCCCCGTCGGGGTAGCCCAGCCAGTCGTGGCGGTCCGGGACGTAGCCCACAGCAGCCCACGCCAGCTCGTCCTCGCGGCGGCGGTGTGCTCCCAGGCCCTCAGGACCCACATCGACGCCCGGGGCGATCTGGCCGGCGTCGCCGTCGGTCGCGTGCAGCACCGCGAGCCGGAACCCGGGGTCGTCCCGGTGCAGGGCCACGGTCCCGTAGACCTGGAACGTCTCGTCGTCCGGGTGCGCCACGCACACCGCCAGACGCCGGCTCACCGGCCCTCACCAGCGACGCCCGCCACGTCGGCCCCCTCTGCGCGACCCACCCGGCCGTGGTCGGGCCCGAGCAGCGACGAGCGTTCCACCTCCACGTGCCATCCGTCGAGCCCCCCGGGTCAGGGGCGGTCCTCACATCGGCCCGACGACGGTCGATGGCGGGGACGTGCCTGTCAGCGCGCGGAGATCGTCGCGGGGGAGCACAGCCACGGCCGGAGCCGCACCCGCACCGGCCGTCACCCGTCGAGAGAGAGCCCGCGTCATGCCCGCACAGCGGAACCGCTTCGCCAGTCAGCTGCTCCGCCGTGCGGGAGCCGTCGCCGCCGCGCTGGGGCTGATGACGAGCACCGTCCTGATCACCGCCCCGGTCGCCGGGGCGGCAGGCGCGGCCCTGAGCCCGCTGGCCGGGGAGACCTTCACCGGGCCGACGACGTCGTCACCGGACTGGCAGGTCGTCCGCGCCGGTTCGAGCACCGCGGCCTGCCTGACGGCCGGCACGACGACCGCGGGGCTGCCGATCGGCGGCTGCTCGTCCACGGCGATCGACCCGGCCGGGTCGGGCGTCCTGCGGTTGACGACCAACGCGACCGGGCAGGTCGGGACCGTCTACAACGCGACCAGCATCCCGGCGAGCAAGGGGATCGACGTCACGTTCAACACCCACCAGTACAACGGGAACGGCGCCGACGGCATCGCCCTGGTCCTGGCCGCCACCGACCCGACGAATCCCCGGCCGCCGGCGGTCACCGGACCGGCCGGTGGCTCCCTCGGCTACAGCGCCATCGGCAACACCCAGGCGGGTGTCAGCTACGGGTACCTCGGCATCGGGATCGACGTCTTCGGCAACTACCGCAACTCGGCGTTCGGCGGCCCCCTCTGCCCCGCGAGCTCGGCCTCGCCGCAGAACGTCACCGTCCGCGGCCCCGGCAACGGCAACAACGGCTACTGCATCGTGGGCACCGCGTCGTCCGCCGGTCGTCTGGACCGGCTCGCGGCCGGCCCGCGGCCGGTCCCGGTCCCGGTCCAGGTCGCCCTCAACCCCGATACGGTGGCCGCGACCACGGCCTCCGGGCTCACCGTGCCGGCGTCGAGCTGGCTGGTCTCGTGGGTCTCCTACGGCGCTGCGCGCCAGACGCTCACCGGCGCACTGCCGAAGGCGTCGACGCTGAGCGCGCTGGGCTTCCCCGCGTCGTACATCAACCCGACGACGGGTCTTCCGTACCAGCTGACCTTCGGGTGGTCGGCGTCCACCGGCGGGTCGACCGAGATCCACGAGATCAGCAGGCTGTCGGCCACGACGCTGACCGGACAGCTGCCGGCGTACGACCTGGCGATGGGGGACGACCAGGGCGGTCGGTTCCTCACCGGCGGCAGCGCCGTGGTGTCGGTGACCCCGTCGCTCGACCCGCTCCAGGCGGCCGAGCACGAGGCCGCCACGGTGACCACCACGTTCCCGAGCGGTCTGACCCCCCGCAACCCCGCCTCCGGCGACTACGCGTGCACCACGACCGGTCAGGTCGTGACCTGCCGCCACACACCGGCCCAGGCGATCCTGCCGGGTGCGTCGCTCCCGACGCTCGCCATCCCGGTCGCCGTGACCGCGGCCGCCGGCAGCACCCCGACCGTCACCGCCAAGGTGTCCTCCGTCGACGCCAGCCCGCAGACCGCCAGCCGGACCGTCGCGATCGATGCCGTGACCGCCTCGGCGACGCCGACGTCCGTCGGCTACGGGTCGTCGGCCACGCTCGCCACGGCTGGCCTCCCTCCGGAGGCCACCGGCACCGTCACCTTCCGCTCGGGCGACGAGGTGCTGTGCGTGGCGACCCTGCCCGCCACCAGCTGCTCCTCCCCGACGACACTCCTGCCGGGCGACTACCCGGTCCGGGCGGAGTACTCCGGTGACAGCTCGTTCCCGGCGGTGACGGCGAGGACGTCCTTCGCCGTGTCCCGCGCGCCGGCCGTCCTCACCGCCACCGCGACAGCCGGCGAGGTCCCCTACGGGAGCGCCAACACCCTCACGGCCTCGGTCGCGCCCGCCGGCGCCACCGGACCGGTCAGCTTCGCCACCGCGGACGGCACCGTGCTGTGCACCGTCGAGGACCTCGGGTCCGCGTCCGGATGCACCACCGACACGTCCCTCGACGTGGGCGGCGTCACCGTCACCGCCGCCTACGCCGGTGACAGCCGTTTCGCCGGCGCCGTCTCCACCCCGTTCACCTTCACCGTGACCCAGGCCGCCGCACCCTTCGCGGCGGCGGCAGCGGCTGCCACCTCGTCCTACGGGACGGCGAACACGCTCTCGTTCTCCGGCCTGCCGGCCGGAGCGACCGGGTCGGTGACCTTCGCCGGTGGCGGGACGGTGCTGTGCACGGTCGCCGACGTGACCGCCTCGGCGGGATGCTCGACACCCTCCGACCTCGCCACGGGCCGGTACCCGGTCGTCGCCACCTACTCCGGTGACCGGCACTTCGCGTCCTCGACGGCCGAGACCCTCTTCCGGGTGGAGCCGGCCGGGACGGCGCTGGTCGCCGCGGTCAGCGACCCGACGGTGCCGTTCGGGTCGGCCACGACCCTCAGCTTCTCCGGGATCCCGGCCGGTGCCGGCGGCACCGTGGTCTTCAGCTCCGGCGAGACCGTGCTGTGCCAGATCACCGACCTGTCCACGACGAGCTGCGTGTCACCGGTCGCCCTGGAGGCCGGGACCTACCCGGTGACGGCGACGTACTCGGGCGACGCCAACCTCCACGGGTCCAGCGCCACGACGGCGTTCACGGTGAGCCCGGCCGGCGTCCCCGACTTCGCGGCCGGCGTCTCCGACCCCGCGCCGTCCTACGGCTCGCCGGTCACGATGTCGTTCTCCGGCCTGCCGGACGGCGCGACCGGCACCGTCACCTTCCTCTCGGGCGACCTCGAGCTGTGCACGGTCGCCGACGTCACCACCGGGTCGGGGTGCGCCGCTCCGGCGGACCTGGGAGCCGGACCCCGCCCGGTGGCGGTCAGGTACTCCGGGGACCGGAACTTCGTCCCGGCGACCACCAGCACCACGTTCACCGTGCAGCGCGCGGCCACCGGGCTGACGGCCGCGGTGTCCTCCGGCACCACCCCCTTCGGTACCCCCGTGACCCTGTCCTGGGCCGGGCTGCCGGCCGGCGCCACGGGATCGGTGACGTTCACCGCCGGGGACGACGTGCTCTGCACCGTCGGCGACGTCACCGCGGCGAGCAGCTGCGCGGCCCCTGCCGAGCTGGCCGTGGGCCGGTACGCGGTGACCGCGACCTACAGCGGTGACGACAACCACCTCGGCTCCACGAGCCGGACCGAGTTCAGGGTGGTCCCGGTCGAGAGCCCCGACTTCACCATCGCCGCGACCCCGGCCTCGACACCGTTCGGCACGTCCACGGTGCTGTCCTTCGTCGGGCTCGCACGCGGTGCCACGGGGACCGTGACGTTCTCGTCCGGCGGGGCGGCCCTGTGCACCGTCGACGTCGCGACGCAGGCGAGCTGCCTGCCCGGTACGGGCCTGCCGGTCGGTCAGCACGAGGTCACGGCGACGTACTCCGGCGACGCCGATCGCGCGCCGGCCACGGCCGAGGGCCGGTTCGCGGTCGTCAAGGCCGACGTCTCGCCCGTGGTGTCGCTCGGGCAGCCGACGGTGACCTACGGTCACCCCGCCGTGCTGTCGGTCGCCGGGCTGCCGACGGGAGCCACCGGCACCGCGACGTTCGCCGTGGGGGACCGCACGCCCTGCACCGTCGACCTGGCCGAGGCGACGAGCTGCCTGACGCCGGCCGACCTGCCCGCGGGCGAGCACCCGGTGACGGTCACCTACTCCGGCGACGACCGGTACACCAGCTCGACCAGCACGGCCGTGACCCTGACGATCGTGCCCGCGTCGACGTCGATCACCGTCCAGGTCTCGGACGCCGCGCCCGGCTACCTGCAGGGCACCACGCTGTCGCTCGGGCAGCTGCCGACGGGCCTCACCGGCGGCAAGGCGACCTTCACCTCCGGCGACACCGCGCTGTGCGAGATCCCGGACGTGACCGTCCCGGGCGCGTCCTGCGAGGTGCCGAAGGACCTGCCGGCCGGCGGCTACCCCGTGACCGCGGTGTACGCCGGGGACGCCAACCACCTCGGGTCCACGGCGACCGGCAGCTTCGCCGTCCAGCCGCTCCCCACCGCCGTCGCGGTGGCCGTCCCCGACGTGGTGTTCGGGACCGCCGCGGTGCCGTCGATCACCGGTCTGCCGGCCACCGCCACGGGGAGCGTGGCGCTGTCCGACGCCACCTCGACGTTGTGCACCCTCGACGTCACCACCGGCACGGGCTGCGAGGCGGTCGACGGACTGGCCGCCGGCACCCGCACCGTCACCGCGGTCTACGGCGGCGACCGCAACCACCTCGGGTCCTCGGCCACCGCCACGTTCGCGGTGACGCGGCAGCCGACCACCTTCTCCGTGACCGTGCCCGACGTGACGTACCCGGCCGTCGTGGTGCCGGTCCTGGCCGGTCTGCCGGTCGGCGCGAGCGGGACCGTCACGCTGACCGCCGGGGACACCACGCTGTGCGAGCTGCAGGTGCCGGCCGGCACCGGCTGCGAGACGCCGACCGTCGTCCTGCCCGGGAGCCACACCGTCCGGGCCGCCTACTCCGGCGACGCCGACCATGCGGCGTCGGAGGCCGTGACGACGTTCGACGTCATCCGGGCGACCACCGAGGTCGTCGGCACGACCGGCGGTCCGCTCCCGGCGGGCACGACCACCGTGCTGACCGCCGGCGAGCTGCCGGCCGACGCCACCGGCACGGTCAGCTTCGTCGCGAACGGTGTCGTGCTCTGCACGGTCGAGCTCGAGGTGGCTCGCTCGTGCGAGGTGCCGGGCGACCTGCCGCCGGGGGAGTACGCCGTCCAGGTCCTGTATGCCGGCGACTCGAGGTACGCGCCGTCGGCGTCCACGGTGACCCTGACCGTGGCGGACGCCGAGCCGGCGGCGCGGACCGACGTGGTCACCCCGGCGTGGACCGCCGGACCGACCACCCGCGGCCCCGCACCGCAGCCGCACCCCGCGCGCACGTCCCTGGCCGACACGGGGGCGTCCGTGGCCGCGTGGTCGGGCCTCGGCGCGGCGCTCATCGCCGTCGGCGGGATGCTGCTGCTCGGTGCACGACGCCGGCAGAGGACGGCACCGCGCTGACCCGTGGGACCCGGACCCTGCTCGCGGTTCCCGGGGTCCCGTCGTCCCACCTGTGGGCGGTGACCGTGGCCGACACGGCACCGCCCACAGGCGGTCGGTCGACGGGCCCGTGGGCGGGACACCTAGTCGGTGGTGATCGCCCGCAGCACGTCGATGCGCGTCGCTCGCCACGCCGGCAGGACGGCCGCCAGCACCCCGACGACGGCGGAACCGACGAGCACCACGACGACCGTGGGCCACGGCACCGACAGGACCTCCAGGCCGTCGTCGACGAGCTCCTGCTGCAGGGCGACGCCGAAGGCGAGACCGAGGGTCACCCCGAGGAGCGCGCCGAAGACCGTGGTGGCCACGGACTCGATCGTCATGGTGCGGCGCAGTTGCGGCCGGGTCAGCCCGATGGCCCGCAGCAGCCCGATCTCGCGGGTGCGCTCGACGACCGAGAGCGCCAGGGTGTTGACCACCCCGAGGGTGGCGATGACGAGACTCAGCCCCAGCAGGGCGTACAGCAGCCCGAGCACGGTGTTGATCTGGGCGGTCTGCTCCCCGGTGAACTCCCCGGCGTCGAGCACCGACAGGGTGAGGTACTGCGCGGCGACGTCGGTCACCCGCTCGCGCACCTCCGCGACGTCGCTGCCGTCGGCGACGTCGACCACGACGTACTGCACGCCGCCGGACCCGTCACGGCTCTGCAGGTCGGCCGTCCCGGCCGCGTAGACGTCCGCCGAGACCAGCACGTCCGACCCGATGATCTGGGAGTCCTCGTGGACGGCGAGCACCTCCCGGTCGGCGCTCTCGCCGGTCCCGACCTGGACCAGAACGCTGTCACCGACGTCCGCACCGACCTCCTCGGCCGCCGACTCGCTCAGCCACACGCCCTCCCCGAGCTCGTCGAGGGACCCCTCGAGCGCGGTGAGGGTGACCAGGTCGGGCAGGGTCCCGGGGTCGACCGTCATCGCCAGTGCGTCGTCGCCGTCGAGCTCCGCGGGCGTGAACGGCAGCGCCAGCACCGCGGCGACGCCGTCCACCCGCGCCACCTGGTCGGCCACGCCGACCGGGATCGTCGGCGGGCCGCCGTCGCTCACCACGAGCTCGCCCTCCAGCTCGTTCTCGACGATGTCGGCGACCGACGCGGTCGCGGAGCTGGACAGCACCGAGACCGCGCCGACCAGTGCCACGCCGACCATCAACGCGCTGGCGGTGGCGGCGGTGCGCCGCGGGTTGCGCAGGGCGTTGCGCTGGGCGAGCCGGCCGACGGCGGTGCGCGCGAGCGGTGCGGTGAGCAGCCACACGACGGGCTTGGACACCGCGGGGCTCGCGATCGCGATGCCGAGGAAGACCGCCGCGACGCCGGTGCCGAGGACGGGCAGCGCGTTCTCGGTGATGCGGTCCGTGAGGACCAGTGCCATGGCGGCGGCGCCCCCCGCGGCGAGCCCGAGCCCGGCAGCGGCTCGCGTCCGGACCGTCGTGCTCGGCAGTGCCTGGTCGTCTCGCATCGCGGCCACCGGCGCGGTGGCCGAGGCGCGCCGCGCGGGCAGCACCGCGGCGACGGCGGTGACGACGACCCCCACCACGAACGTCGCGACGACCGTCCGCGGCTGGACCGGCAGCCCGTCGAGCTGTAGGCCGAACAGGGAGGCGACGAGGGCCTGCAGCGCCGCCGCGAGACCGACGCCGAGGCCGAGACCCGCGGCGGCGCCGGCCAGCCCGACGAGCACCGCCTCGGCGAGCACCGACCGCACGACCTGCCCCCGCGAGGCGCCGACGGCTCGGAGCAGCGCGAGCTCGCGGGTGCGCTGCGCGACCAGCATGGTGAAGGTGTTGAAGATGATGAACGCGCCGACGAACAGGGCGACGCCGGCGAAGACGAGCAGGAACGTCGTGACGAAGCCGAGGGCCTCCTGCAGCGTCCTCTGCGTCTCGTCGGCCTGCTGCTGACCGGTGATCACCTCCGCGCCGTCCGGGACGAGCGGCGCCACCGTGGCGACGACCTCCTCCTGCGTGGACCCCTCGACGCCGGTGACCAGGATGCTCTGCACCACGCCCGTGGGTGCGAACTGCTCGCGAGCCAGCGCCGCCTCGACGAACACGACCGTCGCCCCGGCGGTGGGCAGGTCGTTCGTGGCCTCGCCCACGATCGTCACGTCGGACGGCGTGCCGTTGACGATGACGACCGTCTCGTCGCCGACGGCGAGCCCGGAGCGCTCCAGCGTGGTCTCCTCCACGACCACCTCGTCGGCGGCCTCGACGCCGCGGCCGTCGAGCAGGCGCACGGCGGGGTCGTCCGGGTCCCAGGCGAAACCCTGCGACGGCGCCCCACCGCTGCGGACGGCCGTGCCGTCGGCACCCTGGAGCAGGGCGCTGCCGGTGAGCTGCGGCACCGCACGGTCGACCCCGTCGAGCCCCTCGATGTCCTCAGCGAGACCGATCTCGAGGCCGGGCAGCTCCGGTCCGGCCGCCTCGTCGTCGTCGTCTTGGGGGAGTCGTACCACCGCGTCCGTGGACTCCGCCGTGGAGAAGATCGCGGAGAACGTGCGGTCGAGGGAGTCGGTGAGGACGAAGGAGCCGGCGACGAACGCCGTGCCGAGCGTCACCGCCAGGCAGGTGAGGAGCAGGCGGACCAGGTGACCCCGCACGCCGGCGAGGGTGACCTTCCACATCACAGGTCCCCGAGGGTCTTCATGCGGTCGAGGACCCGCTCGGCGGTGGGGCGCCGCATCTCGTCGACGAGGCGGCCGTCGGCGCAGAACACCACGCGGTCCGCGTAGGCCGCCGCCGACGGCTCGTGCGTCACCATGACGATCGACTGGCCGAACTCGTCGACGCTGCGGCGCAGGAACCCGAGCACCTCGGCCGACGAGCGCGAGTCGAGGTTGCCCGTCGGCTCGTCGGCGAAGACGATCGCCGGCCGACCGATGAGGGCCCGAGCGGCGGCGACGCGCTGCTGCTGCCCGCCGGAGAGCTGGTTCGGCCGGTGCCCGAGCCGCGGGCCGAGGCCGAGGATGTCGACGACGGTGTCGTACCAGCCGACGTCCGCCTTCCGCCCGGCGATGTCCAGGGGCAGGGTGATGTTCTCGGCGGCGCTGAGCGTGGGGACGAGGTTGAACGACTGGAAGACGAACCCGATCCGGTCGCGGCGCAGCCGGGTGAGCGCGGCGTCCTTGAGGGTCGACACGTCGACGCCGTCCACCACGACGGTCCCCGACGTCGGGGTGTCGAGGGCCGCCATGCAGTGCATGAGGGTCGACTTGCCCGAGCCGGACGGGCCCATGATCGCGGTGAACTCCCCACGCGTGAAGTCGACGTCGACCCCGGCGAGGGCGTGGACGGCCGCGTCACCGGACCCGTACACCTTCGTCAGCGCGCGAGCGGAGGCGACCGGCGTGGCGTCGGCCGCGTGCCGTCCGGTGACGGTGGCGGTCCGGCTGCTGGTGTCGCTCACGATGTGGTCCGTCTCCTCAGGGGGTGCGGCCGGTCACGTCACGACCGCCGGATGGTCGACCGCGCACAGCCAACCACCCGCGCGTCAGCCGGCTCCATCGGTGAACCCCCTGGTCGTCGCGATGGTTCCCGCCGAGCCGAACCCGGGGTCGACCCCGGGGCGGAACCCGGTCGAACCCGGGGTCGGACCCGGGACGGACGGCGCCGGGTGCACCCGCGTGGGGCCTGCGACCGGTCAGGGTGCCGTGCTGCTCGACGTCCCGGTCCAGGGTGCGGGCGGAGCGCCCGCCAGCTGCGCCCTGACCTGGTCGCACGCCCAGGTCCGCACCGCCACGACGTCGGTGCGCCCCGGTCGCGTCAGCAGCTTGCCGGCCCGCGCGAGGTGCTCGGCGACGTCGAGGGCGTGCTGCAGCGCGGCGACGTCGGCGCCGGCGTCCGGGGGCAGCTGGAGCTCCAGGTCGAGAGAGGCCGGCCCGGAGGCCGGAGAACCCGCCTCCGGGCCGAGTGGCGTCGACGCCGGGACATCGGTCCCACGGGTCGACTCGATGGCCGCTACGGCGGCGTTCGAGACGAGGAAGCGGGCCCGGTCGGCAGCGACGAGGTCGACCGCGACGTCGTGGCGCGTCCGGTAGAACGCCAGCTCGCGGAGGATCGCGTCGTGGTGCTGGCGGGCGACCAACCACAGCGCCGACGGCAGGCCCAGGAGTCGGACGGTCGTCGTCGTCGTCGCCGTCGACCGGGCGGAGGGGACAGCCAGGCCGTCCAGGTCCCAGCTCGCGCTGTCCCAGTCGGCGCGCGGTGCGCCCTGCGGTCGCTGACCCACCGGCGTCCCGGTGGTGAACCAGAGCGTCTTCCCGCCGGGGCCGGCGTCGGCGACGCCGTACTCGTCGCTGACCATCGCGACCAGACCCAGCCCCCGGCCCGTGGTGGCGTCCACGTCGTAGTGGCGCTGGAGCGGCAGCGTCGGGTTGAAGTCGCGGACGGCCACGCGCACGCGGTCGGTGACCTCCACGGTGAGGTCCAGGTCGGTGTGGGCGTGCAGCAGCACGTTCGTGACGAGCTCGGTGCACGCCAGCTCCGCCTCAGGGACGCAGTCCGGCCGGCCCGCGTCGGTGAGCGTCTCGCGCACGAGCAGCCGGGCCGCCGCCGGAGCCCCGACGTCGCCGGTCAGGCGCACCGTCCGCCGGGTCGGGCCGAGCAGGTCCCGTCCGACCCCCTCGTCCGCGCGCTTCACCACGGTCGCGTCCTCGACGCGCGGCAGGGCAGCTGGCACACCCGAAAGACCTCCGACAGAGCACTGAGCCGCAGGGGCGGCACCGCGCTGTGCCGACGAGGCGCAGCGACGTCCGGCGTGCAGTCTGCCAGGACCTCGCAACCGGGCGCCGGTCTTCCAGGGCTGTCGCGGTCCCCTCGAGCCGTGCCCGGCCGGCGTGCACGGTGACCGGGGCCGGTGCCAGGAGCAGGAACGGCGTCGGCGCCTCGTCGACCACCCGCCTGGGGTCCGGCTGACGCACACGGCGCTGCAGGCTCCGTCCCGGTCCGACGAGATCCTCCTGACACCTGCGTGCACCAGCACGGCAGAGCCACCCACGCTGCCGACGACGCGCCGCTTCCGTCGTCCGTGGGCGGCTCGGAGTGGCGGGTCGGGGTGGCGGGTTTACGCTGCATACTGGTGGTGCTCGCGCAGCCGGACGCATCGCACCGAGACGAACGCGGGACGCCCTCTCGAACGGAGTCCTCGTTGCTCGACCCGGCCGTCTACCGCCGCGCTCTGACCACCTTGCCGTCACCCGTCCTCCTTCTCGGCGAGGACCTGACCATCGAGGACTCCAGCGAGAGCTACCTGGAACTGGTCGGGCGTGCCCGCGAGCAGCTGATCGGCCGGCACCTCTTCGACGCCTTCCCACCACCACGCGGCGGGCCCCACCCCCTCGACGCGTCCATCCGGACCGTGCTGGCCACCGGCCGCACGCACGGGATCCCGCTGCTTCCCTACGCCCTCGCGCCCGGGTCCGGGTCCGGGGAGGCGGTGCAGCGCTTCTGGTCCGTGGTCAACGCCCCGATCCACGACGACGAGGGCCGGCTCGTCGGGATCCTCACCGCGGTGGAGGACGTCTCGCAGACGGTGCACCACCAGGCCCGGAGCGAGCTGGCGCAGGCGATGGCGGAAGACCTGCGCCGACGGACCGAGACGCTCTCGCATGACGTGCAGCAGTACTCCTCCGCGCTGGGCGCGGCGCGGGCCGAGGAGGTCCGCAGCACCTTGCGGCTGGCCGCCCTGGCGGAGGTGGCCCTGCAGCTGGCGGCCGCTGAGTCGATGGAGGAGCTCACCGACGCCGTGATCGGGCAGGGGCTGGCGGTGTTCGGCGCCGACGGCGGCGCCGTGGCCGTGCCCACCGGCCCGGACACCCTTCGCCTGCACCTGACCGAGTCGCTGGGCGAGCCGGCACGTCGCGTGTACCAGGAGATCCCGCTCAGCGGCTCGCTGCCCGCGGCGGTGGCGATCCGCACCGCCCGGCCGGTCCTGCTCGGGAACCGGCAGGCAGGTGTCGCCTTCTCGGCGCAGATGGCGCAGGTGTACGAGACCGCCGGCAAGCAGGCGTGGGCGTCGTTCCCGCTGGCGGTCGGCGGGACCGTCCTGGGGTCGTTGACCGCCAGCTGGGACGCCGAGCAGGACTTCGCGACCGGCGACGTGGAGCTGCTGCGCGCGTTCGCGGCCCAGTGCGCCCTGGCGCTGCAGCGCCTGATGCACCGTCAGCAGGAGCGGGAGGCCACGCGCACCGCCACCCAGCTGGCGCACCTGCTGCAGATGACCCTGCTGACGCCGCCGATCCAGCCCGACCACCTGCAGATCGCGGTGCGGTACCAACCAGCCGTGCGCGGCGCGACGGTCGGTGGCGACTGGTACGACTGCTTCACCGTCCGTGACGGGAGCACCCTGCTCGCGCTCGGCGACGTCACCGGTCACGACCTGCAGGCCGTCGTCGACATGGCCCAGCTCCGCAACATCCTGCGCGGGGTCGCCCACGCCGCGATCCAGCCGCCGGCGGCCGTGCTGACGTCGCTGGACGACGCCATGCGCGACCTGGGCATCGCGACCTACGCGACCGCGATCGTGGCCAAGGTCGAGCAGACCGCGGCGGAAGCGGCTGCAGGGCTGCGGACGCTGCGCTGGTCCAGCGCCGGGCACCTGCCGCCCCTGCTCCTGCGCGCGGACGGTCGCGCCCACCTGCTCCAGCGCCCGAGCGACCCGCTCCTCGGTCTCGACACGGGTGTCGTCCGGAACGACCACACCGCCACCCTGCACCCCGGCGACACGGTCATCTTCTACACCGACGGGCTGATCGAGCGCCGCCACAGCCTCCTCACCGCCAGCCTGGAGCAGCTGCCCGGTGTCGTCTCCTCCATCGCCGCGCACAGTGCCGACCTCGACGACCTGTGCGACGCGATCCTCGGACGTCTGGGGGCCAGCACCGACGACGACATCGCCATCCTCGCCCTGCGCGCGCACCCCGAGGATGCGCCCCGGCCGCTTGAAGCCGGTCCCAACGTCGCCGCCGGTGACCTGAGCGACCGCCGGACGGCGCCCAGGCGGGCGACGACTTCCGCAGAGCGGCCCGGCACCGCGGCGGGTCACCACGCCCGGACGACAGGACCTGCCGTGCGAACGTGAGGGCCGGTTCCGGTCAGGTGGCTCTCTTGGCCTGGTACATCCGCGCGTCGGCGATGTCGATCAGGGCCGCCGCGTCCGTGCCGTCGTCGGGTGAGAAGGCGAAGCCGATCCCGGCGGTGAGCGTCAGGCTGCTCCCCGCGATCTCGACGGCCGGGTGGAGCGCGGCGTGCAGGTGCTCGACCACACGGCGCACCGAGTCGCTGCGGCCGGCGGGCAGGTCGGTCAGAACCAGGAGGAACTCGTCGCCGCTCAGGCGGGCGAGCATGTCGCCGGAACGGACGACCGAGCCCAGCCGGTGCGCCGCCTCGATGAGCGTCTGGTCCCCGACGGCGTGACCGAAGGCGTCGTTGATCTCCTTGAAGCGGTCGAGGTCGATGAAGACGACGGCGACGCCAGCTCCGGACCGTGCGCTGCGGCGCAGCTCCCGGTCCAGGGTCTCGAGCACGTTCGCCCTGTTGGGCAGCCCCGTCAACGGGTCGTGGTACGCGAGGTAGGTGGTGCGCTCCTCGCGGTCGACGCGGTCGCTGACGTCGACCTGGTTGCCGATGAAGTGGGTGACGTGGCCGTGCGCGTCGCTCACCGGGCTGATGGTGATCTCGTTCCAGAAGGTGGTGCCGTCGCGTCGGTAGTTCAGCAGGGTGACGTGGGCGTCGCGCCCGGCGATCAGGCGGCTCCCGATCACCCGGGTCAGGGTGGGGTCGGTTGCGGGTCCCTGCAGCAGGCGGCAGTTCCGGCCCAGGACCTCCTCCTGGGTGTAGCCGGTCATCTGCTCGAACGCGGCGTTGACGTAGACCAGCGGCATGTCGTGCGCCCGGGCGTCGGCGATGACGATGCCGTTGCTCGCCGTGGAGATCGCTCGTGTCAGCAGCGCAGGGAGCTCCGCCTTCGGCACGCCATGCAGCACCGTGGCACCGCCGGGTGCCTCGGTGCGGGCCTCCGCAGGCGAGTCGCCGCCGGGGTGGCGCCCTGCGTGCACCGGTGCCCCGGGAGCGGGGACAGGTCCCTGAGCCGTGCGCGGACCGGGCCTGCGGCTGGTCGGGGTGCGTGCCTGCACCTTGGCCATGAGCAGCGTGGCGGCTGCGACGACCTGGTCACGGTCGTAGGTCAGCACGTACTCCATGCGGCGCGGCTGCCCGCCCGGGTGCGCCCCAGCCGGCTGCGTCGCCGTCCCCGGGCCGACGACCGGATCGTCCTGGCCGGCGCCTGCCGACGCGCTCACATCCCGCGCGGCCAGGGCAGCGGCGAAGTGCGGGCTGACCACGGTGACGACCCACTCCTGAGCCAGCGGGTCGCTCTCGTGCAGGGCTGTGCCGAGGACGCCGGGCACGGGTTCGGGCCGCACCCCGGGAGCGAAGATCACCGTCAGCGCAGTGGTCATCCCCAACGACTCGTAGCGGCGGAGGGTGGAGGGGGTGACGAACCGGACGTGCTGGAAGCACGCGAGCACGACGGACATGTCGTCCAGGAGCATCGCCTGCCGCTCCACCTGCCGGGTCAGCGGCGCGAGCAGGGCGGGAGTGGTCGGCTGCGCCGGCACGCTGCGGCTGATCAGCTCGAAGGGGCTCACGGCCACGGGTGGCGGCTCCGGTGCGGGGGGCAGGCGCAGCGCGGAGCCGCGGTGCTGTGCCAGGGGACCGGGGTGGGCGAAGTGCCACCCCTGGCCGAGCGTCGCTCCCAGGCTCAGTGCACGCCTCAGGTGCTCGGCGGTCTCGATGCCCTCCGCCAGCACGAGCGCGCCCGAGCGTTGAGCCGCGGCGTTGACGGCGTTGACGATGGCCGCCACGTTCAGGGTCGGCCGTGCGCGGACCAGGGCCAGGTCCAGCTTGATCACGTCAGGGCGCAGGAACGGCATCAGCGCCAGCGCGGACGGCTCCGCCCCCACGTCGTCGACGGCGATCCGCCAGCCCAGCTCCCGCACCCGCTGCACCCCGGCGAGCAGCTGGGCAGGCTGGCTCAGCAGACCACGCTCGGTCACCTCGACGACGACCTGCACGCCCGGAGGCAGTCGCGCCGCCAGCTCGGCCACGGTCCTGCGGGAGAGCACCGCCAAGGTGGCCGGCTCAACGTTGACGAACAACGTCGCGTCGGCGCCCAACGCGGAGGCCGAGCCGATGACGCACCGCAGGCACGCCTCGTCGAGGCGCAGCACCGCTGCGGGCCCCTCCCGACCGGCCTCGGCGAACAGCTCGGCGGGCGAGACGCTCGTCGAACCGCGCGCACCCCGGATCAGGCCCTCCGCCGCCACCACGCGCCCGCTGCGCAGGTCCACGATCGGCTGGTACAGCGCCCGCAGGTCCGGCGCCGCCGGAGGTCGACTGGTCACCGGGTCACCCTGCCCCATGCGCTGTGGTCCCGCGACGGGCGGACGGCGGCCGCTCCCTCACGCCCCTGACGGCGGGCGGCGAGGACGGACACCACGGCGGCGACGACCGGGATCACCAGCCATGCCGGGGATCCCTCCCCGGTCAGTCCCGATCGGGGCAGCGGTGCGCGTCGGTGCCGGTCGCCGGCCCGGCGCCGGTGTCGCCGGGCCGGCCCGTGAAGATCGCCAGCAGCTCGTCGACGTCGTGCGCGGCCGTGGTGGGATGGCGGAACGGACGGTGCGGATGGACGGTGTACCGGTTGCGCCGGCCGATCCGCTGCCGTTCGAGGTAGCCGGCGTGCTCGAGGTCCTCGAGGATCATCAGCGCCGCCCGCTCGCTGATGCCGACGACACCAGCCAGGTCGTGCACCCGCACGTCCGGGTCCCGCGCCACGGCCAGCAGCAGATGGGCGTGGTTGGTCAGGAACGTCCAGTGCGCGCTCACGGCGGCCACCTCCCCATGGGCCGGTCGTCGGACGGGAGGCAGCATGGCAGATGTCCCCGCTTCCGCACCGCCGGTGCGGCGGCCCCGGCCGGTGCCATGGTGGCACCGACCGGAGCCGCGTCGGTGTCAGCCGATCGGACGCGACACCGGGTCGGGCTCGGCACCCTCCTGCGCGCCCGGACGGTCGTCGGACGGCCCGCGACGGCGCCGCCACAGCGGCTCGAGCGCGGCGAGCTCCGCCTCGGTGGCGGTGCGGAACGGCGGCTCGGTGACGGGCGCGAGGGCGCGGCGCCCCTGCCCGCGGGTCGCCCGGAGGCTCGCCACGACGGAGACCGTGAGGATGGTCGTGATGACCGCCAACGACACCGTCGTGGGCACGTAGAGCACGTCGACCTTGAGCAGCATCTTGATCCCGACCCAGACCAGCACCAGGGCCAGACCCAGCTTGAGGTACACGAAGCGGTGCATGAGGTCGGCCAGCAGGAAGTACATCGCCCGCAGGCCCAGGATCGCGAACGCGTTGGCGGTGAAGACCAGGAAGGCCTCGTCCGTCACCGCGAAGATGGCCGGGATGGAGTCGACCGCGAACACGACGTCGGTGACCTCCACCAGCACCAGCACGGCCAGCAGCGGGGTGGCGAGCACGATCCCGCCCTTGCGGACGACCAGACGCTGGCCGTGGTACGCGTCGGTCATCGGGACCCAGCGACGGAACAGCCGCAGCGCGCGGGACGAGGTCGGGTCGACGTGCTCGTCGCGGTGACGGACCATCCGCACACCGGTGTAGACGAGGAACGCGGCGAACAGGTACAGCACCCACGAGAAGGTGGCGATCAGCACGGACCCGGCCGCGATGAAGCCGCCGCGCAGCACCAGCGCCCCGAGCACGCCCAGGAACAGCACCCGGTGCTGGTACTCACGCGGCACCGCGAAGTACGTGAAGACGATCGCCCAGACGAACACGTTGTCCACGGCGAGCGACTTCTCGATGAGGTAGCCGGCGAAGTACTGCTGGCCCAGCTCGGCGCCGTACCGCCACCACACCAGCGCGCCGAACGCCACGCCCGTGGCGACCCACACCGCCGACCACGCGGCGGCCTCGCGGACGGCGATGACGTGCGCCCTGCGGTGGGCGAGCAGGTCGATCGCGAGCATGACCACGATGACGGCGAGGACCGCCGCCCACCCCCAGAACGGGACGTGCATGAGAGCACCACCTCCGGTCGAGTCACTGACCGGAGGTCTTGCCGACCCGTCACCGGGCCGCTCCGCCGGGTCACCGTCCTGAGGTGCCGTACTGACGACAGGAGCGTCGGGGCTACTCCCCTCCGAGGCAAACAGTGAAGCGCACTGCACCCTTTGCGTCAACATCGGCGGGCGACCGGTCAGGCCACGGGCGCACCGCGCCGCTCGCCCCGTCGCGTGCCAGCGGCTACGGGTCGAGCCGGACGGCCAGGAGCACGATGTCGTCCTCGGTGGGATGCGGCATCGACAGGACGGCGTCGCAGAACGCCTCCAGCGGCAGGTCCGCGAGGTCGCCGACGCGGTCCAGGAGGCCGGAGATGCTCGCGTCGATGCCCTGGTTGCGTCGCTCCACGAGCCCGTCGGTGTAGATCAGGACGGTGGACCCCGGCTGGAGGTCGACGTGGTGGTCGCCCCTGGGGGCCTCGGGCCGGACGCCGAGCATGAGCTCCGGGTCGCTGCTGAGCAGCTCCACGTGCCCGTCGGGGCCGACGAGGACGGGAGGCGGGTGGCCGGCGTTGGACCACATGAGACGCCGGTGCCCGGCGGGCAGCCCGGGACCGGCCGGTCCCACCTGCGCGAGCACGGCGGTGGCGAGGACGCCGTCCTGCAGGTCCCGCACGGCGCGGTCCAGCCACGACAGGACCACGGCGGGGGGTTCCGTGACGGCGTACGCGATCCCTCGCAGGACGTTGCGGACCTGTGCCATGGACGCTGCCGCCTCCCGGTCGTGGCCGCTGACGTCCCCGACGACGAGGTGGACCGTCCCGTCGGGCGTGACGAACGCGTCGTACCAATCGCCGCCCACCTCGGCGTCGCGCGCGGCAGGGGAGTACCGCACGGCGATCTGCAGGCCCGGCGGCTGCGGGGGTGCACTGAGCAGCGAGCGCTGGAGCGACTCGGACATCCGCGCGACGGCGGACGCGGCCGCCCGCTCGGCGTCCAGCGCCTGCAGGCGGTCCAGCGCCTGCGCGCACTGAGCCGCGAAGGTGTTCAGGACGTCGAGCTCGTCACTGCTGGGCTCGTGCTCGTCCAGCCATGCCACGGCAAGGCTGCCCAGGCACTCCTCGCGGACCTGCAGGGGGAGCGCGACCCAGCCCCGGCGGCCGGTGACCCGGTAGACCTCCTCCATCACCGGGTCGAAGGCCAGCCCGTCGGCGACGGTCGGCAGGATCAGCCGCTGCCCCGTGCGGGCGGTCCACGCCGCCGGGTTGGCGCTGTCGTAGGGGAACCAGGCGTAGTCGATCTGGGTCCGGGTGCCGAGCGTGCTGCTGATCGTCGCCCGCCAGCTGCCGTCCTCGGCGCGGGACAGGATCGCCCCGCCGTCGGCGCCCAGCACGACCAGGCCCTCACCCACGACGATCCGTTCCAGGTCGGCGACGTCCCGCGCGCCGGTCAGCCGGAGCGCGATCTGCCCCAGCCGCGCGAGGCGGGTCGCGGCCATGTCCTTGGCGTCCAGCGCGGCGGCGATCTGCTGCATCCGGGCGTACAGGTCCGCCTCGACCAGCTCGGCACGCTCGCGCCACTGCCTTCCCTGCTCGAGCTCGGCGTGGTGGGTGTCCCTCTGCTGGACGTAGTCGGTGACGTCCTCGATCCGCTGCACGACCAGTGACGAGCGCCCGTCGACGTCCGGGAGCGGAGCGGCGACCAGCGACCAGTAGCGAGCGGCGGTGCCGCCGGTCTCCGGCTCGACCACGTCGTACTGGAACAGCGGCAGCACCTGCGGCCGTCCGGTGTCGTGAGCCGCCTGGAAGGACCGCTGGAGCGGGTGGACGCCGTCCTCGTCGAGGGCATCGGGGGCGGGCGGGAAGACCTCGAAGACGTCGCGACCGATCAGGTCCTCGCGGCTCCGGCCCAGCAGGTCCAGATAGGCCGTGCTCACGTCGACGACCCGCCAGTCCGTCGTCATCAGCAGCAGCGCAGCCGGCAGCCCCGCGAAGACGGCCTGGTAGTCGGGGGCGTCGTCCCGGTTCACGCTGACCGGTGGCCTGGCGCAGCGCACCCGTCGAGATCAGTCATGGTCGCGATCTTGGCATCTAGGCCCCGTGACGTGCGCAGAACGCGACCGGCTCCGTTCCCCCGGAGGGCGCCGTGTCCGATTCGAGCCCACGTCGCGTGCGCTCAGGGGATGCTGGGCACGTGCCGGGATCTCGGGGAAAGGCGACCGCCTCCATCGACCGCCTGCTGGCGCAGGCGCGGGCGGGGCTCGACCGCGTCGACGTGGGCGAGCTCGCCGCGGAGATCGACGCGGGGGCGCTGGTGGTGGACACGCGCCCCGCCGAGCAGAGGCTGAGAGACGGCGCGCTGCCCGGTGCCGTGGTGGTCGACCGCAACGTGCTGGAGTGGAGACTCGACCCGACGAGCCCCCACCGGCTGCCCGACGCCGACGACCCTCACCGTCGCATCATCGTCGTCTGCAACGAGGGCTACAGCTCGAGCCTGGCTGCGGCCACCTTGCGCCGGCTCGGTTGCGTCCGTGCGACGGACCTGGTCGGGGGGTTCCAGGCCTGGCTGCGCGCCGGTGGCCGCCCGGGGTCGGCCGCGACCTAGAGCACGACCCGCCGGTCGTCGGGGAGCCGTCGGGTGAGCCGCGCACGGTCGAGGTGCTCCAGGAGGGGGAGGACGACCCGGCGGCTGGTCCCCAGCCGCGACCGCGCCTCGCTGGTCGTGAACGGCTGGGGCAGGTCGGTCAGCGCGTCCACCGCGCGCCTGTCGGCGTCGGGCATCAGCACGATGCCCGGTGCGAGCCGCAGCAGCCGGCCCGCCTTCGCCGCTGCGGCGACCCGAGCCGCGTCGAGCCCGAGGTCGCGGAGCCGGTCGGCGGTGGGCGCCTGGAACGGGTTACCGGCCAGGTCGTCGGCCAGCGTCGCGAGGGCCCGCTCGAGCTCCGCGGGGAGGACGTCGACCGCCGCGGCCATCACGCGACCGCCCACCACCCGGAGGGGCTCGCGCACCACGGCGGCGACGAGGTCGGGGGACGGCAGCCCGACCCGGTCGGCCAGCACCGTCAGGGGCAGCCCCCGCTCCAGCGGGTGCGCGCGGTCGTGCTCGGCCAGGGTCTGCAGGACCTGGCCGGCGGCGAGCTCCGCCCGGCCGGCACTCATCACCCAGCGTCCGGCCCTGACGACGGGACCGGGGGCCGCGAGGTCGGGGACCCCGACCTGGCGCAGGGTGTCGACGTCCACCACCTGGCGTCGGTCCACCTCGGAGACGAGGTCCGGCTCGCCGCTGACGGCGCGCAGTGCGCGGGCCCGGTCGAGCGCCGCGCCCCGCCGGCGTAGCGGCGGCGGCAGCGGGTCCAGGACCTGCACGCCCCACACCTGCCGGCTGCCCGGGTCCCGCACGAGTGCCCGGTCCCCCACGCGCAGCGGCAGCGGCTGCGGCAGGGTGAGGCGCACCAGGTCGTCGGCCAGCGGCCGGCACCGCACCGTGAGCGACATGGCGCCGACGTGCAGCATCGGCTGCAGCGGCAGGCGGTCCACCTCGCCGACGAGGCGGACGTCGATCACCTCGGTCCAGCGGTGCGCGCCGGGTGTGGTCAGGCAGCCGGTCCGATCGAGGTCCGTCACGTCACCCGAGACGTTGAGCGCGACCCGGGCCAGCCCGGACACCGACTCCACCGTCCGCCCGAGCGTCTGGACGCCCCGCACCCGGACCGTCCCCGTCCCGGTGCCGAGGCGGTCACCGACCGCGACGGTCCCGGCCGGGAGCGTGCCGGTCACGACCGTCCCCGCCCCGCTGATCGTGAAGCGGCGGTCGACCCACAGCCTCACGTCGGCGTGGGGATCGGGGACCGGCACGTGGGTGACCAGCTCGACCAGCCTGGCCCGCAGGACGGGGAGCCCGCTGCCCGTGCGGCTGCTCACCGGCACGACGGGGGAGCCCTGCAGCGAGGTGCCGTCGAGCTGCGCCGCGACCCGGGCCTCGGCCGGGGCAGGGTCGGCGAGGTCGCTGCGCGTGACCGCCACGACGGCGTGCTGCACCTGCAGGGCGTCGAGGGCTGCCAGGTGCTCGGCGGCCTGGGGCATCCAGAGGTCGTCGGCGGCGACCACGAACAGCACGGCCGGTACCGGTCCCACCCCGGCCAACATGGTGGTGATGAACCGCTCGTGGCCGGGCACGTCGACGAAGGCGACGTCGCCGGCGCCGGGCAGGGAGGTCCAGGCGTAGCCCAGCCGGATCGACAGACCGCGCCGGCGCTCCTCCTCCAGGCGGTCGGGATCGGTGCCGGTCAGCGCCCGGACCAGGGCGGACTTGCCGTGGTCCACATGTCCGGCCGTGGCGACGACGTGCACTAGGCCGGGTCCGGGAGGTCGCGGTGGGACGCGACCCGCAGCACGGCGTCCACCAGGAGCGCGTCGTCCTCGGCGGGGACGGCGATCAGGTCCAGCAGCAGCCGGCCGCGCTCGACCCGGCCCATCACCGGCTGGTCCGGGTCGAGCCGCAGCGGGCCTGCCAGGTGGGCGGGCAGGGAGACGGCCGCGCTGGGCAGCGCGACCTCGGGAGCACCCCCGCCGCCCACCGCGGCGCGGGACGGCACGGCCGCCGCGTCGACGGTGGGTGACAGCCGCGCGGCGACCGCCTCCGCCCGCTCCAGGAGGACGGCAGGGCTGGTGGAGAGCGCGGTGACGACCGGCGCCGGTGGTCCGGTGAGGGTGGCCTCGAGAGCGGCGAGCGTCAGCTTGTCCACCCGGAGCGCCCGCGCGAACGGGTGCCGCCGCAACGCCTCGACGAGGTCGGCACGCCCCAGCATCAGCCCGCACTGCGGGCCGCCGAGGAGCTTGTCCCCCGAGGCGGTCACGAGGTCGGCGCCCGCGCGCAGGGCCGACGCGGCGCTCGGCTCGTCCGGGAGCCGGGGGTGCGGCGTGAGCAGCCCCGAGCCGATGTCGGCGACCACGGGCACCGGCAGCGAGGCGAGCTCGGAGATCGCGACGGACGAGGTGAAGCCGGAGACGACGAAGTTCGACGGGTGGACCTTGAGCACGAACGCGGTCCGCTCGCCGACGGCGGCGGCGTAGTCGGCCAGACGGACGCGGTTCGTCGTCCCGACCTCGCGCAGCCGGGCACCCAGGGACTCCAGCAGCTCCGGGATGCGGAAGCCGTCACCGATCTCCACAAGCTCCCCGCGCGCGACGACGATCTCCCGGCCGGACGCGAGGGCGCAGGTGACCAGGGCGAGGGCCGCGGCGCCGTTGTTGACGACGTGCACCGCACCGGCGTCGGGCACCGCCGCGGCGAGCGCCGCCATCGCCGAGCGCCCGCGCCGTGCCCGCCGACCGGTCGCCAGGTCGAGCTCGACGTCGGTCGTGCCGGCCACCACGCCCAGCGCCTCGACGGCTGCCGCCGAGAGCGGCGCCCGCCCGAGGTTGGTGTGCACGACGACCCCGGTGGCGTTGACGACGCGGCGCAGGGCCGTCGCGTGCCGCGGGAGGTCCGCCACCGCCTGCGGCACGACGTCCCCCGGGGCGATCTCGCCGGCCCGGCAGCGGTCGAGCGTCGTCGCCACGACGCGCTTGACCGCAGCGGTGCCCAGGCGCCGCGCCGCCTCCTGCAGCCGCGGGTCGGCCAGCACGGCGTCGGCGCGGGGCGTGGCACGGCGCGGGTCCGTCACGTGCGGGTCCGTCACGTGCCACCTCCGGCCGACGTCGGACCGGAGCCGGCCCAGGGACACACCGTCTGGCGGAGGCGGACGGGAATCGAACCCGCCTGACCGAGATGCTCGGTCACTACGGTGTTGAAGACCGCGCCCGTCACCAGACGAGGAACGCCTCCGCGGTCATCCTAGGGACGCGCGACCTTGACGCACCTCCTAGCCTGGCCCGATGACCAGCGAGCTCGTCGACGTTCGCCTGACCCAGTACGCCGCCGGTGGTGGGTGCGCCTGCAAGGTGCCGCCCGGCGAGCTCGAGCGCGTGCTGGCGGACCTGCCGGGCGGCCGCGCGGCCGGGACCGGGGTCGGTGACCTCATCGTGGGCCTCGAGCACGGGGACGACGGCGCCGCCGTGCGGATCGACGCGGGCCCGGGCGGGCGTGCGGTGATCGCGACCGCCGACTTCTTCACCCCGGTCGTGGACGACGCCTACGACTGGGGCCGGATCGCCGCCGCCAACGCCCTGTCCGACGTCTACGCGATGGGGGGTGAGCCGCTGCTGGCGATCAACCTGCTGGGGTGGCCGCGCGCAAGGATCCCGTTCGAGCTCGCCGCCGAGGTGCTGCGAGGCGGCGCCGACATCTGCCAGGAAGCCGGCGTGCACCTGGCCGGCGGGCACAGCATCGACGACCCGGAGCCCAAGTACGGCCTGGCCGTCACCGGCTTCGGCACCGCTGACACCCTGCTGCGCAACGACGCCGCGACCCCCGGTGCCGCGTTGACCCTGACCAAGCCCCTCGGGCTGGGCATCCTCAACAACCGGCACAAGGCGACCGGGCAGCGCTTCGAGCAGGCCGTCGAGACCATGGTCACCCTGAACCGCGATGCCTCCCGGGCGGCCCTCGCCGCGGGCATCCGGGCCGCCACGGACGTCACCGGCTTCGGCCTGCTCGGTCATCTCTACAAGATGGCGCGCGCCAGCGGCGTCACCGCCGTCGTGGACGCGGCCGCGGTGCCCTACCTCGCCGATGCCCGGGAGTCCTTCGCGCAGGGCTTCGTGCCGGGCGGGAGCCGGCGCAACCTGGACTGGGTCCGCCCCCATCTGGACGCCGGGGTGGACGACGACGAGCTGCTGTTGCTCGCCGACGCCCAGACCTCCGGGGGGCTCCTGGTCGCCGGGGAGCTACCCGGGCATCCCGTCATCGGCGAGCTGATCCCCGCCGGCGAGCTCCCGCTCGTCATCCGATAGGCGGTCAGCGAGGATCGCCGGACCGCCCGCGGCGCCGCAGGTGGTCGCCAGGAGTGCCGGGTCGATGGCGAGAGAGCTGCAGCTCAGGGCCGGCGGCACCGGCCGAGGACCGCGCGCACGAGCTCGTCGGACGCTCTGTCGATGTCGGCGGCGGTCGTCCACCGGCCGATGGTGAGCCTGAGCGCGGACAGCCCCCGGGTCGGCGGCAGACCCATCGCGGTGAGCACGGGCGACGCCTGCTGGCGACCGGCGTGGCATGCCGATCCGGCGGACGCCGCCACGTGCCCACAGGTGTCGAGGAGCTCGTGGGACCGGGTGCCGTCGATGCTGACGTTGAGCGTGTGGGGCAGGCGCCGCTCAGGGTCTCCGTTGAGGTGCACCCGACCTGGCAGAGCGACCTCCAGCCGCCGGTGCAGATGGTCCCGCAGGGCCGCCAGACGCCCGGGAGCACCGTTGGCCAGCTCCGCACCCGCCAGCTCCGCCGCGACACCCAGCGCGACGGCGTAGGCCACGTTCTCCGTTCCGGGGCGCATGCCCCACTCCTGCCCACCACCACCGATGAGCGGGGTGACTGGCACGCCATCACGGACGTACAGCGCGGCGATGCCCTTGGGGGCGTACATCTTGTGCCCCACCAGGGTCAGCAGGTCCACACCGAAGCTGCTCGCATCCAGCGGGAGCTTGCCCACCGTCTGGGCGGCGTCCGTGTGGAACAGCGCACCCGCCTCGTGCGCGATCTGCGCGAGCTCGGCGATCGGCTGCATGGTTCCGGTCTCGTTGTTCGCGTGCATCACCGAGACCAGCACCGTCTTCTCTCCGACGGCCTCGCGGAGGTCCTCGGGGCTCACTCGCCCGAGCTCGTCGACCCGCAGGACGGTCAACCGCGCGCCATGGTGGGCCACCGCCGAGCGGCACGCCGCCAGCACGGCGGGGTGCTCGGTGGCCTGGGTGATGACGTGCGGTGCACGGGTGCCCGCGTCGACCGCTGCTGCCACGACCCCGCGGATCGCCAGCGCGTCCGCTTCCGTCCCGCTACCGGTGAACGTCAGCCGTCCCGCGGGCACACCGATCAGCCGAGCCACCTGCTCGCGGGCGCGCGCCAGCGCCTCTGCGGCGGCCAGCCCGTACGCGTGAGTGCTGGACGGGTTCCCGAAGTCGGTGAGCAGGGTCGACACCAAGGCGTCCACCACCCGGGTGTCGACCGGCGTCGTGGCGTTGTAGTCGAGGTACACCCGGTCCGTCAGCAGGCCAGGCGGCACTCCGGCGCCCCGGCCGTCGGCATCGACGACCGGGTCGCCCGTCGGCGCGGCTGGGGAAGTTGTCGAGACCATGCTTGTCTCCCGCCCGAACGACGTGCTCGTCGGTCTGCTAGGGGTGATCCGCCCGTATTCGCGTTGCGCCCCGAGCTCCGCGACGGCGCTGCAGCGCACCGCCGCGAGGCGAAGGCCGGGTGCAGTCGATCATGGCCCGGAGCACGCAGGTGCACCTGCAGCGGAAGGGGCACCGCCGGCCGGGACGGCAACGAGCTGTGCGGCCACCTGCCGGCGCTGCCCCCGGTGAGGCGCCGTGCGGGGGACGCCGATGATGCGCACAGCACGGCGCTGCGCCCCCGCTCGCGGCAGCGGACGGGGGCGCGGCAGGGGGAGCCGGACGATCAGCCGAACAGCGCGCCGGCAGCCCTCACCGCGTTGTACAGGCCGTAGGCCAGCGGGACGCTGACCAGAGCCCAGGCGAAGGCGATGAGGCCGACTGGGGTGTGGGTGGTCGGCTGCTCGCCGGGGCTCGATGCGGGAGTGCTCATCGGGTCAGGCTCCGATCTGCGGTCGTGGACGCCGCGGTGGGGACGTCGGTGGCCTTCGGCTCAGACCACTTCTCGGCGACCGGCCTGATCAGCAGATTGGCGACGAACCCCACCGCCAGCAGTCCGACCATGATGAACAGCGCGGGCCGGTAGTCACCGGCGGTGAGCTGGCCGGGCGTTCCCCGGGCATCCAGGACGCCGTTGACGATCAGCGGCCCCACGACACCGGCGGCCGCCCAGGCGGTCAGCAGCCGGCCGTGGATGGCGCCCACCTGATAGGTGCCGAACAGGTCGCGCAGGTAGGCCGGGACCGTGGCGAAGCCGCCGCCGTAGAAGCTGATGATGATGGCGGCCGTCAGCACGAAGATCCAGGTGGCCGCGCTGCCGAGAGTGGCCAGGATGATGTACAGCAGCATGCCGCCGCCGAGGTAGATCATGTAGATCGGCTTGCGGCCGATGAAGTCCGACGTCGAGGACCAGACGAAGCGGCCGCCCATGTTGAACAGCGAGAGCAGGCCGACGAAGCCGGCGGCGGTCGCGGTCAGCACCAGCGAGGTGCCACCCCGGCGGAAGAAGTCCTGGATCATCGGCGCGGCCTGCTCGAGGATGCCGATGCCGGCGGTCACGTTGCAGAAGAGCACCGTCCACAGCAGCCAGAACTGCGGCGTCTTGATGGCGTTGTTGGCCGAGACGTTCTCGGTGGTGACCAGCGCCTTCTTCTTGACCGTCGCCGGGTCGAACCCGTGCGGCCGCCAGTTCGGCGCCGGCACCCGGATGATGAACGCGCCGAAGAGCATGAAGACCGCGTACAGCGCGGCCAGGGTCAGGAACAGCCCGGCCACCGCGTTGCCGTTGGGCACGGTGCCGGCGACGGCCGGGTCGTAGCTGGGGTCGTACCAGTTCATGAGCTGGCGGGACAGCGGCGAGGCGATGAGTGCGCCACCACCGAAGCCCATGATGGCCATGCCGGTGGCGAGGCCGGGACGGTCCGGGAACCACTTGATCAGAGTGGAGACCGGGGAGATGTAGCCGATGCCCAGGCCGATGCCGCCCAGGAAGCCGTAGCCCAGGTACAGAAGCCACAGCTGCTCGGTGTAGATGCCGAGGGAGCCGACGAGGAAGCCGCTCACCCAGAACACGGCGGAGGTGAACATCGCGGCGCGCGGGCCGTTCGTGTCCACCCACGTGCCGAAGACGGCGGCCGAGAGGCCCAGCATCACGATGGCGATCGAGAAGATGATGCCGATCGCGGTGAGGCTCGCGTCGAAGTGCTCGACGAGGGCCACCTTGTAGACGCTGGTGGCGTACGCCTGACCGATGCTGAGGTGGACGGCGAGCGCGGCCGGCGGGATGAGCCAGCGGTTGAAGCCCGGCCTGGCGACGATGCGGTCGCGGGCCAGGAAGGCAGGTACGGCCACGAGCGGAACCTCCGGGACGGACGGGACGAGTGACCGGACGGCACGACCGGCGCGGCGTCCGATGACCGTGTGATATCGGTCACCTCCGGCGCACCGTACGTCCTCGCCCGGGAAGGCGCACCTCTGGACTCGCCGCCGCCCCCGTGGCCGGCGTGGCCACCCGCCGCCACCTCGGGTCCGTCGTCCACCGGGGGAGCCGCCCGGGCATCGCCGTGGTCGGGGAGCCGGTTCCCCCGGCGAGTCCCCGCTCGTCAACGGATGAGAGGTCTGCAAGGATCACCGAACCGCCTGCGAGGGAGCGGGTGGTCGACCCACGGGGAGGCGTGGCATGGGCATCGGTGACGGGCTGAGCAAGACGTTCCTGTCCTGGCCGGTCGTGCGCCAGCTCACCGGGCCCGACCCGCTCGGCCGCGGCCCGGCCGCCCGCTCCCGGCACACCGAGGAGCTCACCGCCCGCACCGAGACCGCCGACCGCGTCGCCCGCAGCGTCTGCCCGTACTGCGCGGTGGGATGCGGTCAGCGCGTGTACGTCAAGGACGAGCAGGTCGTCCAGATCGAGGGCGACCCCGACAGCCCGGTCTCCCGAGGCCGGCTGTGCCCCAAGGGGTCCGCGAGCAAGAACCTCGTCACCAGCTCGCTGCGGGAGACCAAGGTGCGCTACCGCAGGCCCTACGGGACCGAGTGGGAGGACCTCGAGCTCGACGTCGCGATGGAGATGATCGCCGACCGGGTGGTCAAGGCACGCAACGACTCGTGGCAGGACCTCGACGACGACAAGACGGTCCGGCGGACGCTGGGCATCGCGAGCCTCGGAGGGGCGACCCTCGACAACGAGGAGAACTACCTCATCAAGAAGCTGTTCACCGCGATGGGCGCCATCCAGATCGAGAACCAGGCGCGTATTTGACACTCCGCGACGGTCCCCGGTCTGGGGACCTCGTTCGGGCGCGGCGGCGCCACCGGGTTCCTCCAGGACCTGGCCAACGCGGACTGCATCGTCATCCAGGGCTCCAACATGGCCGAGGCCCACCCGGTGGGCTTCCAGTGGGTGATGGAGGCCAAGGCGCGCGGTGCCAGGGTCATCCACGTCGACCCCCGGTTCACGCGCACCAGCGCGCTCGCCGACACCTTCGTCCCGCTGCGCGTCGGCACGGACATCGCGTTCCTCGGCGGCGTCATCAACTACGTGCTGCAGAACGAGCTCGACTTCCGCGAGTACGTCGTGGCCTACACCAACGCCGCGGTCATCGTCAGCGAGGACTTCCAGGACACCGACGACCTCGACGGGCTGTTCTCCGGCTTCGACCCCGAGACCCGGACCTACGACCCCACGAGCTGGCAGTACGAGGGGAGCGAGACCTCCGAGGACGGCGGCGGGGACCAGGACCACGTCCTCCAGCGGGAGACGGCCAGTGGCCTGCAGCACGAGACGCACGGAGCCGGTGTCACGAGCGACCCTCCGCGCGACGAGACCCTGCAGCACCCGAGGTGCGTCTACCAGATCCTCAAGCGGCACTTCGCGCGCTACACCCCCGAGCTGGTCTCGCAGACCTGTGGCGTCTCGACCGAGGCCTTCCTGGAGGTGGCACGGGCCTTCGCCGAGAACTCCGGGCGCGAGCGCACCACGGCGCTCGTCTACAGCGTGGGCTGGACCCAGCACAGCGTGGGGGTGCAGTACATCCGGACCGGCGCCATCCTCCAGCTCCTCCTCGGCAACATGGGGCGCCCCGGCGGCGGGATCATGGCGCTGCGCGGGCACGCCAGCATCCAGGGCTCGACGGACATCCCGACGCTGTTCAACCTGCTCCCGGGCTACCTGCCGATGCCGACCGCCGGCAAGGACGACTCCCTCGACGAGTGGCTCGACGGGATCAGCCACCCGGGCTCCAAGGGGTACTGGGCCAACGCGCGCGCGTACGGCGTGAGCCTGCTCAAGGCCTACTGGGGCGACGCCGCGACGCCGGAGAACGACTTCTGCTTCGACTACCTGCCGAAGATCACCGGCGACCACGGCACCTACCGCACGGTGCTCGACATGATCGACGGCAAGGTGAAGGGCTACTTCCTGCTCGGGCAGAACCCTGCGGTCGGCTCGGCGCACGGCAAGGCGCAGCGTCTGGGGATGGCCAACCTGGACTTCATGGTGGTGCGCGACCTGTTCGAGATCGAGAGCGCGTCGTTCTGGAAGAGCTCGCCGGAGGTCGAGACCGGGGAGATCGTTCCCGAGGAGTGCCGCACCGAGGTGTTCCTCATGCCCGCCGCGTCGCACGTGGAGAAGGAGGGCACGTTCACCCAGACCCACCGCATGCTGCAGTGGCGCGAGAAGGCCGTCGAGCCGCCGGGCGACTGCCGCTCGGAGCTGTGGTTCTTCTACCACCTCGGCCGGATGATCCGGGAGCGCCTGGCGGGGTCCACGGAGGACCGCGACCGACCGCTGCTCGACCTCGCGTGGGACTACCCGATGGTCGGCGAGACGGACGACCCCGACGCCGAGGCCGTGCTCATGGAGATCAACGGCTTCGACGTCGCGACCCGCCGGCCGCTCTCCTCCTTCACCGAGATGAAGGAGGACGGGTCGACGATCGGCGGCTGCTGGATCTACACCGGGGTGTTCAAGGACGGGGTGAACCAGGCGGCCCGGCGCAAGCCCGGGTCGGAGCAGAGCTACGTGGCGCCCGAGTGGGGCTGGGCCTGGCCGGCCAACCGCCGCACCCTGTACAACCGCGCCTCCGCCGACCCGGAGGGGAGGCCGTGGAGCGAGCGCAAGGCCTACGTCTGGTGGGACGCCGAGCGCGGTGAGGCGGGGGAGTGGACCGGTCACGACGTCCCCGACTTCGAGGTCACCAAGGCGCCGTCCTACCGCGCGCCGGAGGGCAGCGACGGGGTCGCGGCGATCGAGGGGGTGGACCCGTTCATCATGCAGGGCGACGGGAAGGGGTCCCTCTACGTCCCCAAGGGACTCATCGACGGTCCGCTGCCGACGCACTACGAACCGGTCGAGTCGCCGTTCCCGAACCCGATCTACGCGCAGCAGGCCAACCCCACGCGCAAGGAGTACGCCCGTTCGTCGAACCGCCTGAACCCCAGCCCGCCCGAGGCGCACGCCGAGGTCTTCCCCTACGTCTTCACGACCAGCCGGTTGACCGAGCACCACACCGCCGGTGGCATGAGCCGCTACGTCGCGCGGCTCGCGGAGCTGCAGCCGGAGATGTTCGTCGAGGTCTCGCCCGAGCTCGCGGCGGAGCGCGGGCTGGAGAACGGTGGCTGGTGCCACGTGGTCACGGCCCGCGCGGCTGTCGAGGGGCGGGTGCTGGTGACGGACCGCCTGTCGCCGCTGCGCGTCGAGGGTCGCACCGTCCACCAGGTGTGGCTGCCGTACCACTGGGGCACGGGTGGCATGGTCACCGGCGACTCCGCCAACGACCTCTTCGGCATCGCGCTCGACCCGAACGTCCTCATCCAGGAGAGCAAGGTGGGCACCTGTGACGTCCTGCCAGGACGCCGCCCGACGGGCCCCGACCTCCTCGCGTTCGTCGCGGGCTACCAGCGCCGGTCCGGCGTGCACGACGACCATGTGCGGCCCATCGTGACCGCCGGGCCGGGTGCCGGGATGCTGCACTCCGGCGACGAGACGCCCGACCCCACGGGAGGTTCATGATGGCAGGCGAGCGCAGCTTCTTCGGTCCGGTCGACCCGGCGGCCGACGCGGGCTACGACGAGGACCACCCCAAGCGCAAGGGGTTCTTCACCGACACGAGCATCTGCATCGGCTGCAAGGCCTGCGAGGTGGCGTGCAAGGAGTGGAACGACGTGCCGGCCACGCACTTCGACATGCTCGGCTCGTCGTACGACAACAGCTTCTCCCTGAACGCGAACCAGTGGCGGCACGTCGCGTTCATCGAGCAGGCGAAGCCGATGGGGGAGCAGGAGTCCGGGCTGCGGCGCCAGGCCGTCGCCCTCGGCATGCCGACGATGGGGCCTCCCGGTAGCGTGCCGCCGGAGCCGGGGGAGGACGACGCCGTCGACCGTCCCGACTTCCGCTGGCTGATGTCCTCCGACGTGTGCAAGCACTGCACGCACGCGGCGTGCCTCGACGTCTGCCCGACCGGTTCGCTGTTCCGCACCGAGTTCGGCACGGTCGTCGTGCAGGACGACATCTGCAACGGCTGCGGCTACTGCGTCCCGGCCTGCCCCTACGGCGTGATCGAGCGCCGCAAGGGCCCCGAGGGCGCCAAGAACGTCGGCATCGCGCAGAAGTGCACGCTCTGCTACGACCGCCTGGGTGCCGGCAGCACCCCGGCCTGCGCGCAGGCGTGCCCGACCCAGTCGATCCAGTTCGGGGACGTCGAGGAGCTCCGCGAGCGGGCGAACGCCCGGGTCGAGCAGCTGCACGAGGCGGGGATCATGGACGCCCGGCTCTACGGCAACGACCCCGAGGACGGGGTCGGAGGGACCGGGGCGTTCTTCCTGCTGCTGGACGAGCCGGAGGTCTACGGCTTCCCGCCGGACCCGGTGGTGACGACGAAGGACCTGCCGCACATGTACAAGCGGGCCGGTGCCGCCGCGCTGACGCTGCTCGCCGGTGCCGCCCTCGCGTTCGTCGGTGGACGCCGGTGACCGCCTCGCCGGACGACGGGAGCGGATCGGTCGGACGCGAGGGCGTGCAGGACACCCGCCCGGACATCGCCGCCACACCGGGCTCCGCCGGGGGGCGCAGGAGGCGGCGGGGCGGCCGCAGCGGGGGTGGCGGCGGGGGCGACCGGTCGATGGTGCCTGAGGCGACGTTCACCTCCTACTACGGCCGGGCGATCGTCAAGCCGTCGCCGTGGGAGGCGGACATCCCGACGTACCTGTTCGCGGGCGGGGTCGCCGCGGGGTCCTCGCTGATCGCCGCCGGTGCGGACCTGACCGGTCGGCCGATCCTGCGACGGTCCGGACGCCTGGCGGCGATCGCGGCCCTAACGGTGTCCATGGTGGCCCTGGTGCACGACCTCGGGAGGCCCGAGCGCTTCCTCAACATGCTGCGGGTGGCGAAGGCGACCTCGCCGATGTCGGTCGGCACCTGGATCCTGAGCAGCTACGGACCCTTCGCCGGGGCGGTCGCCGCCACCGAGGTCGTCTCGATGCTGCCGTCACGCCTCCGTGTGGGGCCGCTGCGGCTGGCGCGCCTCGTGGACCGCCCGGCCGGCCTGCTCGCCGCCCTGCTCGCCCCGCCCGTGGCCGCCTACACCGCCGTGCTGCTCTCCGACACGGCGACACCGTCGTGGCACGCGGCCTACCGGGAGCTCCCCTTCGTGTTCGTCGGCTCCGCGGCCGCCGCCTCGGCCGGCCTCGGGCTCGTCGCCGCGCCGGTCCACGAGACCGGCCCGGTGCGCAGGCTGGCGCTCGGCGGGGCGGTGCTCGAGCTCGTCATGGAGCACCGGATGGAGCGGACGATGGGGATCACGGCCGAGCCGCTGCACCAGGGCACGGCCGGCCGCCTCATGCGGGCGGCCAAGGTCCTGACCGCCGCCGGGGGAGCAGCATCGTTGTTCGCGGGCCGGAGTCGCACGGCCGCGGTCGTGTCCGGGGTGGCCCTGCTCGCGGGGTCGGCGTGCACCCGCTTCGGCGTCTTCGAGGCGGGGCAGGAGTCCGCCAAGGACCCGAAGTACACGGTCGTCCCCCAGCGGGAGCGCCTGGAGCGGGGCGAGCCCGTCCGCTTCCGCGAGCGGTCCGGGTCGCCGGCGCCGAGCCCGACGGACCCGGTCACCGGCGACCGGAGCGGCGACCACCGACCAGCCGCCGACACCTGATGAGCGGTGCCGTCCGGCCGGGGCCGACCCGTCGTGGTGCTGCCGCTGCGGGCACAGCGGGCAGGGAGCGGGCCTAGTCGCTCGGTGCTCTCCAGCCCACGACGGGGTGCATCGCCGCGAGGAGCACCGTCGTGGGGAGGTGGTCGGCCACCCGGAGCGCCGCGGTCCTGGCCGCAAGCGCCGGGGGACGGTGCGCCTGGCCCACGCGCCCCATCAGGGTGGACTGCCGCGCGATCCTCGTCGTCCGGGACAGGCGGGCGGCTGTGTAGCGCTCCAGCGCCGTGCCCAACGGCCGCCCGGGCAGGGAGACCTCGCGCGCGAGCACGACCGCGTCCTCGATCGCCGTGCAGCCACCCTGACCCAGATCGGGGGTCATGGCGTGCGCCGCGTCCCCGACCAGCGCGGTGCGGCCGGCGTGCATCGCCGGAAGGGGTCGCGCGAGGTGGACGGAGTCGTGACGGAGCGCCTCCGCCGCGGTCGTCGACCGGATGAGCGTGGGGATGGGCTCGTGCCACGTGCCGAAGTGCGCCAGCAGAGTGGCCCTCTCGTCCGCCGTCGGCGACGCCCCGCGCGCTGGGCTGGACGCGGTCGCCCAGCAGTAGACCCGCCCGCCCGCCAGGGGGAGGGCGCTGAAGCGTCGACCGGGACCCCACGTCTCGAACTGGTACCGGAGGGTCGCTCCCACGGCCGGCCGCGGCAGCAGGCGCCAGGTGGCGTAGCCGGCGTACCGCAGCTCGCGATGCTTGGGGAACAGCGCCGCCCGGGTCGACGACGCCGCGCCGTCGGCGGCGACCACGAGGTCGGCCTCGAGACGGTCCGAGCCGGTCGTCCTCACGGCGGCGCGCCGGCGAGGGCTCCCCGGCTCGGCCACCGAGACCGTGACGCCCGTGCGCAAGGCGCTCTCGGGCAGCTGACGCGCCAGGGCGTCGATCAGCTCGCTCCGCAGCAGGACGACGGCGACCTGACCACGCTCGCGAGCCGTCGAGCCCAGGTCCCGGCGCAGGAGCCATCGACCGTCGGGGGTGCGGTAGCCGCCCGGACCGGTCAGCGCACGCGATCGGAGCTCGGGGCCGACCCCGATGACGTCCAGCGCGCTCATGGCGTTGGGGAACAGGACCAGCCCGGCGCCCACCGGCGACAGGTCGGCGGCACGCTCGAGGACTTGGACGCGCCACCCGCGCTGGTGCAGGGCGACCGCCGCGGTCAGGCCTCCGACCCCGGCGCCGATGATCACCGCTGTGCGACCTCCCGCGGCCTCGCCGTCCTCCATCGCGCCATGCTGGCACGGCTCGACCCGCGTCCGGCAGGGCGTGAGCGCATGTGACGGCGCCGGTCGCGGTCCGGCCCGGGCCCCGCTCGGCTACCGTCGCGACCCGTGACCGTCGTCCTGCACCGATCCGCCGTCCGGACCATCGACCCGCTCGAGCTCTACGCGATCCTGCGCCTGCGGGTGTCCGTGTTCGTCGTGGAGCAGGCGTGCCCCTACCCGGAGCTGGACGGGCGGGACGTCGAGGCCGGCGCCGAGCTGCTGTGGGCCACGGACTCCGGCGACGTGGTCGCGACCCTGCGCGTGCTGCACGACGCCGACGGCGCTCTGCGCGTGGGCCGCGTCGCCACGGCGCCGGCCGCGCGGTCCCGGGGTGTCGCGGCGGAGCTCATGCGCGCCGCCCTGGACCGCTGCGCCGAGATCGACCCGTCCGCCGCCGTCGTCCTCGACGCCCAGGCGCACCTGGCTCCCTGGTACGGCCGGTTCGGCTTCACCGTCGACGGGGACGCGTTCGACGAGGACGACATCCCGCACGTGCCGATGCGGCGCGAGGCGCAGGTCGCGCCCGGTGCGCCGGGCGCGACGGACGGCGACCCGGCGCACCGGGCGCGCGCCTAGGAGCACGTGATCGCAGTCGTGCGGGCGACGGAACAACCCGTGGCCGGGCGACGCTGCACTGGCGTGATCGACCCCGAGGTGCGGCTCTCGCTGCTGGACAGGTCCCGCACGCGCGTGGACGAACCGGAGGGCGTGGCACTGCGGGGCACCGTCGCGCGCGCGGGCCACGCCGAACGGCTGGGGTACGACCGGTTCTGGGTCGCCGAGCACCACGGGGTCCCCGGTGTCGCCGGCGCGGCACCGGCGGTGCTGCTGACGGCCGTCGCGGGCGCGACGCGCACCATCCGCATCGGCTCGGCGGGGGTGATGCTGCCGCACCACCAGCCGCTCGTCGTCGCCGAGCAGTTTTCGACCCTGTCGGCCTTCGCCCCGGACCGGGTGGACCTCGGGCTCGGTCGCTCGCCGGGCTTCACGGCACCGGTCCGCCGGGCCCTGCGGCAGGTCGACCGTGACTTCGCGGCCGACCTCGCCGAGCTGCGCGCGTACCTCGACGGGACGGCGGAGATCACCGTGCACCCGCGGCCGGACGGCGCGGTGCCGATGTACGTGCTGGCCACGGGCAGCGGCCTGCCGGTCGCGGCGGAGCTCGGTCTCCCGGTGGTCGTCGGGGGCCCGCTCCTCGGGGTGGGTGGTGATCCGGCCCCCGGCCTGGAGGCGCTGGCCGGCTACCGGTGCGCATTCCGCCCGTCCCGGCAGCAGCCCGACCCGTGGGTGGCGGTCAGCCTCGACGTCCTGGTCGCCGGCACCAGCAGCGAGGCGGCCGACCTCCTGCTGCCCGAGGCGTGGGCGATGGCCCGGAGCCGGACCACCGGGGTGTTCCCGCCGCTGGAGCCGGTGTCCGCCGTGCGGACCGCGGCACGTACCCCGCGGCAGCAGCAGTACCTCGAGCAGACCGCAGCAGCCGCGATCGCCGGGACACCCGCCGAGGTGGAGCGCCGGCTCGCCGAGCTGCTCGACCGGACCGGGGCTGCCGAGCTCGTCGCATCCAGCAGCACCTTCGACCGCGCCGCCCTGGCGGCCTCCGACGCGGCGCTGGCCGCGCTGTTCGGCCGACGGCCGAGGGACGCCGCCGCCCCGGTCCCCCTCGGCTAGACCGCCGACCTCCCCGCCGCAGGCGAGGCGACGCAGTCGTCCGTGACCGGCAGGGGGCGCGGCGGATCACGCCTCGCCCGCGAGGGTTGTGGGTGCGGGGGTCCGCGGATGAGGATCAGGACCGCCGGCCGGCTCCGGAGCGGACCCGCCGGCCCGGAGCCGAGCCGGCTGGACGCGTCCCGACGGTCCGCCTCGCATCCCGGTCGGGATGACGTCAGGGTGGACCCAACGGCTCGGGAGCCGGGTGCCGGACGGCCGCGCCGAGCGCGGGAGAAGGAGAGTCGTGGACCTCGTGGTGTACGACGACGACGATCGGCGCTACGTGCCGTGGTGGGCGAGCATCGCCGCCGTCGTCCTGACGGGGGTGCTCGCCGCCGGGATCACGTTCGCGTTCGCCCGCTCCCAACCGGAGCAGGTGGGCGAGCCCGGCGATCCGCAGGTCGCGCGCTCGGCCGACGCGGCGCCGCCGTCGACGGCCTCGCCGGCACCGACCCAGACGGAGGTGCCCGGCGACGCCGCGGGCTCCGCCTGCGCGACGGCGCTCGCGTGGGCGGACGCGGTGGCGCAGCGCTCGACGGCGCTCGACCAGGCGCTCGCGGACCACACGCGGATCATGGACGAGCTGCTCGCGCAGCGACTGACCACCGAGCAGGCGCTCGACCAGACCCTGCCCGTGCTGACGCGTGGGGCGACCGAGCGGGACCGCCTCGAGGACGAGCTGGCCGCCTACCGGTCGTCGCGCGAGGCCTGCACGCCCTGACGGGCGACGGGGCGGGTCAGGGCAGGGCGCTGGCCCAGACCACGACGTTGTCGACGTAGTGGCCGGTGGCGCGGTCGAAGCGCCCGCCGCAGGTCACCAGGCGCAGCTCCGGCTCCAGCCCGGGGAGGTAGACCGCCTCGGTGGGGAAGCGGGTCTTCGGGAACGACTGCAGCCGGTCCACCGCGAAGCGCTGCACGGAGCCGTCGTCACCGACGACCTCGACGACGGTGCCGGGGCGGGCCTGCGGCAGGCGGACGAAGACCGCCGGACCGCTCGTGGAGTCCACGTGGCCGAGCAGGACCGCCGGGCCCGGTTCGCCGGGGCGGGCCCCGCCGTCGTACCAGCCGACGTCGTCCCACTCCGTCGGCACCTCGACACTGCCGTCCTCGGCCTTGCCGACGGCCCCGACCTCGGCGTCGACGCCGAGGTCCGGGATGCGCACCCGCACGGGCACCGGGCCGCGGGCGACCTCCCGCACAGCCGTGAAGTCCTGCGGCGGAGGCGGCGGCGGGCTGACGTCGGGAGCGGGGCTGACCGCGACCGGTCGCGCGGTGGTGTCCGGCACCGACGACGTGCAGCCCGGCAGGACGAGGGCGACGACGGCGGCGACGGCGACGAGGGTGGCGACGCGGCGCACGCGCCTAGTCCCCGTCGGCTCGTCCGCCGCCGCCCGTCGCGGCGCCGCCCTGGGGCAGCCGGGCCGCCACGACGTCACCGATGGCGGTCGCCAGCGTCTGGGCGAGCTCGAACATGTGGCCGTAGCCCTGCTCGGCCTGCGCCTGCGCCTCGTCGAGGTCGTCGACCGCCCAGGCGTCGAGCTGACGCCGCAGGTGGTCGTCGTGCTGGGTCAGCGACGCCGCCAGGTCGATCGCCGGGAGGCGCTGCTCGGTCGCGCCCGCGAGGAAGCGCGCCAGCCGCGGCGCGTAGTCGACGCCGTTCTGCCGCGCCGCGTTGCGGGCCTCCTGGTCGGGGGTGCCGGCGTATTGGATCAGCGCCTCGACGTGGTCCGCCCAGATCGTCAGGAACTCCCCGCTCGCGGGAGCGCCGTAGAGGAGCGACACCGCGGCGCCGAGGTCCGTGGTGTTCGCGTTGATGGCGCGGCCGGCGGCGTCGAAGTCGGGGGAGCGGTCCTGCGCGGCCCGCATCGCCTGGACCATCAGGCCCATGTGCTCGGCCAGGAGCCGGCTCAGGGCCGACTGCAGGTCGAGGCGTGGGGCGTCGAGCTCGGCCGTCGACAGCCCCTTCGCCGCCGCGATCCCCCGCGCCAGCGCGTCGGCCATGCCGATCATGTGGGCGAAAGCGGTGCGCTGCAGGGTGTAGGCCGTATCGAAGTCCCCGCGGTGGAACGCGTCGGCCTGGCCGAGCAGGTGCTCACCGTGCATCGTGGCCCCCGCGGTGAGCGCCTCGAGGCTGAGCTGCCCCCCGGCGACGCCGTGCAGGACGGTCGCGAGCTCGCTCTCCGCCTGGGTGTACTGCGTCCGCGCGGAAGCGGCACCCGCGGCGTCGTCGTCCCGCAGCGCGACGGCGTAGTCGTGCAGGATGTCCACGTGCCGGTGCCAGGCGGTGCCGAAGCTCGCGCCCGTCGCCTCACCGCCGAGCGAGGCCACCGCGTCCACGAGCTGCTGCTCGTTCCGCTCCACCGCGTCCACGGCGGCCGAGGCGCGGGCGTCGTCGCCCGTCAGCGTGCTGCGGACGTGCTCGTCGGCCAGGAGCAGGTGGGCACCCAGCAGCCGCTCGAACGTGCTGCGCAGCTGCACGACGTCCGACGGTGCGACCTGTGTGCGGGGCGTGGTCGCTGCCAGGACGGCCGGGGCACCAGCGGCACCCGGGGCACCCGGGGCACCCGGGGCACCCGGGGCGCTGTGAGCAGCGTGCTCCCGGGGTGGGCGCCCGCCTGCCGCGTCCGCGCCCACCGCGCCCGGTGCCCCGCCGCACGCGGCGGTGGTCAGCAGGGCGCCGAGAGCCAGCGGCACGAAGCGGCGGACGAGGTGCGTCGAGAAGGGTGTCATGCGGCATCTCCGACGTTGCCGGTCGCGCCTGGGCACCAGCCGGGGGGCCGGACCGCGCGATGCCGCCATACTCGCACCGCCAGACGCTGCGCGGGGCGGAACGGCGCGAGCAGGCGAGGTCTACCGGCGAGCGGGGTCCCCGGTCTCCGCGGGCCGACTGTCGTGGTCGGCCGGGTCGGCGTCGTCCTCCGCGGGCCGACCTTCCTGGTCCGCCGGCTCGACGTCGTCCACCGCATCGACGCCCACCGCGCCGACGCTTGCACCCGATCCTCGTAGCAGGCGACGAGGACGAGGTCGGACGACGGTGCGGGTCTGCTCCGGACCCGTCGCGACGGCCCCGTCCACGGTCCCGCCGACGGCGGCCAGCAGGGCAGCGGCGTGGCGTGCCGAGCTCACCGGCGTGCCGCTGAGGCGCACCACGAGGGCGGTGGAGTCCACGGAGAGCGCGACCTCCAGGCCCTCGGGTGAGGAGAGCAGCGGCGGGGTGAGCAGCACGACCACGTCGGCGGTCGTGCGCAGGTCGCCGACCAGCTTGTCGAGGGGAGCGGGCCCGTCCCCGTCGCCCTCGCCGACCCCCGACGCCACGCGCAGCACCCGCACGCGCGGGGCGACCTCCGCGTCGTCGCCCCACCAGCCCAGGTCGTGCGCCTCCGGCATCTCGCCCTCCGGACGGACGGAGTCGCGGGGGCCGGCCATCGGTGGCAGCGACAGCAGGGGCCCCACCCGGTCGGCGCCGGCCGGTGTCACCTCCACCAGGGTCGTCGAGTGGCCGGACGCCCCCAGCGCGAGCGCGAGACCGCACGCGACCACGGCGGCCCCGTCGTCGGTGGAGGTGCTCGTCAGGTGCACCACGCTCGGGCCCGCGTCCCGCCGCGTGGGCAGGAGCGTTGAGCGCAGCAGGCGCAGCGGTGCCGCCACCCCCGCCCCACCCGCCCGGAGCGCCGCGGAGACCATGGCCGCCCCGGCGTTCGGGACCACGGCGAGGACGCGGACGCGCCGCCGCCCGTCCCCCTCGCCCGTGGGGACGACCAGCGCCCTGGCCAGCGACTCCGCGGTGTGGGCGCTGCCGTCGAGGGCGTCCCGCACCGCGGCCGCCACCAGGCCGAGGGCCAGTCCGATGAGGGCGGCCCCGGCCAGCAGGAGGGGTCCGGGGAGCGCGTCGTCGTCGAGCGGCGGCTGGGCGGGGGCGATGACCCGGGCCCAGCCCTGTCGCGCGAGCGCCTCGTCCACGACGAGGGCCGTCCGGGCCTCCTCGAGTGCGGAGCGCTGCTCCCGCAGAGCCGTCCGCTGCGCCTCGGTGGCGGTGACGAGCCGCGCGTCGAGCTCGTCGATGGCGTCCGTGAGCGCGCGGAACGCCGTCTCGCTCTGCTCGACCGCGGCGCTGCGGCGGAGGTCGACGTACGCGTCGGCGTAGGCGTTCGCCGCGGCAGCGGCGCGGTCGGGCGTCGCGGCGGTCGCCGACAGCGTCAGCACGGTGCTGCCCTCGTCCGCCGCGGCGTCCAGCTCCACGTCGAAGCTCAGCTGCTCCTGGACGCGCTGCACCACCTGGGTGCTCCGCGCGATGAGCGCCTCGTCCGCCACGCGGGGGGCGTTGCCCGCCGGAGCGCCCCCGCCCGCGAGCGCTGCGCTGACGTCCACCTGCGCGGCGGCGGTGTACCGCGCCTCGGCACGGGACAGCGCGACCCCCGCCACCGCCGTGCAGATCACCGCGACCAGGACGACGAGCAGGGCTCGCCGGCGCAGCACGCCCACCCACGCGCGCAGGGCGGTGTCCTCCGGCTCGGCCTCGGACCTCGTCAGCGGCCAGCTCACCGTCGACCTGTCCGGCGGTCAGCCGCTGTCACGCGCGCGGCGCGTCGCGTCGACCCAGGCCTGGGGGACCGGCTCCTCCGGCCACCCGGTCCCCCACCAGTCGTGGCGCTCGGTGTAGGCCCAGACGTACCGCTCGCTGTGGTCCAGCGCGTTCTCGAGCGTGGTCTGCCACAGCGCCGTGTCCATCGGCCGACCCAGCCACGGCCGGTCGTACACCCCGAAGGACACGTCGACGGTCGCGGCGTAGTCGGCGCGCAGGCCCGGGGGGACGATGTCGCCCTCGCTCGGCAGCCCGGTGTCCAGCCACGCCCGGGCCGCACGAAACTCCTCGGGGGAGCGCAGGGTGTAGAGCTCCCCGCCGTCCGCGAAGGACGATCCCGTCGCACGCGCGGCCTCGACCATGCCGATGAGGAAGTGCCCGCGGACGGCCAGCGGGCGCGAGATGTCGTTGTAGGGGACGTCCTCGAGGGCGTCGTCCGTGCTCGGGTCGCTCGCCCAGGCGCCGAAGCTCGTCAGGACCGTGAGGCCCGGCGCGGCCTCGACCATGGCGCGCATGGTCTGCGCGCCGCGCTCCCGGGCCACGTCGGCGCACTGCTCGTCGGTCAGACGGGGGCAGACCGTCCAGCGTGACCAGGACGACCCGAAGTAGGACTCGACGTCGAAGAAGATGCCCTCGGCCCCTGCCTCGGACGCCGCACGCGCCACCGCACCGAAGTTGGCGACCGGGGTGGTCCAGGAGCCGGAGAACGGTCCGGCCGGCGTGGCGTAGACGATCACGAAGTTGTGGCTCATCCGGGTCGTCCGGGCGGCGACCATGGGAGCCAGGACGGCGCGCGCGTGGTCGAGGCTCAGGGGGGCCTGGCGCATGACCTTGCTGGAGACGCCGGGGGCGGTCACGACGACGCCGTCGAAGGGCGAGGCCGCCATGGCGGCGGCGTTCTCGGCCACGAACCGCGGGGTCGGGATGTCCCAGCCGTGCTTGAGCAGGAGCGGGCGCTGCGCGGGCTCCGCCACGACGGGGGCCGGGACCTCCTCCGTCACGACCGGGGCAGGGACCTGGGTGGAGCGCTGGTCCGCGGTCGAGAACCCGGCGGTCACGACCGCGGCAGCGACCGCCAGGACCAGTGCTGCCGTCTTGTGCGCCATACGACCACGCCTCCGCCCTGAGGGTTCCGCCGGCGGACGCCCGAGCGCCCGTGCAGATGATGGCTCAGCCGAACAGTACTCCGACCCGAGCGGATCGCCCTAGTCTCCGCAGGGGGGAGGGCCCATGCGCGTGCCTGAGCAGGTGGGGACGGCCGTCCGTGCGGCACGGGACGTACCTGCACGGGCGCCTGCCTCGATGCTCCTGCTGGGCGGCTGGGCGTTCCTGCTGCCCGTGCAGCTCGTCAGCCCGCTCGGCCTGCGCGTGGCCCCGTCGGACCTGCTCCTCCTCGCCTACCTCGGGCTGCGCCTGCCGTGGCTGCGGCGCGTCCCCGAGGCCTGGAGCCCGTGGACCCACGCCCTGACCGGCGCCCTCGCGGTCGGGCTCCTGGTGTCCCTCGTGCGCGTGGGGTCGGTGACGTCGTACGCGCTGGTCCAGAAGGGACTCGGCTTCGGCCTGCTGCTGCTCATCTACCTCTGCGTGGTCGACGCCGTCAGGACGTGGTCCGACGCCCGCTGGCTGCTCAGGGCCTTCCTCTGGGGCGTGCTGCTGCACGCGGCGGTGGCCCTGGCCGCGTTCGGCCTGGCGGCGAGCGGGGTGGCGGAGGTACCGCTCGTGAACCAGCCCTTCCCGCGCGCACGGCTGGCGGGGTTGCTCGTGGACCCCAACGCCTTCGGCGGCCTGGTGGCGCTGGGCCTGGCGCTGCACCTGATGACCGTCGCCAGCTCGGTGCCCCTGCTGCGCGGCGCCGCCGCCCGGTCCGCCGGGTTCGTGCTCCCCCTCGCCCTGGTGCTCACGTTCTCCCGGTCGGCGTGGATCGGCTTCGCCGTCGCGCTCGTCGTGGCGGGCGCGGTGGCGCCGAGGGTGGCCGCGGTCGCGCTGGTGCGCACGGTCGCGCCCCTGGCGGTGGTCCTGCCGGTCGTCGTCCTCACCCTCGTGCCGGACGCGGCCGCTCTCGTGAGCCGTCCGGACCAGGTGGGCGCGCGACTGTCCCTCGCGGCCGGCGCGGTGGACGACTTCGTGGCGTACCCGCTCCTGGGCACCGGCCTGGGGGTGAACGCCGCGACCTCGGAGAACATCGTCCACAACACCGCCCTGTGGACGCTGGCGGAGATGGGCCTGGTCGGGTTCGTCGCCTTCGCGGGCTTCGCCCTGGCCAACGCCGCACGGATGCTCGCCGCCGCGCGCGCCGTGGACGGCGCGGACCGGTCGCTGCTGCTGGCGCTGCTCTCCGCTCACGCGGCGATGCTCGGCGTGTCCACGGGCATCGAGGCCCTCTACCAGCGGCACTGGTGGCTGGTCCTCGCGGTCGGCGGCGCCCTCGTCGCGTGCTCGCGGAGGGAGCGGTGGTAGTCGACGACCGGCCGCACAGGCTGGCCGGCGCGCCGTGGGGCGTCCTGGACCAGGCGATCAGCACGGGGACCAACTTCCTGCTGACGATCGTCGTGGTCCGCAGTGCCTCCTTGGAGGACTTCGGCGCCTTCTCCCTCGTGTACGTCATCTACATCTTCGCGTTGGGCCTGCTGCGCACCAGCGGCGGGAACGTCCTGACCGTCGCCTTCGCCGGCGACGAGGAGCGGCTGGCCGTCGCCTCCAGGTCGTTCCTGGGCTACGCGCTCGGCTGCGGCGGCGCGATCGGCGGCGCAGCGGCGGTCGGCTCCCTCGCCGTGGGCGGCACGGTGCGTCACGCCCTTCTCGCGCTCGCGGTCGCGATGCCGTTGCTCATGGTGCAGGACGCCCTGCGGAGCATCCAGTTCGCCCGCGGGCACCCGGCGCGGGCCGCGGAGACCGACGCCGTGTGGGCGCTGGTGCTGGTGGCGCTGCTCGTCCCGCTCGTCCTCGCGGGGGAGTCACGCCCGTGGGTCTTCCTCGCGGCCTGGGGTGCCGGCGGCGCGGTGGCGGCCGGTGCTGCGCTGGCGCGCGCGCGGCTGCGGCCGGCTCGGCCCTCGGTGCTGCGCTGGCTCCGGGCGCAGTCCCGCCTCGTCGTCCCCATGGTCGGGGCGTACGCGCTCTCGCAGTTCCCGCCGCAGCTGGTCTACCTGTGCATGCCGTTCGTCAGCGATCTGCACGAGCTGGGGGCCGTCCGCGCGGCGTACGTGCTCTTCGGCCCGATGGCGGTGGTCTTCAGCGGGCTCTCCGCCACCGCGCTGCCCGCCGCGGTGCGCGCCGCCGGTGGCCCGGGGGTCCTGCTCCTCACGCGACGGCTGTCCCTGGTGCTGGCGCTCGTGGCGGTCGGCTGGGGAGCCGCGGTGGTGCTCGCTCCGGACCCCCTGGGCGTGCTCGTGCTGGGGCCGAGCTGGGAGGGCACCGCGGCCGTCCGCGCGTTCCTGGCGGTCAGCGGCCTCGGTGAGGCGGTCCTGGTCGGCGCCTGGGTCGCGCTCTCGGCCCTGCAGATGCCCGGGCGCCTGGTGCGCGTCCGGCTGGTGACGGCGCCGGTGCAGCTGGTCGCCGGGCTGGTGCTCAGCTGGCGCTTCGGAGCCGTCGGCACCGCCGCCGCGTTCGCCCTGGCCAACGTGCTGACGGCGGCCCTAGCCTGGCGGCGCGTGCCGAGATCATCCGGATGAACGGGTCCGTCGCAGCAAGGCGACGGCGCGGCAGGAGGCGTCGATGGCGGTCCACCCTGCGGAGCAGGGGTCTGCGCCGACGCTCGTGGTCGCGCCCGAGGCCCGCAGCCCGGCGCTCGAGCGCGACTGGCAGGACCTCGCAACCCGGACCGGGGCGCCGCCCTTCGTCACCCCGGGGTGGTTCTTCGCGTGGCACGACGCGTGCGCGCCGAGCGCCCGGACGCTGCTGCTGACCGCCCGCGAGGACGGTCAGCTGCTGGGCCTCCTCCCGCTCCTGCGCCGGGGGCGCAGGCTGAGCGGACCCGGGGTGGGACCCTGGTACGCGCCGGTCGCCGGCACGGCGAGCATCACCAGAGCGCTGCTGGGCGCTGCGGTGCGGCTCCGCGCCCGGCGCCTGGACCTGCACGGCCTGGACGTGGGCACCGCCGAGGCGCTCGTGCTCGAGGCCGCGCTCGCCGGGAGCGCGGTCTCGGCCGAGGTCACCGAGCGGTCACCGGTCCTGGACGTCACGGTCCCCTGGGAGGCGGTGCAGGCTCGCCTGTCCGCCTCGAGCAGGAAGCACCTGCGCCAGCGGCGGCGCCGCCTGGAGGCCCAGGGCACGGTCACGGTCGAGCACCTGGAGGGACGTCCGGCCGCCGGAGCGCTCCTGTCCGACGGCGCCGCTCTGGAGGCCCGCAGCTGGAAGGGGCAGTACGGTGCGGCGCTGACCAGCCGTCCCGAGCTCCTGCGCTTCTACGCCGACGCCGCGGGCTGGGCCGCCGACGCCGGGCTGCTGCACGTCTTCCTCCTCCGCGTGACCGGTCGGGCCGTCGCCTACGGCTTGTTCATCGAGAGCTCGGGAACCGTGTACGCACTGCGCTCGGCTTTCGACCCCGAGCTGAGCGCCTACGACCCGGGGGTGCTGCTCCGGCAGGAGGTGGTGCGCGCGCTCGTCGCGGACCCCCGGGTGGCGCTCCTCGACCACTGCGGCAACGACGACCCGCACAAGCGGACCTGGGCCGACGGCGTCCGGGACCGCCACCGCGTGCAGGTGTTCGGCGGACCCACCGGGCCGGCCGAGCGAGCCGCGGCTGCCGTGGTGGCACGCGGGGCGGCGCTGGCGCGCGACACCCTGCCACGCGGCGCGGTCCTGCGGCTGCTGTCCCTCCGCCACCGGGCGACGCGGCGCACGGTGGTGGTCCCGCGCGCCGGGACGACGACTCCCGGAGGGCCGACCTGATGCCGCGGATGCTGGTGGTGACCACCGTTCCCAGCACGACGCGGGGCTTCCTGCTGCCCTACGCCCACCACCTGCGCCGGTCGGGGTGGACCGTCGAGGCGGCCAGCGGTAGCGAGCCGGCGCTGTCGGAGATCGAGGCGTCCTTCGACGCGGTGTGGGAGGTGCCCTGGACTCGGCGGCTCCCCGACCCGGCGAACGCGCTGCAGGCTCCGTTGAGGATGCGCCGGCTCCTGCTGAGCGGCCGTTACGACGTCGTCCACACGCACACGCCGATCGCGTCGGCGATCACCCGGGCGGCCGTCGCCTCGCTGCCCCGAGCCTCCCGTCCGGCCGTGGTGTACACGGCGCACGGCTTCCACTTCCACCCGCACGGCTCCCGCGCTCGCAACGCCGCCTACGCCGCGGTGGAGAGGCTGGCGGGCCTCGCGACCGACCGCCTCGTCGTCATCAACGAGCTCGACCGTGACGAGGCCCTGCGGCGGCGGATCGTCCCGCCGGAGCGCCTCGTGCTCATGCCGGGCATCGGCATCGACCTCGACCACTACCGGGCCACCGACGAGCTGCTCGCCGCCGCGCAGGACCTGCGCACCCGCCTGGGGATCGGGCCCGACACCCCCCTCGTCACCGTCGTGGCGGAGCTGGTGCCCCGCAAGAACCACCGCACGCTCCTCGAGGCCCTCGCCGCCGCGGGCCCGGACCTGCACGCGTGCCTGGTCGGGGAGGGACCGCTGCGCGCGGAGCTGCAGGACCGGGCCGAGCAGTTGGGGGTCGCCTCGCGCACGCACCTGCTGGGGCGCCTCGAGGACGTCCGGCCGGCCGTGCTGGCCTCCACCGCCACGGTCCTCCCGTCGTGGCAGGAGGGCCTGTCCAGGGCGGTGCTGGAGTCCCTGGCCCTGGGGGTGCCGGTGGTGGGCGGTCGCACGCGCGGCATCACCGAGCTGGTGGAACCTGACGGCGGCGTGCTCGTGCCGCCCGGTGACCCGCCGGCCCTGGCCCGGGCGCTGGCCACGGTCGGTGATCTGCCGCGGGGACCGGAGCTGCGAGCCCGGCTCGACACCCGGCTGCGGCGGTGCTCGATCGAGGCGCTGCTGGCCGCGCACGACTCGCTGTACGCCGACCTCCTGCGGCAGCGGGCCCGGGCGGTGAGGACGTGACCGGCATGGCATCGTTCGTCGAGGCCACCCACCCGGCGTGGGGGCAGGTCCTGTCGGCGTGCGACCACGACGTCTACCACCTGCCCGGCTACGTCGCGGCCGCCGCCGGGCCCGAGGGCCGCGCGGTGGCCTTCCTCTACGAGGAACCCGGGGGCCGGCTGCTGCAGCCGCTCGTGCTGCGGCCGGTCCCCGGCACCGGCCTGTGCGACGCGGCGTCTCCCTACGGGTACTCGGGGCCGGTGAGCGACGTGCCCGTCGCGGACCTGGCCTTCTGGGAGCGCGCCAGCCGGGCGCTGGTGGCGGAGGCGGCTGCGGCCCGCCTCGTCTCGTGCTTCGTGCGGCTGCACCCGCTGCTGCCCGCACCGACCGAGGCGCTCGCCGCGGTCGGCCGCGTCGTGCACCACGGGTCGACGGTGTCCCTCGACCTCCGGCTGTCCGAGGACGAGGGGTGGTCGCGCCTGCGCAAGGACCACCGCAAGGACATCGCCCGCTTCGTCCGGAGCGGGGGCTCGGTGGTGTTCGACGCGTGGCACCTCCTGGACGAGTGGGTCGACGCCTACCACGAGAGCATGCGTCGACTGGGTGCTGCGGACTCCTACTTCTTCACGCGGGAGCACTTCGCGCAGCTGCGCTCCGAGCTGCCCGAGCAGACGCACCTCGCCGTCGCCCTGGACCGCGAGGACCGGCTCATGGCCGGGTCCTTCTTCTTCGAGCACCGCGGCCTGGTCAGCCACTACGTCGTCGCCACACGCACCGAGCGGTTCGCGGAGCACCCCTCCAAGGCGGTCTACGACGCGATCCGCCGCTGGGGCACCGCGCGCGGCCACCGCTCCCAGCACCTGGGGGGCGGCGTGGGGGCGGGCGAGGACGGCGTCTTCCGCTTCAAGGCCGGCTTCTCCGACCGACGCCACCCCTTCTCGACGTGGCGCGTGGTGCCGGACCCGGCCGCCTACCGGGAGCTGGCGGCCGCCGGGGGAGCCGGCCCGGAGGCGGACGACCTCAGCGGGTGGTTCCCGGCGTACCGGCGTCCGTCGTCGCAGCCGGTGGCGTCCGCGACCCCAGGGACATCGGCGTGATGCCGGCCGCGTCGGCTCCCGGTCCTCGTGGTCGAGCAGGCGCTCGTGGGTCGTCGTCGCGTCCTGGGCTGCAGGCCGTGCGGCGCCTCGGCGCCGTCGTCACGGCCGCTGCTTTCATCCTGGCCAGTGCACTGACCGCCGCCTAGCATGGCGGCGCGTTCCCAAGTTCTCCGGCTGAGCGGGTCCGTCGCGGCGTGGCGAACGGCGCGGGGGTGGAGGCGCCGATGGACCACGTCGCCGAACGAGACGTGCCGCCGCTCGTGGTCGCGCCCGAGGGACGCAGTCCGGCGCTCGAGCGCGACTGGGACGACCTCGCGACCCGGACCGGCGCCCTGCCCTTCGTCACCCCGGTGTGGTTCTTCGCGTGGCGGGACGCGTTCGCGCCGGACTTGCGGACGCTGCTGCTGACCGCCCGGCAGGACGGCCAGCTGCTGGGTGTCCTCCCGCTCCTGCGCCGGGGGCGCACCCTGGCCGGACCTGCCCGCCACTGCCCGTGGTACGCGCCGGTCGCCGGCTCGGCCGGCGTCAGGAGGGCGCTGCTGGGCGCTGCGGTGCGGCTCGGTGCCCGGCGCCTGGACCTGCACGGGCTGGACGTGAGCACCTCCGAGGCGCTCCTGCTGGAGGCAGCGCTCGCCGGCAGCGCGGTCTCGGCGCGGGTCGCCGAGCGGTCACCGGTGCTGGACGTCACGGTGCCCTGGGAAGCGGTGCAGGCGCGCCTGTCCGCCTCCCGCAGGAGGAACCTGCGCCAGGCCCGTCGCCGGCTGGAGGCGCAGGTCACGGTGACGGTGGAGCACCTGGAGGGGCGTCCGGCCGCCGAAGCGCTCCTGTCGGACTGCACCGCGGTGGAGAAGTCCAGCTGGAAGGGGCAGTACGGCGCCGCGCTGACCAGCCGCCCCGAGCTCCTGCGCTTCTACGCCGACGCTGCGGGCTGGGCCGCCGACGCCGGGCTGCTGCACGTCTTCTTCCTCCGGGTGGCCGGTCGGGCCGTCGCCTACGACCTGTCCATCGAGACCGCGGGGACCGTGTACGGACTCCGCATGGCCTACGACCCCGAGCTGCGCAGCTATGCGCCGGGCATCCTGCTGAGCCACGAGGTGGTGCGCGCGTTCGTCGAGGACCCCGAGGTGGCGCTCTACGACCAGTGCGGCGATGACGACGCGCACAAGAGGACCTGGGCCGACGGCGTGCGAGACCGCCACCACGTGCAGGTGTTCGGCGGACCTACCGGGCCGGTCGAGCGAGCCGGGGCGGCCGTGCTGGCGCGGGGGACCTCACTGGCGCGTGACGCCCTGCCGCGCGGTGCGGTCCTGCGGCTGGCGTCCCTGCGCCATCGGGCGACGGCGCCCCCGCTGGACCGGCCGCCCGCCGCAGGGACTCCCTCGGAGGAGCGGACGTGATGCCGCGGGTGCTCGTCACGACCACCGCCACGAGAACGACGCGGGGTCTCCCGTTGCGATACGCCGACCACCTGGCGGACGACCTCAGCGGGTGGTCCCCGGCGTACCGGCGTCCGTCGCCGCAGCCGGTGGCGTCCGCGACCCCAGGAACATCGGCGTGATGCCGGCCGCGTCGGCGCCCGCACCCCGCGGGTCGAGCAGGCGCACGAGGGTCAGCAGGAGGATCCGGACGTCCATCCACCACGACCGGGTGTCGACGTAGCGCACGTCCAGGGCGAAGGTCTGCTCCCAGTCGAGGGCGTTGCGCCCGCTGACCTGCGCCAGCCCGGTGATGCCCGGGCGCACGTCGTGGCGGCGGGCCTGCTCGGGGGTGTACCGGTCGAGGTAGTCCACCAGGAGCGGGCGCGGGCCCACCAGGCTCATCTCCCCGCGCAGGACGTTGAGCAGCTCGGGCAGCTCGTCGAGGCTGGTGCGCCGCAGGAACCGACCGAGCGGGGGGATCCGCTCGTCGTGGTCGGCGAACTCGCGCCCCGGCGCGAGCGGGGGGCGCATGGTCCGGAACTTGAGGATCTCGAAGACGGCGCCGCCGAGCCCGGGCCGGGGCTGCCGGAAGAGCACCGGGCGACCCATCACGAGGCGCACGCTCAGGGCGACCGCCGCGAGCACCGGGGACAGCAGGACGAGCGCGACGCTCGCCACGACGACGTCGGTGAGCCGCTTCACCGGACTGCTCGCAGCGGCCGGCGAGCGGGCGCCCGGCGCGGGGTGGCCAGCACCGCCTCGATGACGCGGTCGCGCTCCAGGTCGGTCATGCCCGACCCGCTGGGCAGGGCCAGCCCCCGCGCGAACAGGTCCTCGCACACGGCGCCGCCGACGACCTGCGCCCCGGCGAACACCGGCTGTAGATGCATCGGCTTCCAGGTCGCACGGGCCTCGATGGAGCACGACTGCAGGTGCAGCCTGACCTGCTCGGCGGTCGCCCCGAACTCGTCGGGCTCCACCAGCACGCAGGTGAGCCAGCAGTTGGAGCGCCCGTGGTCCGCCAGCGGCATGAGCTGGAGGCCGGGGGTGTCGGCGAAGGCCGCACGGTAGGCCGCGCGATGCGCACGACGGCGGTCGACCTTGGCGTGCAGGCTCAGCAGCTGGGCACGCCCGACCGCTGCCAGCAGGTTGCTCAGCCGGTAGTTGTAGCCGATGTCGCGGTGCTCGTAGTGCGCGACGGGCTCGCGCGCCTGGGTCGCCAGGTGCCTGGCACGAGCCGCCAGCGCCGCGTCGGGGGTCAGCAGCATCCCGCCGCCGCCGGCGGTGATGATCTTGTTGCCGTTGAAGGACAGGGCCGCGCTGCGCCCGAAGACGCCGGCCGCCCGACCCCGGTAGGTCGACCCGAGGGCCTCGGCGGCGTCCTCCACGAGCTCCACGCCCGCCTCCTCGCACAGCGGGACGAGGGCGTCGTAGTCGGCGCACTGGCCGTAGATGTCGACGGCGATGACCGCGCGGCACCGCCCCGCGCCGGCCCGCAGGCGCTCGGCCACGAGCGCGGTGTCCAGCGTCCACGTCGACGGGCTGCAGTCGACGAAGACCGGCGTCGCCCCGAGGTACGCGACGACGTTGGCGGTGGCCGCGAAGGTGAACGACGGGACGAGGACCTCGTCGCCCGGGCCCACCCCGGCGAGCAGCAGGCCCAGGTGCAGCGCCGCGGTGCCGCTGGACAGGGCGACGGCGTGCTCGGCCCCGACCACCGCGGCGACCTCGTGCTCGAAGGCGTCCAGGTCCGGGCCCGCGGGGGCCACCCAGCCCGACTCCAGGGCCGCGAGCAGCATCGTGCGCTCGGCCTCGCCCACCTCCGGCGGCGAGAGCAGGATCGCGCCGGGAGCGCCCACGCCTCAGGCCCCCGCCGGGGCGGGGGGTGCCAAGGGAGTCGCGACCAGCCGGTGGAACGGGTTCGCGTCCTCGAGCCGCAGCCCGGCCTGCGCGTGCGCGACCTCGGGCGCGACGAAGGGGTGCGCACCGTGCAGGGCGACGGCGCCCCGCTGCGCCATCGACCGCATCCTGCGCACCAGCTCGGCGTCCGGGGTGGACGGTGCGAGCGCTCGCAGCTCCTCCGGGTCGAGCGGTGGGACGGCGACGTGGGAGATGAGGGGGTGGACGGGGCGCACGTCGCACTCTCCGGGGCCGAAGAGGTCCTCGTGGAGCTTCTCGCCCGGTCGCAGACCGGTGAACTCGATGCGCACCTGGGGCGCCGACGTCTCCACCATCCGCCGGGCGACGTCGAGGATGCGCACCGGACGGCCCATGTCGAGGATCAGCGCCTCGCCCGCCCCGCCGACGGCACCGGCCTGCACCACGAGGGAGACCGCCTCCTCCACCGTCATGAAGAACCGGGTGACGTCCGGGTCGGTGACGGTCACCGGGCCGCCCTGCCGGATCTGCTCGGCGAACGTCACCAGCACCGACCCGCGGCTGCCCAGGACGTTGCCGAAGCGCACGCTCAGGGCCACCATCCCGGTCTCGCAGGCGACCCAGGTGGTGAGCTGCTCCGCCAGGCGCTTGGAGTAGCCCAGGACGCTGCACGGGTCCGCCGCCTTGTCGGTGGAGATGTTGACGAACCGCTCCACGCCCCACGCGGCGGACGCCTCCAGCACGTTGAGCGTGCCCAGGACGTTGGTCTTGACCGCCTCTCCCGGGTGCATCTCCAGCAGCGGGAGGTGCTTGAGCGCGGCCGCGTGGAAGACCACGTGCGGTCGGTGCTCGGCCATGACCGCCGACAGCCGCTGCGAGTCGCGGATGTCGGCGACGACGATGCTCCGGTCGTCCAGCAGGGCGTGCCCCTCCAGCGACAGCTGCACGCCGTGCAGGGCGGACTCGTCGCGGTCGAGCATGACCAGCCGCTCGGGCGAGCAGCGGTTGATCTGCCGGCACAGCTCCGAGCCGATGGACCCACCGGCACCCGTGACCAGGACCCGTCGGCCGGCCAGGTACCCGCAGACCGCCGCGAGGTCCAGGTCGGCAACGGGGCGGCCCAGCAGGTCGGCGGGGTCGACGGGGTGGATGTCGGCCACCGACACCGCTCGCGTGAGCAGCTCGTCGATGGGGGGCACGACCTTGACGACCACGCCCAGCGGGGCGACGCGCTCCACGACGTCCCGGACCAGCTCGTCGTCGGCGCTCGGGACCGCGACCACGACGCCGCTGGCGCGCCGGGTGCGCAGGACGTCGACGAGCGCGTCGCGTCGGCCGAGCACCGGCACGCCGCCGATGCTGAGGCCGGTCTTGGTGCGGTCGTCGTCGACGATGGCCACCGGGAGGTACGGGCTCGTGGGCGAGTGGAGCATCGCCTCGACGACCTGCCGACCGGCCTCGCCGGCGCCGACCACCACGACCCTGGTGGCGGCCTCCGCCGGTCTCAGCCGCCGGTCGGTCTGGCGGCGCGCGACCCAGCGCGCCGACGCCATGGCGAGCAGGACCAGCGGAGCGGCCACGAGGGGCAGGAGCGGCAGGGGCTGCGCCGTCGCGAGGTGCAGGACGACGAGCAGCACCGCGCACGCGGCCACCGAGCGGGACAGGACGTACGCCTCGTCGTAGCCACCCACCCGCCAGCGCCTGGTGTAGAGGCCGCTCGCGGCGCCGGTCCCCAGCTGGAGAGCGACGGCGGCAGCCGCCACGGCTGGTGTGCTGGGTGCGTAGGTGCCGATCAGCACGTCCATCCCGAGGAGGGCGAGCGCCAGCGGCCAGGCCGCCGCGTCGACCAGGGCGATCGGGACCTGGACGCACCACACCGGCCTCCGGGGCAGGTGCGTGGTGAGACCCCCCGGTCGCAGGAGTCGTGCCGTGCTCGTAGAACGCGCTGTGGGCATGGTCGTCCCCTTCGACGGGCCCGGGTGGCAGACATTCAACTGGTCGGCCGGGTAGTGGATCAGCGCTGGTCCACTACCGCGTCATGCTGTCTCCGATGCTAGCCATCACTTCACCCAAATGGGGCAAATCGGACAATTGTTATTCTGGCGCGAGGCGCCGGCGCCCCGACGGGGCGGCTCGTGCGCCGGTCGCGAGGGCGCCCGCGAGCCGCCGGCCACCCCCGCCCCGGGGCGCCCGGGGGGACGGCCCCGGCCATAATCCTCGCGGTGACCCCGACCGCATGGAGGCGGCAGATGCAGCACGACGACGCACGGCCCTGGCTCCCGTCCTACGCCCCGGGTGTGCCGGCCGACGTCGAGCCGCCGACCGAGCCCGTCACGGCCTCGCTGGCCCGCGCCGCCGCGCAGCACCCGAGCCGGGTCGCGGTGGACCTGTTCGGCGCGGTGACCACGTACGCCGACCTGGCACGGCGCGTCGAGCGGGCAGCCGCCGCGTTGCACGGGCTGGGCGTCCGCCACGGCGACCGGGTGGCTCTCGTCCTGCCGAACTGCACGAGCCACGTGGTCGCCTTCTACGCCGTCCTGCGCCTGGGCGCCGTCGTGGTCGAGCACAACCCGACCTACACCGCTTCGGAGCTCGAGCACCAGCTCCACGACAGCGGCGCCGTCGTGGCCGTGGTGTGGGAGAAGGCGGTGCCGGCCGTGCTGACCGCGCGCCCGAGGACCGCGCTGCGGACGGTGGTCGCGGTCGACCTGAGCGCGGACCTGCCGCTCGCGAAGCGTCTGGCCATGCGTCTGCCGGTCGCGGCCGCCCGTCGCACGCGGGACGCGATGCGCGGCCCGGTGCCGCCGGACGCGGGCGTGCTGCGCTGGGGCCGGCTGCTCGCCGCCGCCGGCCCGCTCCCGGCGGGTCACCCGTCGCCCGGCGTCGACGACGTCGCCCTGCTGCAGTACACCGGTGGCACCACCGGCACACCCAAGGGAGCCGTGCTGCGCCACCGCCACCTCGCCGTCAACGCGGCCCAGGGACAGGCGTGGACGGGGCACGCGGACGGCACCGAGACCGTCTACGCCGCCCTGCCCTTCTTCCACGCCTTCGGCCTGATGCTGTGCCTGACCTACGCGGTGCGGATCGCGGCGACCGTGGTCGTCTTCCCCCGGTTCGACGTGGACGCGGTGCTCGCGGCCCAGCGTCGCCGGCCCGCGACCTTCGTCCCCGGCGTCCCGCCGATGTTCGAGCGCCTCGCCGCGGCCGCACCCGGGGCCGGGGCGGACCTCACCTCCATCCGCACCGCGATCTCGGGTGCCATGGCGCTGCCCGTCGAGACCGCGCGGGCGTGGGAGGAGGTCACCGGTGGCCTGCTCGTCGAGGGCTACGGCATGACCGAGACCTCGCCCGTCGCGCTGGGCAGCCCGCTCTCGCCCGCCCGCCGCCCGGGCACGCTCGGCCTGCCGTTCCCGTCGACCCGGGTGCGTGTCACCGACCCGGAGGACCCCACGCGCGACGTGGGCCCGGGGGAGCGGGGCGAGCTGCTGGTCAGCGGCCCGCAGGTGTTCGACGGCTACTGGCAGCGCCCCGAGGACACGGCGGCGGTGCTGCTCGAGCACGACGGGCGCACCTGGCTGCGCACCGGGGACGTCGTCGTGGTCGAGGACGGCGGCTTCGTCCGGCTGGTCGACCGCCTCAAGGAGGTCATCATCACCGGCGGCTTCAACGTCTACCCGAGCCAGGTGGAGGACCACCTGCGCCTGATGCCGGAGATCGCCGACGTCGCCGTCGTCGGGGTGCCGGGCGGGGACCTGGGGGAGAAGGTCGTGGCGGCGATCGTGCTCGCCGAGGGGGCGACGCGCGTCGAGCTCGCGGCCGTGCGGGCGTGGAGCGCGCAGCGGCTGGCGCGCTACGCCCTGCCGCGCCAGCTCGTCGTGCTGCCCGAGCTGCCGCGGTCGCAGATCGGCAAGGTGCTCCGGCGCGTCGTCCGGCAGCAGGTCATCGACCGCGGGGAGTGAGCGGGCCCGGCCGGGGTCGGGCTCGGCCCCGACCCGGTCCGACCGGTGAGGTCACGGTTCGCCTGCAGTTCACCCGGACGCGGCCGGACCGGCATAGCGTGGCCGGTGGCGGGACCGACCGCCCCCTGACCACGGGAGACCCGAGATGACCCGTTCCCTTCGCCAGCGGCGCACGCTGGCCCTCGCCGGGACGGCGTCCGTCGCCGCCCTCGTCGTCGGCGCCACCACCGTCGGCGCCGCCGCCGACACGCGGGGTGGACGCGGGCCGGAGCCGGTGCAGGTGCAGCTCCTCGCCCTCAACGACTTCCACGGGGCGCTGGAGCCGCCGAGCGGTTCGGGCGGCCGGGTCCAGACCGGCCCGGCGGTGGGCACCACGCCGGCGCCGACCGTGGACGCGGGCGGCGCGGAGTTCCTCGACACCCAGCTCGCCCTGCTCGCGGAGCAGCAGCGGAAGCGGAACACCATCACGGTCGCGGCCGGTGACCTCATCGGCGCGTCGCCGCTGCTGTCGGCCGCCTTCCACGACGAGCCGACGATCGAGTCCCTCGGCCTGGCCGGGCTGGACTACGCCAGCGTCGGCAACCACGAGTTCGACGAGGGGGCCGCCGAGCTGCTGCGCATCCAGAACGGCGGCTGCCACCCGGTGGACGGGTGCGCCGACGGGACGCCGTTCGAGGGCGCCGGCTTCCAGTACCTGTCCGCCAACGCGTTCGTCACCGAGACCGGCGCACCGCTGCTGGCGCCGTACGCCATCCACCGGGTGCAGGGGGTGCGGATCGGCTTCATCGGCATGACCCTCGAGGGCACCGCGGACATCGTGAGCCAGCAGGGGGTCGCCGGGCTGGAGTTCGCGGACGAGATCGCCACCGCGAACCGGTACGCCGCGGAGCTGCAGAGCCGGCGTGTGGAGGCGATCGTCGTCCTGCTGCACCAGGGTGGGACCCAGACGGGTCCGGACGCCTGGGACGTCGACGGCTGCGCGGGCCTGACCGGACCGATCGTCGACATCGCCGCCGGCATGAGCGACGCGATCGACGTCGTCGTCAGCGGGCACACGCACCAGGCCTACAACTGCCGGGTGGACGGCAAGCTCGTCACCAGCGCCGGGTCCAACGGACGCCTGGTCACCGACATCGACCTCACCATCGACCGTCGCACGCGCGACATCGAGCAGGCCGTGGCGGACAACGTCGTGGTGACCCGCGACGTCGTCCGGGACCCCGACCAGACCGCGTTGATCGACCGCTACGTCGAGCTCCTCGGGCCGATCGCGGACCGGGTGGTCGGCGAGACCGCCACCGAGCTGACCCGGGCGCAGGAGACGCTCTTCCCCGGGGCGTCGGGGGAGTCCGCGCTGGGCGACGTCATCGCCGACGCCCAGTTGGCGGCGACCGACGACGAGGCGGGCGCCGTCGCCGCGCTGATGAACCCCGGCGGCGTCCGGGCGGACCTGGACGCCGGCCCGGTCACCTACGAGGAGGCGTTCACGGTCCAGCCGTTCGCCAACAACCTGGTGACCCTCGACCTCACCGGCGCGCAGCTGCAGTGCGTCCTGGAGCAGCAGTTCCAGGTCGGTCGCACCCTGTACCCGTCCGCGACCCTGACCTATGCCGTCGACCCGGCCGGCACGACCGCGCCCGTGGGGGCGGACCCCTGCACCGGCACCCGGGTCCCGGACGGTGGCGTGGCCATCGGGGGTGTCCCGGTCGACGCCGGGACGACGTACCGGATCACGGTGAACAACTTCCTCGCCGGCGGCGGGGACGGGTTCAGCACGCTGACCGCCGGGACGAACGCGGTCACGGGATCGCTGGACCTGGACGCCTTCGTGGCCTACCTCGAGGCGAGCTCGCCGGTCGCCGTCCCGACCGACGACCGCATCACCGTCCTCGGCTGACGCCGGCGCGGACCCGCGCAGCGCTCGACCGAGGTCGTCGTGCCCTGCTGTCGATCTGCGCCATCCTCGACCGACGTCCAGGTGACGGCGCTCGATCCGAGGCGCCCCAGCCGGAAGGAACGACCATGGCGAAGTACCTGATCCTCATCTACGGCGACGAGCAGGCCTACGCGGCCGGGGGCGAGGAGGCCTTCGACGAGTCGATGCGCGCCCACAGCGCGTTCAGCGAGAAGCACGGCGCCGCCCTGCGCGGCGGCGAGGCGCTGCGCGAGACGTCCACCGCGACGACCATCCGGTCCCGACCCGGTGACGAGCCGCTCGTCACCGACGGACCCTTCGTCGAGACCAAGGAGGCGCTCGGCGGCTACTACGTCGTCGAGGCGCCCGACCTCGACGCCGCCATCGCGATCGCGAAGGACGTGCCGGCTCCCGACGGCGGCGTGGAGGTCCGCCCGATCTGGGAGCTCTCGTGAGCCGGAGGAGCGGTCGGCGGGCTGCCTGACGCGGTCGGTCCGACCGTGGACGTGCCCGCGGCGGACGTCGCCGCCGCCGTCGCCGACGCGCACCGTCGCGAGTGGGCCCTCGTGCTCGCCGCGACGGTGCGCGTCGTGCGCGACCTCGACATGGCCGAGGAGTGCGCGCAGGACGCGTTCGCGCAGGCCCTGGCGGCCTGGCCCGGCACCGGTGTCCCGCGCAACCCCGGGGCGTGGCTGACGACGGTGGCGCGACGACGTGGGGTGGACGCCGTCCGGCGCGAGCAGCTGTGGCGCCGGGCGGTCCCGCTGCTCGTGGACGACGAGCCGGCGCCCGGGCCCGACGAGGTGGTCGCCGCCCGGCAGGACCTGCCGGACGACCGCCTGCGCCTGGTCTTCACGTGCTGCCACCCGGGCCTGGGGAGGGACGCGCAGGTCGCGCTCACGCTCCGTCTCGTCTGCGGACTGACGACGGCGGAGGTCGCCCGGGCCTTCCTCGTCAGCGAGCCCACGATGGCGGCGCGACTGACGCGGGCGAAGAAGAAGATCGCCGCCGCCCGCATCCCGTACCGGGTACCGCCGCCGGAGGAGCGACCAGGACGGGTCGCCGCCGTCCTGGAGGTGGTCCACCTCGTCTTCACCACCGGGCACACGGCCCCTGCCGGTGCCGACCTGGTCCGCCGTGACCTCGTGGAGCGGGCGCTCGACCTCGCCCGGATGCTGCGGGTGCTGCTGCCGGACGACCCGGACGTCGCCGGCCTCCTGGCGCTGGTCCTGCTCACGGACTCGCGCCGCGCCACCCGCACGGACGACGGTCGGCTCCTGCTGCTTGAGGAGCAGGACCGCAGCCGGTGGAACACGACGGCCATCCGGGAGGGCGTCGCGCTCGTCCGGGAGGCCCTCGAGCACCGCCCCCCGGGCCGGTACGCGCTCCAGGCCGCGATCTCGGCCGTGCACGCCGAGTCGCCCACCTGGGAGGACACCGACTGGCAGGAGATCGCGGGCCTGTACGACGCCCTGGTCGCGGTGTGGCCGTCACCCGTCGTGGCCCTCAACCGCGCCGTGGCCGTCGGGCTGGCCCGGGGCCCGCGCGCCGGGCTGGCCGAGATCGACGCGCTGCGTGACGAGCCGACCCTGGCGACCTACCCGTACGCGGCCGCGGCCCGGGCGGACTTCCTGCGCCGCCTCGGCCGGGTCGCCGAGGCCCGCCTGGCCTACGAGGAGGCGCTGCACCTGACGACGAACGAGGTGGAGCGGGCGTTCCTGGAGCGCCGGCTCGCCGAGCTGTGAGGACGGCGGCCGGGCACCGGCGTCCAGGACGGCGCACCGCGCCGTCGCCGTCGTGCCGACCGCCCGTGCGGCGCGAGACCCGCCGGGGCGGTCGCGCGGCGCCGGGCGTCCCGTGGTCGACTGGTCGCCGATCGACGCTCGCCTGGCCCGGGTGGCGCGTGCCCGCGGCGCACGCCCGACGTCCGCACCGCCCGGGCACGGGCCGGACCACGAGGAGACCCCGCTTGTCCAAGGAGACCGTCACCGACGCGCAGATCGCCCGTGCCCTCGGCTTGTACGCCGGGATGGTGGATCGCGTCCTGACCCAGCCCCAGCGGTGGCTCGGGCTTGATGACGACCCCCCGCCCACGGCGCCGTTCCCGGCCAGGGCCCTGGACGCGCTGCGGGACCGCGCCCTGGGTGAGGTGACACCCGCCTCACCCACCTGGAGCGATCAGCCCCTCCAGCGGCGGGTGGACTGGTGGGTGACCCGGATCGGTATCAGTGCCGGGCTGGCCGCAGCCACCCCCCGGTTCGCCGGCGCGCTGGCCGACCGGGTGCCGCTGCAGGCCGCTCTGGGCGCGTCCGCCGCCGGGCTCGCCGTGTGCGCCACCGCCCGGGAGCACGGCCGCACCAGTCCCGACCAGTGGGTGCCGTTGCTGTCCGAGGTCCTGTTCGGGCGCCGGCTCGCCACGGCGGAGCCACCCGTCCCGGCCGCCGCCGAGGCCGAGCACCAGCTCGACGCCGACGACGCGGAGGACCGGACCGACGACCCCCCGGCGGTGGGTCGCGGACGGGGGGCCCAGCGGGCGGCTCGGACGGTGTGGCGACTCGCTCGCACCTTCCTCGGCCTGCAGGACCTCCTGGACGAGCGGCCCCGGGGCAACCTGCTCACCCGTGCGGCGGGCAAGCTGCCCGTCGTGGGCCTCGCCGGGGGGTGGCTCGACGAACGAGCGGCCATCCGCAAGGCCGCCCGGCGCACGGCGAGCCTGCTGCGGTAGCGGCCGCCGCCGCCGCCGGGTCACCCGGGTCGGTGCGTCGCGCTGCGGTCTCACACCGTGAGGCCGGACGCCCCCAGCGCTGCCTCGACCTCGGCGCGCTCGGTCCCCTCCAGCCCGAGGAGCGGACGCGGCAGGCAGGGCCCGTCGACGAGCCCGAGCACCTGGGCGGCCGCGGCCAGCACCCGCAGGCTCCCGTGCCGGCGGAAGAGCGTCCAGATCGGCTCGAGCGAGGAGGAGAGCCCGTCGGCGGTGTCCGCGTCGCCCGCCGTCGCAGCCTGGACGACGGCCCGGGCCGCCCGGGGGAACAGCCCGGCGAACGCGGAGTACCACGCGTCGTACCCGGCCAGGAGGGCTTCGGCGGCAGCCCAGTCGCCGCTGATCCCGACCGAGACGTCCGTCGGCAGCGCCCGCCGTAGGCGGGCCAACCGGTCGGCTGCGGTACCGGCCGGGGGCGGTGGGACCTTCACCCCGGTGACCAGCGGCAGCGCGGCGATGCGCGCGGACAGCTCGTCGCTGAAGGCGAAGGCGGTGGTCGAGGGGTTGTCGTACAGCACGATCGGCACCGACGACTCCGCGGCGACGTCGGCGTAGAGGCCGGCGACCTCCTCGTCCCGCAGCCGGTGGTAGGAGACGGGCGCCAGCAGCAGCGCCGAGGCACCGGCCGCCTGCGCGTCCCGGGCGTGGACCAGGGTGTCCCGGGTGCGCAGCGCGCCGACCCCAGCGATCACCGGCACCGCACCGGCCGCGTCGACCGCGGCCTCGACGGCGGCACGGCGCTCCCCGCGCGAGAGGTACGGGTACACGCCGGTCGACCCGAGCACGCCCACCGAATCCACCCCGCCTGCGGCGAGCCTGGACACGAGCGCGACCAGGGCCCCCTCGTCGACGCCGTCGCGGGTCACCGGGGTGAGCGGGAAGGCGCACAGCCCAGGTCCGCCCGTCGGGAGGTCGCTCATGTCGCCCGTCGCTCCTCTCGGGATGGTCAGAGGGCCATCGCGGCCCGCACGAGGCCCTCACGCTCCACGCCGCCCGTGCCGCTGTCCACCACCCGCCCCGACTCCATCACGGCGTACCGTTCCGCGGCGGCCAGCGCGAAGCCGACGTGCTGCTCCACGAGCAGGACGGAGAGCCCGCCGGCGTCGGTCAGGGTCAGGATCGCCTCCTCGATCTCGGCGACCACCGACGGCTGGATGCCCTCGGTCGGCTCGTCGAGGATGAGCAGCCGGGGACCGGTGATCAGCGCTCGCGCGATCGCGAGCTGCTGGCGCTGCCCGCCGGACAGCAGCCCGGCCCGTCGCCCGAGCAGCCCGCGCAGCGCCGGGAACAGGTCGAGCGCCTCGGCCGTCCGCGTCGCGGCGCCGGACCCGGCGCCGTCGGCAACGACCTGGAGGTTCTCCCGCGCGGTCAGCTGGCCGAACGCCTGCTGCCCCTGCGGGACGTACGCCAGGCCGCGGCGCACCCGTGCGCTCGGCCGCAGGCGGCCCACGTCCTCGCCGTCGAGCAGCACCGCGCCGGTGCGGGGGCGCAGCAGGCCGACGACGGTGCGCAGCAGCGTGGTCTTGCCCGCGCCGTTGTGACCGAGGACCGCGACGACGGAGTCGTCGGGGACCTGCAGGTCGACGTCGTGCACGACCGTCGTGCGGCCGTACCCGGCGCTCAGGTGGGAGAGCTGGAGCATCAGGGCACCTCCGTGCCGTCGGGGGTGCCGGTCCGGGTGCCGATCCGGGTGCCGCTTGGGGGTGGGGTGCCGGTCGAGGTCGGGGCCGGGACGGGCGCTCCGGCCGCGGGACGGCGTCGTCGCCCGCGCGTGCCGCCGCCGGAGCCGAGGTAGACCTCGACCACCCGGGGGTCGGCCTGCACCTGCGCGACGGTGCCCTCGGCCAGGACACGACCCTGGTGCAGCACGGTCACCGAGGACGCGTAGCGGCGCATGAACTCCATGTCGTGCTCGACCACCACGACGGTCCGCTCCACGCCGATGCGCCGCAGCAGCTCGCCGGTCTGCTCGCGCTCGCCGTGGCTCATCCCCGCGACGGGCTCGTCGAGCAGCAGCAGCCGGGCGTCCTGCACGAGCAGCATCCCGATCTCCAGCCACTGCTTCTGGCCGTGGGCCAGGACGCCCGCGGGCCGGTCGCGCAGGTGGGTCAGCCCGATGGTCTCCAGGGCGCGGTCGACCTCCGGCGGGACCGACGTGCGCCGACGCAGCAGGCTGAGCGGGCCGCGGGCGGCGCCGGCCGCGATGTCGAGGTTCTGCAGGACGGTGAGCTCGTCGAACACGCTCGCCGTCTGGAACGTCCGGCCGACGCCGGCCCGGGCGATGCGGTGCGCGGACCGACCCAGCAGCTCGACGTCGCCGAACGTCGCCGAGCCGGTGGCTGCGGTCACGCCGGTGATCGCGTCGACGACGGTCGTCTTGCCCGCGCCGTTGGGGCCGATGAGGAACCGCAGGTCGCCGCTGGTCACGGTGAGGTCGATGCCGTCGACGGCGACGAAGCCGTCGAAGTCCACCCGCAGCCCCCGCACCTGGAGGTAGTCGTGCGCGAAGCGCGGGTCGGGGACCGGACGGGCGCCGACGGCCGTGGCGGCGGCGGCGCCCGGGCCGGTCGCTGCGTCGTCGTGGGTCAGGGGTCCGGTCACGGCAGCCTCCCGGCGGGCTCGACGGAGTGGGTCGGGGGTACGGGTGCGACGTGGTCCGCCGCGTCGGCAGCGGCGGTGAGCCCGCCCGGCCGACCGGCCGCGTCCGCCGTCGCCGGACCGGCGGAGCCGGAGGCGCCGTCGCCGGTCGTCCCGTCGGGGGCGCGACGACGCCGGACGGCGGCCTGGAGCCCGCCGAGCGACGCGAGGCCCCCGGGCAGGAACGCGATGACGAGGATGAACAGCGCTCCCTGCGCGTACGTCCACGCCGACGGGAACGACTCCGACAGCGACGTCTGCGCCCAGGCGACCGCGACGGAGCCGAGCACCGGGCCCAGCAGCGTGGCCCGGCCGCCGATCGCGACCCCGACGAGGAAGCCGATGGAGGGCACGACGCCGACGTCGGCGGGGGAGACGATGCCCACGATCGGCACGAACAGCGCGCCCCCGACGCCGGCGAAGGCGGCCGCGACCGCGTAGGCGACGACCTTCACCCGAGCCGGGTCGTAGCCGAGGAACCGGACGCGGTTCTCCCCGTCCCGGACGGCGACGAGCAGCTCGCCGAACCGGGACACCATGAGCAGGCGGACCACCGCCACCATGACCAGCAGGGTGACCGCGGCGATCAGGTAGAGCATCCGCTTGTTCACCGGGTCCGCGAGGTCGTAGCCGAAGAAGCTGCGGAACCCGTTCAGGCCGTTGGTGCCGCCGGTGACCTTCTGCTGACCGACGAGCAGGATCGCGAACGCCGCGGCCAGGGCCTGCGACAGGATCGCGAAGTACGCCCCGCGCACCCGGCGGGTGAACACCGCGAGGCCGAGCACGACCGCGAGCGCCACCGGCACGACGACGATCGCCAGCAGGGTCACCACGGGGCTGCGCAGCGGCTCCCACCAGCCCGGGACGGTGCCGTCCCCGTACAGCAGCATGAAGTCCGGCACGCCGCCCGGGCCCGCGTCGGTCAGCTTGAGGTGCATGGCCATGAGGTAGGCGCCCAGGCCGAAGTAGACGCCCTGCCCGAGCGTGAGCATCCCGCCGCGACCCCAGGCCAGGCCGATGCCGACGGCGACCATGGCCAGGCACAGGAACTTGGCCAGCAGGTTGAGACGGAAGTCCGGCAGCACGGCCGGCGCCACGACGAGCAGCAGCACCGCGGCCAGCGTGAAGCCGGCAAGCGTGCGTCCGCGCGCCGCGGTGAGCCACGACCGGGGTCCGCGTTGCGGCGACGGCGACGGCGGGGTCGTCGGTGTGGTCCCGGCGACGGCGGTGCCGGTCGAGGTGCCGGCGGAGGTGCCGGCCGGGGTGCCGGTCGAGGTGCCGGCCGGGGTGGCGGGGGCTGCCGCCCCGTCGGCCGGGCGGTCGTCGCGCGGCTCGAACGGCGGCGGCGGGGTCCAGGTCATGCGCGTCATGCCAGGCTCCTGGTCCGGACCTGCACGAGGCCCTGGGGTCGCGCCTGCAGGAAGGCGACGATGACGACGAAGACGAGCACCTTGGCGATGCTCGCGGTGGTGGTGTACTCGATCCCCGCCTGCAGCAGACCCAGGGCGAAGGCGGCGATCACGGCGCCCCGGAGCTGCCCGATGCCGCCCGCGACGACGACGAGGAACGCGTCGACGATGTAGTTGCGGCCGAGGGTCGGGCCGATGGACCCGAGCAGCGTGAGCACGACGCCGGCGACGCCCGCCAGCCCGGAGCCGACGAAGAACGTCAGCCGGTCGGTGGCGCGCGTGGAGATGCCGGAGGTCTCCGCCAGGTCCCGGTTGGTCACCGTGGCGCGGATCCGCCGGCCGAGCGGGGTCAGCTTGAGCACCAGCGCGAGGGCGACGACGGACACGACGGCGACGCCGATGATGAACAGCCGCGCCTTCGGCACCGCCAGCCCGAGGACGTCGACCGCCCCGGACAGCCACGACGGTGCGCGCACGTCCACGTTCGGGGCCCCGAACACGTCGCGGGCCAGCTGCTGCAGGACGAGCGCGACGCCCCACGTGACCAGCAGCGTGTCCAGCGGCCGGGTGTACATCCGGGAGATGAGCGTGACCTCGAGCAGCAGCCCGAGGAGGCCGCCGACGAGGAAGCCGACCGGGAGCGAGACGAGCAGGGACACCCCCGCGTCGGCGATCGCCCCCTGCACGACGTAGGCCGTGTAGGCGCCGGCCATCATGAACTCGCCGTGCGCCATGTTGATGACGCCCATCTGACCGAAGGTCAGGGCGAGGCCGAGCGCGGCGAGCAGCAGCACGGAGCCGACGCTCAGGCCGGCGAAGAGCTGGGAGTACAGCGCGTCCATCGGCGCCTCCGATCGGTGGGCCCGGGTCCGGTCCGGCGCGACGGCGCCGGACCGGACCCGGGGAGCTCGGGCGAGGTCAGGACAGGTCGGCGGCCCAGTCGTACCCCTCGAGGTACGGGTCGGGCTCGATCGCGCCGTCGGACGACCACTCGGTGTGGATGAGGCCGTCGGCGCCGATCTTGCCGATCAGCGCCGTCTTGGCGATGTGGTGGTTGTCCCCGTTGACGGTGACCGTGCCCTCGGGCGCCTCGAACGTGACGCCGTCCGCGGCGGCGTTGACGTCGTCCGGCACGAACGACTCGGCCTTCTCGACCATGCCCTTCCACAGGTACAGCGACGTGTACGCCGCCTCCATCGGGTCGGAGGTCACCCGGTCGTCGCCGTACTTGGCCTTGAACGCCTCGACGAACGTGGTGTTCGCCGGGTTGTCGACCGTCTGGTAGTAGTTCCAGGCCGTGAGCTGGCCCTCGACGTTCTCGACGCCGATCCCGCCGACCTCCTCCTCGGCGATCGACACCGAGACCACCGGGGCGCTGTCCGGGGTCAGCCCGACGTTCTTGTACTCCTTGAAGAACGCCACGTTGGAGTCGCCGTTGAGGGTGTTGAAGACCGCGTCCGCACCGGACGCCTTGAGCTTGGTGACGATCGTCGAGAAGTCGGTGTGGCCCAGCGGCGCGTACTCCTCGCCGACGATCTCGATGCCGTTGGCCTCGGCGTAGGCGTTGATGATCTTGTTCGCGGTCTGCGGGAACACGTAGTCCGACCCGACCAGGAAGACCTTCGTGCGGCCCTGCTCCTTGAGGTAGTCCATGCCGGGGACGATCTGCTGGTTCGTCGTCGCGCCCGTGTAGTAGATGTTCGGCGAGGACTCCAGGCCCTCGTACTGCACGGGGTAGAACAGCAGCGCGTCGTTGCTCTCGAAGACCGGCAGCATCGCCTTGCGGCTGGACGACGTCCAGCCGCCGAACACCGCGGCCACGCAGTCGCTGGAGATGAGCTTCTCGGCCTTCTCGGCGAACACGGTGGGCTCGGAGGCGCCGTCCTCGGCGACGACCTCGAGCTGCTTGCCGAGGACGCCGCCGCCCGCGTTGATCTCCTCCGCCGCCAGGTCCAGCGAGTCGCGCACGGTCTGCTCGGAGATCGCCATCGTCCCGGACAGGGAGTTGAGGAAGCCGATCTTCACGGTGTCGCCCGACGTGTCCACGCACGACTCGGACCCGCCGGCCGGGGTCGCGGCGGCGCCGGCGTCAACGCGGGCGCCGCCGCAGCCGGAGAGGAGCAGCGCCAGGGCGATCGCGCCGGCGGGGAGGGTGAGGGAGCTCGCCCGGGAACGGGCACGGCTGTGGGTCAAGGGACTGCCTCTCGATCGAGGGGGACGGGGCACCGGGTGGGCGCCGTCCTGGGCCCCGGTGGGGACCGGCGGCTTGCGTCGGTGCGTGCTCCTCGACGGTAGGGAGGCTGTGTTTCGCCAGGTCACGGCGTCGATGAACGCCGCGTTACGTCGGCGGGGGGAGGTCCCGTTGCGCCGGCGTCCGGCGGCCGGTCCACGGATACGTGGTGCACATCGCCGCGAAACGGGCCCGACACACGGCCTGGTTAGCGTCCCCGCCATGCACCTGACGTCGGGGGACACCGAGAAGCTGCTGCTCGCGGTCGCGGGCATGGTCGCGCGGGACCGGCACGGCCGGGGGGTTCCGCTCAACTACCCCGAGACGGTCGCGCTGCTGACCACCTGGGTGATCGAGCGGGCGCGCGAGGGCCGCGGCGTCGAGGACCTCATGGTCGCCGGGCGGACGGTCCTCACGCGCGACGACGTGATGGACGGCGTCGCCGAGATGCTGCCGGACGTCCAGGTCGAGGCGACCTTCCCGGACGGGCGCAAGCTCGTCACCATCCACCAGCCGATCCTCTGAGAGGGGCCGTCATGGCCGGCACGTCCAGCAGCGGCCCCGGTGCCGTCCGGGTCGCACCCGGCACGCATCAGCTCAACGCCGACCGTGCGCCGCACGAGCGGCGCACCGTCGTGGTCGTCAACACCGGCGACCGCCCGGTGCAGGTCGGCTCCCACCTGCACCTCGCGGACGCCAACGCCGCGCTGCTGATGGACCGCGACGCCGTCCGCGGCTTCCGGCTGGACGTGCCCGCGGGCACGTCGCACCGCTTCGAGCCGGGCGCGTCGCGCGAGGTCGCGGTCGTGGCGCTGCGCGGTGCGCGGCGGGTCCCCGGTCTGCAGCGGGACAAGCCCGACGGCGGCGCGCTGGGTCTCGTCGTGCCCGACGGCGCCCCGTCCGGCCCGACCGGCCCGACCAGCCCGACCGCCGCGTCCGGCCCGCCCACCCCCGACGGGCCGGTCGTGGACGGAGGTGCGGGCCGTGGTTGAGATCAGCCGGTCGCGGTACGCGGCGCTGTACGGCCCGACGGTCGGCGACCAGGTCCGCCTCGCCGACACCGACCTGTGGATCGAGGTCGAGGAGGACCGGACGTTCGGCGGGGAGGAGGCGGTCTTCGGGGGCGGCAAGTCGATCCGGGAGTCGATGGCCCAGGGCACGACCACGCGCGCCGAGGGTGCGCCGGACACGGTCATCACCAACGCGCTCGTCCTGGACTGGTGGGGTGTGGTCAAGGCGGACGTCGGCATCCGCGACGGCCGCATCGTCGCGCTGGGCCGTGCCGGCAACCCCGACATCGCCGACGGCGTGCACCCCGACCTGCGCATCGGCCCGAGCACCGACGTCATCAGCGGCGAGGGCAAGATCCTCACCGCCGGCGGCGTCGACTCCCACGTGCACCTGATCTCCCCGTCCCAGGTGGTGGAGGCGCTCGCCACCGGGCTCACCACCCTCGTCGGCGGCGGCACGGGGCCCAGCGAGGGGAGCAAGGCGACCACGGTCACCCCGGGGGCGTGGCACCTCGGCGCCATGCACCGCAGCCTCGACGCGCTGCCGGTCAACGTCCTGCTGCTGGCCAAGGGCAACACCGTCAGTGCCGAGGCGCTGCGCGAGCAGGCCATGGCCGGCGCCGGCGGCTACAAGATCCACGAGGACTGGGGGGCGACCCCCGCCGCCATCGACGCCGCCCTGCGCGCCGCCGACGACTGGGGGCTGCAGGTCGCGCTGCACTCGGACTCCCTCAACGAGGCCGGCTACGTGCAGTCCACCCTCGCCGCCATCGGCGGCCGGTCCATCCACGCGTTCCACACCGAGGGCGCCGGGGGAGGCCATGCGCCCGACATCCTCACGGTCGCGAGCCACCCCAACGTCATCCCCGGCTCGACCAACCCGACGCTGCCGCACACGGTCAACACCGTCGCCGAGCACCTCGACATGCTCATGGTCTGCCACCACCTCAACCCGCAGGTGCCCGAGGACCTCGCGTTCGCCGAGTCCCGGATCCGCGGCACGACCATCGCCGCCGAGGACGTGCTGCACGACATGGGGGCGCTGTCCATCACGTCGTCCGACGCGCAGGCGATGGGCCGCATCGGCGAGGTCATCACCCGCACCTGGCAGGTCGCGCACGTGATGAAGGCGCGGCGCGGCGACCTCGGCGGCGGGCTGCCGGCGGACAACCTGCGCGCCCGCCGCTACGTCGCCAAGTACACGATCAACCCCGCGGTCGCGCACGGCATGGACGCCCACCTCGGCTCGGTCGAGCCGGGCAAGCTCGCCGACCTCGTGCTGTGGGAGCCGAAGCTGTTCGGCGTCCGACCGAGCATCGTGCTCAAGGGCGGCGCGATCGTGTGGGGCGCGCTCGGGGACCCGAACGCGTCCATCCCGTCCCCGCAGCCGGTGCTCATGCGGCCGGCGTTCGCGCACGCGATCGCGCCCGAGCTGTCCCTGACCTTCGTCTCGCCCGCGGCGCTGGAGGACGGCCTCGCCGAACGGCTGGGGGTGGCACGCACGCTGGCCCCGCTCGCGCCCACCCGCGACGTCGGCAAGGCGCAGATGGTCCTCAACGACGCTTTGCCACGCATCGACATCGACCCCGAGACCTTCCGGATCGCGATCGACGGCGACGTCGTCGAGCCGGCGCCGGTGGACCGGCTGCCGATGGCCCAGCTCTACCAGATGTTCTGACGTGGCCGGTCTCCTCCCGCCCGGGCCCGCCCCGGGGCGCGTCGCGCCAGACGTGCGTCCGGCGGTGAGCCAGGACGTCCTGCTCGCGCTGCTCGCGGACGCGCGGCTGCCGACCGGCGCGCACACCCAGTCCGCCGGGCTCGAGCCCGCCCTGCGCGCCGGGCTGCACCCCGACGACGTGCCCGCGTACCTCGCCGCGCGGCTGCGCACCGTGGTGCGGGTCGAGTCCGCGACGGCCGTCGTGGCGCGTCATGCCGTGCTCCGCGGCCTCGGCGCGTCCGGCGTCGACACCCCCGCGGCGACCGCCGCGCTGCGGGTCGTCGAAGGAGAGTGGGCCGCACGGACGCCGAGTGCCGCGCTGCGGCGGTCCTCCGAGCAGCTCGGCCGCGGCTACCTCCGGCTGGCCCGCCGGCTGTGGGCAGGTCATCCCGCGCTCGCGGCCCTGGAGGCGGTCCCGCGCGGACCGGTCGGTCATGCGGCCGGCGGTGCCGGACGCACCGCACCGGCCGGACCGGCCGGTGCTGGACGGGCTGGACCGCCGGGCTCGTCCGGCCGCGGCCGGCGCGGCCCCGCCCGACCCCTCGTGCTCGGCGTGACCGCCGCGTGCGCGGGGCTCGACCCGATCGGCGTCGCCCGGCTCGTCGCGCTCGACGACGTGCAGACCGTGGCGTCGGCGTTCCTCAAGCTCGCGCCGGTCGACCCGCTCGTCACCACGGGCTGGGTCCTGGCCGCCGCACCGGCCGTCGACGCGCTCGCGCGCGACGTCGCCCACCTCACCGTAGCCGCGGACCTCCCCGCGGCCGGTGCCCCGCTGACCGAGGAGTGGGCCGAGGCCCACGTACACGCGACCGAGAGGCTGTTCAGTGCCTGACACCCCCGCCACCATCCCGAGCACCGCACCCGTCCTGCCCGCGCGCGCCCCCGGCGACACCCGCGCCCTGCGCCTGGGCGTCGCCGGCCCGGTCGGCACCGGCAAGAGCTCGGTGATCGCGACCCTGTGCCGCGAGCTCGCCGGCGAGATGGAGCTCGGCGTGGTCACCAACGACATCTACACCGACGAGGACGCGCGCTTCCTGCGCTCGGCCGGTGTCCTCGACCCCGAGCGCATCCGCGCGGTGGAGACCGGTGCCTGCCCGCACACCGCGATCCGCGACGACGTCACGGCGAACCTGCTGGCCGTGGAGGACCTCGAGCAGGACTTCGCCCCGCTCGACGTCGTCCTGGTGGAGTCCGGCGGTGACAACCTCACCGCGACGTTCTCGCCCGCGCTCGTCGACGCGCAGATCTTCGTGCTCGACGTCGCGGGCGGCGGGGACGTCGCACGCAAGGGCGGGCCCGGCATCGCCCGCGCCGACCTGCTGCTCGTGAACAAGACGGACCTCGCTCCGCACGTCGGCGTCGACGTGGGGCGCATGGTCGCCGACGCGTCCGCCGCGCGGGGCGGGCGGCCGGTGCTGGCGCTGTCCCGGCACGACCGCGCGTCCGTCGACGCGCTCGGCGCGTGGCTGCGCGGGCTGCTGCTCGAGCACCGCGCGGGCCGGCACGTCGCCCAGGACCCGGGCCCGATGGCGCCGCACTTCCACGCCGGCGAGGAGGGGGGTCACGTCCACGCGCACGACGGCGGGGCGGGCCACCACCACGACGACGACCACGCGCCCGGCCACGCGCCGGCCGTCACGTCGCCGGCCTGACGCGACCCGTCGGCCCGTGTCCCTCTCGCTCTCCACCGGCGACCTCGCCGCCCCGGTGCTCCGGCCGCCCCGACCGGCCGCCCGGGCGGAGCCCCCCTCGCCGGTCGCCCGGCCGGAGCCCCCCGCGCCGGTCGCGACCACGGTGCGCGTCGAGCGCCGTGCCGGTCGCGCCGTGGTGGACCTGCGCCGCGGCGCCCTCGCGCCGTACCTGCTCGACGACGACGGCCGCACCGTGCGGGTCGCGCTCGTGGCGGCCGGTGCGCTCCTCCTGGGCGGCGACGACGTGCGCGTGCGGGTGCACGTCGGGGCGGGCGCGGCCCTCGAGCTCGTCGAGACGTCCGGCACCGTCGCCTACGACGGGCGCGGGCGCGGCGCGCGGTGGCGGGTCGACGTCGTCGTCGAGGACGGCGGGGTGCTGGTGTGGGACGCGCAGCCGTTCGTGGTGGCGTCCGGCGCGGACGTGGACCGCGGGACGACGGTGCGGCTCGGTGCCGGCGCCGTCGCGTGCCTGCGCGAGACGCTCGTGCTCGGGCGGTCCGGTGAGGCCGGCGGCCGGCTGCGCACCGCGCTGCGGGTGGACGGCCCCGGTGGTCCGGTGCTGGTCGAGGACCTGCACCTGGACGGCGCCCGCCCCGAGCCGGGCGTGCTCGGTGGTCACCGCGTGCTGGACCAGGTCGTCCTGGCCGGACGCCGTCCGGACCCGGGACCGGTGCCGGCCGGCCGGGGTGCTCCGACCGTCCTGGCGCTGGAGGAGCCCGGCGCCGTCGCGCGGCGGCTCGGCGACGAGGTGCACCGCGTGGCGCTGACCGACGTCGCCGCCGCGTGGTGCGTGCAGGCCGGACGGCAGCACGCCGGCTGACGTCAGGCGCGCACGGCGTCGCGGCGCAGGTCGGCGGACCTGCGCGGCTCGGTGGACCCGGGCAGCTCGGTGGACGCTCCGCCCGCGGTGGACGCCCGCAGCTCGGTGGACGCGCGCAGGCTGAGCGTCGCCGGGATGAGGGTCAGCGGCGGCAGCTCCGCGTCGTCCTCGACCACGGACAGCAGGGCGCGCGCGCACGCCGCGCCCAGGGCGCGGGGGCCCAGGTCGATCGCGGTGACCGGGGGGTCGGTGAGCCCGAGCATCTGCGCGTCCGCGCACGAGACCACCAGGACGTCCCGTCCGGGCTCCGACGAGCGGGCGCGCAGGGCGGCGATCGCCCCGAGCGCCACGGCCTCCGACGGGACCAGCAGGAGGTCGACGCCGGGCTCGGCGTCCAGGAGCTCGCCGACGAGGTCCTCGTGCGAGGTCGTGAACCCGGACGCGAACGCGATGGTCCGGTGCGCGGTGACGAGCCCGCGCTCGGCCGACCAGTCGTCCACCGTCTCGCGCAGGACGACGCCCCAGCCGCTGTGCGCGTCCGGGCCCACCAGGGCGGGGCGTCGCACGCCGAGCCCGTGCACGTGGTCGAGCACGTCCCGCAGCGCCTGCTCGTGGTGCACGCCGACCACCGGCGAGGTGGGCATGCCGGGCGGGTACCGCTCACCGGCGACCACCGGGATGCCGGACGTGAGGAGCTCCAGCGCGCGCACGTCGTCCGCGATCGGGTCGGCGATGATCACCCCGTCGACCCGGGGGAGCGTCGCTCGTGGTGTCGTCGGGTCGCTGGCGAGCAGCGTGAGGTCGTGGTCGCGTGCCGACGTGACGTCCATGGCGCCCGCGACGAACTCGCGGAAGTACTGCGAGGAGAAGCTGTCGGCGGCGTGCTGGTGGTGCAGCGCGATGGCGCCGGTCCGCCCCGTGCGCAGGCTCTGGGCCAGGGCGTTCGGCCGGTAGCCGAGCCGGACGGCGGTGTCCCGGACGGCGAGCCGGGTCGACTCGGTCATCCGGCCACGGCCGGACAGCGCCTCGGAGGCGGTGCTCCGCGATACGCCGGCCTCGCGCGCCACGTCGCCGAGCGTCACGGGTCGGGGGCGCATTTCGGCAGCGTAACCCGTCGCGGTCCGCGGCGTGCGAAGTGCGCCGCACGGGCTCGCCGCCGGCCCTGCACATGGCGCCCGCAGGTGCAGGGAAATGTCGGGCGCGGCGGCTCGCCGGTGCGCCGGGCGACGACGAAGGAAATGTCGGCGCCGTCGTCGGTCGGCCCGGCGAGGAAGTAGGTCCCGCGTCGCTGCCGGTGGTCGTTGTTTCCGGGAGGGGTCGGCGCGGGGTCGGCGGGCGACGGGGTCGACGCGTGACGGGTGCTGTCGTGTCACCGCGGTGTAAACAGTGCGTAACCCGCGTTGACGGATCGATTCGGCAGTCCGTACGTTCGCCGTGCTGGGACGCCGGGCGGGTCACCGCCGGTGGCGTCGTCGAATCACGGATCGGTCAGGTGAATGAGCGAGCACACGCACGCGGAGAATGGCCACCACCATGGTGCGAACGGCCACGACCACCACCACGGGAAGGACTGGGGAGAAGGTTTCTGGCAGCAGCCCGCGCGCCTCGGGAAATCCCTGGAGGGGCACGGCGCGGTGGACGACTTCAACACCGACCGCAAGCCCGGTCCCATTCACGTCAACCGCATGCGCGAGGGCGGTTTCTCGGGGATCCAGACCTTCGCCAAGCTGCCGATCTGCCTGACCCCGGAGGACCTGGTGGCCGGCGAGATCGACGTCGCGATCTGCGGTGTGCCGTGGGACTCCACGGCCACCGGGCGCAGCGGCACCAACCACGGCCCGCTCGCCATCCGGCAGTGCGACTACAAGGGCGGCTACGGCCGGCCGCACTTCTCGCTCGACACCCACGTCGACGCGCTCGAGGTCCTCAAGGTCTGCGACTACGGCGACTCGCCGATCCACGTCGGCAACACCCCGGCCAGCTTCGAGGAGATCCGCAAGTTCGTCGGGACGATCGTCACCTCCGGAGCCATCCCGATCATCCTCGGCGGCGACCACGGCATCACCTGGCCGTGCGCCACCGCGGTGGCGGACCACTACGGGTACGGCAAGGTCGGCATCGTCCACTTCGACGCCCACGCGGACACCGGCGACGACATGCCCGGCAGCCTCGGCGGCCACGGCACGCCCATGCGCAAGCTCATCGAGAGCGGCGCCATCCCGGGCAAGAACTTCGTCCAGGTGGGGCTGCGGGGCTACTGGCCCGAGAAGGAGACCCTGGACTGGATGGCCGAGCGCAAGATGCGCACGCACTTCATGGCCGAGATCACCCGGTACGGCTTCGCCAAGGTGCTCGAGCGTGCCGTCGACGAGGCCCTCGACCAGGCCGACTACCTGTACATCTCGCTCGACATCGACGTGGCGGACCCCGCGTACGCGCCCGGCACAGGCACCCCCGAGCCCGGAGGCCTCACCTCCACCGACGTCCTGACGGCGGTGCGCCGCCTGTCGGCCGAGGTCGGCATCGTCGGGATGGACATCGTCGAGGTGAGCCCCCCGTACGACGACAAGGGCGAGATCACCGCGCTGCTGGCCAACCGCGCCGTGCGCGAGGCGCTCACCGGCATCGCGATGCGCCGCACCGGTCTGACCGAGCCGGACTACCTGCACCCGTTCGCGCTCGGCGAGAACGGGTCGGGCCCCCAGCGTCACCTGCCGCGGGAGTCCATCGAGGTCGCGTCCCCGGCCGCCGCGCCGGTCGAGCACCACGCCCCGGCGGTCGCCGGTGCCGTGACCGCCCCCGGCGTCGGACCGGACGCGCCGGCCTGAGCCGTCCCCGCCGCCTCACCCGCGACGACCCACCCGCCCCTGCCGCCCCCACAGGAGACCTCATGACCCCCACCCCCGGCCGGCGCGGCCGCCCCCGTGCCACGCGTGCCACCCGGCTCCTCGTCCCGGCCGTCGCCACGACCTTCCTGCTCGCCGCCTGCAGCGGCGGCGCGGGGGGCGGCGGCGGCGAGACCGCCGCGCCGTCGTCCGCCCCGACCGACGGCGTGCTGCACCTGGGCCTGCTCAACGACATCGGCCAGCCGCCGGACCCGGACATCTACTACTCCGGCAACGGGCTCGCGCTGACGACGAACCTCTACGAGGGCCTGGTGCGGTACGAGCCGGGCAACCACGAGGAGGCCGCCATCGTGCCGAGCCTCGCCACCGAGTGGCAGGCGAACGAGGACAGCACGGTCTGGACGTTCACGCTGCGCGACGGCGTCACGTTCCACGACGGGACGCCGTTCACCTCCGCCGCCGTCCAGGCCTCCTTCCAGCGCCGCCTCGACGTCGGTGGGGGACCGGCGTACATGGCGGAGGGCATCGCCTCGTTCGAGACGCCGGACGACCGCACCGTGGTGATCACCCTGGAGGAGCCCAACTCGGCCTTCCTCGACTCGCTCGCGTCGCCGTACGGGCCTCGCATGATCAGCCCGACCGTGCTGACCGAGGAGGCCGGGGACGACTTCGCGCAGACCTACCTCTCGACGGCGTCGGCCGGCACCGGTCCGTACCGGCTCACCGAGGCCCGCGTGGACGAGGTCTACGAGATGGAGGCGTTCGAGGACTACTGGGGTGAGGAGCCCACGTTCACGACCGTCGAGTTCCCGGTCTACACCGACACCTCCGCGATGCAGCTCGCGCTCGACAACGGCGACCTCGCGGGCATCATCGGCGCGGTCCCGTCGGCCGCGCAGGCCGGGTACGTCGAGGAGGGCGTGCTGGACACCTACAGCCTGCCCACGTTCCAGGTCGGCGTGCTGTACATGAACCCGCACCGGGACTTCCTGGCCACGAGCGAGGCCCGCACCGCGCTCTTCGAGGCGGTCGACTGGGCGTCGGTGGTCGAGCAGGTCCTGGGGGAGAAGTCCGAGCTGGCGACCGGCGCCTACTCCCGCGGGGCGCTGCCGGACGGCCAGGACACCAAGGAGATCCGGCACGACCCCGCACCGCTCGCCGAGTACGTCGGCACGCTCCCGGAGGGCACCGAGGTCGAGATCGGCCACGCCGCCGGCAGCGCCGACGACGCCCAGATCGCCAACCTCGTCGCCGCGCAGCTCCAGGGCCTCGGGCTGGCCGCGACCGTCACCGAGTTCCAGACGTCGGAGGTGTTCGGCTCCTTCGCCGGCGACCCGGCGAACGCGGCGCCGGACGTCTACGTCGCCTCGGGCACCTGGCCGGACGCCAACAACCCGTACCTGTACGGGCACGTGTTCTGGGACGAGGGCGGTGGCCTGAACTTCCTGCAGTGCACCGACGACGACGCCACCGCGGCGCTCGCCGAGGGGCTGCGGACCGGTGACCCGGCAGCCTACGTCGCCGCCGGCGAGGCCATCACCGAGGCGATGTGCACCCCGACGTTCGCCTACACCAACGACTTCGTCGTCACCCAGCCCTGGCTGGGGAACGTGGAGGAGTCGCACACCATGGCCGAGCCGTACGCCCTGGACTTCAACACGCTGACGATCGTCGACGAGTAGCGCCCGCCGACCCCGGCGCTCGTCCCGCTCCTCCCGCTCGTGCCGGGGGCGGCACCACCGCCCCCGGCACGGACCCGACCGACCCGCTGAGGAGACCGCTGTGCCCACACCGCCCCCCGCGGCCGTCCGGACCCGGGTCGGGGACCTCCCGGCCGCGTTCTGGTGGCTGTGGCTCGCGGTCCTCGTGACCTGGATCGGCCGCTTCGTCGTCCCGTTCCTCACGCTCTACCTCACCTCCGACGCCGGCCTGTCCAGCGCTCAGGCCGGCACCGTCGTGGCTGCGTACGGCGTCGGGATCGTCGTCTCCACCCTCGTCGGCGGCGTGCTGACCGACCGGGTGGGGCGCAAGGCCACCCTGGCGGGCAGCGAGCTGCTCTCCGCCGTCGCGCTGCTGCTCGTGCCGTCCTTCGCCAGCCCGGTCGGCATCGCGGTCCTGCTGCTGGTCTACGGGCTGGTCAGCGGCGCGGCGCAGCCGGCGATCGCGACGATGGTCGCCGACATGGTCCCGCCCGCGCACCGCCGGGCGGCCTTCTCCTACAACACCTGGGCCATCAACCTCGGGTACGCGATCGGACCCATGCTCGCCGGCCTGCTGGCCGACCAGGCGTTCGAGCTGCTGTTCTACGCCCAGGCCGGCGTGCTGGTGGTCTCCGGGCTCGTGGTGCTGGCCAAGGTGCCCGAGACCCGGCACGTCGGCGGGCGCCGTCCGCAGGGCCGGCGAGCGCGGGTCCGCGCCGCGTCGCCCGCCGACGTGCTCGACGCACCGCCCGCCGCCGCCGTGCCCGCTGACCGGCCCGCTGACCTGCCGGCACCACGGGTCTGGCGGGACCGGGTCTTCCTGACCTTCGTCCTGGCGATGTTCCTGTACTCCGTCGTCTACGTGCAGTCGACGACGACCCTGCCGCTGGTCATGACCGAGCAGGGGATGACCAGCCGCGAGTACGGCTACCTGCTGACCCTCAACGGGCTCCTGCTGTGCCTGCTCCAGATCCCCGCCGTCCGCCTCCTCGGCCGCTGGCGCCACGAGGTGGTGCTGGCGACCGCGGTGGCGGTCACCGCGGTCGGCATGCTCGTGCAGTCCGCCGCGACCACCCTCGCCGTGCTCGGGCTCGCGGTGGCGGTGTGGACGCTGGGCGAGCTCGGGACGCACCCCGTGGCGCAGGCGACGTCGGCGGACCTCGCCCCGGCCCGCAGCCGCGGCCGGTACCAGGGGACCTACGCCTTGAGCTTCAGCGCCGCCACGGTGGTCGCACCGATCGTCGGCGGGCTCGTCCTGGACGCCTTCGGCTCCCGGGTCCTGTGGTGGGGCTGCGCCGGGCTCTGCCTGCTCGTCTGCGTCCTGCTCACCCTGACCGCGCGCTCCCGCGAGCGCCGCGCCGTCCAGGTCCTCGCCGAGAACGAGGGCCACGACGCCCCCACGACGACCGCACCCGGCGGCCCCGACCGCCCGGCGGACCGGACCCACCCGGCCGACCGTGCCCACCCGGCCGACCCGACCTACCCGGCCGACCGGCCGCTCCCCGAGACCACCCCCGCACCCGCCACCGGCGCGGTGCAGGACCTGCGAGTGAGGTGATGACGATGCTCGACCTCGAACCGGCCCGACCCGTCGACCGTGGCCCGACCGACCGCCCGGTGGCCCGGCTGCACGACCTGCGGGTGAGCCTGAGCCGCAACAGCCGCCGCACCGAGGTGGTCCGCGGCGTCGACCTGGAGATCGGCCGCGGCGAGATCGTCGGCGTGGTCGGCCAGTCCGGCTCCGGCAAGAGCGTCATGAGCCTGGCGCTCATGGGTCTGCTGCCCGCCTCCGCGCTGCCGCAGGTCAGCGGCGCGGTGGAGGTGGACGGCGTCGACATGGCGACCGCACCGGAGGCCGCCCGGCGCCGGGTGCGGCGCCTGGACCTCGGGGTCGTCTTCCAGGACCCGATGACCTCCCTCAACCCCACCATGCGGATCGGGCGGCAGGTCGCCGAGGCCGCGGGATCCCCCGCGGAGGCGATCCGGCTGCTGCGCGCGGTCGGCATCCCGCAGCCCGAGCAGCGGTACGGCGCCTACCCGCACGAGCTCTCCGGCGGACTGCGCCAGCGCGTCATGATCGCCATCGCGATCGCGGGCGACCCGGCGCTGATCATCGCCGACGAGCCGACGACGGCCCTCGACGTCACCGTCCAGGCGCAGGTGCTCCGGGTGCTGGCTGGACTGCGGGACGAGCTGGGCTGCAGCATCCTCATGATCACCCACGACCTCGGCGTGGCCGCGCAGATCGCGGACCGGATCGCCGTCATGTACGCCGGTGAGGTCGTCGAGGAGGGCCCGGCCCTCGGGGTGCTCGAGGCGCCGCAGCACCCCTACACCCGCGGGCTGCTGCGGGCGCGGCTGAGCCTGGAGACCGAGCGCGGTCGACCCCTGCACACCGGGCTCACCGACGCGGGAGCCCTGGACCCCGACGCCGGGACCGACGCCAGGGCCCCGTCCGGGACGGAACCCGCCACGGCTGTCGAGGAGGCGGTCGTGGAGCGGACGACGGTCTCCGCGCCGGCCCGGAGCGAGGCGATCCTGCGGCTCACCGAGGTCCGGTGCGAGTTCGCCGTCCGCGACGCCCGCGGACGGCGCGCCACCCTGGCCGCGCTGCGCGGGGTCACCCTCGACGTGCAGGAGGGCGAGTCGCTGGCCCTGGTCGGCGAGAGCGGGTCCGGCAAGTCCACGCTGCTGCGGGCGGTCGCCGGACTGGAGACCCGGTACACCGGGACGATCGACGGCCCCCCGCGGTCCGACGTGCAGATGGTGTTCCAGGACGCCGGGGCGTCGCTGACCCCGTGGCTGTCCACCGAGGCCCTGCTGCTGGAGCGGCTGCGCGGGCGGGACCTGTCCCGGGTGGAGCGGCGCGAGCGCGTCCGGGAGGCGCTGGACCGGGTGGGCCTGCCGGAGACGACGCTGGCGGCCAAGCCGTCGGAGCTGTCCGGCGGGCAGCGCCAGCGGGTCGCCCTGGCCCGGGCCACGATCGTGCCGCCGCGGATCCTGCTGTGCGACGAGCCGACCAGCGCCCTGGACGTCTCGCTCGCCGCCAACGTCCTCAACCTCATCCACGACCTGCGCCGGCAGATGGGCATGACGGTCCTGTTCGTCACCCACGACCTCGCGGTGGCGCGCATCGTCAGCGACCGGCTCGCGGTGATGTACCTCGGCCGGCTGGTGGAGACCGGGCCGGTGGAGAAGGTGATCGCGGAGCCCGCGCACCCGTACACGCGGGCGCTGGTCGCCGCGGTGCCCGGGGCCCGGCGCGAGCTCCCGGTCATCGTCGGGGAGCCGGCCAGCCCGATGGCCCCACCGACCGGGTGCGCGTTCCACCCGCGCTGCCCGGTCATGCAGGACGAGTGCCCGTCCACGCTCGAGGGCATCCAGCTCGTCGAGATCGGTCCGCGTGCGGACGTCGAGGCGCGGCAGCACCGCGTCGCCTGCGTGCTGCGAGGGGAGTTCTGAGATGTCATCCGTCGCCGGAGAACAGCTCGCCGGGGTGCCGGTCGCGCCCGGAGCCGACCCCACCCCGACCACGTCCGTGCCCGGGGTGCCCGGCGCATCCGGGGTCCCCCTCGCGCGCCGCCGCGGCTTCCCGGCCGGCGTGCCGGGCGCCCGCCTGCTGACCGGGCGCTTGCCCAGCCTCGTGATGATCGCCGTCCTGGTCCTGCTCACCGCGCTGGCGCTGCTCGCGCCGGTGCTCGTGCCCTACGACCCCGTGCAGCCCGTCGGCGTGCCGTACGCGCCGGTCGGGGACCCGCAGCACCTGCTCGGGACCGACATGATCGGCCGCGACCTGCTGTCCCGCACGCTGCTGGGCATGCGCACCAGCTGGCTGCTCGCCCTGGTGGTCGTCGCCGTCGGGCTGGTCGTGGGCGGGGTGGTCGGGGTCGCCGCCGGGGCCTTCGGCGGTGTCGTCGACTCGGTCCTCATGCGGGTGACCGACATGTTCCTCGCGCTGCCGTCCATGCTCGTCGCCGTGGCCGTCGCCGCGGCCCTCGGGCCGGGCCTGACGAACACGTTCCTCGCGATCTCGGTGGTGTGGTGGCCGTACTACGCCCGCATCGTCCGCGGCGAGGTGCGCAGCCTCGCCGTCCGGCCGCACGTGGAGGCGGCCCGCATGGCCGGCGCCGGACAGCTGCGGGTGATGACCCGGCACCTCGTGCCCGGCGTCGTGCCGACCGCGGTGATCACCGCGAGCCTGGACATCGGCGCGGTCGTGCTGACGCTCGCCAGCCTGTCCTTCCTCGGCCTGGGCCAGCCGGCCCCGGCCCCCGAGCTCGGCGCGGACACCTCCCGCGGGATGTCCGAGCTCCTCGCCCACTGGTGGATCCCCGTGGTGCCCGGCCTGGCGGTCATGCTGCTGAGCCTGGTCGCCAACCTCGGGGGAGACGCCGTCCGCAACCTCATGGCCCGGAGGGGATGACCATGGCCCGACTCCGCTTCATCGCCGGCCGCCTCGCGGCGCTCGCCGTCCTGCTCCTGGTGCTGTCGCTGGTGCTCTTCGTGCTCCAGGAGGTGTCCGACGCCGACCCGGTCGCCTCGACCCTCGGGGCGAACGCCTCGCAGGAGGCCCGGGAGGCCGCCCGCGAGCGGATGGGGCTCAACGACCCCGCACCGGAGCGCTACCTGGACTACGTCGGCGGCCTGGTCACGGGGGACCTCGGCACGTCGTTCCGCACCCGGCACCCGGTCGCCGACGACATCGGCACCTACCTGCCGGCGACGCTCGAGCTCGTCCTGGGGGCCCTCTTGGTCGCCCTGGTCCTGGCGGTCGCGTTCGCCGTGTCCAGCGTGCTGCGGTGGAGGGGCGCGGGCCTCGTGCGCGGTCTGCTCTTCCTCGGCTCGACGACGCCCACGTTCCTGCTCGGGATCCTCGGGCTGATGCTGTTCTACCGGGACCTGGGCTGGCTGCCCGCGAGCGGGCGGCTGAGCGACCGCGGCGCCGTCGACGGGCCCACCGGGCTGGTGGTGCTCGACGCGCTGCTGGCCGGCCAGCCCGCCGTCGCCGTCGACGCGCTGCAGCACCTGCTGCTGCCGGCGCTCGCGCTGGCCGTCGGGCCGGCCCTGTCCATCGGGCGGGTGCTGCGCTCGGGCCTGGTCACCACGCTCGACGCCGACTTCGTCCGGACCGCCCGCGCCAAGGGGCTCACCGAGCGGCGCGTGCTCGCCCGCCACGTGATGCGCAACTCGGTGAACGGGGCGCTGTCCATGACCGGGCTGCAGCTGGGCTTCATGTTCGCGGGGGCGCTGGTCATCGAGAGCGTGTTCAGCTGGCCGGGGCTGGGGTCCTACCTCGGGGCGAGCATCCCGGTCTCGGACTTCCCGGCGATCGCCGGGGTGACCTTCGTGCTCGGCGCGATCTACATCGCGTCCAACACCGTCGCCGACGTGCTGCAGGGCGCCGCGGACCCGCGGATCGCGCTGTGACGGCGGAGCCGACCGGGACCTGGGCCGGTCCGGCGACCGGGCCGCCGACCGGCCCGCCGACGGGCACCGCCCTGCCGGACGGGACTCGCGTGCCGCGGTTCGCCGGCCCCGCCACGTTCACCCGCGTCCCGACGATCGACGCCGTGCAGACCTACGACCTCGCCGTCCTCGGCCTGCCGTTCGACGGCGGGACGTCGTACCGCCCGGGAGCGCGGTTCGGGCCGATGGCGGTGCGGCAGGCGTCGCGTCACCTGCGACCGGGCTTCCACGTCGAGCTCGACCGGGTGCCCTACGCTCACGCGTCCGTGGTGGACGCCGGTGACGTGCCCTGCACGCCGTTCGGCATCGAGGAGGCGATCGCGCAGATGGAGGGGCTCGCCCGCGACGTGGTCGGCACGGACGGGTCCCGCCGGCTGGTCGGGATCGGTGGCGACCACACGGTCGCGCTGCCGATGCTCCGGGCGGCGCACGCCGCGCACGGACCGGTGGCCCTGGTGCACTTCGACGCCCACCTGGACACCTGGGACGCCTACTTCGGCAGCCGGGTCACCCACGGCACGGTCTTCCGCCGGGCGTTCGAGGAGGGGCTGCTCGCCCCGGACCGCTCCGTGCACCTGGGCATCCGCGGGCCGCTGTACGACCGCGGTGACCTCGCCGCGGACACCGCGGCGGGCTTCCGCGCGGTCCGCACGCACGAGATCGACCTCGTCGGCCCGGTCGCGGCGCTCGAGCTGGTCCGCGAGCGGGTCGGCGACGCGCCGGTGTACGTGTCGGTCGACATCGACGTGCTCGACCCGGCGTTCGCACCCGGCACCGGCACGCCGGAGATGGGCGGGCTGACCTCCCGCGAGCTGCTGCGGCTGCTGCGCGGCCTGGGCGACCTGCACCTCGTCGGCGGCGACGTCGTCGAGGTGGCGCCCGCGTACGACCACGCCGAGATCACCGCGCTCGCGGGCGCCACGGTGGCGTTCGAGCTGCTGGCCCTCATGGCCGGGGCGGGCCGATGACCCCGTCGCCGGCCCCCGGGCGGGTCCGTCCCGCGGGTGCGGCGCGGGCCGTCGTGACCGGTGCCGTCGTCGCGCTCGTCGTCACCGGGTGCGCCGGTGCCTCGCCCGACGACCCGGGTACGGGCGGCGCGGCCGGCACCCTCGCCCTCGCGGAGACCGGGGAGTACGACACCCTGCACCCGCTGGAGCACCCGCTCGGGATCACCTCCAAGCTCTACGACGGCCTCGTCGCCGTCGGGCCGGACGGCGTCCTGGAGCCCGGCCTCGCGACCGCGATGCCCGTGCCGGACGCGGACCTGACCTCCTGGACGGTCACCCTGCGGGACGGCGTCACCTTCAGCGACGGCTCGACCTTCGACGCGGCCGACGTCGTCGCGGCCTACGAGGCCGTGCGTGACCCGGCGGTGGGGTCGTGGATGGCGGCGGACTACAGCATGATCCGGAGCGTCACGGCGGTCGACGCCGCGACGGTCCGGTTCGACCTCGCCTACCCCTACGCCGGCCTGCCCGCGCGCCTGACCCTCGGCATCCCCGCGCAGGAGGCGCTCGGCGGCAGCGTGCTCGACTCCCCGCTGGCCACCGAGCCGGACGGGACCGGGCCGTACGTCCTGGCGGAGTGGCGTCGGGGCGAGTCCATGACGCTCACGGCGCGGGACGACTGGTGGGGCGGGACCCCCGAGGTCCGCACCATCCACCTCGCGTTCGTCCCCGACGAGAACACCCGCGCCCAGCGCGTGCGGGCGGGGGAGTTCGACGGCGCCCAGCTGTCCCCGCTCGTGGCGGCCGGGCTCGACGGCGTCGACGGCCTGGAGCTCGTGACCAACCCGTCCGGCGACTTCCGCGCCATCTCCCTGCCGGTCACCCTGCCGTTCTTCGCCGACCCGGCCGTGCGGGTCGCCCTCAACCTGGCCACGAATCGCGGGGCGATGATCGACGGCCTCCTGGCCGGGCACGGCGTCGCCGTCTCGGGACCGTTCACCCCCGCGCAGGGTGCGAGCCACGACCCGTCCGCCGTCTTCGCGTACGACCCCGGGGCGGCCGCCGCGATGCTGGACGACGCCGGCTGGACGGTCGGGGACGACGGGGTCCGGGAGAAGGACGGCGTGCGGTTCGCGTTCACCGTCATGTACTTCGCCGAGGACACGCTGCGCCGCGACCTGGCGCAGGCCTTCGCGTCGGACCTGTCCGGGCTCGGCATCGAGGTCGCCCTCGAGGGCGTGGACCGGCCGTACGCGGTGACCGCGATGGACCGCAAGGCGTTCGTGCTCGGTGGCGGCGACATGCCCTACGACCCCGACACGCAGGTGTACCGCCAGCTGCACTCGGACTTCGCGGTCTTCGACGAGGCCGACGCCTACTCCAACCCGTCGGGCTACGCCGACCCGGAGGTGGACCGGCTGCTCGACGGGGCCCGCCGCGAGGCGGACCCCGCCACCCGGGTCGCGCTGTACCGGGAGCTGCAGGGCAGGCTCGTGGAGAACCCGCCCATGGTCACCGTCTTCGCGCTCGAGCACACCTACGTCGCGCGCGGACTGACGGCCTGGGACGGTGTCGAGCACGTGACCGAGCCGCACGAGCACGGCGTCGCCTGGGGCCCGTGGTTCGACGTCCAGCGGTGGACGCGGCGGTGAGCGCCCTCCTGGACGTCCGGACGGGAGCCGGTCCCGGGCGGCGCGCGCCGTCCACCCGCCGGGCCGCGGTCCTGCGGCTCTGCGCACGCCGCCTGGCGTGGGCCGTGCCCCTCGTCGCCGCGATCAGCCTCGCCGTGTTCGCCCTCGCCGCCGCCTCGCCGACCGACGCCGCGTCGGCGTTCCTCGGTGCGCGCGACGAGTTCGTCGGCGCGTCGTCCCGCGCGGACGTCGAGGGCCTCGTCGGCGGCACCCATTGGCTGCAGGCCTGGGGCCAGTGGGTGACCGGCCTGGCGACCGGTGACCTCGGCGTGTCCACGACCGGCCGGGTGCCGGTCGCCGACGTCGTGACCGGCCGCCTGCCGTGGACCCTGCTGCTCATGGTCGTCGGCCTGGTGCTCGGGGTGGTCGTGAGCGTCCCGCTCGCCCTGCTCGCCGCGCTGCGGGGGGACGGCGTCGTGGCCCGGACGCTGACCGCCGGCCTGTGGGCGCTGTCGGCCGTGCCCGCCTTCCTGTCGGCCATGGTCCTGATGGCCCTGCTCGCCCTGACCCTCGGCTGGCTGCCGGCCGGCGGGCTCACCGACCCCGGGGCCCCGGTCACCGTTACCCAGGTGACCCGCCACCTCGTCCTGCCGGCGGTCGCCGTCGCCCTGGCCCAGGTGCCCTGGCTGACGCTGCACCTGCACCGCGCGCTGTCCGCGCAGCTGCGCACGACCTCGGCGGACGCCGCCCGGCTCCGGGGCGTCCCGGAGTGGCGGGTGCTGCTGCGGCACGTCCTGCCGACCGCCGCCGTCCCGACGCTCGCGATCGCCGGTGCGCGCCTGCCCGAGGTGGTGGCCGGGTCGGTGCTGGTGGAGGAGATCTTCTCCTGGCCGGGCCTGGGCCGGGCGCTGGTCGAGGCGGCGCTCGGGCAGGACTTCGCCCTGCTGGCTATCGCGGCCGTGCTGCTCACGCTCGTGGCGGTCGTCGGCGGGCTGCTCGCCGACGTCTGCCTGGTGGCGATCGACCCGAGGACGGACCCCGATGCGCTCTGAGACCACCACCCGGACGACGGACCGGACCCCGGCCCCGACCCCGGCACCCCGGCGCCCGACCCGCGCCTCGCGCCGCCGGCTGCGGGCCGGGCAGGCGGGCCGGCAGGCGGGCCGGCCGGCGGGCCGGTGGGCGGCCGTCGCCGGGACGCTGCTGCTGGTCGGGTACGCGGTCCTGGTCCCGCTCCTCGTCCCGGTGGACCTGGACCACGTCGACTACGGCATCGGCGCCACCGCGCCGTCGTGGTCGCACCCGTTCGGGACGGACCTGGCCGGGCGGGACCTGTTCGTGCGGTCCGCCGTCGGGCTGCGGATCTCGCTCCTCGCCGCGCTCGCGGGCGCGCTCGGCGCCGTCGTCGTCGGGACGCTCACAGGGGCGGCCTGCGCGCTGCTCGGCGGCCGCGCCGACCGCTGGGGCATGCGCGTGGTCGACGGCGTCAACGCCGTCCCGCACCTGCTCCTCGGCATCGTCGTCGCGTCGGTGCTGCGCGGTTCGTTCGTCACGATCGTGCTGGTCGTGGCGGTCACCCACTGGACCCAGACGGCGCGACTGGTGCGGGCCGAGCTGCTGGCCCTCGGCGCCCAGGACTTCTACCGCGCCGCGATCGCCCTCGGCTTCACCCGCCGGCAGCTGCTGCGCCACCACGCCGCACCACGCCTAGCCGGGCAGCTGGCCGTCGCGTTCGGCCTGCTGGTCCCGCACGCCGTGTGGCACGAGTCCACCCTGACGTTCCTCGGGCTGGGGCTGCCCCCGCACCGTCCGTCGCTCGGCGTGCTGCTCGACCTCGGCCAGCAGGCGCTGCTGTCCGGCGCGTGGTGGACCCTCGCCGCCCCGGCCGGCCTGCTCGTCGCGATCACCGTCTGCCTGGCCGGCTGCCTCGTCGGCGCAGGTGCCGGCGGGGGTACCGGAGGAGACGGCGGCCACCATGGCGGTGGACGTGCGGGTCGGACGGGGGAGCACCGTGCCTGAGTCGCTGCACGCCCACGAGTCCGCGTCGATCGAGGTGCGCGGCCTGACCGTCGCGCACGGGGGCACGACCGTCCTGCAGGACGTCGACCTGGACCTGGTCCCCGGCGAGGTCCACGTCCTGCTCGGGCGGTCCGGAGCCGGCAAGTCGACGGTCGTGGCGGCGCTGACCGGCATGCTGCCGCGCGGCTCCCGGGTCGCCGGGTGGGCCACCCTGCGGACGGGGGACCGCACGGTGGAGCTCCTGACCGCCGCGCCGCGCGTCCAGCGACGGTCGCTCCGTGGCCGCCTGGTCGGGACCGCCCCGCAGGGTGCGGGCGGCGTGTTCACCCCGACGTCGACGATCGCGGCGCAGCTGCGCGAGGCCCAGCGGGTCGGGGGACGCAGCCGGTCCCGGTTCGGGGCGGCGCACCCCCACCGCCCGTCCGGCGCCGCCGAGCAGCTCGCCGAGCTGGCCCACGCCGCGGGCGTCGACCCCACCTGGCTGGCGCGCCACCCGCACCAGCTGTCCGGCGGGCAGCTGGCGCGCCTGGGCCTGGTGGCGGCGATGGTCAACCACCCGCCGGTGCTGCTGGTCGACGAGCCCACCGCCGGGCTGGACGCCGAGGCGGCGCGGACGGTCGGCCTGCTGCTGGCCGCCTACGCGCGGGCCGGCCACACCGTGCTGGTCATCACGCACGACGTCGGGCTCGCGCGGCAGGTCGCGCACACCGTCACCCGGGTCGCCGCGGGGAGGGTCGTGGCCCAGGGGGCACCGCGCGACGTCCTGCCGGACGCCGCTCCCGTGCGCCGCGCGCGCCGGCCCGTCGACCCCGCCGCCCCCGGGCTGGCTGCCCACGGCGTCGTCGTCACCCGCGGCGCGCAGCCGGTGCTGGCGGCGACCGACCTCGCGGTCCGGTCCGGCGAGGTCGTCGGGCTGACCGGACCCTCCGGGGTCGGCAAGTCCACCGTCGCCGCCGTGCTGGCCCTGCTCGAGGCCCCACCCGCGGGGCACGTGGCGCTCGCGGGGGAGCGGGTCCGGGGCGCCGGGCTGGCGCTGCCCCCGGCGCAGCGTCGCCGGGTGGCGTGGGTGTCCCAGCACCCGCACACCGCGGTCGACCCGCGCCTGACCCTGCGCCGCGCGATCGAGCTGCCCGCGCGCCTCGCCGGTACGGAGGTCGACGCCACGGACCTCGCCGCGCAGGTGGGGCTCGACCCGTCACTGCTGGACCGCCGACCGCACGAGGTGTCCGGTGGCGAGCTCCAGCGGGCGGTCCTGGCACGGTCGTGGGCCCTCGCGCCGGAGTACCTCGTGCTCGACGAGGTGACGTCGATGCTCGACCCGGCGACCGCCGACGACGTCCTGCGCCTGGTCGCCCGCGCCGCCGCCGCGGGCACCGGCGTGCTGCTCGTCGGCCACGACGTCGAGTCCCTGGAGGCGGTGTGCGACCGCGTCCTGGAGCTGCACCCCGCCGACGGCGGGTCCGTGCTGCGACCACGGGACGCCTCGGACGCGGGGGCCGCCCACCCGGTGCCCGCCGGCCCGCACCCTGCCGGCCCGCACCCCGCCGGCCCGCACGCTGCCGACCCGCACCCTGCCGGCCCGCACCCTGCCGGACCCCACCCCGCACCGACGCGCTGAGGAGAGACATGACCACCACCGTCGCCGGGTTCGTCGGCGTCACCGGCAGTGCCGGGGTCAAGGCCGGGGTCGCCGACCTGAGCCTCGTGCACGCCACCGGGGCGGCGACGTCCGCCGCCGTCTTCACCCGGTCGCGCTTCGCCGGCCCGAGCGTGCGCGTCAGCCGTGAGGCCGACACGTCGGGGCTGCGCGCCGTCGTCGTGGTGTCCGGGAACGCCAACGTCGCCACCGGCGAGCAGGGCCTGGCCGACGCCCGCGAGCTGCAGGCGTGGGCCGCCGGGCGCGCGGGGTGCTCACCGCAGCAGGTGCTGGTCGCCTCCACCGGCGTCATCGGGGTGCGGTACCCGCTGGAGACGATGCGCGAGCGGCTCGCGGAGGTGCCGGCCGTCGGCCCCGTGGACCTGGGGTCCGTCGCCCGGGCGATCATGACGACCGACACGCGGCCCAAGGTGGCGTCCCGGCGGGTGGGCGCGGCGACCGTCGTCGGGATCGCGAAGGGCGTGGGCATGATCGAGCCCGACATGGCGACCATGCTCTCGTTCGTCTACACCGACGCCGAGGTGGGGGCCACGGAGCTCGACGCGATGTTCCGCCGGGTCGTGGACCGGACGTACAACGCGGTCAGCGTGGACACCGACACCTCGACGTCGGACACCGCGGCGGTCCTCGCCTCGGGCGCCGCCGGACCCGTCGACCCCGCCGCGCTGGAGGCCGCGCTCCTCGAGGTCGGCACCGAGCTGGTGCGGATGATCGCGTCCGACGGCGAGGGAGCGTCCACGCTCATCGAGGTGCGGGTGACCGGAGCGCGCGACGACGCGCAGGCCAAGCTCGTGGGCAAGTCGGTCGTCAGCTCGCCGCTGGTCAAGACCGCGGTGCACGGCGCCGACCCGAACTGGGGCCGCGTCGCCATGGCCGTCGGCAAGTGCGAGAGCGAGACCGACATCCACCAGGAGGACGTCCGGATCGCGTTCGGCGGCCTGGAGACCTACCCCACCCTGCCCACGCCGGAGCGCCGGGCGGAGCTCGAGGCGTACCTGGCGAACGACACGGTGGTGATCGAGGTGGACCTCGGCATCGCCGACGGTGCCTTCACCGTCTACGGGTGCGACCTCACCGAGGGCTACATCCGCATCAACGCGGACTACACGACCTGACGACCCGGTGCGGCGTCGGGTACGACGTCACGCGCGACCTCAGGTGCCGTGCGCGTCCGGCACGTGCACCTCGGGTGCGCGGGCGCCGGCTGCAGGCGCCGGGTCGACGTCGACGAGCGGTCGGACGACGTCCACGCGTCGCCAGGTGGCGTCGAGGAGCTCGGTGTCGTGGCTCACCACCAGGACGCTGCGGGGGTCGGCGGCCAGGACGCGCATGACGTGAGCGGCCAGCGGCCGGTCCAGGTGCGCGGTGGGCTCGTCCACGAGCAGCACCGGGGCGTCGCTCAGGAGTGCGCGCGCCAGGCCGAGCCGCGCCCGCTCCCCGGCCGACAGCCGGTCGCCGGACTCGCCGATCCAGCCGTCCGGACCCACGGCGCCCAGGACGTCGCCGAGGCCGAGGTGGACCAGCACCGTGGTCAGGTCGTGATCGGTGACGTCGTCGCCGGCCAGCCGGAGGTTGCCGGCCAGCGTCCCCCCGAGGACCTGCGGCGACTGCGGCGCCCAGGCGAATTGGCGCCGGACGTCGTCGAGCGCCAGCCGGCGCACGTCCACGCCGCCGAGCGTGACCCGGCCGGCGTCCGGGTCCCGGCTGCGCATCGCCAGGGACAGCACGGTGCTCTTCCCGGCGCCGCTGACGCCGCACAGCGCCACCTTGTCGCCCGGCGCCACGGTCAGGTCCAGGTCCAGCAGGGCGGGGCGCCGGGCACCGGGATAGGTGAACGTGACGTGCTCGAGACGCAGCTCCGTGCCGGGCGGGAGGTCCTGCGGGTCGTGCGGGTCGGTGACCGCCGGCCGGAGGTCCTGCAGCGCCTGGACGCGGTGCGCGGCGGCGCGCACGGCCTCGGCGGTGGTCCAGGCGGCGCCCAGCCCGGCGACCGCCTCGAACGACCCCAGGACGGCGAGCGCCGCCGCCGCCAGCAGCGCCGGGTGGGTGCGCCCGTCGGCCACGTCCGAGCCGACGAGCCAGAGCGCCGCCACCACGCCGACGCCCGGGACCAGCTCGCGCAGCAGGACGGCGGTCCTCGTGGTGCGGGCCTGGGCGTGCTCCGCCTCGCCCTGGGCGGCGATGTGCCCGCGCAGGGTCGCGGTGGCCGTGCGCCCGCCGTCGCCCGAGAGGTGGTCGGCCATGCCCCGCACGAGGTCCAGCAGGTCGGACCCGAAGGCCTCCTCCGCGCGAGCGGCGGCCGTGACGGTGTGCCGGCTGCGGTGACGGGTCCACAGGGGCACGGCGACACCGAGCACGGTGAGCAGGACCGCGTGGACGGCCGCGAGCCCGGGGGACACCAGGGCCACCGCGGCCACGGCCAGGCCGCCGGCCAGCAGCGCCACGACCGCCGGTGCGAGCAGGCGCACGACGGCGCCCTGCAGCTCGTCCACGTCGGCCCGGATGCGCCCCAGCAGCTCGCCGCTGCGCGCGCCGGACAGGGCGGCCGGCGCGAGCGGGACGAGGGCCCTGAGCAGGCGGTCCCGCACCGAGCCCACGAGTCGCAGCGTCACGTCGTGCGAGACGAGACGCTCGGCGTACCGCAGCGCCGCGCGGGAGATCCCGAACAGGCGGACGCTGGTGATGAGCGGCAGGAGCACGAACAGGTCCTCGGGGTGCTGGGACGCCCGGGTGATGAGCGCCCCGGACACCGCCAGCAGCGCCGTCCCGCTGAGCACGGTGCCGGCCCCCAGGGCGACGCCGAGGGCCGCGCGCCGGCGGTCCACGAGCCGCAGGATGGCCCGGGTCGGGCCCGTCCGTCCGTCGCGTGCCCCGGACGTCACGGCGTCACCACCACGGACGCGGCCGGCTCCTCCACGACCCGGCCGTCGACGAGCCGGACCTGCCGGGACGGGTCGCCGTGCTCCGGTCGGTGGGTGATGGTCAGCAGCGTGCGTCCGACGGCGAGCCGGTCCACGGCGGCGCGCACGGCCCGCTCGGTCTGCGCGTCCAGCTGCGACGTCGGCTCGTCCAGGACGACCAGTGCCGCGTCCTTGACGAACGCCCGGGCGAGCGCGACGCGCAGCCGCTCGCCGCCGGACAGCAGCGCGCCGTCCTCCCCGAGCGGGGTGTCCCAGCCCCGCGGCAGCTCGGACACGAACGCCGTCGCACCGGCACGCCGCAGGGCCTCGGCGACGTCCGCGTCGCTCGCGTCCGGGCGTCCCAGCCGGACGTTCTCCGCCACGGTGCCCGGGGAGAGCCAGGGCCGCTCGGGCACGTAGGCGACCCGCGCCCGCCAGGCGTCCGGCTCCAGCAGGGACAGCGGGACGCCGTCGACGAGGACCTCCCCGGCGTCCGGCGCGGCGAGGCCGAGGACCACCCGGGCGACACTCGTCTTGCCGGCCCCGCTCGGGCCGACCAGAGTGGTCCGCGAGCCGGGTGCCAGGCGCAGGTCGACACCGGCGAGCACGCTGCGTCCGCCGTACCGCAGCACGACGCCGCGCAGGTCGACGTCGGGGACGGCCGTCGCGGGGACGGCCGTCCCGGCGACCCGGGCGGTGGTGTCCAGCAGCCCGAGCACGCGCTCGGCCGCGGGCACCCCCTCCAGCCGCGCGTGGTGCTCGGCGCCGAGCGTGCGCAGGGGCGCGAAGAATTCGGGGGTGAGCAGCAGGACCAGCAGGGCGCGCGAGAAGTCCAGGTGCCCCTCGAACAGGCGGACCCCGACCGTCACCGCCACGAGCGCCGTCGCCAGCGTGGCGCCGAACTCCAGCACGAAGCCCGACAGGAACGCCGTCCGCAGCACGCGCATGGTCGTTACCCGGTACGCCTCGCTGACCTGCCCCAGCCAGCCGACGGCGCCGGGCGCCCGCCGGTAGGCGACGAGGGTCGGCAGGACGCGCACCGTGTCGACCAGGAGGGCGCCCAGCCGGCCGAGCGTCTCCCAGCGCGCGTCCGCCGCCTCGGCGGTGCGCGTCCCGATCAGCCACATCAGCACCACGATCAGCGGGCCGGTGAGCACGACGACGACGCCGCTGAGGGGGTCGAGCACGAGCAGCACCACGGCCAGCAGCGGGCTGACCACGGCGGCCGACGCCGCGGCCGGCACCCAGCGGGCCACGAGCGGGTCCAGCATCCCGACGCCGTGCGTCGCCGTGGTGACGAGCTCGCCCGCCCGCGACCGCGCCGAGACGTCGGGGCCGAGCCGCAGCAGACCGTCCACGAGGTCCCGGCGCAGCCGCGCCCGCAGGGCCGAGGACGCCCGGGCACCCCGCACGTCCCGCAGGGCCGCGAGGTGCCCGCGCGCCCACCACGCCGCGAGGGCTCCCACGACGGGCACGACGACGTCCCGGGGCTCGGCCCCGTCGGACACCACGGCGACCACCACGGCGGCCACGCACGCCCACTGCACCACCAGCAGCGCGGCGACCGCGGCGGCGAGGAGGGCGCACCCGCGCATCAGGCCCCGGACGGCGGGGTCCCGGAGCAGTCGCCCGGTGGCGGCGCCGGCCATCAGTAGCCGTGCGTCAGGGCACCCTCGTCGGGGCGCACCCGCTCCCGGAAGACGTAGTAGTTCCACACCTGGTAGCCGATGATCAGCGGCAGGAAGATGCCGCCGACCCACGTCATGAGCACCAGGGTGTAGTGCTGGCTGGCCGACCCCTGGAGCGTCAGGCTGAGGGCCGGGTCGAGCGTGGACGGCAGCACGACGTCGCGGGTGAACAGGGCGATGAAGACCGTGACGGTCGAGAAGACGATGGTCAGGCCGCTCATGACGAAGGCGAGCGCGTCCCGCCGGCGGGAGAGCGCGAACCAGATCGAGGTCAGCGTGAGGAAGGCGGCCGCGGGGAACACCCACGGCAGGATCCCGAAGCTCTCGAAGAGCCCCTCGGTGACGTAGCCCATGATGACGAAGGCGAGGATGGCCACCGTCGCCAGGGCGCCCCACCGGAGTGCGGCGCGACGCGCGCGGTCGTACAGCGGGGTGTCGACGTGCAGGCGCAGCAGCAGGAAGTTCGCGCCGTGCAGGGTGAACGCCAGCAGCGAGGCGATGCCACCGACCACGGAGAACGGCGTGAAGAGCTCACCGATGCCGCCCTCGACCCGGGCGTCGGCGTTGAGCGGCAGACCCTCGATCAGCTTGGCCATGACCAGACCCCACAGGAACGACGGGATGGCGCTGCCGCCGAACGACATCCAGTCCCACAGGTCGCGCCAGCGCTGCTGGTCGACCTGGTTGCGGTACTCGAACGCGACCCCGCGCAGGAGCAGGCACAGCAGGATGACGACGAACACCGGGTACATGCCGCTGAACACCGCGCCGTACCAGACCGGGAACGTGGAGAACATCAGACCGGCGGCGGCGATCACCCACACCTCGTTGCCGTCCCAGAACGGCCCGATGGTGCCGGTCAGCGCACGCTCCTCGGCCTCGTTGCGCGCCAGGAGGGGACGCAGGATGTCGACGCCGAAGTCGAAGCCCTCGAGGAAGAAGTAGAGGGTGAACGTCAGCGCGATGAGCCAGAACCACAGCACGACCAGGTCCATCGCTCATGCCTTCCGGTCGTAGTCCTGGAAGCCCTCGCCGGCGTAGTTCGGCGCGGGGGCGGCGAGGATCTGCTTGTCGGGCTTGTGGTCGATGCCGGCCCGGGCCGTGACCGTCAGGAGGAAGACGTCCAGGCTGATCAGGGCGAGGTAGACGACCCACAGCCCGATCAGCCCGGCCAGGACCTCCCCGACGGTGTTGGCGCTGACCCCCTCCTGCACCGTGAGCAGGCCGTAGACCATGAACGGCTGGCGTCCCATCTCCGTGACGATCCAGCCCGCGAAGTTCGCGATCCACGGCAGGGGGATGAGCAGCACCAGGGCGCGCAGGTACCAGCGGGTGCGGTCCAGCCGCTCACGCCGCCGCCACCACAGGAACAGGCCCGCGAACGACGCGAGCAGCAGCAGGGACCCGATCGCCACCATGAGCCGGAACGACCAGTAGATCGGCGTCACCGGCGGGACGTAGTCGCCCTCGCCGTAGAGCTCCTGGTACTCCTCGTTGAGCGGGACGAGCCCTTCGTAGCGGCCCTCCAGGCTGTTGTAGGCCAGGATCGATCCCACGTACGGGATCTCGACCGAGAAGGGGTTCCGCTGCCCGTCCTCGTCGATGACCGCGACCAGGGACCACGGCGCGGGGGAGTCCGAGGTCTCCCACTGCGCCTCCATGGCGGCGAACTTCATCGGCTGGTCCACCCGCGCCACCTGCGCCTCGCGGTGGCCGCTGGTGGCGGAGAAGACGGTCCCCACCGCGGCCACGACGAGCGCGATGCGCAGCGACCGGGAGAAGACGTCGACCCCGCGACCCCGCAGCAGGTGGTAGGCCGAGATCCCCAGGACGAAGAAGCCGGCGATCGTCCAGGCGCTGCCCTGGACGTGCGCGAAGTACAGCAGCGCCTTGTAGTTGAAGACCACGGCGGAGAAGTCCGTCAGGACGGCGCGCCCGTCGACCACCTCGTACCCGACCGGGTGGTGCATCCAGGCGTTGGCCAGCACGATCCAGAAGGCGCTGATCTGGGTGCCGATCGCGACGAGCCAGATGCTGCCCAGCCGCATCCACGGCCGCAGCCGGTCCTTGCCGAACCACCACAGCGCGATGAACGTGCTCTCCAGGAAGAACGCCATGAGCACCTCGAGCGCCAGTGGCACGCCGAAGATGTTGCCGACGAAGCGCGAGTACTCGCTCCAGTTCATCCCGAACTGGAACTCCTGGACGATGCCGGTGACGACCCCCACCGCGAAGTTGATGAGGAACAGGTGGCCGAAGAAGTTGGTCATCCGGTCGTAGACGTCCCCCCGGTCCTTCTTGAAGAAGGCGAAGGTCTCCATGATCGCGATGACGAACGACAGGCCGACGGTCAGCGAGACGAAGAAGAAGTGGAAGATGCTGGTCGAGGCGAACTGGAACCGCGAGAGGTCGACGACGTCCATCGCAAGAGCCCGTCTGTCAGGACCGCGCGGCCGGCGAGGTCAGGACCGGTGTCGGGGTGACGGCCCCGGGCCTGCCAGCGTGGCATCGGTCAGCACTTGGCGCGAACGACGGTCGCCGTGCGCAGGTCACTTCAGGCCGGTGGTGGCGATCCCCTCGACGAGGTAGCGCTGGAAGACCGCGAAGACGAGCACCATCGGCAGGGTGGACAGCAGGGCCATCGACATCAGCGCCGAGTAGTCCGTCGTGTACTGGCCCTGGAGGAAGGCCAGCCCGACCGGGACCGTGTACAGCGCGGGGTCGCGCAGCACGATCAGCGGCCACCCCAGCTCGTTCCAGCGGTACATGAAGGTGAAGATCACCAGGACGGCGATCAGCGGCTTGGACAGCGGCAGGACGACGCTGCGGAAGATCCGGAACGCCGACGCGCCGTCCAGCCGGGCGGCGTCGAGCAGGTCGTCGGGGATGGAGAGCATGAACTGCCGCGCCAGGAAGACGCCGAAGGCCTCGGCGGCTCGCGGGATGATCACCGCCCAGTAGGTGTTGAGCCAGCCGAGCTCGGCGACGATGCGGAACTGCGGGATCATCACCACCTGCACGGGGATCATCAGCGTCGCGAGCAGGACCAGGAAGACGACGTTGCGGCCACGGAACTCCATCTTGGCCAGCACGAAGCCGGCCAGCAGGTTGACCACCACGGTGATCAGGACCGCCACGACCGCGATCGCGGCCGAGTTCACGTACCAGCTGCCGAACGGCAGCGCCGTCAGCGGCCGGCTGAAGTTCGACAGGTCGATCGTCGACGGCCACAGCCGCAGCTCGCTGCCCTGCAGGTCCCCGCGCGGGGCGAGAGCGGTGGCGACGAGCCAGTAGAGGGGGAAGAGCAGGAACAGCGCGACCACGGCCAGGAGCGCGGCTCGTCCCCAGCCGGGACGCGACCGGCCCGGGCGTGCCGGCGGTGCGGCCCGCCGGGCGGTCGTCCCGGCTGTCCGCTGAGCGGCCCCGGTGCTCACGTGTCCGCCTCGGTGTCGCGCTGCGAGCGCCACCACAGCACCGTGAACGCCAGGACGACGACGAACATCACCACGCCGATCGCCGAGGCGTAGCCCTGCTGCCGGGCGCCGAAGCCCTGCCGGTAGGCGTAGGTGACCAGCAGCTCGGTGGACACCCCCGGGCCGCCGCCGGTGAGGACGAAGACGACGTCGAACACCTGGAAGCTCTGGATGACCATGAGCACGGTCAGGAAGAACGTCGTCTGCCGCAGGCCGGGGACGGTCACGTACCGGACGATCTGCCAGCCCGTCGCCCCGTCGACCCGGGCGGCCTCGTACCGCTCGCGCGGGATGCCTTGGAGCCCGGCCAGGTAGATGACCATGCAGAAGCCGAGCGACTGCCAGACGACCATGGCGATGATCGAGGCCATCGCCGGTGCGCCCGACGACTGCCAGGGGACGCCGTCGCCGCCGAGCGCGCGCAGCACCTTGTTCACCACGCCGACGTTCTCGTTGAAGATCCAGCGGCCGAGCAGCGCGACGACCACGCCGGACAGGACGTACGGCAGGTAGAACAGGGAGCGGAACAGCGTCCGGCCCCGGATGGGCCGGTCGAGCAGGAGAGCCAGTCCCAGACCGCCGACCAGGGTCAGCGGCACGGTCACCGCGGCGAAGACGACCGTGTTGACCGCGGAGCGCCAGAAGACGTCGTCGGCGGCCATCCGCTCGTAGTTGCCCAGGCCGATCCACCGGCCGACGCCGAAGCCGCTGGTCTCCTGGAAGCCGAGGGCGACGGTGAGCACCAGCGGCAGGAGCAGGAAGAGCCCGAACAGCACGAGGTTGGGCGCGAGCAGGGCGTACGCCGTCGCGGCCCCGCGTCGGCGCAGCCCTCGCCGCCGGCCGGCCGGACGCAGCCGCTGCGTCGTCCGGTCGCGTGCCGCCGTGGCGGTGCTCACGGAGCGAGCGCGCGCTCGATGTCGGCCGACAGGTCTGCGAGCACCGCCTCGGCGTCGACCCTGCCCACGAACGCGCGCTCCAGCTGCTCGACGAGCGCGGCGTTGATCTCGTTGAACGAGGGCACCGTCGTCTGCTCGACGATGTCCTCGGTGATCGCCTCGGACTGGGCGACGAACAGCTCCATCAGGTCGGGCCGGACCTGGTACTCCAGGTCCCCGCCGGCGAGGTCGGTGCGCGTCGGCAGCACCGTCGTCGCCTCGCAGAAGCGCGCCATCTGCTCCTGGGAGGCCAGGTACTGCAGGAAGAGAGCGGCCTGCTCGGCGCGGGGGGAGTCCGCGGTCGCGACCACGGCGTTGCCGCCGAGCTCGGCCGTCACGTCGCGGTTGCGGGGCAGGAACGTCGCGCCGAAGTCGAAGCCGGCGTCGGCGATGGCCGGCAGGAGGAAGTCGCCCGCGAAGACCGACGCCGTGGTCCCCGCGATGAAGAGCTCGTCGACGTAGTCGCCCTTGGTCGAGGTGGTCGGGGGGACCAGGCCGCGCTCGAAGAACGACTGCGTGAACCGCAGCGCCTCGCGCCCCTCGGGGCTGTCCACCGCAGGCGCCGACAGGTCGTCGGTGAGCAGCCGGCCGCCTGCCTGCCCGAGGAAGTTGAGCCACCGGTAGGCACCGAACTGCTGCCAGTTGACCCCGGTGGCGTACTGCTGGGCCGCGGTGACCCCCGCGAGCCGCACGAGCGCCTCGTCGAGCTGCTCCCAGCTCCACGCCTCGTCGTAGGACGTCGGCAGGGTGAGCCCGGCCTGCTGCGCCGCGTCGGCGCGGACCAGGATCATCGAGGTGTCGGTGTGGTGCGGGACGCCGAACGGCGCGCCGTCGCGGGTGACGGCGCTCCACAGCCCGGGACGGAACTGGTCGGCGTAGCCGCCGGGCAGGTGGTCGCTCAGGTCGAGCAGGGCGTCCTGGCTGCTGTAGACCCCGAGGTCGGTGTAGGTGACCCGGAAGACGTCCGGTGCCTGACCGGCCTGCAGGCCGGCGTCCACCGTGGTGAGCAGCTGGTCGAAGGGCACCTGCTGGAGCTTGACGCGGATGCCCTCCGCGGCCTCGAAGTCGCGGGCGATCGCCCGGAAGGCCACCAGCTCCGCGTCACCGGCCCAGAGCGTGAAGGTGATCTCGTCGTCCGAGGCCGCCCCGCCGCCGTCGTCCCGCCCGCCGCTGAAGCCCGCGCAGCCGCCGAGGGCGGCTGAACCCGCCGCGGCCCCGAGGAGCGCGAGGAACCTCCGCCTGTCCAGCGCCATGAGTCCCCATCTCGTCGTCGAGTGGATCTGTCGTAGTCCTCGCCGCGGGCGCACGCAACACCTCTGGCACACCTGTGCCAGGTTCCGGCGCACCGGCTTGCGCCCGGTCGCAGGGTCTGCTTGCTCCCCCTAGCGTCGACCTCGACCGCAGGGCCGTGCCGTTCGGGGCGGCTCGCACCAGGACCGGCCGCCGCGCCGGCCGAAGAGGGGAGACACCCATGACGACGCAGGTCGAGAAGTCCGTCATCGTCAACGTGCCGGTGACCGTGGCCTACAACCAGTGGACCCAGTTCGAGGAGTTCCCGCAGTTCATGGGCGGGGTCACGAGCGTCACCCAGCTGTCCGACGACCGGCTCGAGTGGGTGGCCGAGATCGCCGGCGTCCGTCGCCAGTGGGAGGCCAAGGTCCTGGAGCAGGTCCCGGACCAGAAGGTGTCGTGGGCGGCGACGTCGGGCGCGACCAACGCCGGCTCGGTCTCCTTCGAGCCGGCCGGCGAGGGGCAGACGCACGTCCACCTGCACCTGGAGTACGAGCCGGAGGGCGTCGTCGAGGCGATCGGCGACCGGCTGAACATCGTGGAGAAGCAGGCCGAGGGCGACCTCGAGCGCTTCAAGGCCTTCATCGAGTCCGAGGACTACGCGACCGGAGCGTGGCGCGGCAGCATCAACCCGGGCGCCGGCACCGCACCCGGCGTGGAGCACGCAGCGGCGTCGGAGGGTGACTCGGGCAAGGCCGGCGTGTCCAAGGCGGCGGTCGCCGCGGGGATCGGCGTGGCCGCCGCGGCAGCAGCCGCCGTCGCCGCCACGGTGGGCGGCTCCGACGACTCGAAGGAGTCGGACGAGGTCACGGTCACCGCTCCGGTGAGCGAGACGGGCACCACTCCGGTGAGCGGGACGGGCACCGCTCCGGTGAGCGGGACGGGCGCCGTGCCCGGCGACGAGGCGAACCTCATCTGATCGGCGGGACCAGCACGCAGGAGGGGCGGCCGATCGGCCGCCCCTCCTGTCGTCCGGCCCGGCGCGTCGAGCGGTCCGGGACGTCCGCGCGAGGTCAGCGCAGGGTCGCGACCGACGGGTCCCAGTCGGCGGGGAGCGGCGGTACCGGGGTGACCTGGGAGTCGACGACCACGGCCTCACCGGACCCGGCGGCCTCCCGGATGCCGAGCATGACGTCGAGCACGTGGGAGGCGAGCTCGCCGGACGCCCGCTCCAGGGTCCCCGCCTCGATCGCCCGCGCGAGCTCGACGACGCCGGTCCCGCGTCCCCAGGTGGAGCCCTCGCCCGGGACGGTGACGGGCTCGTCGGAGCCGTACCGCCAGAGCGTGGAGTCCCCGGTGAAGTAGTTCGGGTCCGGCAGGGAGATGGTGCCCTCGGTGCCGTTGATCTCGACGAAGCCGGACCGGGGCCTCGCGTGCTGGAACGACAGGGTGGTCTGCGAGGACTGCCCGCCGCGGAACTCGACGAGGGCTGCGTGGTGGGTCGGCACCTCGACCGGGAAGGTCTCGCCCGCCCGCGGTCCGGCACCGACCGTGCGGACGTCGCGCGCCGTCGAGGCCACGGCCTGGACCCGCGACGCGGACCCGAACGCGTGCACGAGGGTGGTCAGGTAGTAGGGACCCATGTCGAACAGCGGTCCGGCACCCCTGGCGTACAGGAAGTCGGGGTTCGGGTGCCACTGGTCCGGTCCCGGGACGTGGAACATGGTGACCGCGGTGAGCGGCTCGCCGATGTCCCCCCGGGCGATCGCGCGCAGGCCGGTCTGGATCCCCGCACCGAGCACGGTGTCCGGGGCGCACGCGACACGCAGACCGGCCGCCGTCGCGGCGTCGAGCAGCGCGGAGGCGGAGGCGCGGTCGGTGGCGACGGGCTTCTCGCTCCAGACGTGCTTGCCGGCCGCGATGATCTGCTGGCCGACCTCGGCGTGCACGGCCGGGATCGTCAGGTTCACGACGATCTGGATGTCGTCCCGGACCAGCAGGTCGTCGACGGGGCCGGACGCGGCGATGCCGTACCTCTCCGCCTGCGCCGTCGCCCGGTCGACCAGGACGTCGGCGACGTAGCGGACCTCGACGTCGGCGAACTGCGTCAGGTTGTCCAGGTACTGGGTGCAGATGTTGCCGGCGCCGATGACGCCGATCCCCACCGGGCCGGTCACCGGTCGTTCTCCGTCAGCCAGGCGAGGGACTGGGCGATCCCGTCGAACACGTCCCCCTGGTAGGAGTCGAACTCGACCACGCGGAGGGCTCGGGGCGCGGCGGCGAGGATCGCCGGGACGTCGACGTCCCCCTGGCCGGCGGGCGTCTGCTCCTCGTACGCCGCCCGCAGGGCGTCCGGGACGACCAGGGCGCTCCGGGCCGACGGCAGCGCGGTGGCGATGTCGCCGGTGACCTTGCCGTCCTTCACGTGGATGGCGACGACACGGTCGCCGAGGGAGCGGAGCACGGCGGGCACGTCGGCGCCGCCGACGGTCGCCCAGAAGGTGTCGACCTCGAGCACGACGTCGGGCGCGAGCTGCTCGACGAAGAGGTCGTAGATCGGGCGCCCGTCGACCTCGTTCGTGAACTCCCACTGGTGGTTGTGGTAGCCGAATCGCAGGCCGTGGCTCCGCGCCTGCTCGGCCAGGGCGTTGACGCGCTCCGCGATCCTGGTCGCGTCGTCGGCGGTACGCCACCGGTCGGTCGGGATGAACGGGTCGATGACGACGTCCATGCCCAGGCGCGCTGCGGCGTCGAACACGACGGACGGGTCCTCGCGGTCGATGACGGCGGCGTGACCGCTCGGGGCCGTCACCCCGGCGTCGGCGAACGCCTTCGCGTACGCGTCGGCGTTCGTGTCGAAGGCGTAGGGCTCGACGTGCTCGTACCCGATCTCGCGGACCCGGGCGACCGTGCCCGGGAGGTCGTCCGCGACGGCGTCGCGCAGGCTGTAGAGCTGGACCGACGGTGTGTGCATGCCGAAGTCTCCTAGGTCGTGCGGGGTGTCGGGGAGCGAGTATCGACGTTGTCGTCGCGCTACGCCGCCCGGGATCCCGCCAGGTGCTCGGCGAGGGTCAGGGCGGGCGTGCCGGTGAGGCGGTGGACGGTGTCGTCGACGGCGGCGAGCTCGCCGGCGGCGATGGCGGTGTAGGTGGAGACCCAGGCGTCGACCTGCCAGCCAGGGGCGCCGTAGTGGGCGCGGGAGGCGTACGCCTCCTCGATCGTCTCCGGGTGGTACCGGGTGGGCGTGCCGGTGACCCCGGTGATGACGCGCGCCGCCTGCGCCAGCGAGAGGGCCTCGCGCCCGGTGAGGTCGTACGTCGCTCCGGTGTGCGGGGCGGGGTCCTGCAGGACCGCCGCCGCGACGCGGGCGACGTCCGCACGCGCGACGGCGCCGACGACGCCGTCGCCGGCGGGGCCGCGGATGACGCCGTCGGCGCCGGCGAGGCTGGGCAGGAAGTCGAGGTAGAGGCTGTCGCGCAGGAAGGTGAACCCCATCCCGGTGGCGCGGATGCGCTCCTCGGTGGCCCAGTGGTCCCGTCCGAGCGTGAAGGTGGCGTCGGGTCCCGCGCCCAGGAACGACGTGTAGACGATGTGCCGGACCCCGGCGTCGGCGGCTGCCCGGACGAAGGTGTGGTGCTGCGCGACCCGGTCGGCGCTCTCCGACCCGGACACCATGAGCAGGACCGCTGCGCCGGTCAGCGCCTCCCGGGCCGCGGCTGCGTCAGCGTAGGCGGCCCGGCGCACGTCCGAGCCGGGCAGGCGGGGCGCGCGGGCGGGGTCACGGACGACCAGCCGCAGCGGGGTCCCGCGCTCGGCGAGGTGCCGGGCGACCTGCCCACCGACCGCCCCGGTCGCTCCGGTGACGGCCACGAGGTCCTGCGTCATGGTGAGGTGCTCCTTCGGGTCCGTGGTGAGCCGTGCGTGGGGTCGACCGGCCGCGTCCGATCCTCCAGCCGCCTGTCGATCCGCGACGACCGGGGCGACCGTGGCCGCACGACCGACCGGCACCATCGGGTCCGGCTCCGCGGTGGCGGGCCCCTGCTGAGGCGGCCGCGTCCTGGCTATGGTGCGCGAAGGGTCCGCATCCGGTCGTGGGACGAGCACCTCGACCCGGCGCACGCCGGCCGCCGACGGGCGCGGCCCTCTGCGGACCGGACTGGAGGCATCCATGGACGACGACAGCGACCTGGCGGTCGTCCCGGCGTCGAAGGCGCAGCTGCAGGCTCTCCTGCAGGAAGACGGCAGCTTCGAGCGGGATTTCGGCATGAGGGTGGTGGCCGGCCTCGTCGAGTTCGACGGCATGCTCGAGCACGCCGTGGCGACCCTGGACGGCGGTGTAGAGCCACGCTGGTCGACGCACCTGTTCGTCCATCGACGCGACCGCGCGGTCGTGGGGATCGGCGGCTTCACCGGCCCACCCGAGGACGGTGCCGTCGAGATCGGGTACTCGGTCGCGCCGGAGTACCGCGGTGCCGGCGTGGCGACGGCGGCGGCTCGTCGGCTCGTGGCGGCGGCCGAGCAGTCCGGCGACGTGCGCCTGGTGGTCGCTCACACCCTGGCGGCGCCGGGACCGTCGACGGCCGTGCTCCGACGTCTGGGCTTCGTCCACGTCGGCGAGGCGGTCGACCCCGACGAGGGTCAGGTGTGGCGGTGGGAGCTCGCGCTCGACCCGTCCGGACCTGCCGCGCGGTGAGGCTCGGCTGCCCCTAGGGCTGCCGTGGTCGGCGACGGGGTTCGCCTTGCGCGACCAGCGCGCGCGGAAGGGTGCGGCACACCGGTCGTCGGAGCAGGTCGGCGCCCGGTGCGCAGGCGCTCGGGCGAGGCGCCTGCGTCCGGACGCAGCGACGGTCCCCACCTGTCGCGATGGGAACCGTCGCTCTGCGGCGCGCCGCCGCCACACCGGCAGCGGCGACCTCATGTCATCGGGAGTCTCACCAGTTCTCGCCGGGCACCAGCCCGAACTCCTGCTCGAGCCAGTTCAGGTCGTCTGCCGTGTCGACGCGGTAGCCACCGCCGGTGCCGGCGCAGCGGGCGTTGATCCCGAACGACGTCACCGCGGCGACGACGTTGGTCCCCTCGACGAAGATGGGGCCGCCGGAGTCGCCGTTGCACGTCCCCCCTCCGGCGGCGTTGTTGGTGAACAGCACCGAGTTGCCCACCTTCTTCTCACCGAAGGCCGCGTCCTGGTTGATGATCTTCAGCGTCGCCTGCAGGCGGACGCGCTCCGCGGACGTGCGACCGCTCGGCTCGGGCATGTTGCGCTGGAGCCCGTAGCCGACGGCGGTGAACAGCTGCGGGTTCTGCCCACGAGCCACGAAGAAGTCGTCGAAGTACCCCTCGTGCGGCAGCGCGCCGTACTCGTCCAGCAGGACCGGCTCGTCGAGGACGACGAGGCCGAGGTCGTGCTCGTAGAACGCCACGTCGTCGTACTGCGGATGCGTGTACGGGGTGCCGGTGATCGACGTCGCGCCGCCGGTCGGGTAGCCGACCGCCGCCGCGTCGCGCAGGTCCTCCTCGAACCAGACGACGGCGCCGTCGGCCCCGAAGGTGCAGTGACCGGCGGTGAGGAAGTGCGTGGGTGAGACCAGCGTGCCGGAGCACCGCCACGCGGGTTCTCCGTCGACGGTCGCGATCATCAACCCCACGTAGGGGTGCTCACCGGCGTCCGGCTCGCCGTAACGGATCGCGGCGGCCGGTGAGGCGGCTGTCACGGTGATGGCGAGAGCGGCCAGCCCGGCCGCGAGGGTTCCGAGTACTCCGTGTCTGCGCATGCGTTCTCCAGCGATGTCGGGGGGTAGGTCCGGACTCGCGCACGCTAGCCCGGCCGGACGCCGTCCACCGCCGTTTCGGTGACTGGTGTCGGGACGGCGACCGAAGGGACCGCGACCCCCATGGCGCGTCAATGCGGCGTGACGACGACCAGCTCTCTGGACGCCTCGGGGACGTCGAGGACGGCCCCGTGTCCCGCTCGAGCGCTGCCCGCGCGGGGAGCCGTCCGGGCTGTGGCATCTCGCCTCCTGTGTCACCCTCGACGGTGCAGCAGCACGTCCTGGGCTCACTCGCGGCGAGCGATCAGCTCCCTCGGGTGGGCCCTTCCCGCTCGCGCACCCGTCCTTGGAGGTCTCCGTGTCGCCCCTGCCCCGTCTGCGGCCGTTCGTGATGGTCGTCGCCGCCGCCCTCGCGCTCACGGGCTGCGGCTTCGACACCAGCATCGGGGACGGCAGCAACCGTGCCCGGGCCCAGGAGATCGTCGACGACATCCAGTCCGCGATCGAGGAGGCGGAGTCCCAGAACGCCGAGGAGACCGGTGACTTCGGCGAGGACCCGCCGGCGCAGACGCAGGCCATCCGGACCGACACCAACACCGCCTTCGTGTACGAGGAGTACCAGGCGACCCTCGAGGGCGTCATCGCGTCGCTGGACGAGTTCTGGGCCCGTGAGCTGCCCGCCACCTTCGACGCGACCTACACCCGTCCCACCCGGTTCGTGTACTACCGACCCGAGCAGGAGCCCGGTCCCCGTTGTGGCAGCGAGGAGGCTCCGGCGAAGAACGCCTTCTACTGCTCGGCCGGGGACTTCATCGCCTGGGACGAGTCGGGCCTGATGATCCCCTACTACGTCTCGTCGGGAGACTTCGCTGCTGCGTTCGTCCTCGCCCACGAGTACGGCCACGCCATGCAGTTCCGCCTCCCGCAGCAGGAGCAGCTCGGGGTCCTGCGCGAGCTGCAGGCGGACTGCTTCGCCGGGGCGTGGGCGAGGGACGTCCAGGAGCAGGGGCTCCTGGAGGCCGGTGACCTCGACGAGGCGACCTTGGCGGTCTTCGCGGCCCGTGACGTCCCCGGCACCCCGTTCACCGACCCCCGGGCCCACGGCACCGGCTTCGAGCGCACCCGCGCCTTCGCCGACGGCTACGAGGGTGGCCCCGGCACCTGCTACCCCGCGCCGGCGGAGGACTGGGTCGTCGGGGTCCAGCAGTAGCCCGAGGCAGAGCCCGGTACCGCCGGGCGGCAGCGTGCGGGGCACCGTCCACGCGGTGTCCGAACGGCCACCTGTGCCGGGTGCGCCGGCGGATGGAGCATCGAGCCTGACGGCTCTGCCCGGCGCCGTCGATCATGTTCCCGGCGTGCGGCTGCGCACCGCGCCACCGCCTCGGGACCCGGCGTCCTCGGAGATGACGATGTGGCATTCACGACGTGCCCCCGCGGCGGTCGCCGTCGCGCTGGCGATGGCCGGGACGGGGACTGCGCTCGCGCCGACCGCGGTCGGCGCGGTGGACGGCGGCGCCGTCGGACGGTGTGAGGTGCACACCCTGGCGCTTCCGGACGGTGTCCCGGAGGGACTCGTCGTCGACGTCGAGCTGGTGCGCGGACGGGGTGTCGTCTACTACGGGTCGACCATCGTCGTCGGTGCGGACGGTGAGGACGTCCAGCAGCCCGTCGTGTGGTTCGGGCTGCAGGGAGAGCCTGTGCCGGTCGGCCCCGAGGGCAGTCCCACCGGCGTCGCGTTCGAGCTCACCCCCAGCGGCCTCATCAACGGGCAGAGCATCAACCCGGACACCGGGCGGTGGCAGGGCTGGGTGCAGAAGCTGCTCACCGGCCGGGTCACCTGGGTGGATCCCGGACCAGGGGACGTCGAGCCGGCCGAGGTGTACTTCCGTCGTATCAACGACAGGGGTGCGGCGGCGGGCACGGCGTGGACGGAGGACGGCGGACTCGCGCTGCGGTGGACGTGGTTCGGCCGCGAGCCGGTCGAGCTGCCGGGCGGGGACGAGGGGATCGCCGAGGGCTGGGACATCAACAACCATCGGGACGTCGTCGGCGTCGTGGCGGTACGGCCGCCGGGCGAGGAGGACCTGCTGGTTCCGCGACCGACGCTCTGGGACGCACGGAACCGGCCGACGCCGATGGCGACCGTGGGTCTGGACGGCTACGCGGTGCTGCTCAACGATCGCCGCCAGGCGGCCGGGGCCGTCGGTGTCGGTCCCGACTTCTCGGACGCGCACGCCGAGGCCGCCTTCTGGGAGACACCGGACAGCGTCGTCGGGCTGGGCGTGGTTCCCGGCGGCGTCAGCAGCGCGGCCTACGGCCTCGGGGAGGACGGTTGGGTCGTCGGCGTCACGGGCGCACCTGCTCCGGACGCGCCCGCGAACCCTGACGACGTCGCGGGCTACGGATTCCTGTGGCCCGGCGGTGACCCTACGAGCATGCGCATCCTGCCCAGCCCGTATGCCCTCGAGCACGGGCTGACCGACTGGCGCCAGTGGTTCGGGGGAGCGGCGCACGGTGTGAACGAACGGCTGCGGCAGGTGGGCACCGCGTCGCACGGGGGGTATCTCCCCGACGGCAGGCTCATGCTCGTGCCGACCGTCTACGTCAACGCTGACCGGTGCGGGACGGCTGTGCCGACCAGCCACACGCCGGCCGTCGCGGACGAGTCGACGTCAGAGTCGTTCGCGGTGGATGCCCGGTCGGCTGCGGGGACCTCCCCCGCGCACGCGTGGTCGTCCCACGTGGGCCGGCTGGTCCGGGATCTCGACCGTTGATCGATGGCGGACGGCGCTTGGACTCGCCCCGTCCGCACGGGCCGGCAGCGCGACAGCCCGCAGCGCGATACGTCGGACAGGGCGTGACCCGCTGTCGGACCATGAGTCATGGACAGCGTGCGGGCGACGCAGTGCGCGGAGATCGCGCACTGCGTCGCAGCCGGGGTGCCGGTCCTCGACCAGCTGCTGATCCTCCTCGACCGCTCGGTGGGGGCCGACGTCCTGTCCGTGAGCGCGCTGCGCCTGGGTGAGCTCCCGCAGTCGGAGGTCGCCTTGCGCGGGGCGTCGCCGATGACGGAGGAGGAGATGCGCCTGTGGCCGCAGCTGCTGCACACGCACCCGTACGCCGACCACCTGCAACGCGGACCCCAGGCGGCGTCCAGGAGCACGGACGTCGTCCCGCTCCGCGACCTGCAGCGGCTCGACGTGTACCACCTGCTGCTCCGGCCGCGCCGCAGCACCTACCAGGCAGGCCTCCTGCTGGAGCGCACACCGACGTCGATGCTCCTCGTCTCGCTCTGGCGACCGACGCGCGACTTCTCCGACCGGGAGATGGAGTCGCTGGACGAGCTGCGACGTCCTGTGGCGGCGGCCATGGCGTACCGAACGGCGCTCGACTCGCTGGTCGCCTCGGGCGCACCGGCGGACGCGACCGTTCTCACCACACGTCAACGGCAGGTGGCCGCACTGGTCGCGCGCGGTCTCACCAACGATCAGGTGGCGCGGCAGCTGGGGATCTCCCCGCGAACCGTCCGCAAGCACCTCGAGGGCGCCTGGGCCCGGACCGGCACGAGCAGCCGGGCGTCCCTCGCCGCGTGGTGGGCTGGCGCCGGGATGACGTGACGGTCATGAAGACGTCCGCTGCCCGTGCCGCGCGGCCTGCCATGCCGGACCAGACCTACCTGGCGTTCACCCACTGCCCCCGGCCGTCGAGGACGTGAAGGCTCCGACCGGAGATCGCGCCACGGGTATGCCCTGGACGCTGTGCGAGCGGCCGTGCGTTGGCGAGCGCCACCAGGCGCTGGCGGGACCTCCCGCCGCTGCGGGAGCCCGCCAGCGCCTCGACCGAGGTGGGACGAGCGTGCACGTCAGTGCATTGGCGCGGGAGTGCGGCGTCGACCCCGAGCAGACATCGTCCCCGCACCGCGGGCATCAGGTTCGACCGCCGCCGAGATGCCGGCAGCCGCCCTGCGGAAGCGGCGTGCTCGGAACCCCGAGTGGCCGGTCGGTGCGCCGGCGACGACGAGGCCGGCGACGGCGTCAGGTGGTGGCCGGCTGAAGCGGGCCGGAGCGCACGGGGGCGGTGGGCGCCGTCCCCTGGTTCTCCACGACCTCGAACTCGACGACGTAGTTGCCGGGGTTGGCGAAGACGTCGCGGTAGCGGTCGTCACGGGGGATCTCGCAGCCCTCGCCCGCACCGTCGACCCACTGGTCGGCGGTGCCGAGGTCGACCACCTCGGTCCCGGTGCGGGTGAGGATCCGGCTGCTGAAGCTGTCGCCGTCCTGCGGCGCCGGGTGGTCCCAGATGAAGCAGATGGAGGGTTCGACGTTGCGGTCCTCCAGCTCCAGCCAGGCCTGGCCACCGGTGGTCCACTGGGCGCGCAGGTGGGTGCCGTCGGGTTGGAGGCCGACCGCGTAGACCGCGGTGGCGGAGGTCAGAACAGCGAGCCCGACGGCGGCGGCGACCGCCGGTGTCGAGCGCGTGCGGAACGAGCGCATGGCGGGTCCTTCGGGAAGAGGGGTCAGGTGACGATGACGTGGGCGGTGGCGGTGCCGGCCACTGCGCCGGTGAGCCAGTGCCGGAACTCGTAGGTCACGGTGTGGGTGCCTGCGGTGCTGGGCGTCAGGATGAGGTCGTACCGCTCCGCCGTGGTCGTCCTGAGCACGTTGTCCGGGAGCGGGGTCGGGGCCGGCAGCGGCTCCCCGTCCGACATGTGCACGACCGGTCTGAGGGCCGCAGGGAAGCGCACGACGTTGGGGAAGTAGGCACCGGTCAGGTGGCGCAGCAGGATGGGCTGACCGACCCGCGCCCGGACGGTGGTCTTGGCGCTGCGCAGGGACCGTGGTGCGTCGACGCCGTTGATCGTGAAGTAGCGAGGCCGGAACCGGTTGAGGCGGGTGCCGTCGGCGATCGCGTTCTTCTCCCCGCTGGCGTGGTTGTAGTTGCGCCAGAACGGGTCCACGTCGTACGTCGCCCACAGCGCCTCGACCTCGTACCGCGGTCCGCCGACGTACAACGTCCCCGGACCGGTCGGCGGGTCGATGACCAGATACCCGAACATCCCCATCTGCACGTGCAGCGGTGCGTTGCGGTGGCAGTGGTAGAAGAACGTGCCGGCACGGGAGGCGCGCCACTGGTAGGTGTAGTCGCTGCTGACGTTGAACGACGTGTCGGGGACCCCGTCGTTGAAGGTGGACGGCTCGATGCCGTGGTGGTGGATGGTGTGCACATTGATCGCGGCCTCGATGGTCGTGTGCACGATCTGCCCCTGCCGCAGGCGCAAGGGCGTGGAAGGGAACGGCTTGTCGTCGTTCGGGTCCTTGAACGCCCAGTACGCCACGTCATTCCCGTCGGCGAAGGTGAGCTTGTCGTTGAAGACCTTGCGGACGAATGACACGTCCGGTCGTGCGCGCCCGGGTGTCTCCGGGCTCGCCTCCGGGTAGTTGTGCCCGAAATGGACCGCCTGGGTCAGGTCCGCGGGACGGTTCTGGTCGATCGGGACGAGTGTTCCAGCCATGGTGTGCCCCTGCTCGTACGAGTGATCGGTGGACGGGTGAGGGTCATTCGAGGATGAGCTCGGAGACCATGCCGGACGGGTAGTGGCCGCCACTGGCGGTCTCGGCCATCTCGATGTGGTCGTGGACGACGTACTTCTGCGCCCTGTTGGTGACCGGGTAGGAGTCCGGCGGTGCCTCCAAGGGCACGAGGACGCTCACCGAGCGGCCCGGGGGGACGGTGACGGTGTCCTTGAAGGCACCGACGATCCACGGGGTGTCGGGGTGCGACAGCACCCAGAAGTGGTTGCCGTGCAGGTGGATGGACCGTGGGGCGCGGCCGGTGTTGATCATCCGGACCAGGGTGGAGTCGCCCGGCTGGCCCAGCCCGCCCGCGCGGCCGCTGATGTTGGTGTGGTGGTCCTCGGCCGAGAGCATGCCGCTGAGGCCGTTGATCAGGAAGTACTCCGGCTCGGGGTCGCTGGGCAGGCTGATCCGCCCCCCGGCGAGGTCCCGGGCCGTGGTCGGGTTGAGCTCGCCGAACAGCCAGGTGCGCTCCTGCGCCACGGAGGCCGGGATCGCCGGGGGCGTACCCACACCGAACATCGGCTGGCGGCGGGCCCGTGCGCGGACGCCGGGGAACTGGGCGTCGATCGACGTGCGCGCCGCGTCGCGCGGCAGGACGACCATCGCGCCGGTGGCGCCCAGGGCGCGGCCGGTGTCGGCGCTGCCGCTCACCGTGCCGACGTAGAAGTGCGTTCCCGGCGTGCTCGGGGCCGTGAACGTCACCCGGCGGCCGGTGCCGGCCGCGATCGGCGCCGCGTCCACACCCGAGAATCCCGGTGACGCGGCGATGGCGAACCCGACCGGCAGGCTGGAGCTGTTGACGATGTCCAGGTTGACCGTGTCACCGGTCTGGACCTCCAGCTGCCCGCCGGGCAGCTCCAGCCGCGCCGCGGTGCTGCCGAAACCCACGAACGGGACCACCAGCCCGTCGATCATCGTCCGCTCGCCATGGGCCACGAACAATGCGGCGTTGACCACGGTGGCGGAAGCCCGGGTGGCCGAGCCGAGCACGGCCGAGCCGCCCGCACCCGCGACCACGAGGGTGCACAGGCCGTATTTCAGCAGCGTCCGGCGCGAAAGGTCTGTCTGTACTGCTTCCATGGATTCTCCCGAGGCTGCGTTCCTCTGGTCCGAGAACGCCGACGCGCGCGTCTGTGCGCCGTCGACAGGAAGTCGGGTCCCGGCGAAGGACGCCGGTCGACAGTGATGTGAGCTATGCGCGTGCGTCCAGGGCGTCGAGCCCGACGTCGTCACCCTTCCGGGTGAGCAACTCAAGCCTGAGAACAGCCCGTCAACGGACCGTCAACGTCCTGGTAAGAGCCGATATGACCACTTCTGGCAGCAGCCGGCCGCCACGTTCTTCCGACGTCACCGACGCTAGGGGCGGGCCGCGCCCCCTCGGCGTGCGGCACCACGAAGGTGGCAGTCATGTGCCGTCGTCCACCGTTCCGCTTGCGCCGGCGGCCCGGCCATGGTGGAGGTGGACCTCCGAGCGCCGCGCGGCTCACGAGCCGGTCAGCAGCCGGCGAGGGCGCGCACGGCACGGTCGACCCGGCCGCAGGCATCCGGCCGGGTGGCCCGGGCCGTCAGCCGCGGGCGGTGGCCTGCGGGTCCGCCGCCGGAGAGGGACGCCCCCCGAGCTCGGGGAGCTCGAAAGCGGGCCGCCCCAGCAGGTACCCCTGCACGAGCGTGCACCCGGCACCGACCAGGGCGGCCAGCTGGTCCGCGGTCTCCACGCCCTCCGCCACGATCTCGACGCCCAGGTCACGCGCGAGCGCCAGCACGGACCGCGTGACGGCGAGTGCGGCGGCGTCGTGGGGCAGTCCCGCGGTGAACGACCGGTCCACCTTGACCTGGTCGACCGGGAGCCGCTGGACCCAGGTCAGGGTCGAGTAGCCGGTGCCGAAGTCGTCCAACGCGATGCGCACCCCCAGGCGGCGCAGTGCGGTGAGCCGCCCGGCGAGGGCCGGGACGTCCAGCAGCGCTCGGCTCTCCACCACCTCGAGGTAGAGCTGCTCGGGCCGCAGCCCGTGCTCGGCGAGGGCCGACCGGACCGCCGGCTGCAGGCGGGGGTCGGCCAGGGTGCTGCTCGCCAGGTTCACGGCGACGTGGAGGCCACGCCCGCCCGCGCCGTGGGCCGCGGCCCGGGCGCACGCCGTCCGGATGGCCCACAGGTCGAGCTCCACCACGAGCCCGGCCTCCTCCGCCAGGGGGAGGAACGCCGCGGGACCCAGCAGGCCCAGACGGGGGTGCTGCCATCGCACGAGCGCCTCCACGCCGACGGCACGGGCCGACGCGGCGATCTCCTGACGCCCGAGCTCCGGCCGGACGGACCAGATCGGCTGGAAGGCCAGCCGGAGCTCGTCCTCGCGCAGGGCACGCACGAGCTCGGCCTCGAGGGACGCCTGCGCGACCGGAGCCGGAGCCGGGGCGGTCGCACCCGGCGCGGGGACCACGGCACCGGCCGGCGCGACGGCCACCTGGTTGCGGCCACGGACCTTCGCCGTGTACATCGCGGTGTCCGCCTGGCGCAGCAGGCGGTCGGCACGGCCGCCGGGTCCGGTCTGCAGGGCGACCCCCACGCTCGTGGTGACCCGGAGCTCGCGCCCGTCGATGCGGAACGGGCTCTGGAAGCAGGCCACCACACGGCGGCCGAGGGAGTCGGCAGCGAGGGGGTCGCCGACGTCCGGCAGCAGGACCGCGAACTCGTCGCCGCTCAGCCTCGCCGCGACGTCGTGGCCCCGGATCGCGCCGGCGATCCGTGCCGACACCTGGCGCAGCAGCTCGTCGCCCGCGGCGTGGCCGAAGTCGTCGTTGACCCGCTTGAACTTGTCCAGGTCGCAGAAGAGCACCGCCGCCGACCGGCCGGGCTCCAGGGCGAGCAGCGTCTGGTCGAGGGTGCGGGTGAACAGGAGCCGGTTGGGCAGTCCGGTCAAGGTGTCGTGGTGCGCCTGGTGCTGCACCTTGGCCAGGAGCCGGGCGTTCTGCAGCGCCGTCGCGGCGTACTCGCCGACGCCCTGCAGCCGGGCGATGCCTTCGCGCAGGTCGACGGGCATCGGTCCGTCACGCCAGGACGCCGTGGCGACACCGAGCAGGTCCCCGCCCGCGACGAGGGGCACGACGACGCAGCCGGCGAGGTCGAGGGCGAGGAGGAGGTCGCGCAGCGCCGGGGTGGCCTCGTCGGCGGGGATGATCCGCGGTTCCTGCCGGGCGAGCATCTCCACCAGCTCGGGGGTGTCGTCGGCGCGGATCGGGCCGGCGTGCATGACGGCCCACTGGTCCGGGGTGAGGCCGGCGGAGGCGACCGGGAGGAGGGCGCCCGCGGCCGCGTCCCACAGCAGGACGGCCGACGCGCTGCACCCGACGATGCCCGGCAGCGCGGACACGACGACGTCGGCGATCGTCGTCTCGTCGGTGGCCGCCTGGAGCTCGTGGGCCAGGGTGAGCAGCGCGTCGGAGCGGCTCTGCCCGCGCCGGCTGTCCTCGAGCGCGAGGAGCAGGTCCAGCGCCGCCGCGGCGTGCCCGGCGTAGGCGCTCAGCAGGGATCGCTCGTCGTCGAGGCCGCGCTGGCCCGGCAGGTACATCGCAGCGAGCCGGCCGTGCCACCGCCGGCTGGAGGCGACGTCGACCACCACGGCCCCCTCGCCCAGGTCCTCACCGGCCAGCAGCCGGTCGGCCAGCGGCGCGACCTCGTGCTGGGGCAGGCCCTCGCTGTGCACCAGGGGACCGCCGCCCTGCGGGTCCGCGACGGCGAGCAGGTAGGAGGGGGCGAGGACCGCCGCCGCGGCACGGTGCGTGATGCGTCGCAGGGTGAGGGAGAGGTCGTCGCTCTCGACCAGCTCGGTCGCCGCGGACTGCAGCGCGTGGAGCTGCCCCCGCAGCGCGGCCAGCTCCAGCTCGGTCGACCGGCGCGACCGCAGCCACGGCAGCCGGGTCCGTGCCGTCCAGCGCACCCGGTACACGCACGCCTCGGCGCCGTCCGACTGGCACCGGTCGTGCACGAGGGTCGCCGGGGGCAGGCCGAAGATCTCCGGGACGATCTGGATGAGGCCCTGCGCGTAGCGGCAGTCCAGGCGCGAGTGCCGGTATCCCTCGTGCAGCCGGAAGCGCACCGTGGCTCGGCCGGGTGCGAGCTCGAGCACCTCCATCGTGGAGGTGGCGGAGAACTTCGGCACGGCCCGGGGCAGCTGGCGGTACACCTGCGCCGGCGACCCCAGGGCACGCAGGACGAGGACCAGGGAGTGGTTCAACCCGGTCCGCAGCGCGGCGGCGCCCATCGCGAACGTGCAGTCGGGGTCGCCGAGGACCTGCGCCGCCGCCTCGAACAGCCGGATGCGGGTGTCGTAGCTGACCCACCGGGACTCGTCCTGGAGCTCCGCGAGCGGGTGCGGCACGGCGGCACGTCGCAGCAGCTCCGTGACCGCGGACTCGCCACCGTGCTCCCGGACGTACCGCACCACGAGACCGGTGGTCACCCCCGACGTCTCCGAACCGCTGCTGAGATCGCTCACCAGTCCTCCCTTCCCCTGTGTCCATCGGCGGGCCGGACGGGCGCATGACACGTCGGCCGGGGCGGTCGCCCGCGTCACCCCTGTGGCGGACGTCGGTGCGCCGTCAGCCGCGGGAGGCGATCACGCCCGACCCCTGCCGGGGAGCAGGCAGGGTGACGACCGCCGGGACGGGCGTCGCCGTCGGCCGCGCCGCCAGCGCGCGCAGGACCGTGGTGGTCTGCAGTGCCGGGGCGGGCCGGTGCAGCACGAAGCCCTGGACCGAGTCGCACCCGAGCAGCCGCAGCGCCTCGAGGTCCGCGACGGTCTCCACGCCCTCGGCGAGGACCCTCATGCCGAGGGCATGACCGACCGACACGGTGCCGGCGACGACCGCGTCGGTGGCGGGGCTGCCGACGGCGCGGATGACCGAGCGGTCCAGCTTGAGCACGTCGATGGGCAGGGTCCGCAGCGCCCAGAGGGACGAGTAGCCGGTGCCGAAGTCGTCCAGGGCGAGCAGGTGCCCCTGGGTGCGCAGCGCCTCGAGGGTCGGCAGGGCGGTGTCCATGACCGCGGCGACGGTCGACTCGGTGATCTCCAGCGTCAGCGACCGGGCGGGGAGCCCGGTGCGGGTGCGGTGCCCGGCGATCCGGTCGAGCAGGTCGGGGTCGGTCAGGTCGGACTCGCTGAGGTTCACCGCGACGGGGACGTCCAGACCCTCGGCGTGCCAGCGGGCCGCCTGGTCGGTGGCCATGCGCAGGACCTCGTCGGTGAGCATGCGGCTCAGCCCGGCCTCCACGGCGACCGGGAGGAACTCGGCGGGGCTGAGCAGGCCGCGGGTCGGGTGGGTCCACCTGACCAGGGCCTCGGCGCTGGTGACGTGGTCGGTGTGCAGGGACCGGACCGGCTGGTAGTGCACCTCGAGCCGGCCCGTCTCCAGGGCGACCCGCAGGTCCGCCAGCAGCGCCAGCCGGTCGACGCCGTCGGCGTCGCGGGTGGCGTCGTACTGCGCGACCCCGGTCCCACCGCGCTTGGCCGCGTACATGGCGGCGTCCGCCCGCGCGAGCAGCGCCTCCCAGGTGGTGCCGTCCCGGGGTGCGTGGGCGAGGCCGACGCTGGAGTCCACGCGCAGGACGAGCCCGCCGAGCTCGACCGGCTCCGCGATGACGCCCCGCAGCTGCTCGGCGACCGCGTACGCGTCCGCCTCCGCACCCTCCCGGGTCAGCACGGCGAACTCGTCGCCCCCCAGCCGGGCCACGAGCGTCCGGTCGCTGCCCACGCGGGCGGCCATCCGACGACCCAGGACCTGCAGGAGGTCGTCGCCCACCGCATGACCGAGGGAGTCGTTGACCTGCTTGAACCGGTCCAGGTCGACGATCATGACCGTGACCGGGTCGCCGGCGTGCAGCGCGGCCTGCACGCTCTCCAGGTAGCTGCGGCGGTTGGGCAGGCCGGTCAGCTCGTCGGTCCGTGCCTCCAGCCGCGCGGCGGCGAGCCTGCGGCTCTCGACCAGCGCGAAGAAGAGGCGGGCGCTGGCCAGCAGCACGGTCGCCAGCCCGGCCAGGCACACCACCAGGGGGAGTGCGTGGAGGGCGCCGGCGAACAGGATCCCGGTGCTGAGCACGCTCAGGGTCGCGGGCACCGCGATGCTGGCGCTGCCCTCCCGCACGGCGGTGGTCCGCGGTGGCCGCTGCCAGGCCGCCAGGCCCAGCGCGCCGAGGGCGAGGATCCAGCCGGCGTCCAGCGGGCCGGCGTCCACGTAGGTCCCGGCAGCCGTCTGCAGCAGGTACAGGCTGTCGGAGCCGAGCAGGACGACCGCGACCCACGCGAGCAGCCACCACGAGCGTCCCGGGCGCCACGCGTGCAGGTTGAACACCAGCATGAGCACGGCGAGCACGCCCAGGTCCGCGACCGGGTAGGCCAGGTTGGTCAGCACGACCGGGAGCCGTCCCTGGGTCAGCTCCAGGACGGGACGGAGCACCAGGGCGCCCAGCAGCGCCGCGGCCCCGAAGCCGCCCGTCAGGCTGTCGAGCCACAGGCTGGCGCGGACGCCGGCCACCCGGGCGCGCAGCAGCAGGACGAGGCCCGTCACCAGCAGGGGGTAGACGCCGATCCACCCCAGGTCGCCCCAGGACGGGTACGGCACGACGTCGGCCCCCACCAGGACCGCGTTGTAGTACAGGTCGCCGCACACGTACGCGAGCGGCGCGAGGCCGAGGAAGATCCAGGCCCGTCGCTCCGCGCCCACGAGCGCCGCCCGCAGGAGGCAGAGCGCCGCGGAGGCGACGACGACCCCGAGTCCCACCCCGCTGTCGAGCCAGCCGACGAAGACCGGCTGCGGGCCGCGCACACCGGGCAGCAGCGTGACGGCGTACAGCACCGCCACCACCGGGACAGCCAGGCGCAGCAGTGCGATGGCACGGGGTACGTGCCAGGTCGTCCGTCCCACGTGCGCTCCTCTGTCTGTGCCGACGGGTCCTCCATCGGCCGGGCGGCACGCCACCTGAGCCTGGGGGAGGACCCGACGGTGGCTGCCGACGGGCGACCGCCCTCCAGGGCGTCGACGGCGTCGGCGCGGCACCGGCATGCCCGGGCCCTAGCCGGCTCGGTGCGCGCTCGCGCCGGGGCTGCCGGGGCTGCTGAGCTCGGTGGACTGCGGGAGCCCGACGTGCACCGTGGCGCCCCCGCCCGGGGTGTCGGCGACCCAGATGCGCCCGCCGTGACGCTCCACGATGCGCTGGCACGTGGCCAGACCCACCCCGTGACCGGTGCGGGCGCCGGGGTCGAGGGTGGTGAACATGGCGAACACACGCTGTCGCTGGTCGGCGGGGATGCCCCGGCCGTTGTCCGCCACGGAGACGACCCAGCCGTCGTCGGTCGGCGCCGCCGTGACCTGCACCCGGCACGGCACGTCCGGACGCCGGTGCTTGATCGCGTTGCCCAGGAGGTTCTGCAGCAGCTGGCGCAGCAGGGACTCGTCGCCGAGGAGCGTGGGCAGCTCGCCGCCCTCGATCAGCGCGCCGGCTCCGACCACCTCGTGACGCAGGTCGACGACGGCGGCGTCCAGCACCTCGCGCAGGTCGACCGGACGCCGGACGCACCGGGTGGCGCCCGCCTGGGCGTAGGTCAGCAGTGCGTCGGTGAGGGCCAGGGTCCGGCCGAGGCCGCGCCGCGCGGTCGCCACCCAGCTGCGACCCTGGTCGCCGAGCGCGTCGTCGTACACCTCGTCGAGGAGCTCGAGGTAGCCGTCGACGACGGTCAGCGGTGAGCGCAGGTCGTGGCTCACCGTGGCGGCGAACTGCTCCAGCTCGTCGTTGGAGCGCTCGAGCTCCCGGGTACGGTCGGCCAGCTCCAGGTGCGCCGACTCGAGCGCGGCCCGCTGCTCCCGGTCCCGCGTGACGTCGCTCATCGCGATCACCGCACCGAGCCGGGTGCCGTCCGCGGCCAGCAGGGCGCGCCCGGACGTCGTCAGGCGCACCGGGGGACGGCCGTCGACGGCGATCACCCGCTCCTCGCCGCTGACGCTGCCCTCGACGAGCGCGCGCCGCAGCGGGCGCTGCTCGGGTGTCAGGCGGGTGACGCCGTCCGCGGCGAGGACGGTGTACCGGTCCAGGTGGTCACCGCGATCGAGCCGGGTGTCGGCGTCGACACCGAGCCAGTCGCGTGCCGCCCGGTTCAGCATGGTGAGACGTCCGTCCGGACCGGCGACGGCCACCCCGACGTCGATCGTCTCCAGGATCGCCTCGGTGAGCTCGTACCGCTCCTCCAGCGCGCCCATGGTGAGCTCGACCAGGGTGCGCTGCTCGTCGGCCTCGGCCGCGAGGTTGGCGTTGTCCCGGGCCTGCCGGCGACGCTCGAACAGGGCCATCACCACACCGGCGGCGTCCTCGAGCAGCCGCAGCTGCGCATGGGTCACGACCCGGGGCACCACGTCGAAGACGCACAGCGTGCCCAGCACGTGGCCGCTCGCGTCGACGAGGGGGACCGAGGCGTAGAAGCGCACCGCTGCGAGCTGCCCCGTCACCCACGGGTTCGTGGCGTAGTCCGGGTGGGTGCTCGCGTCGCGGGTCCACACGGTCCTGCCCTCGAGGAACCGCACGTCGCACATGGAGTCGGTGCGCGGGGAGTCGCTGCCACGGAAGCCCACCGTCGTCAGCTGGCACTGACGGTGGTCGTCGATCAGGTTGAGCGTCGCGGTGGGCACGCCGGCGACGGCCGCCGCCAGCCGGACCACTCCCTCGAGCTCGTCGTCCCGCACGGGCACGTCGAGCAGGCCGTACCCGCGCAGGGCGGCGACGCGCTGCGCCTCACCCACGATGACCTCCGGTGCTGTCCTCATCGTGGCTCCCATCGGCGCGCGGGGGGCAGGTGTGAGGGATGCGAGGGAGCCCCGGCGGTCGAGTCCGGGCGTCACGGCGTGTCGACGGCCTGCCGCCGGTGGGCGCCGGGTGAGGGTGGGCGCGATGACGACGCACGTGCACGGCTCCGGGTCCGCGGCCGCGACCCGACCGGTCCGTCGGCGGGCTCGGGTGATCGTCGCGGCGGTCCTCGTGCCTGCCCTGCTCGCGACCCTGGTGGCCGCGTACCTCCTGCGACCGACGAAGGCGGACCGCCCGGTCATGCAGACGACGGCGCCCGGGATGACCTTCCACCAGGTCACGGTCGAGCGGGTGCGCCCGGCCTCGACCGAGGCGGACCAGCAGGTCCGGGCGTCCATGTCGGACGGCTCGGACGTCGGTGTGCTGGTCCCGCCGGAGTACCTGCCCGTGCTGGCCCCGGGGGACCGCGTGCGCGTGGCCTACGTCGCCGAGGCGGCGGCAGAGGGGACGCCGTACCTGTTCGTCGACTACGTGCGCGGCCCGCCGCTGGGCTGGCTGGCCGCAGCGTTCGGCGTGCTCGTCGTCGCGGTGGCCCGGTGGCGGGGGATGGCCGCGCTGATCGGGCTGGGCCTGTCGCTGGTGGTGGTCGGCGGCTTCACGCTGCCCGCCCTGCTGGAGGGGCGCCCCGCGCTCCCGGTGGCGCTCGTGACCTCCTCGCTCATCATGTTCGTCGTCCTGTACCTGGCGCACGGCTTCACGACCCGGACCTCCACGGCCCTGCTCGGCACCCTGGTCGGCCTGGCCGCCACGGCGGGCATCGCGGCCTGGGCGAGCGGGGCGGCCCACCTGACGGGGCTGTCCGGCGAGTACGCCCTGGACGTGCAGTCCTACGCCCCGGCGGCGGACCTGCGGGCGGTGCTGCTCTGCGGCATGGTCCTGGCCGGGCTCGGGGTGCTCAACGACGTCACGATCACGCAGGCGTCGGCGGTGTGGGAGCTGCACGCCGCCTCGCCGCACGCGTCCTGGCGCGAGCTGTTCGACCGGGGGATGCGCATCGGTCGCGACCACATCGCCTCGACCGTGTACACGATCGTGTTCGCCTACCTCGGGGCGAGCCTTCCCCTGGTGCTCCTGCTCAGCATCTCGGACCGCTCCGTCCTGGACTCGCTGACCAGCGGGGAGATCGCCGAGGAGGTGGCACGGACCCTGGTCGGGTCGATCGGGCTGGTGCTCGCGATCCCCGTCACCACCGCCCTCGGCGCCTGGGTCGTCCGCTCCTCCTCCGGGGCACCCACGTCCTCCGGGGCACCCGCGGCGGAGCCGGTCGGCGTCGCGACGACCTGAGCGCGCGCCGTCTCAGCGCCCGTGGGGCGCTGATAGGTTCTCGTGCCCGGCAAGCATGCTCGCCGTGCCGGCCCGCATGCCCGGTCGGCATGCCGGGCCGGCACGGCGGTGCCGGTACGACGACGACGCAGCCCCGACCCGACCCGCGTGGAGGTGACCATGGCCGTCCAGCGCTCGACCCGGCAGCGCGCCGCGATCGAGTCCCTCCTGGCCGACGTCGACGACTTCCGCAGCGCGCAGCAGCTGCACGAGCTGCTGGGGGCGCGCGGCGAGCGCACCGGGCTCGCCACCGTCTACCGGACGTTGCAGTCGCTCACCGACGAGGGGGAGGTCGACGCGCTGCGCACGACCTCGGGCGAGCTGGTCTACCGCCGGTGCGAGCAGCGCAGCCACCACCACCACCTCGTGTGCCGGGTGTGCGGCCGGACCGTCGAGGTGGAGGGCCCGGGCGTGGAGGCGTGGGCCACCGCCGTCGGCGCGGAGCACGGCTTCGCCGACATCGAGCACACGCTCGAGCTCGTCGGGACGTGCTCCGCGTGCGCGGCACGTGAGCCGGGGCGCGGGGCGACCGGTCGCTGAGCGGGCGGGTCACCCGCGGTCGTGCGGCGCGTGGTCCTCCGCCTCGCCGGTCGTGCCCGTGAGCTCGTTCGGGACCACGTCCAGGTCCGCGGTGGCCCAGACCTCGCCGGTCTCGATGTCGACGGCGTGGACGGCCTGGGCGGCCGGGTCGGTGATGTAGGCCGACCCCTGCATCGTGAACACCTGCGGCTGCGGGTCCTGCCAGTTCTCCGAGACCTCCCAGGGGTCGATCACCGGGACCGATCGCACGACCGCGCCGGCCGCGGTGTCGACGACGTGCAGGGCGCCGTCGGTGCCGAGCACCACGCCCTCGCCGTTCTCGCCCCGGCCCAGTGACCGGTACCAGTAGGAGGAGGGCAGGTCGACCAGCCGCATCGTCGCCGTCCGGGTGTCGATCAGGGACACGCGCGTGGTCGGGTCGACCTCGGCGTCGGGGTCGCTCTTGTAGTCGCCCAGGACGACGGGGGAGTCCTGCGTGCCGAACTGGTTGCCGATGCGGCCGTACGGGTCCGGGCTCTGGACCTTGGTGAGGACGCCGTCGCGGTACACCAGGACGCCGTCGGTGCAGCCCAGGACGACTGTTTCGTCCGCGGCCACGGTCTCCCCGTGCACGTCGGGGCACCGGTCGTCCGCCGCGATCTCCTGGTTCTGGGCGTCCAGCACCCGGATGCCCGAGCGGCCCTCCTCGGTGCCCTCCGAGACCACCAGCCGTCCGTCGGACAGCTCGACCGCCACGCCGTGATGGACCGCGGGAGTCGTGTACGTGCGCTCCACCCGGTCCGGGTGCTCGAGGTCGGCGCTGTCGAAGGCGGTGACGTCCCCCGTGCCGTCGTCGAAGAGCACGGTGCGGCCGGCGTGGGTCACCACGTGCCCGGGCTCCTGCGCCGCCAGGACCGTCCCGGTGAGGTGGGGCCGGGCGGTGTAGAAGTGCGCGTGGTCGCCGTGCGGCTCCTCCCACGCGCCCGCGTCCAGCACGTGGAACCCGCCCCCGGCCGAGACGAGCACGTGACGCCCGTCGCCCGCCGGGTTCAGGCGGGTGAAGCCCTCGAGCGGCTCGTCGGCCAGCACCTCCAGCGTCGTGGCGTCCAGCACCTGCACCCCGCCGTCGTAGGTGAGGGCCAGCCGCGGTGACGACGCAGCGGCCTCGGTCGCCTCCGACGCCCCGTCCTGCCGGTCCTGCGCGGTGTCCGCGGAGGCGGGTGCCGCGGCGCCCGGGGCTGCCGGCTCGCCGCCGGTGCCGCAGGCGGTGAGCAGGAGCAGGGGTGCGGCGGCGGCCGCCAGGAGCGAGCGACGGTGGGTGCGGAGGGTCGGCATGGAGGTTCCTGTCTGCGGGGACGGACGTGGTCGGGACCCGTCACGCAGGTCGGCTCCCGGGGTCGGAGGACCCGCCGCAGACTCTAACGGTAATCATTATCACTAAGCGAACGGCGCACGTCGCGGCTGCCTGGCCGGGTGCTCACCGGCCGGCGCAGTGCCTGCCCGTCACCGGCCGGACGCCGGCTCCTCGGCGCCGTGCCGGGCCTTGGCGCGGTACATCCGCCGGTCGGCGGCGTGGACGAGGCCGTCGAAGTCGGAGCCGTCCTGCGGGTAGGCGCTGACCCCGATCGACGCGCGGACACTGACGGTCCCGCGCGTGGTGGTCAGCGGCTGGCACAGCGCGTCGGCGAGCTGGCCGGCGACGCGCTCTCCCTCCGCCCGGGCCTCCTCCTGGTCGACGGCGGGCAGGATCACGAGGAACTCGTCCCCGCCGAGCCGCGCGATGAGGTCACCGCGGCGCAGCCGGGTGCGCAGCCGGTCGGCGGCCGCCTGCAGGAGCTCGTCGCCCACCGCATGGCCGTGCAGGTCGTTGACCTGCTTGAAGCCGTCGAGGTCGACGTACAGCAATGCGACCCCTGTCTCGGCGACCTGCGCCTGCAGCAGGGTCGCCTCCAGCGACTCGGTCAGCCGGCGGCGGTTCAGCAGGCCGGTGAGCGGGTCGCGGTACGCCAGCCGCTCCACCTCGCGCAGGTAGCTCTGCGAGCGCTCGTGCTCGACCCGCAGCCGCTCCGCCGCGTCGACCCGGACGGTGACGTCGTTCTGCACGCCGATGTACTGGACGAGCCGTCCGTCATCGTCGAACACCGGCGCGACGTAGACCTCGTTCCACCACGGGGTGCGCTCGGGGCCCCGGTAGTTGAGCACGGTCTCCCGGGCCTCACGGCCCTCGGCGATCGCCGACCGCAGGCGCTCCACGGCCGCGGCGTCCGTGTCCGGGCCCTGGAGGAACCGGCAGTTGCGCCCCAGGGCCTCCTCGGCGCGCAGGCCCGCCAGGCGCTCGAACGCCGTGTTGACGTACACCAGGGGCTGGTCGGGGCGGGTGACGTCGCTGATCGTGACGCCGTTGCCGGTCGCGGCCAGGGCGCGGCGCAGCGTGCGCTCCGTCCCCCCGGCCGCGGGCTGCGGTGCGTCGTGCCGCCCGGGCACGACGCCGCCCCCCGCGTCCGCATCGGCGGCGTCGGGGGCGACCAGGCGGAGCGCGTCGCGGGGGAGCACGCGGGACATGAGCGCCTGCGCCGCGTCCGCGACCACCTCGCGGTCGTAGGTGAGGGCGAACTCGAACATGCGCTCGCGGTCCGGGCCGGTGTCACCCAGGTCCCGCGCGAGCAGCGCCGCGGCGAAGTGCGGCGCGAGCACCGCCACGTCCCACTCACCGCGCACGGCGTCGTCGGCGGCGAGGTCGGCGCCACGCACACCGGCCACCGGCTCGGCCGGCAGGCCCTCGCCGATCGCGGCGACGAAGCCGACCCGCGCGACCAGCTCGCGGTAGCGGTGCGCCGTCGCGGGCGTGAAGTGTCGCGCCTCCTGGAACGCCGAGACCACGGTGCACGTGGAGCCCAGTCGCATCGCCTCCCGCTCGAGGTGCTTGCTGACCTCGATCAGCAGGGCCTTCGTGGACCGCCGCAGCGGCGTGCCCTCGGGCAGGCACGCGAACGGGGACGCCTGCTCCCGGACGACCGGAGGGGTCCGCAGCTGCAGGGGGGCCGTCGGTAGGCCCGGCGCGAGACCGTCGCTCGGCCGGCCGAACAGCCAGCCCTGCCCCAGCCGCGCCCCGAGGGCGAGCGCCATGGTCAGGTGACCCTCGTGCTCGATGCCCTCGGCCAGGACCACCGTCCCGGCGCGCTCCGCCTCGGCGTTGACGGCGTTCATGATCTCGGCCAGCTCGGGACCCGGGCGCTGCTGCACGAGCCGCAGGTCGAGCTTGATGATGTCGGGACGCAGCAGCGGCATGAACGCCAGCGACAGGTCGTCCGCGCCGACGTCGTCCAGCGCGATGCGCCACCCCGCGGCACGCAGGCGCTGGACCGTCGCCAGCAGCTCCGCGGGCCGGGCGGCGATCGCGCGCTCGGTGATCTCCAGCACGACCTGGAGGTCGCGCGGCGCGGCGGCGCTGATGGCCAGGAGCTCCTCCAGCGGGGCGGTGTCCAGGACCTCCGGCTCGACGTTCACGAACAGCGTCAGGGGCGCGAGCACGCCGGCGGTGATCGCCGTGCGCAGCGCGGTCCGGCGGCACAGCTCGTCCAGCTCGCGCAGGCGCCCGGCCTCGCGTGCGGCGGCGAACAGCAGGTCCGGGCGCTCGAGCGGGCCCCGGGGGCCGCGGGCCAGTGCCTCGTAGGCCACGACGGCACCCGAGTCGAGCTCGACGATCGGCTGGAACACGCTGCGCACCCGGCCGAGCGCGAGCACCTCGTCGATATCCGTCATGGTCCTCTCCCCGTCGTGGCGGTCCCCGCGTCGCAGGTCGCGAGACCTCCATCGGCCACGCGCGTGGCGCGGTGAGCGGAACCGCCGATGTCACCCCCCAGTCGGCGGGAGGGGACGTGTGAGAGGGTCGGCCCGATGAGCAGCGAGGGCAGGCGATGAACGGTCCGGGGGGCGCCTCGACGGAGCAGCAGGCCGCACAGGCCCTGGCGCGGGACGCGGCGCGCACCGCCGCCGCGCGCCGGCTGCTCGAGGCCGGCGCCACCGAGGACGGCACCCTGCGCACGCTGGCCGGGCTGGCGGTGCAGCTGCTCGGGACCCCGGCCGCCGAGATCTCGCTGCTGACGGACGAGCGCGTCATCGTGGCCGCCGTCGACGCGCTGCCGGGCCCGGCGGGCACCCGGACCTCGCTCGAGGCCGCCCTGTGCACCCAGGCCGCCGTCACCGATGCCGGCATGGTCGTCGCCGACGCGGCCCGTGACCCCCGCACGCTGCACCACCCCGCCGTGGTCCGCGGGGCGCTGGGCGCGTACCTGGCGGTGCCGATCGTGAGCGACACCGAGAAGGTCGTCGGGGCCTTCTGCGTCTACGGTCCCGCCGCGCGGTCGTGGGACGACGGCGACGTCCGGACCCTGCGGCACCTGGCCTCCGCCGCTGCCGTGCGGCTGGAGGTCGGCGCGCTGGACCGCCAGTACGGCAGCGGCAGCCGCGAGTCGCTGCTCAACGCGGCCGTGGAGGCGGCGGCCCTCGGGACCTTCCAGTGGGACCTGTCGACCGGCGCGCTGCGGTGGGACGCCTCGCTGCTGGAGGCCTTCGGCTACGAGGAGAAGACCTTCCGCGGCACGATCGAGGCGTTCGACGCCCGGGTGCACCCCGACGACCTGGTGCACGTCCGCGTGGCGCTCGACCGGGCGATCGCCACGTGCGGGGTCTACGAGGCCGAGTTCCGGGTGCTCCGGCCGGACGGGACCGTCTGCTGGCTCACGGCTCGCGGCCGGGCGCTGCCCGGCGTGGACGGCCGGGCCGAGCAGGTGGTCGGCGTGACGACCGACACCACCGCCCTGCGCGCCCAGGAGGAGCGGGTGCGGGAGGTCCTCGAGGGCATGAGCGTGGCGTACTTCCGCGTCGACGAGAGCTGGCGCTTCGCGTACGTCAACGCCGAGGCCGAGCGCATCCTGGGCCGGCCGCGGGCGGACCTGCTCGGGGGAGACCTGTGGGACCTGTTCCCCGCCGCCGTCGGCACGCCGTTCGAGGTGAGCTACCGGCACGTCGCCGCCACCGGCGGGACGGTGGTGTTCGACGCGTACTACCCCGCCCCGCTGGACGCCTGGTACGAGGTCCGCGCGGTCCCCGAGCGCGGGGGTGTGGCGGCGTTCTTCACCGACGTGACGGCGCGCCGAAGGCACTGGAGAACGCGCTGCAGGCCGAGCGCAAGGCCACGCTGCTCGGCCGGGTCGCCACCGAGCTCGCCGAGGTCCAGGACCCGGTGCAGGCCCTGCGGGCCGTCCTGCCGATCCTGGTCCCCACCCTGGCCGACCTCGCCATCGCCAGCGTGCTCGACGAGGGTCCGACCACCTGGCGGCACCGCATGCGCGACGTCGCCTCGTTCCACCGCGACGCCGAGCTGCAGCCGGTGCTCGACGCCTACGTGGCGGTGCGGGTGCCGGCGCTGACCAGCGGCTCCCCGGTCGCCCGGGCGCTCGCGTCGGGTCGTCCGGCCACCGTCGTCGACGCCGGCCGGGCCCGACCCGGGGACCTGCTCGACGACGGCGAGGCGTACGCCCTGCTCCAGCGCCTGGCGCCGCACGCGACGGTGGTGCTCCCCCTGCGCGGTCGCGGGCAGGTGCGAGGTCTGCTGACGCTGGTCAACGAGGTCGACCGGGGCCCATTCACGTCCGAGGACATCGGGACGCTGCAGGACGCCGTGGCCCAGCTCGGCCTGGCGCTGGACAACGCGCACCTGCAGGCGGCGCGCCGGGACCTCGTCGAGGAGCTGCAGCGGAGCCTGCTGACCGAGCTGCCCCGGCCGGACCACCTGCACCTCGCGGCCCGGTACGTGCCGGCGGCCGCTGCGGCGCAGGTCGGCGGGGACTGGTACGACGCCTTCGTGCTGCGGGACGGCAGCACCTGCCTCGTCATCGGCGACGTCACCGGTCACGACCTGCGCGCTGCCGTCGCGATGGCGCAGATCCGCAACGTCCTGCGCGGCGGTGCCCACGCCGTCGAGACCACGCCGGCCGTCATCCTGCAGTCGCTGGACTGGGCCATGCACGACCTCGGCATCGACGTCCTGAGCAGTGCGATCCTGGCCACGCTCGAGCAGCCACCCGAGCTCGCCGCGCGCGGGCAGCACCGGATGCGGTGGTCCAACGCCGGGCACCTGCCGCCGGTGCTGCTGCACGCCGACGGACGTGCCGAGCTCCTCAACCACCGCACCGACCTGCTGCTGGGGGTGCACGCGCACCCGTCCCGGGTCGACCACACCCATCTGCTGGAGCCCGGCGCCACGGTGCTGCTCTACACCGACGGGCTGGTCGAGCGACGCGACGAGTCCTTGACCGTCTCCCTGGACCGTCTGCGGACGACCGTCGAGGAGCTGGCGGGCCTCCCGCTGGAGGAGCTGTGCGACCGGCTCGTCGCCGACCTGGCGCACGACAGCCAGGACGACGTCGCCGTCCTCGCCGTCCGCGCCGACCACCTGGGCGCCGCCGGTCCCGCCGAGGGTGGGCCGCCCTCCCGTCCAACCCGGCGCCGCGGCGACGCCTGAGCCGCCGACCGCGCACGTCCGGGTGCTCCTCGCCGCACCCACCCCAGGAGCAGCCGCCATGACCGTCCCCCTCGACTTCCGCACCGACGCCCCCGTCCCGGTCGACCTCGACGTCCGGTGGATCGACGGCACCGACCCGGACCAGCCGCTGGCCCAGGTGCACCGGCTGGACCGGCACACCGTCGTGATCCGCCAGTCCGGACGGACCGACCCCGAGGCGCCGTTCGTCTTCCTGCTCTTCGGCGACGAGCGCGCGCTGCTCGTCGACACCGGGGCCACCGCCGACCCGGCCCGCTGGCCCGTCCGGTCGCTCGTCGACGGCCTCGTCGAGGAGTGGCTGCGGGAGAACCCGCGCGGGACCTACCCGCTGACCGTCGTGCACACCCACAGCCACGGCGACCACACCGCCGGTGACGACGCGATGCGCGCCCGCCCCGGCACGACCGTGGTCGGCACCGACCTCGCGTCGGTGCGCGAGTTCTTCGGCTTCACGCGCTGGCCCGACGAGGTGGTCCCGCTGGACCTCGGCGGACGCGTCCTCAGCGTCATCGGCGGCCCCGGGCACGACGCCGCCGCGGTCGTCCTCCACGACCCGTGGACCGGCATCCTCCTCACCGGCGACACCGTCTACCCCGGCCGGTTGTACGTCCCGGACATGGCGGCCTTCGTCGCCACGCTCGAGCGGCTCGTCGCGTTCTGCCGGACCGTGCCCACGACGCACGTGCTGGGCTGCCACATCGAGATGTCCGCCCGGCCCGGCCGCGACCACCCGCTCGCGGCACCGCGGCACCCCGGCGAGCCACCGCTGCAGATGACCGTCGCCCAGCTCGAGCGCCTGCGGGACCGGGCCGTCGCGGTGGCCGACCGCCCGGGCGTGCACCGGTTCGACGACGTCGTGGTCTACAACGGGAACCGGCGCCGCGACCGGCGCCGGCTGGCGGCCCGCGGCCGCCTGGCGCAGGTCGCCGCCCGGGTCACCCGCACCCCCTAGAACGCGACGCCCGCCCCGTCGTCCGGGAGGTCGCGGTCGACGCGCCGGGCACCTGCCACCGCGGACCGGCCGTCCCGCGGACCCACGCGGCCGTCCAGTGCGACGTCCGGGACGTGTCGGATGCCCGGAACGGTCGACGAGGTCGCACTCGGGCCACACGGGTCGCACGGCCGTCCGGTGACCCGCCGATCCGCCGTCCCGCTGACCCGCCGTTCACCGTCCCGGCGGCGTGGTGCCGCCCGCGCGTGGGACGGCGTTCACCGGCATGGAGGAGCCTCGGGCCGGTCACCCCCGGCGATCGGTGAATCCGTGCAGCGTCCGTTCCTGAGCGGCCTCTTCTGCGGCCTGGCGACCGTCATGGCGCTGGCCGCCCTCGCGGCTCTCACGTCCGTCGGGGCGCCGCCGTGACCGCCCGCCCGCCCGACGGTGGGCCGGACCTGCACGGAAGCCGCGCACCGAGCGGTGACGGTGTGTCGTCGGCCCCTGGTAGAACAGGCGGATGGTGACGGTTCACGACGAGGTCGAGACGAAGTACGACGCGGACGCCGACTTCCAGGTACCCGGTCTGGTGGAGCTGTTCGGGCCGCTGCGTGGTCGCGACGGCCTGCCGGACGCCGACGGCACCCCGTGGTCCGAGGGCGAGGCCGCGCAGCACGAGCTCCGCGCCGTCTACTACGACACGGTGGACCTCCGTCTCGCCGCCTCGGGCCTGACCCTGCGCCGTCGTGAGGGGGGTGACGACGGCGGGTGGCACCTCAAGGTCCCCGTCCCCGACGGGGCACGGTCGGAGGTCCGCCTGCCGCTGGAGGACGGTGCCGACGCCGTCCCCCAGCAGCTGGTCACCATGACCTACGCGCGCACCGCCGGCCGACCGCTGGTGCCGGTCGCGCGGATCGAGACGCAGCGGACCGTGCGCCGGCTGGTGGACCCGACCGGCCGCGTGCTCGTCGAGGTCGCCGACGACCGGGTCACCGCGCGACGGCTGGGCGACGCCGCCGGTGCGGGCGGCGACGCCGCCGACGCCCCGGACGGGGCGCAGACGTGGCGGGAGATCGAGGTCGAGCTGGTCGACGGACCCCGCGAGCTGCTCGCGGCGGTCGACCCGCTGCTCCGCGAGCGCGGCCTGGTGCCCGCGGCCAGCGCCTCCAAGCTCATGCGCACCCTCGGCGTGGACGGTGGGTCGACCGCGGCGCCGGACGCGCCGCGCCCGAAGGCGAGCAGCACGAAGGCGGCCAAGGCGAAGAAGGCCGAGCAGGAGGCGAAGGACGCGGAGCGCCGTGCGGCGCGGGCGCTGCGCCGCGGGCCCGCCGCCGACGTCGTCCTGGACGCCGTCGGGACGCACGTCGCGCAGATCCGCGACCAGGACCTGCTCGTGCGGCTGGACGCCCCGGGCGCGGTGCACGCCATGCGGGTCGCCACCCGGCGGCTGCGCAGCACGCTGACGACCTTCGAGCCGTTGTTCCACAGCACGGTCACCCGGCCCCTCACGCGTGAGCTGCGGCGGCTGGCCGCCGTGCTGGGGACGGCTCGCGACGCGGAGGTCATGGGTGAACGGCTCGAGGCCGCGGTCGCCGGGGAGGAACCGGACCGGCGCCTGGGGGCGACGGTCGCCGACGAGGTCAGCGACCAGTCGGCGCAGGCGTACCGGGAGGCCCACGAGGGGGTCGTCCGCGCCCTGGAGAGCGAGCGCTACCGCACGCTGCTCGACACGCTGGAGGCGCTGCTGACGAACCCGCCGCTGCAGGACCGGGCGTCCGGCCCCGCGGCCGAGGTGCTCGGCGCCCTGGTCGCCCAGACGTTCGCCGACCTGCGCACCGCCATGACCGAGGCGCACAGCGCCACCGAGGCGCACGAGCGCACCGAGCGGCTGCACGACGCCCGCAAGGCCGCCAAGCGCGCCCGCTACGCGGCCGAGGCGGTCACCCCGGTGTTCGGCAAGGACGCCCGGGCCTTCGGCACGGCCATGGAGAGCGTGCAGGAGGCGCTGGGGGAGCACCTGGACTCGGTGAACACCGTCGCCCACCTGCGTGAGCTGGCCCAGCACACCTCCCAGCCCAGCACGGCCTTCACCTACGGGCGGCTGCACGCGCTGGAGGAGCTGACGGCGGAGCGCTCGCGGGCGGCGGCCGACGCCGTGTGGTCGGCGGCCGGCAAGAAGTCCCTGCGCCGGTGGCTGCTCTGACCCCTGGCGCGACCGTCGTGCTGGACGTGTGGTCCCTGAGCCCGCGGGACGTCCCCGTCACGCACGCCGACCGGCTCCTCGACGACGTCGAACGGGGGCGCGCCGCCGCGCTCCCGGGGCCGGCCGCCGTCCGCTTCACGCTGGGGCGAGCGCTGCTGAGGTCCGTGCTGGCCGAGCGTCTCGGCTGCGCGCCGGGCCAGGTGCGGCTCCGGGTGTCGTGCCCGGCCTGCGGCGGCGGCCACGGACCGGTCACCGTCACCGGGCCCGCGGCCGCCGGCGACGCGGCGCCGACCCACGTCAGCGTCACCCGGTCCGGACCGCTGGTGGCCGTCGCCGTGTGCTCCCACGGCCCGGTCGGCATCGACGCGGTGTCGCCGGCCGCGGTGGGCGCGGCCCCCCTGGCCGACGTCGCGCTGTCCCCGGTGGAGCTCGCCCGGCACCGCCGCCGGTGGCCGCAGGCGGTGGCCACCCGCGCGCTGGCCCGGGCGTGGGTGCGCAAGGAGGCGGCGCTGAAGGCGCTGGGCACCGGGCTGTCGGTCGCCCCCGGGACGCTGGAGCTGCACCGCGCGCGACGGGCGGCCCGGGGCGTGGACGCCGTGGCGGGGGACGCGGTCGCCGTCGCGGACCTGCGCCTGGGACGGGGGACGGCCGGGGCGGTCGCGGTCCTCGCGCCCGACCTGCTCCCGGGGGCGGCGCCCGCGTCGGGCGGCCGGCCCGGGACCCTGGTGGTCCGCCGCTACGACGGGGCGCGGCTGCTCGTCGGGTGACGCAGGTGGTCGAGCAGCCGGCGGGGGAGCGACGGCGCCGGCCCGGGCAGCGGCGGCAGCGCCGGACGGTCCAGCCAGTCGGTCAGCAGCTCCTCCACGCGGGCCACCTGGGCCTCGCCACCGCTGCGCCCGGCGACCTCGGCTGCCAGCGCCCGCAGGTCGGCGGTGGTGACGGTGCCGCCGCGGTGACGGCCCGTCCAGGTGTGGACGAGCTCGCGGTACGGCGCGTCGCCCAGGGTCCGCCGCAACGCGTGCAGCGTCAGCGCTCCGCGCTTGTAGACGCGGTCGTCGAACAGGTCGGACGGACCGGGGTCGGCCAGCGTCAGGTCCTGCGGCAGCCGCGCCAGCGCGTCGTGGTGGTCGCTCGCCAGGGCGTCGGTCGTCGGCCCGCCGGAGACCTCCGACCACAGCCACTCGGCGTAGCAGGCGAAGCCCTCGTTCAGCCAGATGTGCTGCCAGCCGGCCACGGACACCGAGTTGCCGAACCACTGGTGCGCCAGCTCGTGCGGCACGAGCCGCCCGGCGTCGTCGTCGGCGCCGGACCCCAGGTGGTTGGAGCCGAAGACCGCCATCCCCTGCGCCTCGAGCGGGATCTCGAGCGGGTCGGGCGTGACGACCAGCGTGTAGGCGTCGAAGGGGTACGGCCCGAAGAGGTCGACGAACGCGTCCATCATCTGCGGCTGCCGGGCCAGCCGACGACGCGCCCCCGCGACCAGGTGCGGCGGGACCAGTACCCGCTGCCGCACGGGCGCGTCCACGAGGACGACGTCCGCGTACCGCCCGATCTGCACCGTCGCCAGGTAGGTCGACGTCGGGTACGGCTCGTCGAACTCCCAGGTCGTCGCCCCGGCGCGGGGGCGCGCGGCGACCGGGGTGCCGTGGGCGACGACGACGTACGGGTTCTCCACCGTGACCGACGTGCGGTAGGTGGCCCGGTCGTCCGGGCGGTCGTTGCAGGGGAACCACGACGGGGCGCCGGTGGGCTGGCTGGCCACGATGACGCCGTCCTCGAGCTCCTCCCACCCCACCTCGCCCCACGGGCTCGCCACCGGACGCGGTGCGCCGGCGTACGTGACGTGCACCCCGAGCACCGTCTGCGCCGGTGCCGGGTCGGCCAGCCGGACCGTCAGCGTGCCGCCGCGGTGCCGGTACCGGGCGGGCGGCGCACCGTCCACCAGGACGCCGTGGACGGACAGCCCGCTGAGGTCCAGCCGGAGCTCGGACAGGGGCTCCAGGGTCCGCACCCGCAGGTGGGCGGTCCCGCTCAGGCGGTTGGTGCGCACCCGGTAGTCGAGCTCGAGGTCGTAGTGCTCGACGTGGAACCGCGGGTCGCCGTGACCGAAGGCGTACGGGTCGGGCCGGGGCCCGCCGAGGCCGGGCGTCGCCCTCACGCGGCCGCCCCGGCGTCGCGCCACGGGGCGATCGGGTTGCCCACCCAGCGCGAGCCGGCGGGGACCGTCTCCCCGCGCAGCACGAGGGACGCGGGGCCGACCGTGGCGCCGTCGTCCAGCACCGCCGCGGGCAGGATCACGCCGTGCGGCCCCAGGGTCGCGCCGGCCCCGACCGTGACGGTGTCCAGGGCCATCACCCGGTCGTGGAACAGGTGCGTCTGGACGACGCAGCCGGGACCGACGGTGGCGCCGTCGCCGAGGTGGACCAGGTCCGCCTCCGGCAGCCAGTACGTCTGGCACCACACCCCGCGACCGAGGCGTGCACCGAGCCCCCGCAGCCACCACACCAGCGCGACACTACCGTTCACCGCGTCGGCGAACAGCGGGGCGGCGACCACCTCGACGAAGGTGTCGGCGAGCTCGCTGCGCCAGACGAACGAGCTCCACAGGGGGTGCTCGCCCGCCGTGAACCGGCCGATCAGCAGCCACTTCGCCGCGATGGTGACCACGGCACCGACCACGCCCGTCGCCAGCAGGACCACGCCGCCGCCGACGACGGCCAGGCCCCAGCCGCCCACGGTCACCAGCCACTGCAGGGCCAGGGCGGTGCCGACCCACAGCAGGCCCAGGACCAGCACGGGGACCACCCGGCACGCCTCGACGGCCGCACGGGCGCGCCGCAGGGCGGGCGTCGACTCGTAGGTCCGCTCGCCGTCGTCGACGGTGGCCGACCGGGCCAGGAGCACGGGGGGGCTGCCGATGTAGCTGGAGCCCGACCGGGCCCGGTCCGGCGCCGCGGAGAGCACGGCCACGAGGCCGTTCTTCGGGACGGTGCGGCCGGGGGCGGTCATGCCGGAGTTGCCGAGGAAGGCGCGCCGACCCACCTTGGCGGACGCCACCCGCAGCCACCCGCCGCCCAGCTCGTAGGCGGCGACCATGGTGTCGTCGGCGAGGAACGCGCCGTCGCGGATCCGCATCATCGTCGGGATGCCGACCACGGTCGAGATCTCGGTCCCCCGACCGACCTGCGCGCCCAGCAGACGCAGCCACGCGGGTGTGGCGCTGGAGGAGTACAGCGGGAACAGGCACGTGCGCGCCGCGTCCATGAGCCGCTCGACGGTCCAGGCCCGCACCCCCGCGGCGGACCGGACGGGGTGGTACCCCTCCGGCAGCGAGCCGCCGAGCCCCCGCACGCCGAGCACGACGAGCGCGGCGTACGTGAGGTAGCCGACCGGGACCGCCAGCAGGGTGGCTCCCAGCGCGGGCGCGACGGCGGAGCCCAGCGACGGCGCGTCGGCGAGCACGCCGACCAGCACGGCCAGCGCCGCGAGCGCCGCCACCACGGGGACCGCGCCGACGCCCGCCCCGGCGACGCCGTAGACCACGGTCCAGGCCCACCCGCGCCGGACCGGTGGGCGCGCCGCCGGCCACGGGTGCCGGGCCTCGTGCCGGCGGGTCGCGGGGGACCCCGACCAGTACTCGTCCCTGCCCGTGACGCCGTGGACGGCCGATCCCGCGGCCACGTCCGTCCCGGCACGCACCCGCGCACCCGGCAGCAGGACGCTGCGCGCGCCGACCGTCGCTCCGGCGCCCACCTCGACCCGGCCGACGTGCAGGACGTCCCCGTCGACCCAGTGGCCGGACAGGTCGACCTCCGGCTCGATCGCGCAGCCGTCGCCCAGCGTGAGGAGGCCGGTGACGGGCGGGACCGAGTGCAGGTCGACGTCGCGGCCGATCGAGGCCCCGAGCGCCCGGGCGTACAGGCTCACCCACGGCGCGCTCGCCGGGGTGACGGCACCGAAGCCCTCGACGAGTCGTTCCGCGGCCCACAGGCGCAGGTGCACGGGCCCGCCGCGCGGGTACGTGCCCGGGCGCACCCCGGCGAGCAGCAGGCGGGCACCGAGCGCACTCACCCCGAGCCGCCCGAGCGGGCTCACCGTCACCAGCCAGCCGAGCGCGACCCACCCCCACGGGACGGCCACGGCCCACGCGACGTCGCCCACCCGGTCCAGCAGCAGGTTCACGGCGGCCAGCACCGTCAGCCAGCGCAGCGCGACCAGACCGCGCAGCGGGAGCAGGGCCAGCAGCTGCACCGCCTGGGCGGCCCGGCCGACCGGTGACACGGGTGGACGGGCGGCGCCGGTCCCGTCGGCCGGTCCGTCGCGGTCCGGCCACCGCCGGACCAGGTGCCGCGCGAGGTCACCCACCGCCGGGTGCGCGTACACCTCGGCGACCGTGACCTCCGGGTACCGCGAGCGCAGCGCCGAGACGAGCTGCGCGGCGGTGAGCGAGCTGCCGCCGTAGGAGAAGAAGTCGTCGTCCTCGTGCTGGGGGCGGGTGCCGATCACCGCGGCCCACTGGGCCCCGACCCAGCCCGCCAGCCCGGTCAGCGGTGTCGAGTCCGGCAGGTCGGCGTCCGGCAGCGGCCAGGGCAGCGCGTCCCGGTCGACCTTCCCCGAGGTGCGCGTCGGGATGTGGTCGACGACGGCCAGGACCGGCACCATCGAGCCGGGCAGGGTCTCGCGCAGGACGGGCAGCAGCCCGTGCACGTCCAGGGTCTGCCCGTGGTGCGGCGTCAGGTAGCCCACCAGCACGGTGCCCCCCGCGGCCGAGCGCCGCACGGCGGCCGCCGCCGCGGCGACCCCGGGCAGGGCCTGCATGGCGGTGTCGACCTCCGCGAGCTCGATGCGGTGACCGTTGACCTTCACCTGGTCGTCGGCGCGGCCCACGAAGAGCAGGCCGGCGGGGTCCCGCACGACCAGGTCGCCGGTGCGGTAGGCCCGGTCCCACCCGAGCGACCCCAGCGGGCCGAACCGGGCCGCGTCCAGCACCGGGTCCAGGTAGCGCGCCACCCCGGCGCCGGCGATCACGAGCTCGCCGGTGGCGCCGTCGGGCACCTCGTCGCCCTGCGGGTCGACGACGGCCAGGTCCCAGCCGGCCAGCGGGAGCCCGATCCGGACCGGCTCGTCCGGACGCAGCAGCGCGGCGCACGCGACCACCGTCGCCTCGGTCGGCCCGTAGGTGTTCCACAGCTCGCGGCCGGGCGCCCACAGCCGGGACGCGAGCTCGGGTGGCACGGCCTCGCCGCCGAAGACGAGCAGGCGCACGGCGTCGAGCGCGTCGGCGGGCCACATCCCGGCCAGCGTGGGGACGGTCGAGACCACGGTGACGTCGCGGTCCACGAGCCACGGGCCCAGCTCGGTCCCGGCCCGCACCAGCGCCCGGGGCGCGGGGAGCAGCGTCGCCCCGTGGCGCCAGGCCAGCCACATCTCCTCGCAGGACGCGTCGAACGCCACGGACAGCCCCGCCAGCACCCGGTCACCGGGACCGATCGGGGCGTCACGCAGGAACAGCTCGGCCTCGGCGTCGACGAACGCCGCCGCGCTGCGGTGGGTGACCGCCACGCCCTTGGGGCGCCCGGTGGAGCCGGAGGTGAAGATGATCCACGCGTCGTCCCCGAGCCCGGGCGCACGGGGGGAGGCCACGGCGTCGCGCACCGCGAGCGCGCCGCCGTCGGGACCCAGCGGGTCCGGTCCGTCACCGAGGACGGCGGCGACCCCTGCGTCGGCGAACACCCGCTGCGCCCGCTCCTCGGGGTCGTCCGCGTCCACCGGGACGTACGCCGCACCGGCGTGCAGGACGGCGAGGACCGACACGTACAGGCCCACGGTGCCGGACGACGCACGCACCCCCACCCGGTCCCCGGGGCCGACGCCCACCGCGGCGAGCCGCCCGGCCCGGACCGCGACGGCGTCCGCCAGCGCCGCGTACGTCAGGACCTCGTCGCCGTCGTCGATCGCCGGGACGTCCGGGTGACGGGCGACCGTGGCCGCGAACAGGTCGACCAGGGTTCTGGGTGCGGCCGCCCGGTCACCGGCGCGCAGCGGCGACGCCGTCGAGGACGGCAGGCCTGCGTGCCGGTCACCGCGCGACGTCACCAACCCCGCGACTCCGAGCCGGTCTCGTCGGTCTCGACGAGGTCCCGTCCCCGGCCGACGATCAGCGGGTCGGGGGTGCCGACGACCGTGGGGTTCTTGCCCTCGTAGTCGAAGCGGTCCAGCACGTGCCGCATGGCCTCCAGGCGCGCGCGCTTCTTGTCGTTGCTCTTCACCACGGTCCACGGGGCGTGGTCGGTGTCCGTCCGGGCGAACATCTCCTCCTTGGCCGCGGTGTAGGCGTCCCACCGGTCCAGGGACTCCAGGTCCATGGGGGACAGCTTCCACTGGCGCACGGGGTCGATCTGCCGGATGAGGAACCGGGTGCGCTGCTCGGCGTGCGAGACCGAGAACCAGAACTTGACCAGGTGGATGCCGGAGTCGACGAACATCCGCTCGAGCTTGGGCGCCTGGCGCATGAACTCCCGGTACTGCTCCTGGGTCGAGAAGCCCATGACGCGCTCCACGCCGGCCCGGTTGTACCAGGAGCGGTCGAACAGGACCATCTCGCCGGCCGCGGGCAGGTGGGAGATGTAGCGCTGGAAGTACCACTGGCTGCTCTCGCGCTCGGAGGGCTTCTCCAGCGCGACGGTCCGGGCACCGCGGGGGTTGAGGTGCTCGGTGAACCGCTTGATCGTGCCGCCCTTGCCGGCGGCGTCCCGGCCCTCGAAGACGACCACCAGCTTGCCGCCGCTGGCCTTGATCCAGCTCTGCAGCTTGAGCAGCTCGATCTGCAGCGCCCGCTTGGCGACGTCGTACTCCCGGCGGGTCATCCGCTCGGGGTAGGGGTAGCCCTCGCGCCAGGTGTCGACGACGGTGCCGTCCGGGCGCAGCAGCACCGGCTCGCCCTCGTCGTCGATCTCCACCCGGAACCGCGACAGGGCGCGGCGCAGGTCCTCGGGCAGGTCGCTCTGCACCGCGCCGGCCAGCGCCGACCCCGCGGCCCGGGACATCTCGGTGATCAACGTCGACGCGCCTGGTCCGTCCGACCCGGCCGACGTCGTCGCCGCGGGCGCGCGTGTGCCGACCGTCCCGCTCTCACCGTTGCCGTTCATGGAGCTCCCTGGTTCTTCTGCGGGTCGAGGAGGGGGTGGGCAGGGGCGCGCGCCGTGCACCGGCCGCCGGCCCGACCCGTCCGTCGCGCCGACGGCTCATGGTTCCCCGCTCCCACGTCCCGCGCCTGCGCTGGCGGGTGGGCACGGCGGGTGGAGACGGCGGGTGGGCACGGCGGGTGGGCACGCGAGGTCCACGCGACGAGGTCGAGGCGCGGGCGCGGACGTCGCGACCGCGCCGCTCGGCAGCCGGGTCACCCGGAGTCCCGTGAGCGGGTGGGTCACCGGGTCGGCCTGCCGGCGTCCCCGGGCAACGACCGGCGCAGGTCGGCCGGGTCGGGTCCCGCCGCCCGTCGCCGGCATCGGCGGGGGGACGAGGACGACCACACCGACCCCCTCGACCCGTTGGCACGCCGGACGGCGCGCGCCGCACGGTAGCGGGCCCGGGTGAACCGCAGGTGACCACGGGGTGACGCGGGGCATCCGGCCGCGCCGACGACGCGGGTGCGGTGACGTGGGGGGGCGTGCTGGGTGCGCCCCGGGAGTCGTCAGTGGCGCAGGGCGGCGTGCCCGCGGCGGAGGCGGTCGCTCGCGGCGCGGGCCGTGCGGCCGGGGGCGTCCGCGACCCGGCCGCGGACCCGGCGGACCCGCGACAGCAGCGATGTCGTGCCGTGCCCGTGGGCGTCACGGGCGCCGACGAACTCCAGGCGTCCCGAGCCCGCCTCCTCGGTGGCGGTCACGCGGTAGTCGACCTCGAGGACGGCGTGGTCGACGTCGACGACGGCGACCGTCAGCGGCTCGCCCGTGCGCGGCGCCTTGCGCCAGCGGAACAGCCGGCCCTCCAGCGGTCCGTCGACGCAGATGTACTCGGCCACGACACCCTCCCTCTTCCCGGCCGACAGGGGCCGGGACCAGTGGACCGCACTTTCACCCGTGACGGCCACTGTCCATGTGGTGTACGACCTGGTGGTTTCGCCGCGTGGTCGGACGCGTGAACATCCGCCGGGTCGGGCCGCGTCCTTGGCGCGCACGTGCGGGCCGGTGGAGCATGGGCCGCACGCCCAGGATCCCGCCCGACACCGGATCCCGCACCCGAGGGGACAGCCATGACGCAGACCGAGCCCGAGCACGACCCGAGCGAGCAGACCTTCGACGTGGTGGTCCTGGGGGCCGGCGCCGTCGGCGAGAACGTGGCGGACCGCGCCGGCCGGCGGGGCTTGTCCGTCGCCGTCGTCGAGAGCGAGCTCGTCGGCGGTGAGTGCTCCTACTGGGCCTGCATGCCGTCCAAGGCCCTGCTGCGCTCGGGGTCCGTGCTGGCCGCGGCCCGAGCAGTGCCGGGGGCGGCGGAGGCCGTGACGGGCGGCGTCGCGGCCCGCGCGGTGCTCGCTCGCCGGGACACCATGGCGGCGGACTGGGACGACAGCGGGCAGGTCAAGTGGCTCGACGGTGCCGGCATCGAGCTCCTGCGGGGTGCGGCCCGGTTCACCGGACCGCGCCGGCTCGAGGTGCGTGACGCCGGGACGGGCGCCGCCACCACCGTCGTCGCCCGGCACGCCGTCGTCGTGGCCACGGGGAGCGAGCCGGTGCTGCCCGACCTGCCCGGCCTGGCGACCGCCCGGCCCTGGACGAGCCGTGAGGCGACGTCCGCGGACCGGGTCCCGGGATCGCTGGCGATCATCGGCGGCGGGGTCGTGGCGGCGGAGATGGCGACGGCCTACACCGACCTGGGCAGCCGGGTGACGGTCCTGGTGCGCGGCGCCCGACTGCTGGCGGGCCTCGAGCCGTTCGTCGGCGAGGCGGTGACCTCGGCGCTCGTGGATGCCGGCGCGGACCTGCGGCTGGGCGTGCAGGTGGAGCGGGTGGAGCGCGACGCGTCCGGCGTCCGCCTGCACCTGTCCACCGGCGACGTCGTCGTGGCGGACGAGGTGCTCGTCGCCACCGGACGACGGCCGCGGACCGCGGACCTCGGGCTGGATGCCGTCGGGCTGGAGCCGGGCTCACGGCTCGAGGTGGACGACCGCATGCAGGTCACGGCCGTCGACGGCGGGTGGCTGTACGCGGCCGGCGACGTGACCGGCCGGGTCGCCACCACTCACCAGGGGAAGTACGACGCGCGCGTCGCCGGCGACGTCGTCGCCGCGCGCTTCTCCGCGGACGGCGGCGGCGAGCACTGGGGCGGCCCGGTCGAGGCCGCCGAGCCGTGGTCCCGCTACCGCGCGACGGCAGACCACGAGGCGGTCCCGCAGGTGGTCTTCACCCGTCCCGAGGTCGCCACCGTCGGGCTCACCGAGGACGCGGCGCGCGACGCCGGGTACCCGGTGCGGGTGGTCCGCTACGACATCGGCTCGGTCGCCGGCGCGGCGATCGCGGCGGACGGCTACCAGGGCACCGCCGCGATCGTCGTGGACACCGAGCGGGAGGTCGTCCTCGGCGCCACGTTCGTCGGGCCGGACGTCGCCGAGATGCTGCACTCGGCGACGATCGCCGTCGTCGGGCAGGTGCCGCTGTCGCGGCTGTGGCACGCGGTCCCCGCGTACCCCACGGTCAGCGAGGTGTGGCTGCGGCTGCTGGAGGGGTACGGGCTGTAGCGCCGGCCCGGACGGGCCCGGACGCACGTCGGCCGGTCGCCACGGGGGCGACCGGCCGGCGTCCGTGCTCGGTGGTGCGGCCCGGTCAGCCGGCCAGGGCGGCGTCGGACGAGAACACCAGACCCAGCGTGATCCGCCCCTGCTGCAGCGCGGTCTTGGTCAGCGGGCCACCCGGGTCCAGCGACACGAACTCGCCGACCTGGAGCCCGTAGGTGTCCACGAGGCCGGGCTGGCAGAACGGACGCTCGGGGCACTCCGGCGGACCGCCCAGGACGACGCCCCCGCACGTGTCCGCGAGCTCGCTCAGGGTCGAGACGTCGTACTCCTCGGCGAACGCGGTCGTGACCGCGAAGGCGTTCTGGTCCTGCGCCTGGGACGGGGTCCCGAGCACGAGCCCCACCCCCTCGCCGAGCGTGGTGAGCTCGGCCATCGTGGCGTCGAGGTCCGAGCTGGCCAGCGCCGGGGCGTCGGGGCCGTTCGCACCCTTGTTGAGGAACTCGGTCAGCGTGCCCGCGTACTCCGGGACCGCGGTCAGGGCGCCCGCCTGGACGGCCGGCAGGTACGTCTCGCGGTTGCCGATCGCCTGCGTGGACGCGTCGTAGCCCGCCGCGCGCAGCACGCCCGCGTACAGCTCGGCCAGCGTCGCGCTCTCGGAGAAGTTGGCGGCCCCGATGACGACCTGCCGCCCGGAGCCGACCTGGTCCTGCGTGGTCAGGCCCTTCTCGGCGAGGTACTGCTCGGCGACCTGGGTGGACGTCTGGCGGTCGACGTCGACGGCCTTGTTGAGCTCGATGAGCGTCGCGGTGTCCAGCGTCGCGGAGACGGCGTCGAGGAGGGGCACCAGGGCGGGGTCGGCCGCCGCCGCGCCGGCGTTCACCGCCGGGACGATGTTGTCGACGGTCTGCAGCCCCTGGTCGTCCTCCAGGACGACCAGCGACTCCCCGGCGACCGGGTCGCAGGTCGCGACCTCCTCAGCCGTGACGGTGGCCGCCGTGGTCGGTGCGGTGCCGGACGAGCCCGGGTCGCCGCAGGCCGCGGTGAGGGTGAGGAGCCCGGCCGCGAGGGCGGCGAGCAGCGGACGGCGTGCGTTCATGCGGACTCCTGAGGGGACGGGACGGCAGCGTGCTCATTGGACCCGCGGACGGTGCCCGGGGCAATTCCTCGGACGCGCCGGGCACGGGCGGGGCGCAGGCCGGCCGGGGTGACCGCACGCTGGGCCACCGCCAGGACGGCCTCGGCGAGGAGGCACACCGCGGTCACCAGGACCGCCCCGGCGAGGACCTGCCCGAACCGCCGGTTGGCGAAGCCGGACACGATGATCGGCCCGAGCCCGCCACCGCCGACCAGCGCGGCGAGCGGGATGGTCGCGATCACCTGGACCGTCGCGGTCCGCAGCCCCGCGGCGAGCAGCGGCAGCGCCAGGGGCAGCTCCATCTGCAGCAGCGAGCGCGTGGGGGACAGGCCCATGCCGCGGGCGGCGTCGCGCACGTCGGGGTCCACGCCCAGGAGGCCGGTGACGGCGTTGGTGAGGATCGGCGGGACCGCGAACACCGCCGCGGCGACCACGGTGGCGCGGTTGCCGAACCCGATCGCCGTCGAGGCGAAGATGAGCAGCAGCGCCAGGGTCGGCAGCGCGCGGGACGCGTTGGCGAGCATGACCGCGACGCCGCCGCCGCGGCGTGCGTGCCCCAGCCAGACGCCCACCGGCAGGGCGACGACGGCGGCGAGCAGCACCGCGACCGCGGACATCCCCAGGTGCTCCACCAGGCGGGCGGGGATGCCGGACGGCCCGGTCCAGTTCAGCGGGTCGTTGAGCCACGTGACGGCGTCGCCGGCCACCGAGGTGCGGATCACCGGACCGACCCGGCGCGCAGCCACGGGGTGACGGCTCGTCCCAGCAGGCGCAGCAGCCCGTCGGCGACCAGCGCCAGCGCCACGCACAGCAGCGCCGCGGTGAGGATCTCGGCGTGGTAGTCGCTCTGGAAGCCGCGGAACATCAGCTGCCCGAGCCCGCCGTAGCCGACGACGACGCCGATGGTCGCCAGCGCCACGGTCGTCACCGTCGCCAGCCGCAGCCCGGCCATCACCGCGGGGACGGCGTGCGGCAGCTCGACCGTCAGCAGCAGCCGGGCGCGTCCGTACCCGAGCCCGCGGGCGGCGTCGCGCACGTCCTCGGGGACCCCCTGGAGGCCGACCAGCACGTTGCGGACCAGCACGAGCAGCGCGTACATGACCAGCCCGATGAGCACGGACAGGCGCGCGTCGAGCAGGAACGGGTAGATGAGCGCGAACAGCGCCAGGGAGGGGATCGTGTACAGCGCCCCGGAGAACCCCAGCACCGGGCCGGCCAGCCGTGGGTGGACGTGCGCCAGCGCCGCCAGGGGCAGCGCCACGACGGTCGCGAGCGCGACGGCCTGCACGGTGAGCCCGACGTGCTGGCCGAGCGCGTCCAGGATGTCGCCGCGGTTGGTCTGCACGTACTGCCAGGAGAGCCACGGGTTGGCCGGGGCCGACGCGGCGGACGAGATCACGCTGGGACGCTACCTGCCCGCGATCCCCCTGGTCGACGGGACGCGGTGCGAAGTAGCGTGCCGCGGCATGAGCCTCCCCGGCGAGACCGTGATCCGCTACGAGCGGGCCCGCAAGGAGTACGGCGACGGGACGGTCGCGGTCGAGGGCCTGGACCTGGACGTGCACGCGCACGAGCTGCTGGCGCTGGTGGGCCCCTCCGGGTGCGGCAAGTCCACGACCCTGCGGATGGCCAACCGCCTCGTCGAGCTCACGTCGGGGCGGCTCCTCGTGGAGGGCGCGGACGTCGCGGACGCCGATCCCGTCGCCCTGCGGCGGCGGATGGGCTACGTCATCCAGAACGTCGGGCTGTTCCCGCACCGGACCGTCGAGCAGAACGTGGCGACCGTGCCGCGGCTGCTCGGCTGGTCCCGGGAGCGGATCCGGTCCCGGGTGGTCGACCTGCTCGAGCTGGTCGGGCTCGCGCCGGACACCTACGCGCGCCGCTACCCGCACCAGCTCTCCGGCGGGGAGCGCCAGCGCGTCGGGGTGGCCCGCGCCCTCGCGGTCGACCCGCCGGTCCTGCTGATGGACGAGCCGTTCGGCGCCGTCGACCCGGTCGGCCGACGCCGGCTGCAGGCGCAGTTCGGCCGGATCCGCAGCGAGCTCGGCACGACGGTCATGCTCGTGACGCACGACGTCGACGAGGCCGTGCGGCTGGGGGACCGCATCGCCGTCTTCAGCCGCGGCGGGCACCTGGAGCAGCTCGCGGACCCGGTGAGCCTGCTGGCCCGGCCGGCGACGCCGATGGTCGCCGACTTCGTGGGCCAGGGCGCCGCCGTCCGGCTGCTGGGCCTGGGGCGGCTGGAGCGCGCGGACGTGGGGGCACCCGCGGGGCCCGCGGCGTCCGGTGCCTCCACCGGCACCTCGGACGGCTCGTGGCAGGGCGGCCCCGTGCGGCTCGGCGACCCGCTCGACGAGGTCCTCGGTGCCCTGGCCACCAGCCCAGCGGGTGCGGTGCACGTGCAGGACGACGCGGGCGCCGTCGTCGGATCCGTCACGGCGGACGCCCTGCTGCGCGCGCTGCACCGCATGGCCGACTCCGCCCCGGCCGGCTCACCCGCCCCTGCGCAGCCCGCCGTCGGTAGCCTGCGCCCATGACCTCCCCGCGCATCGCCCTCGCCACGTGCTCGACGTTCCCCGACCTGGAGTCCGACGACGCCCCCCTGCTGCCGGCGCTCGCGCAGCGCGGGGTGGACGCCGTCGCGGCCGTCTGGGACGACGCCGACGTCGACTGGTCCGGCTTCGACCTCGTCGTGGTGCGGGACACCTGGGACTACTCCCCGCGGCGCGAGGAGTTCCTGACGTGGGCGCGCTCGCTGCGCGCCGTGGCCAACCCGGCGTCGGTGCTCGAGTGGAACACCGACAAGGGCTACCTGCGCGACCTGGAGGCCGCGGGCCTGCCGACGGTCCCGACCATCTGGCTCGACCCGGCGCGCAACCTCACGTCCCGCGCGGTGCACACCCGGTTCCCGGCCATGGGCGACTTCGTGGTCAAGCCCACGGTCAGCGCCGGCGCCAAGGACACCGGTCGCTACAACGCCAACGAGGCGCAGCAGCGCGGCCTGGCGATCGTGCACGCCCGGGACCTGCTGCGCGCCGGCCGGCACGTCATGGTCCAGCCGTACCTGTCCCGCGTGGACACCGCGGGGGAGACGGCGCTGGTGTACGTCGACGGCGAGTTCAGCCACGCGGTGCGCAAGGGCCCGCTGCTGGAGGGCCCGTACCGGGGCGTGGAGGGCCTGTTCAAGCCGGAGCAGATGGCCGCCCGCGAGGCGTCCGAGGCGGAGCGCGCCGTCGCCGACCGGGTGGTGGCCGCACTGCCCGGCATCGTCCCCGGCGCCGGCGAGGGCGCGCTGCTCTACACGCGCGTGGACCTGCTGCAGGGCCCGGACGGCGCCCCCCTCATCCTCGAGGTCGAGCTCACCGAGCCGTCGCTGTTCCTGTCGCTGGCCGACGGCGCGCTGGACCGGTTCGCGGACGCGATCACGCGGCGCGTCGCGGCCTGAGAGCGGGGCCCGCGCCCGCCCGCGGGCGTGCCCCGGGGCGGGCGTGCCCCGGACGCGGAACGGCGTCCGGCCCTCGGGCCGGACGCCGTTCGTGCGGGTGGCTAACGGGACTTGAACCCGCGACCCCCTGGACCACAACCAGGTGCTCTACCACCTGAGCTATAGCCACCATGGCCCGCGACGTGCGTGCCGGGCCGACGAGAAGTGTAGCGGCTCCGGCGGGGTGCTCGTCGCAGGCGGTCAGGCGTCGGCGACCGGCACGCCGCGCCGGGCAGCCACGGTGGTGGCGGCGACCTGCGCGGCGATCGCCTTCGCGGTCCTGGAGTCCGGCCCGGGCTGCGGGACCAGCAGCGCGGCACGGTAGTAGCGCAGCTCGTCGATGCTCTCGAGGATGTCCGCCAGCGCCCGGTGACCGCCGCTCTTGGCCGGGGAGGCGAAGTAGACCCGCGGGTACCAGCGGCGCGCGAGCTCCTTGATCGAGGACACGTCGATCACCCGGTAGTGCAGGTGCTCCATCAGCTCGGGCATGTCCCGGTCGAGGTACGCCTTGTCCGTCCCGATCGAGTTGCCGGCGAGCGGGGCCCGTCCGGCGTCGGGGATCCACTCGCGCAGGTACTCCAGCACGCGCGCCTCGGCGTCGACCAGGGTCGTCCCGTTGGGCAGGTCGGCGAGCAGCCCGGACGTCGTGTGCATCTGGCGGACGAAGTCGCCCATCTGCTCCAGTGCCGCGTCCGGCGGCTTGATGACCACGTCGACACCGTCGCCGAGCACGTTGAGCTCGGAGTCGGTGACGATGGCGGCGACCTCGACCAGCGCGTCCACGCTGGTGTCGAGGCCGGTCATCTCGCAGTCGATCCAGACGATGCGGTCGCCGCTGGCGCCGGCGGAGTTCACGGTCACGGGCGCCACCCTACGGGGCGGGCGCGGGGCCGTCCGGCAGGGCGCGGTCGAGGGAGCAGGCGGGCGCCGGGCCGGAGCGGCACCGCGTGTCCGGCGACGTCGGAGAGGTCCCGGACGCGGCGGAGCGGGCCCGGCCGTGGGGCCGGACCCGCTCAGCGCGCACGGGCGGTCAGCGGACGGCCAGCAGCAAGGGCAGGACCTCGCCGCGGACGGTGTCGCGCTGGAGCGTGAGGAGGATCTCGAGGCGGTCCGCGACGTCGCGGTGCCGCAGGTGCTGGTCGGGGACGGGGGTGTTCATGGTCGTTCACTCTCGTGACGTGGTCGGGATGGGTCTGGCCGGACCCTGACGTCACCGCGGTGGGACCACCTCACCACCGCACGCCCGTGCAGGTCACGGCTTTTTCCCCGTCGCGGGCCGCAGGTGCGCCGCGTGGGCACCCCTGGTGGGCACCGGGGGCACCGGGGGCGGTCCCGGCCGCTCCCGGGTTAGCGTCGTCCGGTGACCGCCCCGACCTCGACCTCCCAGCGCGTCCTCACCTGGTACGCGACCCGCCCGCTCCTGCGCGCCGTCCTGCCCGGACTCCTCCTGGTGGGCCTGGGGGCGCTGCTGTTCGGCGCCATGCTGGACGCCGTCCAGGAGCAGGACGACCTGTCGCTGTTCGACCGGCCGGTGCTGGAGTTCCTGGTGGGCGTCCGCAGCGGCGCGGTGACCGCGGTGCTGGCGGCCCTGACGTTCGTCACGGGCCCGACCGTGCTGCCGGTGATCGTCCTGGTCGCGTGCGTGCTGTGGGGGGTCGTCCGCCGCGAGTGGTGGCGGCCGCTGCTGCTGGCCGGCGCGATGATCGGCTCCACCCTGCTCTCCCTGGCGGTCAAGGGGCTCGTGGCGCGGCCCCGGCCACCCGAGGAGACGATGTTCATCCCCGGGTCGGAGACGACCGGGTCGTTCCCGTCCGGCCACACCATCGGCACGGCGACCTTCCTCTTCGTCGCCGGGTACCTGGTCGCCAGCCGCCACCGGACGCGACGGTTCGTCGTGGGATGGCTGGTGGGCGGGCTGATCGGCGTGGCGGCGGTCGCGCTGAGCCGCCTGTACCTGGGGTACCACTTCCTCACCGACGTGGTCGCGGCCGCGGGGCTCGCGGTCGCCGTCGTCGGGGTCATCACGGTGATCGACCGGGTGCACGTCACGCACGGGCTGCCGGCCGGCGAGCCGGAGCCCGGCTGGAGCCCGGAGCCGCCGCCCGAGCTCACCCCGTAGCGTCGTCGCGTCCGGTCGGGTGGCGGCTCGGGCGGGCGAGCCTCGGGCGTCCCCCGGCGTGCGGGATGCCGGGACCACGACGTGCTCGCCTTCGACGTCGCAGCACATCGGCAGGCGCCCCCAGCAGGACTCGAACCTGCAACCTACGGATTAGAAGGCCGTTGCTCTATCCATTGAGCTATGGGGGCTCGCCGGGCCGGGCCCGGTCACCGCTCAGCGTGCCACAGCGTGCGCTCCCACCTGCGAAGCGGCTCGCTGCGGGCGTCAGCGCCCGACCGCGTACGCCTGAATCCCGCGGGGCGTCGCGGCGCCGCGCAGCATGCCGTCCGGCCGGGTCCCGACCGCGCTCAGCCGCCCCAGCGACCAGGGTCCGGTGACGGTGACGGCGTGCCCCCGCCGGCGCAGCTCGGCCAGCACGTCCGGGCCCAGCCGCTCCTCGGCGTGCAGGCCGCGCAGCTCGATGTCGCGGGGGTCGAAGGACGACACGAGGTGGGTGGTGTGCCAGGTCGGGGCGTCGATGGCCTCCTGGATGCCCATGCCGTACACGAGGTGGCGGAGCAGGAACGGCAGCTGCCACTGGTCCTGCTGGTCACCGCCCGGCGTCCCGCAGGCGAGCTCGGCGACGCCGTCGCGCAGCACCAGGGTCGGGCTCAGCGTGGTGCGCGGACGTGCCCCCGGGGTGATCGAGGAGGGCAGCCCGCGCTCCACCCAAAACATCTGCGCGCGGGTCGGCAGGGCGAAGCCGAGCGCGGGGACGACGGGGGAGCTCTGCAGCCAGCCGCCGCTGGGCGTCACCGAGACGACGTTGCCGTACCGGTCGACCACGTCCAGGTGGCAGGTGTCCCCGCGCGTGAGACCGTCCCCGGCGACGGCGGGATCGGTCCCGGGGCCGGTCGCGCCGGACGACGGCGCGTCCTCGCCGAGCGCGAACGTCGGCTCGCCGGTCCCGGCGGTGCGCCGCCGGGGCGCCGGTCCGGTGTCGCCGGCGGCCGCGCGGGACCGCTCCACCTCGGCGAGCACCCGGGCCGGGAGGCGCGGCTCGCGTCCGTCCGGGCTGCCCGGGCGCAGCTCGTCGGAGGCGTCCGACCCGATCAGGCGCCGGCGCGCGTCGGCGTACGGGCCGGAGAGCAGCGTGGCCAGGGGGACGTCGGTGTGGTCGGGGTCCCCGTACCAGGCGTCGCGGTCCGCGTACGCGAGCTTGGCGGACTCCACCACGGTGTGGACGAGCTCGGCGGACCCCGGCCGGGTGTCGGCCAGGTCCATCCCGGCCAGCACGGTGAGCTGCTGCAGCAGTGCCGGCCCCTGACCCCACGGCCCGGTCTTGGCGATCGTGCGCCCGGCCAGCTCGGCGGTCGCGGCGCGCTCCTCGCGCACGCGCCAGCCGGCCAGGTCGTCGTAGCGCAGGAGCCCGGCGTGCGGACGCCCCGTCGCGTCCATGACCGACGTCGTCCGGACGAACCGGTCGACCTCCTCGGCGACGAAGCCCTCGTAGAAGGCGGCGCGCGCGGCCTCGATGCCTGCCTCCCGGTCCGGGCCGGCCGCGTCCGCGGCGGCGGCGAGCCGCTCCAGGGTCCGTCCGAGCGCGACGTTGCGGAACCGCTCCGTCGGGGCCGGGGCGTGGCCGTCCGGCAGGTACACGGCGGACGAGGTCGGCCAGTGCTCGGTGAACAGGTCGGCGACCCGGGCGATCGTCGCGGCGGCCTGCGGCAGCAGCGGGTGGCCGTCCAGCGCGTAGCCGATCGCAGGAGCCAGGACGTCACGCACGTGCTTGGTGCCGTACCGGGCGAGCAGGTCCATCCAGGTGCCGAACGCGCCGGGGACCACCGCGGGCAGCAGCCCCGTGCCGGGGATGAGGTCGACGCCGAGGTCCTCGAAGGCCTCCGGCGTCGCCAGGGCCGGCGCCGTCCCCTGGCCGCTGAGCACGAACGGCTCGCCGCTGCCTGCGGTGCAGCCGATCACCGGGACGTCCCCGCCCAGGCCGTTGAGGTGCGGCTCGACCACGTGCAGGACCAGACCGGCGGCCACGGCGGCGTCGAACGCGTTGCCGCCCGCCTCCAGCAGCGCCATCCCGGACTGGGACGCGAGCCAGTGCGTCGAGGCGACCATGCCGACGGTGCCCACGAGCTCGGGCCGGGTGGTGAAGGGCTGAGGCGTCACGTCGGGCATGCTCGCACGCGCCCCGCGGTGCCGCCTCGGGTGCCGCTTCGGGTGCTGCCTCGGGCGCCGCCGCCGGCGCGATCGGGCTGTTCGCGTGCGGCGCGCGCGTTTGGTCGCACCCGGGCGCTACGGGAGGATGACCGCTGTGAGCGCCCAGCCGGATCTCCACGCGACGGACGCGAGCACCGAACCGCCCACGGTCACCCCCTCGCTCCTGGACGCGGTCCGTGACCTGCGACGGGACGTCGAGCGCACGACCTTCCCGCTCGAGCTGCCCGGCGTGGAGGAGGCCCGCGCGTCCCGCGCGCGGCTGCTGGACCAGCTCTCGGACCACCTGCTCCCGCGCCTGGAGCAGCTGTCCGCGCCGGCCGTCGTCGTGCTGGCCGGCTCCACCGGCGCGGGCAAGTCGACCCTGGCGAACTCCCTGCTCGGCACCGAGGTGTCGCCGGCGGGCGTGCTGCGGCCGACCACCCGCCGCCCCGTCCTCGTGCACCACCCCGACGACGGCGAGCTCCTCGCCGGGCACCCCCTGATGGGCGCCGTCGACGTCGTCCCGCACGACGGCGTCCCGCGCGGCATCGCGCTGCTCGACGCCCCCGACCTCGACTCGGTGCTGCGGTCCAACCGGGAGACCGCCCGGCGCCTGCTCGAGGCCGCGGACCTGTGGCTGTTCGTCACCACCGCCGCGCGCTACGGCGACGCGCTGCCCTGGCGGGTGCTGGACGGGGCGATGGAGCGCCGCGCGTCCGTCGCCATGGTGCTGAACCGGGTCCCGACCGAGTCGCTGGCGACCGTCCGCGGTGACCTGCTGACCCGGCTGCGGGAGCGCGGCATGCAGGGCGTCCCGCTGTTCGTCCTGCCGGACGTCGGGCCGCACGAGGGCTTGCTGGAGCCGTCCGCCGTCGCCCCCATCAACCGCTGGCTGACCACCGTCGCCGGCCCGGACCGCGCCCGGTCGGTGATCGCCCGCACGCTGCGGGGCTCGCTCGGCTCGCTGCGCGGCTGGGTGGACGGGCTCGCGGAGTCGGTCCAGGAGCAGGTCGACGCGGCCGGGGCGCTGCGCGTCCGGATCGCCGCCGCGGTCGCCTCCCCGACGGCCGCCGCGGGGGGCGCGGTGCTCGCCGGTGCGGTCGCCGACGGCGCCGTCCGGGCCTCCTGGGCGGAGCTGGCCACCGGCGCGGGCCCGCTGGCACGTGCCGTCGGGCGCTCCGGACGGCTGCGCGGGTCCCGCCGGACCGCACGCACCCGAGAGGCGGCGCTGGAGCCGCTCCTGGAGCACCTCGAGCGGTCCGCCGCGGCCGCGCTGGACGCTGCCGCCACCACGGCCGAGACCGAGCTCCGGGCACGGCTCACCGGTCCGGACGCGCCCCCGGGGTCGGCCGGCCTGGTGGCCGGCTGGGCCACGCACGACCACGCCGAGGCGCGCACCCGGGAGGCCCGGCGCTCCGCGCACCAGTGGGTCCGCTCCGCCGACGACGCCGTCGCGGCCCTGGTGGCGTCCGGCGACCCGGACACAGCGCGGCGCGCGCAGGGGGCGGCCTCCGCGCTCGGCGCGCGCGGGCTGGCCGCCGTCCTGCTCGCCGCGGCGGCGGGGCTCGCGCCCGCCGGGCAGCTCATGCACGCCGCGCTCGGCGACGCCGGCGTCCCCGTCCGCGAGGCGCTGCGCGACGGGCTCGTGCAGCGGGCCCGCGAGCAGGTGAGCCAGGAGGCGGCGTCCCTCGAGCGCCACCTCACCGTGCCCGACCTCGCACCCGACGCCGCCTCGCGGCTGCGGCTGCGGCTGGCCGTCCTCAAGGGGCTGACATGACCGACGCACCACCCGGCCGGCACGCGGGCGGCACCGCCCCGGCCGGACCCCCCGGTCCGCGGGGGCTCCCGACCGCGGGGAGCGGCGGCGAGGCTGCGGTGCCACCGACGTCCGCGCCGGCGGCGGCCGGCGTGACCGCGACGCCGGGCGTCCCCGGACGCGGAGCGCACCGGTCACGCACCGCGGACGTGAGCGGACGCGTCGAGACCCTCGAGCGGGCGCTGGAGGTCGGTGGCGACCGTCTGGACCCCCGGGTCCGGCGTCAGGTGGCCGCTGCCGCGGCCGGCGTCCGGGAGCGGCTCGCCCTGGGCATCGACCACACGATCGTCGCGCTCGTCGGCGGGACCGGGTCGGGCAAGTCCAGCCTGTTCAACGCCGTGTCCGGCCTGCCGTTCTCCGACGTCGGGGTGAAGCGGCCGACGACGTCCGAGGTCACCGCATGCGTGTGGGGCGGGACGGGCACGGCGCTGCTGGACTGGCTCGGTGTCGCGCCGGACCACCGGATCGAGCGGGAGACCGCCCTGGACGGTGAGGCGCAGGCCGACCTGCGCGGTCTGGTCCTGCTCGACCTGCCCGACTACGACTCGGTGGAGTCCGCGCACCGCGACGTCGTCGACCGGCTGCTGCCGATGGTCGACCTGCTCGTGTGGGTCGTCGACCCGCAGAAGTACGCCGACGACGCGCTGCACTCGGGGTACCTGCGCGACCTCGTCGGCCACGAGGCCGCGATGACGGTCGTGCTCAACCAGGTCGACACCGTCCCGGACGGGGTCCGCGAGCGCCTGGTCCACGACGTGGAGCGCCTGCTCGCCGAGGACGGCCTGGTCGGCGTGCGCGTGCGGCCGACGTCCGTGCGGACCGGCTTCGGGGTGGGCGACGTCCGGGCCGCGCTCGCCGCCGTCGTGGCCGGGCCGAGCACCGCCGCCGTCCGCGCCGGTGCGGAGGTCGAGGCCGCAGCCCGCCTGCTCACGGCTCAGGTCGCGCCGGCCGAGCCGGAGGCCGCGGACCTGCCCACCGAGCGGGTGGTGGACGCGCTCGCCGAGGCGGCCGGTCTGCCGGCGATCGCGTCCGGGGTCGAGGCGTCGGTGCGCGGCGGTCGAGGGCCGGTGCCGTCGTTCGGCGCGGTGCAGCCGGACACCGTCGACCTCGCGCGCCACCGCTGGCTCACGGACGTGACCGCGGGGCTCCCGGCGCCGTGGCAGCGGGCGGTGGCCGACCGCGTCGCGCCCGCCGAGACGCTCCGGCAGGACGTCGACCGGGCGCTGCACGCGGTCGCCGTCGCGGCGCGCCGCTCGCGGTCGGCGCTGGTGGCGGGCGTCGCCGCGGTCGTCGCCGGTCTCGCGGCGCTGGTCGTCGCGGCGCTCGTGGTCGGCGCGTCCGTCACCGACGCCGGCGGCCTGGACCGCGCCGCAGGACGGTGGGCCACCCCGCTGCTCGCGGGGGTGCTCGCCCTGGTCGCCGTGCTGCTGGCGCTGGTCGCGGCGGCGCTGCGGCGCCGGGCGGGCCGCCGCCGCGCGGCGGCCGTGCTCGGCGAGGGTCGGTCCGCGCTGGACGACGTCGTCGCCGCGCGCCTGGTGGCGCCGACGCTCGCCGTGCTGGGCGAGCACCGGGAGGTGCGCACGCTCGCCGCCGCCGCGGCTGCAGCGCCCGGCTCGCCTGCAGCGCCCGCCTCGCCGGTCCGGCCCGCCTCGGCCGGCTCGCCCACCTCGGCCGCCCGGCCGACCCCGGGCGCGGATGGCGAGAGACCGTCCACCGCCTGACGGTCGGCGCTCCCCGCGGCGTGGCCGCCCGGCGCGAACCTCGACCCGAGGGCCGGCGTGCGCCGGCCGCCCGGGCGAGGAGGAGCCATGAGCACGAACGACCTGACGGTGACGCTGGTGGGCTGGGTGGGCACCGAGCCCAGGCACTACACGGGCGCGACGGCGACGCCCTTCACGAGCTTCCGCATGGCGAACACCCGGCGGTACTTCGACCGCGCGCAGGACGCGTGGGCGGACGGGCGGACCGAGTGGTTCACGGTCAAGGTGTGGCGCCAGTCGGCGCTCAACGTCGCGTCGTCCCTGCGCAAGGGCGACCCGGTGCTGGTGCACGGGCGCCTGTCGACGGAGCAGTGGGAGAGCCCGGAGGGTCCCCGCACCTCGCTGGTGCTCGAGGCGCTCGCGATCGGACCGGACCTCACCTACGGGCGGGCGACGTTCGCCCGCACCGTCCACGTCGCGCCGGGGACGCCGGACGTGGGCTCCGGCGAGGACGGGGGCGGCGGGAGGGACGCCGACGACCCGTGGGCGTCGGACCTGCTCGGCGGGGGCGACCGCCCGCCGGCAGGGGAGGACGGGGCGGGAGGCGCCGGCGACCCGGCGACGTCCGGGCCCGCCGTCGAGGCGGACGACGGCGACCGGGAGCTCGACCGGGTCTGACCGCCCCGCCGGCGAGCCGCCGGTGCCCGCCCGCGGCCCCCGCGTGCGGCGGGCACCGGCCCGGGGGTACGGCGGCGGCGCCGCCCGGTGTACCGACGCGGCGCCGCCGGTGTACCGACGCGGCGCCGCCCGGTCGTCCGGACGCGGCGCGGTCCGGGGTCACCCTCCCGGCACGCTCCCGCCCGCCCCCGTAGGCTGGGGGCAGAGGCGGCCCGTGCGGGCCCGGACCCCCAACTTCGACGTGAGGCGGACACGAGAGCCGTGGCTGAGTTCATCTACACCATGTACAAGGCGCGGAAGGCGCACGGTGACAAGGTCATCCTCGACGACGTCACCCTGAACTTCCTCCCCGGCGCCAAGATCGGCGTCGTCGGCCCCAACGGCGCCGGGAAGTCCACGATCCTCAAGATCATGGCGGGGCTGGAGCAGCCCTCCAACGGCGAGGCCCGCCTGTCGCCCGGCTTCAGCGTCGGCATCCTCATGCAGGAGCCGGACCTGAACGAGGAGAAGACGGTCCTGGGCAACGTCGAGGAGGGCGTCGCCGAGCTCAAGGGCCAGATCGACCGCTTCAACGAGATCTCGGCCCTCATGGCCGACCCGGACGCCGACTTCGACACCCTGCTCGCCGAGATGGGCGAGCTGCAGGAGAAGATCGACGCGGCCGACGGCTGGGACCTCGACGCCCAGCTCGAGCAGGCCATGGACGCGCTGCGCTGCCCGCCGGCGGACGCCGACGTGTCGGTCCTGTCCGGTGGCGAGCGCCGCCGGGTCGCGCTGTGCAAGCTGCTCCTGCAGAAGCCCGACCTGCTGCTGCTCGACGAGCCCACCAACCACCTGGACGCCGAGAGCGTGCTGTGGCTGGAGCAGCACCTGTCGCAGTACGCCGGTGCCATCCTCGCCGTCACCCACGACCGGTACTTCCTCGACCACGTGGCGGAGTGGATCTGCGAGGTCGACCGCGGGCGCCTGTACCCGTACGAGGGCAACTACTCCACGTACCTGGAGAAGAAGCAGGCGCGTCTGGAGGTCCAGGGCAAGAAGGACGCCAAGCTCGCCAAGCGCCTCGCCGAGGAGCTCACCTGGGTGCGGATGAACGCCAAGGGCCGCCAGACCAAGTCCAAGTCGCGCCTGGCGCGCTACGAGGAGATGGCCGCCGAGGCGGACCGCACCCGCAAGCTGGACTTCGAGGAGATCCAGATCCCGCCGGGCCCGCGCCTGGGGTCGATCGTCATCGAGGCCAAGGACCTGGAGAAGGGCTTCGACGGCCGGGTCCTCATCGACGACCTGTCCTTCACGCTGCCGCGCAACGGCATCGTCGGGGTGATCGGGCCGAACGGCGTCGGCAAGACGACCCTGTTCAAGACGATCGTGGGCCTCGAGCCGCTCGACGACGGCGAGCTGAAGGTCGGCGAGACGGTCAAGCTGTCCTACGTCGACCAGAGCCGCGCCGGCATCGACCCGAAGAAGACCCTGTGGGAGGTCGTGTCCGACGGGCTGGACTACATGAAGGTCGGCAACGTCGAGATGCCGTCGCGCGCCTACGTCGCCGCGTTCGGCTTCAAGGGGCCCGACCAGCAGAAGCCGGCCGGCGTGCTGTCCGGTGGGGAGCGCAACCGCCTCAACCTCGCGCTCACCCTCAAGCAGGGCGGCAACGTGCTGCTGCTCGACGAGCCCACCAACGACCTCGACGTCGAGACGCTCGGGTCGCTGGAGAACGCCCTGCTGGAGTTCCCCGGCTGCGCCGTGGTGGTCTCCCACGACCGGTGGTTCCTGGACCGGGTCGCGACGCACATCCTCGCCTACGAGGGCACCGAGGCGAACCCGTCCAGCTGGTACTGGTTCGAGGGGAACTTCGCCGCGTACGAGGAGAACAAGGTGTCCCGGCTCGGGGCGGATGCGGCCCGGCCGCACCGCGTCACGTACCGCAAGCTGACCCGGAGCTGACCGGCGGTGACCACCCCCGACCACGACGCGTCCGAGCGCGCCTCGGCTGACCTGCTCGCGGCGCTCGTCGGGCTGCGGGGGGCGGTCGCGGAGGTGCGGCTGCCGCTCGACGTGCCCGGCGCCGACGTGCAGCGTGACGCCCGCACGCAGGTGCTCGACCAGCTCGACGACTACCTGCTGCCGCGCATGCGAGCGGCGGCCGCCCCGCTGCTGGTCGTCGTCGGCGGGTCGACCGGGGCGGGCAAGTCCACGCTGGTCAACTCGCTGCTCGGGACGCCGGTCACCCGCAGCGGCGTGCTGCGTCCCACGACGCGCTCGCCCGTCCTGGTCCACCACCCGCTGGACGCGCAGTGGTTCCGCGGCGACCGGATCCTGCCCGGCATGGCGCGCCTCACCGGCGAGTCCGACGGCGGGTCGGCGCGCGCGCTGCGCCTGGCGGAGGCCGACGCCCTGCCGCCGGGTCTGGCGCTGCTGGACGCCCCGGACATCGACTCGGTCGTCGCCGAGAACCGGCGGATCGCCGCCCAGCTGCTCGGCGCCGCCGACGTCTGGCTGTTCGTCACCACCGCGGCCCGCTACGCCGACGCCGTCCCGTGGGACCTGCTGGAGGACGCCGCCCGCCGGCACGCCCAGGTCGCGCTGGTGCTGGACCGGGTGGACCCCGGCGCGCGGCAGGCGGTGACCGCGCACCTGGAGAACATGCTGGAGGAGCACGGGCTCGGCGACTCCCCGGTCCTGGTGGTGCCGGAGTCCCCGCTCGAGGACGGGATGCTCCCCGCGCACGCCGTCACGCCGGTGGCCGACTGGCTGACCGCGCTGGGCGGTGACGACGAGGCCCGGCAGGCGGCGATCGCCCGGACCCGCGACGGCGCCACCACCGACCTCGTCGACCGCGCCGGTGCCCTGGCCTCGGCCGCGGACGAGCAGCGGACCGCCGACCTGCACCTGCGCGGCGTCGTCCGCTCGGCGCACGAGGGCGCCGCCGCCGCCGTGCGGCAGGCGACGTCCGACGGCACGATGCTGCGCGGCGAGGTGCTGGCGCGCTGGCAGGACGTCGTCGGGACCGGCGAGTTCCTGCGGACCGTCGAGCAGCGGGTCGGCTGGCTGCGCGACAAGGCGTCGGCGTTCGTGCGCGGACGCACGGCCGCCGAGCCGGAGCTCGCGCACGCCATCGGGCACGGCCTCGAGGCCGTCATCCAGGACGCCGCCGAGGACGCGGCCGAGCGGTCGTACACCGCCTGGCGCGCCGACCCCGCCGGGGCGGCGCTGCTCGACGGGCTGCAGCTGTCCCGGGGCGGCAGCGACCTGCGCGCGCGCATCGCCGAGCAGATCCGCGGGTGGCAGTCCGACGTGCTCGCGCTGGTCACCGAGGAGGGCGCGAGCAAGCGGTCGACCGCCCGGGCGCTGTCCTTCGGCGTCAACGGGCTCGGCGCCGCGCTGATGATCGTCGTGTTCGCCTCCACCGGCGGGCTGACCGGCCTGGAGGTCGGGATCGCCGGTGGGTCGGCCGTGCTGGCCCAGCGGCTGCTCGAGGCGGTCTTCGGCGACGACGCCGTCCGCGAGCTCACCCGGATCGCGCACGAGCGGCTGGACCAGCGGGTGCGCGGCATCCTCGCCGCGCAGGAGCTGCGGTTCACCGTCCAGCTCGACGCCCTCGGTGCCGGGCAGCAGACCGGTGACCCGCTGCGCGAGTCCGTCGCCCGCGTCCGCGCCGCCGCGGCTGCGGCGCAGCGGGTGGCGGGCGGGTCGTCGTCCGGTGACCCCGAGGCCGACGGCACGCTCGGCGGGACGTCCGTGCTGGACGACGCCGCCGTGCACCGCGCCCCGGTGCGTTCCGCCGGGCGGCTGCGCGGCGCCGGGCTGACCGCACCTGCCGCGTGGCCCGGCACGGACGCCGACCGGGCCGGTGCGACCGCTGCCGACCGCGGCGACCGGGAGCGCGAGGCCGGGACCGAGGGGTCGACGAGCGGCCTGCGCGGCTGGTGGCAGCGACTGACCGGGGGCCCCGGCGCATGAGCCGACGAGGTCCGGACCTCCCGACGCGGGTCACCGCGCTCGCCGAGGTCACGCAGGTGGGCGCGGGTCGGCTGCCGCCGGCCGCCGTCGAGCACGCCGAGGCGGTCGTCGCCCGCGCGCGCGAGCGCTCGGCGCTGTCCCCCGAGCACACGGTCGTCGCGCTGGCCGGGTCCACCGGGTCCGGCAAGTCGTCGCTGCTCAACGCGCTGGCGGGGGAGCAGATCGCGACGGCCGGCGTGACCCGGCCGACGACGGGCTTCGCGTCCGCCGCGGTCTGGGGTCCCCGTGACGACCCCGCCGAGCCGGGTGCCGTGCGAGGCGCCGACCGGGCCGGCGACCAGGGCGGCACGGACGAGGTCGGCGAGCTGCTCGACTGGCTCGAGGTCGCGTCGCGCCGGTACCTGGGCAGCGCGGTGAGCACCGGCGCGGGCGCCACCGTCCCGACCGGGCTCGTCCTGCTCGACCTGCCCGACCACGACTCCGTCGTCGTGGAGCACCGGGTGCGGGCCGAGCGCCTCGTGGAGCGCGTCGACCTGCTCGTGTGGGTCATGGACCCGCAGAAGTACGCCGACGCCGCGCTGCACGACCGGTACCTGCGGCCGCTCGCCGGGCACGGCGACGTCGTCGTCCTGGTGCTCAACCAGGTCGACCGGCTGACCGACAGCGAGCGGGAGGCGTGCCTGGCGGACCTGCGGCGCCTGGCCGCCGAGGACGGGCTGCCCGGTGTCCGGGTGCTCGGGGTGTCGGCCGCGACCGGGTACGGGCTCGACGGCTTGCGCGAGCTGCTCGCCGACGCCGCCCGGCGCCGGGTCGCGGCCACCGCGCGCCTGACGGCCGACGTGCGCGACGCCGCCGCGCGCCTCGCCGACGCCTGCGGGGAGCCCGTGCCCGCGCGCGTGCGCGGCGCGGCCCGCGAGGACCTGGTCACCGCCCTGGAGGAGGCGGCCGAGGTCCGGACGGTCGTGGCCGCCGTCCGGTCCGCCGCGGTGCGCCGCTCGCGGGCCGAGACGGGCTGGCCGCCGACCCGGTGGCTGGGACGGTTCCGTCCGGACCCGCTCAAGCGCCTGCACCTGGACCGCGGCACCGATCGACCGGACCTCGCGCGCACGTCCCTGCCCGGGGCGGGTGCGGCCGCCCGGGCGCGGGCCGCCAGCGCCGTGCGGGCGTACACCGACACCGCCACGACCGGCGCGCCGGACAGCTGGGAGCTGGCCGCCCGGGAGGCCGCCGCGGAGCCCGGGCTGCCGGACGCGCTCGACCAGGCGGTCGCCGGGACGCGGCTGGACGCCGACCGCCGGCCGGTGTGGTGGCGCCTCGTCGGGGTGCTGCAGTGGCTGCTGGTCGCGGCGCTGGTCGGCGGTCTGGTGTGGCTCGCCGTGCTCGCCGGCTTCACCTACCTGCGGCTGCCCGAGCCGCCCACCCCCGTCTGGTGGGAGCTGCCGGCGCCGACCGTCCTGGTCGCCGGGGGAGCGCTGCTCGGCATCCTGGTCGCGCTGCTGTCCCGGCTGGCCGGGTCCGTCGGCGCCACCCGCCGCGCCGCCCGGGCCCGCACGCGCCTGCGGGCCGCCGTCGGGAGGGTGGCCGACTCCCGCGTCGTCGAGCCGGTCGCGGCCGAGCTCGGGGCGCTGGAGCGGTGCCGGACCGCGGCGCGCCTGGCCGCGCAGTGAACGCCGGACCTGGCCGGCCGACGGGCCACCGACCCGCCCGGCCGGCCCGCGACGGACCCACCCGGCCGGCCACCCACGAACCCACCCACCCCTGCCCCGGAGGAGCGAGCCGATGACCCGGATCGACGTCCCGGTCCAGCTGCGCTGGGCCGACCTCGACGCCTACGGGCACGTCAACAACGCCCAGATGCTGCAGCTCCTGGAGGAGGCGCGGATCGAGGCGTTCTGGTCCCACCCCGGGGCGGGTGACGCGACCGGGCGCCCGTCGGCGGTGATCGACGCGGGCCTCGGCGCGCAGACCACCACCCTGGTCGCGCGGCAGGAGATCGAGTACCTGCGCCCGCTGGACTACCGCCGCGCGCCCGTCGTGGTGCAGCTGTGGATCGGGCACCTGGGCGGGGCGAGCATCGACGTCTGCTACGTGGTGCACGACGGCGTGCCGGACGCCGAGTCCGAGCCCTACGCGCGTGCCACCACGACGCTGGTCCTGGTCGACACGGCGACCGGTCGCCCCCGGCGGATCACCGACACGGAGCGGGCGGCCTGGTCGCCCTTCCTCGGCGAGCCGGTCGCGATGCGCCGCCGGCGCGCCGCCGAGGCGTGAGCGTCCCGGCCGGCGCGGGCGGCGGGGCGCTGCGGACCACGGTCGTCGTCCCGGCCTACGACGAGGAGCGGCTGCTCGGCGCCTGCCTGCGGTCGCTCGCCCGGCAGACCCGACCGCCGCACGAGGTCGTCGTCGTCGACAACAACTCCCGCGACCGGACCGCGGCGCTCGCCCGTGCGTACGGCGCCCGGGTGGTGACGGAGGCGGTCCAGGGCATCTGGCCGGCCGCGGCGACCGGGTACGACGCCGCGACCGGGGACCTCATCGCCCGCTGCGACGCGGACTGCGAGCTCCCGCCCGACTGGGTCGAGCGGATCGAGCGGGCCTTCGCCGCCGACCCCGGGCTGCGCGCGCTGACCGGACCCGGGGTGTTCGCCGAGCTGCCCCGCGTGCGCCGCGCCCTCGCGGACCTGCTGTACATGCGCCCGTACTTCGTCCTGGTCGGTCTGGCGCTGGGGCACCCGCCGCTGTTCGGGTCGAACCTCGCGATGCGCGCGTCGGCGTGGGCGGACGTGCGCGACCAGGTGCACGCCGGGTCCGACGCGGTGCACGACGACATCGACCTGAGCTTCCACATCGGGCGCGGGCGCCAGGTGCGGCTGGACCGGTCGCTGCGGGTCGCGATCTCGGCCCGCCCGTTCCGTGACGCCCGGGGGATGGTGCAGCGGGTGGTGAAGGGCGTGCGGTCCGTGCGGATCCACACGCCAGGCGACGGGCCGTGGGCCCGGTACGGCGAGAAGCTGCTCGCCCGCACGCGACGCCACCGCGCCACCCACGGGACGGCACCCACGGGACGGCCCCCGACCACCTGACCGCCCCCCGACGGCGAGGGACGACGGCACCCCCTTGCCGCCGGACGGCGGTCGGGAGTAGACCGGGCGGGCGAGCCAAGTCGGCCGCAGGGGGCGTGGGCGTGCTGCGACGGTGCAGCCGCGCGGGCCGGCGGTCGTCGTCGTGGCGGCCGGCGCGGGACCGCGCCGGCCGTCGCCCACCGCCGCGGCGCCGGCCCGTCCGGCAGCTGCGGACGCCCACGGCGGTCCCGGCCGCCGGCCGACACCTGGAGGGGAACACCATGCACGTCCGTCGTCCGCTGCGCGCGCTCGCTGCCCTGGCGCTAGCCGCCCCCACCCTCGCCCTCACCGCACCCGCGGTGGCGGACCCGCTCGTGCACCACCACGGGCCGCTCACCGACCTGCAACCCGCCGCCTCGGTCACCGACGGCGCCCGCGGCTCGGTGTCCGCCTGGGAGACGTCCGACGGGACGACCGTGGTCCTGCGGCTGCGCGGCCTGCCACGGTCCGCCGCCGGTCAGGAGTACGGCGCACACGTCCACGTCGGTCACTGCGTCCCGGGCAACGGCGCCCTGGCCGGACCGCACTACAACAGCACCGGGCAGCCGCCGACGGCGGTGTCGGACCAGACCGAGGTCTGGCTCGACTTCACGGTGGGTCGCGGGGGGACGGCGTACGCGCGCGCCGACGTGCCGTTCACGATCCCGTCCGGTGGGGCGCACTCCGTGGTCGTGCACGCCCTGCCGACGAGCCCGGACGGCAGCGCCGGCGGCCGCATCGCCTGCCTGCCCGTCCACTTCTGACGCGTCCGGGCCCGGTCCCGGGCGCCCGCCGGACGGCGGCGCCCGGGACTCCGGTGGCGACCGGCGGTGGTGCTCAGTCGGCCGGCCCGCCGGGCCGGCCGGCCTCCGGCACGCCGCCGAGCCGGCCCGCCTCGGGCTCGCCGCCGGGCCGGACCACCTCCGGCACGCCGCGCCGCCGCGCGGCCCGGCGTTCGGCCTCCCGCGCGATCCCGCGCTGCATCCCGCCGAAGACCACCCCGTGGAACGGCGTGACCGACCACCAGTACAGCTGCCCGGCGAGCCCGTGCGGGTGGAAGATCGCGCGCTGGGAGAAGACGGTCCGCCCGTCCGGCTGCTCCACCCGCAGCTCGAGCCAGGCCAGCCCCGGCAGCCGCATCTCGGCGCGCAGGCGCAGCAGCCGGCCGGGCTCGACCTCCTCCACCCGCCAGAAGTCCACGGCGTCGTCCACCGCGAGCCGCAGCGGGTCGCGCCGCCCGCGCCGCAGCCCGGGCCCGCCCGAGAGCCGGTCCAGCAGCCCGCGGACCTGCCACGCCAGCGCCCAGGAGTACCAGCCACGCTCCCCGCCGACGCTCTCCAGCACCGCCCACAGGTCCTCGGGATCGGCGCGGACAGCCGTGGTGCGCTCGTCGACGTACAGCGAGCCGCCCGCCCAGTCCGGGTCGGTGGGCAGCGGGTCGCTCGGCGCCCCCGCCACCGACGCCGACGACCACCGCGTGACGACGTCGGCCTGCTGGATGCGGGCGAGGGCCAGGCCGACCGCCCGGTCGAACGACAGCAGCCCGTCCGGCGGGTCCGGGACGTACCGGGCGATGTCGTGCTCCTTGCACACCACCTCGTGCACGAGCGACTCCACCAGCGGCCGGGCCAGCCCCGACGGCACCGGCGTCACCAGGCCCACCCACAGGCTGGACAGCCGCGGGGACAGCACCGGCACGGCGACGATCAGGCGCGGCGGCAGCCCGGCGGCCCGGGCGTACCGCTGCATCATCTGGCGGTAGGTGAGGATCTCCGGGCCGCCGATGTCGAACGCCCGGCTGACGTCCGCCGGCATCCGCGCCGAGCCGACGAGGTAGCGCAGCACGTCGCGGATGGCGATGGGCTGGATCCGGTTCTCGACCCACCGCGGCGTCGTCATCGCCGGCAGGCGCTCGGTGAGGTAGCGCATCATCTCGAACGACGCCGAGCCGGACCCGAGGATCACCGCCGCGCGCAGCACCGTCGTCGGGACGCCGGACGCCAGCAGGATCTCGCCGACCTCCTTGCGGGACTCCAGGTGCGGGGACAGCGCGTCGGTGTCCGGGTGGAGCCCGCCGAGGTAGACGATCCGCCCGACGCCGGCCTCCCGCGCCGCCTGCGCGAACGTCAGCGCGGTGCGCCGGTCGCGTGCCTCGAACCGCCGCCCCGAGCCGAGGGAGTGGATGAGGTAGTACGCGACGTCGACGCCCTCCAGCGCGCCGCGGATCGCGGCCGGGTCGGCGGCGTCGGCCTGCACGACGTCGACGTCGTCGTACCAGTCCCGCCCGCGCAGCCGCGCGGGGTTGCGGGCGATCGCGCGGACCCGGTGCCCGGCGGCGAGCAGCTCGGGGACCAGCCGCCCACCGACGTAGCCGGTCACGCCGGTGACCGCGACCGTCAGCGGCGGACCCGGCCGGAGCGTCCCGGCGTCGACGGTGGCGTGCTGGGTGCGGGCGGCGCCGTCGTCGGCGCTCATCCGAGCAGCTCCAGGACGGCGCGCTCGGCCTCGTCGCGGGACCGGGTGGGGCCGATCGTCTCCCCGCGCTCCCACAGGTCCACCAGCCGGGCGTCGATGTAGGACGCGCGGCACACCGCGGGGGTGTTGCCCAGCGCGTCCGCGACCCCGCGCACGACCTCGGTGACCACCGTGCGCCGCGCGCGGTCGGACCTCGGCGGTGCACCGGCCTCGGCCAGCCCGCGGGCCGCCAGCACCGTCGCGTGCCAGGTCCTGAAGTCCTTGGGCGACGCGTCGTCGCCGAGCACCGACTTGACGTACGTCGTCACGTCCGCGCTGGTGATGTCGTACCAGGTGCGCCCGTCGCGCCACGCGAGCAGCTCCTGGCCGCCGCCGGTGCGTCGCCGCAGGGACGTCACCAGCCGCGCGACCTCCTCGTCCTCGACGACGACGTCCCGGACCTGGCCGGACTTGGCCGGGTACAGGAACCGCACCGTCCGGTCGGAGCGGATCTGCACGTGCTCGCGCCGCAGGGTCGCCAGGCCGTAGGACCCGTTGGTGCGCGCGTAGGTCTCGTTGCCGGCCCGGAAGTACGCCAGGTCCAGCAGCCGGAACGCGAGCGCGAGGGCACGGCTACGCGGCCACCCCTTCTGGTCGAGGTCCACCTCGACCTGCTTGCGGGCGTCGGGCAGCCGGCGCGCCACGTCGAGCACGTGGTCGTGCTTGGCGCGGTCGCGCCGCAGCCGCCACTGGGAGTGGTACAGGTACTGGCGGCGGCCGGCGGCGTCCACGCCGGCGGCCTGGATGTGGCCCGAGGCGTACGGGCAGATCCACACGTCCTGCCAGGCCGGCGGGATGGCCAGCGAGCTGATCCGGTCGAGCTCGTCCGGGTCGTCGACCGGGCTGCCGTCGCGGGCCAGGTACACGAAGCCGTCCCCGGCGGGGGTCCGGGTCCACCCCGGGGTGCTGATGTGGACCCGGCGCAGGCGTGGCATCACGTGAGTCTCGCGCGTGCGCGGTCGTCGCGCGCGCCGAGGGTCAGTCCGGCAGCCGGACCATCCCCTCCTGGGCGATGCTCGCCACCAGGGTGCCGTCCTGGGCGTACACCTTCGCGGCGGTCAGGCCGCGCCCGCCCTGGCTGCTCGGGGACGACTGCACGTAGAGCAGCCACTCGTCGACCCGTGCCGGTCGGTGCCACCACATCGCGTGGTCCAGGCTCGCCATCGACAGCCCGGGGGACACCCAGCTGTGCCCGTGCCGGCGCAGCACGGGCTCGAGCATGATCTGGTCGCAGGCGAACGCCATGAGCGCCCGGTGCAGGACCTGGTCCGACGGGCCGCCGGACGGGTCGCCGGAGGCGCGTACCGAGGGCACCTGGCCGTGCGCGCGGACCCACACCATCTGGCGGTCGGTCCGCTCGCGGCCCGGGCCGATGAAGATCGACCGCTCCACGTGCCGCAGGTCGAACGCGGCCGACTGCGTCCAGAACGTCGCCATCGGGTGGTCGATCGGCCCCAGCACGTCCAGGGCGCTGACGACGTCGTCCGGCGGCGGGGCGTCGGGCATCGGGTCGGCGTGGTCCAGGCCCTGCTGCTCCTCCTGGAACGAGGTGATCATCGACAGGATCGGCGCGCCGTCCTGCAGCGCGTGGGTGCGCCGGGCGCTGAAGGACCGGCCGTCGCGCATCCGCTCCACGGCGAACTCGATGGGCTTGCGCACGTCGCCGGGCCGCAGGAAGTAGCCGTGCAGCGAGTGCGGCAGCCGCCCGTCCGGCACGGTGCGCCCGGCGGCGACCAGGGCCTGGGCCAGCACCTGGCCGCCGAAGACCCGTCCCCGGGGGCGGTGCAGGCTCGGCCCGACGAAGTGGTCCGCGTCGACCTGGTCGAGCCGCAGCGCCTCCAGGACGCGGGCCAGCGGGTCGGGCGCGTCCTCGGCCGGCGCGTCTGCGGGGACGTCCGCAGGGACGTCGGCGGACGGCGTGGGCTCGCCGGCGGGCAGGGGAGTCGGTGCGGTCATGGGGCACAGCGTCGGGGCTCAGGGCGCCCCGCGCCACCTCGCGCGGTCGTCGGGCGCGCGGTCGCGCCGCTCAGTCGTCGAAGGTGTTCAGCAGGGAGTGCGCGGCCCGCTCCAGGTAGTCCCACAGCTGCGCCTGGTGCAGCGGCGCCAGCCCGAGGGAGTCGACGGCGACCCGCATGTGCGCCAGCCACCGGTCGCGCGCGTCCGGGTTGACCTTGTACGGCGCGTGCCGCATCCGCAGCCGGGGGTGCCCGCGCTGCTCGGAGTACGTCGTCGGGCCGCCCCAGTACTGCTCGAGGAAGAGGGTCAGCCGCTCGCGCGCCCCGGCGTGGTCCGCCTCCGGGTACATGGCGGACAGGACGGGGTCGCCCGCGACGCCCTCGTAGAAGCGGTCGACGAGCCGGACGAACGTCTCGTGCCCGCCGATGGCGGCGTGGAAGGAGGCGGCGCGGGCCTCGGGGCCGGGTGAAGTCACGGCCCCATTCTCCCACCGGCGCGGCGGGCGCCCGGGCTATGGTGGGTGGTCCAGACCAGCGAGGCCCGGACGATCACCCCGGGTCCGGAACACCGGAGGTAGCTGTGCCCGAACGTCGAGTGACCGTCGCGATCGCCGAGGGGCTGCACGCGCGCCCCGCCGCCCTCTTCGTGAAGCTGGCGGGTGAGCAGCCGGTGGCCGTCACGGTCCGCAAGGACGGCGGGGACCCGGTCGCCGCGAACAGCATCCTCGGCGTCATGACGCTCGGCGCCGCCGCGGGCGACGAGGTCGTGCTGTCGGCGGACGGTGACGGCGCGGAGGTCGCGCTGGACGCGCTCGAGAAGTACCTGCAGACGCCCGAGGAGCACTAGCCCGTCCCACCGGCCTGCTCCACCGGCCTGCTCCACAGGCCTGCTCCGCCGGCAGGAACCTGCCGGAACCGGCCGGCACCCGCCGGTACGACGACGCCCGGGCCCCCGCGAGGGACGCGGGCGTCGTCGCGTGCCGGGGCTACAGCCCGAGCTCCTCCAGGACCGGCAGCTCGGCCCGGACTGCCGCGCGCGCGCCGTCGGCCGTCTCGGCGGCCAGCGCGACCCCCGCCAGCCGCGTGCACTCCTCGCGCGTGACCGTCTGGAGCACGGCCGCGACGTCGGCCAGCGCCCGCGGGCTCATGGACAGCGTCGCCACGCCGAGGCCGACCAGCACCACGGCGAGCGCCGGGTCCGCCGCGGCCTCCCCGCACACGCCGACCGGCTTGCCGTTCTGCTCCCCGCCGCGGCAGGTGGCCGCGACGAGGTGCAGCACGGCCGGCTGCCACGACGTCGACAGCGCGGCGAGGTCGCCGAGCATCCGGTCGGACGCCATCGCGTACTGGGTGAGGTCGTTCGTGCCGATGCTCGCGAACGCCGCCCGCGCCAGGATCGGGCCCGAGACGAGCGCGGCGCTGGGGACCTCGACCATGACGCCGGCCGTGCGCAGCCCGTGCGCGGTGCAGCGGTCGACGAAGTCCGCGGTCTCCTCCACGGTCGCGACCATCGGCGCCATGACCCACGTGTCGGCGCTCTCCGCCGCGGCGGCCTGCGCGATGGCGTCGAGCTGGTCCTCGAGCACCTGCGGGTTGCGCCACGACGTCCGCAGCCCCCGCACCCCCAGCGCCGGGTTCGGCTCCTCGGTGTTCGTCAGGAACGGCAGCGGCTTGTCGGCACCCGCGTCCAGGGTCCGGACGACGACCTTCTTGCCGGGGAACGCGGCGAGCACCTGGCGGTACTGGCTCACCTGCTCCTCGATGGACGGCGCCTGGGTGCGGTCCAGGAAGCAGAACTCCGTGCGGAACAGGCCGACCCCCTCCGCGCCGGCGTCGGCGGCGGCCTGCGCGCCGTCCGGCTTGCCGATGTTGGCCAGCAGCGGGACGGCGTGGCCGTCGCTGGTGCGGCCGTGGCCGTCGAAGGTCCGGACCTGCGCCGCGAGCGCCTGCGCGCGGGCGACCTCGTCGTCGCTCGGGTCGACGGTCACCTCGCCCTTGGCACCGTCCACCAGCACCCGGGCGTCGGCGGCGAGGTCGACGGCGGAGGCGGCGCCGACCACGGCCGGGATGCCGAGCGCGCGGGCGAGGATCGCGGTGTGCGACGTGGGTCCGCCCTCGCTGGTGACGATGGCGACGACCTGGTCGGGGTCCAGGGTCGCGGTGTCCGCCGGCGCCAGGTCGCGCGCGACCAGCACGAACGGGTGACCGGGGTCCGGGACGCCGGGCGCGGGCCGGCCGGTGAGGTCGGCGACCACGCGGTCCCGGACGTCCGCGACGTCGCGGGTCCGCTCGGCCATGTACCCGCCGATGGAGGCGAGCTGGTCGATCACCTGGCCGGCCGCCTGCCACACGGCTCGGGCGGGGGACAACCCGCCCGAGCGGACGAGCCCCTGCGCCGTGGACACCAGGCTGGGGTCGGCCGCCATCATCGCGGTGGTCTCGAGCACCTCCTTGCTCGTCCCGGTGGCGCCCGCGGCGGCCTGCTCGAGCCGGCCCCGGACGGCCTCGGACGCGGCGGCGATGCGGGCCACGGCGTCGTCGGCGGACTCGTCCCCCAGCCGGGAGTCGGCGGCCGGTTCCGGGACCGGGTCGGGCATGCGCAGGACGGGGCCGACCGCCCGCCCCGGGCTGACGCCGATCCCCTGGATGACCTGGCGGGAGGTGTCCATCGTGCTCATGTCTGCGTCCTCGGTCGTCGTCGTCCGGGCTCCGCCGCTGCCTGGCAGGCGTGCGGCGCTGCGCCCCGTGGGTCCGATGCTGCCACTCATGCACGACGCCCCGGCCCGATCGCGTGACGGGATCGGGACGGGGCGTCGGTCGGGCGTCAGCCGCTGGTCCTGCCGCCGGCCGGGGCCGGGCCGCCGGTGGTGACGGCGGGCTCGTCCACCGGCTGGTCGACGAGCACGTTGTTGTCGGAGACCGCGTCGTCGTCCTCGCGTCCGGGCGTGCGCAGGTTCCACCGCGTGATGACGAACCGGAACAGGACGTAGTAGATGACCGCGTAGACCAGCCCGACGACGATCAGCAGCAGCGGGTTCTGCGCGATCCGGAAGTTCAGCAGGTAGTCGATCGCGCCGGCGGAGAAGCTGAAGCCGGAGTGGATGTCCAGCGCGTTCACCACCGCCATGGACGTGCCGGTGAGCACGGCGTGGATCACGTACAGCGGGTAGGCGACGTACACGAACGCGAACTCCAGCGGCTCGGTGACCCCGGTGATGAAGGAGACCAGCGCGGCCGAGCCCATGATGCCCGCGACGACCTTGCGCTTCTCCGGCCTGGCGGTGTGCACGAACGCGAGGGCGGCGGCCGGGAGCGCGAACATCATGATCGGGAAGAAGCCGGTCATGAAGGTGCCCGCGGTGGGGTCCTCGTGCAGGAAGCGCGCGATGTCACCCCGCCACACCTCACCGTCCGCCTCGAACTCGCCGAACTGGAACCACGGCAGCGAGTTGAGCAGGTGGTGCAGCCCGATCGGGACCAGGAGGCGGTTGGCCGTCCCGTAGACGAACGCGCCGACGATGGTCGAGCCGGTGACCCACTCGCCGACGGCGGTCAGCCCGGCGTCGAAGGCGGGGTAGATCAGCGCGCCGATGACCGCCACGACGATGGCCATGCCGGCGGTGACGATCGGCACGAACCGCCGCCCGCCGAAGAACGCCAGGTACGCCGGAAGCTTGATTCGGTAGTACTTCTGGAACAGCAGGGCGGCGATGAGGCCGATGACGATGCCGCCCAGCACGCCGTAGTTGATCAGCTCCTGGTTGCCGTCGCGGTCCAGCTGGTCGCGCAGGACGTAGGGCGACAGCGCGTCCGTGACGCCCTTGAAGACGAGGTACCCGATGAGGGCGGCCAGGCCGGTGGACCCGTCGGACTTGCGCGCGTACCCGATGGCCACGCCCAGGGCGAAGATGATCGGCAGGTTGGCGAACAGCGCGTTGCCGGCGGCCTCCAGCACGTCGGCGACCGGGAGCAGCCAGCTGCCCCAGGCTCCGGCGAGGCCGTCCGCGCCCAGCATGTCGTCCTGCCCGAGGCGCAGCAGCAGGCCGGCGGCGGGCAGGGAGGCGATGGGCAGCATCAGCGAGCGGCCGATGCGCTGCAGCTGGGCGAACCCAGGGATGCCCTTCTTCTCGCGTTCTACGGACGCGGTTGCAGCGGTCATGGTCGGGGCGCTCCTCGTCGTCTCACGGGCCGTCACCGGGTGGTGCGCCGGTGGTGGTGGTCCAGCCCGAGTGGCACCCGGCTCGATCGGGTAAGCGACGGGTACGGGCACGCCTAGATGTCTGGACCAGCCGACGCTCACCATGGTGGAATGGCGCCGCCGGTGTCAAGGATCGCGGGTGCGCACCGGACGGGCACCGGGCGCGCGCAGCGCGGGGCCGGCGGGCGTCGGGTCGGCGGGTCCCGGCGGGCACGACGCCGGACCGCTCGGGCTGCCGACGACTCCAGCCCGACGACCTCAGTCAGGGGGTGGCGACGATGCGACCGTCCGTCCTGAAGTACGTCCGGGTGCGCGACTACCTGCGGTCGCTGGTCACGCACGAGCTGGACGTCGGCGACGCGATCCCGTCCGAGCGGCTGCTCTGCGAGCGGTTCGGGGTGTCCCGGATGACCGTCCGGCAGGCGGTCGACGCGCTCGTGGTCGAGGGGCTGCTGGAGCGCGAGCAGGGCCGTGGCACGTTCGTGGCCCCGGCGAAGCTGGACCTGGAGGTGCGGCTGTCCTCCTTCGGGGAGGAGATGGCCCGCCGGGGCATGGTCGCGTCGTCCCGCGTCATCGCGGCCGAGGTGGTCCCCGCGACCCCCGACGTCGCCGACGCGCTGGACCTGCTGCCCGGTGAGTCGGTGCACCACCTCCACCGGGTGCGGTACGCCGACGGGGAGCCCATGGCGATCGAGCAGTCGTGGGTGCCCCAGCTGCTCGTGCCCGGGCTGTTCGACGACGGGCCGCCGGCGAGCATCTACGGCGAGCTGCGCGCCGTCGGGCTCGAGCCGGACTGGGGCGAGGACACGGTCGCGGCCTCCGAGGTCGACGCCCAGGGCGCTGCCATGCTGGGGCTGCGTGCCGGTGCGGCCGTCCTGCGGCTCGCGCGTCGCACGTTCGCGGGGCAGACCGCGTGCGTGTACTCGCGGTCCAGCTACCGTGCGGACCGGTACGTGCTGTGGGTCCCGCTGCGCGCGCCCCGCCGGCCGCTCACGCCGCGCAGGTCCGCCGGCGACGGCGCCGTGCCGGACGGACCGGTGGAGCGCGGCGTCGACGTGACGACATGACGGCGAGGGGTCGGGTGGCGATGAACGAGCAGGCGCGCAGCATCCTCGCGGGGCTCGGCGGGGTGGCGAACATCGTCGACATCGAGCCGTGCACCACCCGCCTGCGCTCGGAGGTCCGGGACGCGCGGCTGGTCGACGTGGCCGCGCTGCGTGCGGCGGGCGGCCACGGGGTGATGATCTCCGGGCGTGTCGTGCAGGTCGTCGTGGGGCCCGGCGTGGACACCCTGGCGACCGATCTGGAAGACCTGATGTGACTAGTCTGGGCGAGCGGCACACCCGTCGTCGCCGGTGATGGAGGAGAATCGATGAGCAAGGCAGAGCAGATCCTGGCGGCACTCGGTGGCGACGCGAACGTCCTCGACCTGGAGCCGTGCATCACCCGCCTGCGGGTCGAGGTGGAGAACCCGGACCTCGTCGACGAGGCAGGCCTGAAGGCCACCGGCGCGTTCGGGATCGTCCGCTCCGGCAAGGTCGTCCAGGTCGTCGTGGGACCCGAGGCCGACACCCTCGCGTCGGACATCGAGGACCTGCGCTGATGTCGACGTCGCTCACCGTGCTGGCGCCCGTCGCCGGCACGGTGATCGCGATGTCCGACGTCCCGGACCCCGTGTTCGCCGGCGAGATCGTCGGCCCGGGTCTGGCGATCGACCCGGTGCGCGAGAGCTCGGTGACCGCCATCGCCCCGGTCGCCGGCACGGTGCTGAAGCTGCACGCCCACGCGTTCGTGGTGCAGGCGGACGGCGGCCGCGCGGCCCTGGTGCACCTGGGCCTGGACACCGTCCAGCTGGGCGGCGCGGGGTTCACGCTGCACGTCGCCGAGGGCGACGTGGTCCGGGCCGGTGACGCCGTCGTCAGCTGGGACCCGGTGACCGTCGAGGCCGGCGGTCGCTCGCCGGTGTGCCCCGTCGTCGCGCTGCAGGGGGAGGCGTCCGCCGTCACGCCGCTCGCCACCGTCGGGTCCGTCATCAGCGCGGGCGACCCGCTGCTCGCGTGGTCCTGACGCCCGACGACGCCGTCGCGCGGCTCGCCCGTCCGGGCGCCGGACTGCTGCTGGACCTGGACGGCACGCTGGTCGACAGCGAGCCGGTGCACCGGGAGGCCTTCCGCCTCGCCTTCGCCGACCGCGGGTGGGACGTGCCGGACGACGTCGTCCGGCAGTTCGCCGGTCGTCGCGCGGTCGAGGTCTTCCCCGTGCTGGACGGTCCCTGGTGCGGGGAGGACCCGCGCACGCTCACCGCGGCGGTGATCGCGGCGACGCACCGCACGACCGCCCGGCCGGTGCCCGTACCGGGGGCGGCCGAGCTGCTGGGGGCGTGCCGGTCGGTCGGGCTGCCGGTCGCCGTGGTCACGTCCGCGAGCCGGGCCTGGGTCGGCGAGGTCGCGGGGATGCTCGGCGTGGACCCGGACGGCCTCGCGATGGTCACCGCCGAGCAGTGCGAGCGCGGCAAGCCCGACCCCGAGCCGTACCGGCGCGGCGGCGAGCTGCTGGGGCTGCGGCCGGCGGACCTCGTCGCGGTCGAGGACACCCCGGCGGGCCTCACCGCGGCGCTGCGTGCCGGGGTGGGCCGGGTGGTCGGCGTGACGACGTCCCAGCCGCCCGACGCGCTCCGCGCGGCCGGCGCGCACGAGACGGCGGCGGACCTGCTCGCCCTCGCCGCGGCGGTCGCCGCCCGTCGCTAGCGCGGCGGTCGCCTGGTCCGGCGCCCGCCGCCCGCCGCCCGCCGGCCGCCCAGGGACGGGGGGAGGGAGGTCAGGCGAGCTGGTCCGGACGGCCGGGCGCCGGCGCGACGGCGGGCCGCTCGACGACCACCTCCCGGCGCGGCAGCGCCAGCTCGATCCCCTGCGCGCGCATGCTGTCGCGGATCTTCGCCCGCAGCTCGCGCGCGACGTCCCACTGCTTCGACGGGGCCGTCTTCACCAGCAGGCGCAGCATCACGCCCTCGGCGGTGAGGTCCTCGATGCCGGCGACCTCGGGGTCCTCGAGCACGGTGTGGCCCAGCTCGGGGTCGGCCGCGACCTCCGCCGCCGCCGCGAGCAGCAGGTCCCGCACGCGTGGGACGTCGTCGTCGGCCAGGACCCGTACCTCCACCACGGCGCGCGACCAGCCCTGGGTCATGTTGCCCACACGCAGGATCTCGCCGTTGCGGACGTACCACAGCGTGCCGTCCAGGGACCGGACCTGGGTGACCCGCAGGCCGACCTGCTCCACGACGCCGGTCGCCTCGCCGAGGTCCACGACGTCGCCCACGCCGTACTGGTCCTCGACCAGCATCGAGACGCCGGCGAGGAAGTCCTTGACGAGCGTCTGGGCGCCGAAGCCGAGGGCGACGCCGACGACGCCCGCCGAGGCCAGCAGCGGGCCGACGTCGACGTGCAGGATGCCCAGGACGATCACGATGACCAGCGCGCCGATCACGAAGCCGCTGATCGAGCGCAGCACCGACCCCATCGTCTCCGCGCGCTGCACCCGCCGGGCGGCCCCCAGCGGGCTGGGGTCCACGTCCGGGCGGTCCTGGCGCAGGCCACGCGCCAGGAGGGCGCTGGCGTGCCGGTGCACCGCGGGGGTCCCGTCGACGATGCGCTGCACGGTGTGCGCGATCGACGTCCTCACCAGCGCGAGCACGAGCGCCCCGAGCACGAGGGTCAGCGCGATCTGCCAGGCCGGCGTGACGAAGGCGTCGAACCACCGGGCGCTGCGGTCGATCGTCGCGGCGATCTCGCCGGGCACGCTCGGGCCCGGGGTCGGCACGGGCGCCGCGGCGGTCAGGGAGCGGGACGCGACGAGGTCGAGGAGGGCGGACACGGCGGTCCACGCTAGCCCGGTCACCGGGCCCGCGACGACGCCGACCGGCTGCCGGACGCGCCCCGCCGGCGCACCCGGGCCGCAGCGGGGGACGAGCGCCGGTGGCGGCCGGCGGAGCGCCGGGGGACGGCCGCGGGACGGCGCCCCGCCGCGCCGGGGGTGGAGCGCTCTGGCAGGATTCGTTCGTGCCCGAACCGACACCCCCCGTCCCTGACGCCCTCGTCCAGCTCGCCACGACCTACGGCATCACGACGGAGTACGAGAGCTTCTTCGGGAACCAGGAGACCGTGTCCGCGACGACGCTGGTCGCGCTCCTCGAGGCGATGGGCGTCGACGCGTCGTCCCCCGAGCGGATCGACGTGTCCCTCGCGCACGCCAAGGACGAGCCGTGGCGTCGTGTGCTGCCACCGGTGGTCGTGGTGCGCGAGCGCCAGACCCCGCGCGTCCCCGTCCACGTCACGCACGGCGACCCGGTCGACGTCTGGCTCGAGCTGGACCCGGAGGCCGGCGGCGGCCGTCGCCGGATGACCCAGCTCGACGAGTACACCGAGCCGCGGACGGTCGACGGCCGCCTCGTCGGGCGGGCGACGTTCCAGCTGCCAGGCGACCTGCCGCTCGGCTGGCACACGCTGCACGCGACCGGCCCCAGCGGCGACGCCCGGTGCGTCGTGGTGGTGACCCCGGAGCGCCTCGAGCTGCCCCCCCACCTGGAGGCCGAGCGGGCGTGGGGCTTCATGGCGCAGCTGTACTCGGTGCGCTCGGCGGCGTCGTGGGGCGTGGGGGACCTGGCCGACCTCGCCGAGATCATGCGGCTGGCGGGCAACCGGTGCGGCGCGGACTTCGTGCTGATCAACCCGCTGCACGCGGGCGAGGTCATCGCGCCGATGAGCCCGTCGCCCTACCTGCCGACCACGCGCCGGTTCGTCAACCCGCTCTACATCCGGCCCGAGGACATCCGCGAGACGGCGTACCTCTCCGCCGCCGACCGCTCGCTGGTGGAGTGGGCCGGCGAGCCGGTCCGCACCGGCGGCACGGACACCGGGCCGATCGACCGGGACGCCGCCTGGACGGCGAAGAAGTCCGCGTTGGAGGTGGTCTTCGCCGCGCCGCGGTCGGCCGCCCGGCAGGACGCCTTCGACCGGTTCCGCGCCGACCAGGGCGAGGGCCTGGAGAGCTTCGCGCTCTGGGCCGCCCTGTGCGAGGAGCACGGGCAGCCGGGGGAGTGGCCGCAGGGGGCGCACGACCTGTCGTCGCCGTTCATCGCCCGGGCGCGCACCGAGCTGGCCGAGCGGGTCTCGTTCCACTGCTGGCTGCAGTGGGTCGCGGACGAGCAGCTCGCCGCCGCGCAGCGCGCCGCGCGCGAGGGCGGCATGCGGATCGGCGTCATGCACGACCTCGCGGTCGGCGTGCACCCCGAGGGCGCCGACTCGTGGGCGCTGCGGGACGTTCTCGCCCGCCACGTCGGCGTTGGCGCCCCGCCGGACATGTACAACCAGCAGGGGCAGAACTGGTCGCAGCCGCCGTGGCGGCCGGACGCCCTGGCCCGTGCGGGGTACCTGCCGTACCGGGACATGCTCCGCACGGTGCTGCGGCACGCGGGTGCGATCCGGATCGACCACATCCTCGGGCTCTTCCGGCTGTGGTGGATCCCGGACGGCTCCAGCCCCGACCAGGGCGCCTACGTGAAGTACGACCACGACGCGCTCGTCGGCATCCTGTGCCTCGAGGCCGCGCGGGCCGGGGCGGTCGTCATCGGCGAGGACCTCGGCCTCGTGGAGCCGTGGGTGCGCGGGTACCTGGCCGAGCGGGGGGTGCTGGGCACGTCCGTGCTGTGGTTCGAGCAGGACGCCGGCAAGCCGCTGCCCCCCGAGAAGTACCGCAGGCTGGCGCTGGCCACCGTCACGACCCACGACCTGCCGCCCACGGCGGGGTACCTGGCGGACGAGCACGTGGCCATCCGGGAGCGGCTGGGCCTGCTGACCGAGCCCGCCGCGGTCGTGCGCCGTCAGGCGCAGGACGAGCGGGACTCGTTCATCGACCTGCTCGACGACCGGGGGCTGCTCAGCGACGACCCGTCGGAGCGCGAGATCGTCGAGGCGCTGCACCGGCTGATCCTGCGGACCCCGTCGGTGCTCGTCGGCGTCGCCCTGGTGGACGCCGTCGGGGAGCGGCGCGCGCAGAACGTGCCGGGGACCAGCGACGAGTACCCGAACTGGCGCGTCCCGCTCGCCGACGGCGTCGGGAACCTCGTCACGGTCGACGAGCTGTTCGACAACCCGCGGCTGCGGTCGCTGGTCGCGGCGCTGCAGAAGGGCTGACGTCCGACGCCGCCGGTCCCGGGAGGTCCCGGGCCGGCGGCGTCGGCACGCCTGACGCCGGCCGGACCGTCAGGCCCCGGCCGTGTCCCTCGCCCGGTCGCGCTCCTGGGCGGCCAGCGCCCGGCGGACGGCGTCGCGGTTCTCGGCCACCATGCGCCGCAGGCCCGGCAGCCGGTCCCCGAGGCCCTCGAGCCAGGCGTCGGTGCGCGCGAGGAGGTCGACGCCCGGGTGGGCGGCGAGCTCGGACGGGTACAGCCCCTGCGCGACGTCCTGCGCCATGTCGTTCCCCCGCGTGGTCCACACGTGCTCGAGGCTGTCGAAGTAGCGGTCGACGTAGGGCAGCAGGAGCGACCGGTCGTGCACGGACGTGAACCCCGCGATGGACGACTCCAGCAGGGCGTTCGGCAGCGTGTCGTCCTCCACCATGGTCCGCCACGCCTCCGCCTTCGCCTCGGGCGTGGGGACCGCGGCCCGGGCCGCCGCCGCGGCCCGCTGACCGGTTGCCGTGCGGTCCTCGGCGAGCGCCGCCTCGATCGCGTCGGCGTCCGCGCGGCCGCCGGCCGCGAGCGCGGTCAGCAGCTCCCAGCGCAGGTCGGTGTCGATCGTCAGGCCCTCCAGGGACCGCTCGCCGCTGTGCAGCGCGGCGACGACGTCGAGCTGCTCCGGCGTCCAGGCGTGGGCGGCGAAGGCCTTGGTGAGCTGCAGCTGGGCGTCGCTTCCGGGTGCGGCTCCCTGCACCAGGTCCCACAGCCGGTCGGCGGCGGCGACCGACGTGGCCTCCCGGTGCTCCTCGGCGACGTAGGCGTCCAGCGCCCCCGAGAGCTGGCGCAGCAGCACCTGCACCACGGAGGAGTCCGTCTCGTGCGCGAGGTTGCCCAGCACCAGGTCGACGAAGTCGCGCGCCGCCCACTCCCCGTCGCGGGTCATGTCCCAGGCCGCCGCCCACACCAGGGTGCGGGGCAGGGACTCGGTGAACGACCCGAGCCGGGCCGTCGCGGTCTCGAGCGACCGCGGGTCCAGCCGGACCTTGGCGTACGCGAAGTCGTCGTCGTTGACCAGGACGAGCGCCGGGCGCGGGCGCCCGACGAGCTCGGGGACCTCGGTGCGCTCGCCGTCGACGTCGAGCTCCACCCGCACGGTGCGCTCCAGGCGGGTCTCGCCGTCGCGCTCGACCAGGTCGTAGCCGCCGATCGCCAGGCGGTGCGGGCGCTGCACCGGGTGCTCCGCGGGCACCTCCTGCCGGACGGCGAACGACGTCAGCACGTCGTCGCCGTCGGTCTCGAGCTCCGGGCGCAGGAGAGTGACGCCGGCCTGCTGCAGCCACTGGCCCGACCACTCGGACAGGTCCCGGCCGCTGGCCGCCTCGAGCTCGGCGAGCAGGTCGGCGAGCGTGGTGTTGCCGAACGCGTGCGTGGCGAAGTACTGCCGCACGCCCTCGAAGAAGTGGTCCCTGCCGACCCAGGCGACCAGCTGGCGCAGCACGCTGGCGCCCTTGGCGTAGGTGATGCCGTCGAAGTTGACCTCGACGTCGGCCAGGTCGCGGATGTCCGCGACGATCGGGTGGGTCGAGGGCAGCTGGTCCTGGCGGTACGCCCACGACTTCTCCATGGAGGAGAACGTCGTCCAGGCGGTCGTCCAGCGCGTGGCCTCCGCGGTCGCCAGCGTCGAGGCGTACTCGGCGAACGACTCGTTCAGCCACAGGTCGTCCCACCAGCGCATCGTCACCAGGTCGCCGAACCACATGTGCGCGAGCTCGTGCAGGATCGTCACCGCGCGGCGCTCGACGGTCGCCTCGGGGACCTTGGACCGGAAGACGTAGGACTCGCGGAACGTCACCGCGCCGGCGTTCTCCATCGCCCCGGCGTTGAACTCCGGCACGAAGAGCTGGTCGTACTTCGCGAACGGGTACGGGCGGTCGAACGCCTCCTCGTAGAACGCGAAGCCGGACCGGGTGATGTCGAGGATGTTCTCGGTGTCCAGGTGCGGGGCCAGGGAGCGCCGGCAGTAGACGCCGAGCGGGATCGTCCGGCCGTCCGCGCTGGTCAGCTCCCCGGTCTCGCGGTGGTAGGGGCCGGCGACGACCGCGGTGACGTAGCTGGACAGCACCGGGGTCGGCTCGAACGCCCACACCGCGGACGGGACCGCGGCGGCGTCGTCCGCCACGGGGACCGGCTCGGGGGTGGGGGAGTTGGACACCACCGTCCAGTGGTCCGGTGCGGTGACGGTGAAGCGGAAGGTCGCCTTGAGGTCGGGCTGCTCGAACACCGCGAACACCCGCCGGGAGTCGGCGACCTCGAACTGGGAGTAGAGGTAGACCTCGTCGTCGACCGGGTCGACGAACCGGTGCAGGCCCTCGCCCGTGTGCGTGTAGGCGCACTCGGCCTCCACCCGCAGCTCGTTCTCGGCGGCCAGGCCGTCCAGGGCGATGCGGGAGTCGGCGAACACCTCGGCCGGGTCCAGCGGGCGCCCGTTGAGGGTCACCGTGCGGACGGCCGGGGCGATGAGGTCGATGAAGGTGCTCGCGCCCTCGGTCGCGGAGAACCGGACCACCGTCGTCGAGGCGAACGTCGTCGAGCCCGTGGTCAGGTCGAGGGTGACGTCGTAGAGGTCGACGCCCAGCGCAGCGGCGCGCTCGCGCGCCTCCTCGCGGGTCAGGTTCTCAGCGGGCACGGCGGTGCTCCTTCGCAAGGGTGTCGGTGCCGCGGAATCATCGCACGCGCATCGTCGTTGCCTCAGGCGACAACCGGCGGGCCACCCGTCCGTGCCGTGACCCTCGAGGAGCACCGTGAACTCCGTCCCCGCGACCGATCCCACGTCCGACACCGCCGCCGTCGACGGCGCGGCGGGCCGCCCCACGCTCGACGTGTGGTTCGACCCGGCGTGCCCGTGGGCGTGGATGACGTCGCGGTGGGTCGAGGAGGTCGAGGCGCTGCGTGACGTCGACGTCCGCTGGCACGTGATGAGCCTGTCGGTGCTGAACGAGGGCCGGGACCTGCCCGAGCAGTACCGCCGCAGCATGGACGAGGCCTGGGCGCCGGTCCGCGTCATCGTCGCGGCCGCGCAGGAGCACGGGGAGAAGGTCATCAAGCCGCTGTACGACGCGATGGGCACGCGCCGGCACCCCGGTGGGCGCCGCGACACCGCCGCGATCATCGCCGAGTCCCTCGCCGAGGTCGGGCTGCCCGAGGAGCTCGCCGCCGCGGGTGACACCGACGCGCACGACGAGCTGCTGCGTGCGTCGCACGCCGAGGGCATCGCCAAGGTGGGCGAGGACGTCGGGACGCCCGTCGTCGCGATCAACGGCGTGGGCTTCTTCGGCCCGGTGGTGACGCCCACCCCACGCGGGCAGGACGCCGCCAACCTGTTCGACGGGCTGAACCTCATGACGCAGGTGCCCGGCTTCTACGAGCTGAAGCGCACCCGCACGCAGGGTCCCGTCTTCGACTGACCCCGGTCCCGGCGCGGCCCGGGGGGACCGGCCACGGATGTGGCCCGGTCCCCCCGGTCGTGCGAGGCTGTCCGGGCAGCAGAGCAGGCGACGCACCAGGAGGACCACGACCGATGGACGAGTCGACCACGCCTCGACCGGGCGGGGGCCGGCGCCGCCTCGGGCCCGGGATGACGGTGTTCCTCGTGGTGGACGTGCTCCTGGTCCTGGCCGCCGCGGTCGCGCTCGCGGCCTACTTCTCCGGCGGTGACCGCCCGGGCGACACCCCCCGCGCGCAGGCCACGCCGTCCGTGAGCGCCCCCGCCACCCCGGGGCCGACCCCGTCCGGGACGCCGCCGGCGACCGAGGCGCCCGGCCCCGGCACGTTCGCGCTGCCCAGCGGCAACATCGCCTGCGAGATCAGCGAGTCCGCAGCGACCTGCACCATCGCCGACAGCGCCGCCGAGCCGGCGACCCAGGAGGGCTGCGCCGGGGTGGTCGGGCCGATCGTCACCGTCAACGCCGAGGGCGCCACCACCCCGTGCGTGCAGGGCGCCCTGCCCGGCGCTGCCGCGCCGGGCACCCCGGTGCTGGAGTACGGGGCGTCCACGACGGTCGGGGACTTCACGTGCACGAGCTCGACGTCCGGTGCGACGTGCCGGCACGACCCGTCGGCGGCCGGCTTCACCCTGGCGCGCGCCGGGCACCAGCTGTTCTGACCCGGCCCCCGGAGGCATGCCGGCGCCGCCCCGGGTCGTCCTACCGCCCCCGGAGCGGCGCGGCGCGCGGCGGGTCCGACCCGCCGCGCGCCGGCGGGCTCACCAGATGCGCACGCGCTCCGCGGGCTCGAGGTAGAGCCCGTCCCCGGGCACGACGCCGAAGGCGGTGTAGAACTCGTCCACGTTGCGCAGCGTCCCGTTGCACCGGAACTCGTTCGGCGAGTGCGGGTCCGTGGCCAGCCGGCGCAGGACCTCCTCGTCGCGACCCTTGGACTGCCACACCTGCGCCCAGCCGATCAGCACGCGCTGCAGGCCGGTCAGGCCGTCGATGACCGGCGCGTCCTCCAGCGGTGTCCCCAGGGCGATCCGGTACGCCTTGATCGCGATCGACAGGCCACCCAGGTCGCCGATGTTCTCCCCGATGGTCAGGGCGCCGTTGACGTGGTGGTCGCCGTCGAGCTGGGCGGGCACGAAGGCGTCGTACTGGGCGATCAGGGCCTTGGTCCGGGTCTCGAACTCGGCGCGGTCCTCGGCGGTCCACCAGTCCTCGAGGCGGCCGTCGCCGTCGTACTTGGACCCCTGGTCGTCGAACCCGTGCCCGATCTCGTGCCCGATCACGGCACCGATGCCGCCGTAGTTCGCGGCGTCGTCCGCCTCGGCGTCGAAGAACGGCGGCTGCAGGATGGCCGCCGGGAAGACGATCTCGTTCATCCCGGGGTTGTAGTACGCGTTGACGGTCTGGGGCGTCATGAACCACTCGTCGCGGTCGATCGGCTTGCCGATCTTCGCCAGCTCGCGGTCCTGCTCGAACGCCGATGCCCGCCGCACGTTGCCGAGCAGGTCGTCGGGCTCGAGGGTGAGCGCGGAGTAGTCGCGCCACTTCACCGGGTAGCCGATCTTGGGCGTGAAGGCGTCGAGCTTGGCCAGCGCCTTCACCTTGGTGCCCTCGCCCATCCAGTCCAGCGCGGTGATGGACTCGCGGTAGGCCTCGACGAGCGTCTCGACCAGGCGCGCCATGCGCTCCTTGTGCGCCGGCGGGAAGTGCCGCTCGACGTACACCTTGCCGACCGCCTCGCCGAGGACGCCCTGCACGAGGGCGACGCCGCGCTTCCAGCGCGTCCGCAGCTCCTGGGCGCCGGTCAGCGTGCGCCCGTAGAAGTCGAAGTTCGCCTCGACGAGCTCGGCGCTCAGGTACGGCGCCCGGGCACTGACGACGTGGTACGCCAGCCAGGCCTTCCAGTCCTCGACCGGCTCCGACGCCCACAGCGCGGCGAACGTCTCCGCGTAGGACGGCTCGCGCACGACGAGGTGCTCCATCGCTCCCTCCGGGCCACCGAGCGCAAGCACCCACGACCGCCAGTCGAAGGCGGGTGCCCGCTCCGCCAGCGCGGCGAGCGTCATCGGGTTGTAGGTCAGGTCCGCGTCGCGGTCCTTGACGACGTCCCAGTGCCCGGCGGCCAGCTTCGTCTCCAGAGCGAGCACCCGCGCGGCGGCGTCGTCGGCCCGCGCCTCGTCCTCGACGGCGCCGCCCAGGCGCAGCATGCGGGCGATGTGCGGCCGGTAGGCCTCGCGGATCTCCGCGTAGCGGTCCTCGCGGTAGTAGGACTCGTCCGGCAGGCCGAGGCCGGACTGGTACAGGTGCACGACGTAGCGGCTGGGGTCCTTGGCGTCGTTGTCGACCCAGAAGCCCAGCGCGCTGACGGCGCCGCTGCGCTGGAGCGCCCCGAGCGCACCGGTGAGCTCGGCCTGCGTGGTCGCGTTCGCGATGAGGCCGAGGTCGGGCGCGAGCGGGGTGGTGCCGCGCTTCTCGACCGCCTCGGTGTCCATGAAGCTGGCGTAGAGCGCACCGATCTGCGCCTCGACGCCGCGCGAGCCGTCCGTGCCGGTGGGGGTGCCGGTGGTCGTGCCGGTCGTCGTGCCGGTGGCCGCGGCCTGTGCGGCGGCTGCCTCGACGATCTCGCGGACGTGCTCCTCGGCCTGGTCGTGCAGCGCGCGGAACGCGCCGTCCATGGCCCGGTCGGCCGGGATCTCGTGCTGGGCGATCCAGCGCCCGTTCACGTGCTGGTACAGGTCGTCCTGCGGGCGGACCGCGGGGTCGAGAGCGCCGGTGTCGATGCCGCTTCGGGCCATGTGCGTGGGTCTCCGTTCATCAGCTGTAGCACCTCCGTGGCTCACGCCACACCGCCGGTCAGCCTAGGCGACCAGGTCAGCGACGGTGCCGGGGCGCCCGACGTTCGGACCCGGGACCTGCGGCAGGCCCGCACAGGCCCGGCCGGGCCTGTGCGGGCGTCAGCGGGGGAGGTGGCCGGTGGTGCGGCAGGATGAGCGCATGCGCATCCACATCGCCGCCGACCACGCCGCCTACGAGCTCAAGGAGCACCTGGCGGAGCACCTGCGAGCCGGCGGGCACGACGTCGTCGACCACGGGGCCCACGAGCTGGACCCGCAGGACGACTACCCGTCGTTCTGCCTCGCGGCCGGCGAGGCCGTGGTGGCCGAGCCGGGCTCGCTGGGGATCGTGCTGGGCGGGTCCGGCAACGGCGAGCAGATCGCGGCGAACAAGGTCACCGGGGTGCGGGCGGCGCTGGCGTGGAACGAGGACACCGCGCGGCTGTCGCGGGCGCACAACGACGCGAACGTGGTGTCGATCGGCGCGCGCCAGCACTCGCCGGACGAGGCCGTCGCTCTCGTCGAGGCGTTCCTCGCCGAGCCGTTCTCCGGCGACCCGCGTCACCAGCGCCGGATCGACCAGATGGCGGCGTACGAAGCCTCGCGCTGAGCCGGGTCGCCTCCGGCGGTCACCAGCCCCAGCTGCACACCGGGGCGAGCGGCCACCGGAACGCGGCCGTCGCGGCGACCAGGGCCCCGGGGGTGTGCTCGACCGCGAGCCCGGCGGGCTGCATCGCGGCGAGCGAGCGTCCACCCAGGTACGCCGCACCCAGCTCGCGGACGCCGACCGAGACATCGGCCGGGGCCGACGTGCGCTCCACCTCGGCGACGTGCGCGCCGGCGTCCGACGTCGTGGTGCGCAGGCGCCAGGTCCCGGCGTTCGCCGGCAGCCGGTCGTCGGTGACGTCCAGCACGAGGTCGAGCGGCGCCGCGTAACGGCGTGCCGACAGGGCGGCGGGCAGGTCCAGCAGGCGCACCCAGACGTTGTCCTGCAGGCGGGTCGTCGTCGACCGGGGGTCCACGAGCAGGTGGGTCAGCGCGTCGTCCACCGCCAGCATGGCCGTCTCGACGGTGACCGTGAGGTCCAGGTCGAGCAGGAACGACCACAGCCGGTGCGCGGCGGCGGCGTCCACCGCCGCGAGCTCGCGGATGGTGACGGTGGAGCCGGCCCTGCCGTGCTCCCAGCGCTCGGTGCGGCGGAACAGCGCGTACCCGCGGACCTCACCCTCACCCGCAGGCGTCCGCGTACCGGTCGCGCCGGCAGCGTCCGCTGCCGGGGCGCTCACGGTGACGATCCGCAGCGGCTCGCCGCCGCGACGCCACGCGGGCGGGTCGACCAGGTGACGCGCCCGGAGCACCTCGGTGTCCCGGGTGATCCAGCCGGGGCGGCCCCGGCCGGCCTCGCGGTGCACGGCGTCGACGACGTCGCCGTGCACGGCCGGGTCCAGCGGGTCCAGGCGCAGGGTCAGGTCGGACGAGCCGGCGACGTCCCGCAGGGCGGCGCCGCGGTCCAGGGTCAGGCGCACGTCGTCCGCGGCGGACCCGTACCCGAACCGGCCGTAGATGCCGGCCTCGGCGGCGAACAGGGCGGAGACGGGCTCGCCGCGGGACAGCGAGCGCTCGAAGTGGGCCGAGATCATCGCCTGCAGCAGGCCGCGCCGGCGGTGGTCGGGGCGCACGCCGACCCACGTCAGCCCGGAGGTGCGCACCGCCGCGCCGGGGACGGGCATCGTGAACGGGAAGGACGCGTGCACGCCCGCGAACCGGCCGCGCGCGTCCTCCACGGCGAGCGTGCGGTCCCAGTCGAGCGTCACGGGGACGACGGCGTCCACCTCGGGCTCGGACGTCATGCCGAACGCCATCCGGTCGACGTCGAAGAACTCCTCCTGCCGGTCCTTGGCGTCGACGAAGCGGTAACCGGCGGGGGGAGTCGTCATGCCCTCATCCTGGCGAAGCGGACGCCGGCCCGACGACCCCTTTCCCGCGGCGATCGGACCGAGCCTGCGAGGCGGGAGCCCGGGTGGTCGCGTTGGGCGCGCGGGGGCCCCGTCGGTGTTCGGGAGGCCCGGGTGCTCGCGTCGCGTCGAGCGATCCAGCGTGCTAGGCGACGACCATGGGTAAGGGTGAGTCGGGGGCGCGCGAGCTGAGGGCGTCCGAGTGCGGGCTCGGGTCCGGGTCCCGGCACGGCCGAGGCCGGCGGGTACGGAGCAGCTGGGATCGTCGCAGGCCGACCACTACGCCGCCCCGTCGTCGTGGGTGTGCGGGTCGGGCAGCTCGCGGCCGGCGGCGTCGGTGAACACCCACCGGGCACCCTGTCGGTGGATCTCGATCCCGCGCGCATGGACGTACCCGTGGTGGTGCCAGCACAGCAGGATCCCGTTGTCCACGCTGGTGCTGCCGTGATCTCGTGCCCAGTGTTTGACGTGGTGGCATTCGGACAAGGTCGGTGGGGCGCTGCACCCGGGGAACCGGCAATGCCGGTCCCGGGCGATGATCGCATTCCGTCTCGCTCGGGTGAACGTCCGTTCCGCTCGGCCCACGTCGAGGATCTCGGACTTCGGGCCGAATATCACCCGGTTGAGCTCGCCGTCGCACGCCAGCCGGTCGAGCAGAATCCGCGGGACCGGGGTGCCGTCCTCGAACTGCGGACCGTGCGACACGCTTTTCGCCGTCAATACCGGCTTTGCCTCAAGCAACGGGAGCCCGTCCTGCCGCGCGATCGCCCGCTCGGTGATGTCCTGCAGCGTCTCGTAGGACACCAGCACGTTGAGGCGGGGCCGCGACGCCCTCCCGTCGCCGGCCAGGCCCTTGTCCAGGACCAGGTTCGCCAGCACGCCGACCGCCTGCGCCCGCCGCTGATCGGCCGTCGAGGTGTCCCCAGCGGCCGGGACGGGAGTGACGGCCTCCAACGCGGTGACCAACGCCTGCCCGACGTCCACGGTGAGGAACCCCTGCACGTGGTACCCGCCCATCGTGGGTGAGACCTGCAGGTGCTGGCGTTCGCACGCCTGCACGTAGCCGCGGTCGTCCGCTTCGGTATCGGCTGCGGCGGCCCAGTGCCGGACGATGGTGCGCAGGTCGTCGACGGTGTTGAGCTTGGCCTGCCGGACCAGCCACGCCTCGTTGCACTCGACATCGGGGCTGCTCAGTGCCGCGCGGCGGCGTTCGGTGGTGGGTGCCAGCGCTGCGAGTACGTGCGCGTGCTCCACCCCGATCTCCCCCGCAGCTGCCGAGGCGGCGGTCAGCGGCAGGTCGTCGCGCAGCGTCCGGCCGAGGCGCACCTGCGCCTGGGCGGTGTGGACGCTCACGTCCAGCCGCCGTGCGGCCCACCGGACCAGCGACCGCGACTCGACCGACCAGATCCCGTCCGCCTCGACCACCGCCAGCATCCCCGCCTGAACCACCCCCAGCCGGCTCGTCGCGGCCGCGATCCCCGCGGCGACCACCGCCGCCTCACGACCGTCCACCCCGGCGTCCGAGCGAGCCAGTGCGGCCGCGGCATCGGCCACCGCCTCCAACGCCGCCAGCAGCTCGGCGACCTCCGAACGCACCGTCGACAGGTCCGTCTCGGTGACGCGCGCCGGGGCGACGCCCGGGTCATCTGACACGTCGTCGTCCATGGCGCTCACCCCTTCCCTGCGTCTGCACCGAATCGGCTTGTTGCTCCAATTCTAGGACGGGCCACTGACACGCTCCGAAGGCGCGTGAGAACTGTGGACAGTCGTTCCCCTGAAGTGACCTGTGATCGGGACGGCGGTATCAGCGGCAATCCGTGCGGACCTAGCGGGCCGGGCATTGTCGCCCGTCCCGCAAAATCGCTTCGCGAGGTCGTCGGTTCCACGCTTGCCCGTCCGGGAACGTGAGCCGGGACGCCGCAACGGCGAGCTGCGACAACCGCCCATCACCGCCAAGGCCCGTCGCCCGCGACACGGTCAGCCACCCCGACAGCCGCACCCTCACGACGAACCTCCCCCCCTGCAGCCCCGAACCACAGCCACGAGAACGCCCCGACCCCCGCTCGCCGTCACCCACCCGGGTGTGCCCAGAGACCCCCGGCCCTCTCACCCGGTGCAGTCGCCCCACCCGCACCCCTACCGGTGGGTACCCTCGCGGACGTGACGACCCAGGGCTTCGGCGGACCCCGCCAATCGCACCTGGCCCGTCGCCTCCCGGCATGGCTGCAGAGGGCCGGTGCGTCCCGCCAGGGGGTGCTCACGGCGATGCTCGTCGTGGTGAGCCTGCTGGTCGCCGTCGGCATCGTGGTCGCGCGCCGGTACGTCCCGGTGTCGTCGATCATCCTGCTGATGCTGCTCGCGGGTTACCTGCTCCGGCTGCGCGGGACGGTGATCGTGTGCGCCCTCGTGGTCGTCGAGGTCGCCGTCCTGCACTTCAGCGGGCTCGCGGTCTACACGCCCGGGATGGCGGTCGTGCAGGCGATCGCCCTGGTCGCCGTCCTGCGGCTGGCGCGCCGGCAGGACCGGCTCGGCCTGCGGGGCGCCGCGGGGAACGTGATGCTGGTCGACCTGCGGGACCGGCTCGAGGCACACGGCAGCGTCCCCCCGCTGCCCGCCGGCTGGCGCGTGGACCACGCGCTGCGAGCGGCCTACGCCGAGGCGTTCTCCGGCGACTTCCTGGTCGCCGCGCGGCCCGCGTCCGGTCGCATGCTCGAGGTCGTCCTGGTCGACGTCTCCGGCAAGGGTCAGGACGCCGGCGTCCGCTCGCTCCTGCTGTCCGGCGCGTTCGGCGGGCTGCTCGGCGCGATGCCGCGCGAGGACTTCCTCACGGCGGCGAACGACTACCTGCTGCGCCAGGACTGGGACGAGGGCTTCGCCACGGCGGTGCACGTGGCCGTCGACCTACGGTCGGGGGACTTCTGGGTGGCCAGCGCGGGGCACCTGCCCGCCGTCCACCGGCACGCCGGCTCCGGGACGTTCGAGGTGCTCGACACCGTCGGGGGACCGGCCCTGGGCATCGTCCCGATCCCCGTCTTCCAGATGCACGCCGGCCGGCTCCTGCCCGGCGACGTCCTCATGCTCTACACCGACGGCGTGGTGGAGACCCCCGGCGCCGACCTCGAGATCGGCATCGACCGCCTGCTGGGGGTCGCCGAGCGGGTGGTCGCGACCGGTCGGGGCGGCGCCGAGGCGGTCCTGGACGGCGTGCGCACCGGCGAGGACGACGACCGCGCCGTCGTCCTGCTGCACCGCGAGTGACGCAGGCTGCCCGGGTGGACGACGACTACCTCGAGGCCGTCCTGGACCTGGTCGAGCTCATCCCGCCAGGACGCGTCATGACCTACGGCACGGTCGCCGAGGTCGTCGTCGACCGCCTCGTGGCCGCGGGCGAGCCCCCGCGCGGCGGACCCCGCCAGGTGGGTCAGGTGCTCGCGCGCGCCGGCAGCGGCGTGCCGTGGTGGCGGGTCGTCAACGCCTCCGGACGCCCGCCCGAGGCGCACCTGCGCCGGGCGCTGGACGCCCTGCGCGACGAGGGCACGCCGCTGTCCAGCGACGGGCTGCGCGTCGCCCTGCGCGCCGCGATCTGGTGGCCCGACGACGACGCCCCGCCCACCGGTCGGTGAGCGGGGCGCGGTGAGCGGGGCGTCGAGCAGGACGGGGCGTCGAGCCGAGCAGCGCCCGCCCTACAGCGCCCGCCGCGAGCTGATCACGCCGGTGTCGAACCCGGCCAGGTGCAGCCCGCCGTGGAACCGCGCGTGCTCGATCTTCACGCACCGGTCCATCACCACGTCCAGGCCCGCGGCCTCGCCGCGTCGGGCGACGTCCTCGTGCCAGGAGCCGAGCTGCAGCCACAGCGTCCGCGCGCCCACCGCGAGGGTCTCGTCGAGCACCGTGGGCAGGTCGTCGTGCTTGCGGAAGACGTCGACCAGGTCGGGGACGACCGGCAGCGCTGCGAGCGACGGGTACACCGGGCGGCCGAGGATCTCGGTCGCCCGCGGGTTGACGAAGTACACGTCGTACGGCGAGGACGACAGCAGGTACGTCGCGACGAAGTAGCTCGCCCGCGACGCGTTGGCCGACGCCCCGACGATGGCGATCGACTTCGTGCGCCGCAGCAGCGCGAGCCGCTCCGGCGCGCTCGGACCGACCCACGTGCGCACCGGCGGCGCGGACGTCTCGCGCTGGAGCGGGGTCTGCTCGGCAGCCGGCGCGGTGCCGTCCGCGACCGCGGTGGTGCTCGGTGTGTCCGTCGAGGCCGGCGCGACCCGTGCGGCGCCGGGAAGTGCGCAGGAGTCGCTCATGCCCGCACCCCCGTCAGCTCCTCCGTCGTGCCACCCGGCACGTCGTCGCCGATGGCGACCTGCCCGGCCGCTGCACCGTCCGCGCCCTCGGCGTCCTCGGGCGTCGTGGCGACCGTGAGCGCCTGGTCGAGGTCCCAGAGGATGTCCTCGAGGTCCTCCAGGCCCACGCTGACCCGCACGAGGTCGGCCGGCACGCCGGCGATCTCCAGCTGCTCGGCCGACAGCTGCTGGTGCGTGGTCGACGCCGGGTGGATCACCAGCGTCCGGGCGTCGCCGACGTTCGCCAGGTGGCTGGCGAGCTGCAGCGACTCGATGAACCGGCGGCCCACCTCCCGCCCCTCGCGGCCTCCGGCGTCCTTGAGCCCGAACGCGAACACCGCGCCCGGTCCCGCGGGCAGGTAGTGCGTCGCCCGCTCGTGGTGCGGGTGGCTCGGGAGGCCGGCGTAGTTGACGTAGGCGACCCGCTCGTCCGCCTCGAGCCACTCCGCGACGGCCTGCGCGTTGGCCAGCTGGGCGTCCAGGCGCTGGGGGAGCGTCTCGACGCCCTGCAGCAGCTGGAACGCGGAGTGGGGCGACAGCGACGGGCCGATGTCGCGCAGCTGCTCGCTGCGCAGCTTGGTGAGGAACCCGTACTCGCCGAAGTTCTCCCACCAGCTCACCCCGCCGTAGGACGGCACGGCCTCGGTCATCTGCGGGAACTTGCCGTTGCCCCAGTCGAACCGGCCGCTCTCGACGACGACGCCACCCAGCGTGGTGCCGTGCCCGCCGAGGAACTTGGTCACCGAGTGGATGACGATGTCCGCGCCGTGCTCGATCGGCCGGACCAGGTACGGCGTCGCGAGCGTCGCGTCGATGACGAGCGGGACCCCGGCGGCGTGCGCGACCTCCGCCAGGCCCGCGAGGTCCGCGATGTCGCCGGACGGGTTCGAGATGACCTCCGCGTACACGACCTTGGTCTCCGGCCGGATGGCCGCGGCGTAGTCGGCCGGGTCCGTCCCCTTGACGAAGGTGGTCTCCACGCCGAACCGCCGCAGGGTCACGTCCAGCTGGGTCACCGTGCCGCCGTACAGCGAGGCGGCGGCGACGACGTGGTCCCCGGCGCCGACCAGCGCGGCGAACGTGATGAACTCCGCCGCCATGCCCGACGACGTCGCGACCGCGCCGATGCCACCCTCGAGCGAGGCGATCCGCTCCTCGAGCGCGGCCACGGTGGGGTTGCCGATGCGGGAGTAGATGTTCCCGTACTTCTGCAGCGCGAACAGGTTCGCGGCGTCGTTGGTGTCGTTGAAGACGAACGACGTCGTCTGGTAGATCGGGACGGCCCGGGCGCCGGTGGTGGCGTCGGGGACGCCTCCGGCGTGCAGGGCCCGGGTGCGGAAGCCCCAGCGGCGGTCGGTCATGCGGTGCGTGTCCCTTCGGATGGTGCGCCCGGCGCCGTCGCGACGTCGGGAGGCTCGGTGGTCGGGCCGTGCAGGACGGCGCCGACCTGCGCCACGGCCCACGGGTTCTGCAGTGACGTGGTGTCCCCCAGGGGGTTGCGTGCCACCAGGTCAGCAAGGAGGCGGCGCAGGATCTTCCCCGACCGCGTCTTGGGCACCTCGGGGACGACGACGACGTCGCGCGGCTTGGCGATCGGGCCGATCTCGTGCGCGACGTGGTCGCGCAGGGTGGCCCGCAGCCGCGCCGCCTCGGCGCGCCAGGCGGCCAGGTGCTCGCCGGTCCAGTCCGCGACGTCGTCGGGCGCGTCGGCCGGCGGGACGGTGGGGACGACGAACGCGGCGACCGCCTGCCCCGTGACGGCGTCGGCGACGCCGGTCACCCCGGCCTCCCCGACGGCCGGGTGCGCCACGAGGGCCGACTCGATCTCGATCGTGGACAGCCGGTGGCCCGACACGTTGATGACCTCGTCGACCCGGCCGAGCACCCACACGTGCCCGTCCTCGTCGTAGCGGGCGCCGTCACCGGCGAAGAAGTACCCCCGGTCGGCGAACTTGGACCAGTACGCGTCGCGGTAGCGCTCCGGGTCGCCCCAGATCGTCCGGGCCATCGACGGCCACGGCCGGTCGATGACGAGCAGCCCGTGCTCGCCGGGGGCGACGTCGTGGCCGGCGTCGTCCACCACGCGCACGGAGCTCCCGGGGGAGGCGTGCGTGGCCGACCCCGGCTTGAGCGTCGTGACGCCCGGCAGCGGCGCCAGGACCGCGGACCCCGTCTCGGACTGCCACCAGGTGTCGACCACCGGGGCCTGCCCGCGGCCCAGGTGCCGGTGGAACCACGCCCACGCCTCGGGGTTGATCGACTCGCCGACCGTCCCCAGGAGGCGGACGGACGACAGGTCGTGCTCGGCCGGGGGCCCGTCCGGGAACCAGGTCATGAAGGTCCGGATGAGCGTCGGCGCCGTGTAGTACGTCGTCACGCCGTACCGCTCGATGATCTCCCAGTGCCGGGCCGGGGTGGGGACGCCCGGGGTGCCCTCGTAGATGACCTGGGTCAGCCCGTTCGCGAGCGGGCCGTAGATCTCGTAGGTGTGCGCGGTGACCCAGGCGAGGTCGGCGGTGCACCAGTGGACGTCGTCGGGCTTCGCGTCGAAGTGCGCCCAGTGCGTGTACGAGGCGCCGGTCAGGTAGCCGCCGGACGTGTGCACGAGGCCCTTGGGCCTCCCGGTCGTCCCGGACGTGTAGATGATGAACAACGGCGTCTCGGAGTCGAACGCCTCCGGCTCGTGGACGTCGTCCGCGGCGTCCATCGCGTCGTGCCACCACACGTCGCGTCCGTCGGTCCAGGGGACGTCCGGGGTGGCGTCGCCCGTGCGGCGCACCACGAGGACGTGCTCGACGGCGGAGCCCCGACCCTCGGCGTCGGCGCCCGGCAGGCCCGCGACGGCGGCGTCGGCGGCGGGCTTGGTGACCACCGCCTGCCCGCGACGGAACTGGCCGTCGCTCGTGACCAGCAGCTTCGCGCCGGTGTCCGCCAGGCGGAAGCGCACGGCCTCGGCGGAGAACCCGCCGAACACCAGGGAGTGGATGGCGCCGATCCGGGCGATCGCGAGCGTGACGACGACCGTCTCGACGAGCACCGGCAGGTACACGACCACGCGGTCGCCCTTCCCGACACCGAGCGCGAGCAGGGCGTTGGCGGCGCGGGAGACCTCGCGCTGCAGGTCGGCGTAGGTGACGGCGCGCCGGTCGCCCGGCTCGCCCTCGAAGAACAGCGCGACCTTGTCGCCGCGCCCCTCCGCGACGTGCCGGTCGACGCAGTTGACCGCTACGTTGAGCGTGCCGCCGAGGAACCACTGCGCCACCGGGACGCTGAGCTCGCCGTCGGCGCCCCCGGACCCGTCGGCCGGCTCGCCCCGGGTCGCCGGGGACCAGGTGTGCACGGTGTGCCAGCGCTCGGCCCACACCAGCCGGTCGGCGGCGCGCTCCCAGAACGCGACCGGGTCGGCCTCGGCGTCCGCGTAGGCGTCCGCGGTGACGTTCGCCGCCGCGGCGATCGCGGCCGGCGCCGGGTAGCGGCGGTGGCGCGCGAGGTCCGCGCCGTCCGCCCCGGCCACGGCCGGGTCGGTGCGGGCGCCCGGCGCCCCCGTCCCGTCGACCCCGGCCCCCCGGCCCGGGGTCGCGACCCCGGCCCGCGCCGCCGGCGTCGTCGTGGACGTCGTCATGCCCACCTCGTCAGCAGTCGCTTCTCGCCGAGCCCGATGAGGGAGTCGGTGACCTTGCCGATCACCGCGAGCAGCACGATCGCCAGCAGCATGCGGTCGATGCGCCCGTTGTTCTGCGAGTCGGTCAGCACGAACCCCAGGCCCATCGACGACGCGATGAGCTCCGCCGCCACCAGGAACAGCCACGCCTGGGCCATCGCCAGCCGCAGCCCCGACACGACGGTGGGGAGCACCGCGGGCAGCTGCACGGTCGTGAACAGGGACGGCCCGCGCAGGCCGTACGCCCGGCCGACCTCCACCAGGTTGTGGTCGACGTGGCGCAGGGCTCCGGCCACGGTGGTGTAGACGGGGAAGAAGGACCCGATCGCGATCAGGGTCACCTTGGAGTCCTCACCGATCTGCATCCACAGGATGAGCAGCGGGACCCAGGCGAGGGACGGCACGGCGCGGATGGCGCCGAGCGTCGGCGCGAAGAGGATGTCCGCGACCCGGGAGAGGCCCACGACCGCGCCGGTCACGAGACCGAGCAGGGCCCCCACCGCGAAGCCGGCCAGGACGCGCTGCACCGAGATCGCGACGTGCTGGTACAGCTCCCCCCGCTCGGCCATGTCGACCGCCGCCGCGAGGACGGCGGTCGGACCGGCCAGGCGGAACGGCGGGACGATGCCGGTCGCGGTGACCCAGTGCCACGCCGCGACGAGCACGACGGGCAGGAGCGCCCCGCCGAGCACGCGGACGGCCCGTCGGTCGGCCCAGCCGGTCCGGCCGGCGCCCCCGGTGCCGGCGTCCGCGCCGGCGGGCTCGTCGCCGTGCGGGGCGCCGGCGTCGAGCTGGTTCAGCGCGCGCAGCGGCTGGCCGTCACGGTCGACGACCGGACCGGTGCCGGTGCTGCCGAGGATCGTCTCCATCGTGGGGTCCTTCGGGAGGAGGGGACGGGCGCGGGCGATCAGGAGCCGGCGACGTTCGACGGGTCCGCCTTCGTGGCGAACTCGTCGTCCAGCAGCGTGTCCAGCGCCGAGTCGATCGCGTCCTGGCTGGCCACGTCGCCGGACTCGACGAAGATCGGGCCGACGACCTCCAGGACGTCGCGCTGGGCGTCGCCGGGCACCGGGTCGATGTCGAACTTGGTGCGCTCGACGATGACCTTCTCGGCGACCGCGGGGTCGATGGCCGCGACCTCGGCGAGGATGCGCACGACCTCGTCCGGGTTCTCCTGGGCCCACGCCCGGGCCTTCTCGTAGGCGTCGACGACGATCTGGGCGAGGTCCGGGTTCTCCTCGAGGAAGGTCTCGGTCGCGTTGAGGAACCCGTAGGTGTTGAAGTCGATGTTGCGGTAGATGAGCTTGGAGCCGGCGGTCGCCTCGCTCGCGGCCATCAGCGGGTCCAGCCCGGACCACGCCTGGACGCTGCCGTTCTCCAGGGCGGTCTTGCCGTCCGCGTGCTGCAGGTTCTGGACCTCGACGGCGTCCAGCGGCACGCCGGCCTCGTCCAGCGACTGCAGGAGGAAGAAGTACGGGTCGGTGCCCTTGGTCGCGGCCACGGACGTCCCGGCGAGCTGGGACACCTCGGTGATCGGCGAGTCCGCGGGCACGACGATCGCGGACCACTCGGGCTGGGAGTAGATGTCGATCGTGCGGATGGGGGAGCCGTTGGACCGGGCCAGCAGCGCCGCGGACCCGGCGGTGGAGCCGACGTCGACGGCGCCGGCACGCAGCGCCTCGTTCGCCTTGTTGGAGCCGGCCGACTGCACCCAGGTGACCGTGACCTCCTCGCCGAGGGTCTCCTCCAGCCAGCCCTGGTCCTTGATGACCAGGCTCAGCGGGTTGTAGGTCGCGAAGTCCAGGGTCAGCTGGTCGTCGCTCCACCCGCCGGTCTGGGCAGCGGCGCCGGCTGCCGGGTTGTCGGCGGGCTGCGCGGCGTCGGGCCCCTCGGACCCCTCCCCGGAGACGCACCCCGTGAGCACGAGGGCGGCGGCGAGCGTGGTCGCGGTCAGGGCGAGCGGGCGTCGTGCGTTCATGACGGGTTCTCCGAGTCAGGGATGGAGCGGGTGGCGAGGGGGACGGCGCCGTCGACCGTGCGGTCGTCGGCCGACGGGCTGGGGATGTGGTGCGTGTGGACGCCGAGGCCCTCGAGCAGGTCGGCGCGGAGCTCGGCGAGCGCGGCGGACGCGCGGTCGCGGGGACGGGCTCCCGGGACGGTGACCACGCGGCGTACCGAGCGGGCGGCGCCGTGCTGCGGCGCACCGAGCAGGACGACCCGGTCCGCCAGGTACAGCGCCTCCTCCACGTCGTGCGTGACGAGGAGGACCGTCGTGGGCTCGGCGGCGTGGACCTCCAGGAGCAGGTCCTGCATCTTCAGGCGGGTCAGCGCGTCGAGGGCGCCGAACGGCTCGTCGAGCAGCAGCACGCCGGGGTTGCGGGCCAGCGCGCGGGCCAGCGAGGTGCGCTGCGCCATGCCGCCGGAGACCTGCCGTGGCCGCAGCCCTGCGGACTGCTCGAGACCGACGAGGTCGAGCAGCTCGTCGACCCGTGCCGCCCCCGCCGCCCTCGGGGTGCCGTGGGGCAGCCCCAGCGCGACGTTCTGCCGCAGCGTGCGCCACGGCAGTAGCCGGGGCTCCTGGAAGGCGACGGCGCACCGGTGGTCGACGCCGCCCGCGGCTGTCCCGTCGACGAGGATCGCGCCACGGTCGGGGGTGTCCAGGCGGCTGACCTGCCGCAGCAGCGTGGACTTCCCGCAGCCCGACGGCCCGATGAGGGCGACGATCTCGCCGGCGCGCAGGTCGAGGTCGACGTCGGCGAGCACGGTCCGGGGGCCGGTCGGGGTCGCGAACGTGCGGCCCACTCCCTGCAGGGAGACCGGGAGTGCGGAGCGGGGCCCGGTGGCGGGCTGGGAGAGGCTGGTGATCGACATGGCCGTTCCTGGCTGAGCGGGCGGCTGGCGGGGTCAGGCTCGGGGTCTGCCCACCGAGGCGGCAAGGCCTCGGGAGCAGGGCCCGGGTGCGGCCGGCGAGCGGCGCGGGGGCGTCAGGCTGCGGGGTGCTGCGCGCGGCAGCCGGCGACGGGTCGACACCCGGCCGCGGAGAGGGGCATGAGGGGCGCCCGGGTCGCGTGCGTGCGAGCCATCATGGCGCTGCCTCCTCTCGATCTCATCATCTGAGATTGATCCGCCCACTTACTGGGAACAGCGCCGACAGTAGCCCCCCGGCACGGTCCAGGCAAAGCCGCGTCCCGCGCTCTGGACGTCCCTACGCTGGGACGATGCGGCGCGGCTGGCTCGGGGGGCGCCCCGGGGAGCGCGCCGCGGCGCGCGCCGGGGGGCGCGCCGGACAGCACGGCGACGGACCGGTCGAGGTGGTGCTCCTCGAGGAGGACGCGGCGGCGGACCACGTGACCCCCCGGCCCGTCGCGTCCGGGTCGTCCGCGCGCGGCCGCCGCTCGCGGGCCCGGTCGGCGCTGCGGCGGTGGGGCGGGGTCGTCGTCGTGCTCGCCCTCGCGCCGACGCTCTCCGACGCGGTCGCCGACCGGCGGGAGCGCGCGGACCTCGCGCGCTACGCCGACGTGCCCGGGGTGGTCGCCTCCCTCCGCGACCCCGTGGTCGAGCGGTGGCGGATGCCGGTGCTCGACCCGGTGTGGGCCGCGGCCGGCGTCCTGGTGTCCTCCGGGACCGACGGACGGGACGTCGTCGCGCGGGACGCCGCCACGGGCGAGGTCCGCTGGTCCCAGCCGCTGCCGGACGGTGTGGTCCCGCCGGTCCGGTGCCCGCTGGAGACCGGCGACCCCGGCGACCCGCCCGCGCTGGTCTGCTTCGCGGCGGCGGTGGTCCCGAGCGAGTCGAGGACCGTGCCGGCTGTCGTGGCGAGCCGCGTCGCCGCGGTCGACGCGGCGGACGGGACGCTGCGGCACGTCCTGACCGTGCGGGCGCTGCGCGGCAGCGTCGCCGTCGACGGCGACGTCGTCCTGGTCGAGCTAGCCGAGGCAGGCCTGGTGGTCACCCGGCACGACCTGGTGCGCGGGGAGCAGGTGTGGCGCTCCGAGCTCCCCGACGTGGTGCCCGGTCCGGACGGCGTGGGGCTCCACGCCGCGGGTGGGCTCGTCGTCGTGGAGGCCAGGACGACGACCGTGCTGGCCGCCGACGACGGGCACGAGGTCGGCCGGTGGGTCCCCGGGACCGACCCGGCGGGGCTGTGGACCGCGCGCGTGGTGGTCCGCCCGGGCGAAGGGTACGGGGTCTGGACGTCCCCCGCGTCGGGACGCTGGTACGGGCCGGACGGGTCCGGCGGGCCGGAGCTCGCCGGGCTGCCGGCCGACCCGGCGGTGCACGACGCCAGCACCCCCGGCGTCGTGCTGCTGCGGTCGCCGGACGACGGCTCCCTGCGCGCGGTCGAGGCGTCGACGGGAAGGCGCCGCTGGGAGCGTCCCGCCCCGGCGCGGGTGCTCGTGCGCCTCGCCGGGCGGGTCGTGGTGACCGGTGGTGGCCGGATGGAGGGCCTCGACACCGCGACCGGGCGGACCCTGTGGACCGTCCCGCTGCCGGACGACCGCCCGGACGCCGGAGAGGTGCTGACGGACGGCCTGCGCGTGGCGATCCAGGGCCCGGTCGACGGGCGCCCGGGCCTCACCGCCTACAGCCTGTCGACCGGGGACCGGCTCTGGCAGGTGCCCGTCCCGGGCGGCGCCTCGACGGTTGCCGTGCTCGGGGGACGACTGACCGCCGTGAGCCCGGTCCGGACGTCCGGCGACGGCCGGCCCGAGCTCATCGTCCTGGGCTGAGCGGGCCCTCTCCCGCGGCCGGCCCCGCACGGGTGGCGTCGTCCGCACCCGCACCGCCACCGGGCACGTCCGTGCCGGCGCCGAGCACCTCCGCCACGGCCGCCAGCGACCGCGGGTCGGTCTGCACGAGCAGCGTGGTGACCGCCGTCGCCCGCCAGGCCGGCAGCTGCGCGCGGATGGCGTCCGGCGGGCCGACGAGCGCGACGTCCCGGACCAGCTCGAGCGGCACGGCCGCGGCCGCCTCCGCCCGGCGACCGGCGAGGTAGTGCGCCTGGATCTCGTCGCACGCCTCGGCGTACCCGAGCCGGTCCAGCACGTCGCGGTGGAAGTTGGCGCCGGGCGCACCCATGCCGCCGGCGTACAGGGCGATGAAGGGCCGCACGACGTCGGCCGCCCGCTCGACGTCCTCACCCAGCACCACCGGAACCGTCGCGGTGACCTCGAACGTCTCCACCGGAGGCGTCCCCGGCGCGCGGCGGGCGAACCCGTCCGCCAGGAGCTCGCGGTACGTGGCGTCCATGCGCGGGGAGTAGAACAGCGGCAGCCAGCCGTCGGCGATCTCCGCGGCGAGCGCGATGTTGCGCGGACCCTGCGCCGCCAGGTGGATCGGCAGGTCGGCACGCAGCGGGTGCACGGTCGAGCGCAGCGGCTTGCCCAGCCCCGCCCCGCCCGGGAACGGCAGGGGGTAGAAGTCGCCGTCGTGCACGACCGGGCCCTCGCGGCGCAGCACGGCACGGACCACCTGCACGTACTCGCGGGTGCGCGCCAGCGGGCGCGGGTAGGGCTGGCCGTACCAGCCCTCGACGACCTGCGGGCCGGACGCCCCCAGCCCGAGCGTGAAGCGCCCGCCGGAGAGGTGGTCGAGCGTCAGCGCGGCCATGGCCGCCGCCGTCGGGGTGCGGGCCGCGATCTGCGCGATCGCCGTGCCGAGCCGGATCCGGGACGTCCGCGAGCCCCACCACGCCAGCGGGGTCAGCGCGTCGGACCCGTACGCCTCCGCCGTCCAGATCGAGTCGAAGCCCAGTCGCTCGGCCGCGACGACCGCGTCGGCCGCCCCCGGTGGGGGACCGGCCGACCAGTAGCCCGTGTGGTAGCCCAGACGCATCGTCGGCACCCTCAGATGTACATCGCGGGGTCGTCGACGTCGACGGCGTCGGGCAGCACCCGCGGCTTGACCCGCACGCGCGCGGGCACGCCGACGGCCACCGCGCCCGGCGGGACGTCCGCGATGACCACGGCGTTGGCGCCGATCTGCGCCCCGTCGCCCACCCAGACCGGGCCGAGGACCTTGGCGCCCGCGCCGACGACGACGCGGTCGCCCAGCGTGGGGTGCCGCTTGCCACGACGCATCGCCTTGCCCCCGAGCGTCGCGCCGTGGAACAGCAGGACGTCGTCGCCCACCTCGGCCGTCTCCCCGATGACGACCCCCATCCCGTGGTCGATGAACAGGCGCCGCCCGATCCGCGCGCCCGGGTGGATCTCGATCCCGGTGGCCGCCCGCACCGCCTGCGACAGCAGACGGGCGGGCAGCCGCAGGTGCGGCTCGCGCCACATGCGGTGGGCGAGCCGGTAGCCCCACACCGCATGCACCCCCGGGTAGGCGAGGGCGACCTCGACGAGGGTCAGCGCGGCAGGGTCACGTCGGATCGCCGCGTCGAGGTCCTCCCGGAGCACGTCGAGGAATCGGCGCAGACGTGACCACATGGACGAGATTCCGTGCCTTCAGTCGAGGAGATCGGCGTAGAGGATGGAGCTCAGGTAGCGCTCGCCGTAGGACGGGATGATCACGACGATCAGCTTCCCCGCGTTCTCCGGCCGGTTCGCGACCTGGACCGCGGCGTGGATGGCCGCGCCGGAGGAGATGCCGACCAGCAGGCCCTCGCGCCGGGCGGCGTCCCGCGCCACCGCGACGGAGGTCTCGGCGTCGACGTCGATGATCTCGTCGTACACCTCGCGGTCGAGGATCTCGGGGACGAAGTTCGCGCCGATGCCCTGGATCTTGTGCGGGCCCGGGGCGCCGCCGTTGAGGATCGGCGACTCGGCCGGCTCGACGCCGATGATCTGCACGCCCGGCTTGCGGCTCTTGAGCACCTGGCCGACGCCGGTGATGGTGCCGCCGGTCCCGATCCCCGCGACCAGGACGTCGACGGCGCCGTCGGTGTCCGCCCAGATCTCCTCGGCCGTGGTGCGCCGGTGGATCTCGGGGTTGGCCGCGTTGGCGAACTGGCGGGCGAGGATGGCGCCCGGTCGCTCCTTGGCGATCTCCTCGGCCTTCTCGACGGCGCCGCGCATCCCGCCGGACCCGGGGGTGAGGACCAGCTCGGCGCCGTAGGCGCGCAGCAGCGCTCGGCGCTCCTTGGACATCGTCTCGGGCATCGCCAGGACGACGTCGTACCCGCGGGCCGCGCCGACCATGGCGAGCGCGATGCCGGTGTTGCCGCTGGTGGCCTCGACGATCGTGCCGCCGGGCGGGAGCTCGCCGGACGCCTCCGCGGCGTCCACGATCGCGACGCCGATCCGGTCCTTGACCGAGCTGGCGGGGTTGTAGAACTCGAGCTTGCCGACGACGGTCGCGCCGGCGCCCTCCGTCAGGCGGTTGAGACGGACCAGGGGGGTGTTGCCGACGAGCTGGGTCACGTCGTCGTGGATGCGGGCCATGTGTCCTCGTTCGGGGTGCGGCGGCCGCGGGCGGCCGGGAGACGGAGAGTGGAACGGGTCGGGGGTGCGGGGTGTTCCCGCGGCGGTGCCACCTCGCGGCGGCGTCACCAGGGAGGACGCCGGACCGGGGTGCAGGCGGGGCGCCCCGGGGCGCCGGTGCGGGAGCGGGACGAGCGCTGGCGACGTCGACCGGGCCGACGCGTCTGGGGCCAGCGCTCTACCGACAGCGCGGGCCGCAGGACGCGACGGGGGTACCGGACGTGCAGGTCGGGCGCGGGGAGATCACGGCGTCGTCCTTCCACGGGTACGCGGGCGTCGGGTCGCCGCGACCGTATCGGCTGCGCGCGTCGGTGGCCAACACGCCCCAGCGCACATTGTCCGGCCGCCTGCGGCAGGCTGGGGGCACGAGCCCCGCCGCCGACGGCGTGCCGACGGCTGCCGGCGACAGCCGACGCCGGACGCCGTCGTGCACGGTCGGCGTGGGCTCGCGACCGACGACGAAAGGCAGACGATGAAGCGCTCCCTCCGTGCCCTGGCCGCCGTGGCCACCGGGACCCTGCTCCTGGCCGGCTGTGCGACCGGCGACACCGGCCACCTGGACCCGGAGATCAGCCCCGACCTGGGGGAGGTGCGCTCCAGCCCCGTCGCGACCCCGGAGTCCGACGACGACGAGGGCTCCGACGCCGTGGAGACCCCCGCGCCGGGGGCGTCCGGCGCGCCGGCCAACGACGTCGAGGCCGAGTTCGCCGCCGCCGCGGGGAGCGAGAGCTGGTACGCCGAGGTCGAGAGCATCGACCCCGAGGGCGAGCGGGTCCTGGTCACCACGCGCCTGGAGGCCGGGGACGAGGACGCCGTCGCCGTCTGCGAGGCGGCCTTCGAGGCCGCCTCGGCGACCGGCGTGAACTCGCCGACGGTCGAGGTCCGCGCCTCGGACGGGTCGACGCTCTCCCTGCGCGACACCGCCGCCGGCGACGAGGCGTGCTCGCGCGCCGAGGGCTGACAGCCGTCCGGCGTCCCGCGGGCGGCTCACTGGACCGCCGAGGTCAGCCGCGCCAGGCCGTCCACCACGCCGTGCGCGAACGACTGGCGCGACCACTCCTCGAGGGTGAGCTCGCGGGACGCCGCGCGGTACTCGTCCTCGACGGCGCGCATCTGGTCGGCCAGGTCCCGCCCGCACGTCATGAGCGTGACCTCCAGGTCCAGGTCGAAGGACCGGATGTCCATGTTGGAGGAGCCGACCACGGTGACCAGCTCGTCGACGGACAGGTGCTTGGCGTGCAGGATCGACGGTCCGGGGTACAGGTAGATCCGCACCCCGGCCTCGAGCAGCGCCCGGTAGTACGAGTGCTGCGCGTGGAACACCACGAGGTGGTCGCCGACCTCGCCGACGAACAGCTCCACCTGCACGCCCCGGCGGGCCGCGGTGGTGATCGCGATGAGCAGCGACTCGTCCGGCACGAAGTACGGGCTGGTGATGCTCAGCCGGCGCTCGGCGTTGTAGATCAGCGAGTTGAACAGCACGAGGTTGTTCTCGGTCTCGAAGCCCGGGCCGCTCGGCAGGACCTGGCACAGCAGCGTGCGCGACCGGTCCCCGGCGCCGGCCGGCGGGGCGGGGGAGTCCTCCTGCGAGGTGGGCAGCAGCTCGTCGGTCTCGCTGAACCAGTCCGTGACGAACAGGGCGTCGATCTCGTGCACCACCGGCCCCTCGACCCGCGCGAGGAGGTCGCGCCACACGAGCCCGCGACGGCGGTTGGCGCGCTTGCCGTAGCCCGGGTCGATGACGTTGAGCGACCCGACGAACGCCACGTCGCCGTCGATGACGACGAGCTTGCGGTGGTTGCGCAGGTCGGGGCGCTGGTACCGGCCGCGCAGCGGCTGCACCGGCAGCATGAGGTGCCACTGCACGCCGATGCGGTCCAGCTCGGCGACCGTCGCGCGGTAGCCGGGGTAGGGCCGGGTGCCGAGGTGGTCCAGCAGGACCTTGACGTCGACGCCGCGCAGGACGGCGTCCTCCAGCGCCGCGAAGAACGGCGCCGTCGTGGCGTCGAGAGCGAGGATGTAGAACTCCACGTGCACGTACCGCCGTGCGCCGCGGACCGCTTGCTCGAGCGCCGCGAGCTGCTCGTCGATGTGCGACATGAGCTGGGCGCTGTTGCCGTCCAGCAGCGGCATGGCGCCCAGTCGCTGGTTGAGGCGGGCGATCGAGGCCAGCCACGGGGGCGCCTCGGGCGGCGCGTCCCCGGAGCCCGTCCCGGTCAGGGTCCGGGGTGAGGTCAGCAGCCGTCGCGGGTCGCCGCCGGAGGCCGCCAGCACGCGTCTGCTGATCCGGGCGTCCATGCTGCGCTGCTTCGCTCGCCGGGCCCGCGGGAGCTTGGGGCTGCCGATGACGGCGAACAGCAGCACGCCGGCGAGCGGGAGCACCAGGACGAGCAGGATCCAGGCCAGCGCCGACGAGGGGCGCCGGTCGCGAGGCACGACGACCAGCGCGGCGAGGAAGAGCAGGACCTGCAGGGCCGCCAGGACCCCACCGAGCGCCAGCCCCTGGGTCGTCCACGAGAAGCTCACGTCACCGGCTCCCTCGGGTCGCCGCGCGCACGCCGGACGGCGAGGCGCAGCCTCGCGCCGCCGGTCCGGAAGGGTCGCCCACGAGCCGGATCGTACGTGGCCCCTCCCACGCCGCCGGGGCGCCGTACCTCGGACGGGGGCGTGCGGGCGCACCGTCGTACCGCGGGTGCCGCCGGACGGATGACCGGCACGGGCCGGCGTCGTCCACGGGGATGACGGGGCCGACGGCGACGTCGTCCCCGTGGACGTCCCGGCGCCGGCACCGCCGGACCTACGGTCCAGACATGGCCGATCATCGCGCTGACCCGCAGCTCCTCGCCGCTCGCGAGGACGACGCCCAGGCGCCTGCCTCGCTCCCCGCCGGCAGGCTCCAGGGGCACGTCGGCGCCGTCGTGGCCGGCTCGCTCACCGCGGGCGCGGTCGCTGCGGTGCTCCTCGTCGCCGCCCCGTTCGTCCCGGCCACGGAGGCCGGGGTCACCGGCGCCGTGCTGTGCGGATGGGCGCTGGGCTGGGCGGTGCTCGCCGTGCTGTCGAGGGCGACCGACCAGCCGCAGCCCTGGGCCGTGGCGCCGGCGCTGCTCATGGGCGTGAGCGGCGTCCTCCTGACGGCGTTCGGCTCCCCGGTGCTCGACGTCCTGGCCTGGGTGTGGCCGCCCGTCGCGCTCGCGACGGTGGTCTGGACGGTCACCCGCACCCGTCGCCTGCTCCGGAGCCGGAGCCGGCGCTGGGTGCTCTACCCCGTGCTCGGCGCGCTGGCGCTCGCCTCGGTCGGCGGCGGGTACCAGACCGTGCGGGAGGCGGCCGAGGTCGTCGCGGACCCCATGCCCGGCCGGCTGGTCGACGTCGGCGGGTACCGCCTGCACCTGAGCTGCACCGGCTCCGGCGGCCCCACGGTCGTGCTCGAACCGGGTGCCGGTGGGACGTCCAGCGCACTGGGGCTCGTCGCCCCGGCCGTCGCCCGGGACACCCGGGTCTGCGTCTACGACCGTGCCGGCCGCGGGTGGAGCGAGCCTGCCGGCACCAACCAGGACGCCACGCAGATCGCGACCGACCTGCACACGCTGCTGCACCGCGGGCGGGTCCCCGGGCCGTACGTGCTGGCCGGGCACTCCTTCGGCGGCCTCTACGCGCTCACCTTCGCCGCCGCCTATCCCGACGAGGTCGCCGGGATGGTGCTGGTGGACTCCACCGCACCCGCGTCGGCGACGGCGTCGCCCGCGGCGCCGGACGGCCCGGACGGCCCGGACGGCCCGGACGGCCCGGGGGACCGTGCCGTCGCCCTGCTCTCCTCGACAGCCCGCCTCGGCCTGGGCCGCCTGCTCGGCGTGCCGACCTCCACCCACCTGCGCAGCGCGATCGACGAGTACGCCCTGGGCAGCACCCACCGGCAGCAGGCGGCCGCCCTGCGGGACCTCGCCGACAGGCCGCTGGTCGTCCTGACGGCCGGGCTCGGGCATGGTGCGGACTGGACGGCGGCGCAGAGGGCGCTGGCCACGCTGTCCACCGACAGCGTCCACCGCGTGGTGGACGGCGTCGGTCACGCGGGGATCATCGGCGACCCCGCGGGCGCGGACGCCACCGCCGGGGCGGTCCTCGACGTCGTCACCGCGGCCCGCACCGCCCAGCCGCTGGCCCGGTGATCAGGGACGGCCTCCCGGCCCCGGCCGGAGAGAGGAGCACGACATGACGGACGGGCACGGCGGACGGCACGCGGTCGTCGTCGGTGCCGGCCTCGGCGGCCTCGCCGCCGCGGTGGCCCTCCGGCGGGTGGGATGGGCGGTGACCGTGCTCGAGCGGGCCGACTCGTTCGGCGAGGTCGGAGCCGGGATCACCCTGATGTCGAACGGCCTTCGCTGCCTCGACGCCATCGGGCTGGGCGAGGTGGTACGGCACGGTGGCCGTCCGCAGGGCCCGGGTGGGATCCGCACGCCGTCCGGACGCTGGCTCTCGCACCTCGATGGCGCCGTGGTCGAGTCGCAGCTGGGGACCGCGGCCGTAGGACTGCACCGCGCCCACCTGCACCACGTCCTGCGCTCCGCGCTGCCGGACGAGGCGGTGGTCACCGGTGCGACGCCTGAGGAGGTCGTCGACGACGGGGCCGGTGCGAGCGTGCGCTACCGCCGGTCCGGCCGGTCGCGCACGCTCCCGGCCGACCTCGTGGTGGGCGCCGACGGCGTCGACAGCTGGGTGCGCGCGCAGCGATGGCCCGGCGCCCGCAGGCCGGTGTACGACGGGTCGACCGCCTGGCGCGCCGTCACCGAAGCTCCTCCCGGCGACGAGCCGGAGTTCAGCCAGACGTGGGGCCCCGCGCAGGAGTTCGGGTACCTGCCGCTGTCCGACGGGCGTCTCTACTGGTACGCGGCTGCCACCGCGCCGGAAGGGCAGCGCGAGGCGGACGAGCTGGCCGAGGTCCGACGCCGGTTCGCGTCCTGGCACGACCCCGTCCCCGCCCTGCTCGCCGGCACCCCGCCCGCGGCGGTCCTCCGCCACGACATCTACCGGCTCCCGCCGCTGGACACCTACGTCCGCGGCCGGGTCGCGCTGCTCGGGGACGCCGCGCACGCCATGACGCCCCACCTCGGCCAGGGCGGCAACCAGGCGCTGGAGGACGCCGTCGTCCTCGCCGCTGCCGTGAGCACCGAGCCCGACGTCGACGCGGCCCTGGCCGGCTACGACAGGCAGCGCCGACCACGCACCCAGGCCGTGTCCCGCGCCGCCATGTGGACGGGCCGGTTCGGCCAGGGGCTGGGCAGTCCCGGCGCGGTGGCGCTGCGCAACGCGGCGGTCGCGGTGGTACCGGCTCGCCTCGCGCTGCGCTCGATGACCCGCTTCGCCACGTGGAAGCCGCCGGACCTCCCCGCGAGCGATCCCGCGACCTGACGCGCCGAGGAACCGGGCCGGGGCGGTCGCACCGCCGTCGGTCAGGAGCTCGTCAGCTCGGCCCACCTCTCGTCGGCGCGCCGGACAGCGGCGGAGTAGACCGCACTGACGCAGGTCAGGGTCGGACCCGCCAGGCGGTCGTCCTCGTAGGCGAGTGTGGTCGCGAGGACGCGGCCCAGGACGCCCTCTCGATCGACGAGCGCCTGACGGAGCTCGTCGCCGAGCCCGAGGGGCCCGACGACGTCGACCAGCGGCATGTCGGTGAAGGCGTCCACGGTCGACAGCAGGCCGGCGGTGAACGCCAGCTCGCGGTCCGCGGGACCGTGTGCGCCCTCCCACCCGACGTCGACCAGACCTGCGGCCATCTCGGCGCGGACGAGCGCCTGGCGGAACAGCTCGGTCGGCTTGTCATCGGCCCGGGCCAGAGCGATCAGGGTGACGAGCTGCCGCATGCGGGTCAGCCCGATGAGCACGACCGCCTGCCGGACGGAGTCCACGCGATGACGGAGCCCGGCGAAGCTGTTGTTCACGGACAGCATCACCTTGGTCGCCAGTGCGACGTCCGTGGCCACGAGTCGACTGAGCTCCTCGAGGCTGACGTCAGGGCTGTTCACCTTGGCCAGGAGAGCCAGGAGCGCCGGCGAGCTCGGTGAGGACGATCTCGTCGCCAGCATCTGCGGCTTGGTGAAGAAGTAGCCCTGGAAGAGGTCGGCCCCCGCCGAGCGGGCCAGCGCATGCTCCTCCTGCGTCTCGATCTTCTCGACGAGCGCCAGGGCTCCGTGCGCGTGGACGGCCGCGACCTGTCCCTCCAGCTCGTGCGGCGCGATCGCCGGCAGCTCCAGCTTGACCACCTGGGCGCGTGCGAGCAGCTCGTCCCGGCCGGTCCCGACGACGAAGTCGTCCAGCGCGACGGTGTACCCCTGAGCCGCGACCTCCTCCAGCAGGGTCAGGAGCTCGGGATCGGGCGCGACGGACTCCAGGACCTCGAGCACGACGCGGTCCGACGCGAACATCAGGTGCGCCTCGCGCCGGAGCACCTCCGCCGTGACGTTGACCCAGGCGGGGACCACGCCCACCGTGGCATGCAGCCCGAGCTCGACGATGGACCGGTAGATGACGTCCATCGTCGCCTCGACGTCGTCGAGGATGCGGGCGCGGTTGTGCCCGTCGCCCGACCGGTACAACAGCTCATAGCCGACCACGACGCCACCACGATCGAAGATCGGGTGACGCGCGAGGTAGTGAGCCTCCATCGATTCCTCCAGCAATGACTCACCGTGCAGATGCGTACGCAGGTCTGGTCAGCACATCGGCTGCTGACGCCTGTTGTTGCAGGTTGGCCGGCTTCGCGCTGCGGGCGCGGTCCAGCACCGACGTCGCCGCCCCGGGGTGAGCACCCCACGAGCGTCGAGCGTCGGGCAGGGCAGCGACCGCCCTAGACCGCTCGCGCGGTCGGCGCGGACGACCGGGTGCGCGGTGTCGGGACGCCGTCCGTCACCGGAGCCGCCTCCCGCGCCCGGCGGGCGTCGACGCCTCGACCCTCGAGCCAGTCCAGGACGGCGCCCGCGCCCATCGGGTACGCGAGGTGGTACCCCTGCACGACGTCGCACCGCAGCGTGGAGAGCGCGTCGAAGGTCTCCGCGTCCTCGACGCCCTCGGCCACGATCGACATCCCGAGGTTGTGCGCCAGCTCGATCGAGGACCGGACGAGGATCTCGTCGTCGGGGCTGGCGAGCATGTCCATGACGAACGAGCGGTCGATCTTGAGCTCGTCCACCGGCATCTTCTTGAGGTAGGTCATCGACGAGTACCCGGTGCCGAAGTCGTCGATCGACAGTCGCACGCCGAGCGCGCTGAGCTCGCGGAGGACGGCGAGCGACCGGACCGGGTCGACCATGACCGTGCTCTCGGTGAGCTCGAGGCGCAGGAGGTGCGCCGGGAGCCCCCGCTCGGCCAGCATGTCCCGGATCTGCTCCGGGAGACCGGGCTCGAGCAGGCACCGGGGCGAGAGGTTGACGGCGACCTGCAGCTCGTGCCCCGCCTCGCGCCACCGCACCGCGTCCCCGATGGCGAGCGAGAGGGTCCGCAGCGTCAGGGGCATGATGAGGCCGGTCGTCTCGGCTGCGGGGACGAAGTCGGCCGGGGGCAGCAGCCCGCGGACCGGGTGCTGCCAGCGCACCAGCGCCTCCACCGCTGTCACCCGCCCGTCGACCAGCTCGAGCTTCGGCTGGTAGTGCAGCACGAGCTCGTCGCCCTGGATCGCCCGACGAAGCTCTCCGAGCATCGCGAGACGGTGGGGGGTGTTCAGGTCCGAGCTCGGGTCGTACACCACCACCTCGCCCGGCCGGGCCTTCGCCTCGTACATCGCGACGTCGGCGGCTCGCATGAGCCCGTGGACGTCCTGGGCGTGGAGAGGCGCCACGGCCAGACCCACGCTCGCATCCACGTGCAGGTGGAGCCCGTCGATGGTGAAGTCGTCCTCGAGGGCGTCGTCGCACCGACGCCCGAGCGCGCGGGCGGCGTCGAGGTCGGCGACGTCGGGCAGCAGGACGGCGAACTCGTCGCCCCCCAGGCGCGCCACGGTGTCGCCGTCACGGAAGACGTCAGCCAGCCGTTCGGCCACCGCGCGCAGGAGCTGGTCACCGTGGTGGTGCCCGAGGGTGTCGTTGACCTCCTTGAAGCGGTCGAGATCGATGAGCAGCACGGCGCTGAGCGTCCCGTCCACCTGGCCGTCGGCCAGCGCGGACCCGAGTCGGTGCATCAGCTCACGGCGGTTGGGCAGCCCGGTCAGCTCGTCCGTCCGTGCCTCCCGGTGCGCGTCCGCCAGGCGCCGGGCCTCCCGGACCGTGAGCAGCAGCCGCATGCTCGCCAGCAGCACCGAGAGCAGCCCGAGGACGCCCACGACGAGGGGGAGTGCGCGCTGCTCGGTCGCACCGGAGAAGAGCACGGCCGTACCCGCGAGGCTGAAGACGGCGGGCACCGCGGGCGTCGGTCGTCGGGCTCCGGTCGCCTGCGCCTCGGGGACGGGCGTCGCCGCGCCCATCGCCAGGCACGCGCAGACGACGGTCCACGAGGCGTCGAGCAGTCCGCCGTCGGTGTAGGTGCCGGCGGCGAGCTGGAGCATGTAGACCGAGTCGCCCACCATGAGGGTGATCGCCGCTGCGCCGATCCAGCGCCACGTCCGGTCGGGTCGCCACCCGTTCAGGTGGAACACCAGCGTCACGACGGTGAGCAGGGCGAGGTCGGCCACCGGGTAGGCGAGGTTGGTCAGCACCAGCAGGGCACCGCCACCGTCCCCGACCTCGAGCAACGGCTGCAGGAAGAGCGCGCCGGCGAGCGCCGCGGCGCCGGCGCCTGCGGTCAGGCCGTCCAGCCAGAGGACGGGCGCCGCGCCACGCGACCGTGTCCGCACGAGCAGCAGCACCCCCACGGCGAGGAAGGGGTACCAGCCGAGCCAGCCGGCGTCCGCCAGCGAGGGGTACGGCACCAGGTCCGCCGGAAGGTCGACCAGACGCAGGTAGTAGTACGCGTTCCCCAGCAGGTACACCACGATGCTCGCCACGACCCAGGTCCACGTCGCCCGTTCGGCCGGTGTGGCGACCGCGCGCACCGCGCACAGTCCCGCCGACAGGAGCATCACGAGCGTGGTCAGCCCGAAGTCCAGCCACGGGAGATAGCTGCTTCCTTCCGGGCGGACGCCCGGCAGCACGGACACCACGTAGGCGGACGTGGCCGCCACCAGGACCGAGCGCAGGGCCAGCACCCCCGCCGGGGACGGCGGGCGCACCGCTCGTCCTCGCTCGTCGCTCATGGCACTCCTCTCCGCGGTGACCGCGCAGCTGCGGCGGTCGGAGAACAGCATCGGTAGCGACGTCGTCGAGTTGAGCGTCGCCGGCCGCGGTCGAGGGCGGCGGGGCGCTCCGGAGGGCGGCCGGCTCCACGCCCTGCGGCACACGGGTGACCTTGGCCGCCCTGTCGCGCGTCGCTCCACGCGCAGGAGAGCCCAGGTCCCGGACCATGCCGGTACCCCGGGCTCCTGTGGTGGAGCGTTCCGTGCCGAGGACGGCGCGGCGGCGTCGCCCTCGGGCCCGCAGCGCCGGCGCCAGATCGCGTCGAGGTCGATCGGCGTCGTCCTCAGGGAACGACGGCGGTGGGGACCGACTTCCCGGTCGGCTCGGTGGTCCACACGGAGTCGGGGAGGTCCCGGGGCAGGTCCGCGTTGCCCACCGTGCGGAAGACAGGGTCCAGTCCGGCCCTGGTCTGGCGCTCGAAGTCCCGCAGCGCGCCCAGCGCCCACCGTGCGAGGAGCACGAGGGCCACGAGGTTGACCAGCGCCATGAAGCCCATCGCCACGTCGGCCAGCGCCCAGACGGCCTCGAGCTCCAGCACGCTGCCCGCGCCCACGATCAGCACGACGAGCACCCGGAACGCGACGACGGCGGCCGGGCGGGCGCGCATGTACGCGAGGTTGACCTCGGCGTAGGAGTAGTTGCCGAGCACCGAGGAGAAGGCGAACACGAAGACCAGGACGGTCATCATCCAGGTCGTCCCGGATCCGAGCTCGTGAGCCACGGCCGCCTGGGTGAGGGACGCCCCTTCGGTCGTCTCACCGGGCACGTACACGTCCGACCCGGCGAACAGGATGATGAAAGCCGTCGCCGAGCACACGATGATCGTGTCGACGAACACGCCCAGCGACTGGATGAGTCCCTGCTTGACCGGGTGGCTGGTCGTCGCGGTCGCCGCGGCGTTGGGGGCGCTGCCCATACCCGCCTCGTTCGAGAACAGGCCTCGCTTCGCGCCGTTCAGCAGGGCGGCCGCGAGCCCGCCGGTCAGGCCGGCAGCCGCCTGCCCGACGCCGAAGGCCGAGGTGAAGATCGTCGCGAGCACGTCACCGACCTGGGTGATGTTGAGCGCGATGATGACCAGCGCGAGGAGGACGTACGCCAGGGCCATGGCCGGCAGCATGAACTCCGCCACGCGGGCGATACGGCGGACGCCGCCGAAGACCACCGGGGCGGTGAGCGCCATCAGCAGCAGGGCGGACCACCCGGCGCTCACGCCGTGCCCGCTGTTCAGGACGTCCGCGATGGTGTTCGCCTGCACCATGTTGAACGCAATCCCGAACGTGAAGATCAGCAGCACCGCGAACAGGATCCCGCCGCGTCGCGACCCCAGCCCACGCTCGATGTAGAACGCCGGACCGCCGCGGAAGGAGCCGTCCGAGGCGGGGAGCTTGAAGATCTGCGCGAGCGTCGCCTCGATGAGCGCGGTCGCCATGCCGACCAGCGCGACCACCCACATCCAGAAGATCGCCCCTGGACCGCCGAGCGTCAGGGCGATCGCGACACCGGCGATGTTGCCGGTCCCGACGCGGGACGCGAGCCCCACGCAGAAGGCCTGGAACGACGAGATGCCGCCCTCGGACCCGGTGCGGGACGAGGCGACCTGGCTGATCATCCGGCCGAACATCCGCACCTGGACGAACCGGGTGCGGACGCCGAAGTACAGACCGACCCCGAGCAGGACGTAGACGAGGACGTAGGTCCACAGGAAGTCCGAGACCGGCGCGATCAGGTTCTGCTGGATGAAGTCCACGATGCCGCCTCCGAGATCGTTCGAGGGGCCGTGTGCGTCGCTGCACCGGATTGCGGGCCATCGTGCACCCTCCAGCCCACCACCGCGCGGTGGGTCGGCTGCGCGTACTGCGGGCGCGATCGCGCAGCGGCGACGGGGCCCGTGACCGGAAGGCCGGGGTCCGGGCCCCCAGGTGCCTGGGGCTCTGGTTTGCTCGTCGACGTGGACGACCCGGCACGTGTGGTGCAGGTGCGTGGCTCAGCTGTGGAGTACCGGCTGAGCGGCACGGAGAGCGAAGCCGGCCGCCCAGGAGACGTCCGGGCAGCCGGCGTCGTGGTGATGCTGCACGGCGGTCACCTGAGTGCACAGGTTCCTCTCGGGGAGGCCCGGCTGCGTGCGACGGGTCACACGCTGCTCGTCCCGTCTCGCCCGGGATACGGACGCACCGCCATCCACGCCGGTCCAGGCCCGCAGGGTTTCGCGGACACGGTCGCCGCGCTGTGCGGACGCCTGGGGATCGAGCGGGTCCGGGCGGTCATGGGAGTCTCTGCCGGTGGTCCGGCCGCGGTCGCGTTGACCGAACGTCACCCCGACCTGGTGGGGTCCCTGCTGCTGGTCTCGGCCCGATCGGTGCTGCCCTTCCCCACCGGTGCGACCCGCGTCGCCGCGCAGCTCGCCTTCGGCCCGCACGTCGAGGCCCGCGTCTGGGCAACGGTGCGGATGCTGCTCCGTCGTTCGCCGGAGCTGGGCCTCCGGGCGATGCTCGCGAGCCTGTCCACGTTGCCGACGCGACAGGTGCTCGCGGACCTGAGCCCGGACGAGCGGCGCCGGCTCGTGCGCCTCTTCTCCGTGATGCGCTCAGGACACGGTTTCGCCATCGACGTCCGCCACGGCCTGGACACGGATCTCGGCCGTGCCGTCGGGCGGCCCACCCTGATCGTGGCATCCCGTCACGACGGCCAGGTCGGATGGCAGCATGCCGAGGACTGGCACCAGCGCATCGGCGGGTCGCGTCTGTGGCAGAGCCCGAGCCTGAGCCATCTGGTCTGGTACGGCTCCGGTGCCGTGGCGACCGACCGGCAGATCGTCGACTTCATCGCCGCTCGCTGACAGGTGCGTGGAGTGGCCATCGCTCGTGGGGGCCGTACCCTGGCGGTGGTGCGCCGGGAAGCCTGGTCGGCAACGACGTCGCTGACCCTGAAAGGTTGCTCATGCCCTCCACCTCCGCGCCCCAGCTCCTCCTCACCCGCGGGTCGTGGACGGAGGTCCAGCGGATCACCGCGATCCTGCGCAAGGAGACGGTGGGGGGCGCCCTGCTCCTCGCCGCGACCGTGCTGGCGCTCGTCTGGGCCAACTCCCCGTGGGCCGAGTCCTACCGTGCGCTGCGCGAGCTGCGGGTCGGTCCGGCCGTGCTGCACCTCGATCTCACCCTGGGCACCTGGGCGGCGGACGGGCTGCTGGCGATCTTCTTCTTCGTCGTGGGTCTCGAGCTCAAGCGGGAGTTCGTCGCGGGCGACCTGCGCAGCCCCGGCCGGGCGGCCCTGCCCATCATGGCTGCCGTCGGCGGGATGGCCGCGCCGGCACTGGTGTACGCAGCGGTCAACGCGTCGGGCGGAGCGGGCGCCCTGCGTGGATGGGCGATCCCGACCGCGACCGACATCGCCTTCGCCCTGGCCGTGCTGGCGGTCGTCGGCACGCACCTGCCCAGTGCGCTCCGGACGTTCCTGCTGACCCTCGCCGTGGTCGACGACCTCCTGGCCGTCACGATCATCGCCGTCTTCTACACCGACGAGCTCCACCTGGCGCCGCTCGCCGGGGCACTGGCGGTCCTGGCGGTGTTCGCGGTCGCGGTGCAGAGGCGGGTGCGCTCCTGGTGGGTGCTTCTCCCGCTCGCCGTTGTGTGCTGGGCACTCATGCACGCCTCCGGGATCCACGCCACGGTGGCGGGCGTGCTGCTCGGCTTCGTGGTGCCGGTCGTCCGGAGCGACGCCGCCGGCGGGCCCGAAGCCGGACCAGGGCTGGCCGAGCACTTCGAGCACCGTTTCCGGCCGCTGTCCGCAGGGGTGGCGGTGCCGGTGTTCGCGTTCTTCGCCGCGGGCGTCACCGTCGGCGGGTTGAGCGGCTTGACGGCGTCGTTGCGCGACCCCGTGGCACTGGGCATCGTCGCCGGACTGGTGGTCGGCAAGGTCGTGGGGATCTTCGGCACGACGGCGCTCGTGGCCCGGTTCACCAGGGCCAGCCTGGACGCGAGCCTGCGCTGGGCCGATGTCCTGGGAGTGGCCCTCCTCGGTGGTGTCGGCTTCACCGTCTCGCTGCTGATCGGCGAGCTCGCCTTCGGCGCCGACGCCAGCCGGGAGGAGCACGTCAAGGTGGGCGTGCTGACCGGGTCCGTCCTGGCCGCCGTGCTCGCCGCGCTCGTGCTGCGCTCACGTGACCGCGCCTACCGCCAGATCGAGGCCGAGGAGTCCGTGGACACCGACGAGGACGGTGTCCCCGACGTGTTCGAGCTGGACGGCCCTCACCGCGCCGGGTGACCATCGGGTCGCTTCCCGGGGTGCGATGGCCGGAGGGACTGCGCCGCCCCTGGGCGGCACGCACGTGAGGTCCGGCCCGCGCTTGGCCGGGCGTCCGGGCGGGGCTCGTCCAGCGGTCACGACCCCGGCGTGACCACGCACCACTCGTTGCCCTCGGGGTCGTGCAGGACCTGGAACGAACCCGCGTCCCCCCTGTGCACCGCGCCGACGCGTCGTGCGCCCAGGGCCTCGGCCTGCGCGGTGGCGTCGTCGATGTCGTCGACGCGGACGTCCAGGTGCAGGCGGTTCTTGACCGTCTTGGGCTCCGGCACCCGCTGGAAGGACAGCTGCGTCCATCCCGGCGGCAGGATGTACCACCACGCGTCGTCGCGCTCGACAGGTTCTCCGCCGAGCACCCGCGCCCAGAAGGCCGCGAGCATGGCCGGTTCTGCGCAGTCGATCACGACCTCGTCGATGCTCCCGATCACCTGACGACCGTAGCGGGACGCCCATGCCTCGACCGCGCACGGCCGCGCACGGCCGCGCCTGGACACCGGCTCACGGCGAGATCCGGTCCAGGGGCACGGCAGGGCTCGGCAGGGGCCCCGGCCGACGGGCGGAGGTCGACCTCACCCGGTCCGGTGCCCCGCTCGACGTCGACTGCTCCTGGGTCCCGCGTCGGTGGTGCCGCCGTGATCGAAGGACGCTGCGGCCGTGGCGAACCGCGCGGACAGGACGTCGAGTGCTCGCGCGAGCTCCGGCGGGCCGACGACCTCGAAGGTGGCGTCGAAGCGGGCGACGGTGGCGGCCAGGCTGTGCCATGACCATGCGCCGAGGGTCACGCGGCAACGGCTCGGTGCGACGGCCTCGACCGTCCCCTCGGACGCGTAGGGCGCCACCTCTGCGGCCGGCAGGTCCAGGAGCACCTCACCGCGGCAGGGCCAGGCGTCGTCGCCGTCGGAGCCCTTGAACCGTGCGGCGACGAACGCTGCGGCGTCGCCTCCGGGGACCTCGCGCGGTGCGAAGCGGGGCCCGGTCGGTGTGCGGGGAACCATCCGCTCGACCCGGAACGTGCGCCAGTCCGCGCGATCGAGATCCCAGCCGAGGAGGTACCAGCGGCCGCCCCGGGCCAGCAGATGGTGAGGCTGGACGCGCCGGGCAGGTCCGGGCTCGCCGTCCGCCTGCGCCTGGTCGCTCCGGTAGTCGAAACGCAGCACCTCACGGGAGCGGACAGCGTCGGACACCGCCAGCAGGGCTGCTGCGTCGACCGGGGGCGAGGAGGGGGCCTGCGGGATGGCGGTGAGGCGCACCGAGTCGACGCGGTGCCGTAGCCGCGTGGGCATCACCTGGCGGAGGGTCGCCAGGGCTCGCGCGGCACCGTCGGTGATGCCGGCACCGCTCGTCGCCGCCAGCTGCAGCGCGATGGCCAGGGCCACGGCCTGCTCGTCGTCGAAGAGGAGCGGGGGCAGGTCGGTACCGGGCGCTAGCCGGTAGCCACCGTCCGGACCCAGGGTGGCGTGGATGGGATAGCCCAGGTCGCGCAGCCGGTCCACATCACGACGGACGGTCCGGCCACTGACCCCCAGCCGCTCGGCCAGCACCTGGCCGGGCCAGTCGCGGCGGGCCTGGAGCAAGGACAGCAGCGACAGCAGCCGACCGGACGTCCCGCTCACGGGTCCGAGTATGCGCCAAGTGGAGGACAGGACCTGACCGCCACTGCTGCCATCGTCGTCCGGACGGGTGGAGCGACCACCCCGGACGAGGAGACGACCGATGAGCCTGCAGACCACCACGCACCTGAACTTCCGCGGCGAAGCCCGTGCCGCACTCGAGTTCTACCGCTCCGCCTTCGGCGGAGAGCTGCTCGCGATCACCTACGCGGACGCGAACGACGTCCAGGACCCCGCCGAGGCGACCCACCTCATGTGGGGTCAGGTGACCGCCCGCAACGGCTTCCGGGTCATGGCCTACGACGTCCCCGCCACCCGGCCGTGGGATCGCGGTCAGGCTCCCTTCTTCGTCTCCGTCCGCGCCGACGACGCCGAGGAGCTGGAGCAGTACTGGGGTCGCCTCGCCGAGGGGGCGACCGTCACCGTGGACCTCGCACCGGCGCAGTGGGCACCGCTCTACGGGATGCTGACCGACCGCTTCGGGGTCACCTGGGTGCTGGACGTCGCCGCGCCCTACGCCGGCTGACTGCGGAGCGGGGCGGCCCGAAGCTCGGCCGCCCCGCTCGGGTCACCATGTGCTCGATGGTGCCCGCCGTCACCAGCGCTGCCGCGCTGACCGCCCTCGTGGTCGCGGTCCAGCTGCAGGTGCGCGCGGTGGAGGAGCCGTACCTGGCGCAGGTGCATGGCGAGCGGTACCGCGCCTGGGCCGCCCGGACAGGCCGCTTCGTCCCCGGAGTGGGCCGGATGCCCGCACGCCGCCTTCGGTCCACGACGTCGCGCTGATGAGCTTCTCCACGGATGCAGTTCCCGCGATCCGCATTCGGTCACATCCGGCGAGGTTCCTCCAGGGAAGTGCCGTCTCCGCTATCCGAACGCGGCGCGCGCGACTGCTGCGAGCTGGATACGGTCGACCGCGCCGCACTTCGCGAGCAGCATCGACACGTTGTTCGCGACGGTCTTCCCGGAGAGCCCGAGCCGTTCGGCGATCTGGCTGTTGGTGAGTCCGCGCACCACCAGATCGAGGACGTCGGCTTCGCGCGGGGTGAGACGGAACGGATCGCCCGCGGACGACCGGCGGGCGTCGAAGCGTCCGGCGGCTCCCGCCACCGTGGAGCTGAGGACGACCGAGCCCTGCACGGTCGCGGCGACAGCAGCGAGGATCTCGGGGTGCGAGGCATCCTTCACGACGTACCCCGTGGCACCGGCGGCCAGTGCTTGCCGGACGGAGCCGTCGTCGTCGTACATGGTCACGACGACGACCTTGGTCGCGGGCCGCTCGCCGACGATGCGCGCCGTGGCGACGATGCCGGAGTCGTCCGGGAGCCCGAGATCCATGAGCACGACGTCGGGGCGGGTGGCGCGGGCCAGCGCCACCGCCTCAGCCGCGGAGGCCGCTTCGCCGACGACCGTGTAGCCCACGGCCCGGAACAGCTCGGCGATTCCGCGCCGGAACACCGGGTGGTCGTCGACGACGAGCATCGTCGGTGCCGCAGTCACGTCGCCTCGCCCGCGAGTGCGGTCGCTTCGGGCAGTGGCACGCCGGTGAGGGGCAGCGACGCTCTCACGAGCGTGCCACCCCCCGGCGCGGGGCCGGCGGACAGCTCGCCGCCCACCTCTCCCGCTCGCTCCGTCATGGACCGCATCCCTATGCCCCCGGCGAGACGGTCCGGGATCCCGACGCCGTCGTCGGCGATCCCGAGGCGAAGCATCCCGGGGTCCACGGCCACCGTGACGACGCAGACGGATGCCGCGGCGTGTCGTCGGACGTTCGTGACCGCCTCCTGGACGATGCGCAGCGCCGCCGACTCGACCGCCGCGGGGAGCTCGAGGCGCTCAGGCGGTGCGTCCACACGAAAGACGGGCACGGAGCCAGGTGCCGACAACCGCTCCTCGATCGCGGCGACGAGACCACGGTCGTCCAGCACCGGCGGTCGCAGGTCGTAGGCGACGTCGCGCAGCTGGCGCGTGGCCGCCCCGAGGCCCACCACCAGCCGGGCTGCCGCCTCCGCGGCTCTTTCGTCTCCGAGGCGCGAGAACGTCTCCACCGCCGCCGCGGTCAGTCCCAGACCGGCGAACGTCGGCGCGAGGTCGTCGTGCAGGTCCCGACGCAAGCGCTTGCGCTCCTCCTCACGTGCGAACACGAGCCGGGAGCGCGCGTCGATCAGGTCACGGACCACCCTGGCACTGTGCAGAGCGGGCGCTGCCTGACCGCAGATCTGGGTCAGCACCGCGCGGTCGTGGGCCGTGAGGGCAGATTCCCCCGGGCGAGGGATGACGACCAGGTGCCCGAGTCGCTCGCCCTGATAGCGGATCGGATACTCCATCCGCCCTTCCGACGCCTCGACCGACGCCCCTGCCGTCGCCGACAGTGCTGGAACACCACGGAGAGCGGCTCCGGCAAGTCCGAGCGAGCTGGTGACCGTCGCGACGATGTCGACCGGGACCGTGCGAGGGTCCACAGTCGCCGCAAGGCGATTGCCGAGCTCCTCGAGTGTGCGTCCCGGATCGGGGCGGCGGCCGTACACGGTGAGCTCGGCCATGCGGCGGGTGGCCCACAGTGCCGGGAGGGCGGTCGCGCCGACGATCGCCGCCGTCGACCACGAGCGCGGTGCGGCCGGCAGTGCGAGGAGCGCCGTCGAGGCCGCCCACGCGAGCGCGCTCATCGCGGTCGACCACAGTCCCCAGGTGATCGTCCACCGCAGCGCCCTGTCCACGCGCAGCAGTCGCGGCGCGAGCAGTCCGACCGCGAACCCCACGCCGGGCAGGACGAACAGCAGGTTCGCCAGCCAGGACTGCGAGCGGTCCGTCGCGACCGCGCCGAGGCCGAGAGCGACGAAGCTCCACAGGCTGAATGCCACCACCATCAGGACGATCGTGAGCAATGGCCAGCGTGTCCGCTCCCGCTCGTCGACAGAGGACCGCGAGCGATAGCGGTGGACCTGACCGCCGACGATCAGCACCGCCCAGATCGCGACGAAGTGCATCGGCCACCAGAGCCGGCTCTCGAGCGCGAAGCCGCTCGCGACGTCGGCCGCCTGCACGGCGATCTCGATGACGACCGGCACGATGGTCCACCGTGGGACGAATCGGCCGTCCAAATAGACCGTGAACAGCAGGGCGAGGCTTGCGTTGGACACCGCCACGGCTGCGCGACTGAAGGTCAGCGTGGACGCGGGATCCCACACCGCGACGGCGCCGCTGACCAGCAGCGCCACCGTTGCCCAGGATGCGAAGGGGGCTCGGCCGCTCGCGGCCCGCCGCGCGGTGAGCACGGCCAGCGGCCAGTTCACCACCTGCGTGACGACGGTCACCGCGAGGTCCATGCCGTCGATCATCCTCCGGCGGCGGGCGCCACGGCAGCGGCGGGTGACCCGGCGACCGCTCTGCGACCACCCCGTCGTGCGCTTCTCAACAATGACGTACCGACGACGGCGAACGCCGGGACGACCGCGAGAAGTCCGAACTGAGCGCCCGCGATCATGAAGCCCGCAACAGGGCCGATCGCGGCGATCCACAGGCACGCGACGGCTGTCCGCGACATGGCCCGACGCTTGTCCGCTCCGACAGCGACCGTCGCCAGCCACGGAAGGGCAGCGAAGGCGAAGACGATGCCCCCGACGTGCACTCCGATGTAGAGCGCCTCGATGACGGCTCGCTCGGATGCGATGTCAGACCCCGCCGCCGCGATGTTGCCGTTGAGCATCGCCGTGCGCTGCGCAAGAACGGTCGCACCCGAGAAGATCCATCCCGCTGACGCGATGATCCCGAACGCGGTCGAGATCCTCGACGCCAGGGCGTCCGAGGGCCAGACGACCGCGGACAGCCCGACAGCCGCGACAGCCAGTGCGACGCCCGCCGATCCCCACAGGACGATGTAGATCACTCCTCCTCCGAAGTCCGCGGCCATGTCCGCGGCCGTCGGCAGCTCCGGACGATCGGCCATCGTCTCGATCGTGGCGTTGACGACGAAGGTGACGACGAAGGCGACGGCGAAGCCGACTGTCCCCCAGCCGGCGACGCGGGACGGTGTGCTCATGGTGGGTCCTTCCGTAAGGCGCTCGAGCAAGTGCCCGGCGACCCCAGCGAAGCGGACCCGCTTCCCGGCCCATCAGGGTCATCGGTTCCCGGTCGGGAGTCCAGCAGCCGACTGCTGTCCACCAGTGCAGGCCGCGGGGAACCGGTGCTGCGTCGTTGCGGGCGCCCGATGGTCCGGGACGTCCCGCACTTGATCGAGTGGGCAGCACATCCAGTCGACACCGAGGCGCTCACGGCGAGGTCGGGGCTCGATGGTCGGGTGACCGCACCCACCCCCCTCCCCTCCGGAGCATCCGTGATGAGGTCGCCCTCCGGCTGGCTGTGACCCGGGGCCCGGGGACCTGCGACCGACGAGCTGGCCAGACGGGGAACCCGACGACTGCCAGCACGTCGGCGAGGTGATCACGGGTCATCGGCCGCGCCGCCTCCGGCGGTTCGGGGACGCGCCACGTCCGGGTCGCACCAGGCCACGCGGGAAGGGACGGTCGGGGTGGGGGAGGACGACGTCGATGAGGGGCGGGAGCCTTCCGAGCCGACGTCGGGCCTGCTCCTCCATCCAGCGCCGGTGGAGCCGAGCGCGGTCCTCGAGGTTCAGTCGGGACAGGACCTGCTCGACCGCGGCGAGGATGGAGCCCCGCAGCAGCCAGGCCGAGGTGTTCGCCTCGGCGTCGACCATGATGAGCTCGGTGAGGATGGCCTGGGTCTCGCGGAGCACGTCCAGGCTCTGACCGAGTGCCTGCTCGGTCTCCTCCTCCCGGTCCTCCGCCTCGGCGACGACGAGACCCCCGAAGCTGCGCAGGCACTCGGCGGTGTCCCGCAGGACGACGGCGAAGACGGTGCGCAGCTCGGCGCCGTACGGGTCGTCGCGCACCGACGTGGCGTTGGGCAGCTCGGTGAGCACCACGGCGAACAGGGCTCGGATGGACAGCAGAGCATGCTCCAGGGTGTCCAGCCCGGACGCGAGTATCGGCTCGACGTCGGCGGTGCCCAGGGCCCGGGGGTTGAACCGCCGGCTGTCCCTGAGGGCGGCGATGCGCTCGGTGGCCTCGGCGACGAGTCGGTTGGCCGCCCGTGCGCGGACGACCCAGTCCTCGACACGCTCCCGGGTGACGGGGCCGTTCTCCAGTGCGTCCGCGGCGGCGTCCAGCGGAGCTGCTGCCCCCTCGGCCACGCGCAGCAGGGCGCGTCCGGCTGAGGCCGTGGGCATGGCGGGCGGGTAGAGGAGGTTGAACGCGACACCGACCGCGGCGCCGATCAGGGTGTTGAGGATGCGGACCTCGGCAGCCACGTCGTGATTGGTGACGCCCAGGATCAGCATGGCGCTGATCGGGGTCTCGAGGGCCTGCTCACCCAGCCGGAGGACCTTGGAGAGCAGCAAGGACGCGGCGATCGCCGCCCCCAGGCTCCACCAGGTCAAGCCGACGACGGTCGACAGCACCGTGGCGACCAGGACGCCGGAGAGCACCGCACCCACGCGGACGGCACCCATCTTGATGGTCGAGAACGCGGAGGCCTGCACCACCAGAAGTGCCGTCAGCGGACCGGTGAGGTCGATTGCTCCCTCGGTGAGAGGCAGGGAGATCAGGTACGAGACGACCGCCGCCAGGGTCAGGCGACCCACGGTGACGAGCGTGGGTGCCAGTCGTGCGGGGACATCGCGCCAGCGCGCGGGACGACCCGGCCACGCCCAGGCCGCCAGCCGCCGCCACGGGGACGGGCCCGTCTGCGAAGAAGTCATGGGCCGTCCAGTACATCGCCCCGATGCTCTCGACGGCCACCTCGTGCGCCGGTGAGCCCTGGCGACTCTCGGAGCGAGCGGCCAGGGGCTCATCGCCGCCTGGGTCGTCGCGCGGCACCCGGGATCCGCAGTGCTCCTCAGGGGTTGGAGGCGTCGAATCCCGTGGAGCGGATGAGTCGAGCCGGGACGCCGGCCACGATTACGTTCGCCGGGACGTCCTTGGTGACGACCGCGCCGGCGCCCACGATCGCGCCGTCGCCGATCGTGACACCGGGCACGACGGTGACCGAGGCGCCCAGCCACACCGAGCGGCCGATCACCACGGGCGCCGGGATCATGTCGGCTCGCCGGGCCGGGTCGACCCCGTGGTTCAGGGTGACGATGGTGCTGCCGTGTCCGATCAGCGTCCCGTCGCCGATCGTGATCCCGCCCGCGTCCTGGAAGCGGCAGCCCATGTTGACGAAGACGCCGGCTCCGAGCGTGAGGTTCTTGCCGAACTCGCAGTAGAACGGCGGGAAGACGGTCACCGACTCGTCGACGGCCCGCCCGGTCAACCGCGTCAGCAGGGCGCGCACCTCCTGCGGGGTCCGGTAGCCGGTGTTGAGCTCCGCGACGACCCGAAGTGCTGCCTGGGCCGCGTGGTGCATGAAGGCGTGCTCGTCGGAACCGCCTTCGATGGTGGCGCGGCGGTCGACGTGCGCGAGGAAGTCCTGCAGCTCCATCACCGCTCCTGTCCCGCCGACCCGGCGTGGGAAGGACCGTCAAGGGTCCTCGACCCGCTGACGGCGGGCTCGGCCGTCCAGGACGCGAGCAGGCGCAGGCGCTCGGCCGACGGCGAGGCGGGCTCGGCGGTGTAGACCATCAGCACCTGGCCGGGCTCGGCGGTGATCGCCAGCTCCTCGTACGCCAGCGTGAGCTCACCGACCACGGGGTGGTGGAACCGCTTGGTGCCGGACCCGTGGCTGCGCACGTCGTGCGCACCCCACAGCCGGCGGAAGGTCTCGCTGCGGGTCGACAGCTCGCCGACGAGATCATGCAGGCCCTTGTCGTGCGGGTCACGGCCCGCCTCGGCGCGCATGATCGCCACGCACATCTCGGCGAACCGTTCCCAGTCCGGGTAGAACTCCCGGGCCGCGGGATCGAGGAACTGGAACCGGGCCAGGTTCGGCGTGCGTCCACCGGCGCCGATGACCGGGGAGTAGAACGCGCGGCCGAGGGCGTTGGTCGCCAGCAGGTCCTGGCGCTGGTCGCGCACGAACGCGACGCCGTCGGTGATGGCGGCCAACGCCCACTGCAGGCTGGGGCGCGGTACTCCGGGCCGGGCAGCGCGCCGACGGGCACGTCCCGACGACGGGACGCCGTCCGCCGCACGGGCCAGATCGAACAGGTGCGCGCGCTCGGTGTCGTCGAGGCGCAACGCCCCGGCGATCGCGTCGAGCACCGACGCCGAGGCCCCGCCGATCGCACCGCGCTCGAGCTTCGCGTAGTACTCGACGCTCACGCCCGCCAGCGCCGCGACCTCGCTACGGCGCAGACCCGGGACCCGCCGGTGAACGCCACCGACGACGCCGGCCACCTCGGGGGTGACCTTGGCTCGCCGTGTCATGAGGAACTCGCGCACGTCCGACCGGTTGTCCATGCGCTCGACCGTAGGCCGAGCCCCGCCCGCGAGGGAGGCCCCGTCGTGGGGTGCACTGCCGGTACACCCCACGACAGGCACTCCCTCGAACACGGGATCGGTCGGACGCTGAGGATCACCCACCCAGGAGAGGAACCCATGCGCGGCGTGATCATGCACGGCCCCGGCGACGTCCGGGTCGAGGACCGCGACGACCCGACCATCGTGGACCCGACCGACGCGGTCATCAGGATCACCGCGACCTGCATCTGCGGGTCCGACCTGTGGCCCTACCGCGGTGCCGACCCCGTGGACCACGCGACGATGGGCCATGAGTACGTGGGCGTGGTCGAGGAGGCTCCGGCACAGGCATGGCGGTCGCTACCGCACAGGCCGGGTCGCTGGACCCGCTACGTTGCCTCGTGTGAGCTCGCCCCGGGCGGATCGATCGGCGCGCGCCACAGTGCTCGCAGTCGCGGCTCTGACGACCCCCGCGCTCGGATTCTTCCTGCCGGTCTTCGGCGTGCTCGTGTCGCTCGGAGCGGCATTCTGGGCGGCTGCCCGCGCCGGCACACTGCTGTGGGGACCGACCGGAGCCATGAGGAGACACCGGGGCGCCGCGACGATGGGGTTCGCAGCCTTGTGGCTTCCTGGGGTGCTGCAGTTCTCCGGCGTGCTGCACCGCCTCGTCGGCCCGCAGGACAGCGTGCACGTCGGGGTGACAGCGTGGCTCCTCCTGCCGTTGGGAGCTCCGGAGAACCCGTGGCTGCCGGGCGCGGTGGCCATGACGGTGTACGCCGCCGGCGCAGCGGTCAGCGCGCTCGCGCGCCGGCCGTGGCCGTGGGTCGTCGGTGGACTTGCCGCCAGCCTGGCCTACGACCTCACGATCCAGATCGCGTCCATCGGGAGCATCTCGTAGAGCGAGGCCGCTTTCCGCGTCTGGCCGTGCATGCCGCGCCGGTGCGTGGGTGTCGGTGCGCGGAGGGTCTGAGCACTCGCCGGCATCGCCCCGCGCAAGCGCGCCCCGGGAAGACGCCTCTTCTCTACCATCGCGCTCATGAATCGACGTGCATTCGTCCTGGTCAATCGTGCTGCCAACGCGGTCGTCCGCCGGATCAGACCGCGCCGGTTCCGTGGCGCCGACCTGCTTCTCCTCACGACGATCGGGCGCACGAGCGGCAAGGCGCGGACCACGCCGCTGGCGTACCTCGCCGACGGCGAGCGGTGGACTGTCGTCGCGTCCAACGGCGGTGCGGACTGGGAGCCTGGCTGGTGGCTCAACCTCCGAGCTGGGAGCCCGGCGACGGTCGAGATCGACGGCGCGTCCGCAGCGGTGGTCGGGGCAGAGGTGACAGGCCCGGAACGCGAGCATCTGTGGCGGCGCCTCAACGACGAGGTCACCGACTACACCGCCTACCAGGCGAAGGTCAGCCGGCGACTCGCCGTCGTCGCTCTGACTGCCACCTGAGATCGGTGACGCGGGGACGATCCGGGTGGTCGCTGCACCATCCCGCGGACGGAGCCGCGGAGCGTCACCTTGACCCGGGCCCCGCCGCGCACCAGTGCACGGTCATGCCGCTGTCAGGGTCGGTCCAGGGGCGGCTTCGGAGTCCACGCTCTGCGGACAGCCTTCGCGAGCTCCGAAGCGGCCTTCTGGACCTCGGAATCTTTGCCCACCTGAACGAGGCGCTCAGCATTCGCCGCGACGACGCCTGCCGCCAGCTTTGCCACCTTGCCCATACCGCGCTTGCCATCCGTCTCCGACATGGAGCCACGCTACACACGCGGAGCACCGATGGAGCCGCGTCGAAGTGGCTGGACCGTCGCCTCGCACCGTCGGGTCGGTGAGGACGACCGACCACGCCGGCTCCGTCGCCGTGCGAGGCGAGCGTGTCGGTCCGAGACGGATGCTCCACCTCTGCGACCGTCCGTACATGCCTCGGGAGCGGGAGTAGCGTCCGTCGCATGGATGCCCCTCGCGGGGAGATCGGTGCACCGGGCGGGCTCGGGCCGTTCCCGCCGCTCGACGGCGTCCGGCACCGGTTCCTGGAGCTGCCCGGCTTGCGCGTGCACATGGCTGAGGCCGGGACGGGCGAGCCCTTGGTCCTGCTGCACGGCTTCCCGCAGCACTGGTGGGGTTGGCGCAAGGTTCTCCCCGCACTGGCCGAGCACTACCGCGTCCTCGCTCCGGACCTGCGTGGCGCCGGCTGGACCGACGCGCCGCAGCACGGCTACACCGAGGACCAGCTCGTCGCGGACCTCGTGGGGCTCCTGGACGCGCTCGGTCTGCACCAGGTGCACCTGGCGGGGCTCGACATCGGCGGCATCCTGGGCTACCGGCTGTGCCTCACCCATCCGTCACGGGTCCGGCGATTCGTGTGCATGGCCGCACCCCACCCATGGCCGAGACCGTCGCTCCGGGTTCTGGCCGAGGTGTGGCGGCTCTGGCCGTCGTTCGCCACGGCCGCCCCGCTGCTCGGGCCGCTGGTCGTCAGCCGCGGGCATCAGTGGATCCCGCGACGGATGATGGTCGGCGACACGGACGACATCGGTGTCTGGTCGGCCGAGGACCTCGAGCTCTTCCTGGGCCGGCTGCGCGAGCCGTCGCGCGCCCGCGCGGCGGCCGCTCTCTACCGGTCGTTCGCCCTCGGCGCCAACCGCCGTGCTGCGGCCGGCGCGTACCGCGGGATGCGCCTGGTCACGCCGACCCTGCAGCTGTACGGCACCGTGCTCTACGCCGGCGACCGCGACGCGGCCGGCCATCCGGGGCTGTTGCACGGCTACGAGCCGTATGCGGACGATGTCACGCTCGAACACGTTCCTGGGGCGGGGTACTACCTTGCCGAGGAGCAGCCCGAGGTCGTCGTCCGACACCTGCTCGGCTTCCTCGCCGCCACCGACAGCCGGTAGCCGGAAGCCTCTCGCGACGTCGTCGCATGTCGCGGGGCGTCGCATGTCGCGGGGCGCCTCCGTCGGGCCGTGCTGATCCACCAGCACGCCACGGACGTGGTCACGGGAGCTCACTCACCGGTGAGCCCTGCTGAGACCCGAGCGAGAGTTGTGGTCGTCGCACGGTGGTTGCACGAGCCCGGCTGCGGGCCTCGACGAACGAGAAAGGCCAGCCTCCGGGCCATGCTGGTGACCTGGGCTCTCGTGCTGGAACGGGTGACGAGAATCCAACTCGCGCAGCCAGTGTGGAAGGGTCACCCGCAGGAATGAGCGAACCGGGAGCGCGACGGAGGTCCGGGTCAAGGGTGGTCGCATAGCGACGCCGTGGGCGCGCTCGGGCCGGGCCGGGCCGGAGCCCGTGCGGATGCTCGGCGCAGGGCCGGCGGCGGAGGTGACGTGCTTGTGGAGCCCCCGCAACGGCGATCTCTCGAGAGTGCGGTGCACCAGGACGGGGATGACCGACGCCGTGTGACTTGGTCGGGGGACGAACGCAGATTTGCAGCGGCGCTGGAGCGGACCTCCACGTTCGCGACGAGGAGGCGGTGTGCGGTCATCGGTCCAGGAGTAGAAGTCACGGACGAAGACGTCACTGATCTGTTCGGACTGAACTCTGGCGAGCGTACATGTCCTGGTACAGCAGGGTTACCCGCTCATCGGGCTGGCCATTCACAGCAGCAGCCGACCGGCTCGAGCAGCTCGAGCTCGTCTTCGGAGATCGGGACGTCGAAGTCGCCTGGCATGCGGCCTCCTGCCTTCCTTCCGGGTCAAGGCCACGCTTCCGCGGGTGGGTGATTTCTTACCAGGCCACAACTCTTCGCGGTCCGCGACGGCGCCGGTCACACGCTGTCCAAGTCTGGCATGGTCGGCGAGAAGCGGCCGTCAAGCGATGAGCTTTCGCTGAGGTACACCACAATGCGTTGAGCCACGCAGAACGCGACGCTTCCCGGCTCAAGACCTTCGAGCACCTCGCCGCGCGGCTGACCGAGCTCCGGCATTCGACAAAGGGATGGTGGAGTTCGATCCGTTGAAAATTGTCCGGGTAGGTCATGAATTGGAAGGTCGCGTCCTGGACCGGACCCAGGGTGTCAGGGGTATGTTGCGCGATCCCGGTGATCATGCGCCAGTAGCAGTGATCATCCCGGAGGTCAGGGGGAAGCTTCCTCATCTGCTGGCTGGCAGGGACTACGGCAAGCTCGTCGTCAGGTCGCGGACGAAGGTGCTCATCTTGCTCACGACCAGCCGGGGCCGACACGGGTGCGCGCTAGCTTCTGCCGTGGTCGGCGCCTTGCCGCGCTCGTGTGAGGCCCCTGACCCACGAACACCAGACCTCTTCATGGATGGGTGTGAACCTCGCACGCTCGCGGTCTTCGAGGCCGGCCGACACCGTTCGACTGGAGGCTGCCGACCATCCGCGCCGACGTGGTCCGGAGACTCTCGGCCGCGGGTCAGGGGTGGTCCATCCCACCTTGGTACGACGACGGGAGACGAGGTAGGACGCACCCGGCATGCGAACGGACGCTTCGACTGGCGTCCACGCGGGGCGCCCTGGGCAAGTGGGGTGCGGGATCCCGGGGACACCCTCAGCCCGGCCGAGGACGGCCCGCCGGCGCCGCCCGCGGGCCGAGCGCGGGCGCATCCGGCGCCTTGATCCCTCACAGCCCGATGCGGCAGTGCGGGGAGTCGCACGTGTCCTCCGTCGGTTGATGCGCGACAGTCGTCCGCCACCTGATGTGCGACACGGCTCCACATCCTGGTGCGGCGTAGCGGGCTTCACCTGGGCTTGGCGGTCATGCCGATGAGCGAGCGGCGGGGGCGGGGCGGGGCGGTCAGAATTGTCCGACTGACTGTGCGTCGACGGGAAGCGCTCCACACGTTCGAGACTTCGGTAAAGCGGCTTGAGCGACTACCTCGCCGGTTGTGTCACGTTGCGCTGAGACCCTCATAAAGGGAAGTCGAACCACACGGTCTTGCCTCCGGACGCTCGCCTGTCCCAGCTCCACCGAGTGGAGAATCTGGCCAGGAGGATCATGCCTCGACCGCCCATCTCCGTAGCCGTCGGGTCCCGTAGCTGTGGCGGGTCCAGTCCTTCGTCGTCCACCTCGACCCGCAGCTGTCCATCAGACGTGGAGACCCGCACGGTGAGTGGGCCGTTGGCGGGTCCATGCAGGACGGCATTCGTGACCAGCTCGCTGGCCAACAGTTTGAGCAGCGGGATTCGATCGCCTGCTACACCATTTTCCAGTGCTTGTGCTGCTACCCAGTTGCGCGCGGCAGCGATCTGGCTCGCCCGCGCTTCGAGGTGTAACGACATCTCGCTCCAGTTCATGGAGGATTCAGACACGGAACGGTCCGGGGCCACATGGAGACCACCATTGTGTCCGAACAGGCGCGAGCCCGCACTCGGGAGGACCGTGTCTCGTTGCACTCCAACGCACCATGCGAGTCCGCGCCCCTCGTCCACCCAGCGCGGCGAGATCGAGGGCCACGAGTCCCGCGGGTCCGAGGGGCGACGGGGTAGCATCGGAGTCGCTGCTCCGGACCCTGGTGGCTTCCGTTCCGGTCGACCGAGATCAGGAGTCAGCCATGAACCAGGGACTCGATGGACAGCGCCTGGCCTGGCCCCCCGACGAAGCCTGGGCGGCGGTCGTCATTCAGCGAGACGGGCCACGCCTGATCTTGCGGGTCCGCGGTGAGGCCGACGTGCACACCCGTGACGGGTTGCGCGCTGATCTGATGTCCGGGCTGGACGAAGGCGTCCGCGAGGTCCTCGTCGACGTCTCGGAGCTGACGTTCTGCGATCTCGCAGGCTCTGACGTCCTGCACGACTTCGTCGAGGAGGTCACCGCGCGGGCCGTGCCTGTCCAGGTCAGCGGGATGTCTCCGCTGCTGGCGATCATCTACAGCGCCTTTCCTCCACCGCGCCCCGCCGGCACCCAGCACGGGCGGCAAGTGAGGTGGACCGGCCCGGCCGGGCATGACTCGTTTCGTGGTGGCCCCCTTCTCGAGTTGTCGGGGGACACTGGGATTCCTGACGTGTCCAGGGAGTGAGGTGCCATGGGAGTCGAGGAGCTGCGCAGCGGACTCGCCACGGCGATGTCCGGGGCGGGTAGCGCCCTTGAGGCAGCGGACCGCCTGTGCCGTGCATGTGTCGACCTGCTCGACGTGGACGGCGCCTCGATCTCGGTCGCCGACCAGGGGACGACCCGTGGGACGTTCGGGTCCAGCAGCGAGCTGAGCAGGCGGATGGACGAGTACCAGTTCACCCTCGGGGAAGGTCCATGCCTCGACGCGGTACGCGACGGTGTCCCCGTCATGGTCGCCGACCTCTCCGACGCGTCACACGACCGCTGGCCCGCGTTCTCCGGCGCCGTCATGGAGTCGGGGATCCACGCCGTCTTCGCCTTGCCGGTCCAGGTCGCGACGACCCCCGTCGGTGCGCTCGACCTGTTCAATCGGCGGATCGGCCCCCTGACCGACACCGCCCTGACGGGTGGTCTGGTCGCAGCCGAGCTCGCCGCCCTGCCCCTGCTCGACGTGATGAATGCGCACGGAGACCTGGACGCCCATGCCGAGGCGGAGTACGGCTGGGAGCAGCTGACGTCGCTGCAGCGCGTCGAGGTCTACCAGGCGACCGGCATGCTCATCGCCGCACTCGACATCTCCCCGGCCGAGGCCCTCGTGCGGCTGCGAGCCAACGCCTACACGCGGGGGATGACCGCCAGCGAGCTGGCCTGGGAGATCCTCGAACGCCGCGTCAACCTCAACAACGACCGCCGGTGGAGCGCCACCGACACAGGAAGCGACGGCGACCATGGCGGATGACCGCGAGCACCGGATCATCGAGGCCTTCGTCGAGCTGGCGGACAGCCTGGCCAGCGGGTACGACGCCGTCGACCTGCTCGATCGCCTGGCGCACAGCTGCGTCGGGGTCCTGGACGTCGCCGCGGCCGGCTTGCTCCTCGCGGACGACCACGGTCGACTGCACGTGCTGGCTGCGTCATCCCAAGCGGCACGCGAGCTCGAGGTCTTCCAGCTCCAGAGCGACGAGGGACCGTGCCGGGACTGCTACCACAGCGGCACGCCCGTCTACGTGCCCGCCCTCGACGAGGTGACCGACCGGTGGCCGCGCTTTGCGCCGTATGCCATCAGCGCCGGGTTCACCAGCGTGCACGCCGTCCCGCTGCGATTGCGCTCGGACACCCTCGGCGCGCTCGGACTCTTCGGCACCACAGTCGGTGCACTCGGGGACCGCGACAAGGCCCTTGGCCAAGCACTCGCAGACGTCGCCACCGTCGCCCTGGTGCAAGAGCACGCCGCAGCCGACCGGGAAGTAGTGGCGCAGCAGCTGCAGGCCGCCCTGAACAGCCGCGTCGCACTGGAACAGGCCAAGGGCGTCGTCGCCTACGTCGGCGATCTGGGCGTCAATCAGGCGTTCGACGTCCTGCGCCGGTACGCACGCGACCACAACCTACGACTGACAGAGGTCGCAGCGGGGGTGGTCAACCGCGACCTCACCGCACAACAGGTGCTGGCCCACGCGCGCGCCAGGAGCCCTGTCACGTGAGAACAGCGGCGCACGGTCGATCGCTCGGTAGCGAGAGGGCGGCCAATCACAGTGACGTCGCGCCAGTCACCGTTGACGTCCGGCGCGCTCTCAACGTCCGCGCAGCCACGACCATGAGCACCTTCGTGCGGGGCGGTTGGACCTTCGGGCAGAACGGGCAGCGCCCGTCGCAGTGACGCTCGGTCATGCCGCTGTGCAGCGAACATCGGCGCGAGCGGGGCGCGGGAGGACCCAGTGCGCGCGGGGGAGGGGCTGAGGGCGTACGCCGAGCGGAGGATCGAGGAACGACCCGGGCTGTCCGAGCGAACCGTGCGCTTCTGGCGAGGGTTCCTCAGGAGGCACATCGCGCCGCAGCTCGCCAGCACAGAGCCCGACGGACGTGCGCGTCAAGGGTGAGCGCGGCGTGCTCCGTGCACCCTGCACATGGACGTCCGCCCTGTCGGACGTCAGCGGTGCGTCACGTCTTGGCGACGGGCGCCCGCATGAAGAACCGCAGGAGCTCGACATCATCCCGTCGCACCACGTCGTCGTGCACCGCGTGGAAGCCGGCTCGTTCGAACACCGGCCGCGCGACCAGGCTGGCGTGCGTGGTCAGCTCTACCAGTCCCCGGTCGGCTGCCACGGTGCGCACATGCTGCAGCAGGGCCTGGCCGACACCGCGGCGCCCGAGGGCGGGGTGGACGAACAGGCGGTCGACGTAGCCGTCGTCGCCGAGGTCGGTGAACCCGCCGACCTGGCCGTCGATCTCCGCGACGGCCGTGTAGACCCGCAGACGATCCGCGTTCCACTGCGCGGGATCGCGAGGGGATCCGAGCCAGGCCGCGACCTGCTCCGCGGTGTAGCGGGCTCGGCCCGTGGTGGTGATGGCGCGGGTGAAGAGGTCCAGGGTCGCTGCGGCGTCGGACCCGGCGTACTCGCGGGTCAGCACGGTTCCGGCCTGGCCGGTACGCCTACGCGTGCGCGAAGTGCGCGATCCGGTCGAGCGAGCTCACGAGCCACGGGCTCATCGCCCACGGAGCCGCCTCGACGGCACGGCGCAGCTCGGCCGGCATCAGCCACACGCAGTCCATGACCTCGTCCGGGTTCGCGGCGGGCGCCTGCGTGGTGCGCGCGAAGTAGATCGGGCAGATCTCGTTCTCCACGATGCCGGAGGCGTCGGTCGCGCGGTACCGGAAGTCGGGGTCGACCAGCTCGATGGCGGTCAGCGCAAGGCCCAGCTCCTGCAAGCCCCGCCTGGCCACCGCGTCCTCCATCGGCTCGTCCGGACCCGGGTGGCCGCAGAAGCTGTTCGTCCAGACGCCGGGCCAGGTCCGCTTGCCCAGCGCACGCCGGGTCACCAGGACGCGCCCCTGCTCGTCGAAGACGTGGCAGGAGAACGCCAGGTGCAGCGACGTCGTCGGCGTGTGCACCTCCGCTTTGTCCGCGACGCCGATGTGCGTGCCGGACTCGTCGAGCAGGACGACCAACTCTGCAGGGCTCACGACGACTCTCTTTCGTGGAGGTGACGGTGCACCCGGTCGGTGGCCGGGTGCCGGACGGTCATCCGGCCGGACCGTGCGCCCGCAGCAGCGGGTGCGCACGGCATGGTGCGACTCATGCCGGCGCCGCCCGGAGCAGCCGCCTCGTCACGATCATCGCGCCGCCCAGCACGGCCGGGATGCCCCCGCCCGGGTGCACGGACGCCCCCACCCGCCACAGCCACGGCCGCCACGGGTCGCAGTACGACGGGCGGTGGAACGGCCCGCTGCGCCACACCGGACGGGCCGCCCCGTACAGCGCGCCGTGCGGCTCGCCGAAGGCGCCGTAGTGCTGCGGGTCGAGCACGACCTGGTGGTCGAGGAGGTCGGTGAGCGGGGAGTCGAGACCCAGGGTGGTGGAGATGCGCTCGACCTCGCGGCGCACGAACGGGTGCTCGACGGTGTAGTGCCCGCCGTCGGCGGGAGCGGTGAGCAGGATGCCGACGGTGCTGCGCCGGTTCGGGTACACCTCGCCTGCGCGGTACTGGTTGACGAACGCCATCGTGTCGGCCGGCTCGTCGCCCGCCTCCAGGCTCCGGTACAGCGCGGCAGGCTTCGTCGGCAGCACGACGCTGTGCGCCGCGAGGCCTGCGGGCAGCTCCTCGCGCAGCACCCCGTACACCGCGATCCCCGAGCAGGAGAGCGCGCGCGGACGTGCGCGTCGGTGGCCGCGGGCCCGCGCCGGGCCGAGCAGCGGTGCGAGCCGGCCGGCGTCCAGCGCGCTCACGACGAGGTCGGCGCGGTGGTCGGCCAGGGTGGTGGTGACCCGCCCGCGCCGGATGCTCGTGACGGGCTCACCGCGACGGACGTCGACCCCGGCCGCCTCGGCCAGCCGCGCCAGGGCCAGCACGATCTCGTGCACCCCGCCGCGCGGGACCCAGGCGCCGTCGGCGGCCATGATCGCCGGCATGCTCGCGTACAGGGCCGGGGTGCGCGACGGCGAGACGCCGGCGTTGAGGGTGTGGATGGCGATGATGTCCCGGAGCCCGTCGGGCAGCCACGGCAGGCCGTCGAGGTAGGCGCGGGTGGTCAGCCGCGACCCGTACACGTCGAGCAGCCGCCGGAGCGCCGGCAGTGCCGCCCGGTCGAGCGGCTCGGTGAGCAGCAGCGCCGACACGTCTCCGGCGAGCGGCGCGTGCAGGTCGGAGAACCGGCGCCAGGCCGGGTACCAGGGGTGGTCCGTCGCGACCGGCAGGGAGGTCTCCTCGCCGCGGTGGTAGTAGCGGCCGACCTCGGGCATCCGCACCAGGTCGAGGTGCCCGACGCCGGGGTGCGGCGGCCGGCCGTCGTCCAGCCGTCGCAGCAGCTCGTCCCAGACCGCCGGGAACGTCACGAGCGACGGGCCCGTGTCGATCCGCTCGCCGCCCAGCAGCACACGGCGGCTCTTGCCGCCCAGCTCGCTCGACCCCTCGAGCAGCGTGACCCGGTGGCCGGCCCGGGCGAGCAGCGCGGAGGCCGCGAGCCCGCCGATGCCGCCGCCGACGACGACGACGCGACTCACGACCGCCCCCCGATGCGTCGGCGGGTCGCGGCCGTCACGGGTACCACCCGAAGAAGATCGCCACGGTGAGCAGCACCCCGGTGAACGAGCCCGCGACGTACGGGAACGCGACGGACAGGGGGTAGAGGCGGTGTGCGGTCGCGGGCGTCGGGTCGCGCAGCAGGCGCACCACCAGCAGGCCGGCGATCGCCAGGTTCACCACCGCCACCGGCACGCTCACCAGCGCGAAGAGCACCGACGACAAGGCCCACCAGGACCCGCTCCACAGCGCCACCCCGCGCGGCCCGAGCCGGACCGCCGTCGTCGTGATGCCTGCCTCGCGGTCCTCGACGATGTCCTGCACCGCGTCGAACGGGTGCTTGGCGACGCTCCACGCCATCAGCCCGAGGGCCGCAGGCCACACCGGCGCGACACCCAGCGCGAACGGCACGATCACCAACGGCAGCGCGTAGGCGGCGTTGCTGATCGAGTCGAGGAAGGGCCGAGCCTTGAACCTCAGCGGCGGGGCGGAGTAGAAGACGAAGATGCTCGCGTAGAGGGCGATCGCCGCGTTCGCCGCCGCCGGCAGGGCGAGCCCGAAGTAGATCAGGAACGGGACGTTGGTCACGGCGACCGCCCACGCGATCAGCCGGACCTCCGACGGCCGGATCCGCGCCCCCTCGATGGAGCCCTTGCGGGGGTTCGCGGCGTCCGTGTCCTGGTCGTAGATGTCGTTCACGCCGTAGATCAGCAGGTTGAACGGGAGCGTCAGCCACAGCAGGACCGGCAGGGCGCGCACGTCCATGAGCGTGCCGGTGAGCCAGACGCCGACGACGCCTGAGCCGATGGTGTTGATCCACAGCACGGGACGCGAGATGTGCACGAGCCGTGCGACGACCGGGCCGATCGTGCGGGTGGGGGTGCGCGTCGGCCGCCCGTCCGGATCAGCGATGGGAGTGCCCTCCGCACGACGGGCGCCGGCGCGTGGTGCGGTCGCGCATGCGGTCACTCCTCGCGATCGTCTCCGTGCGGGCCGCGTGCTGCGGCCTCGGCCGGTCGGGCACCAGGCGCAGCCCTCGAGCGTCGGCAGCGCGGGGTGAACGTTACCCGGGCCCGAGGGGCCCGCCAGCCGGCTCGGCGCGATCCTCGCCCGCCCCGGCCGCCCCGGGGCAGCGCGGGGCAGACTGGGCAGGTGCGGATCATGCTGCTGACGGCCGGGACCCGCGGTGACATCGAGCCGTTCGTCGCCCTGGCCCGCTACGCCGCCGCCCGCGGCCACCAGGTCAGGCTCGGGTTGACCGAGGGCTCCGGGATGCCGTCCGGCGTCGACGCCGTCGGGCTCGACCTGGATCTGCGCCGCGTGCTCCGGCTCCCGGGCCGCACGCCGTGGGCGCTCGTCCGGCACCTCGGCCGCGAGGTGCGCCCCGGGATGCGACGGATGCTCGCCGCCGCGGTGCGGGAGACCGTGGCGTTCGCCCCCGACGTCGTGGTGCACCATGCGCTGGTCCTCTCCGCGCCGATGGCGGCGGATGCGCTCGGCGTGCCCCGGGTGCTCGTCGAGCTCGCCCCCGTCGCGACGCCGTCCGAGGCCTTCCCGGCCGCGGGGGGGCCCACCGCCACCCACGACCTCGGACGCTGGAACCGGCGCACGTACGCCGTGCCGCGTGCCGCGGCCCGGGTGTTCGACCCCGAGGTCGCCCGGGCTGCGGCGCAGCTCCCGAGCGGGCGTCGTCCTGCGTCGCGGACGTCGTCGCGCGCGACGCTCATGGCCGTCAGCCCGCAGCTGCTCCCGAGGCCGCGGGACTGGCCGGCCCGGGTGCACCTCACCGGCGCCTGGCACGACGACGCGGTGGCGACACCGGTCGACCCCGCCGTGGCGGACTTCGTGCGCGACGGTGGCCACCTCGTCGCGTCGTTCGGCTCCATGGCGGTCGGTGACGCCGAGGCGCGCGGCCGGGCGATCGTCGGTGGCGCCCGGGCCCACGGCCTGCGGGTGCTGCTGGTCAACGGGTGGGGAGGGCTTGCGCTGCCCGACGACCTCCGCGGCGCGGACGTGCTCGAGGTGCGGTCGGCGCCGTTCGCCGCGGTCATGCCGGGGGCCGCGCTGGCTGTCCACCACGGCGGAGCCGGCACCACCCATACGGTCGCGCGGGCCGGCGTCCCCTCGGTCGTCGTGCCGATCACCGCTGACCAGCCGTTCTGGGGGGCGCAGCTGCACCGGCGGGGGATCGCGGCGAGACCGATCCCGGTGCGTCGGCTGACGACGCCCGTGCTGGTGCCCGCGATGGGTGACGCGCTGGCTCGCGGGGCTCGGGCTGCCGACGTGGGACGAGCCATGCGCCAGGAGAACGGGCTGGGGGCTGCGCTCGACGTGCTGACATCGCTGTGAGCAGAGGTGGTGCTGGGAGCGGCAGTCCGCTGCTACGTCACCTTCGGGTCGATGAAGCGGTGTGGTCCGGGAGTTCCTCCCACGCCTGCTCTTCGCCAGCCCGGCGCCGAGTCCACCTCCGCGGCCGAGGACGGCGGCGCGCTGACGCGAGAGCTCATGCAAAGGATGGGGCACTCGTCCATGCGGGCCGCGCTCATCGACCAGCGCGCAACGGACGAGCGGTTGCACGAGCTCGCGGATCGCCTCGGCGCTCTTCTCGGACGCGAGCGTGAAACGACGTAGGTGCACGGTAATTGCACGAGTAGGGCTGCGGCTCGACACGCACGAGCGGCAATCGGCGCCATCGGGCCCGGAGTCATCGTGGCCTGGCCTTCGAGCGCTACGGGTACGGCTGTGATGAGGAGTGAGCCGCGAAGTCTCTTGGCTCGGGTTACCGCTCATGCCGAAGAGCGGATGCCTCAGGCGCGCTTGGGCCCGTACGAGCTCGTGCAAGTTCCGGGCGCCTGCCGACCACGGTGGATGCCTGGGCAAGGTCCTGCATCAGTGCCATCCTTCGAAGATGAGCATCCTCGGGATGATCGCGCGGGGCTTGGTCTCGGGCGCGGTGGGCACGGCAGCGATGACCGCGTCTGAGTTGCTGGAGATGTCGGCCTCAGGACGCAAACCCAGCACGGTTCCGGGTCAAGTGGGCGCCCACCTGCTGCCCGGGCGTGACCCAGACTCCACCGCCGATGCCGAGGCGTTGAACACGGCGGTGCACTGGGCGCATGGCATCACGATGGGCGCCCTGCGCGGAGTGCTTGACGCTGCCGGCCTGCGAGGCCCAACGGCCAGCGCCGTGCACTTCGCGTTGCTGTGGACCGGCGACGCGACGCTGTACCGGGCTTTGGGCATCGCCGAGTTGCCCTGGCGGTGGACCGCCGCCGAACTGCGAGCCGACCTCGGGCACAAGGCCGTCTACGCCACCGTCACCGGGCTCACCTACGACGCCCTCAGGGCTCGGGCGGAGGAGGCCCGAGAGGTGGTGCGAGCTTGAGCGATCTGCGCGCCCTGGCGCTGTGCTGCACCCTTAAGCCCTCACCTGCCCCGTCGAGTTCCGAACTCCTTGGCCGACAGGTGCTCGCCGCGCTCGCCGTGCGCGGTATCGAGGGCGAGATGGTGCGCGTCGTCGACCACAACGTGCGTTTCGGGGTCTCCGTCGACGAAGGGGACGGAGACGGCTGGCCCGGAATTCGTGACAAGCTTCTCTCGGCGCACATCCTCGTGCTGGCTACCCCGATCTGGATGGGCCAGCCCTCCAGCGTGGCCAAGATGGTGCTGGAACGCCTGGACGCAGAACTATCGGAAACCGATGAGCAAGGCCGCCTCTTGACGTACGGCAAGGTAGCTGTGCTGGCCGTAGTGGGTAACGAGGACGGCGCACACCACGTTACCGCCGAGGCATTCCAGGCGCTGGCCGATGTCGGGTTCACCATCCCCGCCGCCGGGTCCACCTACTGGGTGGGTGAAGCAATGGGACGCCTCGACTACGCCGACGCCGGTCCCAAGCCCGGCACCACCGGTCGTACCACCATCACCGTAGCGGCCCACGCCGCCCACCTCGCTCAGCTCCTCACCGACCACCCTTATCCCGCGAATTCCGCAGATAACGCGTAACGAGCCGGCATCCGTGGCCGACATCTAGCCCGTTGCCGCCAGAGGGGTTGCCACCGGCGCGCGCTCATGCCGCGGGCCGCGCGCCGCGGAGGGGGGCCCCACCAGACGTAGTGTCGTCGTGTGAATGTCATCCGGCCGCACGCAGTGAGCCTGTCCGGAGCAGAGCTGATGCTGCTGCGATCCGGCCTGCGGGCGTACCTGCAACAGTTTGAGGCGCACGCGGCCGAGGACGCTTACGCCAGCCATAATCCCGACCAAGTCTCGGCGCTGCGGCAGACCGTGGGCGAGCTGATTTGGCGTCTGGAAGACGCGGGGGCGCCGCCGGGAGCACGGGTCGTGCACAGCAAGGAAGCGCTCGAACCACTCGACCGGGTCTAGCCGAGGCACCATCCGCTCATGCCGCTGTCACGGTGTGCCGGGCTCAGCCCTGGTGGCCAAACCCTCCCACCACGGAGCTCGGCGGCGAGCGAGAGGGGCGTACCGAGCTGCAGTCCGTAGTGATCGACCGGCTCGTAGGCGAGCATGTCGGCGATTTCGCCGGGCGCCCTCAGAGGTCGCGGTGGCGTCGCACCTCTGCGCTCACTTCGTTGAGCGGCGTACGCCGTAGCGCAGGTGAAGCACTCGGTTGCCCTGGATGATCACGTCGGGATCTTCCAACAGGTGCTGCGCGTCGACCGACCCGAAGAAGCGCTTGCCGGAACCCAGTACGACGGGGGTGACGTCCATCCGCACCTCGTCGACGAAGCCCTCGGCGAGGAACTGGCCGCCGACGTCTCCGGCCGCGACCTCGACGGTGCGGTCGCCCGCGAGATCCCGCGCCTTGGCGATCGCGGCCTCGATGCCGTCGACGAAGTGGAAGGGCGCTTCGGGGTCCCAGCCCTCGGGTGGCGGCCGGTGGCTGACGACGACGACGTGGTCGACCCCAGCCGGCGGCGTCCCGTCCCAGCCGTCGGTGATGTCGAAGACGTGGCGCCCCGCGATGGTGACCGCGATCTCGTCCCAGTACGCCCGGACGTAGTCGAAGGAGGCTTTCGACACCTTCAGCACGCCGCTGCCGTCCAACGCGATGTCACCGCTGACCAGCCACTCGAACAGCGGCCCGGGGTCATCGTTCTCGGCTGCGATGAAGCCGTCGACCGACACCGACGCGTACATGACTACCTTGCTCATGAGACTCCTCCGGTGGGGATGTGTCCCTGAAGTCTGCGGCGCGATGAGCAGGCCGCTCTTGTAAGGAATCAATCGGCCGGCAACGGCCAGCCCTCGAGCACGTGGCCGGGATGCTCGCGCAGGAAACGCCTGCGGACCTCCACGTACCGGGTCGGCGTGAAACCGGTGAACTCCCGGAACTCGTGAGTGAAGTGCGCCTGGTCGAAGTAGCCCGCCCGAGCGGCGAGACCGGCCCAGTCGATCGGCGCAGCCGGGTCGATCGAGAGCACCATGGTGGAAAAGCGGTGCGCCCGGGCCAGCCGCTTCGGCGTGACGCCGATGACCTGCTTGAAGCACCGCGCCAGATGCGTGCTGCTGACACCGCCCGCCGCGATCAGGTCTCCGATCGGCACCGTCCCACCGGTCTCCGCGATGGCGGTGCTCACACGGCGGACCAGATCCAGACCGTGCACCGCACGCAACTGTCGCAGCAGCCCCTCCTCGAGCAGCGTCAACATCAGGTCAGGTTCGGTCACCGCGGCCAGCCGACCCCGCAACTCAGCGATGGCGGGCCGGCCCCACACCTGCTCGATCGTCGCCGGCCGGTCACACAGCTCGACCGCGGCTATCGGCAGGAACGGTGCCAATCCCCACGGTTTCAAGTGCACGCCAACCGATCGGCTCGACACCGGGTAGCCGAACTCCCACGCACGGGTGGGCGTACTGACCACGCAGCCGTCGGCGTACTCGGCCTCCGCGCTGTCGCTCCCCGTGCGGATGTGGAAAGGCGCCCCGAGATTGACGATGAGGAGCGGCGCCGGTGCCGCCGGCAGCGTCAGCCAGCGGTACGGCGGCGTGCCCGCCAAGTAGTAGACGTCGTGGACCAGGCCGTCGAGTGGCGGCCGCGGCGCCCTCGACACGTACTCCATGCGAACAGCATGGCCGACGACATCGACGCCACGACCCGACCTCAGCACTGCAACCCCACTGCACCGCCGACGTTGGACGCGTGGGGTCGTCTTCGGGGTCGTCGATTCCCAACTGCGCGAGGCGACGCAGCTCCTCGTCGTCGTAGCGTGCGACTCGGTAGCCCTCGAGCGCCTGCGCGAAGGATTGCGCCACGGGAGCCGGGGCGCCGGCAGTCGAAGACGATGTCGCGCAAGCGGGCCATGGAACGGTGACGGGCCACGCCGTACCCGCTCATGCCGCCGAGCGCTGGACGGACGCGCAGCGGGAGCGTGCATCTCGACGTCGTCTTCGACTGTGACCAGTTCTTCCCGCTGTAGTCCCAGCCTGGTCGCCGGAGCCTGACCGGCGCACGCTCATAGCCGCAACGCGGTCGCCAGCTCTCCGCGCGGGCCCGGTGGCCGAAGGGCTCGCGGTCGCCGATGTCCGGATGCACGCCCAGCCATGCCATTGCGCTCTTCGCGGAGTCCTACGGTCGGGTCATGGCAATCGAGTACCACTGGCGCGGTAGCGTCGAGGACACGGAGCTGGAGCACCTGCACGCCGAAGCTTTCGGGCATTCGGCGCAGCAGACGGCGTGGGGCCAACGCTTGGAGCGCTACAGCCTGGGGTGGGTGTGCGCCAGGGACCGCGCAGCGCACGACTTCATCGGCGCCGGGCGTCTTGTGGGGTTCGTCAACGTCGTCGGTGACGGCGGTGTGCACGCGATCCTGCTGGACACCGCCACGGCCGTTTCGCACCGCCACCTGGGCATCGGGCGGCAGCTGGTGAGCACGGCACTCAAGCAGGCGCGGGCAGCCGGGTGCCAGTGGCTGCATGTCGACTACGAACCGCACCTCGACGCCTTCTACCGCGACGCCTGCGGCTTCACGCCGACACAGGCCGGGCTGCTGCGCCTGTGACGCCACCGCCTCAGCGCTGCACGGTCATGCCGCAGCGTCGGCGGAGGGCGCAGGTTTGCGGCCGCCTCAGTGCAGCGAGGGTACGGGGATCGCCATGGTGCCGATGACGACGTCTGCCCCGCCTTGCCGAGCAGCGCCCGCACGTGGCGACCTACGCCGAACCGGGTCAGCACGGCCGTGTCTTCGTCAGGGCGAAGGGAGCGACGCCGTACCGGTCGACCTTCCGCCCGGTGTGGGCACAAGCCCTCGTCGCCGCCGGGGTCAGCGGCGTGCATCTGCACGACCTGCGGCATGCCGGGAACCATCTGGCGGGGCTCTCGGGCGCGACGACTCGCGAGCTGATGGGCCGCATGGGGCACGTCAGCATGCTGGCCGCGCTCATCTATAAGCACCGGACGCACGACCGGGACCGGCGTATCGCGGACTCCATGGACCTGCCGCTCGGGGACCGCGTGATCGGGAGCCTGCCGCGAGATAGAGCACGTGGAGGGCACGGACGCCGGGTGACTGAGATTGGCACGAGAAACCCCCACGCCCTTGGTGCAGGTGGCGTGGGGGCTTTCGTGGTGGAGCGGGTGACGAGAATCGAACTCGCGTAGCCAGTTTGGAAGACTGGGGCTCTACCATTGAGCTACACCCGCGTGACCGGCAGCCTGGAGCGCCGGACAGCGCACCAGGGTAGCCGGTCCGGCACCCTCCTCAGGACAGCGGCCCACCGCGGTCGGCGAGCATGTCCTCGAGCACGGTGATCTCGGCCTGCTGGGACCTCACGATCGAGCGGGCGAGCGCCCGGACCTGGTCACCCTGCGCCGCGTCGACCGCGATCTGCGCCATCTTCACCCCGCCCTGGTGGTGCGGGATCATCAGCTCGAGGAACAGGCGCTCGGCGTCGACCCCCCGGGCGGCGTCCAGCCGGGCGAGGTCCGCGCTGCTCACCCAGCCCGGCATGGAGGCAAGGCCCTGCGCGGCGTCGCCGGACGCCGCGGCCGCGTGCTGGTGCTCCGTGCCCGCCCAGGTCATCGGCGGCTGGTCGGACGTCTGCGGCAGGCCCCACGTCTCGAGCCACCCGGCCATCTGCCCCGCCTGGTTGTCCTGCGTGAGCATGATGTCCAGCGCCAGCTGGCGGACCGCCTCGTCGTCGGTGCGGTCCCGCACCAGCCGGGAGAGCTCGACGGCCTGGCCGTGGTGCGCCTGCATGTCGCGGGCGAAGCCGGCGTCGACCGAGGTGTCCGCCGGGACCGCGTAGGGCGACTGCCGCACGAGGACCGAGCCGAGCAGCACGCCGACCGCCAGAGCCACCGCGACGAGGAGGGCGACGACGACGGTGACGCGACGCGTCACTCGGGCGTCCCGGTCCCGCCCGAGCAGGGAGCACCGGGCTCCGGGGTCTGCTCGCCGCGCACGTACTTCTCCAGGAAGACGCCGGCGCGCGGGTCGGACGCCTCCTGGAGCTGCAGCTGGACGCCCCACGCGCTGAGGACCACCGGCGACGGCAGGTCGGCCCGTGGGCTGAGCAGGATGAAGTTGTTGTTCGCGGCGCGCGTCGTTAGCTCCTCGAGCTGGTCGGCCGGGAGCTCGGGGTCGTAGGTGATCCACACGGCGCCGTGCTCCATGGAGTGGACGGCGTTCTCCTCGGTGACCGGCTCCGCGTACACGCCGCAGTTCTGCCACACCGCGTTGTGGTCCCCACCCACGGGCGGGTTCTGCGCGTACTCCACATCGCCCTCGACGTGGTTCTGCGTCTGGTCGGCGAACTCCTCCACGCCGTCGATCGGCGCCTCCGCAGCCTCGCGCAGCTCGGCGTTGACCCGGTTCTGCTGGACGAGGAAGTAGATGGTCGCGCCGACCAGCAGCACGATGAGGGCGCCGACGGCGGCAGCGATGATCGTCGTGCGCTTGCGCTCGCTCTTCCTCTGGGCGGCCTGGATGGCGGCCAGGCGTGCCTGGCGCTCGGCGAGCTCGGCCTTGCGGTTGGCCATGTCGGTGGTGCTCCTCGGGCTGTGGCCGGGTCGCGCGCGGGCGACGGTCGGTGCAGGGAACGTCCGGATGACGCGACTGGTTCCCCGGCGCTACGGGGACGACCGTATCGCCCCCCGCTGTGCGAGCGGGCCGCGCGCCGCCGGCGGAGGGCCCGGCCACTAGACTCGGCGCCGCCACGGGCTGTGGCGCAGGTTGGTAGCGCGCTCGGTTTGGGACCGAGAGGTCGCGGGTTCGAATCCCGCCAGCCCGACACCGCACGGCACACTGCTCCGGTGCCCGACCCGCTCGAGCGGCTGCTCGCCCACCCGCCGGACCTGCCGGTCGCCGCGGGCCTGGCCGCGGTGACCGACGCGGTCCGCGACCACGGCACCGCGGTCCTGCTGGCGCCGCCCGGGACCGGCAAGACGACGCTGGTCCCGCCCGCGCTCGCGGCCGACGTCGGCGGCCGGGTGGTGGTCACCCAGCCCCGCCGGATCGCCGCGCGCGCCGCAGCCGCCCGGCTCGCGCACCTGCTCGGGGAGCCGGTCGGCCGGACGGTCGGGTACACGGTCCGCGGCGAGCAGCGACTGAGCGCGGGCACGCGGGTGGAGATGGTCACCACCGGCGTCCTGCTGCGCCGGCTGCAGCGCGACGCCGAGCTGCGGGGGACGGACGCCGTCGTGCTCGACGAGGTGCACGAGCGGCACCTCGACGCGGACTTGACGCTGGCGCTCCTGGTGGACGTGCGGGCGAACCTGCGCGAGGACCTGCGGGTCGTCGCGATGTCGGCCACCGTGCAGGCGGAGCGGACCGCTGCCGTGCTCGGGGGCGCCGCGCCGTCGCCCGTCGTGTCGGTCCCCGGGGCGCTGCACCCCGTGCATGAGGTGTGGTGCCCGGCGCCTCGCGGCGTGCAGCCGCTCGACCCGCGCGGCGTCACGCCGGCGTTCCTCGACCACGTCGCCGCCTGCGTGCGGCGGGCGCTGGACGACGCCGCCGGGGACGTCCTGGTGTTCGTCCCCGGTGCCGGCGAGGTCACCGGCCTGGTGCGGCGGCTGGCCGGGGTGGACGCCGACGTCCGTCCGCTGCACGGGCGCCTGAGCCACCGCGAGCAGGACCTCGCGCTGACCGCCGGCCCGCGCCGCCGCGTGGTGGTCTCGACCTCGGTGGCCGAGTCCTCCCTCACCGTGCCGGGCGTGCGCGCCGTCGTGGACGCGGGCCTGGCCCGCGAGCCGCGCACCGACCACCGCCGCGGGCTGGCCGGCCTGGTCACCGTGCGGGTCAGCCGGTCCGGGGCCGTGCAACGGGCCGGGCGCGCCGGACGGGAGGCGCCCGGGACGGTGTACCGGTGCTGGTCCGAGTCCGACCACGCCCGGCTGTCCCCGCACCCCCTGCCCGAGATCGCGACCGCCGACCTGACCGCCTTCGCGCTCGAGCTGGCCTGCTGGGGCAGTCCGGACGGCGCCGACCTGGCACTGCTCGAGCCGCCGCCCGCGCCGGCGATGACCGCGGCACGCACGACGCTGCGCGCCCTCGCCGCCGTCGACGAGTCGGGGTCCGTCACCGCCCGCGGACGCGTGATGGCGGGGATCGGGGCGGACCCGCACCTGGCCCGGGCGCTGGTGGACGGGGCGCCCCTGGTGGGCGCCCGCCGCGCGGCCGAGGTGGTCGCGATGCTCGACGCGGACGTCCGGGCGCCGGGCGGGGACCTGGTGGCGGCGCTGCGCGGCCTGCGTCGGGGCGGCGAGGAGGCGCGGGAGTGGTCCCGCACCGCCGGCCGGCTGCTGGACGCCCTGCCCACCACGACGACGGCACCCGCGGCCGCCGAGCACCGCCACCCCGCCGCCCACCGCCACCCCGGCGCGGACCCCGGCGGCCGCCTCACCGACGACCTCGCCGTCGGCCTCGTCGTGGCGCTCGCGCACCCGGAGCGCATCGCACGTCGCCGCCCCGGCGGCACGACCTACCTCATGACGTCCGGCACGGGGGCTGCGTTCGCCCCTGGCGAGGCCGCGCTGGCCGGGCTGCCGTGGGTCGCCGTGGCGGACGCCGACCGCGGCGCCGGCCGCAGCGACGCCACCATCCGGTCCGCCGCGCCGCTGGACGAGGCGCTCGCACGCGACGCCGCACCGTCGCTCCTGCGCGAGCGGAGCACCGTGACCTGGGTCGACGGGCGCGTCGAGGCGCGCCGGACCACCTCCCTCGGCGCGATCGAGCTCGCCGCGGAGACCGTCGCCCGACCGCCGGCGCACCTCGTGGTGGACGCGGTCCGGCAGGGGCTCGCCCAGGACGGTCTGGCGGCGCTGCCCTGGACGGCGTCCGCGGTCGCGCTGCGCCGGCGGCTGGACCTGCTGCACCGGGTGCTGGGGGGGCCGTGGCCGGACGTCGGGGACGACGCCCTCCTCGCCGGCCTCGACCTGTGGCTCGGCCCGGACCTCGCCCGGATCCGCCGGTCCGCCGACCTCGCGCGCGTCGACGTGGTCGCGGGGCTGCGGCGGCTGCTCCCGTGGCCGGCCGCGGCCCGCCTGGACGAGCTGGCACCGGAGCGGGTGACCGTCCCCAGCGGCAGCAGCATCCGCCTCGACTACGAGCCGGACCAGCCGGTCCTGGCCGTGCGCCTGCAGGAGGTGTTCGGCTGGCGGCGCACGCCGCGCGTGGCGGACGGGCGCGTCCCGGTCCTGCTCCACCTGCTCTCCCCGGCCGGACGCCCGGCGGCGGTGACCGCGGACCTGGAGTCGTTCTGGACGACGGGCTACCCGCAGGTCCGCGCCGAGCTGCGCGGCCGCTACCCGAAGCACTCCTGGCCGCAGGACCCGCTCACCGCCGTCCCGGCCCGCGGGGTCCGTCGGACCGGCGGGACCTCGTCGACCTAGGCCCGGTCACGGCTCGCCCGGCACAGGCCCGGCTGCACGGCCCGCGATCTTGGCGGCCCTGCCGGGGGGTGGCGTACCATCGACGCCGTTGTGCAGCGGTCAGCCACGCCCGTACGCGCGCGCAGCTGCGTGCACGCCCTCGGCGCGGCGACAGGTCCCCCTGGGCGCCGCCACGCCACACCGATGCCTACCTGCGGCCGGCACCCCGGCTCACCCACCCGAGCAGTTGGAGACCACTGAAGTGAAGAGCGCCGTCGAGACCGTGGACCCCACCAAGGTCAAGCTGACCGTCGAGGTGACGTACGACGAGCTCAAGCCGAGCATCGACCACGCCTACCAGCACATCGGCAGCCAGGTCACCGTCCCCGGGTTCCGCAAGGGCAAGGTCCCCCCGCGCATCATCGACCAGCGCGTGGGCCGCGGCGCCGTCCTGGAGCACGCGATCAACGACGGCATGCAGAGCTTCTACAGCGACGCGGTGCGCGAGAACGCGCTGCGCCCGCTGGGTCAGCCCGACATCGAGATCACCCAGGTCCCCGACCTGACGGACACCACGACGTCGCTTCACTTCACCGCCGAGGTCGAGGTCCGGCCCGAGGTCGAGATCCCCGCGCTGGACACCCTGTCGGTCACGGTCGACGACGTCGAGGTCAGCGACGAGGACGTGCAGGGTCGCCTGGACGCGCTGCGCGAGCGCTTCGGCACCCTGGTCGGCGTGGACCGCCCGGCGGAGGAGGGCGACTTCGTCGTCCTGGACCTGACCGCCACGGTCGACGGCGAGCAGGTCGACTCGGTCAGCGGCGTCAGCTACCAGATCGGCTCGGGCAACATGCTCGAGGGCCTGGACGAGGCGCTGACCGGCCTGTCGGCCGGCGAGACCACCACCTTCACCGCGCCGCTGGCCGGCGGGGAGCACGAGGGCGAGCAGGCCGACATCAGCGTCACGGCCACCACGGTCAAGCAGCGGGACCTGCCCGCCGCCGACGACGACTTCGCCCAGCTCGCGAGCGAGTTCGACACCCTGGACGAGCTCACCGCGGACCTGCGCGAGCAGGCCGCCGGGTCCAAGACGTCCAACCAGGCCGTCCAGGCCCGCGACGGTCTGCTGGAGAAGCTCCTCGCCGCCGTCGAGATCCCCGTCCCGGCGGGCGTCGTCGAGGCCGAGGTGCACCGTCACCTGGAGTCCGAGGGGCGCCTGGAGGACGACGAGCACCGCGCCGAGGTCACCGAGCAGGCGCAGACCGCGCTGCGGAACCAGATCCTGCTCGACACCCTCGCCGAGAAGCTCGAGGTCCGGGTCGACCAGAACGAGCTGCTGGAGTACCTGGTCAGCGCCTCCCGTCAGTACGGCATGGACCCCAACACGTTCATCAAGACGGTGGACGAGCAGGGCCAGGTCCCGGCCATGGTCGCCGAGGTCGCTCGCTCCAAGGCGCTGGCGCTCGCGCTGCGCCAGGTGGCCGTCACCGACGGGCAGGGCAACGCGGTCGACCTGAGCGAGTTCATCGGCTCGGACGAGGACGACGCCGTGCAGGACGCCGACGCCGACGACGTCGAGGACGAGGTCGTCGCGGACGACGACGCCGCCGAGGACGTCGTCGTCGAGGACGCCGGCACGGACGCCGCCGCGAAGGCCTGACGCACCACCAGCACGCCGGCCGAGGGCCCCGTACCGCCCGTGCGGTACGGGGCCCTCGGCCGCACGGGGGTCACCCCGGAGCTCGCCGCGCCGGCGTCCGGCACCCCTGTGGACAGGCCTGACGGGCCCCCGTGCGCCAACAGCGAAAACGGCTGCGCGCCGGACGGGAGCGTCAGTGGCCCGGGTTAGGGTCGCTGCACGAGGCAGGGAGCCGGGGTCGCGAGCAGCGGCCCAGCAGTGACAGCAGTGGAGACGAGGGAGCTGTGGTGAACGAGCAGATGCCGATGATCGGACGGGCCGACGGTGTCGGTCTGGGACTCAACGACTCCATCTACAACCGGCTGCTGCGCGAGCGGATCATCTGGCTGGGCTCGGAGGTCCGCGACGAGAACGCGAACGCGATCTGCGCCCAGATGATGCTGCTGGCGGCCGAGGACCCGAACAAGGACATCTTCCTGTACATCAACTCGCCCGGCGGCTCGATCACCGCCGGCATGGCGATCTACGACACGATGAAGTTCATCCAGCCCGACGTCGCCACGGTCGCGATGGGCATGGCGGCCTCGATGGGGCAATTCCTGCTCTCCTCGGGCACCAAGGGCAAGCGCTACGCGACCCCGCACGCCCGCGTGATGATGCACCAGCCCTCCGGCGGCATTGGCGGCACGGCGACCGACGTGCGCATCAACGCGCAGCTGATCATGCACATGAAGTCCGTCCTGGCCGAGCTGATCGCCGACCAGACCGGCAAGTCCGTCGAGCAGATCCACGCCGACTCCGACCGTGACCGCTGGTTCACGGCGCCGGAGGCGCTGGAGTACGGGTTCGTCGACCACGTCGTGGCCCACGCCGGCTCGGTCGCCGGCGGCGGCGGCACGACCGCCTCCTGACCCGACGCCCGGCCACAGCCATCCAGACCAGGGAGAATTCGTGAGCACCGAGTCCCAGTTCATCTCCGCGGCGGGCCGCCTCGCCGGCGGCCGCGCGCTGCCGTACGGCGCACCGTCGGGACGCTACGTCCTGCCGCAGTTCGAGGAGCGCACGGCCTACGGTTTCAAGCGCCAGGACCCGTACACCAAGCTCTTCGAGGACCGCATCATCTTCCTCGGCGTGCAGGTCGACGACGCGTCCGCGGACGACATCATGGCGCAGCTGCTCGTGCTGGAGAGCACGGACCCCGAGCGCGACATCATCCTGTACATCAACTCGCCCGGTGGCTCGTTCACGGCCATGACGGCGATCTACGACACGATGCAGTACATCAAGCCGCAGATCCAGACCGTCTGCCTGGGTCAGGCCGCCTCCGCGGCGGCCGTGCTGCTGGGTGCCGGGACGCCGGGCAAGCGCCTGGCGCTGCCGAACGCCCGCGTGCTCATCCACCAGCCGGCGATGGAGGGTGGCGGCTACGCCCAGGCGTCCGACATCGAGATCCACGCCAACGAGCTGATCCGCATGCGCGAGTGGCTCGAGGCGACCCTCGCCCACCACAGCGGTCGCACGGTGGACCAGGTCCGCAGCGACATCGAGCGCGACAAGATCCTGACGGCCCAGCAGGCGCTCGAGTACGGCCTGGTCGACCAGGTGCTCGAGAGCCGCAAGGCCGCGACCGTGGTGACCGTCCCCGCCTGACCGGGCGTCCGCTCCACCGGCCGGCCCGGCGATCGGGCCGGCCGGGGAGGCGCCGGAGTGTTGTTGCTGACACGGCGGCGCACGTGGTGTGCAATGGAAGGTGCGGCTCGGGCCTGACGGCCGGACCGCACGGGAGTACCCGTCCGCCGGCTGGCGGGCGAACCGAGGAGAGGGGACAGGCGTGGCTCGCATCGGGGACGGGGCCGACCTGCTCAAGTGCTCCTTCTGCGGCAAGTCCCAGAAGCAGGTCAAGAAGCTCATCGCAGGGCCAGGTGTGTACATCTGCGACGAGTGCATCGACCTGTGCAACGAGATCATCGAGGAAGAGCTCGCCGAGGCCACCGAGGTCTCCATGGTCGAGCTGCCCAAGCCGAAGGAGATCTTCGACTTCCTCGAGCAGTACATCATCGGCCAGGAGCCCGCCAAGCGGTCGCTCGCTGTCGCCGTCTACAACCACTACAAGCGCATCCAGGCCGGTGAGGCGGGGCGCCTGCCCGGCTCGGACACCGACGGTGTCGAGATCGCCAAGTCCAACATCCTGCTGATCGGCCCCACCGGCTGCGGCAAGACGTACCTGGCCCAGACGCTCGCCAAGATGCTCAACGTGCCGTTCGCCATCGCGGACGCCACCGCGCTGACCGAGGCCGGGTACGTCGGCGAGGACGTCGAGAACATCCTCCTCAAGCTCATCCAGGCCGCTGACTACGACGTCAAGAAGGCCGAGACGGGCATCATCTACATCGACGAGGTCGACAAGATCGCGCGCAAGAGCGAGAACCCGTCGATCACGCGCGACGTCTCCGGCGAGGGCGTCCAGCAGGCGCTGCTGAAGATCCTCGAGGGCACCACCGCGTCCGTGCCGCCGCAGGGCGGGCGCAAGCACCCGCACCAGGAGTTCATCCAAATCGACACGACGAACGTGCTGTTCATCGTGGCGGGCGCGTTCGCGGGCCTCGACGAGATCATCACCTCGCGCGCCGGTCGCCGCGGCATCGGGTTCGGCGCGCCGCTCCACACCGCCGACGACATCGACGTCTACGGCGAGGTCATGCCCGAGGACCTGCTCAAGTTCGGGCTGATCCCCGAGTTCATCGGCCGCGTCCCGGTCATCACCACGGTCTCGCCGCTGGACCAGTCCGCCCTGGTGCGGATCCTCACCGAGCCGCGCAACGCGCTCGTCAAGCAGTACCAGCGGATGTTCCAGATCGACGGCGTCGAGCTGGAGTTCACCGACGACGCCGTGGAGGCCATCGCCGACCAGGCGCTGCTGCGGGGGACCGGGGCACGCGGGCTGCGGGCGATCATGGAGGAGGTCCTCCAGCAGGTGATGTTCGAGGTCCCCAGCCGCGACGACGTCGCCCGGGTGGTCATCAACCGCGCGGTCGTGCTGGAGAACGTCAACCCGACGCTGGTGCCGCGCGAGGCGCCGCCGTCGTCCAAGCGCCCGCCGCGCGAGAAGAGTGCCTGACCCGGTGACGACGGCAGCCCGACCCGGGTCGCCCGTGTCCGCGGCGCCTCAGGCGCCCGTGCCGGCCGAGCTGCTCTCGATCCGGCAGAGCATCGACAACATCGACGCCGCGCTCGTGCACCTGCTCGCGGAGCGCTTCAAGTGCACCCAGCGTGTCGGTCACCTCAAGGCCGACCGCGGCCTGCCCCCGTCGGACCCGGCCCGTGAGGCGCAGCAGATCGACCGGCTGCGCCGGCTCGCGGCCGAGGCGGGGCTCGACCCGGTGTTCGCGGAGAAGTTCCTCGGCTTCATCGTCGGCGAGGTCATCCGGCACCACGAGGAGATCGCGAGCACGCAGGTCTGACCCGGACGCGGGTCCGGGCCACAGCGGGTACGCGCGGCAGCGGGTCCGACCGGCCGCGGACCACCGCGGGACGTCCCCCGATGTCGCGCTGCCGCCCGGCCGGCGGACCTCAGCTGTGGTCCCGCGCCGGCGTCCGCGGCTCGGCGTAGATGGCGTCGATCTGCGCGGCGAAGTCGGCCAGCACCTGGGCGCGCTTCACCTTCATCGACGGCGTCAGGTACCCGTTCTGCTCGGTGAAGTCGGTCGTCAGGACGGAGACCTTGCGGATGGACTCCGCCCGCGAGACCGCCTCGTTCGCCCGCTCGGCGGCGCGGTCCAGGGCCGCGACGACCTCCGGGTGCCGGGCCGCTGTCGCCACGTCCATGGGCTCCAGCCCGTGGGACGACAGCCACCCCGGGAGCATGTCGGCGTCGAGCGTCACCAGCGCGCCGATGAACGGCCGCCCGTCGCCCACGACCACGCACTGGGACACCAGCGGGTGCCCGCGCAGCCGGTCCTCGAGCACCGCGGGGGCCACGTTCTTGCCCCCGGCGGTCACGATGATCTCCTTGGACCGGCCGGTGATCCGGAGGTAGCCGTCGTCGTCCATGCGACCCAGGTCGCCGGTGCGGAACCAGCCGTCCACGAGGGCCTCCGCTGTCGCCGCGGGGTTGTCGTGGTACGCGCGGAAGACGTGCGGGCCCGCCACCCAGATCTCGCCGTCGTCGGCGATCCGGATGGAGGTGCCGGGGAACGGGGGACCGACGGTCCCGATCCGCAGCGCGTCCGGACGGCTGACGGCGGTCGGTGCCGTGGTCTCGGTCAGGCCGTAGCCCTCCAGCACGTGCAGGCCGATGCCGCGGTAGAAGTGGCCGAGCCGTTCCCCGAGCGGCGCACCGCCGGAGATGGCCCACTCCGCCCGGCCACCCAGCGCAGCCCGCAGCTTGGCGTAGACGAGCCGGCCGGCGAGCGCGTGCTGCGCCTTCAGCGCGGGGGAGGGGCCGCTCGGCGTCTCGAGCGCACGGGAGAACGCGATCGAGGTGTTGGCCGCCCAGCGGAAGATCTTCTGCTTGGCGCCCGTGCCGGCCTTCTGCTCCGAGGAGTTGTAGACCTTCTCGAACACCCGGGGCACGGCGAGGATGAACGTCGGGCGGAACGAGGCCAGCGCCGGCAGCAGCTGCTTGGGGTCGGGGGTGTGCCCGATGACGGCGCCCGAGGGGATGCACAGCACCTGGATGAACCGGGCGAACACGTGCGCCAACGGCATGAACAGCAGCGTGCGGGACCCCGGCTGCGCGCAGACGTCCCGGAACGCGATGGCTCCGTTGAGGGCGAGGTGCACGAAGTTGCGGTGGGTCAGCTCGACGCCCTTGGGGCGGCCCGTGGTGCCGGACGTGTAGATGATCGTCGCGAGGTCGTCGGCGCCCGCCAGGCCCGTGCGCCGCTCGACCTCGAGGTCCGCGACGTCCGCGCCGGTCCGCACGAGCTCCGCCAGGCCGCCGTCGTCGATGACGACCACGCCCTCCAGGTGGGGCAGGTCCGCACGGACCCCGTCGACCAGCGCCGCGTGGGCCGGGGTCTCCACCACGGCGAGCCGGACGTCGGAGTCGGAGAGGATCCAGTGCACCTGGTCCGCCGACGACGTCTCGTAGACCGGGACGCCGACCGCGCCGGCGGCCCACACGGCGAAGTCCACGAGGGTCCACTCGTAGCGGGTGCGCGACATGATCGCGACCCGGTCGCCGGGCTCGACGCCGCCGGCCACCAGTCCCTTGGCCAGGGCGTGCACCTCGTCCGCGAACGCCCGGGCCGACACCGCGGTCCACCCGCCGCCCAGCGGGGACTGCCGCTCGACGAGGGTGCCCTCCGGGGACCGCGCGACGCGCTCCGCGAGCAGCGTGCTGATGCTGGTGGTCGGGTCGACGTCGACCAGGCTGGGTGTGGCGAACTCCGGCATGTCGGGCTCCTGTGCGAGACGGCCACCTCGACGGCGAGACGGCTGCTCCCGACCCTAGTCCGTCGTCCCCGTGCAGGTCAGCGCCCACGCCGCTCGGATCGGTGGTCGGAGCCTCGGCGTCGTCCAGGTACAGAAGGGCGATGCCTGCTTGCCTAAGCACCTTAGGCACTGCCATGATGACCGTAGGAAACGGAGGTCGGCATGGCGCGCGCGGGACTGACCACGGCCCGGCTCACCCGGGCCGGTGCCGAGCTGGCTGACGAGCTGGGGTTCGACCACGTCACCGTCACCGAGCTCGCACGGCGCTTCGACGTCAAGGTGGCGAGCCTGTACTCGCACCTGGGCGGCTCGGCGGACCTTCGCACCAGGATCGCGCTCCTGGCGCTGGAGGAGCTCGCCGACCGGGTGGCCGCTGCCGTCGCCGGACGCGCCGGCAAGGACGCGCTGGTCGCCTTCTCCGACGCCTACCGGGACTACGCCCGTGAGCACCCGGGCCGGTTCGACGCCACGCAGCTCCGCCTGGACGCGGACACCGCGCGCGCCAGTGCCGGCGTCCGGCATGCCGAGATGATGCGGGCCGTCCTGCGCGGCTACCACCTGCATGGTGACGACCAGACCCACGCGGTCCGCCTGATCGGCAGCGTGGTGAACGGCTACGTCCGGCTGGAGGCAGCGGGCGGCTTCGACCACAGCGACCCCGGGTCCGACGCGTCCTGGGCGCGGGTCCTGGACGCGGTGGACGTCGCCCTGCGCGCGTGGCCACCGCCGTGACGACCGGTCCCCACGACCCCCGGACGAACGTCTCGTCCGGCGCCGCGTCCGCCACCTCGTCCCGCACTCACCCCCGCACCGACCCCCCGCACCGACCCGACAGGCAGGACCATGCAGCTCACGACCGTCCCCCTCACCGCCGCGCTGGTGCGCGGCGCCCTCGACCTGCAGCACACGGCGCACGGCCTGCTGCCGCACCGGCTCACCGCGGGCGCCCGTGCGCAGGCGACCGACCCGCAGGTGGCGATGGCGGAGGCCGAGCCGTCCGGCGTCCGGGTCGCGTTCCGCTCCCGCGCCACGGTCGTCGAGCTCGACGCGCTGCGGACGCGGCGGGTCTACGCCGGGGTGGCCCCCCGCCCGGACGGCGTCTACGAGCTGCTCGTGGACGGGGCCCTCGCCGGGCGGGCCACCGTGGGGGGCGGCAGCACGCTGACCGTGGACATGGCCACGGGGGGCGTCACCCGTGAGCAAGGCAGGTTCGGCACCGTCCGCTTCACCGGGCTGCTCGACCGGCCCAAGGTCCTGGAGATCTGGCTGCCTCACAACGAGACCACCGAGCTCGTCGCGCTGCGTGCAGACGCCCCGGTCGACCCGCTGCCGAGCACCGGCCGCCGGGTCTGGCTGCACCACGGCAGCTCGATCAGCCAGGGCTCGGGGGCGGACGGCCCGACGGGGACCTGGCCCGCCGTCGCCGCGCAGGCGGGCGGGGTGGACCTCGTGAACCTGGGCCTGGGCGGCAGCGCCCTGCTCGACCCGTTCACGGCACGAGCGATGCGCGACACCCCGGCCGACCTCATCAGCGTCAAGGTCGGCATCAACGTGGTCAACACCGACGCCATGCGCCTGCGGGCGTTCGTGCCGGCCGTGCACGGCTTCCTCGACGCGATCCGCGACGGCCACCCGACCACGCCGCTGCTGGTCGTGTCACCGGTCCTGTGCCCGATCCACGAGGTCGCCCCGGGCCCGAGCGCCCTGGACCCCGAGGCGCTGCGCGCGGGCCGGATGCGCTTCGTCGCCACCGGCGACCCGGCGGACCGGGCCGCCGGCAGGCTCTCCCTCGGCGTCGTCCGCGAGGCGCTGGCGCAGGTCGCGGCGCAGCGGGCCGCGGACGACCCGCACCTGCACCACCTCGACGGTCGCGAGCTCTACGGCGAGGTCGACGCCGCCGGCCTGCCCCTGCCCGACGGGCTGCACCCCGACGCCGCGACGCACCGCCTCATGGGGGAGCGCTTCGGCCGGATCGCCTTCGGCCCAGGCGGACCGTTCGCGCCCGCGACCGCCCCCGCGGCGGCGGGCGACCGCTGGGGTCCGGTCGATCGCGGCTGACGCGGGCGTCGACCCGGCGGCCGGGACCTACCGGCCCGCGACCGGACGCTGGTGGGTCGGGTCCAGCACGCGCCGCAGGAACGTGCGCGTGCGCTCGTGCGTCGGCGCGCCGATCACCTGCTCCGGCGGTCCCTGCTCGACCACGAGCCCGTCGTCCATGAACACGACCCGGTCGGCGACCTCCCGGGCGAACGCCATCTCGTGGGTGACGACGAGCATGGTCATGCCGCCCTCGGCGAGGTCGCGCATGACGCCCAGGACGTCACCCACGAGCTCGGGGTCCAGCGCGGAGGTCGGCTCGTCGAACAGCATCAGCGCGGGGTCCATGCTCAGCGCCCGGGCGATCGCGACGCGCTGCTGCTGCCCGCCGGACAGCTGCGCGGGCAGGGCGTCCACCCGGTCGGCCAGGCCCACGCGGGCGAGGTTCTCCCGGGCGACCCGCTCGGCCTCCGCGCGCGGCCTGCGCAGGACGGTGCGCTGGGCGATCGTGCAGTTCTCCAGGACCGACCGGTGCGCGAACAGGTTGAAGGACTGGAACACCATGCCGACGTGTGCGCGGACGGCGTCGATGTCGACGTCGGGGTGCGTCACCTCGGTCCCGAGCACCCGGACGGTGCCGGCGGTCGGCTGCTCCAGGAGGTTGACGCAGCGCAGCAGCGTCGACTTGCCCGAGCCGGACGGCCCGACGACGCAGACGACCTCCCCGGCGTGGACCTCCAGGTCGATGCCGCGCAGCACCTCGCGTGGCCCGAAGGACTTGTGCAGGCCCTCGATCCGGATGGCCGGCGCGGCGGCGTCGGTGAGCGGCGCGGACGACGTCACAGGTGCGGTCACGAGCGGGTCCTCCGTGCGGTGCGTCCCTCGAGGCGGCGTGCGAGCAGCCCGAGGGGGATGGTGATGATCAGGTAGACCGCGCCGACCACGAACAGGGCGGTCAGCCCGCCCTGGGCGGTGCTCAGGGCGTCACGTCCCACCTTCGTCAGGTCGAACTGCGCCGGGGTCAGGCCCAGCAGGTAGATGAGCGAGGTGTCCTTGGTCAGCAGGATCAGCTCGTTGGTCATCGGCGGGAGCACGATGCGGAACGCCTGCGGGATGACGACGGTCACCAGGGTGCGGGTGTGGGACATGCCGAGCGACCGCGCCGCCTCCACCTGCCCCCGGGGCACCGCCTCGATGCCCGCCCGCAGCGTCTCGGCGATGTACGCGGCCGCGACCATGCCCAGCGCGAGCGCGGCCTTGGCGGTCAGCGACCCGATGTTCACCCCGAGCGCGACGGGGACGGCGTACCCGAACGCCACCACGACCAGCAGCGCCGGGATGCCGCGGAAGAACTCGATGTACACGGTCGCGATCCAGCGGTACGGACGCACCGAGGACAGCTTCATGAGCGCGAGCAGCGTGCCCAGGCTGAGCCCGACCGCGAACGCGGCGACGGTGTACCGCAGGGTGTTGACCAGGGCGCCGCCCAGCGTGGGCACCAGGTCGCGCGCCACCGCCGGATCGAGGAACGTCGTGCCGACGCGGGCCCAGTCGGTGGCGAGCGCGAGGACGACCACGAGCGCGAGCAGGACCGTGTACTGGATGCCGCGGGAGATCTGCGCCCGCCGGCGTGGGCTGCGCCGGCCGGTGACCGGGGCGAGCGCCGCGCCGCCCTGGGCAGCGGGGGACTGGGTGGTCACGGGTCAGCCCTCGGCGGGGGAGACGCCGACCCACTCGGTGTAGATCGCGTCGTAGGTGCCGTCCTCGCGGATCCGGTCCAGCGTCGCGTCGACGGCCTCGAGGAGCTCGACGTTGCCCTTGCGGACGCCCAGCCCGTACTGCTCGCCGGTGGAGAAGTTCGCCGCGACCTCGTAGCCCTCCGCCACGAAGGGGCCGAGGACGGCGACGTCGTTGACCACCGCGTCCACCTGACCGGTCTCCAGGGCCGCGACCTGCAGCCCGAGGTCCTCGAACTGGACGACCTCCAGCTCGTTCTCCTGCGCCCACGTCTCGCCGGTGGTGGCCTGCTGCACCCCGATGGTGGCGCCCTCCAGGCTGTCGACGTCGGAGAGCCCGGAGCCCTGCGGCACCAGCAGGCCCTGGTCGGCGTCGAAGTACGGCTCGGAGAAGTCGATCTTCGCGGCGCGCTCGTCGGTGATCGTGATCGCGGACGCGACGACGTCGCACTTCTCGGTGTCCAGGTCCTGGCCGGACTGGATGCCCTCGAACGGCGAGATGACGACGCTCAGGTCGACCCCGAGGTCGGTGGCGACCTCCTCCACGACGTCGATGTCGAGCCCCTGGACCTCGCCGTCCTCGCCCGCGAACTCGAACGGCTCATAGGGCGGGTTGGTGCACAGGGTCAGCGTGCCCTCGGCGACCAGGGGCACCCCGCCCTCGGCGGTGGCCGCCGGAGCGGACGTCCCGGAGTCGGCGCAGCCGCCGACGACGAGCAGGCCGACGGCGACGGCGGGGGCGAGCAGACGGGCGGAGGTCGACGGCATGGGTGTCCTCTCGGGTGTCGGCGACGCAGGAGGGCGCCGAGCGACGGTTAACTATTCATGCCGAATCATACCTATGCGATTTACTGCCCGGTCGCCTCAAGGGCGTCACGCCGGTCACACCGGCGGGCACGGCGCGCTCGCGTGACCCGACCGCCAGGACGCCGTCACCGGGGCACGTGCCGGCAGCAGGCGGACCGGATCCGGGGTGGCGCCGGTGGGCCGGGTGGTCGAAGGTGGAGCGCATCAGCACGCGGCCGGTCTGCACGGCCCGTCCCGATCCGACCTCTCGGAGGCGCTGCCCATGAAGCTCGACTGGCTCAAGCCGCTGCTCGGCCGTACCGGCCCGTTCACCACGGTCTACGTCGACGCCACGCGCAACGACCCGACCGGGGAGACCGAGGTGCTCGACCGCTGGAAGGGGCTGCGGCGGGACCTCGAGCGCCAGGGCGCGCCGACCCCTGTCCTGGACGAGATCGAGGACGTGGTCACCCGCCCGACCCGGGTCGCCGGGCCGCACGGCCGCGTCCTCATCGCCGACGCCGAGGGCGTGCGCATCGATCGGGTCCTGGCCGACCCGCCGGACCGCAACTCCGCCACGTACGGACCGGTCCCGGCCCTGCTCGCGGCGGCCCGGGCCGCCGACGAGGCGGTGAGCTTCCTGCTCGTCGAGGTGGACCGGCAGGGCGCGGACCTCTACTGGAGCGACGGAGCGGGCCGGCTGGAGACCGGTGACCACGAGGTCGTCGAGGGGGACCACGACGAGCTGCGCAAGGTCAAGACCGGCGGCGGCTGGCACCACGACCACTCGCAGAACCGCGCCGAGGACTCCTGGGAGCGCAACGCGGAGACGGTCGCTGCCGACATCGACAAGCAGGTCGTGCGCCGGAACCCCGAGCTCATCATCATCACGGGCGACGTGCGCGAGGTCCCGCTCCTGCAGGAGAAGCTCGGTCACCACGCCAAGGAGCTGGCCATCGCGGTCCCCGGCGGCTCGCGTGCCGAGGGCGTCAAGCAGGACACCTTCGACGAGCGGGTCAAGGCGACGCTCGAGGCGTACCGCGCGCGGCGTCGTGAGGGCGTGCTGGACCACTTCCGCCAGGAGCAGGGCCGTGGCGGTGCGGCCGTGACCCAGCTCGGCGACGTCATCGAGGTGCTCCGTCGCGGGCAGGTGTCGGACCTGGTGCTCCAGGAGTCCGTCACGACGAACGCGTCCCCGATCGGCGACCGGACCGTGTGGGTCGGGCCCGACCCGCTGCAGATCGCCGTGACGCGCGACGAGCTCGAGGCCATGGGGGTCACCGAGGGCGCACGGGAGCTGCGCGCCGACATCGCGGTGGTCCGCGCCGCGCTCGGCCAGGACGCGGGCCTGACGTTCGCGGTGGACGGCAGCGTCGACCTGGTCGACGGCGTCGGGGCGATCCTGCGCTGGATCGACCCGTCCACGCCGAGCGAGTCCGTCCTGTCGCAGTCCGGTGACTCCGGACGGGTGCACGACATCGTCTGACCCGCCCCCGGCACGACGAAGGCCCCGACCGATCCGCTCGGTCGGGGCCTTCGTCGTCGGCCCGGGTGGGCGGTCAGCCCTTGACGCGGGCCTCCGCCTCGCCGAGCTCGACCTCGCGGACCACCGCGCCGGCTCCGTCACCCCCGCCGTCGGCGGACACCAGGTCCAGCGCGCCCGTCACACGCCCGGCCGCGCGCACGTCACCGGCGACCGCCGCGACGGCGTCGGTCACGGCGGCGGGCACCTCGAGCACCGCCCGCAGGATGGGCGTGCGCATCGAGACCTTCGCCTCGGACTTCACCTTGCGCAGTGCCGCGAGGGCCGCCCCGGCCGCACCCAGGACGGCGGGGTCGGCGTCACCGGCGGCCTCGCGCAGCGGCGCGGCCGTCGGCCACGGGGCGCGGTGCACCGAGCCCTCCTGCCACCACGACCACACCTCCTCGGTCGCGAACGGCAGCACCGGGGCGAACAGCCGCAGCAGGGTGTGCAGCGCCAGACCCAGCGCGGCGCGCGCCGACGTCGTGCCCGGGCCCACCTCGGCCGCCCCCGCGCCGTAGGCCCGGTCCTTGACGAGCTCGAGGTAGTCGTCGCAGAACGTCCAGAAGAACGTCTCGGTCAGCTCCAGCGCCCGCGTGTGGTCGTAGGCGTCCAACGCCTCGGTCGCCCGGTCGACGACGTCTGCCAGGCCGGCGAGCATCGCCCGGTCCAGCCGGTCGGTGACCAGCGCGGGGTCCAGGACGACGGAGTCCGGGCCCTCGCCGAACGTCAGCGCGAACTTGCTCGCGTTGAGGACCTTGATCGCCAGACGGCGACCGATCTTCATCTGGCCGATCTCGAAGGCGGCGTCGGTGCCCAGCCGCGCGGACGCGGCCCAGTACCGGACGGCGTCCGAGCCGTGCTCCTCGAGCAGGCCGCGGGGGGTGACCACGTTGCCCTTGGACTTCGACATCTTCTTGCGGTCCGGGTCCAGGATCCAGCCGCTGATCGCGGCGTCGGACCAGGGCAGCGACCCGTGCTCCAGGTGCGAGCGGACGACCGTGGAGAACAGCCAGGTCCGGATGATGTCCTGGCCCTGGGGGCGCAGGTCCATCGGGAACACGCGCTCGAACAGGTCCGGGTCGCTGCGCCAGCCGCCGGCGATCTGCGGCGTGAGGGAGCTCGTCGCCCAGGTGTCCATGATGTCCGGGTCGCCGACGAAGCCGCCGGCCCGGCCGCGCTGCTCGGCGGTGTACCCGGCCGGCACGTCGCTGGACGGGTCGATCGGGAGCTGGTCCTCGGTCGGCAGCAGCGGACGGTCGTGGTCCGGCTCGCCGTCCTCGCCGACCGGGTACCAGACCGGGAACGGGACGCCGAAGAATCGCTGGCGTGAGACCAGCCAGTCACCGTTCAGCCCGCCCACCCAGTTCTCGTAGCGCACCCGCATGAAGTCGGGGTGGAAGCTGAGCTCCTCGCCGCGCGCGAGCAGCTCGGCGCGCAGCTCGCGTCCGGGGACCTCGCGGCCGCCGTTGCGGATGTACCACTGGCGCGAGGTGACGATCTCCAGCGGCTTGTCGCCCTTCTCGTAGAAGTTCGCCTTGCGCTGGGTGGCGACCGGCTCGCCGTCCAGGTCGCCGGCGGCGCGCAGGGCGTCGACGACCTTGGTCCGGGCGGTGAACGTCGTCGTGCCGGCGAGGTCGGACCACAGCGCCTCGGCGCCGGGTGCCGCGCCGGCGTCGGCCAGCAGCCAGGCGGGGGTGTCGCGCAGCAGCCGGCCGTCGCGGCCGATCACCGAGCGGGTGGGCAGCTGCAGCTCGCGCCACCACTGGACGTCGGTGAGGTCCCCGAAGGTGCAGCACATCGCGATGCCGGCGCCCTTGTCGGGCTCCGCGGCGGGGTGGGCCAGCACGGGGATCTCGACGCCGAACAGCGGGGACCGGACCGTGGTGCCGAACAGGGCCTGGTACCGCTCGTCGTCGGGGTGGGCGATGAGGGCGACGACGGCGGGCAGCAGCTCCGGACGGGTCGTCTCGATGACGACGGGCACCGCGTCGCCGTCGGCCGGGTGGAAGGCGACGCGGTGGAACGCGCCCGGGTAGTCGCGCGCCTCGAGCTCGGCCTGCGCGACGGCGGTCTGGAACGTCACGTCCCACAGGCCCGGCGCCTCCGCCTGGTAGGCCTCGCCCCGCGCCAGGTTGCGCAGGAACGCCTGCTGGGCGACCGCCCGGGCCTCGCCGGAGATGGTCTGGTAGTGGTGGTCCCAGTCGACGGACAGGCCGAGGTAGCGCCACAGCGACTCGAACTCGCGCTCGTCCTCGACCGTCAGCCGCTCGCACAGCTCGATGAAGTTGCGGCGGGAGATCGGCAGCTGGTCGCCGGCCTTGGAGCTCTTGCCCTCGCCGCCGACCTGCGGCGGGGTGAAGCCGGCGTCGTAGGGCATGGACGGGTCGCAGCGCACGCCGAAGTAGTTCTGCACGCGGCGCTCGGTCGGCAGGCCGTTGTCGTCCCAGCCCATCGGGTAGAACACCTCGCGCCCGGCCATCCGCCGGTACCGCGCCACGACGTCGGTGTGCGTGTAGGAGAAGACGTGCCCCACGTGCAGCGACCCGGACACGGTCGGCGGCGGGGTGTCGATGGAGTAGACCTGCTCGCGGGTCGCCGTCCGGTCGAAGCGGTACGTGCCCGCCTGCGTCCACGCGCGGTCCCAGCGGTCCTCCAGGCCGTCGAGCGAGACCTTGTCCGGTACCCGCGGCCCGCCGGTCGGCGTCGTCGCTGCGGGGGGTGCGGTCGAGGTCGGCTGCTGGTCGCTCATGGGCCTGATCTTCCCAGATCGGCGGTGGTCCCTCGCTCCGCCCCGGCCCGGCGCCCCCCGAGGCCGCGACTAGGCTTCCCCGGTGAGGTCCGCCGATCGGTCGGCGGCGGGTGAGGAGAGCCACGTGGCGCAGGGTCTGACGGTCGGGTACGCGGCGGCGCTGGAGCAGTTCCACCCCACGGAGATCATCCAGCTGGCCGAGCTGGCCGAGCAGCACGGGTTCTCCGGCGTCATGGCCGCCGACCACTTCCAGCCGTGGGTGCCTGCGCAGGGCCAGAGCGCGTTCGTCTGGAACGTGCTCTCCGCCCTGGGGGAGCGCACCCGCGGCGACCTGGGCCCCGGCGTCACCGCGCCCACGTTCCGCTGGCACCCGGCGATGGTCGCCCAGGCGTCCGCCACCCTCGCCGCCATGTACCCCGGACGGCACTGGCTGGGCCTGGGGTCCGGGGAGGCGCTCAACGAGCACGTCGTGGCCGGGTACTGGCCGGAGGCGCCGGAGCGGATCAACCGGATGTTCGAGGCGATCGAGGTCATCACCAAGCTGTTCAACGCCTCGCTGGCCGGCAAGGACGTCAAGCACTCGGGGCAGTTCTACAAGCTCGAGTCCACCCGGCTGTGGACCATGCCGGAGGTCGCACCGGAGATCCTCGTCGCCACCGCCGGACCGGTCACCGCCAAGCGGGCCGGCCGCCACGCCGACGGGCTGATCACCGTCGGCGCGCCGCTGGAGAAGATCTCCGGGCTCTTCGCCCGCTTCGCCGAGGGGGCCAGGGACGCCGGCAAGGACCCCGACACGATGCCCAAGGTCCTGCAGGTGCACCTGTCGTGGGCCGAGACCGACGAGGCCGCGCTGGCCAACGCCATGGGGCAGTGGCCCAACGGCGGCATGAAGTTCCCCAAGGGCGACATCCGCTCGCCGTTCGACTTCGAGCAGATGGCGAAGCTCGTGCGGCCGGAGGACTTCGCCGGCCGGATGGTCATCTCGGCCGACCCGGACGCGCACCGGGCGGAGCTGCAGAAGTACGTCGACCTCGGGTTCGACCGGATCTACCTGCACAACGTCGGCCGCAACCAGCGGGAGTGGATCGAGACGTTCGGCCGCGACGTCCTGCCCCGGCTGGTGCGGTGACCGCGTCCTTCGCCGTCACGGCGCCGGACGGGCTGCCCGAGGTGGTCCCGGGGGACGACCTCGTGGACCTCGTCGCGCGCGCCGTCGGCCGGCTGGACCTGGCGGGCCCGACGGCGCTCGCCGACGGCGACGTGGTCGTGGTCACCAGCAAGATCGTGTCCAAGGCCGAGGGGAGGGTGCTCGCCGCGAGCGACCGCGAGCAGGCGATCACCGACGAGACGGTGCGCCTGGTCGCCACCCGCGAGCACGCCGGGGGAGTGACCCGCATCGTCGAGAACCGGCTCGGGCTGGTCATGGCGGCCGCCGGGGTGGACGGCTCCAACACCCCCGAGGGCACGGTCCTGCTGCTGCCCGTGGACCCGGACGCGTCGGCGCGTGCGCTGCGCGCCGGCCTGCGGCGCCGGCTCGGGGTGCAGGTCGGCGTCGTCGTCACCGACACGGCCGGCCGGCCGTGGCGGCAGGGGCAGACCGACATCGCCATCGGGGCCGCGGGCCTGGTCGTGCTGGACGACCTGCGCGGGCAGACGGACACCCACGGTCGCCGGCTGGACGTCACCGCCGCCGCCGTGGCGGACGAGATCGCCGCGGCCGCCGAGCTGGTCAAGGGCAAGACCGCCGGACGACCCGTCGCCGTGGTCCGCGGGCTGGGGCACCTGGTCACCGAGGAGGACGGCCCGGGAGCACGGACGCTGGTGCGGACCGGGCCGGACGACATGTTCGCGCTGGGGACGGCCGAGGCCTACGCCCAGGGATGGAAGGACGCCACGGCCGACGGCCCGGCGCCCGGTGAGCCCGCCGCGCCCGCCCGCAGCAGCCACCGGCAGCACTGACCCGAGCACCGACCCCGCAGCACCGACCCGCGACACCGGCCCCGTGGTCGGGGCCGGTCAGGCGATCGTCGGCCGGCACTCGACGATGGTGCCGCGGGCGACGAGCGCGTCCCCGACCCGGTCGAGCCTGCCCTCCTGCAGGCCGACGACGGTGTCGAGCCACCGGTAGGACGGCGCCCCGGTCCGGAACCGCACCGTGGTGACGAACACGCGGGCGCCGTCGGCCTCGCGTGTGGTCGCCACCCCGTCGACCTCGACCCAGACCTGCGCGCCGTCGTCCGTGACCAGCACGCCCCGCAGGGTCGGCAGCGTGACCCCGTCGGGCCGGCGCGGGGCCAGGTTCGTGGCGCGCATGCTACCCGACAGGCGCTCCCCGTGCAGACGACCGTCGAGGGAGCCGTAGACCAGGCCGTCCACCCCGAAGTCCAGGACGTCCAGGCTGCCGTAGGTCAGCTCGGCCTCCGCCAGCGGCACCAGCTCCATCACGCGCCTCCGTTCCCCGCCCGCCGTCGGTGTGGGCCGCCGTCCCCGGGCGGACCGGTCGAGCCCGTCCGGCCGCGCCCCCCACGTGTGGCCGCTACCCGCCGTCGGCGGGCTTCTTCGCGGCCGCCTTGGCGGCACGCTTGGTCTCCCGCACGGCCGCGAGGGACTGCGGGTCCGTGACGTCGGCGATGGAGCGGCGGGCGCCGTCCTCCCCGTAGGCACCGGCCACCTCCCGCCAGCCCCCCGGCGCGACCCCGCGCTGCTTGCCGAGGAGCGCGAGGAAGATCCGCGCCTTCTGGTCGCCGAAGCCGGGCAGGGCCTTCAGGCGCCGCAGGACCTCCCGGCCGTCCGGCTCGCCGTCGGACCACAGGCGGGTCACGTCGCCGTCGTAGTCGTCGACGACGGCGCGCGCGACCGCCTGGATGCGGCCTGCCATGGAGCCCGGGTAGCGGTGCACCGCGGGCGGGGTGGCGCACAGCGCGGCGAACGCGTCCGGGTCGGCGTCCGCGACGGCGGCGGGGTCGAGCGTGCCCAGACGCTCGGCGATCTTGTGCGGCCCGGCGAAGGCGGTCTCCATCGCGACCTGCTGGTCGAGCAGCATGCCGAGCAGCAGCGCGAACGGGTCCGAGTCCAGCAGGCGGTCGGCGTCGACGTCGCCGGTCATCCAGAGCGTGGTCGCCATGGCGCCATCCCACCACGCGAGACCGGTCGCCCCAAGCCTCCTCCGGCGCTCGCGGTCGCGCCCGGAGGACCGGCCGCCCCACGCCTCCTCCGGCGCCCGCGGTCGCGACCTGGGAAGGTGCTGCCCATGACGAGCGCAGCGGTCGGCGACGGGTCGGGCACGACGGGCACCACGGAGCGCGCGCTGCGTGCGGTCGTGACGGGGGCGTCGTCGGGCATCGGGGCGGCGACCGTGCGACGCCTGCGGGCGGAGGGGTGGGACGTCGTCGCGGTCGCGCGGCGCGCCGACCGTCTCCAGGCGCTCGCGGACGCGACCGGCGCCGTCCCGCTCGTGGCGGACGTGACGTCCGACGACGACGTGGCCCGCCTCGTGCGCGAGGTGACGGGCGGCGGCCCCGTGCACGCGCTGGTCAACAACGCGGGCGGCGCCCTGGGCACGGACCCGGTGGAGTCGGGGTCGCTGGACGACTGGCGCGCCATGTTCGAGGTCAACGTGCTCGGGACGCTGCGGGTCACCCAGGCCCTTCTGCCCGCGCTGCGGGCCACCGGCCGCGGCGACGTGCTCGTCCTGACCTCGACCGCCGCCCACGGCACCTACCCGGGCGGGGGCGGGTACGTCGCCGCCAAGCACGCCGAGCGGCAGATCGCCGCCACCCTGCGGCTGGAGCTGGTCGGGCAGCCCGTGCGGGTCATCGAGATCGCCCCCGGGATGGTGCACACCGAGGAGTTCTCCCTGACCCGGTTCGGCGGTGACCAGGCCCGCGCGGACGCGGTGTACGCCGGGGTGGACGCGCCCCTGGTGGCGCAGGACATCGCCGACGCGATCGCCTGGACGCTGACCCGTCCGCACCACGTGAACATCGACTCCATGGTCATCCGCCCGCGCGCGCAGGCGTCGAACACTCTGGTCGCGCGCTCCTGACCATCCCGTCGGCGCCCCGGTCGGCGCCCGACGTGACGGGCGTCTCAGATGTCGGTCACACGCTTCTCATGCTGAGACGGCTCTGCCACAGTCCTGCCATGGCAACCCCTCGACCGCAGTCCGCGCCGCGCGACCTCGTCGCCGGGCGAATGTGCATGTCCATGGGGACCTCGGCCCAGTCCTGTCGGTAGGACGGCCCGCGACGTGACCGTCGCGCCCGCGCCCGCTGCGGAGCCTGACCTGACAGGCGTCCGCGGCCCTCGCGCCGGGCACCCCCTGCAGGTCCGCACCCCACGTCCTGCCCGGCTACGGCTGGGCGGTCGGCGCACGCCCGGGTGCTGACCCGCGAGGTCCCCCGCACCACCGCGTGACCGCACCGCTCGGCGGGCCCGACCTGGGCCCCCGGCCCCGGCGGTCGTGCCACCGACCCCCGCGCCCGCACCGGACGTCGGCCCAGCCGTACCTCCGCGCACCCCTCCCTCCCGTCCGGCCCGTGCCGACTCGCCCTCGGGGCGAGGCCGCGCACCCGGCGACGCCACGTCGCCGGACGGTCGCCGGACCAGTCGCCGAACCCGTCGTCGAACCAAGGACCCCCCATGGCCCAGATCCTCGTCCTCACCGGCAGCCCCTCGCTGCGGTCCCGCACGGCCGCCCTGGCGGAGCACGTCGCCGCCGACCTCGCCGACGACGGCCACCAGGTCGACGTCCTGCACGTGCGGGAGCTGCCGGCGCAGGCCCTGCTGTCCGCCGACACCGCCGACCTGGAGATCGCGGTCGCGGTCCGCCAGGTCATCGCGGCCGACGCGGTGGTCGTCGCCACCCCGATCTACAAGGCGTCCTACTCCGGCCTGCTCAAGGTCTTCCTGGACCTGCTGCCCCAGTCGGTCCTGCAGGGCAAGCTCGTCCTGCCGCTGGCGACCGGGGGCACCGTCGCGCACCTGCTCGCGATCGACTACGGCCTGCGCCCGGTGCTCGTCTCGCTCGGCGCCCGGCACATCGCGACCGGCCGGTTCGTCCTCGACTCCCACATCGACCACCTCTCCGGCGGTCCTGTCCTGGTCGACGAGACCTCGCGCGACTGCATCGCGCGCACCGTGGCGGCCTTCCGCGACTCCCTCGGCCTCGTCCACGACGCCGCCGCTCGCGCCCTCGCCTCCGCCTGACCGGCCCTCCCGCGCCCGCCGGCCCCGCCCGCGCCCGCGCGACCCGACTTCTCGCAGGAGCTCTCATGGCCCTCAGCACGCACGAGGCGGTCGACGCCTCACCGTGGGCGGACGTCGCCCGTCCCACCGCTCCCGCCGACGAGCGACGGGAGGTCGGGGTGTTCGCGCTCCTCGAGGAGGTCCCGGAGCCGATACACGTGACGGCGCCGGGGACGACGTCGTCGGAGCGCACCACGGACGCATTCTCGCGTACCGGGACGCAGGCTCGTGCGGTGTATCGACGCGCTTTCATGACGCATTCTCCGGCGACGTCCGGTATGCGGACGGCGAATGCATCCCGTGGCATTCTGCGCCACGATTCCGACATGGCCCGCACCCGCGCACCCCGCCGCATGCCGTCGCTGCGGACGGTCGGCGGGCGAATGCCCGTGGCGGCGTGCGCCGCCCTCAGCTGTCGCCTCTGACCTGCGCTGACCCACGCTGACCTGCGCTGACGGGTGGGTGGGCCGGCAGGGCCCGCACCCGAGCCGGTACCTGCGAGCCGCGCCGGCCCTGACCGAGCGCTCCCGCGCACGCCGCGCCGCTCGCCGATGAATGCCCCGTGCCGCACCGGCCGCACATTCCTGACGGCCGCGGCGGCGCGGCCCGTCGACCCCTTTTTTCTCGCACCGTCCTCGTTCCCGACGTCGCCGGACCCCTGTCCGCGACGCCCTCACGGCGAACCGCCGTCGACCACCTGGAGAACCGATGTCCGCCCACCGCACCCGCGCGGTCGCCACCCTCGCCGTCGGACTGCTCGCGCTGACCGCGTGCAGCACCGGCGGGTCGTCCGCCGGCGGGACCGACACCCCGTCGGGGGAGCCCACCGCCACCGCCGAGCCCGTCCCCGGCGGGACGTTCCGCATCGGCACCAACGGGCAGGAGCCGACCTGCCTCGACCCGCACGGCAACGCCAGCACGCTCGGCCCGATCCTCACCGTGCCGTTCTCGGACTCCCTGGTCTGGCAGGAGGAGGACGGGACGCTCAGCCCGTGGCTGGCGGAGAGCTGGGACGTGTCCGCCGACGGCCTCGTCTACACGTTCCACCTGCGCGACGACGTCACCTTCACCGACGGCGCCGTGTTCGACGCCGAGGCGCTCAAGATCAACTTCGAGCACATGCTCGACCCCGCCACGAAGAGCCCGCTGTCCGCGTCGTACATCGCGCCGTACGCCTCCTCGCGGGTCGTCGACCCCCTGACGCTGGAGGTGACCCTCTCCTCGCCGTACTCCGCGTTCCTCAACGTCCTGGCGCAGGGCTTCCTCGGGGTGATCTCGCCGAAGCAGATCACCGAGGCGCCCGAGACGATCTGCGAGGCCCCGATCGGGTCCGGGCCGTTCATCCTCACCGCGTGGAACAAGGGGCGCAGCGTCGAGTACACGAAGAACCCGGACTACGCGTGGGGCCCCGGCGGGACGCACGACGGGCCGGCGTACCTCGACGGCCTCGAGGTGGTCTTCGTGACCGAGGACGCCACCCGGTACAACGCGCTGGTGTCGGGCGAGCTCGACGCCATCGAGTTCGTGCCGCCGCAGAACTACGACGCGGTCGCCGCCAACCCGGACCTCACGACCTTCACCGAGTTCCGCCCCGGTCACCCGCTCTCGCTGTGGTTCAACACCTCCCGGGCGCCGTTCGACGACGTCCGGGTCCGGCAGGCGCTGATCGCGGCTGTGGACCGCGAGGCGATCGTGAAGAGCATCTCCTTCGGTCAGTGGGACGCGGCCGAGGGGTACCTGACCCCGTCGACACCGGACTACATCGAGGACGTCGAGGGCGACCTGGGCTACGACCCCGAGCGCGCCGACGAGCTGCTCGACGAGGCCGGCTGGACCGACCGGGACCCCGAGGGGTTCCGCACCAAGGACGGCCGTCGCCTGACCGCGTACCTGCCCACCACGAACGCGGTGCCGCTGCGCATCCAGATCGCGGAGCAGACGCAGGCCGCCGCCAAGGAGGTCGGCATCGACATCCAGATCCAGTACCCCGCCCCGCAGGAGCTCGAGCAGCGCAGCGCCGCCGGCGACTACGACATCAGCTCCGGGCTGTGGTCGACGAACACCGCCGACGTGCTGTGGATCCGGTACTCCTCGGCCAACATCACCACCCCCGAGCGCCGGGGCCTGAACGGCTCCTACCTGCGCGACGACGAGCTCGACACCCTCCTGCAGGACGCCCGGGAGACCACCGACGCCGACGAGCGCCACGACCTCTACCGCCAGGCGCAGGAGCGGCTGGTCGAGCTGGCCCCGGGCATCCCGTTCTACAGCGACCCGCGCCCGGTCGCGCACCACACCGACGTGCACGGGCTGACGTACGCCCACGGGTACCTGTCGCCGTACTTCTACGACGTGTGGGTCGAGCAGTGAGCAGCGCGGCGACCGTCGTGGCACCGGGCGCGACCTTGCCGGGCGCCCCGGGTCTGCCGGGTCTGCCCGACCCGGCGGGCGCCGTGGGCGCCCCGGGCGCGCGGACCGCAGGGGCCACCCCGCGGTCCGCCGTCGGCGCCGTCGCGCGCCGGCTGGGCGTGCGGGTGCTGGGCGCCGTGGGCGTCCTGTGGGGCGCGGCGACCCTGACGTTCCTCGCACTCGTCCTCATCCCCGGGGACATCGCCTACGCGATCGTCGGCGGGCCGGACAGCAACCCGTCCCCGGAGGTCTTGGCGCAGGTCCGGACCGAGTACGGGCTGGACCGACCGGTGTGGCAGCAGTACGGCTCCTACCTGCTGCGGGTCGCGACCGGTGACCTGGGCACCTCGTACCGCTTCCACGCCCCGGTCGGGCAGCTGGTCGCCGAGCAGCTCGGCTCGACGGTCGTGCTGGCGGTCAGCGCCGCCGTCGTCGCCGTCGTCGGCGCGCTGGTCGCCGCCCTGGCCACGGCCGGACGCCGGCCCGCGGTCCGTGGGCCGGTGTCCGGCGTGGAGCTCGTGCTCGCCTCCCTGCCGTCGTTCTGGCTCGGCATCGTCCTGCTGACGGTGTTCTCCTTCACGCTCGGCTGGTTCCCGTCCATCGGCGGTGACGGATGGCGCGGGCTGGTCCTGCCGACGCTCACCCTCGCGCTGCCGATCGGGGCGGTGCTCTCGCAGGTCGCGCGGTCGGCGATCGAGGAGGTGCTCGACGAGCCGTTCGTCGTCACCGCCCGGGCGCGCGGGCTCTCCGACGCCGCCGTCCGGGTCCGGCACGTGCTGCGGCACACCCTGGTGCCCCTGACGACGATGACCGGCTTCGTGGTCGGCGGCCTGTTCGGGGGAGCGGTCATCACCGAGACGCTGTTCAACCGCGCCGGCCTCGGCCGCCTGCTGCTCAGCGCGGTCAACTCCAAGGACATGCCGGTCGTGCTGGGCCTGGTCCTGCTGTCCGCGGCCGTCTACGTGGTCGTCAACCTCGTCGTCGACGCCCTGTACCCGCTCATCGACCCCCGACTGCGGAGCGCCTCATGACCACGTCCCTCGTCGCCGCCCCGGTCGACCTGCCGGCCGGCCCCGGCGCCTCGGTGCCCGCTCCGCCCGGGCTGCCCGGCGGTGCCGTCGCGGCCCCGGTGTCCGGCCGGCCGCTGCGGACGGCCCGGCGGCTGCGCGTCCCGCCGAGCGTCGTGCTCGCGGCGATCGCGCTCGCCGTCATCGTGCTGGCCGCCGCGTTCCCGGACGCGCTGTCCCCGCACGACCCACTGGCCGTCGACCCGACGCACACGCTCGCCCCGCCGAGCGCGACCTACCCGCTGGGCACCGACGAGAACGGCCGCGACGTGCTCAGCCGCATCATCCACGGCACCCGCAACTCGCTCCTGCTCGGCTTCGGCGCGATCGCGATCGGGCTGGTCGCCGGCACCGTGCTCGGGCTGCTCGCCGGCCTCGGCGCGCGGTGGGTCGACGCCGCTCTCATGCGCACGATGGACGTCGGCCTGGCCTTCCCCGAGCTGCTGCTCGCGCTCGTGGTCATCGCGGTCGCCGGCGGCGGGACGCGCAACGCGCTGCTCGCCATCGGCATCGCCAGCACGCCGAGCTACGCGCGCCTGGTCCGCGCCCAGACGCTCGGGGTCCGGCGGGCCGGCTACGTGGAGGCTGCGCGTGCCACCGGGCTCTCGGAGTCCGCCGTCGTCCTGCGCCACGTGCTGCCCAACGCCGTCAAGCCCGTCCTCGTGCTGGCCACCATCGGCGTCGGGACTGCGACCGTCGCCGGTGCCGCCCTGAGCTTCCTGGGGCTGGGGACGACGCCGCCGACACCGGAGTGGGGCTCGATGCTCTCCACCGCGCGCAACTTCGTCGAGCTGTCCTGGTGGTACGGGCTGTTCCCGGGCCTGGCCATCACCGTCCTCGTGCTCAGCACCTCCGTGCTGGGCCGCCACCTGCAGCGCCGAGCCGAGGGAGGCCTCCGATGAGCGCACCCACCACCACGCCCGCGCCCACCACGCCCGCGCCCACCACCGGGGTGACCGCGACCACCACCGGGGTGACCGCGACCACCTGGCCGTCGGCGTCCGGTGCGCCGGCCACGGCCGGGTCGGTGGTCGGGCCGGCGGTCATGCCCTCGGCGCAGCCCCTGCCCGACCGCCCGGCCGCGGGGCGCGCACCCGTGCCCGCGGTCACCGTCGAGGACCTGCACATCGCCTTCGGGCGCGGCGCCGCCCGGCGCGAGGTCGTGCACGGGGTGTCCTTCACCGTCGCACGCGGCGAGTGCCTCGCGCTGGTGGGGGAGTCCGGGTCCGGCAAGAGCGTCACCGCCCGCAGCCTCGTGGGGCTGACCGGCGCCGGCGCTCAGGTCCGTGCCGCGTCCCTCGCGCTCGGCGGCACGGACCTGCTGCGGTTCGGCGAGCGCGACTGGCGCCGGCTGCGGGGCGGCGACGTCGGCCTCGTGCTGCAGGACGCGCTGGTGTCCCTGGACCCGGTGCGCGCCGTCGGCCGGGAGATCGACGAGGCCCTGCGGCTGCACACCCGGCTGACCCGCGCCGAGCGGGCCGAGCGCGTGGTCGAGCTGCTGGACCACGTCGGCGTGCCAGACCCCGACGTCCGGGCCCGGCAGCTGCCGCACGAGCTGTCCGGCGGGCTGCGCCAGCGCGCGCTGATCGCCGGTGCGCTCGCGGGCGAGCCCGACCTGCTCATCGCAGACGAGCCGACGACGGCGCTCGACGTGACCGTCCAGGCGCAGGTCCTCGACCTGCTCGCCCGGCTCCGCGACGAGGGCCGCACGCTGCTGGTGATCAGCCACGACCTGGCCGTGGTGTCCCGGCTCGCGGACCGCGTGGCCGTCATGCAGGACGGCCGGATCGTGGAGACCGGTCCGACCGCGTCGGTGCTCACGGACCCGCAGCACCCCTACACGCGCCGGCTGCTGGCCGCGGTGCCCGCCGAGCACGCCAAGGGCACCCGCCTCTCCGTGCCCGTCGCGGTCCCGCCCGACGCGCCGGCGGCCGAACTGGCCGACGCACCGAAGGACGCGGCGACGGACGCGCCGACGGGCGTCCCGACGGACCCACCGGCCGGGCGGCCGGCCGAGGCCGTGGCCGCGCGGGTCCCGTCCCCCGACCGTCATCCCGTCGGCGAGGTCGTCGCCCGCCTCGACGGGGTGGCGCGCTCCTTCGCCGGTCCCGACGGGCAGCCGCGCGTCGCCGTCCGCGAGGTGTCGTTCACCCTCCGCGCCGGCGAGACCCTCGGGATCGTCGGGGAGTCCGGGTCCGGCAAGACCACCACCGCCCGGATCCTGCTCGGGCTGACCGAGCCGACGGCCGGGACGGTGGAGGTCCACGGCCGCTCGTGGTCCGGGCTGACCGCCCGCGAGCGGCGTGCCCTGCGGCGGGACGTGCAGGTGGTCCACCAGGACCCGCTGAGCTCGTTCGACCCGCGGCACGCGGTCGGCCGCATCCTGGGCGACGCCCTGGGCGTGGCCGGGGTGCCGCGCTCGCGCCGCCGTGACCGTGCGGTCCAGCTGCTCGAGCAGGTGGGGCTGACCGCCGAGCACCTGGACCGCCGTCCCCGGCAGATGTCCGGTGGCCAGCGCCAGCGCGTCGCGATCGCCCGGGCCCTGGCCCCCGCACCGCGCCTGATCGTGTGCGACGAGCCGGTGTCCGCGCTCGACGTCTCGGTCCAGGCGCAGGTCCTGGACCTGCTGGCCGACGTCCAGGCCGAGACGGGCGTCGCGTACCTGTTCATCTCCCACGACCTCGGCGTGATCCACCACGTCAGCGATCGCGTCCTGGTGCTCTCCGGTGGGGAGGTGGTCGAGCACGGTGACGTGCGCGACGTCTTCTCGGCGCCGCAGCACCCGTACACCCAGCGCCTGATCGCCGCGGTGCCCCGCATCGCGACGCCCGCGACGACGTCGTCCGCCACCCCACCGGCGCCGCAGCCGCAGCCGCAGCCTCGTCCGGCACAGCACCCGACTGACCCGCACCTCAGCGACAGGACCGCCTCATGACCCGCCCGATCTCCTTCAACCTCTTCGAGATGAACACGGTGGGCCACATCTCCCACGGCCTGTGGGTGCACCCGGAGAACACCCGGCACCGGTTCAACGACCTGGAGTTCTGGACGGAGCACGCCCGGCTGCTCGAGGAGGGCCTGTTCGACGCCGTCTTCCTCGCCGACGTCGTCGGCACCTACGACGGCTACCGCGGCGGGCCGGAGACCGCCCTGCGCGAGGCCGTGCAGATCCCGAACAACGACCCGCTCCTGGTCATCCCGGCGATGGCCGCGGTGACGCAGCACCTCGGGTTCGCCGCGACGTTCTCCACCACCTACGAGCCGCCGTTCGCCTTCGCCCGCCGGGCGAGCACCCTCGACCACCTCACCAAGGGCCGGTTCGGGTGGAACATCGTCACCTCCTACCTGCCGAACGCCGCCCGCAACTTCGGCCTCACGCAGGAGGTGGAGCACGAGCTGCGGTACGTGATCGCCGAGGAGTACCTCGACGTCCTCTACAAGCTCTGGGAGGGCTCGTGGGACGACGACGCCGTCGTGCGCGACGTCGCGGGGCGGGTCTACACCGATCCGTCGCGGGTCCGGGCGATCGACCACGTCGGCGAGCACTTCACGGTCGCCGGTCCGCACCTGAGCGAGCCGTCCGTCCAGCGCACCCCGGTGCTGTTCCAGGCCGGGGGGTCCCCGACCGGCAAGGCGTTCGCGGGCCGGCACGCCGAAGCCGTGTTCGTCGGCGGCCGCGGGCCCGCCGACTACCGCACCACCATCGCCGACCTGCGCCGGATCGCGGTGGAGAACGGCCGCGACGCGGGCGACATCAAGGCCTTCGCCGGCGCCGTCGTCATCGTCGGCAAGGACCGCGAGGCGGCCGAGCGCAAGGCGGAGGAGTACCGGCTGCTGTCCCGGGCCGAGGGCTACCTCGCGCACGCCGGCGGCGGTGGCGTGGACCTGGCGGCCTACCCGCCCGAGACGGTGATCGACGACATCGTCGCCGGGCTCGGCGGGCCCGAGCAGGTGCCGAGCAACCGCCGGTACGCGCCCGGCACGACCGTCGGGGAGGCGCTGGCCGCCGTGACGCGCTTCGACAAGGGGTTCTTCGCCGTGGGGACGCCCTCGGAGGTGGTCGACACCATCGAGGGGTGGGTCCGGGACACGGACCTGGACGGCTTCAACCTGCGCCAGTTCCTCACGCCCGGCACCGCCGAGGACTTCATCGAGCTCGTCGTCCCCGAGCTGCAGCGCCGCGGGCTCTACCGCACGCGGTACGCCGAGAGCACCCTGCGCGAGCGGCTCTTCGGGCCGGGCCGGACGCGGCTGCCGGACTCCCACCCGGGCGCCCGGTACCGCGGCGGGGCGAACCTCCGCGGCGAGGACGCCCGGCCGCCCGAGCTCGCCGCCGTCTGATCCGGCGCACGCCCCCACCCCCACGACGCCCGACCCTGGAGACCCGCATGAGCACCGACACCGTCCGCGACGCCGGCCCCGGCGCTGCCCCCACCGCCGCCCGGTTCGACCCGGTCGTCGACGCGTTCGCCGTCGCCCCGGCCGTCGCCGCCCCGGCCCCCGCCGTCACGGCTCCCGCCGCACCCGCCGGCAGCCCGGTCGAGCCCGTCCCGGCGGTCCTCAGCGGCGCCGTCGAGGACCCGCCCGCGTACGACGAGCTCGCCGCGGACTTCCGTCCCCTGTTCGCGCGGATCGCCGAGGGCGCCCTCGAGCGCGAGGAGCGTCGCGAGCTGCCGTACGAGGCGGTGACCTGGCTGGCGGAGGCGGGCTTCGGGGCGCTGCGGGTGTCCCGGGCCGCCGGCGGCCGGGGGGCGAGCCTCACCCAGCTGTTCCGGCTCCTCATCGAGCTCGCGGAGGCCGACCCCAACGTGGCGCACCTGCTGCGGGGGCACTTCGCGTACCTGGAGCACGCGCTGACCGACAAGGACCCGGCGACCCGCACCTTCTGGGCCCGCGAGGCGGTCGCCGGCCGGCTCATCGGGAACGCGAGCAGCGAGCAGGGCAACGGCGGCCTGTGGGACACCCGCACCCGGGTCGCGCCGGACGAGGACGGCACGTGGCGCCTGGACGGCACGAAGTACTACAGCACCGGCAGCATCTTCGCGGACTGGATCTCGGTCGGCGCCGTCGCCCCGGACGGTGAGCGGGTGACCGTCGCCGCCCGCGCGGACGCTCCCGGCGTCGAGCGGGTGGACGACTGGGACGGGTTCGGTCAGCGGCTCACCGGCAGCGGGACGACGGTCTTCACCGGGGTCGAGGTCGACCCCCGCGGGATCGTCCCGTACGCCGCGCGGCGCCCGACCATCCTCGGCGCGTACTTCCAGCTGCACCTGCTCGCGACGCTGGCCGGGATCGGCCGGGCCGTGGTGACCGACGCGGTGGAGTTCGTCCGGCCGCGCACCCGGACCTTCGGCAGCGCCACCACGCCGCTGCCGCGCGAGGACCCGCTCGTCCAGGCCGTCGTCGGGCGGCTGTCGGCGGCCTCCTACGCGGCCGACGCCACCGTGCTCGCCGCCGCCGAGGCCCTCGACGCCCTGACCCGGGCCGCGGCCCGTGGCACCGCCACCCAGGAGGACCACGACACCGCCGACGTCGGCGCCTACCGCGCCCAGCTCGTCGTCATCGACCTCGTGCTGCGCAGTGCCACCGAGCTGTTCGAGGTCGGCGGTGCGTCCGCGACGTCGACCACGCGCCGGCTGGACCGGCACTGGCGCAACGCCCGCACGATCGCGTCGCACAACCCGGTGATCGCCAAGGAGCGGCTCATCGGCGACCACGTCCTCAACGGCACCTCGCCGAGCGCGGGCTTCGTCACCACCGTGGCGCAGGGCCGTCCGGCATGACCGGGTAGCATCGGGCGCAGAGGCGCCGACCCGGCCATCACCGGCGAGCCTCCGGAAGAACGGGACCCGTCGCCGCCGGTGGCGGTCCTCAGTAGAACCGGACGGGTGGGCCCGTGACAGCCCGGGCAAGAGCGGTCGTCGACCGTGACCCTCGGGTCGCGTGCGGCGGCAAGCGAGGTGGTACCGCGGCGGGCCCTGCGAAGCCCCGTCGTCCTCGCACCGTGCGGACCACGCCCCGTCGCCGAGGCGGGCGTGGAGCTGATGACACTGTGCACGACGACGACCGAAGGACACCGGCCATGGCGTACCCCCTGCACCGTCCGAGCGAGCCCACCGGCGACCGCGCCAGCGGCGGCCGGCCGGCGGTGCCCGCGTCCCCGGACCTGCCCGCCCTGGAGAAGGACGTGCTGGCGTACTGGGCCGCCGACGGGACGTTCCGCGCCTCGATCGACAACCGCGACGCCGGCCCGGACGGTGGGAACGAGTTCGTCTTCTACGACGGGCCGCCGTTCGCCAACGGTCTGCCGCACTACGGGCACCTGCTGACCGGCTACGCCAAGGACGTCGTCGGGCGCTACCAGACCCAGCGTGGCCACCGCGTCGAGCGCCGGTTCGGCTGGGACACCCACGGCCTGCCCGCCGAGCTGGAGGCCGAGCGCCAGCTCGGCATCAGCCAGAAGTCCGAGATCGAGACGATGGGCATCGCGGCGTTCAACGACGCGTGCCGCGCCTCGGTCCTGAGGTACACCGACGAGTGGCAGGACTACGTCACCCGCCAGGCGCGCTGGGTCGACTTCGACAACGACTACAAGACGCTCGACCTGACCTACATGGAGTCGGTCATCTGGGCATTCAAGCAGCTCCACGACAAGGGCCTGGCCTACGAGGGCTACCGCGTCCTGCCGTACTGCTGGCGCGACGAGACGCCGCTGTCCAACCACGAGCTGCGCATGGACGACGACGTCTACCAGTCGCGCCAGGACCCGGCGCTGACCGTGGGCGTGCGGCTGGAGACGGGCGAGCTCGCCCTCGTCTGGACGACGACGCCGTGGACGCTGCCGTCCAACCTCGCCGTCGCCGTCGGGCCGGACATCCCCTACGTCGTGGTGGCGCCGGGCGCGTCGAGCGCGCTCGCGGGGGACCGCGTGCTGCTCGCCGAGTCGCGGCTCGCGTCGTACGCCCGCGAGCTCGGCGAGGACGCGACCGTCCTGGAGACCCTGCCGGGCTCCGCGCTCGTGGGCCGGGCCTACACCCCGCCGTTCCCCTACTTCGTGGACCCCGACCACAACCCCGCCGCCCACCACGTGCTCGCCGGCGACTTCGTCACCACCGAGGACGGCACGGGGCTCGTGCACCTCGCGCCCGCGTTCGGCGAGGACGACATGCTCGTGTGCGACGCCGCCGGGATCCGGCCGGTCGTGCCGGTCGACGCCCGTGGCCGGTTCACCGCCGAGGTGCCGGACTACGCCGGCCTGCAGGTGTTCGACGCCAACCCCAAGGTCATCGCCGACCTCAAGGCCGGCACGGGCCCGCTCGCGGCCACGCCCGTGGACGCGCGCGCCGTCGTCGTCCGGCACGAGACGTACCAGCACTCCTACCCGCACTGCTGGCGCTGCCGGAACCCGCTCATCTACAAGGCCGTGTCCAGCTGGTTCGTGCGCGTCACCCAGTTCCGCGACCGCATGGTCGAGCTCAACGAGCAGATCACCTGGGTGCCCGAGCACATCAAGGACGGTCAGTTCGGCAAGTGGCTCGCCGGCGCCCGGGACTGGTCGATCTCCCGCAACCGGTACTGGGGCACGCCCATCCCGGTGTGGGTGAGCGACGACCCGGCGTACCCGCGCACGGACGTCTACGGGTCGCTGGCCGACCTCGAGCGCGACTTCGGCCGCCCCGTCACCGACCTGCACCGGCCCTTCATCGACGAGCTGACCCGTCCCAACCCGGACGACCCCACCGGCCGCTCCACGATGCGCCGCATCCCGGACGTGCTGGACGTGTGGTTCGACTCCGGGTCGATGCCGTTCGCCCAGGTCCACTACCCGTTCGAGAACACCGGGTGGTTCGAGAACCACTACCCGGGCGACTTCATCACCGAGTACATCGGGCAGACCCGCGGCTGGTTCTACACGCTGCACGTGCTCGCCACGGCGCTGTTCGACCGTCCGGCGTTCCGCACCTCGGTCTCGCACGGCATCGTCCTGGGCTCGGACGGCCGCAAGATGAGCAAGTCCCTGCGCAACTACCCGGACGTGTCCGAGGTGTTCGACCGCGACGGCTCCGACGCGATGCGCTGGTTCCTCATGGCCTCGCCGATCCTGCGCGGCGGCAACCTCGTGGTCACCGAGGAGGGCATCCGGGAGAACGTCCGGCAGGTGATGCTGCCGCTGTGGAGCACCTGGTACTTCTTCGCGCTCTACGCCGGCGCGGCCCACGGCGGCGCGGGGCTGACCGCCCAGCGCGTGACCGCCGAGGAGGTCGCCGGGCTCGGCACCATGGACCGGTACCTGCTCGCCCGCACCCGCGACCTGGTCGCCGAGGTGACCGCGGACCTGGACGCGTTCGACGTCCCGGCCGCGTGCGAGGCCGTCCGCGAGCACCTGGACGTGCTGACCAACTGGTACGTGCGCACGTCCCGGCAGCGCTTCTGGGACGAGGACCAGCAGGCGTTCGACACCCTGTGGACGGCGCTCGAGGTCCTGACCCGGGTGATGGCGCCGCTGGCGCCGCTGCTGTCCGAGGAGGTCTGGCGCGGCCTGACCGGCGGACGGAGCGTGCACCTGACCGACTGGCCCACGCCGGACGAGCTGCCCCTCGTCGACGCGGCCGCCGACGGCGCCCGCGGTGACGCGCTCGGCGACGCCGACCTGGTGCGGGTCATGGACCAGGTCCGGGAGGTGTGCTCGGTGACCCTCGGCCTGCGCAAGGCCAACGGCCTGCGCGTCCGCCAGCCGCTGCGCGAGCTGCGGGTCGCCGTGCCCGACGCCGCCCGGACGGCCGCCTTCGCCGACCTGGTCGCCGCCGAGGTCAACGTCAGGTCGGTCCAGGTGCTCGGCATCGACGACGCCGCCGCGGCGGGCCTGGGCGTCCAGACCCGGCTCGCGGTCAACGCCCGCGCCGCCGGCCCGCGCCTGGGCCGGCAGGTCCAGTCCGTCATCAAGGCGGCGAAGGCCGGGGACTGGGAGTCCGAGGACGGGGTCGTGGTGGTCCGGACGCCGGACGGTCCGGTGCCGCTGGAGGCCGTCGAGTACGAGCTGAGCACCGTCGTGTCCGCCGGGGACGGCGGCGAGCAGCTCGCTGCCGCGGTGCTGCCCGGGGGTGGCGTCGTCGTCCTGGCGACCGCGCTCGACGACGAGCTGATCGCCGAGGGCCGCGCCCGCGACGTCGTCCGCGCCGTCCAGGACGCCCGCAAGGCGGCCGGCCTGGACGTCAGCGACCGCGTCCGGCTGACCCTCGGGGTGCCGTCCGACTGGCGCGAGGCGGTCGAGGCCCACCGCGGGCTGATCACCGAGGAGACGCTGGCGACCTCGCTCGAGGTGCACGACGCCGACGGCGACACCGTCGCGGTGACGGTCGAGAAGGACGGGGCGCGGGCATGAGCGGAGGAGCCGACCACCGGCGCCGGCACGAGCGGACCGAGGCGGAGACCGCGGCCGGGGAGGTGTACGCCGGGATCCTCGCGCGCATGCCCGAGCACCAGTTCGAGCCCACGCTGGACCGGGTCCGCGCGGTGTGCGAGCTGCTGGGGGACCCCCAGCGGTCGTTCCGGACGATCCACCTGACCGGGACGAACGGCAAGACCTCGACGTCGCGCATGGTCGAGCGGCTGGTGCGCGAGCACGGGCTGCGCACGGGCCGGTTCACCAGCCCGCACCTGACCGACGTGCGCGAGCGCATCGCGATCGACGGCGAGCCGATCAGCGCGGAGCGCTTCGTCGAGGTGTGGCAGGACGTCGCCCCGTACGTGCACATGGTCGACACCCGGTCGCTCGCGGAGGGCGGGCCGCGGATGAGCTTCTTCGAGGTGCTCACCGTGATGGCCTTCGCCGCGTTCGCCGACACCCCGATCGACGTCGCGATCGTCGAGGTGGGGATGGGCGGCTCGTGGGACGCCACCAACGTCGTCGACGGCGAGGTCGCGGTGATCACCCCGATCGCCTACGACCACCAGCGCTGGCTGGGCCACGAGCTGACGTCCATCGCGGACGAGAAGTCCGGGATCATCAAGGACGGCTCCACCGTCGTGGTCGCCGACCAGACCGACGACGTGGAGGGCGTCCTGCTGGCTGCGGCTGCGGAGCACGGCTCGCGCGTCATCCGGCAGGGCATCGACGTCGACGTCACCGAGCGCCAGGTGGCCGTGGGCGGGCAGCTGCTCTCGCTGCGCGGGCTGGGTGGGGTCTACACCCAGGTGTTCGTCCCGCTCCACGGCCGGCACCAGGCGCAGAACGCCCTGCTCGCGCTCGTGGCCGCCGAGGCGCTGCTCAGCGGCGGTGCCGCGCTGGACGGCGACCTCGTCGGAGCGGCGTTCGCGGACGTGTCCTCGCCCGGGCGGCTCGAGCTCGTGCGCACCAGCCCGACGGTCCTCGTCGACGCCGCGCACAACCCCGCCGGCATCGCCGCGCTCGTGGAGGCGGTGGAGGAGTCGTTCGAGTTCACGCGGCTGATCGGCGTGGTCGGCGTGCTCGACGACAAGGACGCCGAGAGCGTGCTGTCCGGCCTGGAGCCGCTGCTCGCCGAGATCGTGGTGACCCGCTCGTCGTCGGCCCGGGCGGTGGATCCCGACGACCTGGGCGAGATCGCCGTGGACATCTTCGGCGAGGACCGCGTGCACGTCGTCGACCGGCTCGACGCGGCGATCGACGTCGCCGTCCAACGCGCCGAGAGCGAGGCGGAGCTCGGCTCGGGGGTGCTGGTGACCGGGTCCGTGACGGTGGTCGCCGACGCGCGCGTCCTGCTCGGCAGAGGCTGACGCACCTCTCCCGAGGGACTTCCTTGACGACGCCGTGACCCGTGGCGATGCTGGCGCGCGGGGGTGAGGACGCCCGAGTCCTCGTAGCCGTCCCGGTCCCGGCCGTGGTGCTCGTCGAGGAGCGCCACGGCCGCCCAGCGAAGGGGAGCAGCGTGAAGAAGCTGATCAACGACCCGTCCCGCGTCGTCGAGGAGTCCGTGGAGGGGTTCGGCCTGGCGCACGCCGAGCTGGTGACGGTCCACCGTGACCCCTGGTACGTGGTCCGCGCCGACGCGCCCGTGCAGGGCAAGGTGGGGCTGGTCAGCGGCGGGGGAAGCGGGCACGAGCCGCTGCACGCCGGCTTCGTCGGCCGCGGCATGCTCACCGCGGCCGTGCCGGGCGCCATGTTCACCTCGCCCACGCCGGACGCGATCGCCCCGGCCACCCTCGCCGCGAACGGCGGGCGCGGCGTCCTGCACATCGTGAAGAACTACACCGGCGACGTCCTCAACTTCGAGACGGCGGCCGAGCTCGCCGAGGCCGACGACGTCCAGGTCCGGGCGGTGATCGTCAACGACGACGTCGCGGTCGAGGACTCGCTCTACACCGCCGGACGGCGCGGCGTGGCCGGGACGGTCGCCGTGGAGAAGATCGCCGGGGCGGCCGCCGAGCGCGGCGACGACCTGGACGGCGTGACCGCGATCGCCGAGCGGGTGATCGCCAACGTCCGGTCGATGGGCGTCGCCCTGCGCGCCGGGATCGTGCCGCACGCCGGGGTGCCCGGCTTCGACCTCACGGAGGAGGAGATCGAGATCGGCATCGGCATCCACGGCGAGCCGGGGCGCCGCCGGGTGCCGATGGCGCCGGCGGACGCGATCACCGAGCAGCTGACGAACCCGGTGCTGGACGACCTGGGGATCTCCGGCGGCGAGCAGGTCCTGCTCTTCGTCAACGGCATGGGCGGGACGCCGGCGTCGGAGCTCTACGTCGTCTACCGGCGGGCGCGTCAGCTGCTCGAGGAGCGCGGGGCCACCGTGGCGCGCTCCCTGGTCGGCAACTACGTGACCTCGCTGGAGATGCAGGGCGCCTCGGTCACCGTGCTGCGCCTGGACGACGAGCTCACCCAGCTGTGGGACGCCCCGGTGCACACCGCCGCGCTGCGGTGGTGAGCCGTCCGCTGCGTCATCCCCGCCCTGCGGACGGGTGCCCGTCGGTCACGGTTCGGTCGCGGCGCGCTGCGACCGGGCCGTGGCCGACGCACCCGTGGCAGGCTGCGGGACGGGTGGTGCCGGCCGGGAGCGGCTCGGCACAGGTCGACGAGGGAGACTGATGACACTCGACGTGGGATGGGCGCTTCGATGGGTGCGCGGCTCGGCCGAGGTGGTCGCTGAGCACCGGGCCGAGCTGATCGAGCTCGACCGGCAGATCGGCGACGGCGACCACGGCGAGAACATGCACCGCGGGTTCACCGCGACGGTCGCGCGGCTCGACGCGCTCGAGGAGCCGCCCGCCCAGGTGGGGGACGTGCTCAAGCTGCTCGCCACCACGCTGATGTCGACCGTCGGAGGGGCCGCAGGCCCGCTGTACGGGACCGCGTACCTGCGGGCCGCCAAGGTCACGGGCCTGACCGAGCTGGACTCGGCTGCCGTGGTGGCGATGCTCGAGGCCGCTCTCGAGGGGATCGTCGCCCGCGGCAAGGCGGCCCCGGGGGAGAAGACCATGGTCGACGCCTGGACGCCCGCGGTCGCCGCGGCCGTCGCCGCCGCCGACCGGGGTGAGCCGCCCGCCGCCGTCCTGGCCGCCGCCGCGGAGGCCGCCGCCGACGGGGTCGAGGCGACCATCCCGCTGATCGCCACCAAGGGTCGGGCCAGCTACCTGGGGGAGCGCAGTGCCGGCCACGCCGACCCGGGGGCGACCTCGACCGCCCTGCTCATCCGCGCCGCGGCCGACGCCGCCGCCCGAGCCACGGTCTGACCCGTGGCCGCCCCGGTCGTCGCGCTGGTGCTGGTGTCCCACTCGAGCCCGCTCGCGCAGGGCCTGGCGGACGTGGCCGCCCAGATGGCGCCGGACGTGCTGATCCTGCCGGCCGGCGGGACGGGTGACGGGCGGATCGGCACCGGGTTCGACCTCGTCGAGGAGGCGCTGGGTCGCGCCCTGGAGGACGGCCGTTCCGCGGTGGTGCTGACCGACCTGGGGTCGGCGGCACTCACCGCCGAGAGCGTGCTGGAGATGGCGGAGGCCGACGTCGCCGCACGCGTGCGCGTGGTCGACGCCCCGTTCGTGGAGGGGGCGGTCGAGGCCGCGGTCGTGGCGCAGACCGGGGCGGACCTGCCGACCGTGGCCCGGGCGGCCGAGGACGCGGCCACGACGTTCGGGCGGTCGGCGAGCTCGCTCGCTGCCGTGGCCGACGCAGGTTCGCAGGTGGTCGGCGGCTCGGGTGGGGCTCCCGGACCTGTGGGCGAGGGGGAAACCTCCGGTGCGGCCGTGGCTACCTCGGCCGGTGACGCCGGGACGGTGGTGGACCGTGGCGCGGCGAGTGGCGCGGCGACCGGCGGCACCGGGGTCGGTCCCGAGCCGGGTGCCGGAGGTGCCGCCGCGCGTGGCGGCTCCCCGTCGTCGACAGGGGGCGCGGGCGCCGAGCCCCGTGCCGGCCGTGCGGCCGGCAGCGCACCGGCCGCGGCGCAGCACACGTCGGACGGGCGACCTGCCGGAACTCCCAGCGCCCGGGGGACGGCGGTCCTGCGCAACCGCCTCGGTCTGCACGCCCGTCCGGCCGCGCAGCTCGCCCGGACCGTCGGCGCGTTCGACGCCCTGGTCACCGTCAACGGGGTGGACGCCCGCAGCGTGCTCGCGCTGGTGGGGCTCGGCGCCGTCGGGGGCCACGAGGTCGTCGTGGCAGCGACCGGCCCGCAGGCCCGGACCGCGGTGACCGCCGTCATCGACGAGCTCGAGAACGGCTTCGGCGAGGCGTAGCGCTCGCTCGCTCGTGCGGTGGGCCGGTGACGGGCGGCTCCACCATGCGGCCCGTGCGAGGTCACGGCTTCATGTCCGACGAGCGCGCCGGCTGGATCGGGTGGCCGGTGTCCCGCTCGAGCCTCCGGAGTGACCGCTCGAGCGCTCCTGCTCCCGCCTGTGCGCCCCGTTCCTCGGCGCTGCGTCCTGTGCGCGGCCTCGCTCCGTGCGTGGTGTCCGGGACGCGCCC